>OW818637.1:0-3293957 GCA_942492745.1 uncultured beta proteobacterium
CCTATGACAAAACCGCAGATTCGCATACTTATAATCGACGATGACATCGTAGACCGCTTAGCCTGTCGCCGCGCTCTTGCACAATGCCCGGATTACGAATATGTGCTGACAGAAGCCGAAACCGGACGAGAGGGGCTGCAGTTTGCCCATGCGAAAAAGCCGGACTGTATTTTGCTCGACTACCACATGCCGGATATGAATGGTTTAGAGTTTTTGAAGGAGCTAGCCGACGAAATAGGTGAAATTCCGGTTCCCGTGATGATGCTGACCGGCGCTGACAGCGCCGCAGTCGCGGTGGAGGCCTTGAGGCGTGGTGCACGGGATTACTTGGTCAAGGATGTGGACCGGCAATATCTCGAATTGTTACCCACCGTCATCCAGCGCGTGCTGCACGAGCGGCAGATGCTGACGGAAAAGAAGCTGACGGAAGACAAGCTGCTCCAAGCCGAAGCTAAATATCGCAACCTGGTAGAACAAATCCCGGCAATCACCTATATCGCAGCGCTGGACGAAACCAATCGAATTCTTTACGTCAGCCCACAAATCAAGGTGCTGGATTTTTCCCCGGAACAATGGCTGGAAACTCCAGGAATCCATCTCGCCCAGATTCATCCAGAGGATCGGACGCGTGTGATGGATGAGCTAACAAAGAGCCGTGCCACCGGCACTCCTTTGCGTTGCGAGTATCGCCTCACTTCCCGCGGCGGGGCAGTTTTTTGGTTTCGCGATGAAGCAAGCGTAGTGCGGGATGAGTCGGGACGCTCGCTATTTCTTCAGGGCATTCTGATTGACATTACTGAAAGTAAACAGATAGAAGCCGAGCTGCGGCAACATCGCTGGCGTCTTGAGGAACTGGTGGCAAAGCGCACCGATGAACTTGCGGAGGCGAATAAACACCTGCGCCAGGACATTGTTGAACGCGAGCGTGTTCAAGCAGAATTGACAAACGCCAAGGCTGCAGCTGAAAAAGCCAATCTTGCGAAATCGAATTTTCTTTCCAGCATGAGCCATGAATTGCGCACCCCGCTCAATGCCATTCTTGGTTTTGCCCAGTTGATAGAAATCGGCTCTCCTACGCCAACGCCCACCCAGATGGCAAGGCTTAAAGAGATTCTCCATGGAGGATGGTATTTGCTGGAGCTGATAAACGAAATTCTGGATCTCGCGACAATTGAGTCCGGCAATCTCGCGCTGTCCCTAGAATCGGTATCTCTAGCTGAGGTCATATCCGAATGCCAAGCCATGATCGAACCTCAGGCACAGCAATATGGCATCCATTTGATCTTTTCCGAGTTCGACAACCCTTTGACTGTCAAGGCTGATCGGACCCGGTTAAAGCAGGCTCTGATCAACCTTCTATCCAATGCGATTAAGTACAATCGCGAGCAGGGAACGGTAGAGGTGAATTGTGTCACAGGCCCTTCGGGCTACGTTCGTATCAGCATTCAGGACACTGGAGCTGGACTGCCACCAGAAAAATTGACGCAACTTTTCCAGCCATTTAATCGTCTTGGTCAAGAAGATGGTACCGTCGAAGGGACGGGCATTGGTCTGGCGGTGACCAAGCAATTGATCGAATTGATGGGCGGCTCAATCGGCGTGGAAAGCACCGTCGGAGTGGGTAGCGTATTCTGGTTCGAACTAATCTCGGCTACTGAATCCCAACTTGCACCAGAAGGATGCAAATCTCAAGAGCTTACTGCGAAAACTTATGTCGGCACGCAGCAGCACACCATGCTTTATTTTGAAGATAATCCGATCAGTTTGTCACTAGTCAAGGAGCTCATTGAGGAGGATCGTCCGGATATGCGCTTGCTGATCGCGGGTAACGGTAATCTCGGTATCGAACTGGCGCGTATTCATCTGCCAGATGTGATTCTGATGGATATCGCCTTGCCTGATATCAACGGTATCGAAGCCATGGAGATTCTACTCAAAGATCCGCTAACAGCGCATATTCCTATTGTTGCCCTGAGCGCTGATGCCATGCCTCAAAATATTTTGAAGGGGTTGGAAGCAGGATTTTTCCGCTATATCTGCAAGCCCTTCGAGCTCAGTGAATTTATGCGTGTGATTGACGAGGCACTGGAATTTCGGAAAAGCAGATTAGTCAGCACGAGTAAAATAAAAGAAATTGAGGGCTAATTGCCCCAGTATTTGTAACGCGAGTAGTTTTGGCTTGGGGTACCGTTTCACTTTAGCATCACCACAAATATCAAGGCAGCTAGAGTGATACCCAGTAAAAAACAAACATAGATCAGAATTTTTATTCGAACTCTAAAAATTTCGATAGCATTAACTACGCGTGCATTTTGTTCGGCAAGTGACTTGATTAATTTGGCTGATGAGTTCTGTTCAGAATTCAGTTCAAATACCTTCGCCTGAAGATGACGAACGCGATTGTCCAAATTTGCGAGTCCTTCAGCATCGAAGGAAACAATCGTTGGTGAACTGTCAGCGATAGGCTGGCTGTTTGTTTCAGCCTTTGCCGCAGTAAAAAGGCGCTTTGCGCCTTTAACCATGCCCGGCGCGGCTTCCAACACATCTTTCCATGGTATGACCTTCAGCGCGCTAATCCAACCTATAGCCAAGACTTTTCCTCCTGTTTCGTATATGTAACGACACTATCAACCACACCGTTAATTATGGATCTGCCTAATAAAATACTCCAGTGCAGGTGACTTTTCCAATTTTTAATTAAAATAGCAACACGTTATTGACCCACAAATCCAAAAAATGTTTCATGCAATTTTTTACTCATTCGACGGTCTGAAAGCTGTATTTCGACATGAGAACGCCGGAGCGATAGGAAAGGTATTGATTATTTTTGGCATTGTAGACAATAAAAACTTGATCGCTGTCCTTGCCGAATCTGCTTGATGGTTGTGTCGCATGCACGGCAAGTCTCGGTCGCGCGGCCATACACCCAGTAGTGCTGCTGGAAATAGCCAGGCTTGCCATCGCTGCCTACGAAGTCTCGCAGGCTGCTGCCGCCTAGCGCAATGGCTTCCGTCAACGTTTCTTGTATCGTTTGTACCAATCGCGCGCAGCGCGGTCGACTAAGTTTTGCGGCTGGTAGTTGCGGGCGGATACCGGCGCGGAATAGAGCTTCATTGGCGTAGATGTTGCCGACGCCTACTACTAGATGATGATCCATGATGACCAGCTTGATTGCGGCATTGCGTTTGCGTATCGCACGATAAAGATACTCGGCATTAAATTCATTATCTAGCGGTTCCACCCCAAGCTTCAACAATAGCGGATGCTGTGCGGGGTCGCCTTCATGCCACAGCACCGCGCCAAAACGGCGCGGGTCACGTAGCCGCATAAGCATTCCGTTTGCCAGCTTTAAATCGAAGTGATCGTGCTTTTCTGCCGCTATGTCCGCGGACAAAATGCGCAAGCTGCCGGACATGCCGAGGTGGAGGATGAGCGTGCCGCTGTCGCATTTGATTAACAAATATTTGGCACGGCGATGCAGCGCGTGAATTATCTGGTTATGCAAAATGGTGGCCAATTGCTTGGGGATGGCCCAGCGCAGATGAGATGTGCGAATGACGACGTCCGCGATGCGCTGACCGACCAAATGCGGCTCAAGTCCGCGCAGGGTGGTTTCGACCTCGGGTAGCTCAGGCATAAGATTTTTCTTTGTCGATTGTCATTTCATAAGTGCGCATACATTACTGTAAATCAATTAGTTATTTAAAATATACATATTTATTTTGTTGATAAGTGTTCAACTATATACTGAAAAAAGGTTACAAATCGGTTACAAATTTAGGCTAAAAGTGATGGCTTAGATGATTTGGGATATTGCCTTTGTTGCCTTATTTTTTGTCAGAACTTCCAGCAACTGCTTTCACGCCTGCCGCTGCAACATCGACAGTCGTACCAACCACCACGGCGCTGACCTTAACGGTTGTTGCAACCACGGTGACCGCAGCGTCAGCGACAGTAACCACCGCGCAACCGTTACAGAGAATGCAAATTAGGGCGTGTAGAAGGCAGACACGCATTGGGGCTTTTGGGCTGGGGCATTGTGCAAATATGGTTACGAAATGGTTACCTTAAATCAAGCAACGGCATGTTTTACACATAACAATTTTTATTGTAAATGTATATTTTTACTACCTTGGGTAGTTATTGAATAATTACAATTCCATTTTTATGTATTCAGCTTATGAAGAGGCAGCCTTCTCTTCACTTGCGGGAAGAGAGCCGGTTTCTGCGCCACCACAGCATAGCACCCGCCAACGTTAACAGTATAGGCATGGCAATCAGGAAGCTGCTACTGATTATGGTCAGATGGGCTTTGCTTAAGGTAACCGCACCATCTTTTACTGCGCGGGGTTGAGTTGTGATGAGCCTCTCTTCGTTGCCTAGCCAGTTCGTTATGTTGACGCCGAGATCAAGATTGCCGCCGTTGCCAGAATAGGCGTTGGCAAGAAACGAGCCACTTCCGACGATAACAATGCGTTGTTCATGGTCGTTTATGTTGCGTTGCAAGGCGAGTGCGATGGTTACTGGGCCGGGGATGTCATTGGTTTTGTTGAAGTGTGGTTTACCTTGCGGTATGTCGCGGCTCACCCAGCCGCGTGGTGCGACCTCTACCAGCATGGTGCGCTGCCATGCAGCATTTTCCTCCCAGTCAATGGCGCGTGCAAAGGGGAAGACAGTGGTCAAGTTGAAATTTTGCGTGATGGCATGCGGCGGGTAACCCGCGCCCAGCGCCCAGGTCGCGGGAATATTCATTTCTTCTGCTGTTGGATCAATCACGATGCCAGGCGTGAGGATTATGTCCAATTTTTCAGTCAGGCGCTCCAGCCCTCGCAATGGCTCGGCGTCTACTAGCCACAGCAGGTTACCGCCGCTGGCGATATAGCGTAGTAGTTTATCTATTTCGCCCTGCAACAGATCGATTTGCGGCTGCGTGATGATCAGCATGCTGGCATTGTTTGGCACGTCCTGTGCCAGTGTTAAATTCAGGCTGTTAAGGCGAAAGCCATTTTGTTGCAGCCGCTTGCCGAATTCGCCGAGATCGTGGTTCGCGATGCCTTCCAGATTGCGTTCACCATGTCCATCAAGATATACAACTAGTTGATTTTTTGTGTGAGCCATGCGTAACAACACGCTGGTAAGCGCTTGCTCGTTCAACATGGTGAGATGTTCGCGCTTGCCGCCATATTCAACCAGCATCTCGCCATTTGCATGAATATTGACCTTGCGCGCTTCCTCCGGTTGCTTCACCGGATCGATAAATGTAAGCGAAATGTCGGGTTTATAGCGCTGATAGAGGGCGACAAAATCACGGGTTAGCCTGTGCATATCGCCCAAGTTGGCATCCTGCCCGGTTACATACATCGTTAGTTTTATTTCACCTTGCAGCTGCTTAAGTACGTTTACACTGCTATCTGCCAAACTGTTGCTGGCGTTTTGGGTCATATCCCATTGTGCGGGGTGGTGTGCGGCGAGTTGATACAATGTGACTATAGCGACGAGCAGCAGGGCGGTGAAGGTGAGGTTTTTAATTAGCAGATTGGGTTGTGGGAATTTCATGCTGGAAGGGTATTAGCTATAAATGCGGTTGTTATGCAGCCGCCGTATCGTTAGCAACAGAAAGGCGATACAAAACAGCAGGAAGAACATCAGGTCTGTACTATTCAACAGGCCAATATTGAAGCTTTGAAAATGGCTGGTGGGGGCGAGCGCGCGCCAAGTGTTGTCATTATCTATCGCGCTGACTTCTACCAGCCACAGACCGAAAAATATGGCCAATGCACCGATGGCGGCCACCACTGGTTGCGCGGTGAGCGAGGAAATATACAGTCCCAAAGCGACGTAGCTGGCGGCAAGCAGTATAAGCCCCAGCGCATTGGTGAGAAGAAGGCCTGCGTCGAGTTGCGTGCCTGCGGCCAGCGTTAGCACCATCAACATGCAGCTTGCGATGATGATCAACAGAAATAGCATTAGGCCGATGAACTTCCCCACCACAATGTGAGTATCAGAAACCGGTGCGCTCATTAATAGTGTCATGGTTTGGTTGCGCCGTTCCTCGGCGATCAAGCGCATGGTAAATATTGGTATCAGCATCATCAAAATCAGTGCGATGGTGCCGAATAATGGAGCCGCCACGGCTAATGTGGCGCCGGGCGCGTTGGCAAGCTGCGCCAGTTGCGACTGTACTTGTAAAAATGCATCAAGGCGTGCCAGGAAAAACCAGGCGAAGATAAATTGCAGAGCGCCCAAAATCAGCCATGTCGAAGGGATGACGAACAGGCTGCGGAATTCCTTGTGTGCAATGGTTAGAATCATAATTTTTCGTCTTGAGTGATTTGCATGAATACATCTTCCAGTCGCGTTCGCAGCGGAACTAGTTGCTCCGCTTGCCAGCCATATTGTGCGGCGAGCGCGAGCAGAGCAGCGCTTGGGTTTGTGTTGGCTGCATGCAGAATGCGGAACTGTGTGGCGGAAAGCTGGTCTACTTGCTGTACATCGGCAATGGCTTGCAATTCGGAAAGTATAGGCGGTGCCAAGAGGGTGACTATGAAGCCTGGTTGACTGCCGTATTGCTGCATTTTTGTGCTGCTGTCGCCGTAAATCAGGCGACCATGATGCATAATTTCGACGCGGTCGCAAATGCTTTCGACTTCGCCCAGCAGATGGGTAGAAAGGATAACACTGTGCATATTCCCCAATTCTCGGATCAATGTGCGGATGTCGCGGATCTGAGATGGGTCAAGGCCAACGGTGGGCTCGTCGAGAATGATTACTTCTGGTTGATGGATGATTGCTTGCGCGATGCCGACACGTTGCTGATAGCCTTTGGATAGTGTCCCGATGATTGTTTTTCCATTGTCCTGTAAGCCGCAACGGCGCTTGGTTTCGGTCAAAGCATCCGCAATCTGCGCGCGGGGTACACTATGCAGTTTTGCGGCGAATATAAGGAAATCATTTACACTCATTTCACGGTATAAAGGTGGTGTTTCTGGCAAGAATCCGGTTCGCGCTTTGGCTTTCTGGGGCTGGCGTGTTAGATCGAAGCCGCATATCTCAATTTGTCCCGAATGCGGCAGCAGTGCGCCGGTAAGCATTTGTAGCGTAGTACTTTTGCCGGCTCCGTTGTGCCCAAGCAGGCCAAGCACCTGGCCATGCCGAAGTTCTAACGATAAGCCATGGATAACCTCGCGTTGACCGAACCGGCGAACCAGGTTGCGCGCGGATAGGGTGATTGGTGCAGTGACAGACATTAGTGGTGATGCAGTTTGTATGGGAAGGTGAATATAACCTAATATGTGGTTGTACATCAAAATGAAATTGCAGATTATGTCGGGCAATAAAATTAGGGATGTCTCTAAGAAATTTATATTTTGCTTATATAAAACATTGATATAGAACGCGGAAAGACTTCGCGGTGACGCATTTGGGCGTTCTTTGAATCTGAGCTACCCTTCGCTTTTGACGAAATTGATAGTGACGAGGGCTCAATCAGAGGGCATATGCAATCCCATGAATTTTTTATTTTTTAAAATACCTACCTATTAAATATGATGAATTTAAAACGTAGCACAGTTATTTTTGCATTATTGCTGGTTTCTTGTGCGCACGCGTCGCAGCAGGACACGGGGCAAGCGGAGAAACCCGGATTTGAAGCTGAAAAGCAAGCGGAACTGCCCAAGCAGGAATTGACTGAGCAGGTACTCTATGAGTATCTTCTGGGTGAAATGGCCCTGCAGCGCGGCCAGCCTGAGTTGGCTGCGCAGCTTTATCTAAAGCTGGCCAATTCCACGCGAGATCCGCGCCTGGCACGCTATGCAGCACATTTGGCTTTTGAGACGCGCCAAATGGACAAAGCGATGGCAGCATTCAATCTGTGGCTGGAAATAGAGCCAAATTCACTGCTGGCGAAACAGGCTCTGGCCACCCTGTTGATAAGTGGCGGCAAACTGGATGAAGCACGCCCGCATCTCGTGAGTCTTTTAGCGGCAACGACGGAGAATGTCGGAAATATTTTTATGCGGATTTCCCCAATGATCGCAAGTTATCCCGATAAAAGTGCCGCATTCAATTTACTTCGTGAATTGGCGCAACCTTATCCGCGCGTGGCGGAGGCGCGTTGGGCGCTAGCGCAAGTAGCAGAAGCCGCAGGTAAACACGAGTTAGCCTTGGAAGAAGCCCGACAGGCATATGCTTTGCGCCCGGAATGGGATAGTGCCGTGCTACTTAACGCCCAATTGCTGCAAGGTGTGGCGCCACAGCAGGCATTGACATTGTTGAAAAAATATCTTGAAGCTTATCCTGACACCAAGGAGGTGCGCCTGTTTTATGCACGCGCGCTGATGGAACAGAAGCAGAATCGAGAAGCGCGCACAGAATTTCAGCGGCTGCTTAACGCGTATCCAGATAACGCCGATCTGGCGTTCGCGGTGGGATTGTTGTCGCTAGACATGGGTGAACTGGATCGTGGTGAGAAAGAGTTGCAGCAGGCACTCACTAATAGAAAGAAGGATGAGAACGTAGTGTATTACTACCTTGGCCAGTTGAGTGAGGCGAAGAAGCAAGATGAAGAGGCAATGCAGAACTACAGCAAAGTAAAGGATGGGGAATATAACTTCTCCGCGCGCTTACGCATGGCTTACCTGACCAATAAGTTGGGTAAGCTGAATGAGGCGCGACAGCTCTTGCACAAAACCGTTGCGAAGAACAATCAGCAGCGCATACAACTGGCCATGATTGAGGCACAGATTCTTCGCGATGCGAAGCAATTTGAATCTGCCTATCAGGTGCTAATGTTAGGGCTGGAAAAGTTACCCAATCAACCAGACCTAATGTATGAGGCGGCGATGCTGGCGGAAAAGGCCGGGAAACATGATGCATTTGAGCAGATGATGCGAAAATTAATTGAGATCGACCCTGGTAACGCACAAGCTTATAACGCGCTGGGCTATGGTCTGCTGGAGCGCAACGAGCGCATACCAGAGGCGATGAAATTGGTGGAGAAGGCATACCAGCTTTCCCCGGAGGACGTCGGCATCATTGACAGCATGGGTTTTGGGTATTATCGCTTGGGCAATTTACCAAAGAGTTTGGAGTTCTTGCGCCGTGCCTATGCCGCCAATCCAGATCCGGAAATTGCTGCGCATCTCGGCGAAGTGCTATGGGCGCAGGGTGAAAAAGAGCAAGCAAAAAAAATGTGGAGCGATGCACTAAAGGCTAATCCTGACAGTACAGTGCTGCAGGTTGTCATTAAGAAATTTACGCCTTGATGCATCGACTGTTTCTAGTGTGCCTCTTGTTGCTGGCTGGTTGCGCAAGCTCGCCGCCAGTATCGCAACCCCTTACGCGACCCATGCAGGCTGAACATGTACCTTTTGTGCTGTCTGGGCGGATCGCCGTAAATCATGATGGCGATCGATCTTTATCCGGAATACGCTGGATGCATCGAACTGAGGCAGATGAAATCCTGCTACTTGCACCATTGGGGCAGACTGTGGCTCGCATTCGTAGCGATATGCAGGGTGCAGCGCTGGATATGCCGTTTAAGCATTACGTAGCAGAAGACACCGACGCATTAACTCAGCAAGTGCTGGGCTGGCGATTGCCGTTGTCTGGCTTGCGTTATTGGGTGTTGGCGTTGCCAGCGCCGAAGGGTGCATTTGACATTGAGCATGATGGTAACGGACAGGTGTCACTGCTAAGCCAGGATGGCTGGGTGATACGCTATACGCGCTATGCAGCGCAAACACCGGACAGCTTGCCGTTACGTCTTGCCTTGCAACGCGATGGGCTGGAAATCCAATTACTGATCGATGAATGGGAAATATAACAAAAACTTTAACCCTTCCGGCACCCGCCAAGCTTAACCTTTTTTTGCATGTGGTAGGGCGCAGGATGGATGGTTATCATCTGCTGCAAACTCTGTTTCGTTTCATTGATTTTAGTGACATGTTGCATTTCTCACTACGCAAGAATGGTGTGGTGCGCCGTATCAGTGCGCTTGATGGCGTGCCACAGGAACAGGACTTGTGCGTACGCGCCGCACGTCTGCTGCAAAAGGAATGTGGTTGCAGGTTGGGTGTGGACATCTCTCTGGAGAAACGTATCCCTATGGGCGGTGGTTTGGGTGGCGGTAGTTCGGATGCAGCCACTACACTCCTTGCATTGAATAACCTATGGAACTTGGGGTTGTCGCGCGAACGGTTGATGGAGATAGGACTGACTCTGGGTGCGGACGTACCGGTATTTGTGTTCGGAAAAAACGCCTATGCAGAAGGCATAGGCGAGCAATTGCAGGCCTACGATGTGCCAGATGCTTGGTATGTGGTGTTGTTCCCGCCAGTGCATGTCGCTACGGCAAAGGTATTTGCACATTTGGATTTTGCGAACTTGGAATTGACACGGGATGCGATTTCCCTCAGAATTCGCGGCCTTCCGCTACGGCTACCGCACAACGATCTACAGTCGGTTGTATGCGGCTTATACCCGGAAGTGGCGCGGCATCTTGTTTGGCTTGAGCAATTTGCGCAAGCTCGGATGAGTGGTTCGGGTGCTTGTGTGTTTGCTGAGTTTGTTACCGAGGCAGAGGCGCAAGTAGTCATAGAGCATTTGCCGTCAGACATGCGCGGTATTGTAGCGCGCGGTTTGCCGCAGCATCCACTTCGGGATTTTACCGTAATGTGAAATGCAAGATTATTGGGGAGTCGCCAAGTGGTAAGGCACCGGATTTTGATTCCGGCATTCGTAGGTTCGATCCCTACCTCCCCAGCCAGTTTGAAGGATGTTGCTTGTTTGGGGCGCTTGCGCCCGTTTTTATTTAAGGGGAGCATGGTGTCCGACGACAGCTTGATGGTGTTCACCGGCAATGCCAATCCTAAGCTTGCGCAATATGTAGCGCAACATCTTAATATTCAACTTGGGCGAGCCACCGTTGGCCGTTTTTCAGACGGCGAGGTGATGATAGAAATTCTCGACAACGTGCGCGGCAAAGACGTGTTCGTTCTGCAATCAACATGCGCCCCAACCAACGATAGTCTGATGGAAGTGCTGGTAATGGTGGATGCGCTTAAGCGCGCTTCCGCTGGACGGATCATCGCCGCGCTACCATATTTTGGCTATGCCCGGCAGGATCGACGTCCGCGTTCTGCGCGCGTGGCGATTACTGCCAAGGTGGTGGCGAACATGCTTAGTGGTGTTGGCGTGGATCGTGTTCTAACCATGGATTTGCATTCGGACCAGATACAGGGTTTTTTCGATATTCCTGTGGACAACATTTATGCTAGCCCGATTTTGTTGGCAGATGTGTGGAAGCATGATTACCAAAACCTGGTGGTTGTCTCGCCGGACGTGGGCGGCGTAGTGCGTGCGCGTGCATTGGCCAAGCGTTTGGAAGCTGATCTTACCATCATCGACAAGCGTCGCCCCAAACCCAACGTGGCCAAGGTGATGAACATCATTGGTGAAGTGGCAGACCGAACCTGTTTGATCATGGATGACTTGGTGGATACTGGTAATACCTTATGCGAGGCCGCTGAAGCACTGAAAGCCAAGGGTGCGGAGAAGGTGGTGGCGTATTGCACACACCCGGTGCTGTCAGGTTCAGCGATTGAGCGCATAGAAAATTCCGCAATAGATGAACTGGTCGTAACCGACACTATCCCGCTGAGCAATGAGGCTATAGCTTGCAAGCGTATACGCCAGTTGAGTGTGGCTGAGCTGTTGGCCGAAACAATTCGTCGCATCCATGCGGAAGAATCCGTCAGCTCATTATTTATGGAATAGTTTTTGTGGCTGTCATGTTGACTGCCACGTAACCTGGAATTGCCTGGTCGCGGGTGATTCCGAATTTGAAGTGGAGAAACAAAATGAAAATCGAACTAAGCGCAATAGCCCGCAAGGCGCAAGGAACGGGTGCGAGCCGCCGTCTGCGCAAGACTGGCCGTGTACCCGGCATCGTGTATGGTGGCGTTGAACCTACGCTGATTGATCTTGACCACAACAATCTGTACTACAGTCTGCGTAAGGAAGCGTTCCATGCTTCCATCCTGACACTTGATTTGGATGGCAAAAAAGAGCAGGTGTTGTTGCGCGATTTCCAGATGCATCCATTTCGCCAGCAAGTGCAACATATCGATTTTCAGCGCGTGGAAACAAACAAGAAAATCCATATGAAAGTGCCATTGCACTTTGTAAATGCAGATATCGCCCCTGGGGTGAAGCTGAACGGAGGTATCGTCTCTCACGTGATGAATGATCTGAATATTGCTTGCTTGCCGGCTGACTTGCCCGAATTTATCGAGGTCGATCTGTCTACGTTGGCGCTGAATCATCCCATCCATGTGTCCGACCTCAATTTTCCTAAAGGCGTAGAAGCGGCAGGTATTCATATTGGAGAGGCCGTAGTGGCCACTGTCCAGGTACCGCGTGGCGCGGTTGAAGCAGAAGCAATTGCAGCAGCAGGAGCAGCTGCTGCTCCTGCCGCTGATGCGAAAGCTGCGGCAAAACCTGCGGCAAAATCTAAATAGCATAAGCATTACAATTAAAAACCCGCCATGAACTCTTTGAGTGCATGGCGGGTTTTTAACATGTCGTGAACGGTTTTTCACATGGTGTAAACTAAAAATGAGTGAAATCAAGTTAATTGTCGGGCTGGGTAATCCCGGTCGTGAATATGATTTCACCCGGCACAACGCTGGATTCTGGTGGGTGGACACGTTCGCGCGCATGCGCCAATTCACGTTCAAGGTCGAAAGCAAGTTCCACGGTTTGGTCGCGCGCGGCCAAGTGGATGGCCATGAATTATTCCTGCTCAAGCCGCAAACCTTTATGAATATCAGTGGCCGTGCAGTGGGGGCGCTGACACAGTTCCACAAAATCGAACCTCGACAGATCTTGGTGGTGCATGATGAACTTGATTTGCCGCCGGGTAGCGTCAAGCTTAAACTCGGTGGTGGTCACGGCGGACACAACGGCTTGAAGGACATCTTTGCTCATCTTGGCACGCGCGATTTTTGGCGGCTGCGCATCGGCATTGGTCATCCTGGTGAACGTGCAGACGTAGTTAATTATGTGCTGAATGCCCCGCGCCGTGAAGAAGCGGAGTTAATCGAGCACGCCATGCAGCGTGCGCTGGATGTGGTTCCCCTGATAGTCGATGGCAAGCTGGAAGCGGCAATGCTGAAGTTGCACAGCAATTAATTTTAAGGAATATTCATGAGTCTGAAATGCGGAATCGTCGGTCTGCCCAATGTAGGCAAGTCCACCTTATTCAATGCACTCACCAAGGCGGGTATAGCGGCGGAGAACTATCCGTTCTGTACGATTGAGCCTAACGTCGGTATTGTGGAAGTTCCGGATGCGCGGATGCAGGCGTTGGCCGATATCGTCAAGCCGCAGAAAATGCAATATGCCATCACAGAGTTCGTGGACATCGCCGGGTTGGTGGCTGGGGCATCCAAGGGCGAAGGCTTGGGCAACCAATTCCTTGCCAACATTCGTGAGACCGATGGTATTTTGAATGTGGTGCGCTGTTTCGAGGACGACAACGTCATTCACGTGGCGGGCAAGGTCGATCCGATTTCAGACGTTGAAACGATCGTAACGGAACTGGCGCTGGCGGATATGACAACGGTGGAAAAAGCCCAGTTGCGTAACTCCAAGTCTGCTCGCTCCGGCGACAAAGAAGCTGCTAAATTTGGTGAATTGCTGGATCAGGTTGCTGCCCATTTAAACCAAGGTAAACCTGCGCGTATGATGAAGCTGGATGCAGCGCAGCTCGCTTCGCTTAAGCCGCTGTGTCTGCTCACGATTAAGCCTGCTATGTACGTGGCTAACGTGGCTGAAGATGGTTTTAAAAATAATCCATTATTGACGCGGCTGGAAGAGTTCGCAGCACGTGAAGGTGCTCCGGTAGTGGCGATTTGCGCAGCGCTGGAGTCAGAAATTTCAGAGCTTTCAGATGAAGATAAAAAAGAATTCTTGGCCGACATCGGTTTGGAAGAGCCAGGTCTAAATCGACTGATTCGCGTGGCATACAAGCTGTTGGGTTTGCAAACCTACTTTACCGCCGGAGTGAAAGAAGTGCGCGCCTGGACGATTCACCTAGGCGATACCGCACCTCAGGCTGCGGGCGTCATTCATAATGATTTCGAGCATGGCTTTATTCGCGCCGAAGTGATTAGTTATGAAGATTTCATCGCTTGCAAGGGCGAGGCGGGTGCAAAAGAAAAAGGAAAAATGCGGTTGGAAGGCAAGGATTATTTGGTACAAGACGGCGATGTTATGCACTTCCGCTTCAACGTCTAACCATTTTTGATGTTTCGTGACATGGCATGAGGTAACGAAAAAACCAAAAAACCCCGGTAATGCGGGGTTTTTTTATTCTTGTCGTTTCTCTGTGGCGCGTGAATGGCCGACTTTGAGGTATAGGGAAGCCGTGACCAAAACTTTAGGGCAAATCAAATCGGAGCACACATGACCACACCTTCATTGATCCAGCCGCGCATGACGACATCCTGGATGGCTGCCGCAGCACTGGAAATGCGGTGATTGGTGTCGACACCACGGGCAAACCCATTGTTATAGGCCCGGTAGACCGGCACTGTCCCGCCCGGACATATACCATTGGTTGGTGAAGTCGAAATAAAATCCAGACTTTCGAAATTCCAGCGCTTCTGCGTGGCTGGCGTGATGGCCTGAAGCTGCTTAAGGCCTTCACACTCAGGGCCCGCTGATGTATAGAAATGCGAATTGGGGCCGGGAACCTGGCTGCCGTAGAACCGGCAAACGGGCGTACTGCCACCCGACTTGAAACTACCTCCGGTGCGAATCCAGCCGGGCCCCGCGCTCCCTCCGTCGATGCCTGCAGCCTCCCCGGCATCGGCGGTAATGAAATAGTTATCCAGGTTGGTGTTATAGAACTCAACGACGGATACACTGGCAGGGACTCCACTCAGGAGATAGCGAGCCAGAACAGCACTCGTCGCATCCTGCCCCGCAACGAGCAAACGAGAATTGGCATCGACCGCCAGCGCGCTGATGTTCCATATGCCGGGTAGTGGAAACGCCCCGCCGAGGCC
Organism: uncultured beta proteobacterium; assembly: GCA_942492745.1. GTDB lineage: Bacteria > Pseudomonadota > Gammaproteobacteria > Burkholderiales > Gallionellaceae > Nitrotoga. The sequence goes on from OW818637.1 coordinate 15,072, forward strand.
AAAACTCGCGTCAAGACTGTTATTCGGAAGCAGATGATATAACGCTGCCGCGCTCGTTGTGCGATCGTAGGTGCCCGCTATCACTACGCTGGCATCGGGCAGTGCAGCTATCTTTGCAGTGAGATAACCCAGATTTGCCAACAAATAATTCGCTTTGAGTAGCATACCATTGCTGGAAATCCGAATCGCGAGCAGCGATCTGCTTGGCGAATAGAGTAGTGCGTCGCTAATGCCAACCAGCAGGGAGCCATCGCTCAGTGAGAGCAAGGAGAATGGTATTCCATCAAAGGAGAATGGATCGGCGAAAGTATAGGTAAACTGACCGACCGTTCCAAACGAAGCTACCGGCAACCCATGCGAATCGACCTTGTAGAGACGCAGGTTCCGATTCGTCAGTACGGCAAAGACAGCTGAGCCGTCGCCAAGCAAAACCAGATCCGCATGGAACGGATTCTCCCCAGCATACAACAGAAATTCGATTTTACCGCCTGCGCCAAAATTCAGGTCAGGCGTGCCATCCGGCATTGTCTGCTGCAAAACTGTAGTTCCGACTTTCGTTGTCGTTCCGTAAAGCAGGCGCCCATCTGGGCGAACACCCAACGCAATATCCGTACTGCCTGACGACGGTGCTGCGAGAGCGGGTGCAAATCCGGCATCGAACATTCCGGCAGAGTCAAGTCGAAACGCCGTGACGGTGCCGATCGAGCCAAAAGATCCGACTCCAGTTCCAGTCACGACCGTTATCGCGCCGCTTGCTTGTTCAGCTGCACGCACTTTGCCCCTATAGAAAGTATATAGTCTTGGCGCCGCGCGCCCGTTTGTCCCGAATGCAATGTCGGGGGAACCATTTGCCGTCAGGCGTTCAAGCAAATAATCAAAGGTCGCGTTTGCATCTGAACTACCTGCAAGCACAACTTTGCCTGAAGTTTCAATCAGTATCGTGTCAATCCTGTCGCTGCTGTAGTATTCGGCGGTGTTCACGACAGAAACAGCGAAGCCATCGCCTCGGCCATAGCTAGTCTGAAGACGACCGCTGCCATCGAGGCTTGCGACGGCAGCATCCGCGCCTACACTAAAACAATAGGTAGGGTAAAAGGGGATGCATGTCACGGTCCGGGTGGCCGCTGCCGGGATCAATAAGCCGCCTGTGCCATTTGGCACGATGCCTATGGCGGAGAATGCATCATAGCCGGCAAGTGCAATCGTCGTGCTGCTGGCAAGGACTCCGCTGACATTGAATCGACTCACGTGCGCAGTGGTGCCGTCGACGCCGTCGACGGCGTTGACCAATGCGATATTGCCATCACTCAGCGCTGCCAATTGAAAACCGTAGGAGTAGTAGCCTCTATCGATCTCAAGTCGACCGGCAGTACCGAAAGATGCATCGGCCAAGCCGCCGGCAGTGACTCGCCACAATATGATCTTGTCGTTCCCGCGGTTCCGGCCATTCCCGAGGGTCGGACTCTTGCCCATCAAAAGTAATCCGCCATTAGCGGTGCGCACCATCGTGTCTGGTTGATCGATGGTGTTGCCCGCGTCGGACCCCGAGACCAAACCACCATTTCCAAAGCCAAGATTGAGCGTGCCGGCGGCTGTCACGCGAACCAGCAGATAGGAGGAGCCGCTGCTAGAGAACTCACTTGCCATAACTGTGAACCCACCATCCGGCTCGGCGACAACTGAGTTCATCCTGAAATTCGGAGGCAGGTCGCTGAGTATCTTTTCGCCGTTCGGTGCATAGGCTGAATCACGCACGCCGGCTTGGTTAAGGCGTGTGAGTCGCAATGCAAACTGCCCCCCTTGCGAGGCGTCCGAGACGATCAGCAGACCACCATCCGGCTGTTGTACGAAGTGCACCGGGTTTAACCCCGCACTGAAGAAACCTTGCGTACCAAAGCTGGTGTCAAGAATGCCGGCCGCGGTGAGTCGGGTCAGTGAATAGCCGGTCTCGCCTTGTTCAGTCATCATTATGGGATTAGATACTTTTATTAGTATGGAACCATCGGCACCCTGCTCAAGTTGTTGGACATCGTAATAGTATTCATTTGGCAGATCGAACAAGGCAACGCCATTCTGGCCGAACGTGGCATCAGGGGCGCCATTCGGAAGTAGTCGGAGAACAAAAGCGTGCGATTGTTGCCCCGCCGTCCTGCCGGCGAGTAGCAACTTGCCGTCGCGCTGCAGGGCGGACGCGGTTGGCGTATCCTCCGCGTCGGCGGGCACCCCGATGCGCGCGATGCCGCTGCTTCCAAACGAACTGTCGAGCACCGGCGCTGCGCGCGCCTCAAATATAGTGACATTCAACGCGATTAGCGCAAAAAGTATCGCGAATATTTTTTCAGCTGCCACCGTCCTTAATACCTTCAGTAAGCTTGACATCATTTTTCCCTTATCAATACGCACACAGTCGTAACCAGAAACGCCCTTGCATCAGGGTGCCGCTCGTTTCTCTTTGTTTCTGGGTACCTCAAAAACCACTCTTGATGCAGTGGCGCATGAATGGTCGCTCTAGAAGGATAGGGAAGCCATGACCAAAACTTTAGGGCAAGTCAAATCGGAGCACACATGACCACACCTTCATTTATCCAGCCACGCGTGACGACTTGCTGAATGGCGGCAGCATCACTGGAAAGACGGTGGTTGCTGTCGACACCGCGGGCAAACCCATTGTTATAGGCCCGATAGACCGGCACTGTTCCGGTCGGACAGGTACCTTTGGTCGGCGGTGTCGAAATAAAATCCAGACTTTCAAAATTCCAGCGCTTCTGCGTGACGGGCGTGATGGCCTGAAGCTCCTTAAGGCCATCACATTCAGTGCCCGCTGATGTATAGAAATGCGAATTGGGGCCGGGGATCTGACTGCCGTAGAACCGGCAAACGGGCGTGCTGCCGCCCGACTTGAAACTATTTCCGGTGCGAATCCAGCCGGGGCCAGCGCTCCCTCCGTCGATGCCCACAGCCTCACCAGCGTCGGCGGTGATGAAATAATGATCCAGATTGGTGTTGTAAAACTCAACGATAGGCGTACTGCCGAGCGCTCCGCTTAGATCATAGCGAGCGAGGATGGCACTTGTCGCATCCTGCCCTGCCACGAGCAAACGAGAATGGGCATCGAGCGCCAGCGCGCTGACGTTCTGTATGCCCGGTAGCGCAAATACCCCGCCAAGGCCAAAATTCGTATCCAGACTGTTATTCGGAAGCAAGCGGTATAGGGCTGTCGAATTCGTTGAGCCATCGCTACTGCTGCGCGCTGTCATTACACTGGGGCTGCTGCGCGCTATCATCACACTGGCGTCGGGCAGCGCAGCAAAATTCCAATCGAATGAACCCTGATCTGCTAATAAATTGTTCGCCCCGATCAGTGAACCATTGCTGGAAATCCGAATCACGAGCAACGATCCGCTTGACGGACCGGATGGTGCGTATTGGTTAATACCAATGCCGGCCAGCAGGGAGCCATCGCTCAGTGAGAGCAAGGAGAATGGTATTCGGTATGCATTGGCAAAATCTGCACCAGCATAGGTAAACTGACCGGCCGTTCCAAATGAAGCTACCGGCAATCCTTGCGAATCAACCTTATAGAGACGCAGGTTCTGATACGTCAGCACGGCAAAAACCACTGAGCCGTCGCCAAGCAAAACCAGATCCGCCTGGAGCGATTGCTCCCCAACAGGTAATGCGAATTCGATTTTACCGCCTGCGCCGAAATTCAGGTCCGGTGTACCATCCGGCATCGTCTGCTGCAAAATTGCAGTTCCGTCGTACGTTGTCGTTCCGTAAAGCAAGCGCCCATCTGGACGCACGCCCAACGCAATATCCATATAGTCTGACGACGGTGCCGCGAGAGTGGGGGCGAATCCGGCGTTGAGCATTCCGGTTGTGTCAAGTTGAAACGCCGTGACGGTGCCGGTCGGGATGCTATCCACGCCGGTTCCAGCCACGACCGTTATCGCGCCATTTGCTTGTTCAACTGCATGCATTCTGCTGTGGAACTGTTTGGGCAGGCCCGGCGCCACCCGCCCGTTCGTCCCGAATGCAATGTCGAGGGAACCATTTTCCGTCAGGCGTTCAAGTAAATAATCAACGGTCTCGTTTGTATTTGAACTCCCGGCAAGCACAATTTTTCCCGGAGTTCCAACCAGTATCGCGTCAATATTCTCGTTGCTGTATTCGGAGGTGTTCATGACAGCGAAGCCATCGCCGCGACCATAGCTGGTTTGGAGATGACCGCTGCTATCGAGGCTTGCGATGGCAGCATCCACCACGCTGCGATAACCGCAACCGCTGAGGGGGGGGCATTTCAAGGCTAGTCCGGCCACGGCCGGTATTAACAAGCCTCCTGCGCCATTTGGCAGAATGCTTGTGGCGGAGAAATCACGGTAGCCGGCAGGTGTAATTATCGCACTGCCAGCGGTGCCAAAAGTATTATCCAAGGTTCCGTTGGCATTAAAGTGACGCACGCGCGTAGTTACGGCCGTGCTGCTGAAGATATTGTTGGCTAATGCGATACTGCCATCACTCAGTGCTGCCAATTGATTGTGGGCGTTCTCGCTGTCGATCTCAAGTCGACCGGCAGTGCCGAAAGACGTATCGGCTAAGCCATCGGCAGTGATTCTCCACAACTCGATCGTATTGGGGAACCCGCCAACGCTCATCAGAAGCAACTTGCCATTATCGGTGCGTACCATCGTGACCGAGTCAAAGTGCTTGTCCACGGCGTACCCCCTGACAAAACCACCGTCTCCAAAGCCAACATTGAGCGTGCCGGCGCCCGTTACGCGAACAAGCAGATAAGTGCTGCGGCTGTCGCCAACGGTCGGTCTTGCCATAACTGTAAACTCGCCATTCGGCTCGGCGACAACTGAAACGCCCGGCACCATCTTAAAATACGAAGACAAGTTGCTGAGTATCTTTTCGCCATTCGGTGCATAGGTCGAATCTCGCACGCCGGCTGGGTTAAGGCGTGTAAGTCGCAATGCAAATTGAGATCCTTCCGTGGCTTCTGAGACGATCAGCAAACCGCCGTCTGCCTGTTGTATGAAGCGTGCCGGGGTTCTATAAGCCAATGCCATACTGAAGAAACCTTGCGTGCCAAAGCTGGTGTCGAGGACGCCACTCGCCGTGAGCCGTGTCAGTATAGGGCCGTTCCTGCTAGATCCATTTATCAGTATGGAACCATCAGCACCCTGCTCGATTTGTTGAACTTCGTAATAGTCTCCATTGGGCAGATTGAACAAGGCAACGCCATTCTGGCCGAACGAGGCATCAGGGACACCGTTTGGAAGAAGTCGGAGAACAAAAGCGTGCGATGGTTGTCTCGCCGTCTCGCCGGCAAGCAGCAATTTGCCGTCGCGCTGCAGGGTGGACGCGGAAGGCATATCTATCGCGTCCACGGGCACCCCGATGCGCGCGATGCCGCTGCTTCCGAACGAACTGTCGAGCGCTGGCGCTGCGTGCGTTTCAAACATCGTGGCATGCAATGCGATGAGCGCAAAAAGTATCGTGAACATTTTTTTAGTTGCCAACGTCTCTGATACCTTCAGTAAGCTTGACATCATTTTCCCTTATCAATATGCACACCAGTCGAAACCAGAAGCGGCCTTAATGAGGGTGCTTTGGAAAGGAATAAATGTAGGAGAGGTTGTGAACGTCCAGTTTTTTATGGCGTTCAACGCAGTGCTGAGCTGAGCTTTATTGTTTTATAGTGCTGTGCAATTAATGCATTTTAGATGATACTTCTAGCTCATTTTAAATGCAACAAGGGAATCAATCCAAACCAAATGATATAGGTTAGCGACGCCACCATTAGCCCATCAATGCGGCCGCATAGTTGTTGTTGTCTCCAGGCACGGTAAATCAGAAATCCGAGCAGACAAACATGGGGTAGCACCCACGGTAGCAATCCTTGGAAGCTCCCGCGCAAAGCTGGCTGATCTTTGATGAGAACAACTACCAATGGCGCCGCCGCGGCCAGTAACAGAGCTAGCAGCGTTGCCCAGCCTAATCCCAAGCGTACCACCAAGGTGCGCTTGCCAGCTTGCTTATCTGCTTCGAAGTCTGGGATACCTGAGAGGATGATGGCCGGCATCACAGCCAGAAGCAGTGGCAGGCTGATGAGCCAAGGAAAGGAGCTGTTCCATTCTCCACCCTGGAATATATATCCGCACAGTATTACACCAAAGCTGTGGGTGACAGCTACATTGAGCTCCCCCAACCCACGCCAGGCAAGCTTCAGGGGAGGCGCCGTATAACCCAGCCCTAACACTGTCATTATGAGTATTACGATAGGTACAGCACTGTTGCCTGCAAGATAATCCATGAGCAAGCCTGTACAGGCCGCGGCGGCCATCAATGACATCACGATGCCTACACGTAGCTCATGGAAGTTTAGATTTTTATCTACAAGTACCCGAGAGCCGCCAGTAAAGGGGCCGTAATGGCGGTTGCACCGGTCACTTTCATAGTCGAACCAATCATTGGTAAATACCGTGGCTGCCTCCAAGAAGAACAGGCAGGCATAACCCAGCCAGTAGATCCATGGGTTCCAGTCCCCACTTGCCGTGGCTGCTCCTAATGCGCCTACCGTATAGGCCATCCAGGTCATCGAATAAAATTGGAGCCGTAACGCCTTGAGCCAAGCTTTTAGCTTAGTGGTAACACGGTCGATATAGCTTGAGGCACCATTCTTTAAGGAAAAACCGAGCCCTCGAGCTTGCTCCAACCATTGGGCTCGTTGAATCGGCTCGGAGTCCTTTACGGGACCCAGCGCAAGAATGCGCGTAGTAGTGATGCCACAGAAGCCTAACGCGGATCGCTTCATGGCATTGTGACCTGGGGCGCGGTAGATGAATCGGTATACCCAAGGTGGCATATCTAAAGTGGTGATGAGATGGGCGGTCTTGCCGGTCAGCAATCCTTCGAAGTGGCCGTCGTCACGTTCCCTGAAAGCAAATCCCGGCAATAGTATCCGATCGAGAAATCCTTTAAGACGAGCCGGTCCTACTCCCCACCAGGCGGGATAGATAAAAGTCATATGATCTGCCCACTTGATGAGCTGCAAGGCGTGTTCCAGACCAGGTTCCAGAGGCTGATCCCGAGGTGAGACTGGGTGTACGTCAAGGTCGAAGTCTATAGCCCCCAAATCTATCTTCTCAACTTCCATACTAGCCGCTAGCGCGCCATTCTCGTAGGCGTTTGCAAGGGCGGAACATAGGCTGGGGCTACGTGGATGTCCTAAGATCACAAGTACTTTCATCGTGCCATCACTCGATTCATAAATTCCATCGGTTATGCTATTCGTCGCATATCATCAGCTTCTCCGCCATTTTTTAACGTGAAACTCGCGCAGCGATTCATTTGCTCCCTCTCCCACTGGGAGAGGGTTGGGGTGAGGGAAACGGGCATGGCGAGTTTTATCATCGGGGACGGCATTTTTGCCATGCACGTTAGATTGTTTTATTAGCTACAGCATTGGTGATAGATAAACCATGTTGAAATAACTTATCGGGAATACTGAGTTTCTGGGGATTGTAAGGTTGCGCAAGGGGAAGTCAACTAACTGCCATGATGCAAAGACATCTCGAGCATGTGTAATGTATGGTAGCCGGCCTCAAGCATTGGTCGCGCAAAGTGCTGGGGTGCAGAACATTATTTCAGGTATTCTTTAAGAAGGTGCGCTACACTAAAATGATAGATGTAATACTTTATTATCAACTGTTGCACTTTGAATTTAAATCCGCACTACTTTATCAGGATACAAATCCTTGCGGCGTCGGTTGCGGGAATCAATCAACGGAGAAAATGTCATGGCGGGTCATAGTAAATGGGCAAATATTCAGCACCGCAAAGGTCGTCAGGATGAAAGGCGCGGCAAGGTTTTTACACGCCTGATCAAGGAAATTACCGTGGCGGCCAGGTTGGGCGACAGCGATCCGGCCAGTAATCCACGTCTGCGTTTGGCGATGGAAAAAGCCTATGACCAGAATATGCCGAAAGATAATGTGGAGCGCGCCATTAAACGCGGCAGCGGCGAACTGGAAGGCGTGGATTATATTGAGCTTCGCTACGAAGGCTACGGCATCAATGGCGCTGCGGTGATGGTAAATTGCATGACCGACAATAAGACACGCACCGTGGCTGATGTGCGCCATTCTTTCACCAAGTACGGCGGGAATCTCGGTACGGATGGTTCTGTGTCATTTCTGTTTAAACATTGCGGGCAGATGATTTTTGCACCCGGCATCGATGAGAACGCGCTAATGGAAGTAGTGCTGGACGCGGGAGCAGAGGACGTAGTGAGCAATGATGACGGCAGTATCGAAGTTATCACCGCACCCAATGATTTTGTCGAGGTTAAGCAGCGCTTGGAAGCAGCCGGTTTTAAGGCGGAAATGGCGGAAGTAACTATGAAGCCTATTGTCGAAGTCATGTTTATTGGTGATGACGCAGTGCGCATGCAAAAGCTATTGGACGCTCTGGAAAACCTTGATGATGTGCAGGAAGTGTATACCACGGCTGTGATTGCGGAATGAATCAAGAGGAAATAGAAGGGATAAGGGGAAAGGGTAAATCCTCCCTGCACCGATGAGCCTCTCTTCTGCTGCACGCATTTTAGGGATAGACCCTGGCCTGCGCATCACCGGGTTTGGCGTGCTGGACAAAGTGGGGCAGAAACTCATTTATGTCGCCAGCGGTTTTATCAAAACGCCAGTAGGCGAGTTGCCTGAGCGTCTTAAAGTCATTCTCAATTCATTGCGTGAGGTGATTGAAACGCATCAGCCGCAGCTGGTGGCGGTAGAAAAAGTATTCGTTAACGTTAATCCGCAATCTACCCTGCTACTGGGGCAGGCGCGCGGTGCGGCGATTTGCGCTGCGGTGCTAGCAAGTCTGCCGGTTGCGGAATACACTGCGTTGCAAGTGAAGCAGGCGGTGGTAGGCAATGGCCACGCGAAAAAGGAGCAGGTGCAAGATATGGTACAGCGACTGCTGGAATTGTCCGGCTCCCCCAGCCCGGATGCGGCGGATGCGCTGGCGTGTGCGATTTGTCATGCGCACGCTGGTATGGGGTTGGGCCAGTTGGCTACCAAGGGCTTGCGCATGCGGAATGGCAGATTAAGTTAAAAGCATGGTAACTTCTCCAGCCACAGAATAAACGTGATTGTAATTTTTCTAATGCAATAATTATCGCGCTTGCACGATTAGCCGAGAAAGATTAACAAGGGAAACATGATAGGGCGTTTGACAGGTAACTTGTTGGAAAAAAATCCGCCGCAAATTTTGTTGGATGTTCAAGGCGTGGGATATGAGGTGAATGTACCGATGAGTACCTTCTATAACCTGCCTGTACTGCATGAACGGGTGGTGCTATATACTCAACTTATCGTTCGTGAGGATGCACATCTGCTCTATGGCTTTGCTTCTGAGGACGAGCGCGTGGCGTTTCGTCACTTGTTGAAAATTAGTGGCGTGGGGCCAAAGTTGGCGCTGTCAGTGCTGTCTGGCTTGAGTTTGAACGATCTTGCCATTGCCGTGGCGAGTAAGGAGGTGGGGCAGTTGACCCGAATTCCAGGGGTTGGCAAGAAGACCGCCGAGCGTCTGTTGTTGGAGCTGCAAGATAAGTTCATTGTGTCTGTGTCGGATGGAGCAAGTGGTGTTGTGACGCCACATGGCAACGATATTACTAACGCGCTGTTGGCGTTGGGCTATAGTGGGAAGGAAGCAGATTGGGCAGCCAAACAATTGTCCGCCGATGCAAATGTGGCGGACGGCATCCGCCAAGCACTTAAGCTATTATCCAAAGCATGATCCAAAACGATAATCTGACTGCGGTCGATCGCATTATTTCTCCCGTTCCGGTCTCTTTGCAGGAGGAAATGCAGGAGCGTGCATTACGCCCTAAACATCTGGACGAATATATTGGCCAGGAAAAAATACGTGGGCAGCTGGAAATTTTCATTGAAGCGGCTCGCAAACGTAAGGAGCCGCTTGACCATGTGTTACTGTTCGGCCCGCCAGGGCTGGGCAAGACTACGTTGGCGCATATCATCGCACGCGAGATGGGTGTCAACATGCGCCATACTTCCGGGCCGGTTTTGGAACGTGCCGGTGACCTTGCTGCCCTGTTAACCAATCTCGAACCAAACGATGTGCTGTTTATCGATGAAATCCATCGTCTGTCGCCGGTGGTGGAAGAAATCCTGTATCCCGCGCTGGAGGATTATCAGATCGATATTATGATCGGCGAAGGTCCCGCGGCGCGCTCGGTGAAACTGGATTTGCCACCGTTCACTCTGGTTGGAGCAACCACACGCGCCGGTATGCTGACCAACCCCCTGCGCGACCGTTTTGGTATCGTGGCACGACTAGAGTTTTATACCACCAGTGAATTGCAGCGCATAGTGACGCGCTCTTCCGGTTTACTGGAATTGCCGATCTCGCCCGAGGGAGCCATGGAAATCGCAAAGCGTTCACGCGGTACGCCGCGCATTGCAAATCGTTTGCTTCGCCGCGTGCGCGATTTTGCCGAAGTAAGGGCGCAGGGCGAAGCTACGCGCACAGTGGCAGATGCCGCGTTGACCATGCTCGATGTGGATGTGCAGGGATTGGACACGATGGATAGAAAATTATTATTGACCGTGATCGAAAAGTTTACCGGCGGCCCAGTGGGCGTAGACAACCTTGCCGCTGCCATCGGCGAGGAGCGCGATACCATTGAGGATGTGCTGGAGCCTTATTTGATCCAACAGGGCTACTTGCAACGCACATCGCGCGGAAGGGTGGCGACCGCTAATGCTTATAAACATTTTGGACTGGTGCAGCCGCGCAATATGAATAGCAGAGATTTATGGGATGAGAGCCAATAGCAACAGGGGATTGTCAAGAATCTGGTATTCGTCATTCCTGCATTGGCTGGGGGGAAGATTTTTAGAGTGATGAGATACACAAAAAGATAAGAAAAAATTGCAACGAAGATCATTGGAGCGAAAGCAGAAGTTGTGATGGCAGCCTGTTTAGCACATTGGAACCGTGAGGGGTTGTCGGTTGAACCGATGCCTTGTTAATATAGAAATATACGGCTGATAATATGAATGGCATGGTTCAGTATGGTGCGCTAGATTCTGGGCGACAAAAACTCTTAAGATAAAAATACATGCTTCATTCAACCCATAAATCAAATTTTTCACTGCCAGTGCGGGTGTATTTCCAGGACACCGATGCGGGAGGAGTGGTATATCATGCCAGTTATGTGAACTTTTTGGAGCGCGCGCGGACTGAGTGGTTGAGGGAATGCTACGGTTTCAGTAATACCGGGTTTATGCGCGAATTCGGTATGGTATTTGTGGTTCGTTCACTGAGGCTGGATTATCTCAAGCCTGCTTTGCTTGATGATTTACTTGCTGTAAGCGCGCAACTGAAGGATGTCGGGCATAGTCGTGTGACCTTGTGTCAGAACGTGCTACGCGACGAGGATGTGCTGGTTGATGCAGAAGTACATTTAGTATGCGTGACAATGGATAATTTCAAGCCGGTAAGTGTGCCGGAAATATTGCGAGAGCAATGGAAAAATTAAAGGATATTGTAAATATGGATGTAACACAGGATTTATCGTTTATCCATTTGATTCAGAACGCCAGCGTACTTGTTCAATTGGTAATGGGATTATTGTTACTGGTTTCATTGATGTCATGGTGGTTTATATTCCTCAAGATGTTTACTGTCAGGCAGGCGGTGAAGCAAAGTGAGGAATTTGAGGAATCATTCTGGAATAATGATGACCTCAATAGGTTATACCAAAATACTTCTGTAATGCGCGGTGATTCGGGCAGTATGGGACGAATTTTTGCCGCTGGCTTCACTGAGTTCCTTAAGCTCAAAAAGAAACATGATATGGACAACAATGCGGTGATGGATGGCACGCGTCGTGCCATGCGCGCCACATATCAACGCGAAATGGATATTCTTGAATCGCACTTGGCCTTTCTAGCCTCAGTTGGCTCGGTGAGTCCATATGTAGGGCTATTCGGCACGGTGTGGGGAATTATGAATGCATTCCGTGGCTTGGCTAATGTCGGTCAGGCCACTTTGGCACACGTTGCGCCCGGCATAGCCGAGGCATTGATAGCCACTGCGATGGGTTTGTTTGCAGCTATTCCCGCCGTGGTTGCTTACAATCGTTACTCGCATGATATTACGCGCCTAGCCTCGCGTTTTGAAATTTTTATGGAAGAATTCTCTAACGTACTGCAACGTCAGCCATGATCCCACGCCGTTCTTCCATGCGCCCAATGAGCGATATTAACGTCGTGCCTTACATAGACGTGATGTTGGTGTTGCTAGTGATATTTATGATTACAGCGCCACTGATGAACCCTGGGCAGATCGATCTGCCCAGCGTGGGTAAATCACTCGCGCCGCCTGTTGCGCCATTAGAAGTGATCATCAAGAAAGATACCACGCTGGCGCTGAATGATCGAAGTAAGAAGGGCCAGGAGCAGAGCGTTACACGTGAGGAATTGATTGGGCTCCTTAAGCAGAAGCAGGCACAGAATGCGGATCAGCCAGTTGTGATTTCTGCCGACAAGAATGTGCGTTATGAAGAAGTGATCAGTATTATGGACGTGTTGCAACGGCAACAGATTAAGAAGGTTGGTCTGTTGGCGCAAACCAAGGGGCGATGAGCGCGATCGTGTATGCCAAACCCTACAAGCTACGTGCTGGGGCATTGGCATTGGCTGTTCACTGCGCATTCTTTGCGCTGTTATATTTTGGTGCCAGCTGGAAGGCGCAGCCCCCGCAGGGCATGGTAGTGGATATTTGGGATAGTTTGCCTGGAATGGAGACTGCTCCTGTTAAAGTTGAGTCTCCTAAACCGATTGAGCGACCTAAATTGGGTAAGCCTGTGCAGCCTGCGGCGCCACCTAAGGCTGATATAGAATTATCTGAAAAAAAAAGGCCTCAAGAAAAATCCAAGCCGATGAAAACAGAGCCTAAACGGCAAATTGAAAAAGTGGATGTACAGGCTGAGCAAAAGAGACAGGAGAAGTTGAAGGTGCAGGCTGAGCAGAAGGTGCTGGCTGAACAGAAAGTGCTGGCTGAACAGAAAGTGCTGGCGGAGCAGAAAGTGCTGGCGGAGCAGAAGATGATTGAAGAACAGAAGGTACGGGTTGAACATGAGCGAGCTCGTGTCGAGCAGGCTAATATCGTTGCCAAATTACGTCGTAACCTCAAGGCTAAATTGGAGAAAGTCGAGCCACCCAAAGTGGTTGAACCGGTGAAGTCTGCGACGTCACTCAAAGCCGATTTCGAATTGGCTGAAAAGAAACGGTTGCAGGAAAAGTTACAAGAAGCTGTGAAGCCTGAGCCTAAGCGACAAATAGAAAAGGTGGATGCTCAGCTTAAACTGAAGGCCCAGGCCGAGCAGAAGGCTGAGGCGGAGCAGAAGGCTGAGGCGGAGCAGAAGGCTGAGGCTGAACATAAAGCTCAGGCCGAGCAGAAAGCGTTGGCGAAACAAAAGGTACAGGCGGAACGAAGAGCTGAGGCGGAACGAAGAGCTGAGGCGGAACGAAGAGCTGAGGCGGAACAAAGAGCTGAGGCGGAACGAAGAGCTGAGGCGGAACAAAAAGCTGAGACTGAACGAAAGACGCAGGCGAAACTGAAAGCTCTAGCCGAGAAGAAAGAGCAGGCCGAAGAGAAAGAGCGGGCGAAACAGAGGGCGCAGGCCGAGCAAAAGCTGCTGGCGGAACAGAAGGAGCAGGCTGAGCAGAAGGCGCAAGCTGAACAGAAAGCGAAAGTTGAACAGGAGCGTGCGCGCGCCGAGCAGAAAGCACAGGCTGAGCAAGAGCGCGTGCGTGCTGCACAAGCAGCGGCCATAGGCAGGGAAGTGGCTGAATATAAGGCCAAGATCATCGCCAAGATACGCCGCAATATCGTGATGCTGCCGGATATACCGTATAATGCGCGTGCGGAATTTGAAGTGACACTGCTACCTGGTGGTATGGTGTTAAATGCAATATTGGTTAAGCCGAGTGGGAGCGCGGCGTATGACAGCGCGGTGGAACGCGCCATTAAGAAAGCGGAGCCGTTGCCCTTGCCGCCGGATGCGGCGCTATTCAACAACTTTCGTGAATTGCGTCTCAAATTTAGTCCAAAGGAATAGTTTATGAGAGGAGTGAACATGTTACGTTATTGGATTTTGCTGGTTTTGTTTTGTACCGCTCTACCCGCTCGCGCTGTGTTGACCATCGATATTGTAGGGGCAGGAGAACGCCAGATTCCGGTTGCCATCGTGCCATTCGCCAACGAAGAGAAACTCGCTCAGAGCATCACTGAAGTGGTGTCCCTGGACTTGAAGCGCAGTGGATTGTTTCGGTTGGTTAACCCGGCAAACAAGACGCCGCATGAGCCACGCGATGTAGTGTATGCCGACTGGCGTGGCGTGGAAGCTTTGGCCATTGGCAGTGTGGAGACGCAGCAGGATGGCCGTGTCATGGTTAAATTCCGTTTGCTCGATGCAGTAAAGCAAACCGAATTGTTTGGCCAAGCTGTAACCGCCAAAGGTGATCAAATGCGCGCCATCGGTCATCGCATTGCCGACCTGATATATGAGAAGCTTACGGGCAATCCTGGGGTATTCAGCACGCGTATCGCGTATGTAAACCGGCAGGGCAAGAACAACCGTCTGGTGGTGGCGGATAGCGATGGTTATAACGATCGAGCTGTGCTTTCGATCAATGAACCTATTATGTCGCCAGCTTGGTCGCCGGACGGCAGCCAGCTTGCCTATGTGACCTTAGAGCAGGGTCACGCGGTTGTATATGTACAATCGTTAGTTACTAATCAACGAATGGTGCTGTCCAATGCACGGGGAAGTAATAGCGCCCCAGTATGGGCACCGGATGGTAAGCATCTCGCCGTCGTGCTGACGCGCGACGGCAGTCCGCAGATATACCTGGTTCGTCCGGATGGCACCGACTTGCGTCGCCTCACGTTCAGCGGTGCGATCGATACTGAGCCTAGTTTTTCTCCGGATGGGCAATATCTGTTGTTTACATCTGATCGTGGAGGTAGCCCGCAAATTTACAGGATGCCAGTAGAGGGGAAGACTGCTGAGAGGTTGACCTTTGAAGGTGGTAATAATTTCTCGCCGCGATATAGCCCAGATGGCAAGAGTTTTGTTTTTGCGCATCAGATTAGCGGGCGATTTCATGTTGCCGTTCAGGATTTCCAGAGCAGGCAGATGCAATTATTGACCGAAGGTGGATGGGAAAAACGACCAAGCTTTTCACCCAACGGAAAGCTGGTCCTGTTTGCAACTGAGGCGCAGGGCCGTGGTATACTGGCAATTGTTTCCAGCGACGGCAGGGTTAAGCAAAGGTTGTCCTCACAGGCAGGGGATGTTCGTGAGCCGACTTGGGGGCCTTTTTTGAAGCAGTAACATTAATTAATAAGGGATAGGGGATGAAAAACATAGTGATTGGAGTATTGTTGGCGAGCCTATTAGTTGCTTGTGCCAGCGACGAGCCGCCTGTGGGTGACCTGAAGAAGAGGGGGCGGACAACTGATACACCCCTGTCAGCAGCGGTGGATTCTGCTCCTGGTGCATCTGTGGCGGTTGATACCTTGAGCGAGGCGGCAAATCAAGAGGCAGCGGCAAAGGCAGTAGCTGAAGAGGCAGCGGCAAAGGCAGTGGCTGAAGAGGCGGCGGCAAAGGCAGTGGCTGAAGAGGCGGCGGCAAAGGCAGTAGCTGAAGAGGCAGCGGCAAAGGCAGTAGCTGAAGAGGCAGCGGCAAAGGCAGTAGCTGAAGAGGCAGCGGCAAAGGCAGTAGCTGAAGAGGCAGCGGCAAAGGCAGTAGCTGAAGAGGCAGCGGCAAAGGCAGTAGCTGAAGAGGCAGCGGCAAAGGCAGTAGCTGAAGAGGTAGCGGCAAAGGCAGTAGCTGAAGAGGCAGCGGCAAAGGCAGTAGCTGAAGAGGCAGCGGCAAAGGCAGTAGCTGAAGAGGCAGCGCTGCTAGCAGCGGCTCGTGCTGCTGAGATGGAAAGTGCTGCACTGGAAGCAGCCAAAGCAGCTGCTGCAAAGGCGGCAGCTGAAGAGGCAGCATTGCTGGCAGCGGCTCATGCTGCTGAGGTACAAAGTGCTGCACTGGAAGCAGCTAAGGCGGCTGCGGCGCAGGCAGCTGCTGATGCGGCTGCGGCTCGCGAAGCGGCTAATGCGGCCGCTTCGCGGGAAACGGCTAACGCAGCCAAGGTTGCGGCGGAACTTGATGCCGCCAAGGCATCTGCTGCACAGGCAGCTGCTGATGTGGCAGCAGCACGCGAAGCGGCTAATGCGGCCGCTGCGCGGGAAGCGGCTAACGCAGCCAAGGTTGCGGCGGAACTTGATGCCGCTAAGGCGGCTGCGGCACAGGCAGCTGCTGATGCCGCAGCAGCTCGCGAAGCGGCTAATGCGGCCGCTGCGCGAGAAGCGGCTAACGCAGCCAAGGTTGCGGTGGAACTTGATGCCGCCAAGGCAACTGCTGCACAGGCAGCTACTGATGCGGCTGCGGCACGCGAAGCGGTTAATGCGGCCGCTGCGCAGAATGCTGCCAAGGCGAATGCTGCACGAGATGCTGCTAAGGCAGCTGAAACTCGGAAATCAGTCGCTGAAGACTCTCTTAGTGTCCCAAGCAGTTTGCTGGCTAAGCGCAGCATCTATTACCCAATAGATGTAGATGCCGTACCAGAACAGGATAAGCGCACTGTGCAAGCTCATGCCAAGTATTTGGCTGAACATCAAAATCGTTCAGTGCGTTTGGAAGGACATGCCGATGAACGAGGGAGTAGTGAATACAACTTGGCCTTGGGTCAACGTCGTGCTGATGGTGTGAAGAAGGTGTTGTTAGTGGGTGGTGTTAAGGAAGGCCAGATTGAGTCGGTTAGCTATGGCGAAGAAAAGCCAATGTCTACTGCTCATAATGAGGCTGCCTGGTCACAAAATCGTCGCACCGACTTGAACTATAACGTCAAGTAGTCAGGCATGAAGTTTCAAGCCTTGCTGTTTGCAGGATTGTGCGTTGTTATAGGGCAGGCCCAAGCTGCACTATTCAGCGACGATGAGGCGCACAATCAGATCCGGCAACTAGGGGAGCGCCTCTCCACTCTGGAAGGTGCTGGCAAACAGCAAGTTGAAACCATCAAGCAACAATTCCACTTGCTTAATGAGCTGCAAACGCAGATCGAGGTTCAAAAAACGGAATTGCGCAAGTTGCATGGGCTAAACGAAGAACGTGTTCACAATTTACAGGATACGGAAAAGCGACAGACAAATCTCTATAGTAATCACGAAAAAGAATTGCTCAACTTGCGCGGTCAATATGAAAAGTTGATGCACAATTTGCAGGATATCGAGAAGCGACAGGCTGAAGCTAATAAAAAACAGGTTAGCTCTATACTAGACCAACAAGCGCAGCTGAAGGTGCGTATTTCTCAGTTGGAGGAAGGCAGTAAACAACAGATCGAAATCATAAAACAACTCGAGACCTTGAAACAACATGCTAATGCTATGCTAGATCAGCAGACGAAGCTGAAGGTGCATATTTCTCAGATAGAAGAAAACAGTAAGCAACAAGCCGAAACCAGTCAAAAACAGGTTGAAACATACAAACAACAAACTAGTTCTCTACTCGGCCAGCAAACGCAGCTCACTGAACGCATTTCCCATCTGGAAGAAGCAGGCAAGCAGCAAATTGAAACCAGCAAACAACTAGCCAGCTCTCTGCTTGGCCAGCAAGCGCAGCTCAATGAGCGCATTTCCCATCTGGAAGAAACCGGCAAGCAACAAATTGAAACCAGCAAACAACAAGCCAGTTCTTTGCTCGGCCAGCAAGCGCAGCTCAATGAGCGTATGTCAAATCTGGAAGAAAATGGTAAGCAACAAGTTAATGCCATGCTTGATCAGCAGCAAGCCCAATTCAAAAAACGCATTTCTCAGCTGGAGGAAATCAGCAAGCAACAAATTAATTCCATTCTCGACCAGCAGCAAGAAGAGTTTAAGATAAGAGCCTCCCAGCTGGAAGAAAGCGGCAAGCAACAAACCCAAGCTATGCTGGATTTCCAAGTACAGATCGAGGCTCAAAACGCAGAATTTCGAAAGTTGCAGGGGCTGAATGAAGATTTCGATCATAGATTACAGGACGCAAATCAACGGCAGAAAGATGTCTATACTGATCTGGATGCCCGTATGCGTCATTTCGAAACGGTATCTCCACTTGAACTACAAAAGCAGATCCAGGTTCTGAATGAAGAAATGCAAAAGTTACGCAGTCATAACGAAGAAATATTAACGCATAACTTGCAGGATATGGAAAAGCGGCAGGTAGAAGCCAACAAGCAACAAATCAGTGCCATGCTTGATTTACAAAAAAATATTGAGGCACAGAACACTGAATTGCGCAGTCAGAATGAAGAACTTATGCACAATTATCAGGAAATAGAGAAAAAGCAGAAAAATTTCTTCAGTGATTTAAATAGCCGCTTGCGCCATGTTGAAACAGTAGCTGTTCTCGATCTGAAAAAAAAGATTGGGACCCAAGATGATGAAGCAAGCATGTTGCGAGACCAGAATGAAGAGTTGATGCATAACATGCAGGAAGTGGAGAAGCGGCAGGCAGAAATTAGCAAGCAACAAACAAGTTCTTTACACAAGTTGCAAGCGCAGGTTGATGCACTGAACATAGAATTACGCAAGTTGGGCAGTCAAAACGAAGATTTACTGCACAACTTGCAGGAATCAAAGCAGCGGCAAGCAGAAGCCAACAAGCAACAAACCAATTCAATGCTTGATCTGCAAACGAAGATTGATGAGGCCCAAAACACAGAATTACGCAGGTTGCGCAGCCAGAACGAAGATCTGTTGCGCAACTTGCAGGATGCGGAGAAGCGGCAGAAAGATTTCTATAACGATATGGACGCCAGCCTGCACCATTTTGAAGCGCTAGTAGCTGGGACATCATCAGCACCTTCTGCCTCTCAGCCCGCCAAAGCGGCTGGGGGTGGAAATTCACTTCCGCCATCTTCGTCTCTCAAGGCAGTTAATGGAAATGCCTTGGAAACAGATTCTGTCACCATGGAAAATCGTGCTTATGAGTTGGCACATAGCCATGTTAAAGCTGGTAACCATCAGAATGCCATCAATGTCTTCCAGGAATTTCTGAAAAAATATCCTGAATCGAAGTACGTGGCTAATATTTACTATGAGATGGGTAACGCCTATTTTGCGTTGAAAGATTACAAGAATGCATTGGACAGTTATCAGCTGTTGGTGAGCAAATATTCATCCAGCCCTAATGTGCCAGACGCTATGTTAAGTATTGCTGATAGTCAACATCAACTTAAGGCTATAGTTGGGGCCAAGAAAACACTCAATCAAATAATCGCCAAATACCCCGGAAGCAAAACAGCTGATCAGGCCAAAAAACGCCTCGACGCCCTCAAGTAAGCGCGTCTATGTCCGATATTTTAAAGTAAGTGCATCTATATCCTTGGTATTTTGCCAGCTAGCATTTGAGCGTCACCTTAATTTTAGCGATGACAGGATTAATAAGAAGATGTTCTGGCAAGCCAAAGATGTATGCGGCTAACGTTAGGACTTTTTTTAAAACGGCAACTTTGCGAGAGCTGATATTATGAATACAATGAAAAATGTTAAAAAATTAGTAATGGGCGTATTACTAATCCACTTTTTAGTCGCTTGCGCTAAACCTCCTGTAGCCGATATTAAGAAGGGCGGTAGTGATGCATCATTGGATGGAACTGCTCCTGTGAATGCATCAGCAACTGGCGATCAGCCACTTACTAGTGCCTCTGGTGTTTCAATTTATCCTGGCTCAGGCTCAGGCTCAGGCTCAGGCTCAGGCTCAGGCTCAGGCTCAGGCTCAGGCTCAGGCTCAGGCTCAGGCTCAGGCTCAGGCTCAGGCTCAGCTGAATCTGAAGCGAATGATCCCTTAAATAATCCGAAAAGTTTGCTGGCTAAGCGCGTTATCTATTATCCAACCGATATAGATACCATCTCAGAGCAGGATAAGCCTGTTGTGCAGGCACATGCTGAATATCTGGTCGAGCACCCAAGCCGTACAGTGCGCCTGGAAGGAAACTCAGATGAACGTGGGAGCAGTGAATATAATCTGGCTTTGGGGCAACGCCGCGCTGATGGAGTTAAAAAGAGGTTACTAATGGGTGGTGTTAGAGAAGGCCAGATTGAGTCGATCAGTTATGGCGAAGAGAAACCTACAGGTAAAACGCATGACGAGTCGTCTTGGTCTCAAAATCGCCGCACTGATTTGAACTATACTTCAAAGTAGGCCGGGCATGAAACTTCCCGCTTTACTGTTTGCTGGATGGAGTGCCATTGCAGCATGTTCTGCACATGCGGCCTTCTTTACCGATGAAGAGGCACATAATCAAATCCGGCAACTAAAAGAGCGCGTGTCCAATCTGGAAGGAAGCGGCAGGCAGCAAACTGAAATAATCAAGCAGCAAGCTGAAACTATAAAGCAACAGATTGAGACTCGTAAGCAGCAAACCCGTGAGGTACTCGACCTTCAAGCGCAGATCGAGACACAGAAAACTGAATTGCGCAGGTTGCGTGGGCAGAATGAAGAGCTAGCGCATGGTCTGCAAGATGCGGAGAAGCGGCAGCGAGATTCCTACATTGATCTGGATACCCGCGTGCGTCGTTTTGAAAAGCTTGAAGCACCCGTTCCGTCCCGGCCGATAAAACCATGAAACGGCTGGCGAATATTAAATAGAGCATATTTCCATGATTACGTGCTCCGTCAGCGAGCAGTTGCGCATCACCGAAATTTTTTATTCCTTGCAAGGCGAAACGAGCCGCGTCGGCCTGCCGACGGTTTTCGTGCGTCTGACTGGCTGTCCGCTACGTTGCACATACTGCGATACTGCTTATGCTTTTAGCGGAGGACAGAATATAACAGTTACTGAAATACTCACTGAAGTGGCACGGTATCATACGCGCTATGTTACGGTTACCGGAGGTGAGCCTCTGGCGCAGAAAAACTCTCTGCCTTTGCTAAGTGCCTTGTGCGATGCAGGTTATGAGGTGTCGCTGGAAACTAGCGGGGCGCTGGATGTGTCTAGTGTCGATGTGCGTGTGATGAAGGTACTGGACATCAAGACACCAGCATCAGGCGAAGTAAAAAAGAACTTGTGGAGCAATCTTACTGCGTTGCATGCACACGATGAAATCAAATTTGTCTTATGCGATGAGTCCGATTACATATGGGCCAAAAAGGTGCTGCGTGAACGTGATTTGGCTGACAAATGCACAGTATTATTTTCACCCGCACAAGATCAATTGTCACCTACAGTACTGGCCGATTGGATTCTGCGCGATAGCTTGCCGGTGCGCCTGCAAGTACAATTGCACAAGTTATTGTGGGGCAGCCAGCAGGGAAAATGAAGAATGCAGTAGTGTTGTTGTCAGGCGGTCTGGATTCAGCCACAGTGATGGCCATGGCGAAACGGCAGGGCTATATCTGCCATGCGTTGAGTGTGGACTATGGGCAGCGCCATTATGCTGAACTTGCTGCAGCAGAGCGTATGGCACAGGCACTGGGTGCGATTGAACAGCGTGTTATTAGCGTTGACCTGACTGGAATTGGTGGCTCTGCCTTGACAGATACGCGCATTGCAGTGCCAGAACAGGCAACAACAGGCATTCCGCTCACCTATGTACCAGCTCGCAACACCATTATGCTATCGCTTGCCCTGGCTTGGGCTGAAGTATTACAGGTGCGGGATATATTCATTGGGGTGAACGCAGTTGACTTTTCCGGCTATCCCGACTGTCGTCCAGAATATATAGCGGCCTTCGAAAGCATGGCTAATCTCGCCACTAAGGCAGCGGTAGAGGGCAAATATTTGACATTGCACGCGCCTTTGTTGCACATGTCCAAGGCCGATATAATCAAACTTGGAACGGAACTTGGCGTAAATTACAGCCTGACAGTGTCCTGTTACCAAGCCGATTCGGATGGCCGCGCATGCGCCGTGTGTGATTCCTGCCAACTGCGCAGGGCTGGCTTCAAGACCGCTGGAATAGTCGATCCGACACGCTATCGCATTGCAGGATGATGCGCCCTGTCGCGTTGACAGGGCGGGTAAAGTCCGTATAATGCGCCCTTCTTTAAGGGATATGGGTCGTTAGCTCAGCCGGTAGAGCAGCGGACTTTTAATCCGTTGGTCGCCAGTTCGAATCTGGCACGACCTACCAGTTTCAGTGTGCGGTTCAGGTGAATCAGAACATCTGAACGCAACACCAATAATTTTATCGCCGCTTTAGCTCAGTTGGTAGAGCAACCGCCTTGTAAGCGGTAGGTCGTCAGTTCGAATCCGACAAGCGGCACCAATATCCATAAGGCTCGCAGCGATTAAGGCCTTTTTCACATCAAGCGGTTTTTACTCCATGTAGGCGCAGTGTAGGATTTGCCGGACTGTGCGGCATCACTTTCCACGCCACCACCAAAAGAAAAACCGCCGGGTTATCTCTAGCATCAGCGGCATGATTCACCCTCTCGCGCATGTGCGCCTGGGCGGCGCGGGTGAGCATAATTCGTAAGTTTTTTAATGGGAAGTTAATCAGCGTTCTAGTGAAACCAAACGGCCAAAGAAAAGTATCCCCCTATCTTGGTCACGCACCCACAGCAAACGGCGCTCAAGAGTGGCAATTCTTTCTATTGCCCAGTTCGGTTGTGTTTGAACGCGTTCAGGTACGTTTGCAGATAGGCTGTCAGCAATATAGGCAACTTGTGCCGGGTGCAGGTCAAGAATTGCGGACTCACCGCAATAGTCCCGCTGCTCAAGCCGGATAGTGCCGTCATCCAAAGTTTCAATATTCAGGTCGTAGAATTGTTTATTCATTTTTTGCCCTTTCAAGCGTAATTTTTAATGGGTTCCATCCGGCCACCGGCAACTTGATGGAAACGGTGAATGCTTGCCGTTGTGCGTGCTGGTTCGCTCTGTGCTGGCTTCTGTTTTGTGTTTGCTGGCGGCCTGATAAATTCGCCCTGGACTTCATCCCAATAATCGGCGGCCTGTTCTGATTCGCGCTCCCTGATATATCTATCCTGATAGCTCAAATGCAATGGTTCGGAAGGTGAAACAAGTTGAATGGATTTCCCGAAGCCTACACAGGATAGGCTTTGCTCTTTTTCGTCACCGATTAAGGCGGCAAACCCTATAGGTTTCTTCTTGTTAAACCCTATAGGTTTTTCAGGCTTGTTTTGCGTCATTATTGCGGCGAATGTTTTATGCTTGGACTGCTTGCGCGGCATGGTCAATTTCAACGCCTGAATAAGCGGCTCGGGGTTATGTGCAATGCAGTCGCGCAACAAACCCATCACACTGCCATTCAGCCCGCTTTGATTAACTTTGAGTGCAGTCATCACCATATCGGCAGCCTCACGTCTTACGACTGCGCTATGCCGCTTCTGTGTGGCCTGTCTTGCCAATCCATGCACTTGCCCAACCTGAACATGGAAGGCGGCATGTAGAGCCTGTAGCGTGGCTCTATTGCCAAACAAACCCGAGCCAATCATGCGAGCGTTAACTAACGGCAGCAAGAGTACATGGCAATGCGGTGCTGATTCGTCGAGGTGAACAGTCGCGCTCAGAATCGGCACTTGAAAATAGCGTTTTGTCCACGCCACGCAATCAGGAAAAAAAACGCTTTGCTCGATTACTGACTGCGGCGGAAGGCTGAAAATAATCTCAAGGCAACGAACCGCATCCTTGCGCAGCCGTTTCACCTCCGCATCATCCATTAAGGCTTGCGCAAGGTTCGCTACGTCTGCGGCACTGCCCGCCCCTTGAATAACATAGTTCAGTTTTGTGTGAAGCGGGTCTATGTTGCTACCTGCCCCACATTCGGCCTGAATCTCTCGCAAATTGTGACGGGCAGCGGTCGCAATAATGCCGCCGCCCTTCAACTTCTTGATGCGCAACATTTGTGAATGTTCAATCATGCACACCCCCAAAGCAGTATGCACAGCAGCGCGGCTAATAGTACAAAGTCAGGATGTGCACCACTGCCATGATGCGACTTATCAGGATGGCGGCGCGGGTCATGCTGTGCCCCTCGCCGCATCCCGTAGGCGCATCCATACGTTCAATTTGCGGCGGTCACTTTTAAGAAAGTGGTACACGCCACGCCGGATAGATTTTCCATCGCGGTCAAGGTCGGGCACGCGCTCGCATGGCACATCCAGCTCACGGCGGCGAAGCTCGGCAATAAGCTCGGGGGTGTTGCTGCAACCCGCTACAGCGTCAAGATGCTCACGGCGTTGTGGGCGCGTAAGCAATGCTTGAATGGCGCGAAGGTGTCGCGGGTTATCTGTGCCGGTAAACTTGGTGGTGGTAGAATTGCGCTTGCTTGGGGTGCTCGTTTCCGAATTTTGGGGGCGGGTGTTTTTCATTTAGATGGCCTCCCCATTCAGCAGCGATTTTATGTCGCTAACTCTCCAGGCAAGTCTCCCATTAATTCGTAGAGCTTTCGGCACACCGGCAGGCTGTTTGCACGCCCACAGTCTCATGGTCTGCTCAGCTCTGTCGCAGTAGAACGCGGCTTCTTCCGTGGTTAGGTTCGGCTTGGTAATTTGCTCTCTCTAACAGGCTGCTGAAAAAGGCTCATATATTTCCCCTTACCCGCCCGCCTAAGAAATTTTTTTGGTCGATTCTAAATTTATAGCTCCCGTAGAAGCCTATTTTTCCGGGGATTTCCCGTTTTTCTGCCTTTTGGCGGATTTATGGCGTGTTACGCCAATAATCGCCTCATCCTGACCAGGTTGTACGCCGCGGCCGTAAACAGAAATAGCTGGTTCACCAACGATTGTCCGCGATGCCGCAATTTACGCATCAAACCGATGTCTTTCATCCAGCCGAAACATTCTTCGATTTGCTTGCGCTTCCTGATGCTAATCTCGTAACCCGCATGGCGGGTAGTACGCCCATCAATCGCTGTATGTTTTTTCTGCGCCACATGCGGCGTTACTTTGCGTTCGCGGCAGTCCGCCACAAAGGCTTGGGTGTCGTAGTTCTTGTCGGCACCCAAGGTGCGTCTGCCGGAGCTTTGCTCCGCATCCAGCATCGCTAACGCCACTTCCCGCTCCGCCGTTCCCGTTGCCTGACTTACGCTGGCCTGTACGATCAGACCGTTGCGATTCTCCGTCAGCAGATGCCCCATGAAGCTCAATTTAGCTTCCTTGCCCTTTGCCTTGCGATACAGGCGCGCCTCGCCATCCGTTGCGGATTGGTGGGTCGCATTACTGAACTGCTCGCCGTGGAAGTTTACTTCCTTGTTTCGCCCCTGATCTCCAGGCTGTTGCTCGTCGGACTTCGCGCCTTCGCCGGACTCCGCACCCTTGCGCATGAAACTCTTGATTGATGCCGCCGCGTCCAGCAACGTGCCATCAGCCGTAAAATGTTCTTTCGACAACAGCTCGCCTGCGCTGGCCTGTGCCTTGATCTGCTCGAAAAATGTTTCGGCAACTTCATGCGTCAGCAGCCGGTCACGGTTATGACAAAACACGGTCGCATCCCATACCGACTCGTCCAACTCCAAGCCAACAAACCAGCGAAATAGCAGGTTAAAGTCGATCTGCTCCATCAACTGTCGTTCCGAACGTACCGTGTACAATATTTGTAGCGTCTGCGCGCGCAGCAATCGTTCCGGTGCAATTGAGGGGCGGCCTGTATCCGAATACATCTCTGAAAATAGCTCGTCCATCCCAACAAGGGCAACATCCACCATCTTGCGAATCGCTCGCAGCGGATGCCTCCTTGGAACACGCTGTTCAAGTTGGATGTAACTGAACAAATTCATCGGTTGAACGTCTACGCCGCGCATTGTTATATCTCCGCATTTCAATGGCGCTATTTTACCAACTACCAACACTGGTGGTGTTTTTCAGCAGCCTGCTAGCGGCGGAAATACCGGCAGGTTATGCGCGGCGGATGTTGCGGGTAATGAGTTCGATTGATTTGCGACTGATTTCATGTTGAACCACCTTTAGCCTTTCGGCGTTGTTGAGATGGTTCACATTAAAAAACATGGTCTATCCTCCCCCGTAAGAGTCCCCCTATGCCCCAATTCGGGGTAGGGTGCTTTGGGATAGGGTTATTCGGCGTCTTGAATATCTTGGTTTGCCCTCAGGCGCTCCCACGCCTTGTCGAAAACTTTAGGTGAAAATGTAAGTGCTTGTCGAACATCTACCTTTATGCCAGACTTGCCCTGCTTTTGCTTTGGCAGCTTTTTAGGGTCATGGGAAAGCGAACAAATAACTCGCAAGATTTCCTGCTCTTGAAATTGCTGTTGCAATAGTAGTCTTTCATTCGACTTTTTAGCGTCTGTCACGGCTTCCACCTTTGCGACGGGTGCGGCTGGTAGCGTCTTAAAGCCGCCATCACCGCTGCCCTTGTGGCGGCATCGTGCAGCATCGGAGCAAGATTTAATCCATCATCGCCACGTTTTCTACCAAACGAACCCGGTCGCCCCCGCCCTGCCTTAAATGCTGTCTCGAACTCATTCAGCCACACAAACACACCCTCTGGCAACATTTCTACTGCCTTACGCCGCCAGTTGGCATTGGCTTCCTTGTCTCCATTCTCACTATCGCCATATTCACGTTTTAGCTGGGCTTCAAACCCATCAAAGGCAATCACTCTGTCCTCCCATTCGCGGGGTTGTACTAAAACAGGCGTGTTACCTGCAAGCTGGTAGGCCGTCAAAAGCGATGGGCTTTTAGTGCCAAGCTTTTCATTGCCCATAACACCGCCAAACTTGTCGTTACCCAGATACAGGTATTCCGCAACAAGACGTGGAGGGAACCTATCCCACCCGGACACATAGGGTATTGTTATTCCATTGGGCAATCATTTTCGCTACCTTGGTTTTGCCGTCAGCGTGTTCCAGGTAAAGCAGGCGTAGCATCCTTTCGGCTGCCACTGTCGGGCGGCGTTTGCTTCGTTCCCACAGGGAAATTGTTTGTTCGTCAACGCCCAAGCAGTCCAAGCAGTCGGCCAGTCTTTTTTGCGCCATGCCCATTTCCACCCGAAGAAAACGGATTTCCGCGCCAGACAATCGCTTGCGGTAATTTACCAATTGATGCGCAATGGCGCGATGCAGCCCGTTTATGTCGTCTATCTCCAGGCACTTGCCATGCACTTTGATTGCCTCATACCAGTAGCCATTTTTCAGCCAGATATTCCGCAGCCCGCAGTCGTCATATTCCAGCATTTATTTTCCCTCGAATACTTCGCCGGGTGCTCATGGTTCGCACCATGTCAGTGATGATGCTTCGCCCAGTCCAGCAGCGCGACATTTATGCGGGTCTGCCAGCCGTTGCCCGTTGCCCTGAATTGCTCCAGTATTTTTGCATCAAGGCGAAGTGTTACCTGCTCCTTTGTGCCGCTCTCTAGTGGCCTTCCGCGCATTCGCTTGAATTGGCTCAACTCTGCATCAGTCAGCGGCAGATTGTCAGGGCCGGTCAGTGCGGCAGCGGTAATCTGCGCATCTTCTTCCGGTGTGGGCATTATCAGTGCCATGTTTGATTCCTCTATCGGTGTACCGACAATTTCAGGCCAGCAGCACCCACCACGGCCAGCAGGGCTTCACGGCCTCCGGGCTGGTTGATTTCATCCAGTGCGGCGGAAAGGTATTCATCGGCAAAGGCCGGGTCTTCGTGCAGTAGTTCCACCACTGCGTCACCATGGGGGCGGGATGATTTGCTCATGTCTCGTTATGCCGTCAGTCTTTCCAGCGGCTTGATATTCGGGCTTGGCTGTTGCCCGGCTTGCCAAAGGTCAAACTGTGTTTGCATCCCCATCCAAACATCGGGGGAAGTGCCCAGCCACGTAGAAAGGCGCAAGGCCATTTGCGCCGTTATCCCGCCGTTCCCGTTCAACACCTTGGAAAGCGTGACGCGGGAAACTTGCAATTCCTTTGCAGCACTTGTTACCGTCATACCTTCGGGCAACCATTCCCGCAATACTTCGCCGGGGTGCGCCGGATTGTGCATTCTGCTCATTTTCATTGTCTCCTAGTGATAATCCAAATAATCCACCAGCTCGGCATTTTCACCATCGAAGGTGAAGATCATGCGCCAGTTACCGTTTACTGCCACGGCATAATGCCCGATAAGGGCGCCAGTCAGGGGGTGTAATTTCCAGCCCGGCGCGTTCATATCATCAGGGCATTTTGCACTGTCCAGCATGGTCAACATCCCTCGCAGCTTTACGGCATGGTGCGGCTGTATGCCCGCCTTGCTTCCTGTTCGAAAGAAGGTTTCCAGCCCCTTATGACGAAAGGTTTTTATCATGGTCTGATTGTATGTTGTTAATTAACACTTATCAACACAAAAGAATATCATCCCGTGCAGTTACTTTTGGATGCGCCCTATCGGCTCACCACGCGCAGCGCGCTCGGTACGGCCTTGGCATCAAACTCGATTCCGGCTTGTTCCAATATCCACGCTTCAATTTTGACGTGCCACAGGTGCAGCAAGTCGAGTTCTCTTTGTATGTAGTGCTTTTCAGCAATCGCGCTGGGCTTATGCCCCATTATCTGCGCGACTATTCCAGCAGGAACTTTCACCCACTCGGACAATCTGCCAAAGGAGCGGCGCAAACCATGCAGGGATAGCGCGGGATGTGCGGCGGCTTTCAGCGCCTTGACGTGTTGAATACGCGGCTCTTCAATCCTTCCCGATGCAGCGGTCGGGCTACTGAAAACAAACTCATTTCGGCGGGGCAGGGTGGCTATTAAATGTTCCAGATAAGGGGTTAGCGGTATGGTGCGCTCCCCTTCCACCTTGTCGCGTATGGTCAAACTCTTCCACTGAAAATCTACGTCATGCCAGCGCAGCGCGGCCAGTTCGTTACGCCTTGCGCCCGTTAATAGTAAGCCTTGCAAATAGGCCGCGATTACTGGATTGCCAATCTTTTTCACCGCTTCAAACCACGGCTTAATCTGCGCTTTGCGTAGGCTGTCATCCTTTTTTATTTTCGGTGAAGGCACTCTATTTTTCACGTTATCGGACTGACACGCGCCAGCTTGAACGGTGGCACTGTAGGTTTTATGTTTGGCGCACCATGTCAGGAAAGCACGAAGGGCGCGGAAGGCTTGGGCGGCAGTGGTGGGGGCTTGCTTGGTTTCCTTGTCTAACCATGCGGCCAAGGCATCAGCATCAAGGGCAGCAAGGCGCATGTTCATCAATGGCACCAACACACCGGGGCGGGTCTTTTTCGATTCGCCGGGGCGGGTTCCACGCTTGCGCTTTACACCACCAGCTTGCACAAATAGGCATGGTGCGCTTTGTGTCTTTCGCCCCATACCGGCTTTCCGTCTATCTTGGCGGTACTACGTTCGGCAACATAGACTTGCCACGCGTCGGCTACTGTCACTATTTCGCGGGCTTCCTGCATCGGAATCGTTGCGGCCAGGAATGAGCAGGGTGGTGATCTCCAACCAGCAGTCGGTGTCGTGATGGACATAGGCCAATGTGTTCAGCACCGATTGTAGGTGACCGCCAGTGAGCTTTACGTAAAAGTCATCGGTGAAGCCCTTGAGATCGATGTTGGCCGCGTCCATTTTTGCGTAGAACTCGCGGCGTGGCGCATCGTGTATGTAGCCTGCGGTGACGGCCACGGTCTGGATGCCCAGCGCATGGCAGGCGTCAGCTGTGTCGAGCGCATATTCCAGAAAAATCACCGGGTCGTTGTAAGTGAAGGCCACGCTATTGCTGCCATGTGCCTGCGCTGCTTTAGCAATGGCTTCTGGCGTAGCCCAATCCATCAGCCGGTCCATGTCACGCGACTTGGAGATATCCCAGTTCTGGCAGAACTTGCAGGCCAAGTTGCAGCCTGCGGTGCCGAAGCAAAAACACGCTGGAGCCAGGATAAAAATGATTGAGCGGCTTCTTCTCGATGGGGTCGATGCAGAAGCCGGAGGAACGACCATAGGTGGTGAGCACCATGGCATCCCCCGCCATGCCCCGCACGAAACACGCTCCGCGCTGGCCTTCGTGCAGCTTGCAATCACGCGGACACAGATCGCACTGAATGCGACCATCATCCAGCCTGTGCCAGTATTTTGCGGGATGGCGTTCGGTAATGCCGATTGGTTCATCCATACTTTACTCTTTTTATCTTCATACCATATGGCGGTTCTTTGTATAGCTATATGCAAGTCAGTACGCACACTATTGTGGTCTCTTTATATAGCAGAAATCAGACAACTTATATCCGCCATAGTTGCGTTAATGTACCTTGCCACCAATAGCACTCAACCGCTCATATAGTTCCCGCTCCTCGCGGGAAAGGCGCTCCAGCACCTGCACCACGATGCGTAAATACAAATCACCATGCCGGCTGTTGCCGAACTCCGGCAAACCTTTTCCCTTCAGGCGCAATACGCGTCGGGCTGGGTGCCAGGAGGCACGGTCACAGTGTAGAACCATTCAATGTAGGCACTACCGGTGTAAAACAGCGTCTAATAACTACCATTTTTTAGCTAAGTTAAACAGCTGTATATAAATTAATACTGGAAAATTAAGGCGTTGTTTACTGGAAAAATGGAAAAATTCAGACGCTGATTAACAACGGTAGCATCACAATGAAGAGAAAAGCTGAAGCTGTTGCTACACGATGGTGGTCGTGCACAGCCGCACCCACTGGCCGTGTCATGGTGGCTATGGTTAACCGTTTCTGCAACGCCTAGCGGGTTAGGGGCTAACATCAGTTCCATTGCCTATCGCCTGATGTGAGGAAATTAATGGATGATGAGTAACATGCCCATACGTTGAGACAAGCCAATGCGTTTGATATTGTGCCTGCAGGTGAGTTGCTATATGCCCGAATTTCTTGGGTTGAGCTACTTTAGGCAGTTGCTGGAACGTATAGCTGCAGCATTTTGAATGTGTGGGCGGCGATGCAAGCCAAATGCTACATTTATGACGCGCCGCAAATTAGGCAAGCTGGATCCTTGTTCAACTTAACGGTGCGCAGTTCCATATGCAGCAAATCTGTTACCAGCAATCTACTACACAGCAGCGTACCTATTCCCATCAATAGCTTGAGTGCCTCAGCGGCTTGCATGCTACCGATAATGCCGACTAGAGGAGCAAATACACCCATTACCGCGCAACGTGTTTCTAAGGCATCAGATTGTTCTGGATATAGGCAGTGATAGCAAGGGCTGTGGGGATGGCGCATGTCAAACACGGCTACTTGGCCGTCAAAGCGGGTAGCCGCACCGGATACAAAAGGTTTTTTTAATTGCACGCAAACTTGGTTAAGCGCATAGCGCGTGGCGAAGTTATCGCTGCAATCAAGTACTACATCGGCTTGGCCAACTAGTTCAAATAAACGCGTTTGATCCGCGCGTTCATTCAGGGCCATGACGCGAACATCGGGATTGATTTCAGCGAGCGAGGTACTTGCAGAATCTACCTTAGCCATTCCGATGCTGGAAGTGCGGTGTACGATTTGGCGTTGCAGATTGGTCAGGTCTACAGTGTCACCGTCGCATAGGGTCAGGGTGCCAACGCCACTGGAGGCAAGGTACATGGCAGCTGGAGAACCCAGTCCGCCAGCACCTATTATCAACGCGTGCGCATCCCGTAATTTCTGTTGTCCTTCGATGCCAATGTCAGGCAACAGGATGTGGCGGCTATAGCGCAGTAACTGTTCGTCATTCATGCGATGGAGAGGAGAAAGTTATTGGTACTCGCTTACTTCCCGTGCAATATATTCATACCTTTTAACAAGTTTACAGCTTGATGTAACTGGTAATCTTCTTTTGATCCGAACTCGAGCATTTTTGGCTTTGTCGCATCGCCTGCCTCGTGTTTGGTCGGAGATTTGGCTGGTGCAGCCGGAGTTGTGGGTTTCACCGTTCCGTCCACCTTCACATCAAGCTCTTGACTGTTGCTCAAGTGACGCTCCAAATCAGCCTCGCGCATGCGGAAAGTTTGATCTTGATCGATAGTCGCCGGATCTTCCACTACGATGTCAGGGACGATACCCTTGGCCTGAATAGAGCGGCCGCCAGGCGTGAAATAACGCGCTGTGGTGAGCTTGATCGCGGTATTGTTGCCTAGCGGCAGAACGGACTGTACCGAGCCTTTACCGAAGGTTTGGGTGCCCATGATGACAGCGCGTTTGTGATCTTGCAGCGCACCTGCGACGATTTCTGAAGCGGATGCAGAGCCGCCATTCACCAACACTATCATCGGCACAGTCTTGACTGCCGCAGGCAGGTTTTTCAGATAATCCTTTTCGTTGTTGCGCAGATAGTCATTAGGAACGGCAGACAGGCGCATCTTGGCATCTGAGTTACGTCCTTCTGTATACACCACTAGGGCGTCCTTGGGCAGGAATGCGGCAGATGCTGCTACCGAACTATTGAGCAAGCCACCTGGGTCGTTACGTAGATCCAACACCAAGCCTTTCATGGCGCCCTGATTCTGTTTGAACAGGTTGTTAAGCGCAGTAGCGAGGTTCTCGCCAGTGTGCTCCTGAAACTGGGTGATGCGAATAAAAGCATATCCAGGCTCGATCAGCTTGGACTTTACACTCTGCACTTTAATAATGGCGCGAGTTAAAGTAAAGGTCAACGGCTTGGGCGCTTCTTTGCGAATCACGGTCAAGACAATTTTGCTGCCTGGCTTGCCGCGCATGCGTTTAACCGCATCACTTAGCGTTAGGCTCTTAACCATCACGTCGTCGAGTTTGATGATCAGATCGCCGCTCTTCATGCCAGCATGATAGGCAGGGGAATCTTCAATTGGCGAAATCACTTTCACCAGTCCGTCTTCCATTCCTACCTCAATACCCAAACCACCGAATTCGCCCTGCGTGCCGATTTGTAGTTCCTTGAACGCGTCGGCATCCAGATAGGCAGAGTGCGGATCCAGGCCGGTCAACATGCCGGTGATGGCTTCGGTAATAAGTTTTTTGTCGGTGACCGGTTCTACATAGTCACTCTTGATGCGGCCAAACACCTCTGAGAAGGCACGCAGCTCTTCGATCGGCAGCGGCTCGGCGCTGTCCTTATCCGCTATGGCAGAGAATTGTAGGCTGATCAACACACCTGCGATCAGCCCCAGTCCGATCAATCCAATTTTTTCAATACGACTACGCATATCTGACCTCTAAAGTTGTTTTGTTGCAACAAATTTCTTCACGAGTAATTTCATCGGGCTATCCACTTTATGGGGTCTAGAGGTTCGCCCCTATGGCGCAATTCAAAGTATACACCGGAATCCTCATTTCCGCCGCTGTTGCCAACGGCCGCTACGGTGTCGCCCCCGCGCAAGACGTCACCTACTTGCTTGTATAGCGTTTCATTATTGCCATACAAGCTCATGTAGCCTTTGCCATGATCAATGATCAATAAGTTCCCGAAGCCGCGCAACCAATCGGCAAATACTACGCGCCCAGCCGCTACCGATTTCACTGGCTGACCGCTTGCTGCTCGTAATAGTAAACCTCTCCAAAGCACGGTGCTGTCTGGACGCGCGCTGCCGAATGTATTGACCACTTCACCCATTACCGGCAGCGTCAATTTGCCTTTAAGTTGCTCGAACGGCTTGCCGTCGAAGCGATTATCAGGCAGTTTATCATTGTTGAATACCCCTTTGCCTTTTTGCCGTGTCAATATTTTAGAGAGCTTGGCCACCAGTTGCGACAAGCGGTTTTCGTCGCGTTGCAGGCGACCAATTTCGTGGCGCTGTTGTTTGAGTTGCTGGGCGAACTGACTGATTACTTGCTGACGCGCAAGCTTGTCTTTTTCCAATATTTTCTGTTGCGCATTTTCTTCTTCTTGCAGCGCCGCAATTTCCCCACTCTTTTGCTGAGTTTGTTGGACGACCTCGTTTAATTGCGCAAGATTTACGCGTAGCATATTGAGCCAAGTCGAACGGCCGCGCGCGATATATTCGTAATAGCGCATTCCACGTGCGGCTTGATCGGGGTCATGATTGTTGAGCAACAGCTTGAAGTATTCTTGTTTGCCGCCCAAATATTGCTGGTAGAGCAGTTTGCTGAGCATTGCCTGCTGGCTCTGTATATCCCTTTCCAGTTGCTGTGCTTGCTGTCGCAGCCTCCCCAAGGTGTGGTCTGCAGCACGGCGTTGCAATGAAAGTTCAGCCAGTTTGCGCTTGCTATTGCTGATGGCCCGTTCTGATTCTCGTAGCTCGTCTGTTGCTTCGGATTGAGATTCACTGGTTTTTTCCAGTTCCTTTTGCAGCACAGAGATGTGCTTGCGCAGGTTATCCAGCTCTTCCTGCTGTACGGCTTGGGTGCTGTTTATTCCTGCCACCAAGCAGATGCATAGCAGTAACGCGTGGCGAGTGAGTGAGGTCACCGGATTGAGATAAGCGGCCGACCCGTCATTTCTGGCGGTTGTGGCAGACCCATCATAGCGAGCAAAGTTGGGGTCACATCCTGAAGCGAGCCACTGTCCGAAATTTGCGCCTTACGACCAATATACAAAAATGGGACCAGGTTAAGTGTATGTGCGGTATGTGCTTGTTGCGTGATGCGATCCAGCATCTGCTCGGCATTGCCATGATCAGCGGTAATCAGCACCTCGCCTCCGCATTCCAGCATTGCGTTTACTACGCGCCCGATACAAATATCCAAGGCTTCAATGGCCTTGACCGCCGCTTCCATAATACCGCTATGGCCTACCATGTCGCCGTTGGCATAATTACAAATCATGGCTTGATACTGCCTGCTACGAATTGCAGCTTCCAGTTTGTCAGTGACCTCAAAAGCACTCATTTCTGGTTTGAGGTCGTAGGTTGCCACTTTGGGAGATGGCACCAGGATACGATCTTCGCCCGGGTAAGGATGCTCTTTGCCGCCATTGAAAAAATAGGTTACATGTGCGTATTTCTCCGTTTCTGCGATGCGTAATTGTTTCAGCCCCAAGCCGGAAAGGTACTCACCAAAACAATTGTGGATTGGTGTGGGCATAAATGCAGCCGGGAGATGGAAGTCCTCACCATAGCTGCTTAGTGTGACAAAGCTCGCCAGCTTGGGAAAACATGCACGCGTAAAGCCATCAAACATCGGATCGGTCAGTGCGCGGGTCAGCTGACGCGCGCGGTCGGCGCGGTAGTTCATGAACACCGCGACGTCTCCATCCTGCATGATAACGGGTGGTTCGGTAGGCGAGGCGATAATAGTTGCTTTAACGAACTCATCGTTTTCTCCGCGCGCATAGGCTTGCTGCAATCCATCCTGGGCATTAGATGAGCGGAACTCAGCCTTGCCTTGAGTCAATAAGTCGTATGCCTCCTGCACTCGCTCCCAGCGGTTATCCCGGTCCATTGCATAATAGCGGCCGATGATAGAGGCAATACGCCCAACGGCCAAGGCGGCAAATTTTTCCTGTAGCCGCTGTAGTGAATGTGCGGCACTTCTCGGCGGTGTGTCACGACCATCAAGAAAGGCATGGATAAATATCTTGCGCAGTCCAGCGCGCGCTGCCAGTTCCAGCATGGCGTGGATATGATCTTCATGACTATGCACCCCGCCGGGTGACAGCAGCCCCATGATATGTAGCGCAGTGTTATGTTGCTTGGCATGTTCAATAGCTTGCATGAACGCCGGATTGCTGTAGAAGCTTCCGTCCTGAATGGCTGCATCCACCCGCGAGAGCTCCTGATACACCACGCGACCCGCGCCAATATTCAGATGGCCAACCTCAGAGTTACCCATCTGGCCTTGCGGCAGCCCAACTGATAATTCAGACGTACGGATTAGTGTGTGCGGATAATCACGCCATAGCCTGTCCCAGTTCGGTTTGTGCGCATGGGCGATAGCATTGTGGTCAGTTTCTTCACTGTAGCCGAAGCCGTCGAGGATAAGTAGGAGGACAGGGGTGATTTTCATACCGGACTTTGGGGAAGTTAAAATATTAATTGGCTGCTGGTTCAGGGCACCATTTTAGCTGATTTCTGGATTGCCAGGCATTCCGGGCTCCGTACGATGCCAAATTAAAGAATAATGGGAAAAAACTTTGACAATGAAATTAAATAACAAGCATGATGATATTTCGCAATCTTCTTTAATAAGTTGAGCCACATGCGCCGTTCAAAATGCGTAAAACAGAGCGATATGACATTAATATTGGGTTTTCGCAATGAACCTTAATATTTATTTCACTAATCGGTTGCGTTTGGCTTATTCCAAATCCTCCGCGCTGCTCGCCAAGCTCTGGGAAAAAAAATTCTATCTTTACCTTGCAACACTGTTCACGTTGTTTGCCGTGCTTGATACCGTGCAGTTGCATATCATTTCTGGTATGCGTCAGGAGGCTTTCGACGCGATGGTGCGCTACCGCATCATTGTGCCCAAGCCTGATAGCGATATTGTAATCGTGGACATCAATGAGGCCAGCCTCGCCGCCATGGCCAAGGACTTCGGGCGTTGGCCTTGGCCGCGCCAAGTGCTGGGAGAGTTTCTCGAGCAGGTTGAAAAACAGCAACCTAAAGCAATCGTGTTCGACATTTTGTTCAGTGATTCTGATATCTACAACCCGGACAGCGATGCCTATTTCGACTCCGCCATTGCCGCCACAAACAATACTTATTTCCCTTTGCTTCGCCTTGATCCGTCGAGCGATCCGTTGAGCCTGGTGAAGCCCGCATTGATCCCCGGTGTTATGCCGCTACTCAATGATGCTCAGCCGGAGGCCACCGTTGCTGTGGTACTGCCACATTTTCCGGCAGCACTTCAAGGTGGGCGTCTTGGGTTGCATAATATCTATCCCGATGCTGATGGCATCGTGCGCCAGTATATTGTTTACCGCGACGATTATGGATGGAAATTGCCGTCACTGCCAGCAAGAGTGGCGCGTGATCTTGGCTGGCCTGAGCCTGCTGCACAACGCGTTCTGCTCAATTGGCGCGGCCCGCCATTTTCTTACCAATACGTCAGTTTCCACGATGTGTTCACGGACATGGGCAGCAAGGAAAAAAAACGCCCGCAAGACGAATTCAAAAATAAAATTGTCATTATTGGCTCTACCGCGCCCAGTTTGTTTGACATCAAACCCACGCCTTTGAGCCAAATGCACCCAGGCGTGGAAATTCTTGCTACCGCCATAGATAACTTTAAACATAATGATTACCTGCGTTTTCCTGAAGCACGCGTGGTTTATCTTTTGCTTACACTGTGCATCATTTGGGTCACAGCTTGGGGTTTTTATAATAATGTCGGGCGTAGCAAAATCGACGTATTATTTGGCGCGTCGCAATTTATATTGATTGGCATTTCTTATGCCAGCATTAACTTCACCGACACTTACATTAATATCACTGGGTCGGTGACAATAGGACTGATCTTTTTCACTATTGCACGGATGTATTCTGCCGCCACCAACAAGTTGCTGGAACGAAGCATGGTGCGCGCTTCACTTGAACGAGAGGGTAAATTACATGCCACGCTGTTATTAATTCGTCTCGACGTAGCTCAAAATATACTGACCGATGCAATGTTGGAAAAAATCCGCTACGGCCTTGAAAATACGGGAATTGAACAGAAAAGCGTGGAAGTCCTGAGAAGTCATCAAAAAGGGCTGTGGGATTTATTCGAAAGAACATTTTCGATTTCCTGGATAGAGGATGAAGAAGATGCGAATGGGGCTGCACGGGTGGCAGAGGATGTTGCTATGGTCATAGCTGCATTTCCGCAATTGTTAGGCAAATGTATAATCAATCCTGATATTGTAGTCAGCTGGTTTGTCCACCAAGGGGAGATTTCAGGTGGCAAAGAGGCGCGCGATTGCTGGCGCGTGATGTTTGCTGAAGCATTGCTGCGCTGGAAAGAACAACAAGAGAAGGCACTATGAATTCGATCAAGTTAGGGACTGTTCTATTCGCGTTGCTGGCTATGCCTGCATTTGCCGCTGAAACAGGAAGTGTAATCAAGACCGATGAGATCAAGGTCGAGCCGTTCCGAGACGCTAAAACAATAGCCACGCTAGCTGTTGGCGATAAAGTGGAGATTGTCAAAAAAAATGGCGGCTGGCTCCAAATAAAAAGCCCAAAGGGTAACGGCTGGGTGCACATGTTGAATGTCCGCAAAGGAGGTGTGCGTAAGGATTCTGGTGTTATAGGCGGGCTCTTGGGTATGGCGTCGGGGCGAGCGGGGACAGGAAAAGTAGTTGGCACTACAGGTATCCGCGGACTCAACGAAGTAGAATTACAATCCGCAAAATATAATGAGACCGAACTTAATCAGGTCGAGTCGTATACTATAAACCGAGCTGAAGCCAAGATGTTTGCTATTCAAGGGAAGCTTGTTGCGCGCAAATTCGATTACCTTCCTTCCCCAGAAGTCTCCCCAGAATAAAGGATAGCTCTGATGAAAGCGATAATAAAATATTTGTCGGTTACTGTATTAATGCTTGCCTGTAGTGCTGCCTGGAGCTTTGATTTCGAGGAAGAATTAACGAAAGTAATCAAGGATGGCGTGCAAAAAAAGATTGAAGAAAAATCTGACGCCGCAACAAGTAGTGCATTGCTGGGACTTGTCGGCATTTCGCAGGAAGAGGAAATTACAATAGGCCGACAAATTGCGGGCAACTTGCTAGGTGCGTCTGCGCTTGTCAAAGACCAGAACTTGCAGATATACGTCAATAATGTCGGGCGTTGGGTGGCAAGTCAAAGCGAGCGTCCAGATTTGACTTGGCATTTCGGTGTGATTGAATCGAGCGACGTTAATGCCTTCGCCGCACCGGGAGGCTATATTTTCCTGACTCGCGGGCTATATAGCTTATTGCAAAACGAGGCAGAACTGGCCGGAGTGCTGGGGCACGAAATAGGCCATGTCATCCGCAAGCATCATTTGAAAATTTTACAGCAAAGCAGCCTGGTAGACTTGGGCGGAAAATTACTTTCCAAGCGGATCGGCGGCAATGACAAAGTACAGGAATTAATTGGTAACGGTGCGGAAATTGTGGCACGTTCGCTCGACAAAAACGCCGAGTTCGAGGCTGACCGCATTGCGGTGGTGCTTGCCGCGCGCGCCGGTTATGACGCCTTTGCTTTGCCCGAAGTGCTACAGCAAATAGGTCATTTTGCCAAAGATGACGGCAGCGTGGCACTGCTGTTCAAAACACATCCCCATCCAGATGACCGTTTAGAAAAGTTGGGGCTTGTCATGAATGATCGCTTAGCAGATGTAAAAGGGAAAACGCTGGTGGCGCGATTTTATCGCATCAAACCTTAGCACCTCTTTTTTTATATCCTGTTCGTTATGCCATACCGTTTATAAAGAATGAGGAGATCGTTTGCCTAGTATCGCCCACATTAGCTTGACATTCGTCGGGTTAATGTGGGTTTTGCCGTTTTTGTATTATTACCATGCCTATCCGCTCACCACTTTCTATCAGGAATGGAGTGCCGCTGTTCTTGGGCTATGCGCCATGCCTCTGCTGGTGACAAAACGTTATTGGCTGAAACCGGAAATTCCGCTCATCGTTCTGTTGCCCATAGGGCTGCTGCTGTTAAGCATGCTGCAGTTTGTACTGGGCCGGGTGAGCTATTTTGATCAGATTTTGTTGCTCGCACTGTACTTGCTATGGGCGGCGCTTCTAATGATGCTCGGTCAACGCCTGCGCGAGGAATTCGGTTTGCCTGCATTGGCGACAGCGCTGGCTACATTCCTGCTGATTGGGGCTGAACTTAATGCTCTGGCCGGTATATTGCAGCATTACCGCTGGCATACTTTTCTGGATGCTGTGGTTACGGTCAAGATTTCCTTAGCCGTCTATGGCAATGTGGCTCAACCCAATCATTTCGCCAACTACATTACACTGGGGTTAATCTCGTTGGGCTTGTTGCATATGCGCAGCCTGTTACGCGCATGGAATGTTGCGCTGTTGGCCATGCCGCTGCTATTCGTTCTGGTATTGAGCGGCTCGCGCAGCGTCTGGCTGTATTTGCTGTTTATGGCGGGAATGGCCTGGTTGTGGCAGCGTAACGATAAATCTTGTTTGCCCCTTTTGCGTTATACCTTATTGCTGTTGCTGGGCTTCGGTTTGATGCATCTAGTGGTGCAAATTCCTTGGCTGGAAGGGGCTGCCGGCAGTATTACCACGATGCGGCGTCTGTTTGGCGAAGGGACCGGCGGCAGCATCCGGTTGTATTTGTGGCGAGAGGGATGGCAGATATTTACACAGTTTCCTCTGCTGGGTGCAGGTTTTGGCCAGTTCGCATGGCAGCATTTTCAACTTGGTCCTGTTTTGCAGAATACTGACATTGTCGGTCTGTATAACAATGCGCATTCATTGGTAATGCAGATTGCCGCAGAAATGGGCTTGGCTGGATTGCTTATCCTGTTGGGTACGTTGGCGATGTGGCTAATTCAATGTCGTCGCGCACAGCGTACCGTTTACCATTGGTGGGGATACGCATTGCTTGGTGTGTTGGCTATACACAGCCTGTTGGAATATCCGTTATGGTATGCATATTTTCTTGGGGTGGCAGCGCTTACTCTGGGCATGCTTGATGTCACCACCTATCGTTTGAAATTACGCTCTCTGGGGCGTCTGTCGCTGGCGACCATACTGTTGCTTGGGATGCTGTCCTCGGGGCAAATGTTGCAGAATTACCGTAATCTGGAAATGTTAATGGGGTTGCGGCAGGCAGTAGGCAAAGACGGTAATTTCTGGCGTGAGGATCTGATGGCAGCACATGCGCAAGTCCCGCTGCGCCCTTACTTTGATTTGTTCATGAGTGGCAAGATAAAGGTGGACACCGCCTATCTCGCTGACAAACGCATATTGAATGAGAGAGTGATGTCTTTTGCACCGATTGGTTTGGTGGTTTACCGCGAGGCATTGCTGTTGGCGCTGTTCGGAGAGCAGGCTGCGGCACAATTACAGATGGAACGCGCTATATGGTCATATCCCGATGATTTCCAGGCTGCGCGTAAAGAATTAAGTGTGTTGGCACAGAAAAACCCCGAGAACTTCGCTGCTCTGCTAGAATTTGCCCTCCAAAAATACGAGGAGCGGCAGCATGCAGTTCGTGCAAGATAATATCTGGATGATTTTAGTGGCAGTGAGTAGCGGTTTGATGCTGCTATGGTCGTTTATTGGCAACAGCATACGCGGGATAAAAGAAGTAAGCACTGCTGCCGCTCTGCAACTGATCAACTACAAGAATGCTTTAGTTCTGGACGTGCGCGAAGCGGCAGAATTCAATGCCGGGCATGTCCTGAATGCGAAACAAATTCCATTTGGCAAGCTTGATGAGAGCATCGGAGAATTAGAACGTTATCGTACGCAACCCATCGTAGTGATGGACAGCAGTGGTCTACGTTCGGCTGCAGCATGTGTGTTGCTAAATAAGCATGGATTTGAGTTGGCGTATAATTTGGCGGGTGGCGTGCTGGCTTGGCAGAAGGCCGGCCTGCCATTGAAGAAATAGCGATGCCAAAGGTATTGATGTATTGCACCGCAGTGTGTCCATATTGCGTGCTGGCCGAGCGGCTGTTGCGCGCCAGAGGTGTGACGGAAATCGAAAAAATACGTGTGGACCTGCAGCCGGAGTTGCGTCGGAAAATGATGGAAATTACCGGAGGGCGTACCGTGCCGCAAATTTTCATAGGCACACGCCTTGTTGGTACCTACGATAACTTGGTGACGTTGGAGCATAGTGGTGAATTAAGTCAGTTGTTGAATAGTTAAATTAAAAATGAAGGATAAATATAATGAGTGAAGAAGCCGCAGCCGCCCCCGCATCCGAACAGCAACAACCCCTATTCAATATCGAGAAGCTGTATGTGAAAGACCTGTCGCTGGAAAGCCCTAATGCGCCGAGCATTTTTTTGGAACGCGAGAATCCTAAAATTGATCTGCAATTAAATACCCAGAGCACTATTGTGGAAGAAGGTCTATATGAAGTAACTGTCACTGTTACAGTCACCGCCAAGCTGCCGGAAAAAGACAAGGTGATGTTTCTGATCGAGGCCAAACAGGCCGGTATTTTCCAAGTGCGCAATCTGCCGCCGGAGGAGCTGGAGTCGGTATTGGCGATCATCTGCCCTAATATTCTTTATCCCTATCTCCGGGAAGTGGTATCGAATATGGCGATTCACGCCGGCTTTACGCCCGTGTTGCTTAATCCGATCAATTTCGAAGCGTTGTACCAGCAGCAGAAACAGCAGCAGCAAAAGCAGCAACAGCAGCAGGCACAGGCACAGGCCGCAACGACCACCCAGCATTGAAAATGAAACCGCCTGTTGCTTTAACCCTGTTTATTGCTTTAGCCACAGCGGCAGGTTCCGCGCATGCGCTGGACTATGTGTCTGTCGCGGACAGTTCCGCCATTCTTTATGATGCGCCCTCGGTTAAAGCAAAAAAAATATTTGTGGTTAACCGTTACTCGCCGCTGGAGCAGGTAGTTAGCCTGGATGATTGGGTTAAAGTACGTGACAGCTCCGGTAGCTTGGCTTGGATAGAAAAACGTGCCCTAGGCAACAAGCGCTTTGTGGCAGTGATGACGCCACTTGCTGTGGTGCATCAGGCGGCAGATGAGGGTGCGCCGGTAGCGTTCAATGCACGTCAACAAGTAGCGCTGGAGTGGTTGGAAAGCTCGGACAATGGCTGGGTCAAAGTTCGTCATCCGGATGGCATGACAGGCTATGTGAGGGCGGCCGAAGTGTGGGGCGATTAGCCGTCTCCTTATACGATGAACATTACTATACTGGGTGCTGGCGCATGGGGTAGCGCGCTGGCTATCAATTTGTCTGCGCGTCATCGAGTCACATTGTGGGCGTGCGACGCGGCGCAAATCGAAGCAATGCGTGCCACCGGCTGCAATCAGCGTTACCTGCCGGAAATTCCATTGCCGCAGGGCTTGAACCTTACTGCCGACTTGCATGCCGCATTCGTTGGCGCGGAATTAATATTGGTTGCTGTGCCAATTGCTGCTCTGCGCGCCACGCTAAAGAAGATCGCGGCAATGCCAATGCCGATTCCGGTAATCTGGGCGTGCAAGGGTTTCGAGGCGGGCACCACACAACTGCCGCATCAAGTG
Organism: uncultured beta proteobacterium; assembly: GCA_942492745.1. Lineage (GTDB taxonomy): Bacteria > Pseudomonadota > Gammaproteobacteria > Burkholderiales > Gallionellaceae > Nitrotoga. The sequence goes on from OW818637.1 coordinate 58,171, forward strand.
GCCGCAGAAACCTTGCCGCAAAATTTCCCCCGTGGCGTGCTTTCCGGGCCGAGCTTCGCGCTGGAAGTGGCGCGTGATCTTCCCACAGCCATGATTTTGGCATCTGTCGATGGCAAGTTTGCCAAGCAGGTGGCGCAATCCTTGCATCATTCGTCCTTGCGTATCTACTCCAGCACCGATGTGATGGGTGTAGAAGTGGGCGGCGCTGTCAAGAACGTGCTGGCTATTGCCGCTGGCATCGCCGAAGGCATGGGTTATGGGCAAAATGCACGTGCCGGGCTGATTACGCGCGGGCTGGCAGAAATGACGAGACTGGGATTGAAAATGGGTGCGCGTGCGGAAACCTTGAGTGGGTTGTCTGGCGCCGGCGATTTGATCCTGACTTGCACCGGAGACCTGTCTCGCAATAGACAGGTGGGCATTTTGCTGGCACAACAGCAGGCGTTGCCGGACATCCTGAGCCAACTGGGTCACGTGGCGGAGGGAGTCTATACCGTGCGAGAAGTGCATCACCTGGCGCAACGCCTGGGCGTATACATGCCGATTTGTGCGGCGGTTTACAACGTATTATATGAGCAGGTTCCGGCAGCGAGCGCGGTCGAGGCATTGCTCAATCGTGCGCCCAACTCCGAATTTAACTAGTCGTTGGGCCTTAATCGCTCAGCCATACTTGTTGGAACCGTTTTACAGATGATGACCAAACGTAAGCTGAAGCAGCACTCTCAGACATGAAATAAAGAAGGCTATAGTGGCCCCCGTATTCAAGACAATAATGCATTGAGTTTAAGAGGGTAACCGATCGAGTAATTTGGGAGAATCCAGAGAAACAGCTTGAGCTTTCATCTGCAGAGTTTTAGGCTGCTCTATAATGAAGGTTTAGCCAAATGAACGGCTAAGGTAATGAAAAATATTGGGGAGTTGGTGATGTTTGACAATGTGTACTGATATAAGCAGCACTACTCGCTTATGAAAGTGTTTTCTATTTTTCGTTAAGCCACATGGACCTAGATCCCCGCACAATAGTCGCGATAGTTGGAATCGCTTTTAGCAGTGTATTTGCGGCGATTGGGCTTCTGCTCAATTTCTTTGCAATACGAAGGAGCAATCGAATAGCAGTGGCGACGAAATTAGCAGAACTTTCGAAGCTACTCAGCGATGAGCTTGTGGCAAGAGTAGAGATGTATGGACTGCTAAAGACGGAACTACGCGAAGCGCAAGAATATCCCCATCCCGAGATCGCTCCCAAGATTGAGGGACTCAAGAACTCGATGGAAGTAAATCTCAAGCGGCAGGCAGAGCTAGATGCAGAGACCAAATATCTTGAAGAAGCATTCCTGCACCTGGATAAAGTCGATATCGGAGGAGTTGATGCTCAGATTGCTCGCTCGTATAGGTTCCATAAAATTGCCGAGTCAGGGCTTGGATTCGCCGAAAAATTGAAGCACGCTAATAGCGCCTAACATTTCGGTCAAGAGGGATGCTCGCTGGCAAGCTGGCTTCGCGCCCCTTACCTCCAAAACGGAATGCATGGGGTCAGTTCTAACATTCCAACAAGCTCTGTTACACTTCGCAGATGGCTAGAGCTCATTTATTGGAAAGAAAATGTTGTAAGAACTGCCCCCAGCTGCCAGCGTGGGCACAAAGACGTGCCCACCCTACTTGACTACGTCTCACGCCAATCACGTAGTGTGTGAGGTCAAGGCCGAACCCGGCATTCGGGCGGGATTCGTCCAGAAGTGGGCGAGCCCCAAGGTCAAAGCCAAGTAGGGTGGGCACGTCTTTGTGCCCACGAGGGTAGCGTCAATCATACCTCAGCACCGCACTTTCCATCGCAACAGCCCAGTCATGCGTATATACCCCATCACGCACATAGCGGTGAAATGTCGAATGAGGCCAATCAACCGCACGTTGTACATGCCCGTGTTTAACCGGGTTGAAATGAATGTAATCGACATGGTGGGCAAAATCATTTTCATCACGAATTTGGTGTTCCCAGAATCGCCGTTGCCAGATAGTCGATTCGCGATGTTTGAGTTTTGATGCAGTCACCCAGTCGGCACGAATAATCTTCTCTGCAGACCAAAGAAACCGCTCGCTTGATCATCATCCAACGGGTGGAAAAATCGGCATCACCGTCAGGTAATGTCCACACGCAATGTAAATGGTCAGGCAATAATACCCATGCATCAATGACGAAAGGATGCGCCACACGCACCGATTCGATTGAGGCGTGCAATGCGTTGCGAATCGCTTCGTCACATAGAATCGACTGCCGTCGGTAAGCGACAACCGTAAAGAAATAGCTTGAGCCTGCAGCCATCGCGCGGCGATAACGTGACATAACTGTTTACTCCAAAATGACAAATCCCCGTGGGCACAAAAACGTGCCCACCCTACAAGCTGCTACCTCCATTGGCTACAGAAATCGGCTGCCGATTGGTACTGCGGCATCCATGCTTATGTACTCATCACCGACATTCTAATTATTTTAACGGAACGATCTATCAGCCCCCGCAAACCCGCACTGACGCCATGCTTCAAACACCGCTACCGCGACTGTGTTGGATAAATTCAGGCTGCGATTATTCGGTAGCATAGGTATGCGCAGGCACTGCTCCGGTGATAACGATGCCAATATATCCGCAGGCAAGCCACGAGTTTCTGGCCCGAACAGCAACGCATCACCAGCCTGATAACATACCTCGTGATAAGGCTGCTTGCCCTTGGTCGTGTATGCAAACAGACGCGCACCCGGCAGGGTTTGCAGGCAGGCAGTGAGGTCGTCGTGTACACGCAGATTGGCGTATTCGTGATAATCCAGCCCGGCGCGCCGCAATTGTTTATCATCCAGTGAAAATCCAAGCGGTCGGATCAAATGCAGTTGCGCCCCGGTGTTGGCGCACAGGCGAATGACGTTCCCGGTATTAGGCGGAATCTCAGGCTGGAAGAGGATCACATTAAACATTATGGGAGCCTCTGGTTTGAATACTCTGGTTTGAATAGATGCGCATCTAATTTCCCCTGCAATGATGGTGGTGTCTGCTGACAGGGGCTAGAAAACGCGTGACGAGCTGGCGTGAATAATAACCCTACGAAGCAGAATGCGGCAATGTCCGCGCAATGACCCAGGAACTGATTTCGCGCGCGCCTGCTTTGCGTAAGGTTTGCGCCACTTCGTTCAGCGATGCACCGCTGGTCATTACATCATCCACTATGGCGACATGCTTGCCTGAAAAATCCTGCGTGCAAATGAATGCCTGACGCACGTTCTGGTCTCTTTCTTTTCGTGATAACGCTGTTTGTGGCGGCGTATCGCGCCTGCGCTGGCAGGCATTCAGCAGTACTGGAATATTCATCTGCCGCCCAATATGCCGTGCCAGCTCAAATGATTGATTGAAACCGCGGGCACGTAAACGCATCGGATGCAATGGCATTGCAACAAGGCAATCAGGACGTACCGCAATGCGCTGCGTCAGCTTGTCTGCAAGGCTGTTCGCCAGTACCAGTTTTTCATTATGCTTCAGCGCCTGCACTAGCTTGTTGAGCGGGAAAGCGTAGGCGAACACGGCCACTGTGCGGTCGAAATGCGGCGCTTGTTGCAAGCAATGGCCACAGGTAGCGCTATCGTGGGTAGGCAGGGCACACACCGGGCAACATGCCGCAGTCAAATAGGGTAAATCAGCATCACATGCGGCGCACCATACCCCATTGCGGCTGGCTGTGCCGCACAGAAAACAGGGTTGCGCGGGCAGGGCTTGCCACAATTTTGTGCGGATGTTCAGAAAATGACGAGTCAAAATTGACAAGGTCGTGCCCTTTCACGGATGATGCCGGACCATTGTAAATCATTAGACTGCAAGCCATGACGTCTCACACCGTGCAATTTACCCGCTCTTCCAAACCCTCGGCACCCTCTCAACCATCAAGTGGAGCGCAGTGCTGGAGCCTCGCCCAAGTTGAGGCGCTGTTCAGGCTGCCGTTTGCCGATTTGCTCTATCGCGCACAGCAGGTACATCGTGAGCATTTCGATCCCAACGCGGTCCAGTTGTCCACTTTGCTGTCCATTAAAACAGGCGGCTGTCCAGAAGACTGCGGCTATTGCCCGCAAGCGGCACGCTATGATACCAGCGTGAAAAGCCAGGCCTTGATGGAGCTTGATGACGTGCTGGCAGCTGCCAGCGTTGCCAAGTCTGCCGGCGCGACCCGCTTTTGCATGGGCGCTGCTTGGCGCGGTCCTAAGCAGCGCGATCTGGAATCGGTGCTGACAATGGTGCGCGAAGTCAAAGCGCTGGGGCTGGAAACCTGTGCCACGCTGGGCATGTTGAAAGACGGCCAGGCCGAGCAGCTAAAAGACGCCGGGCTGGATTACTACAATCACAATCTGGACACCGCGCCTGAGTTCTACGACGAAATCATTACCACTCGTGATTATCAGGACAGACTGGACACGCTGGAGCGGGTCCGCAATGCTGATTTGAATGTATGCTGTGGCGGTATCGTTGGCATGGGCGAAAGCCTTACTCAACGCGCCGGCTTGGTCGCGCAACTGGCCAACCTTGACCCCTATCCTGAAAGCGTACCCATCAACCTGCTGGTACAGGTAGAAGGCACGCCGCTGGCCGACATCAAAGCGCTGGATCCGCTGGATTTCGTACGTACCATCGCGGTGGCGCGCATCACCATGCCCATGGCGCGAGTGCGATTGTCTGCCGGGCGACAACAAATGAGCGAAGCGGTACAGGCTTTATGTTTTCTCGCGGGTGCCAACTCAATATTCTATGGCGACCAGTTGCTGACTACCGGCAATCCAGAGGTGGAGCGCGATCGCGTTCTGCTCAATAAATTGGGTATGTATCCGCTTGCGGCAAAAATGTAAAGTGCATTGAACAAACTATCTTTCTTGTGATGGAAAATTTCAATGCCTTTTGAAGTGCTGCAGGACGAACTCGACACCCGCGCAGCCCAAGGACTCCAGCGCCATCGTTACGTGTTGCAAAGTGCACAAGGCACACGCGTCAAGGTAGATGGCAAACCGACTCTGTCTTTTTCCAGCAACGACTACCTCGGCTTAGCTTATCACCCGCAGTTGCTTGCCGCTTTGCAGGCGGGTACACAACAGTATGGATTAGGTGCGGGTGCATCCCATCTGGTCAGTGGACATTTCAGCGCACATGACGAGCTGGAGCAAGCACTTGCCGCATTCGTCGGCAAGCCCGCAGCACTGTTATTTTCCTCTGGCTATCTGGCTAACCTCGGAGCGGTGCAAGCGCTGGTCGGCAGGAGCGATAGAATCTTTGCCGACAAGCTGAATCACGCATCACTCAATGACGCCATGTTGTTGTCACGTGCTCAGGTGCACCGCTATCGCCACAACGACATGGCACATCTCGCGCAATTATTGGGGCAGCCAAACAATGGTCGCAAACTTGTTATTACCGATGCGGTATTCAGCATGGATGGCGACCTTGCGCTGTTGCCGGAACTGCTGGCGTTGTGTGAGCAAAATGATGCCTGGTTACTGGTGGATGACGCGCATGGCTTTGGCATACTGGGTGAACAGGGGCGCGGCTCATTATTTCACCATAGAGATTCATCTGGCCGCGCCGCGCCGCGCATCATCTACATGGCGACGCTGGGCAAGGCGGCAGGCGTATCCGGCGCCTTCATTGCAGCGGAACAGGTGGTGATTGATACGCTGGTACAGAATGCGCGCAGCTACATCTACACAACAGCCAGTCCACCTGCGCTGTCCTGCGCGGTTCTGGCCAGTTTGCGCTTATTGCAGAAAGAAGAGTGGCGGCGTACGCAATTATGGAAATTAGTTGCGCAGTTACGTGCTGGTCTGATCGGACTCCCGTGGGAGCTGATGTACTCCGATACTCCTATTCAGCCGCTGCTGGTCGGCGACAATAATGTTGCGGTAGCCTTGAGCGAAGGTCTGCGCGCACGTGGCATCTGGGTGCCAGCCATTCGCCCGCCAACCGTTCCGCGGGGAACAGCGCGACTACGCATTTCGCTATCGGCGGCGCATAGCGAGCAGGATGTGGCGCAATTGATTTCAGCCTTGCATGAGCTTGCACATTGAAAGTCGCGGTGCCGGAGCGCCGCTGTTACTGATACACGGTTGGGGTATGCACTGCGGCATCTGGGGCAATGTGGTGGCACAACTTGCGCAACACTTCCGCGTGCACTGCGTGGACTTGCCGGGATACGGTGCCAGCTCGATCATCGCGCAATATGATTTGGATGGGTTAGTACAGCGGCTGTCTGAGTATTGGTATGCTGAACATGGCGATGAGCCACTGGCACTGTGTGGATGGTCGCTCGGCGGGCAGATTGCGTTGCGCTGGGCGCATCATGCGCCGCACCAGATCGCCAAGCTCGTGCTGGTTGCTGCCACGCCCAGTTTTGTGCAGCGTAGCGGCTGGGAATGTGCAATGGCGGCGAATACATTGAATGAATTTTCTGTTGCGTTGCTGGAAAATCACGCGTTGACGTTGAAGCGGTTTATTGCTTTGCAGGTGCGCGGCAGCGAACACGAACGCGAGTTGCTGACGGATTTGCGTGCCCGCCTGTCCAGTCGCGGTGAACCGGATATTGCGGCATTGCGCGGGGGCCTGGAAATATTGCGCAATACTGATCTGCGTGCGGTGTTGCCGCAAATTACTCAAGCTGCTTTGGTCATTGCGGGCGAGCGCGATGTGTTGACTTCACCCGCAGCATCGGGCTATCTCGCGCAGCAATTGCCTAACGCGCAGTTGTTCAATATCAAGGGCGCGTCACATGCGCCGTTTTTATCTCACCCGGATATTTTTGTGCAACGGATCGAGGCATTTTTAAATGGATGATTTCCTGATTGACAAACGCCAGGTGCGGATGGCTTTCAATCGCGCGGCCAATGGATACGATACCGCTGCGGTGTTGCAGCGTGAGGTATGCAGCCGCATGCTGGAACGGCTTGATTATATAAAGCAGAAGCCAACGTCTGTGCTGGATGTTGGCAGTGGTACTGGCTGGGGTACGCGCCAGCTGTCGCAGCGCTATCCGGCGGCGCATCTGCTGGCGCTCGACATGGCAATTAAAATGCTCGATATATCGCGAAGCAGACTAAGCTGGTGGCGCAAACTATTCGATAGTGGCAAACACAGCTATGTATGCGCCGATGTCGAAGCCTTGCCGTTGGCAGCCAACAGCATCGAGCTGGTATGGTCGAATCTTACCCTGCAATGGTGCAACGATCTGCCTGCCACCTTCAGCGAGTTACACCGCATATTGAAAGTGGAGGGCTTGGTGATGTTCAGTACCTTCGGCCCGGATACGCTCAAGGAACTACGCAGCGCTTTCCATGGCGTGGATGAGCACAGGCATGTCAATCGTTTCGCGGATATGCACGACATTGGCGACATGCTGAAGGCCAGCGGTTTTGCCGCGCCCGTGATGGACATGGAAATTATCACGCTGACTTACGATAATGTGAAAGCGGTAATGCAGGATTTGCGCAGCATAGGCGCGCACAATGTCACAGCCGGGCGTGGGCACGGCATGATGGGCAAGGCTGCATGGCTGGCGCTGCAGGAGAATTACGAACGATTCCGGAAAAACGGCAAGCTGCCCGCGACTTTCGAAGTGATCTATGGCCATGCGTGGAAGCCAAAGTCTAGGGTGACAGCAGATGGCGCGCATATTATTCAAACGCCATTTAAACTGTGAAGATTGGGCGAATCTGCATTTTCAATTCAGCTTTTTAAGGGTGTTAAAAATTAGCAAGTGAGCTGTAGTAATCTAAGGCAATGCTGAATAAGTCCCTCCGTTCGGGCTGAGCCTGTCGAAGCTATTTTCAACTTATTGATTTGCAAGGAGTACGTTTCGACAAGCTCAACGCGAACGGACTTGTTCAGCGTAACCCTAAGTCGGCCATCCCAACGCAGCAGTTGAATGCTTCTGAGGCACGCTCAAGAACAAGCTAGTTCATTCTGTAGATATTCATTGTTTTACGAGCACCACGAAACTATTGGCAGGGATCGTTACGTTGAGACGACCTTGGCTGGAGGGGGTCGTGGCACCGCCATTACCCCGATTTTGGCCACCATAGATGGCGGCATCACTATTGAATATTTCCTTCCAGCCGGCATTAGGAATGGCCAGCAAGTCCTTCTCGATGACGTAACCGTCTGCGAAGGCAGTATTGTTGAAGCTGGCGACGATAATGACTTCCTCATCCCCGCGCCACCGCTTGAAGGCGATCACTCGATTGGAATTCGACAGGTGGAGGATGTCAATGTCCTGGCTGCGGATCGAGCGCAGTCGGCGACTGAGACTTATTAGATCCTGATAAAAGCGAAACAGCGCCTTGCCGTTACCAGTTCGCTCGCCGATGATATTTTCGCGGTTCAACAGAAATTGGTCATACGTATAGTGCTTCTGTGCTCCAATCTCTTCGCCCATGAAGAACATGGGAGTGCCCGCCGAAAGCAGAGGCAGACCAAAGCATACACGCGAGCGTGCTTCCGCCGCGGTGCGCGTGGCACCAATGACGGGCGCACCATTGACGGCCGTTACCATGGTCCGCGCCGTGCCACCGGCATTGCCGGCTTCGTCGTGAGATTCGTGGAACACGACCTGGTTATAACGGCTGTCATAAAGGGCGCTGGCAAACCAGTCCATCCGTAGCGGTTCGTTGCCGCCGAATCCAGCCTGTTTCAAGAGGCGCGCCCGATTCCCAGCCATGTCGGAGTCGCCGATCAACTGATGGTAGAAAGCCAACTCCCACTTTGCACTGAAGCCCAGCCCTCCTTGCGCCGGAAGTTTTGTCACGGCGTCCCATCCCGTATGATCTTCCGCGATCAGCATCACCGTAGGCTTGATCATACGCAGGGTGCGGCTCCACTCCCGCAGGAATCTCTGCCCGAAGACGTTGGCATTGCCAATCAACCGCCCATCGGTGTGAAGTACGTTGTCGCGGTGAATTGCCTGGGTCAGATCTACGCGCAGCCCATCGACGTGCATTTCTTCAATAAGAAAGGCGGCACTGCTAATGAACTGCTGGCGCACGATTACTTCCGAAAAACGCGGGGTGAAGCCGGTAGAGCCGTTATCAAGATAGCCGCCCTCCGGAAACGGGCTGTCATCATTTTTTTTGTAGTCGGAAGAGCGCCCTTCATACCAGTAATAAATATTTTCTTCGGGCATGGTTGAATCATATTGCCACTGGGCGCGTTCCGCTTCGTTGTCATAATGGTTATAGACCACGTCCTGGATGACTGCGAAGCCACGCCGGTGGCACTCGCGCACGAAGTGACGGTACTTGTCGCGGCCTCCAGCGCTGGATTCGATACAGAAGTGATGACTGTCGCCATAGCCCCAGGCGGCATTGCCTGAAAACTCTGCCATGGGCAGCAGTTCGATGGCATTCACACCGAGTTCAACGAGATGGTCCAGGAATTGCAGCGCGTCACTCAAATCACCGGGGCCGGGCTTTGCGAACCCCAATGAGCCGACATGTAATTCGTAAATAATCAGGTCTTCGAGGTGCGAAGGTACCGGCAGGCCGGACGCAGATTCTCTTGTCCAGAATTCCTCCGAGGGAATGGTGTCCAGTTTCATTCCGCGAGGCGTGGATGCAAAATCTCGGCGCACCACATCGGCATCAATGACCACACTGCAACTCACGGACCCGTCCAGAGTTTCAACCGTCCCCGGCCAAGCAGTCTTGACAGGATTTATATTGCCCCTGCCGATCTGGCTGCGGGAGAAGATGTCGGTGCGATAGACGTGCTGCCCTTGTGCGTTCAGGATGCGATACATGTAAGGCAGGCTTTTGAAAGTTTCAAAATCTCCCTGTGGTCCGCCTTCCCAGATGCCATCGGCCAGGCGGGAAAGGCTGATAATGGGCAGTGCTTGGTTCACTCCGGTACTATCGTCGGCTATGTAGCCGCTGGCCGGATTTCCGAAGACCACTTCCACATTTTTGGCATTTGGAGCCCAAACGGCAAAACGCAGACCGGGTGTGGTGCTTCCAGCGGCAAAGTGTTTGTTGGCCCCCAAGTGACGGTTGTAAGTGAAGTAATAACGCTCGATCTGGGGCACGGTTGCCTCGCGGTTGAGCCGAAACTGGCGATGGCGCGCAACGGAATTAACATCCTGCACCTCAGTCGGAATGCCCCAGAAATTGGCACCCTGCGGCCCGTCAAGGATAACCCCCCACTTGAAGGTCTTATCCAGATCGGCAAGGTGAAGTGAGACCGAGGCCGTAAAGATTGGGCAGCCATCCACGCCAATTTCCTCCTGCATCGGAGATTCTGTCCAGTCATCCGAATATCGGCCGCTACCGTCCCAGCTGCCGCGCAAGCGGGCGTTGCGGAATATCGCTCGTTTAAGGCCGGTGATAAATTGAAATTCCACTGTCTGTTTTGTCATAATGATTTCTTATCCTTGACGATCAACATCCAAGTACTATCAGAGAAGCCAGGCTCAAGTTATTCCTCACAGACAAAGTGAAATTCGCAAGTGGTGGTCGACGGTGGATGGACATGTGATCTCCAGCCAATTAACGCCAGCATTCCCGGCTCCGACAGTTTGCTAGCAGATAAATATCCCGGTGAGGGTCAAATAGTAGAGTGGTACCCAGAAAAGTGAATAAGCAAATTGCTTATTTTTGATTTATAAAATCTTTAAATATGCGGCGCATTAAAATTTTTCTTGTTCCTGGCCTTAAGATGTTCATGTAAATTTGCATGTACACAGTGAGAGAAACGTGTCACACCACCACAAATATATAAGCCGTTTCTTTTGGAGGAAAGTGTCTCCGATATACTTTCTCGCCGACATCCGGGCAGAGCAGACATGAGGACGGTTTGGACGATTACGCTTTTTTCCCCAATGATGTCCACAATATCGAGGCAGCATGCTGTGCCTCGAAGTTAGAAATTGCCTAATGAGGCAATTCATCGGAGTGCTCGCGGGATTCAGTGTGTCTTGACGTTAGCGCGCAAACTTAGAGGAGTCATTCAAGTGAGTTTTAATATCAGACGGGTTGTGTGGGTGGTTTTGGCGCTGCTCCTGACTTTCGTAGCGTTGCGAGCGTATTTGCACTTCTCCCCGGGCAGCAATCTGTATTTTGGCTTATACAATATCCACCACCTTTTTATTGGTTTGCTGCTTATTACATTCGCGGGTTTGCCTCTTGTCCTGTTTAATGGTAATAGTTGGAAACTTGACTTAGCGGCTATAGCGTTCGGGGCAGGGTTGAGTATGGCTCTCGACGAGTGGGTATATCTCATTACAACCGATGGAAGTGACGCTTCGTATCTCCTGCCGATTTCCTTATGGGGTGGGGTGGTAATGGTAGGCTTGGCTGCAAGTTATGCACTTGGATTAGCGTTTTGTGCTCATCGGTGTAAACGCGCTAACTTGGCGCTCAACCCGGACGCGCAAAAACGGCGCGCCAGTTAGCTCTGCGTTAACCATATGGAAATAGTCATCTGAAAATTTGCCGGGCGAAATGATAATGGTGTTCAAAATCGGACTGCTACCCATTATATTGGGTATTGTTTTGCTGGGTTTCTTTGCGGCCAAAGCGGCAAGGATGCGCGGCAGAAATCCGTGGGTGTGGGGAAGTTTAACCGTTGCTGTGATCACCGCGCTGACATGGCAACAGCTGCCAGTATGGGCGGAGACTGTTTTTTATCGCGGGAAGATAAAGCAATCGACTATCCCACAGCGGAAGGTAATCAACCTGGCAGAGGCTAAAAAAATCAATATTCGCGTAAGTATGGATGACGTTAATTTTGATGTGCCGCTTGTATATAACTTTAAAGGATACAGCCAGCAATTACGCGGCTGGGGGAATGTGCCGCAAAAGCAGATTGAAGGTAAGAAAAGGCTGGCTGTTGACTTCATCAAAATTGATGCCATATTGCCGGACGTTTTTCCACTGAGCGAAGAGAATCTAGCGCAATTTCAGAAATTAGCATGGGGACAAAACTTGCACGCCTCTATTACGCATACGAGGCCGTGGGATCATTACTTTAAATATTTTTTTGAGAGATTGCAGCGGCAACCAGATTCGCTAGAATTGCCAGGGATGTTGCATTACTACGACCCATCCGGCAAAGCCGATATATTCTTTAGCCATGATCACCCTACTGACGAACTGGTACGTATCCGGTGTGCTGATGAGAATTTTTTTCACAGTACATTTCCAATTTGCGTAGTTGAAACCTCTTATCGTCCTGCACCGGACATGGCGATATCTGAGCCCATAAAAAGGACAGTTTTCTCTTTGAGGTATGAACTGCCCAGCCAATATATTGCGCAATGGCAGACGATAGATCAGAAGCTTAAATCTCGGTTTGACCAGATGGTGAGCATTAACGCTACACCCTTACCTTGATCTTTGGCGATAATTACGACACGCGCGGATCACGAATGCATCTGGGGGCTGACCACGGCTTATGCGTAGTCTCATTAAAAGAGGCTGCATATGCACACAATGTTATTTCAGGGTAAGTCTTACAGCTGTGAAGCTGAAGTATAATTTCAAAACAGCCCCGGCCCAACGGAGGGGTATTGTGACGAATTACTCGAATATCATGAAGTTTCATTGCAATGTTATTTATTCGTCGCAAGCGACGGGGAATTTACCCGCAGAGATTAAAGTCTGGTCAGCTTCTTCCGTAATGAGTAAAAGATTTGTCAAAAATCATTTACTGTTGTATTCGATAATATAAAACAATTAAGGGGAGGTAAATTATGAAGACTGTTTCTTCCAGTTTCTGCCGTACAACCACGGTAGCGGTTGTTTCTATTTTCTTGGCGAGTAGTGCTTCCCTGGCGGGTAGTGCCGACATGCAGATGGGGTCTCAGGATGCTAAAACGACCGCCACAGGCTCTGCGGGCGGTGCAACATCACAGAACGCCAACAGCAAGCTTGAAAAATGTGCTGAATCTTTGGGTACCTTGGCAGTCGTCGAGGATACCAACGCCCCATGGTATGGCATCTTAACGGGGCAAATGAAACTAGGATCCACTACTCCGGTACTTAAGATGCTTGTTCAACAGTCTAACTGCTTTGTGGTTGTGGACCGGGGGCGTGCGATGGGCAATATGATGGGGGAGCGTGCATTGGCGGAATCGGGAGAGATGCGCAAGGGCTCCAAGTTCCAAAAAGGGCAAATGGTAGCGGCTGACTACTCTATGAGCCCTTCCATCACTTTCAGTAACACTAATGCCGGAGGAGGTGGCGCTGCTCTTGGCGGTCTCTTCGGATCAATTGGCGCTCTACTGGGCGGCAGTTTCTCTGTCAAAGAGTCCAGTACCATGTTGACCTTGGTAGATAACCGTTCTGGCGTTCAGCTAGCTGCAGCTGAGGGTAGTTCACGCAATACGGACTTTGGATTCATGGGCGGTTTATTCGGAAGTGCGCTTGGCGGGGCAGGCGGAGGCTATTCCAACACTGCAGAAGGAAAAGTTATTGTGGCCGCATTCACCGATTCCTACAACAATATGGTGAAAGCCGTGCGTTCTTACAAAGCACAAGAGGTTAAAGGCGGGCTTGGAACGGGCGGCCACCTTGGTGTTCAAGGCGGAGAGTAAGTTCGGAAATAAATGTGTACTAGAATCATTCTTAAATAAGTTTCCTATGCGCACATTGCGATCAATTCAGGTTGCGATGTGCATAAATTAAAGCTATGTAAAATTAAAGAGACAAGGTGTCTGTAAATTCAGAAATACTAAATGCCTTAATATTAAGTGCATCCTATTTTGTATTACGCAGACAACACTCAGTACGTGCTACGCAGCACCCGCCTCACTACTCGCCAGGCACCTTCATTTCGGTTTCGAGCTTGACACAGTTAATTACCACACTCATTCTTTGTATAAGGGAAACGTGATAGTTAAATGTCTTGACCTCATCATTTATTGCAGTCCTTTATATCTCGCTGGAACCGGTTATATGACCCCTATGTCTCTGGCGAATTTTATTCATTCAGCACTGCTATGCGTCGAACCGCTCCAGCCTACGCGCTGGAAACCCGGGCATTCGAGGATAATATGAGTTACTTCATAACAGGTACTGATACTGGAGTCGGCAAGACACTGATCAGTTGCGCACTGCTGCATGCCTTTGCTGCGCAAGGACAGCGCGTAGTCGGCATGAAGCCGGTGGCGGTGGGTTGCGATGACGACGGGCATAATCAGGATGTGAAACAATTGCAGGCGGCCAGCAATGTGCTGGTGAGCTATGGCCAGATAAATCCCTATAGCTTTCAAAATTCTATCGCGCCGCACATTGCTGCATGGAATGCAGGTGTGCGCATCGATTTCGCACGCATCCTGACGTCATATCACGAGCTGGCATCACAGGCGGATGTGGTGATAGTAGAAGGTGCGGGGGGGTTTAGAGTGCCGCTGAATAATAATCAAGACATTGCCGATTTGGCTCTGCAATTGGGTTTGCCTGTTATTTTGGTGGTGGGCATGCGTTTGGGCTGTCTCAACCATGCGCTGCTGACAGCAAGCGCGATTGAGGCATGTGGATTAAAATGTGCCGGCTGGGTGGCCAATGTGCTGGATGCAGACATGCTCGCGGTACAAGACAATGTTGTGGCATTACAGCAACGCTTGGCCGCACCGCTGCTTGGCGTGGTACCTTGGCAATCGCAGCCGGATGCGAGGATGGTGGCCATGCAGCTCAAACTCGAATTGCTTGAGGAAATGTAACGGTTCAGTTCGGAGTTGAGAGGCTGTAAATGGATCTGTTTGTTCCTCCAGAAGCAGAATGGCCTCTGCGCCGGATTGCGCGCGCAAGCTATAATTGTTACCGCACATGGCGCGCCAAGATACCTTGAGCCGGGAAGGTTTCACCTCTCTGTAAGCTGTGATAGTCAAGAAAATGGGGTATGAACGCACTATGGCGTTATTGAGTAGCAAGCTTGAAAAAACCTCTCCGCTATCAGGTCGGTTGGCTGCATTGCTGCGCGAATCGCGCTTATTGCTGCTGGTTGCGGTGGCAATTTATTTAATCCTAATCCTGTATGGTTATGATCGAAACGACCCTGCCTGGTCGAATAGTGCCAGCGATGCTGTGCCACATAATTCGGGCGGCGTATTCGGTGCTTGGCTGGCGGATGTGCTGTTGTACGTATTCGGTTTCTCTGCCTGGTGGTGGGTTGCATTCCTGTTGCAGCAGATATGGGTGGACTATCGCGGCATATCGCAAAATAGCCTGTTCGATCGTCGTGCCTTATGGGTAGCGCTGATCGGCTTTGTAGTGTTGTTGCTGGCCAGCAGTTCGTTGGAAGCGCTGCGGCTGCATACTCTGAAGGCCGCGCTGCCACTCGCGCCAGGCGGTATGTTGGGCGTGGTGTTAGGTGACGGGTTGGCGCACTTGCTGGGGTTTACCGGTGCCACCTTGTTTCTGCTGGTGTTGATAGCCATCGGATTTAGTTTGTTCAGTGGCCTGTCGTGGCTGCGGTTTACTGATCGATTAGGAACGGTTCTTGAAGCCTTCTATTTCTGGACGCAGAATGCTTGGCTGACCTGGCAGGACAAGCGTGTTGGTGCACAAGCATTGAGCGAGCGTCAGGTGGTGGTGGAAGAAGAAAAAAAACGTGTAGAGAACCATCTGCCGATATATATCGAGCAGCCACTGATTGAAGTGCGGCAGTCTGCGCGCGTATCGGAAGAGAAACAGGTGCCATTGTTTCCGGATATGCCCGATTCGTCGCTGCCGCCGCTGCATCTGCTGGATCAGCCGGTGCATGAAGTTGAAATGTTGTCTGCCGACACGCTGGAATTTACTTCGCGTTTGATTGAACGCAAACTCAAAGATTTCTGCGTGGAAGTAAAAGTGGTGGCAGCCTATCCGGGGCCGGTCATTACGCGCTACGAAATCGAGCCTGCAGTAGGGGTAAAGGGCAGCCAGATTACCAGTCTCGTGAGAGACCTGGCGCGCGCACTATCTGTGGTCAGCATTCGCGTGGTGGAAACTATTCCGGGCAAATCCTACATGGCGTTGGAATTGCCCAATCCGAAGCGGCAGATGGTGCGGTTGTCCGAAATTCTCAGTTCGCAGGATTACGCGGCCATGAATTCGCCGCTCACTATGGCAATGGGCAAGGATATTTCCGGCAAACCCGTGGTTGCTGATCTGGGCAAGATGCCGCATGTTTTGGTTGCAGGTACCACCGGTTCCGGCAAGTCGGTGGCGATCAATGCCATGATTCTGAGCCTGCTCTACAAGTCCACGCCGCAGCAGGTACGGCTGTTGCTGGTTGATCCCAAGATGCTCGAACTGTCAGTGTATGAAGGCATCCCGCACCTGTTAGCTCCCGTGGTGACTGACATGCGTCAAGCTGCGTCTGCGCTCAACTGGTGCGTGCAGGAAATGGATAAGCGTTATCGCCTGATGTCGTTACTCGGTGTGCGCAACATTGCCGGTTATAACCAGAAGGTGCGCGATGCCATCAAGGCGGATCGACCGCTGACCAATCCATTCACGCTTACTCCGGATAACCCTGAAGCGGCGGAAAAATTACCGTTCATTGTGGTGTTTATCGACGAGTTGGCCGACCTGATGATGGTAGTGGGCAAGAAGGTCGAGGTGTTGATTGCGCGTCTGGCGCAGAAAGCGCGTGCCTCCGGTATTCACCTGGTATTGGCGACGCAGCGTCCCTCGGTGGACGTTATCACAGGCCTGATCAAGGCTAACGTGCCAACGCGCGTGGCGTTCCAGGTGTCCAGCAAGATCGATTCGCGCACCATCCTCGATCAGATGGGCGCTGAGGCATTGCTCGGCCAGGGTGACATGCTTTATTTACCGCCTGGTACCGGCTATCCGCAGCGAGTGCATGGTGCCTTCGTTTCCGACCAGGAGGTGCACCGCGTCGCCGAATATCTCAAGACGCTGGGTGTACCGCAATATGTCGAAGGCGTACTAACTTCTTTGGATGAACTTGAAGCGGGCGGCGAAGTCGAAAGTGGAGGAGGCGTGGAAGCCGATGCACTATATGATCAGGCGGTGGATATCGTGGTGAAATCGCGTCGCGCCTCTATCTCGCTGGTACAGCGCCATTTGCGAATTGGTTACAATCGTGCCGCGCGCTTGGTGGAACAGATGGAGCGCGCCGGAGTGGTGACGCCCATGCAGAGTAACGGCAACCGTGAAGTGATTGCGCCTGCCAGGCAGGAGTGAGCAGTTAAACCCTAACCCATCTAACATCTCCCGACAAGGGGAGGTCAATGCAGAGAGGAATTACACATGTTCAAGTTTTTTATTTTTTTATTTTTTGTTTTGCCCCTCTCCGCGTATGCCGGAGCCACCGATAAGCTGAAAAATTTCATCGCGTCCACGCATTCAGCAAAGGCTAATTTTACTCAAGAGGTTCTGGACAAAAGTGGCAAGCGCATTCAGTCGGCTTCCGGCACCATGCAGTTTGTACGGCCCGGAAAATTTCGCTGGGTCTATCAGAAGCCTTTTGAACAATTGATCGTGGGCGATGGCGAGAAATTCTGGCTGCACGACGTGGAACTTAATCAGGTCACAGTGAAAAAAATAGATGCGGCGCTGGGCAGCAGCCCGGCGGCACTCCTGTCCGGTAACAATGAAATTGAGCGCGGCTTTGAGTTGAAAGACAATGGAACCAAGAATAACCTGGAATGGCTGCAAGCTACGCCCCGTGCGCTGGACACCAGCTTCGAGAAAATTCTCATGGGGTTTAACGCGCAATCCGAGCTGATGGTCATGGAATTGCAAGATGCCTTTGGCCACACCACCGTGCTTCGTTTTTCGAAGCTGCAACGCAACCCGCAACTTTCACCGCAATTGTTCAAGTTTGTGCCGCCCAAAGGGGCGGACGTACTGGGTGAATAATCCTTTCCTCGACTTAATTTATTCGGGGAATAAGATCATATTTGAAAGCAGTCTATTTAGGATTATTGATAATCAACGTGTCGTCATAAAAAGTTACCACACCTGTTGCGATGTCATGTTTTCCGCCAATAATGCCGATCGCACCCGCTTCAACCATCTCTTTTAAAATTGGGCTACGTTCCATGATGGTATGTATTGTTCTTTTTACGTTGATGGTGGCTACTTTTTCTACAAACTCAGGGTTGCTTGAACTACGATTTTCGGTTTCGCTTTTTTCATCATAAACCGCTGGCTGTATTTTAGTTAACAGGGCAGTCAGGTTACCCATTTCTACGTGGTCGCAAGCACCTTTTATGGCGCCGCATTTGGTATGGCCTAAAACCACTATTATTTTAGAGCCAGCGACTTTGCAGCCAAATTCCATACTGCCAAGAATATCTTCATTCATGATATTGCCGGCAATACGCACACTAAATACATCGCCTAAACCCTGGTCAAAAACTAATTCCACTGAGGTGCGAGAATCTATGCAACTTAAAATAACCGCAAATGGATTTTGACCTTCCGATGTTTCACCGGCTTGTTGCAACAGATTACGGTTTATTTTAATGTTCTTTTCAAACCTTTTATTGCCTTCTTTTAATAACATTAATGCCATTGCAGGAGTAATAGCTGATTGCATTTCTTTAGTTAAAGTTCTCATTGTTTTTGATTTGTTAATGTAGTTAAATATTTAAGCGCTAATGGTCTCAATAAATTCTTTATAGGAAATTTATTTTTTTGGCGCAATCAAAATAATCACTTTAGACTTATTTAAGATAGCATCTCATAGCCTGTATTATTCAGCCTTTTTTAAAAAAGGCAACTTCTCCTTAATCATTGTCGGATTATGTTCCCCACCCGCGATAACCTGTTCGATTCTCCTGCACCCGCCGCGCCCCTGGCCGAACGTCTGCGCCCCAAGCAGATCGACGAGGTTATCGGGCAATCTCATCTGCTGGGACCGGGTCGACCACTGCGCTTGGCGTTTGAATCTGGCAAGCTGCATTCCATGATTCTTTGGGGGCCACCCGGAGTGGGCAAGACCACCTTGGCCAGGCTCATGGCCTCGGCGTTTGATGCCGAGTTCGTGCCGCTATCGGCGGTACTGTCCGGGGTTAAGGACATCCGCGACGCTATTGCTCAAGCGCAGCATACCTTGCAGCAGAGCGGGCGCCACACCATTTTGTTTGTGGACGAGGTGCACCGCTTCAATAAATCGCAGCAGGATGCATTCCTGCCTTTCGTCGAACAGGGCTTGGTCACCTTCATTGGCGCGACAACCGAAAATCCTTCATTTGAAGTGATTAGCGCGTTGTTGTCACGCGCCCAGGTTTATGTATTGCAAGCCTTGTCCGAGGCGGAATTGAATCAACTGTTCAAACGCACGCAACAGCTTGCCTTGCCGGATTTGGAATTTGACGATGCGGTACGTGAACGCATCGTCGGCTATGCCGATGGCGATGCGCGCCGTTTGCTCAACGTGCTAGAGCAGTTGCAAACCGCCGCTCAGACAGCACATGTTAGGCGCATCGATGCCGACTTCCTGGACAATACTTTGGCGCAGAACCTGCGTCGTTTCGATAAGGGTGGCGAAGCGTTCTATGATCAGATCTCCGCCCTGCATAAATCGGTGCGAGGTTCCAATCCCGATGCTGCTCTGTATTGGCTGGTGCGTATGCTGGATGGCGGTGCCGATCCGCGTTACCTGTCGCGACGCATTGTGCGTATGGCATGGGAAGATATTGGTTTGGCCGATCCGCGAGCGATTCAATTAACGCTGAATGCCGCCCAGACTTACGAGCAGCTGGGCTCGCCGGAAGGCGAACTGGCATTGGCGCAAGCGGTGCTCTACCTGGCAGCTGCGGCCAAGTCGAATGCGGGTTATGTCGCGTATAATGCCGCCCGCGCCTTGGTTGCCCAAGACGGGTCGCGCCCGGTGCCGTTGCATTTGCGCAATGCCCCAACCAAATTGATGAAACAGTTTGATTACGGCAAAGACTATCGTTACGCACACAATGAAATGGAAGGCTATGCAGCGGGTGAAAATTATTTTCCGGAGGGTATGCCGGAGGTAAGTTTTTACCAACCTGCCGAGCGAGGCCTGGAAGCGAAAATCGCAGAAAAACTGGCCCACCTTCGTGAGCTGGATGCTGCGGCAAAGAGAAATGAAAAATGATAACAGCATGTAACCGAGTAAAAGTTGCATCGCGTTGGAGGGGAGCATGTTAGACCTACAAGCATTACGCAGTGATTTGGACGGCGTGGCGGCACGTCTGGCGACACGGGGTTACCCGCTGGATACGATTCGTTTCGGGCAGCTGGAGAGTGCGCGTAAAACTATTCAAACACGCACGCAAGAGCTGCAAGCCAAGCGCAATGCTACCTCCAAACAGATTGGTATAGGCAAGGCCAAGGGCGAGGATGTGTCGGCCATCATGGCGGAGGTGGCTGGTTTGGGCGATGAGCTTAAGGAACTTGAGGCGCAACTTGAGCATGTACAGCAAGACTTGCAGGCTTTCCTTTCGGTCATTCCTAACACACCGCACATCAGTGTGCCTGTAGGTAAATCAGAGGCCGACAATGTTGAAATGCGCCGCATAGGATCGCCGCCTGAATTTGATTTTGAAGTTAAGGATCACGTCAGTGTGGGCGAGGACGTGGGTGGGCTGGATTTCGAAACTGCCACCAAAATCAGCGGCGCGCGCTTCTCGCTGTTAAAAGGTCCGCTGGCGCGCCTGCATCGTGCACTGGCGCAGTTCATGCTTGACATTCATACCGAGCAGCACGGCTATACCGAAGTATATGTGCCTTATCTGGTAAATGCAGACTCCATGCGTGGCACCGGACAGCTGCCGAAATTCGAAGAGGATTTGTTTCGTGTGCCGCGTCAGCTGGGTGAAGAAGGTGAACAGAATTTCTACCTCATTCCCACGGCTGAAGTCCCAGTGACCAACATGGTGCGTGACAGCATCACTCCGCTAGAGAAACTGCCGCTCAAGTTTGTGGCGCATACCCCCTGCTTTCGGAGCGAGGCCGGCTCCTACGGGCGCGATACACGTGGCATGATCCGTCAGCATCAATTCGACAAGGTGGAATTGGTGCAGATTGTGCATCCTGAGCAATCCTATGACGCGCTGGAACAATTGTTAGCACATGCCGAAACGATTTTGCAAAAACTGGCTTTGCCATACCGGGTAATGAAACTGTGCACGGGTGATATGGGTTTTTCTGCCGCAATGACTTACGACATTGAAGTTTGGTTGCCGGCCCAGAATGCCTACCGCGAGATTTCTTCCTGCTCCAATTTTGAAGCCTTCCAGGCACGGCGTATGCAGACGCGCTTCCGAAATGAACAGGGAAAGCCGGAATTGCTGCATACAGTTAACGGTTCCGGTCTTGCGGTAGGGCGTACATTGGTTGCTATACTGGAAAACTACCAGCAAGCCGATGGAAGTGTTGTGGTACCTGAGGTGTTACGGCCTTATATGGGAAAACTGGAATATATCAGGGCATCGTGATGGTTGTCGCAATGAGGAATGGTGTGACATATACCATTCCCAGTAGCAATGTATATTTAGGGTGCCTTTAAAAAATGTGTCTACCTGATAGGTAGTCGTTGTTGTATGAGTATAAGGAGATAGAAATGGAAATATCGGGAATTTCAACATTGAGCACCATTTTGAAGCGCCCCATTGAGCTCAGAAGTGATGCTCTTGCCCAGCGCAGAGAGATGGCAGCTGAGTTGCAGGAAAACTGCCAAAAACTGGCGACATCATTGAAAAACACGTTCCGCATTGCTAAACAAGTGAACGAAGTGGATTCTGAAGCCTCTGAAAAGAAAATCATGAATCTGATGGATGGTTTAAAGCATGTGGATAGCACATTTCTGGAAGAGGAGAGTCCAGTTCTTCAGCATTTGGCAATCGACATGCGATTCAAGGATTTCGCAAAAAGTTGTGCAGATTTTTACCAGTCGGCCCTTAACCTGAAACAACTTCTCAATGAGAATATACCGGATTCGACTGCTCTCAAAGCGCTGTGTAAAGAGGAAGGTTTGTTAAAGGTGACAGGCGCTTGGCAAGGTGAACTTGAAACAATGCTGGGCCGTGTCAATCAAGAGTACATGAAAGTTATGGCTATTAAGTTTTCTTGGTGATTCGTGAAGTGTAATGAGAACTTGGAGGCGGGGCGAGTTGAATTAGCGTGCATGCGGTGCCCCGTCCTTTGCAGGGTGATAGATGCTGAGAGATTTACTGGACGCAGATAGATCATTAATGGCATTTGAGGATGAGTGGCGTTGTGCTTCATTCTTGCTCTTTCCCAGCATCTTGTAATCTTGCGCCGGAGGAATCAGTCGCGGCACAGTGCCTAAAGGTAGGCTGCTCAATACGTCATGGTGCATACGCACCATCTCAACCAGATTGACCGCTTCGCCGCCGCGTGCATATCCGTATTTGGTCTGTTCAAAATACAGTGGTTGTGCCAGTAGCGGCATCACCTTCTTCACATCTGCCCATTTATCTGGATCGTTACCTTGTTGTTGTGTTAGTACGCGTGCATCCTCCAGGTGCCCATATCCTTGGTTATATGCTGCCAGAGCTAGCCAGGTGCGATCTGGTTCATTGATGCGTAGTGGCAGTTGTTCCTTCAGCAACAGCAGATATTTCGCCCCGCCAATAATGCTCTGGCGTGCATCTAGCCGGTTGGTTACGCCCATACGGTCAGCTGTTTCTTCAGTCAGCATCATCATGCCGCGCACTTTTGTAGGCGAAGTGGCAAGCGGATCCCAATGCGATTCCTGATAGGCGAGAGCGGCAAATAGTTGCCACTCCATCCCGGTTAAGGTAGCGGCTTCTTCAAACAGACTTCGAATATGTGGTAACACAGTTCGCGCCTTGGTGATAAATGCAACCGCGTCGTCCGATTCCAGCCGTTTGTTGTGTCCGTAATAGCGATCCAGCAGGCGATGCAAAGTGCCATCTTGTTTGATGAGAGTGAAAAACTTTTCTGCTTCAGCCAATAACTCAGGGTCGGCGTCCGGCGCAAACGCCCAAGCTAGCTTGGAAGGTGTAGCAATATCGAGCGTGGAATCCAGGTTGGGATGGAAATTGCGTGCCAGCGCAAGTTGTTCCTCATTGGCGACAGTGCATTCCAGCTTGCCCTCCGCCACCTCGTTCAGTAGCTGTGCAGCTGACTGATTGGGGCGTATGTGCCAGTGCAGCGCTGGAAACTTCTTGTGTGCTTCATGCAAGGCAGCTTCTTGTGCGGAGCCGGCCCCGACGGCGATATTTTTTTTAAGGAGCCCCTCCATGCGCCGCAGAGGCGCGCCATTGCATACCGCCTGCTCACTTACCGTTTGATAGGATGGGCCAAACCTCACGCTCTCACTCCCGTTGCTGCGTAATCCAGATGCGGCGAAATGTGCTTTGTTCATCAAAATTGACTGCATGACTTGATCCAGCGGCAGTGGCATAAACTTTATTTTTACGTGCAATTTTTCGGCAAAAAGATTAACGAGTTGGAGCTCGAATTCAGAGTCCACACTATTCTCAGCGGGTACCACGATAACCGTTAATTCTTCTCGCCATGGCGTTTTGGATGGTTCTTCAGGCGCACAGGCGGCGAGCAAAGCGACACTCAGCAATGCGAGTGCGAAGAGCCTGGCACTTGAAAAGTATGAATGTATAGACTTGATCATATGAACATTCTGCCTGATTTTATGCTTTGATGGTAAAATCAAGTCCCACGGAGAGGTGGCAGAGTGGTCGAATGCGACAGACTCGAAATCTGTTGTACGGTTCTCCGTACCGTGGGTTCGAATCCCACCCTCTCCGCCAAATTAAAGTCTAATGCAGCACGATAAAGTCCAGAGATAGCAGTAAATACAGAGTGATCCGGACATTGAGGATCTCATGCCAAACTGTTTTAACATGGCTTGATAACGGCGTGCGCAATACTGGCTGACCCCAGTCAGAATGACGGTCTCCTGCAGGCGAACGCTTGTTTTGTACCGCCCGGAACAGCGCATTGCCAACCAGATCGGCCGTCATCCGTTCCCCATGAGGCGTACCCTACAATTTCCTTGTTAAACAGGTCTTTTATCCCGGCCAGATACAGCCAGCCTTCGTCAGTTTCCATGTAACTGATATCAACCGTCCAGACCTGATTCGGTGAGCTTGTCTCAAAGATGTCAGGAGCGATTGAACGGAAATACGCCGTCGGGAACGGGTGATTTGCATCTTCTAGTATGACGATGACTCTGCGTTGCAACTGATCGGTGCATTGTTCGCTAAACAGAACGAGATTTGGCAGAAATGCCGCTACCTCGGCATGGACGAGTTCGCGGAGAGAGCCGCCGCACCAGCTGATAACCAAACGCCCGCGAACCAACTAAAGAATTTGCAGCTGATTTTAGACTTGGCCCGATTGAATGAGAATACGAACGTGGTTGTCATAGCGTTCATGCATGGTGAAGTGCGGTAGTACTATCGAACATCGAACAGGAGACCTAATCATGATCTATGAGCTCTACTACTGGCCTGGAATTCAGGGGCGGGGCGAGTTCGTGCGCCTCGCGCTTGAAGAGGCGGGAGCGGAGTACATCGACATAGCACTGATCCCGGAAGAAAAAGGCGGCGGAATAAGAGCCATGGAAAAATTCCTTGAAGATGAGAGCATCGAGCGTCCTCCATTCGCTCCCCCGTTCCTCAAAGCCGGCCGGCAATTAATCGGGCAGACTCCCAACATTCTCTTGTTTCTCGGCGGACGCCTGGGCCTAGCCCCGCGAGACACGGCCAGCAAGCTATGGACTCATCAATTGCAGCTCACCATCTCCGATTTCGTCGTGGAAATTCACGACACCCATCACCCTCTCGGCAGCGGACTTTATTACGAGGAACAGAAGCTGGCCGCGAAGCGGCGCTCGAAGGAGTTTCTGGCAAATCGCCTACCGAAGTTTCTCAATTATTTCGAGCACATTTTGGACCGCAATTCTGCCAACGGCCCGTGGATGGTGGGCACGCGGCTTACCTATGTAGATTTGTCCATGGCGCAAATTATCGCGGGACTGCACTATGCCTTTCCCTCAGCAAGTCGTAAAATATTACGCGCCTGTTCGCGTTTGCGCGCGCTGCACGACCTGATTTTTGCCCGGCCGCATATCAAACGTTACGTGGCGTCTGGCCGTCGACTCGCCTTCAATAACGATGATATTTTTCGTCGATATCCAGAGCTAGATGGATGACAACCGATACTGATCGGGTCAAATTGTGAGGTATCCACTAAAAACTCCGTCGCAATTCAATAAGTTATTATAGTAAAGGTGGAATTCAATGGATCAGAAATAGGGCAGCGAGCCCAAGGAAAATGAAGAAGCCGCCGCTGTCGGTAATAGCGGTAAGCATTACACTGGAACCGATAGCCGGGTCGCGCCCCATACGCTGCATGGATAGCGGTATCAGCATACCAGCCAATGCGCCAAGGACTAAATTGAGCACCATGGCACCAGTCAAAATCACGCCAAGCAGTACACTTTTATATAGGAAGTAAGCGAACAATCCGGCTACACCGCCCCAAATCAAGCCGTTTAGTCCGCCGATGGTGAGTTCCTTACCAATTAGCCGTCTTGCATTTGCTTGATTAAGTTGCCCCAGCGCCAGCGAACGGATGATGATGGTGGCGGTCTGGTTTGCCGAGTTGCCAGCAATGCCTGCCACGATTGGCATTAGCGCCGCGAGCGCGACAAGTTTTTCGATGGTATTTTCAAATTCGCCTATCACGCGTGAGGCAAAGAATGCAGTACACAGATTGAGCGCCAGCCACATCCAGCGGTTTTTTACGCTCTTCCATACCGAAGCAAAGATATCTTCTTCTCCGCGCAAACCAGCCGTATTCAATATGTCGTTTTCCGATTCTGAACGGATATAGTCCATTACCGTGTTCACGGTAACGCGACCAACCAGCTTGCCGTCTTCTTCTACCACGGGTGCAGAAACTAAATCATAACGCTCAAATGCCTGTGCTGCTTGCTCCGCCTTGTCATCCGAATGCAATTTGATGGTATCGGTCAGCATCAGCTTGCTTACGGGCACATCCGGTTCGTTCACCAACAAGCGATTAAGTGGCAATACACCCTTAAAAATATCGTCTCTATCCACTACGAATAGCTGGTCAGTATGATCTGGCATCTCGTCGAAACGGCGCAGATAACGCGACACTACTTCCAGCGTGACATCCTCGCGGATGGTCACCATATCGAAATCCATCAGCGCACCTACCGCATCTTCCGGATAGGACATCGCCGCGCGCAATTGCTCGCGCTCCTCAATGGTGAGAGACTTAAACACATCGCGCATCACCGCCTGTGGCAAATCATGCGCCAGATCGGCAATCTCGTCAGTATCAAGCTGTTCCGCCGCCTCGCGCAGTTCCTCGCGACTCATGGTGGCAATCAATGATTCACGCACTGAATCGGAAACTTCGATCAAGATTTCTCCGTCACGATCGGCCTTGACCAGATCCCATACCAGCAAACGCTGCTCGATGGGCAGAGCCTCCAAGATAAAGGCGATATCGGAGGAATGCAATTTGCCTAGCTTTTCTTGCAGTTCGGCTAGATGCTGCTTGTGCAGTATGCTTCCCAACAATTCGTGACGCTCTTGGCGTGGCATTTCCTGCTTGCGCGCCAGCATCTCTACCAGAGCGTGCTTATCCAGCAGGCTTTGCACCTGTTGCAGATGCTCCTGCACGTTTTCAGTGTAATGAGGTTCGTGGTTTTTGGTCATAATGCGCTATCTGAAGACTACGACTATTGTAAAGAAGTTGAATGACCGACGTGTGAAATAATATCGACAGCACTGTGTTGATGCTACCAATCTGACTTGGTAAATTGCAGCGAACATAACCGAATTAACCGCTGCTGTGCGCGATTACATTGTCGCCAAGATGAAAAATGCTAGTAGCCTGTCGGGCATCCCCGATTAAAAAGCTGAAAATTCAACCAATTGCCACTGTTAAATTTAATAATTTAACATATTAATCAATATGTTAATTGTAATTTAATGCGTCGCTTCAAGCCAGTTATACTTAACATGAACTACCTGTTTCCGCCTTTAATGTAACGACTGGCTATCGGAACATCATTTTTGCGGCAAATCGCCTGTTCCGCCCGTGGATGGCGCGCAAGACAAAGACCAGATCAATCTCACCGACGAAGAATCACGCATCATGAAAACGGCGGGGGGTGGATTCGACCAATGCTACAACGGCCAGATTGTGGTGGACATGGATAGCATGTTGATCGTGACAACCAACACCATGCAGGCGTGTAATGACAAGCAGCAAATTGAACCGACACTCGAACAGCTCAAAGCGTTACCGGTTGAGCTGGGCAAGCCGGACAGCCGGTGGCGGATACGGGCTACTTCTCCAAGGCCAACGTCAACATTTGTTGTGAGCAGCAAATCACCCCGCTGATTGCGCTGAGTCGTGAGGAACATCACCCTGATCCGTTGGCACGCTTTACCGAACCAGCGTAACTGAAAGAGGACGCCACGGAGGTAGAAAAGATGCGCCATTTGCTCCTGACAATGGCGGGTCGGGCGCACTATGCGAAACGCAAATGCACGGTGGAGCCGGTGTTTGGTATCATCAAAGCGATACTGGGATTCCGTCAATTCTCACTGCGGGGTTTGGAAAACGTCAAAGGCGAGTTGAATCTGGTCGCGATGGCGTGGAATTTGAAGCGAATGTTTGGTATTGGCAGGGTGACTGATTGCCGCAGAGGTGATATTTACTACAGCAATGAGCATTTTTGAGAAGCTGAAAATGCAATTTATGAAATTACGACAAAGCCACCCGGCAATACCAGGTGGCTGGCAGAATTAACGGGTAGCCCGACAGGCTGGTAGATCGCCGCTAAGTTATGTAGGCTCAGTCGCTATTTCGCTGGCAATGCGTAGAATTTCTTCTGAAATATCCGAAAACTTATTTATGAAGTCGCTATCCTTTGCAGGAGCAACTAAATCAAGGAATTGTTGACGGAGCAGGGCAGCTCGATCAGGGTTTATACCAGTGAGTACCGCTGGCACGCCAATTAAAGCCGCCGCTGTTGCACCATCGCGTTGGGTGAAGGCGTCAGTAAGCATTTTCGCTTTGCCTGCATCGTCAAGAGAACGGTAAATTGAGCGAATCTCTGCGGCAAACTCATTTGGCACCAAGTTTGCCGATTTGAGTTGATCAGCTTTCACGCTGTCGCGAAATTGGGTAATGCGAGAACGTGAGATATCACGCACCGCTTCGATGGTCACTTTAAGTTTGGCTTGTGCGGTTGCAACGTCCTGACTGATGGCGAGCGCCGACCTCGTGGGGTCCGGATGTTCTCTCAGTTCTGTCACCACTAAAGCATCCGTTTCGATGCGTTGCATCAGTTCCCTAAGTTCAGCGCCAAGCTGCCCATCTTCAGGTATGCGAGAGAGTAAATGTTTGATTGATGCAAATTTGGGTGATCTCATTTTTATACCTTTCAATTAAATGTATAACGGTTGTCTAACGTGTTGCTAATATAGTGATGTGGTTAGGCGGCTTGGAGAGCTCGATGCCCACATGCCGTCGCTTTCTCGTCTAAATCTGTCAAGCAGCAGCCTTGCCCTTATTTATCGGCACAACATTCGTATCTGCTTTCAAGACGTCAAATTAATCAGCCCAATGCTGCCATATGTCTCCGCTCAGGTAGGTATTCCGTTGATTCGTTATATGTCGCACGTACACCACTTGCCGTATGTGCCAATTGCCAGCGTCTTATGCTTACACGCAAAGCTATAATCCATCCGCTAATACTTTGCGTCATTTGGTTGCACCAGCAGAAACAAGCCGCCATCCGATAGCTTGTATGAATTATCTTTCGGCTTCGCGCCCTTAATCTTTATTGCAGTCAGTGCCATGATTTTTTTAGGTGGTATTGGTGTGATTGATATCGTAATGATGCTAATTTACCGTTAATTGTAACGGTATCACAAGGGAATAATCAGGAACGCTCAAGCAACAAAAAAACCCGCTATGCTTTTATTCATGCGGGTTAAATGGACTGTTCAGGAACACTGAAAACAGCTCTAGCTCAGTAAACCACATCAAAGTAACCCGCAAACCTTGCTATTGCTTGATCAACTTATTTTATATTTTCAATATACCGTAAAATATACCGTCAATTGTTTTTGCAGGGTGTCTCAGGTGAAGAATTCAGTGAGACGATACTATCAACTACTGAAACCCTTTCATGGGGTGTTTTTCTAAACTGGTCGAAAGGCTAACGTTCTTCGCTATTATATTCATGTCACCTTACTTTCGTGGGGGCGTTTTTCAAAATGCTCGCGCGCGCTCGCGCGGTTGAATATCCGTAAGTTTGTTATAGAAAAGTTAACCTACGGTTTCCAGAAACCAAATGGCCAGAGAAAAGCACTACCCTATAGGGAAATGCACCAGCACTCCCCTATTCGGCTATGCTTACACAGTTGCCTGCTAGTAAAATTAATACCCCAATCACCCCTTGGATTTCATGCAAAGACCGATAAGCTCGACGTGTTAAAACACATAACAATAATACATGCCGTATGTACCGATGTTTTTCCATATGCCGTCCTTTACGGCAATATTGCAAATCGCGTAGGTTCGCAAGTAAACACCAAATGAATTTTGAGCGTCAAAGGAAAAGTTAAGAGAGCCGGAAACGTTATCCTTGTTTATAATTGTGTTAACCGTTCCAACTAGCCGGAATGAAGATGGAGACTTAAGCTGCGCAGCGGCCTCTTCAAATGCGATTGCCTTTAATATTTCCAATCGTTCTGGCGTAGGCGGTGCCATCACGCAAATACCTTTTTTTGCCGCGAGTAAACCGGTGCATGAAGCAGCGCATTTTCCGTCTTGAATAACTTGGGGGGCGGGGCAGGTGGGCATTGTCGTGGCAACTCCTGCCTGTGGCGAGCACATAACGACGCCCTCATTTGTCCAGCCACGATTAACAACTTCCTGAATGGCTGCGAGGTTATTGGTTATTCTGTGATTACTGTCCTTCCCCTTGGCGTTTCCATTGTTATAGGCGCGATATACCGGGAATGTATTAGTAGGGCATTTTCCATCAAAAGGCACCGTTGTTTTGAAGTCGTTACTCTCAAATTTCCAGCTTTTTTCTCCCGGATGGTAGATCGACACAAGATATGCGCATTCCCCAGCATCGGCGGTATAAAAATGGGAGTTCGGGCCATGCGCTGAACCATAAAACCTACATGCTTGATTAACGCCGCCAGTTGGAAAAGTATTGCCGGTGCGCTGCCACAATCCTACCGTGCCACCATCAACAAAGCCTTGTTCGCCAGGGTCAGAGGTAATGAAATAGTTGTCTAGGTCTGGGTTGTAAAACTCAACCACCGTAGCTGAATATGCATGCTGTGCAACCACCATGGCAAATATGATTGCCAGAAAATTTCTAACGGTTGACATCGCCGATCCCCCCTTTTATATGGACAAATTTTTGTTAGTTATTTTTATTCCTGCCATCTTTAAGTTTTCGGTCTTGACTCCTTTTGCAAAGTATTTTTAAATCTGTTCGCTTTGTTTGTTAACAGCTTTGCCAATAACAACAAAAATCCCCGGCGCACAATTCTAATAGTCTGGTGTTTTTGCAGCATCAATTGAACGTTGTCTGTACAGTGCAGCTTGGCCATGTTCCGGCAATTACGCCGTTAATCCGATTGCTAATTTTTCTAAAATTGGTTGCTACTAGGCTAACGGGCAGACCGCCAGCGCATTGTTCAGATCCACTCATGTTAAATCCAGATGTACTGTTGCCAGACACGTAGGATAAATGCATTGTGCATACGTTTCCTTCCGTATATCCGCTTATAACAAGATTATCCCCGGACGTTGCAAGAACGAAATTAAAACTTTCGTTGCCTGACCTAACGTCATCACTTAAGCAGGTGCTGCCTGAAGATGTAATGGTAACAGTTTGATTAAATGTTCCCTGCAGTGATGAAAGGTCAACATGGTCGCTTCCAGTTTCGCTAATGTTTGTAACTACAAAACTCTGTTTAGCTTGACTCCACTGCAATGTCGCCATCCTGCCAGAAGAAGGAAAGTCTGAAATAGTTGTGGTTTTTGAAACGCCAGTTACAAAGGAGGCGCCAGCCGATTGAATTGTATTGAATTGCCTTATTTCGAGTAAATGACCATCAGCGTAAAGGCTTAAGCTATGAGCACCTAGATTTAGGTCGTTATAGTTGAATAGCAATGAATACCCGGTATTAGAGCGTCCGCATATGCTTGCGGTATCGCCTCGACTTGTGCCGCTCCCAGCCCTTCCAAGACTCATTCCGTCAATCGTCACATCAATACTTGTTGCTGTGCAATGCCATCCTGAAATAACGCCAATACCAGACTCAGTACTACCAGCAACGGGATTTTCAAGTGATCCTTGCGCAAAGCAAGGTGAAATTAATGCGTATAGCGCGGCGGCCAATATTATTTTATTCATAATGTCCCCTGACATAATTGAACTGTTTAGTTGTTATTCTTTCGCCGCCTTTAAATTTTTGGTTTTGCTCCTTTCAATTTGTTTGTTGACTTTTTCTTTCGGTATTTATGGTGCACCATCATTATGCCAATGATAGTAAGCGGCAACGTAGTTTTATTTATTTTCGTTTTCAGTTCGCTTGGTAATTTCATTATTGGACGGGTTGCATATCAGTCACTCGCCAGCAGGGTTTATTAGCTTGAGCTTCGGCGGCTTTGACGGGGCGAACTTTCCTTGTCCGGCTTCTTGTGCCGCTTCTGCCCGTCTATCTTTTTTGCCACCCTGTACGGTGCCAGCTCGTTCATGAACGTATGGAAGTGCAGCCGTAGCAGCGACAATTCTCAGCCGTGCATCTGAGGTAGGGTCATTCATAACCGCTAGCAGAAAAACAAGCGGGTCTTTTGTCGCCGGTATGTCGAGTTTTGCGGGTTTGCTGGGTGGTCTACCCGCTCCGGGGCGTGCTCCACCGCGTCGATTAATTGGGTCAGTCACTTTGAATCCTTTTCAAAATGGGAAAAAAATCTGAGAATGGGAGGCAAGCGGTCTAGGGCAGAGAGACTCATGGAGATTAAGGCCGCCCCCTACCCATGCTCAAATTCCCTGTACACGTCCCGGTAATCCAGAAAAAGCGGGCGATGAGCCTTCAGCGCGCACGAAACGAATCACATTCACCGGGTGGCCTTGTTTTTCGGCCTGTTCAATCTGTGCTGCTTGCTCGGGTGTTGGTATGCCTTCTTGCTCGCACAGGTAAAGCAGCAGCAGAGCGGGGCATGATGCGCGGTTGTGTTGCTCCAACGCCAGCAAACGAGCGTCAAGGTTTGGCATAGGCAATTTCTCCGCATAGTTCAGCTTGTTGCATAATAGATGCTGCTTCCCATTCTTCCGCTGTCATCGGCGGCGGTAAAATTAATCCGCCATAGTTCACCATCACCCGGCCATCCAAATTCACTATTTCGGGAACGATACACGCTAATGTTTGACTGCACATTTCAGCGCGAAGATACATTTCTTTATCGTCATGCCCGGTCACCGCCTTCCTGCTCACACCACGGCGGCAAACCACATCCCGGCATCCACGCCATATCATCCGGCATATAAAACACAAGCGTACGGTGGCCTGTCTGCGTTGCACGGCCAATCTCGGCCTGTTGCGCTTCGGTAGGGTGGTCGGTCACTGTCATCACCAGCATTGGTGCATTGTTGATTGCCTTTTCCAGCGCTGACAAGCGCTGTTCAATTGTTGCCATTTTTTAACCCTTCCAGTTCTGTGATGCGTTTTTCGAGGTCGTTCAGCTCTATCATTTTCCCGATTGAAACGAGGATATAACTCAGCCGTGAAGCGTCCGCAGTAGCAAGCTGCTTGCCTCGGGCGTCACGATAGACACGCGCCATTTCGCGCCGTACATCGGCAGCCGTAGCTAGCTTAATTTGTGGGGGGGTAGGGTCCACGTCAAACACCGCACCCGTCTGGGAGTCGATTACTTTTGGTTGCCTTTTTTTCATTTCGCTTTTGTCGCTCATGATCCAGCCCGAAGCACGTCTTTATCCCAATAAGCCAGGGTCTTCGCACGAACGACCTGCAACCGAAAGTAAGCGCACTCCGTCGAATACTGGAAAGGGTATAGATTGCGTCGTGCCTCAAGCATCCGTTCCCGTGCCTCATCCGCATACCCGGCAAGCTGGCAAAGTTCAGTTATGCAGGCGGTCAACTCTTGATAGTCCGCTGCCATTGTTGCGCTATCGTTTGCAGCGGTTTTCGTGGGATATGGTCGCCCGGTCAGCGCCGCGATTACTTCCGGTTTGTGGCGCCGGATCATCGCTTGCCATGCCTCGATTGTTTCACGGTTGCCCTTAGCTTTCAGGTGTTCACCTTCCACCCGAAGCTGTACGCCTGACTGTTCGCAACCTGCCAGTATAGCCAGCGCCGGGGTGTCGAATTCCCCAGTGACATCGTCAATCACTTGTTGGGCGTACATCATATTTCAACCTCACATTCAACACTTCCAAAAATTGGTGTTTTATCCGCCACACCGCCACAACCCAATAACGGCGCGGCTTCCGGTGTGGCGGGATTGTGGCGGGTTGTTTTCTGTGGCGGATTGTCCGCCACGGCTAAAACCTCGTATTTATTGGCTTCTGGCGTTTGTGGCGGATGTGGCGGCAAATTGAGAGGGGTAGCGAGATAACGCGCGAAAGCATCCGAAAATTGCGACAACTCAAAACCTTTTGGCGTTTCATAGGTACCCAGCCGGATATTTTTGGAGGCTATCCCATACGCTGCCAATTGCTTGGCAACCTGTCGCGGGGTTATCGGCTTGCCCCTGTTGTAGGTTGCCCATGCACTTTCATCATCATCACAAAGTGCCCCTATTAAATCCGCCGTCCTGATCTTGGTTATGCGCTTGATCTCGAAGATGTGCTGAATGTCAGCCAGCAATTCATTACCAGTGCTTATCGTTTTTTTCACCCGCGCCGGATAGCTTCAAAGCCGCTGTTGTTGCTCGGGCTAACCACGCATCACCCGCGCATGATGCAATCGCCAATAAACCTTCCCAGTTATCTTGGTCGCGGTCTGATAGCGCATCCGGCAATAACGGGCGCGCCTGTCGAACCTGTTGCGAGTAATCAGCCGCGAAGCGTGCCAATTTTTCAGCAATGCCAGTGAATAATTCTCTGTCGGCATGACGCAATCTGCTAACCGATTCATGGGATAGTTTCCGGCGCAGATTAAACACAACCCCACGGCTCATGGTTGCATCAGGTAGGTGTTTTTCAAGCGCGATGCCTGCCAATGCCTTGGCACTGAATACCGAAAACATGCGCGGCTCGAAGCTGTCGCCCACGGCCTCACTGCGCAATACAAAACCATCGCGCAGATACCCGGCGTTTACCATGCCGTGAAGCTCTGTGTTATCGCGGAAAAAAGTATCGGCTTCATCTATCAGGATCGTAGGCTTCCATGATTCCACGGCTCTGAATAGTGCCGATGCTGAAGCGTTAGATGCTGGCAATGGCCGATACGCCATGCGCCCTAATACGGTCAAGAATTGAGTTTTACCGCATGATTTTTCTGGCGCGTTAATGATTGCCAGCGGTGCAACTTCCACCACATCAACAAACCAAGTGAGTGCAGCCCATAAACAAGCCGCGTGTGCTTGCTCAGTGTCCAGCACAATATATCTCTGAATGGTATCTGATACCTCATTCAGCAATTGCGCCGGATCAATCGGGTTTGGGTGCGGCTCGACTTCAGCGAATGGCAATCTGTCTGCTTCGCTTTCCTCCGATCGTGCAGCTTTCACCATTTTATCAAGCGTGTCAGATCGTACCCCTAACGCTATTGCTTGCTCTTTTCTCACGCGGTCATATTCCAGCGGCTTGAGTGATGCTAACCACTGAATTTTTTCATCGTCTGTCTGTGCTGGTGGTGTATCAGGCTGTGCCGTTGATTCTTGCAAGGGGATAGCCTCCCCCGCATCAATTGAAGGGCTTAAAACGCTTCCTACGGCTTCAACTTTTTCAGGTGTTCCCACAATAACTGGCAATGCCCATATATCCGCTGCCATTGCCTTGCGCCCGTGCTGTTGGTGAAAGGCTTTAAGCCAGTCCACGCAATCGCCTTTGATCGGTAGCTTCAAAGCTGCCACGTCAATAAAGGCAATCTCACACCCTAACGCCTTCAGTTTGTCCGCTGCTTGTTGTGCATAGTCAAAACCTGCCTTGTCGTTGTCTGGCCATATCAGCACGTTGCGTCCTGCTAATGGTTGCCAGTCCATTGTATCTACCGATTGCGCCCCGCCGCTGGTGGTGGCGATAATGCTGCGAAGTGCCAGCATATCTACCTTGTATTCACCCTCGACTAGAATCACGCGCTCAGGCTGCCGCGCCGCCTGTATCAAGGCGTACTCTCAGGCTTGGTGTGCGGTCATCGTGGAAGGGGCAAATTGCGTTTTTCCATTCGCCACCGCCTGACAATTTCAGCCCTTGTTGTGCGAAGTAATCAGCGGGGCGCGGCAATCTTGCATGATCAAAACCGCCCTTGTAATTCCATCGGCTTTTGGTAGAGTGAGCGTGTGTGTTGCTCTGGGGGTGATTAGTGGTTGCCCCTTTCCTTTGGTGGTTTTCCATTTACACCCTCGCCGTCTTGCGACTATCAGCGATGCGCGCCGCGATCCATTCCCTGATTTCTATTTCCAACCACGCTACACTCATTGCGCCCAAAACCACTGGGCGGGGGAATGCGCCTTGCTTCATCAGGTCGTAAATTCTGGAGCGTGACAACGCTGTCAATCGCTCGACTTCTTTGCGGCGGATCAATGCGGTTTGGAGTTGTTGAACGTGCGTGGGTGCATTTTGCGGTGTAGTTGTTTGCATCGTCTTTACCTTTCCTAGTTATGCCGGAAATGCTTGGCGATGCGAATACTAAACATGAAACCATGACTTGGGACGGGATGAATTTAAGCAACTTTAGTCTAATTTCTTCCCGTGGATAGCGACATATGGGCGCACATCGTCCCTTGTCAGAGAGTTTTTAAAATCCAAATTCAGGACTACCGTGATAATACAAGCAACAATATCATCAAGAGGCTTTCCGAAGGTCCCCTCCATGTGCCTGCTTAATCGACGAATTATGAATGGTTTGATCGCTGCATCACTGCGCCCCGGCTGTTTAATCTCTGGCGGCTCTTTTACTTCATTTTTTAGCAAGGAAACAAAGAGCTGAAGCAAGTCAGTAAGCCTTGTTTTTTCCGCCTCTTCTGCCCAATACGCAAGTCTAGAAACGAGTGGCGTTTTACACCATCGGCAATCTTCTAATTCGCTTTCATCGTCATCGGCTTTTTTTTGCTCTTCTCTCTTCGCTTCGCCGCAATCGCACATCAGTGTTAAAGGCATTTGAAACTCTGCCCAAGACGGCGAATCTCCAATATTTTGCCTATGCTTTATATTCTTCTCTGCCAAATGTATCGCCATCAAGTCCCATGCCATCTTACTTGCTGCATTTCCATCTTCAGCAATTGCATCAATCAGAGCTTGTGCCTTGTCTATTACAGATTGCAAGCTTTTGACTTTCTGCGCTGGTGTCTGAGGTCTTACCATCTGATACTTGAAATCTCTCAACGTACGAACAATGCAATCCCAAAGTAAATATTCAGGAAGACCTGGGTCCCGAATCTTGGGGAGGCTAGAAGGACGAGACGGCAATGCTATCCACACATCCTTCATATCTTCGTGGGTCAGCAAGCGGGAAAGGATGCCAGCCAGTTCGTCTGTTTCGGCTGCTAGTTCTATATAGTTTTCTCCTCGATGCCGCGCCCTATCAATATCGTCCATATTTTGGGGCGGGTATAAAGAGCCTTCCTCCACTCTTTCGTCAAACCACCGCCTGTAATTGTTGGCCTTATCTTGCAACCTGTTGAATTCTTCAACTAGGCTTGATGGAGCCCATTCTGGAAAAAACATAACGCTCCTTTTGCCATAACCCTTGAATAGATGCCGCACCAACATGGCAAGAGTAACCATGCATTCAAGCCGACAAGATAGGGCTGCGTTACTCTATGCAGCCAGCTTTTCAATGCGAGCATATTCACGCGCTTTTGTGTTTTCAAGCTGCCACACGTCCACCGCCTGTTGCATCCTCAACCATATTCCCGCACCGTTGCCCAACAACTTGCCTAAGCGGATCGCCATATCCGGCGTAACCGGACGACGTTCGTGCAGTATCTCAGACACGGTGCGGCGCGATACCCCCAGTTGACCGGCGAATTCGCCTTGCGTGATTCCCAGTTCAGGCAACACAACTTCGCGCAGCAATGCGCCGGGGTGAGTGGGTGCGCGTTTTTTGTTTCGCAAAGTATCCATCAGTGATAATCCTCCAAGTCCAGAATGTATGCATCGCCATTTTCAAACTCGAACGTGATGCGCCAATTGCCCGACACCCTCACGCTCCATAGGTTGCGCTTGTCGCCTTTCAAGCGGTGCAAACGAAAGCCGGGCAAGTTCAATTCGTTCACCTGTTCCGCCGCATCTATTGCATCAAGTATCAGGGTAATGCGTGGCGCATAGTCCGCCTGCACGCCGCTGACATTGCTCTTGGTAAACAGCCGCTCAAGACCTTTGTGTTTGAAACTCTTAATCATGGCGTATTGTAACTCTGTAAGTTACATTATCAAACACCCTTACCGCGCAACGGTCTTGCCCTTATTTATAGGTACTATATCCGCACCCGCTTTCAAGGCGTCCAGATAATCTGCCCAACGCTGCATCATGCGTTGCCGCTCGGGTAAGTATTCCGCCGCGTTATATGTCGCACGTACACCAGCAGCCTTATGAGCTAGTTGTCGCTCAATTGCGTCAGCATTAAAGCCTTGCTCATTTAATAACGTGCTGGCCATGTGTCGGAAGCCGTGAGCGGTCATTTCCGCAGGTGTGTAACCTAAGCTTCTTATAGCCGCTAATATTGTATTTCCTGCCATCGGTTTTGTGCGGGTGCGTACATTGGGAAAGAGGAACTCACCAGTACCAGTAAGAGTGTGCAAGTCGCGCAGGATTGAAACGGCTTGAGACGACAACGGGATTATGTGCATCGCCTTCATCTTCATTTTTCCGGCAGGGATTCGCCATTCCGCTTTATCAAAATCAATTTCTGCCCATTCTGCGCGGCTCAGTTCTATTGGTCGCAGAAATACCAAAGGGGCTAGTCTGAATGCACAGCGGACCGTGAAAGTGCCCGCGTACCCGTCAATATCACGCATCAACTGGCCAATCTTTACGGGGTCAGTAAGTGCCGCTAAATGCCTAATCCTGTACGGTGGTATTGCACCCTTCAAGTCCGCCGATGGATCGCGTTGCGCCCTGCCTGTTGCAATGGCATAGCGGAAAACTTGACCACATATAGCACTTACCGTATGCGCGGTACTTAATGCCCCTCGGCTTTCAATCCGGCGCAATACTGCCAGCAATTCAGGCGCGTTTATTTCACCAATGGGGCGCGCACCCAGCCACGGGAAAACATCATTTTGAAGCCGCCCCCTGACTGTCCGGGTATGTGATTCTTTCCAGTCTTTTGAGAATTTAGAAAGCCACTCACGCGCCACAATCTCGAAGCCGTTTTTTGTCAGTGCCATGACAGCCGCTTTTGTCCTCTGCTTTTCTGCGCTAGGGTCTACATCATTCGCCAGTTGCTTGCGCGCAGCATCGCGCCGAACCCGTGCCTCCGATAGGCTCACGTCTGGATAAACCCCAATTGCCAGCGTTTTGCGCTTACCCGCAAAGCTGTAATCCATCCGCCAATACTTTGCGCCATTTGGTTGTACCAGCATAAACAGGCCGCCGCCGTCCGATAGCTTGTATGGCTTATTTTTCGGCTTCGCGCCTTTAACCTCTATTGCTGACAGTGCCATGGCTTCCCCTTTAGATAGTATTCGTACGGTTGATACCGTAACGGTGCAAATATACCGTGCAATATACCGTAATTTATAACGGTATCACAAGGGAATAATCAGGAACACTCAGGCAACAAAAAACCCGCTATGCTTTTATTCATGCGGGTTGTACGGACTAATCAGGAACACTTAAAACAACTCTAACGTCTTTCAGTAAACCACAACATCCCTGTTGCCAATAGCAGGAACAGCAGCGGCATCGCCACAGCGCTCAGCACGGGCTGCCAGTCGTTGAGTGCACCCAAATTGGAGAATAGCTTGCCAACAAAGTGAAAAGTTAGTCCCAATATAATACCCAAGAATATTTTCGCGCTAATGCCGCCCTCGCGCCGCTGATGCGAAGCAAATGGTAAGGCCAGGAACATCATTACCAGTACCGCGAATGGATACACGAGCTTGTTCCACATTGCAATTTCGTAAGACACAGTCTTCTGATGGTTGTCGCGCAGGTGCTGGATATATTGATAAAGATTCAACGCCGACATTTGTCCCGGCCCCACCAGCAATGCCCTCAAAATTCCCAAGTTAAGCGCCGAGCGCCATTCCATGCTTGGCTGATGGTTTACTGTCGTACCTTGTTTATTGAAAAGGGTTTGGGTCACGCCTTCCAGTTGCCAGCGATTTTTTTCTATATAAACAGCACGTTTTGCTGCAGTTATGGCACGCAGATGGTAACTCTCATCAAACTCATAAATACTAATATTCAGTAAGGTGGTGTCTGGAAGAACATTTTTTACGTTTACGAAACTGCGCTCATCTTTAGCCCATACGCCGGAACGGAATTCTCTCAGCGACATTTCAGCGTTCTGTGCTTTAAGCCTTAACTCCTGCGCCATGCGTTCGCTAAAGGGTGCAATCATTTCACCACTCAAATAACTCAACAGGACAAGTGGTAAGCTTATTTTGATCAAGGCAACGATCATTTGCCGCAGTGATACGCCTGAAGAACGAAAGACGGTCAATTCCGAATTCGCAGCCATCTGCGTCAACGCAAAAATTGTGCCAATAAGAACAGCCACTGGAAACAATTCATACATTCGGCCAGGCACTGACAAGAGCACAAACAACAATGCATAGCCTAAATGATAATTGCCGCTACCCAGCACATTTAGTTCATGTATCAGGTCAAAAAAAGAAAACAACATCAACAAGGCTGCGAACACTAGTCCGATGCTGGCATATATCTCACGCGCTAGACAACGGGTCAGCAGCCTCATCGCACCAACCGCCGCAAGGAGAAAACCGACAGACGGCGATAAAACAACAACACCATCAACATAAACATAAGCACATGAATACCCCAAAAGCCAATGGCGGGACCAAGCTTGCCCTGCCCCACCAATGTGTTAGAGAGACTGATCAGGTTGTTATAGAGCATGTAAATCACCAGTGCCATAATGAGATTGAGCGAACGCCCGGCGCGTGGATTGACAAAACTTAATGGGATCGCCAGCAAGGACAAGATCATCGCACCGAGCGGCAAGCTGAGCCGCCGCTCCAGTTCGGACATATTCCAGCTGTTAAGGTTTTGTAGTAACTGTAGAGTAGGCAGTGAATCGGTAGGGGCAGGTCGTTGCCTAGCCTCCACCGCCTTAATGCGCACCGCATAACGCTCAAATTCGACGATTTTGAAATCAAGCTGTCCCGGCGCTCCCTCATAGCGCGTGCCATTCAGTAATACCAGGAAACGATCACCGTTAGGTGCAGTTTCCTGCATGCCCTGCTTGGCCACCATGGTGCCAATCTTTCCGTGCTGCAACGATTGCACAAAAATGTTGCCAACCCGGTTTTTTCCCACATCCACGTTTTCGATAAAGAATACACGGTCAGCCTGCTTCGATTCGCGGAATGTTCCGGGCGATGCGGCGGTTACGTCATCGCGGCTATCCAGCCTGCGCTTTAATTCTTCCACTTGGGACATGGCCCAAGGTGACAACACCAGACTTAACAGTGCAATCAGGCCCACCACCGGCAGCGCATACCACAACACGGGGCGTATCCAGCGTGTCAGTCCAATCCCGGAGCTGAACCACACCACCATCTCGTTGTCACGGTAGCTGCGTGTCAGTGTCAACAACACCGACAGAAACAAACTTAAGGAAAGCAAGGCTGGCAGGTAATTCAACGCACTAAAACCCAACAATGCCAGCACACCGTCCACCGCTAAAGAGCCGCTAACGGATTGACCTAACAAGCGAACTAACTGAGTAAAAACAACAATACTGAGTAAGATGGTAAATACTAATAGCCCCATGCTAGCGGATTCGCGCACTAGCTCACCATGAAAAATATTGCCACGCAATAACTTAAAGCGTGACGACTTTGACTTTTGCTTTGGAATCTGCGGATAATCCGACATTTTGTGTAAAACAAAAATCATTAAGGAGATACAAGTGGAATTTAGCATAAAACTGGGCAGCCCGGAAAAACAGCGTAGCGGTTGCGTGGTGGCGGGTGTATTTGAGGGTGGCAAGCTATCGGACGCAGCGCAAATATTGGACAATGCCGCCAAAAACACGCTCAGCGGCATCATCGCGCGCGGCGACATGAGTGGCAAGATCGCTACTACGCTGCTGCTGCATAACGTGCCCAACATTCCGAGCGAACGGGTGCTACTGATCGGGTTGGGCAAACGTGATGAGTTTGCCGCACGCCAATATCTCGAAAGTATCCGTGCAGTAATGCGCGCACTATTTGCCACCGGCGCCAAGGATGCAGTGCTCTATCTGGCTGAATTGCCAGTGGCAGGTCGCGATAGCGCTTGGTGCATCAGCCAGGCAGTGCTTGCCGCATTCGATACGGCTTATCGTTTTGACCATCTCAAAAGCAAGGCGGAAAAAAATAAAAAAGCTTCATGCAAAATCCAGTTTGGCTTGATGTCCAGCAAATCAACCACCAAACAAGATGCCGCTCTCACACAGGCCGCAGCAATCGGGCAAGGCATGAAGCTGACAAAGGACTTGGGCAACCTGCCGGCTAATATATGCACCCCCAGCTATCTGGCGCAACAAGCAGTGGCTTTAGCCAAGGCACACAAATTACTCAAAGTTACCGTGCTGGAAGAAAAAGACATGCAAAAGCTTGGCATGGGTTCGCTGTTGTCTGTTACCCGAGGCAGTGATGAACCTGCCAAGCTGATCACCCTGGAATATCGTGGTGCCGATAAGAAACAAAACCCCATCGTACTGGTCGGGAAAGGCGTTACTTTTGACACTGGCGGCATTTCGCTCAAGCCGGGCGCCGAGATGGATGAAATGAAATACGACATGTGCGGAGCAGCCAGCGTGCTAGGTACGCTGCAAGCCATTGCTGAAATTGGGCTCAAGCTAAATGTAGTCGGCATTATTCCCACCTGCGAGAACATGCCTAGTGGTTCCGCCACCAAACCGGGCGACATCGTCACCAGCATGTCCGGGCAGACAATCGAAATTCTGAATACCGATGCGGAAGGCCGTCTCATCCTGTGCGATGCACTTACTTATGCGGCCAAGTTTGAGCCAACCACAGTAATTGACATAGCTACTCTTACCGGCGCCTGCGTCATCGCATTAGGCCATGTTGCCAGCGGGCTTTACAGTAATCAGGATACCCTGGCACAGGAATTGCTAGCAGCAGGCGAGCAAACATATGACCGCGCTTGGCACATGCCATTGTGGGAGGAGTACCAGCCTCAGTTGGATAGCAACTTCGCCGACATCCAGAATATCGGCGGACGCGCAGGCGGCAGCATCACCGCCGCCTGCTTTTTGTCGCGCTTCACCAAGGACTATCGCTGGGCGCATCTGGATATTGCCGGTACCGCATGGAAATCAGGCAAAGAAAAAGGTGCTACCGGACGTCCCGTGCCGCTACTGGCACAGTATTTAATTAATTGTGTAAAATCAGATAATTGATTGATTAAAAACTGTTTATATCAAAGTGAGGAATTCAGGTAAAAGTGTACAGTACACACACCAAGCAGACATGAGTAGTTGCTCTAAATCGTCGCTATAACTCGTAAATTTATTAAATGACCAAGGTAGATTTTTACACCGGAGTGGACGACAAACTACGCACTGCTTGCCACCTTAGTCACAAGGCTATGCAAAACGGACTTCGCGTGCTGCTGCACACCCCGGACGAAGCCACAACTGAGACGCTGGACAGGCTATTGTGGCAGTATCCCGTTACTGCCTTTATGCCGCACTGCCGCAGCGATGAATCAGCCGCAGCTGAGATGCAGGTTGTGGTCGATCATCGTGACGGAAATTTTCCACACTATGAAGTGTTGATCAGCCTGCACACCGTGTGTTTGCCATTCTTCGGTCGTTTCGAACGCGTACTTGAAATCGTCAGCCAAGATGCAGAAGATGCACGCTTGGGCCGTGAACGCTTCAGCTTTTATCGAGACCGCGGCTATGAAATGCGCCATTTCGACCTGAGTAAACAACCCGAATATTGAACATGATGGCATCTCTAAAAATCCAGACTTGAGAGCATCTGCCACACAGCAGCCCCTCAAGAAATTTATCGTGAATTTTTATCGACATCCATGAGCTATCCGTCTGAACAATTAAATAAATTAAGCAACCTTCCTGTACTTACAGATGTAGTCGATACTGACTCCTTGGAAATTCCCACTCTGACAGAAGTCGTGGCAGAAGAACCTTCGGTGCTCATAGCGGAAAACAAAGAATTCGCTACCTTATCCGATGCACAGTGCCAGCAACTCGCGGCACAGATCGCGCCACAACTGGAAACGCTGCTACGCGCGAAACTTGCACCACAGTTCGATGCGCTATGGCAGGAGGCTTGGCGCCAGGCCAAATCAAATCTGCCCGAATTAATTCAAGCAAACATTTCCATACCGCCCGTACCATCTCCATCCGCTATAATCACGCCCTTTCTCACTGCACCCGACAGAATTAAACCTAACACTACTATCAACATGGAACTCACAAAAAGCTTTGAACCGCAAGCAATCGAAGCGCGCTGGTATCCAATATGGGAAAGCGCTGGTTATTTCCAGGCTAAATTAGAGAGCGACAAGCC
The DNA here is from genome assembly GCA_942492745.1 of uncultured beta proteobacterium. Taxonomy (GTDB): domain Bacteria; phylum Pseudomonadota; class Gammaproteobacteria; order Burkholderiales; family Gallionellaceae; genus Nitrotoga. The sequence continues at coordinate 102,122 of OW818637.1, forward strand.
CGCTTACGCCATCATGCTGCCGCCACCCAATGTGACCGGCACTCTGCACATGGGACACGCCTTCCAGGATACGCTTATGGACGCGCTCACCCGCTATCACCGCATGCGCGGAGACAACACCCTGTGGCAGCCTGGTACTGACCATGCCGGGATTGCCACGCAAATCGTGGTAGAACGCCAGCTGGACGCACAAAAAATTAAACGCCACGACCTGGGACGCGAAAAATTCATTGAGCGCGTGTGGGAATGGAAGGAGGAGTCCGGTTCTACCATCACGCACCAGATGCGCCGCCTCGGTGCCTCGTGTGATTGGTCGCGGGAGCGCTTCACCATGGACGAAGGTCTGTCCGAGGCCGTTACCGAAGTATTCGTCAAACTCTACGAGCAAGGTTTAATCTATCGCGGTAAGCGATTGGTGAACTGGGATCCGGTGCTGGGCACCGCAGTATCCGATCTGGAAGTAGTAGCGCAGGAAGAAGACGGCTTCATGTGGCATATCGCTTATCCGCTGGAAGCCGGTGTGGGCGCTTTAATCGTCGCCACCACACGCCCTGAAACGCTGCTCGGCGACGTTGCTGTCGCGGTGCATCCTGAAGATACACGCTACAAGCACCTGATCGGCAAGCGTCTGCAATTGCCACTGTGCAATCGCACTATTCCCATCATCGCCGATGAATATGTCGATCCAGCTTTCGGCACTGGCTGCGTAAAAATCACGCCCGCGCACGATTTCAACGACTACATAGTGGGACAGCGTCACAGCCTTACGCCGATCAATATATTTACGCTGGATGCAAAAATCAACGAACATGCACCTGGCGTCTATCAGGGGCTGGATCGTTTCGACGCGCGCAAGAAAATCCTGTCCGACCTGTCCGCACAAAACCTGCTTGTAGACACCAAGCCGCACAAGCTGATGGTGCCGCGCGGAGACCGCAGCCATGCGGTAATTGAACCGATGCTCACCGACCAGTGGTTCGTGAAAATGGAGGGTTTAGCGCAACGCGGGCTGCAAGCGGTGGCGGATGGTGAAATTAAATTCGTGCCGGAAAACTGGACTAACACATACAACCAGTGGCTAACCAACATTCAGGACTGGTGCATCTCGCGCCAACTGTGGTGGGGACATCGTATTCCGGCGTGGCATGACGAACAGGGTAATATATTTGTCGCTCGCAACGAAGAAGACGCCCGCAAACTGGCAGGTAACACAAAACTGCGCCAGGACGAGGACGTGCTCGACACCTGGTTCTCCTCTGCGTTGTGGCCGTTCTCAACGCTGGGCTGGCCACACGACACCAAAGAACTCAAAACTTTCCTGCCGACCTCGGTACTGGTTACCGGCTTCGACATCATCTTTTTCTGGGTGGCGCGCATGGTGATGATGTCGCTGCACTTCACCGGCAAGGTGCCATTCCGCGAAGTGTATGTACATGGTCTGATCCGCGACGCGGAGGGACACAAGATGAGTAAGTCCAAGGGGAATGTGCTAGACCCGCTGGATCTTATTGACGGCATCTCGCTGGAAGATTTGGTGGCCAAGCGCACGCAGAATCTGATGAATCCCAGGCAGGCAGAAAGTATCGAAAAACAGACACGCAAACATTTCCCGGACGGTATCCCGGCCTTCGGTACAGATGCAATGCGCTTCACCTTTGCCAGCCTAGCCTCGCATGGGCGCGACATCAAATTCGACCTGCAACGCTGTGAAGGTTACCGCAATTTCTGTAACAAGCTATGGAATGCCACGCGCTTTGTACTAATGAATTGCGAAGGTCAGGATATCGGGCTGGACGAATCATTGCCGGTTAAATACAGTGCGGCAGACAAATGGTTGATTAGTCGTTTGCAACAGGCGGAAACTGAAATGGCGGACCACTTCGACCACTATCGTTTCGACATGGCGGCGCGCACGCTGCATGAGTTAGTGTGGGACACCTACTGTGATTGGTATTTGGAATTGGCCAAGGTGCAACTCAGCCCTCACTCCGGCAACCCACTTCCAGCGGAAGAAGGGGCTTTAAATGCCGCACGGCAACGCGCCACGCGGCGCACCCTGGTGCGTGTACTGGAAACTATACTGCGCCTGGCGCACCCTATCATCCCTTTCATCACCGAAGAGCTGTGGCAGAAAGTTGCGCCGCTAGCCGGAAAGCAGGGCGACAGCATCATGCTGCAGCCCTATCCGCAAGCTAACTCCAAGCTGATTGACCCAATTTCTTTGCAACAAATCAGCCTGCTGCAGGAAATGGTTACTGCCTGTCGCAAGCTGCGCAGCGAGATGAACTTGTCGCCAGCACAGAGAGTGCCACTGATTGTGAGTGGCGATGCAGCTATCCTGCACAACTTCGCACCTTACCTGCAAGCGCTGGGCAAGTTAAGCGGGGTTAGCCTGCTGGATGAACTGCCTAACACCGACGCGCCAGTCGCAATCGTAGGCAACTTCAAGTTGATGCTGGAAATCGAAATTGACGTGGAAGCAGAGTGTGAGCGCCTGGACAAGGAGATAGCCCGTCTTGCAGGCGAAATCACCAAGGCACAAGGCAAGCTGGGCAATGCCAGTTTCGTCTTGCGCGCTCCGCCGCAAGTGGTGGAACAAGAACGCAGGCGTATGGATGATTTCAGTATTACGCTGATCCAGTTACAGGCGCAACTCGACAAGCTTGGTTAAGGGCACCTCTAAAAATCCAATTTTGCGAGCAGCCGCTTTGCGGCTTGCCTGCTTACCCCGTTTCGTCACAATACGGCGTTACTCGAAAAAAATTATCGCTTACATATCAAGTATATGCCGCGCTCAAATTTTTTACTCGCGCCTTGTCTTGCCTAGAAACTTGAATTTTTAGAGGCGCCCTAAATCTGTCGGCGACGCAGGTAAAATACGAACTCGTCACCCTGCTGTGAAGCAGACAACAAATCATTCCCGGTTTGTTTGCAAAAATCGGTGAAGTCATCTGGTGATTTTTTGTCTGTAGCAACCACTTTTAGTACCTGCCCGCCTTGCATCTGCGACAGCATTTTTTTGGTGCGCAGAATGGGCAAGGGGCAACTCAACTTACGAGCATCCAATTCGACATCGAATTCCATTGTGTTCATATCGCAGGTGACGCACTTGTTTGCGCCCAATCAGTGACGCCACTCTGCAGTTTGTACGTCTCGGCAAGACTCAGAGCTGTGGCGAAATCCGCAGCAAGCGCGAACCTTCCGTACATTTGAACCTGTGATTCTGTCTTGTTAATATTCATAATCTTTACAGTTAATTACTTTTTTCCAGTGTTTAAGCGGGCACTCAAAATAGTTATGCAGCAAATGTGTAATAAAGGCAGTAACAACTGTCAAACGTTACAAATTTGCCTCCATAATTATTATACCTTGCCAATAAGTAAACACGGGTACCCCGCCCGAATTCCACTCTGAAATCCTGCGCTCCATACTTGGGAACCACCAGGCGAAACAGGTATCATATTGTCATGAAAAATTTGTTGTACATAGTGCTCTGCACATGGTCACTGCTGTGCCGCGCTGACGGCCTGCCCGACTTGGGCGACACATCGCAGGAGGCTATGTCACCGCAACAGGAGCGAAAAATCGGCGAACAGAGCATGTTTGAAATCCGCTCCGATAAAGACTACCTTGATGATGCTGAAGTCAACGATTATCTTAATCAGCTTGGGTATCAGCTAGTTTCCAACAGCAACGAACCAGGACAGGAGTTTGAATTCTTTGCCCTCAATGACAACACTATCAATGCCTTCGCGCTGCCCGGCGGCTTCATTGGAGTAAACACCGGGCTGATGCTGATGGCACAAAGCGAGTCCGAACTCGCCTCAGTACTGGGCCACGAAATCGCCCACGTCACCCAGCATCATTTGGCACGTATGGTGGCGGGCCAGAAAATCGACTCAATGGCTGCCATAGCCGGCCTTGCAGTGGCTATCCTGGCTGCACGCAGTAATCCGCAAGCCTCTCAGGCGGCCATGGTCGGAATGCAGGCCGGCTCCATCCAACGGCAATTGAACTTTACCCGCATTCATGAACAGGAAGCGGACCGCATCGGCCTCAGCACTCTGCAAAAAGCAGGCTTCGATCCTCACGCCATGCCCATCTTCTTCGAACGCTTGCAAAAGTCCACACGCCTGTTGGACAACAATATGCCGTCTTACCTGCGCACCCATCCGATCACCAGCGAACGCATCGCCGATGTTGCTAACCGCGTGCAGCAGACCCCCTATCGCCTGGTTGCCGACAGCCTCAACTTCCATCTGGTGCGCGCCAAACTGCGGGCCATGCAGAAGAACTCGCAGGAAGCGGTAAACTACTTCAAAAGTGCAATTGGAGAGCAAAAGCATGGCAACCAGACAGCCCAGCGCTACGGCCTGGTACTGGCACTGCTGCGCGCCGGACAAATCGCACGCGCCACGCAGGAATTCGCCCCGTTGCAAACACTGGTATCACAAAACCCGATGATCGCGACGCTGGCCGGACAAATCCGACGTGCGGACAAGAACAACACAGGCATCACTGCATTCTACCGCAGCGCCACACAGAACTTTCCACAGCACCGGGCACTAGCCTATGACTATATCGAGCTGCTGCTGGATGCCAATCGATTTGAAGACGCGCTCAAACTGCTCAACGAACAAATTATCACTCATCCCAATGATCTGCGTCTGCATGAGCTATTGGCACGCAATTACGCGGCATTGGGCAAACGACAAGAAGAGCACCACGCGCTGGCCTACACTTATATTCTGCGCGGTAACTTGCTCAATGCAATTGAACAACTGGAATTGGCCAAGGGAGCGGGCACCGATTTTCGCGAGTTGTCGATCATTGAAAGTGAGCTGAAACAATTCAAGGAGATCGCGGCAGCACAGGCGAAAAAAAATTGAAGCGCTATTTTTTGTGTGGATTCATTGTGACGATACTTTTCAATCAGTTATTTAATAAATGCTGTACAAAAAACCACCTAAGCGAGTAAAAAGCTTAGGTGGTTTTGTCAATCTACAAGAGTTAGTCTTTAACATAGTTCGTTAGGGTGGGCTGAATGAAATGTAGCCCACCCTAATGGCTAAAAAAACCATCCAACCCAGTGAAGAGTTGGATGGTTTAGATTTATAGGGTTTATGCGTTTAAGCGCGTAGGCAGAAAAGCGTTGCACCCTACACGGCTGAGATTAAGGACAATCACCTTGACCTGGTTTAAACCCGCGAGTCGGTTCACAAGAAGTTCCAGTATTTGTCCATACTACATTAGCTCCTCCAGCTGCCAATGTTGGCGTATCAACTATTGTTAATCCCACTCCAGCACTAGTAGTTGCACCAGTGGTTACTGTAATCACACCATTTGTAACAGATGTAACAGCAGTAATGTTTTTGCTTACAGCCATTGTTGGCACGCCATTCGATCCGGCACTGCAACCTGTCACAGTACCAAGTTCTGCCATACAAAGAGCTACTGCTGTTTTTGTCGATGATGTTTCTGCCGCCGCACCGGCTGCTCTAGAGCGCGACATATAATCACTGTAGGCCGGTATTGCTATAGCAGCCAGAATGCCGATAATCGCGACCACGATCATCAATTCGATCAGGGTAAAACCTTTTTGCATTTGTTTCATTATCGCTACTCCTTTAAGGGTTGAACATACAATACACGGGGTGTGTGCTTTATCACAAGCATTATTCATGCCAACTCATCTGGACTTGCAACTGACCACGTCGGGACGTGGGTTTGCGGAGCAGTCTCAAGATAGACATTGACACTTAACATTTAGGGGGAAGCCGATTTACGTCAGGTAAGTGACGATTTACGTCACTCTGATTTCCGCGTAAGGACACAATGCAAGAAAAATAATGCCAATCGGCTCTATGTCGTAGTGGGTAACCCTTCGATAAGTGCTAGATGAACAACAAGAAATAGTCAGCTCAAAATCCGCTCATCCTTCGACAGGCTCAGGACGACAGGCTCAGGACGACAGGCTCAGGACGACAGGCTCAGGACGACAGGCTCAGGACGACAGGCTCAGGACGACAGGCTCAGGACGACAGGCTCAGGACGACAGGCTCAGGACGACAGGCTCAGGACGACAAGCTCAGGACGACAAGCTCAGGACGACAAGCTCAGGACGACAAGCTCAGGACGACAAGCTCAGGACGTACGGATTTATTTCTTCTGTTTGTGCCGTGGTTACTTCATGCAAACGACACGCACCTGATGCATGTCGGTGATGCCGGATAAAACCTTTTCAATGCCGTCTTGCTTCAGGGTGCGCATGCCTTCGTTGAGTGCGTTGGCAAACATTTCGGCGACGCGGGCGTGCTCCTGAATATTCTTTTTTATCAGGTCGGTGCCCACCATCAACTCGTGCAAACCCACCCGTCCGCGATAGCCTGTGCCGGAGCAATCTTCACAGCCAACCGGTTCATATAACGTGAATCTCCCCATTTCATCAGCGAACAGCTTGACCCATTCAGCGTACAGTGCTTTGTAAGCCGCGTTGGCATCCTGCTTCCAGGGCGCGCAGTTCATAAGCTCTGTCGAATATTCTGCAAGCAATGATTTAAGCTCTTCTTGAGTGGCGGTATGTGGTTTCTTGCACTTCTTGCATAAACGTTTGGCTAAACGCTGCGCCAGAACACCCAACAGGGCATCGGAAAAATTAAATGGATCCATGCCCATATCCAATAATCGTACAACGGATTCCGGCGCACTGTTGGTATGCAGGGTGGCGAACACCAAATGACCGGTAAGCGAGGCTTCTATGCCAATGGAAACCGTTTCCTTGTCGCGCATTTCACCCACCATAATCACATCCGGGTCGGCGCGCAAAAAGGCTCTCATGATGGTGGCGAAATCCATACCGGCCTTCTTGTTGATCTGTACCTGGCGCAGACCCTTCTGTGTAATTTCTACCGGGTCTTCTGCCGTCCAGATTTTGGTCTCAGGCTTATTAATGTAACCCAGCACGGAATGCAAAGTGGTAGTTTTACCTGATCCGGTCGGACCGCATACAAAAAACAGGCCGTAAGGTTTGCTGATTACCGCTTTCAGGGTTTCAAGGTTTCGTGCCGACAGGCCCAACTCGTTGAGCTTGATCGGCTCGCCGGTGGCCAAAATACGCATCACGATGTCTTCCATGCCGCCCTGAGAGGGAATGGTAGCAACACGCAGTTCGATATCCAGAGGTCCATATTTATTGAACTTGATTTTGCCGTCCTGCGGTTTGCGTTTCTCCGAAATATCAAGGTCGCACATAATTTTGATACGTGTAATTAGTGAGTTGCGGAATGATGATGGCACTTCGATGTAAGGTAGCAGCGAACCATCCTTGCGCAAACGAATCACGGTCTTGCCCTTGCCCGGTGCGGGTTCTACATGAATGTCGGAGGCGCCCATTTTGTGGGCATCCATGATGATCTTGTTAACCAGCTTGACTAGTTCATTGTCCGCCGCCGCACTTGCTTCCTCCTGGTTAATTTCATCGAACTCTTCTTCATCTCCTCCCATGGCGGTAAGCATCTCATCCATTGAGGTGCCGTCCATTTCCAAACTACCGGGCATGCCACTGGCTCCACCTCCGCCAAAGAACAAGTTGAGGGTTGCATTGAATTCGCGCTGCGAACAAACTCTGTAAACCAGTCGGTTCTTTGAAAAAACGTTGTTCACCACGCGTGAGGTTTGTATCCACTCTGGATCAGTGGTAAGTATCACCAAGCCTTCCTTAATCTCATCTATCGGCACCCATTGGCTGCTTTCCACATATTCCCGTTTTAGATTTTTGAGTAAATCGGACGGTTTGGTGCGATCAGGCTTGAACGGTTCATAGGGCACACCGAAGAAGAGTGCAAGCGCTTTACCAAGCGCGGCCGGTTTAACCTGAAATTCGTCGAGCAACACATCCTCAATGTCAGAATTTTTACGCCGCGCCGTGGACATGGCCAGATCTAATTCGTCGGCAGATAACACCGCGTCATAAACCAAATGATCGTACTTGGTTTTAGCAGTAGGCTGCTGCTGACTCTGGCGCAGCGCCACGGCCAAGTTATGCGCTAGCTCCAACATCCCGTCTACTATCATCGCCGAAAAAGGTTGGTCAGACTTATTGTTGAGAACCTGGATGACACCTGCCAAATCCTTGCTATCTGGATCGAGTATGGGCACCACAAGGGCTTGCTTGGTACGATAGCCAGTACGCTGATCCACGTCTTGCAGGAAGCGTAGATTGACACTATGCAAAGCTAGCTCTTTCGCGTCGTATACATCCGAGATGTTAAGTATTTTTTTATTGATCGCCACATACCCGGCAAGACTCTGCTCAGTAATGCGTAGTTTGAGATCCTTGAATGAGTTTGCTCCGGTCTTTATTTTTGAAATCAGCGTAACCTTGTCTTTATCCAGTGAATAAATAGTGAGGCGATCAGCATTGAATATCGTGCAGACATCCTTGCTAACTTCCAGCATAATTTCGTCGAAATTGTATGCAGTATTAATCTTGCTTATGACGTGATCATGAATATTGCTTATGACGTGATTAAGATTCTTCGTGAATACCAGCTGCGCCTCAATCTGGCTAACATTGGCCCGTCGTTCTAGCCGTATTGGTGGTGCATTATCCATCTACTTCTCCCTGATAACTCCAAATGTGGCTTGCCGCTTGGTGAGATTGCATAACTTGGTTGCTTGCTATCAAGATAGCGGCAGTTAGTGAAAATTCTCCATGCGATTTTGAAACAAAGACGGGTTATGCCACCAATATTTTAGCTGCCGTATCATTATTTACACCCTACGAAATAAAATACTTGCATAGCAAAAAACTCGGCCAGTATCACAAAAGCGATATTCCGGATGGAAAACTGTGTAACTTTTTTATTATCCTGCAGAGCTAAAACTTGAACACTAGGCCGTTCTGCAACATCGCCGGTGTGGATCCATGCAGGCATTCGCTGATTTCCTGCATGGTCATATTTACTTCTCCCGCATGCCCTCAGCTTTTGAGATAGAACTCCATTTTGATCCCCGCCAACTCAATAATGTCGTGCTCATTAAGCGGGCACGGTTGATCGTCCAGCGGCTTGCCATTAAGATTCGGGTAACTTGCTCCCTCCACATAGGTGATGAAATAACCACGCGGACGACGCGTAAATACTACGACTTGCACCCCAGCTTTTCCTACGGTAGTCAGATTCTTCACTAACTCAAGCTCTTTACCGGCATTAGGTCCATTAAGTATCTGTATTACACCCATTGCTTGCTGCGAGTCAGGCGCTTTCTCGGCGGAGGTTACAGGAGCAGGCTGCGATGGTGTGACAGCCTCAATCTGTCGCAATTCAGGTACTTTCTCGTCAGGTGCTAATTGTGGCTGCTCTGTAGGCTTTAACTTCCCTGTCATTTCATACGGATCAGCTTTCACCGGTGTGGCGGATGCGATACGGGAAGACGCACGAAATACCATTGTTTTCTCAAAATCTGCCGCAGTAGATTGATTTTTCTGATCGTTCAAATACTTGAGTTTATATTTGCCAATTTCAATTACGTCATTATTTTGCAAAAAATGCTTCTTAATTCCCGCGCCATTTACCAAGGTCCCATTGGTGCTATCCAAATCTTCCAGAAAGGAATCGTTAAGTATGGTCACTATCGCAGCGTGCTCACCGCTAACAGCAAGGTTATCAATAACGATCTCATTGTGCGGCTTGCGTCCTATCGTCATGTGCTCCTTGTCCAGAACATATTCCTGCAACACCACACCATCCATGCTTAGTATCAGTTTCGCCGCCATATCATCAATCCCCGTATTTAATTCTTGAACCAGGACAGCATTTTTGCGAGCCAGCCCCGCGGCACGGCAAATTCACCGTTAATTTTAATAAGTATCACGGATACATTGTCACGCCCGCCATTATCGTTTGCCATTTCAATCAACCGTCTCGCCATCAACTGTAGATTGGCACGCAGCATATGCAACGTGGTAGCGATCTCATCGTCTTCGACCATATCGTTCAAACCGTCCGAGCATAGTAGATAAATATCGCCCACTTGCACCGCATGAACTTGAATCTCCGCCTCGACCGCTGGATCAACTCCGACCGCGCGCGTAATCAGATTCTTGTTCTTGGATAGTCGCGCATCTTTTTGACTTAGCATGCCTCTGTCGATTTGCTCCTGCAACAGTGAATGATCACGAGTGATAGGCTCAAATATGTCACCGCGCAGTCGGTACAAACGCGAATCGCCGACGTGGGCGACTGCTAAACGGTTGTCGTAAAACAGCCCAGCCACCACCGTGGTACCCATGCCAGCATATTGCGGCTGGCTTTGAGACGCATGGTATATAGAGGCATTGGCTTTTTGTACTTTTTCGCGTAACAGTATCACTCCAATATCTTCACCGCCTTCCCCCCGGTCTTCGGGGCGCATGCTTTCCAAGCTATGTTTTATTTCGGTCGTTATCAGTGAAACTGTAATGCCGCTAGCAATTTCACCAGCATTGTGCCCACCCATACCATCGGCCAGCACCACTAACCCACACGACGCGTCATAAGCCACGCTATCTTCGTTATGCGTTCGCACAACACCCGGATGAGTCTGACTAACGATTTCTAGCGCCTTTTCAATATCCATATCAGGGCATCTCTATACATTAAAAATTCTAAGCGTGACAAGATGTCAATACTCGAGTCGATTTAAGCAGGCAAACTGCTATATGGATACTCGCAAAACTGTATTGCAACGAGGTTTGGTTTATAGGGGCTCCCTATTTTATCCATGCAAACTTGCCGCATACAGGCGATCATCCCAATTATTCCGGCATCAGCATAATAACGCTCTCCCACTTGCTTCGCCAATGACTTATCGATGATTACCGATACAAAAAATCCTAGTCAGCATGAGATGCCAACGATATGCATTCCAACTTCCAAGATTACAACTTTTTTAGCGTAACATTTTTTATAGCTCAGAACGCGTATTAACGGTGAATTGGAATATGGACGAACACATCTTGCAGAGAAAAAGTGGCACCATGTTACTGCACATCAAACAAATAAAAAAACGGCTCTATGTGAAATTGAGTGGGTAATCAACTTTCAACCTCCTGTAGCAGAAACAAATCCGTCTATTCTTCGACAAGCTTAGGATGAACGGATTTTTAGCTGACTGTTTCTTGTTATTCATCTCGCACGTATCGAAGGGTTACTTACTACGAATCACATAGAGCCTAAAAAATTCAAAGTCGAGCTAAAGTTTTCCAAAATCCATCCGCTATTTTGAATAGCAGCGGTTAATTGTGCCTTGCAGCATAAGGCAAATCGAAGCGGCATTGCCATGATCATCCAAGCTTAAGAATGCAGGCCATGAATCCAGTTATCGAAAATTTTGAGCTTATCTCATCTATCCACAAGAGCTTATATATCGGTGTGGACAAATGATTACATCATCAGAAATAAGCCATGCCGTATTGCCCGATGCCGTTTCCGGGCATCTGAAGCAGGCTGAAATCATGCGCAAGGTAATAGCTGGAGATATTACCGTATATGCTCCGACCCGCGATAGTTCCTTGCTATACCAAACTAATGAGTGCACCAATACCAGATTGAGCCGTGGTGAGCTATCAAGCGGCGGCGTTATCCTTCCTGCGGCCCAGATCACAGTCCATGGTTCAGTGCTTTTCGTCGATATTCGTAACTTTACTATGTTCGCCGACCAACTTCACGGCGAGGAAGTTGTTGAATTTTTGAATGTATTCTTTGACCGAGTGCATGAGCCAGTCCGTCAGCAGTGTGGATGGGTGGTGAGATTCCTCGGCGATGGTATGGTAGCAATGTTTGAGCCAAGAGTGGAACAGCCGGATGATCACGCCGAGCGTGCACTTAAAGTGGCACTCCTGATAGTGCTCGCTGCCGACTCCTTCCGTGATTGGATCGCACAGCGCTTCCCAGGACGGAAATTTCCGCAGTTCGCCGTTGGTATCGGCATACATTCGGGCGAAGTGATGATCTGCAATATGGGCAGTGGCACCACAATCGAAACCACCGTAATCGGCGATACGGTAAATATCGCTGCACGCCTGCAAATGATGACCAAAGTTCTCGGCTGGAGCATAGCGACGAGCCGCACCTGTGCAAATATTGCCGGAGACCGTTTTCAACTCGGCCGTGGCGGCATGGTGGCAATGAAGGGGAAAACGCTACAGATTCAGGCCATAGAGATTATAGGACTCAACCCGCGTACCGTTAGCCCTCACACTGATAGTGCATTCTACGAGAAGCTGGGTCAATCTGTAGCTGTAAATACGGCAATATTTGAATTGGCGCGTGAGCAGACAGACTCGATTCAAAACCATTTTTCGAGCACCGGGCACACACTCGAGACGATTCCTCAAAATCAATCGATCGAACTGGAAGGTTATCGCTTGCTGCGCAAGCTGGGACAAGGTGGAATGTCTGAGGTTTTTCTCGCAGAGAATCTCGTCACACATACCCAGCAAGTGCTAAAACTTGTTCCGACAACAGACATCGACATCGACAACGACGATATATTGCAACGTTTTTTGCATGAGTTCGCGCTAATTTCGCAGATTGATCATCCCAACGTCGCACGCATCTATCATCAGGGTTTCACTTCAACCCACGCTTATATCTCAATGGAGTTTTTCCCCGGCGGGGATTTACGGTGTCTTATCTCGGAATATCCCACACCTCAAGTCGCAATCGCCTCGTTGCTGCAGATTCTGGGCGGACTTTCCGCGATTCACGCACTGGGTATCATTCATTGCGACATGAAACCCGACAATGTGATGATTCGCATGGACGGCTCACTCGCACTCGCCGATTTCGGAATTGCCGAGCATTCCGACGCAATCAGGTTACCTACCCGTCCCGGTGAAATCATGGGTTCACCGTCATATCTCGCGCCTGAGCAGGCGTTGGACCTACCCGTCGACGAGCGGACGGACCTGTATAGCACGGGGGCCATGTTTTACGAAATGTTGACGGGAAGGCCGCCTTACAAGGGAAGCTCCGTGCAGGCGATTCTTTACCAACACGTAAATCTCCCAGTACCCATATTGCCCGTGGGCCTTGAGCGCTTTCAACCCATCCTGAATCGCATGATGGCCAAATCGGCCACAGCACGCTTTGAGAGCGCCGACGCGGTCATCGAGTACGTAATTTCCTCAGGCTTGATCGGAAATCTATGATGATGGAAGCATCCACAACCATGTCACCGGCGAAACCTCAATACACCGTCGATGTCCACGGCTTCAGTCAGACCGAACGGATTATTTTGAAGAGCATTTTCAGTCTATCCGCGCGCCGTGCGCCTAAATTTGTCGAGTTTATGCCGACGATGGATTTGGCGCCGGACGTTTTTCTCGTTGATGCTGAAGACGCGAGTGCGATAGCGGATTTTCGTCAAAAAAATGCCATGAACACCCGACCTGTGATTCTGATCGGCGACACCGATCACGGTATTTCGTGCACAACTCTGTCACGACCATTGCAATGGACAAAGCTGTTTAAAGCATTCGATCTCGCAGTGGGAATCAACACGCCAAGCCAGACGCCCAAACCAGAGCCTGCAGTTCGTATAGCAGCACCCTACGAGAAAACCCAACCGATGATTGCAATGCCAGCCCTGCGATCATCGGTACCCTCGATAGCCCCACCACAAATATCAAATACAGCGGCGCTGAAGTCAGTTCCAGTAAATCACAGCCTGACAGGTAACCTGGTGCCCGTGTGCCCGCCGGATCGTCCATTTAACTGGGTTCTAGTCTGCGACGACAATATGACTGTGCGTGAATTCATGCGCGTAAAGCTCGCACCATTTGGTTTCAATGTCGATTTCGCCGAGACAGGGGAACAAGCAGTTGGACTCACCGGCACCAAACATTACACCTGCGTCTTTCTCGATGTCGTGATGCCGGGAATCAATGGCTATCAGGTCTGCAAGCTTATCAAGTCCAAGAAAGGGGGCGCAAAAACTGCGGTCGTGATGCTCTCGAGCAAAGATTCAACTTTCGACAAGATCCGGGGCACCATGTCTGGCTGTGATACTTATCTCACAAAACCGGTCAACGAAAACCGCCTCTTCGAAGTAATCAGCAAATACTTGCCAACGAATGCCTGACCCCGACCGCATTATATTTAACTCAATTCAATTAAAGGAGAAGCAACCATGACAATCAAGAAAGTTCTTTGCGTCGACGATTCATATACTGATCTTGTCAATATTCAAAAAATCGTAATCGGCACAGGCCGCTTTGTCGTCACCGCCGCCAACGGCAAGGAGGCGATCGAGATGACAAAATCCGAGAAACCGGATCTGATCTTCATGGATGTAAACATGCCGGACATGGATGGCTTTGCCGCGACCCGCGCTTTGAAAAAAGATCCCTCGACCAAGGACATCCCGGTCGTGTTCGTGACCAGCAAGGACCAGAAAGCAGACAAGATGTGGGGGCAAATGCAGGGGGAGCGGATATGTCGTCAAACCCTATACATCCGATGATATCGTCAGGCTTGTCAACACGTTATGACGACCTCGTTTCTATGTTTGAAAGTCCTCTTGCTGATCCATTCTGTACGAGACAGCCATGCAAAACGAAATCAACTCTGCTGATTTGCTGCTAGCGCCGAGCGTGGCACTGCATCCGGCACGTTCGGCAGGGGCACTGATGACCATCGGACTCAATCGACGGTACGGAGCGCCCCTCGCCGCAGCTCAGGAATGGATAGGCTTTGAAGTTGCCAACATTAAGTTTCTCGTACCACATGCGCAAGTAAGCGAAATTTCGGAAATGCCGCCTGTTTTTCGCCTTCCGAACACTGGCCGCTGGTTACTCGGCCTGGTGAATCTTCACGGCAATCTTGTGCCGGTGTTTGACCTAGCATCGCTTGTCGGTGGCACATGCGACACGAAATCAAAAACAATGCTCCTCGTGCTTGGTCGCGGTGATGCGATCGCAGCCATCGTGGTTAACGGTATTCCGAACCGCAAGCGTTTCGGTACTTCGAATCGAACCCCGCTTCCAGCGTTCCCAGAAGCAATCCGCGATTACATATCGAACGCTTATGCAGAAGAAGACCAGGTGTGGCTGGAGCTTGACCATGTCCGTTTCTTCGAAATGATGGCGCGCAGAATCTCAGGCTGACGTACCCGCCCCCAACTTACGACCCGACTGGAGAAACAAAATGAAAAACAGGCTGAAAATTACCTTCCTTACCCGGATGAAGCTGTGGCAGAAGTTCCTGCTCCTGGGTGCCGTAGCGCTACCCGCGGCCGGAGTGCCTGCCTACCTGTTCCTGACGCAGACCACCGCCGCCATTCAGACCGCCAAGCTCGAGGCTAGCGGAATTGACCCCGCAGCAAAGCTGCTTAAGGTAATCCAGAATACCCAACAGCATCGCGGTTTGGCCGCCGCCTTCATCGGCGGAAATGCCTCCGTAGCTGCAGATCGCGCCGCTAAGGAAACAGAGGTTGCCCGGGCGATAAGTACCTTCGACCCATACATGAAAGATAGCAACAATGCCAAACAGGCCGAGACATGGGACAAGGTAAAGGCCGATTGGACACGAATCGCGGCCGAGACCGCTAGCCAGCGCGCAGATGCGCGCAAATCATTTGCTGACCACTCTGCACTGGTCGCTACCGAACTGACTCTGCTTGATCTTCTTATGGATCATTACAAGCTCTCGTTCGAATCAGATGCCGCGACGCACTTCCTGATCCAGGCCACACTAGCAGATCTACCTCAAGTAGCTGAGACACTGGGGCAGGTGAGGGCTTTTGGGGCCGCCCGGCTCGCGGAAGCCGAGCGCTTAGCCATCGCTCAAAAATCCGGTGCAGAACTAGACAAAGACGCACTTACCTTGACCGACCGCGCGACGATGGCAACTCTAATCTCGGCATTGACCGCCAAAACCAATCAAGCGACTAATCAGTTAGGTAAAGCACAGACCGAAGAGGCGCGAATCAAAAACAAGATTGAAGGCAGAGATCAAGTCGCTGAAGAACAGATCAAGCACCTTGCCGATCTGGCCGCCGCAGAAATCAGCAATGCGCAGCGGCTTCAGTTCAGCTCCGCGGAATATATCAAGCAGTTCACTGCCAGCATTAACGATCAGTTCAAGTTAATTGATATCGCGATGGTGGCGCTGAACGACGAGTTGCAGCTCAAGGTTGCAAACCTGCTCAAACGTTCATTAACGCTGTCGGGCGTGGTACTTGCCTTCATCATATTTGCAGGGCTTCTCGCCTTACTGATCACACGAAATGTTACCGACACAGTGCGTTTATTGCAGCTATCGGTCGAAAAGGTGCGTGGTGGAGATAACACAGCACTAGGCTTGATCGAGGCGAAGGACGAGGTCGGCGATTTGGGACGGACGGTTAATCAACTGCTAGAAGAACGTATGGCTGCGCAACGCAAAGCTGAGGCGGAAACCGAGGCGCTCAACGACTCGGTGATTTCGCTCCTGCAAACAATGCAGAAGCTCTCTGAGAAAAACCTTACGGCCAAGGCGCCTGTCACGCAAGACATCGTGGGAACGGTGTCTGATGCAGTAAATCAGCACACTGAAGAGACTAGCAAAGTGCTTTATCGGGTAATGCAAATCGCCGGCCAAGTGGAAAATTCCTCAGTCAAATTGAAAGGGCAGGCTGATCAAGTGCAAGCGACAGCTGCAGTGGAACGCAAAGGCGTCGAGGAAATGATCCGCGAGCTCGCCACTTCAACCGAAGCCATGAACAATGTGGCACAGCTCACCGCGAAATCCCACATTGCGTCTGGCGATGCTACCCGTTCAACCCTCTCTGCGCTAAATGCCGTGACCGGAACAATGAAGGGCATGAACTCAATCCGTGAAATGATTGCCGAGACCGAGAAGCGAATAAAACGCCTTGGCGAGCGTTCGCAGGAAATCAGCGGCATCGTGAACTTGATCAATACAATCGCGGAGCGCACACACGTACTTGCGTTGAACGCGAGCGTACAAGCCGCAGTCGCAGGAGATGCGGGCCGTGGTTTCGCGGTGGTGGCTGAAGAAGTGCAACGTCTTGCCGAATCCTCACGCAACGCTACAGCGCAAATTGGTACGTTGGTGAATAACATTCAAATCGAGACGAATGACACTATCAATACGGTGAACAAAACGATCTCTCAAGTAGTGCAAGGAACCGAGTTCGCTGAAAAAGCCGGTGTTCAAATGGCAGAAACGCAGAAGGCGACTGACAATCTGGTGGAATTAGTGCTGCAGATCGCCGCCAGCCTGGAGGTACAGATAAAGAGCGCAGAAATTCTGCAAAACAGAGTCGAGGATATTGGCCGTAGTGCTGAGAAGACCGGAGAACAGATTACGACCCAGACGGCCGAAACTAACCTGCTCTCCAGATCCGCCGAGCAATTGGTGAAAGCGGTGGGCGTATTCAAGCTGCCTAGCGCACAAGCTCTTGGATTGTCGATCATGCCAGAGCGTACGAGCGCCATGCCCAGACTCCAAGCGGTTGTTTAAGCCTGCAATGACGGCGGCACGCTTGTGCCGTCGTGCTTCGATCTGAGGACGATAGATAATGCAAATGAGCGATTTCATCGAAGCGCTACTAACCGAAGTCGAAGAGGTGCGCGCCGATCTTGCCGGTTGGATCACAACGATTTGTTCGGTTGACCCCGAGGATCCCGCATTCGGCGATGCGCTCGATCAATATGTCGGTCAGGTCGAACGCACGGCGTCAACCTGCGGAATGCTCGGATTGCGCGGATTGGAGTCCTGTTGCACTCAGGTACAGGAATGCCTGGTGGTCATTGTTGGGCTTAATGCGGAAAAGCGCGGCGCAGCGCAAGCCTTCTTCGATCTCTGGCCCGATCTTGTGCTCGCTTACCTCGCTGACATCTCGAGCTTCGAGTCCGCAGAGCACTTGGCAGAACACTTTTCCCAGCCCTCCTGTCCGGCACCCGTGGATGCCGAGCGTAACCTCGAATTTATTATCGAGCTTACCGCCGAGCCAGTGCTAGCGGCGTATTTGCGCGCCGAAGCAGAGGCCGAGGAGCTGGAACGTCCTCGCGTGGCGACTGATGAAGACATCTCTCTTGCACTACCGGCCGACGTGGATCGGGGTGTGTACGAGGCGCTGCTGCAAGAAGCGCCAACGCAGGCCGCCGAGCTTTCAACCTACATCCGTAACATTGTTGACGGCGAAGCCACGGACGAGGATATGGCCGCAGCGAAGCGGATTGCGCACTCGTTAAAAGGTTCGGCAAACATTGTCGGCATCCGGGGCATCGCGACGCTCGGACACCACACAGAGGACATCCTCGAATGGTTCGAGCAGAACCAGGCACGTCCTCCGTTGGCGCTTACCAATGCATTGCTCGACGCGGCAGCGTGCCTGGAACAAATGATAGGCTCCCTGCTCGGCATCGAGGATGCCCCCACACAGACTCAGGCGAAGGAAATACTGCAGTCTGTTCTCGATTGGGCGAGCCGGATTCACTCAGGAAGTATTGAGGACGAAATTGATGCGGCCCCGCCTGTGCTTGCCGATCTCGACGCGTCGCTCCCAGCGCCAATTGAAGTCACTGATCTCGATGCAACGTTTGCGGTTCAAACAGAAACCACCGATCTTAACGTGACACCCACGATCCAGGCTGAGAATGCAGATCTCGATGCGACGCTTCCGCTTTTGATTGAAGCTGCCCATCTCAACGCAACGCCCCAGGTATTGACAGAAACCTTCAGGGAAGAAGAAGTTTCTCTGTCCGAAGCTTCTCTGCCCAGCAATGTGACTAGCCAGATTCCTGTCGCTCCAATAATACGCGTCCCGGTTGCAACCATGGACGAACTCTTCCGTCTCACTGGCGAGCTATCTGTAAAAATTGGGCAACTTACCGAGCAGGTGAAGCAGGCTCAGCAACGCACTAACGGCTTATTACGTCAGAATCTCAAGGTACAGCAGCGTATTTTTGATCTTGAAAACCTGGTTGACATCCGCGGCCTCGCGAGTCTGCGCGACACACCAATCTCTCACGGTGACCAGATATTTGATGCACTGGAAATGGAACAGTACACTGAGCTTCAGAGCAACACCCGCGCGCTGACAGAAGAAGCTGCCGACACAAGGGAGTTCAGTCGGCGCATTGAGGAAGACGTGGCGCAGATGGGCGCCGTACTTCAGCAAACACAACGAGTACAGCGTGAACTTCAGTACATGGCCATGACCACTCGCATGAGTCCAGTGGGAAGCCTCGCCCCTCGTCTGCACCGTAACATCCGCCAGACCTCGCAGCAAACCGGGAAGAAAGCAAAGTTGATAATAGAAGGGGAAGATATCCTGATCGACGGGGACATGCTGAACAACCTCGTCGACCCGCTGCTGCATATACTGCGAAACGCCATCGATCACGGCATTGAGACACCCGATGAACGTACGCGCGCCGGAAAACCGGAGGTGTCCACCATCCATCTTGTGTTCTCGCGGCGCGGCCAGACGGTCACTGTGCGTTGCCGGGACGACGGGCACGGACTCGACTACAGTGCGATCCGAAATAAGGCGATAGAGCGCGGCCTGATGCAGGCCGGTCAGGATATCTCCGAGGAAGAACTGTCACGCTTGATTCTACTTCCTGGCTTTTCAACACGAGAACGCACGAATGAAATATCGGGACGTGGCGTCGGGCTCGATGTAGTGCGCGACCGGCTTCTTGTTATGAAGGGAATGGTCGAAGTACGATCCGAATTCGGGAAAGGCTGCGAGTTTCTACTTCGCTTCCAGGCGTCGCTCGTCGCCCAGCACGCGTTACTCATAGAATCCTCCACACAGATTTTTGCGGTACCAAGCTACGCGCTTGACCAAGCGTTACCGCCCGCCGCAGGAGAATTTATATCAATCGGCAGCGAAATAAACCTGCGCTATCAAAAACGCACCTATCCGGTAAAGGCCCTGAGTGCGCTGATTGGCTATGACAGCGGCGTGATGACATCAGAAATCATGAATTCGAAGTCAGTATTGCTTGTTCACGTTGACCTTGATATTCATGCGGTGCTGGTCGACCGCATCGTTGACGGTCGTGATCTGATCCTCAAGGATCCGGGCCGGTATGTAAAGAAGATTAATGGCGTGGGTGGCATCGCGATTCTGGGTGATGGCACAGTCGCGCCGTTGCTCGATTTAGCCGAATTGCTGCGTCTGCCCATGCCGCAACTGATAGAGGCCGCAGCCTTCGATACCTCAGGTGACCCTGTAGCGACGATTCGACGCGACATTCTCGTTGTGGACGATTCCCTTAGCGTGCGCAAATCGCTAGTGCAACTCGTCAGCGACGCAGGATACAACGTGAAAGCAGCGAAGGATGGATTAGAAGCGATCGCACTTCTAAAGGATTTCATACCCGGAGTGATACTCACTGACCTTGAAATGCCGAACATGAACGGGCTCGAATTCACCTCGCACCTACGAGCGCGCCCCGACACTCGCGAGCTGCCGGTGATCATGATCACTTCTCGCTCCATGGACAAACATCGTAAACAGGCCGAGCTCGCAGGGGTTAGCGTATACATGACCAAACCCTATACCGACACCGACCTTCTCGGGCACATCCACAGCGCAATCGGCGGAGTTCAATGAACACCGCCACAGCCGGGTACGCGTTGATCTGTTTTGACGGCCTGAATTTGCTCATCGACCAACACGCGATCGTCTCCCTCGAGAATATGATCATGTTACGAGGCGAAGATGATGAAGTGAAGGCGAGTGAGGTCATTGAAGAGAATGCATGCGAAGTACATTCGCTAACCGCGCATCTGGTCGTGGCGAACAAGATTGATGCACGGTGTCGCTACATTGTCGTACTACAGGTAGATGAGCACCGCTTCGGCATTACTGTGGACTCGGTACAGTCGCTCCCCATTCAAGACCCAATACTGCATCATTTACCCGCATGTATGAGCTTTTCCGAATCACCGGTCAAAGCTTATGTACAGGTCGAGGAGCGCGTCGCATTCTGTTGCGATGTCGGTACATTATGGTGTCATATCAATTCCTCGGAGAGCAGGCATGAATGCAAGGCATAACGCCGTTTTGTTCGAGTTCACGAGTGGCCGCCACGCAGCAATCGGTATGCACGAAGTCGCTGAACTCGTCATGTCGCCAAGGCTTGTACCTGTACCGATGGCTCCAGATCACTGCCATTCGCTTTGTATTTGGCAGGACCGCGCCATTCCATTCGTAGAGCTAGCACCGCTCATCGGCCAACGCTCTCTGGAGAAAATTCAACTTGCGCTGGTCGTTACGTATTTTGCCCGATCAAACGGCGAGCAACGATGGGGCGCGCTAGGGCTATCTACCTATTTTCGCATGGTGAGCGTCGGGGACGATGCAGCGTGTCTGCTACCCCAAGATTCGTCCGCATGGGCATCTATAGCCCACTCCTGTTTTCAACTGGTAGACGAGAACGTTCCCATTCTGAATCTGGACGCCTTGTTTGAGCAGCGCCTGAAGTTGATCTCTTAACCAACTTTTTTGCTACTCACATAAATCATCGTCGTACTTACATCCGAATGCCCAAGCAAGCTGTCGACCAGTAAGCGAGGGGAATTATGTCAACCAGATTGATTAGCGTGCGTTAATACTTATGGTAAGACTAGGTCATATTTTTCACGCATCGTTCTTAGGGATATCTAACATGAGCAAATTGTTATCAGTACTAATCGCTTCATTTTTTGCAGCCTCAATGAGCTTCAACGCAACCGCAACAGACATCACCAAGGCTGAAGTCAAAGCTGAGAAAGCCGAAGCGACAGAAATGAAGAAGGACGCCAAGGCCGAATCCAAGGAAACCAAGAAGACGGCTGACGCGACCGAGAAGAAGACGGACGCCAAAGCAGACTACAAGCACGCCAAAGAGAATGCCAAGGCAACCTACAAAGCAGCAAGCGCAGATTGCAAGAAGAAGCCAGCTGCAGAACAGGGGACCTGCTTGAAGGATGCGAAGGCCGCCAGAGATACAGCAATCGCTGAGGCGAAAGCGACAATGGAAAAGGCTGAAGCCGAGGCCAAGGCAGCGAAGAAAGCAGCTAAGGTTGAAGCCAAAGCTACCAAAGAGAAGGCTAGCGCCGAAGCCAAGGCCACGAAAGAAAAAGCCAAGATTGAAGAAAAGGCCACCAAGTAACATTTAGCAGATCTGCGTCCGAAGGCAGGGCTTCTCGCCCTGCCTTTTTGTTTCAGATTGTGCATGTCTGGCTGGAGATTGGAAAGAAAACACATCCACATCCGCTACTGCGCAGTCAGATCGAATGAAACGCTAATTCGTTTTGACACCATCACTTCAGGCGTTATCTATTGCAGCTGTCTTGTTTTCAGGTTCGTAATGCCATTACGCACCCTTGGCAGATCAGGATCAGCAACGACGGACGCGCTACCATCATCGAGCGGAGGTAATGACCGTCTCCAATGTGCAAACGAGGACGACCAGCATTCAGCTTGTTATTCGCCACTGGATTATCGTAGTTTTAGTTTGGCGTTGGAACTAGCCCTCATGGGCTAGCCTGTAAATTTTTTTGAAATTTTCAGGAAACACTCAGACCGTTCGGTTTATTATTTCCCGCAGACCGCTTTTAACTTGTTTTTTGTATTGGTGCGCCCGAAGAGATAAATTTTGGCACTGGATAGACAACCTTACCCTGTCTTAACGTGTAACTAAGGGGTTGCGCGCTTTTGCGCATTCCCGCTTGAGCGTAGGGTTAGCATCAAGATACTGATCTTAGGCTGGATGCGGCTGCACTATAGACGGTGAGCGCCCGTTGGCAGTCTGCTAGTGCGCGGTGCATATCTTTGGAATCAAGGTTTCCGTCTTTTGCAATATCAGCAAGTCGATAGCTTTTTCGACCTGGCCAAGCGCGGCGCGCCATCTTTAAAGCGCAAGAGACTGGATTATTGAAAGGTGTCATTCCGCATCTGGCTGTCGCTGCATTCAGGAATGCTATGTCAAACTCTGCGTTGAATGAAACGAGGCGGAGATTTCC
This sequence comes from uncultured beta proteobacterium, assembly GCA_942492745.1. GTDB lineage: Bacteria > Pseudomonadota > Gammaproteobacteria > Burkholderiales > Gallionellaceae > Nitrotoga. The sequence continues at coordinate 125,134 of OW818637.1, forward strand.
GACAAACACAGCAAAGTCCCGAAGCGATTCGTCGATGGCCTCACCATCGCGGTCAAGCATTTCCTGTGTGATGCCTGTGAGTTCGACAATCTTCTTCGGGATTTTCTTGGTCGGCTTGACCAGAGCTTGAATTGTTTCGTGATGCATGGAATCTCTGTTTACCCGGATGGCTGCGATTTCGATGATTTCGTGCTTTGCAGCGTCAAGGCCGGTTGTTTCAAGAGGCGGATTCAACTTCGAAGTGCAACAGCTAATGATGGCTTGGTGTAGCGCATCTCCACCCCAAATAATACTTCATGCGGTGATCTAAAACCCAGCACTTTGCGTGGCCGGTGGTTGAGTCGTTCTACCACTCGCTGCACTTGCTCTTCGGTAACATCAGTCAACTCCATGCCTTTGGGGAAGTACTGTCGGAATAACCCATTGCTGTTCTCGTTCAGACCTCGCTCCCAGGAACGGTAGGGGTGCGCGAAATAGATCGCAGTCTGCAGTTCTGCTGCTATGCTTTCATGCCCCGCAAATTCTTTGCCGTTATCGAATGTGATGGTGTGGCATTTGTCTTTATGGGGACTCAGCAAACTCGTTGTCACAGCCGTTACACCATCGGCGTGTTTGCTGCGTATGTGCCCCGCCAACACATAGCGCGACTTCCTTTCAGCCAGTGTAACCAGCCCACTTTTGTGATTCTTGCCGATGACTGTATCACCCTCCCAATCACCCATGCGCGTCTTTTGGTCAACGATTTCCGGACGTTCATCAATGCTGACACGGTTCTTGATCATGCCTCGCCGCTCTTGTCCACTTGCATATCGCTTGCGGCGTGGTTTCTGGCTACGCAAATGCTGGTACAGGTCTCCTCCATCACGTTTATCTGCGTAGACATGCCGGTAAATCGCCTCATGGCTGATCTGCAATTCGCCTTCCAGCTCAAGCCGATTGGCGGCTTGTTCTGGGCTGAGGTCTTCTCGGATCAACCTCTCGACTTCCGCCCAACTATCCGATGAGAATTGCTTGCCATTGATACAGGCTTGCCGGCGCTCGTCACGTAACGATTGCGCCTGCTTTGGCCGCCAGCCGCGTTGACCATTGTTTCGCCTAAACTCTCGTGAAATCGTCGACTTGTCCACGTCTATCTTTTGGGCAATCTGAGGTTGATTCAAACCCGCTTGTTTCAATCCGTAAATCTGATATCGTTGCCCGCTGGTGAGCTGCTTATATTTCTTCATCTGTGCTCCTTTTACTTGGTCGTTTAAGTGGCTCCGATATTAACGCAGCTCGCCACCTAAATTCACTTACAAAAGTTGCACTTCAGAGTTGAATCCGCCCGTTTCAAATCAACTGCGAGACGCAAGAAGAAGTGGACTATTACTGGGAGAGGTTATCTAAGGGCGGGGATGAAAATGCACAGCAGTGCGGTTGGCTCAAGGACAAATATGGCGTTTCATGGCAAGTTGATCCTATCGTTTTGATCGAGATGATCAATGACCCCAATTCTGAGAAATCACAAAGAGCTATGGGGGCTATGCTAAAAATGAGGAAGATTGACATTGATGAACTAAAGCGGGCGTATGCTGGATAGGGAAATTGTTGAACAACAATAGCGAGATCGGGTAATCAAGCAGCCACATCGCAGAGCAGCGCAGTTTGGTTTCGTCTTACAACTGCAAAACCCGGTTGTCGGGGGCGGAAACGACGGCAGCGTAAGATTTTATAATATATGAGGAAGCAGGTTTGTAAGCGCCAAATCTCCCGCTCCTGTTTTCGCTTAAGCGGTGTTGATATTCCTTTGCCAAGATTATTGTATATTTACAATGGGTCCGATTAAAACGTGAATAGATTTAGCTGATTGTCCGCCAGCGGTTAAGCGCACATCACAAAAAATCAGCAGGAACCACCACAAATATTTGAATATTAACGAATATACAAAGCAAGCAGCGGGATTAAGATCGCGCCCAAAATGCCGTGCATACCCATGGCCAGGCTAGCGTATAAACCGGCTTCCGGGTGAACAGCAAAAGCCCTGGAGGTTCCAATACCATGTGCAGCCACACCCATTGCAAATCCCCGTTGCCACCAAGCTTTCATGCCGAGCAGGTTCAAAATAAAACTACCCAATATTGCTCCCAAAATACCAGTGACTACTGCAAATACAGCAGTCAGAGTAGGTGAAACAGTCAAACGTTCTGCAATACCCATTGCAATGGGTGCAGTAACTGATTTAGGGTATAGAGCACCAATAATCGCTGCATCCGCTCCCATAAATGTTGCAATTCCGACAGCGCTTGCTACAGAAACGACTCCACCACATACCAAAGCAACCGTTAAGGGAATGAGTCGCGTTTTTAAAATAGAATAACCGTTATAAATAGGTACAGCTAATGAAACAGTTGCAGTACCCAGCAAGAAATGCACGAACTGCGCTCCTTCAAAATATTTTTGATAAGGCATATCCGTCAGATATAAAACCAGGGCAATTAAAACTACTGCTATTGCAACAGGATTAGCGAATGGATTTTTATTCGTTCTTTGATAAAGCAGGTTACCCAATTGATAAGCTGCCAGTGTAACAACCAAAGCAAATAAAGGACTGCCTGAAAGGTAAACCCAGATGTCTGCAATTTGAGGTTGATCACGGGTCATTAGAATCTTTTCCGGCAATTAATCTCAAAATAACTGCTGTGGTAGTGATTGTTAAAACAACACTTACAACTAAAGCCGTTATGACGGCTAAAGCATGAGCTTTTAATTGCGGTAAAAATAAAATTACGCCTACAGCCGCAGGTATAAATAGAAGACCTAAATGCTGACTAAAGGCATCAGAAACGGCAAGAAGTGAAGAATTAGCATGCCCTTTAAGGATTAAAAATACCAATAATAAAATAAGACCCAATACTGGGCCAGGCAAAATAGGTATAAGGAAATGAGAAACTAACTCTCCCAATCCCTGCCATAAAAGAATTTGGACTAATCCGGAAATCATGGTTTCAGTCTAATATTTTTGTGAAATTTCTACCACTATCTGATGATTTACCTTAACCAGGCCGTGTGAAAAGAAATGTAACGTATCCAGAATCCATCATATTAATGAGCTGAATGTAAGCTGGAAAACACTAAATCTTCCAGAAACCTTACAATTTCCGCCTCATCTTTATTTTTACCAAAGTCCGTCAGCGAAGGCAGATTATTCATAAAAAAATTTTGGAAATGCGCCATTTCAATAATGGTAGAGGCTAATGATTTCGGATATTTATATTGGGGGTTGCATTCCAAAATCATATTTCCGATAACGGCACAAAGGTCTTTGTAGGGTTTAAACAAGTGATCCTTGTTATCTTCGGATATACGTTTGGTCAGGTAGGCTTTGGAGCCTTCGGTAATAATGACTTGATGAAGGATGCTTTCATCGACATAACTGGTTCTGAAATTGTCCTCTATTGTGGTCGCTAACAATTTAATAACCATTTTTAGCTTAACGACAGGGTCTTTAATATTGTTGGTTTGAAAAGTAACCTGGTACTCAAGCCAGCTCCAATACCAGGCGGTAAGATAGATCAACAACCGGTGCTTGTTTTCAAAATACCGGTAAATACCTGCTTCGGTTGTGCCGATAGCTTCCGCCAGTTTTTTGAAGGTGAAGGCTTCAAACCCGTTTTTGTGGATTAACTGAATGCTGTGCAGAATGATTTTTTTGCCCAGCTCGGATTGTTCCGGATCCCTGAGAAATAATTTTTCATTCATTTTGATTTGCAACTGAATTTCCATAGCTTTCCGATATCACTTTTTTATCTGTATATAAATGTGTTTAATCCGCTCGCTTTAACATGTATCTGATTCGTTGAAAAAATGATAGCCGAAAGTATTGCAATTTGCAAAGATAGTGTTACTATCTTTGCAAATTGTTTTGCTACTTGCCATACTTATTTCTTTCAACTTCTATTCTAAATAGCGGACATAGCATGAAAGATTTTTTACCGATACTTAGCAACAAAAACAAATCTCCCGTTTTTTTGCGCGGCGCCCTAATGTGGCGGGGTTCTGTTACCCCACGTATTTTTTCAGCCTGCTGTTACTGACTTGTTGCTGTTTGTTAAAAACTGCATTGTTTGGCATTACTGGAACAGAGTCGCAACATAGTTGAATGCATACAAAATCATAATCTTCCTTGGGATCAAAAAATGAAAACATTAACCAAAGAGATGCAAGCCGCCATTACACCGGCAATGGCTTTAGAGTTATTAAAAGAGGGCAACAAACGCTTTGTAAATAACCTTAAGTTGAACCGTAATCTGCTGCAACAGGTCAATGAAACGTCCGATGGACAACATCCGTTTGCAGTTATTTTAAGCTGCATAGATTCCCGCACCTCGGCCGAGCTGATTTTCGACCAGGGCTTGGGCGATGTATTTAGTGTTCGTATAGCGGGCAATATCATTAATGAAGATATCTTAGGCAGTATGGAGTTTGGCTGTAAAGTCGCTGGCTCTAAAATAATAGTGGTTTTAGGCCATACCAAATGTGGCGCCATAAAAGGTGCTTGCGACCACGTAGAAATGGGTAACCTAACCACCCTATTAAGTAAAATACAGCCAGCGGTTTATGATGAAAATAGCGAAACCGAAAATCGTAATTCAAGCAACTCTAAATTTGTAGAAAAAGTAGCCGCCATAAACGTAAAAAAAACATTACATGCCATCGTAGAACGTAGCCCAATTTTAAAAGAGATGGTTGAAACTGGTGCGATTGGTATTATCGGCGGCAAACATGACATAGCAACGGGTGTGGTAGATTTTTATGACGACATGTTAATTCTCAATAATCCTGAATAACCTACTTTCAAATATTATTTTATCCCCATAATTAAGTTAAGGTGAGGAAAATGAACCCACAAAAAATAGTTATTGCTATGCCAACCGAAGAAGAGTTTATGCCAAGTATTTCAAGGTGGGGGCATGAATGTGTCTGGACCAAAACGGAAGCTTACTACGTTCATGTTATCAAGAAAGATATTGGCATTAGTGAGATGGGTGTTGAGGAAATTCCTGATAAGGTAACAGTTGAAAATTTGAAACAACAAATGCTAGATTTCATTAAAAATAAAGCAAAAGAAATGATGCCTGAGTTGGCATTTAAAAAAGCTCATTTTGAAGTTTTATTTGCGCAGTCCCCAGCAGAACGGATAGCTGAGTATGCTAAAGAAATTAATGCGGGGGTAATTGTAGTAGCAACAAGAAATAAGAGAGGTTTTTCTGGGCTTTTCCTTAGCTCTTTTGCGGATCGCATTTTAAAACTGTCACCCTGTGATGTATTGGTTTTAAGACCAAAATAAAGCACACCGCAACAAGCCATGGGGTATTAACTGCGCTCTTATAATCCGTTGGCTTTCAGCCAACTTTCGCCCCAAAGGGACGGGGAATTTAACCCGAAGCGACTAACATAAAAGTTGTGGAGACGAGAACAATGACCCAACAGCCCATGCAATACTATTTTCGACACCTAAAAGATGATTTGCCTGCGGGTGTAGTGGTTTTTTTAGTGGCTCTTCCGTTATGTCTTGGTATTGCTCTGGCATCTGGGGCGCCTCTATTCGCAGGACTGACAGCAGGAATGGTCGGTGGCCTGGTTGTCGCTTGGTTAAGTGGTTCACAGCTAAGTGTATCAGGCCCAGCGGCCGGTTTAACTGTGATTGTTTTTAACGCTATTGAAACTTTAGGTAGTTTCCAAGGATTTCTGGTTGCCGTGATATTAGCGGGCATTATGCAACTGATAGCTGGCTTCCTCAAAGCAGGGGTCATTGGAGCTTTCTTCCCTTCAGCTGTCATTAAAGGGATGTTGGCTGCCATTGGCTTGATTCTAATTATTAAACAGATCCCTCATGCTACTGGTTACAGTGAGCATTTTGGAGGACCTGAAGCCTATACCCATGAAGATGTTCATAAGTTATTTTTTCCGATATTAGATGCATTTAGCTCCATTTCACATGGTGTCATTCTTATATCTGCGGTTGCTTTGCTGATACTAATAATTTGGGAACAACCATGGGTTAAAAAACAGAGATTTTTCAAGCTAATCCCTGGACCATTGATTGCCGTACTATGGGGTGTTCTTTACAATTTAGCTGCTGAACGATGGTTTCCGGATTGGGCGGTCAGTGCAATTCACTTAGTGAATGTTCCTGTCTCAAGCAATGTCGGCGAATTCTTGAATAACTTCATGTTCCCAGACTACAGTTACTGGACTAATCCTCAGGTTTATATTATTGCAGCAACGCTAGCTATTATTGGTAGTCTCGAAACATTATTAAGCCTTGAGGCAGTAAATAAGCTGGATCCTTTAAAGCACACTGCTCCGACTAACAGGGAGTTAAAAGCACAAGGAGTTGGAAATATTATTAGCGGATTAATCGGTGGGTTACCGATTACTGCTGTCATTGTGCGCAGTTCAAGCAATATTAACGCTGGTGGCAAAACCCCTCTATCCTGTTTTATTCATGGCTTATGTATATTGTTTAGCGTAATGTTCTTTGCGAAGTACATAAATTATGTTCCGCTCGGTTGCTTGGCAGCCATTTTGCTGCATACCGGGTTTAAACTGGCTAAACCCGCTTTATTCAAGGAATTTTATCTCAAAGGGTGGAGTCAACTTTTACCTTTTATAATTACAATAACAGCGATTTTAACAACCGATTTATTAATAGGCATGTCAATTGGCGTGGTAGTTGGTTTATTTTTTGTTATTAAGGCTAATTACCGTGCTGCCATTACTTTGACTCAGGATAAATCGTTTTATATATTAACGCTTAACAAAGATGTTGTTTTTCTTAATAAATCTCTGTTGAGAAAGCTTCTTTCCCATGTCAAGCCAAATAGCACGCTCACAATTGATGCCAGCAAATCTCAGTTTATTGACCATGACATTGTGGAAACAATTGATGACTTTTTAGTAACCGCTCCAAATCATAATATTTCAGTTGAAGTTTATGATCTGTATGGTAAGGAAAGTTTAAAGACTCACGAGGAGTTTGTCATCTTAAAAGACCACTACGATAAAAGCCCTTTAAGTAATAGCGTGATTTTAGATAAGAAAATTGTTGGTCTATGAAAGAAAATTTGATTTCAATTTTCGGGGTAAAGCCACTTTTTTATTCATTGGCGGTTCAACTTTGAAAGGTACTTTTTGTAAATTAAGGTGGTAGGTTTTTTGCTATCAGAGCCACATGAACGACCAATTGAAAATTGAAAAATCCTCGGGCATTAATTGGGATGTTTTACAATCTACTTGATGGCCGGGGATTTATAAGCCGCTTACCAAGGGTGCAACGATATCATTCTTGGGGGAGAGCGTTGAATGGGAGTTGTAACGGGTGTTATTTCGGCAGTGTTTCTTCAACGCCTCCAATTCGTAGATAATCTCAGCAGTACAAGCCACAGTCTCACCTGCCCGTAGTAATGCTGCAGCAGCTTGTATCTCGTCATTCGGGATAGTATAAGGATTCACTGACAGTGTCTTGTTTTCAATCCTGCATTCGGTTGACCTGCCGCAGTTCCGCCGACGGCTCATCGCCCGAATAGGGATAACGTACATGGCCAAAGCGAATCAGGAACACTGCCAGCGTTAACATCAGGATAGAGCCAGTTATCGCCAGCATGCGCCAGTCATCCATGTCTTTCATGTCCAGGATCAGGTAGCGCGCAAGTGCCACCATGCCGATGTAAAGCGGGAAACGCACTGGCAGCTTGCCCGAGTTGTAATACAGCCCGACCATAGCGAGCACTTCCAGGTAGAGGAAGAGCAGCAACAGGTCGGTAAGTGTCACTTGTACTGCCCGTACCATAATCATGGTCTCGCTCGCCATGGCGAACACGGTGGCAATGGCGATGACTAGCAGGCCGATATGTTCAACCAGGGAAAGCAGTCGCTGGTTGAATTTTTTAATGGTTGTTTTTTTCAATCCGTTAGCCCGTTCATTAAACTTCAGCGTCGCTCTACCCAATTATTGAAGGAATGTGTCACACGTCCATCAACAGTCGCACGGCTTCGTGATATTTCTCCGCAGTCTTTTCGATTACGTCGGCAGGAATTTTCGGCGCCGGGAGTTGTTTGTTCCAGCCAGACGCCTCCAGCCAGTCACGCACGAACTGCTTATCAAAGCTAGGCGGGTTGCTATCCACTTTGTACTGATCAGTTGGCCAGAGCCGCGAAGAATCGGGCGTCAGCGCTTCATCAATCAAATACATTTTGCCTGATGAATCCACACCAAATTCAAATTTGGTATCAGCAATGATAATCCCCCTGGTGGCCGCATATACCGCTGCCTGGGAATACAGCGACATGGCGGCATGACGTACTGCATTAGCACGCGGTGCACCCAGCAATTTTATGGCCTGCTCGAAGGAGATGTTTTCATCGTGTTCACCTGCTGCTGCCTTGGTTGAAGGTGTAAATAAGGGTTGCGGCAGTTTTTGCGCTTCCTGTAAATCGGCAGGTAATTTAATGCCGCACACCATGCCAGTCTTTTGATATTCCTTCCAAGCGGAACCAGCCAGATAGCCGCGCACGATGGCCTCGATGGGCACGGGTCTCAAGCGTTTCACTACTAAGGCCCGGCCAGCCAGTTGCGTGCGTTCTTCATCAGTTTTGACTAACGATTCTGGCTTGATACCGGTAAGGTGATTAGGGAGAACGTTATTAAGCTTACTAAACCAGAAATTGGACAAGGTAGTGAGTACTTGACCTTTTCCTGGCACTGGAGTCGGTAAAATGACATCAAAGGCGGACAAGCGATCAGTTTGCACAATGAGCAGGCGATCATCATCCACTTCATAAATGTCACGCACTTTGCCGCGGTGCAGTAATGGCAAACTGGTTAAGTTGGATTCAAATAATACAGACATAGGGTTCCCCTTTTAGCTTAGTGATGGCAGCTTGATCGCAGCAATTGCTTCGGCCTGCTGTTTGCGGAATGCGATGAGACGCTTTGCCAACTGTGTATCGTTCAGTGCCAGCATGGATATTGCGAACAAGCCGGCATTCGCCGCACCTGCTTCGCCGATAGCAAAAGTGGCCACCGGAATGCCCTTGGGCATTTGCACGATAGATAGTAGCGAATCGATTCCCTTGAGGTATTTGGATGGAATGGGTACGCCCAGCACTGGCAGAGTGGTTTGACCTGCAATTACGCCAGCCAGATGCGCTGCACCACCCGCACCGGCGATGAAACACTGTACACCCTGTACACTCATTTCTTGAACATAATTTAACAATAGTTCAGGTGAACGGTGCGCGGAGATCACACGCGCATCGTAGGCCACGCCGAAGTCATGCAACGGACGCGCGGCCTGCTGCATGATTTCCCAATCATTTGCACTGCCCATCAAAATGGCAACCAGCGGTTTGTTCATGTATCTCCTTCGTTAGATAGTTTTTTAATTTGTTTATAGTTTTTGTAATTTCTTCTCTAGCGACACTTGGATGGGTTCCCCACTTTTATACAGAACAGAGTTTATGCTCCCGCATGTTTGAAAAGGTCGTGCCGAGGGAGCATCAGATCTTCGCAACCCCATCACTATATTCTTCCGCCAACTCATCTCCGTCCAGATCAACTTGTCCATCCCGAAACACGCGGCTGGCATAAATTTCTTCGGCTTCGATGGTTATCAAATCAATTTTGGTTAGATTTTTCTTGACGCCAGCGAACAAGCGGTTGGCTTGGCGCATACGCGCTCGATCCAGTGCGTTGCGAATTGAACGCGCATTGGCGAAATGTTCCAGCTTCATCCGCAGCGGGATGTATTCTGCGAATGCTTTTTCCGCTTCCGGGCTGAAGCGGTAATTTTGCTCAGCCAGCATTAGCTTTGCGATGATGAGCAATTCTTCTGCTGAGTAATCAGGAAAATCAATGTGATGCGCAATGCGCGAGCGCATGCCGGGGTTACTGTGGAAAAATTTGTCCATCCGGTCTTTATAACCGGCCAAAATAACGACCAGATCGTCACGGTTATTTTCCATCACTTGCAATAAGATTTCGATAGATTCAGCTCCATAATCACGCTCGTTTTCAGGCTTGTAAAGGTAATAGGCTTCATCTATGAATAACACGCCGCCCATTGCTTTCTTAATTATTTCTTTTGTTTTTGGTGCAGTGTGTCCAATGTATTGGCCGACTAGATCATCGCGTGTGACTGATATCAAATGGCCTTCGCGCACATAACCCAGACGATGCAGTATTTCCGCCATACGTAGTGCTACCGTGGTTTTCCCAGTTCCAGGATTGCCGGTAAAGCTCATATGCAGCGTTGGGGAAACCGCCGACAGATTGAGTTTCTTGCGAACGCGGTCTACCAGCAAAAGCGCTGCGGTTTCGCGGATGCGTGTTTTGACCGGCAACAGGCCGATCAATTCGCGATCAAGTTTAGCCAGCACTTCCTGAATATTGGAGTCGCGAAATTCGGCGTCCAGGTCAACCGGAGTGTCGTCGGGAAGGATGATGTCTTTTGAAAGTTCGTTCATTTGTTTAACCTGTAAAGTCAATCGACTGTTGAAAGTTTCCGCCTCGTCATCTGCGTATGTTTGAATAAATTTATATTTGATTGGAACGGCAACTAAAGAAGCAAATTCGTTATCGCCAAGTTCTGAGGAAGATTATTTACAGAGCATTTCAACAGCCGGTTAAAAAACGGGTACGGCATACACCGTACCCGCAATTGCTTAGTACCGTTCGCCTTCCGGCTTTTCGGTTGCGTAGGAATGGATGGTGTAGCGCATGCTACGACCTTCCGCTTCCTCCCGCACCAGCCTGAAACCAGGCTCGTTTTTAGGACGGTTTACGATGTACGACATAGTTGGGCTTTCTATTCCATATGCTGAACTAAAAGCCATCACACGGATGTAGTGATTCGGGAAAGTCTTACGGCAATTGTTGATCTCCATCAAGATTCCTGCGGGATCTTTAAGGTCGAACATAGGGTTGCCGAACATTTCCCAGTAGGTGTTGCGCGGGTGCGGATCGTCGGTGTATTCGACGGCTAGCGACCAGCCAGATTTCAGTGCATATTTAATTTGCGCTGTGATTTGTACATCAGTCAGCGGGGGCAGAAAAGAAAACTGCCCTTGCGTGATCTGATTTCCAGGATTGGTCATCATAATCAATTCTCCTTAATATGTTAATTAAACGCTGGTCGTGGCAGAAGGAACAAAGTCAGGGGTGTCGGTGGACTCGTAGTTGAAGCTGACATCTTTCCACGTATCCAGTCCTGCTTTAAGCGGGCCGCACCATTTGGCTGCATCTTGTAGAATCTGTGGACCTTCGTTCCAGATGTCACGACCTTCATTACGTGCCTGAACCATAACTTCCAGTGCCGTACGATTTGCTACCGCACCGGCCTGAATTCCTTGTGGATGTCCAATTGTGCCGCCCCCGAATTGCAGAACTACATCGTCGCCGAGATAGGTTAGCAGTTGGTGCATCTGACCGGCGTGGATACCACCGGACGCAACTGGCATACACTTATTGAGTGAAGCCCAGTCCTGTTCGAAGAACAGGCCTTTCTCCAAATTCATAGGAGTGTGTGTATCGAGCAGCGTGTCATAGTAGCCTCTGATCATGAGCGGATCGCCTTCCAGCTTGCCCACGACAGTACCAGCATGGATGTGATCCACACCCGCCATACGCATCCACTTGCAAATAACGCGGAAGCTCATACCGTGATTTTTTTGACGTGAGTAGGTCGAGTTACCCGCACGGTGCAAGTGCAGAATCATGTCGTTCTTACGTGCCCAAAGTGCCATCGACTGAATAGCGGTGTAACCGATAACGAGGTCAATCATGATGATGACCGAGCCCAGCGATTTAGCAAACTCAGCGCGCGCGTACATTTCTTCCATCGTGCCGGCGGTAACATTAAGATAATGGCCCTTGACTTCGCCAGTTGCAGCGGAAGCTTTGTTCACGGCATCCATGCAATACATGAAACGGTCACGCCAGTGCATGAAGGGCTGTGAATTGATGTTCTCATCGTCTTTCATGAAATCCAGGCCGCCTTTTAGGGCTTCATACACCACGCGCCCATAGTTGCGGCCGGAAAGACCGAGCTTAGGCTTAGTAGTTGCACCCAGCAGGGGACGACCAAATTTATCCAGCCGTTCACGCTCGACGATGACGCCAGTGGCGGGACCCTGGAATGTTTTGAGATAAGCAACCGGGATACGCATATCTTCGAGGCGTAACGCCTTAACCGCTTTCATACCAAACACGTTACCGATGATGGAAGCAGTCAGGTTGGCAATGGAACCTCCTTCGAACAAATCCAATTCATAAGCGATGTAAATAAAGTACTGGGCTTCTGTTTTGGTGCCCTCGCCTGTGTTAGGGACTAAGTCACAACGGTAACACTTGGCGCGATACATTTCACACGCGGTCAAACGGTCAGTCCACACCACCGTCCATGTGGCAGTGGAAGATTCGCCTGCCACCGCAGCGGCAACTTCTTCTGGATCCATACCTGGTTGCGGTGTCATACGGAACATTGCGAGCATATCTGTGTCTTTGATCTTGTAATCAGGCTCCCAATATCCCATTTTTTTATAGGGTATAACGCCAGATTTATAGCGTTCCTTACCTTCTTTTATCGTTTCAGATGCCATGGTTATCTCCAATTATTGAAAAAACCGCACCGCGCCCGCCTATGTAAGCTGGTGGGCAATACTCATTACGATTAATGGGTATTTGTTTCAGCGCGTGAGATGCACAGTACCTAATATTATTCATAAATAACAGTCAATTGTATTGATACTAACTATAGGTATTGCTTATAATTAAACGATGCTACATTTAACCATTCGTCAGCTTAGAATTTTCGATGCCGTAGCACGGCATTTAAGTCATTCACGTGCGGCCAAAGAATTGTATTTAAGCCAGCCTGCAGTCTCCATGCAAATCAAGCAACTTGAACATAGTGTCGGCTTATCCTTGTTTGACCAAGTGGGCAAGCAAATGCATTTGACCGAAGCAGGACAGGAAATGCTGCACTACACTCGCAGTATTGCGCAGCACCTAGAGGAAATGGATGCTATGTTGAGCGAGATGAAAGGGCTGGAATATGGTCGTTTGAATATTTCTGCAGTCAGCACTGCCAGCTATTTCATAGCTCAGCTATTGGCAAAATTTATTCAGCTATACCCGAAGATCAGAGTAAGTCTCAATGTTGCCAACCGAGATGCGGTAATAAAATTGCTCGCCGATAATAGCGCCGATCTTGCCATCATGGGTCAGCCACCGGAAGGTACGGACATGGTGTCGCAGCCGTTTATGCAGAACCCGCTTGTTGTTATCGCCGCACTAAACCACCCTTTAACCAAGGTACGCAACATCAAACCCAAGCAATTGGCAGAGGAAATTTTTTTGCTGCGCGAGCAAGGTTCGGGTACGCGCGGAGTGGTAGAACGATATTTCGCCAGCCACGATTTGAAATTGCCGACCCATATGGAAATGGACACTAATGAAGCAATCAAACAATCAGTGCAAGCCGGCATGGGGTTAGGCATCATCTCTATGCATTGCATCGAACTGGAACTGGAAATGAAGCGTCTGCAAATACTAAATGTGGAACATTTTCCTATCATGCGTCACTGGCATGTTGTACATCGTAAAAATAAGCGTCTATCCACTGCTGCGAATGCATTCAATCAATTTTTACTGAATGATGCAGAGAGCCAAGTACCAGCAACGAGCAAGCGAAGCGCACCAAGCAAATAAATATCTTTTTTGCCTGCCGTCATTATAGGCAGCAGGCGTTCACATGCAGCTATTCGATGAAGCGTAGCTGTTCTGAGATAGAGAAGGTAAGGTCATATGTCTGTTTTACGAATATGCTTTTTGACGAATGGCAATATCAGATGCTTGACGGTTACTTTTGATGTTATTTTTTGTGAATGATTCGGGTTAAAGGATTGTTAAAGTCCACGTGCAGAAAAAACAACGTTGGGGAATTCTTGAGGAGAGTCTAGTATTTTCAAATATTTTTTTGCGACTTGTTCAGGAGTATCCAATGCATTGGTTTCATGTAAATCTATAAATCGATCAACCATAGAGAATGAATGTTTTGAAACAGCTCTAATTTTCGCTTGCATAAGCGTATCTATAACTCCGGGTGCTACTGAAAAAATATGAATATTTGCCGTATCATTTAGCTCCATCTCTTTAGCGGCATGAAGAGATGCGTGGTCAAGGGCTGCCTTCGACGAACCATATAAAGACCAACCATCGGTGACTTTTGATGCAGCGCCTGAAGATACATTTATAACGATTCTCCTTTTTACGTTTTGTGGAATTTTCAAAAAAGCATTCATTAATTGTATTGGGCTTATCAGATTTACGTGCATTAGCAGTAAAATCTCTTCCGCTGTGAAGTCTCCAAGATACTTGATTGGATCAATCACGCCAGCATTATTAATCAAATATAAGGAATCCTGATTGGTGAAGGACGCTTCAAATAATTCAATGATGGATGATAGCTGAGAAGGATTACTCAGGTCTGCGAACACATGTTTGTAGTGATTATGAGAGATGGAAGATGTTCGTGAGATTCCATATACAAAAACATCTTCGCGTTGCAACAATGACTCTGCAATGGCCTTGCCCAAACCAAAAGATGTTCCTGTTATGAAATAATAATGCATTTAAATGTTTCCTGATTAGCCACGCGAATGAAGCGTTCAGGGTAGGGCGAAGTAGGGCGAAGTTACTGACAATGCGTGGGGAGATCACCTTTCAACTTCTTCATTCATCGCGGCGGTAGCATTGGCGCGGCGGTGAGGGGCGAGGTCGTGCTGGCCAGTCATGTTATGGTAGCTTTTGAAAACGCGGATTTCATTCCAGGCACTGTCATAGCCAATAGTCATTGATGTACTTCTCGCCCTTGTCGCAGAAGAATGTGACGACATGTTCGATCTTGTGCCGCTCGCGTAATTCCCGCGCGGCGATCAGGTGTGCGCCGGATGATGGTCCGACAAAGATGCCGTGTTTACGCGCTAGAAGGCGCATCTCCTGCACAGCCTCTGCGGACTCGACGGCAATGACTTCATCCAGCAGCGCACGGTGACGTTGAATAATACCGGGTACAAACCCGTCAGCGATTCCCTCGATCAGGTGTTTGCCGATCTCGCCGCAGAGTATCGTGCATGACTCACTGGGTTCAAGCGCGACAACTTTGCACGCCGTGTTGACTGCCTTGAACGCCTGGCCTACGCCGATAATTGTGCCGCCGGTACCAACGCCACCGACAACCGCATCAGGGAGCACGCCCGCAGGGAGTTGGGCCAGAATTTCTGGCCCTAACCACTCGCGGTTCTCATCTACATTCCATTCGTTATCGAATTGTTGCGGGGCAAAATAACCGGGCAGACTACCCAGCTTTCTAACTTCGGCCAGCGCATCGGTGACATGAAAATCACCAATGATGCGTACTTCGGCACCATAGGCACGCGAGATAGCGGTGCGTTCACGGCTCAATCCATTGGGCATTAACACCAGCATCTTGTAGCCTTTGACAGCGGCCACCATGCTCATCGCGTTACCGGTATTGCCGCTACTAGCTTCCACGATAGTATCGCCCGGTTTCAGCAGACCTTCATTTTCGGCGCGCTCTATCATGTATTTGGCAATGCGCGCCTTGATGGATCCAGATGGGTTAAGAAATTCCAGCTTGACCCATATACCGTCAATCTGAATTAGTGGTGTTGAGCCGATAGCATCCAGAATAGTTTGCATGATGGAAGTAACTCAAAAGGTTGAAATATTAAAGATGTGATCGGAACAAATTAAAATGCATGCCGATAAGCACTGCGGCAAGAGCTTCTACGGCGATAAAATATAAAGCCTGTATATTCAAATTGTTAAACAATTTTTTTGGCGGAGAGGGCGGGATTCGAACCCGCGTTAAGATATTATCCTAAACACGCTTTCCAGGCGTGCGACTTAAACCGCTCATCCACCTCTCCGAAGGTTGCGCAGAATAAACCAGAAAGGGGTTTGTCGCAATCTAAAATAATTTCAGAAATTATTTTTCAAGGTGCGAAGGGCAGTAAAGATACTGGTTTCTTCGGTCTCTTTAATTTGTGTCATGCGCAATGTGGTGGCGATGACGCTTGGCTCAGCGCAGCGTAGAAAAGGGTTGGTGGCTTTTTCCAGGGCAATAGTCGAGGGTAACGTTGGATAACCGGCAGCGCGTAACGTCTGCACATCTGCTTGACGTTGTTTGAGCCGAGCATTGTCGGGTTCGCAGACTAGTGCGAAGCGGATGTTGGCCTCGGTATATTCATGTCCGCAATACACTTTTGTTTCATCGGGCAAATTTGCCAACCGTTGCAGGGAATGGAACAATTGCGCGGCCGTTCCTTCAAACAATCTGCCACAGCCACAACCGAACAGGGTGTCGCCGCAAAATACACCGCCGGCGCCCAGATAAGCGATATGTCCGTGGGTATGACCAGGGATATTAATAACATTCAGTTTTATTTTTAATTCCGGGATTTCAATTACATCTCCTTCGCCGAGCATATGACTGACGCAGGGAATATTTTCAAGCTGTGGGCCATACACTGGCACGTTGTATAATTCAACAAGTTTGCAGGTGCCACCGACGTGATCGTTGTGATGGTGAGTACACAGAATGGCGGCGAGTTTGAGCTTATGTAAATTGAGATAAGCTAGCACCGGCGCGGCGTCACCCGGATCGACCACTACCACATGTTGGTGGTCGTGCAGCAGCCAGATGTAGTTGTCTTTGAATGCTGGGATGGGAATAATATTTAGCATGGATATATCCGTTTATTATTTGGCTATACTCGAGTGAAAGAGTATTGCATGTCAACTACAAATACACTGAATGATTGGTTTGCCACGCCTCCGGGAAAATATTTGCTGGAGTGCGAGCAAGCATTGTTTGATCACAGTGTGACTGATATTTTTGGTTTCAACGCGCTGCAACTCGGGCTGGCCGGGCATGATTTTCTGCGTGCCAGTCGTATGCCGCTACGCGTTGTAGTGGGGAACGAGGCTGGGGTGCAAGTACGGCTGGATATGAATGAGTTGCCCTTTGGGTGCAGCAGCTTGGATTTGGTACTTCTGCCGCATGTGCTGGAATTCAATGCTCATCCTCACCAAATTTTACGTGAGGTTGAGCGTGTGTTAAGGCCTGAGGGAAATGTCATCATCAGCGGCTTCAATCCGCGTAGCCTGTGGGGGGCTCGGCGCGTATTGGGTTCGCAGACAAATTTCCCTTGGCGTGGAGATTTTATTGCTTTGTCGCGATTGAAGGATTGGTTGGCATTGCTGGGATTTGAGGTGGTAACGGGGCGTTTTGCCTGTTACGCACCTCCGCTCACGAATCCAAATTGGCTTAACCGCTTTAATTTTATGGAGCCAGCAGGCGACCGTTGGTGGGCAGTGTGGGGCGGGGTATATTATTTGCAGGCGATTAAGCATGTGCCGGGAATGAACCTGATCAAGCCAAAATGGAGCGAGGGACTGGTTGGCAAGCTGCTACCGGCAACGCCTAAGCTGAATAGAGAAATATCGCAATGCACAAAAACGGAATCCGAATGAGCGAACTTGTGACAATAAGTGAAGATATAGTGGAAATTTATACTGATGGGGCTTGCAAGGGGAATCCCGGCGTGGGCGGCTGGGGCGCGCTGTTACAAATTATGGGCAAGGAACGCGAGTTATGTGGTGGCGAGACGCATACAACCAACAATCGCATGGAACTACTGGCCGCGATCCGCGCGCTGGAGGCATTGAAGCGACCATGCCGGGTGGTCCTGCATACCGATTCAAAGTATGTGCAGCAAGGCATTAGTATCTGGGTGCATAACTGGAAGCAGCGTGGCTGGAAGACTGCCGATAAGAAGCCGGTCAAAAATGAGGACTTGTGGCGCAGGCTGGATGAGCTGGCCGGCAAGCATCATGTTCAGTGGGTGTGGATAAAAGGACATGCCGGACATGATGGCAACGAGCGTGCCGATGAATTGGCTAATCGCGGTATTGAACAACTGTCGAATGAAAGTATGAAATGAGACAAATCGTGTTGGATACCGAAACCACCGGCCTGGATCCAGGAAAAGGGCATCGCATCATTGAACTGGCGGCTATCGAATTATGCAACCGCAAAGTTTCTGATCGACGTTTTCACCGCTATCTCAACCCGGGGCGGGAGATTGATGCGGGAGCGGCCGAGGTGCATGGTCTGACGCTGGAGCGTCTACAGGACGAACCGAAATTTGCTGAGATAGCACCAGCGTTGCTTGAGTTTATCTGCGGTGCGGAACTCATCATCCATAATGCGCCGTTTGATGTCGGGTTTCTCAATAAGGAGCTGGAACTCTCCGGACTGCCTGCATTAAATAACTACTGTATAAACGTCATTGACACACTGAAGTTGGCCAAGGAGTTGCATCCCGGCAAAAAAAACAATCTGAACGCTTTGTGCGACCGTTATCAGATTGACAATTCTCACCGCACCTTGCATGGCGCGCTATTGGATACCGAGTTGTTGGCGGAGGTTTATCTGTCCATGACGCGTGGACAGAAAAGTTTGCTGGATGATGGGAGTGATAAACAGGAAGTAGAGCCGATCATGGTTTTTGCAGATTTGTCGCGTTTAAAACTGTGTGTACTGCCTGCTAACGATGATGAGTTGGCGCAACACGCGCAACAGTTGGCCGATATCGATAAAGCTAGCAAGGGCGCATGTATATGGAAACAGTTGGAGCTTTTGGAGGTACAACCGTGATACATGATATTAGAACCATGACCAAGCTGACAGGCTATTGAAAACGGCTATTTGTCTGTTGCGATGAGTGTCAATGTGGATGTGCTGATCATCGGTGCCGGCGCGGCTGGCATGATGTGCGCCATCGGGGCTGCCCGTCGAGGGCGTTCTGTGCAGTTACTTGATCATTCTAAAAAACTGGCGGAGAAAATTCGCATCTCTGGTGGTGGCCGCTGCAACTTCACCAATTTGTACTCCAAGCCGGAAAATTATTTATCGGGTAATCCGCATTTTTGTCGCTCCGCATTGGCGCGCTACACCCCCCAGCATTTCATCGCATGGCTTAACCAGCAAGGCATCGGTTATCACGAAAAAAAACTCGGGCAACTATTTTGTGACGAAGGGTCGACAGCTATTATTGCGATGCTGAAAAACGAATGCGATGCAGCGGGGGTACGTTGGCTTATGTCTTGCGAAGTGCATAAGGTTGAGCGCCTCAATACCCTTTTCCCGCAAGCAGGAGATGAGGCCGAAGCAAGAGGCAATACGCATCCCTCAGCCGCACGATTTAGCTGTAATACCAATCATGGCACATTGTGCGCGCAGTCCTTGGTGATTGCCAGCGGTGGTCTGTCTATTCCCAAGATTGGCGCAACACCGTTCGGTTACCAAGTAGCGCAGCAATTCGACATTCCCGTGACCAAACTCAAGCCGGGGTTGGTGCCATTGAGTTTTCATCCGGATGATTGGGCACCTTATGTTGATCTCGCCGGAATTTCCGTGGATGCGGCGGTAAGTTATGGTGAACAAGTTTTTCGCGAAAATCTCCTTTTTACCCATCGCGGCCTGAGTGGCCCCGCCATCTTGCAAATCTCCTCTTATTGGGAGCCGGGCCAGCCGCTGCACATTAATTTGCTGCCGGATCATGACACACTGAAATTGTTCGCGCAGCAGCGCGACAGTCGCATGTTGCTAAGCAACTTTTTTGCGCAATATTTGCCCAAGCGATTTATTGAAACATGGTGCGCCCAGTTGGCCGGAAATAACCTTTCCGGTAATAGGCCAATTAACCAATATTCGGATAAGGAGATCGCTGCACTTGCCGCCAAACTGCATAACTGGCAAATTACGCCTAGCGGCACATTGGGCTATACCAAGGCAGAAGTTACCTGCGGTGGTGTTGACACCCATGCCTTGTCGTCTAAAACCATGGAAGTCAATGAGGTGAGCGGTCTGTATTTTATCGGTGAAGTGGTTGATGTTACAGGTCAGCTGGGCGGCTACAATTTTCAATGGGCATGGTCATCTGGTTATGCTGCCGGGCAATATTGTTGAACTTTTCATAGTTTGCGTTTGAGCTGCACCAGGCGGCGATGGTTGTAAATCAGGAAATGCGGTTACGATACGAAGACCGGGCTGCATTCATCGTTAGTTAGAGACACTGTGCAACGCTCTACCAGATAGTGATAACATGCTGCGCGGGTTATAGTAGAAATTTGTGCAGAAGCTTTTCCCAATTTTTAGACGCGTCCACCAAGGGAAATTTTTTGAATCAGCCGCTTATTCTCGCTTCTACTTCGATTTACCGCAGTGAGCTTTTGGGACGCCTGCAAATCCCATTTGAAATTGCTGCTCCTGACATAGACGAAGCTTGTCTACCTGGTGAAAGCGCTAAACAAGTCGCATGGCGGCTTTCCCGCGAAAAAGCACGCGCAGTGGCGATCCATTACCCAGATGCTCTGATTATAGGCTCAGATCAGGTCGCATTATTAGGTGAGCAACAGCTAGGCAAACCTCTCACTCATGAAAATGCTGTACGCCAATTGCGTACTATGCGTGGACACAGCGTGAACTTTTATACTGCAGTGACTTTGTTGAATGCGCGCAATGACGAAATTCAAACTGAAATGGCGAAAAATTGCGTCAGCTTTCGCAATTTCAGCGACGACGAGATCGAATCCTATTTATGTAAGGAGCAACCTTATCACTGCGCAGGTAGCGCGAAATCAGAAGGTTTGGGCATCGTACTTATTAGTAGAATGGAGGGTGATGACCCTACCGCTCTAGTCGGACTGCCTCTTATTCTATTGGTGTCCATGCTTAAGAAGCAGGGGGTTTTAATCTTGTAGAAGTAGTTTTAGTAGAGGTATTGCCTAGCAACTCGCAAAACCTGACTCACTTTACAAGCTATTATTAATTATTTGACTTGGCTTTCAGGCGTTTTTTCCATGCAGGGAGAGTGGCGAATTTAGTTGCGGCAGAGCTGCATTTCTGGTATTAAAGCGCGGTTTTTAAATTTTGTTTGTATGTTTTTGGAGATATTTGATGTCGGTACAACCCACAAAACCCGTTACCCCTTACAAAACCAAGAAGGGGGAAACTTATATGAACCCTAAGCAGCTGGATCATTTCCGCAGTATTCTGAACAACATCAAGCATGGGCTGGGCGAAGACATTGACCGTACGGTGCACTCCATGCAGGATGATGCCACTGTATTTGCCGATCCGAATGATCGCGCAAGTCAAGAATCAGACATGACTTTAGAACTGCGTAATCGTGATCGTGAGAGCAAGCTGATCAAGAAAATCAACGAAATGTTGGCCAAAATAAATAGCGGTGATTATGGATATTGTGAAAATTGTGGCATAGAAATTGGATTGAACCGTTTAGAAGCGCGACCGACTGCTACGTTGTGCATAGACTGCAAAACGCTGGATGAGATCCGCGAAAAACAAGTCGCTAAGTAATCTGTTACCTAAACAACCCGCGGCATTGATGTAAGCTGAAAAATGGACATCAACGTTTGTTAAATTTGAATCGGAGGTGTCCAAAGCAGCAAAGAATACCGAAAGCTGGTAAATTTAGGATTGATCGAGATTCCCTAAAGACTGCCATCTCCAAGAGTCAGCACACATCTGCGCTATACTTCGCTCAGCTTTCCAACCCAGATCGCGTTCTGCTAGCGTAGTGTCTGCGTAACATGTAGCGATATCTCCTGGGCGACGCCCCACTATTTTATAGGGTATGTTCCGCCCACTGGCTTGCTCGAAGGCGCGCACCATTTCCAAGACGCTATTACTCCGCCCCGTGCCTAAATTATAGGTGGCCACGCCAGTCTGATCAGCCAGCTTTTCAAGAGTCTTGACATGACCAATAGCAAGATCAACAACATGAATATAATCTCTCATGCCAGTGCCATCAATGGTTGGATAGTCATCACCATAAATTGACAGCACCTCACGGCGACCTTGTGCCACTTGAGCAATGTAAGGAAGCAAGTTATTTGGAATATTAGTGGGATCCTCGCCAATCAAACCGCTTTCATGCGCGCCTACAGGATTAAAATAACGAAGCAACGCAATTCGCCATGAAGGATCTGCTGTCGCAAGATCACGAAGCACCTCCTCGACCATCAGCTTGCTTCTACCATATGGATTGGTCGCGCCAAGCGGAAAATTCTCCAAAATTGGAACTGAAGCAGGGTCACCGTAAACTGTAGCAGAAGAAGAAAAAACGAGCGTTTTTACTCGCGCATCGGCCATTATCTCAAACAATACCAAACTACCATAGACGTTATTGTCATAGTAGCGTAACGGTTGTGCCACGGATTCGCCTACCGCTTTCAAACCTGCAAAATGGATTACCGCATCAAAATGATGTCGTGCAAAAAGTGCCTGCATCGCTTGCCGATCACGAATATCAGCCTCAACAAATCCCGGTCGACGTCTGACAATACGCTCAATACGATCAAGAACGCTTGCCTTACTGTTACAGAAATTGTCAACAATCAAAATCTCGAACCCAGCCAGCATCAACTCAACAACCGTATGCGAGCCGATGTAACCGGTTCCACCTGTTACTAAAATCATTCTTCTTCCTTTTTTTGTCAGTGGCGGATTCCAGCTTGAAGAGTAAATTTTGTAAATTTGTTTATGAGACGAGCTACATGAGTATCGTAGCCTCTTAAACCACCAAGTAGAAGAATAACAAATCAGGAACGATAATTTTCATCTGGACATTAAAAATTACGAGATGGGTAACACCTCCATTATCAGAGACTTATCCTTTTAAAACATGTTTCATCATTTTGCCCATTTCAGCCGGATTGCGCGTGATGTGTATGCCACATTCTTCCATCACTGCCAGCTTGTCCTCGGCACCGCCCTGACCCCCTGAAATAATTGCACCAGCATGCCCCATACGCTTACCAAGCGGCGCGGTAATCCCAGCAATGAAGCCGACCACGGGCTTTTGCATATTGCTCTTGATCCAGCGCGCGCATTCTTCTTCATCACTGCCACCAATTTCGCCCACCATCACCACAGCATCTGTCTCCGGGTCATCGTTGAATAATTTCATTACAGACAAATGCTTCATGCCATTGATCGGATCGCCGCCTATTCCGACACAGGAAGATTGCCCGAAGCCCAGCTCGGACAGCTGCCAAACCGCCTCATAAGTCAATGTTCCCGAACGCGACACCACGCCAATACGTCCCCGACGGTGGATGTGCCCGGGCATGATGCCAATTTTGATTTCGTCCGGTGTAATTAGGCCTGGACAATTCGGGCCTATCAGCAGTGTCTTCTTGCCCTGCATTTTGTAACGAGTGCGTAGCATGTCATGCACGGGTATGCCTTCGGTGATGCAGATCACCAACTCCAGCCCTGCTTCCACCGCCTCATCAATCGCCGCAGCAGCATAGGGAGGTGGCACGTAAATCACTGAGACCGTTGCCCCGGTTTGCACGCTAGCTTCCATTACACTGTTGAATATTGGAATACCCTCATAGCTTTGTCCGGCTTTGCCGGGAGTCACTCCAGCGACAAAACAATTCGCTCCATTTGCATAATTCTTACAATGTAAAGTATGAAACTGACCGACTTTACCAGTCATGCCTTGCGTCATCACTTTAGTATCTTTGTTAATAAGAATGGACATTATGCCCCCTTTGCCGCAGTAACAACCTTCGCTGCCGCATCTGCCATATCGCCGGCAGAAATAATAGGCAAGCCAGATTCAGCCAGAATTTTTTTCCCAAGATCAACGTTAGTGCCTTCCAGACGCACCACTAATGGTACTTTCAAATGCACTTCGCGCGCCGCTGCAACCACTCCTTCGGCAATCACATCGCACTTCATGATTCCGCCGAAGATATTTACCAAAATTGCACGCAAATTCGAATTCCTCAACATTAACTTGAATGCTTCAGTTACTTTTTCCTTGCTGGCGCCACCACCTACGTCCAGAAAATTCGCAGGCATGCCGCCATATAGCTTGATAATATCCATGGTCGCCATAGCTAGCCCGGCTCCATTCACCAAGCAACCGATGTTGCCATCCAGTGAGATATAGCTAAGGCCGAATTTTGAAGCTTCAACTTCGGCTGGGTCTTCTTCATCCAGATCGCGTAGCGCCACAATCTCTGGATGACGAAATAGCGCATTACTATCGAAATTAATTTTCGCATCCAGCGCCAGTAGATTCTGATCTGCAGTCAGCACCAGCGGATTGATCTCCGCCAGCATCGCATCCTTTTCCACGAAGGCTCGGTACAAGCCTTGCAAACAGGCGCGCGCCTGAGCAAGTACTGCATTCGGAATGCCAATCTGCCGCGCCACAGTGTCTGCCTCAGCATCGGTCAGCCCTGACGAAGGGTTTATCCATACCTTGTGAATTTTTTCAGGCGAATGCGCAGCGACTGCCTCAATTTCCATTCCTCCCTCGCTACTGGCCATAAGCACGACACCCTGCTTGCTACGGTCAATTACCATACCTACGTAATATTCTTTTGCAATCTGCACACCCTCCTCAATTAGCAAGCGTCTGACCAATTGCCCATCAGCATTAGTCTGGTGTGTAACTAACTGCATGCCAAGAATCTTTCCGGCATGCATGCCAACATCCTGCACCGAATTCGCCACCTTAACGCCGCCACCCTGGCCACGCCCACCGGCATGAATCTGCGCCTTCACCACCCACACCGATCCACCCAACTGCTGCGCGACGGCAATGGCCTTGTTCACGCTGAAGCACACCGATCCGCGTGGGGTCGGCACGCCATACTGGCGGAGGATTTCCTTGGCCTGATATTCGTGAATTTTCATGTTTGATTCAGTACCCTATTTCGTGAACAACTAGGCGATGCGCTACAGACACAATATTATCTATTTATCTCTCATTTATGAATATAACATATTGATTCAATTTTAATAATCGTTGAAATTTTAATATAAAATCCCAACTGAAATGTGCATTCTTAAACTCAAAAGATTGATTGCAAACAAAACACCCAGCCATTGGGGATCCATAATGCACGTGAAAAACACACACCAGATAAGTATATACGAGACATTTGCAGAACACGAAATCGGACAGAAACTTTAGATGGTTTCCGAGTAATTGGATCGGCACTTCAAAAGTATTGGCATCAATCCAGCTCAGGACCTTGTGAGTGCTAACCGGATAGCACGGAACGATTGATGATTGAAGCCTGCAAACACAGCTCGCAGCTGCTGCGCACCTGTCATCGGCGGGTAGTGAAGAAACAGATCATGGCGATTTGCAATTGCAAGGGAGAAGATCAGCGGCGAGCTCACTACGGTAAACTCATCCGTAGCGTGCGGCATACGTAGTACCGTGCAAAACCGTTATTGCGACACAACAGAAAGCCAGGACTGAACGAATCGCCATCTCTTTCGCAGTTAAGACTCGTAATTTGTCATGATGGTAGGGTCGTCAGGGATAGAAAGGGCTGCGGGATGGCGGACTAATTGCATCCTGACGCCACTGCGTGTTTGATAAACTCACCCATAATCCGGCCTACTCAGTTAAAGCGGCAGAACCAGCAACAGCATGAATTTATTGGTGCAGGATACAGAGTACAATATTAAAAAATGCAACTCGCATCTTCGGCCTCGCGATCCGCCAGACCAATTCGCACTTTAACAGGGTCAGCTATGTCCAAAAAAATCCGCGATTCCGCCATTCCCGACCCCGCTGCTGGCAATGCTGAGGTCATCACCGAAGGCCGACGTAAAGAGGCTGTGCTCAAGGCGGGTGCCCTGCAGAGCGCGATTTTCAATAGCGCCAATTTCTCGAGTATTGCTACCGACGCCAAGGGCGTCATTCAGATTTTCAACGTCGGTGCGGAACGCATGCTGGGCTACGCGGCCGCCGACGTGATGAACAAGATTACCCCGGCCGACATTTCCGATCCACAGGAAGTGATCGCGCGTGCCAAGGCATTGAGCGCCGAACTTGGAACACCGATTACGCCGGGCTTCGAAGCACTGGTGTTCAAGGCTTCACGCGGCATCGAGGACATCTACGAACTGACCTACATCCGCAAGGATGGCAGTCGTTTCCCGGCGGTAGTTTCAGTTACCGCGCTACGCGACGATCAAGATGCCATCATCGGCTACCTGCTGATCGGCACGGACAACACCGCGCGCAAGCAGGCGGAAGCAGAGCGCCAACATTTACTCAAGATTCAGGGGAAGACGAATAAACAACTTCAGCAGGCTAACGTTACCTTGCAGGTCAGCGAGGAAAGGCTCGCCGTTACGCTCAACTCCATCGGTGACGCAGTGATTGCCACTGATGCTGAAGCGCGTGTGACGCTTCTGAATCCCCTTGCTGAACAGCTCACCGGTTGGACGCAGGCGCAAGCCAGCGGTCGACCGGTGGATGATATTTTTCACATCATCAACAAAGAAACCCGTCAACCCGCCGTTATCCCGGTAATGGAAACCTTGGCGCATGGCACGGTACAGGGCTTGGCTAACCACACCGTACTGATAGCACGCGGTGGTAGCGAGTGCGATATCGCTGACAGTTGTGCACCAATTCGCGACCGCGACAATAAGGTGATCGGTGCCGTGCTGGTGTTCCGCGATGTCACCGGGGAATATGCAGTGCAGCAGACCTTGCGCGACAGCACCGCGCAGATCCAGACAATACTCAATACCGTGGTGGACGGCATTATCACCATACATGCCATTGGCGGTATCGTCGAGACAGTCAACCCGGCCGCTGAGCGAATGTTTGGCTATACCGCCGCAGAACTCAGCGGACAAAAATTCAGCATGCTGATACCAGAGCTTGATCGAGACCAGCACAATGGTAATGGGTCACTCGAGTATTACAGTGCGAGCGATGAGGCGCGCGCCATTGGTCTCGGACGCGAGGTTGTGGGCCGGCGCAAAGATGGCAGCATTTTTCCGATGGAGATGGCGGTAAGCGAGATGTGGCTGGGTGGCCAGCGCTACTTCACCGGCATTTTACGTGATAACACCGCACGCAAGCAGGCGGAAGAGGCGCTGCTCAAGGCAGGAGCCCTGCAGAGCGCGATTTTCAATAGCGCCAATTTCTCGAGTATTGCTACCGACGCCAAGGGCGTCATTCAGATTTTCAACGTCGGTGCGGAACGCATGCTGGGCTACGCGGCCGCCGACGTGATGAACAAGATTACCCCGGCCGACATTTCCGATCCACAGGAAGTGATCGCGCGTGCCAAGGCATTGAGCGCCGAACTTGGAACACCGATTACGCCGGGCTTCGAAGCACTGGTGTTCAAGGCTTCACGCGGCATCGAGGACATCTACGAACTGACCTACATCCGCAAGGATGGCAGTCGTTTCCCGGCGGTAGTTTCAGTTACCGCGCTACGCGACGATCAAGATGCCATCATCGGCTACCTGCTGATCGGCACGGACAACACCGCACGCAAGCAGGCGGAGGAGGCGCTGCTCAAGGCGGGGGCTTTGCAGAGCGCGATTTTCAACAGCGCCAATTTCTCGAGTATCGCCACCGACGCCAAGGGCGTCATTCAGATTTTCAACGTCGGTGCGGAACGCATGCTGGGCTACGCGGCCGCCGACGTGATGAACAAGATTACCCCGGCCGACATTTCCGATCCACAGGAAGTGATCGCGCGTGCCAAGGCATTGAGCGCCGAGCTCGGCACCCCGATTACGCCGGGCTTCGAAGCATTGGTATTCAAGGCCTCGCGCGGCATCGAGGACATCTACGAGCTGACTTACATCCGCAAGGATGGCAGCCGCTTTCCGGCGGTCGTCTCAGTTACCGCGCTGCGCGACGATCAAGATGCCATCATCGGCTACCTGCTGATCGGTACCGACAATTCCGCGCGCAAGCAGATCGAGGAAGAACAAAAGAAGCTAGACCAGCGACTGCGTGACCAGCAGTTCTACACGCGCTCTCTCATCGAATCCAACATTGACGCGCTGATGACTACCGATCCATCCGGCATCATTACAGATGTCAACAAACAGATGGAGGCACTCACCGGTTGTACGCGAGACGAGCTGATCGGTGCGCCATTCAAGAATTACTTCACCGATCCGGAGCTGGCCGAGGCGGGCATCAAGCTGGTGCTGAGCGAAAAGAAGGTCACCAACTACGAGCTCACCGCGCGCGCCAGGGACGGCAAGGAAACTGTGGTGTCCTACAATGCAACCACCCTCTACGATCGGGACAGGAGGCTGCAGGGCGTGTTTGCCGCGGCGCGCGACGTCACCGAACGTAATCGCCTGGATCAGGTGCTGCGAGAAAAGAACATCGAGCTGGAGAGCGCCAGAGCTGTGGCGGACAAGGCCAACCTCGCTAAATCGGATTTCCTTTCCAGCATGAGCCATGAGTTGCGCAGTCCGCTCAATGCCATCCTCGGGTTCGCCCAGCTGATGGAGTCCGATTCCCCGCCGGCAACGCCCTCACAACAGAAAAGCATAGCCCATATTCTTCAGGCGGGATGGCATCTGCTGAAGTTGATCAACGAGATCCTCGATCTCGCGGTGATCGAGTCCGGGCAGGTACCGATATCGCAGGAGCCAGTGTCGCTGGCCGAAGTCATGCTCGAATGCCAGGGCATGATCGAACCGCAGGCGCAACAGCGTGGCATCAAACTAACCTTTCCCCAGTTAGACATCCCTCTCTATGTCCGTGCCGATCGAACCCGGTTGAAGCAGATTGTCATCAACCTGCTTTCTAACTCGATCAAATACAACATCAAGCAGGGAACGGTTGAGGTGAAATGCACCGAGAGCACGCCCGGACGCATTCGCATCAGCATCAAAGATAGCGGTGCGGGATTGCCTCCGGAACAAATGGCGCAGCTATTTCAGCCGTTCAACCGTCTCGGACAGGAGGCTGGCAGCGAGGAAGGCACAGGCATCGGCCTCGTGGTGGCCAAGCGACTGGTCGAACTGATGGGGGGCGCAATCGGCGTGGAAAGCACCGTCGGTTTGGGAAGCATGTTCTGGTTCGAACTCGTATCGGTTGCTGAGCCACACCTTTCCATGGAAGGGGGCGAAGCATCGGCATTGGCCCAACCGCTTGTGCGTCGCGGAGCGAAGCTGCACACCCTGCTCTATGTAGAGGATAATCCGGCGAACATGAAATTGGTCGAAAAAATCATCGCGCGCTATACCGATATTCGTCTGCTGACGGCGGTGAGCGGGAATAGCGGCATCGAGATTGCGCGTGCATCCCAACCGGATGTAATCCTGATGGACATCAATCTGCCCGGCATCAGCGGCTTCGAAGCCCTGAAAATCCTGCGCGCCGACCCGGCCACGGCGCACATTCCGATCGTTGCCCTGAGTGCCAATGCAATGCCACGCGACATAGAGAACGGCCTGGCGGCGGGATTCTTCCAATATCTCACTAAACCGATCAAGGTCAATGAGTTCCTGAATATATTGGACGAAGCACTGGTGTTTGCAGAAAAAAAGAGCCAGTCAGTGCAAATAATGCAGCTTGAATAATTATGCTCAGTGCGTCCTACATTTTTAACGCCAATCACTCTGCGATAAGCCGAAAAAAATGGACACCAACGTTTTGTTAAACTTCAGACGGAGGTGTCAAATGAAACAAAGAATACCGAAAGCAAAATACAGCAAGGAATTTAGAGACCTTACGATATTGCCGCACCAATCGTGTCACCTGCTGTATTGATTGCGCTCTCCTTTGGAAATTCGGAATGCAACCTCGGTTGATCCGTCCAATAAGGTCTTGATCTACTCCAAAGTTTTTAACTTTGCTCCTTCAATATTGATCACCATGTTTCGCATAATGACCGATTTAGAAATGCAATTTCATGCTTATTCATCGGTGGAAATACTTTAATCCTTCAGACTCCTTTCATATTCGAGGAGGCTGGATGTTGACAATGATGTGTAACAGGTGTTAATTTTACTTTAGCGCCGATTTGAGGAACAGCTTGCGGGCGCTTTATAAATACAGCTAAAGCGGGAGAAACCCGGTTTAGCTCAAGCTATCCGGGTTTTTTATTTTGCACGAGGGAGTACGTTATGCCAGAACAACCCAATCAAGCAGAACATTCTTATCAGCTTGAAACACTCGCAGTACACGCGGGTACAAAGCGCAGCCAATTTAATGAACATAGCGAAGCTATGTTTCTCACTTCCAGTTTCGTGTTCGATAGCGCGGCCCAAGCCGCTGCACGCTTTATTGGCGCAGAGCCGGGCAACATATATTCGCGTTTCACCAACCCTACCGTTACCATGTTCGAAGAGCGATTGGCCGCGCTGGAAGGCGCTGAGCAGTGTGTGGCGACGGCGTCAGGTATGTCGGCAATTTTGGCGTGCTGCATGGGTTTGCTGAAAAGCGGGGATCACATCGTCGCTTCGCGCAGTATATTCGGGTCGACGGTAAATTTGTTCGGTACCATCTTCAAACGTTTTGGTGTGGACACTACCTTTGTTTCTGCTACCGATGTGAACGAGTGGGAGCTTGCGGTACGACCTAACACCCGGCTATTCTTCCTGGAGACGCCGTCCAATCCGCTTACCGAAATATCCGACATTGCAGGCATTGCTGCAGTGGCGAAGCAGCAAGGTGTGTTGCTGGCTGTAGATAATTGTTTTTGCACCCCCGTGCTGCAACGCCCGCTGGAATTAGGCGCGGACATTGTGATTCATTCCGCCACCAAATATCTTGATGGACAAGGGCGTGTACTGGGCGGTGCGGTGCTGGGCAGCAAGAAAGTAATGGAGCCTGTATATCAGTTTCTGCGTACGGCAGGGCCGACTATGAGCGCATTCAATGCATGGGTATTCCTGAAAGGCATGGAGACGTTGAAAATTCGTATGGATGCGCACAGCGCTAATGCATTGTCCGTGGCGCAATGGCTGGAGGCGCAGGCTAATGTGGCGCGCGTGTATTACCCAGGACTGCCATCGCATCCACAACATCAATTGGCGATGAAACAGCAGAAGACGGGTGGCGGTATCGTATCGTTCGAAGTGAAAGGTGGCAGAGAGGAGGCTTGGCGTCTTATCGACAGTACGCGAATTATTTCGATCACCGCTAACTTGGGCGATACCAAGACCACGCTAACTCACCCAGCCACCACCACGCATGCCCGTATAACGCAGGAGGCTAGAGATGCAGCTGGTATTACCGAGGGTTTGTTGCGCATTGCGGTCGGGTTGGAAGCTGTGAGTGATATCCAGACCGATTTGGCACGCGGGCTGTAGAAATAAAAAGCTGCCATCTCTGGGTTTCTCCATATGACGATGGTCAACTTGTCGTGCGATTAGTCCAAGTGTAGAAATGACGAGCCAATGAAATTATGCTTGTAAATTGTGATATTGAAAATATGGCAATACAAATTGGCAATGCGCTAAAGTCGCATGGCCTCATGTTGGCCACAGCCGAGTCATGCACGGGCGGTGCGGTGGCCAGTGCTATTACTGATATTGCGGGCAGTTCCGTATGGTTTGAGCGCGGTTTTATCACTTATTCAAATGAGGCAAAACGCGAGATGCTGGGCGTGGCCCAAGACACTTTGACGCGTTACGGCGCGGTAAACGAGGGCGTAGTGCGTGAAATGGTAGCGGGCGCGTTGTACCATAGCCATGCACAGGTAGCATTGGCGGTCAGCGGTATTGCCGGGCCGGCGGGCGGCATGCCGGACAAGCCAGTTGGTACAGTGTGGTTCGCTTGGGGGATCAAGGGGGGGCAGTGCGTTGCATGTCTGCATCATCTTTCGGGTAACCGTGCAGAAATTCGCACGCAGTCGGTATGCATAGCTTTTCAAGGAGTGTTGGCTCTGCTGAATCAGGTCACGGAGGTAGTTTAAGGTCGTGCCGGTTATGGTCGTCACAATAAATCCTTAGAATGTTTTTAAAATCAGGAAATTTTATAGCAATGTCCGACGTTACTAATTAATTGTGGGGAGGCTTCAGAAAATTTGCAACAATCTTCATAACATTGCAAAAATCCATTGCTCATTCGCAACTAGTCCAACCGGAGTCTTTCTGGTTCAGACCCGGATGGCTTATGCCATAATCATGTATCATTTTTGAAGGGGAAAAATTGCATGGATGATAATAAAAGCAAGGCACTCGCGGCGGCACTGAGTCAGATTGAAAAGCAGTTTGGCAAGGGCTCCATTATGCGTTTGGGCGAGCATGATATTGCGCGCGATATTCAAGTGGTTTCTACAGGATCATTAGGGTTGGATATCGCTCTGGGTGTGGGTGGCCTGCCGCGTGGTCGTGTAATCGAAATCTACGGACCGGAATCGTCCGGCAAAACCACGCTCACGTTGCAAGTGATCGCTGAAATGCAAAAATTAGGCGGCACGGCTGCATTTATTGATGCAGAACATGCACTTGATCCGCAATACGCGCAAAAGCTGGGCGTGAATGTCAGTGAGCTGCTCATTTCGCAACCGGATAATGGTGAGCAAGCGTTGGAAATTGCTGATATGTTGGTACGTTCGGCTGCTGTGGATGTGGTGGTGGTTGACTCTGTGGCAGCACTGACCCCTAAGGCAGAAATTGAAGGTGAGATGGGCGAGCCGCAAATGGGCTTGCAGGCACGCTTGATGTCGCAGGCATTGCGTAAGCTGACCGCTAACATCAAGCGTTCCAATACAACGGTGATTTTTATTAACCAGATACGTATGAAAATCGGTGTGATGTTTGGTAGCCCGGAAACCACGACCGGCGGCAATGCTCTAAAATTTTACGCTTCGGTTCGGCTGGATATTCGTCGTGTCGGTGCAATCAAGAAGGGTGATGAGGTGATCGGTTCAGAAACCCGCGTAAAAGTGGTCAAGAACAAGGTGGCGCCGCCGTTTAAACAGGCGGAATTCGATATTTTGTATGGTGAAGGCATTTCTCGTGAAGGCGAAGTCGTCGAGCTGGGTGTACTGCACAAGCTGGTCGAGAAAGCTGGCGCTTGGTACAGCTACAAAGGTGAAAAGATTGGTCAGGGAAAAGATAATGCGCGCGAATATCTGAAAGAGCATCCTGAAATGGCAATTGAAATTGAGAACAAAATCCGCGCTGCAGCTGGTGTGGCTGCGCTGAATGATGGAGCGGAAAGCGGTGTCAAAGAAGCCTGAGTTAAGTCTGCACACACGCGCCATGAAATATCTGGTGCGGCGTGAACACAGCCGTGCCGAACTTCACGCTAAGCTTCTGCTCCAGGCAACACCAGACGACAATGTGGATATGGTTTTGGATGAATTAGCGGCGCGCGGTTGGTTATCCGATTCCCGTGCAGTCGAGCAGTTAGTGCGCATGCGCCGCAATCGTTTCGGCATGCAGCGCATCGCATATGAACTTCGCCAGAAAGGTATAGGCGAAAATCTGATTAACGATGCATTACCGCAAATGAGGGATACAGAACTGGAAGCGGCTCGCAGCATCTGGCAAAGAAAGTTCGGTATTGTCCCGGAGGATGCTAAGGATAAAGCCAAGCAGGTGCGTTTTATGCAATCGCGCGGCTTTATGCCGGATGTAATTTTTAAGGTATTGCGGGGTACAGAGGATAATGGGTAGGTTGCTTGCGCACCAGTCAGACACAGTAGAAATAGATGGGTAGAGTAGGGAATTTTTCGGTGTGTGAATTGTTTTTATGATTGCTTGATCAGGGGGCTTTCAGAACCCGGTTTAATGCGCCATCTGTAGTAGCAACCTTATATCCTGCACTAACAATTCGGCGCGCTGGTTATAGGGGGAAAGCAACACTGTCTTGCCGCGTTTGCCAATTAGGTAGGTGCCATCGGAATGATCAAGTGTATAGCTGCCTTTTTCGACCCGCTTTTCATAATTTACTCCAAATGTCTTGGCTACCTGTGCAGTAGTTTGGGTATCGCCGTACAAGCCCAGAAAAGACGGGTGAAAAAAGGGAACATATTCAGCCAATAGTTTTGGCGTGTCGCGTTCAGGATCCAGTGTGACGAATAGCACCTGTACCTTTTCTGCATCCTTACCAAGCAAACGCATCACCTGCGCTAGGTCAGCCAGCGTAGTCGGACAAATTTCGGGACAGTGGGTATACCCAAAAAACACCACCACCACCTTGCCTTCGAAATCCGATAGCCTGCGCATTTTGCCGTTGGGGTCGGTGAGATGGAAATCCACAGGTTCTTCTGCATACCGCCAACTGACATCTATGGCTTGGAATGGAGTAGTAGGCGGCTTGGATTTCTCGCAACTGACTAGCAGCGTCATAAATAACAGTAAAAGCAGGTTACGCATTTATTTCTCCTTACAACAATCAGCAATTGCGCCGATGAATAATTGTAAAATTACGAAAATTCGCATATGCATGCGCGAACAGCTATTTGAATTTGGCGAACCATGACGTTCCGTCGGCCGTGTCGTAAGCTTTGTTGCGAAAATGATATCAGTCTAAGCTGATGGAAGAGATGATGGGTGCACAACGATCAGTTGTGACAGGTTTTCATTACAGTGATGCGAGGTTACAAAGTCATATGGTTTATGTTCAGCTTGAACGGTGCGTCATCAAACAGTTGTCTGAGTATGTTAGCGTGCGCGCTTTCCCATGCAGGCTTGTAGCCCGGGCAGGCAAAGTATTTCCAATGATCTATTACGCACATTAATCAGTTTGCTTTCCTGTAGCTGCGACAGGGCGCGGCTGACGGTTTCCAGTTTTAATCCGAGATAGCTGCCGATTTCTTGACGCGTCATGCGCAATTGGAATGATGTGGGAGAATAACCTCGCACCGCAAAACGCTGTGATAGATTGAGCAGGAAAGCAGCCAAGCGTTCTTCCGCACGCATTGATCCGAGCAGCAGCATAATGTTTTGATCGCGCACGATCTCTCGGCTAAGGATGCGGTGCAGGTGCCTTTGCAGAGGTGGAAGTTCTCGGCTGAGATCCTCCAGACGATTAAAGGGAATTTCGCATACCTCACTGTCTTCAAGTGCGACGGCATCGCAAGTGTGTGCATCGCTACTAATGCCATCCATGCCGATGATCTCTCCAGCCATCTGAAAGCCGGTAGCTTGTTCGCGCCCGTCTTCATTAAGGATCTGGGTTTTGAAAAAACCAGTACGGATCGCATACAGCGCCTGAAATTTGTCCCCGCTCCGATATAAGATGCTGCCATGACGGTAAACACCTTTGCGGGTAATTAAATCATCCAAGCGTGCCATTTCGATATTACTTAGATTAACGGGCAGGCATAATTTGCGCAGATTACAAGTCGAGCATGCAGTTTTCAGTGAATTGTTGGGAACAGGTTTGTGCATGGTATGGATTTTTATAAGGTATTTTGGTATGCGGCCTTTGGGTTGTGATACGGGCAAAAAATTAATGTAGGCAAAAATTATATGTTAATTTTGACATATATCAAGCCGTAAGTGAAAAATTTCCAATTTATAATTATATCTGTTACGGGTGTCGCACCTGAGAAGGTTGCGGGCACACTGGCCACGCGATGCCACGTGGAGAGTTGCGCACTTAGGTGATTGGCTGGTTGCGGTCTGGACATGCCGAACGCCGTCCGCGTTCACGGGGCGGAGCAGGCTAGGGCAGATTCCGGAGGTGGTCAGCATCCATGGCCGAACGCTAGAGATTCAAGAACGGCCGATCCCAGGCATTGAGAAGACGGTCTCATCAAGGGCACGAGGGCTGCGATTTGAGCGGTTGCTAACAAAAGAGGAGCTGGATTTGATTGCGTAGAAACTGAACGCCCCCATGACAATTACCCGGGGTTTTCAAGTGAGTCGCATTGTGTGCATGCCGGAGGCTTTTGTCTTCAAGCTGCATCATGCCGCGCTTTTTTCACTTGGAACTTGAAACTGCTATTAGATACGGCAAATCAATCACAATTAAATTGCAGTACTTTATGGCATACTTCATTTTAGAGATATATTAAATAATCTTTGCGATTTTATCGAGCATCCGCAACTGATATTATGAATTTAGGTATTAGGTGTCATTGAATATAATTGACATTTTTTATATATCGCAACTGCATGTATATTCGATTAGGTAGCTTAAATCTGATTGTGCTTGCTCCTGAAGTCGATATGATGCAGGCACACTTCAAATAAAAATGAGGTAAGTTTTTTGAACTTGGCTTTGTATTCCAGGAAACATCAATGCACCAATTTATTGAAAATTGAAGTTTATTTCATTCCGTCATGTAGAAAAATTTTGACCAATCGAAATTTATTCGATAATTAATATTTGGTTTGAATGTCGAGAATTTTTACATCTTTGAATAATATATTCAGCAGAACAAGAAATCGTAAAGCATATAACAATGTAATATACTGGTTATTAACATAATACACATTGCACGTTATATTTGGCATGTATTTTGCTTAAGTTATTCTGTGGGTTCTACCAGCCTTCTCATTTTTACCTGACACTAAATAATTGAGTTGTGGCAGTGCATAAAATCAGGATGCAACGTTATAAGGATGATTTGATGACTATCAATGTGGATCAAAATGATGAGCTGGAAAAACAGCAATTAACCCAGGATACTGCTGATCAAATAAAGTTTTCAGGCGAATCTCGCAGACGATTTGCAACGTCTGGTTTGGCTGTATCAGGGATAATACTAACTCTAGCGAGTCGGCCCGTATTGGGTCAAACGTTTTGCCAGACACCATCTGGATATCAGTCTGGCAATACCAGCCAACATGGTGAGTGCCCCCCCCCCCCGCCAGGCGTTAGACTTCCAACAGATCCAAACGAAACATTGATAGGCGCATTCCCGTTAAGTCTACCGAACACTTCATATAACAGTAGACTGTTGTCAGATATGCTGACAACTCCTTGGCCGGAGCCTCAACTTGCAAGTGTAAACGCTCCAGTGCAGGTGCAGAAGGGTAAATTGGGGGCTGCGAGCTACATGTTGGCGTTTCGCGCTTCATCAGGTTCCAATTCTCAGGCACAAAAAGGCAAGGGCACAAACAATATAACGCTGCCACCTTCAGCTTCTGTAAGCGCACCTCCGAACCCCCCTTTACAAACACAAGAACTATTAAAACATCTTGTAATAGCATTACTTCGTGCGAGAAGTGGCGCTACTCCTTTTTTGACTGTATCAACTATTCAATCGATGTTCTATGAATGGCAAGCAAGTGGTACTTTTTCTCCAACTGCAGGTGTAATTTGGAATGCTTCACAAATTATTGAATATTTAAGTCTAACTCAAAGTTGAATTATCGTCATAACCAGATTCCGGCCTTATTCTCCCCCTCAAAAATACTGATAAAACATGAAATGGCAAGTAATTTCTGATCAAGCAGTTAACTGCTGCTCATGGGATGATGAATTGGTGTTTTATAATAAACTTTCGGGAGATACACACCTGCTTGGTTCGGCGGCTGCTCAGGTGCTGTTGGAATTACGGCAATCGCCATCAAATGTGCAACTTTTGACTGAAACGCTTGCCACACGTCTACAAGCCGAAACGGTAATGCATGAGGAATTTTCATTCCAAATTGACCATTTCCTTAATGAGCTTAATACGCTTGGACTGATAGAATTTAGCTGATTTTGAATGTTTCTGCATTAACTCCATCAGAACTTAAACTCCGACTTAAAAAAACGGGGATATTTCTGCAAACCGGCTCTTTTATTACGCACCTCAAAACTACGATTCCCAGTGTGGCTGAAGGTATCGGTTTGCTTTATGCCGATTATCCTTTAGTTGACCAAGATGGCTTTGCGGACTTTCACATTAGTCTTGTTCACCCACGTAACCTGCGGCGATGGTTCAAGCCACAGGTGTTGTTTTTATTTGATGGAAACACCATATTTAAACCTCTACCGCTCGATCAAGCATTTCCCATGTTGGAGTGGGGGCTTAATTGGTGCGTATCAAATCATGTTAACCACTGTTTGATGATTCATGCGGCAGTAGTTGAAAAAGGTGGTTATGCTGCAATTATGCCTGCTCCCCCTGGTTCGGGTAAAAGCACCTTGTGTGCAGCCTTGGTAAACCGCGGTTGGAGATTGCTGTCTGATGAGCTTGCTTTGGTTCGTGTTGGTGATGGGAAACTCATCCCGCTTCCGCGCCCCGTCAGCTTAAAAAACGAATCTATCGAGATCATCAGGCGCTATGAGCCAAATACGATTTTCAGCCGCAAGGTGGCAGATACGATAAAGGGCACGGTTGCCCATATGAAAGCGCCAGTTGATAGCATAGCTCGAGCTACAGAGGTCGCACAGGTTGCGTGGGTTATTTTTCCAAAGTATCAGGCTGGTGCTACGGCGTGTTTGGAGACACTGCCTCAATCCCGCGCTTTCATGCGGGTTGCGGATAACTCTTTTAATTACAGTCTTCTTGGACTCAATGGCTTTAAGACCATGGCGAGTTTGATTGATGCGTCTCTGTGTTATGATTTTACGTACAGCAAACTGGATGATGCCATTGAAATATTTGGCGCGTTAAAGCCGCAAGCCTCCAGTAAGTAAGCATATGTATGCTGATGAATTATAGGCTATTTGCAATCACGCTGCCCCAGCCTTCCCTCTAAAGGAAGTGATGCGAATTCCTTGCTCTTTCTGGTGAAGATAGGATAAGGTGGTAGAAATCGATTCATCACATTATATTTGACAGAAATACCAAATGTGATCCCCAATTATTTAATATTACAAGCTCTCCGAGAGCCCGAAGCATTGCTTTCCCTAAGTCTGCCAGACTGGGATTTACTCATACGCCAAGCACGCCGCGCCAATCTGTTGGCACGCATTTGCATTTTACTGGACGAACGCGGCTTACTCGAACAGGTGCCGTTAAAACCCCGCGAACATCTGGAATGGTCACGCGTAATCTCTGAAAGACATATTCAAGCTGTTCACTGGGAAATAACCTTAATTCGAAAGGCATTGGCGAAAGTAGGGGTGCCAGTCATTCTTCTCAAGGGCGCTGCCTATGTCATGGCAAAATTGCCGCCCGCCAAAGGGCGACTCTTCTCCGATATCGACATCATTGTGCCTAAAGATAGTCTCAATGCTGTAGAAGCCGCCCTGATGCTTCATGGTTGGGCTGCTACGCATCACGATGCCTATGACCAACGCTACTACCGCACGTGGATGCATGAATTGCCGCCTATGCAGCATATCAAACGGATGACTGTCATCGACGTGCATCATGCGATTTTGCCTGAAACGGCAGCTCTTCACCCTGATTCGGCAAAGCTCCTGGCAGCGGCGCAGTCACTTGATGGCTACGATGATTTAAAGGTATTTGCCCCGGCCGATATGGTGCTCCACAGTGCAGTCCACCTGTTCCATAATGATCAACTGGATCAGGGACTGCGGGATTTGGTTGATATAGATAGTTTGTTACGTCATTTCAGCAGTCTGCCAGCGTTCTGGCCAAGTCTATCCGCGCGAGCACAGGAGCTTGAGTTGACGCGACCGCTTTTTTACGCCTTGCGATATGCTGTACATCTTTTGAATACTCCTATTCCCTCAGGCATGATGGAAGCTGCCCAAAGTGGTCGCCCCAACCCGTTAACTTTGATATTTACAGATCAACTTTTTGAACGCGCGCTTATGCCAGTCCACAAGAGTTGTTCCGATTGGTTGACCGGTGCAGCGCGGCAGTTACTTTATGTACGCGCAACCTGGTTACGCATGCCCCCTTTGCTTCTTGCGCGTCATTTGTTCCATAAGGCTTTCATTTCACCTAAGCCTGAGTGATTATTCCCGGACACTGCTGAATATTTGGCGGTATTAAATTGTTAGTTGTTTCTGTGCTTGGATCAGTAAAAAACTTGGCTACTTGACTGCTTAATACAGTAAAGATAAGGATAATCTCATAATGAGTGATGTGGAAACTCCGCTGATCAAGCTTCAGGATTTGTCCAGTTTTTTAGAAAATGGCAATCTTAATGACAACCTCGCGCAACTCGCGGAAATGACGGCAAAAATAT
This sequence comes from uncultured beta proteobacterium, assembly GCA_942492745.1. Lineage (GTDB taxonomy): Bacteria > Pseudomonadota > Gammaproteobacteria > Burkholderiales > Gallionellaceae > Nitrotoga. The sequence goes on from OW818637.1 coordinate 165,108, forward strand.
TGAGCGCCATAAATTGCTCGATCATGCTGCTAAATGATGGCAAATCCGACAATTTGCTTATGAGTATTTGCGCTAGCTACGGCCCAATGCCGGCTGCAGCTTATAAAGAATTGATAGGGAAGGGCGAGGGTATTGCTGGCTATGTAATTGCAACCGGGCAGTCTTTGTTGATTGAAGATATTAGCGACTCGGAGTTCGCCAAATTGGCTCGACGTGCAAGTGAACCAGGTAAGAGTCTGATTTCATCGCCTATTACCATTAGTGGGCAAATTGTAGGTGTAGTTAACATAAGTGATCACATGCAGGGTTGTGCATTCAATCTGGTTGACTTGAATCTCCTTAATGTAGTTGCCTTATTCATCGGTAAATCGATCCAGGCAATCCAATTGCAGAGCATTCTGAATTCACGTTTTGCCCAACTAGCGCTGGCCCAAGAAGCCCAAAATAATATGGGCGCATCTATGGGGAGCGTTTTTCAAAACCCTGATCAAGTGGCGAAAATATTTGCAAAATCCTTCTACAAAGAGATGGCCCGAGGAGGATTCGGCTCAAATCAAATTATTAGTGCGGCTTCGGAAATTATTAGCCAGTTGAGTGATAATTTGCAACAACACAGTAAGCGAATAGAACGGAATTTGGCGAAACCGACAGGCAATACACCCTCTATGCAGAAAGCTGCTCATAAACGAAAGTCGTAGCAATTTAGGGTCTACATTCTGGATTTGAATTAACTCCATTCTTGTAGGTAATGTAATTGGTTGTGCAGCGGTTTGTCCTAAGAGAAGGCTTGCGTGAATTCGGAAGCAGGGATGGGTTGAATGGGGTGAAAAGCACAGCAAAGTGGTGCTTTCAAATCATTGTAGTGGGATCTGATGCGATAACAACTTTATACGCAGACGTATCGAGTGCCTTCGCCAGCTTCGCAGTTCGTGCGAAATGCACCAATGTGACCCCTCAGCAACAAGAAGAATGAACGGCTTGTTCCGGATTTGCATTACACTCACTCGCAAGAACGTAGTATCGTAAGATACTAATTATATTATATCATGGCTCATGCAACGAAATTAGTGGGGATTCTCCTAGATGTGCGGTATCGCAACTGCAATCCGACTGTTAATGCAAGGCGCACCGAAGCCGCGAGCCGCAGGTGTGGCGGGCAGTGGCAACCCATCCCTACAGCCTGGATGGTCACGAGTCTGTGGCTCTCGCAATCAATTCCGGCAATTGATGGATTATGAAATTGAAAATCCTGTCGCGTTGGAATGTCATGGCTAACCTGGTGATCGCCGCGCGCAATCTCGTACGCAATCGACGGCGGGCGCTGGCGGCGCTGCTTACGGTGGCTGTCGGTGTAATTTCCCTGGTGCTTGCTGATGGTTTCGCCCAGTGGATTTTTTGGGCCATGCGTGAAGGCACCATTCAGTCCCAATTAGGGCACATTCAGGTAGTGCGATCAGGATTTTATGCTGCAGGCGCGGCCGACCCTTTCAAGTATTTATTGCCGGGGAACTCGCTGGAACAAAAGGCAATCGACACCACGCCTGGTGTCAAACTGGTGGCGCCGCGGCTTATGGTGACCGGGCTTATCAGTCATGGCGACACAACGGTGTCGTTTATGGCGGATGGCGTCGATCCCAAAAAGGAAGCGGAGCTAAGCAAGGCTTTGCGTATCGTAGAAGGGCTGAATCTCACCGACGCGACAGCAAAAGAGGTGATCTTGGGGCGTGGTCTAGCCCACAATCTCGGCATTGGCCCGGGGGGCACGGTGGCTCTGCTGACAACCGCTTCGGGTGGCGGGATCAACGCCGTCGAGGCGAAAGTCAGCGGAGTATTTGTCAGTGCCAACCAGGCCTATGACGATTCTGCCTTGCGTCTGCCTATCGGCTTGGCCCAGTCATTGCTGCGAGTTAATGGTGCTCATGCTTGGCTGGTGTTGCTCAATGATACCGAGCGCACGGACGATTTTATCACGCAGTTTCGTGCCAGATTTACCGCATCGGCGAATAAACTGGAGTTTGTGCCTTGGTATCAGCTAGCAGATTTTTACAACAAGACGGTGGCGCTGTTTTCGCAGCAGATGAACGTGTTGCGGCTGATAATTGGCTGCATCATTGTGCTCAGTATTTCCAATATGTTGGTGATGAATGTGCTCGAGCGTACCGGCGAAATCGGCACGCTGATGGCCATCGGCTTTAAGCGCAAAAAAATCCTTCAGTTGTTCGTCATTGAGGGGCTGTTGCTCGGGCTGGTCGGCGCATCCGTGGGGCTGATCATTGGTTACGGACTGGCTGAATTGATCTCTGCGATCGGTATTCCCATGCCACCGCCCCCAGGTATGGAAGAGGGGTATACCGGCAAAATCCGGATTACTTTAAATGTGATGAGGAATGCATTTCTGATCGCGTTTATCACCACTGCTCTGGCGGGTTTATATCCGGCTTGGAAGGCCTCGCGCCTGCAGATTATTAACGCGTTGCGTCATAATATCTGAGAATTGCTAAGGCCATGTTCAAGCTCGCCTTCCGCAATATTTTTCGCAATCGTCTGCGCACTGCGCTGACGATTGCGGCAATTGTCATTGGTGTGGTTGCCATTATTATTAGCGGCGGCTTTGTCGAGGATGTATTTGTGCAATTGCGCGAGGCGACAATCCACTCGCGTATCGGACATGTGCAGATTTTTCGGCATGGCTATATCGAGTATGGTCGGCGCGAGCCGTCACATTATATGATCTCGCAGCCGAAGGCTGTGGTGGACACAGTAAAGTCTATTCCGCATGTGCAGGCCGTAATGACCCGTGTGAATTTCTCCGGGCTGGCTAATAATAGCCGCGCTGATTTGCCCATCATCGGTGAAGGCGTTGAACCGGACAAGGAAACGCGATTGGGTACTGCGACAACTATCGTTGCTGGCCGTGCGTTGCAAGGGACGGACGCATTCGGCGCGGTGATCGGAGAAGGTGTCGCCGCCGCCCTGCATTTGCGGCCTGGCAGTTTCGTGACCTTGATGGTGAATACATCGGAAGGTGCTCTGAATTCGCTTGAATATGAAGTCGTAGGGGTGTTCCGCACTTTCTTTAAAGAGTATGACGATCGAGCTGTACGTATTTCGTTGTCAGCCGCTCAGGAATTGCTGTTTACCCAGTCGGTACATAGCGCTGTCGTGTTGTTAGACGATACCACTGCAACTGATGCAGTAACAGCGATCATCAGAGCTAAGCTGGAGCCGCTCGGCTACGAAGTGAAGACCTGGCATGAGCTAGCCGATTTCTATCAAAAGACCGAGGCATTGTACCGGCGCCAGCTCGGGGCGCTACAGGCCATCATTCTTGTCATGCTGGTTTTGAGTGTGGCCAGCACCATCAATATGGTGATCTACGAACGCACCGGCGAGTTCGGAACTTTGCTTGCCCTGGGGCAGCGCCGGCGCCAAATTTTCAAGCTCGTTTTGCTCGAAAATGCACTGCTGGGCTTGTTCGGCAGCCTGCTCGGCGTGGTCTTGGGAGTTGCGCTTGCGGGCATAATATCGGGCATCGGCATTCCCATGCCGCCGCTTCCCGGCTCGAACGTTGGCTATACCGGTACGATTCGACTGGTGCCGTGGGTGCTTGTGGCAGCAACCCTGATTGGTGCGCTGGCTGCGATTATGGCTGCGGTGCTTCCGGCTCGTCGCGCCTCACGCTTGCTTGTCGTGGAGGCATTGCGTCACAATATTTAATGGGGTGTTGAAATGCCGCTTCAGTGACTGAGCTTCTTCAGATAATCCTTGGTGAACATCTTGTCCGGCAGATCACGCATGATCATTTCGCGGTAATCGAGTACCGAGCGGCGTCCGCGTCGTAGACTATCTTCTATCACCAGTCGGGTTGGTCGCGTTTCTCCCCCTAGCGTACGAAACTCCTGATAGTAGCCGGTTTTCAGCAGCCGGCCTGAGAGCGCATAGAACTCGGCTTTATAAGGCCGACCGTTTTTTTCGTTTACCCAGTAGAGCACTTTGTGATAAGTGACTCCGCTATCGACTGCATCTAGTTGCAGAACGTGATAGGACACGCCGTCTATTTTTTCAGTGCGCAGAACCTTGGGTTCGTAATCACCCACGAAATTGGCGCGAGCTAAGTCACCATTCGCAACCTGACCAGTTAATTTCTGCGAAAGCGGCAAACGAATCGGTTGTGACAAGTTAGGCAGAAAAGTCCACAAATCGCGATCCCGCATCAGTAGAATCTGACCGCGGTCCACTACAGGTGCCGTAGTCTGCACCAAAGTCTGGTTGTTGCCTTTGGTGAGTATCCGATAAGCGCGAATATCTTCATCAATATCTGGTTCGGTTGTCGTGATGGTTATATCAACCTGGAAGCTCTCGTCCGGGAAGCGGATACGGTCTGCGCGGGAAAGTATTTTGCGCGCAATAGGGTCTATATCTGCATTGTCGGCAGCGAGCGCCGGTCTGAAAGAAGAAAACAGCAACATAACGAAGAAAATTATCCAGAGAGGATTTAGCCGATAGCGCTTAACGAGATCGTCGCGTAGCAGTATGGTTTGCGGATAAAATGTAATCATAAGTAAATAATGGTGTCCTGTTAATCCAAAACGAATAGTTTAAGTTTACAGGGTATCATACGATAAACATAAGTGGGGGTCATGTGTATGCTGGTCAACAAGCAAATATCTGTGTTTTTTCATCGCCAGTTTTCTTTCTGGACAGCGGGTGGGCAGTGTCGTGGCTAGCCTCCTGATAAAGCAGGATCAGCAAATCCTGCGGAATATTCGACTCTACAAGGCTGAGCTCAAGATTGGCAGCGCCTCAGAATGCGATATACAACTTCCAGACCAAGGGGTCAGCCCTAAGCATGCCCGCATTACTTTAGCCGACGGCCTTCATTTTCTGGAAGATTTGGGAAGCAGAAATGGTGTCCTGCTGAATGGAGAGAAAATCCAACGTGTCCAATTACAGAGCGGCGACAAGCTCGCTATACATTGTTTTCAACTGGAGTTTATTACCGATGAAAAAAACGATACTGAATCTGCGATGGAGATAGTCAAGGTTCAATCAGTCTGCAAAGAGTATGCACTAGGAAAACAAAGTGTTACGGCATTACTTAATATCTCGCTCATTATCAATAAAGGCGAATTTATGGCGCTGGCAGGGCCGTCGGGAAGCGGCAAATCAACCCTGCTCAATCTGATTGGTTGTATTGACACTCCAACTTCGGGAAATATCCTGATAGAAGGACAGAACGTTAGCGGCAAAACCCCTGATGAACTGGCCGACCTGCGATTAAATACGCTGGGCTTTGTCTTCCAGACCTTCAATCTGCTGCCGGTATTAACAGCTTGGGAAAATGTCGAATATCCCTTACTGCAACAGCATGATGTGGACAAGAAAACACGGCAGGAACGTGTGCAGCATTATCTGAATGTGGTTGGCTTAGAGCCTTATGCGCACCACCGCCCCAATGAGTTGAGCGGCGGTCAACGCCAGCGAGTGGCGATCGCGCGCGCGCTCGCCACTCGTCCAAGGATTATCTTGGCAGACGAACCTACCGCCAACCTGGATCACAAGACCGGTGAAGGCATTCTCAGGTTGATGAAAGACCTTAATCAAGAAGAAGGTACGACCTTTATTTTCTCAACTCATGATGCGCGTGTTATGGAAATGGCTGACCGGGTAATTGAGCTGGCCGATGGTCAAATGGCGGTATAAGGAGAACTCCGTGGGAGAGTATTTTTGCTCCAAATGCCGACGACCAGGTTACTTATCAAGGATTCTCGGAGCTTTGCTGCTGGGCCTGCTTATAAGCACCGCCCCGGCAGGTGCAGCGGAAGAGAAAAAAAATAGCGTGAATGCGCAATCAATCGACGACCTTTTTAACGACCCTGTCTCCGGCCCCAAGGAATCCGCGTCGGAGAGCGTACCAGTTAACTTCGCTTTGCCCCTTGCGCAAAAGACGGAGAAATCTGAGTCCCCCTCTAACATGCGGCCGACCGGTTTTTATCAAAATAATCTAGCTTATACCTACGCCGACAATCAACATTGGTCCAGATTCAATAACATGCTTGATGTTGCTACTCAGGGCCGCACGGAGGGCGGGATGGCGTGGAAATTGGGCGGCCGCATCAATTATGACCCGATCTATGATCTCACCGACTTTTATCCTCAGGCGGTGCGCAAAGACCAGCGTTTCGAGGCCATGATCCGTGAGGCCTATGCTGATTTTTCCACTGGAAACTGGGACTTTCGTTTAGGACGACAACATATTATTTGGGGCGAAATGGTCGGCTTGTTTTTTGCCGATGTGGTTTCGGCCAAGGATTTGCGCCAGTTCGTCCTGCAGGATTTCGACATCATCCGCATCCCGCAGTGGGCGGCACGGGCTGAGTATTTTAAGGGGGATTTTCATGTTGAAGGGGTATGGATACCCTACATGAGCTACGATAATATCGGCAAGCCCGGCGCCGAGTTCTACCCATTCAATCCGCCCCCCATCCCCGGCGTGCAGACGATCATTGCTTCAGAAATACAGCCCACCGGCCGGAGAGATATGGCTTATGGCACGCGCTTGTCCTATATTAAGGGCGGCTGGGATATCTCCGGTTTCTATTACACCGCCAATGATCCGGCGGCGGCCTTTTCGCGCCAGACTGCGCTGTTGCCTACCCCTGTCATCACCTTTCAGCCCATTCACGAACGCATCCACCAGATAGGCGCCACATTGAGCAAGGATCTTGGACCGATTGTGCTCAAGGCTGAGGCGATCTACACCAAGGACAAACAGTTCAGCACGACAAACGCAGTCGACGCGGATGGCCTGGTCAAGCAAAACATCTTTGATTACGTCGTCGGCCTGGAATGGAGTTTTCCGCAGGAAACGCGTTTCAACACGCAAATCTTTCAGCGCTTGTTCCCAAATCATGACTCAGGTATCGTACCAAACAAAATCGAAAGCGGAATATCATTGCTGCTTAGTACCCAAGCGCTGCACCCTAAACTCGAACCTAAAATGCTGCTGGTCAAAAGCTTGAACCGCAACGACTGGTTCGCACAACTTAAACTCACCTACAAGCTGGACGGTAATTGGCGGCTGGCAGCAGGAGCCGATATCTTCACAGGTCATTCTACCGCCCTGTTCGGGCAGTTCGACAACAAAGACCGCGCATATACTGAAGTTCGTTACAGCTTTTAAATAAACTCGGAATAAATGTATCCATAGTATTGTTTCAGTAGTGTCCGGCAATTTAGTTGAATAGATTCAGTTGGTTATTGTTTTGCTGTATAGTCATTTGTATCTCCGAATTTTTAAGTAATTGATCGAGTGGTATTTTATCGAAAAAAGTCAGGCTACAAAATCTGTAGGGTTGTGTAAAGCGAAGCCTCTGTATTGAGCCGTTTTTCACGATGGCTGACCAAGATGTTAACCGAAATTACTATCCATATTTGTGTCTTCACTGCATTTTCGGTAGTGCCATAGAACCGCTTGATCCGAAGATGTTGTTTGATCCATTTGAAGAAAGTTCGACCTGCCAGCGGCAACGATAAAGCTAAGCGATGGTCAGCGCAGGCAAATCGAAGTTGTTGGTCAGGAAGACCAGATGCCTGTCGTGTTCGGCATCGTAGAACTTGATGCGTCGCAGGTGCTGCGGGTAATCCTTGTCGGTCTTCGGCGCGGCCGACACAATGGTTTGATCGCCGCACAGTTCCATGGACTTGTCCACTAGTCGGTGGAAAGTTCCTGGCCACGCAAAGGTGCGATTGACAATCCAATGCTTTGGCAATATCGAAAAGGTGCTTTTTCGACCGTGTGCCTATGTGCTTCCGTTGCTTCTTCAAGGCGAAATAGGACAGTTGGCTCGAATCAGAGGTCGAAAAGGTCATCGCGGTTGCGGTGACAAATACCAGCGACGAAGTCATGGGCCAATCTGCTGCAGGTAATCGTTCGCAATATCAAAACCTCATTTTTGATTATTTATGGTGATATTCTTCTCTTGCATGATGTCGAATTTTTTTACAGTTGATTGCTAAATTTAAAAAAAAACAAATTAAAAAATAGTAACCTGTTGGTATTTAATGATATATTTATTGTGGCATGGGTATTGCTTAGATATAACCGTGATCCCATTTTGCGTGGGATTCATAAATAAATATTTCTCATGAATAATGCATGTCTCTAACTTAAGGAGTACAAAATGAAAAAGTCTAATCTTACGCTGTCGGTGCTCATGGCCGCAGTCGGACTCGGTTTGAGTGGTATTGCTGCTTCCGCTCCCGTTATCGGTATCGACCCTACGGGTTCCGGCAGCGGATTTGTTTATTCAAGTCTTTGGACCAACATCACGGACACTGGGGTAGATGTGGGTGTGCAGGCTGCAGGCACGGTCCATACTTTTTCCACCCAAATGGCAGTCGGTACCACTTCTCTTAACGGTACGCCTAATACTCCCCTTGGTCTGAATCAGAACATCAGTACTCCGATACAAGGCTTCGAAATCACAAAAGAGGTCAAGTTCACCGACTTGCTGGCTAGCATTTTTGTTGACCCCGTTACTGGCGCTACAACCAACAATTTTCAACACATAGCGCAAACTGGGGATAACCTCTGGATATACCTTGACCCTCTTGGTGACGGAACCCAGGCAGTTCGAGCCGGACCAACAGGAGCGTCATGTTACGGTAACGGTAGTGGCGCAATAGATTCTGGTTGTGGTACTACTAACGACGGTACGTTGATCCTGTCGGCCCAACTGATCGCAAACTCTTCTCAGTTTACTGCAACGAGTCCCGGAGTTGGCAATGGTTCGTATAACTTGACATTTCAGGTTTCGTTTTATAACCCTCTTTTCGTTGACGTAAGCAACCTTGCGGTTAATGGAGGGACTGGAACGGGGGCGATATTCTATGACAATTTCACGGGTACGCTGGTACAGCCCGCAACTGCGGCATCATTAGGCTATGCTCCGCCAACCCAGATGTGGGATGGCACAACAGTGGCGGGCATCAATCATAACCTATTTAAAGTCGATTCGTCCCAAACGTTCGGTGTTCCGGAGCCGACATCTCTGGCTTTGTTCGGCATCGCATTGGCTGGGCTGAGTACTGTGCGTCGTCGGAAATCGGCGTAATAGTCACTACCTGACTAATCTAGGAAAAGGGGGCTTATAGCCCCCTTTTCCTTTCTGCAAAAATTACCTATGCGGAGCCAGACAGGACTTAGAATGCCTGCTCCTTCCCTCCACAGGCAGTAGACCTTGGCAGTTCTCCCCCACCCTTCCTAACCAGATCTCTGCGCGCATCCCGCCACAAGCAGTTCTAACACAGCTGCTCTTGAAGGCGCGACATCGTAGGATATCCCAAAACACACAAGGTCACTGCTTGAGCGTGGCTCCTGGCACGGCCGGCAGCAACAGAGCTTGAGCTAATTCACTGAGGTAAACCCCCGGCTCTGCCGGGGGACTCACAAAGGTTTGACCTATACCTCGGTGAGAGTGAATCTGTAATCTCGACTAAGAGATGGAGATTCACGATGAAAGAGTACCAGAGTTTAAGCCACCCGAGATGGGACTGTTGTACCACGTAGTATTTATCCCGAAGAAGCGCAAGAAGCGAATATTCGGAGTGCTGCGCCAGCACCTTGGAGAGATATTCCGGGAGTTGGCGAAACACAAGGAAGCGCAGATAGTAGAAGGGCACTTGATGGGAGACCACGTTCACATATGCATCAGCATACCGCCAAAGCATGCGGTGTCGAATGTGGTGGGGTACATCAAGGGCAAAAGTGCGACAGCGATAGCAAGGCGTTTCGGAGGGCGAGAGCAGAATTTCACTGGCGAAGTATTTTGGGCTCGTGGATATTTCGTCTCAACAGTTGGGTTCGATGAAGCGATGGTTAGAACGTACATTCGCAACCAAGAGGAAGAGGATGAGCGTTACGACCAGATGAAACTAGGGCTGTAGCCGCCTTGGTCGGCTCACGGTTTATTGGCCCCTTTGAGGGGCTCACCCAATAAGCCTCCGGCTTTGCCGGAGGTAATTTAACTCGTAAATTAAGGGACCAGCGACTGTCTTGAGATTTAAGTCTAAAACAAGCTTAAGCGTTGTTGGGCTTGCAGACAAGTCACACATTAATGTCCAGCAGGTGTAAACTTTGCCGTAAGGTAAGTTATGGCATGTCGAGCGATTCCATGGTGCATTCTGTGGAAATGCTTTTTTCTTCCTGGTTTCGGTTCGTGTCTTGTTATGTGCTGCGCTGCCAAGCTATTTCAGCCGTTTTGCTGGTACGCCGCCCCAGATTTCCCCCGCTCCGATTCGTGTTCCCTTGGTGACCACCGCACCGGTGGCAACGATCGCGTTATCGCCAATTACAACATCGGATAGAATCGAAGAGTGGGCGCCTATGGTTACGCCGTCGCCGACGTGAATGGGAAAATGGGCTAGGCGTGCCCCCTCGATGACATGGGGTACTAGGATGGCGTACTGACCGACAGTCGAATTGTTTCCGATTTCCACGAACGGAGGATCATGAATGATCCCTTGGCAGTAAGTGTTTGTTCCCAAATGTGTTCCAAGCGCCAAATAGAATAGGCGCATCAGTGGTGCCGGCATGAAGCCGCTGCGCATGATGGGATAGAATAATATCAAGTAAAACAGCACATAAACGTGATAGATGAACTCCTGTTGAGATTTTTCGGGTATGTCGCCGGCTTGGAGCGGAAACGCCGTCATAAACAGGCGATAAGCCAGGATGGCGTAGGCGTAGAAAAAGATCAGGCAGGCGAATGCAAGGGTCAGGCCCCGAAAATCGCCCAAGGGGGCCTTGCCCAACACCATCCAAGTGGTGCCAATGCCAAGGGCAATTACCAGCACCAACAGGAGCAAAAATACAAAGATTTGGGCAGCTGTAATCTTGCGCATGTCATGAGCCTCCTGATTTAATGTTGACCATGTCCAGTCTGTCTGTTCTCGCCAGGATTTTATTGAGTTGAGTACCAATATAGCTATAGCGCTCAAGCCGCCATCTTGCTGGACGCGCCAAACGGTGTGGGTGTCCGCATGTTTCGTCTATCCCTGAGGTGAGTGGTTGTGCGATCTGCTGCTACACGGTCAAAGTGCTGGCGATCTCCGGCAATAAGGGTTCTCGCTGTTGCACCCCGCAGCCCAGGGTCGCTCCGCCACTTTAGTACCTACGATGATAGTATCTTACAGTTGGCTCGCAATCCAAAGTAGATCAGCCGTTTTCATAGATTTTTTCAATGAATGCGGTAAAGTGTCCCGACGCCGTGTATTTCTTAATGGCGAGCTGGAGCCTTTCCGCACTTCGTTTGGCCGACATGGAGTCCAGCAGGTTTTCCACCGATTTCCTGACCACGGCTGCGGATGCTTTGCCTGCCCTAATCATTATACCGGCGTCAGCATCTTGAACCAAGGCCATGTTCATGTATTGATCAAGGTTGCTTGCGATCCCTACTACCGGGACGCCTGCGGCCAGTGCCTGGTAGCAGGTTGGGCTGCCGCCATTGCAGATGACAAGCTGGGAACGTGCGGCGGCTGCGCTGCCGGGAAGGAAGTCAGCGATAAATATGTTGTCAGGCACTTCTGTTGGAGCAAATTGACCGGCAGTTGCCACAATCACAGAAACCGGCAGCTTGGCCATGGATTGAAAAATGGTGGGCAGCAATCCGCTCTGGCCGGAGCTTCCCAAGGTTAGGTAAACAATGGGTTTGTCTGTGGGAACCGCGTTCCACCAACTGGGCTGCGTTACCTCTGGGGACCACAGTATGGGGCCGATAAAGGCGTGATGAGCCGGCAAGGTTGAAGTTGGAACCAGATCGGGGAGGTCGGCATACAGGGTGTAATCGGCGTCGGTGTAGGCATGCCGGAGGTCAGTTTTCAGGTTGGGCAGGCCGTAGCGTCTTCTAAGCCGATTCAGGGGGAGCGAGTGGATAGCAAATACGAGCGGGCGGGTAAAATCGAAGAGCAGTTGTGCCAGCGATACTCCCACGGCGCGGGTAAGGGGGATTTCCGGGACCGGATAGCGGATCTTGGCGTAAGGACTCCAATAGGCGTTGGTGATGGTGGCGTAGGGAGTCGCAGTGATTCTGGCGCTTACACTCAGCGAGAGGCGGAAGTCACCCACAATTAGGGAAGGGTTGAACTCCTTGATGAGCTGAACGTCTTCTTTGACGTAGTTGTCGAGCGTATCGGCGTCATAAATTTGGGAGCCTTTGGATAATGCCGCAAAAAAGTGCTCCCTAGGGATGGTTTTCACGGCACGCACCGGGAAATCCGGTATACCGATCAGGCTGTTATAGCGCGGGTCGCAGGCAAAGCAGATTTCGTATCGCGAGCGGTCCAGTGATTGCGCTAAGGCCAGCAATCTTGCCACATGGGCCAATGTCACGGCTTCGGCAATGAACAGGATCCGCCGTTTGCCGGACATGAGTGCGCGGGAATTGTCGGCTGACTGGCCCATGGTTAGGAAATTGGCTCCTGATCGCCCACTTCTTCAGGTTGGATGGGTTTGCCATCCCACTTCAAGTGATCGAGGGAGAGTCTCAGGGATCGGGCTTCGGGGGCCGATGCCGCACCGATGCGCCCCATGAATACGGCCAGTGAGCTGTTCTTTTCTCCGACAAGCTGGTTTAGTTGCTTGGCGACTTTCTGCGCCTCGCCGAACATCTGTGGTGCCTTTGAAAATTGGATGCCGTCGCGTGCGTACCTGAAAAAAATAAGTGGCGTCATTTCGGGCTGGAGCTGCAGCCCAAGCTTTGTTGCCGTCAGCCAAAAGCGTTGCACCGCTCGCCCGGCATCAATATAGTTGTCGACGCCTTTGGGCGCTTCGCGCGCAAGAATGATGAAATGCGCGGCACAAGCGATGCCGGGGATGAGATCCATCTGAATCCGGGGCGCCAGCGTACCTGCCAGAAAAGTGTTAAAAAAATCGACACGTCTCCAGCTTTGCATCACCCAGTGCATCAAGCGCAGCGTCGCGGAATCCAACCCAAGCGCTTGATCCGGAACTCGATCTTCGCTGAAGCGGGAGTTCCACTGAATGATGTCCCGGTGTACTTGATAGGCTTCGGGCAGGGTGAGGCGCAGCTTGGCGTTGTTGAACATCAACCGCGCAACTGCCCATCGCTTGGCCGTCCCTTCAAGCCACAGAATGGTGTGATTCTCCCCGATTGCCGCTGCCAGCGCTTCCTTTTCCTTTAGGCTCAGCGGGCGGGTCCGCATGGCGCGGCGTTGTACACTACGGCACGGGATACAAGGAATGAGAGGATCGGGCTTCAGGTTTTGATCAGGTACGAAACGTACATTAAAGGTTGGCGTGGTTGCAGGCATTTCTACGCGGCGCGTGATTATTGCAAGAAAGCCATGCTTGGTCGCCGCGATGGAAATGGTTTCGAGTAACGCGCCGAGCGAGATCTGGCTTGGGCGGCCATCCAGATCATATACGCAGTGGCTGCGGGTATCAAACCCATGCACTACTACATGATGGTCGTCAACGATCTCGAAGCGCCAAGGCTGGGTGTTGTCTCCGCTCGGCGCCCAGCGAGCAAGGTCGAGAATTTGTTCGATGACGGTTGGTGGAGTCATTTCCTTAGCCACCGTTGATGGGAGTGGCACAGCGGTGCCGCGGGTTAAGCTTTCCGTTGTTTCGACGGAAGTCACACCATTTTTCATGCTTAGTCGCCGTCTTGCAATCGAAAGACCTAACCATTGGAGGGGGTTGCTGTTTCCGCCTGGGCGCCATGTGCGGACTAATTTGTTGCGATAGGCATCGAATTGGAGACCGTGAGGAGCGGCAAGCACTTTGCCCCGGTTGAGTAAAATCTTAAGCGCCTCCGTGGCCGCTACCCCAGCGCACAGTTGACATCCCATGATTGTTGATGGTCCGCGGCGCTCTGCCAGGTTTATGGTAGAGGGATCGGTCAGGTAGCAGGCGTGCAGACCGGCAGGCGACAACCCGAGCAGGAAGCGAAGCGCTTTTTCCTCTTCAGGTAAATCAGCCCATTGGAAATATTCTTCAAATGTCACGCTTCCAGGTAGAAAATTCAGAAGCGCAGCGCCCATGCCCAGAGGCGCGGCTGTAATAGCGGGGATGTCGAGACTGGCACAGGCCGCAAAGATCGCTTGTCGGGCTGAAAATGCGAAAAAATCGAGGCCATCTACATACAGATCGACGTCTGTAAAGAAATCCGACAAATTATTTTGGTTAACCCCTTCTGGAAAAATTTTCAGGTCAATTTCGGGATTGATGTCTTTGGCCATGCTAGCCAATATATCTGTCTTTGGTTTGCCTAGGGTGGATACTGTTGCGCCGACCTGGCGGTTGAAGTTGACTTGGTCGAACGAATCAAAATCGGCGATATGGAAGGCTCCCACCCCGAGCCGGGCGAGCGTCAGAAGATGGAATCCACCTACGCCCCCCATACCCGCAATGGCAATCCTTTTATGCCGTAGTACTTCCTGCTCTCCGGTGGTTACCCAGCCAATGTTGCGGGAGAAGGCTTGATGGTAGGAAAAAGCATTAGTCATTTATAGAGACCCCTATAAATATTTGGTTACGTCGTTCCCGCTAAAGCGAAAATCTCGTTTAATCAATAAGCTGGATTCGCGTCTTTTCGGAGGCAACTGAATTTTTAGAGATGTCTCTTAGGTGTTGGTCCCCGAAAGCGAGTTGTTTCTGGAAGCAATGGGCGCATCAGGCAATTGTCACCCCAGAAAATGTGTGCTTCAACGGACCAAGTTGGCTTTAGAAATGCATCCATAATGAAAAAGCCATTAATATTTTCAATGTTCATTATGTACCATACCGCCCACTTTATAAAAATGAATTGGTGTTTTTATTACAAACCTCTAGGAGCTATGCTTGCTCATTCATTCAATAATCCTCGATAGTTTTTTAAATTTAAATAGTTACTCATGAAAATACAATTAATTATCTGGCATTTGTTTACATGAGTATTTAGTTAGTTCTGTTAATATACAATACATTATAAGCTTTTAGGTTCTTCCAGTCATGAGCCTGTTGGTGATACCTGGCTCATCCCATCTCGGGAAAAAGTATGGATAAAATGATTTTTCCTTGCCATGTTTCTCCATCAAGCCACCGAATTTTTGGATTTGTTCTGACATATATTTAAGTTCCAGCTTAAGTAGCACGGCAGGCGCATTAACTCGAGTACAAACCCTTTCCTCTCCAAGTTCTTTAAAACCGAGCATTTTCTTATAAAACATGGCATGTCGTGGATTAACTTCTATTACCCAATCAGTAAAACCAAGGATGTTGTGCGCGTATATATATGCAATATGGATTAATGAAGCAAAAACTCGTTTAGGTACGTTATCATCAATTGCCAATCTAGATGGCTCAGATAGTCTACATCCCTGTGCGCGAAGTTCATCAAGCTTGTCTCGAAAGTTTTCATCTGCAGGTAATTTGATTTCACCATCAAGACAAAGCGTCATAGTGCCGACGGTTTTTCCGCCGGTTTCAGCCACCAAAGTTATTCTATTCGGCACCTTATCCAAGGGAGAGTCAATCGAATATCCCCTCCACGCATATTTTTTATTAATGAGTAAGCTCGCCGCTTCGCGTCGTCCATCAGAATTGACCATCCGAATATTAAATAGCTGATTATCGATGGGATGATCACGAACATCATCAGACGTTGTTTCGCCGATACCCATATCATGCATTCGGTGGGGGGATTCGAAGGTAACAATGGGGCTGTCGTCATTAACCATTTTGTTGTACCAATCTTTAAATACAAAAGGTTTTGGGTGCTTATCAGCTATTGGAGAAATAGGCATTAACAACGTAGTCATATTGGTTCTCACTCCTTTGAAAGTTGATAGGACAAACACATTATCAACAAGCAATATCTATGCCAACATTATTATGTTATATATGGTCTGTGCTGCGATGGCGTGCAAAGTGCGGTATCGCACAGACCATATAAATAGTTAATGATAATAAATGAAAATTATATAATGTTAATTTTTATATTGTAGCCATATAACGACAACATTAATCAATTATTTTAATGCAATTGATTTATATGGATATTATATGTCTCCAACTGACGACATATAGCGAATTCAAACTTTGAAGTGCAACTTTTATAAGTAAATTCACGTGGCAAGCTGCGTTAATATCGGAACTACTTAAGCGACCAATATAAAGAAGGGCAGATGAAGAAATATACGCAGCTCACCAGCGGACAAAGGTATCAGATTTACGGGTTAAAACAAGCGGGCTAGGATTAAACTCAGATTGCCCAAAAAATTAGCGTGGACAAGTCGACAATCTAATTCATATTGTCACACATAAACTGTTTTATTGCTCATTGCATTTGCTTCAGCAATACCCTAGCCTCATCGATCTTGGAAAAAGTCTTTCCTGTAGCGAGTAATTGCTCAAGTTCCTTACGCGCCTTAGTCTTGTCGCCTGATTTAACCAATCCAAGTACCAGATGATATTGAATTTCCGCAGCTTTCGGTGCCAATGAACTTGCCTTTTGCAGAAGTGGCAGACCGCGTGATGTGTTGCCTTGCTCCACCAGTATCCAACCTAGGGTGTCCAGTATCGCGGGATTCTCCGGTGTTAATTGATTAGCTTTTTCGGCATACTCCAAGGCGCGGGGGTCTTTTTCCTGCTGATAAAGCCAAGCCAGGTTGTTCAGTGCCGGAACGTATTTGGGCTCTTGGCGCAGAATGGTCTCGTATTGCTCAGTGGCTTCCTTATTTTTCTTTTCAGCAAGATAGGTCCCGGCAAGGTAGATCCGAGTTTCAGTATCGGCAGGGTGTTCCTTCAGCCATTGGGTCAAGCGGGAGCCTGCTTCTTTGCCTTTCCCTGCGTGGCTGAGAGATGAATGCAACTTCACAATCAGTGGTCCACTTTTGCTGATAGTGAATGCTTGTTCATAGGCCTTTACCGCAAGATCAGGTTTTTTTTGAGCCATCAGCACATCGCCTTCCAGCACGTAGCCTATGGGTGATTTCTCGCTTTTTTTCTGAATCTGCCGGGCAATTGTGAGTGCTTGTTCATAATTTCCTTTGCTGGCCTCTAGAGAGGCTAGAGCCAATTGCGCCTCCAGATAGTCCGGTTGCAATGACAGTGCCTTTTTGAGGGCATCCGAGGCTGCCGGCTGGTTTTGCATTGCCATGTGAACGGCGGCGATGAGGAATTGGGCAGGGGCGGAATCCGGCGTTATGGCGGCAAGTCTGTTATAGGTTGCCAAAGCGGCTGGCTTATCGCCGTTGGCGAATTGGGCTTGTCCCAGAATATTCAAAATCCCTGGGTTGCTGGAGTTGGAGCCTTGAAGTTTTTGGGCGAGAGTGAGTGCTTTTTGTTTTTCACCTATGCGTAGATAATGAGCTGCCAGTAGCATGGCCGGTTGCAATGCGTCCGGGTTTTCCTTGCTGGCGTTCTCCAGCCAAGTGGTAGCTTCCTTGGCCTGTCCTTGGGAGAGCGCAAGATTGGCCAGTGCAGTCATGATTTGAGAATTTTTCTTGTCTTTTTCGAGAATGGCCTCAAGGCGCTTTTTGGCTACTTCTGGCTTCTTGTCACGAAGGTCAAGTTGCACAAGGTTCATCACAGCAGGAAAATTAGTGGGTTGGATGGAAAGTGCTTTTTCAAAGCTCGCGCGTGCGGCAGGGCTATCATTTTTGCCTAGGTAGGCAGCACCTTTCAGGTTGTGGGCAATGGGGTTGTCAGGCTGTTCTTTCTCAAGGGCTTTTGCCGTTGTGAGTGCTTTATCGTACTCCTTAAGACGGAGGTGAGTCATCACCAGCAAGACACCTGCCTTGGGTGATTTGGTGTCCAATGCTGCTGCCGTTTCCATTTCGGCCACTGCGCGATCATTCTCACCTAGCGCCAGCTTGCTCAAGCCCAAAGCGGTGTGAAGTTCTGCCGCTTTCGGAGCAAGCGCGCTGGCCTTTGTAAAATATTCCGTCGCCTTTGTGTAGTCTCCAGCCTGCATATATAATTCACCCGCGAGAGCAAACAGTTGGATATCATCTTGTTGCGCGACTTTAAGCGCTGGCGACAATACATCGATTGCGTCTTTTGTCCGGCGGCTTTTCAATAATGTGGATACCATCAATTTACGAGCGTAGAGATTACCTGGATCATTCTCCAGGTATTTTTTCAAGTGTTGTTCGGCTTGCGGTAATGATCCAAGCGCTAACTGCACGGCTCCTGCCAGCAGAACGCTAGGCATATGCTCTGGTGCTACACGCAGAACCTTCTGCAGAGATTCCAATGCTGCAGCATGTTTCCCTTGGCGGAAATCAAGTAGTGCTTGCGCATAGATTATAGTTAGATTGTTCGGCGATGTTTTGCGTGCCGCGTCAATATCTGCTTTGGCTACATCGAATTTCCCTGTATTAATTTCCAAGAAGGCTTTGTTGATATGCGCTGAGTTATTGTCCGGCTGTAAATTTATAACTTGGTCATAAGCGGCAAGAGCGGGCTCGATTTTTCCTTGGGCGCGCAGAAGATCGCCTTTAAAGAGCAAAACATCCGTGTTTTGTGGATTTTTGGTTACAGCTTGCTCGGAGAAACGAGTTGCAGCATCAATATTTTTCTCCGTAATCGAATGCTTGGCTAGCCCGATGAGCGCGTCCGGGAAATCAGGCTTATTCTTTAGGGCCTGCTCAAACGATTCCTTGGCTTCATGGCCTTTGCCTAAGGCCAGGTAAGCATTACCGCGCAAGCTTGATATTTCAGCAGATTCTTTTTCCCCTGGGATCTGTTTTATTTCATCCAGAACTATTTGGAACTTCCCTTGGCTGAGCAAGGTCTTTCCCAAGTCAGGAAATACCTTGGCGGGGTTCATGCCCAAGCTCAAAGCCTTGCGGAGTTCCTTCTCGGCTGATGGGAAATCTGCTATTTCATTGTAGATGGTGCCTAAGAGAAAACGGGCTTCTACATCATCCGGGTTCTTTTGTAACGCATTTTTTAGTTGGATGATAGCGGCTTTGTTGTCGCCCTTCTGTTGGTACTGTTTGGCTTCATTAACGAGTGTTTCGGAAGTCTGAGTTTTGCCGCAGGCGGTCATGCCCCCCATGAACAGGATCGTTCCTGAAATTATAACAGCTGTTATTTTTTGCCTGTTTATGTTTGGCATAACTTTTTTCCTTTGAATTTCGTGGTGGCTTTAAATTGATAAGACAGTAACGCTAAATTGGAAGCAAAGTGTACACATTCTTCCAAGGCCTTAAACCACTTTGCACCACAATACCAAATGCATTTCTTATTGGGGGATATAGATTCGGAAATGTCAATGGTCATATAGCTTGGTGGAAGGTTTCAAGAAGGCTAGGCCAATTCAGGCAACGTTGAGATGCAGTGGTTTTGATGCCCCTAATATTGTTTAGTGCGTTGATGTTCGTCAAGTATTGGATGTTGCAACCACTTTTATCTAGAGTCTCCAGACGTTAAGTCCGGCTGCGCGTAGAGCGGTCTGATCAAAATGAGATTTAACATCAATAAAACAACCATTTGAAACAATTTTTGATTGGAAGTCGGCAAGCGGTCTGGTAAGAAATTCACGGTGTGAAACTGCCGCAATAAGTGCATCTGCGCGTGGCAGGTTTTCCCAAGTTACAAGTTCCAAGCCATACTCGTGAAGAGCATCTTTAATGGTTGCCACAGGATCATGGATATGAACTTCTACACCGTAGGACCGGAGTTCGTGAATGATGTCCATAACCTTCGAATTCCTCAAGTCAGGACAATTTTCCTTGAACGTCAAACCGAGTATGTTCACTTTTGAGCCTTTTACATTGAGGCCGGCCCGGATCATTTCCTTCACGGTTTTTTCCGCAATAAATTTTGCCATTCCATCATTTATTCGGCGCCCCGCCAGTATCACTTGGGGATGATAGCCAATCATATCTGCTTTGTGGGTAAGATAGTAAGGGTCTACGCCAATGCAGTGTCCACCGACCAGTCCAGGACGGAATGGGAGAAAATTCCATTTGGTGCCTGCGGCCTGCAGTACCTGCAGCGTGTCAATTCCAAGTTTATCGAAAATAATGGCCAATTCATTAATTAATGCAATATTCAGGTCACGTTGGGTATTTTCGATCACTTTTGCTGCTTCTGCGACCTTGATGCTGGATGCTCTGTGTACACCAGCACTGATGATGGTTTCGTAAAGCTTTGCGACTTTCTCCAAAGTTTCGTTATCATCTCCTGATACAATTTTTACAATGGAAGTGAGGGTACGTTCTTTATCGCCGGGATTGATTCTTTCTGGAGAATATCCAATATGAAAATCCTTTTTCCATACCATACCAGAGTGTTTCTCCAGAATTGGAATGCATATTTCCTCAGTAGCACCAGGGTAAACTGTGGATTCATAGATAATGATTGCGCCGCGCTTCATATTTTCCCCGACCGTTTTGCTGGCGCCAACAAGAGGAGAGAAATCCGGCTGATGGGCACTATCAACGGGTGTAGGAACTGCGATTACAATATAGTCGGCAAGAGATAATTCGGATGGGGCGGAGCTGACCGTAAGTTGGATCGCCGCCCGCAGGTTTTCGGTTGACAACTCTCCGGTTGGATCAATGTGCCGTTTGTAGCTCTCGATTTTGGTAGCGGAGAGATCGAACCCGATAGTTCGTTGTTTTTTCCCAAACTCTACAGCCAGAGGTAAACCTACATAGCCAAGCCCAACTACGGCAACAACGTCCATACTAAACTCACTTTGCTATTATCATGATTTTTTGAATCTAGCAGATATGCTGGAAAGCTTCAATCTTATTCTTACATTATCGGTTTATTAACATCCCTAATGTTCTTTCTGCAAAAGTCGATATGATGTGAGCGTGACGTAATGATACGAGCAAATTTTTTGGAGTAAATTTTAATGTTGTTTAGGATTTCCAATCACTATGTCTCCAAAATAGTGTCCATTCTGCTTTTTGTTGAAACTCTTGTTTTTATAGCCTCAGTCTATCTTGGGGCGACTATTCGGTTCTTTGATAGCGACTTTCCATATTTCGTCAAGATGGAGAATTTTTTCCTGACGGCTTGTGCATTTGCATTAGTGATGGTTTTCAGTATGAGTGCTTTTGGCATGTATAAACATAATTATAGAGAGGATATAAGAAATACCTTTCTCCGGCTCATGCCTTCCTTTGCCTTGGGATTCGGCATCATAACGTTGGTATTTTATATAGTGCCAGATATTTATATTGGCCGCGGTATTTTAGGCCTCGTAATTATTATTGCTGTTTGTTTGATTTTATTGGTGAGGATTATTTTTTATCAATTATTCAAATTGAAGTTTTTAGAGTCACGAATTATTTTTATAGGGTGCGGTACGTTGGCAAAGGAATGTAGTGATCTGGCCATGCATAATATTAGCTACCATAAATATAATATCGTTGGATTTGTTCAGTTGCCAGGCGAAACAAGTTGTACTCTACCGTCTACTGTTTTGCCTACTGGAAATTCATTAATAAGTTTGACAAACAAATATAACGCGAATGAGGTCATTGTCGCGGTAAATAATCGACGAGGTGAAAGTTTCCCCATTCAGGAATTATTGGTATGCAAATTAAATGGGATTAAAGTGACCGATGCAGCGTCTTTTTTTGAACGTGAGGCTTGTCAAATCAGGGTGGATTCTCTTCAACCAAGTTGGTTGGTTTTTGGTGGTGGGTTTGACCAGAGTTTCCTGCGATCTTTTATTAAAAGAATTTTCGATTTATTCGCCAGCACTATTATTTTGATTGTTTCGTTTCCGGTGATGCTGATTACAGCGCTGTGCATTTATTTTGAAGACCGAACTCCAGTCTTTTACCAACAGGAACGAGTTGGCATGGATGGCCATACTTTTATGGTGCTGAAGTTTCGTAGTATGCGAAATGATGCAGAGAAAGGGATGAACCCTCAATGGGCGGCTGCAAATGACTCACGTACGACGAAAGTGGGACGTATCATTCGCAAACTTAGAATCGACGAGCTTCCACAAATTCTAAACGTTTTTAAAGGGGAAATGAGCTTCGTTGGGCCACGCCCGGAGAGGCCTTTTTTTGTAAAGCAGCTCAGCGATGAAGTTCCTTATTATAACGTGAGGCACAGTATTAAACCGGGAATAACGGGCTTGGCTCAAGTACGCTACCAGTATGGGGCCTCAGTTGAGGATTCTATTCAAAAGCTCCAATATGACTTGTACTATGTGAAAAACAATAGCTTGTTTCTGGACGTACTTATATTGATCGATACTTTCCAGGTTGTTATATTGGGCAAGGGCAGCAGATAACCCAATGGAACAAGCGTAAATGTTGACAAGCATCACTGCATATAGCTATGGCATAGCCGCTGTAGCATTTTTTATGCTAACCGTTCTATTGTTGACCAGTTGGCGTGCCCGTATTTTCGGGACAGCACTGACAATTGCCTGTGTGATGACCGCGTTTTGGGCAGCATTGATTGCTTATCAGGCAGCCAGAGGAATTTCTTTACCGCTGCTGACAGACATCCTGGAAATTCTACGAAATGCAGGGTGGTCTATCTTTCTGCTAATGTTGTTGGGGCCTTTCCAACAAACAAATTCTTCACCACCGTTTAAATTTAGACTTAAACCCTATGTGGTTGGTATCGTAGCGTTTTATTTTGTGCTCTTGTTCGTGAATATTTATACCTATTGGAAACTTGAGCCTCCTCAAGGAGAGACGGGTTTTATGACGGACATCGTTGGCCGCGTAATAATGGCGGTTATGGGCATGCTCTTGGTGGAACAACTTTACCGGAATACACCCTCTAAAGGACGATGGGGAATAAAGTTCGCCTGTTTTGGAATTGGGGGGCTGTTCGCCTACGATTTTTATTTATATAGCGACGCCATGTTGTTCAGGCAAGTTAATATGGAAATCTGGACTGCCAGAGGAGCAGTCGATGCCCTCATTGTTCCTCTGGTGGCCGTGTCGGCAGCACGTAATCCTCAGTGGTCATTGGGGATCTCGGTATCGCGCCGTATTTTATTTCATTCAGCAACACTGCTAGGCACTGCTCTGTATTTGCTGGCTATGTCTGCTGCCGGCTATTACCTTCGTTTTTTCGGGGGGAGCTGGGGAGCCGTCATGCAAGTGACTTTTTTGTTCGGAGCAGTAGCTTTGCTCGTTGGCATACTATTCTCGGGAGCTTTTCGTTCATGGCTCAAGGTATTCATCAGTAAGCATTTTTACAATTACAATTATGACTATCGTGAGGAATGGTTAGGCTTTACGCGCACACTTTCCGAGCACGGCCATGGACTGGGCGAGCGCACCATCCAAGCGGTAGCAGCACTCGTGGAAAGTCCCGGAGGTGCTTTGTTTATTAGCCGGGAATCTGGCAATTGTGAACCTGAGGCTCAGTGGAATATGAGTTTGCCGAATGAGTCTGAATCGGCAAGTGGTTCCCTTTGTCAGTTTCTGGAAAGCAAGCAGTGGGTGATAGATCTGCAGGAATATGACTTAACTCCTGAAAAATACAGCTCAATTTTTATTCCTCAATGGTTACGAGTTTTACCTAAAGGCTGGCTGATAGTCCCCCTAATTCTGCTGGGGAGGTTGTTTGGCTTTATGATACTGACGCAGCCCAGGAGTAGAATTAAGTTAAATTGGGAAGTGATTGATCTGCTCAAAATTGCTGGTAGCCAAGCTGCGAGTTATCTTGCACAACAGGAATCGACTAACGCTCTTATGATTGCTCGTCAATTTGAATCCTTCAATCGCATGTCGACTTTTATAGTGCATGACCTGAAAAATTTAGTTTCCCAGTTATCGTTATTACTTTCCAATGCCGAAAAGCATAAGAATAATCCAGAATTTCAGAGAGATATGCTTGATACACTGGATTATTCTGTCCAGAAAATGAAGTTGCTTCTGCATAAATTGAGTAGAGGTTCTTCCATAGAGCATCCTGCACCGCTTTTCATTGATAAACTATTACGGCAGACATTGGCGTTAAAGTCTGCTTTTGAGCCTAAGCCTGAGCTTGAGATACTAGATCCTGGCTTGGTTGTGGTAGCTAATTGGGATCGCCTTGAGAGAGTGATTGGACACATTATTCAGAATGCTGTTGAAGCCACACCCAAGGATGGAAAAGTAACAATCCGTATTTCGAAGCAGGAGGCTTTTGTGGTCGTCGAAATCAATGATACCGGTCAAGGTATGAGCGAGGAGTTCATTCGTGAACGTCTATTCAAGCCCTTTGAGTCTACAAAATCGGCAGGCATGGGAATTGGCATGTTTGAGAGTCGTGAATATATCCACGAACTGGGTGGCCAGATTGAAGTCTCCAGTCGTCCAACTACCGGCACTACTTTCCGAGTGATTTTGCCACTTCATAGGCATGTTGATGATGTCAAGGATACCGTGTAACGGCAGGAATAATTCCATGAATCAAAATAAAAAAAAGCTGCTTGTTATTGAAGATGATCTTGGCTTGCAAAAGCAATTGCGCTGGAATTTTGATGCTTATGAAGTACTGTTGGCGGGAGACCGTGAGAGTGCGCTTGCACAGGTCAGGCGGCATGAACCTGCAGTTATCACCATGGATCTCGGACTTCCTCCGGACCCCGATGGTGCTACAGAAGGATTAGCAATCCTGCAACAGATTCTTGCACTTGCCCCTGACACCAAATTGATTGTGCTTTCAGGAAATCAGGATCGTGCCAATGCGGTGAAAGCGATTGGCATGGGTGCTTATGATTTTCATCAAAAACCGTTTGACCCGGAGATGCTGGGGTTAGTGGTTGAACGTGCATTTTATTTGCACGCACTGCAACAGGAAAATCGCAGAATTTTACAGATTCAGGCGGATTCTCCCTTGTCTAGTATTATCAGTCGGGATCCCGGCATGTTGAAGGTGTGCCGTAGCATCGAGAAAGTAGCGCCATCCTCCGCTTCGGTCATGCTGTTGGGTGATAGCGGAACTGGCAAGGAGCTGTTGGCGAGAGCGCTGCACCAGATGAGTCCACGGCAGGAGAAGCGTTTCATGGCAATCAATTGCGCCGCAATCCCGGAAAATCTGCTGGAGAGCGAGTTGTTTGGCTATGAGAAGGGAGCGTTTACCGGGGCCGCCAAACAGACGTTGGGTAAAATTGAACTTGCCGATGGAGGTACTTTTTTTCTTGATGAAGTAGGGGATATGCCCATGCTTCTACAAGCGAAACTTCTCAGATTTTTGCAGGAAAGGGTAATCGAGAGAATAGGGGGGCGTCAGGAAATTCCTGTTGATGTACGGATTATCTGCGCAACACATCGTAATCTGAAGGAGTTGAGTGTTGCAGGGCGCTTCCGAGAAGACCTTTATTACCGTTTAAGCGAAATTGCAGTCACTATCCCCCCACTGAGGGAGCGTGTGGGCGATGCCGCATTGTTGGCACATCACTTTAAAAACAAATTCAGCATCAAGGAGGGACGTTCTTCACTAAACTTTAGTCAGGAGGCTCTGGCCATGATAGAAGGATACTCTTGGCCAGGTAATGTGCGCGAAATGGAAAACTGCATCAAGCGTGCCGTCATCATGGCTGAAGGCTCCCAAATAAGCACAGAAGATATTGGTCTGTCGACTTCACCCAAAATGATAGAGTCTATTAATTTGCGCCAGGTACGTGATGAAGCTGAATACAATGCCGTGGTGAAAGCGCTGGCGAGAGTAAATGGCAATATTGCCAAGGCAGCCGAATTGCTCGGTATTAGCCGTCCAACACTCTACGATTTAATAAGTCGTCATGGTATTGTAAGCAAAGCTTAAAAAGAGCTGCTGATATAGCTGAGCAATTAATTTGTGACTTGTGTTTTACGCCCATCGATTATCAGAAGAGAATAAATTGTTCCAGGGGGCGGTTTTTAGAAGGGCAAGTCTCGCGAAAGTATTATCATCGTAACTTTTTACACCCTTCTTTTTAATTGCTGGGCCATTTGTTGATTAGGTAAGAATTATCCTGTATCAAGAGCCAGTTAGCCCGCTCTATCTCCGCTAATGGGACACGAAATTGACACCCAGGCATAGTTCATAAAGAATTGGACCTCCGGCCCATTTTTTACTTGTGCATGAAAAAAAACAATCAACTGGTATTTCATTACTGCTGATGACACGAAAGCTGGTGCATTAATGGCAAAAATGGAGATCAAACGCTGGTGGTGGCTATTGCTAATGGTCGTCGTGATTTGGTTTGGCACTTTGGAATACCGCAAGCTGATAAAGCCGGATGAAGGACGTTACGCCGAAATTCCTCGCGAAATGGTAGTGAGCGGCGACTGGGTGACGCCGCGCCTAAACAACCTGAAATATTTCGAGAAACCTCCGCTGCAATATTGGGCGACTGCGACCGCATATACCTTGTTTGGCGAGCATCAATGGACTTCACGTTTGTGGCCTGCATTGACCGGTTTTTGTGGGTTGTTATTGGTGTGGTTTGCCGGTACGCGGTTGTTCGGGCGCGAAGCAGGACAGTATGCGACCCTGATTCTTGGCAGCAGTTTGTTATATGTGGCGATCGGGCATATCAATACGCTCGATATGGGTGTCACGTTTTTCCTCACCCTCGGCATCGTCGGCCTGCTACTTGGTCAACAGGCAAAAGCCGATACTCGTACCCGGCGCAATTGGCTCTATTGCGCATGGACGGCTTTGGGGTTGGCAGTATTGAGCAAGGGGCTGATAGGGCTGGTGCTGCCAGCTGCCGCGCTGGTGATTTATTCTGTGTTGCAGCGCGACCTGGCACCATGGAAACGTCTCAATCTGGTGACTGGACTACTACTGTTTCTGCTTGTCACTGCACCATGGTTCATTCTGGTGATGAAAGCCAATCCGGAATTCTTCGAGCGTTTCTTCATTTACGAGCATTACACGCGATTTTCTACCAAGGATTTGGGGCGTTATCAACCTTGGTACTATTTTATTCCCATTCTGCTGGCAGGCATGTTGCCGTGGACTATTTTAATGTTCGATACCTTGCTACGCACTTGGAAAGCGGCGGCGCATATCGGCACGGCATTTAACCCAGAACGATTTCTACTGATATGGGTGGTGTTCATTTATGCCTTCTTTTCGGTGTCCGGATCAAAACTACCGTCTTATTTGCTGCCGATGTTTCCGGCTCTGGCATTATTAATGGGGAAACGGCTGGCCGAGATACGCGAGCGAGTATTGCTGTGGCAACTCGCTCCTGTCTTGCTGGTGCCGGTGGCGACGTTGGGGTTCGCACCGTTTACAAAGCTACTGGCAGAGACACCGCTAAAAATAGAAATGTATAGCGATTATGCAACTTGGGCCGTGGTGGCAGCACTGGTTTATCTGTTTGGGCTGATCTCCAGCATGGTGTTGTTGGCACGCAGAAAAAAATCTCTGGCAGTACTGGTGGTGGCATTAAGCTCTCTGATAGGCGTGCAAATTGTTTTATCCGGGCATAATACTGTGGCCAGGTGGCGTTCTGCATACCACATTGCCGAGTCGATCCGCCCCTATGTCAAGCCCGATACCCCATTGTATTCAGTGGGCACCTACGAGCAGACTCTGCCGTTTTATCTGAAGCGCACCTTCACCTTGGTTGACTATCAGAATGAAATGGGATTCGGTATTATGCAGGAGCCGCAGCGCTGGATACCAGATATCGCCAGCTTCGCGAAAATATGGGATAAGCAACCAGCAGCGCTGGCGATCATGCCGGTTCAGTTATACCCACAACTTACTCAGCAAGGTTTGGCAATGAAGATTATTTTCGAGGACACGCAACACATTGTCGTGACCAAGCCATGAACCTGATCAGCTTCGGCCTGATTTTCGCTGGCGTTATGCTCAATGTTGCTGCGCAACTCATGATCAAGGCCGGAACCAACAGCATTGGCTATTTCGAATTCAGTCGCAGCAACGTCCTGCCAATCGGTGTGCGTCTTGCCACCGAGCCGCACATTATCGGGGCAATAGCCTGTTATGCGCTAAGCGTGGTGATCTGGATACTGGCGCTATCACGCGTGCAGGTCAGTATTGCTTATCCGCTGCTGTCTATGGGGTATGTTGTAAATGCGGTGGCGGCGTGGTGGCTTTTTAACGAATCAATCAATCCGGCTAAAGTGGCCGGCATCAGCGTTATCATTCTGGGCGTCGTCATTATTTCCCGAGCATGAACGAATTTCTTCCGTTTTCTCGTCCATCAATTGATGAGGCTACTATTGCTTCTGTAGCGGAAACCTTGCGTTCCGGCTGGATTACCAGTGGCCCCAAGGTGCAGGAATTCGAGAAGCAACTCTCTGAATATTTCGGTGGACGTCCGGTGCGCACCTTCAATTCCGGCACCTGCACCATGGAAATCGCCCTGCGTATTGCGGGTATAGGCCATGGCAACGAAGTCATCACTACGCCGATTTCTTGGGTGGCTACAGCCAACGTTATACTCGAAGTCGGCGCAACCCCGGTGTTCGCTGACGTTGATCCGGTCACGCGTAACATTGATCTGGACAAGGTTGAGGCGGCAATCACGCCGCGTACCAAGGCAATCATCCCGGTCTATTTGGCGGGCAAACCGGTGGATATGGATCGCCTCTATAAGATAGCTGCCAGATATAAATTGCGCGTGGTCGAAGATGCCGCGCAAGCCATCGGTTCGACATGGCAGGGTAAGCCCATCGGCTCGTTCGGCGATTTCGTGTCGTTCAGCTTCCAGGCCAACAAGAATATCACCACATCGGAAGGCGGATGTCTGGTGCTAAACAACGCGGAGGAAGCCGCACTCGCCGAAAAATATCGGCTGCAAGGTGTCACGCGGAGCGGCTACGACGGCATTGAAGTGGACGTGCTGGGCGGCAAATTCAACATGACCGACATCGCCGCCGCCATCGGCTTGGGCCAGTTCGCTCAATTAAATGTTATTACCGCGCAACGACGTAAATTGGCGCGGCATTATTTCGCGACACTCGGTAAAGATTTCGAAGCGCAAACTGGCGCGCAATTGCCTCCGGCTGATTTTGAAAACACCAACTGGCATTTGTTTCAGGTAGTTCTGCCGGAGCGCATCGCCCGTGCTGATTTCATGGCGCGCATGAAAGACAAGAACATCGGCATCGGATATCACTATGCCCCTATTCACCTGTTCAAACTGTATCGAGCACTGGGTTTTAAGGAAGGCATGTTCTCAATTGCAGAGCGTGTTGGGCGTCAAATCGTTTCCTTGCCAATGTTTGCGGCGATGAATGAAAGCGATGTCGAGCGCGCGTGCGTTGCGATGTGTGAAGTATTGAAGAATTAACGCGCGCTCTGCTGCTGGCCATACCTTATTTTGCTTATATCTATTCCCAATTTCGCTAACCTCACCCTCTGAGGTAAAATGCTGCGCCATGAGCACCCCCCAACTTTCCGTCGTCATTCCTGTTTATAACGAAGAAGAAGGTCTGCAGACCTTGTTCGATCGTTTATATCCGACACTGGATAATCTCGGTATTAGCTACGAGATCGTGTTTATAAATGATGGTAGCCGTGACCGTTCGGCAGCCATCCTGCGCGAGCAATTCCAGCGCCGCCAAGATGTAACGCGGGTGATCCTGTTCAATGGCAATTTCGGTCAGCACATGGCGATCACTGCGGGTTTCGAGCATGCGCGCGGTGAGCGCGTGGTGACGCTGGACGCCGACCTGCAAAATCCGCCGGAAGAGATAGCCAAGCTGCTCGCCAAGATGGATGAGGGTTACGATTACATCGGTTCAATCCGTAAGCAGCGCAATGATAGCTGGTGGCGGCATGTGGGTTCACGCGCCATGAATCGGCTGCGCGAACGTATTACGAATATTAAAATGACTGATCAGGGCTGCATGTTGCGCGCGTACGACCGTCCCCTCATTGATGCGATCAATAGTTGTAAAGAGGTGAACACTTTTGTTCCGGCTCTGGCCTATACTTTTGCTCGCAATCCCGCCGAGGTGATGGTAGAACATGAGGAGCGTGCGTTGGGTGAATCAAAATATTCGTTGTACAGTCTGATTCGACTTAATTTTGACCTAATGACCGGATTTTCTGTTGTGCCCCTGCAATGGTTCTCCATGACTGGAATTACAATTTCATTGATGTCTGCATTTTTCGTGATCTTTCTACTGATGCGTCGCCTGTTTGTCGGCCCCGAAGCGGAAGGGCTATTTACCCTGTTCGCCGTCGCTTTTTTCCTGATCGGTCTCACCCTGTTCGGCATCGGTCTGCTGGGGGAATACATCGGCCGCATTTATCTGCAAGTGCGCCATCGTCCGCGCTATCTGATCCAAGCTATATTGGACAAGACTGAATGACGCGCGTGGTAGCTTTTGCTTACCATAACGTGGGTGTTCGTTGCCTGTCTGTATTGCTGGCGCATGGCATGGAGGTGGCGCTGGTGGTTACTCATCGTGATAACCCGAAAGAAAATATCTGGTTTGCCAGCGTGGCCGAGTTGGCCGTGCTACATGGCATTCCGGTCATCACACCGGACAATCCGAATACGGTGGAAGTGCTTGAGCAGATTCGAGCGCTACAACCAGACTTTCTTTTTTCCTTCTATTATCGCGAAATGTTTAAGCGCGAGTTGCTGAAAATTCCTAAACATGGTGCCCTCAACATGCATGGCTCGCTGCTACCGAAATATCGAGGCCGGGTGCCGGTAAATTGGGCCATAATTAAAGGTGAAACAGAAACTGGCGCTACACTGCATTACATGACTGAAAAACCGGACAACGGCGCTGTGTTAGCGCAGCAGGCCGTACCAATATTGCCTGATGACACTGCATTCGAAGTATTTCAAAAAGTCACCGTGGCGGCTGAAATCGCGCTGAATGCTTGCTTGCCAGCGCTACTTGCAGGTACAGCAAAACCAGTGAAGCAGGATTTGAGCCAAGGTGCATATTTCGGTGGACGCAAACCGGAGGATGGCATTATTGACTGGTCACAAGACGCGCGCAGCATTCACAACTTGGTGCGTGCTGTGGCACCGCCATATCCGGGTGCGACTACCCAACTTTTGGGCAAATCCATGCGCATCTTGCAAACGCTGGTCACAACTTGCGCTGCAACGGGTGAGACACCAGCCTTCTACGTCAAGGAAGGCAAGGCATACGCTATTTGCGGGCAAGGCGCACTGCGCGTAGTAAGTTTTGAGCTGGATGGCATAGAGATGAGCGCCACAGAGTTTGCTACACAGTATGGGGTGGCAAGATTAGAATTTAACGCGTCTCTATAATTGTTAAAGAATTTGCGAGTAATTTATTGAGTCGTTCCGATGGATGGATTGTGACAATTATGGGAATCAGTACAAGTTTGGTATTCATCATCCCCTCGCAGGCGGAAATACAATTTTCATGCCCCAGTTAGCTCTTAAAATTGACGTTGATACCTATCGCGGCACGCGCGAGGGGGTGCCGCGTTTAGTAGAAACGCTGAAGCGACATGATGTGCAAGCCACATTCTTCTTTACTCTCGGCCCTGACCACACAGGGCGCGCTATCCGGCGTGTATTCCGCCCCGGATTTTTAGGTAAAGTATCGCGCACCTCAGTGCTGGAACACTACGGCATCAAGACGTTACTGTATGGCACCTTGTTACCTGGGCCAGATATTGGACTCAGATGTGCACCGATATTACGCTCGGTACGTGATGCGGGTTTTGAAGTCGGCATTCATTGCTATGACCATATCCGCTGGCAGGATTTTGTCGCGTGTAAAGATGCCAAGTGGACAAGACGCGAGATGCAGCGCGCCGTGGATAGATTTATCGAAATTTTTGGCGTAGCGCCCAAGGCGCATGCTGCTGCCGGTTGGCAGATGAACCGGCATGCCCTGCGCCTGATGCAGTTGCTAGGTTTTGATTACAGCTCTGACACACGCGGCACACATCCCTTTACCCCCACTTGGGATGCTGAGATTGTTGCCTGCCCGCAACTGCCTACCACATTGCCTACGTTAGATGAAATCATCAATCGAGAGGGGGTCACGCTGGAAAATGTGGCGCAGCACTTACTGCGGCTGACTGCAAATCCCCCTGCTACTGGCCATGTATTTACGCTGCATGCCGAGTTGGAAGGCGGCAAGTGGATGCCAGTATTCGAACAACTCATCACAGGCTGGAAAGAGCAGGGCTACGAGCTTGTTTCATTACGTCAGTATTTTGAAAATCTTCAAGGCACTCTTCCACGGAATGAGCTGGTGATAGGGGCAGTGGATGGACGTAGCGGAACGCTGGCCATGCAGGGAAAATAGGCGCGGCGGACTTCAGATTTTCAGTTTGGTTGGAATTTGAATGGCTTCTTACAAGTGGGGCTGGATGCGATTGCGTGCAAACTGAACACCCGACCATAAAGTTACTTGGGTTCAAGTGTCCGGCACAGTTGTTCACGCCGGACGCTTTTAATTTCAAGCAGTATCATGCTGCGCTTTTTGCACTTAAGACTTAACCTCTATTCCCTTTGCCGCAGTGATTCGTCTAATCCAACTCTTAAATAAAATTATTAATTAAGCCGAACTGTATGCGTCATGGTTTGGCCTTCCTGTCATCGCATCAGTTACCAAACCGGTATGAAGCCATAGCGACATTAAATACTTTATCTACAAAAATACGGCTTCCGACATCATCACCGGCTGCACCTACTACTACCATTAACGGAATGAGGTGGTCTTCCCGCGGATGAGCCAGTCGAGCTACCGGTGCTGTTTCCCAATTTATTAATTTTTCAGCGCGGTTAACAGGGTTTGGTTCGGAAATTGCTTCATTTAGATACTGCTCGAATTGTTCTGATATAGGTGTCGCATCAGTTTGTCCGAATCCTCGCATGTTGTGGTAAGTAAGACCACTTCCGATGATCAGAATACCTTCATCCCGAAGGGGCTTTAATGCTTCACCAGCTCGAATATGTTCCAAGGGATCGTAGTTCGACTTCAATGAAAGCATTACTACTGGAATACTTGCATCTGGGTACATCAGGAACAAGGGAACAAAGGTTCCATGATCGAATCCTCGATGCGGATCTTCGTTGCTGCTGATTCCCGCTTGACCGAGTAGCTCGCGAACGCGGCTTGCGAGCGCAGGCGATCCTGGTGCCAGATACTTGATCCGGTAGGTATGTTCAGGAAAGCCGGAGTAGTCATACTCCATTGGAGGATTGGCTGCAGTTGATACTGTAAATTCACTTTCCTCCCAATGGCCCGTAATGACCAAAATCGCTTTCGGTTTGCAGGGGAGGCTTTCCGGAAGCTGACTCAATTCCCGAGCGGTTTTTGCAAACTGTTTTTTCATGTCGTCAATATATGGCCAAGGACCACCACCATGCGAGATGAAAAAAGTTGGAAGTTTAGTGTTGTTCATTTTTTAATTAACTATTTAATATTATGTTTTTAAATATAATTTTGTAGTTCGAGCAACGGCGCGACAATGCCATCGCCCAGAATCGCGATACCGCCAAGAAGTCATCAAAGCCAAGAGTCGCTTAAGTTCCAAATAGAATGTCATACTATTACACTAGGTTGCGTAGTGTGCACGGTTGCGGCCAGCACGCTTCGCTTCATACAGCGCACTGTCGGCACGGGCAAACACCGCTGTCGGTGAAGCGTCGTCGGACTGCTGGCACTGCACGACACCGATACTCACCGTTACCGATACTATCTGGCCGTTGGCGCTGTAGCGCATGTCGTTTACCTGAGAACGGATGCGCTCCGCCGTTTTCAGCGCCATATCCGCCGTTGTTTCGACCATGATAATGATGAATTCATCGCCGCCATAGCGCGCAGCGTAATCCACGCTGCGAATCGACCGGTCGAGTATCTTGGCCACAGCTGCAATTACCTCATCACCAGCAATATGACCGTGGCTGTCATTGAGAGTCTTGAAGTAATCGATGTCCATCATGAGCACTGCAAAAGGCCGCTGGTTACGCTTGAATCGAGCGAGCTCATCTTTCAGGATCGCATCGAGTTTACTGCGGTTATACAGACCCGTAAGACCATCGGTAATTGAGAGTGTCTCAAGCAGCTGATTCTGTTGCTGCATGGCTTTATTTGTGGCCACCACTTCAGCATGACTATGACGCAGCTTATTCGCCATCTGGTTAAATATCCGAGTGAGGTGGCCGAATTCATCATTCCGTGTCACAGGTAGCCGCACATCAAGATTGCCGCCGGCGATGCTGTTGGCTGCATCGATCAGATGCTGCAGCGGTGTGACGATTGAACGCCCCATCCGAAATGCCACCGCTGTCACTACCAACAGTAGTGTGCACACCAGTGCCAGAAACAGATTGCGCAAATCTACCCAAGCGGCGTAGACATCGGCACGATCTCGTTCTGCCACTACCGTGATCGGGAGCGCAGCAGGCGTATCTGCCAGCCCGATGACTTCACGATGCATTATCCCTTGAAAGACCATGGACTCGCCGGGTCGTGCCAGCAGCTGCCGCAGTACCACCGCATCCAGCGACATTAGTTTGGTTGCACCAGCGCGGCTGCTAAGCAGCTCCCTGCCGTTCTGGTCCAGCAATAGCACCTCGCCCGGCGGTGACTTCGCCGAGCTTTTTAGATGAGGTTGCGCGGTACGAAGATCAAGCACGGCCACCAATGCTCCCATCAGCACATTGTTGTACGACAACACAGGAACCGCAACGCTAAGCGTCGCGGTGGCGCGCTGCTTTTCCCAGTGGGGTGGTATGAGCACAATGCCTTCGGTGAGCGCACTCTCCGGCCAGCTTTGCGGCAAAGTTACAGCGGAGGGTGCCGCCGCGCTGCTGGCCACAATCTGCCCGGCAGCGTCCACCACGGTTAACTCCAATATTGTGTCAAGTTTTGACTGCACCGAACGCAGATAGTGCATCAAGGCCTGCGGAGTTTTATTGGGCTTGCCTGCAAACGGGTGAGCAGTCGCAGACAGTCCGTCGATGACTGCATTGGATGTGGACAGTGCGCGCACTGTGTGGATGTGCTTATTGATCCACAGTTCCAACTCACGACTGGCCTGGCTTGCCAAGGCGCGCAGTTCACGGGTAACATTGTCACTGATCTGCGCCTCGTTTTGGCGGAATGACAGCAGCCCCAAGCCCAGCGACGGGATAAGCGTGGCCATGATGGCGAAAACAAAAATTTTGCTTTTAATGCTTTTCAATAATGCCATCTGTATGAATTTCCTTGCTAAAAATAAAAGCTGTCGAGCTTGATGTGCCCGACCATAGGAGAATTATCCTAGAAGTGGCTTTGAACTTGGCCTCAATTGCTGGAAGCAAAAACCAAAAACCGTAAATAATTAAAATGGATCAGCAACTATCTTGGTACAGATCAAATGCTAACTTGTAAAGGGATTCGCATCTCGACTGAACGAGGCGCTGAATATTGCGGTAAGCCTGAGTTACATGATTATCTAGACCGGCACCATTACTTTTGCAAGTGCGGAATCATATCGTATCAATATTACTAAATATTATTTCATACCAACTTCTTATTTATATTCTTCGAAATTTGCGCCAGCAATGTCCGCATTTGCACGACAATGTCCCGCGCTTGCTCAGGATCTCCATTAACCTTAAGTTGCTCTAGCGCCTGACATAATTCGCCAAAACCCATTGCACCCACAGTTCTGGCCGATGATTTGGTGCGGTGTCCCAGGGCGCTCAGCGTCGCCATGTCTCCATGTGCAAGCGCAGTTTCGATCTCAACTATTGCATCCTGAGTCAAGTCTAAAAACATCATGACATATTTGCGGATTTTATCCGGATGATTCCCCAACATTTTGGACAGTATTGACAGATCGATGATGCTTGTGTCGCTTGTACCTGTTACTTCAGTTGCTTCCACCGCTGTAGACTCCAGGAATGAGGTCGCCGCGGGTACGGGCACAACCCGATCGGATCGCAGCACAAGCCATTTGGCAAGTGTCGTAAGGAGAAGCTGGAACTCGATCGGTTTAGTTATGAAATCATCCATGCCCGCGTCGAAACAACGTGTCCAATTTTCACGCCCAGCATTGGCGGTCATGGCAATTATCCGCGTGGCTGCTAGCTTAGGGTTGGCCCGAATCTGACGGGTAGCTTCAAGGCCATCCATCACGGGCATCTGCATGTCCATCAGGACGCAGTCAAAATGTTCTTTAACCAGCAGATCAAGAGCTTCTTTTCCGTTGTTGGCAATGACAACGGCTGCGCCAGCTTCTTCCAACAGTTCTTTGGCCACTTGCTGGTTAAACAGGTTGTCCTCAACCAGCAGGATAAATGAGCCTTGGATGATACCCAGATCGCCCGAGGGCACGGTTTGAACAGCCGGAACCGGCTTGATGCCTCTGCCCAGCCGGGCAGTAAACCAGAAAGTGCTGCCCTTGCCGGGCTGACTCTCTACCCCAACTTCGCCGCCCATCATTTCGGCCAGTTGTCGGCTGATGGCCAGCCCCAGGCCGGTGCCGCCATATTTACGTGTGGTAGAAGCGTCGGCCTGATGAAATGGTTGGAATAGTTGAGCGATTTGCTCTGTGCTTATGCCGATGCCGCTATCCTGCACTTCGAAGCGCACCAAGATGTCTGTCCCCTCTGCTCCGGGGATTTGATTTTCGATAATTCGGACACGGACGGCTATTTCACCCATATCAGTAAATTTGATGGCGTTGCTGGTGTAATTAAGCAACACCTGATACAGCCGCAACGAGTCTCCACGAAGCGGATGGGATAAGTCAGGGCCAACGTCAAATACAAGTCTCAGGCATTTGCTTGCAGCGCTTTCGCCAAGTTGGCTGGAGATGTTCTGCAGTATTGTATCCAGTTCAAAATCAAGTATATCCAACTCAATTTTGCCCGCTTCTATTTTAGAAAAGTCGAGCATTTCATTGATCAGGCTCAATAGGTGCTGTGCTGAATGGTCAATCTTTGCAACATAATCAAGCTGCTTGGGATTAAGTTCGGTACGTCGCACCAGATGCGTCATGCCAATGATGCTGTTCATCGGGGTGCGAATTTCGTGACTCATGTTGGAAAGAAATTCGCTCTTGGCCTGGTTGGCTGTCTCGGCTTGTTGCTTGGCTTGCTCGAGTTCGAAAGTGCGTTCCTCAACCCGAACTTCCAGGCTTGCATTCAGATTGAGCAAGTCTTGCTCGGCACGCTTGAGTTCGGTGTGATCAATCCCGACTGACAGGATCATTGCGGTCTCGTCCGGCTGGCCGGAAAGACGCGAGTGATTCCAGGTAATTTCGTATTTTTCGCCTGGCTTGCTCATTAAAATGGATTCACGCTGAATGTGTGTATGCCCCCCCGTAGCGAGATCTTGCAATGACTGTCGCATTTCTGTTTCAGCCGCTTCAGAGTGATTAGTTATCTGAACAAAACACTTGCCCAACAATTCTCCCTCACTGCAACCCGTTAATAACTCCCCATAACGATTTAGACTGTGAATCGATCCATCGGCTGACTGGGTCAGAATAATGACCTGTGCGGTATCGAGCAGGCTTTCATTAAAATCCCGCTCAATTGAAATACGATGCAGCATGTCTTGCAACTCTCCAGCATGCGCTGCCACCTCCTGCTCCAGCGTTTCCAACCGAAAGGACAAGGCCACCGCAGCCTCGCCCAAGCTGTCAATTTCATCATCTACTAAACGTCGGCCGCGTGGAGCAATTTTCGCACGTGCTTCGGCAAAAGCGCTCCGTCCCAGCAAGGGTATTGCCCGTACTGCGCGCGTCATGCGTTGCAAGGGCGCATGCACAAGAAAAGCCAATAACAGCAAAGAGAGTAATGAGGTCGCCAACTCGGCTTGTAAACGGCTCAACACCGATTTGCGAATTTCGACCAAGGACTGAGTCAAATCATCGATCACCACTAGCATGGCGCCGGAATATGCGTCACTGGCATCATCCATAGTCACAAACGACAATTCGAACTGTTTGCCCTGGTAAGGCACCAATTGCCAATTTGTTCTATTTTGCTTAGGTGGCAAAGCCCGTAATTGATGGAGCAGCGGGAGATTTCGTTCTGAGCCGCTCAGTGCTACCACCTGCAAGCCTAAGTCAGGAAGAGAATTTTTATCCGTAATAAGGCCGTTAGGGGCAAGCACGCCAAGATCGGCTCCGGATAATCGATTGAAGGAAACAATCACTTCAGTCAGCGAGCTACCCAATACAACTACCCCAGCCACTTGCCCCGCCGACAGGATAGGAGCTGCAGCAAACTGTGTGCATGTCTGCCGACAGTGCGTCCAATGCATGGCACGCTCTTGCGAAATTACGGCACGCACACGGTCATCCTGCTCTATATCAGAGGATGCATCCGCATGCCAAGTGGCCAGAGTGGCCCCCGTTCTGGAATACACTTTCATGGAATTGATATCGAGATCGAGCTGCAAGACAGGCCAGTAACTATCGAAGTGTTCACGAAGCCGCAGAGATCCCGGCTCCGACTGGAATGCACTTCCCGCGCCAACCGTCGCTAGCATGCTGGCCATTGTTTGCAAACGCAGAGCGGAATCAGTGCGCACAGCTATAGCTTCAGAAATCAGGCGCTCGCGCGAAGCGGTACGTTGCTCTTCGAAGCGTGTCTTCAAATCACGAAAATGCAGCCAGGAAAGTGTGCCATTGACCGAGAGCATCACCACGCCCAGCGTTAGTAGCACTTTCCACTTCAGGCTCAAGAACCTGAATGCACTATGGCCTGAATCAGAGGATCGGCTATCCGACATGAGGGTCACTAAAACCGGAAGGAAGCCAGTAGCATGAACATGTCCCAATGTTGCACCAGAGCTGAAGGGTTGGGGTTATCCTGAACCGGCAAGTAACCTGTGCCGTCAACGCGATGGTACTCGGCACGCAGCATGAACTCGGGCGTCAAATCGAAGCGAATCCCTGCGGTCCAGTCTTTGGAAAAGCGCGTAAAGGCCGGCCGGCGCGTGGACGCAGCAAATTCTTTGCCATCACGATCCTCGCTATCGGCATACATCACATCGTAACGCAGTAGCGCTTCCCACTTCGGAGCCAATCGGTAACTGCCCTGAACATAAAAGCTTTGTCCTTCACTAAAGGCATCTGGAGAATTCGGACCAAAGTTCCGGGTTGAAACTGGACGAAGGGCAAATTCACTGGTCAGGCTCCAGCGTTCGGCGTTGTACTGGGCCGAAAAAATTTTCGGCGTAAACTTAATTCGCCCCGCCTGTAGTACATCCCTCACGCCAGGAATGTAGTGCGCATCAAGTTGCACGGCGGTAAACCCGAGACGATATTTTCCACCGTCCCCCTCGAATATTACTTGGAAAATCGGCATAAGCTTCGAATCGAGGCTACCGTTGGGAATCAAGCCAACTAAGCTCACTTTACTCGCTTCACTACCAGTCTGGGGTTGGCCGAGAGAAAAGGTCACGAACAGGCTGCCGGCGTCACCATAGCGATCGAGATAAAGTTCTGCTCCGTCAGCCGCAACGGTAAGGTTGCGCGTGCGCTCGAAATAAATGGATTGCGGCAGGAGGATACTGGGACGAGTGAAAGGGACATCGCGTGTCTTGTTATACAGTCCATAGGCATTCTTCACCCTCCCCAAACGAATCCCGCCGCGGCCTTGCTCGTTCGACAATACTGTCCAGTCGATTAGCCCATAATCCAGTCGCAATTCGCCGTTATCGGTCGCCCCGGCCGTATGCGAAAGCAACCCGGCGGATAGTTGCACATCGGAAGTCGGCCGCAGGGACGCATTCATTCCTATTTCTCTAAAGTCTGTGCTAACTTGGTCATTGCTCTGACCGAGGAAATTATTGTCACTGGTGATAACCGCGCCCTGCGAAAGAAATCCATGCAGCTGCAACTCGCTACCCATCAGATTTGCGGCGTGCGCAAACGTAGTCCAAAGCAAGAAAACACACTGGATAAATATCCCAGCTGCAGCCTTAGCGAATTTGAAGGATACGCACATTATTAGTAATCTCGCTTGATTTGATATAGCCGATCGCCCCCGGCGTTGATGCTATCTTAGATAACATCTCTTGCGTGGAGGTGACTTGTTCCGGATATTGCCCCTGCCCGGAAAACACCTGTCGATCCCATGCTAGTCGCAATTGATGGGGGAATACTTGCAGAATATTTTTGCTGAAGGCGCTATGCTCTGGCGCATCATCCTTCATCACGAACACCTTGACCGGCGTATCTGCTGGCCATTTGCCTAGACGCATGCCGAAGATTGCGCGCAACGAACTTCTAGCAATTGTGTTTTCACTGGTCGAAGGAAACGCAATGACAACCACAGCCGGTTCTTGAGTGTCGGCATAAGAATTTGCAGTAATCAGAAATATCGCCAGCATGTAAAGTGGACGGGCCCGCCAAAAAAAAGCAAAAATACTAATGCCGAAAATATTTCTCATCGCTGAAACGGGATGCAGCAGAATAGATTCGAACACAGGTTGATAATGATCGAGTTCAGCGCGTTGTCCGTTGCTTCAATCTTCATGCCTGTCAGTACCTTGGCATAAAAGTTGCGTACTTTCGTAGGAGAAGACGTATGGCCTGTACGTGATTAATGCGCCAGTCACGCAGATTCAGTGCGTCCGCGAACTTGAAGCGTGCAGGTCCACCTCTCAAATCCATGTGAAACAGCTCTCTTGCTTCGGATAAAGCAAACGCTGCTGTCTGAATATAGATCGACCAACCACTACGTTTCATTAATTATCTTCCC
Source organism: uncultured beta proteobacterium (assembly GCA_942492745.1). Classification (GTDB taxonomy): domain Bacteria; phylum Pseudomonadota; class Gammaproteobacteria; order Burkholderiales; family Gallionellaceae; genus Nitrotoga. The sequence goes on from OW818637.1 coordinate 205,733, forward strand.
TAATCTGATAATGACAGCCATAAGATGCAGACTACCGAATAGTGTGTTTGCACAGGGCGCAGGCGATTTTCGTTAGAATGATCCATGGGTAGTTTTGCGAAGGCGTGATGTGACATTGAAGCGACTGTTTCGGGCAAGCGGCCAAGAAATAAGCGCCTCCGTGCAACGCATAGAGCAGCGACTAGCCCGCTAGCTTGGGTAAATTAGACCAAAAATAATAATTTTCATTTGCCTTGGCAAAATCGGGTAATAACGGATGCCAGCTCATCGCGTGCAATTGGCTTTATCAGCGTACCCAAAGGAATCAAGCCAAGCTTGCTGGAATACATATCCATCCCGGACAACAGATGCTGTTGGGCTCCTGAGATCAGGATGACGTCGCCAACATAACCTTGCATACCAAGATGCATCAGAAAACCAACACCGTCCATCCCAGGCATGCTGAGGTCGCATATCAATATGTCCGGCTGTGATGAAAGTCCGGCTAACATAGCTAGCCCCTGCTCGCCATTTTCAGCCTTAATAACTTCGGCTACACCTAATTCGAGCAGCATGTCGCCAACAAATTCGAGTGTAAACTTGTCGTCGTCCAACAATAATACCCGTAGGTTTTTCGCCGCTATCATCTGTGCTGCCCCGTTCTCATTCGTGCCAACCGCAATCATACTAACTCCTTATTTATATTCTATTAAATCCTCGTCAGCAACAGCACGCATTTGCACGACAATACCTCGCACTTGTTCAATATCTCCACCGCCCTTGAACTGCTCTGCCTGACACAAAGTCACCAAAATCGATCGCGCCTACAATTCTGGCCGGTGATTTGATCCGGTGCCAGGGGACCCAGTTTCACCATGTGCCAGCGCGGTTTCGATCTCAACTATTGTTTGGGTCAAGTCCATATACATCAGGGCATATCTGCAATATCTTATCCGAATGACTTACCCATGTCTTCGCTAGTATGGAAAGATCGATGTATGCTGGTGTCGCATGCACCTTTTTTCAGCTGCATCTACTGCTACGGACACCGGGCATGAGGTCGCCGCAAGTACGAGGGCAGTCGGATCGCTTGCGCAAGTCATTTGCAATTGTCTGCCAGTTTGTACAGTGTATGCGGCTGATTCAGCATCTGATCCAGCCTCAGTCAAAAACACATCTTCCCGGGGAATTTGCTCCAATTTACGTGGTTAAATGTTAAAATAAACCCGCACTCAATAAATTGAATCCTTGTGAATTCAACATGGCTGGAATACCCCCTGATAGAAATAAATAAACCACTGTCACAGTATTGCTCAGGAAAGATTAATCACGGCTTTGCAATGGAAAACTTTAGAGGACATTGTAAAAATTTAGAATAGTTCAAATATACAGTCCACCGACCTATGATACGCTGTTGTTAGCAATAACTCAGCAGCAGCGCTGGATGCCGCTCCACTTTTGCTGTTGCTGGTAAAGGAAAAAATCTTTGCGCGCTAGCGGCGTAGTATCAGGATAATTGGCAGCATGTTGTGCAATATAGCGTTCGTAAGCATCATCTCCACTTAATTCACGTATAGCGCGCCATATATATGACAATAACTGGAGTGGTTCGATACAGCTTTCGTTTGTTCTGAGTGTAGCGCTTTGCGCGATGTACCGATTTATATCCTGGGCAGTTTCAAACACCGGCAAACTAGAATCACTTACCGCGGATAATGATTCATACGCGCCTTTCTCAATCAATCCCGTGCCCATGCTTTCTCCATTCCAGTCAACTGGTGCGATACCTCGGATAGCGGAGGTACCGGCTTGCCATTTAGGTAGCGGACGCAGACACGCAGCATGTCGAACACGATCAACCATAACATGCAGACAAAAAACAAGGTCAGTACTGCATCAAGGCGCTGGTTGAAGATGAGCTGTGGTGCGATGGCCGCCTTTTCTGGAGAAAGAAGACCTGATGCGAGTTTTGTGGCGAGGTCATTGGCAGCAGCGAGGAAGCCGATACGCACATCTGTGCTGGTGATTTTTTCCCACGCTGCACTACTGGTAATTATGATCAGCCAAACAAGCGGTAAAGCTGTGATCCAGGCATATTTTAGCTTGTCGGACTTAACCAGGATGCCAGTGGCGACACACAGTGCAATGGCGGCCAGAATTTGATTCGAGATGCCAAACAGTGGCCACAGAATATTAACACCGCCATTGGGATCGATCACACCAATATATAAAAAATAGCCCCACGCAGCCACAATGATGCCGCTACTCAGCAATACAGATGGATACCATGAGGTGCGCCCCAGTGGTTTCCAAATATTGCCTAGCATGTCTTGCAACATGAAGCGGCCAACACGCGTACCTGCATCCAGCGTTGTGAGAATGAAGATGGCCTCAAACATGATGGCGAAGTGATACCACATGGCTAACATGCCTTGACCAAAAGCGCTGCCGAAAATACTGGCCATGCCAACCGCCAGTGAGGGCGCGCCGCCAGTGCGCGCGAACAGGGTAGCTTCACCCATCTGCTGCGCCAGCAAATTCATCTGTGCCACCGTAACCGGAAAACCCCAGCTGGAAATTTTTGCCACCGCATCTGCCGCCTCCTTGCCGACTACGCCAGCAGGAGAGTTGATGGCAAAGAACACGCCGGGGTCTAATACCGTAGCTGCAATAATCGCCATTATTGCGACGAAGGATTCCAGCGCCATGCCGCCGAAGCCGATCATACGGATGTCGCGCTCATTGCTAAGTAGTTTAGGCGTAGTACCGGAGGCGATCAGTGCATGAAAGCCAGAGATTGCGCCACAGGCGATGGTGATAAACACGAAAGGGAATAACTTACCTCCAAAAATAGGGCCGGTCCCGTCGACGAACTGAGTGAATGCGGGCATTTTTATGCTCGGTTGCATCCACACAATGGCCAGCATCAACAGGATGATCGTACCGAGTTTCATGTAGGTAGACAGGTAATCGCGTGGCGCGAGCAGCAACCATACTGGCAGGATGGCTGCTGCAAAACCGTAAGCAATTACCACCCAGGCTAACGGCAGACCGGGATGATCAAAAAACTCGCGTAAGCCCGGCTGGTGCTCAATCCATCCACCACCCGCCACAGCCAACAGTAACAGGATGACGCCAAGAAACGAACCTTCAAGCACACGACCCGGGCGGATGGTACGCATGTATAGGCCCACCAACATAGCGATGGGGATAGTGGCAGCCACGGTGGAGGTAGCCCAAGGACTGTGTTTCATGGCATTGACCACTACCAAGCCAAGCACCGCGATGAGGATAATCATGATAAACAGCGTGGTGGTCAGCGCGGCAATACCACCGATGGCACCCAGTTCGTCTCGCGCCATTTGACCCAAGCTACGGCCATTACGACGGGTGGAATAAAACAGCGTGACCATGTCCTGCACGCAGCCGCCGAGTACTGCGCCGAACAATATCCACAACGTACCTGGCAAGTAACCAAACTGTGCGGCCAGAGTCGGTCCGACCAGAGGCCCTGGTCCCGCAATGGCGGCGAAATGGTGACCAAATACGATCCAGCGATTGGTTGGAATATAATCTCGCCCATTATCGAGTCGCTCTGCGGCTGTAGCACGAGTCGGATCGATGAGCAGGACTTTGGTGGCAATCCATGTCGCATAGAAACGGTAAGCAATCGCATATACGCACAGCGCGGCTGTGATAAACCACAGCGCGTTGATCGACTCGCCGCGATTCAGCGCTATGCCGCCCAATGCGGCGGATCCAAGCAAGGCGACGGCAATCCAGACAAGGATGGCCGCCAATGAATTTTTCATAGTGAAATTTTTTTCATGATGAAATTCTGGCAAGTAATTTTTATGCAAAAAGGCAATTATAAACTATGACATGCCTCGTACCTGTTTACTGCCTTCTATATTAAGTCATGCAACGATCTATCTTAATCTGCACGGCAGACATTGTTAAAAGAGACAAGCCCCGCCACTAAGATGGTGCTTTAAATAATTATTATTATAAATTCAATATGATAAAAACATATGCTGTTCGTATTTTGATCGGCATTAAACCGGGCTTTAAACCAAACTCTTGAGCGCCCCCCTTTGCCTGACTGGCAAACACTGTCAGAATGTCTACATAATTCATCGCGCAGGAGATTGCTATGAAAGCACCTATCCGAATCGCTATCACTGGTGCTGCTGGTCAGATCAGTTACAGCCTATTATTTCGCATCGCCAATGGCGATATGCTGAAACACGAACAGCCCATCATCCTGCAACTGCTGGACGTACCACAAGCGCAGCAGGCGTTGCGTGGGATAGCAATGGAACTGGAAGACTGTGTATTTCCCATGTTGCAGCAGGTTGTCATTACCGATGACCCCAAGGTCGCCTTTCGCGATGCAGAAATTGTCCTGCTAGTTGGCGCACGTCCGCGTAGCAAGGGCATGGAACGTAAAGATCTAATCGAGATTAACGCTGGTATTTTCGCCGAACACGGCAAGATTCTCAATGCATTCGCCGCACAACATGTCAAAGTTCTAGTGGTAGGCAATCCGGCTAACACCAACGCACTAATTGTCATACGTAACGCACCTGATCTCAACCCGAAGAATGTTAGTTCTATGATGCGGCTTGATCACAACCGCGCCATTGCGCAGGTAGCGCGCAAGCTTTCCCAGCCCATAGGCAACATCAAAAAAATGGTAGTATGGGGCAACCATTCCGGCACACAATATCCCGATCTGTCACATGCCGAAATACGAGGACGTAAAATCCTCGACATTCTGCCAGATCATAACTGGATTGAAAGCGAATTTATCCCTACCGTGCAAAAGCGCGGCACGGTGGTGATCGAAGCGCGCGGCTTGAGTAGCGCTGCCAGCGCTGCCAACGCAGCCATCGGCCATATGCATGATTGGATACTTGGCTCGCACCATGATGACTGGGTCACCATGAGCGTACTGTCGGATGGTAGTTACGATATACCAGCAGGCGTGGTGTACGGTTTTCCGGTTACTTGTCACAATGGCGACTACCAAATTGTGCAGAATCTCCCCATCAGTGAACTTGGCCGCCAACATATGCTGGAAAGTTATCGTGAGTTATTGAAAGAAAGTGAGCAAATAAAACATCTACTAGGTTAAATATCAAGAATAATTCATTTGCTCGTTTTAATTTTAACCCACCATCTGGATACATAAAGGGTAATAAATATCAAAGCGGGACGACATTACTGGTTTAACTCTAAATAAAATTAGATTGTTGATTACTCAATAATGAGATGCAAGATGAAGTTGAATCCGCAAGACTTAGAAAAAATATCCACCCTCACCTTAGACTACTACAACCAGCATGCCGAAGATTTCTTTGCTGGCACACGCAATTACGACGTCAGTCAGAACATCATGTCGTTGCTGCACTACATCGAGGTTGGGCCGCCTTTCAATATATTAGATTTTGGCTGCGGACCGGGGCGAGACCTTAAAGTGTTTGCCAAAATGGGGCACATTGCGGCGGGCTTGGATGGCAGCAAGCGTTTCGCTGCGATGGCGCGTGACTATAGCCGCTGCGAAGTATGGCAGCAGGATTTCCTCAAGCTCGATCTCCCGGCCAAGCATTTTGATGGAGTGTTCGCCAACGCCTCACTTTTCCATGTGCCCAGTCAAGCGTTGCCACGCATATTACGTGAGCTGCACACGACGCTGAAACCGGGCGCTGTTCTATTTAGTTCCAACCCACACGGGCATAACGAAGAAGGATGGAATCACGGCCGCTACGGCGTATATTACAATCTTGATACTTGGCGGCGCCTCATGTCAGACGCGGGGTTCACTGAGCTTATCCACTATTACCGTCCCGATAACCTGCCGCGAGAACAGCAGCCTTGGCTGGCGAGCGTTTGGCGGCGCAAGTGAAAATAAAACCCCAGAAAAAATGAGACGTTTTTGACTTGTATTACGCCATAATCAACTACATAATCAAAAAAACAAATTTATCCATATTTGCGATCTTTTCCGCTTGAATTACCCAAGATAGCTATTGCAATATGGTTATTTAAAATCGGATTAAACCCAAGGAATCGATATGATCGACCCTCTCACGCAGGAAAAAAAAGCAGCAAGTCATACCCCACGTCCGTTTGTTGACCTGTTAGTCAGCATTTTTATTCCTTCCGTTATTCTGATGAAATTCAGCAACGAGAATAGTCTTGGTGCTAGCGGTGCTCTAATTATAGCCTTGGCTTTTCCGCTCACATGGGGCTTATTTGAGTTTTTGAAATATAAAAAATTCAACTTCATAGCACTTCTTGGCTTGATCAGCACGTTGCTTACAGGTGGTATTGGTTTATTGGCATTGAATACTAAATGGCTGGCAATCAAGGAGGCTGCCATCCCCGGCCTGATTGGCATTGCTGTGCTTCTTTCTACCCATTCGCGTTATCCGCTGATCAGGACATTGCTGTATAACCCAGCCGTTATTGATATTGAAAAAATCGCACAGAAACTCGTTGAAAACAACAATACTGAGGCCTTTGAAGCCCGATTATTAAACGCCACTTACCTGCTTGGCGGTACCTTTTTCTTTTCTTCAGGGATGAACTACGTTCTCGCAAAGTGGATTGTTGTCAGTCCTACAGGTAGCGTTGCCTTCAATGAGGAGCTGGGACAATTAACTTTGCTAAGCTACCCAGTGATCGCGATTCCTTCCATGCTCATGATGATGATGATCTTTTATTATTTGTGGCGTACTATTTCCAGCCTGACTGGACTTGCTCTGGACGATGTACTCGCATCCAATAGACCTAAAGGTGAAAAACATGATTAGTGTATGGCGTAGCATTTGGGCTTTCATCATGCTGATTTTTGTAATCATCGCGATTTTTGTGCTTATCGGCGTGCTCAGCCTTATTGTTTTCCCGTCACACTGGCTCACTTGATGTCTATTTGAAGTGTAAAGGGCACCTCTAAAAATTCACTGTCTCTGTAATCGAATTTGCTGTGTTTTGCGTTAATGCTAAAAATAAATACAGTCAGGGTAGGCAAACATGCAAAGCAGCTTATTCGACTTGGACAACCGGTACGCGCAGCTAAGTCAGTTGCGCGACCCACTGATTGAATTGAACCTAGTGATCGATTGGGAGTTATTCGTTCCACCCTGTCGACGATAGCTGAGAAGCCCCGCAAGAGCGCGCGGGACGAAAACGGATAGACCGGGTGCTGCTGTTCAAGATGCTGGTATTGCAGCGGCTCTACAATTTAGCGGATGAAGCGCTGGAATTTCAAGTAAAAGACAGGCTATCGTTCATGAGGTTCCTTGGGCTGAGCCTCGCAGCTTCAGTGCCGGATGCAAAGACGATGTGGGTATTTCGGGAAGAGCTGAAAGAACACAAACTCACAGAGAAGCTGTTTGACCGATTCGACGAATGCCTACGCGCCCTGAATGTTGAATTGAAATCAGGGCAGATTGTGGATGCGACCTTTGTCACCGTTCCGATCCAGCGGAACAAGCGGGAAGAGAATGCACTCATCAAGGGAGGTGTAATCCCCATAGAGTGGGGCAAAGAACCGCACAAGCTTGCGCAAAAAGATACGGACGCACGCTGGACCAAAATGAATGGCGAAAGCATCTACGGGTACAAGGATCATGTCAACGTGGATCGTGACACCAAACTGATCACGGCGTGGAAAGATACGCCGGCACAAGTGCATGACAGCCAGGCACTGGAGGCCGTGCTCCGCAGCCCGGAAGAAGGGGGTGCGGAAATTCATGCAGACAGCGCCTACCGGAGCGCGGAACAAGAAATTCGACTGATTGAGACTGGACACGTCAGCCAGATTAACGAGAAAGGGTCACGCGCCCACCCGTTATCGGACGAACAAAAAACAGTTAACCGCACGAAATCAAAAATTCGTTCACGAGTGGAGCATGTCTTCGGGGCGATGACCAACGAGATGGGCGGCATTTGCATCCGCACCATTGGACGCGCACGGGCGCAAGTTCAGATTGGTTTGTTGAACCTGACTTACAACATCAAGCGTGTGGCGTTCCTGATTCGCATAAAACATTGGAACTTCGACAGGGTTATTGCGCCTGCTGCAAGCTGAAGTGAGGAGAAAGACGTGAAACAACGTGGAGAATTAAGACAATCCGATAAACAATCGTCTTGTTGTGTGAAAATTTATCGTCATGAAATGTGACGCGCTTCATTCATCAGAAATGTTGGATTTTTAGAGGTGCCCGATAGTTGTGGCCGCAGTGCTTCTATGATTTTACGCATTGATATAGGCCCATTTATTTATTATCCACTATGTGCCATATCGCACAGTCTATACTTCAAAGGCTTTGTTATTCTTATCTGAGAATTAGCCAAATATGTGGTCTTGGTAAAATTCTTAAGAGCGACATAACATAATGTCAACTGAACATTATTCATAAATTTATAAATGGAGTTACACATGAAAAAAACTTTTAGTTACCTCGCTATTACGTCCTGTTTTGTATTTGGCACTACTTTAGCCCACGCTGATACCGATGCACATCATGGAAAAATGGATGGAAAAATGCAGGGAAAAATGTTCAAAGCCATGGATGCAAATTCAGATGGAATGGTCACTACGGACGAATTTAATGCTTTCCATGCAAAGAAATTTAAAGAACTGGATGTCAATGGAAACGGCCAAATTACCTTGGAAGAAATGAAGGCCGGATACAAGAAGATGATGGATGATGGCGGACACAAGAAGATGGACGATGCTTGGCACAAGAAGACGGATGATGCCGAGGGCAAGAAGATGGATGATAAAGATTAATAATTCGAGCCCCTTGCAAAACCTGTCATTCGACCTTAGTTATGGTTCGACTGAAGGTTTAAAAAAGGGGCGTCGCTTGTGTGAATAGATGTCACCAAGTTATCAATGCGCGATGGGAGCTGTCGCATAACTGAAAAGCTTAAAAATTGACTGCAACATGTTGCGTCGACTGCAATAGGTTGGGTCAATTGGCGACAATGGGACCAAATATCATATGTCGTCAAGGTTAAAAAAGTTAATGCTATAAGCTTTTTATCATAATACTTTTGTACTCATGAACCCGCATTTGAAAAAAATTCCGACAGACAAAATTCTTTCAAATAATATAGCTTTCAATTACTTTGGAATCATTAACCGGATAAGCAGGGTTCAACCGAACCTCTAGGTCAGTAATGCTCACTATAGTCATGCCCGCAGCGACCGCAGATATCGTTACCATATTGCTTTACGAATTCTGCACAACCACAATGACATTTGCCCCATCCCATTTTACGATTTAGATTTAGAGTGGATGGTTCTACGGTGGTCCAACTCAAGCTATTGGTATCATACATATTGAACTCATAAAATTGTAATAGCTCATGCATGGTAATGCTCTCCTTTATATTTTTTCATTCAAAACAGGGGTCAAGCGGAACTAATATCAAGCTCTCCATTTTTATGCAAAATTAGGGGGATATTAAGAGTTACAAATAACCATCGTAAAATTATTACGGACTTAAATTACCAAAAGTGCCTCCAAAGGAATATTAAATCTTCTTACTTCAAGTGATCTGTGCGGTATCGAACTCATTTTCTTCAATTCGTGCAATTCGACAAGATTGTATGCATTAGCGGTTATATTTTTAACTTGGACATGTCTTTCTTAATTTTCCAAAAAATGTGGGCAATCCTGTAAAACTGATGCAGAAAGATAGTGTAAAAACTTAGGCAAACATTAATAAAAGTGCTTGACATTATGCTGGTTATTCACAAGTAAAGCATATATCCAGCAATGGAAATGGTTTTAGCGTTGTTTTTGAACGATAAATATAAGCTATTGTTTTTAATGTAAATAAATAGCGCCTATAAAATGAGCGGCTGGACAAAATCGTATATAGTATTAGTAGTTAGCTTAATTTTATTGAAATTGTTCACATTGTTATCCACAGTTTATGTGGACAATAAAAAATACTTAATTAAGTCATTTAGGTTAGCTCCACAATATAGAAATTTATGGGATAAAACTTACTAAAGTGCAATTGTGCCCATTGCCCAGAAGTGGCATTGTCAACACTATTTGGAGACACAGAGAAGCAAGCCAGGTTATGAACAATCATGATAATGGATAACATAAATTGAATTTGCTCTATAGTGGACCCCAATTTTTAGACAATAAATTAAGGTGGTAACCTGTTGCAATTGAGGAGCAGGTTATGAGTGAAACGAAGCGCAAGAATTTTAGTGGTGAATTCAAGGCCAAGGTTGCCCTTGAAGCGATCCGTGGCATCAAGACGGTGAATGAAATTGGTCAGGAATTTGGGGTGCATCCGACGCAAGTCGGGTTGTGGAAGAAGGAGCTGCAAGAGCAGGCATCCAGCCTGTTTGATGCCAAGCGCGGGCCGAAGCCTGCCGACCCGTCTGCCAGTCCGGAACGGCTGTATTCTGAGATTGGCCGACTGAAGATGGAACTGGATTGGCTCAAAAAAAAGTCTGGGATCAGCCAGTAGAAAAGCGCAAGCAATGGGTCAGCACCGTCGAACCACTGGCGCTGACCCGACAATGCGAACTGGCAGGTGTCAACCGCTCCACGGTCTATGCGCCGCAAATGGCGGCAAAAGCAGACGAGCAGGAATTGACGTTACTGGCGCTGATTGATGCCGAATACACCCGACATCCGTTTTACGGCAGCCGCAAGATCAAGGTTTACCTGCGTGGCTTGGGGCACAAGATCAACCGTAAGCGGGTGCAGAGGCTGATGGGCATGATGGGGCTTGCCGGCATGGCACCGGGGCCGAATACCAGCCGCCCACACCCGCAACACAAGGTTTATCCGTACCTGCTCAGAGGCGTGAATGTAATTCGCCCCAATCAGGTATGGAGTACGGACATCACGTACATCCGCCTGGCGCGCGGGTTCGTGTACTTGGTGGCCGTGATCGACTGGTACTCGCGTAAAGTGCTGTCTTGGCGGTTATCGAATACGCTGGATAGTGTGTTCTGTGTGGACTGTCTGGAGCAGGCATTACAGGCATATGGAACGCCCGAGATATTCAACACCGATCAGGGCTGCCAGTTCACCAGCGAAGCATTTACTGGCGTGCTGTTAAAAAAAGAAATCGCCATCAGCATGGATGGGCGTGGCAGGGCACTGGATAACATTTTTGTGGAGCGGCTCTGGCGCAGCGTCAAACATGAAGACGTGTATTTAAATGGCTATGCCACGATATCTGAATTGCTGATGGGATTGGCAGAGTACTTCGTGCTTTACAACACGGAAAGACCGCACCAATCGCTGGGCTATGAAACACCGGATCATGTATACCGTACAGCAAGTGGCGGCGGCGCAAGGATTGTGGACAAATACTGTGAGAAAGAAAAAGCTCACCCAGAAATAGAAGCAAAAAAAGAAACCAAAAACCGGGGCAGCGTCGTTCCGCTGCTTGAAGAAGGTTACCCTCTTAAACTCGGTGCATTATTGTCTTGACGGAGGGGTCCACTGTACTCTCGATATCTCAATTCCTCCACCGTCACCTGCTCTGGTTCTTGATTGCCGCATATGTTATTGCCGTTGTTTTGCCAGTTCCCGGTCTCCGGATAAGGAATGTTTCTTTCGGCGAGATCACTATCTACCAGCAGAAAACAAATATATCGTTGCTGATGATTATGCTCGCCATACTCATGTTCAATGCTGGTCTAGGGTTGAAAATTTCCCATATTAAAAAATATTTTGAAAAAAATATGTATTGCTGGCCGGGCTAGTTGCGAACATAACCATCCCAATTATCTATATTTTTGGCGTAACGGTCTTGATGCTGCTTTGGTCTGAGCCGATAGAAGCCCAACACATTCTTGTGGGTCTAGCATTGGTTGCAGCCATGCCGATCGCTGGAGGGTCAACCGCTTGGGCACAAAACGCTAATGGAAATTTGGCATTGAGCCTGGGATTGGTACTTTTCTCTACAATTCTAAGTCCTATCATCACTCCGGTAACGTTTAACATTTTTGGTGAGATGGCCTCGGAAGAGTTCGAGAAGTCTTGCAGGGTTTGGCAGTATACGGCTCTGGTGCATTTCTAGGTCTTTGGGTGGTGGTACCATCATTGCTGGGCATTGCGGTGCGCTTGATAGTTGTCGAAGATTGGGTGGTTGGTGGAATGCCTTATCTGAAATTAATCAATAGTATTGTTTTGTTGTTGTTGAATTACTCCAATGCTGCAGTATCTCTGCCTCAAGCCATAGCTGATCAGGATTACGACTTCTTGGCCGTTACATTGGTCATTTCCGCAGGGCTATGTTTAACATTGTTTGTTGCAGGGTATGGCATGAGCCGCTTGTTCAGGTTGGACCGAACTGAGCGCATCTCACTTATGTTCGGATTGGGTATGAACAATAATGGGACAGGGTTAGTGTTGGCATCGTTGGCTTTACCTTCTTACCCAAATATAACGGTGCCGATTATTTTCTATAACTTGGTTCAGCACATTGCAGCGGGAACTGTGAACGAGGTAATGAACAGAAGGGTCAGTTAGTTGAGCAATGAAAGTGGTCAACCGGAATGGCGGTGAAAGTAAGGCAATATAGCCTGAAACTGCATCCAGCTTGCGGAAATTGCAAAACTGGTTGTCGCGCTCCCCACGCTGAAACTACGCCGGAATGGACTCCTATGGCTCAAGGGTGGGACAGTTTCCCCCACCTCGGAACCTGATGCGAACCTGCTCACCGCCTAAAGCGAAGTTTGTCTTTTGGTTACTGCCGTATTCAGATAAATGCCATATACCATTTTTTTAAGATATTTTTAAGGTCTGCGAAAGGATTAAAGGTGGCCAGTGATTCTGGGTTTTGAGCAGCGGAACGACCTGTTGAGTCCTTAATCCGAGAGTGCTCATTTTCATGGCAATAGGTACATAAAAGCTCCCAGTTACTACCATCCGGGGGATTATGGTCATGGTTATTATTCTTGTGGTGGACTTCTAATAATTGAAGATTTTCGCGGGCAAAGGTACGGGCACAGCGACCGCAAACCCAAGGATACATCTTGAGCGCTTGCTCTCGATATCCCATAGCCCGCTTCTCTGCATTCTGACGTGCATCAAGGACAATTTTGTCCAGCTTACTATTCTTTAGCGTCATAAGTGTTCGTTTAAATGGAAATAATGCGTGTTACGGTGAATTCAGTCATTCGCCCTATACTTCTATGCGCACATCCGCAAAATGAATAATGTTTATTATAAGGGGAAATCATTTCCGGTAGGTGACTTAGAAAATAAACGTAATCTGTGATCACAGTTTCACGAAAAAACCACACCCTCAACTAAAAATTAAGGATGCCGATAACGATAACAGAAGTTAAAGTAATCATGAATACACTATTCAACACTCGCTCGGATGAAATTTATATGTGCTAATGATATGTTGTTATGCTATGTTTTTCATTTTAACCAATAAATTTATGGAGGAATCATGAAGCGTTCCAAATATTACCTTTCAGCTCGGATCACAATAGTCATATCCATTTTCCTCACCACCGCTTATTTTAGCCAAGCAGCTCAAGCAGCTTGCAATGAGTGCGGTACGGTCACAGATGTAAAGACCATAAAAATCGAAGGGCAGGGAAGCGGTGTCGGCGCTGTCACGGGTGGAGTATTGGGCGGTGTAGTGGGCCACCAAGTTGGAGGAGGGAGAGGTAAGGATTTGGCGACCATTGGGGGACTTGTAGGCGGCGCTTATGTCGGCCATCAGGTTGAGAAAAAATCAAAATCTGGAACCAGATATCACGTCTATCTAGAGATGGAGGACGGTTCGAGCAAGACTTTCAAGTATTCTTCTAAAACTAGCTATCAGGTAGGAGATCGTGTCAAGGTGAAGAAAGGCAAGCTGACTCGGGCATAGAAACTGCTTGAAGGGTGCTTCTAGATGGAACCCAGAAACTCACGTCATCGTTAATAGCACTGACTGTCGTCAAATTTAGACCGGCGCATCCAAAAAAGCACGTTCAGTTGAAATATTTCCTGCCATGCTTCATCTGGGAAGCCATCCCGATTCAGTCTTCCACCACCACGGCCATTTGGTTGCAACAGGTCGGTGAAATAGGCTTCGCAATGAGGTGAATTCCAGAGTTCGATGATTTTATTTAGGACATGAGGGAATCGTTTCTCAAGCATTTCCGGGTATTTATTTGGTAAACAATCAAGCGTTTCCATGACCATTTCTTTATTAAACATCACTCACCCTCCAATATTGGTTCATCTTGTAGATTTTACCTGGCTCGGTATAACGTCTATGCCGGTTGTAGAGCGTGAAATACTTCTCTAATTCTCGTTTTAGTTTCTCTGATGGTGCCAAAATCCAGTAGAACACGCCCTGTAAAAAATGCCCCTGAACCTAATGGGAACAGGGGCAAATGTCTTAACTAATGGGAGAGGTTAAGACTTCACGTTCAAGGAGGAAAAACGTGGGATAGCTTGCGCTATACAGAACAATAGATAAGGAAATGCTGAAATAGTTCACCGAATTGCACCTATAGAGACAAACCTACAGCATAAATTATGGAGGCGTCTGTGAATTGATGGATAACTACCTGACAATACAGTCAAAAATAAGGAGCGAGCGGCACAGTTTAGTATAATAAATAAGTTACATTACCAATACAAGCTTGCGAACTAAGGGGTAGGGCGTTCATATAGCTCTGGACGCACCGCTAAAATCAAGTTCGCCATTTTGTTCGGCGAACGCTTCAGAGATTTAGCTTGTCGGTTTCGTGGATTTAACTGTGACTTGTAAACACAAAACTCATTACACCCTCTACTAGCAACGATGCATAGTTAAAGTTTATTTTGCCAAACCAGCAATAAACTTTGCTAAAGACTGGATTTCAGCATCATTTGCGCCCAAGCCCTTGGCTGGCATCTCTCCAAATTCCCAGCCAAACGCACCACCCATGGTAATGCTAGTAGCGATTTTGCTTGCTGCGTCTTTATCACCCTTGTATTTCTCGGCAATTTCCATAAATGACGGAGCAACGCTACTTTTATCAATGGCGTGGCATGTACCACATTTAGCTTTACCTTCTGCCGGCATATCTACTGCCAGCGCAAAGCCTGAAATAAGCAAGCTTGCTGTCGTAACCATGCTTAAGATAATTGAATTCATTTTTTCTCCGTTTAATAAATGTTGGGATTAAATTACAAATTGAACATTCTAAACAAAGGCGGATTCAAGTTCGAAGTGCAACAGCTAATGCTGGCTTGGTGTAGCGCATCTCCACCCCAAATAATACTTCATGCGGTGATCTAAACCCCAGCACTTTGCGTGGCCGGTGGTTGAGTCGTTCTACCGCTCGCTGCACTTGCTCTTCAGTAATGTCAGTCAACTCCATGCCTTTGGGGAAGTACTGCCGGAATAACCCATTACTGTTCTCATTCAGACCTCGCTCCCAGGAACGGTAGGGATGCGCGAAATAGATCTCAGTTTGTAGTTCTGCTGCTATGCTTTCATGCCCCGCAAATTCTTTGCCGTTATCGAATGTGATGGTGTGGCATTTGTCTTTATGGGGACTCAGCAAACTCGTTGTCACAGCCGTTACACCATCGGCGTGTTTGCTGCGTATGTGCCCCGCCAACACATAGCGCGACTTCCTTTCAGCCAGTGTAACCAGCCCGCCTTTGTGATTCTTGCCGATGACTGTATCACCCTCCCAATCACCCATGCGCGTCTTTTGGTCAACGATTTCCGGACGTTCATCAATGCTGACACGGTTCTTGATCATGCCTCGCCGCTCTTGTCCACTTGCATATCGCTTGCGGCGTGGTTTCTGGCTACGCAAATGCTGGTACAGGTCTCCTCCATCACGTTTATCTGCGTAGACATGCCGGTAAATCGCCTCATGGCCGATCTGCAATTCGCCTTCCAGCTCAAGCCGATTGGCGGCTTGTTCTGGGCTGAGGTCTTCTCGGATCAACCTCTCGACTTCCGCCCAACTATCCGATGAGAATTGCTTGCCATTGATACAGGCTTGCCGGCGCTCGTCACGTAACGATTGCGCCTGCTTTGGCCGCCAGCCGCGTTGACCATTGTTTCGCCTAAACTCTCGTGAAATCGTCGATTTGTCCACGCCCATCTTTTGGGCAATCTGAGTTTGATTCAAACCCGCTTGTTTCAATCCGTAAATCTGATATCGTTGCCCGCTGGTGAACTACTTATATTTCTTCATCTGTGCTCCTTTTACTTGGTCGTTTAAGTGGCTCCGATATTAACGCAGCTCGCCACCTAAATTCACTTACAAAAGTTGCACTTCAGAGTTGAATCCGCCAAATCTATTTTGGCGCACATACTTTCCCAGAAAAATCATCTGAGTAGTATGGGTTGCCGATGGATGTAAATGATCATTGATGAGCTATTCAAATGGTTATCGAATGGTGACCGTACCTTCAGGCAGATTACTGCCAACTACTTGGCGGGTGGATCGGTAGAATATACTTAAATGGCGCGGTTAACACCTACCAGTTCGCATTGCCGGGTCAGTGCCAGTGGGTTCGACGGTGCTGACCCATTGTTTGCGCTTTTCTACTGGCTGATTCCAGACTTTTTTTGAGCCAGTCCAGCTCCATCTTCAGTCGGCCAATCTCAGAATACAGCCGCTCCGGACTAGCAGACGGGTCGGCAGGTTTCGGCCCGCGCTTGGCATCAAACAGGCTGGATGCCTGAGCTTGTAGCTCCTTCTTCCACATACCGACCTGCCTGGGATGCACCCCAAACTCCTGGCCCAACGTTCACCGTCTTGATGCACGGATCCCTTCGATAGCCACCTTGGCCTTGAATTCACCACTGAAATTCTTACGCTTCGTTTCACTCACAACCCGCTCCTTGTTACAGCAGGCTACCATCTTAATTAACTGTCCGGGAAACGGGATCCACTATACCGGCTATTCAAGCCTTAGTTATTTGAGAAAATTTCCGATTAATACCCTGAAAATCGATCAGTCGTTCGTGAACCATATGTGCAGCAATCCGGACGATGCCGCCATTGTCAGTGCCGTAATTAACATGGGTAAAAGCCTCAAGCTATGTGTCATTGCCGAAGGCATCGAATCATCGGAGCAAGCCGCATTCCTTCTGGCTCAGCATTGCGATGAGGGCCAGGGGTACTATTTCGGACGTCCGATGGAAGCAGGGGCACTCGTCACCTTACTGCAAACTGCTGTAACACGTATTTCAAAATGAGTGTATATACATTTTCATAGTGTTGAAGATTTTTTAAAGTAATGCACTGTTAGGTGGGAAGGTGGTTATGAATAAAAATGGCAATGATTACACATTTAGATTTATGGGGCTAAATCAATTGAATGCATCAACAAAACACAAAAATAAGCCACCTGTCCTCAAAGATGATGGGGTCGTTCAAAGCCGCAAAAAATTGGGCGCCGCACGAGAAGATGCCTCACATTTGCGAGACAATGATAGCGATTTACGTGAAGACGTTGCCGATTTACGAGAAGACGCTGCCGATATCCGTGAAGATGCAGCAGACCTACGTGAAGACTCTATCCTTCTGCGCGAAAAGAAAGTCACCTCGCGCGAACGAGAAGTTCGTACGACAGAGACAATAAGGGCAGCGTTCGACGAGCACATAATAAAATTGCAGCAAGCGAACGCACACTTGGTCGTTGCTGCACTGGAAGCACGCAAACGGTCGGAAGAAGTTGAAGCAACTAAAGTTCAGATGGAGATCTCCAAGGTTATGGCGGAAAAAGCCAACCTTGCGAAATCAGTTTTTCTTAGCAATATGAGCCACGAGCTGCGCACACCGCTCAATGCGATCCTCGGCTTCTCCCAGTTGCTGGAGACAGGTTCACCGGCGCCTACGGATATCCAAACTCAAAGGTTACAACATATTATCAAAGCAGGATGGTATCTGCTGGAACTAATTAACGGAATCCTCGATCATGCGACGATCGAATCTGGCAGCCTATCACTGACGCTGGAACCCGTGCAGCTGGAAATAACCATCCTCGAATGCCTAGCCATGATCGAATCGCAGGCAAAAAAACGCGACATACATATAAATTTTATTCCATTCGACAAGACCTGGTTTGTTAGTGCAGATCGAATCCGAATAAAGCAGGTTCTAATCAACTTGCTCTCCAATGCAGTCAAATACAACCGCGAACATGGAACGGTCGAGGTGAAATGTACTTGCACTTCGGAACACATACGCATCAGCATCAAAGACAGCGGTATTGGACTACCTCCAGAGAAAGTGGCTCAGTTATTTCAGCCGTTCAATCGGCTCGGACAGGAGGCCGGTGCCGAGGAAGGAACGGGCATTGGCCTGGTAGTCACAAAGCAACTAATCGAACTGATGGGAGGCTCAATTAACGTGGAAAGCACCGTCGATGTGGGGAGCGAATTCTGGGTGGAACTGGATCGGGCAGATGCACCGCAACGTGACGTTTAATGTTCAATGCCTGCAGAATTGGTGCTCCAAGTTCATGGAAACGCAATCCTACGCGCCCTGCTCTATAAGGAAGATAATCTGGGCAGTTATACTGGTATATCCGCAATCAGGCAATCACAATAAATGATCTGACTTAAGACTATGATCCGCTTAGGGCATGCACTATCTCAAGCGAGCGGAGATGACTGGATTCCCCGCCATTTACAGGCGCAAATGGAACACGGCAAAGCACCGTTATCAACATCCTCAGCATTCTCTTGTCGCCAACATCGTAAGCAGTCGTCTTACCCATGCAGGCTGCTCAAGATGAAAGGTCCAATGACTTTATTAATTGAAATTAAAAAAAATGGTAAGCCGACCGAAGGTTTCACAGAAGATATCAAAGGATAACCACATTGAAATACGTGGCTTGCCGATAAGGGTGGCCGCGAATCGATCTGGCCATTGAGGCTGGCTATTCGACTCTGCACTTACACGGCTAGATGTGCCGCACACTGTGACCATACTCATTGTTACCAATTTAACCTCTATACACTTATACCTCGATAATTTGAAAGTATCGTAACTTACACTCCCTCAAAGCGCCCTCGGTCTGTATGTCCTTGGGCGTTTTTCATTTTCTTCAAGGATGCAGCGAATAGCGCTTTGTCGTTATCAAGGGTAAGAGGCAAACTTCGATGTAGGCGGTGGAGGCGGGTTCGCAAAAAGGCTCCGGGGTAGGTGAAACTGACCCACCCTGAGAGCCATAGCGATCCTTTCTGGCGAAGTTTCAGTGTATCCGCCGCCCCCTGCGGACCGCCCTGAGTTATTCTGGGCCTTGATGGCATCCTGCTGCTCCACCTGTTCACACACAGGCGGCGCAGATTTTTAAACCTTCAGTCGAACCATAACTAAAATCGAATGACAGGTTTTGCAAAGGGCTCCATTTATTAATCTTTATCATCCATCTTCTTGCCTGATCTATTAGAACCGGAATCCCCGGGAGTCCAGCAGCATGATGAGTCACTGGAACCACCGGCAGCCCTACTTTCGCTCTTTTGGTTGTCGGTGTCCTTTTGGGGATGCGCCTTACCACTATCGGAATCCATTTCACCGTCCTCCATTTTCTTGCGTCCGCCATCATCCTTCATCTTCTCCATCATCTTCTTGTATCCGGCCTTCATTTCTTCCAAGGTAAGTTGGCCGTTTCCATTGGCATCCAGATCCTTAAATTTCTTTGCATGGAAAGCATTAAATTCATCCGTAGTGACCATTCCATCTGAATTTGCATCCATGGCTTTAAACATTTTTTCCTGCATTTTTCCCATTTTTTCCTGCATCTTTCCATGAGATGCATCGGAATCAGCGTGAGCTAAAGTAGTGCCCAATACGAAACAGGACGTAATAGCGAGGTAACTAAAAGTTTTTTTCATGTGTAACTCCATTTATAAGTTTATTAATAATATTCAGTTGACATTATGCTATGTCGCTCTTAAGAATTTCACCAAGGCCAAAGGCCACATATTTGGCTAATTCTCAAATAAAGATAACAAAGCTTTTGGAGCATGGTCTGTGCGATATTGCACATAGTGAATAATAAATAAATGGGTCTCTATCAATCAATGCGCGAAATCATTGAAGCACTGCGGCCCACAACTATATCAATCCCGACGAAGACAACAAGTTGGTATGGACTATGCAGTGACCGGTGCGGCGCTGCTGCCATTCATAAGTCTGAATTTAGTATAAAAAATTCGCCACGGAATGGTCGATCTTAAGTTCGGTACTGCACTGACTGAGTATAGAATTTTGTGCATTATCTAGCCCTGTTGGTCTAGTCGTAGTTCAGATCATATTTCATTCATTTTCTCAGGGAACCATCATGAATAGAGATCAAGTTAAGGGTCGTATCAATGAAGTCATAGGTAAAGTCAGGGAGGTCGCCGGTAAAATCACCGAAAATAAGGACTTGGAAATAAAAGGGGAAATTCAAAAGAATATTGGTAAACGCCAAGCTGACTTTGGTGATCTCAATAATGATCTAAAGAAATGGCGGCTGAAGCGAACATAGCGTAGATGTGTTGGCGCCATTTGGCCAGGTGTACATGTACGAACAAACGTAAATTTATAAAAACCAAATATTTTTCTGAAGATGAATTTAGATTACGAAGATCGGAAATATCTATAGCATCAACTTAATCAATGAAGTGGGAGCTAAACCTTAATATTATGCATGCAAGCTTGCCGAATTGTGCGAATTGAAGGATATTCGTTCGGTACCGTACAGATGCTTTAAATTAAATAATTTAGTATCCAACTGTCCCCATTTTTCGACAATATGAGTACAAATAATCCCTCCCCCCGATTATTTGTAACTCTTAAGTACTCTCCTACTTTTAGCTGAAAGTGGAGGACATTGATGTTGCTTTAGTCACCGCTCTCTACTCCCCTGTCGAGAGCGTTTTTTTGCGGATTATGTTAGTTACCCAGCCTGCATTTCTGTGCCTTCAAATTATGTTGACAATGTCACTTCTTGGCCAATAGCCACAATTGCACTTTAGTAAGATTTCTTCCATATATTTCTATATTATTGAGCTAACTTAATGGACTTTATTATGTATTTTTGTTGTAAACAAAAACTGTGGATAACTATGTGAACACTTTCAATAAAATCAAGCTAACTACTGATAGTATATATAATTTTATCCAATCGCTCATTTTATAGGCACTATTTATTTACATTAAAATCAATTGCTTATATTTATCGTTCAAAAACAACGCTAAAACCATTTCCATTGCCGGGTATATGCTTTACTTGTGAATAACCAGCATAATGTCAAGTACTTTTGTTAAGGTTTATCCAAATTTATGCATCCATCTCACAAAGATCAGCATTAGATTTATTGGTAATTTTAGAAATGATATTTCCAATTTAAAAATATAACTTCTAATTACATGCAAGCTTGCTTCGATTGTCCGAATTGAAAAATATGCGCGATACCGCACAGATCACTTGAAGTAAAAAGATTTAATATTTGATCGCTCCCCATTTTTGACTATATATAGTGGACCCCAATTTTTAGACAATAAATTAAGGTGGTAACCTGTTGCAATTGAGGAGCAGGTTATGAGTGAAACGAAGCGCAAGAATTTTAGTGGTGAATTCAAGGCCAAGGTTGCCCTTGAAGCGATCCGTGGCATCAAGACGGTGAATGAAATTGGTCAGGAATTTGGGGTGCATCCGACGCAAGTCGGGTTGTGGAAGAAGGAGCTGCAAGAGCAGGCATCCAGCCTGTTTGATGCCAAGCGCGGGCCGAAGCCTGCCGACCCGTCTGCCAGTCCGGAACGGCTGTATTCTGAGATTGGCCGACTGAAGATGGAACTGGATTGGCTCAAAAAAAAGTCTGGGATCAGCCAGTAGAAAAGCGCAAGCAATGGGTCAGCACCGTCGAACCACTGGCGCTGACCCGACAATGCGAACTGGCAGGTGTCAACCGCTCCACGGTCTATGCGCCGCAAATGGCGGCAAAAGCAGACGAGCAGGAATTGACGTTACTGGCGCTGATTGATGCCGAATACACCCGACATCCGTTTTACGGCAGCCGCAAGATCAAGGTTTACCTGCGTGGCTTGGGGCACAAGATCAACCGTAAGCGGGTGCAGAGGCTGATGGGCATGATGGGGCTTGCCGGCATGGCACCGGGGCCGAATACCAGCCGCCCACACCCGCAACACAAGGTTTATCCGTACCTGCTCAGAGGCGTGAATGTAATTCGCCCCAATCAGGTATGGAGTACGGACATCACGTACATCCGCCTGGCGCGCGGGTTCGTGTACTTGGTGGCCGTGATCGACTGGTACTCGCGTAAAGTGCTGTCTTGGCGGTTATCGAATACGCTGGATAGTGTGTTCTGTGTGGACTGTCTGGAGCAGGCATTACAGGCATATGGAACGCCCGAGATATTCAACACCGATCAGGGCTGCCAGTTCACCAGCGAAGCATTTACTGGCGTGCTGTTAAAAAAAGAAATCGCCATCAGCATGGATGGGCGTGGCAAGGCACTGGATAACATTTTTGTGGAGCGGCTCTGGCGCAGCGTCAAACATGAAGACGTGTATTTAAATGGCTATGCCACGATGTCTGAATTGCTGATGGGATTGGCAGAGTACTTCGTGCTTTACAACACGGAAAGACCGCACCAATCGCTGGGCTATGAAACACCGGATCATGTATACCGTACAGCAAGTGGCGGCGGCGCAAGGATTGTGGACAAATACTGTGAGAAAGAAAAAGCTCACCCAGAAATAGAAGCAAAAAAAGAAACCAAAAACCGGGGCAGCGTCGTTCCGCTGCTTGAAGAAGGTTACCCTCTTAAACTCGGTGCATTATTGTCTTGACGGAGGGGTCCACTGTAAGGTTGTATTGGAACGCCGTTGGAGATTGCCTCTCCCTTTGCATTGCCCAGATCATGTACCCTCCCTCTAACGGTTCAATTTACGTTGATGCCGCCAGTCCCACGGTGGGGTAGGATCAGGATCTAACCATAACCCCTGCTTTTCCGTCCGGGCTTGCTCTTCAGCGTATGCATAGGCTCTGCTGTCTTCTACCAATTGTTCTTTCTGGTATTTCTTGTAGTGCCAAGCTAGCCCCGCTTTGACCTGTTGAAGATTGGCATCTATACCCTCCACTAAAATCTTGCCTACGGTGCGGCCATATTTGTCTTTCTTGCTATATTCAACCGAGATCTGTTTATTGAAAACAAGAGACGCGAGATTCTCTTTGGACTTGTTACCGAATGGCTGCTTCTTTTCAGGAGCATCAATCCCCATCAGCCGGATTTTCCATTGAGTGTTACTGTCATCCAAAACAGTTACGGTATCGCCATCAGCAATGCCTACAACACGCCCATGCAGTGTGTCTGCGATAGAGATATTGGTAAATATTAGAAAGGCAAGTAGCAGAAGTCGAGTAAAGTGTGATTTCATTTTTGGAGAACCGTTATGACCGATTTGGTGGAGCTGTCACACTACTACAATCTTGTTGATCAGTTAGTTGAAAAAGCGAGTAAACATGATATTGCCGAGACTGCAAAGCTGTTGGCACTGAATTTGGCGCATTACAAAATGAAATATGGAGAACTCCCATTGGATGAAACCCTCGCCATGATTGACATTGATAAACCCAACGCTGAACAAACTAAAATGTTGGTGAATGGTATGGTGAATTTTGTTGGCGTGCTGGGGAAAATATCGTTATGGGTCTTGGGCAAGAAAAACACTGACAATAAAATGTCTCATCGCTGCCACTAACATGTCTACGTAATCGAGCTGTCGAAAGATGTACTGCTTGAGGGTAAGCTCAAGAAATGTAACCCTGGCTACATCTTGGACAAACCTTGCGTATATGTCGGCATGGCGGAATTAAACTCAGATGTGCGCTTCGATAAACACAAAACAGGTATCCAGTCCAACCGATACGTGAAGCAATATGGATTGCGGTTGTTGCCTGACCTCTATGAAGGGTTTAATCCTATGTCCTATGCAGAGGCTTGCGACAAGGAGGTAGAGATAGGGATTGATTTACGGAGTGCAGGGTTTGGTGTTTGGCAAGCGTAAGTAGTGTCCAGCGAAGGGCCGTTCCTGCTCCATCAAACTTTGAGAGCGCTGCAAATTCTCACCTTTATACATATCAACCCTGGTCAGTAAAATTGTTGAAATAAAGAACATACCGTACTTATGATTTTCGTTTTCTCGCGCTATTTGAAATTTCCCCGCCGCACGCCTGCGCACATCAATCCGTGCGTCGTTAAGCCTTGCCGTTATTGAAACCCGTGGAAATGCACGGACTGCACGGCAAATTTATAATATTTTTTTCGCGGGAACGAGGTGAGTTTGAACTGCTGCTCTAACTTGAGTATTGATATTTACAAATATTTTTCAAAAATAGGTGAGTAGTCCGTGCGTTTCCTCGCAGCCTATGCTGCTCATGGCTTCAGGGCGCACGGATATCTGTGTAGTCTTCGTGCCGGCCGTGCAAATGTGTACTTTGCTTCGGAAGGGATGTCTTCCCGTTCAACGATTAGCAATTATCGTAATTAATTCCATTTTCTAACTAACTTAACTCTGTATCTAGGCGGCTACAGCGCATCTTTGGTTTTCACGCAGTTGTGAAAACGTAGATATTTACACTACTGTCCAGTTAAATTAAATCTTGTCAACGTAACGCTCAGTATTAGCAACGGTTGCAGGAGAAATATTTTGGTGCCGATTTGAAATCACCCATCGTTTTGTGGTTCTTATAGATCAGTAGGTTACATTGTTTAAATCCGCGATTTTTAATTTAACCGGACAGTAGGGACTGGATTTGATAATTCGGCGTAAGCTATGCACCTTCGATGGACGACGTTGGCTCAAATTGAATATTTTTTACTCTGTCTCCGAAAAAATCAATAGGAGAACCAACATACCCCTGACTACGAACATAGAGCTGCAAACAAAGAGGATGAGGTGCTACACTAGCTAAAGTACTTTGAGGCGAAAAGCCCTCATGGATAAGTCCTAAAGCTCTGAGATGATCGAGCTCTCTATCCATCTGATGCAAATCTTCAATACCAGTAATTTGCATTATCTCTTGAGCTTCAATGGTGAATTTATTGGTGCATAACCAACCCGCTTTGCTTTTATAAATATCAACGTTTTCGCAAATATACTTAATAAGTTTAACTTGGCTATTAGTTAGTTGAGCAAGCATGTTTATGAAAATTAGATTGCTTTCATCCTTACCATCAGGAGTGCAAGACGAAGCTAATAATCCAGCCCAAAGGCTTTGCATCAAATCATCTTCAACCCACGAGCCATTTTCGATGGTAGAGTAAATCATTCTAGGGTGCGCTCGGATAACAATTTTAACTACCTGCTGTTCAACTAATGCTTGAGCTTTTGAAGCAATATTAATAGCATTTTTGGCACGCCATGAACTTACTTGGTCTTTTATTAGAAGGCCGAATTCTTCTGCAGCCGGCAGACAAATGCGGCTTAAGAAAGCTGATACACCATCAACAGTCCCCTGTGTAACTGTTTTAATTGAATCGGCAATAGGTTTTGTTCCTAAAATATCTAAACTTGCATTTTTATGGGGCATTATATTTGACGAGAATAGCGGTTATTCCGAGAAGTGGATTTCATCAATTAAATACACATTAAGCAATCAACTTGATAGTTTAATAGCTAATGCTACCTCATATTTGCCATTTCAAATTTCCTTTATTCATCAATGAATTTGAATACTTTTTCCTCGAATTGAAACAATCTTCTAATAATGCCAAAAGCACGCAGTATTCCATAAGAAATTATGGGAAGAAAAAATATTAAAATCATCCTGAATTTTATAGAAAATCCATATTTATATTCTATTCCAGAATAGCAAGCACCCGCGCTAAACTCACCTGGAGTATAGTTTGGTGCCTCGTATCTACATTTTGTTTCAAAACCATTGAAATAAAAAGCTGCTTCAGAGAATTCCTCTCCCCAAACTGTAAGTAAAGCTAGTATAAGCAGAGCGATTATGGAAACAGTCGCAATCAAAATCCCTTCCTTTTGTTCCTTACTCACAATTCTCTTCCTTTTTTTGGTAATGTTCACCAGCCATATTAATTAAATTCCCCGTTTTAGTAACACGGGGCCTATGGATACAGTATTAACCAATCTAACGGCAAACTAATTTCCCGCCTAACAAGTTCTAGAAGCGCATAAGCAAGGATAAGAATGGGCGGAAAGCCCTCCCTTGAGCCTCTGGATTGCGGCTGTTGTTATCGTTCTTTCCTGAAATACTCAAGTAAGTGATGATTCAGGTCGGAAAGGGCAAGGAGTAAGTGAAATGGCAGTAGCCCTCTATGCCCATGTATCAACGGCAAAGCCACGTAACAAAGCTCGCCTCCGGGTTATTCGCGGAGGTTATGCTCTTTTGTTTATTAACCATTCCACCAGACCTGAATTCACAACAAGTCCTGATATTTTATCCAACCCCCAAAGATGTACGTCAGGATTCATTTCCTCAATGCCAGTCAAATCTGTTTTACACGTATGAAAAACAAAATACATCTCCTTGAACTGCTCATATCCACGATATATCTTGAGGTAAGACTCAATTTCAGAGCGATTAGTTGAAGACTTTATTTGAACAAATCCCCTTTTCTGAGTTGTGGGTGAGTAAACATCGATATCAATATCTTTTCCTGTTTTTCCCATCACTGAGAACCTTTGCCATCCCGCCTTAGAGAATATTAAATCGATAAGCAACTCGAAATCTTGCCAAGACAATCCTTTAATCAAATCTTGAACGTCAGTCCTCAATTTCTCAAGTGAAGCTTTAGCATTTTCTGCTTCTGGTATGGATAAGCCGTTAATCTTTTTTATCAAATATTCCTGAAGTTCGATACCACAAATTGTTCCACGATACCCCGCAACCTTTGTAACTCGACCATCGATGTTATCAATAAAGAGAGGCTTGCCATTAATGTCAGTTGAGGACCAACTACCAATCACGTTTCTAATCCGTGTTCCATCACCACTTGGATGCTCTACAACCACTTGTGAAGCGTGGCACCAATATAATTTTTTTCTATGGATAGTTATCCAAATATCCGATTCCTTATGTTCATAAAATGCGCGGATTTGTCTAATATCGTTTGATGCTGAACGTTCTATTCCTGCTCGACGGTCCAGCCAATACTTCCGAACTACATTCCACTTTTCATCCAGACAATCTTGGTGATGAGGGCTTTCATATCCAAGTCGGATAGTGTTTTCATTAATGCAAGATTCTTCCCAATCCCCCCCCTCACATAGTTTTATATATTGAATATTTTTAGGGGATATGGCTTGCATTCTTGCTCTCCTTTGTTGAAATAAAATATGCTTGTTACAGAAGTTACAAAGGTAGCCTATCCGTAGCATCCGCTTTGGAGAGGCTCAACTATCCGGTAAATTACTCCGCTTTGCCACGTCCAAGTATTCATGAGGGGCTATAAATATATTGACCACACTATCTAGCAGAATAACCACTCACTACTGGAACAAAAATATCAAGGCAACAGATTAGCCATTTGCATCACACCAGCCTGTTAACAGACCGCTCAGCGGTTTAATACATCAACGATTGACTTATATCAGCAATCATCGCTACGCTATCCAACACGATATCGGATGGTTACGGGAAATCTTAAGCGGCCCCTACACAGCCAATGATTTAGATAATAAAAAAGCCCTGCATCGCTGCAAGGCTTTATATCTTGCTCGCCGGTTGGACGAATTTGGGTACTGGATTGTCGTGGTTCGGTTTTGACTTTGGCAACAAGCCCGCATGGGCTGTCTGCAAACTTTTAGGAAGCTTTCAGGAAACACTCAAACCTTTCGGCCTTCATTCTCTGCTAGACCACTTTTGACTTTGACTTTGTTTTTCCTGATTAGACATGAAGTTCAGCCAGCGCAATCGACAAGCCAGAAGAGGCGAAAGATATGAGCATTCCGACAAAAGGCGATGTGAAATTTTGATTAACAAGGTGCAGTTTCAAAGGTTTTTCATTCTTACCGGACGACGAAATTGTGTGGCTGAATATAGTGGCTAATCAGGTTGTTTTTTATTGGTGCGCCCCCGGAGCGATTCGACACCTAGCACCTACCTTTCGGAGAAGAGGTTAGGCATAGATAACCCTCGGGAGGTTAATGATTGTCTGCAACTGCTTTCTAAAATGCTGCATATCACGGCTATTGACTACCCGCTGACCGATGCTTAGCAGCTCATAGTAGATAGCGTTTTTGTCATTGACATACGTCCCGGCGCGCACTTTGTCCAACAAGGCGTATTTGTTTTCTAAGGCTCCGTCTGGCTTAGCAGTTGTGATCCGTGACTTGTCGTAATGTGCGCCGCCAAGCTTATTGGAAACGTACTTGATTACTTCTTCACGGTATATAAGGACTCCCTCGACTGCGAAACTGGGCTGGCGTAAAAAGATACTGAGCTTTACTGAATAGCTCTTGCCGATGACTTTCTTGCCACGCTCATAATTGTCTTTTATTTCCTGCTCGGATAATGCGCGATTAACCTTTGACATTGCTTGGATCTCCATGCCTTTGTATTCCGCACCGCCAGCCTGCCAATAGGCGTACTGCTTGAGTTCCTCTTCTACGAGAACCTTATTTATCAATGGGGCCATGATTCTGAGGTTTCTTCCGCAAGCATGCGCAATTTTTCCCATATTATTTTCGACCAATAGTGACCGAAGGATTGGGCTCGCCCTTCGCAGGGAGGCGTCGTCGATGTCTTGATTCCATTCGCGGGACAAAAACTCAATATCCTCAGCGATGATATGTGCCAACTCGAGATCCATAAGATTCCTAAAAATTTTATCCCGTTCAAGTAACACGGAGGGCACCAAATACATGACCACTCAATCTAACAGCGAAATAATTTTCCACCTAATAAGTTCCAAGAGCCAATAGAGTGTATAGGAATGGGCGTGACGAGCAAAAAAGTGGTGCAAAGCATTATTGCTGGCAAAGAAAATTAGCCAAATCCGATTTACTCGAACCCTCTACAAGTTCAAACCATTTTGTCGGATTCATTCGCATGTTCGAGAGACTATCGAAGCTTGTACCCATTTCCCGCATTAACATACTTGAACAGTCAATCTCAACTTTAGAGTATGAGTCACCACTAATCCCAACTCTTTTACTTGTAGCCTTTATAATATTTCCGTCATTACTGGTCTCTAAAAGATAATACTTTCCTTTGTCACCCTCTCTACTAGAAGGGATAAGTCTCCAACTAGGATTGGTTTCCGAATTAGATGTTTTCGATCCCACACTTTGATACATAATTACTGCAAGAACTAGGGCTATGGGTGCAATTAATATAGAAGGCGTAAATTTTGGCATACCAGCTGTTTCCTCTAACTAAAAACTAATCGGTCAAATAAATTACGCTTCGTTCTCAATCAGGTTGGTCAAGGTATCGAAGTATGGATTCCATGCAGTTTTAATTGCACATACTTCTATCTACGTAACGCTTTCGTCCAGAGCTAGAAAATGTGTAACAGCCTCCTCTCGGTCCTCTGGTATAGCTGGAACTTGGTGATATTGAGGTAGTTGAGGGTACAATATTATGTAATTGTTGGGTAGGGTGTAAGGACGACTGAGGTTGGAGTTGTGGCTGTTGAGGAGCTTTGTTGGCTTCGAGTTCCAGAGCCTGTATTTTTTGTTCCAATTCCTTAACTTTCAGTTTTAGAGATTCCTCTTCAGCAAAGTTATTGCTGTCCTGCGCAACAGCTGTAGCTGACATTCCTAACAACAAAATTAACAATGAGATAATTTTAATTAGCATAGTCACTTATTTTTCTTGTGTCATCCGATCAAATAACTGCGAGGACTATAAAAACATTAGTTTTACAATCTAACAGAAAATCCATTCGCCACTCGAACAAAAATATAAAGGCCACAGATATTGTACCAAGTGCTTCACGCCAGCCAGCGACTGCCTTCTCTGCGGATTAATACATGTCAACGATTGACTTATTTCTGCAAGAGCCACGCTGCCCTAATGTCACGCCTAGCCAATTTTCACTCTCAACTAAAGATTAAAGATGCCGATAAAGTAATCAAGGTAGTCGTTGATGCAATATCCATAGTCCTTTGCCGATGGCTTCATTCACTATGACCCTGTAAGGTCGATTGTTAAACTATGGCAAAAAATCGAGAAAAATTACGCAAAGAACCTTCATTTGTCGCTGTGGTGATAAAGTCTGACTGGTGGTTCTCAGCCATTATTTCATCAGGTATTTTTGCGTTCACATTTTTCATGCTCCCAGCCATGGCGATGCAAAATATGTATGTTCGTCCTTTGTTTGGCGCATTTAAACCTATTCTGATCATGTCTGGCGGGTTCTTTGCGCTGATTGCAGTTTTTAATTTTTTCAGACAAAAAATACCAGCTATTTCTGTCCAGGTCATATCCAAAGATTTTCATACTGCGCATCATGCAAAAAAGAACGGTATTTCTTCCAGCAATGCCCCTCAGTTGAATCTTGGGCCCTCGAATAACAGCACTAAATGGGGCTCTTCAGGTTTACAGAACAACTCTATAGGTGCTGATAAAACCAAGAGTCCAGCAATGTGGTCTATTGCATTATTGCAAAGCATTGAATGGAAACTATTCGAAGATTTGTCAGCTGCCTACTACAAAGAGAAGGGAATTCATGCCGAACTTACCAAGCTGGGGGCAGACGGCGGAATTGATATCAAACTATTCCAAGATGATTCTAAAAATCCAACTTCTCTCGTACAGTGCAAAGCGTGGAATACAAGGCAGGTTGGTGTTAAGGTAATTCGTGAATTTCTTGGCGTGATGAGTCACGAAAAAATCCCTAAAGGTTTCATTATGACCTCAGGTTCTTATTCTGATGATGCTAAGGAAGTTGCCAAAGCGAATAGAATCACTTTGATTGATGGCGTCATGCTGCTTGCTATGATCCAAAGATTACCGACCGATGCACAACAACGATTGTTAGATTTGGCTACCGATGGTGATTACACAACTCCTTCGTGTCCATCTTGTGGAGTAAAAATGCTCAGGCGATCTAGTAAGCGTGGTGATTTTTGGGGGTGTAAAAATTTTCCTAGATGTCGTCAGAGGCTGAACGTTAAAAGCGGTCAATGAAATAGGTAAGCTGCATTTTGACTCACCGGCCTGAACTACACGTTCCCCGATGGAGTTCGCCTAGAAGTTACTAACTACGGTCAAGAACGTCGAGATCGCCATGACAATTGGTAATCCGATGAATTCTCTTGTATAGGTGAAAAAATAAAAAGTTGCCTTGTAGTGCCTTGCGTTCAAAAAGCGCTGGGATAAACCGCAAGTAGGTACTCTGAATTTCACTGAAATAAAACTAAACCAATACTTGCTGAGGAAAATGAGATTGCGTTAACTAACGCACATATTTTTCTATTGAATTTTGATAAATTTATATTTCAATTATTTAAGGAGAATATGATGAATATCAATCGGCTGTCCATGACATCATAGAAATAGGAAACGAGTCAGCAAGAAAAATAGTAATAGAAATTATAAAAAAATCTTTATTTAAAGCTTAATGTTATCAGTAAATGACAAACATATTGAATGCTTAAAATCACTATTTCTCAAGGAGAATGCAATGGCTTATGTAGATGGTTTCGTTCTGCCGCTTCCCACAAAGAATTTAGAAATTTACCGTGAAATGGCGAGCAAATGCGGCGCAATATGGCGGGAGCATGGTGCACTGCAATTTCGTGAATGTATTGCTGATGACGTAAAGCCTGGAAAACTTACATCGTTTCCTCAAAGCGTCAATCTTGAAGCCGAAGAAACAGTCATATTCTCGTGGGTCGTATATGAATCGCGTGCTCACCGCGATGAGGTTAACGACAAAGTAATGAAGGATCCCCGGATGGCCGATATGATGAAACCAGAAGCTTTACCCTTTGATGGAAAGCGAATGATTTACGGTGGTTTCGAGGTATTGGTTGATCTTTAAACATGTGAGTAGCGCTGCAAAGATTTATCGCCGAGATGCGAAGGCGATATTTCATAATTACAGTATTAAACAAATACAATGAACTAAATTGTAGCTCAGTATATACACCTCGAAACTACAGGAGTGTTCCCATGAGAAGACTCATCGTATCCACGTTTGCGTCGCTTGACGGCATCATGCAAGCACCCGGCGGGCCGGAAGAAGATCCGACTGGCGGTTTCACCCTTGGCGGTTGGATGTTCGGCTACTGGGACGAAAGCATGGACATCTCAGCATCAGGTTTTGACGGCAAGGATCGAGAGCTGGTGCTTGGTCGTAGGACCTATGAGATATTCGAAGCGTACTGGCCATACCAGCCCGATGACCAACCGATTGCGAAGACGCTCAATGCAGCGAAAAAGTATGTTGCTTCGCGCACGTTGACGATTCTCCACTGGAACAACTCGACCCTGCTCCATGACGATGTGGTCTCGGCAATCATTGCTCTCAAGACCCAATCTGGCCCTGATCTGCAGATTATTGGCAGCGGCAATTTGATTCAAACGCTACAGGCCGCATCACTTATAGATGAGTACAACGTGTGGACTTTTCCAGTGGTGCTTGGGCGGGGCAAGCGCCTCTTTAGCGAGGCTGCTAAGCCATCGGCGCTTAGGCTCGTTCACTCTCAGGTTTCGGCCACTGGCGTAGTGATGAGTACCTATGTACCAAGTGGCGATATCCGGCTTGGTTCGTTCGTGAGTGTCGAGCCGAGTGAGAAAGAGTTGGCTCGACGCAAAAAGATGGCAATAGAATAGAAGCGTCAGTCCCTATAAAGAAAATTTATGTTTAGTAGGGTTTCCTGCCTATCCAATTCCCAGCAGGTTGGTACTGGCATACCCATACTTGTTCCTTACTGTCTTCGCACACTGCCAACCCGCAACCAATTGTCGTGGTGCTGCGCCAGACTACCTGAGTGTAATGTCCACATATCTTTCCGAGTTTGCAGCGATTGTTTGCGTAGTCGAAATCTGCCTTTTCGCTAGCCCAGCTATTCACCACTTTCTCAGGTGACACCGTTTGTAAATCTTTGCTACCATCAGAGGACTTTCTCGCACTGGCCCAAAACAGGTTCTCACCGTAGTCACCCTCGGGTTTACTATGTTGCATCCGGCAGTGATTGTTACGCTTCAAATTGTCTGCCCAAGCTTGCGCTTTAATTGCTAAGGCTGGTGAGTAACCAAGCTTCTCAGTGACCCCTACTTCCGCACGCCACTTGTTGTGTACAGCGATAATGGATGCGGTATCTATTTCTTTCGAAAATGCGGGAATTGCTGTAAGCGCAGTGACAGAGAAAATGCTGAACAACATGAATTTCAACGACCAGTCCTTTTTATTAAAGACTCTTGCTCACTCATGCACCGCAGGGCCGCCCTTCATGATCCAACTGCGCTCCGCAAGGAGTGCCGCTCCCATACTTAATGAACCTCCGACTTTGCCGGAGGTCACCTAGCTATTTTTTCAAACCGACGATACAAGCCCGGATTTTGTCTTTGTCACCAGCATATGTCTTTTGGCAGTCTGCTGCCGATTGAGGGATACTGCTTGCAAATGACGGCAAAGTAACAACAGATACCAAAGCGAAAGCAAAAGTTAGCATATTCATTAAATTTTTCATTAATTGATTTCCTTTAAATAGTTAATTAAAAGCTGACCTTATGCCAGTGCTTTTAAATAAGCAAAACATATGCCAGTCTTAAATAACGATTAAAAATAAGTCACTTAGATAAATCATAGATATCGTTATTGAATAATAATGTCACTTTTTGAGGACATTATTTACGATTGATACTTAACCTATTAACTTCAATACTA
The DNA here is from genome assembly GCA_942492745.1 of uncultured beta proteobacterium. Taxonomy (GTDB): domain Bacteria; phylum Pseudomonadota; class Gammaproteobacteria; order Burkholderiales; family Gallionellaceae; genus Nitrotoga. The sequence goes on from OW818637.1 coordinate 239,567, forward strand.
AATATTAGTAGTCAATTAGAGACAATTAGAATATTTACCGGCCTGTCTTCTTTAGGCGGAGCAAGTATCAAATCAAAGTCGATATAAGAATTGCAGATTATTGTAGGTATTGGTGCATTCTTGTGTGTATGGATTGCAGCCTATATTTTAATGAAAAATACCTGATTTAAATCGTAGAAGAAAATCGTTAGCAGTAAAGATTCGCTTCTAGCCAACCTACACCCTCAACAAAAGATCAAAGATGCCGATAACGAAAGTGAAGGCAATCTACTGATGCGCTCGCTAACACGTCCAACACGATACTCAAAATAAATATCCAACATGTTATCGAAACGTAACCGGGAAGTACTAAGCAGCCCTATACAGGCCATTGATTCAGACAATAAAAAAGCCCTGCATCACTGCAAGGCTCTATATCTGGCTCCCCGACCTGGACTCGAACCAGGGACCTGCGGATTAACAGTCCGTCGCTCTACCAACTGAGCTATCAGGGAATTGACAAGGCCGCTATACTAATGGCTGCAAGCTTTGCAGTCAATAGATAGATGTTTTTATGTAGTTAGTTGGTTGTGAAAATTAAGTGACGAAAATTTAGATAATTCAGGTGCAACGGGTCGGTATGGATATAAAAATTATATTTATCAAAACCAGCAAAGGTGAGGACGAAAGCAAAAGGATAACTAATTATTTATCCAGCGATATTAAGCGTGCCTTAGGTTTGATTGATAATAAGTCCACGGTGAAAGAGTTGATGAAACGGGCTGCGCCCAGCTTACGTGAATCGCTTGGCGATATGCTACAAGAGCTGATTGATGGCGGCTTCATTCAAGATAAAGATAAGGTAAATAGCGTTGTTAAGATGGCGATCCCCCGGATGCCTATTCAAAAAAATGTTATACCTTCCCCCAAGCTTGAAGGTCTGGGGGAGAGGCAGGCCCATATCAGTCTTATGCGTGTATTGGCTACGGAAGTATTGGCGGCTGAAGAGGACGATGTAGAGCAGGAAGCGACAAGAATCAGGGTGGAACAGGAAGCTGCGCAGGCCAGAGCAAAAGTGGAAGCGGAAGCCAAGGCGCATGCTGATGCTGAAGCATCTCGCCTCAGGGCAGAACAAGAAGCGGTAAAAGCCAAGGCGGGACAGGAAGCTGCATTAGCTAGGGCAAAAGCGGAAGCTGAAACGGCTCGCCTCAAGGCAGAACAAGAAACGGAAAAAATCAGAGCGGAATTGGGAGCTGCGCTGGTCAAGGCAAAAGAGGAAGCGGAAGCATTAGCCAAGGCTCGATCCGAAGCTGAAGCTGTGCGCCTCAAGGCAGAGCAGGAAGCGACAAGAATCAGGGTGGAACAGGAAGCTGCGCAGGCCAGAGCAAAAGTGGAAGCGGAAGCCAAGGCGCATGCTGATGCTGAAGCATCTCGCCTCAGGGCAGAACAAGAAGCGGTAAAAGCCAAGGCGGGACAGGAAGCTGCATTAGCTAGGGCAAAAGCGGAAGCTGAAACGGCTCGCCTCAAGGCAGAACAAGAAACGGAAAAAATCAGAGCGGAATTGGGAGCTGCGCTGGTCAAGGCAAAAGAGGAAGCGGAAGCATTAGCCAAGGCTCGATCCGAAGCTGAAGCTGTGCGCCTCAAGGCAGAGCAGGAAGCGACAAGAATCAGGGCGGAACAGGAAGCTGCGCAGGCCAGAGCAAAAGTGGAAGCGGAAGCCAAGGCGCATGCTGATGCTGAAGCATCTCGCCTCAGGGCAGAACAAGAAGCGGTAAAAGCCAAGGCGGGACAGGAAGCTGCATTAGCTAGGGCAAAAGCGGAAGCTGAAACGGCTCGCCTCAAGGCAGAACAAGAAACGGAAAAAATCAGAGCGGAATTGGAAGCTGCGCTGGTCAAGACAAAAGAGGAAGCGGAAGCGAAAGCTAAGGCCCATGTTGAAGCCGAAACGGCACGCTTTAAGGAAGAGCAGGAAGCGGCAAGAATCAGAGCTGAACAAGAGGCTGCTCAGGCAAAAGAGAAAGCTGAAGCTGTGCGACTCAAGGCAGAGCAGGAAATGTCAAAAGTCAGGTTTGAGCTGGAAGCCGAGCAAGCCAAATCACAAGCGGAAGCGAAAGCCAAGGCCCGTGCTGAAGCCGAAACGGCACGCCTTAAGGGAGAGCAGGAAGCGGCAAGAATCAGAGCTGAACAAGAGGCTGCTCAGGCAAAAGAGAAAGCTGAAGCTGTGCGACTCAAGGCAGAGCAGGAAATGTCAAAAGTCAGGTTTGAGCTGGAAGCCGAGCAAGCCAAATCACAAGTGGAAGCGGAAGCCAAGGCCCGTGCTGAAGCCGAAACGGCACGCCTTAAGGGAGAGCAGGAAGCGGCAAAAACCATAATGAAACAGGAGGCAGCACAGGCCAAAGCAAAAGTGGAAATGGATGCTAAGGTGCGTGCTGAAGCTGAGGTAACACGCATCAAAGAAGAGCAGGAAGCCATAAGAGTCAAGGCGGAACATTTAGCTACGGTGGCCAAAGAAAAAGCGGAAGCGAAGGCACGTGACGAAGCTGCGGCGCGTATCAAGGCTGAGAAGGACGCGGCAAAAATTAGGGCTGAACAAGAAGCGGTGCAGACCGTGGCCAAGGCAAAAATGGAAGCGGCAGTTAAGACACAACAGGCCGCTCATGTGCCGGAAATGAAGGCTGTTCAGCATGTCGCCATAATACGCAGCAAGCCGTTGCCGTGGGGCAAGATAGCGGCCGGCTTGATTGTGCTGCTATTTCTATTGGCCGCTTTGTTGCCTTATATTTGGCCAATGCAGAGCTATGTCACGCAAATTGAGCAGAAATTGTCCGCTCAACTGCAGCAACCGGTACATGTCGGCCATTTGCGCGCGACATTGCTTCCCCAGCCGAAACTGGAGTTGGAGGATGTATCCATGGGCGGTAGCCAGGAGTTAAAAGCGAGCAGTGTTGTGCTGAATTTCAATTTTTCTGCATTATTAAGCGAGATTAAAGCGATTCACAGTCTGGAAATCAGTGATCTTATACTTAGTGCTGAGAATTTCGATAAGGCGTTGTTGTGGCTACAGACCGCAGGCGGGGACACCCATTATCCAGTAGCGCGCATGGTGTTGCAGCGTGCACGTGTCAGCGACGATGAACTTAGTCTGCCGCCCGTAAATGGTGTCGTGAATTTTGATGGGCAGAGACATTTCGCCAAGGCAGTATTGAAGAGCGTGGATGGCAAGCTTAGCATTGAGCTGCAGCCGCAGCAGTCTCGCTGGCAGATCGCATTGGCTATCAAGGAGGGTCACGTGCCGCTGTTGCCGAACATTTTGTTCAACGAGCTGACCATAAAAGGCGAGTTGGGCGCAGGCGAAATCAAATTCCATGAAATAGACGGGCGTTTGTATGGCGGCATGCTGGCAGGCAGTGCGCACCTGACTTGGCTGAAGGGTTGGCAAATGCAGGGGCTTGTGAATGTAAAGGCTCTGAAACTGCATGATGCGTTGCCGCAATTCGGCATCGCTGGTGAAATGGATGGTGACGCTAATTTTATTCTGCGTGGGGAGAAACTTCCCCTGCTGGCTAAAACCCCGCATCTGGATGGCAAATTCTTGGTAAAGAAGGGGCTTATCAATACCATTGATATGGTAGAAACTTCACGCATGCCTACCCGTAAGGGTGCGTCCAGCGGTCGCACACATTTTGACGAATTGAGTGGCGTGCTACAAATAGATAACAACAAACAGCATTTGCGCCAGATCAAAATTTCAGCTGGTGTAATGAGTGCAAATGGATATGTCGATGTTGCAGCGAACAAGCAATTATCAGGACGGTTAAATGTCGATTTGAAAATACGCGCTGACTTGGGCAGCGTGCCGCTGGTATTGTCCGGTACTCTTACCGAGCCAGTGTGGAGCACGAGGCGTTAATTGGCAGCGTTTGCGAGGAATGAAACAAAAATGGAATTATGAAAATGCCTTGGAGATTCGGCTAATCGCATTTTTCAAATTTTCCATTGAGGTGGCGAAAGACAGGCGAATGTAGCCTTCACTGCCGAAAGCCGAGCCAGGCACTATGGCCACACCAGCCTGCTCCAACAGGTATTCTGACAACGCTACGTCGGTAGCTTCTTTGATGATGCTCTTCTTGTGCAAAGCCGCAATAACCGGACGCACGTCGGGGAAAGCATAGAAAGCCCCTCCGCTCATTATGCATTTGACACCGGGAATTTTGTTCAGTGCATCCACTACGAATAGATGTCGCTCGCGGAATGCTTTTAGCATCGGCGCAATGCAGCCCTGATCCCCGTTCAAGGCTGCCTCCGCAGCTACTTGCGAAATCGAAGTTGGATTGGAGGTGCTTTGTGATTGCACATTTTCCATTGCCGTGATGATGTGCTCTGGCCCTGCGGCATAACCGATCCGCCAACCTGTCATCGCATAAGATTTGGACACGCCATTCAGGATCATAGTGCGTGAATAAAGATCGGGGCAGGCATTCAGAATGTTGACGAATTTTTCGTCACGCAACGCAATGTGTTCATACATATCATCGGTGGCTATCAGTATATGAGGATGTTTGCGCAACACTTCGCCCAAAGCTTGTAACTCTTCCAGGCTGTAAACTGCACCGGATGGATTGCTCGGGCTATTGATTACCACTATTTTTGTTCTGGTTGTGATAGCCGCAGCCAATTGTGCAGCGCTCATCTTGAAGTTTTGTTCGATGCCTGCCTGTACGATTATTGGTTTGCCTTCTGCAATGAGCACGATATCCGGATAAGATACCCAATAAGGCGCCGGGATAATTACCTCATCGCCGGGATTGATTAATGCAAGCACCAAGTTGAAAAAACTTTGCTTGCCGCCGCAGGAAACCAGGATCTGTTTCGCTGTGTAATCCAGCCCATTGTCTCGTTTGAACTTGGCGACGATAGCTTGCTTCAGAGAGGGTGTGCCACCCACTGCGGTATATTTGGTGAAACCCTTGTTGATCGCGGCTATAGCCGCATCCTTGATATGTTGCGGAGTATCGAAATCTGGTTCGCCTGCTCCCAGTCCGATAATGTCCTTTCCTTCCGCCTTCAATTTAGAAGCACGCGCGGTAACGGCGAGAGTGGGGGAGGGTTTGATTGCTTGTACGCGCTTCGATAGTTCCAAGATTGTATCCTTATGGGTTCAGAGTAAACTGTCCCGTATTTTAAAATTTTTAATTCAAATTTGACTGAAATTATACCGTGATTAAGACTTTTCCCAATAGCCCATATTTTTTGCATCAGCCTTTTGAACCAGCGGGCGATCAGCCCACTGCGATTGCGCAATTGGTTGAGGGGATAAATGAGGGGCTATCGTTTCAAACTCTGCTTGGTGTGACGGGCTCCGGTAAAACATTCACTATGGCGAATGTCATCGCCCAATTGGGGCGACCGGCCATCATCATGGCACCAAATAAGACGTTGGCAGCACAGTTGTATTCTGAAATGCGCGACTTTTTTCCTGAAAACGCAGTGGAATATTTTGTCTCCTATTACGATTACTACCAGCCAGAGGCTTATGTTCCATCGCGTGATATGTTTATCGAGAAAGATTCCAGCATAAATGAGCAGATCGAGCAGATGCGCTTGTCGGCTACCAAATCCCTGCTGGAGCGACAGGACGTGGTGATTGTGGCCACCGTCTCGGCCATCTATGGTATCGGCGATCCGGTGGATTATCACGGCATGATTTTGCACCTGCGCGAGCATGAAAAATTAGTACGGCAGGATGCAATCAAGCGTCTCACAGAGATGCAGTATGAGCGTAACGATGTGGATTTTTCGCATGGGCATTTTCGAGTGCGCGGCGATGTAATCGACATCTTTCCGGCAGAAAACAGCGAACATGCGTTACGCCTGACGATGTTTGACGATGAAGTGGAAAGCTTGTCGCTATTTGATCCACTTACCGGCCACATCCTGAACCGCGTGCCGCGTTTTACCGTGTACCCGTCCAGTCATTACGTCACGCCGCGCAGCACCACATTACAGGCCATAGAAACCATCAAGGTTGAGTTGGCTGAGCGCATAGATTTCTTTCAGCGCGAACATAAATTGGTGGAAGCGCAGCGTATCGAACAGCGTACTCGCCACGATCTGGAAATGCTGAACGAGATCGGTTTTTGCAAAGGCATCGAAAATTATTCGCGCCATCTGTCTGGACGCAAGGCGGGTGAACCACCACCTACGCTGATTGATTATCTACCGCCCAATGCGCTGATGTTTATAGATGAAAGCCACGTTACCATCCCGCAGATTGGCGGCATGTACAAAGGTGATCGGGCGCGCAAGGAAAATCTGGTCAACTACGGTTTCCGAATGCCATCCGCACTGGATAACCGTCCGCTACGTTTTGACGAGTTTGAACAAGTAATGCGTCAATCCATATTTGTTTCTGCTACACCGGCTGTTTTTGAGGCAGAACATACTGGGCAAGTGGTGGAACAATTGGTGCGTCCGACTGGATTGGTTGATCCACAGATTGAAGTGCGGCCGGCCACACATCAGGTGGATGATTTGATGTCTGAGGTTAATCTGCGTACGGCCAAGGGCGAGCGAGTGCTGGTCACCACGCTGACCAAGCGCATGTCAGAAGATCTCACCGAATATTTTTCCGAGCACGGTATTAAAGTGCGTTACTTGCATTCAGATATTGAAACCGTTGAACGGGTAGAAATCATCCGTGACCTGCGTTTGGGTATGTTCGACGTGCTTGTCGGCATTAATCTGCTGCGCGAGGGGTTGGATATTCCCGAGGTGTCACTGGTAGCTATACTTGATGCTGATAAAGAAGGATTTTTGCGTTCGGAGCGTGCGCTCATTCAAACTATAGGCCGCGCTGCGCGCCATATTAACGGCAGCGCAATACTCTACGCTGATAAAATTACCAATTCGATGCGCCGTGCCATTGATGAGACCGAGCGCAGGCGGAACAAGCAGCTATTGCACAATGAACTGCACGGCATCATTCCCCAAGGCGTGCAGAAGCGCATCAAGGACATTATTGAAGGCAGTTATGAACCAGATGCTGCTCGCAAGCAACTGAAAATTGAACAAGATCAGGAAAAATACCTGGCGATGAGTGAACGTGACCTTGCCAAGGAAATTAAACGCTTGGAAAAAGAAATGCTGCAGGCAGCGAAAAACCTCGAGTTTGAGCGTGCCAGTGAATTGCGCGACCAATTGAAGAAGCTTCGGGAGAGCGTGTTTATGTCCCCACTTTGAGTTGGAGAATTTGAATTGCTGATACATTACAATTTATTTTTCATTTTAATGAGTAGAATAATTGAAAAAAGTTAGCGTTTTATTTTGCTGCATGGGAAATATCTGTCGATCACCCACCGCCGAAGCAGTTTTCCGCGCACGCGTTGAGGAAGCGGGATTGATACAGCACATTCAGATTGATTCGGTAGGTACTCATGATTATCATATTGGCAATCCGCCGGACATGCGAACGCAGCGTGCTGCATTGCAGCGCGGATACGACATGAGTATGTTGCGTGGGCGACAGGTTGAGGTTGCTGATTTTACTCGTTTCGATTATGTGCTGGCGATGGATTGTGCCAATCTTGATATTTTGCAACATTTATGTCCGGTGATGGAGCGAGGACGTTTGGGATTGTTTCTAGAATATGCAAGCCGACATGACGAGCGTGAAGTTCCCGATCCGTATTATGGTGGGGCAGACGGTTTCGAGCGTGTACTTGATATGGTGGAGGATGCGTCAGAGGGTTTGTTACTGCATATTCAAAAGACCCGTATGTAAAAGGGTGGGTTGTGTTTGTTGCGTATATTTTCGATGTCGGATGATGCAGGGAAAATAATAAAGCCGCACAGTTATACTGTGCGGCTTTATTATTTACTATCGGTGCAATGCTACTGGTTCAACTATAAGTTCAAAGATTGTTGAGTCTCGATTTGCACCAGCGGTTCGTTGTTTTCCATACTGTAAATTTCACGTGGACGTGAGCGGCGACGTGACGCTGGCGGTGCAGTTTCAACCTGGGCGGTAGCCGCCGCTGTAGAGCGTTTGACTGCGTCTGTTTCGATCTGCACCAACCCGTTGCCATTGGTTGCAGGGCTGGCCTGAGTTGATGTAATTACCTGCTCAACAGGAAGTTGGCGTGGTTCTATATTTTGAATATTTTGTGGCTCAGCAGGTTCGCTGTGGCGTGTGGTTTCAACGGCATTCATTACAGTACTAGGCGTGGTTTCGGTCTGGATAGGCTGCTCACCGGCTAGTTGCCCGGCTGCCTGCTGATCACGCCGTTCGCGTTCGCGCTGGCCACCGCGCCGACCGCGCTTGCGTCCAGTGCTCTGACTATTTTCTTCCGCTGGTTCAGCTATAGTTGAAACTTTTGCTATGCTTTCCAATACCGCTGTTTCGACTGGTACGCGTGGTGGCCGGGGCGGACGTGCAGCGCGCGGTTCCTGTGTTTTGGGTGACGTTTGCATAGTTTTTTCTATGCGTGGATGAGCTTCTTCACGGTCACGGCGCGGATTATTGCGCTGACGGCTACCTTCTGGTCGATTACTATCCGGGCGGTTACCACTTGGGCTACGGCTTTCTCGTTCACGTCGAGGCGGGTTATTGGTGCGCGGTTTGGCGATCAGCTTATCGGGAGTTTTTTCCGCACCCAGTGACTTGAGCCAGCCTATCAGCTTGCTAAAAATAGAAGGTTGCGTGGCCCCCCGGACTGCTCGCATTGGGGCTGGCTGCGGAGGTGTGACACCTTGAACTACAGCTTGGGGGCGCTGCGGTTTGGATTCTTGCGCGGCTTTGGCAGTGATATGGTTTGCTTCCGGTATCGCCACCAGCTTGTAGCTGGCCTGCAAGTTTTCGACGGTCATGTCGTCTTGGCGCAAACGGGTCACGGTATAGTGCGGGGTTTCCATATTTGCATTGGGAATCAGCGTAATGACTACCTTTAGCCGCGATTCAATTTGGTGGATCTCAGCGCGCTTCTCATTAAGCAGGAAGGTGGCGACATCTAATGGCACTTGCACGTGGATAGCGGCACTGTGTTCTTTCATCGCTTCTTCCCGAATGATACGCAGGATGTGCAAGGCGGAAGATTCGATGCCGCGGATATGGCCGATGCCGTTACAACGGGGACAGGGGGTGTGGCTGGTTTCTTCCAGGCTGGGTTGCAGGCGTTGGCGCGACAGTTCCAGCAGGCCGAAGCGTGAGATCTTTCCTGTCTGCACACGCGCACGGTCATAATGCAAGGCATCACGCAGGCGATTTTCCACTTCTCGCTGGTTGCGGGTGCTTTCCATATCGATAAAGTCGATCACGATCAGACCACCCAAATCACGCAGGCGCATCTGCCGTGCAATTTCTTCGGCAGCTTCCAGATTGGTATTGAGCGCGGTCGACTCTATATCCGCGCCGCGCGTGGCGCGTGCTGAGTTGATATCGATTGCGGTGAGTGCCTCGGTATGATCAATAACAATGGCGCCACCGGAGGGAAGATTTACTTGACGTGCATGCGCCGATTCGATCTGATGCTCAACCTGAAAGCGCGAGAACAAAGGTACGTCATCCTGATACCGTTTGATTACATGGACATTGTTTGGCATGACCGTGCTCATAAAAGCCCGTGCCTGCTGATAGATATCGTCCGTGTCGACTAGAATTTCACCAATTTCCGGGTGGAAATAGTCGCGTATGGCGCGCACCACCAGGCTACTCTCGAGGTAGATCAGCGATGGTGCCTTTTCGGTTTTTGCCGCGCTTTCGATGGCATCCCACAATTGTTTGAGATAGTTAAGATCCCATTGCAACTCTTCTAGATTGCGGCCAATTCCGGCAGTGCGCGCAATGATACTTGCGCCTTGTGGCACTTCCAATTGCGACAGAATGTCGCGCAGTTCATTGCGCTCTTCTCCTTCGACACGGCGAGATACGCCACCACCGCTGGGATTATTGGGCATCAGCACAATGTAGCGGCCAGCTAGACTAATATAAGTAGTTAGTGCGGCCCCCTTATTGCCGCGCTCGTCTTTTTCCACCTGGATGAGCAGTTCCTGGCCTTCTCGCAATGCTTCCTTGATGCTGGGACGGCCACTACCTTCTTGATTCAGGTAATTAATGGGGGAAACTTCTTTGAATGGCAGGAAACCGTGGCGGTTGCCGCCATATTCGACGAAGGCTGCTTCCAAGCTGGGTTCGATACGGGTAATTATGGCCTTATATATATTACTTTTTCGTTGTTCTTTGCCAGCGGATTCAATGTCGAGGTCGATCAATTTTTGACCATCGACAATGGCGACACGGAGTTCTTCCGCTTGTGTCGCATTGAATAACATGCGTTTCATTATATTTTCTCCCGCGCTCTGACACGGGTAGAACAAGTCTACACACGGCTAACCGCGCGCGAGAAAGCGAATAAGAGCCGTGCAAACAATGCTGATATAGCGATGTCGACGGTTGTTCAAAATATTGTTCTCGTTATTAGCTTGTTAGTAATTAACAGGTGCCGCCAATTTTGTTATAGGGGCGGCACGGAAAAAAATCCACAGGTGCTTTGAGCGCGCAAATCAATTACTATCACTGCTTCTTCCGGTGAGTGACATTAACCGGATTGCGTTGGATCGGGGCGGCGGCATTGTTGCCTGCTCCACACTCACGGGGAATTCGCATCCCGTTTTCCGTTAGCCAATACGCGTTATCGGGAAGTATAAGCATAATGAATAATTTACGCAAAGAATCTGTAACATGGACCAAGATTGACGAGGGTAGCTGCGATCAGCGCATTGATAATTTTCTATGCAAACACCTTAAGGGTGTCCCCAAAAGCCACATCTATCGTATTCTGCGTAGCGGTGAAGTGCGCGTGAATAAGAAGCGTGTGGATCAGACTTATCGCCTGCAACTGGGCGATCATGTGCGTATTCCGCCAGTGCGGGTAGCTGAAGCGCAAGATCGCGACTATGTCCCAGCACTTGAATTTCCGATCTTGTATGAAGACGATGCGCTGTTGGTGATCGACAAGCCATCTGGAGTAGCGGTACATGGCGGCAGTGGGGTTAGTTTCGGTATTATTGAGCAATTGCGTAGCGCCCGTCCGCAAGCCAAGTTCCTGGAATTGGTTCATCGCCTGGACCGTGAAACTTCGGGCGTGCTGCTACTGGCGAAGAAGCGCTCTGCCTTGATTCACCTGCACGAGCAAATGCGCGATGGAAAAAACGACAAGCGGTACCTGTGCTTAGTATTAGGCAAATGGCAGAATGTTAAGCAGCACGTTAAATTACCACTGCACAAATTTAACACTCAGAATGGTGAGAAACGCGTAATGGTGCGCGAAGATGGGCAAGCCTCGCACACTATCTTTACCCTGCAAAAAAGTTGGCCTGAATTCAGCTTGCTCGAGGCTCAGCTTAAAACTGGACGCACCCACCAAATTCGTGTGCATCTTTCTCATCTGGGCTTTCCCATCGCGGGCGATGATAAGTATGGTGAGTTTTCGCGAAACAAAGAATTGATTAAGCAGGGCTTAAAGCGCATGTTCCTGCATGCGCACAGCATTACTTTCACCCATCCGCTGACGGCTGAGGCTATGCAACTAAGTGCACCGTTGCCGAAGGAATTGCAAGGGTTCATGGATGAGTTGGATGGAAAAATTTTGTGACTAGTGTAGTTTTGCACGCTAATAGAAACATATTAAACCCAGTATCTACTCGGTTTACAGCCTGATTATAAATTCCATCAAGGGCGCTTTACTACACTAGCTGTCCCGTCCCGTGTGATCATATCCCCGACCGTAGCTGGCCACTGTTTAGAGCCCATCAGTTGATGCGAGACATTATTGAGTTATTACAGAAAGAGAAGAGGTCATGAGCAAAGTCCACCCATGCGGCGGACAAACCTTGTTGAACTAACCCCCCGGAGAGCTGTATCTACAGGAATTGTAAAGTTTTGAAGCAGAGTGTTAACCAAATATTGTAAGGGTGCAGCAATTGGTAGCAGCTATTGCTAATCTACATCAATTGGGTTTATATTCAAAACGTTCACCTTGCCACCTAATAGGCAAGGAATGAGTACATCAACAAAATGAGGTGTATATGAAACAGTCGAGATTGGTTATTGCCATTGCCGTGCTGATGTTGTCGGCGTGCGGAAATAAAAGCGAAAAGGAGTCCACAGCAGTCCCAGCATCGCCACCGTTAGCTGAGCACAACACTACCATTGCCACCATCGATCAGTCATCAATGGCCTCACCCACGAAGGACAAGGTATCGGAAAGGACATTGCCAGCATCGACGGTCGCCACTCCAACTGTACCTGAAAAGATAGGCAAACTCCCGAAGACGAATGACGACATAAAGGACGAGTTGGTTAGCCGTAAAAAGGTGCCGAGCGCAGAACAAAACTCTCCTATTATTGCCGGGCAACCAATGCTCACGCCTACAAAGGGAAAGGTGCCGGAAAAGGCAGTGCTAGAATCTGTTGCCCCCAAACCCTCCTCTCCGGCGGAGACCGAAATGCCACTTAAGTTGAATGACGGCATGGAGGGCGGGTCGCTGAGTCGTGAGGAGGGACTGGCCTTAGCTAACAAAAGCGGCTGTCTAGTTTGTCACAAGATCGAAACCAAGGTAGTTGGCCCCGCATGGCGTGATGTAAGCAAACGCTACAAGGGTGACCATGAAGCCAAGACGAGTCTGATTGCAAAGGTGAAAGCGGGCGGCAAGGGTAATTGGACGGAGGTAACCGGTGGAATCGCAATGCCCCCGTATTCTCCTCGGGTATCGGATGAAAATATCGAGAAGTTGGTGACATTTATACTGTCCCAATGAGTGATTGAATGAAACTAGCCCTCGGTGCACATTACGCATCGACTGCTTCAAGGCAATGAAATTTGTAAGATAAGATTTCTGATTTCAGTGTTCGCTTTTTTGGTAGGCAATTAACTTCCTGGGAAAGATGTTTTTGGTTAAGTTTCGATAAATGTAATCATCACCGCATCGGGACCCGGTTCAGGATTGCTACGAATTGATCCATCTTGAGCCATAGTAATGCCCTCTGAGGCAGTTTTAGCATAGAGATTTACCCCATCCGCTGCCCCGAACGGACTTCTCTGGCCATACTGAGGCTTTTTGGTCCATGCTGCAGCGCCGATTTTGCCCTCGACCGGCGACAATTCCATGCGTTGCGCTCGGTACCAGCTTGGATGAAATTATTCATAAATAATTGTTTTTTATAAAAATTATAGTAAATGATTCAATTCTGGGCGGTTCAGGTTCGGCTTCAGTTCGGTTTTCGCAGCCAGCCGCTTAATTTTCGATTGCGCTTAATGTTGTTAAAATCCCGTTCGATAAGTAATTCGGACAAAGCACTGATTTAAAAAATATGATAATAAACACCGTAATCGACGTGATTTGCGTCCTTCTTTATAGGCATAACATTTATGTCAGTCTACCCATCTGTGAAATAAACCGGGATTTTTAACATGGCGGGAACCAGCCTTTTAACCCTAATTGATGACATTGCATCGATTCTGGACGATGTTGCTGTAATGAGCAAAGTCGCAGCTAAAAAAACTGCAGGGGTACTCGGGGATGATCTAGCGCTTAATGCTCAACAGGTGACAGGTGTCACGGCCGACCGCGAATTACCCGTTGTCTGGGCGGTTGCAATAGGATCATTCAAAAACAAATTCATTTTGGTGCCTACTGCAATTGCTATTAGTACCTTTATCCCATGGGCTGTGACGCCATTGCTAATGTTGGGTGGAGCATTCCTTTGTTATGAAGGATTTGAAAAGCTTGCACATAAGTTTATGGAAAGCAAAACAGAAATCAATGTGCATCACATTAAGCATGTGGAGGCGCTCACCAATCGTGGTATCGATATGGCCGCTTTCGAGAAAGACAAGATTCGAGGAGCGATCCGTACTGACTTTATCCTGTCTGCTGAAATTATTGTAATTACGCTAGGTACGGTTGCGATGGAATCGTTTTGGAAGCAGGTTGCGGTACTTACGACAATAGCCATAATTATGACCGTCGGTGTCTACGGCTTGGTGGCTGGTATCGTTAAGCTGGATGATGGTGGGATTTACCTTAGTCAAAAAAGCGGTGCGAACCTATTTCGCAAAATTCAGCGTTGCATAGGAAGAGCTATTTTGAAAATTGCCCCTTACCTGATGAAGAGCCTATCCATCGTTGGCACGGTTGCCATGTTTATGGTAGGTGGGGGTATTCTCATCCATGGCATATTTGGTGCATCTGAATTGATCCACAATTTGGCATATAGCGACAGCGGCATTATTAGTTCGATAGTGAATATTGGGGCACCTGTGCTGCTAAATGTCCTGACTGGAATTGTAGTTGGTGCGGCTGTCCTCATCGGTGTGACTGTTGCAAAACGCATTTTGCGGGCGAACAAATTGCCAAAAATTTAGCATATATTTCGCGGGTACCCCCACTCATTGACCGTTTTGGGATTACGTCCAATGCGCGGCGGTCTGTAGTTCAAAGCAAAGTCCCAAAACCACAGATGACGTCGGTGAAAGTAATCGATAATTTAAAATTACTGGCTTCCCTGAGCAATGCGTGGGCTGGTATTAAAGAGCTACAGGCTCATGATGCTATCGCACTCAACTTAATACTGCCTGATTGGTGGGGAAACCTCAGTCTCTGCGTCCTGTTTAGCTTCTCCAACGGACTTCAATTGCTCGTTCGGCTCGCTACATTCATCCAGTGCAGCAAGTACAAGATCCGGATTCATCGACTGCTGCAGTGCTGCCGCCTCAGGATCATTATGGTTTCTGACATTAGGCAAATCGCGCCTAAGCTCTTCCAGAAGGTCGATAAGCTTGGCGGCCTTCTGCTCTGTCAATAGCGTCACTTTCAGGTCCAGATGCGCCCTTCGTTCTTCGAGTTTGGAGAGCCGATTTTGCTTGGTCAGAATCACGATTGTGGTTAACAATGCACCCAGACCGACAATTCCCTGTAGCCAGAAAAACGGCGCCGGATCAAATTCAGCCATACCAAACTGGCGCAGTACGATATTGGCGAGCATCCAGAACGCGACAAAAAGCAGAATGAAGCCAATAAAAACCGGCTGTCCTATAAAAAGGCTGATGCGCTCGAGGATCCGTTGCCAGTGGCTAACTTTTTGTTCTTCACGCTTATAGAACTCAAGAACGGCCTCAATATTCTGGCTGATCTGGTCACGTTCGGTCTCGAATGGCGTGTTTCTGGGATTCAGAGGGGATGCAGAGAAAACGGCAGGTTTGGAATTCATCAGAGCAGGCTGCTTGATCCGGCAGATCCAAAAAACGGGCAACTCATGACACCCTTGATCTTGTGTGTCCCAACCACACCGGCTTCCATCGGAAAGACCACGATGGCCCACGCTTGCCTAGGAACAGGCGCGTTTTTTACTCCTTGAAAGCGACCAATATAGGTTGACAATGTTTCCTTTCGGTTATTAAGACTTAGTTGCACCACTGATTGACCCGCCTGTATATTTTTGAAATGAACCACTAAAAAAGCATCGGACTAGTTGGCACGGTGGGTTGCATTTACTGTTGTAGAAAAAAAGCTATACAGTCTAGTAGCTCAATCAAATATGCATCTCAATTTACAGCTGAGTATTACCTCAAATATAGAAAAGCGAAAAGAGGTCATAGGTTCGTGTTTCCGGATTTTTGATTGCAATTCGCTATCAGCGGGCAATTGCATATCCGGATTTAAGCCGCTTGGCTTGGTACATTGCCTTGTCCGCGCTCTTAATCAAGTCGTTCGCAGACTTGCCATGTTTAGGGAACATTGAGATTCCGATGCTTGCCCTTATTACGAGGTCGCGTGTACCTATGTTGCATGGCTTTTGAATAGCTTCAATAATTTTTTTCGCGATCAACGTGGCATCTCGTATATTGTTAATCTCCATCAGCAGGTACAAAAATTCATCACCACCGTGGCGGCTGATTGTATCGTCAACACGAGTAGTCTCCTTGAGTCGCTGCGAGATGGTTTGCAACACAGTATCTCCTGCATCGTGCCCGTACTGATCATTAATATTTTTGAATTCATCCAGATCCACAAACATGACTGCCAGATTCCAGCCGTGTCGATTTGCTTGCGTCAAGCCGTGTTCAAGTCTGTCATTGAAAAGTACGCGGTTGGGGAGGCCGGTTAATGGATCGTGAAACGCAGCATGGCGTGCCGATTCCTCTTGCGCTTGGACCGAGACTAACTGATGTTCTAGCCTCTCTCGCTCTTTGATCTCGCCCTCTAGCGCAATATTAACTGCTGCCAATTGTTCAGCTGCATCTTGCACTTTTATTTCAATTTCTCCGCTTATTTCAAGGGCTTTTTCAACCCCTGCGGGCTGTTCTTGATCTGCAAGTTCTTGCTCGAGAGCAATATTGACAGATGACAACTCTTCGGCACACTCCACCACAACGTCCTTTATCTGCTCGCTATGAGCAAGTGTTCTAGACAAAGAGGTGGCAGTTTTAGATGGTTTTGGCAATTTCCCTAGCTTAACTTTAATTCTTTGATTGGATTTCATGAGCTATTCATTTATATAATTTTAAATGATATCGTTCCTCTCTAAGGTAATCTGTTCGCTAGCACACTCAAGATGTGAATTATGTGCATAAATTTAAGCAGTTTCTTAGTGATATGGTGCGTAATTAGGAAATCAGAACCAATAATTTCCAGTTACTGGATTTATTCAGGTCGAGGAGCCAAGTGTAGAGCTTACAGATGATGCATGGCAAAGCCCAGTGCAGCTCCGTGGCGTAGAAACTGTTCAGATTGAACTGTCCGACCCGAAGTTATTCTTCAACTCCTTAATGATTTGATTCATGTGCGGTTAGAGTGGAGCAGTCATCTGCATCTAAGCTGCGCTATACCCCTACTATTTGCAGGCGGATAGTTTATTTTTGCTGACCAATCTTTTTTCCGCAAATTCCAGCGCCATACTCACTGCCTCCATGAACTCTTTGACATTGATGGGTTTGGTTATATAGAGAAATAATCCTGCCTTCATTCCCTTCTCGATGTCAAGCGGTAATGCATTGGCACTGATGGCAATAACTGGAATGTGCGTAGTGGCCGGATCCTCACGCAGAATTTTCAGGGCTTCGAGACCGCTGATGCCAGGCAGATTGATGTCCATCATGATCACGTTCGGCTGAGATGTGCGCGCAATCTCGATGCCGTCATACCCATTCACCGCAGTCAGCAATTGAATACCGGGATAGCGCGAGATGATTCCCTCGACCAATTGCATGTTTGCCGGGTTATCCTCTACGTAGAGCAGGGAATGTGGCTGCGCACCGTTAAGCACAGGTAGTTGGACCAATGCCGTTGTTTCGGCCCCTTCCATGGAAAGGCGCGGTTCAGCAACCGAGTTGAGTTCGAACCAGAACACGCTCCCCACACCCACGGTACTTCTTACGCCGATTGTGCCCCCCATCAATTCAACCAGTTGCTTGGATAGTACGAGACCGATGCCTGTGCCTTCTTCGCTGCCGGCATCCTGTCCGAGACGGTTGAACGGCTGAAATAGCTGCGCCATTTGTTCCGGAGGTAATCCCGCACCGCTATCTTCGATGCTGATGCGAATTCGTCTCGACGTGTTCTCAACACATCTCACCTCAACTTTACCCTGCTTAGTGTTATATTTGATCGCATTGGAAAGCAGGTTGATTAGAACCTGCTTCAACCGGGTTCTATCGGCACAGACATAGAGAGGGATGTCGAACTGAGGAAAGGCCAGTTTGATGCCACGCTGTTGCGCCTTCAGTTCGATCATGCCCTGGCATTCGAGCATGATTTCGGCCAGTGACACCGGTTCCTGCGATATCGGCACCTTTCCGGACTCGATCGTCGCGAGATCAAGGATCTCGTTGATCAACTTCAGCAGATGCCATCCCGCCTGAAGAATATGGGCTATGCTTTTCTGTTGTGAGGGCGTTGCCGGCGGGGAATCGGACTCCATCAGCTGGGCGAACCCGAGGATGGCATTGAGCGGACTGCGCAGCTCATGGCTCATGCTGGAGAGGAAATCCGATTTGGCGAGGTTGGCCTTGTCCGCCATAGATCTGGCGCTCTCCAGCTCGATGTTCTTTCCTTGCAGCACCTGATCCTGGCGATTTCGTTCGGTGATGTCCTGCACGATTCCGGACATGCGCCAGATCGCGTTCTTATCGTCGCGTTGATGCTCGCCGGCGACTAATATCCAGCGCACCGTGCCATCAATGCGGCGTATGCGACACTGGAAGTTCAAGTCTTTCTGTGCCGCGATGGCCCCATTGAATAGGCAATCTACTTCCAAGCGATCCTCAGGTAGCACGTGCTCGAGAAACTTATCGTAGTTCCAATGCGGCAGGAGCGACTCGTAACCAAAGATACGATCGTGTTCCAGCGTGCGAGTCGCAGTGTGATCGACTAAGTTAAAATCCCAACTGCCCATGTGGCTCAATTGCATTGAGAACTCCAGCAGCCGATTGCTATCGCGTAGCGCCATCTCCGTCTGCTTGCGCTCCGTGATATCGCGCGCAGCAGCGAATACGCCCTGCAATACCCTATCCCGATCGTAGAAAGTGGTCGCATTGTAGGACACGACGGTTTCTTTGCCATCTCTGGCGCGCGCGGTGAGCTCATAGTCGGTGACCTTCTTTTCGCTCAGCACCAGCTTGATGCCCGCCTCGGCCAGATCCGGATCGGTGAAGTAATTCTTGAATGGCGCACCGATCAGCTCGTCTCGCGTACAACCGGTGAGTGCCTCCATCTGTTTGTTGACATCTGTAATGATGCCGGATGGATCGGTAGTCATCAGCGCGTCGATGTTGGATTCGATGAGAGAGCGCGTGTAGAACTGCTGGTCGCGCAATCGCTGATCGAGCAGCTTCTGTTCTTCTTCGATCTGCTTCCGCTCGCTAATGTCGGTAAATGCGATGCGCACTGAGTTTCCGCCGCTGGCAGACTTCATGTGCAGACAGTCGATATGGGCATAAAAGACCGAGTCATTACCGCGCTTGAGTACCAATTCGCAACTCTCCCGCTCATCGTGTTGTAAAACGCTCACGAAAAAACGGTTCCAGCGGTCGTTGTCTTCGGCTGCGACCAAATGTGCAAAACGGCGTTGCAGCAGTTTCTTGCGCTCTATTCCTAACAGCGCGGCGCCGGTGAGATTAACTTCGGCGATCATGGCATCGCGGGTGAGGGTTAGGTAACCGACGGGAGCGAAATCATAAAGGTCCACGTATCGATCACGGGATTTTTCCAGTTCAACCTGCGCCTGCCGCAACTCCTCGTTCTGCATCTCCAGTTCAACCTGATATACATGGAGCTCGTGCAGAAGCTCCTCGGCAGGGCGCGGTGCCCCGTCTTCCTCTGGTGCGCGGACAAGTTGCATTTCAGCTTTCGTGCGTAGCTGGTCTGGCCCGTTTGGTTTTTTGCTCATATCCTGACAGCCCGATTAAATTCGGTTTTAAGTAGGGGCGAATATATTAGCCTCGTTTACGCCCATTTCATGCGGATATCCTTAGGACAGAAGGTCCTCTGCGATGTGAACCTGCACTTGTCCAATTCCATTGGATGTTCCTATGAAATCTTTTCTATCGCTAGCAGGATCATCTCGGTACCGCCAGTATTGTCGACAATGCGGCGGACGTTGAGCAGCATGCGGTGATGAAAGCCAGGTAAAATCTGGCCATATAGCCATATTATCAAAATAATTCACACCCTTACCAAAATATAAATATAATAAATGCGGCTATGCTGCACTTTAAGACTTTTTTTCTGCGGTTTTGTGTGTGCGGGTTCATCACTTTTACTTTAATTAAGATATATATATGATTTGTATTACATTGCCAGATGGCTCGCAACGTAGTTTCGCGCAGCCCGTTACCGTTGCCGAAGTTGCCCGGAGTGTAGGCGCGGGCTTGGCGCGTGCGGCGCTGGCCGGTAAGGTTGATGGGCATCTGGTTGATACCTCTCACCTTATTTTCTCTGACGCAGCATTGTCCATCATTACCGATAAGGACGAGGACGGGTTAGAGATTATTCGCCATTCCACTGCACATCTTCTGGCTTACGCGGTCAAGGAGTTGTTTCCTGAGGCTCAAGTGACTATTGGCCCGGTGATTGAAAACGGGTTCTACTATGATTTCTCTTATGCGCGTCCGTTTACTCCGGATGATTTGACGGCGCTTGAAAAACGCATGTCGGAATTAGCCAAGCGCGATATTCCGGTAACGCGCAAAGAGCTGCCGCGCGACGAAGCGGTGGCCTATTTCAAAAGCATAGGTGAGCATTACAAGGCGGAGATTATCGAATCCATTCCCGTCGAGCAGGGCGTGTCACTTTATACGGAGGGTGATTTCACCGATTTGTGCCGTGGCCCGCATGTGCCGTCCACGGGCAAGCTCAAGGCGTTCAAGTTGATGAGTGTGGCTGGCGCATACTGGCGCGGCGATCAACGCAACGCCATGTTGCAGCGTATTTATGGTACAGCATGGGCTAAGAAGGAAGATCTTGATGCCTATCTACACCGCTTGGAAGAGGCGGAAAAACGTGATCATCGAAAACTTGCCAAGCAGCTCAATTTGTTCCACATGCAGGACGATGCGCCCGGTATGGTGTTTTGGCATCCGAATGGTTGGGCGATCTGGCAGGTAGTCGAGCACTACATGCGCGGCAAGTTCCGCGAGTATGGTTACCAGGAAGTGCGCACTCCAACCATGATGGATCGCACACTCTGGGAGAAATCTGGGCATTGGGAAAATTATCACGACAATATGTTCACTACCCATTCAGAGGCGCGGGATTTTGCGGTGAAGCCGATGAATTGTCCGGGACACGTACAGATTTTCAATTACGGCCTGCGCAGTTATCGCGAGTTACCTCTGCGACTGGCCGAATTTGGATCCTGTCATCGTAACGAGCCGTCTGGTTCTTTGCATGGCTTGATGCGTGTGCGCGGCTTTACCCAGGATGATGCACATGTTTTCTGTACCGAACGTCAGATCGAAAGTGAAGTAGCGGATTTCATCGTGATGTTGCAAAAGGTGTACGCAGATTTTGGTTTTAATGATGTTTTGGTAAAACTTTCTACTCGTCCAGAGAAACGTGTTGGTTCCGACGAAACTTGGGATAAGGCGGAGGCGGCACTGGCTGCGGCATTACGTCAGAACGACCTGGAATATGAATTGCAACCCGGTGAGGGAGCCTTCTATGGGCCGAAAATAGAATTTTCTCTGAAAGACACGTTGGGACGTGTGTGGCAATGCGGCACCATTCAGTTGGATTTTAACCTGCCGGTACGTTTGGGCGCGGAATATGTGGACGAGGACAACACGCGCAAAGCGCCGGTGATGCTGCACCGCGCCATTCTGGGTTCGTTAGAGCGTTTTATGGGAATTCTTATCGAACACCATGCTGGAGCTTTTCCACTGTGGTTGTCGCCGGTGCAGATGGCAGTGGTGAATATCTCGCAGGCACAAGATGGTTATGCTGCTCAAGTTGCGGAAACTTTGCGAGCAGCTGGGTTTCGTGTGCACTTGGATTTGCGCAATGAGAAAATTACCTATAAAATACGAGAGTATAGCTTACAAAAATTGCCTTATATACTGGTAATAGGTGATAAGGAAATGGCTGCTGATTTGGTTGCCGTGCGGACCCGAAAAGGTGAGGACCTTGGGCAGATGTCGATGGCGGTGTTATTACAACACTTGCAATTGGAACTGCAAGCGGGTAGCACGGTTTAATTTTTAAATGGAGAAACTGCAATAGCTCAGGATAAAGAACAACGCCTCAACGAGCAAATAACAGCACCTCAGGTGCGGCTTGTTGGTGTAGAAGGGGAGCCACTTGGTGTTGTGGCAGTCGCGGAAGCGTTACGTTTGGCTGAAGAGGCTGATTTGGATCTGGTGGAAGTTGCGCCGATGGCGGAGCCGCCGGTTTGCCGCATCATGGATATTGGCAAGTTCAAGTATGCCGAGAGCAAGAAGCAGCACGAGGCCAAGCTTAAACAAAAGCAGATTCAGATAAAGGAAGTCAAGTTCAGGCCAGGTACGGATGATGGCGATTACAATATCAAATTGCGTAACCTGACCCGATTCCTGGGGGAAGGTGACAAGACCAAAATCACGTTACGTTTTCGTGGACGTGAGATTGCACATCAGAATATTGGCATGCAAATGATGGAGCGGGTTATGGCTGATCTCGGAGAGCACGGTACCGTAGAACAGTATCCTAAAATGGAAGGTCGTCAGATGGTGATGGTACTGGCGCCGAAGAAAAAATAATTTATGAGGTAAACCTCTGGCTACGCCGGGGTGATTTTTTAATACTGCTCGGGTTAAGGGGCTGGTCAGAGCAGATTAGTAGTAAACAGTCCCAGATAAGTGATTCCAGGTTTTAAAGTGTTCCTACCAGGAGCCTCCTGATGTCATCAAATAAAGGAGTAGTTATGCCTAAAATGAAAACAAAAAGTGGTGCTGCAAAGCGCTTCAAAGTGCGTGCAGGCGGTAGCATCAAGCGCGCACAAGCATTCAAACGCCACATCCTGACCAAAAAGACCACCAAGAGCAAGCGTCAATTGCGTGGTACTACCGAAGTTCACGCAAGCAACACGGCGTCTATTCGCGCCATGATGCCATACGCATAAGGAGTAGAACATGCCAAGAGTTAAACGTGGTGTAACGGCGCGAGCGCGCCATAAGAAAGTTTTAGATCTGGCCAAGGGTTATCGTGGCCGCCGTAAAAACGTCTATCGTATTGCCAAAGAAGCAGTAATGAAGGCTGGTCAATACGCCTACCGTGATCGTCGACAACGCAAGCGCCAGTTCCGCACATTGTGGATTGCACGTATCAATGCAGCGGCACGTGAGCAGGGATTGAGCTACAGCGTGTTCATGAACGGCCTGAAGAAAGCCGCGATTAGCATCGATCGCAAGGTGCTGGCGGATATTGCCGTATTTGATAAGCTTGCCTTCATACAGATTGTCGGACAGGCCAAAGCCAGCCTCGGCGTTTAAGCGCAAGCTAAACTACATTCAAGAGGCGTTTGGCGCCTCTTTTTTGTTTTTTATAAAGTCGTTCAAGTTATATGCTTGATTAGCAATTAACTTTTCTGAGCGATTTTAGGGCAATTTGCGATTTCGGCCCGATTACGTCGCTAACCTCTCTATCTCCCTTGTCAGAGGAGATACTTAATAAATAACAGTCATGCAAGAACTTGAGAAAATTCTCGACGAAGCACTGAAACAGTTTGCCGCGATTGAACAGGCAGCGGAATTGGAGCAAGTCAAGGCGCGCTATCTGGGTAAGGAAGGCCGTTTGACTGTGTTGTTGAAAGGTCTCGGCAAACTGTCCGCCGAAGAGCGTCCAGCAGCAGGGGTGCGGATCAATCAGGTTAAGCAGAGCATCGAGAGTGCCTTGCAGCAAAGACGCGAGGCCCTACAGTACAGCCAGTTACAACTTAAACTTAAGGCGGAGGCACTGGATGTCTCCCTGCCGGGCAGAGGGATGGGTTGTGGTGGGTTACATCCGGTTACGCGCACGCTTGAGCGCATTGAGAGCTTGTTTCATTCACTCGGTTTTACTGTTGCATCAGGTCCGGAAATCGAGAGCGATTTTTATAACTTTACAGCGCTCAATATTCCGGAGAACCATCCGGCGCGTGCCATGCATGACACGTTTTACGTCGATCAGAAGCATGTATTGCGCACCCACACTTCGCCGGTGCAGATCCGCTATATGGAAAACAATGCACCGCCACTGAAAATTATTGCGCCGGGGCGGGTGTATCGCTGCGATTCGGATGTGACCCATTCGCCCATGTTTCATCAGGTGGAAGGCCTGTGGATTGATGAGGATGTAAATTTCTCTATGCTCAAGGGTGTGCTGTCGAATTTTATGCAATGTTTCTTCGAGCGCGATGATTTGCAGGTTCGCTTTCGTCCCTCATTCTTTCCATTTACCGAGCCGTCGGCAGAGATGGATATCCAGTGTGTGCAGTGTAATGGCAAGGGTTGTCGCGTGTGTAGTCATACTGGCTGGCTGGAGGTGTTGGGCAGTGGTATGGTGCATCCGAATGTGCTGAAACACGTCAATATTGATAGCGAAAAATATTTGGGTTTTGCCTTCGGCCTTGGGGTTGAGCGTTTGGCGATGTTGCGCTATAGCGTGGCTGATCTGCGCCTGTTCTATGAAGGTGATTTACAATTTCTGAAGCAATTCAATTAGCATGAAATTTTCCGAGAATTGGTTAAGATCCTGGATTAATCCCGAGCTCTCCAGCCACGAGCTGGCGCATGCATTGACCATGGCTGGGCTGGAAGTGGAGGCGTTGGAATCAGTTGCACCTGCGTTCAACAATGTAGTAGTGGCGGAAGTGCTGGAGGTGATCAAACATCCCAATGCGGATCGGCTAAGTGTGTGTCAAGTCAATGTGGGCGAGGTTGCACCGCTGAGTATCGTTTGCGGCGCACCCAATGTTACCGTTGGCATGAAAGTACCTTGTGCGCGCATCGGTGCGATATTGCCAGGTGACTTTGTCATAAAGCAAGCCAAGGTGCGCAACGTCGATTCCTTCGGTATGTTGTGTTCTGCTAAGGAGCTTGGATTGGCCGAAGAGAGCCAGGGTCTGTGGTTGTTGCCTGAGGATGCGCCGGTGGGGGAGGGGTTACGCGAATATCTGGAGCTGGACGATATGCTGTTCACCTTGAAGCTTACACCCAACCGCAGTGATTGCTTAAGCATGGCGGGTGTGGCGCGGGAAGTGGCAGCGATTGCCGGCGGCACATTGAATGCGTTGCAGATTGATCCCGTTCAGTCGAGTTTGACTGAAACCTTAGCGGTAAATATTGATGCTCCCGAAGCTTGTCGGTTATATTGCGGCCGCATCGTGCGCGGTGTGAATTCCGCTGCTGCGACGCCGTCATGGATGATGCACCGCCTGGAGCGCGGCGGGCTGCGCAGTATCAATGCGGTGGTAGATATTACCAATTATGTCATGCTCGAGCTTGGTCAGCCCCTTCATGCCTTCGACCTGGCAAAACTTGCCGGTGGCATCGCAGTGCGCTATGCGCGAGCGGGTGAGGAATTGGCATTGCTCAATGGGCAAAACGTCACGCTGCAGGATGACATGCTGGTGGTCGCAGATGATACGCGATTGCTGGCATTGGCTGGAATTATGGGCGGCGCGGCAAGCAGCGTGGAAACGGCCACTCGTGATGTCTTCCTGGAGAGCGCCTTCTTTGTACCCGATGCAATTGTTGGGAAAGCGCGTAGATTGACCATTTCCACTGATTCTTCATATCGTTTTGAGCGCGGTGTAGATTTTGCCGCGACACGCATGGCACTGGAGCGTGCAACACAATTGCTTCTGGAAATTTGTGGTGGGCATGCTGGTGCTATCAGCGAGGTGCATGGAAAATTGCCAGCACGTGATGCGATAATGTTACGCACCAGCCGAGTAAAACGCGTGCTGGGTATTGTGCTGGATGCTGCCCAAATCACAGCCTTGCTGCAACGCTTGCAATTTAAATTTGAACAGCAGGGTGACGATTTCCATGTGACACCGCCCAGCTACCGCTTTGAC
Source organism: uncultured beta proteobacterium (assembly GCA_942492745.1). Taxonomy (GTDB): domain Bacteria; phylum Pseudomonadota; class Gammaproteobacteria; order Burkholderiales; family Gallionellaceae; genus Nitrotoga. The sequence continues at coordinate 265,131 of OW818637.1, forward strand.
CTGTCACTGGAAGTGGATCTGATCGAGGAAATCGCACGGATAGCCGGTTACGATAACATTCCGGCACAGCCGCCACAAACTGCAGTTATGATGGTGCTGCAAACAGAAACGCAGCGTCCAGTGTCTCGCCTGCGTCAAATGATGGTGGCGCGCGACTACCAGGAAACGATCAGCTATGCTTTTCTTGATGCAGAGGTCGAGCGTGATTTGTGCGCTAATACCGCACCCGTTACCCTGAAAAATCCTATCTCCAGTCAATTGGCGGTGATGCGTAGCAGCCTTTTAGGTGGCTTGATCGGTGCCTTGCGTATAAACTTTGTACGCAAACAATCGCGCGTGCGTTTGTTTGAAACAGGAGTGTGTTTTATAGGTGAAAGTTACGCCCAACGTGAGCGGTTCGCGGGATTGTGTTATGGCACACAGCTTCCTGAACAATGGGGTGTGGTGGCGCGCAGTGTGGATTTTTACGATGTAAAGGCAGATATAGAAGCACTGTTTGCTCCAGCGCTATTAAGTTTTTTGGCGTCGCCGCACCCTGCCTCCCACCCTGGACGTTCGGCACAAATCTTGCTGCATGGGCAGGTGGTGGGTTGGGTAGGAGAGTTGCATCCGAAGTGGTTGCAGCAGTATGGAATTTCGCAGGTAGTGGTGTGGTTTGAGGTTGAGCTGGATGCCTTGATATCAGTCGATGTACCACATGCCAGCGAGATTTCTAAGTTTCCGCCGGTTCGTCGCGATCTTGCCGTAGTCGTGGATGAAAGTGTATCGGCTCAATCTTTATTGGATGCAATGTTAGGTAGCAATACCTCTTATGTGGCAGAAATCGCGCTGTTTGATCTGTATCGTGGTAAAGGTGTGGGGGACGGAAAAAAAAGCCTTGCTTTCCGTGTGTTATTGCAAGATACTCAAAAAACATTAATTGATAGTGAAATTGAACTAAGTATCGCGCGCTTAGTCGCGGTTTTGCAACAGCATGGTGCGCAGTTACGTATATAAGGGGTGATCAATGACATTGACCAAAGCAGAGCTCGCGGATTTACTGTTTGAAAAAGTTGGCTTGAATAAGCGTGAAGCCAAGGATATGGTTGAGTCCTATTTCGAGGAAATTCGTGCTCAACTTGAACATGGTGAAAGTGTCAAGCTGTCAGGTTTTGGCAATTTTCAGCTACGTGATAAGCCCCAGCGCCCCGGGCGCAATCCAAAGACAGGCGAAGATATCCCCATAACGGCACGCCGCGTAGTGACTTTTCATCCCAGCCAGAAACTCAAGAGCATGGTAGAGATAAACTATCATGGAAAACCACAAGCTTAATTCCGCCCTGCCATTGATTCCGGCGAAGCGTTATTTCACTATTGGTGAAGTAAGTGACTTGTGCGGGGTGAAGGCGCATGTATTGCGTTATTGGGAGCAGGAGTTTACCCAACTTAAACCAGTTAAAAGGGGTGGTAATCGGCGTTACTACCAGCATCATGAAGTTCTACTCATCCGTCGTATCAGGCAATTGCTGTATGAAGAAGGATTCACTATCAGTGGAGCACGTGGTCGCTTGAATAATTTTATCGGACAACGGGTAGAAAATTCACAGCAACAACTGCTCCAGCTATCCGCTAATTCGTCCGAATTACGTCGAGAAATCCGCGAAATACTCGCCCTACTAGGGTAGTGCTTCGTTTTTCTTCGAGTCAAGCTGTACGATTGGCCAGAATGACTTTCTGGAGAATATCATTCGCCTTGGCAGTCCAGATGTAGTGCTCTTGTCCTGTGGCGTCTCGCGTCTGCGCAGAAACTGAAGCCACTCGGTGTGGTGATGTCGCTGCTGGTACGGGGCGAGACTTGTCCGTTGAGCGCGGCGGCGAACAAGGTGGTTGTGCCATTGCTTTGTAGTCGTGGGTCATGGTAACCGCGCGCCATTTCTTCAGAGGCAATCCGGGTTGCGTACGATCCAGTGCTTGACCACACAACTCCTGTAAATAACCGATGTGGTGAGGTCAATTTCCACTAACAGATTATTTTTGCTATAATCTATGCAGTTTTCCAGATGGGCCTAGGCCCGTTTTTTATTTGTGGGCATGATCATGGATGTGGCGAGATTGGTGGAAACGACGGTGGCTGGCTTGGGGTATGAGTTGGTTGACTTTGAAGTGTCCGGCAGGGGATTGATGCGAGTATTGCTCGATCAGCCATCGGGAATTACGGTGAAAGATTGTGAATTGGTCAGTCACCAGTTAACTCGTTTATTTGCGGTAGAGGGGGTGGATTACGGGCGCCTTGAAGTCTCATCTCCGGGGTTGGACCGGCCGATCAAGAAGGAAGCAGATTTCATACGCTTTTGCGGCAAGAAGGCACAGTTGAAATTGCGCATGCCACTGGCAGGTCGTAAGAATTTCATCGGCATTCTCGGTAGCCTTCAGGATGGCGTATTACAATTAGATGTGGATGGCAAGGAGGTACTGATCGAGCTATCCAATTTGGATAAGGCGCATTTAGTGCCTACATTCTAAATATTATGACCGTTTGCTTGTGGTAAACGATTTGCTTAAACCGAACACTTTTAAAATTCGCTTTATGCGTTATGTATAACAAAAAGTTTTGTTTGTCTGGCCCCGCAATGTGAAAGAGCAGTGTGGTTACTTATACACCTGGCTGAAAAAAATTAAACATAGCAAATGTTAAGTATAAAAAATAAGCGAGTGAGTGAGTTAGTTAGTTTAAATACATTCGGGTTGGTTGGAGGCGGTGATGAGTCGTGAAGTTCTATTATTAGTTGATGCCTTGGCGCGTGAAAAAAACGTGGACAAGGAAATCGTGTTTGGTGCGTTGGAGTCTGCTTTGGCGTCCGCCACCAAGAAGCGTTTTACCGAGGAGTCTGATGTACGTGTCAGTATTGACCGTAACACCGGCGAATATGTGTCATTTCGTTGCTGGCAGGTAATGGATGATGAAACTTTTGAAACTCCTGATCTGCATGTCAAGCTTAGCGAGGCTCGTAAACGTAATCCGGATATCCAGCTGGAAGAATTTATTGAAGAGCCATTAGAGTCCATCGACTTTGGACGCATAGGTGCACAAGCAGCCAAACAGGTGATCTTTCAGAAAATCCGTGACGCTGAGCGCGAACAGATTCTGAGTGACTTCATGGAGCGAAAGGAGCATTTGGTGTCCGGCACGGTGAAGCGCATCGAACGTGGTAATGCCATCATCGAGTTTGGCAAGATTGAAGCGTTGCTGCCACGTGATCAAATGATTCCAAAGGAGAATATGCGCGTTGGTGATCGTGTGCGCGCGTATTTATTGCGTGTGGATCGTTCAATACGTGGACCGCAAATTACCCTGTCGCGCATCACGCCTGAATTCTTGATTAAGTTGTTCGAACTTGAAGTTCCGGAAGTTGAGGAGGGGCTGCTGGAGATAGTTAGTGCTGCGCGCGATCCAGGAGTTCGCGCAAAGATATCGGTACGCTCCCACGATAAGCGGATAGATCCGATTGGCACTTGTGTGGGTATGCGTGGCTCGCGTGTGCAGGCTGTAACCAATGAGTTGGCGGGCGAGCGCGTTGACATTGTATTGTGGTCTGAAGACCCTGCTACCAGTGTAATCAATGCACTAGCTCCGGCTGACGTGACCAGCATTATGGTAGATGAAGACAATCACAGCATGGATGTGGTAGTTGAGGAAGAAAATCTTGCGCAGGCTATTGGTCGAAATGGGCAGAATGTTCGCTTGGCCAGCGAGTTGACTGGATGGGAACTTAATATTATGACTATGGAGGAATCCAGCCAAAAGAATGAGCAGGAATTTTCCAAGGTGCGTGATTTATTCATGGGCAAGCTCGATGTGGATGCGGAGGTAGCGGATATTCTAGTCCAGGAAGGTTTTAACACACTAGAAGAAGTGGCTTATGTGCCACTGAACGAAATGCTGGAAATCGAATCACTTGACGAGGCAACAGTAAATGAATTGCGTAGCCGTGCGCGTAATGCCCTGTTGACTGCAGCAATTGTCAACGAAGAGCAGGTGGAGCATAACATTGAGGATTTAGTTAAACTTGAAGGTATGGACGAGCAAACCGCGCGAGTTCTGGCAAGCAAGGGCATCGGCACACAGGAACAACTTGCCGATTTGGCCGTGGACGAACTGGTTGAACAGGCGGGTATAGATGAAGAACGCGCAAATCGGTTAATTATGGCTGCACGCGCTCCTTGGTTTGCTTAATGGAGTTTGCTAAGAAAAATTATGTTAATCCGAACTTTCCATAAATTTGCATGATTTACATTTTAAATATTATTGGATATGTAAATTTTGTAAAGGGTCAATGCGGTCATTTGTGCACATCCGATAGAACAAAATCTTGCTTGGCAAAGACTAACGAGGGCGTAAATTAATTTATAAACCGTTCTGGCTAATGGTTTCTGTTGAGTATTGAGTGCTATAAGTCTCAAATTTTGGGGATTAAGGGGTAGTGATGGGAAAAATGAATGTAGCGCAGTTTGCTGGCGAGCTCAGTTTGCCGGTTGGATTGCTGCTTGAACAACTACAGGCGGCCGGGGTTGCCAAACAGCAGGAATCGGACAGCATATCGGAACAGGATAAGGCACAGTTGCTGGAGTATCTGCACAGCACGCATGGCAGTGGCAGTGACAAAAGTAAAAAAATTACATTGACTCGCCGTGAAACCACGGAGATCAAGAAGGCGGATAGCACGGGCAGGGCTCGCACCATTCAAGTCGAAGTGCGCAAGAAGCGCGTGGTTGCACCAATCACAGCTGTCCAGATAGAACAACCAGCTACTGTTGTAGCAAAGGTTACCCCAGCGCAGACTGTATTAAAGACCTCAAAAGCGGAAATATTGGGCGAGCAGGAGATTGCTCTGCGTACTGAAGAAGCACGTAATCAGGCAGAATTAGCCTCACGCCAAGCCGCTGAAGTCCAAGCCAAGAAAGAATACGCCAAACGCAAAGCGACGCCAGTTGTCGAACCTGTGGTGCCGCCCGTTACAGTGCCAGAAACCAAGGCGGTTTCAATTACCGAAGTAGCGACGATCTCTGTTGCTAAGCCTGATTTGGCCGAAGGTACGTTGCATAAGCCTATGCCCAAGCCTGGTGACAAGGTTGTGCGGCCTGCAGCCAAAAAAGGTGTTAAAGCTGCCGCCCCAGACAAAGTCAGTCCATGGACTGAGGCTGGTCACAAGAAGCGCACGCCCGCAGTTATTGATGCGCGACCTGGCGGTTGGACAGCTGGCCGAGGAAATGTTAGCCCACGCCATCATGCCAAGCATGTCAAGCAAGAAGAAACTGCCCAGCATGCTTTCTCACTGCCGACTGAACCAGTTGTGCATGAGGTCATGGTGCCAGAGACAATAAGTGTTGCTGAATTGGCACAGAAAATGTCAATTAAAGCCATCGAAATTATCAAGGCACTAATGAAATTAGGTTCCATGGTGACCATTAATCAGGTGCTGGATCAGGAAACCGCGATGATTGTGGTGGAAGAATTGGGGCATATTGCCAAGCCAGCCAAGGTGGATGATCCTAGTGCTTACCTGACAGAATCTGAAGAGCACAAGAATGCTCCTCTCGAGCCGCGCGCTCCGGTAGTTACTGTAATGGGCCACGTTGATCATGGTAAGACCTCATTGCTGGATTACATCCGTCGAACCCGTGTGGCCAGCGGCGAAGCAGGCGGCATCACGCAGCACATCGGCGCTTATCATGTGAATACCCCGCGCGGCATGATTACTTTCCTTGATACACCGGGCCATGAGGCATTTACGGCAATGAGGGCACGCGGTTCTAAAGTGACTGATATTGTGATTTTAGTGGTGGCAGCCGATGATGGTGTAATGCCGCAGACCAAAGAGGCAATCCATCATGCCAAGGCAGCAAACGTACCCATCGTGGTAGCGGTGACTAAGATTGATAAGCCTGATGCTAATTCTGAGCGCGTAAAACAAGAATTGGTTGCAGAGGGTGTGGTGCCGGAAGACTGGGGCGGTGACACCATGTTTGTTGAAGTGTCTGCAAAGACCGGACTGGGTATCGACTCCTTGTTGGAAAGCGTGTTATTGCAAGCTGAATTGCTGCAACTCACCGCACCCAAATTAAGCTTGGCCAAGGGTATTGTGATTGAAGCAAGGTTGGACAAGGGCAAGGGGCCGGTGGCGACCATACTGGTGCAGTCTGGCACCTTGAAGCGAGGCGATGCAGTGCTGGTCGGCGTAGTATCCGGACGCGTGCGTGCCATGCTGGATGAGAACGGTAAGGCAATAAATGAGGCAGGGCCGTCGATCCCAGTGGAGATTCAGGGGCTATCCGAAGTGCCTATAGCGGGTGAAAGCGTGCTAGTGCTTTCAGATGAGAAAAAAGCACGTGAAATTGCCTTGTTCCGTCAAGGCAAGTTCCGTGCTGTGAAACTAGCCAAGCAGCAGGCCGCTACGTTGGAAAATATGTTCGAACAGATGGCAGAAGGCGAAGTGCGCATGCTGCCATTGATTATCAAGACCGATGTGCAGGGTTCTTGTGAAGCTATTGCGCATGCCCTGCAAAAACTATCCACAGATGAGGTCAAAGTTAACCTGATTCACAGTGCTGTGGGTGCAATCAGTGAATCCGACATCAACCTGGCGCTGGCTTCTAAGGCAATCGCGATTGGTTTTAATACCCGTGCCGATGTTGCTGCGCGCAAGCTGGCGGAATCTGCTGGTGTAGACGTGCGTTACTACAATGTCATCTACGAAATGGTAGATGATATCAAAGCGGCTCTGTCAGGTATGCGGGCTCCGGAAAAGAAGGAAGTCATCCTCGGTATGGTGGAAGTACGCCAGGTATTTGTCATCTCCAAGATCGGCACTGTGGTCGGTTGCTACGTGACCAATGGCATAATCAAGCGTAATGCGCAGGTGCGAGTGCTGCGTAATAATGTCGTTATTCATACTGGCGAACTGGATTCGTTGAAACGCTTCAAGGATGATGTCAAGGAGGTGAGATCGAATTTCGAGTGTGGTTTATCGTTGCGTAATTTTAATGACCTCGAAGTGGGCGATCAGCTTGAAGTATTTGAAATAATCGAAGTGGCACGCCCTCTAAATGCCTAAAGGCTATACCAGGACAGACCGAATAGCCGAGCAGATTCAGCGCGAGGTGGCTCAACTGTTGCGCCTCGACGTGAAAGATCCGCGCGTGCGCATGATCACCCTCACGGGAGTTGAGGTGACCAAGGATTATTCCCACGCCAAGGTGTTCTACACTACCCTGGATGGCGTAAGCGATGCAGTGCAGCAAGGTTTGGAGCATGCAAGCGGTTATTTGCGTAGCCAACTCGCACATTCGATGAAGCTGCGCATCATGCCGCAACTGCATTTTATTTACGACCCGTCGATCGAACGTGGCGCGCATTTGTCGCAGCTTATTGATCAAGCGGTTGCCAGCGATAAAACATTACATAGCCCTTCCGAAGCTTCTTTGGACCACTCGTCAAAGGAGGACGAAGCCAACTAGCTTCCTCCTAAGGTGGTAGTGAAGGACGTTTCGAGAAGGTAAAATGACCCGCATAATGCGTCCATTAGACGGCGTTTTGTTATTCGACAAGCCTCTAGGACTCAGTTCCAATATCGCCTTGCAAAAGGTACGCCGCCTGTTCCAGGCAGAGAAGGCGGGGCATACTGGTACGCTTGATCCTCTGGCGACTGGTCTGTTACCTGTTTGTTTTGGCGAGGCTACTAAGTTCACCAGTTCACTGCTGGAAGCAGATAAAACTTATTGCGCATTGATTAGGCTTGGTCAAACGACTACCACGGGCGATGCCGAGGGCGAAATTACCAGCAGCTGTGCTGTAAAGCTGGATAAAGCACAGATATGCGCGGTATTATGCAATTTTATCGGTGAAACTCAGCAGATGCCGCCTATGCATAGCGCCATCAAACATAAGGGAAAACCACTGTATGAGTATATCCGTAAGGGCGAAACTGTAATACGTGCAAGCCGTAGCGTGACCATTCACGAGTTGGTATTGGAGCGCTTCGCTGGTGACGAGATGGAGATTACAGTTCGTTGCAGCAAGGGTACTTACGTGCGTACGCTGGCTGAGGATATTGGATTGACTTTGGGTTGTGGTGCACACCTGCAAGGATTGCGCCGTACAGCGATTGGCCGATTTGGCCTTGAAGGTGCGCATAATTTGGCTCAGATGGAGTCGGTAACCATGCTAGAACGAGAGGCATACATTTTACCGTTAGATAGTTTGCTGCAGGATCTACCTGTGCTTGATCTGGATGCGGCGCAAGTGACCCGCATTGCTCAGGGGCAGCGGCTCGCCATCGAAGCAGCGTTGCTGGACGGGAAAGTTCGATTATATGGAGCAGGACGCTTCATTGGAGTGGCCGATCTTGTGGAGCAGCGACTGACCCCCATAAGGTTGTTGTCCGGCGTGGCGAAAAGCGCTGCTTGCATAGAATAGGTTTCGGCTCTATTTAAGATATTTTTGATAGATGTGCTCGATAAAATGAATCTGAGCAGGAACTTGTAAAGCTGCATTGATAAATTTGTTTCTTTTAGGTTAGGGTTGTAAATGTGAGATGCTTAATATACAAATGATGCTTACCCTGGTTTTTGGGAGAAATCACTCTATCTGATTAATCAGATTGGTTTGATAAGCAATTTAAAAAACTTTCGAACTAATTAACGTGATATTGGATTATGTTCTTGTCCGAATAAACTTGAGCAACCGCCGCATTCGAGAGTAAAATGCGGCACTTTTTATTTAGTGGAGTGTGAATATTATGTCTATTACGGCAGCGCAAAAAGCGCAAATTGTGACTGATTACCAACGCATCAAAGGCGATACTGGCTCACCAGAAGTACAGGTTGCACTGATGACTGCTCGTATTAATTATTTGACAGGTCATTTTAAGGAACACATAAAGGATCACCATTCTCGTCGCGGTCTGCTGCGATTGGTTAGCCGTCGCCGCAAGCTCCTGGATTACCTCAAGGGCAAGAATGAGGGCAGCTACCGTGCACTGATTCAGCGTTTGGAATTGCGCAAGTAGTACTTTTATAGTGGGTCGCAGATGCGGCCCGTGTTGTTTTGGGTGAGTTATCCCAACTATCTATGGCCTTACCCCATGGCGCATTAGCGCCACGTCATGCACAGAGAGGCGTACTTTGAGTCACTACAAGAAAACATTAGCGTATGGCAATCATCAACTCACCTTGGAAACTGGGGAAATCGCACGTCAGGCCAGCGGAGCAGTCGTGGTCAGTCTGGATGATACGGTCGTTCTGGTCACCGTGGTAGGCAGGAAAGATGCCAAACCGGATCAGGATTTCTTCCCATTGACTGTGGATTATCAGGAACGTACCTATGCTGCAGGCAAGATTCCAGGCGGTTTCTTTCGACGTGAAGGACGTCCCAGCGAAAAGGAAGTCTTGACGTCTCGTTTGATCGATCGCCCGTTGCGCCCGCTGTTCCCGGCAGGTTTTTATAATGAAGTGCAAATTGTTGCTACGGTGATATCTTCTGATAACCAGATTGACTCTGATATTCCTGCCATGATTGGTGCCTCTGCTGCCTTGGCGCTGTCCGGTATTCCGTTTGATGGCCCCATAGGCGCGGCGCGCGTCGGCTATCTTAACGGTGAGTATGTACTTAACCCGACCGCAGAGGAACTTGAACTATCCAAGATGGATCTAGTAGTTGCTGGTACGGAACAAGCAGTTTTAATGGTGGAGTCAGAAGCACAAGAATTGCCTGAAGACGTTATGCTGGGCGCGGTCATGTTTGGCCACCAGAAAATGCAAGCGGTGATTCAGGCGATCATTGAAATGGCGGATACAGTTGGTGCACCGGATTGGGATTGGAATGCGCCTGTTCATGACATTGTGTTGAGCTCAAAAATCGCCGAACTGGCCGAAAATAGCTTACAGCAAGCTTATGCTGTACGTGAAAAACAGGCGCGGACCAATCAAGTAAACGAGATTCGTGCAGGCGTGCTGGAAGCCGTGTCAGCCTCGGAAAATGGTTTGGTGCCAAAAAATCATCTTAATGATTTGTTCCAAGCGCTGGAATCAAAGATTGTACGCGGCCAGATACTAAGCGGCGAACCTCGCATCGACGGGCGTGACACACGTACCGTGCGTCCTATTACCATACGCACTGGCGTATTACCACGCACGCATGGTTCAGCCCTGTTTACCCGTGGTGAAACTCAGGCACTGGTAGTGGCCACTCTAGGCACTGCTCGCGATGCGCAGAAAATCGATGCCTTGCAAGGCGAATATTTGGATCGCTTCATGCTTCATTACAATTTCCCCCCATATTCCACTGGTGAGACTGGTCGTGTTGGTACACCAAAGCGACGTGAAATTGGCCATGGTCGTTTGGCTAAGCGTGCTCTAGTCGCAACGTTGCCGAGTGAGGAAGAGTTCGGATATTCCATTCGCGTGGTTTCTGAAATTACCGAGTCGAATGGATCCAGTTCAATGGCCTCAGTATGTGGTGGTTGCTTGGCGATGATGGATGCCGGTGTGCCGGTCAAGACTCATGTGGCAGGTATCGCCATGGGTTTGATTAAAGAAGGTAATCGTTTTGCTGTACTGACTGACATTCTTGGCGATGAAGATCATCTGGGTGACATGGATTTTAAGGTGGCGGGATCAGAACAGGGTATTACTGCATTGCAAATGGATATCAAAATCAATGGTATAACGCGTGAAATTATGCAAGTTGCGTTGAGCCAAGCGCGTGAAGGACGCTTGCATATTCTTGGTATCATGAAGCAGGCCATGCCTACGGTACGTGAAGAAGTGTCGGCACATGCACCACGCATGATTAAAATTAAGATCAACCCGGAGAAAATCCGTGATGTGATTGGTAAGGGCGGAGCTGTGATACGCGCGTTAACTGAGGAAACTGGTACTACTATCGATATCGACGATGAAGGCAATGTAACAATTGCTAGTATTAGCGGTGAAGGGGGAATGCTAGCAAAAAAACGTATTGAGGATATTGTAGCGGAAGTTGAGGTAGGCAAAATTTATGAAGGCCCGGTTGTCAAACTGTTGGATTTTGGCGCGATTGTGAATATCATGCCTGGGAAAGATGGTTTGCTTCACATCTCGCAAATTTCAAACGAGCGCATTAACGTTGTGTCAGATGTCCTGAAAGAAGGTCAGATTGTAAAGGTCAAGGTGCTGGAGGCCGATGAGAAAGGCCGCTTGCGCTTAAGTATGAAGGCTCTTATTGTGTTAGAACCTGAGGCTCCTGTTTCAGAGTAAAGGTTCAAAACATAGTGCAATAAAAAAGCCCCTTGGTACGGGGCTTTTTTATTTACTAAATAAAACTTAACTACCACCTTCTAAAGTAGGTGGGTTGAGGCTCCGACCGCCGCCCACTAAAAGTGGGCAAACCGTGGCGGGCTCCGTTAAAACCATATTCACAGAACGTATGATAAAACTCATAGCGTTTAAAACCTTAAATGCACCAGCTAAAGCTGGTGGTTTTTACCAATTGATGGAAAATAAATCGATTACCTGCGATATTTTTTGCGCCGTGATAGACAATTTCGGTGACATTGGCGTGTGCTGGCGGCTGGCTAAACAACTGGTGCACGAGCATGACATGTCAGTGCGACTATGGGTGGATGATCTGTCAAGCTTTCGCAGACTGCACCCTGCAATCTGTCCAGATATGCCAATACAGCATTGTTTTGGCGTGGAAATCAGGCACTGGAGTTCAACTTTTTCGGAGCTTTCATTTTCAAAGGTAGAGCCGGCGCAACTGGTGATTGAGGCGTTCGCATGTGAACTGCCCGAGCGTTATGTGGCAGCGATGGTGGCGCAAGAGTGCAAACCGATTTGGATTAACTTGGAACACCTTAGTGCGGAAGAATGGGTGGCTGGCTGTCATTGTCTACCCTCGCCCCATCCTTTCTTACCCCTCACTAAATATTTTTTTTTCCCGGGGTTCACCCCGCAAACGGGTGGCTTGCTGCTGGAGCGAGATCTCATTGTGCGACGTGATGCATTTCAGAGCGAACTGCACACGCAGGCCGCATTTTGGCGAGCACTGGGTGTGCCATTACCTAAACCCGATGAAGTGCGTGTGTCGTTATTCTGCTATGAAAACCTCGTGCTGCCAGAATTATTTTCTACTTGGGCAAAGATCAATATCCCAATACTGTGTTTAGTGCCAGAAGGCTGTGTGTTACCTCAGGTGGCAGCCTTTTTTGGGCGGGAACTCGTTGTAGCGGGTGACATATTACAGTACGGTAATTTGGAAGTGCGCATATTGCCGTTTATCGAACAGGAGCGGTATGACGAACTATTGTGGGCCTGCGATATTAACTTTGTGCGAGGGGAAGATTCCTGCGTGCGCGCGCAATGGGCGGGCAAGCCATTTGTTTGGAACATCTATCCGCAACAGGATAATGTACATATAAAGAAGCTGAGTGCTTTCATGAAGTTGTATTGTGTCGGACTGGAGACAGACGCAGCACAAGCATTGTATAGGTTGTGGGAAGGATGGAACATTGGACAAAGCACAGGCCAAACGGCCTCGATAAGCTCAATGCACGCTTGGAACGAATACTGGAAGCATATAGCGCTATTGCAGACGCATGCGCGTGAATGGTCGCAACATTTATCCGGCAATAGCCTTGTTTTGAATTTGCTGAATTTTGTTCAAAAAATTGATAGAATACGCAGCTTGGAATGTAAATCAGATTTAAGGTAAGTAGATATGAAAATAGCACAAGAACTGCGGGCAGGTAATGTCGTCATGGTCGGCAGCGACCCCATGGTGGTGTTAAAGGCTGAATATACACGCTCTGGCCGTAATGGTTCGGTAGTTAAAATGAAATTCAAGAACCTGTTGACAGACTCGCCGAGCGAGGCAATATATAGGGCGGACGACAAATTTGAAATAGTTCTGCTTGATCGAAAGGATGCCACTTATTCTTACTTTGCCGATCCTATGTATGTGTTTATGGATGCTGATTACAATCAGTATGAAGTGGAAAAAGAAAACTTGGGTGAATCGCTTAACTACCTCGAAGATGGTATGGCCTGCGAGATGGTTTTTTATAACGATAAAGCCATTTCGGTCGATCTGCCCAATACTGTCGTACGCGAAATTATCTACACCGAACCGGCAGCGCGTGGCGATACCTCCGGCAAAGTAATGAAGCCTGCCAAAATTGGCTCTGGAATAGAGTTACAGGTGGCCGCATTTTGCGAAATTGGTGATCAAATTGAAATTGATACACGAACTGGCGAATTTAAGCGCCGTGTTAATGCTTGATGATCCTAAGAGAAACTTAAGTCACTGCTAAAAGCCAGTCTATATCTCAAGCCTAATGAGACGCTTAAAAAACTGGATGCAATCGCTTCATGGATAAGCGACAATGAAGACCGCTGCCGCGCTCAACAAGGCTAGGCAGCGTTTGTTTTAGACTATTTCCGTTAAATTCAAGAAATGTGCTTGAGAAAACAGCTGCGGAATGAAGAATTTCTTGTAGTATTTTTCAACCCGAAATAAATTGATGCCGTCATTTAACGCAAGTATCCTTCGTGTTCTAGCTTGAGCAAAATTTGCTGCACCGCCTCTTCCACGCTAATATTTGTAGTATCAATTACTAGTTCGGGTTTTTCCGGTGTTTCATAGGGATCACTGATGCCGGTGAATTCCTTAACTATGCCAGCACGAGCTTTAGCGTAAAGTCCTTTGCGATCACGGCCTTCGCATATGTGCAGCGGCGTGGCCACATGAATTTCAAAAAAACCGCCCAATGGTTCGATCATGATCCGTACGTCTCGGCGCGTAGTGTGATAGGGTGCAATCGGCGCGCAAATGGCAATGCCGTGGTTCTTGGTGATTTCAGAAGCTACGAAACCGATTCTCCGTACGTTGATATCGCGATGCTCACGCGAGAAGCCCAACTCGCTGGAAAGATGTTTGCGCATGATATCGCCATCCAGCAAAGTAACTTGCCTACCTCCCATTTCCAGCAGCTTGGTCATTAACACTTTGGCCAAAGTCGATTTTCCGGCGCCAGACAAACCTGTAAAAAATATTGTAAGGCCCTGTTTATCGCGGGCTGGATAGGCTATACGTAATTCATTCAGTACTTCCGGGTAAGAAAACCACTCAGGAATTTTTAGCCCTTCCGCTAAACGACGTTTCAATTCCGTATCGGTTAAACTAGCGCTAAGCGCACCTTCAGGTACTTCTTCCAGAGGTAGATATTGTGCGCGTTCTTCTACGTAAACCATGCGTGGGAATGGGATCAATTCTATGCCTACAGCGTTGCGCTTCGCTGCATTGGCGGGCAAACAGTATTCCTGAAATAAATCCATGCCGCGTCGGGTACCCTCATTTTCCGAATACTCGCCGCCAACAATTAAATGAGAGCAGCCATAATTGCGTTGCACAATAGCTTTCCAAAAAACTTCACGTAAGCCGGATCCGCGAGGGTATAGGGGAAGCAAGGATATGGCCGTGGTCGTGGAAGAAAAACGCGGCATGATGGCTTGATAGCAGCGTATCAAGGTGAAGTAATCGGGATGATCAGATTCTGCGTTGCCGATGATAGGGTGGATTAGCAAATTGGCTTCATAGGCCATGGCGGAACGCAAGGTAAATTCATATTGAACACGATGCAATGGTTGGTGTGCCTGAAAAGCAATGACACGGCGCCAGCCGCGCCGCGCGAAAGATTTGCGCAATTCTTCCGGGGTGAGGTGGAGTGTCGGGTAGTCGTGGCGTAAGGGCAAGGATAACCCTTCAAGACGTCCAGAAACAGCATACTGGCTTTTTTGCTGCAAAAGATGGGCGACACCGGGGTGAGCGGGGTCATCGGAATTGAATAGAACTTGCGCTTCCACTGTTCTGTCAGGTTGCCAAAGTTCTTCCACTGTGATCACGGCCAGCATGAAGCCTTCCGGGTCGCGCAACGCAAGATAGCTTCCGGGCTCAAGTTGTTGGGCAACTGAATCTGGAATATTCAGAGTAATGGGCATAGGCCAAAACGTGCCATCGGCGAGGCACATGTCATTCAGAACGCTGTTGTAGTCGGCCTGGTTCATGAAGCCGCGTAATGGAGAGAATCCCCCGTTAAGAAGCAACTCCAAGTCTGATAATTGTCGCTGATTAAGATCCAGTGATGGAAAGTGTATGGCTTCGCGGCATAGGGTTTCCGCACGTGCTTGGTCGATATTCAGATTGACCAAGTCGCCACCATATGGTGTGATTAATTTGTCTATTATGTTAGTCATTGTGACTGAATGTTGTGTTGAAAATTTTATTGAACCGGTCGAACTGATTTTCAGGCATGCAATTAATGCCGGCTGCACCTTTTCTTCCTCCGCCAGTTTCAAATTGCTCGCATACTTTATCGGCACCGTTTTTTGTAGCCAATGGCGCGCGCACGCTAACCACGAATCCTCCATTAGTACGTTTGGTCAATATAGCATGGGCTTTAAAAGGAAATGCAGTGGCCAGGAGATTCCCGAATACGCCGGAGATGCGCCGACTCCATGGTGCATCGGGAAGAATGTAAATCGCCCCGGCGGTGCTTTCCACTTCTGGTTTCAATTTTTGGGTTAGTGCCATATCTTCAATATAGCCATTTTTCAAAGTTTCAAAGACTGGTTCTTCATGGATAAAGGTAAATGGGTCGCGATGATGGTGCATGACTTGATAAAGTTCGGCTGGATGAAAATATAAATCTTGTAATGATTCTCCATAAGCATTGTAGTTGATGCATTCTCCCAATTCTTGCAATGCATCTAGCTGGGTAGTGGTAAGTTGCAGAGTCTTTGATGCGTGAATGGCGGATTCATGCATATTGTCCCCAAATGCGGCGACTACTGCCCAGATTAAAAACTGTCCGTTAATGTGATTGTTAACCAGTAAACTTGTACAGATGTTTGGGCAGGTGTCGATAAAAGTGGTTAGTTGAGGATGAGCGGGAATGTCGCCAGGAATATGATGATCAAAATATCGTACTTGCGCTCCGCGATCCAATGCTAGCAGTAGAGCCTCCCGGTTTTTGCTCATGGCAATGTCCAAAACAGTAATTTGGTCACCAACTTCAGCCTGTACTTGTGCCAGCAATGAAATGTCCCGTTTTACACCCGTAACGAGAATGCTTTTAGCTGGATGAGCGAGACGCAGTTGATGCAAGGCGCAAATACCGTCTGCATCGCCGTTAAATATATCGTAAATTGTCACGTTGCTCTCTATCGTTAACTTTTAGCTATCAGATAAATAGAGATTGAAGGGCACCTCTAAAAATCCAATTTTCGTCACAATACGGCGTTACTCGAAAAAAATTATCGCTTACATATCAACTATATGCCGCGCTCAAATTTTTTACTCGTGCCTTGTCTTGCCTAGAAACTTGAATTTTTAGAGGCGCCCTGAATAGGTTGGCGATTTTCGTCCAACATGCAAATACTGTGATATTTTTCACGCGAATTTATGGAAAGCTTGGGTTAAGTGGAAGTTAACTTATTCTGCACTAAAAGTGGTTTTGAAAGCGCGGGATTTTTCGCGAAATAGCTTTTGATGCCACTGAGAATGGCGCGCGCTATTTTTTCCTGATAGCCCTTGTCATTCAGGCGAAGCTCTTCGCTGGGATTGCTGATGAAGGCGGTTTCAATCAATATTGAAGGAATGTCCGGTGATTTAAGCACGGCGAAACCAGCTTGCTGAACAGAGCTGCCATGTAATGTATTGATGTTACCCATCTCACCCAGCACATGCTTGGCTAGCTTCATGCTGTCGTTGATGGTGGCTGTTTGCGAAAGATCAAGCAATGTGCGCGCGAGATAGGGATCTTTCACTGCGAGATTCACGCCGCCAATTAAATCAGCCTCGTTTTCTTTTTTTGCTAGCCAGCGCGCGCTGGCACTAGTAGCGCCGCGTTCGGAGAGGGCGAACACTGAGGAGCCGCGTGCATGTGGTTTAATGAAAGCATCAGCATGAATAGAGATAAGTAAGTCGGCCCGCACTTGGCGCGCTTTCTGCACACGTCCGTTCAGTGAAATGAAATAATCGCCGTCGCGAATTAATACGCCATGCATGTCCGCGGTCTCATCCATCAGTTCTTTCAGTTTGCGTGCGATCGCCAGCGTGATGTTTTTTTCGTATGTGTCATTGTATCCTTTCGCGCCCGAGTCTTCGCCGCCATGCCCGGCATCGATAGCAATGATTAGCGTACGTGCACTCATCTCAGGTCGGAGGCGCGATGTAGATTTGCTTGATTTAATTGTCGGCTGTTGAATTATCTGAGTACCTGCTATTTTATATTTTTTTGATTCACTTTCTTGAGGTAACCGACTTACGTTAGTGGGGGCGGATTCCAGCGTGCGAGTTGCTGGCTCCTCCTGCAACAGTGCCATCATCGGATCAAAGGGAATGGCGGGGTAGATATCAAGAACCAGGCGGTGGTTGTATTTTGCCACCGGCATAAGGTTGAATAATTGCGGCTTGACTTGGGACTTAAGGTCGAACACCAAGCGCGTTATGCCGGGTTTGAAACGGGCCACGCGTACACTCTTTATGTAAGGGTCGTCGCTGCGGATTTTACCAACGAGCTCATTAAGAGGACCGTTTATCTCTACATCTTTCAGATCGATCACCAGTCGATCGGGATTTCTAATGGAAAACAATTCATAGTGGATCGGTTTGGCTGATTCCAGCGTTAGGCGAGTGTATTCAAGTGCCGGCCAAACGCGGGCAGAACTGATGGCAATAGCTGCCTGCGCGTGGGGGAGCCACAGCAAAATGCCAAATACGACTAACTTTGCAGTACTTTTAAGCATTCCCTGCCTGCCTGTGAAATTGCACGAACTTCAATATTGCGACCATTACATGCTGTTTCAGCAGATAATATTTTGAGTGTAATTTCCATATCTGCTTGTGGCAAAAAACCTTGCGCTTTTTCTGGCCACTCCACTAGGCATACGTTCTGTCCGTCAAACTCATCGCGGAAGCCAGCGGCATCCCATTCATCCGCGTCGTGGAAGCGGTAGAGATCAAAGTGACGCAAGTGTAACCCACCAGCTTGATACAGCTCAAGCAAAGTATAGGTCGGGCTTTTTACCCGTCCAATATAGCCCATCGCATGCAGCAGTGCGCGTACCAAAGTGGTTTTACCGGCTCCTAAGTTACCGTGCAGATAAATCACCATGCCAGGCTTTATTCCTGGGGCTAATCGTGCCGCAAAAGCAACGGTAGCGACTTCATCGGCCAGCGGCAGGTTTATTCGGCTATTATTCTGATTATGCAAATCGAGACACCTCAAATTGTGGATTACACCGCACTGGCCACCAAAATAAAAGAATGGGGTAGGGAGCTTGGATTTCAGGCAGTAGGTATTGCTGATATCAATCTTCATGATGCCGAGGAACGCTTGCTGGAATGGCTTGCGCAAGGCTTCCATGGCGAGATGGATTATATGGCAAAACATGGCGCCAAACGCAGCCGTCCGGCGGAATTGATTCCTGGCACACTGCGTGTCATCTCTGTGCGTATGGACTACTATCCACCCGGTGTGAAAGACAGTTGGGAAGTGATGGAGGATGGCAGCCGAGCTTTCATTTCACGCTATGCCTTGGGACGTGACTACCACAAAGTTTTGCGCAACCGTCTGGAAAAACTGGCTGAAAAAATTCGCACAGAGGTGGGCGGTTTCAGCTATCGCGTATTCACCGACAGTGCGCCAGTAATGGAAGTAGAGTTGGCATATAAAGCTCGGTTGGGCTGGCGTGGTAAACACACATTGCTGTTGTCGCGCGGCCATGGTTCGTGGTTTTTTCTGGGCGAGCTCTACACCGATCTGCCGCTTCCCATTGACGAACCGGAATCGGATCATTGCGGCACCTGCATAGCGTGCATTCAAGTGTGTCCGACGCAGGCTATCATTGCGCCATATAAGCTGGATGCTCGACGCTGCATTTCCTATCTGACCATCGAACTTAAAAGTAGTATTCCTGTTGAGTTACGCCCACTTATCGGCAATCGCATCTACGGCTGCGATGATTGTCAAATGGTGTGTCCATGGAATCGATTTGCGCACAAAAGCCTCGAACCGGATTTCGCTGCAAGGCACGGGCTGGATGATGTTGCATTAACCGAATTATTTGGATGGAACGAGGAAACGTTCAATCAGAAATTTTCTGGCAGTGCTATTTATCGCATCGGCCATGAGCAATGGCTGCGCAACATCGCTGTGGCGCTGGGTAATGCGCCCAACAGCATTGAAGTGCTGGCCGCGCTGGAAGCCCGTGCTCAAGACGCGTCTCCGTTAGTGCGCGAGCATGTAGCGTGGGCACTGGAACGGCAAAGAAGCTGACCACTGTTAACCCAAATAATCCCATTGGAAATAATTGTAATCTCAGACATTCCCAAACCGATACAGAACTAGATTCATAGCGGATCGAGCCCAAAGACCCTTGAACCATTGCCGTTGTGGGCGAGACAAAGCCCATTACTTGAGCGGGTTTTTCTCGGTGTGGTAGTGTTTCAGTAAAAATTCCACGCTAACCGGTTGATTGCTTGACATTCTAACTCGCCGAATTAATTTTATAAGAAAATGGATGAGCCGATGAAGACATTTCTGATGTGTGAACCCAGGTTTTTCGAAGTCAGCTATGTCATCAACCCCTGGATGACTGGAAACCAGGGGCTGGTAAATATGGAGTTGGCGGCGAAGCAATGGAAAAATTTCCATGACATTCTCTCCAGTAAGGCATCGATCAGGCTGATCGAACCGGTAGCTGGATTGCCGGATATGGTATTCACCGCCAATGGCGGTTTGGTATGCCGCGATCACGAAGTTGTTGTGTCTTCATTCCGCTATCCGGAAAGGCAGGCGGAGTCGCCGTACTTCAGCAAGTTCTTTGAGGATTCCGGCTATCGCATCATGCGGCTGAATAGCGATATTAAATTTGAGGGGGCGGGTGATGCGCTTTATGATTCCAATGGACAAGTGTGGTTTGGTTACGGGCACAGGAGCGATGAAGAAGCATTAGATGAAATCGCCACAATCTTACACGCTCGGGTATACGGGCTGACTCTTGTTGACCCGAGGTGGTATCACCTTGATACAGCATTTTGCCCTTTGGCGAATGGGTATGTTATCGCTCATGAAAAGGCATTCTCATCCCAGAGCGTTAATAAAATAAAGAATGAATTCAGCGACAGAATCATTTGGGTTTCGGATCAGGATGCCAATAACTTTGCCTGCAATGCGGTGAATATCGGCAATGATATTATTTTAAACAAGGCCTCGGACGAGTTGAAAGCTGCGCTCAGTAAAAATAATTTTTACGTTATCGAGGTTGATGTTTCGGAATTCATTAAAGCGGGGGGTGCATGCAAGTGCCTCACTCTTGAGCTATAACAAGCCAACCCCCAACATTTTGACGACCATATCGTGCGTCGCTCTAAACTCAAAAAACTTAATAGGCACCCATAAAGTCGACTTTGCCGACTTCCAGACCATTGTGCCGCAAAATCGCATAAGCCGTCGTGACATGGAATAAAAATTGCGGCAAACCGTAGTTAAATAGGTAGGTGTGGCCAACCATTTTTTTCTCTTTTGGTGTGCCCGGGCGTAACACGATTTCAAGCGTTTCGCTGTCTTCGAATTGTGAGGGCGTTAGGCTTTCAATAAACGACAACGTTTTGCTAATTCGTGCCTGCAACTCGGCGAAGGTTTGTTCGTTATCGTCATATGCTGGTACCTCAACATATGCCAGCCGCGCTGACACGCTCTTGGCGAAATCGGTAGCGATTTGCACTTGGCGGTTCAAGGGGAGCATATCAGGGTATAGCCGTGCATCCAACAATGCTGTCGGTTTAAATTTTTTCTCGGTAGCGTATGCTTCAGCCTTGGTCAAAATAACACTGAGGCTGTTCAATAGCTGTTTGAAAACAGGTATGGACGTGGTGTACATATAAGTGGACATAGATTTTCCTCGGTTAATTGATAGCAGTTATTGTCATGGTATTCATGGCCGCGCGCAAGTCATCGATATGTCACACCAATAAATCGGAGTGCCGTTCAGCCAGATTAACAGTGAAGAAGTATGTGCCTCCCGCTGCATGGGCACGCCGGTAACGCATGTGTTCATCCGCCCCCTCAGATGTTGGGCTTCATTTCATTCAGCCCAATCTACCGAGCTTGATATATACAACAACGTCAGTATAATCAAATGCAATCTCAATCTTCTCTGCATTTGAGCCCCTGAATCATGAACCTTTTCAGCCTTCGTCGGTTTGCCAATGCCATACTTTTCATCACGCTAGCCTGTTTAGGCATAGCGCCTGCGTTTGCACAGGCAGTACCTAGTGGCACTGCGCCTGCATACACGCCAGAGCAACTCGAAAAACTGGTCGGGCCGATCGCGCTTTATCCCGATGACCTGATCGCAATCACGTTGCCAGCTACTACGTATCCACTAGACGTCGTCAAGGCGCAGCGCTTCCTTGATGCGCGCAAGGCCGACCCCAAAGCGCCAGAAGACAAGTCCCTCGCAGACCCGGTAGTGAAGCTGCTCAACTATCCAGTCATCGTAAAGTTGATGAACGATGATCTTGACTGGATGCAGTCGCTTGGTGATGCAGTAGAAGTAGACGAGCCAGGTGTGCTCGCTGCGATTCAAGCTTTCCGTCATAAGGCGGAAGCGGCTGGCAATCTGAAAAGCGACGACAAGCAGAAGGTTGTTGTCGAGAAGGAAGTAATTGTAATTCAGCCAGCCAATCCAGAGGTCATCTATGTACCGACGTACCAGCCATCAACCGTCGTCGTGTATTCGTCAACGCCCTATGCCCCGATGTACTACCCTGCGCCGTACCCATCTTACTATTACCCTTACCCGCCAGGCGCCGCCTTTGCTACGGGCCTGATCTTTGGCGCGGCAATCAGCGGAGCATGGCATACGAACTGGCACGGTGGAGATATCAACATTAATAAAAATGTTAACGTTAATCGACCTGGCGGATCAGGTGGCGGTGGCAATAACTGGCGCAATGATCGTGCGCCATCGCAAACCAAGGCAGGTGCGCAAACTCGGCAAACAAGCGCTGGCTCACGTCCAGGTGATGCATCAAACCGCGGCGGTTCACAACAAAGCGGTAGAGGTAGCAATATGCAAAATCGTGATAGCGCATCAAACCGCGGTGGTTCTCAACAAGGCGATAGAGGCGGCAATATGCAAAACCGCGATAGCGCATTCGGGGGTTCTGATTCTGGAGCCCGCGCCAATCGTGACTCTGCCCGTGGCGCCTCCAGCATGTCGTCGGCGCATTCGGGCGGCGGAAGATTTGGCGGCGGGATGTCAGGCGGCGGAAGATCTGGCGGCGGAAGACGCCGCTAGGAGAACAGAATGAAATCCACGAGAATATTCATGACTACACGCATAATTTCCCTTTTTGCAGCATTACTACTTGCAAGCACAACGGCGCTTGCCGCCACGCCAGATGGACGCACTTTCGCCACACCCGATGATGCGGTAAAGACACTTGTCGCCGCGCTCAAAAACAACGACAACAAGGCGCTAACCGAGATCTTCGGCAAGCGCAATGAGAACCTTATCGATACCACGGATACGGCAGATACGCTCGAGAATAGGCAAAATCTCGTTAAGTCATTGGAGACTTACACACAACTACGCAAGGACGATGACACTACAATCACGCTGGTGGTGGGCGCCAACGGTTGGCCCATGCCAATACCACTGGTAAAGGACGGTAGCGGCTGGCGCTTCGATAGCGACAAGGGTGCGCAGGAGATTATCAATCGCCGCGTCGGACAAAACGAACTCGCCACTATTGAGGTATTGCGTGCGTATCCAACTGCCCAGCGCCAGTTTGCCGAAAAACCGCGCGATGGCTCAAACGTACGTAGCTTCGCTCGCCGTATTAGAAGCACTTCGGGCAAAAAGGACGGACTGTACTGGGACTCCGCCGAAGGTGAAGAAGCGAGTCCATTCGGTCCGCTGTTGGCAGACGGCTCCACAACGCGCGCTGCTGGTGAGCCTTACCATGGTTACTACTTCAAAATTCTTACGGGACAGGGCCCGCAGGCTCCTGGGGGCAGTTTCAGCTATATAATCAATGGCCGCATGGTTGCCGGCTATGCCATGGTTGCTTGGCCCGCTGACTACGCCGTCTCCGGGGTGAAAACCTTCATCATCAACCATTATGGTGATGTTTATGAGAAAGATCTTGGTGCGAATACCGCGAAAACGGTCAAGGCGATGACAAAATATAATCCTGACAAGAGTTGGAAAAAGGTCAGCGATTGAGATCCGAGTAAATCCAACCTGTAACTTTAAACGGGTAGTTTTTTCATCCGCCCGTTCATCTTGTGCTCCTCCATTTCGCAGGTGTCGTGGGACACGTCAAACAGCAGCGGCAGCGGCAGCCGTTGCCTGCGGCAACACTTACATTCAATTACTTTTGCAAGTTAAGAGACTTAGTTGTCTATCTCTTGAGGTATATAGGTGAACGCAAGTCATCGATATGCCACATCAATACATCGGCGCCGTTTAGTCAGATTAACAGTGAAAAAGTGTGTGGCTCCCGCTGCATCGGCACGTCGGTAACGCATCTGTTCATCCACTCCTTATGATGTTTGGCTTCATTTCATTCAGCTCAACCTGCCGGGCTTTGATATTTTTGTTCTAGTAGAGAGGAGGTTTTGCTGCTAAATAGCGAGGTTGATATATGTAGAGTCCCCGTGTTACTTGAACGGGGGCTCTACGGACAACGTAAAGCAATTAAGTTTTAACTATTGACATTAAATTATTAGAGGAAAATGGGAAATTTCTCTACTTATACCCAATTAAAAGACAATGACTAGAAAAAATCGTCCCAAAAAAACTTTAGTTCGTCAACTCAGCGACCTAGAAGATCACTTGTATTTTTTAAAGGAGTCTCTGGGGAAGCTTGCTTCTGGAGATAATGGATATTTAAAATTGTTAGCGGCGGAATTGCGTGTACTTGTGTGTTTCTCAAGTGGCACAGAGGGTTTGTTGTGGAGAATACTTGACGAATATAAAATTCAAGATGACGTTCATGTTCACCTAGCTGGCAATTTAAATCGTGAACACCCATTAGCGCGAGGTATTACTTTCATATTTGCACCTGTACTTCTAGCCGGCCATGGTGATCCACAATTAGTTCCTGATTACTATTCCCTCAAACATATTATTAAAGAACGTGAAGCATTAGTCATAACTGAAATTGGATATACGCATGAACAACTTATTGGGCAAATTGCGAACCAAATTGGATCAGCACATGAAGATGATGGGGCAGATTCGCATTTAATTGAGCTAGGTGCGACTCTTTTATCAAATCAATCACTATTGAATAAAGTTTTGATGGTTGATTCTAATTTGGTGCTTGAAGTAGGTGAAAGAGCAATAGCCTGGGCTGTGAAAACACACAATTTCGTTAGAAAAAATCGAGTAGAAATATTAATTCCCAACAATTGCAATCAAATTTTCTCTGAAGACAATAGCGGTGACTTTGAATATTCTCTTCCGACCTTAACCCCAGAAGGTAGTATGCTTTTTACAGTAAGCTATCCACATTCTGATTGGCTTACGAATTCGAATGCCTATCAATTTGATGTAATACGACAAGGGCCTTTGTCGGTCAAGACGTTCAAACATGTCAATAAGAGTATAGTAATTCACGTAGAAGGGTTATGCGAATCAACTGTTTCAACGCGTCAATTTATCCCAAATACAGATAACGCCATTATGACTGTGGGGGTCAGTTGGAATCGCAAGGCTGCGACATTTTACGCATGCGGTGAACAAGTCGACACTGTTGAATATACACTGGCGAATTCTCGAAGTGCTAACCTAAAACAGCTAGATATAGTATGCCGTAACTCTCAATGTCCCTGCGGCAGCGAGAAAAAGTACAAAATATGCTGTGGCAAACTTAACTAAAAATCCGGACTTTTAAACAGCATTTATATTTCAATCCAGTGCCCAGATTTATCGCTTCGGGCGCACCACTTAAACCAAGTTCGCAATTGTTCGGCGAACGCTTCGCTGATTCAGCTTGTAGGTTTCATGGAATTAACCATGATTTTTATACTGTAAATTTATTACACTAGCAACGATGCATATTTCAAACTTATTTGCCAAGTCAGCAATAAACTTTGATAGAGACTGGATTTCAGCATTGTTGGCGGCCAAGCCTCTTGCCGACATTTTTTCAAATTGGTAATGCTTGGTTAATGACGCTGACAATAATGCTAATATCCGCGCCTCATTTTTTGGAAGATTTCTATGGCGAAACGTTATGATTTGATTGTGTTCGATTGGGATGGCACAGTGATGGATTCCACAGCAGTGATAGCGAGTTCGATCCAGGCTGCATGTCGGGATTTGGGCTTAAACGAGCCTAGCGATGTTGCTGCGAAGTATGTAATTGGCCTGGGGTTGCATGAGGCGCTGCGCCAAGCCGTGCCGGATTTGCAGGAGAATCAGCGCGATGATCTGGTGGCACGTTATCGCCATCATTTCCTTGCGCGGGATGAGGCCATTCCATTGTTCGAGGGAGCGCGGCAGACAATTGCGGAGCTGCATGCTGCCGGGCACTGGCTGGCAGTGGCGACGGGCAAAAGCCGACAGGGATTAAAGCGGGCCATGCAAACAAGCGGGATGGAGTCTTACTTCCACGCTACCCGCACGGCAGACCAAACATTTTCCAAGCCGCATCCAGCGATGTTGCTGGAAATTATGGATGAGCTTGGAGTTATGGCGCAGCGTGTGCTGATGGTGGGCGATACCACGCATGATTTGCAAATGGCGCGTAACGCCGGCGTGGACGCGATTGGCATGACGCACGGCGCGCATCCGGTTGACCAGTTGCGTGCCCTGGAACCGCTGGCTTTGCTGGACGATTTTGTCGGACTGCGCGCATGGTTTAAAGAATACGCCTGATATACTGGGAGCAGTTTTTATTGAGGAATAATTATGTCAGATCAAAACAACAACTGGGAACGCGGCGTGCTGGAAAAGCTCGCTATGTCGGCCATTCAGGAGCAGCGCCGGGCGCGCCACTGGAGCATTTTTTTCAAGGTGCTGACGTTTGGCTATCTGTGCATTTTGCTATTTCTGTTTATGGGCTGGATAGGAAAATCCGAGTTACCGCTAAGCGGCAAGCATACCGCGCTGGTAGATATGCATGGCGTGATCGCGGCAGAGAGCGCAGCCAATGCCGACAGCATCATGACCAGCCTGCAGGATGCATTCAAGGATAGCCACACGCAAGGGGTGATCCTGCGAATGGATAGCCCCGGCGGTAGTCCGGTGCAATCGGGTTATATTAATGATGAAATCCACCGTTTACGTGCCAAGTACCCAAAAATCCCGTTGTATGTGGTGATTGAGGATATATGCGCTTCCGGCTGTTATTACGTGGCGGCGGCGGCGGACAAGATTTTTGTCAATAAGGCGAGCCTGGTTGGATCAATCGGTGTGTTGATGGATAGTTTTGGTTTTACTGGCACGATGGAAAAGCTGGGTGTGGAACGCCGCCTGATGACGGCGGGCGAGAATAAAGGTTTCATGGACCCATTTTCGCCAGTTAATGCGGTACAACAGGAACATGCTAAAAATATGCTCGCCGAAATTCACCAGCAATTTATCGAGGTAGTGAAACAAGGACGCGGCAAGCGTCTGAAGGAATCACCAGATATATTCAGTGGCTTGATCTGGACCGGTCAAAAGAGCATTGAGCTGGGCTTGGCGGATGGCATGGGCAATATGGAAAGCGTGGCGCGCGATGTGATCAAGGCAGAGGACATTATCGATTTCACTACACATGAGGGTATCGCAGAGCGGCTCGCCAAGCGTTTCGGTGCGGGAATGGCGAGCGCTTTTTCGGGTTTATCTACACAGGCTGGCATCAAGCTTCGTTAAACACGATGCCTTTAGATGCACCCTTTAGAAATTGTTCGCCTTCAATAGAGGTTTTAGTTTGGCCAGAATAGTTTTGAGGATTTGCGCTTGCGCCGAAGCTGTTGGGTGTAAGTTGTCGGCCTGAAATTGTTCTGGCAGAACATTTACCAGCATGAATGGAACCAGCTCCACATGGTGGCGCTGCGCCAGCCGGGAATAGATCGCCTTGAATTGATCGGTGTAGTTTTTGCCATAATTGGGTGGCAATTGAATTCCCACTAGCAGTACTTTTCTGTTGCCTTGGCGTGATTGTTGGATAATAGCGCTGAGATTGGTCTCGATATCGGCGATAGGCGTGCCGCGCAGGCCGTCATTGGCACCCAGTTCCAGAATGACAACGCTGGGCGAATGCTGACGCAAGGTTTGGGCAATGCGCTGCCGTCCGCCAATGGTTGTTTCGCCGCTGATGCTGGCATTAACAACTTTATATTGTGGATGGCTGCGTTGTAACTCTTGCTGCAACAGATTGACCCAGCCCGATGCCCGTGGAATGCCATGCGCCGCCGATAGACTATCGCCAAACACCAGTATGGTTTGTTGTTGTGCGCTACTCACCCCAGACAGCAGGCAACACGCACATAATAAAACTGATTGAAAGAAAGTTGGAAATTTCATGGTGTCTATTTTGCGGGCAATGAATCTGGGTAAGCAAGTAGAAAGTGGTGGCCAGCCTCTTGTTATCTTGCACGAGGTCAGTTTTACCGTCGAGCCGGGCGACAGCCTTGCTATTCTGGGTGCGTCCGGTTCCGGTAAGTCCACTCTGTTGGGACTGTTAGCCGGACTGGATGTGCCCAGTAGCGGTACAGTGTACCTCGACGGAATTGATATTTTTTCTTTCGATGAGGATGAACGCGCGCGTTTACGTGGTCGTCTGGCAGGTTTTGTTTTTCAATCATTTCAGTTGCTGCCATCCTTGACCGCGCTGGAAAACGTGATGCTGCCGCTGGAATTGCACGGCGCATCCGATGCGCGCGAGCGTGCTACAGTTGCCTTGCAGCGCGTGGGGCTGGCCGAGCGTATGAGTCATTTACCCAAACATTTGTCCGGTGGTGAGCAACAGCGCGTGGCGATGGCGCGCGCGTTTGTTGTGCAGCCGAAAATCCTGTTCGCAGACGAACCCACAGGCAATCTCGACGCCGCTACTGGCGGTCAGATCATTGATCTGATGTTGGAGTTAAACGGTGCACAGGGCACCACTCTTATATTAGTTACTCATGATAAAGCGTTGGCACAACAGTGTGGCCGGCAGTTGCATTTGGCGGCCGGGCGGATTGTGCCGTGAACACATTGCATCTGTCATGGCTTATGCTGCGGCGGGACTGGCGTTCCGGAGAATGGCGAGTGCTGCTTATCGCTTTGGTGCTGGCGGTGGGCAGCATTGCTACCGTGGGACTGTTTGCCAACCGGGTTGGCCTTGCTCTGCAGCAGGAAGCTACCAGCCTTTTGGGTGCCGATCTGCGCCTAGTCGCCACACATCCATTTCCGCCAGCTTATCGGGCAGCAGCACTGCAACGGGGTCTGCGAGTAGTCGAGGTTGCGACTTTTCCCAGCATGGTCGTTTACGGCCAACAAAACGTGCTGGCGGAAATTCAAGCAGCGGAAGAAGGCTATCCGCTGCGCGGCAAAATTCACATTGACGATGGCACGCAACATATCGCACAAGGCATACCTGCGCCCGGCACGGTGTGGGCGGACAAGCGTTTGCTGCAACGCATGGGATTGCAACTGGGCAACGAAGTTGCTATCGGTGCGCTGCACATGCGCGTGGGTGCGCGCGTGGTACGCGACGTGGATCAGTCTGTCGGCTTCGCCAGTTTTGCACCACGTGTGCTGATAAATGCAGCCGATCTGCCGGCTAGCGGTTTGGTCCAACCTGGCAGCCGTATCAGCTACAGAATCCTGTTTGCAGGTGACTCGATACAGCTTGCTAATTTGCGTGCCTGGCTGAAAGGACAGCTGGCAGTGGGTGAAAAACTGGAGGACGTGCGCGATGCACGTCCGGAAATTCGAACTGCGCTGGAGCGTGCCGAACATTTTTTAGGGCTGGCGGCTCTTACTGCTGTAGTGTTGGCAGGTGTTGCTATGGCACTGGCCGCGAGCCATTTCATCATGCGCCATCTCGACACATGCGCCATGATGCGCTGTTTGGGGGCAACGCAGGCGCAGGTATTGCGTATTTTTATGTACCAGTTTTTGCTGCTGGGCGTATTTGCCGTACTGTTGGGTGGCTTGCTCGGTTACGCGGCTCAATCTGCACTGGTGCAGTCCATAGAGACCATGCGTGAGGCTGATTTGCCCCCGCCGGGCTGGCTGCCATTGTGGCAGGCTGCAGCCAGCGGTATGGCGCTTCTGCTTGGATTCGCCTTCCTGCCGTTGTGGCAGCTGAAAAGAGTGTCTCCGTTGCGCGTTATCCGCCGTGAACTGGGCATGCCCCCGGCGCGCACCGGCTTGCTGTATGCGTCAGGTGCTGCTGTGCTGAGCGCGTTATTCCTGTGGCAGGCCGGTTCACTCAAGCTCGGATTGACCGTGTTGGCGGGCTTGGCAGTTGGCATGCTGCTGTTTGGCTTGATGGCATGGCTTGCCGTGCGCACTTTGACATGGCTGCCCCTGCGGGGGAGTCATGCCTTTGCGAATTTGGCCAGGCACGGGCGCACTAATGCGCTGCAAATTGTGGCACTAAGTTTGGGCGGCATGGCCTTGCTGCTGCTTACCTTTGTGCGTGCCGACCTGTTGGAAAGTTGGCGTGGGCGCATGCCGCCGGATGCGCCGAATCGCTTTATTGTCAATATCCAGCCCGATCAGCGCGCCGCGATAAAAAATTTCTTCACACAGCAGCAATTACCTGCGCCACAATTATTTCCCATGGTGCGTGGGCGGCTGATAGCAATCAACAACCACGCGATCAGCGGGAACAATTACCCCGAGGCGCGTGCCCGTGCGCTTGTGGAACGCGAGTTCAACCTATCCTGGTCAGATAACCTGCCAACTGATAATGCCTTGGTACAGGGTGCATGGTGGGAGCAGGGCGCGTCATCGGTGTTATCGGTAGAAGAGGGAATAGCCAAAACGTTGGGTATCACCATGGGCGACACCCTGACTTACGACGTGGCGGGCAGCCCGTTTAGTGCGCAAGTGGTAAACCTGCGCAAGGTCCAGTGGGATTCCATGCAGGTGAATTTTTACGTAATCACTGCACCCGATATGCTGAAAGATTATCCGGCTAGCTACTTATCCAGCTTTTATATGCCAGCAGATAAGTCGCAGGCAGGCGATGTGTTGATCAAAGCCTTCCCCAACCTGCTGCTGATAGATACCGATGCGGTGATCGAACAAGTCCGCCAAATCATGGACCAGATAGCTCAAACCATGAGCGCGGTCTTCCTGTTTACCCTGCTGAGCGGCTTGGCTGTTTTATATGCCGCGCTGCTCGCTACACAAGATGAACGCATTCATCAGGCCGCCATCCTGCGCACATTGGGGGCCGACAGCCGCTATTTGCGGCGATTGCACCTGACCGAGTTTGCCGTGCTGGGCGCATTGAGTGGCCTGTTCGCAGCCGCCGGTGGGACTTTGCTAGGCTGGGTGCTGGCAATTAAAGTACTGGAAATTCCTTATCATTCGAGCGCGTTAATCTGGTTGGTTGGCGTGGGCGGCGGGATTGTTACGGTGACCTTGGCAGGATGGTTAGCTACGCGGCGGGTGGCGCAGATGTCGCCGTTACAGGTGTTGCAATCTGTTTAAACAAAGACGTGGAAATTGAGAAATAAAACTGAAGCTGGTTCACTGTACTGACGTACAGAACGAATAATCGCCTCGGACTAAGTGTCACGTCAACTGCTGGTTTGCTCTCATCTATCTGAAGAGCAAGAGAGTTTCAACAGGTAATTGCGATATAGCCTTTTCAAAAGCCGGTACCGAGCCAATCTGGAGTCAGCGTGCTCACAGTGATTGAGCTTCCCGCCTCGCACTTCGGATACCAGCTTTTGAAAAGTGCTTTTGCGACTGTGCAAAACCTGTACGAATAAAAGCACTAATAAAGAAAATCCCATGAAAAAACTAATTATCACTATCGCAGTGATAGCTACACTTGCAGGCAACTTTGCACACGGGGAAGAAAAAAGACCAGATTCTGCATTAACCATTAACGGTTATGTTGAAGCATACTATAGCTACGATTTTAATAAACCAATCGATAACACTAAGCCACCATTTATTTACAGCTATAACAAAAATAATGAAGTTTCAGTGAATTTGGCTTTTGTGAAAGGATCGTACAACACAGATACTGCCAGAGCGAATCTCGCATTAGCCGGTGGTAGCTATATGAATTCTAATTATGCATCTGAACCCGGCGTATTGAATAATATCTATGAAAGCAATGTTGGCCTGAAGCTTTCTAACAAAAATAACTTGTGGTTTGATGCTGGTGTTTTTTCTTCACATATAGGTTTTGAAAGTGCGGTTGGTAAAGACAATTGGACTTTGACCAGAAGCATAGGAGCAGATAACACACCTTATTATGAAACTGGCGCCAAAATCAGTTATACGTCAGAGAATGACGTATGGTTTGTGAGTGCATTAGTTCTGAATGGTTGGCAACATATTCGACGTGTGGAGGGGAATTCTTCCCCTTCATTTGGTACGCAGGTTACTTATAAGCCTTCCGCAAAACTAACCTTGAATTGGAGCACATTTATTGGAAACGACAAGCCTGATAATGATAAGAAAATGCGTTATTTCAATAATTTTTATGGAATTTTTCAGCTAAATAATCAGTTTGCCGCAATATTGGGTTTTGATTTGGGTGTCGAACAAAAAAACAAGGACTCATCAGCCATGAATATGTGGGTCAACCCAACGATTATCTTGAAATATACGCCAACATCAAAAACTGCTATCGCTATAAGAGCTGAATATTATGATGATAAAAATGGAATAATCATCGCAACTGGCACACCTAATGGTTTTAAAACAAGGGGTTTTTCAACCAATTTTGACTACACCATAGCAAATAATATTGTGTGGCGAGCAGAAGTTAGAACATTGAATAGCAAAGATGCTATTTTCACAAAGAATAATAATATGGTTAACAGCGATGCTTTTGTGACGACGGCATTGGCTATAAGTTTCTGATGAGATCATTGGCCTTTATGATAAAAAATCGTAGGTAATAATGCCGCCTTAACTTTAAACATTTAGCATTCGCCCTTGTGTCACTCAAACAGCAGCGGCACAATTAAAGCAAAATGACAGTAATTTTTGCTGCTCCCTAAGAGCAACGCCGGCTCCGACCCATCAGGGACTGAAAAGTTGCGCTTGTCGCGATACTATCCAGCGCGGGGAACAGATGCCGCAGCATTAAAAAATTCCGTTTACACAAAATTCCGGACACCCTTACGTGTTAAGTAAGAATTGCGCTTTGGTATGCCCTTGACTAGCAGCTTTTTGAAGCCATTCAATAGCTTTCGTAGTGTCCTTGGGTACGCCTTCACCATCTCGATACATCAAGCCTAGATTATATTGCGCTTCGGCATGCTGCTGAGCAGCCGCTTTCTGAAGCCACTCAATGGCTTTCGCAGCGTCCTTGGGTACGCCTTCACCATCTCGATACATCACGCCTAGATTGTATTGCGCTTCGGCATGTTGCTGAGTAGCTGCTTTCTGAAACCACTCAAAAGTCTTGGCAACATCCTTGAGCACACCTTCGCCATTGGAATACATCCAGCCGAGGTTGTATTGCGCTTCGGCATGCCCTTGAGCTGCCGCTTTCTGATACCACTCCATCGCTTTCGCAACGTCCTTAGGCACACCTTCGCCATAGGCATAAATCACTCCAAGGAAGAATTGCGCTTCAGCATGCCCTTGAGTAGCCGCTTTCTGGAACCACTCAATAGCTTTAGCAGAATCTTTGGATATTCCTTCACCTTTGGCATAGATCACGCCGAGGAAGAATTGCGCTTCGGCATGCCCCTGAGTAGCCGCTTTCTGAAACCACTCAAAACTTTTGGCGGCATCCTTGAGTACGCCGTCACCCTTGGAATACTTCCAGCCGAGATTGTATTGCGCCTCAGCGACTCCCTGTGCAGCAGCTTTCTGTAACAACAGAAATGGATCTTCTGGCGGCGTTGATACCTTTTTCTGCACAGTAGGCGCAGCAGCTTTGCTCTTGATGCCAGCCGCCTGCGCTCCGCAATTGGCAAGTATTAGCAATAATGCAGCAAGCATAGGAATTGAGATAACGTTCACTGAATGTTCACCTTTATCAAGTTAATATGTAGCGAAGTGCAATTATTATTTCTTCTTCATCGTTTGCTGTGCGCTTGACGGATTTTTTATTGGGTGAGGGCGCAAGACCGTGAAAAAAAAGCAGCTGGCAAAAGTGGGATAACGCATTAAATTTTTGCGTGACTATTCAATCACAAACAAAAACTCCCGTCGAGTGCGGGAGTTTTTGTTTTCTACATTGCAGTTCCGTTTAAGGCTACGCTGAACAAGTCCGTTCGCGTTGAGCTTGTCGAAACGCACTCCTTGCAAATCAATAAGTCGCAAATGGCTTCGACAGGCTCAGCCCGAACGGAGGGACTTGTTCAGGATTGCCTTAATGCAACATCAATGACTTCTGTACCGCCACTGCACATACCGTTATCAATGTGCTGGGCATAATACCTAAGGCCAATATCGCCAGTCCGTTAATGGAAATCAGCAGGCCGTTGTCAGGCTGGATAGAAATTGGGACATGGGTTTCTGGGGCATCGAAATACATTAACTTGACGATACGCAGATAATAAAATGCGCCTATTAACGAGAACAGCACCGCCATCACGGCAAGAGGAACATACCCGGCGCCCACTACCGCCTGTAAAACGGAAAGTTTGGCGTAGAAGCCTGCCGTCGGCGGTACCCCTGCCATAGAGAACATTAATATAAGCATCATGAAAGCGAGCCACGGGCTACGCTGGTTAAGTCCCTTAAAGTCGTTGAGCATATCAGCCTCGAAACCTTCACGCGATAGCAGCATGATCATACCGAAACCACCCAGGCTCATTAACACATAAATCACTACGTAGAACATGGCGGAACTATAACCATCAATGCCGCCGCTCAATACGCCGAGCAATAAAAAGCCCATATGCGCGATAGTGGAGTAAGCCAGCATGCGCTTAAGGTTAGTCTGCGCAATAGCGGTAATATTGCCAATAGCCATAGACAGCACAGCGAGGATCGCCAGCATACCAGACCAGTGCATCACCAGCGGTTGCAAGCCGTCCACCAAAATACGCATAACGAAAGCGAAGACGGCTAACTTGGGCGCGGAGCCGATCAGCATGGTCACAGCAGTTGGTGCGCCATGGTATACGTCTGGCACCCACATATGAAATGGAACGGCGCCAAGCTTGAAAGCCAGACCCGCCACCATGAATACCAAGCCGAACACTAGCAGTGCCTTGTTTTCCACACCATGCTTGATGGCATCGGAGACCGCCGCAACTCCAAGCGTACTGGTAGCGCCATATAACATGGACATTCCGTACAATAGCAAGCCGGAAGCAAGTGCACCTAGAATGAAATATTTCATCGCGGCTTCAGTGGCAGTAGCGGAATCGCGTTGCAGCGCAACCATCGCGTACAGGCTGAGCGACAGCAATTCCAGCCCAATATACAGGGTAAGAAAGTGGGTAGCAGAAATCATCACCATCATGCCGAGCAGGGCAAACAATGTCAGTACCATGAACTCACCCGTGAATAGTCCGCGCAATATCAAATAGCTACGCGAATACACTAACACCATGGATACGGTCAGGTAGCTTAATAGTTTGAGTACATCGGACATTAAGTCGTCCACGAACATGTTGTTGAACAGGTGAACCACGCCCGGTTCATGGGTCATCACGGTAATCAGTGCGCAACTTAGAAGGGTCAGTTGCACCAAAATGTATGTTAGCGTTTTGTTCGGATTGGTGACAAACAGATCTATGATCAGGATCGAACTCGCCATCACCAGCAGAAAAATTTCTGCGTAGGCGGAGGATAGGGTAGACAAGTAACTCATAAATTCCTCGATTGGTGATAACTTATAACTTGGAGCGGGCAATATGTACCAGCAAGTCGTTCACGGATGCGTGCATGATTTCGGTGAATGGTAGTGGATACAGGCCCATGCCCAGCACAGTCAGCGCCAAAATTACGAATATCAGTTTTTCTCGCAATGTAATGTCGGTTAATTGCGCTACGTGCTGGTTGGCCACCGCGCCGAAGATCACCCGCTTTACCATCCACAGCGTGTAGGCTGCGCCAAAAATCAGTGTGGTGGCGGCAGTAAAGGCGTACCAGAAATTAACTTTGACCGTACCCATTATCACCATGAATTCACCGACAAAACCGCTGGTACCGGGCAACCCGACATTTGCCATGGCAAACAGTACAAAAAATGCGGCGAATATTGGCATTTTGTTGGCCACGCCGCCATAGTCGGCGATATTGCGCGTATGCATGCGGTCATACAGCACACCTATACACAGAAATAGCGCACCTGATATAAAGCCATGCGAAATCATCTGTAACAGCGCGCCCTCCATGCCGTAGGCATTAAAAATAAAAAAACCCAACGTAACGAAACCCATATGCGAAATAGAGGAATACGCCACCAGTTTTTTCATGTCAGTTTGGGCCAATGCAACCAGTCCAATATATACCACTGCGATCAGCGACAGCGCGATCATCACGCCAGCTAGGTAGTGGCTGGCATCCGGCACGATAGGCATAGAAAATCGAATAAAGCCGTACGCTCCAACTTTCAGCATGATCGCCGCTAGTACCACGGAACCACCGGTAGGTGCTTCTACGTGTGCATCGGGCAACCAGGTGTGCACCGGGAACATTGGTACCTTTACCGAGAATGCCATAAAGAAGGCAATGAATATTAATATCTGTGCGGTCATCGGGATAGCCATCTGGTGGTAATCGAGAATCGCAAAGCTGCCACCGGACTGGATGTACAGATATAGCAGTGCAATCAGCATCAGCACTGAACCGAAAAAGGTGTACAGAAAAAACTTGACCGCCGCATAAACACGATTAGGGCCGCCCCATATACCAATAATGATGAACATCGGGATTAGCATGGCTTCCCAGAACACATAGAACAGCACCGCGTCGAGCGAGGCGAATACGCCATTGACCAAGCCGGACATGATGAGGAATGCAGCCAGATATTGCGCTACGCGCTTCTCGATTACCTTCCAGCCAGCGATCACAACCAGCGGAGTAAAGAAACTGTTAAGCAGGACGAACAGCACCGAAATGCCGTCAACGCCGAGGTGATAGTGGATGTTGAAATGGGTAATCCAGTCGTGCAACTCGACGAACTGCATGGCACTGGTCATCTTGTCAAAATCAACATACAGCGGAATAGTGACCAGAAAGCCAAGGATCGAACCAACAAGTGCGATGACACGCGCTAACGGTGCATTGCGATCGTTGCCAGTGGCTAGAACCAGCATACCAAAAATAATGGGCAGCCAGATAGCAACGCTTAATAGGGGAAATCCAAAAATCATGCTTATTCCTTCAGTTTCTCGCTGTGCGTATTATTCGAACCAAGTGCGTATCGTAAGCAGCAGAAACACGCCGATAATCATGGAAAACGCATAGTGGTAGATGTAACCGGTCTGAATTCGGCGCAACACGATGGAGAACATGCCGACCAAACGCGCAGTGCCGTTTACCATTAGGCCATCAATCAGTTTTATATCGCCAAATTTCCATAAGAAGCGGCTCGTCTTACGGGCACCAGAGGCAAAGAACCAATCATTGAAACGGTCAAAGTAGTACTTGTTGTCCAATACTGTATAGATGAAACTAAATTTTTGTTTGATCGCCTCAGGAATACCAGGATTTTTCAGGTAAAAAACCCACGCCATCGCTACCCCGGCTATTGCCAGCCAGAATGGCAAAGAAGATAGTCCATGTATGGTCATGGCCCAAGCGCTGTGAAACTCGTGCTTCAGTTCTTCCATGGACGGGTGCAACTCGTGGTTGATAAAAATCGCACCCTTGAAATAGTCGCCAAACAACATCGGCTCGACAGTAAGGTAACCAATGACCACAGAAGGGATTGCAAGCAACACTAAAGGCATCCAGACTACCCATGAGGTTTCGTGCGGCTTCTGGCCTGGAGCTAAACCATGATGATCATCGTGCGCAACATGGATGTCAGCATGGTCGTCATGAGATGTATTTTGAGAGCCATGTGCAACAGAATGAGCTTTGCCGAAATGCTCTTCGCCATGAAACACCAAGAAATACAAGCGGAACGAATAGAAGGCAGTAACGAAAACACCTGCCACCACTGCAAAGTAGGCAAAGCCAGACCCGGGAAGATGCGACAACGCCACCGCTTCGATGATGCTGTCCTTGGAATAGAAACCGGATAGGAACGGCGTGCCAATTAACGCCAGGGAGCCGATCAGAAAGGTGAACCAAGTGATCGGCATATATTTACGCAAACCTCCCATCTGGCGGATGTCCTGAATATGATGCATAGCGATAATCACCGAACCAGCGGCGAGGAAAAGCAACGCCTTGAAAAAAGCGTGGGTCATCAGATGAAAAATCGCCACCGAATAAGCAGAAGCGCCCAGCGCTACCGTCATGTAGCCTAGTTGCGACAATGTGGAATAGGCCACCACACGCTTGATATCGTTCTGGATAATGCCGAGGAAGCCCATGAACAGCGCGGTAATAGCGCCGATCACCATAACAAAGGATAACGCAGTATCGGACAGTTCAAACAGCGGTGACATGCGCGCCACCATAAATATTCCGGCGGTCACCATCGTCGCAGCGTGGATTAGTGCGGAAATC
Organism: uncultured beta proteobacterium; assembly: GCA_942492745.1. Classification (GTDB taxonomy): domain Bacteria; phylum Pseudomonadota; class Gammaproteobacteria; order Burkholderiales; family Gallionellaceae; genus Nitrotoga. The sequence goes on from OW818637.1 coordinate 302,985, forward strand.
GGAGTCGGACCCTCCATCGAGTCCGGTAGCCAGACGTGCAGTGGAAACTGCGCCGATTTACCCATCGCACCAATGAACAGCAGGATGCAGATAGCGCTAATCACATTCCACGACACACCGGGGATCGGCGCTATATCGTTAGTGTAAAGGTGCGAGCTGGCAAACACTGCAGCATAATCCAGTGTGCCAAACACCATCAGCACCAAGCCGATGCCGAGCAAAAAACCGAAATCCCCTACACGGTTGACTAAGAAAGCTTTAAGGTTGGCGTAAGTCGCCGTAGGGCGTGTGTACCAAAAGCCAATCAATAAATAAGATACCAAACCCACCGCTTCCCAGCCAAAAAACAGCTGGAGAAAGTTATTGGCCATCACCAGCATTAGCATGGAGAAGGTAAATAACGAAATATAACTGAAGAAGCGTTGATAGCCAGCATCTTCTACCATATAACCTATAGTATAAATATGCACCATCAGGGATACGAAAGTCACCACCAGCATCATCATTACGGTCAGGCGGTCAATCAGGAAACCGACCTCGAATCGCGTATCACCCGAGGTCATCCATTGATAAACTGTGCCGTTGAATGTATGTCCTGCCATGACATCCTGAAAAATCAGCAGTGAGGCAGCGAAAGACGTAGCCACTAGCAGGATGGTAATGCGATGCGTCCATGTACGCCCCAGTAGCTTGCCAAACAAACCGGCGATTATTGCGCCAACCAAGGGAGCCAAAGGAACTAGCAAATACAGATTTTCCATAGTACTCATTTGCGCTGTTAACCTTTCAAGCTGCCGAGATCATCTACGTTGATGGTACGCAGGTTACGAAATAACACTATCAGAATCGCTAAGCCGATAGCTGCTTCAGCAGCAGCCACGGTGAGGATAAAGAACACGAATATTTGCCCGGATATGTCATTCAGATAATGTGAAAACGCGATAAAATTTGTATTTACCGCGAGCAGCATCAATTCAATGGACATCAACAGTACGATGATATTCTTGCGGTTCAGAAAAATACCCACCACGCCAATAGCAAACAAGACCGCTCCAAACACTAAATAATGCGACAAACTCAAGTTCAACATATACATTCCTTATTGAATCTTCATGTAAGCATGACAGATGCCGCTACACTGCTATTAATCATCCAAGGCGGTTAACAATTCAACACAACCCTTTGTAAAAAAACATTAAATTAATGTCTCTGCAGCAATGATGCAGTGGTATATCTCACCCACTACTGCGCGCTTTCCTCTTTGCCATCTGCCACCCCCGATACAATGCGAAGGCGGTCTGCTTTCTTCACCAGCACCTGCTTATTCGGTTCCTGTGATTTAACATCCTTACGACGGCGTAATGTAAGCGCGATAGCAGCTACAATCGCCACTAACAGAAGTACCGCCGCCAGTTCAAATGGGTAAACATAATCGGTGTAAATCAAACGTCCAAGTTCTTTGGTGTTGCTGTAATTGGCAGCGTGCTTGATCACTTGTGCACCAGTTTCGGCAGTCTGGCGGTTGCCCAGTACCCATATCATCTGGAACACCATGATGACAGCCAGCAACGCGCCGAATGGAAACCAGCGCCAGAAACCTTCGCGCAACTCCTCCAGATTGATGTCCAGCATCATTACCACAAACAGAAAGAGTACCATCACCGCGCCGACGTACACTAGAACAAGGGTAATGGCCAGGAACTCCGCCTCCAGTAATATCCAGATACCAGCCGAACTACAAAAAGCCAACACCAGGAACAATGCAGCGTGTACCGGGTTGCGTGCAGTAATTACGCGCAATGCGGCAAACACGGTAATTGCAGCGAACATATAAAAAACTAATGTATTAAAACTCATCAACATATTCTCAAACCTTTAGCTGTGTTTGGAACCATGAAGGTCACCAATATAAATCATTGAAGTTAGCATTCCCGCCTGCGAAAAACCATTTCGACGTAGGCTTCAGCAGTATCCTTATTAAAATAACGAACTGGATACATATCTTCACAGGAATGACAGTGATTTAAAGATGCTCTTAACGGAATTTTGCGTCCGATGCCCTATCCTTGGCAATTTGCGCTTCATGTTTTTCGCCCACTGCCAGCAACATCGGTTTGGTGTAGTACAGGTCGCCGCGCTTCTCACCGTGGTATTCCAGAATGCGAGTTTCTACAATGGCATCCACCGGGCAAGATTCTTCGCATAGACCGCAAAAAATACACTTGACCAAATCGATGTCATAGCGTGTGGTCCGGCGTGTGCCATCAGCGCGCTCTTCGGTTTCAATATGGATAGCCATCGCCGGACATACCGCTTCGCATAATTTGCAGCCAATACAGCGTTCTTCATCATTAGCATAGCGACGTAGCGCATGTAGGCCGCGAAAACGAAAACCTTGCGGCGTTTTTTCTTCGGGAAACTGCACTGTAATTTTACGTGCGAAAAAATGTCGCCCGGTCAAGGCCATGCCTTTCACTAGCTCCAGCAGCAGGAAAGTTTTAAAGAAATTTGTGATCTTTTCCATTTTTTATATCCTTGACTGTTTTACCACAGCCAATAGGGAGTTTGCATCCAGGCACCAATTACCACTACCCAGACCAGCGTGAGAGGAATAAAGACCTTCCAACCCAAGCGCATCAACTGGTCGTAGCGATAGCGTGGGAAGGTGGCACGGAACCATAAAAACAGAAACAGTACAAAGGACGTCTTGGCTAGTAGCCAGAAAATTCCCGGTAGCAAATTAAATGGAACAATGTCAAATGGAGGCAGCCAACCGCCAAGGAACATAATCGCGGTGAGTATGGCAATTAAAATCATGTTGGCGTATTCAGCCAGGAAAAATAGCGCAAACGCCATACCAGAATATTCTACGTGGAAGCCAGCTACAATTTCAGATTCACCTTCGGCCATGTCAAAGGGCGCACGATTGGTTTCTGCTACACCTGAGATGAAGTACACCACGAACATCGGGAACAACGGGATGAAATACCAGCCGAACAGCCCCACGCTGCTTTTTTGACCAAGCACTATGTCACCCAAATTCATGCTCTGCGAGACCATTAGCACACATACCAAGGCAAACCCCATGGGGATTTCGTAGGACACAATCTGTGCGGCCGAGCGCAATGAACCTATGAAGGCATATTTAGAGTTGGATGCCCAACCCGCGATGATTATGCCGTACACGCCAAGAGACGTCATCGCCAAGATATAGAGCAGACCAGCATTGACGTCGGCCAACACCATGCCATCGGCAAACGGAACCACTGCCCAGGCCGCCAAAGCAGGCGTCAGCGCAAGGACGGGCGCGATTATGAACAGAAATTTATTCGAGCCGGACGGGATGATAATTTCTTTGAGCAGCAGTTTGAGACCATCGGCGAGCGGTTGTAGCAGCCCAAAATAACCAACCCGATTAGGACCGATACGTACCTGCATGTAGCCGATAACCTTGCGTTCTGCCAGGGTCAGATACGCCACAGTTAGCATGATAGGTACAACGATGACCAGAATTTTGACCAATGTCCAGATCGGAAGCCAAGCCGCACCAAGCAGGTTTTGCAAGTATTGCAGTAGCTCTGTCATGCGCGCTCCACCATAATAGCTCCAAACATTGCGCCCAATTCTGCCGTGACGGCATGGCCCGCGGCCAAGCGCACAACGCCATGCGGCAAACTGTCATCTGCGATTATAGATAGCCGCGTACTGCCATGCCCTTGCGTTAACTTGACCATTTCACCAGATTGCAGGTTGAGCTTCTCCAGTTCCAGGCTATGCATCAGCGCACGCGGAGTGGCGGCATCGCGGGTTTTTTGTAGCGAAGCGGCGCGGCGTACAATAGCGTCAGTGGCATAGATCGGCACATCGCTGACGCGCTGTAAGCCAGCGACATTCCAAGTTGCCGCTTGCGCCGACACACCATGCAAGACGTTGCCAAGTTTGGCAGATAGGTCTGTGCCGCCCAGCACTTCATCGCGAACTGCTTCACTGTTGTTGTAATCAAAACCGGGTATATTAAGCATGTTCCCCAAGACGCGGAGCACCTTCCATGCTGGACGCGCCTCGCCTAACGGCTGGACTGTGCCCTTGAAACTTTGCACACGCCCTTCTGAACTGATAAAAGTCCCGGAGGTTTCAGTAAATGGAGTAATCGGTAATAACACATCGGCGTACTCGGTAGCATGGTGTTTGTAAGCGCTTAACGCCACAACCATATCTGCAGCACCCATCGCAGCTAATGCTTGTTGCGGGTTCTGCATATCCAGTTCTGCTTCCACATTCAGCAAGATATAAGCCTTGCGCTGCGCGGCTAGCATTGCGGAGGCATTCATACCATGTTCAGCACCGGCGAATGGCACCGCTTGCGCCAAATACCCACCCACACTGTTGGCTGCTTCACCGAAGAAGCCAAATGTTGCTCCGCAGAGCGCGGCAATGTGCTGCCCCAGCAATTGCAGTTGAGACGCTTGTGGATGCTGCTGCGCGAAGTTGCCGAGCAGAACGGCAACACGCTCACCGCTGGCAAGACTGTCAGCCATTGCCTGCGCGATGGGTGACGGCGTTACAGACTGTACGATCTGTTGCACGCTAGTGTCTAGAGTCACCTGCTTGGTAATGGCCAGTGCCTTCAACACTTGCGCCAATACCGTAGTCATTTCGGTCGGTGGAACAATCTCTTTGTTGGCGATTGGCATCAACAGATCGTCATCTGTAGCATGTATCAGATTAACTTGCGCGCCCTCCTTCGTCGCCTGACGCACGCGTGATGCCAGTAGCGGATGGTCTTTGCGCAAGAAACTGCCCACTAGCAGAAAGCGGTCAACACGATTTATATCTGCCACTGCCATACCTAGCCAAGGTGCACCGGTCTGCTTGCTGTCGGCGCTGAAATCAGACTGTCGCAGACGGAAATCCACGTTATGACTGCCCAAGCCACGCACCAGTTTTTGCAATAAATAAAGCTCTTCCAGAGTGGAATGTGGCGTGGCTAACGCGCCTATGTATTCCGCACCTGTCTCATGAGCAATTTGGCGCAGCCCGTTGGCCACATACTCCAGCGCGACTTGCCACTCTACTTCCAGCCATTTTCCGCCCTGCTTGATCATCGGCTTAGTAAGACGTTCAGCTGAGTTCAACCCTTCGTAGCTAAAACGATCTTTATCAGACAGCCAGCACTCATTGATATCTTCATTCTCAATAGGCAGCACACGCATCACGCGGTTGTTTTTGACTTGCACCGCCAGGTTGGAACCTAAACTATCATGCGGACTAATAGACTTACGGCGCGATAGCTCCCAAGTGCGGGCACTATAGCGGAATGGTTTGCTGGTGAGCGCGCCGACCGGACAGAGGTCTATCATATTACCGGACAGTTCGGAATCTACCGTATCGGACATGAAAGCCATAATTTCCGCATGTTCACCTCGGAAAGCTTGTCCCAGTTCCATCGCACCACCAATTTCGATGCCGAAACGCACGCAACGGGTACAGTTGATACAGCGACTCATCTCTTCGGCAGCCACCAAGGGGCCGATGTCCTTGTGCAATACGACGCGTTTCTCTTCGTGGTAACGCGAGGCGCTACCACCATAGCCGACCGCTAGATCCTGTAACTCGCATTCCCCGCCCTGATCACATATTGGGCAATCCAATGGATGATTAATCAGCAAGAATTCCATTACGCCTTTTTGCGCTTTCACAGCTTGTTCGGAGGCAGTAAAAACTTTCATGCCTTCGGCCACTGGCGTGGCACAGGCGGGCAGCGGCTTAGGCGCCTTTTCTATCTGCACCAAACACATGCGACAATTAGCTGCGATGGATAATTTCTTGTGGTAACAAAAGTGGGGAATATAAATACCCAGCCGATGCGCCGCCTCTATCACGGAGCATCCGTTTTCCACATCAATGTGCTTGCCGTCAATTTCAATATTGATCATTGCTCACCTAACCGTCAGTCTTGCACCAAACAACGCTTGTGTTCGATGTGATATTCAAACTCGCTACGGAAATGCTTAAGGAAGCCCTGCACCGGCCAGGCGGCGGCATCACCAAGCGCGCAAATTGTGCGGCCGGCAATGTTCTCGCACAGGTCAAGCAATAGATTCAGATCTTCCGGACGTCCTTCTCCTTTTTCGATGCGGTGTATGATCCGGTACAACCAGCCAGTGCCTTCACGGCACGGCGTGCATTGGCCGCATGATTCTTCAAAGTAAAAGTAGGACAGGCGTTCCAGTGCGCGCACCATGCAGGTAGTATCATCCATGATGATAATCGCACCTGTGCCCAGCATGGACCCCGCCTTGGCGACGGAATCATAGTCCATGTCGAGATCCATCATAATCTCGCCAGGTAAAACTGGCATGGAAGATCCACCGGGTATACAGGCCTTTAACTTACGGTCGCCGCGCATACCACCAGCCATTTCCAGCAATGTTTTGAACGGCGTTCCAAGCGGAACCTCAAAATTTCCTGGCCTGTTAACGTGCCCGGAAATGGAAAACAACTTGATTCCGCCATTGTTCGGCCTGCCCAGCTCAAGGAAATTTTGCCCGCCTTTATTAATTATGTAAGGAATGCTGGCGAAGGTCTCGGTGTTGTTAATGGTGGTCGGCTTGCCATATAAACCAAAACTTGCCGGAAATGGTGGCTTGAAACGCGGCTGGCCTTTTTTGCCTTCGAGTGATTCGAGCAATGCAGTTTCTTCGCCGCAAATGTAGGCGCCATAACCCAGATGATTATGCAGTTCGAAACTGAAATCGCTGCCTAGTATATTGTTACCCAGATAGCCCGCCGCACGCGCTTCTTCACCGGCTGCCTCCATGCGTTCATAGGCCTCAAAAATCTCGCCGTGCACATAGTTGTAGCCTACCTTGACTCCCATGGCATAGGCGGCGATAGCCATGCCTTCTATGAGAATGTGCGGGTTGTAGCGCAGAATATCCCTGTCCTTGAAGGTGCCCGGTTCGCCCTCATCAGAATTGCACACCAGATATTTATCGCCCTGGTAGTTGCGCGGCATAAAGCTCCATTTCAGACCAGTAGGAAAACCAGCACCTCCGCGACCGCGCAGGCCGGAACTCTTGACTTCGGCGATGATAGACTCGGGCGTCATCTTTTCCGACAGGATTTTGCGCAGCGCCTGGTAGCCACCCACTTTGAGGTAATTTTCCAGCATCCATGGCTGGTCGAAATGCATGGTATTAAGAAGAATTGGAGTACTCATTCCTTATCCAATTCCGCCAGAATTTGATCGATCTTTTCCTTAGTGAGATGACCGCACGTCCTTTTGTTGTTGATCATAAATAGCGGTGCTTCATCACAGACGTTCTGGCACTCGCCTTCGCGCAGGCCGAACTTACCGTCAGCTGTCACTTCGCCAACTCCGATACCGAGCTTGCTCTTAATATAATTCAATGTTTCCATGGCTCCCACCAATTGGCAGGACAGATTGGTACATACCGTGAGCGTGTGCCGTCCCATGGGCTTGAGGTTATACATGTTATAGAAAGTCGCCACCTCATATACACTCATCTGTGGCATGCCGAGATAGGCCGCAACATCGGCCATGTCCTCGGTGTCTATCCAACCCTTTTCATCTTGCACGAAGCGCAATGCAGACATAACTGCAGACTGCTTCCGATCGGGCGGATATTTTTTCAACTCTCGGTCTGTTTTTGCTCGAACTTGCTCGGATAACATCAAAGAACCTCTAAAAATGCCGTTATCATAATAAAAGCGAGAATCCGGTTTTTTGATGGGGCGTTCACGGAAATGACGAATTCAGAATAATTAGAGATATCCATCAGCGGTCAACTTCACCAAAAACTATATCCTGCGTACCGATAATAGCCACTACATCAGCAATCATATGACCACGCGCCATTTCATCCAGCGCAGCGATATGGGCAAAACCGGGAGCACGAATTTTAAGGCGATAAGGCTTGTTTGCCCCATCAGAAATTATGTATATACCGAACTCACCTTTAGGATGTTCTACTGCCGCATAAGCCTCGCCGGGTGGAACATGCATACCCTCAGTAAATAGCTTGAAATGGTGGATCAACTCTTCCATATTCTGCTTCATCGACTCGCGTTTGGGAGGCGCCACCTTGAAATTATTTACTATCACTGGACCGGGGTTCTGACGCAACCAGCTGATACATTGCTTGATAATACGATTTGACTGGCGCATCTCTTCCACTCGCACCAGATAACGGTCATAGCAATCTCCTTCGACTCCCACAGGAATATCGAAATCGATGCGGTTATATACTTCATAAGGTTGTTTTTTGCGCAAGTCCCAAACAATACCGGAGCCACGTAGCATGGGGCCGCTGAAGCCCAGCGCCAGCGCGCGTTCCGGAGTGACTACACCGATGCCGACGGTACGCTGTTTCCAGATCCGGTTGTCGGTCAGCAAAGTCTCGTATTCATCCACGCAGGTGGGAAAACGATTGGTAAAGTCTTCCATGAAGTCCAGCAAGGAACCTTCACGGTTCTCATTCATCTTCTTTACAGCTTTGGCATTGTGAATCTTTGATGCCTGATACAAGGGCATAGAATCAGGCAAATCTCGATACACCCCGCCTGGTCGGTAATACGCTGCGTGCAGCCGCGCGCCGGATACTGCCTCGTATACATCCATCAGGTCTTCGCGCTCGCGGAAAGCATATAAAAACACGGTCATTGCGCCAATATCCAGTGCATGTGCTCCAAGCCACAGCAGATGATTCATAATTCGGGTAATTTCGTCAAACATTACCCGAATATACTGTGCTCTCAGCGGTACTTCGAGAGCAAGCAGTTTTTCGATGGCCATGACGTAGGCATGCTCGTTGCACATCATTGACACGTAGTCGAGGCGATCCATATAAGGCAGCGATTGCAGATATGTCTTGTGCTCAGCCAGTTTCTCAGTACCACGATGAAGCAAGCCGATATGCGGATCAGCGCGCTCAATTACTTCACCGTCCAGTTCCAGAACCAGGCGCAACACGCCGTGTGCGGATGGGTGCTGTGGCCCAAAGTTCATGGTGTAATTTTTTATTTCAGCCATGATAAAAGTCTTTGCCCCTGTTGCCCAAAAAAGCAGCGGAATGCAAAATTCCTGGTGAAGTCATTATCTGTGTGTCCGTGCCTCTGTCGCTCAAGATTCCGGCTATCATTTCAAACCTCCGTAATGTTCTTCACGAATGATGCGGGGAACAAGTTCACGCGGTTCAATCGACACAGGTTGATAAATTACACGCTGCTGCTCAGGGTCGTAGCGCATTTCAACATGGCCTGACAATGGGAAATCCTTGCGGAAAGGGTTGCCAACAAAACCGTAATCGGTGAGCAGGCGGCGTAAATCTGGATGATCTGTAAACACAATGCCATACAAATCGAATGCCTCGCGCTCATACCAGTTGGCACACGGCCAAATGCTCACCACGGAGCTCAGTATCGGCAGGTCATCGTCTTCAGCAAATACGCGCACGCGTAAGCGGATATTGTGGGTCAGCGACAACAGATGGTAAACCACGGCAAATCGAGAAGGATAAGCATTACGAGCGTCGTCGGATTTGAGATACGCGCCGCCTTCACAAATTTCACTTCCATAAGTAAAGTAATCTACCCCGCACAGATCCATCATCTGTTCGAAACGCAAATCGGGATCGTCGCGCAAGCGCGTAAGCACCTCCAGCATGTCAACAGCACTAACGACCAAGGTCAGCTCGCCCAGCATATTTTCCAGACTCACTATTCTGTTAGCGAAAATCGCGTTCAAGTTAGTAGTCAAGAGGTTCAAATTAGCAGCCATGTTTTACACCGGTGTCGTGTGAATCAAGTTTACGATGGTATTTTTTGAGTTGACAAGCAAGTCATGCAGATCAAAGCATGATATGTCTGTGCACTCCAGATGACAGAGATGCTCCCATTTGAACGGGGATCAATCGCATCGTGCGTTCTATCATGAATATTGCACATAACCTAGCGCGCAATTGTGTTAGTTCGTTTGATCTTGTTTTGCAATTGGATAATGCCATACAGCAGTGCCTCAGCAGTCGGCGGACAGCCTGGCACATAGACATCCACTGGCACAATGCGGTCGCAACCTCGGACTACCGAATAGGAATAATGGTAGTAGCCGCCGCCATTAGCGCACGATCCCATCGAGATTACCCAGCGCGGCTCAGCCATCTGGTCATATACCTTGCGCAGTGCCGGTGCCATCTTGTTGCACAGTGTGCCTGCAACTACCATCACGTCAGACTGGCGCGGGCTGGGGCGGAACGTTATGCCAAAGCGATCAAGATCATAACGCGAAGCGCCCGCCTGCATCATTTCTACCGCGCAGCATGCCAAGCCAAAAGTCATTGGCCACAGCGAACCCGTGCGAGCATAATTTATCAAAACGTCCAATGACGTGGTAACTATGCCTTTTTCCAGAGCTCCTTCTATTCCCATTCCAGAGCTCCTCTTTTCCACTCGTAAATAAATCCGACCACGAGGATAGCCAAGAAAATTAACATAGAAACGTACCCAAACAAGCCGATTTCCTTCAGCACCACTGCCCAAGGAAACAGGAACGCGATTTCTAGATCGAATAAGATAAATAAGATGGCAACGAGATAATAACGCACGTCGAATTTCATTCGCGCGTCTTCAAAAGCCCCAAAGCCGCACTCATAAGGTGAGAGCTTTGCGTTGCTTGGGCGATTAGGAGCAGCTAGCCAGCCTAACAGCAGCGGCGCTACACCCATCGCCAGCCCAACGATTATGAACAACAAGATCGGAAAATAGTTTTCCAACATCTGAGCCTCCCCCATCCATTTGGCGCCTTACAAATCTAACGCACGGAATGCATTTCTAGTTTAATTAACCAGAGCCCAGAAAACTTTGGCTTAAATATTTGGTGCCGATGAGCAGACTCGAACTGCTACAGCTTTCGCCACTAGCCCCTCAAGCTAGCGTGTCTACCAATTTCACCACATCGGCATAGTTTTATTATTTTGGTATTTCTTGCGACTTCGAACCACCTGCATTGCCAGGTGTTGAAGCGGGTGCCGCTGACGGTTGTGCCGACTTTGATACTTCATGCTTATCCATTACACCATGAGATTGCGATGGGTGAGCATAAATATAAGTTAGCGACATGCTGGTAATAAAAAATATCCCTACAGCTACCGCTGTACTACGACTCAGAAAATTGGCTGAACCGCTCGAGCCAAACACACTCCCGGCTGAACCTGTGCCAAAGGCAGCTCCCATATCCGCCCCTTTGCCATGCTGCACCAGCACCAGACCAACCAGCACTATTGCAGTTAATACATGTATAACCCAAACGAAAATTTCCACTTACTACTCCAAAATATCGAATTTATTTTTGCCCAGCGTTGCAAATGGCCAAGAAATCTTCAGCAACCAACGATGCGCCACCGATCAGTCCACCATCAATGTCCGGCATGGCGAACAGTTCGGCTGCGTTGGAGGCGTTAACACTACCACCGTAAAGTATACACAAAGCTTGACCAAACTCCTCATCAAAACCGGCGATACGTTTGCGTATAAAAGCATGCACCTCTTGTGCCTGTTCTGGCGAAGCAGTCTTGCCAGTACCTATAGCCCAGACTGGCTCATAGGCGATGACAGCAGTACGGAACGACTGTACACCGCGCAGCTTGATAACTTCAGCCAGCTGTTCCGCTACCACCACTTCTGTAGTGCCGGCTTCACGCTGCTCCAAAGTTTCGCCAACACAGATGATGGGCGACAACTCTGCCTTTTGAACCGCAGCGAACTTTTCCGCCACCAGCTGACTGCTTTCACCGTACAAATTGCGCCGTTCGGAATGTCCAACGATCACATAATCGCAGCCAAAATCACACAACATAGAAACCGCCACCTCGCCAGTGTAGGCTCCTTTATCCGCTTGATGCACATTCTGCGCCCCCCATTTTATTGGGGTCTCACGCAACAGTAATTGCGTTTGTGCAAGATAGGGAAAAGGCACACACACTGCGCAATCTACCCCCGACATTTGCGCTACGCCATTCGACACTTCTTCCAACAAAGCCTCATTCTTGATCAGCGCCCCATTCATCTTCCAATTTCCGACAATGAATTTGCGTCGCATTTTAACTGAGCCTTTCAAAACAACGAAGGCGGCTATGCTACCCGTGAAAATACAAACGGTCAATCGCACTCTCGACTCTTACGATAGAGCGTGAGAGAGATACCTTTTCAGTCCTTCGGTTGAAATGGCTATTACCCCAAGCCGTTGTGCCACCAAGGCTTGTAGACAATATATTATTTTTTACCTTCTCAAGAAATTGACATTAGGAATTGACGTTGCTGTTCCTGAATTAAAGACGTGTTCCGCTTATTTCGTTTTGCTCTCCTGGCTGTTTATCAAGCTTGTTATTTTAGTTTGATCTGGGTCCAGATGCGCGACAATATGCGGCGCTGATGACGATTCAGATCGTGTAGCATTTCCAGCCGAGCCTGTTGCGCGCGGTTGGGAAATATTGCACGGTTTTGTGAGATTTCCGGACGGATATATTGTAGCGCGTCACGGTTGGGATTTCCGGAGCCGATCAGATTGGTGAGTTCGGCAGAGTTGCGGCCATCCAGCATGAAATTGATGAAGCGATGCGAAAGGTCGGGACGTAAGCCGGTTTTGTGTAGCACCATCGAATCTAGCGCCATTACCGCCCCTTCTTTGGGAATGCTGGAAACGATGCGAAATTTCCTGTCGGCTTTTTGCGCATCGAGATCGGCCTGAAAAATGTCATTTGAATAACCGTGCACTAGCCAGATGTTGCCTACGGTCAGCTCCTTGATATAGCTTGCGGCATTGAACGCCGCCCAATATGGCTTGGCGCGAATAATCAAGTCACGCGCTTGCTTCCAGTGCACTTCATCCACATCATTCACCGAATAACCCAAGTACTTCAGTGCCGCCGTCAGTAACTCGCGTTGACTGTCTAGCACGGTGACGCGCCCCTTTAATTTTTTCAGATAGATCGGTTCAAAGATTATTGCCGAGCTATCGGTGGGCAAGTCCAGCTCGCGGATTTTTTCACGGTTATAACCAATCAAAGTAAGGGGATAGGCATATGGCACCGAGTAGCGGTTGCCGGGATCGAACGCAGCATTGAGGTAAGCCGGGTCGATATTGTGCAAATTGGGTAACAGGTTTTTGTCGAGCGGGCGCAACGCGCCCTGCCGGATCAGTGATTCCACCGCATTGCCGGTCGGCACGATCAGGTTATAGCCGCTCGCTCCGGCGGCCAGCTTGGCAAGCATTTCCTCATTGTCGGAGTAATAATCCTGCACCACGCGGCATGTGCACCACGCCTCGAAGCGTGCGATGGTTTGCGCCGGAATATAGTTGTTCCAGTTATATAAATGCAGCACGTCACCGGCATGAGCAGTATCGATAAACAATAGGATAAATAGCAATAGGACACGCCACATCATGGCTTCCTTGGCAAGGCATTTGACGTGATTTTGGAAGCGAGCGCCATCATAGTTAAGGTGAGCAATATCAGCAGTGTGGAAATGGCATTTACTTCCGGCGTCACAGCAACTTTGATCATCGAGTAGATATGCAGTGGTAGTGTGGATACGCCCACACCGGCGGTAAAGAAGGTAATTACGAAATCGTCGATCGACAAGGTAAACGCCATTAACCCGCCCGCGATCACTCCGGGCAGGATTAATGGGAAGGTGACGTAGCGAAACGTCTTCCATGGTGACGCACCCAGATCGCGCGCTGCCTCGAAGATACTTTCGTCCAGGCCAGCCAAAAAATCTGCCCGGAATCGGGCAAATCGAAACCAGCAATCATGCGCAGGAGGGTGGTCTTGCCGCAGCCAGAAGGTCCAAGCAGAGTGAAAAACTCGCCCGCTTCGACATTAAGACTAACATTGTCCACCGCAACTAAATCGCCGAAGCAGCGTGTGACGTTTCTAATTTCGAGTTGGAACATATTGGCTAACCATAATTTCTAAAGGACGCCTCTAAAAATTCAAATTTCTAGGCAAGACAAGGCGTGAGTAAAAAATTTGAGCGCGGCATATTGTTGATATGTAAGCGATAATTTTTTTCGAGTAACGCCGTATTGTGACGTAAATTGGATTCTTAGAGGTGCCCTAAAAGCGGATTCAAATTCGAAGTGCAATAGCTGACAGTAGCTGGGTATAAAGCACCTTTTTTAAAAGAATACCTCAAATGACATTCTGAATCCCGATACTTTGTGTGGCCGATGATTGAGGCGACCTCCCGCCGCATCTGGACTTTTTATTGGGACAGTCATTATAAATTCTGGATGATTCAGGCTTAAACCTGTCTGCGATCAAGATCAGCGTAAGCATGGCTTCTTAACATGGTGCACTTGAGTGGCGAGCGCATTACTGGCAAGCGGGCAAGCATTGAGCACATCTGTTTTTTCCAGCCAGCCGTTTGAAGCCAATCAGACTTGTTCAACGGTTCATTAAACATAGCAGGAGCAGGCAGAAGAGCGTTTGCCGAGCAGAGAAAATGGGTGCACAATCGAGCCAGTTTTTTCGAAAAACTCGCAGTTGAAATCGGGCGCGCAATTACTCGCCGATCAGTACTCTTGGGGTGCCATATGCCTATTACTGCCAGTTGGAAGCATTTTCCTCATGAAGCCGATGTCGGCGTTTGCGGTGTGGGCGCGACGCTCGCGGAGGCTTTCGAGCAGGCCGCGTTGGCGCTGACGGCGGTGATCACCGACTTGGCGGTTGTGTCACCCAAAGAAATGATCCGGCTTTCCTGCGCGGCGCCCGATACAGAATTGCTGTTTGTGGACTGGCTCAACGTGTTAATTTACGAGATGGCGACGCGCAAAATGCTGTTCAGTTGCTTTGAAGTGCATCTGGAAAAAGGCCGTCTCACCGCGCAGGTGTGGGGTGAGGCGCTGGAGGTGACGCGCCACCATCCCGCCGTCGAAGTGAAAGGCGCGACCTATACTGCGCTGAGGGTTGCCCAACAGCCGAACGGCGGCTGGCTCGCCCAGTGCGTGGTGGACGTGTAACATTCTGAAACGGAGGAGTCGTCATGGATCTCGCACTGTTTGAATGCAAATCCGAATTCGAATGGCACATCAAACCGTTCGGAAAAATGCGCGTGCCGGCCGTCATTTTTGCCAGCGAGATGTTGTTGCGAGAGATGGACACCAAAGTCTATGAGCAGGTCACCAATGTGGCCATGCTGCCGGGCATCGTCGAGGCATCCTACGCGATGCCGGATGCACACTGGGGTTACGGCTTCCCGATTGGCGGCGTGGCGGCGTTCGACGCAGACGAGGGAGGGGTGGTGTCGGCGGGAGGAGTGGGATTAGACATCTCTTGCGGGGTGCGCACCCTGCACACCGGCCTGCGCATAGAGGACATCGAAGCGGTGAAGGCGCGGCTTGCGGATGCGTTGTACCACACCATTCCGGCGGGCATGGGCAGCACCGGCGGCATCCGGCTGGATTCTACCGAGATGGATGCCATGCTGCGCGGCGGTGCCGGCTGGGCGGTGGAGCGCGGTTACGGCGTGGCGGCCGATCTGGATCGCATCGAGGAGGGCGGCTGCATGCACGGCGCCGACCCGTCGCAGGTTTCCGAGCAGGCCAAAAAACGCCAGCGTGACGAAATGGGCACGCTTGGTTCCGGCAACCATTATCTTGAGATTCAGGAGGTGACTGATGTGTATGCGCCGGAAATTGCCGCTGCGTTCGGCGTAAAAGCGGGCGATGTCGTAGTCAGCATCCATTGCGGTTCGCGCGGGCTCGGCCACCAGATCGGCACCGAATTCCTGAAGCAAATGGTGATGGCTGCCGCGGGCTATGGCATAGACCTCCCCGACCGCGAGCTGGCCTGCGCGCCAATCAAGTCGCCGCTCGGGCAGGACTATCTTTGCGCGATGCGGGCGGGTATCAATTGCGCCCTGGCCAACCGCCAGATACTCACCCATCTTACGCGCCAGATATTTTTACAGGTGCTGCCGCAGGCGCGGCTGCCGCTGCTGTATGACGTGTCCCACAACACCTGCAAAGTGGAGGAACACAAGGTGGACGGGCAGATGAAAAAACTTTTCGTCCATCGCAAAGGGGCCACACGCGCCTTCGGCCCGGGGCATCCCGATTTGCCCCTCGCGCTGCGGGATGCCGGCCAGCCGGTGTTGATCGGGGGTAGCATGGGAACGGCTTCTTATATCTTGGCCGGGACGGAACAGGGCATGCGGCTTGCGTTAGGTTCAGCATGCCACGGCGCGGGACGCGCGATGAGCCGTCATCAGGCGTTACGCAACTGGAGCGGGCGGAAAGTAGTCGATGATCTGGCCGGGCATGGCATCCTGATACGCAGCCCCTCGATGCGCGGAGTTGCCGAGGAGGCGCCGGGCGCTTACAAGGATATCAGCGCCGTAGTGGATGCTGCCGATCGCGCCGGTTTGGCGCGCAAGGTGGCGCGTGTGAAACCGCTCATCTGCATCAAAGGTTAAGAGCTCATGAATACACTGGAATGATATGACTTGCAGCCGGGCGATGCACTATTGGTTACGGACGTACAGAATGATTTCCTGTCCGGCGGCAGCCTGGCGGTGATGGGTGGCGATGAGGTGGTGCCGGTGCTCAACCGTTATTTGGAAATTTTCACAGCGCGGAATATGCCGGTATTTGCCACGCGCGACTGGCATCCCGAGCACCATTGCTCCTTCCGCGCGCAGGGCGGGCCGTGTGACGGACAGCGCGCCGTGGAGGAAATGATCGCGCTTGGCGCGAAATGCGTATCCCTGCAAAAGTTTGCTGCATGAATCCTGCATCCAGTGTTCTGCTCACTGATCTCTACCAGCTCACCATGCTGCAGGGATATCACGACTCCAGCATGGAGGATGTTGCCGTGTTCGAATTTTTTGTACGCAAGTTGCGCCCCGGACGCGGTTTCCTGATGGCGGCAGGACTCGATCAGGTGCTGGAATTCTTGCAGGGCTTGCACTTCGCGCCGGAGGAACTTGAATGGCTGGCTTCGACCGGCCGCTTCAGCAAGAATTTGCTCGCCCAACTGGAAACGCTACGCTTCGCCGGCGATGTGCACGCGATGCCCGAAGGCACAATATTCTTTCCCAACGAGCCGATACTGCGGGTGACTGCGCCGATTGCGCAGGCGCAACTTGTGGAAACGCGACTCATCAACCTGCTGAATTTTCAGACGCTGATCGCCTCCAAGGCGGCACGCATGGTGTTGATGGCGCCGGACAAGCAGCTTGTGGACTTCGGGCTGCGCCGCGCGCTAGTTATATCGCCGGTTTTACCGGCACTGCGACGGTGCTGGCTGGCATGCAGTTCGGCATTCCGTTGTTCGGAACCATGGCGCATTCTTTCGTGCAGGCCCACGCTGACGAGACGCTGGCCTTCAAGCACTTCGCCCATGCCCAGCCGGACAACATAGTGCTGCTGATCGATACGTACGACACTGAGGCTGCGGCGCGCAAAGTAGTGGCGCTCGCACCGCAGCTGGAACATGAAGGTATCCGCATCACGGGGGTACGCATCGATTCCGGCAACCTCACTGATCACGCTTATCAGGTGCGACAAATTCTGGATGCGGGCGGACTCAAGCACGTCACCATTTTCGCCAGTGGCGACCTGGACGAACATGTACTGCGCGATATGCTTGCCGCAGGCGCACCGGTAGATGGTTTCGGTATCGGCACGCGCATGGACACGTCAAGCGACGTGCCCTATCTCGATTGTGCCTACAAACTCCAGGAATATGCCGGCAAGGCGCGCCGTAAGCGTTCCGAAGGCAAACAAACCTGGCCCGGACGCAAGCAGGTATACCGTAACTACAACGCCGACGGCCGCATGTCTTGGGATATTGTGACTCTGGAGGAAGATATACAGCCGGGAGAACCTCTCCTCAAACCGGTAATGCGCGGAGGACGTCGTCTGGCTGCAGCAGCGACGCTTGAAGATGTCCGTAGACACGCAGCAGCCAGTCTGGCCCGGCTACCGGAATCACTGCGCAATCTTCAAGAAGATCATGATTATCGGGTAGATATCTCTCCGGCGCTGCACGAACTTGCTGAGCAGGTTGATCAAGGGTCCATTTATTTCGAGTAAAAAAGGTTTAGTCCGGATATTTTTTTCATTCTCTCAATAATAGAGAAATTCTGTAACTGCAAGGTCTGAACGATATTATTCACAAAGAGGAGGATGGCAACATGGAGATTCCAATTCAAATCACGCTGCGCGATGTAGATCATTCCGAAGCTCTTGAAGCGCATATCCGCGAAAAGGCAAAAAAGCTGGAAAACTTTTTTGATCATATTATTTCCTGCCGGGTGGTGGTGGAAAAGCCGCACAAGCACAAACATCAAGGTGGGGCTTTTAACATACGCATCGACATAGGTGTGCCGGGACGCGAAATCGTGGTGAACCGTGATCGCCACGAAGATGTCTATGTCGCCCTGCGCGATGCCTTTGATGCCGCTAAGCGGCAACTGGAGGATTACACCCAACGTCTGCGCGGCGAAACAAAACTTCATCAACCGGAATATATCGGCCAGGTGGTGCGACTTTTCGTCGAGGACGGCTGTGGCTTTATCCAGCGCGCTGATGGTGACGAATTGTACTTCCACCGCGACAACGTGGTCAGCCCTACTTTCGATCAGCTCAAGGTGGGCGATGAGGTGAAGTTTGTCGAAGAAATGGCCGCTGAGGGAACTCAGGCCAAACGCGTGAGCCTAGGCCGCCACCACTTGCCGCAGTAGCTCAGTGTGTAAAAGCGCGGCGACAGCGAGTGGCTAGATGACGCAGGCGCAGCCCTTCGCGCACCAGTGCTGCCTCGAAATCGGCGAAGTCGGCTGCCGGTTGCCCGTTATCTGTCCACATTTTCCGTAGCCGGGGAAGGGCCTGGTCGGCATCATCGGAGTCGAGCTGCAGATAACCCAGCGCTTGCGCTGCATTCAACACCAGCGGCGTCATCGGTGGATCGGCCTTGGTCCAAATGCCGCGCAGCTCACGCAGAAAAATTGCAACAGTGATATCGCCAATGCCCTTACTCAGCGCCTTGAGCCGTATTTCCAGATCGCGCGGGTCGGTGGCGAAGCCATGCAGGGTATCAAGGCTGCTGCCGTAATTGAGTGCCAGGGCAGTGCATGCGTCGAGCAGCTTGGTGGCGGTTTTATAGTCATAGCGCGTGTAGCCTCCAGCATCAAGGATGGACACCAAGCTGTCCCAGCCGGTTTCCATGATGAGATGGGCGTGAGCAGGCCGCGGGCGGCGAATTCATGCCAAGTGCGAGTGGCGAGCAGTTCCGAAATGCGTGTGCCATAAAGCATTGCGGCGAGAAACCATTTGAAGCGTTCGCTCGCATCCGGGCTGGCGAGATCGATGCCGAGTGCGGTTGCATAACGCCCGCCGTGGCTGCGCACCAGTTCGTCGGGTGCGATCATGCCGTGTCTTCAGGCAGCACCGTGGTGCAGCGCCCATGCTTTGGCGCGGACAATGGCGATGCGGATGGCGCTGCCCTCGTTGTGGCCTTCGACCAGCAGGGCATTGGCGATTTTGATCGCCTTGGCGCGCACCGATGCCGGCAGATTTTTCATGGCACGAGGGTAATAATTTTTATCCCATGGCATGGCTAACCTCGTAGATTAGCCGGTCATTCCGACGCATTAACCTATTGCCAAATTCAGCGCAAAGCATTTTCATGCGCGCACTAATAGCCTTGAAATCTTCGCCGCGCGCCAAGGCGACATGCGCCACCTCCAATATCACCGGGATCAGTTCAATACGTTGATACGTTGCAGCTGCCCCTTCTCGAACATTACCTTGAGCAAGCAAGAACGATCATCACCAATAAGGGCAAGTGTAAGCACGGTTTCCTCACATAGTGCGCTTGAGCAGCGGCCATAATTCAGCAAGCGGGCGGGAATTCAGCACATCAATTTTTTCCAGCCACCCGCGCCGCGCCTGTCCGACACCATAGCGCAGATTAATGAAATCGAACGTGCTATGCGCATCCGAGTTTATGCTGACCAGCACACCTTCCTCCTTGGCGGTCTGACAGTGGCTATCGAGCAGATCGAGGCGTTCCGGATGGGCATTCAGCTCGAGAAAGCAGCCGCGCTGTTTGGCATGACGAATGATGTGCAGCATGTCCACATCATAGGGTGCGCGCCGTTCGATCAGGCGGCCGCTGGGATGGGCGAGCAAGGTAAAGTGCGGGTGATCCATGGCGTGCAGGATGCGTTTGGTCTGTTTGGCACGCGACAGATCGAAACTGCTGTGCACCGCGCCTACAACCAAATCAAGCCGGGCCAGCACCGAGTCCGGCAGGTCGAGATTGCCATCTTCAAGGATATCTACCTCAATACCTTTGAGCAGGGTAATGCCCTCCAGTTGTTCATTAAGGCGGTCAATTTCGTCGCACTGCCGCGCCAGTTGCAACGGGTCCAGGCCGCGCGCCACGGTAAGGCGGCGCGAGTGTTCGGTGATGGCTAGGTACTCCAGCCCATGCGCCTTGGCCGCCAGCGCCATATCACGCAGGCTGTCGTGGCCATCGGTGGCATTGGTATGTGCATGCAGGTCGCCGTGCAGGTCCGATAGCTCCACCAACTGAGGCAGACGTCCGGCACGAGCCGCCTCAATTTCGCCGCGGTCCTCGCGCAGTTCCGGAGGAATGTACGCTAGGCCGACGGCGTGGTATACCGATTCCTCGTTGTCTCCGGCGACGCGTTGTGTACCGCGGAACACGCCGTATTCGTTGACCTTCAGGCCGCGTTGCTGTGCGATGCGGCGGATGGCAATGTTATGCGCCTTGGAGCCGGTGAAGTAGTGCAAGGCTGCGCCATAGCAGTGTTGCGCCACCACGCGCAGATCAACCTGCAAACCGCACTTGAGCAGAACGCTGGCGCGCGTTTCTCCCGCGGAGAATACTTCGGCGACTTCGTCATAACCAGTGAAGCATTGCATGACCTGGCTGGCCGGCGCAGCGCTGACCAGAATGTCCAGATCACCAACGGTTTCGCGCATGCGCCGGAAACTGCCTGCTATGGTCACCTGTTGTACGCCAGGTAGTGCTTGTAAAAAAGTACATAGCGCTTCGGCATATTGTGCAGCCACTGTGAGCTTGAAGCGGTGGGTCTGGCTGGCATGGGCTTCCACGGCCTGCAGGATGTTGAGTTCGGATTTTTCACCGAAACCAGGCAGGGCGCGGATGCGGCCATCCTTCGCGGCTCGGTGTAGTTGTTCGATGGTCTGCACGTCGAGATTATGATACAGCGCCTTGACGCGCTTCGGCCCCAGCCCTGGAATTTTCAGTAGTTCAGTGATAACGGGTGGCAATTCACGGTGCAGTCGTTCCAGAAAATTGCTGCGTCCGGTAGTGGTAATCTCGTTAATTTTACCGGCGAGGTCGGCGCCGATGCCGGGCAAACGGGTCAGGTCATCGCCTTGTTCCACCAGCAGACGCACCTCCTGTGGCAGATCGCTCAATATGCGTGCGGCATTGCGATAGGCGCGGATTCGAAACTGGTTTGCTCCCTGAATCTCCAGCAGGTCGGCAATCTCTTCGAATATTGCAGCAATGTCAGCATTGTGGATTGGCATATTGTATCCCCCATAGAACCATTTAAATTCTATATCTCCATTTCAAGTTCCGCCAAGCAGAACACCAGCAGCCCAGCCCCAGCGACCTTTACTCATTCGAGAGCCGACAGATCGGCCGAACCGAAGATTTCCTGCATGGCCGGAGTATGGGTGAGTGCCATTGCTATTCGCCAGCCAAAAAAGACGTCAAACTAGTACATGGCAAATTTTGCACCAGGGCCAATAACTCTATTTCGCATTTTAATTGCCAATTGCTGTCATCTTCATTCAGACGTATAGTAATCGCTAGCGTAAGATGTGCCACTTGGGATGGACAATTTTAAACCGTTTATTTTCCGTAATCTTTTGATGAGGAGAGCATCATGCGTATTTTTCTATTATTCTTGACTTTTCTTTCCACACTGGCTTTAAGCGGCTGTGGCTACAACACACTGCAATCCACCGACGAGCAAATCAAGGCAGGCTGGGCTGAAGTGTTAAACCAATACCAGCGTCGTGCCGACTTGGTACCCAATCTGGTAAATACGGTTAAAGGTTATGCCGCACAGGAACAAGCAGTGTTACTGGGTGTAACCAATGCGCGAGCCAAGGTCGGCAGCATCCAGGCTACACCGGAGCTCATCAATGACGAACAAGCTTTTGCCAAATTTCAGGCTGCCCAGAGTGAACTGACTTCGGCATTAAGCCGCTTGCTGGTAGTAAGCGAGAATTATCCGCAGTTGAAATCCGACGCTAACTTTCGCGATTTGCAAGCGCAGCTTGAGGGCACGGAAAATCGTATTACAGTGGCGCGTAACCGGTACATTAAGACGGTGCAGGATTACAATGTTGTTGTGCGCTCTTTCCCCAGCAACTTAACCGCGATGATGTTCGGATTCAAGGTGAAGCCATCGTTCACAGTCGAAAACGAAAAAGAAATTGCCAAGCCGCCGACAGTTGATTTCAGCGCGCCTGGTCAGCTATTGCCTGCTAAGTGACATGATGCGTGTCTGGGCGTCAGCCCTGCTGTTTGCGTTGCTATGGTTAAGCGGTTTAGTGTACGCCGAAGTAGCGGTGCCGCCACTAAGCGCGCGCGTAACCGATTTAACCAGTACCCTTGATGCCGCCCAAAAGCAACAACTTGAAACACGCCTCGCCCAATTTGAAGCGAAAAAAGGCGCGCAAATTGCTGTGCTGCTGGTCCCAACTACCCAACCGGAAACTATCGAACAATTCGGTATCCGGGTTGTTGAAGCTTGGAAACTTGGGCGTAAGGGTATTGATGATGGTGTATTGCTGCTCATTGCCAAAGACGATCGTACGTTGCGCATTGAAGTCGGTTATGGTCTGGAAGGTGTGCTGCCCGATGCTGTTGCGAAGCGTATTGTTGCCGAGACCATAACTCCGCACTTTAAGCGCGGGAATTACTATGCTGGTATCGCAACGGGGATCGAACAACTGCTGGCGGTAATTGAAGGCGAATCGTTACCGCCTCCACGTGAGCGTAGTGCAATATCAGGAAGTTTTCAAAATATTGAGTCGTTGTTGTTTATCGGTTTTATGCTGGTGATTGTGGTGGGCGGTGTACTGCGCAAATTTTTAGGACGGCTACCCGCGGCGATTATCATTGGTTTTGCTACAGCTATGCTCGCTTGGTTCATCGTCGCGCCTATTTTAATAGCGGGGATTGTGGGCATTATCGCGTTCATCTTCACTTTGGTCGGTAGCGGGCGCGGCACTTTGGGAGGAGGCGGTTTCGGCCAAGGAGGATTTGGCGGGGGTGGATTTGGTGGCGGCGGCGGTGGTTTTGGCGGCGGTGGCGCATCGGGGCGATGGTGAATGGCTATTCAGCGCATCATTAAGCATTTAATTACTGGCAGCATTGCAGTGAGGGCTGCGTTCCCTGCGCATTCGCTGCACGCCATCGAGCAGGCAATTCATGAAGCCGAAGCCATACATGCCGGGCAAGTCCGCTTTGCGGTTGAAGCATCGCTCGATTTCGCCGCTCTTTGGCGAAACCAGACTGCGAGTGAGCGGGCTATTGATATATTTTCGCAATTGAGAGTGTGGGACACCGAGCACAATAATGGAGTGTTGATTTACTTGCTGCTTGCCGATCGTGACGTGGAAATTATCGCTGACCGTGGCATACATGCAAAGCTTGGCAAGGCTGGCTGGGAAGAAATTTGTCTTGAAATGGAATCGGCATTTCGGTTGGGCAAGTTTGAAGCTGGGGTAATTAATGGAATTCATGCAGTAAGTAGCCATTTACAGAGGTATTTTCCGAAAAAATCCACTTCAGTGAATGAATTGCCAAATAAGCCAATAATATTATAAGCAGTAGAAAATTCTAAATTACTACATATGATTGCCGTTTTTTTATAATTGCAGAATGTACTGTGTTTGTTATCAATATTTTTTCCATTGAGCGACGATGCGATGATGCTTTTTTGTGGCCCCGCCAATTTGACCGGGCCGTTTTCGGTGTAGCGGCAAATCTCGCTTGTTTGCGAGATGCGATCGACCCAGGCTTTGAGCTGACTCGGCACTGAAAAAATTGTATTTTGGCGCGTCGATCATCAGAACCTCGGCCTTGAGGAATTATTCCATCAGTAAATCGTTTTGCGCTTTTCGTTACGTTGGTTTGGCGCTCAGTCTTTGGTTCACTGGAATTAATCAGCTGAAATTTTGCCGATAGGCGGACTGGCGCTCGTGCTGCTATACCAGGGTGCGTGATCGTCAGAGCGAGTTAGATCAGTTGTCATTGTTCAACGGGTAATGTTCGCGACCTTTTAATTTAGGATAGGTTAAAGATGGTAAACAAACGTATCAAACGCTTGTTTCATAATCAGTCGGGTGGTAAAATTTTTCTTTATCGTGTAAAGACGTGTGCGTCAGGCGCAATATTTTAATTTGACGCGAGGTCTGCACGCCACTGTTTCTAATTCAAAGGAGAGCACTATGCTGAAACAAAATATCATTGCCGTATTATTGTTGACAAGTTTGCCATTCGTTGCCCATGCTGCAGATTCCTATAGCATAGATCCTCAACATACCTTCGCACATTTCAGCGTCAATCATCTGGGTTTTTCCACCATGCAAGGACGTTTCGATAAAAGTAGCGGAAAACTAACATTAAATCGTGCTGCAAAGAGTGGGTCGGTGGATGTAGCCATTGAAGCGGCTTCAATCACCACTGGTTTTGGCAAGCGCGATGACCATCTGCGTTCACCGGACTTCTTCAATGTCGCCGAATTCCCCAATCTTACATACAAATCAAGTGCAGTAAAATTCAAGGGTGATACACCGGTCAGTGTAGAAGGCAATCTCACTTTGCTCGGCGTAACCAAACCGGTAACACTCACCATTCATTCTTTCAAGTGCGCCAATCATCCGATGAATAAAAAAGAACTATGCGGTGCGGATGCTAGCGCACAGATCAAACGCTCAGACTTCGGCATGAAATTTGGTCTGCCTAATGTGGGTGATGACATAAAGCTGGTGTTCGAAGTGGAAGCATATAAAGATTAATCTGTACTTGCAGCGCAGAAGAAATGGCAAGCACATGCTTGCCATTTTTAATGGTGAAAAGGACATATCTTGAAAAAGATTAAAACTATTATTCCCACTATATGTCTGCTATCCATCTATTTCTTGGTTACTGACCCCACAATTCAGTGCTTCAATAAATTATAGTTATAAGCTGATTGCGCATTATTGATACGGCCAAGTGAAGTTTGAAGTGGGAGGTGTCGTCACGGTGCGGTTAGACTGGCAGATGATAAGTTCCAATATATCCTGGCCCCAGATCAATAGCTATATAACCTCTACAAAACTTGGCTTAGATGGCAATTTTAAGTCCGCAAAAGCTGTTTTAGGAATCTCCTCTAACCCAATGGTTGCAACAGATGTTTTTTTGCGAACTGGATTTTGAACTTCTTTTCTCCAGATTCTTGCCTGTAATTGAAGATAGGAAAATATTCCTATGGGGTCTTTCGAAAAAAAATTTTACAACATTTGTAATTCAAACTTGAATTCGCCTGATGCCAGCCGATATCAAATGTCATCGGTTCAGCGTGCTAGCGCGTTAAATCAATATTGCTAACGAAAAAAGGATTCTCAAATGAAGCTTTTTATATTTGCAGCAGCGCTGGTCACTATCGCTGTTCCAGCATTAGCTGCCGATGTCGGAGTGTCAGTTAGCGTTGGCCAACCCGGCTTTTATGGTCGAATCGATATCGGTAATTATCCGCAACCCCAGTTAATTTACCCAGCACCCGTCATGATCCAACCAATGCCAATGGCAATGGCGCCGCAACCGATTTATCTGCGTGTGCCCCCAGGTCACCGGAAAAACTGGCGCAAGCACTGCCGAAGATATGGTGCCTGTGGCCAGCCAGTCTATTTTGTTCAGGATAATTGGTATAACAATGTTTATGTTCCTAGCTACCGTACATATGGCATCTACCAAGGAGAGGGGGGGTGGGGTGGTTATGGTGGTGGTTATGGTGGTGGTTATGGCAGGGGTCAAGGCGGGGGCCAAGGCGGGGGCCAAGGCGGTGGTCATGGCAAAGGTCATGGCAAAGGTCATGGCAAAGGTCATGGCAAAGGTCATGGCGGTGGCCATGACAGGGACTAAATCACTTTGAAGGAAACTTAAATAATGAAAAAACGCAACAAACAACTCATTTTGGTGAGACGTTGAAAGACTGTGTTGCAATCGCTTGTTTAAACTGTCTTGATCTTTCTATGCACTTTAGCGGAGGACGCGAATGTCTGTGTAATTAGGTTGAGAGCGTTGAAAAAATAGCTAATAGTGGACTGAAATTAGAATTACGGACTGATGATTTACTCTGGTTGTCAAATTATCAACGTGATAATTTGATAATTTGACTAAGCTATGACTCCCCAACCTGGACTCGAACCAAGTATCTGCGGATTAATAGCCCTGTTTTCCTATGCTGGAGAAGGCTTAGATGGTAGTTTACAGTCCGCAAAAGCTGTTCTAACAGGCTGCTGAAAAAGGCTCATATATTTCCCCTTACCCGCCCGCCTAAGAAATTTTTTCGTTCGATTCTAAATTTGTAGCTCTCGTAGAAGCCTATTTTTCCGGGGATTTCCCGTTTTTCTGCCTTTTGGGCGGATTTATGGCGTGTTACGCCAATAATCGCCTCATCCTGACCAGGTTGTACGCCGCGGCCGTAAACAGAAATAGCTGGTTCACCAACGATTGTCCGCGATGCCGCAATTTACGCATCAAACCGATGTCTTTCATCCAGCCGAAACATTCTTCGATTTGCTTGCGCTTCCTGATGCTAATCTCGTAACCCGCATGGCGGGTAGTACGCCCATCAATCGCTGTATGTTTTTTCTGCGCCACATGCGGCGTTACTTTGCGTTCGCGGCAGTCCGCCACAAAGGCTTGGGTGTCGTAGTTCTTGTCGGCACCCAAGGTGTGTCTGCCGGAGCTTTGCTCCGCATCCAGCATCGCTAACGCCACTTCCCGCTCCGCCGTTCCCGTTGCCTGACTTACGCTGGCCTGTACGATCAGACCGTTGCGATTCTCCGTCAGCAGATGCCCCATGAAGCTCAATTTAGCTTCCTTGCCCTTTGCCTTGCGATACAGGCGCGCCTCGCCATCCGTTGCGGATTGGTGGGTCGCATTACTGAACTGCTCGCCGTGGAAGTTTACTTCCTTGTTTCGCCCCTGATCTCCAGGCTGTTGCTCGTCGGACTTCGCGCCTTCGCCGGACTCCGCACCCTTGCGCCTGAAACTCTTGATTGATGCCGCCGCGTCCAGCAACGTGCCATCAGCCGTAAAATGTTCTTTCGACAACAGCTCGCCTGCGCTGGCCTGTGCCTTGATCTGCTCGAAAAATGTTTCGGCAACTTCATGCGTCAGCAGCCGGTCACGGTTATGACAAAACACGGTCGCATCCCATACCGACTCGTCCAACTCCAAGCCAACAAACCAGCGAAATAGCAGGTTAAAGTCGATCTGCTCCATCAACTGTCGTTCCGAACGTACCGTGTACAATATTTGTAGCGTCTGCGCGCGCAGCAATCGTTCCGGTGCAATTGAGGGGCGGCCTGTATCCGAATACATCTCTGAAAATAGCTCGTCCATCCCAACAAGGGCAACATCCACCATCTTGCGAATCGCTCGCAGCGGATGCCTCCTTGGAACACGCTGTTCAAGTTGGATGTAACTGAACAAATTCATCGGTTGAACGTCTACGCCGCGCATTGTTATATCTCCGCATTTCAATGGCGCTATTTTACCAACTACCAACACTGGTGGTGTTTTTCAGCAGCCTGCTAAATGCCATGTCTAAGCAAATGTTTCAATAGACGATTGTTTTTTTGGATTGGATCTTCAGCGTTTTTTTCCCAAAGCCATTTCCATCATGGAATATGCAAATTTTTTGGGGCTGTTTTATACGTTAGTCTATAAGCTTTTACGTTGATTCTATTTTTCCTGATCGCACTTCTGCCAATCCTAACGCCTCGTCGATTGCACTCATAAACTCATAGAGATTGATGGGTTTAGTAAGGTAACGAAAGAACCCTGCTTCCATGGCATTCACAATATCGTGGGGCATGACATTGGCACTCAGGGCAATGATGGGAATGTGTTTCGTTAACGGATCACTGCGTAAAATTCTCAGAACATCGGCACCACTGATGCCCGGCAGATTGATGTCCATCAGGATAACGTCCGGCAGATGGGCGGCTGCCAGCTCGATACCGACATTGCCGTTCATCGCACTCAACAGGCGAATATCGGGGCGACCCTCAATGATATGCTCAACCAGCGACAAGTTAGCCGGGTCGTCTTCAATATACATCAGGGTGCGCTGTTGAGATTGGTCATGAATTTTTGTTGCAAGCGTTACGGATTTGCTGCGACTTACTTCAAGCTGTAACTCATCGGTCACAGCCAGTTCAATCCAGAACACGCTTCCCGCACCTACTATGCTTTCCACACCGATATTGCCACCCATCTGTTCTATTAGTTTCTTGGACACCACCAGACCGATGCCTGTCCCTTCGACTGCACTGGATTCTTGTCCGAGACGATTAAATGGCTGGAACAATTGCGCAAGTTTTTCCGGAGGTATTCCCTCGCCGGTATCCTTGACGCTGATACGAACCTGCTTCAGGGCATTTGCGCTGCATGTCACCTCAACTGTTCCATGCTTGCGGTTATATTTAATTGCATTGGACAGCAGATTAATCAAAACTTGTTTTATACGAGTTCGATCGGCATAAACAAACATTGAATGGTCGCGCTGGGGAAAATTCAATTGGATGTCACGCTGTTCCGCTTGCGGTTCCATCATGGTTTTGCATTCGAGCAGAATTTCTTGCAGTGACATGTACTCTGGCGAAAGCGACAATTTGCCGGATTCGATTGATGCAAGGTCAAGAATTTCGTTGATCAAATCCAGCAAATACCATCCACCACGAAGGATTTCTTTAAGCTTGATCATTTGAGTGGGAGTTGGCGCGGGTGAGCCTTGCTCCAACAATTGGGCAAAACCGAGGATGGCATTGAGCGGCGTGCGCAGCTCATGGCTCATGCTGGAAATAAACTCCGATTTTGCACGATTCGCTTTTTCAGCGGCCATTTTGGCATTACTTAGTTCCGTAATGTCGATGTCTGATCCGACATAATGGGTGACGGCGCCGTCGTTCCCTTTGACGGCGGAGATGGTCAGCCATTTGGGATATAACTCACCACTTTTGCGTTGACCCCAGACTTCCCCATGCCATGTTCCGGTCAACTGGATGGTCTTCCACATCGTATGGTAGAAGTCCGCGTCGTATAGGCCAGACTGGAACAGGTTCGGTGTCTGGCCTACGGCTTCTTCGGCTGTATAACCGGTGGTCTCGGTAAATGCCTTGTTGACTCGCAGGATCACACCGTTGGCATCGGTGATCATCAAGCTTTCTTGTGATTCAAAGGCGACGGCAGCGATGCGAAGTGCTTCTTCGGCTTGCTTGCGCTCGATCTCATTGGCTTGTAATTTGTTTTGCATTTTTGACAGGCCAGCAACAACGCTGTTCTCCATGCCGGCTTTAATCGTGCTGATGGTAGAAAAGTCACCGCGACCGATTCTGGCTATTTGTGTTTGTACTTCGTCAGCAGAACCACCCAGCGTTGCGCGCAAGGAAACATAAGTTCGCCAGAGCATGAAGGTCACCCAAAGTGTGACCGCGATCAATATGAGCCGGGACATTAAGGCGATGTATTCTGCTTCATGGACAGCATCCAGAGTTCTCTTATCTACTAAAAGATAAGCATCGTTGATGGGCTTCATGATCTTTGCCTTGGCCTTATGATAATTTTCATCACTCATCATTTGACGGGCCCTCTTGTGGCTATCTTCTGCGTCCGGGCCGGTGGACTCAGCCAGTTTCATGGCTACGAATTCCATTGTGGCCAAACTGTCTGAATTCGTTTTAGCTTCAGTCAGCTTGTCAAGCTCCTCATCGGTTAAACCGGACTGACGCATCAAGTCCAGCAAAGCAACGCCCTGTCCATTTTCTTTGGGTGGTGATTTAGCATTTGCCAGCACCATATCCCAGTAGACTTCAAAATATCCCTCCGGTCGAATCATCTTGCCGTTACGGATGTCAAGTATGTTCTGATAGTATTTTTTGTAGCGGGGATTGCTATTCATTACGTAAATTCTGGCCATCAGGGACAGATCATCTGTTGATTGACGCATTTGATCCGTCAAATGAAAGGAGATCAGCCGCTGTTCGTTCGCACGATCAATCTTCTTTTCAAAAATAATGTAGAAATTGAAAGTAATAAAAAGCGCAACGAATGCAGCAATTGTCAGCGTAATATTTAAAGATACTTTGTTGGGATTTATTTTTGAAAGCATTTTTCAATTTCTCCCTATCTCTTTGTTGGAAACGGTACCTGACTGCTAATATAACTTGGGTTAATTAGCAGAAGTCTTCAATCATACTGAGATTGAAATACTTTTTGTTCAGGGATGTTTGTTGTGGCTGCTTGGAAGCGGCTTGGGTCTGATATGATCATTAGATTCGATTATAGGAATATAAAGAATTGGAAATGGAGCCCTACGTATATTGGTTTCTGTTAGCTTTTGGCCTGCTGGCATTAGAGATGGCTACGGGAACATTTTACATGCTAATAGTAAGTATTGCTTTGGGCCTGGCAGGTATTGCGGCACTGCTTGGGCTTAATTTACCGTTGCAAATCACGCTTTGTGCGGTGGCCAGTATAATTGGCACAGTAATCCTGCGCCGTATGAAAGGCATGCGTACTGGCAAGATCATTAGCCAAAGCTTGGACATCGGCCAGTCGGTGCGAGTTATATCATGGCATGGGGATGGGGATGCGCGTGTGCATTACCGTGGCACAGAATGGGATGCGGAGTTGGAGTCCTCCAGCTTGCCGCGCGATGGTGTACTTTACATCAAGGCAATACAGGGCTCAAAACTAATTCTGACGCCATACAAGCCGCAATAACAATCATATTAGGAAGCAATATGGAAATCGCACTGTTTATTCTTGTAGCTGCCGTTGTTTTTGTCGTTAAGGCTCTCAATGTTGTGCCGCAGCAGCACGCCTGGGTGGTTGAGCGGTTGGGGAAGTTTCATGCTGTGCTAGCACCTGGCTTGAACATTGTGGTTCCATTTGTCGATCGTATCGCATACCGCCATATGCTGAAGGAAGTCCCATTGGACGTCCCCAGCCAGATTTGTATAACCAGGGATAATACACAGCTACAAGTGGACGGTGTCCTTTATTTTCAGGTTACAGACCCGAAGCTGGCTTCTTATGGCTCTAGCGATTATCTCAGCGCTATCACTCAGCTTGCACAGACCACCTTACGCTCGGCAATTGGCAAGATGGAATTGGATAAGACTTTCGAGGAGCGGGATGATATCAACCGTACTGTTGTTGCGGCTCTGGATGAAGCTGCAGCCAGTTGGGGAGTGAAGGTGTTGCGTTATGAAATTAAGGATTTGGTGCCACCCAAGGAAATTCTGCTTGCCATGCAGGCGCAGATTACTGCGGAACGAGAAAAGCGTGCATTGATTGCGGCCTCCGAAGGGCGCAAACAAGAACAGATCAACATTGCCACTGGCGAGCGCGAAGCCTTTATCCAACGTTCTGAAGGCGAGAAACAGGCGGTGATTAATGCCGCTCAGGGCGAAGCAGCGGCCATCATGGCAGTCGCCACAGCTACCGCCTTGGCTATTCAGCAGGTCGCACTAGCCATCCAGTATCCCGGAGGAATGGAAGCAGTTAACCTCAAGGTAGCGGAAAAATATGTTGAAGCATTCGGCAATGTCGCTAAGCAAGGCAACACTTTGATTCTGCCAGGAAACTTGGCAGACATGGGGACTATGGTAGCGGCGGCGATGAGCATTGTTAAGACGCAGAAGTGAGATTCTGTTAGCCGTGGAAATGGTCTGGATGATATATGGGCTATACGAGTTTATTTGAAATTCCTGAGTCATTATCAAAGTAGTGGTTGTTGAGACTGAGGGAGATTTTTTGATGGATTTTTGTTTGAACGCCACGGACGGTTTTGCTCGTCGTGGAACCCTTTCTTTAGCTCATGGTACTGTTGAAACGCCCGCTTTCATGCCAGTCGGCACTTATGGCACAGTGAAGGCGATGTCGCCTATAGAGTTAAGAGAAATTGGAGCCCAGATTGTACTAGGCAACACTTTCCATCTATGGCTTCGCCCGGGCCTGGATGTTATTGAAGCGCACGGTGGTTTGCATGGCTTCATGGGCTGGGATGGACCGATCCTAACCGATTCGGGCGGTTTCCAAGTATTCAGTTTGGGTGCGCTGCGCAAGATTACCGAGGAGGGAGTGAGGTTTCAATCTCCAGTGAATGGTGATAAATGCTTTCTGACGCCGGAAGAATCCATACGAATTCAGAAGGTACTGAATTCCGATATTGTGATGATTTTCGATGAGTGTACACCTTATCCTGCGGATGAAAATCGAGCAGCTGATTCTATGCACCTCAGCTTGCGCTGGGCGGAGCGTTCGAAACATGCGCACGAAGGCAATACCAATGCACTATTTGGTATTGTGCAGGGCGGCATGTTCGAAAATCTGCGCGATGAATCGTTACGCGAGCTGATAAATATCGGCTTTGACGGTTATGCCATAGGTGGATTGTCGGTGGGGGAGCCGAAAGAAGACATGCTGCGCATTCTGAGGCATACCTCGCCGCAACTGCCCATCGATAAGCCGCGGTACCTGATGGGTGTAGGTACACCGGAAGATTTGGTGGCTGCGGTCGCGCATGGCATAGATATGTTCGATTGTGTGATGCCCACACGCAATGCGCGAAATGGCATGCTTTTTACCCGCCACGGCGATATCAAGATCAAGAATGCCAAATATCGTTTAGATATTCAACCACTTGATAAAAAATGCATTTGTTATACTTGTCGTAATTTTACCCGCGCTTATTTGCACCATCTACATCGCATCGGCGAGATACTCGGTGCGCGCCTTAATACCATTCACAACTTGCATTACTACCATGAGTTGATGAGTGAAATTCGAGCCGCTATCTCGACCCACCAGTTCGATGAGTTCGTTACCCGGTTTAGGCAAGCCCGCGCCAGTTCGTGCTAGAATTCGCCGCTTCAAATTTTAACCGGGAGAAGTGCAATGTTGATTAACAACGCTTATGCTCAAACCGCAGCACTTGCGTCTGGTTCCGGCTTCATGGAATTTCTGCCTGTGGTCGCAGTGTGCGCAGTGTTTTATTTTCTTTTACTGCGTCCGCAACAGAAACGAGCCAAGGAACAAAAGGCCATGCTGGCTGCCCTGCAAAAAGGTGATGAAATCATCACTGTAGGCGGAGAGTTGGGTCGAGTGTCCAAGGTGGGGGAAAACTATATCAGCTTGGAAATTGCTGAAAACGTTACGGTTCAGATTCAGAAAAGTGCGGTTCAAACCGTGCTGCCCAAGGGAACTATCAAATCGATTTAAGGTACTGCAATGAACCGTTATCCGCTGTGGAAATACCTGCTTGTTCTCGTCGTATTTATTTTGGGCCTGATTTACACACTGCCCAATTTTTATGGTGAATCTCCTGCTGTGCAGGTGTTGCCCCTACGCGCCAATCTAAAGGCGGATAATGCATTGCTGCAGCGAGTGGATGATGCGCTTAAAGCGGCAAATCTGAATGCGGTAGGGGCCGCGCTGGATCCTACTAGCGTTAAAGTGCGCTTTAATAGTGCCGATAGTCAACTTAAGGCCAAGGATATTCTTCAGGCAAAGCTGGGCGATGATTACATGGTTGCCCTCAATCTTCAGTCACGCTCGCCGCAGTGGTTAACCGCTATGAATGCACGGCCTATGTATCTTGGATTGGACTTGCGTGGCGGGGTGCATTTTTTGTTACAGATCGATATGAAGGGTGCGCTGGATAAAGCAATGGAAGCCGCTTCTGGCGATATGCGGAGCATCCTCCGTGATCAGAATATTGCTTATTCTGGTGTCAGCCGTGATGGCAGAGTGGTGACGGTTAAGTTCCGCGATGCGGAAACGCGCAGCAAAGGTGCGGTAGAACTCAAACAACGTTTCGGCGGTTTGGCCTTCAACGATAAGAATGAAGGCAACGAGATTCTCTTGCTTGCCACCTTAAAACCGGAGGAAGAAAAACGCATTCAGGAATCCGCTGTGCAGCAAAATTTGATTACTTTACGCAACCGTGTCAATGAATTAGGCGTGGCCGAGCCGATAATTCAGCAGCAAGGTGTAGATCGTATTGTAGTGCAACTCCCCGGTGTGCTGGATACGGCACACGCGAAAGATATTCTTGGCCGCACCGCGACACTAGAAGTGCGTCTGGTGGATGATGAGCATAAGTTTACCGAGGGCTCTGCCGCACCGTTTGGTACCGAGATGTTCAAGGATCGGGACGGCTCTATGCTGTTGGTGAAAAAAAGTGTGCTGCTCACCGGCGAGCGCATCAATGATGCGCAACCCGGTTTTGACAGCCGCAGCAATGAGCCAGCAGTGCATATCAATCTGGATAGCGCGGGTACGCGTAAATTTAAAGAAGCGACACGCGAGAATGTCGGCAAGCGTATGGCTATAGTGCTATTTGAAAAGGGTAAAGGCGAAGTAATTACTGCTCCAGTGATCCGTGAGGAAATTGGCGGCGGGCGCGTGCAAATTAGCGGCCAGATGAATACCAAAGAAGCAAACGATATATCCTTGTTGCTGCGCGCTGGTGCGCTGGCAGCGCCGATGGAAATCATTGAGGAGCGCACTGTCGGTCCTAGTCTCGGCGCGGACAATATTGTGCGTGGCTTTCGTTCCACTCAGATCGGTTTTGTCGCCATTGCGATTTTTATGATTGCCTATTACCTGATGTTTGGCGTGGTTTCAGTTCTGGCACTGGGCGCTAACTTATTGTTGCTGGTGGCATTGTTGTCCATGCTGCAAGCCACACTGACTTTGCCTGGTATGGCCGGCATCGCGCTGACGCTGGGCATGGCGATTGATGCTAACGTTTTGATCAATGAGCGCATTCGGGAGGAGCTGCGTAATGGCAATACGCCACAAGCATCCATCCATGCCGGATATGAGCATGCGTTCCGTACCATACTTGATTCCAACATTACCACTTTGATCGCGGGTATAGCGCTGTTCATGTTTGGCTCCGGTGCGATTCGAGGTTTTGCTGTTGTATTGTGTTTGGGTATTCTTACTTCGATGTTCAGTGCGGTGTTGATATCACGTGCACTGGTTAACCTGATTTACGGGCGTAAATTGCGGCTGACCAATATTTCCATCGGTTAAGTATTAAAGAGGTAATAAATGGAATTTTTCAAGATCAATCGCAACATTCCGTTCATGAGCTATGGGCGGTATACCACTACAATTTCTTTGGTGACATTTATCCTGGCGGTATTCTTTATCGCAACAAAAGGGTTGAATTTCGGTGTGGATTTCACTGGCGGAACGGTGATGGAAGTGCACTACTCTCAGACTGCTGACCTGAACAAAGTGCGTGGACAACTGACTGACATGGGGCTGCATGATGTGTTGGTGCAAAACTTTGGCTCTAGCCATGATGTGTTGCTGCAGGTATCGCTCAAGCAAAATGTAGTGGGCGCGAAACTGAGCGAGCAGATTCTGAACAAGTTGCGTGAGCAGGATGCCAGTGTGGAAATGCGCCGCGTCGAATTTGTCGGTCCGCAAGTTGGTAAAGATTTGGTGGAGAATGGTGCACTTGCGTTATTGCTGGTGTCCATTGGCATCGCGTGCTACCTCTGGGTGCGATTCGAGTGGAAGTTTGGTCTTGCCGCGATAATCGCCAATTTGCATGACGTGATTATTATCATTGGTTTTTTTGCATTTTTTCAGTGGGATTTTTCCCTCACCGTACTGGCGGCGTTGCTAGCCGTGTTGGGCTACTCGGTAAATGAATCAGTGGTAGTGTTCGATCGTATCCGGGAAAACTTCCGTAAGATGCGTAAGACGGAAGTTGCCGAAATAATCGACAACGCGATTACACGCACTATGTCGCGTACCATCATTACCCACCTCTGCACCCAGATGATGGTGACAGCGATGCTGTTCTTGGGCGGGGAGACATTGCATTATTTTGCACTGGCGCTGACCATCGGCATTCTGTTTAGTATTTATTCCTCGGTGCTGGTGGCCAGCCCATTGCTTATGCTGATGGGTGTTTCGCGCGAGGATTTCATCAAGACGGAAAAAGTGGCTGAAGAAGTTTTACCCTAGACTGTGGAAATGTTCGCTTCCTTTATAGATATTGTCTTGCATCTGGACGTTCATCTATTAGCAATCATGCAGGCATATGGCATGTGGATTTATGTCATCCTGTTCCTGATTATTTTCAGTGAAACCGGGCTGGTGGTAATGCCTTTTCTACCGGGAGATTCGCTGTTGTTCGTGGTAGGTGCGCTGTGCGGGGTTGGCGCGCTGGAAATCAAGCTGGTTTTGCCGTTGCTGATGGCGGCATCGTTTTCAGGGGATAGCACCAACTACTGGATCGGTCGGTTGGTGGGCATGCGTTTAGTTAAGCGTGCTAATTCACGCTTTCTAAAACATGAGCATTTGGAAAAGACGCATGTGTTTTACAAGAAGCACGGAGGCAAGGCCATCCTGTTTGCTCGCTTTTTGCCCATCGTGCGAACCTTTGCGCCATTCGTGGCCGGCATTGGTTTGATGCGCTATCGTCTTTTTATGTTGTTCAGCGCGTTAGGGAGTGTTGCATGGATAAGCCTTTTCATCCTGGGAGGCTATTTTTTAGGCAATATCCCAGTGGTGAAAGATAATCTGACCCTGATGGTAGTCATTGTCATTGTTATTTCATTTCTGCCAGCATTGCGCGAGTTCATTCGGCATCGTCGTACGTATAGTGCATAAATTAATTATATTGAATTGAAAGTAGTATTTGGCCGTATTGATGGTAAATTGAATTATGGTTAATACCAAGTTTGAGGCACTCAAGGCGAAAGATCATTTGCCCTCCCCCAAAGGTGTGGCACTAAAGATAATTCAGCTCACATTAAGAGAAGATGTAACAAATCACGAGATTGCACACGCGATAAAGACTGATCCAGCTTTGTCCGGTCGCATACTTAAGATGGCCAATGTACTCATGTCCTATCAGACAAGACCTATTGCATCCATAGCAGATGCGGTTATGACATTAGGTTTACGCACTGTGCGTAATGTGGTGTTGGGTTTGTCGCTAATGGAGGGTAGCCGCGAGGGCGCCTGTCGGAAATTCGATTATCAAAACTTTTGGTCGCGATCATTGTTGACGGCAATTGCTGCGAAAAACATGGTGATAGGTAGCGGGATGGGAGCACCTGAAGAAATTTTTATTCTCGGCTTGCTGGGGCAAGTTGGTTCCTTAGGGCTAGCGACGGCATACCCGGAAGAGTATTCGTCCATTCTTGCAAAGGTCGCGGCAACACACACAGATATCGAATTAATTGATCTCGAACGCACTGAATTCGGGCTTGATCATAATCAATTGACAAAAGAGATGCTGGCAGACTGGGGGTTGCCACAAGTATTCCAGATAGCCGCTTTACATCACGAAAATCCAGCGCTGTCTGAATTTGCCGAGGGCAATCGGAACTGGTACCTCTTAAATGTATTACATGTAGCAAATCATTTTTCCAAGATGTGCTTATCGCATGAACAGCAACGGCATAAAATGGTGCAGAAATTGATTGTGATTTCCACCAGACTCGGCTTGGAAGTGAATAAGCTTACTGAGTTGGGCGATAAGGCGGTACAGGAATGGCGTGAATGGAGTAAGTTATTCGGTATTCTCTCGGCAGAGTTGCTCCCCCTCAAACAGATTCTACAAGCCTCGTCACCAACTGAGCTCGAAATACATGATGTCGGTGTTTCGGAGATTGGCTTGGAGACAAGCTATGCATTACGCATCCTGTTGGTGGATGATGATTATGCAACGACATTGATGTTGAGACTCTTGCTGACAAAGGCCGGGCATGAGGTAGCTACTGCTGGTAATGGGGTGGAAGCGTTAAGCATGGTTGGTAAATTTATGCCACAGCTTATTATAACAGACTGGCATATGCCAGAGATGAATGGCATCGAATTTTGCAGGGAGCTTAGAAGAAACCAGCTATGGCGCAATATTCATGTATTTGTCATGATGGCCCAAGAAAGTACGGATAATTTGGAAGGGATATTTGAGGCTGGAGCCACCGATTACTTGACCAAGCCGATTAATTCAAAAGTGCTAGGCGCGAAATTGTTTTCAGCGCAGCGTATGGTTCAGTTGCAAGATGAACTGAATCTTGAACATAAGCAGTTACGCATTATTGCCGCAGAGTTGGCGGCCTCGAACCATCGATTAGAGCAAATGGCGCTTACTGATGTACTCACCGAGTTACCCAATCGTCGTCATGCAAATGAGTATCTGGAGCAGCAGTGGGCGATGGCGGATCGCAGTGGGCGTGCGTTGTCGTGCATGATGGTAGATGTGGATTCCTTTAAGAATGTTAACGATACTTATGGCCATAAGGTGGGGGACGATGTGCTGAAACGGGTGGCGCAAATTTTACGTTCATCCGCACGCAAGCAGGACATGGTGTGCCGTTTTGGTGGCGAGGAATTTTTAGTGATATGCCCGGATGCAGATGCGGAGCAGGTCTATCAGTATGCGGAAAGGCTGCGCCAGAATGTAGCTACAGGAAATATTCATATGAATTTAATAGTCACTATTAGTATCGGGGTGTCTACTAAACAATCAACATTGTTAAATGCTGAAATGTTAGTCCAACTTGCCGATAAGCGGTTGTATATAGGTAAAAAACTTGGACGTAACCGTACCGTTGGAGATTAATTTTATTCCCTGGGTTTTGTGAAAAAATTGCGCACAAAAGTGGTAATGATAATTGCTAGCTTCCGTTAATTACGCGAACATAGTATTGATTAAATTTTCAAGACAGCGCCAGTTCAAATGTCCAGATTTTCCAATCTGCATATTTTCAATATAAAGGTTTTCTTGCCGATTCTATCCCGTGAGTTTGAACAAAAATATTTAATTTGTGACGCATGCGCTCACAAAAATTTGTTGAGTTGTGTGTACGAATAGCTACACCGTCACCCAACAAATTTAATATTAATCAATATAATGTGAGGTTGTTTGGAGAGTTTATGAATTATTAATGTGGAGTTAGGTAAAAAAATTAGACAACAACAACTTCTTCAGTAAACTCCAGTTGCACCTTCTCATCTTTATCCACCGTGACGATCACCTTGCCGCCGTTGGATAGTTTGCCGAACAATAATTCGTCTGCCAGCGCGCTTCGTATGGTGTCCTGAATCAAACGTGCCATCGGGCGTGCGCCCATTAGTGGGTCGAAGCCAGTCTTGGCGAGGTAGTCTTTGAGCGCATCGGTGAAGATGACTTCCACTTTCTTCTCCTGTAGTTGTTCCTCAAGCTGCATCAGGAATTTGTCTACTACGCGCAGGATGACTTCTTTATCCAGTGCTGCGAAGGAAATGGTAGCATCCAATCGGTTACGGAATTCCGGGGTGAATAGCCGCTTGATTTCGGCCGTCTCGTCACCGCTCACTCCGCTCTTTGTGAAGCCTATCTGTGCCTTGCTTAACGCATCGGCACCCGCATTGGTGGTCATAATAATAACCACATTACGGAAATCTGCCTTGCGTCCGTTGTTGTCAGTGAGTGTACCGTGATCCATCACTTGTAACAGAATATTAAAAATGTCCGGGTGTGCTTTCTCGATTTCGTCTAGTAGTAACACGCAATGAGGCTGTTTGTTGATTGCTTCAGTGAGTAGACCACCCTGGTCAAAGCCGACATAGCCAGGTGGCGCTCCAATAAGGCGCGACACGGCGTGACGTTCCATATATTCAGTCATGTCAAAGCGGTTAAGCGGCATGCCCATTGCAAAGGCAAGTTGACGCGCTACTTCGGTTTTTCCCACCCCGGTTGGGCCAGAGAATAAGAAGCTGCCGATGGGTTTTTGTGGATTGCCCAAGCCACTCCGGGACATTTTTATGGCGCGTGCCAGCACGTCAATGGCGGCATTCTGGCCGAACACTACGGTCTTGAGATCGCGATCCAGCGTTTTCAATAGATTGCGATCATCGGAAGAAACGGTGCGTGAGGGTACGCGCGCAATTTTGGCAATGATGTCCTCGATTTCATGCTTGCCGATAAGTTTTTTCTGCTTTGATTTTGGCAGTATGCGTTGTGCCGCACCCGCTTCATCTATCACGTCAATTGCTTTGTCAGGAAGGTGCCTGTCATTGATAAAACGCGATGAAAGCTCGGCCGCGCTGGTTAGTGCAGCAGCGCTGTATTTGATACCGTGATGAGTCTCGAAGCGAGACTTTAATCCTTTTAGAATTTCAATGGTCTGCTCAACTGAGGGTTCCGGCACATCTACTTTTTGGAAACGGCGCGATAGCGCATGATCTTTCTCGAAAATGCCGCGATACTCTTGATAGGTAGTAGCACCGATGCATTTAAGTGTGCCATTTGAAAGTGCGGGTTTGAGTAAGTTGGAAGCATCCATGGTGCCGCCCGAGGCTGCGCCTGCGCCTATGAGAGTATGTATTTCGTCAATGAACAGAATGGCATGAGGTTCATCGGCTAATTCTTTGAGTACAGCCTTCAGGCGTTGTTCAAAGTCGCCACGATATTTAGTGCCGGCCAGCAGTGCGCCCATGTCTAATGCATAGATCTGAGCATTTTTGAGAATTTCTGGCACGTTGTTTTCCTTAATTCGGCGCGCCAAGCCTTCGGCGATAGCGGTCTTACCCACACCAGCCTCACCGACCAGTAGCGGGTTGTTCTTGCGGCGGCGACACAAGGTTTGAATAACTCGCGTCAACTCGGTTTCGCGTCCGATTAGGGGGTCGATTTTGCCAGCCAAAGCTTGTGCGTTGAGGTCAAGCGTGTAGTCGTACAGGGCGCTCTTCTGGCTCGGTTCTTGTTCTATTTCGGCATCTGTTGATTTCTGGGTACTTGATTGAGCCGCTTTATCAATTCCATGTGCAATGTAGTTTGCTACATCCAGCCGAGTGATAGCACGCTGGTTTAGGAAAAACACGGCATGGGAATCTTTTTCGCTAAATAGGGCAACCAGGATGTTGGCGCCGGAAACTTCTTTCTTGTTAGATGATTGTACATGCAAAATGGCGCGCTGGATGACTCGCTGGAAGCCGACAGTGGGCTGCGTGTCTACTTCGCTACTACCGGGCGCTACTGGCGTATGAGTATTAATAAAATCGGTCAATACCGCGCGCAATTCGTCAATATCTGCTCCGCAGGCGCGCAATACATGCGCCGCAGAAGAGTTATCCAGCATGGCAAGTAGCAGGTGCTCCACCGTGATAAATTGGAAGCGCTTCTGGCGTGCTTCGACGAACGCCAAGTGTAGGCTGATTTCAAGTTCTTGCGCGATCATAATTATGTTTCCTCTAATTCGCATCGTAGCGGATGTCCGTGCTGTTTGGCAAATGCCGATACCTGTTCTACCTTCGTTTCTGCGATATCTTTAGTATAAACCCCGCATATTGCCAACCCTTCATGGTGTACTTTGAGCATCAATTGAATGGCGCGTTCACGGTTCATCGAAAAAAAAGTTTGCAAAACTTCTATTACAAAATCCATCGTGGTGAACTCGTCGTTAAACAATATTACCTTATATAGTTTGGGTGGTTTGATCTTGCTCCGTTCTGCTTTCAGTAGGGATGTGTTTTCATATTTCGTTGCCATAGTTGTTATTGTTACATTTATGTATGGCGGTATGTTCGATGATTAATGAGGTTTTTTCAAGTACTTTTGAAAATTATTCTGAAAATAAAGTGCATAAGTCTTGACGAAATTGCTCAAACAGGAGTAAAAAGTGCATGGGTGTTTGAATGCAAGTTACCTGCAGTACTGGTTTTGCCATGTACGCTCTTGGAATTCAAACAGTTTAACGGGAATCCACCCGGTTTTTAGTTAAGGAAGTGAAACATGGCAAACGGTACAGTAAAATGGTTCAATGATGCAAAAGGTTATGGTTTTATTACTCCGGATGATGGAAGTGAAGATTTATTTGCGCATTTTTCCGCAATTACTATGAGTGGCTTTAAGTCTCTTAAAGAGGGTCAAAAAGTTACTTTTGATATTGTTCAAGGTCCTAAAGGTAAACAAGCTGCCAATATTCAGGCCCCTTAAATAGGTTCTCGGTTTAAAAAAGCCCGCTTGAGCGGGCTTTTTTTATTAATTTAAAATCGTCAAATAACATTATCGATGTGAAACACGGAATTTTAGCAGGACTTTATCAATCGCAGGAACCAATCCTAACCCTGCTTATACCTCACTTATAGAGCCGGCCATCAAGTAGTGAGATTCGTCATGCCCGCGAAGGCCGGAATCCGGATGTTCTGTGCAATTTGCTTGATGGTCGAATCTATAATGTTTGCAACGGCTCGAATAGCATTGCTAACTCTTCTGTGGAAAGAGGAGCGATAGCTTCTCCGTTATCATCCAGAATGCCTCGCGCCAAGTCACGTTTTTTCTCCTGCATAGCAACAATTTTTTCTTCCACCGTGCTTTCAGTGATGAGCTTGTAGACGAAAACCGGGTTTTCCTGGCCTATGCGATGGGCGCGGTCAGTAGCCTGATTTTCTACCGCAGGGTTCCACCACGGATCATAATGAATTACAGTATCTGCGGTGGTGAGATTCAGCCCTACACCACCCGCTTTGAGACTGATCAGGAAGATGGGCACTTCTCCGCTCTGAAAACGTTGTACTGGTGTGGCGCGGTCGCGGGTGTCTCCGGTAAGTTTGACATAGGGCAAGTTAAATTTGACAAGTTCTAATTCGATCAATGCCAACATAGAGGTGAACTGGGAGAACAACAGGATGCTCCGTCCTTCTTCCACCATATCCGGCAGCAAAGACATAAGGAGATCCAGTTTTGCTGAATGCGTTACCTGTTTCGCAGCAGGCAATTTAAGCAGGCGTGGATCGCAACAGGTTTGACGCAATTTAAGCAGTGCGTCAAGAATAATAATATGACTGCGATTCATGCCCTTCTTGTCGATTTCCAAGCGTATTTTTTCGTGCATTGCTACCCGGATAGTTTCGTACAGGTCGCGCTGAGCGCCGGATAGTTCGCAGGAGCGTATGATTTCTGTTTTGGGTGGTAATTCTTTGGCTACTTGTGCTTTGGTGCGGCGCAGCAGGAATGGGGCGATGCGGCGTGAAAGCACGGCGCGCCGGGTGTTATCATCTAGTTTTTCGATGGGCGTGCGGAATAGCTTACGAAAATTTTTGTCATCGCCCAATAATCCTGGCAGTAGAAAATGGAACAGCGACCACAATTCACCAAGGTGATTTTCCAGCGGTGTGCCAGTCAGTGCAAGCCTGTGGCGTGCTTTGATTTGATGCACAATTTGAGTGGCTTGCGACTTCGGATTTTTGATAATATGACCTTCATCAAGGATTAGCAGATGAAACTCTTGCCCAGTCAACACCTCTTTGTCGCGTGGTAGCAAGGGATAGGTAGTGAGCACCAAGTCATAAGCCCCGATAGATTCGAAATGTTGCTTGCGCAATTGTCCCTGCAATACCAATACGCGTAAATCCGGCGCAAAACGCTCTGCCTCCCGCAGCCAGTTGAACATCAGGCTGGTGGGTGCGACTACCAGGCTAGGATTGTTCATGCGCCCGGATTCTTTTTCTACCAGAAGATGGGCTAAGGCCTGTACGGTTTTACCTAACCCCATATCGTCAGCTAGAATGCCGGCCAGCTCATATTCGCGCAGAAATTGCAGCCAGTTAAGCCCGTCTAGTTGATAGCCCCGCAAATCGGTTTTCAGACCAGCAGGCGGCGCAACCGGCTGAATTCCATGGAAATCGCGCAGCTTGCGTCCTAATTCACGTAAACGCTCGCCGCCCAGCCAGCGCAAACCCGCAACATCTTCCAGCTCTGCCAGGCGCCCCGCTTGAACCGCAGACAACTCGATTCGCTGCAAATTATGCACTGCATCCTTATCGAAAAGCTCCACCAATA
The DNA here is from genome assembly GCA_942492745.1 of uncultured beta proteobacterium. GTDB lineage: Bacteria > Pseudomonadota > Gammaproteobacteria > Burkholderiales > Gallionellaceae > Nitrotoga. Next base: position 347,169 of record OW818637.1, read on the forward strand.
CTGACAGAATGTTTTGTATGCGGAAAATCGGTAACGTTACAAAGCGGCCATCAGCAAGGCGTGCTATGAGCGGCAAATCTTCGGCGCTAAGCTTTGCCAGTGCCTGCATGCTCATTTGTTCTGGAAACTGGCGAATTAAATCCAGCAAAACAGGCAGCAAGTTGACTGGTTGCCCGTCTACCTGAATTCCCAGCTCTATGCTGAACCAGTTATTGCTACCACCGTCCTCATTTACGGTTGCGGTCCAGTCTTCAATCTCGGCGAATCGAAAATTGAAGCTTGGTTCCATTTCGATCTGCCAGCCAGAGGCTCGCAGATCGGGCAGGTTGGAAAGGCAAAAGTTGATCCACTCTTTGTCATCCCCACCTAGAATAAAAGAACCATTGTGCTTTTTATGCAATTCGGAAAAAATTGATAAATCAACAAAGAAAAATCCCAAACCGGCAAGTTCGTCGACATAACTCTCTTCGGCGGTTACATCGCGGTCGATGCGCAATAATTCATCTCCACTACGCTGTGCTATTGACTTTTCGGTTGACATAGCTTCAATCCGCACGCCACCATAGTCGAATTCAAGACGCACCAAGTCGAGTGTTTTCGGCTCATCGTCATGGTCATCGTTAAAGTGGAAAGAGTTCAAATAAGGAGGCGGATTCAATGCTACTGTGTAAAAACGTAAACATGGAACAGGGTGTCGATCGCTTACCGCTCTTTCCCGCAGTACCTGCGGCAGCTGAACCTTTATACCGGGCAACTTTTGTGTCAATTCATCACTGATACGGCCGGCCAGTGCTGATGGAATCGCTGGTGCGCTAACCAGAGCGCAAGCAATTTCGTCGGGCAGGCCGATATCCAATTCGCCGCAGACCGATGAGACTTCATTGACATACCAAGGGGGAGAAAACGGTAGCACCTGTGACGGTGGTGTGGTTTCAACATGTAGTCGCTGGTTCCCCTGTGTGTCCATGGTCCAAACAGGCTGCGTGACGCATTTTTCACCAAAGGACAGAGGCTCGGAATCAGGTATTTCCCAGAAGCACCTGCCAGTGGTGATCATTTCTGTCATCCATCGGGCACCCTGTGCACCAGCTAAGTAGCCTCCTGTCGCACGCATCAGGTTTAATGCAGCGATGATTTCCTGATCCCGTTCGGTAAAATAGGGTGGCGCAGCGCCGATAAAAATATTGGCTATGGAATTATGAAGCGTTTTTTTGCCAAACCCCCCGGCCTTGAGCAATCTGGCAGTGAAAAATGTTACCTCCACTCTCGCTGGCTTGGTGTCACTTAATTTTAAAACGTACAGTAAACGCTGCAACACGTTCACTGGCAAGTTATCGCGGCCTATTGCCGGCATGGCCGCACGCGACACTTCGTTTAGCCAGATGGAAATTTCATATGGCAAGTCCGTAGCATTCGGCAATGCTGTATTAGCTGGCGCAGGAACTTCAAGTGGAGGTTCCGCTTGAGCCTTGATCAGCGTTGCGACAACATGCTTGCAGTTGTAGCCCACCGGGCAACTGCATTCCCCGTTGACCAATACATGACCTCCCGGTTGCGTCTGCAGTAGGATATTGACGTGATACCGGTTTTTATTTGAACCTGCGACAAGTGCGGTAACCAAGGCGCCATTTTGGCTGATACTTAGCGCCGTGACTTTGTTCTCACGATAATATTGACGTCCCCGCGTTAGATATGCGGTCGAAAAAGATGAGGCTATGTCAACAGATGAAACAAGAGAGTGCACTTTATTCTAGAGCCTTAAAGTTAAAAACACCGCTTTCAGCTGATTGAGGGTGACTGTAAAGATAAATTCTTGGTCTTGCCCAATCAACTTACTCTGTCTTTTACATGTTTTTAACTATTGCTTCGCCGAATGCAGAGCAAGATATTTGTTGTGCCCCTTGTGTCAGCCGTGCGAAATCATAGGTGACGGTCTTGGCGGCGATTGCCCCGTTCATGCCCTTGATAATTAGATCGGCGGCTTCCGACCAGCCGATATGGCGCAGCATCATCTCTGCTGAGAGAATCAGTGAGCCGGGATTGACGTAATCTTTGCCAGCATATTTCGGAGCGGTGCCGTGGGTGGCTTCAAACATTGCAATACTATCAGACAGATTGGCGCCCGGCGCGATTCCAATACCGCCGACTTCTGCCGCCAGTGCATCAGATATGTAGTCACCGTTGAGATTCAAGGTGGCGATAACGTCATATTCTGCAGGACGCAACAAAATTTGTTGTAGAAAAGCGTCGGCAATAACGTCTTTAATGATGATGCCTCCGCTTCCATATTTTTCGGGCAATTTCAGCCATGGCCCGCCGTCGATTTCTACCCCACCGAATTCTCGCTTGGCGAGTTCATAGCCCCATTTCTTGAAGCCGCCTTCTGTGAACTTCATTATGTTGCCCTTATGTACCAGGGTGACGGATTTGCGTTTATGATCTATGGCATACTGAATGGCGCGACGAATTAAACGTTCACTACCTTCGATGGACACCGGCTTGATGCCGATAGCAGAGGATTCTGGAAAACGGATTTTTGTGACGCCCATTTCATTTTGTAAAAAATGGATTAATTTTTTCGCTTCTGGTGAACCAGCTTCCCATTCAATACCTGCATAAATATCTTCAGTGTTTTCACGGAAGATTACCATGTCCACTTTTTCTGGTGCTGTCACTGGGGTAGGTACGCCCTCGAACCAGCGTACTGGACGTAGGCATACATATAGGTCAAGGATCTGACGCAACGCCACATTGAGCGAGCGCATACCGCCGGAAGTAGGGGTGGTGAGCGGGCCTTTAATGGACACAACATGGTCGCGCACTGCCTCCACCGTCTCATCCGGCAGCCATGTATCGTTGCCATAGATATTTACAGCTTTCTCGCCAGCATATACTTCCATCCATGCGATTTGGCGTTTACCATTGTAAGCCTTGGCGACTGCCTCATCCACCACGTGTCGCATAACAGGGGTGATATCCACGCCTGTACCATCACCCTCAATGAAAGGAATGATGGGTTGATCTGGCACGTTTAGCTTGTAGTTTTTGTTGACGGTAATTTTCTGGCCTTGAGACGGCACCTTGATGTGTTGGGTCATGTATTTTCGCTCCCCGATGAAAAGCTTGGGGTAATATGGATTATTTTAGTAAGTGGAAAAGTCGGATGAGCCGCATCCTGTTGTTCAACAAACCTTATGGCGTGATATGCCAGTTTAGCCGCGACGGTCTGCATCCAACGCTGGCGGATTATATCGCGGTTCCTGATTTGTATCCAGCGGGACGGCTGGATGCGGACAGTGAAGGTTTGCTGTTGCTCACTGATGACGGTGTGTTGCAACACCGCATTACAGATCCACTCTACAAGTTGGCTAAGATTTATTGGGTGCAAGTGGAAGGAAAGCCAAGCGAGACGGCATTAGCTCAATTGCGCAGTGGGGTAAAACTGCCTGATTTTGTTACCTTGCCTGCTATGGCAAGGTTGATGGAAGAACCGGTAAACTTATGGCGGCGAACTCCTCCGATCCGCGAGCGTAAAGATAAACCAACCAGTTGGCTGGAACTGATTATTCGCGAGGGCAAGAACCGTCAGGTACGCCGCATGACAGCCGCGGTGGGTTACCCTACTTTGCGCTTGATCCGTTACCGGATCGGCGAGTGGACACTGGATGGGTTGGAGTCAGGCATCTGGCGTGAGGCTGCGGTATAATGTACGCCTTTTTGATTCCTAACAGGAGGATGCCATGCCTATTTACGAATATCGTTGCAGCAGTTGTGGTGTACAAAAAGATGTCATGCAAAAGATCAGCGATACGCCGTTGACCGTATGTCCTGCATGTGGCAAGCCTACATTCAGCAAACAGCTTTCAGCTGCTGGCTTTCAACTCAAGGGAAGTGGTTGGTATGCCACGGATTTTAAGAGTTCGGGCAGCAAGCCAGAAGCTAAATCGGAATCAGCTGCCAACACAGTTAGTTCTGCCACGCCGACTGCGGGTGGCAACGGGTGAAGAAGTATTTGCTCACCGGACTATTGGTGTGGGTTCCGCTTGGCATTACCATCTGGGTTCTGGACCTGACGATTAGTACGCTAGACCAGAGTCTGCTGCTACTGCCAGTGAATTGGTATCCAGATAAACTGCTCGGTATTCATATTCCCGGCTTGGGCGTTATTCTCACGGTAGTGATCGTGCTCGGTACCGGTTTGTTGGTGCACAATGTTCTCGGACAGCGTCTGTTGAGTTACTGGGAAGGCCTGCTACGCCGCATTCCTGTGGTAAGTAGCATTTATCACAGCGTGAAACAAGTTAGCGATACGCTACTGTCCAGCAACGGACTTGCCTTTCGTAAGGTGCTGCTGGTGCGGTATCCTCACCCCGAGGCATGGTCGTTGGCATTCCAGACCGCTATCCCGGGTGAGGTGACGCGACAACTTAAAGATGAGTATGTGGGGGTATTCATTCCCACCGCACCTAGCCCGGTAAACGGGTTTTATTTCTACGTGCGCCGTGCTGATACCATCGAGATCAACATTAGCGTGGATGTGGCTCTAAAATCCATTATTTCAATGGGCGTAGTTGCTACTCCTGCTACGCCTTACCCGTCAGAAAACTAACACAATTCCCCGATTTATTAGATTAACTTATTGAAAATATGCGAACTCATTACTGCGGACAACTTAACGTTTCAAATCTTGGCCAGGCTGTTACTTTGTGTGGCTGGGCACACCGTCGCCGTGACCACGGCGGGGTAATTTTTATTGATCTTCGCGACCGCGAAGGACTGGCCCAAGTGGTATGTGACCCGGACCGTGCTGACATGTTCAAAATTGCTGAATCGGTGCGCAGCGAATTCGTACTGCGTATTAGCGGGCGCATACGTCGCCGTCCAGAAGGTAGCTCCAACAGCAACCTTGGTAGCGGTGAGATCGAAATTCTATGCCATGAAATCGAAGTGTTGAATGCTGCACTTACGCCGCCGTTCCAGCTGGATGACGAAAATCTGTCGGAGAACGTGCGCCTGACGCACCGCGTGATTGACCTGCGACGTCCGCAGATGCAGAAAAATCTTAAACTGCGCTACAAGACGGCAATGGCGTTTCGCCGTTTCCTGGATGCAAAGGGTTTTATCGATATTGAAACGCCTATGCTGACCAAATCCACACCGGAAGGCGCGCGCGATTATCTGGTGCCATCGCGCGTTCATGCAGGCGAGTTTTTTGCGTTGCCGCAGTCGCCGCAGCTATTCAAGCAGCTGCTCATGGTGGCAGGTTTTGATCGTTACTATCAAATTACTAAATGTTTCCGCGACGAAGATTTGCGCGCAGATCGCCAACCGGAATTTACTCAGGTGGACGTTGAGACCTCATTTCTGGGCGAAGAGCAGATTATGATGCTGATGGAAGAAATGCTTCGCACCGTATTCAAAGAGGTGTTGGGTACTATTTTGCCCAATCCGTTTCCGCGTATTTCTCACGCTGAGGCGATGGCGCGCTTCGGTTCAGATAAGCCCGATTTGAGAGTGACACTTGAAATCACTGATGTCACAGATGCGGTAAAAGATGTGGCATTTAAGGTATTTTCTGCGCCTGCCAATCAAGTTAACGGGCGCGTGGCAGCGTTGCGTGTGCCTGGTGGTGGCTCATTTACGCGCGGCGAGATTGATGAATACACCAAATTCGTTGGCATCTACGGTGCACGCGGCTTGGCCTACATTAAAGTTAATGACGTGACTCAGTTGAACGAAGCTGGCCTGCAATCGCCTATCGTGAAGAACCTGAATGAAGAGGCGCTGAAAATAATTATAGCTCGTACAGGTGCACAGAATGGCGACTTGATTTTCTTCGGAGCGGACAAGGCCAAGGTAGTAAATGACGCGCTCGGCGCGTTACGCACCAAGATTGGTCATGAGAAAAAATATGTCAGTGACGCAGCATGGACCCCGCTGTGGGTGGTGGATTTCCCCATGTTTGAATACGATGACGAGGCCAAGCGTTGGGATGCCTGCCATCACCCGTTCACTGCGCCCAAGGACGAGCACCTTCACCTGTTGGAAAACGATCCCGGACGTTGTCTGGCGAAGGCATACGACATCGTGTTAAACGGTTGGGAACTTGGTGGTGGCTCGGTACGTATTCATAAGGAAGAAACTCAGTCATTAGTATTCCGCGCGCTCAACATCGGTGCGGAAGAGGCACAACTTAAATTTGGCTTCCTGCTCGATGCACTGCAATATGGCGCGCCACCGCACGGCGGGCTGGCCTTCGGCTTGGATCGCATCGTTACTCTGATGAGCGGCTCGGAATCGATTCGTGACGTGATCGCTTTCCCCAAGACCCAACGCGCGCAGTGTCTGCTAACCCAAGCGCCCAGTGCCGTTGACGAGAAACAACTGCACGAGCTGCATATTCGTTTGCGTCAGAAAGTGCAAACGACGGTGGAAGTAACGAAGGAGTAGTGTGGCAGTGTTGACCGTTTGTGTTGCAGAACATGGAAGAAGTTGAAGTCATAACAGACTTATCAATATTAGACGTGGATATAAACGAGCAAGCAGCGTAATGCGATTAAAATTTGGAAAGAATATCTGCGGGGTACGTTCTTGCATCAAAATATTGTGAGATAGCTAGAATGAGTTTAGCGTTCTGCATGAACATGTAGCGGAGACTCATAAGATGAGAATGGTTAGCGCGCGGTTCATCCTGCATTTTTTATTTTTCTTGTTCGCAATGCTGCTAGCATTGGTTTCAGTACAAACTTATGCTGATGCGTTAGGATCATATAATGACCGTGAAATGCGGGTTATTGCTGTGTCCGCGTTGCCGCTGGAAGGGCGAGAAACCTTGCATCTCATTAAGCAGGGTGGCCCGTTTTCATATGCGCGTGATGGCGTGATATTCAGTAATTTCGAAAAACGGCTGCCCAAGCGCGAGCGTGGCTATTATCGTGAATTTACGGTGAAAACGCCTGGAGTACGCAATCGTGGCGCACGGCGCATTGTCTGTGGCCAACCTGTTGAGTGTTATTACAGCGCGGACCATTACCAGACTTTCCGGCGCATCATGGAATAACATGGATAATTTGTCGCTACGCTTAAAAGATGTAAAAGAGGCGGGTGCATACCGGCTGGGTTGCCGCTTGGACGAGTTGTATGCTGCAGTGGCAGAGGCAGGTTGCGTCTTGTTCGAGGTTGATCTGGCTGAGATAGAGGGCAAGGAAAACTTTATCGCTGCCATCGCTCAGGCAGTCCGTGTGCCAGATTGGTTTGGGAGTAATTGGGATGCGCTGGCCGATACATTGAGTGATCTTTCTTGGCAACCCGCTTTCGGTTATGTGCTGCTGTTGCGTATCGAAAATGACACACTCGGGATGGCTGCTGAGGATCATAATATTGCTATGGAAATTTTTGCTGATACGATAGCTTTTTGGAAATCGCAAGATAAACCGTTCTGGATTTTTTTCTGCTAGCGCCATTCATGCAATATAAATTACCAGTTTCGGTGTTAGTGGTGATTTATACCTTGGATTTCGAGGTGTTGCTTCTGGAACGCGCTGATCACCCAGGCTTTTGGCAATCAGTCACCGGTAGCCAAGATGAAGGCGAGTCTTTGTGCGAGACAGCTGTGCGTGAAGTGTTTGAGGAAACTGGCTTGGATGCCAATCAATATACCTTGGTGGATTGGCAGGCCAAAAATATCTATGAAATTTATGCAAAATGGCAGCACCGCTATGCGCCCGGTACTCGGCACAACACCGAGCATGTATTTGGATTGGAATTACCCTACGTGCTTCCTGTCCAATTGTCACCGCGGGAGCATCTCAGTTATAAATGGTTGCCTTGGCAGGAAGCTGCTGGGCTGGTATTTTCGCCAAGCAACCGCGAAGCAATTTTGCAGTTGCCTGAAAGAGAAAGAGCGGGGGGCTGAAACCGCCCATGCATAGTGAATGAAAGATTTTCAAATGAAGGAAATTGAGAGGCATGGCATGATATCGATTGCCTATGATCATCCCGGCTGCGCCACTTCGACAGCGTGGGCGAAGAAGCCGCGCGAACCGGAGCCCGATGAAAAAGCCATGCTGATCGAGCGCATCAAACGACTGTTAAAAGAACAGGATGCAGTGCTGGTGGCGCACTATTATGTGCATCCGGACTTGCAGGATTTGGCCGATGCTACTGGCGGTTGTGTATCTGATTCTCTTGATATGGCCAATTTCGGCCATCAACATCCCGCACAAACGTTAGTGGTGGCGGGGGTGCGTTTCATGGGCGAGACAGCGAAAATCCTCAACCCGGAAAAGCGCGTGTTAATGCCCGATCTGGATGCAAACTGTTCGCTTGATCTTGGTTGTCCGGTGGAGGAGTTTACTGCATTCTGTGACGCACACCCGGATCGTACCGTGGTGGTATATGCCAATACCAGTGCGGCGGTGAAAGCGCGCGCCGACTGGGTGGTAACCAGTTCTATCGCGTTGCCCATTGTTAAGCATCTCAAGGAGCAGGGGCAGAAGATATTATGGGCACCGGATCGTCATCTGGGCAATTACATTCAGCAACAAAGTGGCGCCGACATGTTGCTGTGGCAAGGTTCATGTGTTGTGCATGACGAGTTCAAGGCCAAGGAGTTGGCTGAACTTAAGGTACAACACCCGGATGCCAAGGTGCTAGTGCATCCGGAATCTCCCCCGGCAGTGGTTCAGCTTGCTGATGTGGTGGGCTCCACTACGCAGCTTATTAAGGCAACACAAACTTTGGCTGCGAACAAGTTTATTGTGGCGACCGATAACGGTATTCTGCACAGGATGAAAACTTTGTCGCCTGACAAGGTGTTTCTTGAAGCGCCTACGGCTGGAGATGGCGCGACTTGCATTAGCTGTAATCACTGTCCGTGGATGGCGATGAACGGGTTGCTGAATCTGGCTCAAGCGTTGGAAAGTGGGAAGAATGAGATACATGTTGATCCGGTAATCGGGCGTCGTGCCAAGGTCGCTATCGAACGCATGTTGGATTTCGCGCGTCAAATCAACCTTCCCACCCGAGGCATAGGCAACGCCTGACGGATGTTTGCGGCTAATAACACGCTCATTGCGTATATTGTAATGATATGTGGTTTGCTGATGCGGTATTGATGAGCCACTTATGACCACACTGAACATTGTTACTTACAACATTCACAAGGGCTTGTCCCATTTCAACCAGCGTATTGTGCTGCACGAATTGCGCGAACGCTTGCGTGACCTCAACGCCGATATCGTGTTCCTGCAGGAGGTGCAGGGCGAGAACAGCCGCGATGTACGGTATCTCCATGGCTACGCCACTTCGTCGCAACATGAGTTTCTGGCTGACCAGATATGGCCGCACCATGCGTATGGAAAGAATTCCGTATATATAGGCGGGCATCACGGAAATGCCCTCTTGAGCCGCTACTCGATTGTGGAGTGGGACAATCTGGATATTTCCGCGCATCGCTTTGAGAGTCGAGGCCTGCTGCATTGTGTAATTGACCTGCCAAAAACTGATCAAAGGGAAATCAGTCAACCACTGCATTGCATTTGTGTACATTTTGGTTTATTCAAACGTGGCCGCGGGGTGCAATTTAATGCGCTGATTGAGCGTATCAAGCAGATGGTACCGCTGGATGCGCGACTTATTGTCGCGGGTGATTTTAATGACTGGCGCAACAATGCCAGTCGTCTGTTAGCCCATGAATTGCAATTGCATGAGGTGTTTGAAGCAAATCTTGGCAGCCCGGCACGCAGTTTTCCGGCGGGCATACCGCTACTGCGTATGGATCGCATTTATGTGCGCGGGCTGGAGATTCAGCGCTGTGAGGTGCATGCGTGGAGAAAAATTTCAGACCATGTAGCACTGTCCGCAACGCTCGCCCTATGAGCAGTACGCATCTGGTTGACGGTCATATCCTGACTCTGTTACGCAACGGTGAGGAATATTTTCCGCGCCTGATTGCGACGATAGATGCCGCGACCCGCACGGTTTATCTGGAAACTTATATTTATGCCGCCGATACCTGCGGTCGTCAGGTCTCGCAGGCATTGCAGCGCGCGGCCAGGCGTGGCGTGATGGTGCATTTGCTGCTGGATGGTTACGGCTCGGCCGATTTGCCGGATAAGTGGGTGAGTGAGCTTCGCGGGGCGGGCGTGGAAGTGTTGTGGTATCGCCCGGAAATCGCGCGCTTCAACATGCGCCGCCACCGCCTGCGCCGTTTGCATCGCAAGCTGGCGCTGGTAGATGAGCATATCGCTTTTGTAAGCGGCATCAATATCATCAATGATGTGCCGGGTGGTCGGATTGTAGCGCCGCGTCTGGATTATTCAGTTGAGGTGCGGGGAGATACGGCAGGGCATATACATTTCGTAATGCGGCGTTTGTGGACGCTGGTGTCGTGGATAAATTTTCGGCGGCAGCGCGAGCGCGTAAAACTGCTGGCCCCGCACAAGAATACTGAGCAATACAAAGTGGCTTTCGTGTTGCGTGACAACTTGCGTCACCGTCACGACATTGAACACGCTTATCTCAAAGCCATTGCCGGTGCCCGGCGAGAAATCATCATTGCCAATGCCTATTTTCTGCCTGGACTACGCTTCCGCCATGCTTTGCTAAATGCGGCTCGACGCGGAGTGCGCGTTGTGTTGTTGTTGCAAGGGCAGGTGGAATATCGCCTGCAGCACTTTGCTACGCGTGCACTTTATGACGAATTATTGCGAGCAGGTATGGAAATTCACGAATATCACGCCAGTTTTATGCACGCCAAGGTGGCGGTGGTGGATGGCTATTGGGCAACCGTAGGTTCATCCAATATAGACCCATTCAGTCTATGGTTGGCGCGCGAAGCTAACCTGGTAGTTCGCGATGCAGGGTTTGCTGAATCATTGCGTACCGATTTGTTGCAAGAGATTGCGCACAGCGCCCGGTTGATTTCTCATTCTGTGTGGCGCGAGCATGGTATATGGATGCATTTGATGATGCGCATCAGCTATGCAATGGTACGTTTCCTGACAGGCGTGATTGGTTACGCACGCGGACACGATAATGTTTAGCCGCTATCTAGTCGGGTAGATTGGTCAATCTGAAATCAACTGTATGCCCATCGCTGTTTTCCCGATTCAGATACACCCGCTTGTCGCTGATATTGACATATGTCTCTTTGATGCGCCAAGAGAGTCCGGCTTTACCGGTATAGCGGGTTCATCGCTCTTCTAGAATCCCGGGGCCAAGCGCTGCTGCATCCGGCATGTGTCTTTCAATTGGCAAGTCGCTTGCGATTTCGGAAAAGCACCGCCGCCCCCACCAGCGACATCGCCCATACGATGGCTGCACCGCTGGGTAGATCTAGCCATACCGACAGCAGTAGCCCTCCAGCATAACCTGAGGCACCTACCGTGAAGGCAACGATCATGCGTTGTCGTTTCCGTTGCAGATTGTGTGTGGCGAGTGCGGGGACGATGAGGCTGGCGAACACTAGATACACGCCAACCAGTTGTACCGAGGCGGTCACAGCCAGCGCGAATAGTGTATAGAAACCCATGCTGCCAAATCGTTTGTTAACCACGATCCACAGCGCCAGCAAAGTGGCAGTGAGGATCGCCGTTGCTATGAGCTGGGTTTTGCTCACCCACAGGATTTGCCCGACCAGCAAGTCTTTAATATGCTCGCCGGCTTGGGTGTCGCGGCTCATCAGCAGGATGCTGCCGCTGGCGGCGAGTACGAACATCAAACCAATGCAGGCTTCCTGAACTTCTGGTAGTTTGCGTTCTATAAAGGTTAGCAGTTCTGCGCCTAGCAGGGCACTGGTGGCTGCCATTGCTTGCACTGCGAGCGGATATTCGGTCAGTTCCAGCAGTCCTGCGACGACTACGCCAAGCCCCGCGATCTGTGCCACGGTAATGTCGGCGAAGATAATGCCGCGCGCTAACACCTTCATGCCGAGTGGGACATGGGTGGCGAGTACCAAGAGCCCGGCAATGAAGGCGGGCAACAGGATTTCAAGATCGACCATATTCATCTTTTGTACTCCTAAAACCTCATTCTCCACATGCCATCATATTAAATGAAAGAAGGATGGAAAGAGAGGATGAGAAATTTAACTAGGTGTCATTCCCGCCAGCAAACGTGCGATGGTGTCGTCAAACAGACCGAACAAATCTTTGGAGCCTTCCGTGGCACCTACACTGAACGGCAAAATTACTTCACGAATGTGCGCGCGTTCGGCAATCCATTTTGATGGCTTTGGATTTTGATAGGCCGAACGAACTACCATCTTCGCCGGAGATTGCTGCAACTGCACAATCACTTGAGACAGGTGTGACACGCTGGGTTCCATGCCGGGCTTGGGTTCCAGCACGGCAACTTGTTTCAGCCCCAACCATGCATTCAGATAAGAGTAAGCCTGGTGCTGTGCGACATAGGGTTGCCCTTTTAGTGGGGCGGCCTGTTTTTCCCAGCGTGTTATTGCGGTTTGCCAAGCTTGCTTGAAGGCCTGCAGTTGGCTTTGGTAGAACGCCGTGTTGGCGGGATCGAGCTCGACCAGCCGTGCCGACAGCGCCTGTGCGATAGGGAAAAAGTTGCGCGCATCTAGATGAATATGCGGGTTGCCTAATGCATGCAGGTCGCCCAAGGCGCGATCCAGGCGAATGGGGGTTTCCAGCATGTGCACATAGGTTGAGGCGTCGAAGTAACCGGGCTTACCGGGGGTTGCGTTGACATTTCCAGATTCGCGCAGAATGAGCGGTAGCCAAGCCAGTTCCAGTTCGGCACCGGTGCACACCACCAGTTGTGCACGTCGTGCCCTGGAGATCAGGCTGGGGCGTGCTTCCACGTAGTGCGGGTCTTGCATCGCGTTGGTAGCGGTATAGATGTTAACCTTGTTTGCCGCCAGCTCCTTTGTCAGCGCTGCCCATTCCGGTTCGCAGGCGAAAACTTCCAGTGCTGCATTTACAGGCTTGGTGAGCGCTACCAGCAGTAAGTACATTAAAGTGAAAAATATTTTTTTCATGGTGTTCTCCTTTGGGTTTTGTCAGGCAAACATGGAAGGCATCTTGTTTCCATTGACTGCATAGCCTCTTTTACGGCCCTGACGGTTAACTAAAACTTGTGTACGCCGTGCGCACCCAAACTCATAATATATTGCACAAAAATTTGCGTATCGGTCAGATCCTGCCGAGAATTGTCTTGAGCCAACTGTACGCGCATGCGAGAGAATTCGCTTGGACTGTAGTCAAACATTATTGTAGTGCGCCTGGGGGTATAGCCATAGTCGCTGATAATATTGGAAGCATTCAGGAAGCCGACCTGAGCTGTTCCAGAATTAAGCTGGTCATATCGCAGGCCTACCCGCCAACGTGGCATGAATTGATGAACGCCTTGCAAATACCAGCCAGATTGTGCAACTGCGTAACTGTCTGGAGTTGTAAGGTTATAAGTGAGCGTGCCGTCTTCACGGCGCCGGAAATATTCGCCTTGTAGCTTAAAGTTCGTTAGACGGATATTACCGCTCGGCGCGTATTTCCACACGAAATCTACTCCGGCGGTCTTGCTATCACCAGTGAACAGGTTACTTACGCCACCTGGTGTATCGTGTAAATCGGGCACACCGTCAGATTGTGCGTTTTCACGCGTGGTCTGATGCAAAGAAATACCCGCGAGCCAACTGTTGCTGTCACCCACATCAGAACCGACATGCGCGAACAGTACGCTTGAACCCACACCATTTTTTTGCCGATTAGTGCCCGGGTAGCTGAGTCCTCGGCCGATTTCGGCACCAAGTTCAATGAAGGTGTCGGTTGGCGCCAGCCACCTTAACTGCACGCCGTCTTCACTTAGCTGGTTGTTCCAGAATGTGCGATAAACTAGTGGCTGGTCAACGAAATCCCATGCATGGGCATGTACCTCGTTCAAGTAACCCAGATGGGAAAAAAATCGCCCAAACATTAGATTGAAGCCATTGCCCAGCGTGGTGGTTTGTACAAAGGCATTCTCTACACCTATGCCGTCGTCAGGCGATAAGGCAAGTTTAGCTTCGCCACGGAACCGCGGGTCGATGTTTGCAATAAGACTTATCTCTGTTTCCTGCAGGCTGAACCCTTTGGTATAACCGTGGTCGTTGGGAGCCATGGCAAAGCCGGTGGTGGGCACGTCCGGATCTTGCTTAAAATTTTGATAGGTGCCACTCAGGATCAGCGAGAGGGCCGGATTGTACGCGCTCACACTAGAGGCCGCAGGACGGTTAGGCTGTTGTACGGGGACTTGTGCTTGCACAATCTGGGCTTCGGCTTGGCGGGTGGCCTCGGCTTGGCGGCCGGCCTCGGCTTGTTGCAGACGTTGTTCGAGTTGCGTGATGCGTTGTTCGTAATTGTCTTTCAGTTGTTTGATCTGTTCGCGGATGTCGCTCAATTCTTTATCACTTGCGGCATAGACATTCACGGGCATAGACAGTGCCACACATAACATTGCTTGCTTAAGGGAACCACTATAGATTGTCATTCCATCTCACCCGGTTGTAATGTTCTATAAATTTTTTGTATGTCAGTTTTTTTAAGTAGAATCCAGCTGTTTAAGTGAAACCTATTACGTTATTGATTTTTTTATAAATAATTTATAGTTTACTCATGCTGCATGAGTTTATCTGTGCGTTAAGCCATATAGCAAAAACCCAGCGATACTTAAATAATCATCGTATGCACACTTGACTAGTGTGCTTGGTAATATTGTTGCTGGAATTTGTATTGACTAAATAATATGACGGTAGCCAGAAAAAGAGAATAAGCAAATTCCTTATTTATTATCTAACGAAAATCCGCCAGTTACTTTCAACCCTGGTCTGGTAGACCAAATGCAAGCAAGCCGTGAAAAGGATATTCGTAAATCTGAATTTTTAGGGATGCCCTTAAACATGATGTTTCTCCAAAAAATGTTGTAGAGGCGGGAACGGGTTTCATAATGGCAAACGAATCGGCAGATGTTCGGGTACCTTGATATCGAAACACAGCTTCTCAGGCAAGCGCACGATGATGTCGAAGCATCGGTCGTCCTGAAATTGTACGCTGGCTTTTCGCCCACCCACCGCAATTACTTCCTATAAATTCTTCAGTCAGGTTGACGCCAAGGCGAGCAGTTTTCTCACGGTCGATGTTATGGTGAGTATGGGTGAACCCATGGCTTGCTCGACCATAACATCTACTACGCTGTAAATTTTAGGTGGTACCTTTGAAATCGTGTGGGCGGAATGGTTCATCATGTTCATGCCGTAGACGAACGCTTTCTCTCTGGTGTGCCAATTGATACAGTATCGGCAGGACCAGTAACGTCAGTGCAGTTGATGACAAAATGCCTCCAATCACAACCGTCGCGAGAGGGCGTTGTACTTCGGCACCAGTGCCGATCGCGATCGCCATTGGCACGAAGCCCAGAGAGGCCACCAGTGCGGTCATCAGTACCGGGCGCAAGCGGGTGAGCGCCCCCTCCTGGATCGCTGCATCAAGATGCATGCCTTCATCGCGCAAAGATCGAATGTAGGAGATCATCACAAGGCCATTGAGTACCGCAACGCCTGACAACGCAATGAAGCCTATCCCCGCCGAAATAGAAAGCGGAATATCCCGCAGCCACAGCGCCAGTATCCCGCCGGTCAAGGCAAACGGCACGCCGGTGAATACGAGTAGCCCATCCTTCACGTTATTAAACATCGCAAACAACAGCATAAATACTAGAAGTAGGGCGACAGGGACCACAATCCGCAGACGCTTTGCCGCTGATTGCATTTGCTCGAAGGTGCCGCCCCAAGTTGTCCAATAGCCAGTAGGTATTGGGACCTTCTGCTGAATCTCCTGTTCGGCTGTGGTGACGAACGAGCCAATATCCCGTTCTCTTACGTTAGTTGTTACCACTACGCGACGTTTGCCGTTCTCGCGACTGATCTGGTTCGGTCCAGGCACCACTTCAATGTCCGCGACTTCACTCAGTTGTATATAGTTAGATGGGGGGCGACCAATGGTCCCAAAGTGTTCAACGTCACCAAGTTGCAAATAGTTGGAGCGAAATCGGTCATTGGCTTGATTATCAGGCAAACGAATCGGCAATCGTTTGAGCGCCTCCATATCACTTCGCAGCTTTTCAGGTAGACGCACGACAATGTCGAAGCGGCGGTCGCCCTGAAATAATACTCCGGCTTTCTGGCCGCCCATCGCAATTGCAATCGTATCCTGCACATCCCCAACACTGACGCCATAGCGAGCGGTTTTTTCACGATCTATCTTGATGGTAAGTATTGGCAAACCCGTAGTTTGCTCAACTTTGACATCCGTTGCGCCGGGAATCTTAGCCAGCACGTTTGAAATTTCATCGGCGGTATTGTTCATTGTGCCCATGTCATCGCCGAACACCTTTACGGCCACGTCGCTGCGAACGCCGGATATCAACTCATTGAACCGCATCTGGATCGGCTGGGTGAACTCATAGTTGTTGCCGGGAACTTTGGTCACCGCTTGCCGCATGGCATCAATCAGGTCGGCTTTGCTACGGCCCGGATCGGGCCACTCTTTTTGCGCTTTCATCATCACGAAATTGTCGGCAACGTTAGGCGGCATGGGGTCAGTGGCAATTTCGGCGGTTCCCATCTTGGCAAAAATCCTGTCGACCTCGGGAAACTGCTTGATTGTTCGCTCCAGTTCAGCTTGCATTTCGATCGCCTGTGACAGGCTGGTTCCGGGAACGCGCAGTGCATGCAGTGCGATATCGCCTTCGTTTAGACTCGGCACGAATTCGCTGCCCATGCGCGTGGCAAGCAGGCCGCTAAGTATCACTGCTACAATCGCCACAATTAACACCAACTGCTTGTTAAGCATTGCAAAATTAAGCATCGGCTGGTAGCCGCGTTTGGCCAGGATCATCAAACGATTTTCTTTTTCGCTAATTTGGTGGCCAATCAGCACCGATACCGCCGCAGGAATAAACGTGACCGACAGAATCATGGCTCCCAGCAAAGCAGCCACCACAGTAAACGCCATCGGGTGGAACATTTTTCCTTCCACTCCAGAGAGTGCAAATATTGGCAGATATACCACCATGATAATTAGCTGGCCAAACAAAAGTGGTCTACGCGCTTCCTTGGAGGCTGCAAATACCTCATGAAAGCGCTCATCGGGAGTTAATGCACGGCCCGCCACGGTTTGCGCATGGGCGAGCCGCCGTATGCAGTTCTCTACAATCACCACGGCACCGTCGATGATAATGCCGAAGTCCAGAGCCCCCAGGCTCATCAGGTTGGCGCTAACCTTGTTAGTAACCATGCCGGTAAAGGTGAACAGCATAGCCAACGGAATTACCAGGGCAGTAATAATGGCGGCGCGGATGTTGCCGAGAAATAGAAACAGGATCGCAATCACTAGAAGCGCTCCTTCGATCAGATTTTTTTTAACGGTGTTGATGGCCTTGTCGATCAGAATCGTGCGGTTATAGACCTCGTTGGCTACCACGCCTTGTGGCAGCGTGCGGTTGATCTCTTTCAGGCGCTTGGCGACGGCTTGGGAGACTATTCGGCTGTTCTGGCCGATCAGCATGTACACGGTGCCGAGCACCACCTCGCGGCCGTTCTCGGTTGCGGCACCGGTCCGTAGTTCTTTGCCGATGCCGACTTCGGCCACTTCTCGAATCCGGATAGGAACGCCCTGTTGGCTGCTAACAATTATGTTGCCGATGTCTTCAATGGAGGCTATCTGACCAGGCGCGCGGATCAGATACTGCTCGCCGCGCTTTTCGATATAACCAGCCCCGACGTTGTTATTATTACGTTCGAGCGCCGCAATCAGGTCTTGCAGCGTCAGACTGTAAGCCACCAATTTGTCCGGGAGCGGCGCGACTTGAAATTCCTTCACGTAACCACCAATGCTGTTGATTTCGGTCACGCCGGGCACATGGCGCAGCTGCGGTTTGATGATCCAGTCCTGGATTTCGCGCAGATCGGTGGAAGTGTAGGGTGAGCCATCGGCTTTGCGCGCACCTTCCTTGGATTCGACCGTCCACATGAAAATTTCCCCCAGACCGGTGGAGATTGGCCCCATGCTAGGTTCGATGCCCGCCGGTAATTTGCCCTTGGCCTGTTGGATGCGCTCATTGACGAGCTGGCGCGCGAAGTAGATGTCGGTACCGTCCTTGAAAATCACGGTGACTTGCGACAACCCATAGCGCGACAGCGATCGGGTCTGCTGCAGGTTGGGTAGGCCGGCCATGACGATTTCGATCGGAAACGTGATGCGCTGCTCGGATTCCAGCGGCGAATACCCAGGTGCTGCAGTATTTACTTGAACTTGCACATTAGTAATATCGGGAACGGCATCGATCGGCAAATTCTGATAACTAAAGATACCCAACACTGCCATTCCGAGTGTCATCACCAGCACCAGCCAGCGCTGATCAATGGCAAAACGAATTATTTTTTCGAACATGAGGGTCCCCTAGTGGTCATGGCTTGCGCCGGCTTTGCCCAAGTCGGCCTTGATCAGGAAACTGTTCTTTGCGGCGTACCGCTCGCCTGCACTCAATCCCTTGACCACTTCAATAAACTTGCCGTCGCTACGTCCCAGTTCCAGCGGGTGTGCTTCGAAGAAGGTGCCATAGCGGACAAAGACAGCCGTCCAGTCGCGCACAGTCTGAATGGCGTCCGAGGAGACTGCCACCGGCACCTCGATCTCATCAGCCACCAGTTCGATATTGACTGGCATGCCGGGTCGCCAGATGCCTTCGGGGTTGGGCAGAATGATGTGTGCTTCTGCTGTGCGAGTCTGTTCGCCCAGCAACCCGCCAAGATGGTCGACGCTGCCACTGTTCTGGTATTCAAATGCAGTCGCTTTGACGGTGGCCATCTGCCCGACTTTCACGGTATTCAGGTCTTTGGCGTAGATAGTCAATACTGCCCAAACTGTGGACAAATCAGCCACGACAAAGATGTTGGCATCCTCCTGAAGCACTTGGCCGACCGAAATTTGCTTCTTCATCACGATGCCATCGATTGGCGCGCGAATTTCATAGCGCGTGAGATTGCTGCTGTTCGTCAGAGCACCGCCGAGAGAAGCCAGTTTCTGTTTTACCCTCTGGGTGATGATTTCGGCTTCCTGCATGACGTTGCGTGCTTGCAGGTAGTCCTGCTCGGCGGAAATTTTTTCTTCCCACAACCTTTTTTCGCGCTCGAAGGTGGTGCGCGCCAAGCTCAACCGTTTTTGCGCCGCCAGCAGTTCGCTTCGCAGGTCGGCCAGCGCTTGGCTTGAAATCACTGCCAGGATATGGCCTTTGCGCACTTGGTCACCGGCATTTGCGCCCACCGATTCAACCACTCCGGCTAGCCGCGGCACGACATACACCACCCGGTCTTCGTTGAAACTGATGTGACCAATGAGTTGCAACGTGCTCTTGATGCGCGCTGGTCCAGAGGTCAGCATTTCGATGCCGCCTTGCTCGGCCTGTTGATCGGTCATGCTCACGCGTGCTTCGATCTGCTCATAGTTAAACGAGTAAGGCTTATTTCCGAATTGCGCGTCGACCGTTACTTTGAAAGAGTGCGGCTCTTCAACTACTGCATTACCTTTTAGATAATCATTTTGCTTTACGAAGGTGATTTTCTGAGGCTTGCGACCGAGGCGTTCGAGGGTGATCGTAACCTTGCTGGCGGCAGGATCGAGCGGTTTGCCGTTCTTGTAGGTATAGACGCGAAATTCAGGTTCCACGCCCTCTTCGAAGATAGTTATTTCAACCCCATAGCCGTTTTGCGTGAATAGCTTTCCACCGTGTTGACCGGTCTGCGGTTCAGCTTCTGAGTGGCTGTGCTGCCCGCCTACACCCCCTTCGTGCGGCTGCTGCTTTGTGCCTCCTTGGCTGATGAGAATCAGCAAGGCAAGCACGATGCCGATCGCCAGAACAACGGCAATGTAAATGGTTTGCTTTTTGTTCAGATTGAGTTTCATGTCAATTTCCCTATGACGTTGTGGCGACTGGTTTCCACTGTTATCAGAGTGTTGGCTTATCGGGCGCTTCACCAAGAACACGTTCGATTTCGGCAGCAGATCGATGTGCTTCTGCCAAGGCGCGCAGGTATTGAGATTTGGCTTGGAATAGCGTGCGCTGAGCGTCGAGCACTTCAAGGAAACTGAACTTACCCATAATGTAACCTTTGGTCGCGGCATCGTAGGCACTTTGCGCACCAGGGAGAATCTCTCGCTGTAAAACTTCTATTTCTTGACGGGCAACATTAAGACGTTCGAGCGCCTGAGCGATCTCATTATTGAGACGAATCTCGGTTCCAGACAGCTCGTCCCGTGCCTTGTCGGTGCGGCGTAACGCCTCCAATATATTTCCCTGGTTACGATTGAATATCGGGATCGGCAGTGACACGCCAAGAAGCGCTTGGTTGAGGCCTGCTTCATTGTTGCGCCTGCCACCCAAACTAAGTGTCACGTCCGGAATGCGGAGACTGCGTTCTACTTCCACCAGTGCCTGTCGGCGGTTCACTTCAAGCTGCGCGCGAGCCAACCCGGGTGCATTTGCCAAGCGGGCAGTCAAATCTTTCAGCGCGGGTAGTGCGGGTAGCGCTTCAACCTGACCCTCAGCTCGCTCGAAACGAGGCGTTGCATTTCCCCATATAGCCGTGAGGCGTTTGCGTGCCATTTTCAGATTGGTGGCCGCTTGACTAAGTTCGACCCGTACGCTCGCTTCGGCAACACGTGCCTTAGTCTCTTCGACTGGGGACACCTTGCCAGCCGTTACTCGTTTTGAGGCAGCAGTGGTTGCGCGTTGCGAGAGTTCAACCAACCCTTGCGTTAAAAGAAAACGTTCTTGTGCCACAAGCACATCAAAAAAAGCCGCCATGACGGCTGCGCGAATTTCTGCACGCATGGCATTTAATTCTGCCAAGACTACATCCTGGCGCCGCTCGGCGGCAGCAATGCGCGCGGGCCGTTTGCCGCCGAGTTCTAGAGCTTGGTTGACGTATATTGCCGTGAGACGATTTTCGGGTCGCAGATCCTCGATTAATGCTTCAACTCTCGGGTTCGGCCGAAGGCCAGCTTGAAGGATCGATCCAGCGACTGCTTCGAGTTCCCGTTTGGCGGATGACAGGGCTGCATTGGTGCCATAAGCTAATTCGAGAGCGGATTTTAGCGTAAGAGGGGCGGCTGGTTCGGTAACGCGAAGTACGTTACTTCCAACAGCTTCATAATTGCCGAGGATTGCCGTCTCAAGAGCTAAACAGGGATTGAAAATTAGCGCCGCCAACCCTAGCGGTAAAAGAAATATCCTCATCCAATTCTCCTGGCGAAATAGGAAAGAAATTCGGCGAGACATCGAATATGTTAAATGCAAAAATTAACATCCCGCCGATTTAACCCGAATATTTCATAAATGGTGCGGGCCCTCTTACCCTTAAATATTTGTTAAGCAATTTTTGTTCCGTGGGATGCATGAATAACTACACCCTTCTTCACATTGCTGCCTATCAAACAAGCGAAATTCGCAGGGATGAGCGGTTTTGCGATTTTTTGCCACGCAAATCCTGCGAGAAGAACACCGCTTGACTCGTAAAAATTCTGCGCACCACTATGCAACCATATGAAACGCCCAAGTTTTATATCTTACTTACTTGAGGAAAACTGGAGGTGCCTGAGCTGGAGGGTGGCAATACGAAAAACGAAAAGAAGTATGTTTCGTTTGGCCAATAATGGCCAGAGGTATTGCATTTAATAAAGTGGCCGACAGTTTAGTATGTGATGGTGCATGATTATCTGTTAAAAACAGGATGTAATCATTTTTATATCCCTGCGCCATGCCAATGGTCGGAAATTCCGCCTTGATATCGCTCAATTCTGATTTGGCAGTTGCAGCGCCACCATGATCGAGTATGTCGCCATTGAGATGGAAATGTATGCTGCCAGAATGGAAGTCGCCGCTGACATGGGCATGCACTAACGGTGCGATGCATTGCAGCATCGACAGTAGCGCGACCAAGCCTAAGTTTTTCCATTTTCTCGTCATATGATCAATTCTGAATATGTCAAACAGCTGTCTCTAATGCAGTTTCGCTGTTTTAGAGCCCTATAATAGGTCGAGAGGCATAAAAATAAAATAGGTAATTTGCTTATTCTTGATTGATGAAAATATGTCAGTCATTTTTAGCCTTGTACTATAAGCCAGAATGCAGGCCCGGAATACAGGCAAGGATACCGTGAAGCGGATGCTCGCAAATCCAATTTTTAGGGAGAGCTGTCATTCACTTTGCAGAGTGTCGGCTGAGGTAAATGTCCAGGTGCGTGTGATTGTAAGAATGTCAGTGTCTTTGCGGATGTCTGGCGGGAGCGGGGAGAAAGGCGCAGCCAGTTTTACGATACGCCGTGCCGCAGCATCCAGGATGGGCTGCCGGGATGAGCGACTCACCTCCACATTTTCCACGCTGCCGTCTGCACGGATGGAGACACTGAGTTGCAGTTTGCCATAAATATTTTTCTGGCGTGCAGCCTGGGGATAGTTCATGTTGCCTATGCGTTCTACTTTGATGCGCCAGTCTTCAATATATTGAGCGAAGCGATATTCCTGAGTACGCGCACCAATAAATTTCCGCCGTGGCAATTTTTGATAAGCGTCAAAATCCTTGCTGATCTGTGCTTCCAGGCGTGCGATCTCCAGCCTGCGTTGCTCCATGTTTATGTTATTTTTACTGTCACTGGCTTTTTGTTGTTGTTGTTCTTGTCCCTGATTTTTTTGTTGCGGTATGCTGTGTGTGCTTATGGCCGCTTGTGCCAGCAGGAGTTTGACTCCTTGCTCGAGCTGTTGCACGCGCTGCGCGGATTGTTCAGGCGTGAATTGTTTGTCGTCGGTCAATGCGGGCAGAGGGCTTTTTGCGCGACGATCTTCTGGTGTATTACCACCGCCGTCGAGGTTGTATTGCGCCAAGGCGTCGGCCTTAACAGGGCGCGATTTTGATTTGCTGTTTACCAGTACCACTTGCAGCGGTTGCATGAAATCAGTGACTTTGCGTGGGTCGGGCATGGCGAAACCGATGCCAAACAGCATAAAAGCATGCAGCACTAGCGAGAATGCCAGGGCAATGGCGATTGGCTGTTTGAACAGTACTAGCAAGCGGTGGCCTCCTCCTCTACCGTGGAGATAAAGCGGGCATTGAAATTCAGGTCGAGCAGGTCAATTTCGCCTATTTCCAGGATTACACGCGTATTAGGCGGCAATTCAGGTAATGATGGAATGCGGCTTATCAGCGGGATGTGCACGAGCTTTACCAGATTTTCGCGTAGCACCAGCGCTTCGGCCTGCTGAATGTTCTCCTGCAGCAGCCAGCGTAAACACCAGTAGCGTTCCATATTGCGTTGAAATTCGTTGTAAACAACATAGGCAGCGTCGAAGTCGCGCATAACGGCGAACAGTGTTGTGTCGTTTTTAGTGTAGGCGGGCGGATCCTCGCGCAATAGGCTGATAATCTGGCGCTGGTTAACAAAGTCTATGTAGCGGCGAAGCGGCGAACTTGACCACATATACTGTGCCACGCCCAACCCTTGGTGTGGTGCTGGCACGGTGCTCATCTTCACCTTGCCGTTGCTTTGCGTGCGGTAGATGCCCGCGATGTCGTGTGTCGCGAGCAGCTTGCCCCATTCCGAGTTAACGAAAATCATCAGCTCTGCCACCACCTTGTCGATGGGTGAACCACGCTGCCGAGTACTGATGCTGACGCGATCGTTTTCCACGTGAAAATTGTAATCCACTTGCTGGATACTATTGTCGGCAGATTTGCCACGTGTTGCTTCCAGCTTTTGCGCTAAATTCCATAATAGTGTGAGCTCTGCCGCAAAGAGAAAATCCTGCTTGCCAGCAGCCAGTGTATCCTCGTTGAATAGCGGTTCCAGCGTGTCATGGCGCAGGTTGGCGGCGATATGGATGCGTTCGATGCGGCTTTCCGTGCCGAGCACGGCCAGGGTGTCGGCATCGACTTCGAGGTACATGGAGAGCGACGGGCAAACCTTGTCGGCACATAGAGTAAATGCCTGTACCACGCTGTCTGGCAACATGGTGATCTTGTCGCCAGGCATGTATACAGTGGACATGCGCTGCATCGCGATATCATCACCCGGCGAACCGGGCGCTATGCCCAGAGAAGGGGCGGCAATATGCACACCGATACGCCAGTTGCCGTTGGCAAGCTCTCTGACCGAAAAAGCATCGTCGATTTCTGTGGTGGTCGCATCATCTATGCTAAATGCAGTATCTACTGCCAGTGGCAGGTCGGACCAGACAGCCAGATCGATCTCAGCGAAACCCGTTCCATGCGGGAAATTTTCAAACAAGAAGCGCTGCAAATGATAAGTCTGCGTGGAAGGAACAGCTCCGCAGCGTTGCAACAAGTGTGCGGCCGATAAGTGCGTAGCGGTGCAGGCGGCCTCCAGCGCTTTCACCTCAATGGTGTTGCGATCCGGTTTGTATAGAAGATGCTGCAACTTGTCGGTGAATTCCGGCGGCAAAATGAAAGCGATCAGCTCGTTGGTGTAACGCGCTTGCAAAGCGGCTTGCAGGCGTTTTTTTTCGGCGCTGGCTAGCGCAGATTTGAGGGCATCCGGTGGTGCGGCCTTGTAGTGCCCTTTGCCTTTTTTGTAAAAATGCATTGGCGAGGAATGCAGGCGGATCAAGGTACCCGCTGCCTCGATCGGATTGGGCGCGTGGCCAAAATATTCGCTGGCCAGCTCGTTAAAGCCGAAATCATCCGGCGGGCTGCATTCCCACAGAAATTCCACATCTATGTCTGCTGCGATGCCTTCCGCCTGCGTCATAAATTCAATCAGCCCCGGTTGGGCAAAGCGTAACAGTACGTTGGCTGCCTTGATCTTGCTGCGCTTGCCATGCGTGCTTTCCACTTGCAGCGAGGTTGTATTGTCAGTGAGTATCGAGCCGACCTTGAAAGCGCCGTCTTCTTCGTAAAAAACGTTCATAGGGAATGTGGTGAAAAGAGTGGCGCAATTATACCCCAGCGCTGATCATGGCCTGGAATTTCACTCCAGTTACGAATATCAATTGAGCTTTGACCTTACCGAAGTCGGCAGATATGAAGGTACTCCGAAGGGCAAAGAGAATTGCGCCCATTAAACAGCCTGTCGAATTGGCTTTGTGCCATGAATGTGATCGCAACTATTTTTGCATGTGTGCGATATCGCACAGACTCCGCATTATCTTGCTGCTATTTTTCGCCTCAGAGTCAGCTAAGTTATTAAGAATAGTTAGGCTCGGTTTAAATGTGTAGAAGCGCAGCATGCTTCGCCTCTACTCAACTATCCACGTAATAACTTAATATTAAGGAGATTATCATGAAAAAATCTATTATTAGTCTGGCAATTTTTTCCGGTCTGACATTTGGCGTTACATCGGCATATGCGGTAAAGGACCCAGCCGGGTGGCAAAGAGAAGGTCAAAAAACGGTAGAAATGAAGCATGACAAGAGCTTTGACGACATGTCAAATTCGGTTACTAATGAAGAGTATAAGGCTTATTTTGACAAGCGTTTCGAGCAATTGGGGAAAAAGAACGATGGCAGAGTCTCACATGAACAAGTGTTATTTGTCGACTTCGCGTTGGCAGATGCCAATCGTGACGGTTACCTAGACCGGAATGAAGCGGCAACTGTTCAGTTGATAAATGAACATTTCGATGCAATCGATGGCAGTATCGATAGCAAGGATGATGACAGAATAACAGGAGATGAATTAATAGAATTCATGGCAACCTGGAGAAAAAATCATGAAGGCAAGATGTTGCATTAATCTGGTTAGATTTTTTTAGGCAACATTTAACAATAAGGCGACTTTATAGTCGCCTTGTCGTTTCTGCATGAAGCGGATTGCAGTACCGAGTTCAGGAAATCTCATAATACCTATATCACATCAATATTAATGGACTGACAATGATGTTCAGCTGCTGTGGGTTGGGCAACGCGGCATTGCCGATTAAGATAGGAGTTAGCCTAAATCAGGTCTGGGTAATGAAAGTGGAGGGAACATAAAAACAGGGATGAAAACTTTTTTTGACCTGCTGATCTCAAAGTTCTTGACAGCTTCCGAAGCTGGCCCTTAGTATGCTACTCTGAGTCTGCCGAATTTGGAGTATGGGTAGGCTCCGTAAAAGCCTGTGGCGTAGAAGCTTGGCATGCCTTGACTCTATTCAACTAATCTCGCAAGTTTTATATATAAGGAGCTTCTCATGAAAAAAAGTGTTATTAGTCTTGCAATTGCGTCCTGTTTTGTATTTGGCGCTTCGTTAGCGCAGGCGCAAGCAATTTCGGCGCCTAAGCCGGCATTTACAGCAGATAAAGCCACCCCGTTTACAGGGAAAGGCCTGAACACCCCATGGAATTGCTGCAAACAGTATGTCGGTTTTGAAGGAGAGCGTGATGCGCCTGGACACTCTCATGCACCTGGGGCATTGATAAATCATTCGCAAGCCCAAGACTTTAAAATCGATCCTGGTTATAAAAATGATGATGGCAATCGTATGCCAGATTTCAGGCTAGCATCAGCGGTGGTTGGAAATAACGAACCTACCGACACTAAAATGTATGGTGCTGGGAAAGATGCTGCAACCACAGGCAATGCAATGGGAACTGGCGATACATTAGGTAATGTGCATTTCACGCCTACTTCAGGTTTCAAGCAGTGGCTTAAAAAATAATTATTACGTTTTTAAAAGTAAAGGTTAAGGCCAGCTTTAAGCTGGCCTTAACCTTTATGAATAAGGCATTGTTGCAAAGGCAATGCTGAACAAGTCACATAGAGCCCACTGGCTGTTCCTGTGCCATTAATCATTTGCTAGCAGGCAGATGCTGTTCACTAACAAGCCCGTAAATGTCCGGCTGGCGTTCTTGGCCAAACCTCGGTAGCGCACTTTCGTTTAACCCTGCAATCGTTGATTACCGCAAAGACGGGCCCGACTCTGACTCTGGTCTTTGATTAGTCCTGGTTTTTTGCTGCGTCTGATCTCATCGACTTCACCGCCGGACTTACGGGTGCGATAGTTGATGAAGTCGTGGATTTCAGTCGCTTTTCTGTGGATCAAATCCTTTTAGTCGGCATATGCTGTACCCATATTTTTACAATATCCCTTGGCGCGATCATTCTCAAGATCATTCAGTTTCATTGAGCAATTCTAGCTGGTCAAGGTTTACTGATTCACATAAGTTTAATGGTCTCTTCTTGAAGATTAAACACTTGTTGTTCTAGCAGTCGCCACCTTCATTTCGATGGCGCAATTATTACTAAATGGAGGTAACGTCATGTTGGAGGCTGCGGTGAAATGTGGATTGAAATTTTTCTGAATTATTAAATGCGCCCTAAAGTTTCCAGTCGCGCCGCCGTTACAAGTACCTGTAAGAAGTATATTTTTTACGAGGCTTAACGCCACATGATATCTCGTGGAACAACCTGAAATATGTGAAGTGAAGATAATAAAAAGTGGTGGGGTGATATCTTTTCAAACTAAAAATCTAGACTCTAATATAACTTATGGAGCTAAAGATTTTAATCATTGCGCAGCATTGACAATTAAGCGGTTCAGGTTGAAGTAATAAGAATTAATTCGAATTAATTGTTGCTGTGTATTAAATAGTTACTTTTTATATAAGGCATGTGGCAAATCATGAAAAATATTTCTATATCAAAAAAATTGATACTGTTACTGGCTCTGCCGCTTATTGGGCTGATAATTTTCTCTGCCATTAATGCTCAGCAAAACTATGGGCAGTGGAGAAGTCTGACACAAACCGAAGCATTGATGAACTTTGCTGTTGCTATAGGTGACGCCTCGCATCAGCTTCAAATTGAACGCGGTGCCACGGCTGGTTTTGTACAGTCCAAAGGCGAGCGATTTGCCAATGATCTGCCGGGATATCGCGCCGAAGCGGATCAGAAACTAGTGCTACTCAAGAGCAGTTATACCCATCTGAATGCGGCCAGTATGCCAACGTCCCTGCGCACTACGGTGGATGCCGCAATGAGCAAACTGGATGGTCTTAAAGATAACCGCGATGCAGCCTCGCAGTTCAGAATCACCGCGCCAGAAGCTGCCGGTTATTACACTAAGACCGTCGCCACTCTGCTTGAAATAATGCCGGTGATCACCGAGCAGGCCAGCGACTTGCAAGTGGCAAAACAAATGACGGCGTATCTTGCCTTTCTTTACGCTAAGGAACGTTCCGGACAGGAGCGCGCGCTAATGGTGCCGGTATTTACAGCCAACAAAATTGAACCAGCGCAGTATCGGACTTTTATTGGTCACATCTCAGCGCAGCTGACGCATCTGGATACTTTTGTTAATTACGCGACAGATGAGGCCCGCGCACTTTACAAAAGCAAGATGTCTGGTTCATCTGTGGATGAAGTGGAAGGCATGCGCAAGGTAGTGATAGAAAAAGTGGCTGTGGGTGATTTTGGTATTGAGCCAACCAAGTGGTTTAGCAGCATTACATCCAAGATCAATAGCATGAAAGAAGTTGAGAATCTGCTTGCCGAGCGCATACGAGCATCTTCTGCTGCTACTGCAGCCAGTGCCCGCACGGCTTTCATGGCCAGTGCGATATTCGGCTTGTTGGCCATTCTGGTGACCGTGATGGCGGGATTGTTTATCGTCAGAAGTATTGTTACCGAATTGCATTCCTTGCGCGAAACTATTGCCCTTATTCAGAGCGACAATGATCTTACGCACCGCATCGTGGTGGAAGGCGAGAATGAAATTGCCGAAACTGGTAATTCCTTCAATCTTCTGATTGGCAGTATGCAGGTAATTATTAACAATGTTATCGAAAGTTCTAAACAGGTACGCCAGAGTACGACTCAGCTTTCTGCAGCCTCTCTGAAAATTACTCACAGTTCGCAGTCGCAGAATGAAGCAGCGGCTTCCACAGCTGCTGCGGTAGAGCAAATGACGGTGAGTATTTCGGAAGTGGCGGCGACTGCTGCAGATGTGCATAAGCTTTCCGAGCAAAGTCTGCAACAAACCAAGAAAGGTAATCAAAGCGCAGAAGTCATGATTCTCGAAATCGCCAGCATTGAAAAAGCGGTGAATCAGATTGCGGCATCGGTCGGTGACTTCGTGCAAAGCGCGCGGACAATTGCCAGTATGACTCAGCAGGTTAAGGATATTGCCGATCAAACCAATCTGTTAGCGTTGAATGCGGCGATTGAAGCGGCGCGTGCGGGTGAACAAGGGCGAGGCTTTGCGGTGGTGGCGGACGAAGTTCGCAAGCTTGCTGAAAAATCTGCACAGTCGGCCCGTGAAATCGACAAGGTAACCAGCACGCTGGATGTGCAATCCGGCAATGTGGAAAAAGCCATTGAGCATGGCTTGCAGTCCTTGAAGTCTACTCAGCAGCAGATTAACACTGTCTCCAGCATGCTGGTACAGGCGGGAGCTTCGGTAACAGATGTCAGTAGTGGAGTGAGCAATATTGCCGCATCGGTGGATGAGCAAAGCAAGGGCAGCCATGAAATTGCTCGTCATGTCGAAAGTATTGCGCAGATGGCGGAAGAAAACTATGCGGCGATAGAGAATGTCGGACAGGACATATTACGGTTGGAGAAGTTGGCTGGAGATATGGAGGCCGCTGTGGCCCACTTTAAGGTGTAATTACTAAAACAATAATGCCGCGCGCTCCCGCGCTTCATAGTCCAGTTTGTATACCTCTCCCTGCTGTAAAGAGAGTGAATACGGGGAACGAAGTGTTAAGGAGAGAGGGGCTTAAAGTAACGGGGTTAGTCATGTCTGAATTGCTTAGAAATATAGATGGGCGCACCAAGCTGGCAGGTACCAACAAGTTAGAAATTTTGATGTTCACGCTTGGCTTGGATAGTCGCACCGGACGCTGCGAAACCTTTGGTATCAATGTGTTCAAGGTACGTGAAGTGATGCGTGTGCCGCCCATTACTCATGCGCCAGAAATGCCTGGCTCAGTGGAGGGCATGGTAAGTCTGCGCGGAGTGCTGGTGCCAGTGATCGATTTGGCGAAATACACCGGGGTGCATACTGACACGAAACCGGGAATTATGGTGGTCACTGAATACAATGGCCACACTCAGGGCTTTTTGGTCGAGGCAGTAGATACCATTTTGCGTCTCGATTGGGCCTCTATGAGGGTGCCGCCAGAAATGCTTAATGCTCAAATGGGTGGCTTGGTGACTGCCGTCACTGAGCTGGCAGATGGGCGGTTGGTGATGATGATGGATGTAGAAAAAGTGTTGGCTGAAACTGGACATTTTAATGATGACCTTGCATTGAAGACTGTCAAGCCCTTGGGTGTGCCTGATCGAACAGTGTTTTTTGCCGATGATTCTGCAGTGGCGCGTAAGCAGATTGTCGGTGCGCTAGAGGCAATGCAGGTGAATCATATTTCTGCTATTAACGGTCGCAAGGCGTGGGAAGAATTGCAAAGGATTGCTAGTTACGCCGAATCGGCGGGGATACCCGTGAGTGATATGGTGCAGGTCATCCTCACCGATGTAGAAATGCCGGAAATGGACGGCTACATGCTTACGCGCAAGATTAAGGAAGACAGGCGTTTTGACAATATCCCGGTGTTGATGCATTCGTCGCTTTCCAGTGAGTCCAATCAGCAGCTCGGCAAGGCAGTCGGGGTGGATGAGTACGTACCAAAATTTGAACCGAAGAAGCTTTCGCAGACGCTCGCTCGGCTGCTGACTAGAAACAGAAAGGACTGATCATGTCGATTGCCGAATATCAATCACAGTTGGCGGACAATACGTCTCTGTCGCAGAGTACAGGTGGCCTGTTCGATACCGTGGATGCTAGAACCAGCCTGGCCGGTTCTAATAAGATGGAGATACTGTTGTTCTCGCTGGGCACTCCAGAAACCTTTGGCATCAATGTATTCAAGGTTAAGGAGGTGTGCCGTGCGATGGCGATTACCAAGACACCCAACATGCCGGCTGGTGTAGATGGCATTGTGTCACTACGTGGACATATTCTTCCCGTGCTGACCTTGGCTAAATTTATGGGGCTTGATGGAACAACGTCGAATGTCCAAAGCACTATGATGGTGGCCGAATATAGTCGTCATATTCTCGGTTTTCTAGTGCATGACGTAGATCGAATTATTCGAGTTGACTGGGATAAGGTGCGCCCTGCAGACGACATGTTTTCAGGCAACAAGGACATGATTACTGCGATCACAGAGTTGCCGGATGGCAAGCTCGTTTCGATATTGGATGTCGAGCAGATTCTTGCCTGCGCATTCGGTGAGGATGTGGTGGGCAACGTGGATAAGATCGAAAATGGCCATGAATTATGCATCTTTTTTGTGGATGATTCGGCAGTAGCGCGTAAGAAAATAACCGAAGTGCTGGATAAGATGGGTGTCAAAAATTTGCAGGCGAACAACGGGCTGGAAGGATGGGAGCGCTTGAAGGGATTGGCGGATACTGCGCAGAGTAGTGGTATGGATCTGCATGATCAGATTCAAGTGGTACTCGTAGATGCGGAAATGCCGGTGATGGATGGCTACGTGCTGACTCAGCATATCAAGGCGGACAAGCGTTTCGATGGTATCCCGGTGGTTATGCATTCGTCGCTGTCGTCTGATGCCAATCGTGACATGGGGAAGCGGGTTGGAGTGGATTATTACGTGCCCAAATTTGATGTGGCGATGTTGAGCAATACATTGCGGCCTTTGCTGACTTGATGTATCTGAACATGGTTAACGGGATAAGGAATAAGAGTAAAAGATAAAAAGACGTAACACAGCGAATGGTTTTACATTCCTACCTGTCCACCGTTCCCCTTAGAACTAAAAGCAACTGGAGGTATATCGTGGTAGATGCAAATATGAAATTTTTGGTGGTGGACGATTTTTCCACAATGCGGCGTATTGTGCGTAACCTACTCAAGGAGCTTGGTTTCGTGAATGTGCAAGAGGCGGAAGACGGTGTCGATGCGTTAAAAAAGTTACAAAGTGAGAGTTTTAATTTTGTGGTGTCTGATTGGAATATGCCTAATATGACCGGCATTGAACTGCTTAGAGCCATCCGTGCTGATGCAACACTGAAACATTTGCCAGTATTGATGGTGACCGCTGAGGCCAAGCGCGAAAACATTATTGAGGCGGCACAGGCAGGTGCCAGCGGTTATGTTGTCAAGCCGTTTACTGCTGCCACGCTAGATGAAAAACTGAAGAAAATTTTCCTGACCATGCAAAAGTGAGTGATGCCATGACTAAGAAAGCAGTTGCAGGACAAGATTCAGATGACTTAGAAGCTTTGTTTGACAGCATTGCTTCGGCAAGTGATGGCCGTGAAGGAGAGGCTGCCAATATTGCATCGCCTTCGGATAATAAGGGGTTGAACCAAAGTGCTGATGCGGGTATTCCATCGGACAATGTAGTAAACAAGCTAGGACAAATGACTCGCAAGTTTCATGACACCCTGCATGAACTTGGCTATGACAAGGATCTTGAGAAAGTCGCGTCTTTTATTCCTGATGCTCGTGATCGCCTAGGTTATGTAGTTACCATGACTGAAAAAGCGGCTGAACGGGTGCTGAATGCTACTGAGGCTGCGCAGCCTATTATGACAAAGATTGAGGCCGACTCTCAACTACTGGCACGGGAATGGCAGCTGCTTTTTGATAAACAACTTGATATTGAGAAGTTCAAGAGCTTGGTAACGCAAACCCGTGCTTTTTTGACTGAGGTGCCCAAACAAGCAAAGGCTACCAATGCCTACTTGACCGAAATCATGATGGCACAAGACTTTCAGGACTTGACTGGACAGGTCATCAAAAAAATTGTGGATGTAACACAAAAACTGGAAAAGCAACTTGTGGAGTTGCTGGTTGAGAGCTCTCCACCTATGGCTAACCATGATGCTCATGCCGGGCTGCTGAATGGCCCGGTGATAAACGCGTCAGGGCGAACCGATGTGGTAACTAATCAGAATCAAGTAGATGACTTGCTAGAAAGCTTGGGGTTCTAAAATGAACGATTTTGCAGGTATGGAAGAATTAATGCAGGACTTTCTGACGGAAGCCTCAGATTTGCTGTCTGACGTCGACAGCAAGCTGATTGACTTGGAAAAGCAGCCACATGATCGCGCTCTGCTCAATATCATCTTTCGTGGCTTCCATACCATCAAGGGTGGTGCCGGATTTCTCAATGCGACGGAGCTGGTCACGTTATGTCATCTCACTGAAAATCTGTTTGACAATCTGCGCAACGGTGAGTTAGTTTTGAATGCGGATCTTATGGATGCGATTTTTGCAGCGACGGGGGAGGTCAGGCTGATGTTTGACGCATTAGCGCAATATAGGCAGCCAGAAGCCGCTCCTCCTCACCTGATTTCCGCACTGCACGCCGCTCTGAATGGAGAAGTTGTTGTGGTTTTGGCTGTTGCACCGCAGGTGGCTATGCTCGAATCTGCGGTTGATAATTCTCTATCTTCACCAGTGGCTAGTCTAGATTGGCCTGTTTTGTACCAGGCATTGGTGACTACCTCACCCGTTCAAGTTCAGGCTGGATCCGATGCGATATCAAGTTCACCTGATTTAGCTCCTTCTTCACCAGCCGCAACACAGGCACCATTGCCGCCTACAGGCAGCGTGGAAACACCACCCTCAGAAATTCGTTCGTTTGGCCGACGTGGTAACGATATTCCAGGCAATAAAGCTCCAGCTGCCGGGCGCCGCGAAAATGAGGCGGGCAAGGATAATACTATTCGTGTTGATACTGACCGGCTGGATCAAGTGCTCAATCTTTCCGGCGAAATTGGATTGACCAAAAATCGCTTGACCCATCTACGCACCGACATTCTGCAGGGGCGATCTGACGCGGCCATATTGCTTGCATTAGACGAGTCAGTTAGTCAGCTCGATATGCTGGTAGTGAATTTGCAAAATGCAGTGATGAAGACGCGTATGCAACCTATCGGTCGCCTTTTTAATAAATATCCTCGTTTGGCGCGCGATTTGGCGCGTCAACTCGGTAAAGATGTTGAGTTGGTGTTGTCCGGTGAAGAGACCGAGATCGATAAAACCATGATTGAGGATCTTAACGATCCGCTGGTGCACTTGATTCGCAATGCGGTAGATCACGGCGTAGAAAGCTCAGAACAGCGCGCGGCGGTGGGTAAAGCAGCGAAGAGCTTAGTGCATTTAAGTGCTCAACAGGAGGGAGATCACATCATCATAAGGATAACCGATGATGGCAAAGGCATGCGTCCCGAGGTGATCCGCAACAAGGCAATTGAGAAGGGAATAATCAACGCGGAATCTGCGAGTAGTCTGGATGATGAGCAGAGCTTGAGTTTGATTTTGCTCCCAGGGTTTTCAACTAAAGAAGAGATTTCCAGTGTCTCCGGTCGCGGGGTCGGCATGGATGTGGTGAAAACCAACATTGAGAAGTTGAGTGGCACCATCGGTATTACGTCTGTGCCGGGTAAGGGTAGTGAGTTCACCATTTCATTGCCACTCACGTTAGCGATCCTGCCAGTGTTGCTGTTACGACTCTGTAATCAATCATTTGCAGTGCCACTGTCATTGGTGCGGGAGATTTTATCGGTTCCACCGAATGATCTGCAACAGATAGCCGGCAAAGCCACCATGGTGGTGCGCGGTGAGGTACTGCCGGTGCTTTCATTGGCAAGCCTGATTGGCTGGGAGCAGACTGACAAACCTGAAGTCGGTGTGCTGATGCAGATCGATAAAAATAGTTTCATCCTCTCGGCAGATGGTTTTGCCGGACACGATGATGTGGTGATCAAGTCATTGGATACTTTCCGGCCCAAGGGTGTGGCAGGCGTGACAATGTCCAGCGAGGGTGAGATTATATTGATCCTGGACATCAAAGAATTGTTTGGCGAGCTATCCAGATAAGGCAGAGATTAACGGATCAAGTCCAAAAATTGCTGTGAATTAGTTTCGCCCGATTGACTTTTTTATGGCCAGGCGCTTAGCTTGCAATCCCATTCAATTATTTCGATTTTATTTAACGACTGAAGTCTTAATGTGCGGCGTGGAAATTTTATAAATAGCCACCACGTTAAGTATCTGTTTACCCTGCTTTCGCAGGGCTAAAAGCACGGGGATCTCTTATCCAGCCAAATAAATGTACCCATCCTCCCCGTCACACTATCGCGTCGATAAGAAAAGAAGTTTGCGCTGTCTGTATAGGTACACAGGCCGCCGCCGTATACACGCGTAACACCCAATGCATTCAGGCGCAGACCCGCAAGTTGATAGATGTCGGCGAACCATTTTCCGGATATGTCAGGCACGAAGGCAGCAGCGGCTTGCGGATCCTTGGCAACAAACTCTGCACGCACTTCATCGCCCACTTCGAAAGCTCGTACACCTATTGCAGGCCCAAGCCAGGCCATGAGCGTATTGGGAGACACGTCCATGGTACGCACGGTGTGTTCAATTACACCGTCGCACAATCCACGCCATCCTGCATGCACTGCGCTGATTACGCTGCCTTTATCATCGCACAGCAGTACCGGCAGGCAATCCGCTGTCATTACTACACACACCGCGCCGGGGTGTGTAGATACACAGGCGTCGGCCTCGGGCCAACATTCGGCCTTTGCCGCATCAGCTACTACCACACCATGCACTTGCTTCAGCCACACCGGCTCGCTAGGCAGCATTGGTTCCAGCAGCATGCGATTGCGCGCCACGGCTAAAGGCGCATCGCCTACGTTGCTGCTGAGATTGAGACTGTTATAGGGAGCAGCACTGATCCCGCCGTTGCGCGTGGTTTGTAGCGTCCTGACATTTTTTGGAGCAGGCCAGTCAGGGATAATGCAATGTTCAAGCAGGCTCATTCGATGCGCTCCTGATGTTTTTTAGCAGCTGCATTATGTCGTTTGGCATTGGGGCTTGCCATTCCAACCATTCACCCGTTATCGGATGTTCTAGTCCGAGTTGTGTCGCGTGCAATGCCTGGCGTGGGAAAGCGGCCAAGATGTGGCGCAAATGTGGCGCGCATTTCTGTGCCCCCTTGATATATACGCAGTCGCCAACCAGCGGATGGCGAATATAGGCAAGGTGAACACGAATCTGATGGGTGCGTCCGGTTTCCAGTTTGCAGCGAAGCAGGGTGCAGCCAGGGAAGCGCTCCGCTATGGTGTAATGTGTGATTGCGGGTTTGCCATCTTCCACTACTGCCATCTTGGTGCGCAGCGTAGGATGACGGCCTATGGGTGCATTTACCGTGCCGGCGCGCACCACTTCGTCGTATACCAGCGCATAGTATTTGCGCTGCACGCTGCGTGCTTGCAACTGGCGCACTAACGCCGTCTGTGCGGTAAGTGTTTTTGCAACGACCAGCAATCCGCTGGTATCCTTATCCAGTCTATGCACAATGCCGGCGCGCGGTATTTCTGAAAGTTGAGGCGCATGATGGAGTAAGGCGTTGAGCAGAGTGCCATTCCAATTGCCACTACCGGGATGCACCACCAGCCCTGCCAGCTTGTTAATGATGAGTATGCTGTCATCTTCAAACAAGATGTTTAGCTCGATATCTTCGGCCTGATAAGGTTGTTCGGCAGGATTCGATTGCAGCATGACTTCTATCGCTTCGCCGCCCCACACTTTTTGTTTGGAAGTGGTGGCCGCACCGTCGAGTTTAACCTGCTGCTGCGTGATCCAGTCTTGCAGACGGCTGCGAGAATACTCTGGCAGCAGCTTGGCTAATACCTGATCAAGGCGCATCCCCGCGCATTCGTCGGGAACTTTGAACGAAAGTGGGGCAGTCTTCAATGTAAGCGGGCTAGGTACAGAAAGGTTTGCGGTATAATTGGACAACATTTTTTTGGATTCTGCCATGCGCCATAGTTTAACTTTAATTCTGCTGCTCATGCTAACTGCGTGCAGTATTTTCTCTCCGAAGGACGAAAAATCCGCAGCGGATTCCGCCGAGGGAATCTACGCGCAGGCCACGGAGCAGATGAATAATGCCAATTACCCTGGCGCCATAAAACTATTCGAGACCTTGCAATCCCGATACCCTTACGGCCGTTATGCACAGCAGGCACAGATGGAGATTGCATACGCATACTACAAGCAAAATGAACCTGAATCAGCACTTTCTGCGGTGGAGCGCTTTATTAAGCAGTATCCGAACAGTCCGAACGTGGATTATGCCTATTACTTGAAAGGATTGGTCAATTTCGATGAAGATCTTGGTATATTTGGCGAGGGATTTCAACCAGACGTGTCCGAGCGTAATCCCAAGGCGCCGCGCGAGGCTTTTGATGCATTCAAGGATCTAGTTACACGCTTTCCTAACAGTAAATATGCAGCCGATTCAAAATTACGTATGCAATACTTAATCAATGCGTTGGCGCGTCATGAAACGCAAGTCGCGAGTTATTATTTGCGTCGCGGAGCCTATGTGGCCGCTGTCAACCGTGCCAATGGCGTACTTATTGAATTCCCGCAGGCTCCGGCTACACGCGACGCTCTGCAAATTATGGTGCAGGCCTATGATGCGATGGGACAGAAAGATTTACGCGACGATTCGCAGCGCGTGCTAGACAAAAACATTGCGAAGGATGGTGTTAAGCCGGCTGTCAAGAAATCCCCGGAGAACAAAAATTCATGGTGGAAATTCTGGAAATAGAACACAAGAAATGTTGCATATTACATCAGTAGTGTCCGGTAATATTGCTCAGGCTGTTCTATAACAACTTGATTGTCAATTGGAAATAGTATGCCTATGGGTATCGCCGACTTGAACGTGAATTTTTTTGCTAAGCTTAGAGTTTATCCGCGCGGTTTTTTATCATGCATTCAGGCAAATTGGTGTTTGCACAACTTAAAGAGCATTTACCCCCTTCACACATTTTGCCGCTGTGTGCAGTGCTGCCCTGAATAAGATGATTAATTTCTAAGCCAAAAGAATGCCAATGCGTCTAACCTTCAATGAATTAGATATTATTGAATATTCGATATATATGGAAAGGGTTTTATTCGATCAAGTGGTTCTTGATTGCGTAACGAACTGCTTCGGCATTGTTCTTCAATTTCATTTTTTCCAATAAGCGTGCGCGGTAAACGCTGACGGTCTTGGCACTGAGCGACAGAGCTTCCGCCATTTCGCTTAGACTCTTGCCGGATGCCATAAGGCACAGCGTCTGGTATTCGCGGTTGGATAGGGTTTGGTGCAGCAGTTCCTGATATCCTTGTGACAGGCCATTGGCTAATTCTTCTGCCAGTTCGTTGCTAATATATTTCTTGCCGCAGGCGACTTGGCGTATAGCGGTAACCAGTTGTGTCGGGGCGCTTTGTTTGCTCAGATAGCCTGCCGCCCCGGCCTTCATAGAACGCAATGCATATTGGTTTTCCTCATGCATACTTAATATCAGCACCGGTAATTGCGGCTTATTGAGCTTGAGTTGTTTGAGTACATCAATGCCATGTTTATCAGGCATACTGATATCTAGTAACACCAAATCGTAAGTGTTTTCTTGCGCCATCTT
Organism: uncultured beta proteobacterium; assembly: GCA_942492745.1. GTDB lineage: Bacteria > Pseudomonadota > Gammaproteobacteria > Burkholderiales > Gallionellaceae > Nitrotoga. The sequence continues at coordinate 385,679 of OW818637.1, forward strand.
AATGGCTTGCATGCCATTTTCAGCTTCTCCGGTTACGCGTATATCCTCGGTGTCATTGAGGATCTGCTTCATGCCTTTGCGGATCAGTGCGTGATCATCCACTACTAATATATTAATCATGGTTGATTTTAATTGTGTTCATCACAACAGCTTTTGCTGGGGCTTGGGCAAAAAAAAGCTGCCAACGGCTGTTGGTTCAGATTGATGCGGGATGCATGCTTTAATTGCGGTTCCTGAGTCGGGCGTTCCGCTGATATGCACATAGCCGCCGAAATAGGCGACTCGTTCCTTAATACCGCGCAGGCCGAAGGAGCGCGGTTTGATGCGGTCGGATTCGGTAAAGCCTAGGCCATTGTCGCTAACGATCATTTCGACGCAGGTAGCTTGATTATATAGATCTATTGTTACTTTGCTGGCATGTGCGTGTTTCATGATATTGGTGAGCGATTCTTGCAGGATGCGGAACAACGCGATGGCGATATCCGGATCTAGAGTGATATCTTCATCTGGGTGGTTGAATACGCAAGAAATGCCAGTACGCTGTTCAAATTCATCCACTTCAATTTCCATTGCTGCGATGATCCCGAAGCAGTCCAGCGTGCTTGGACGCAGGGAATGAGAGATGTCGTTGGCGGCGGCGGTACACTTATCAACTAAATTTTCAACATCCTTAATTTTTGCAATCAGTTCAGGTGGTTCCCTACTCAGACGTCCACCCAGCCACGCGATGTTGAGCTTAATGGCGGTAAGAGTACTTCCCAAGTCGTCATGCACCTCGCGCGCAATTTTAAGTCGCTCCTGTTCGCGTACGAGCTGGATGTGAGAGGATAGTTCACGCAATTGTTCCTGAGAATATTTTATTTCGATTTCCGCCTGCTTGCTTTGGCTGATGTTGGACATAATACCTTCCCACTGAATGTCGCCATGCAATACTTTTCGAGGGCTGCAGCGTAGATTGATCCATTTAATCTCGCCTTCTGGCAATATCACGATACGTCCTTCCCAGTTCCAGAAGGAAAGATTATCTGCTGAAATGCGCATGGATTGCTCATAGGAGATGCGGTCATCCGGGTGTAGCATGTTCATGAATAAGTGAGGATATTTTTCTAAATCTTGCGGGTTCAAGTCGAGAAGAGCTTTGCTGCCGTCGCTGACATACGGAAAGTAAATGTCGCCGTCATGTTTGAGCAATACTTGATAGGCCATACCCGGCAGGTTGGTGATGAAGGCTTGCAGACGCGCTTGATTCTCTTGTAAGGCTGTTTGTGCTTGGCGGTGTTCGCAACGAACACGTGCCGCACGCAAATTATGCGCTATTGAGGGAGCGAGCCTATTTAAGCTCCCCTTAAAAATATAATCGTCCGCACCGGATTGCATGGTATGGATGATGGTTTCTTCATGCAAATCATGCGACAGGAATAGAAAAGGAAGATCCAATTTTTTCGATTGCATTAACTCGAGCGCGGCAAGTCCACAAAATCCGGATAGGTCATAGCTGCATAGCACCACGTCCCATTCATCTTCAATTAAAGCAGCTTGCATGGCGGACGCATTATCTACTCGTCGATGTTTAACCGCATAACCGCTCTGTTCCAGTTTTTTGAGCGTGCGTTGGGCATCCTCTAGCGAAGTTTCAACTAATAAGACTTGAAGTTTATTGGCAACCATATTCTATTTGTTATTTCATAAGGTTGGGACTAATTACTATAATACATCAATCAGGTTTTCAGGATGGTGTAAGAGTTATCATCGTTAGAATGAAAAATTAACTAATTTAGCGTGTTCACAAGTATTGCTGATGCAGGATAGAAGGGCTAAATTTTAATCTAGCAGCGTCAACCCTCTATAAAAATTCTTTCATTAGCCCATTCCTAACGCTAAATTATTTGGCTACTCAGGGAATCTGTGATTATTTGCCATGCCACCCATTCAAAAAATATCGGCAAGGTATCAAGTATGCCACTGTGGGCGAAGCATGCGGTCCATAACTGTATGGCAATATATATCAATGGCTTGTGCTATTTGTTACGCCAAGTGAAATATATTTCAAAAAAAAGCTAAAGTCTTGCTATTGGCTGTCGATAACAAAAACGTAAGCTTGAATTTGTCCCCTTGCAGATTCAGGTAAGCATGGAATCCTCCGCCTACAACCTGATACGAGTAGGTGGAGGCTTGTCTGTCCGTGTAGGAAAATTTCTTACAAAGAGATCGGAAGTCTTCTGATTTCTTTCTGTTCGTTCGCGTAGCAATATTCAACCGTCGAAAAAGACAGTGTTGTTAACTTGCAAGGGGACGAATCATGAATACAGATCAACTTCATCAAGAAATTAAAGAAGCCAATCTTTCTTATATGCTGCTCGCGCGGCAGATGATTCAGGAAGATAAGGAGGCAGCCATTTTTCGTCTTGGAATTAACCAAGAAATGGCTGAACTCATCGCCGGGTTAAGCTCAGCACAATTACTCAAAATGGCGGCATCCAATATGTTGTTGTGTCGCTTTCGCTTTGATGAAAAACTTCTACTCAATATGATTACCGATTACAACAAGAACAGGATGATGTCGCAAGCGCACACCACTATCCTGATGACCGGGCAGACTTTGGAGGCTTTAGCTGCTTGATTTAAAAATCAACTATTTGTGGGGGATCATCATGCGAAACAAGAGTGTGGTCACTGAAGCTTACCAAATTCAGATTGCTGTGAATTTAATCAAGCTAGGAGCACGTTTGCAATTGCTGCAGGAAGAAACCGCTTTAAGTCGTGAACGTTTGCTTAAGCTATACAAGGAGGTAAAGGGTGTTTCGCCGTCCAAGGGTATGCTGCCATATTCAACCGACTGGTTCATGAGCTGGTCGCCTAATATCCATTCTTCGCTGTTTATTGACATTCATCAGTTTCTGTTGAGGCATACCAGCTTAACGGGCGTCGAGGCACTAATTAAAAGTTATTTATTGTATCTCGAGCAAATCAATGCTAGCGGCGATGAGCCGATATTGAGCGTTACACGTGCATGGTTTCTAGTACGGTTCTTTGATGCACAGATGCTGCAACTGACAGGTTGCACTGAATGTGGTGGACATTTCATAGCGCATGCCAATGGACTGTATGCCGACTATGTGTGCGGTATCTGTCGCCCACCCTCTCGTGCCGGGAAAACAAAAAGGAACGCCGCAGCATCAAGTTTGTTGGCATTAAGCGTGGCGAATTAAAGTTTTTCTATCGGGGGCCGTTACCGTCACAAAAGGCTATGTGGAATAATCATGATGATGTTTACGCTATCCGGTTGTGTGAATGCACGAAATAATGTCGATTTATCAGATTTTTTTCCGAAGTTTTTCCAGAAGCTGATACTGCACTGCCACAAAAAATCGCTTTGTGCGCAATTCAAGGGAGCTGGGCCATGTTGGTAATTGCTGGATATATAATAATTTTAATTTCTGTGTTCGGTGGCTATGCATTAGCAGGCGGACACTTGGCTGCCTTGCTTCAGCCAATTGAGTTGCTGATGATAGCAGGTGCTGGCTCGGGTGCCTTTTTAGTGGGAAATAGCAGCAAGGCAATCAAGGCCACTTTGAAAGCATTGCCTAGTATATTTAAGGGAGCTAAATATACTAAAAACCACTACATGGAACTAATGGCACTGCTTTATGAGTTGCTTGGCAAAATTCGCAAGGAAGGATTAATGGCCATTGAAAACGATATTGAGAATATAAATGAGAGTCCTCTCTTTGCCAAGTATCCAAAAGTAATGGTGGATCATCATATAATTGAATTTATGGCAGATTACCTACGAATAATGTTGGGCGGCAACCTGAATGCGATGGAAATCGAGAACCTGATGGATGTAGAAATAGAAACCCATCACCATGAGGCAATGGTACCGTCGCATGTGCTCGCCAAATTTGGTGACGCTTTGCCAGCTTTCGGTATAGTTGCGGCGGTTATGGGAGTTGTACACACTATGGGTTCTGTCGGAATACCACCCGCCGAATTGGGCGTGCTGATCGGTGCAGCATTGGTTGGCACCTTTCTGGGCATCCTGCTGGCTTATGGCTTCGTCGGCCCCTTGGCGACTTTGTTGGAGCAAAAAGCAGAAGAGTCGAGCAAAATGTTCCAAACAGTCAAGGTTACATTGCTGGCCAATCTGAATGGCTACGCCCCGGCGATGGCGGTAGAGTTTGGTCGTAAGGTACTTAATTCTACCGAGCGTCCCAGTTTCATCGAGCTGGAAGAGCACGTCAAACAAAAGCGCTGAATAGAAAATTCACATTGAGAGAGCTGCACCATGGCGAGCGATGATAAAAGACTCATAGTAGTTAAGCGTATTAAGAAGGTGGCGGGCGGGCATCACGGAGGCGCATGGAAAATTGCCTACGCCGATTTCGTTACTGCAATGATGGCCTTTTTTCTGTTGATGTGGTTGTTGGGTTCGACTACTAAAGGTGACTTGAAAGGTATTTCTGAATATTTTAATACGCCGCTCAAGGTTTCACTGTTGGGCGGGTCTGGTAGCGGCGATAGCTCCAGCCTGATCAAGGGGGGGGGTAAAGACTTGACACGGAGCGAAGGCCAAGTTAAGCAAGGGGAACTTCCGACTGAAAAGAAGACAGTCAATCTTAAGGTGGCAACTGAAGAAGCTTTGCGTATTGAAAGACGCAAAGAACTGGACAAGCTTAAGATGTTGAAAGCAAGCTTGGAAAAGGCGATTGACGCCGACGCCAAGCTGCAACAATTCAAGAAACAGATTCTTCTTGACATTACCACTGAAGGCCTGCGCATCCAAATCGTGGATGAAGAAAATCGTCCCATGTTTCAGAGCGGAAGTGCAAAACTCGAACCGTATACCATAGAAATTCTGCGTGAAATTGGCAAGATGCTGAATCAAGTACCAAACAAGGTGAGCTTGTCGGGACATACAGATGCTCGGCCATATTCTTTTGGAGAAAAGGGGTACAGCAATTGGGATCTGTCGGCAGATCGTGCCAATGCCTCGCGCCGTGAGTTGATTGCGGGCGGGATGGCGGAGGAGAAAATGGTACGGGTGGTAGGATTGTCTTCTGCTGTGCTGTTCGACGGGAAAGATCCATTCAATCCGATTAACCGTCGCATCAACATTATTGTGATGAACAAAATGGCAGAAGAGTCTGTGCGCACTGATGGAGGTACAGTCGAAGTGGAAGCTGAAAGCGGACCGCCTGCCCAGCAGTTTATAAAGAGCAATATTGAGGGCAACAACACCCATCGATAAATATTATGTCTTTGAATCCTTTTGAGTTCTACTTGCCCACCCTTCGTAATCAGCGAGATAAAGAGTTGAACCATGAATACGACGGAAATGAACCTGTCTGACTGGCAGAAACGGTATGAAACGGAAGAAGCCTGCGCTCAAGCGCTGGTGCAACAACGCTAGTCGGAAGAATTCCGTTGACCGCGATGTGGACATAATTATGGCTATGCCATCACCACGCGCCATAGTTACGAATGCTCCAAGTATCATTACCAAGCCTCGCTCACGGCCGGGACGCTGTTTCACTCCACCAACCTCTCCCTGAGCAAGTGGTTCTGGGCAATTTATCTAGCTGCATCGGACAAGGGTGGTATTTCCGCTATGCGGCTTTCCAAACAAATCGGCATATCTTGGATCACCGCCAGCCAAATGCTGCGCAAGATACGCATTGCCATGGGGCATCGCGATAGCCTCTATCGCCTGCAAGATCTGACCGAGATTGACGATGCTCTGGTAGGTGGCCGACGCAGTGGAAAGCGGGGGCGCGGCGCTGAAGGAAAATCTTCGGTGCTGGTGGCGGTTGAGAACTGGGGTCAGCGTGCCGGTTATATCGCCATGCAACAGGTCTCCGCTGTGACAAAGAAGTCGGTGGCGAAGTTTGTACACACCATCTCCCGCCTGGCCAACTGGAGCAATCGCCTTCTTATTATTCATTGTGTACGGTATCGTACAGACTATACATAGGATGTCTCGTAAAATTAAAAAAGAGTGGAATGCTGTCTTGCCCAATAATGGGATCTCGGCAAAACTCTTAAGAGCAATATGAGATTAAGTATACTAAACAATCTTTCGTAAGTTTATAAATGGAGACGGATTCAACTCTGAAGTGCAACTTTTGTAAGTGAATTTAGGTGGCGAGCTGCGTTAATATCGGAGCCACTTAAACGACCAAGTAAAAGGAGCACAGATGAAGAAATATAAGCAGCTCACCAGCGGGCAACGATATCAGATTTACGGATTGAAACAAGCGGGTTTGAATCAACCTCAGATTGCCCAAAAGATAGACGTGGACGAGTCGACGATTTCACGAGAGTTTAGGCGAAACAATGGTCAACGCGGCTGGCGACCAAAGCAGGCGCAATCGTTACGTGACGAGCGCCGGCAAGCCTGTATCAATGGCAAGCAATTCTCATCGGATAGTTGGGCGGAAGTCGAGAGGTTGATCCGAGAAGACCTCAGCCCAGAACAAGCCGCCAATCGGCTTGAGCTGGAAGGCGAATTGCAGATCGGCCATGAGGCGATTTACCGGCATGTCTACGCAGATAAACGTGATGGAGGAGACCTGTACCAGCATTTGCGTAGCCAGAAACCACGCCGCAAGCGATATGCAAGTGGACAAGAGCGGCGAGGCATGATCAAGAACCGTGTCAGCATTGATGAACGTCCGGAAATCGTTGACCAAAAGACGCGCATGGGTGATTGGGAGGGTGATACCGTCATCGGCAAGAATCACAAAGGTGGGCTGGTTACACTGGCTGAAAGGAAGTCGCGCTATGTGTTGGCGGGGCACATACGCAGCAAACACGCCGATGGTGTAACGGCTGTGACAACGAGTTTGCTGAGTCCCCATAAAGACAAATGCCACACTATTACATTCGATAACGGCAAAGAGTTTGCGGGGCATGAAAGCATCGCAGCAGAACTACAGACTGCGATCTATTTCGCGCACCCCTACCGTTCCTGGGAGCGAGGTCTGAACGAGAACAGCAATGGATTATTCCGACAGTACTTCCCCAAAGGCATGGAGTTGACTGACATTACTGAAGAGCAAGTGCAGCGAGTGGTAGAACGACTCAACCACCGGCCACGCAAAGTGCTGGGTTTTAGATCACCGCATGAAGTATTATTTGGGGTGGAGATGCGCTACACCAAGCCATCATTAGCTGTTGCACTTCGAAGTTGAATCCGCCGGAGTTACATATGAAAAAAACTGTTAATTACCTTGTAGTTATGTCCTGCTTTGCATTAGGCGCTACATTAGCTCACGCGGATCCCGATGCACATCATGGTAAAATGCATGATTCTGAAGCTCATCATCATGGAAAAATGCATGAAAAAATGTTCAAGGCTATGGATGCTAATGCCGATGGTGCAATCACTAATGACGAATTTGATGCTTACCACGCTAAGAAATTTAAGGAAATGGATGTCAACGGTGATGGCAAAATCACTTCAGAGGATATGAAATCTGAGTCTAAGAAGATGGATAAAGATTAAATAAGTTCTTCTGATAAGCGGTTATCAATCATGATGGCTATTATAGAGTCTGCCATCAAATAGATTATTTAGGACATTGGGTTAGTCAGATTGGTGGCTATAATTTTGGTTGTGTTGATTAACTCTTAACAAGGGTTGCCGACATTGGGAAAAACCATTTAGTTGCCGAGCTGGCCGATAGTGTATGCGATATGGTTGTTGTGTGATTCGGGTAACTAAATGAAAGGCCAGCTTATGCTGGCCTTTCATTTAGGCAAAAGGCAGTTACGTGATTGAAGTGTAGAACTTACTGTCTTTTGATAACTGTGCGCTTTTTCTTGTTTGAATAATGATGTTAACAATGAGCATTTTGGCTATGCACGGTAGGCAATTCTATTTTCAGTTTGTGTTGATATTCTTGAAACATGGTTTTTAGTTGTTCAATACTGCCGAGGTATCCACGTATTCTGCGGTCTATCGAATATGAATTCGCTCATTTATTTTCATGTGCTAGTGGCATTCGTGTGACTTAAGCAATTTGCTTATTTACTTTTTATAGCCATCGTCCTATTATGCGGCTCTCATCGGTATATATAAGTAAAGGTGAGGCACGTGAAACTGAGTGGGACTAAAGTTGACGGTTGGTTGTCTTGTTAAAGATTAAAGATACTTGCCGGAAACTTCATGAGGTTGACCGTTTGTAGCGTAATTTGTAGCGTGAAAAGTTGCATGCAGTAGGTTGCTGTAGACGGAGAGATTTTTAAATGCCGCTTATAAGCTGCTAAATGTACTTATATCCATGTGGTCTATGTAATTCGATCAAATGGGCATGGTATTGTAATTGAAACAATATGTTATGTATTATGCATTTAATTTAAAATGGAATAGGGATTTATCAGGAGAATACTTTATACGTATGTTTTTTTCTGTAGCCGGTGAATCTTAATTTTAGTATCAATGAGTTATGTGGATATTGAAATAAATTAAATTCAATAAATACTGTTTGGTACTATGGTGAGCTTGAATATTGATTTACTTCCATGATGATTATTTGCACACTTAACGCAGTAGCAATAAAAGCTTGTAGGAGTGATGTGCATTTCACCCCCACTCAACTATCCTCGTAATATTTGATATTAAGGAGCTTATAATGAAAAAAACTGTTATTAATCTAGCTATCGTTTCCTGTTTCGCATTTGGCATTTCATTAGCACAAGCTTCTACTCATGAGAAGAATGGGCATGGAGCTGCTGATGCGCATGCTTCTTCCAGTGTTGAACCAGATGGGCATGCTCATGATACGTCGGGTAACTATTTCACGAAAGCAGATATAAGTGGTCAGGCACAAAATATTAAGGTTGATGCCAAGGGAGTTCGTCTTCCCTATAACATGGCTGAAGATATGCCAAGTGTAGGTGAGAGTGATCATGGGGTAAGGGCAGTGCATGGTCCAGCTAATCCGTTCCTTGTAGCCCATAATGTAGCAAAGCCAAAAGTTGAATCCAATAATTATTGGTGTATGATAGGAACGAATAATCCATCAGGATCTTGCTTTAATGCATACCCTACTAGTTCTGGGAGAAATTTTTATAATGCCAGGTAATATTTGGTAACATGACACCATGACGTTTACGTAAAAATTGAACGACAAGCCAGCAGCAATGCTGGCCTTGTCGTTCATACATTACATAATGTTTTTGATTATTTTCGTCACCGACGTTTTTGCTTTTAGTCGGCATCAGCGATTCCCCCCATATTTCCACCTCCTTCACTACGTGCTTTCACTTCCAGCTTGATTTGTGCGTGTTTGTCTTCTTTATATTTTGCAGTGATATCTTGATGCCCAATGTTCACTGATGTTTCTAATAGTGAAACAAAGGGTATATCTTCAAAGCGTCCATTTATTGCATCTGAGCAAGCTGTGAAAATATTGTTGCGGATAATCACGCGGTAATTGAACAGGCAATAGCAATTCATTCCTAAGTAATTGAAGATTTAGCCTTTAGAATCCCAATGGTTTTTCTTGAATATTGAAAATTATATAGCGCCAGCCTGATGTGCCTGCTCATCAGCATGGTAGCTGCTGCGCACCATTGGCCCGCAGGCTGCATGTGAGAATCCCATTTCAAGCGCGGACTGCTCGAACATTTTGAAGGTGTCCGGGTGGATATAACGTAACACCGGCAGATGACTGTCAGAGGGTTGCAAGTATTGTCCCAGCGTGAGCATTTGTACATCGTGTGCGCGCATGTCTCTCATTACCTGTAGCACCTCCTCGTCAGTTTCGCCCAGTCCCAGCATCAAGCCGGATTTTGTTATCACTTGTGGAAAGCGCGTTTTGAAATTTTTTAATAATTTGAGCGAATGAGTGTAGTCTGCGCCGGGACGCGCCAGTTTGTAGAGGCGTGGCACGGTTTCCATATTGTGGTTAAGTACGTCAGGCAGACTATTCGCCAGAATGTCCAATGCGGTTTCCAGGCGTCCACGAAAATCCGGTACCAGTGTTTCCAGCTTGGTATGTGGTGAAGTAGCGCGAATGGCAGTCAGACAATCGACGAAATGTTGTGCGCCACCATCCCGCAGATCGTCGCGATCAACGCTGGTGATAACCACGTATTTAAGTTTGAGTATCGCAATGGATTGCGCCAGATGTGCCGGTTCGTTAGCATCTGGCGCCAGCGGTTTGCCGTGCCCTACGTCGCAGAAGGGGCAGCGTCGTGTACAGAGGTCACCTAGAATCATAAAAGTGGCCGTACCCTTGCTGAAACATTCGCCAATATTGGGGCAAGATGCTTCTTCGCACACAGTGTGCAATTTGTGTTCACGCAGCAGACGCTTGACGTCGTGATAGCCTTGCCCGCTGCCGGATTTAACGCGTATCCATTCTGGTTTGCGTAGTCGTTGCTCTAGCTGAACAATTTTGATTGGATTACGTGTTGTTTTAGCTGCGCCAGTTTGCTTTTCTATTATAGTCATAATGGTTTTTCCTTTTAGCTAGTTTGCATGCAAGGCGTGCTCTTACATAAGCCATTGTTGATTTTGTTGTAGGAGCGTGCCTTGTGTGAAATCTTGATAATTCGCAGGGGCCTGTTTGCAAATATGCATTATTGGGTGGGTTTCTCTGATTTATGTTGCTGCAATAATTTGATCAAATTCTGTGCAAGCTGCAGTTCCAGTTCGGACCGCGGAGCACAGATACCCAAGTCTTTCGCTTGGATAACACGCAATCCTGCAAAGCCACATGGGTTAATGTAAGCGAACGGGGCAAGATCCATGTCTACGTTGAACGCTAATCCGTGATAGCAGCATCCATTGCGAATTTTTAATCCGAGTGCGGCAATTTTTGCGTTATCTACGTACACGCCCGGTGCTTCCTCCCGCCCCTGTGCTATTACGCCGAATGGTGCAAGCAAATCTATCACAGCCTGCTCCATTAGCCTTACCAGCCCGCGCACGTTAAGTTTCCAGTGGCGTAAATCCAGCATAAGGTAGGCTACGATCTGGCCGGGGCCGTGGTAGGTAATCTGGCCGCCGCGGTCGATCTTGACCACCGGTATGTCGCTGGCATGCAGAAGATGTTCCGGTTTTCCTGCCAAGCCTTGGGTATAGACTGGAAAATGATGTAGTAACCAGATTTCGTCTCGCGTGTCGGCGTTACGTGCACCGGTGAACTGTTTCATTGCTTGCCAGGTTTGCTGGTATTCGACCAGACCTAGATGTTTAATCAGCGGTACCATTTCACTAAAGTACCATCACTACTTGTGGGTGGTCGCACAATTCTTGATACAGCGCATTAAGTTGTTCGCGTGAAGTGGCGCGCACGGTGCAGGTCAGACCGATGTAGCGTGCGCCGCTACTGGGGCGCATTTCCATGGTGGCGGCGTTAAAGTCGTTATCGTAACGGATTACTACTTCCGCCACTGCTTGCGCGAAGCCTTGGTGCGATAGCCCTAACACCTTGATTGGAAAGTCGCATGGGTATTCGATAAGGCTGTCAGTAAGTGCCATGGATAACTTGGTAAGTTTAGGTTCTTCAATTCCCATGAAGGCAGGGATTCCGCTTGCTTATTTGATGGCAGTTCGATCAAATTTATTACCCCGATATCTGCCAGGTTGTTGGCTGACTGAACGGGAATGTCGAGCTCTATGTCTTTCGCATCACGTCGCGCTTGTAGTCCTGATAATGCTTATGTAATTTGGCGAACATCACCCCGGGTTTGCCATCGCCTACCGGTTTATTATCCAATGTGGTGATAGCAAGCACTTCCTTTGTGGAGGAGGTGAGTAATAGTTCGTCGGCGTTGAATATTTCGTTCTTGGCAATCTTGCGAACTTCAAGGGGGATGCTGTTGGCAGCGGCGATTTCCAGCAATACGTCGTAGGTGATTCCAGGCAGCATAAGATTATCTTTAGGCGGGGCGAGAAGGACGCCATTTTTGACTAAAAAAATGTTGCTGGCTGCGCCTTCAGTCATGAAATCATCATCACGGATTAAAATAGTTTCGGCACAGCCAGCGTCTATCGCCATTTGGCGTAGCAGCACGTTAGGTAAAAGTGAAATGGCCTTGATGTCGCAACGCAGCCAGCGGTTATCCGGCGCGCTTATTGCCCCCACGCCGCTGGTAAGTAACGCGGTGGGTGGGGTGAGAAGCGGGTTGCTCATCATAAATACGGTCGGCTGGACCGCAGGGTTAGGGAAAGCATGGTCGCGTTTGGCCACTCCGCGTGTAATATGCAGATACAAATATTGATCTTCGGCTGTGTTGCGCTCGATCAGATCCGTGATGAGCTTAGTCCATTCCTGGTCACTGTGCGGGTTTGTCAGACGTATGCCGTCCAAGCTGTATTGCAAGCGCTTGAGATGCTCGGCTAGACGGAAAGCAAAGCGCGAATACACCGGGATAACTTCATATACGCCATCGCCGAAAATGAAGCCACGATCCAGCACAGGAATGCGGGCTTCTTCAATGGGCATGAATTGCCCGTTCAAATAGACTGTCATTTTATGATCCTTAAAGAAGCCTTTATTTGAAAAGTAAACGGATACTGTCCCAACCGCGCGAAAATACATTGGCCAGCGGCATAGGCTCCAGCGCCACCAGCTTGTACTCGGCATATGGTTTGCCGCCCAAGGCAATTTTTATCATGCCGATTTTTTGCCCACCAGCAATCGGCGCAATAAGAGGCTGTTGTGTTTCCATGGTTGCCTTCAATTGTGCCATTTGTCCCGTAGGGATGGACAGGAACAGGTCGCTGCGGAATCCCACTTTGACCTTGCTTTCGGTGCCTTTCCACAGACGTAAGCTGGCTACCGGTTCGTTCTTCTGATATAGGCGCACCGCTTCGAAATTTTGGAATCCGTAATTTAGTAGTTTCTGGCTTTCGGTTGCTCGCAAGTTGTCGGAGGATGCGCCCAGCACCACTGATATCAGTCGCCGCTGGTTGCGCTTGGCCGAAGCCACTAAACAGAATCCTGCACTTTCTGTATGTCCTGTTTTCATTCCGTCCACATAGGGATCCATCCACAATAAGCGGTTGCGGTTGGCTTGATTGATATTATTGTACTGATATTCGCGCAAGCTATAGAGCGGATAGTGTTCGGGAAAGTCGCGCACTATGGCGGCGGCGAGTAGCGCTGTATCATACGCACTGGAATAGTGCTGTGGATGCGGCATTCCGGTGGCGTTGATGTAATGCGTGTTGCTCATGCCCAGTCGCTGCGCTTCCAGGTTCATCAGTTTGGCGAAGTTTTCCTCGCCGCCAGCTATGGTGGTTGCCAACACGCGCGCAGCGTCGTTACCAGACTGTACGATGAGGCCGCGCAGTAATTCAGCAATTGTTACTGGTTTATTTTTGTCGAGAAACATGCGTGATTCCAAGCCTTGGGCGCGCAGTGCTTCTTCTGAAGGGATTATTGTCTGGTTCAGCGAGAATTTGTTCAGCTTTAGGGAGTTGAAGGTCAGGTAGGCCGTCATCAGCTTGGTAATGGATGCTGGTTCGGTGCGTTCATTGCCGTTCTGGTCGACCAGAATCTGATTGCTGGTAAAGTCGTATAGCAGATAGGATTTGGCTGCCAGCACTGGAGCGGGTGGCAGGTTGGCTAGCTGCGCCTGGGCGAACAATGGAAATAACAGAGCGATGAGAAACGACAGCGTAAACTTCATATTGAGACCAGTAACCAAAACCGCAATTATAGACGTGTGGGATTGGTTGGGCTATGGGGTGAGTTTGATTGCCCAGGTTAAATGCGCCGGAAAACCGCGCATCTTAATCAATATATTGCTGCAGCTTGCTCCGCTTGTTCAGCTACTTGTACGCCAATTTCCTCAGCCTTGCTCGGATCTATGCCCAAAACTTCCCAATCCTTGTCGCTGATGTTGGCATCGACGTGTTCATGAATGCCAAAGGAAGCCAGCAATTTTTCTGCCAAGCTAATCATGTGCACTATAGGTTGTCCCGTTGCCGCCTCGACTGCATCCGGTGTATGGTGGTAGCGCAGCACGGCAATAATTTCATCCGGCAAATTCCAATGGCGCGCTAGCTCCGCACCCAATTCGTCGTGGCATATTTCCAGCATTTCCCGTTCGATACTCAGTACAGGACTATCAGATTCTGTTGACAAGAGGATATGCAGGTCATCGCTCCGTTTTGGATCCAGGAAAGCGAGCGCAAGATAACCTATGTCGTGCAGTATGCCGGCCAAAAAAACTTGGTCATCCTTAGGACGGATCTTTGCGGGCATGGCACGAGCGATGGCAAGCATGGCAAACGCGATGCCAAAGCTATGTAACCAAAGATCCTGTGTCTTAAACTTACCCGTGGCTACTTTGGTCGACAAGGACATGATCGCGATGCTAGTTGCAATCGATTTGACACGGTTTATGCCCAGTAATATCGCAGCTTCTTTTACTGATGTTGTTTTTCGTGCGGAGCCAAGCATTGCTGAATTGGATAGCCCGATAATTTTTGCTGAGATTTGCGGGTCTTGCTCGATCAGCATTAACATTTCCCGTTCGTTTTCGTCGCTATTTATCTGTAGTGCCAGCAGCTTTTGCGCAATGACCGGCATGGCGGGCAGCGCATCAATATATTTGACAGCCTGTCTAAGATCAATATTTTGGTTGCTGGGAACTATATGTGTGCTGTTGGTCGGCATGTTTCATTCCTCGAGTTTGTTCTGTTCGTTATTGTAAAGTGCGAAATGCTTACGGCTAACATTTTAGCCAAATTGCTGACGGAAAAAGCTTATATTTCGCTAAATTTATGTAGATGTTCGGTTTTCTGGATTCTATTGCAGAGGGCATGCTTGCCTATTTTCGCGCAATTCCTGTATCTTACTGTACATCTTTTAAATTAAGGAGACTCAAATGCGTTATGCAATTGCAATCGTCATGTTGTTTTGTCTGTCACAAGCATGGGCAGAAAATGTGGTAGTAAGCGACGCATCGGCGCGTGCCACAGCACCGGGACAAGAAAGCGCCGCAATACGGTTTTCCATTACCAGCAAGAAAGAAGCACGGCTGATGGCGATTGTCAGCCCGGTTGCGGGTGCAGTCGAAATTCACAGCATGACGCATGATAACGGCGTTATGAAAATGCGTGCCATTGAATTTCTGCCGTTACCTGCAGGCAAGATGGTTAAGCTGGGAGTGAGCGGTAATCATGTGATGTTGCTTAACCTCAAGAATCCGCTTAAAGCGGGTGACAGTGTGCCACTCACCATTACCGTTGAGTTCGCCGATAAGCACAAGGAGAAGATTAATGTGAATGCCGAAGTTAAACCACTCACCGCAAGCAGCAATGAGCACGAGCAGCATACCCATTAGTATTAGCATCATTGAATAAACGCGGACTGCGCGTGTAACGGGCGGCTTGGTGCCGCCCGTTTTTCGTGCTGCAATGATGGTGGACTTCTGAGGTAAAATGCGCGCCTGTTTAGCGAAGGAAAACATCATGTCACTTACCCTTGCCACCGCCGTCCAGAAAGCTCATACACTGTCTGAGGCGTTGCCATACATCCAACGGTTTTTCGATAAAACTATCGTAATCAAATATGGCGGCAATGCCATGACCGATCCAAAGCTGCAGGAAAGTTTTGCGCGCGACGTGGTATTGCTCAAGCTGGTCGGCATGAACCCGGTAGTCGTTCATGGAGGCGGGCCGCAGATCAACGACCTACTTCAGCGCATTGGTAAGCAAGGGGCATTCGTTCAAGGCATGCGCGTCACGGATGAAGAGACCATGGATGTGGTCGAAATGGCGCTGGGCAAGGTCAACAAGGACATCGTTAACTTGATTAACCGGTATGGTGGCAAGGCGGTGGGGCTGACCGGGCAGGATTCCTCGTTTATCCGTGCGGACAAGATGCTGCTGGAAAGCCGCGATGAACCGGGCACTATGCTAGACATCGGTCTAGTGGGAGAAATTAATTTGATTGATCCATCTATCATAACTTTCCTCGATTCTGGTGATTTTATTCCGGTCATTGCGCCGATTGCTGTAGGACCGGATGGTGAGACACTGAACATTAACGCCGACGTAGTGGCGGGCAAGTTGTCGGAAGTGCTGAAAGCAGAAAAATTGGTGCTGTTAACTAACACGCCGGGCGTGCTGGACAAGAGCGGCAAGCTGCTCACCGGCCTGACACCGAAACAGATCGACGAACTGGTGGCGGACGGTACGCTGTCCGGTGGCATGTTACCGAAGATCAGTTCGGCGCTGGATGCTGCGCGCGGGGGAGTGAGGTCGGTGCACATCATTGATGGCCGTGTGGAACATGCGCTGTTGCTGGAAATTCTGACCGACGAAGGTGTGGGCACGCTGATTAAAAGTAAATGAGTCGTATCGTCTGGATTTTTGATCTGGATAACACATTGCACAATGCCGTGCCGCACATATTTCCGCATATTAACCGCAGTATGACCGCTTACCTGCAACAGCATCTGAAGCTGGATGAACAGGCGGCGAACGAATTGAGAATGCACTACTGGCAACGTTACGGTGCGACCCTAAGTGGCATGATGCGGCACCATGCCACCGACCCCGATCATTTTCTGTGGCATACGCACCAGTTTCCACAGTTACCGCAGATGGTGTTGTGCGAAGCACGCTTGCGCCATGTATTGAAAAGATTGCCGGGCAAGAAGCTGGTATTTTCCAATGCACCGCAGCACTATGCACATGCCGTGCTGCAATTGTTGCGCATAGATGATTTATTCGATGATGTGTTCGCCATTGAGCATACACGTTACCAGCCCAAACCACAGTTAGCAGGTTTTATACGATTGCTACGCAAGCATCGCCTGAATCCGGCGCGTTGCGTGATGGTGGAAGATAGTGCGGAAAACCTGCAGACTGCCAAACGTCTGGGAATGCTTACCGTGTGGGTGAATGCTACATCCCGATTACCAGCTTATGTGGATGTGAAGATTCGTGATGTGATGAAATTGCCGTGCATTTTATCGCGGCTGAATTGAAGAAGAACAGCATGGCCGCCAAATCGGCAAGAGCGGCTTTGTGCGAGATCCGGTAACACAGTGGTCGCAGCAATGGCCTATCTTTCTCGAAAATGATGGTATGCAAATAACAGGAGCTTCACCATGATATTGATTCTTGCTTCCAATACCAACCAGCAGAGCGGAGACTATCAGCAGCTGATTGCGTATCTCACCGGGTTGATGGGTGTTCAGATGCGCGTGCATGTTGAGCGCGGTGCAGAGCAGGTATTAACCGAGATTTACCTAATCGGCAACACCAAGCCGTTAGACATTAAGGACATGCAAAGCTTGCCCTGTGTCGAGCGTGTGGTGCGCGTGTCGGAGGAATATCGTATCCTTGGGCAGCATAAAGACGACCCGCGTCCAACGTATTTCGACTATAACGGCGTGCGCTTTGGTCAGGACACGCTCAACGTGTTTGCCGGTCTTTGTGCGGTGGATAACGCCGAACATGTCGAGATCATGTTAAAAGCATTGCGCGATAATGGCCAGGTTTGTACGCGTATGGGCGCGTACAAGCCGCGCACCAGCCCCTATGCTTTCCAGGGGCATGGCAAGAATTGCTTGCCTTTTGTTTTCGACTTGGCGGGGAAATACGGCATAAAGGTGATTGCGATGGAAATTACGCATGAGTCGCATCTCAACGAAATCCGCGCAGCATTGCAGCAGACCGGCAACCCCACTGGCGTGATGCTGCAGATTGGCACACGCAATACACAGAATTTCGAGCTGCTGAAAATCGTTGGGCGCCAGCAGGAATTCCCGGTGCTGCTTAAACGCGGTTTTGGCATCACGCTGGATGAATCACTCAACGCCGCTGAATATCTGGCGTCTGAAGGCAATCGCAACGTGGTGTTCGGCTTGCGTGGTATGAAGACCAATATGGGCGATCCGCACCGCAACTTGGTGGACTTTGCGCATGTGCCTGTGGTCAAGCGACTGACCCGGATGCCTGTGTGCATTGACCCATCGCATTCAGTTGGCACGCGCAGTGCCGCGCCTGATGGCATTCTTGATTTGATGCATATCACCGCGCAGGGAGTGATGGCTGGCGCCAATATGGTGCTGGTGGATTTTCATCCAGTTCCCTTAAAGGCTCTGGTGGATGGTCCACAGGCATTATTGCTGAAAGAATTGCCCCACTTCCTTGAGGACGTACAAATCGCGCGCGACGCGTATCTCAAGCGTGTGGCATTGGCGCAACGTTTCGTGCAGTGAAGGGAGGTCTTTTCTTCAGCCTGTTTCGTTCCCTTTGCTTTATTCTTCCCGCTTGCTGGAGATGAGTGCGAGAAGCAGGTATGAAAGTAATTATATTATTGTAAAGTGTGTCATTTTTTTCTGCCTGCTACTGTTTTGCGCAACTTCGCAGGCCACGACGCCATTTACTGTCACCGACGCCAGTGGCACGCAAGTAGTATTTGCCACACCGCCGCAGCGCATTATCTCGTTAGCCCCCAATCTTACCGAACTGGCTTATGCCGCAGGCATGGGCAGTCATATGGTAGCGGTTACGGCATACAGTGATTATCCACAACAAGCCAAACAATTGCCGCAAGTAGGCGATGCATTTCGTCTCGACTGGGAGCGGTTGGTCGCGTTAAAACCCGATCTGGTGCTTGCGTGGGGAAGCGGCCTGTCATCGCGTGACCGCGCCACATTTGAAAAGCTGAATTTGAAAGTGCTGGTACTGGAACCGCGCCGTCTTGATGATATTCCCAAGGTATTGCGCTTGCTGGGTCGCGTTGCTGGCAGTGAAGCAGTAGCTGAAGCTGCCGCGCACGCCTTCGTGCAGCAGCTTGATACCTTGCGCCGGCAATATGGCGGACGCACTAAGGTGCGCGCCTATTTTCAAATAGCCGCAGCGCCGCTGCTTACGGTGAACGATGCACATATCATCAGTGACGTGCTGCGTTTGTGCGGTGCGCAGAACGTATTTGCCGCTGTGCCCCTGTTGACTCCTGCCATTTCGAACGAGGCACTGGTAAAAGAAAATCCGCAGGTGATGCTGGCTGTCGCCGCCACGCAAGAACAGGAAGAAGAAACAAAAAAAATATGGCGCGGGTTGCCGTTGATTGCTATCCGGCAAGGTCGCATGGCTTTCATTCACCCCGACCTAATCAGCCGCTCCACGCCGCGCATTCTGATTGGTGCAAAACGGATATGCGAACAGATAGAGTCAGCTCGGCATTAAGGTTGAGCGCATTGCGCAGCGAGGCGAATTACACTGTCGCGGATTCGCCCTTATGTTCCTGCAAGTCAATATTTTTTTCTCGACCGTGACCGAATCTTACAGCCACAACCCATTTTTCGTCATGCCGATTACATTGCCTTTCGGCGGGTAGTCAAGACCATCGGACGACTGACAGCTTCGCGGAATAGCACCATCACATAAAACAAAAGCATGGGCACAATATGCAATAAAGCGCGATTGATCGTAGTGTAGTCTTCCACCCATGCTTGAACATGGGTAAAAAAGAAAACTACCGCGAGAAATGAAGCAGCGGAGAGCAGCAGAACTGTCATGCTTCGAAAAGAGGGGGCAAGAAGCCGCGGAAACGACAAAACAAGCGCCGCCGCTACCAGATACCAGAGCAGGTGCCAGTTGTCCATCACCATCATGTTTTGCCAAAATGGCTGCCAATCCGCCGCGAAGCGCAGATGCACGTGATAGCCAAACAAATGAAAATCTTTTTCTCCAAGAGCAAACAATGTTGCCAGACCTACTGCTGCCAGCACGGACGTCCCCACTAGCCCAGCACGCGGCATGAACGCAATTAACAACGCGGGAAGAAAAGTCAACGCCCATGCAATTCCAGGTTGCTTGATCAAGATGCACCCTAATCCAAACAGCAATGCCATGGCCCCCTGCCAGAAATCGCGCTTCCTGGTCCAGTGGAAAAAAGCCATTGCTGCCAAGCCGTAAAACGCTCCCATAAATAAATCCGCATATCCTGCCAAAGCCACATGAACATCCAAAATAGGAAGTGAAAGCAGAAAATAGGTAAACATCAGAGCAAACAATGGCGATACCTGCCATTGCCTGGCCTGACCATAAAATGCCAGGCCCAGGGCGACCGCGCATAGTAGCCAAGGCAAGTTCATCAGAGAATCGTCCCATCTGCCCAGGCTGTAGCTCATCCATACTTGGATTAACGGTATGGCAGGGGGGTAGTGGGGGGCTGAATCAGTGTAAGCGCCTGCCACTTCGCCGCCAAGCCAAATGTCAGCGGGCACGAATGTCGCCAAGTGTCCCAGCTCATACCAAACCCGAGCCTTGGTCGCCCACTGCGACCAGGCATCCCAAGGAAACAGTGGACGCCACACAATCTCCAGCCCCAGTCCTGCCAGCCGTATCACAATAGCGGCCAACACGACGGCATACACGATTTTTCGCCACCCGGCCAAGCTGTGCCAATCTGCTCCGGGCCGCCTGATTCGCCAAGGTTCCTTACGACCAAGCCAAGCACCGGCTACTGCCAATAATAAAAGTGCAAGTCCAATACTGAAGAAGCCAAGGCGGATTTCCATCGCATCCAGCAAACGCATCACAAGCGTGGTTAATAATATTCCGCCCAGATAGCCATACCCCAAGAGCGTCGGCCCTGTGACACCGGTGGCCCTGAGCCAAGGTGCACGCAACCACACTACCCCCAATAGCCAAGGCAAACACAAGCCAGCCACTAACGTAAATAATTCCATTTAACGCACCTTGAACAAAGCATTGCCCTCAGCCAAGAACAGCAAGTCGACTTTTAGAGATTGGCCATCACCCCACATTAGCAATTGATGTGAACGATCATATTTCACGCCTTTTTTTGCGAACAGGGCAATATAGTCCCCGGTTTTGATCTGCGATGCCGTAGGCAAGTCATTACGAGCTAGAACGTTATGGGGATATAAATGGTAAGCGCCTTTTCCCCGCGAGTAAGCGTCATCGGAAAAATAAAGGATGCGGCCAGTAGCAGGAGGCAACTTTGCTTTTACTTTCCACATGAAGTCGAACAAGGCGGCGTCTTCGGCAGCAAGATGTTTGCCTTCCCAGGTTTTACCGGCAAATTGCTGGTGTGTCAGCTCCAGTTGCTGAAACAAGTTTGCCTGCCAACGGACATCCAGTATGAACCAGCCGAGAAATACCATGCCCCATACCATGGCAACATTTAGGGGCATGAATTTTGTTATGGCCAAGATTAAATTCAAGGCCAGTGCCAGCAATATAATCGCGGCGATTGCTAAAACAGGAGGGACATTTTTGTCGATGGCATCTCCGTCTACAAAGTTGATCGAACTTCCCTGCCATCGGTCAAGCGCAAACCATTTTTTCACCATATTCGGTAGCGCTCCTGGTAAAGATGCAGACTCAAGTGAAACGCCATTTACCATAATCGGTGCAGCCAGTGTTCCCTTAACAATGATAGCCATGTCTATAATTTGGCCGCGCCAATTTTCATCTTCCGCTATCTCCAATGGCTCCAAGGTGTTAGCCGCCCAAACAAGCGGACGCACAAAAACACGATTCTCCGCCGTGCGCCACAAAAACTCCATTTCAACGCTTGGTGTGGCGCCTGAAACAGACCAGGCAATGGTAGGATAATTCTCTGCCTGAAAAGTTGGCGGGGATAGTGAAGCAACAGCAATACCCTGATCCGTCAGCGCCTTGATCACCAGTTTGCCTTGGTCGCTATCTCCCTGGCCTTTGTGCATGGTTAGTGCCGCACCGTTCCAGCTTAAAGGCTTGGCGCCGTTCACCCAATTTCCTGGCCAGCTATGTTGAAGGTAGACAAGCGACAAAATCAAAGCGCTCGCAAAAAATAGCAGAGGTGCAGCTAGCCACTCCTGGCGCAGGATCTTTTTAGAGGGTACAGAGTGGGGTTCAAGTTGAATGGGCATACCATAATATTTTCAATTAAAAATGACATAGCTGGTTTATGATACATGCGGAAATTAATAGTCAATGCGCATTTCTGCCTGTGATCATCATAAAAACCGTCATAAAAATAATTCGCAGGTCGAACCATAAAGACCAGTTGTTAATATAATACAGATCGTACTTTACTCGCATTTCCATTTTTTCGATCTCTCCCGTTTCGCCTCTCCAGCCATTAACCTGCGCCCAACCAGTAATGCCCGGCTTGACGTGATGTCGCAGCATGTAGGCATCGATTTGTTGCTGGTAAAATTTGTCATGCTCTACCGCATGTGGACGAGGCCCTACAATTGACATGTCACCCTTTAACACATTAAAAAACTGAGGTAATTCGTCCAAGCTTGTGCGTCGCAGAAAAGCGCCAAAGGCAGTAATGCGGTGATCGCCGGGCATCGCTTGAGGCACTTTTTCAGAAGGTTCGGCATGATGCTTCATTGTGCGGAATTTCCAAACCCAGATGCGTTCACCGTGCAATCCGCCACGTAGCTGCCTGAAGAAAATGGGTCCCGGGGAACTTAGTTTGACCCCGATTAGGATAAGCAACATGAGGGGGCTGGCCACCAACAGAATTAATACTGCCAGAATCTTGTCCTCGACGGCTTTAACGACGCCTTGTACTCCAGACAAAGGTGATTCCAACAAATGGATGACCGGAAAACCGGCTACCTCGCCGATGGAATGGTTCAGCAAATGAACTCCATAAATGTCTGGAATGAATGTAACCTGTACCGGCAAATGACTCAAATGCGCCACCAGTGATTTGACTTGCTTATCGTGGTGCAACGGCAGGGTAATCCATACTTGATCAATACCAAGTTCAACTACTTCTTGGGGAAGACGATGCAGGCCACCACGAACCGGAATGCCTTCAAACACCTGCCTCTGCATCCGCGGATCATCATCATAAAAGCCTACCACTTTCAAGCCCGTCCACGGTGAAGCTG
Source organism: uncultured beta proteobacterium (assembly GCA_942492745.1). Classification (GTDB taxonomy): domain Bacteria; phylum Pseudomonadota; class Gammaproteobacteria; order Burkholderiales; family Gallionellaceae; genus Nitrotoga. The sequence continues at coordinate 408,527 of OW818637.1, forward strand.
CGAGGCGATGCGCTACGTCTTGCCCAAGCTTTCCTGCGCCGGCGATAACTATAAAACGGAGATTGAAACCACGGCGACGGAAAAAACGCAGGCCGAGTCGCAACACCACTCTGAAGGCGACCAATGAGACGAATCCTGCCACTGCCCACTGGCCAATCCATATACGGGAAAAATATGTGCTGGATTTGGTAGCAAACAGCACGATGATCAATCCAGCGCAAACTACTGTCCAGGCACTCGCTAATACCTGTATTTCAGCCCACAGACTGGCCCCCCGGCGGGGACGATATATATCGAAAAAAGGAAACACTGAGAGGCAAAACAGAAACACACCGATTAGCACAAAAACGTAATTTCTCGGAAAATCCCAAGACCCGAACCTGATCGCGTAAAGCATCATTCCGGTAGCGATCACGACAAAAGGGTCCAGGAAACGCTGGACTAATTCAAGAACGCCAGCATTTTCCTTGAGCAGGCTGCGCGAGGTCACGGCAACCACATTTTGTCCGACGCGGCCGTAGTCAGCAATTGTTGGAATCGACGCCACTCATCGTCTACGAACGCCATGAACTCTGCACGAAATCTCTCGGGTGCAAAATGGCAGGCATTATTACGACAGGACACTGGCAAAATACGAGCAGCTTCCTGTTCAAAAGAAGTTACTGCTGCTTTAATGGCTTGAATGGATTGCTCCGCAAAAAACACCCCGGTCGGCTGTTCATCATCCAGGCCGCGAATTGTTTCCAGCACACCGCCCTTACCATACGCAATTACTGGCGTACCACAAGCCTGAGCTTCTAATGGGGTAATGCCGAAATCCTCCTCTGCGGCAAATACAAACGCTTTGGCGCGCTGCATGTAATTGCACATAACATCATCAGTCTGGTATCCCAGCACCGTTACATTGGGCCCTGCCTTTGCTCTTACTTTCTGCATTTCCGGTCCGTCGCCAATGATCACCAAACGTCGCTCCGGCATGGCAGTAAATGCTTCCGCGATTAGATTCATTTTTTTGTAAGGCACAAGACGGGAAGCAGCCAGATAAAAATCTTCCTTGTTTTCGCGTAAGGTAAATTTCGAAATTTCAACTGGTGGATGAATTACCGCAGCATCACGGCGATAGGTTTTCCAAATTCGACGTCTAATAAACTGTGAGTTTGCTATAAAGCAATCAACGCCATTAGCCGTCCTCACATCCCATATTCGCATTTTGTGCAATAGCCATTTGGCAACCCACCCCTTTACGCCCTTGTCCAAACCCGAATCTCTCAAATATTGATGCTGCAAATCCCACGCATAACGCATAGGCGAACTAACATAACTAATATGAAGCTGATCCGGCCCTGTAATAACCCCTTTCGCGACAGCATGGCTACAGGAAAGCACCAAGTCATAGCCGGACAGGTCGAACTGCTCGACAGCCAAAGGCATTAGGGATAGATACTGTCTGTATTTAGTTCTGGCGAAGGGTAAGTTTTGCACAAACGAAGTTGTTGCCGTTTTCCCCAGCAGAAAACCTCGTTTCCTGAGTGGGATAAAATCTACCACGCCATATAAATCAGCATTTGGATAGCATAATAATATTTGTTCCAGAACACGCTCGGCTCCCGCATAAACTGTTAGCCAATCATGAATTACAGCCACTTTCATCAGGACAGTCTTCCATTATCCCGAGTCTTGGCCGCATTCTCCAATGTACCGAAGATCTGAAGCAGACCGTTAATAGTGGGCATGAATAGGGTCATGTCTGTTGCTTGTTTCTTAGTGACTTGAACCATACTGTCTATTGCCTGGCCAGACGCCACTTGAGCGGTACCCCGCCGGCGTACATCCTAACCACGGCCACGGATTCGCTTTTGGCTATAGCTCTTGGTTTGCTCGTGAACCCGGTTGGTGACCACAAATTCGTGAACTTGTGCGAAGACAGTTTCAGTAGTAGCTTTGTCGCTGAGATCCAGTTCGATGCGGCTATGAGTAGTAAGGCGGCTGAAGTCTTTGCCCTGCAAATTTCGAATGAAAGCCGAGCCAACGAGGCCACGGTGTCCTGCGAAGTAAATTTTGGATTCATAATTTATGGTTGTCTGTCAAAAAGAGTGGGTAATCAATTTCAACCTCTCGCAGAAGAAGTAAATCTCCCGCAGAAGAAGTAAATCCGTTCGTCCCGAGCCAGTCGAATCCTGAGCCAGTCGAAGGATGAGCGGATTTTACTTTTCGCCAAGAGATAAGCTTCTGTCCAGTCGCCGCGCATCATAGCTTTTCTCTTCTTGCGGCTCCAGTCTTTGATTTGCATTTCGGCCGACAAGGCGTCTTCCCGCGTGACACTTTCCTGCGACCAAGCAAGCTCCACCGGACAGCGCTTTTGTGGGCATAGCCTTCGCATTCTCCGGCCTGGTACTGGCCGATGCTCCTTTCAAGATTGCTGCCGGTATGACCGGTGTAATAGCTACCGTCGGCACGGCGGAGAATATACACCTAAAACATTTCATTTATCCTTTTTAGCAATCCGACCATCCTTCGACAAGCTCAAAACGAACGGATTTTTAAATTCCATTCGTCCTGAGCTTGTCGAAGGATGGATTGATTTTTAGCTGACTATTTTTGTTGTTCATCTTGCACTTATCGAAGGGTTATCCATTACGAATCACGTAGAACCGTTATTGGTGTCGTTGGAACACGACCAGAAGCCATAAAAATGGCCCCAGTCATCATTACGCTAAAGAAGACTACGATTAAAGGTGGCTGTGACGAATTAAACTCTACCAAACCATCCGAGTAACCCTTGTGGCAACGAAGCACAGCAGGCAATTGCTTTCGGCAACGCAATGTAGTAACGTGTCTACATTAATACAGGAGGTTACTACCATGACAATCACTACCCTTTCCAGTCGAGAGTTTAACCACGATGCCAGCCGGGCCAAAAAGGCCGCTCGTAGCGGTCCGGTGTTCATTACTGATCGCGGCCGTCCCGCGCATGTGTTGTTGACCATTGAGGATTACCGCCGACTCACCCACAGCCAGTCCAGTATCGTTGAGTTGTTGGCGATGCCCGTGGGTGGCGACATCGATTTTGAGCCTGACCGCTTGAGCGGACCCTTGTACCAACCGGCGGACCTGTCCTGATGTACCTGCTCGATACCAACGTCGTTTCCGAACTGCGTAAAGCCAAGGCGGGCAAGGCTGACAAAAACGTTATCGCGTGGGCAGCCAGCGTGTCGTCGAATAGTCTGTTTCTGTCGGTCATCACCATCCTGGAGCTAGAAATTGGCATCCAGCTGGTCGAGCGGCGCGATCCTACTCAGGGAACCCTGTTGCGGGCTTGGCACGAAGGCCAGGTTTTGCTGGCGTTTTCGGGGCGGATTCTCCCGGTCGATGTGCTAGTCGCGCAGCGCTGCGCCAAATTGCACGTGCCCGATCCCTGCTCTGACCGCGATGCCCTAATAGCTGCCACGGCGCTAATGCATGGCATGACCGTTATCACTCGCAACATCGCTGACTTCCAGACAACAGGAGTAGAGCTCCTGAATCCATGGGACACCCGTTAGTTGGTTATCACGGATTATGCTGTTTTGATCAGAGTTAGCCAACCTGATGGATATTTTTACTAGGCGGGTGCTGTGAGCTATATTGGCGAATCTCAAAAATGCAGATATTTGCTACCGAAAGATTAAAAAATGGGCTTTAACGCGGATCAGTCCTGGCTCATACTTGGCAATATGGCTGTTTTAGAACGACAAAAAAATGATCGCAACTCATAGTTGAGCGGCCTCGCTTTACTGGATAACGTCTATGAACTATAAAGTTATTCCTGATTAGCCACAATGTTGTTCACTTAACCGTTCATGGTGAGCTTGTCGAACCACCAGTCGCTCACCCAGAGCCCTTCGACAACAGGGCGAACGGAATTTCTTAAAGGGCGACTCTAAAAATTCAAGTTTCTAAGCAAGACAAGGCACGAGTAAAAAATTTGAGCGCGGCATATACTTGATATGTAAGCGATAATTCACTTAGGTAAACCCCCGGCTCTGCCGGGGGACTCACAAAGGTTTGACCTATATCTCGGTGAGAGTGAATCTGTAATCTCGATTAAGAAATGGAGATTCACGATGATAGGTGCCAGAGTTTAAGACGCCATGACAAATAGATCAAAAACTTAGACGTGCTGCCATTATAATTACATGCTTTGCTTATGGAGAACTTTAGTGCGCGTAATCAGCATTAACCTCAACGGAATTCGTTCTGCCTGCAGCAAGGAATTGTTGCCATGGTTGGTGCAGCAAAAGGCCGACATTATCTGTGTGCAGGAAATAAAAGCGCACCTGAACTCGAGCGCAGCATTGCCTGGAATGCTCTCGCCATTGGTATCCGATGGCCCATTCAAGGCGAACCCACCTTGTCCGCAAAAGATCAACAAGCCAAGCCATTGGCAGAAGCGGAGCACTTCGCGTGACCCCCACTGATCGGCCCCTCGCTTCGCTCTCCCCCCTAACCACTCACCAGGGAATCAACCCCCACGCCGTTCAACCCACATCTCTCTTGGCACTGGTCAGAAGCCTCTGGCGCAACCGCCAGCTCATCGCACAAATGACCAAGCGCGAAGTGGTGGGGCGCTATAAAGGCTCTGCCATGGGCTTGGCTTGGTCCTTCTTCAACCCAGTGTTCATGCTGACCGTGTACACCTTCGTCTTCTCCGAGGTCTTTAAATCGCGCTGGGGAGTGGGTGGCGAAGAGAGCAAAACCCAGTTTGCCGTGGTGCTGTTTGTCGGCATGATCGTGCATGGATTATTTGCCGAAGTGCTGAACCGCGCTCCGGCCCTGATTCTTTCCAACGTCAATTACGTCAAAAAGGTAGTGTTTCCTTTGGAGATACTACCAGTCATTGCCATGGGCGCAGCATTGTTCCACAGCCTTATCAGCCTTGGGGTGTTGCTGGCTGCTTTTGTGCTGTTTAACGGTTATCTGCACTGGACGGCGGTTTTCACCCCGCTGGTGCTACTGCCATTAATCATGCTCACCCTTGGCCTTTCCTGGATGCTCGCATCCCTGGGTGTATTCCTGCGCGACGTCGGGCAAACCATCGGCATCATTACCACCGTATTGATGTTTCTTTCCCCCGTTTTTTACCCAGTGTCCGCAGTGCCGGAAAAATTTCGTCAGTTCATCATGGCCAACCCACTCACCTTCATCATTGAGCAAGCACGAGAAGTGCTGATCTGGGGGCATTTGCCGAACTGGATGGCATTGGGTATTTACACCCTCGTCGCCACAGTAGTCGCTTGGGTAGGGTACGCCTGGTTCCAAAAAACCAGAAAAGGTTTTGCCGATGTCCTTTGACCAACTGCTTCTTGCCGGCGAATCCCAAACGTTGGAATTCAAGACCAGTTTTGACAAAACCACTATTGAATCACTGGTTGCCTTCGCCAATGCACAGGGCGGAAAGGTACTCGTGGGCGTTAGCGATGTCGGTTTGATTCACGGCGTAACGTTGGGCAAAGAAACGCTCAATGAATGGCTGGGGCAGATCAAATCGGCCACCAGCCCATCCCTCATTCCAGACCTGGTGGCTGAGAATATCGATGGCAAAACCGTGGTGATCATTCATGTGAGTGAGTTTCCGGTCAAGCCAGTCAGCACCCGTGGACGGTACTTCAAGCGTGTGGCCAGCTCTAACCATCAACTCGGATTGGCTGAAATAGCAAACCTTTATATGCAATCACTTCAGCTTTCGTGGGATGCTTACGAGGCACCCAATGAATCCCTGGATGCATTGTCTTTGCCAAAAATTAATCGCTTCATTAGTCAAGTGAACGATAGCGGACCCTTTGCGCTAGAAAGCGAGCCGCTTGCTGCGTTGGAAAAACTCAAATACATCGTCAACGGACAACCCACTTGGGCGGCCTTGCTACTATTTGCCAAGGAACCCCTGCGTCACCACATTCATATTGGTCGATTCAAAACGCCCAGCATGATCATCGATGACCGCCAATTTACCGACACACTTTTTGAAGTGGTCGATCAGTCGATGAAATTCATCATTTCTTACATCAGCGTCGCGTTTGAGTTTGACGGTAGCCTCCAACGTAAAGAGCGCTTTGCCTATCCGTTATCCGCCCTGCGCGAAGCACTGCTCAATGCGGTCATTCACCGCAATTACACCGATGGATCGGACATCCAGATCAAAATATTCGACGACAAAATCTCGATTTTCAGCCCCGGCACTTTTTACGGCGGCATCAGCGTGGCCGACATCCAGACCGATAACTACCGCTCCAGCCTGCGCAACAAATTAGTTGCGGAAGGCTTTTACCTCACCGGCAACATCGAAAAATACGGTAGCGGCTTCATCCGAATTCGCAAAGCACTGCTCGACTACCCCGAGATCGAATTTGAAATCAAAGAATTTGCCGGCGGGGTGATGGTGACGTTTGCCCGGCGTGAGGGAGTAAATGGCGGAGTAAATGGCGGAGTAAATGGCTTACTCGCTTATATCCAGTCACACCCGGGGCAGCGAGCGGGTGAAATGGCGACTGCCTTTGATTTATCGCGGCGAACCATTGAGCGCTGGCTCAAACAATTAAAAGACAATCAGCTAATCGAGTATCGTGGTGCGCCTAAAACGGGTGGTTACTACCCAAAGAGCCAATAAGAGAATTGCCAGATATGATGAACCAAGCTACTGACCAGAGCATGCCCACTTGCCCCTCCCTTCTTGCTACTCCCCAAGGTGCGGGCGACATCGCCATCCGCGTAAGCAACCTCAGCAAGTGCTACCAGATCTACGACAATCCACGCGACAGGCTCAAACAGTTTGTCATACCGAAGCTGTGCCGAGCCATACCAGCTCTGAGGAAGTTTTTCCCCATTCATCACTCCGCACTTACCACTTCCAAGAGTTATCCCACTTTCTATAAAGAATTCTGGGCGCTCAAAGACATCTCCTTTGAAATAAAAAAAGGCGAAACTGTCGGCATCATCGGGCGCAATGGCAGCGGTAAGTCGACCTTGCTGCAAATGATCTGCGGCACGCTCAACCCAACTAGTGGCAGCATTCAAACTAATGGCCGCATCGCCGCCCTGTTGGAGCTTGGCTCGGGCTTTAACCCTGAATTCACCGGGCACGAGAATGTGTATATGAATGCCGCTGTGCTGGGCTTGAGTAACGAAGAAATCGATGCGCGTTTTGACGACATCGCCGCATTTGCTGATATTGGTGAATTCATCGAGCAACCAGTCAAGACCTACTCAAGCGGCATGGTCATGCGTTTGGCTTTTGCCGTTCAAGCCGTGATTGATCCGGATATTTTCGTCGTCGACGAAGCGCTCGCTGTTGGTGATGAGAAATTCCAACGGAAGTGCTTCGCACGTTTGGAAGACTTAAAGAATAGAGGATCGTCGATTCTTTTTGTGTCGCACTCACCTGCCAGTATTATTGAGTTATGCGATAAGACCCTGCTCCTTGATCATGGAACGCGACTCATGTATGGCCCGGCTCCTAAAGCCATACGTGCCTACCAAAAGCTGATTTACGCCCCCGTTGAGGAACAGAAACGATTAGTTCAAGAATACCGTGTCGCAGATCAGTTGGGTGACCATACAGAAAGCGTAAGCCAAGGCGAATTAACGATTGTTTCCAATGAGCATCCTTCCGACGCCTTTGATCCGGGCCTAATACCTGAGACAACCACGGTTTATCCAGTGCAGGGCGCTGAAATTGATTCGATACAAATACTTGACCTCAAGGGGCATGCAGTCAACGTGTTACAACCTGGGGAAAGCTATCAATTTGTAGTATCTGGTCGTTTTTTGATCAACTTTGCTGGGGTTTTTTTTGGTATTCACATACGATCTACTTCAGGAATGGTCATCACAGGGCAACGTTATCCAGAAGAAGGAAAATACGTTAAGCATGATGATGCCCGAAAATCCTTTAAAATCAGTTTCGGTTTCAGAATGGATGTGCTGCCGGGAATATATTTCGTTGGCGGTGGCATCTGGTCGTCTCAAGAACCAACCTGCGCCCATCGCGTTTTGGATGCGATCATGTTTCGCGTTGTTCCAAGTAAAAAGCAGAAGTCATTTGGATACGTTGATTCATCAACAGGTGAGCCTTCATTGGAAATGATATAGGAGCGGACATGACAACCAATCATTTGTTGGCGCTTGGTGATTCTCATTTAGAAGCACTTAAGTTTGCTGCTGACTTGGGCATTCTAGATGTTGGAAGTAGTTATTTTTCGATAGTGCCAGGGGCAACTGTCATTGGATTGAGAAACCCTAACTCGTTAACTGATGCCGTAAATATTTTTAGAACTTCGCTATTAAATCAGCCGGTAGACTCTCACGTGATTATTCATTTGGGTGAGGTGGATTGCGGTTTTGTTATATGGTGGAGAGAAAAGAAATATAGTGAAAGTGTTGAAAAGCAGTTTCGGGAATCCATTGACGCGTATAGTCAATTTTTAGATGAAATACTTGAGAAAGGCTTTGTTAGGTTGTGTATCGCCGGAGCAAATTTGCCCACTATCCGTGATGGAGTCGATTTGAGTGATGTTGCAAACAAAAGAGCGGAAATCAGTGTGGGTATACAACAGCGTACAGAGTTAACGCTTAGGTATAACCATGCATTAAATGACTTGGCAAATAAGCTAGGCATAAGCTATTTCGATACTACAGATGCAGTACTGGACCAATCTATAAATTTGGTACATGATTTTTTCCGGAACCCGGATCCCCGTGATCATCATCTTGATAAACAAAAAATCGTAGGCGTTTGGGCTAGCAAATGTAATGCGTTTGTTGGGGGCTTATTGTGATATGGCAATGCTTAAGACAGATGCGGTGGCATTTCTATGACAGATATTAAGGATTGGCCGTTGCTGGACAAAGAAAAATTGTTTGGCTATCTCGGCTGGAATAGCTATCGTTCCGAGCGTTATAGGCTCCTTTACGTCGCCACACCCAAAGTCGCCTGCACAACGCTTAAATGGTGGTTTGCAGACTTGGAGGAATATACACAAATTTTGCGTCAAGTAACTGACAGTATCGAAACCGATCCTGATATGGTTATTCATGACAATTTCTACAAGGTGGCGCCAAATGTAACCGGCTTACCGCCTGATGCTTTATCGGAGCCGCTTAGCTCTGAGTCATATTTTCGCTTTGCAGTAGTCCGCAATCCGTACAAGCGAATTTTCTCGGCTTGGCAATCCAAATTGTTGCTAAGGGAGCCGATTCAAATAGCGCCTTACCTAAATTGCGGTTTTTTCAATCAATCGATTGAAAAAACTGGTGACATAGCTATAGCATTCGAAGGGTTCCTGGAGCATCTTGCAGCCAACGAGGCGCCCGCTTATTGGGATGTTCACTGGGCTCCGCAAGTAATCCTGCTTCGCCCTGATCTGATCAACTACTCAAAACTGGTTAAAATCGAGAATGCGAAGGAACTCAGTACAGCACTTTCTGAGTGGCTCGGACCTCAATTTATCGATCCATTCGCAAACCGATGCGCAAACGAGAGCCTGATTCCATATCTTCCGGAGCTCATTACGGAGCGAAGTTCTGAGTTGATTCGTTCGTTGTATGCCGAGGATTTCGAGACTTTCAGATATGACAAGCAACCTCCCGAGACTAAGGAAACATTCACCGCTGAACAGTTTAAGCTTGCTTTTAAGGCAATCGCGATCATCCGAAAGCGACACCAGCGGCTGGGTGAGCGCAACGGCCAGATCACTAGCCTTTCTCAAACGGTAGCTGAGCGGGAGGGACAGATCGCTGAGCGGGAGCAATCAATCGCCGCGTTGCAGGCTCAAGTGCAACACCTACTCACCGGCAACGCCTGGTTGACGTCGCAACGCGAGGCATGGGAGAAGACCGCCGCCGAGCGAGAGCAGTCCATCGCCGCATTGCAGGCTCAAGTACAAGACCTACTCACCGGTAACGCCTGGCTGACGTCGCAACGCGAGGCATGGGAGAAGATCGCAGCAGAGCGAGAGCAGTTCATCGTCGAGCTTACCTCCCAACTGCATAAAATTGCGGAAAAGCTAAATACTAATGATGCGGCCTTGAAGAGAATTCACTCTCATCGAGTAATGCGATTTGTTAATTTATTATCCAATAATAAACTTTTCTGAGCTAATATCCCACAAAATAAAAAGAAGAACATCGCCGTTTCCGTCGATAGTTTGAGCATTTGTTCCTGCCAGGGTGATTTGGCAATGGATGGACACACTTCCTTGAAGTCTGCTGTGGCGGTGAACAAGACGGATGTGATACAAGCGATTAAGTCTGTTGGAGTTACTCAGTAACTAACGTTACGCACCGTCCATGCAAGTTGCGAAACATAAAAATTATTTCGTGGCTCATGGATGGAGATAGCCATGGATAAACAATCTACAATGGGTTTGACTGGATAGTTGCGTAAAGAGGTGCACTCTCGATCTCGAAAATGCACCGAAGTTGGTCTATGAATATTACGTTATGGAAGAATCAGATAACCACTGCATCTTATCGATTGTCGTGCCCGTTTACAGTAGCGCGTCTATTCTGCCAAAATTAGCGGAGCAGATTGATGCAGCTATGTTCAAGGTAGGTCTGGCAGAGCGTTTTGAACTGCTGTTGGTAAACGATGCAAGTCCAGACAATAGCTGGGCAGTGATCCGTTCCCTTGCGACTGAATATACTTTCGTACGCGGTATCAACTTGCGGCGCAATGCCGGACAGCACAATTCCATCATGGCCGGACTTAATCACGTCCAAGGCAAATTCGTTGCAGTGATGGACGATGACCTTCAACATCCGCCGGATGTTCTGGGAGATATGCTGCGAGCGCTGGAAGACGGCTACGATGTTTGCTACACGCGCTACATAAACCGCCAGCACGCTTGGTGGAAGCAAGCCGGCAGCCGTTTCAACGACTATGTGGCCACGCTTCTGCTTGATAAGCCCAAAGGATTGTATTTATCTTCTTTCAAGGCGATGCGCCGCGAAATTGCCGAGGAAATAATTATATACGACGGTCCATATGCTTACGTCGACGGTCTAATCCTCGAAGTCACACGGTCGATCACCGCCATCAATATCACCCATCAGGCGCGTCACGAGGGTGAGAGCAATTACAACTTCCGTCGCTTGGTTTCGCTATGGTTGAAAATGGCGACCAGCTTCTCGATTTTGCCGCTACGCATCGCCACCTATCTTGGGTTTACGCTTGCTGCACTGAGCATATTGATGGTCGTATTCGTCGTCGTTATGAAAATATTCCATCCGGAATTTCCACCAGGCTGGGCATCACTAATCGCAACCATTCTGTTTATTGGCGGCGTTCAGACTCTATGCATTGGCATGATCGGTGAATATCTGGGCCGCGCGTATCTGAAACTCAACCGCAAACGACAGTTTGTCATTGGCAGTACAACCTGGACAGCAAGCGATAAATATGAACAAGCCTGAATTCGATCAGTATGCCGATGACTATGACCGGGTACTTGGCGAAACTATTCCAGACGGATTGAACGAGGATGGCTACTTTGCCGAATACAAAGTCGCTCTAATGGCGACTCGCCTGCGTGCCAGAAAAGTGATGAGCATTCTCGACTTTGGTTGTGGCGCAGGGCGCAGCCTGCCTTACTTGGATAAATATTTTCCTGATGCGGAAATATGGGGCTATGACGTTTCACCCGCATCTCTAAAGGTTGCGGCGGGTCGCACGGCTCGGGCGCAGCTGTTTTCAGACTGGGATGTTCTCGGCGCCACTAAGTTTGATGCCATTATCGCCGCCAACGTATTTCACCACATCCCGCTTGATCAGCGCCTGTCGGCATTGACACGCTGCCATGCAGCGTTAAATCCAGAGGGGCAGATGTTTTTGTTCGAGCACAATCCGTATAACCCATTTACACGCTGGATATTCGAATGCTGCCCCTTCGATGCAGATGCTGAAATGTTAGACATGAAAACTGCGCTCAACCTGGCCAGCCAAGTCGGCTACCGATCCGAACAACACGGCTATACGCTGTTCTTTCCTCGGCAACTAGCCTTTCTGCGTGTTATCGAATCCTGGCTCAAACGCCTGCCTCTAGGAGCACAATACTATGTCCAGATGGCACGCTGAATCCGTTTATATGGGGCGTTATGTGGGCAGCGGTTCGCTCAATACTCTGAGTGGTTTCGCAGTCATTTTTCTGCTGATGTGGCTAGGCCTTTCACCGTTCTTGGCTAATGTAGCTGGTTACACAGTCGGATTCATTCTTGGATTCGTTCTCACCAAGAAATTCGTTTTCCGCAGCAACGGACATTTCGTCGCTGAAAGTTTTCGCTATCTGATTGCTTTCGTGATTTCATTTCTTGTCAACCTTTTGGTATTGCGCTTATCTTTGGACGCAATGAAGTTACATGTCGTTGCAGCCCAATTGGTTGCAGCTGGAAGCTATACGCTGCTGATGTATTTGCTGACGCGATTCTTTGTATTCGTTCTACCCAAGCCTGTGAAAGAACACTGATATAAATTATTAACTGGTTGTTGAAAAACGTTTTGGAACGAGCGGCAAGTGGTACTTCTGGCTTGTCAGGCCACCGATTGGCCTTAAAAATGCCAGAAAACAGGTGCGAAGAGAGCCGAATTGCCCTTTTGTAGGGGCTTCATCCTTTCGCTCAACGGCTTGTTAGGAAACAGTATGCAAAGTGATCAAAGCGCGACCACTTTTCGTGATTGAAGGGCAATGCGATGCATAATATTTTTATGGGTAACAAGGCTCGACTGAGCCTCTACATAGTTACCGGCCTTGTCGCGCTAATTTCGATGTCAGCTTTTTTTTATCAGGAACTTGGTTCGCTACCGAAAAGTGTAAGGCTGTTAGCCACTGCTTGTGCGATAGGTATTTTTGCATTGGCTGTGTATTTGATGCGCGTGCACGTACGACACTTGGGAGCGAAGAAGCTCACTGTAGTTGCTTTTGCAACTGCTTTAGGTGTTTTTATGGGCTCAACTGCAATCCACTTCCCAACTGTAGACTATGCGACGTTAAGCTATTCTGATGGTTCGCACATAGAACATGTAAAGCCAAGTCAGATTGAGGGGAGATCCGTTGATAGCTATATTTTACATCCGCGATATGATTCAGTCCGGGTCAGTGATTCGTTGATTGGGGAGTTTTCATCTACTCCTAAGGAGTTGAACATATTGTTTTCAAAGCCACAATGGGCTTTATTACAACCAAACGGCACCCCAACTCTGAGCGATGGAATTTCTGTTGAAATAAATGTCTTCGGCTCCAATGGTCAGCTTGATAACTCATTGAAATATTATATTCCACAGGAAGAATTTCTAAAAAACCACTGGGTTAAAAAAAATATCAAAGCATCTTCGGGGATTTCTAAGGTAAAAATCACGATTGGCACTGGCCCACCCGGAAGTACTCCTTATAACGATCATACATTAGTGGCATTTGAAATAAGGAACCTAAGCAACTACCTACCGGTTTCCGGGAAAATTCTTCTGGTAGGGTTTGCCTTCTTAAGCGCCGCGCTGTTTACTGTTTTTTCCTTCCGAGATTTTTTGTTGATCCGAATTCCAAACAATACTTTGGTATTGCTAAAGCGTGTGTTGCCTTATCTAGTGCTGATATTATTGCTGATTCTTATCGCCTACTGGTCGGCAAGCAGAACTTTATTTGTATACTTTTGGGATTATCGAAATTACTGGCAGCAAACTGAAGCGCTTTATGAGGTGATGGTTTCTGGGGCTTGGAAGCAAGCCATAGGCGTCGTTGCACATTCTTTCTCCGCTGATTATTCGATGCTACCCGCAGTAATGCCTGCAATCGTAAGCCTGTTCGCGGGGTATCCAACCCGTCTTAACTATCTATTGACCATAATCTGCATCTATTCTGTGCCAGCCTATATCACAGTGGCGTACCTCGCGAAGCGACTTCTTAACGGCAATTTAACACCACCGTTGCACAACAACCGTAATGCGTGGGTTTTTTCAAGTCTGCCTGTATTCTTCGGGATTCCGGTTTATTTTGGTACTACGTTGTATTTGATGCCAGATATTGGGGGTGTTGTTTTATTTGTAGCTGCTTTGCTTCAAGCCTCCTCACTAGTGAAGGCAATAGCGAACGAGCCTGAAAATAATGAATCTTGGAAAACATCAGCAGGTCTTTTAAGGTCAAGCCTTGGGCTTGGAATACTTTTTAGCCTAATGTTTCTTTTCCGGCGCTGGTATATTTTTGCTGCTGCAGGCATTGCATGCTCCTGCGTCATGCTCGTCTTGATCGAATCTTGGACTAAGAGGAAATATTTTCATAATATCGTGCAACGCATTTCCGTTGCCTTAGTCTTTATCACTTTCTCTGCCCTACCATTTCTATCGTGGGTGCTGTTTGATTGGTCTCATAATATGGGACAGCATGACTATTCAAATCTTTACTCTTCATATAAGAATACACTTAGCAGCGACTTAAATACTTTTGTATTCCGTTTTGGCCTCGTTACACCGGCCCTTTGCCTTGTTTTCATTATTTTGGCGCGCCGGCTGAATCTAGACAGACATCTCTTGTTCATTCTGGTGACTTCGTCGATAGTTGCAAGCCTCTTGTTCCTGCAAGTGCAAAGCCCTGGCGCACATCATTTTTATTTGCTCATGCCCCTTCTAGGAGCTTCTTTAGCAGCACTTTCCATTATCTTGTTTCGATTTCACAGCTTATTTGCTGCAGCCTTGTTTTCTATCGTTCTCCTGCTTGGGAGTGGAACTGCCACGTGGATAAGTCAGGGGGAAAATTGGATGGGGGTTTTATTTCCGAAATATACGGATTGGCTGCCAAAACAGCAGCTATATGCAAAAGGATTTGATGAAATAGCCAAGTGGTTGATTTTACCAGACAATATAAAGAATAAGTTTTGCGTGATACCATCCAGTGCGTATATAAATCAAAGTATATTTAGTGAGCTTTGGCAGATCGTGCCAGAAGTCAAAAAAAACTCATTTGATGGTCGTTTGGTTTTCCTAGGCCAAGTCGATAGCCAAAACGGGCCGCCTACGGCCAGTATAAAACAATGCGACATTGCACTTGTTGGTTTGCCATTTCAAACTCACCTCAAAGCCGGAGAGCAATTCAGCTTGCAAATTGTTCAGGAAGATATAATTAGCGGTACGGGCATTGGTGCTGCCTTTGGAAGAGTGCCGAAAGTATTTCTCATGGATGAGAATACTAAAATCCTTGCTTATTCCCGGACGAGGGAAATTACTGATAGCGAGTATGCGGATCTTGTTGAACGTTTTCTGAACGGCAAGGGATCTAGTTATGTTATTCCACGACATTGACAGATTATGATTAACTACTTAGAGCCAAATTTTGATGATTCGCCAGGCCGCAGAGCTTTGCCGCGCAATTACAAGCGTTCCACCGTAGCCTGCGAACACATTGATGTTTCAATTATTACTCCCTACTACAACACCGGGGAGTTATTTGTTGAAACATTTGTATCGGTGCAGGCGCAATCATTGCAGAACTGGGAATGGATCATTGTTGATGACGGTTCTCCTGACCGTGAATCAGTGATGAGACTGGATGATGTTGCAAAAAGAGATGAGCGTATTAAGGTGATACGTCAGGTAAATGGAGGGACCGCTTCAGCGCGCAATACCGGATTTCACAACGCAAGAGGGCGTTATATTTGTTTGCTTGATCACGACGATATGATTGAGCCAACATACCTCGAAAAATGCGCCTGGTTTCTTGATTCGAACCATGAGTTTGCGTTTTGTAATTCTTATAGCGTGGTTTTTGGCGAGCAGAATTTTTTGTGGACTACTGGCTTTGAAAGAGGAAAAAGATTTCTCCAAGCCAATAGCGGGCCACCTATTTCAGTGGTTCGGCGCACGGCATATGCGGAATGTGGTGGTTTTGATGAATCCATTCGAGTTTTATATGAAGATTGGGATTTTTGGCTGGCAATGGCAAAAGTTGGGTATTGGGGCTATACGATCCAAGAGTTTCTGCAGTGGTATCGCAAGCTAGGAAGTGGCCGTTATGAACAGATTTTGCAATCTGGGTATATTAACGATGAATTCGCCAAGATTATGCAAAAAAAATATGATGGTCTGGATAAGCATTTTCCCGAACCTGTCCGACGGCACCCTCAGCCCTATGAGACCATTGAGACGGCTGCGCTTGTGACCAACCCATTGGCAACGAACCAGTCCGGCCGCCGGATTATGTTCATCGTCCCATGGATGGTGATGGGTGGCGCTGATAGAGTTAATCTTGATTTAATTGAAGGTTTGACGTCTAAAGGCCACGAAATAACAATTTGCGCGACATTGCTAGCCGATCACCTGTGGGAGCATCAATTTAGCCGTTTTACACCAGATATATTTGTCCTGCCAAACATTCTTCACGCATCGGATTATCCGAGATTCCTGGCATACCTGATTCAATCCCGACGAATTGATACTGTGGTCATTACGGGCAGCACCATCGGATATCAGATTCTCCCCTATCTTAGAGCCGTTTCACCCGGCGTGGCGTTTGCTGACATATGCCATGTCGAGGAGCCTCATTGGTTGAATGGGGGACACCCGAGGTTTGGTGTTGGCTATCAGGACGCGCTTGATCTTAATATCGTCACGACCAAACATCTGGCCGCATGGATGCAAGGACGCGGTGCCGAGGGAACACGAATAAGAGTGATGTATACGGGCGTTCGCGCTGCACAAGCAGCCCGATTAGCTGAAGTTCGAGACTTGGTGCGGGTAGAGCTGAACATTCCGGCAGATGTGCCGGTAATTGTTTTTGCAGGACGGATTTGTGAACAAAAACGCCCAGCCATGCTGGCCGAAATTCTTAAAGTAGTGCACGATCATGGTCTGAAATTTTGTGCTTTAGTGATCGGTGATGGAGACCTGAGGGGTCAACTCGAAGACCTACTCAGACAATATCGCTTGACTGATCATGTTCAAATGCTTGGCTCTGTTTCACATCAGAAATGGCTTGATATCCTTGTTGCATCGGATATTTTCTTGATGCCTTCTCAATACGAGGGCATTTCAATCTCGCTCCTTGAGGCAATGGCGGCGGGTGTCGTACCGGTCGTGGCCAAAGTTGGCGGACAGGAAGAAGTTGTGAGCCCAGATGCGGGCGTGTTGATCCCGCACGGAGCCAACGAGCTTCAAGAATATTTGGATGCAATTCGCCACTTACTTTCCAATTCCGCAGAGTTGCAACAGATGTCGAAACGGTGCAAGGTTCTTGCCGCGTCAAAATTGTCATGGGAGGGCATGATTGATAATTTTCTGGCACTCTTGGACGAAGCCCATCAGCTTAGGGTTGATCATCCACGATATCCGATCAGCCCGAGTTTTGGGCGTGAATTGGCATCGCTGTCGCTTGAATGCAAACGTCTTGGCGAGGCAGTGGATTGGCTATGGAATACCAAACCTCATTCGGCAACTGCCGATGCTGCGCTGTTGACCACGTCTGCAGAGGCGCAGGCGGTTGTAAAATTTGCCATTCTTTTGAGCCAAACCTGGCTTGGTCGAATGATTATCCGTAGCCAGTTCCTGAAAACCATTGGGAAAAGACTCCTGAAAAGGATGGCGAACCCAAGTGCTGCATAACTTAAATTGCTAAGACTCAGGACTTTCAAGTATTTTTCTGCAAGGATTTAAATGAAGATAGCAATATTTGGCGGTGGCGGTTTTATCGGATCAACAATTGCTGATCGACTTTTATTGGATGGCCACGAACTCAGGATTTTCGAACGGCCACGAGTTGCGCGTTATCGGAAGTTTGCAGAATCCGAGCGGGTTGAATGGATCGCCGGGGATTTATCAAGCACTCACGATGTTAGCGATGCAATCAGTGGCGTGGATGTTGTATTGCACCTGGTTTCGACCACTCTGCCCAAGAATTCAAACGATGACCCAATCTACGACGTACAGAGCAATGTTGTGGCAACACTGCAAATGCTCAACGCTATGGTTGCTCATAACGTTCGCAAGATAGTTTTCATCTCTTCTGGTGGCACCGTGTATGGAAACCCGATGTATTTGCCGGTTGATGAAAAGCATCCTACCGACCCTTTAGTGTCGTATGGCATAACCAAACTCGCCATTGAGAAATACCTGCAGATGTACAGCCACTTGCATGGAATCAGAGCTATCACTCTGCGAGTTGCAAATCCGTATGGTGAACGTCAGCGTATCGAAACTGCACAGGGTGCTGTTGGGGTTTTTCTTCACCATGCACTCAAGGGTCTACCTATAGAAATATGGGGCGATGGCAGCGTTACGCGGGACTACATTCACGTGAGTGATGTAGCGGAGGCTTTCATTCGGGCTGTGGAATATTCGGGTGCGAAGAGTTGTTTTAACATCAGCTCTGGTGCTGGCACCAGTTTGAATGAGCTTATTGGCATGCTTGAAGATGTGCTCGGCAAGCCAGTCGAGGTTCGCTATCTGCCGGGTCGACCATTTGATGTCCCGATAAGTGTGCTAAGTAATGACTTGGCGCGAGATGAATTGGAGTGGGCTCCTTCGATCTCTATTCGAGATGGCATAGCTCGCGCTGCGGAGTGGATGAAGCGTGAATTGGAAAAGTTGGACACTTGATCCGACCTCAGACTTTCGATTGCGTGACGATTCATCTCACTGTCCATCAATTCTTCCCTAAGTATGCGGCTACTTACCCGGTTGCTCGCGAATTGATGAGACGCGGCCACATGGTGGTTACAGGGGCCAGGAATTTATACGAATGAAAATTCTTTTGACGACGCATGTGTTTTTGCCCGAGTATTTTGGCGGAACGGAAACGCTCGTTCTTGGTGTCGCACTTTCCTTGAAACTAAGGGGGCATAACGTTACGGTCATGACAGGCTATCCTGAAAAGGATAAACCAGGCGACCTTAATCAGTTTGATGAGTATGAAATTGATTCCATCCGCGTTATTCGATTCAGGCATGGACGTACTGCATTGGGAGACCAAAGCAGTGTCATGAAAAATGACTATGATAACCCCGTTTTCGAACACCGATTTCGTCAGCTGCTTTTAGAGATCGAACCGGATGTGGTCCATTTCCATCACTTGGAGCGGCTATCAATTAAAGCAGTTGACGCATGCAAGGACAGAAAAATCCCTGCGTTTCTTACTGCAACAGACTTTTGGTATGTCTGTCCCGCACATACGCTTCTATTGCCAAATGGAAACATGTGCGACGGGCCAGCCAACGGTGGCGCAAACTGCCTAAAGCATCTGACTTCTGTATCTCAGCCAAAATGGGTAGCCGGAATATTAAATTCCATTCCTACAGGTGTTGTGGAGGGCATCATGTATGGTCTCAAGAGGACAAACACAAAGCTCTCAGGCAGAGTCGGCGATGTTCAGGCTCTGGCAAGAAGAAGTGAGATAATCGGAGCCAGACTCCCTCTCCTGGAAAGAATTTTTGTCGCAACCAGTCACGCTCAAAGAATGCTTGAAACTGCTGGAATAATAGACGGGAAATTTCGAGTTCTGCCATTTGGAATTAAGGATCATGGCTATGTAAAACGCATCCGGCGGAGAACGGATAGGCCATTGGTACTCGGCTTTATCGGCTCGATATTGCCTCACAAGGGACTCCATATACTAGTTGAAGCGAGTAGACTTTTACCTACGGATGCTGCTGTCAAAATCAAAATATATGGAAAATCACCAGTTGGAGACTCTGCCTATATAAAAGATCTGCGTATGCTTGCACAGGGTGACGAAAGAATAAAATTTTACGGCACCTTCGAGAACGAGAGGATGCCCGCCATACTGGATGTAATCGATGCCTTGGTTATTCCTTCTTTGTGGCATGAGAACATGCCGTTGGTCTCGTTATCAGCTCAGGCAGCGGGTTGCCCTCTGATAGCATCAGACATTGGAGGATTATCAGACGTCGTTGACCCTGGCAAAAACGGTCTCTTGTTTAGTCCGGGCTCGGCATCTGGATTGGCTCAAATGATCATGTGTCTTTTGGACGACCACGATCTATTGGAAAAACTATCAGGAGCTGCTGTTCGGCCAATGGATATTGATCAGTATGTTGATGAGCTTGAGCTGGAATACCGAAAAAGTATTGGAGAAATGGACCTAATGGTGTGCTTGTGAATTAACGGAACCATCTTTATTCACTTTTGCCGCTGAATCAACGTGGCCGGTTGCGAAACAATGCAGCGCACCAGGCGGCGTTCATTGAAGAGCTCCACCCACATCGGCCGCTTGGCTCCGTTTTTTTCAACAACATTTCAAGCATATGTCATTGTCTGTAATGAGTCGTAAAGTCTTTATACGCCTTGGCAATTCCTTCACGTAATTCAGTCTTTGCTTGCCAACCCAAGGCACGCATCCGATCGACGTTTAACAGCTTGCGTGGCGTACCATCAGGTTTGGAAGTATTGAACGCGATCCCGCCCTTAAACCCAACTACACTCATCACGGTTTCAGCCAATTCACGAATCGTTACATCCTTACCCGTGCCTACATTGAAAAAGCCATCGGCAACACCATTTTCCATCAGAAAGACGCAGGCATCCGCCATATCATCAACATACAGGAATTCCCGCATCGGCTTGCCGGAACCCCACACCACCAGTTCTTTGTCGCCACGAACCTTGGCTTCATGCGCCTTGCGAATCAACGCTGGCAGCACATGACTGTTGTTCAAGTCATAGTTGTCATTAGGCCCATAGAGATTGGTGGGCATCACCGAAACATACTGAGTGTTGTATTGCCGGTTGTAACTTTCACACAGCTTGATACCCGCAATTTTGGCAATTGCGTAAGGCTCGTTGGTTTGCTCCAGCGGGCCGGTCAGCAGGTATTCCTCTTTGATCGGCTGCGGACAATCTCGTGGATAAATACAACTGGAGCCGAGGAACAGTAAACGTCGCACCCCAGCCTGCCAGGCCGCATGCACGATGTTCGCCTCCATCATCAGATTCTGGTAGATGAAATCGGCGCGACAGGAATTGTTTGCATGAATACCCCCCACCTTGGCGGCAGCCATAAAAACGTAATCAGGCTTTTGCTTCAGAAAGAATTCAGCAACTGCAGATTGGTTCGTTAAATCCAGATCAGCGTGTGTTCTGGTCAAAATATTGGCGTAATCATCCGCCTGCAAACGGCGCACAATAGCCGAGCCCACCATCCCGAGATGGCCAGCCACATAAATCCTGGCTTGCTTGTTGATCGGATTATTCGTGATAATCATACGCTGAGAACCCGTGCTTCTTGACCAGTTCGTCTCGTTCAGCGCCCTTGAGGTCTTCTCGTACCATTTCGGCCACCAGCTCCTTGAAAGTGATTTTCGGCGTCCATCCCAGTTTCTCTTTCGCCTTGGTCGCATCCCCTAGCAAGGTTTCGACCTCGGTCGGCCGGAAATAGCGTGAATCAACTGCCACTATGCATTTTCCTGCTGCATCATAGCCTTTCTCATCTACGCCAGTTCCCTCCCAATGTATTTTGATGCCGAGTTCTTCTGCCGCCGCAATCACAAAATCGCGCACACTGTATTGCACACCGGTAGCGATGACAAAATCTTCAGCTTTGTCCTGTTGCAGCATCAGCCATTGCATTTCAACATAGTCTTTGGCATGTCCCCAGTCACGTAAGGAATCCAGGTTTCCCAGATAGAGGCAATCCTGGAGATCCAGCTTGATGCGAGACAAGGCGCGGGTAATCTTGCGGGTAACGAAGGTTTCGCCGCGTATGGGAGATTCGTGGTTGAACAAGATGCCATTGCAGGCATATATGCCATAGGCTTCACGGTAATTGACGGTTATCCAGTAGGCATATAACTTGGCCACTGCGTAGGGTGAGCGTGGATAAAATGGAGTGGTTTCCTTTTGTGGCGATTCTTGCACCAGGCCATATAACTCAGAGGTGGAAGCTTGATAGAAACGTGTTTTCTTTTCTAAACGCAGAATGCGAATGGCTTCAAGCACACGCAAGGCACCTAATGCATCGGAGTTGGCCGTGTATTCGGGCTCTTCGAACGACACAGCCACGTGGCTTTGCGCAGCGAGGTTATATATTTCGTCTGGTTGTACTTGCTGAATAATGCGAATAAGACTGCTTGAGTCAGTCATGTCACCGTAGTGCAAAATGAAATTGCGATTGCTGACATGAGGATCCTGATACAAGTGGTCAATACGGTCTGTGTTGAACAAAGAAGCACGGCGCTTGATGCCATGCACGATGTAGCCTTTTTTCAACAGAAATTCGGACAGGTAGGCGCCGTCTTGTCCTGTCACACCGGTGATTAGAGCGATTTTTTGCATAGAAGATAATACCTGACAATATTCATTGTTAGCCATAAAATCTTGGTGGTATGGCCGTCAGTGAAGAAACAGTTGAAAAACAATACCTAATAATTGATGGCGGCTACGCGTGAATTACATTCCTGGTCGAGATGTAAATATTCCAATAACTGTCTCAGTTTTACTTGAGCATGCCAATCCAATAATATGTGGCGGATTTAGGTTTTCAGGTTTGATGGACGCTGTGAAAATTAATAGTGGCCATCGAAGCGGTAGTCGCTTTGTCCAAAATTGCAAGACTCTTCAGGTTGCTGAAAGGAGAGGCCATGGCATCTCTTGATACGCCGATGACCTCATATTACTTGTCAAGTGAAGGCCTGGAAAGTTTTGATGATCGAGTCGGCCAAGGGTAGAACCGGGACTCACCGAAAGCCGAAATTCAACTTCGATACCATCCCGTGCAGGCTTCAATAATTCACATCGTACATTGGGTAAAAAAATTCTGCCGGTTTTACAAGGGAGCTATCGGGGTAGTCGGCTCATTAGTGGGTATGGTGTTATCTATTACCGTGTTATTGCCAAAAGATAGCACGGACGCACTAGTACCAGGAGGTGCACTTATATAAAACCCCCAATAGTTTCCCGCCACTAAGCTTTTGCTAAGGGTGATTAAGGCGGTTCCAAAATCTGCTTGTGCACTAACGCCAATGTTGCCAATGATATTATTATTGTTCGAGATTGTTGAGCGGATCACGTTAATTCGGTTATTTGCGGAGACGGTTTGTGAATACGCTACAATCCCTTGGCGACTTCCTGTCACGACTGAATCGCGGACGGTTGCAGTGGTGGTCGATGCGGCACCGTTTGCAAAGATACCAAAGTCATTACCGAGAAATTTCGATTTTGAGATCATAGCTGTTGCCCCCTCCTGAAGCTCAATGCCAGTGTCAGTATTGCGAACAAGGGTGTTGACCATCCGCACCTTTGCCGCCTGGGTGACTAAAATGCCGCGTCGAGGGTAGCCCCAAAAATTTGAAATCACACAGTTCTCAATTGAAAGATTGCCACTGCTGTTCATCCAAATCCCGTTATCACCACCTTGGCCATTGATAGTCAGACCACGCAGCACCACATTCGTGGCGGGATTGTTAATTTTTATTCCTGTAACTCCAGGAAAGACGGACATGCCGGCATAGACACCTGGGGCGGCCGTCAAGGAAATCGACTTGGAGAGCGTGACGGGGCCATAGCCGGTGGAATCGAGTGCCAAGACCTCGCCGTTTTCCAAGACCACGGTTACCGCTTGGGCAAAGGTGCGGCAGGGGGCAGTAATATAGCAGTCAGTTGCGGTATTGAGGTCATTTCCATAAGATGCTACATAAGCTCGCTGACTGACGGCCTGTGCAGGGGTCACCATGAGGGCACACAACAGAATGGCAACCACAAATAAGTTTGTGGAATTTTTTAACATAATGAACTCCTTTGTTTGATGTTACAGCTCGAGCTTACACCGTCGCCTTGGATGCGCCCGGGCTCTGCCGGTTTTACTTGAGAGGTTCAGAGCCAATCACGCCGGACGTATCAGGACTGTTATTAACAACAGTGTTATTGCCCAGTGATTTTAGCGTTCCATTAGTGGCCTGAGAAAGCCCAACTCCATTTCCAGTCACCATGCTATCGCTGACAAAGACCTGGGCTATTGCGGGCGAGACGGCAGACGACTTTATACCTACGGTAACATTATCTGTAACTGTCGTACGAATTACATTTATTTTGGAAAGTTGCAATGTGCTTGATGCCACAATGCCGTTGACTCCCCCCGTCACGAGGGTATCACTGATGTTAGCAGCTGTAATTGTGTTCGTTGTGTTTGTAGCGAAGATGCCAGTGCCATTTCCGAGAAACTTCGAACCCGAGATATCGGTGGTTGCCCCCGCCTGAAGCTGAATACCAACGTTATTGTTGCGAATAAGGTTGTCGACCATCTGCACCGATGCTGCCGCGTTGATTAAAACGCCAGCACCTGTAAAATTTGCAATAACACAGTTCTCAAGCGAAAGATTGCCGCCAGCGTTCATCACAATCCCGTTATCACCACCTTGGCCATTGATAGTCAGACCACGCAGCACCACATTCGTGGCGGGATTGTTAATTATTATTCCTGTAACTCCAGGAAAGACGGACATGCCGGCGTAGACACCTGGGGCGGCCGTCAAGGAAATCGACTTGGAGAGCGTGACGGGGCCATAGCCGGTGGAATCGAGTGCCAAGACCTCGCCGTCTTCAAAGACCACCGTTACCGCTTGGGCAAAGGTGCGGCAGGGGGCTGTAATGTAGCAGTCAGTTGCGGTATTGAGATCATTTCCATAAGATGCTACATAAGCTCGCTGACTGACGGCCTGTGCAGGGGTCACCATCATGGCGCATAGAATAGCTAGCAGATATGTGGATGTAGATTTTATTAACATAATTTTATCCTAAGTTATTGATTAATAATTGATTAGCATGTATAATACATAATTTTAAATCAAAATTTGACTATACTCAGAATGAACTTTGGAAGTTTAGTTCCGAAAGTTATGTTGTTATTGTCTGGCACTTTATCATTCTGCAAGTACAGCTAAAGTTAATTCAGTTATCAAGAGAACTATCCAATATGACGAAAATTACCATATTAAAATGGCATAAATAGTCTTGGAAAAAAATGCGAAAAATAATGTTGCCATATCTTAATTAAGCATAAATCATGCCAAATTGTAGTACACAAAAAAATTGTTTTAATTTGCAATATCTTAGTTAATTTACAATTTTAATATCTAACAAGAAAGTGTCTCTAAATATAGTAAGTGTAAAAATATCCGTCATTTTGATCCATAGATTAATTTTTTGTCCCAATCAACTTAGATCACAACTAATCACCTGCAATTTATGTAAGCTTCGCTAATTGGATAGCTTAATTACGTCTGCACGTTTGAATTGCATGCAGCTGCTTACTTCCAATGAATGCCAATAATGTCCTGAATTTTGTGTAAACGGAACTAATTAATGCTACGGTGTTTGTTCCCTGACAAGATGTTAAAGCGAGAAAGCGCTGCTTACCAGTCTGATGTCATTTGTTTGATCTAATCGACGGCAATCTTTGACAAAGTGCGGATTATGCGATTGACAGTTATGTTTCTTGCCGCTTCACTGATTTTCTTTGCCATAAAGTTTCTTCTTGCCCCATTGTGCGATTGAGTTCACGACACAGTATGAATAATAGATCAGAAAGACGGTTTAGGTAGGGCAGGCCATATTGCGGTACGGACTCGAGGTGAGCTAGTGCGGCGAAGTCTCGTTCAGCGCGGCGTGCCACGGTACGCGCCACATGACATTGTGCCGCTGCGCGGGTTCCACCCGGCAGGATGAATTCTTTAAGTGGTGGCAGGCCAGCATTGTAATGAGCAATGGCGGCATCCAAGTGCAGGAGCTTGTCTTCGGTAAATTGCGCAGCAGGAAATGCCAATGCGCCACCGAGATCGAACAGGTCATGCTGTACATGTAACAACAAGTTGCGCACGTCATCCGGTACAGTTTCAGCGAGCAGTACGCCGAGGTGGCTGTTGAGTTCATCTACACTGCCGATAGCGTGAATGCGTGCGCAATATTTTTCTACGCGCGTGCCATCGGCTAGTCCTGTGCTTCCTTTATCCCCCGTGCGGGTGACAATTTTGCTTAAACGATTTGCCACTATTGCTTCTCCAAACAATTCAAATATACGTTTGCATCTGGAGCCGTGCCGTTACGTTGCGCCTGCCAGATCATCTCACCCAGGCATTCCATCATGCGATGTTGAGCGTTGTGTTCTGATTCATGTTTTGCGACAAGCCGCTGAAAGTGCATGCGGATGCCATGCGGCTGGTCGATGGAAATCTGTTCCTCAATGGTGAGGTGCATCATCAGGTGCAGGAAGGGGTTAGTCGTGCCTTGCTCTGGTGTGTAGTCTTTATCCTGATAGCGTTCTGGGTTTTCCAGCATTGCGTAATATTCAGGATGTTTTTCGATAAGCTGTGCAGCGAGGTCTTCCAGCGGAGAGAGCAGCGCGCCTGCGCGACGCTTGCGCCAGGTATCGATGAGAAACATTCGTGCTTCATCTCTGCTGGGATTGAACATTATATTTCCTTGTGGAGGTATTCGCACAGATCAACGATGCTACAAATGCCACATTTTGGTTTGCGTGCTTGACATACATAGCGTCCATGCAGGATCAGCCAATGGTGTGCATCATGTTTGAATTTGTCCGGCACGAACTTGAGCAATTTTTGCTCTACTTCTCGCATGGTTTTGCCGGGAGCAAGGCCAGTACGGTTGGATACGCGGAAGATATGTGTATCCACAGCGATGGTGGGTTGGCCGAAGGCAGTATTGAGCACTACGCTTGCGGTCTTGCGTCCTACGCCCGGAAGTGCTTCCAGCGCCTCGCGTGTTTGCGGCACTTTGCCTACATTATTTTCCAATAACAGTCGGCAAGTTTGAATGATGTGCTTTGCTTTGGTTTTGTAGAGGCCGATGCGTTGTACATAGCCGCGCAATTTTTCTTCGCCCAAGTCGAGAATGCCCTGCGGTGTGTTAGCCACTGGGAATAATTGCCGGGTGGCGGCATTTACGCTGACATCGGTAGCTTGCGCCGAGAGGATTACCGCCAGAAGGAGCTCAAACGCCGAGTGGTATTCCAACTCAGTGGTCGGGTGCGGATTGGCTGCTTGCAGGCGTAGAAAAATTTCCTGGCGTTTTGCTGGATTCACGAAGTGGTCTCACACAAGCAAAATTGGGCTGCGCAGTAGTTACTCATAATCATAATGGATAAGCTTGCAGAAGGATTTTTGTAATTTTTAAAACCTGCATCCGAAATGCGGCAAGATTGTTTCGTTCGGATAATACCTTCTTTGAGTTGCCATATCGAGATGTAAAATTCACAGATGTGAAATTCACATTTCAATTCGAAATCGGTGTACGGATAGGCAGGCGGCTGCTAGCAAAAATGAGGTAGCGAAGTGCTGTTGCGCTAGGGTAGACAGTACAGCTTAAGCCTGATTGACTTCAGTCTTGACGGATGGGTTCACTGTACGCTACGCTGACACTACAATTTGGTCATGCGCATTTAAATAAACTTTATGTTTAATAAAAAAATAATTGGTTTCGCGGGTTATTCCGGTAGCGGCAAAACGACGTTGCTGGAAAAAGTTATTCCTTTTCTGACTGCACAAGGCTTGCGCATTGCCGTTATCAAGCATGCCCATCATGATTTTGACATCGACAAGCCGGGTAAAGATACCTATCGCCATCGCAAGGCAGGTGCAGGCGAAGTATTGATTGTTTCTTCGCAAAGATGGGCGTTAATGCACGAGCTGAACGATGAACCGGAACCTAGCTTGGAATATCTCTGTTCACGGTTTTCAGGCTATGACCTTATATTGGCGGAAGGTTACAAGCATGCAGCTATACCAAAACTGGAAGTGCATCGCAAAGAAACCGGGGCTGAAAGCCTATATCCATCCGAACCGGGTATTATTGCAGTTGTGACAAATAGCAAAGATAAATTCCCGCTACCGGTGCTTGATATTGACGCGCCAAAGGAAGTGGCCGATTTTATTCTGAATTATTTTTCCAAGGAAAGTCATGAAAATTGAGATAGTGTATTTTGGTAAGCCGAGAGAAAATTTGAAGATATCACAGGAAACTGTAGATGTTCCGGAAGAGTCGTTGACGCTTGCCGGCCTGCTTGCATGGCTAAGTTTGCGAGGAGAAACATGGGCACAAGAAATGAACGAAGATCGCGTGCGCTGCGCGGTTAATCAGGAGTTTGCCGGTCTGGCAAGACAATTGAACGAAAATGACGAGATTGCCATCACCGCCCATTACCATGGCTGTTCAGAGTTTTGGATTGATGATCCCCGCTTAAGACCAATTGAGCCACGCTTTAAACAGAACATATGCTCTTGATTTACTGGTAGATTTACAAATTTCTGCCCAAAACGTTCGCTTGCCGCAGCGCGCCGTACGGAGGTTTCTCGTTTGGCAAAAGTAAATCCGCTCATCCTTCGACTGGCTCAGGATTCGACTGGCTCAGGACGAACGGATTCACTTCTTCTGCGGAAGGTTGAAATTTGATTTTCCACTCTATTTCACATAGAGCCAAGATTCTCATTGTCTATACTTGATATAGACATACCTAAAGGAATTAGTTGTATTTATTTTGAATTATTTTTCCAGGAACAACCATGAAAATTGAATTAGTGTATTTCGGTCGGCCGAGAGAGCATTTGAAGATATCACGCGAAACTGCAGATGTGCCAGCAGAAGCATCCACGCTAGCCGGTCTTCTGGCATGGCTGCGTTTGCGCGGAGATATATGGGCGCAGGAGCTGGCAGACAGCCGCGTGCGTTGCGCGATTAATCAAGAGTTTGTTGGTTTGCCTGCCGCCATTAACGAGCATGACGAGATCGCCATTTTCTCGCCTATCTCCGGAGGTTGATAATGAGCGTGTTAATACAGGAAGACGATTTTGACCTTGCCTCCGAATTGACAGCCCTGCGTTCCGGAAACTCAAAAGTGGGTGCC
Organism: uncultured beta proteobacterium; assembly: GCA_942492745.1. Lineage (GTDB taxonomy): Bacteria > Pseudomonadota > Gammaproteobacteria > Burkholderiales > Gallionellaceae > Nitrotoga. The sequence continues at coordinate 437,401 of OW818637.1, forward strand.
ATGGTTAGCTTTGTCGGTTTAGTGCGCGATTTTAGTCATAATGAAACGATAGAAAGTATTTATCTTGAATACTATCCCGGCATGACAGAAAAAGCGCTGAATAAAATTATTGCTGAGGCGACTGAACGGTGGAGCTTAATAAATGTCCGTGTAATCCACCGCATTGGGCAATTGTTTGCAAACGACCAGATTGTGCTTGTGGCGACTACGGCATTGCATCGCGGTGAAGCATTTGCGGGCTGTGAATTTATTATTGACTACCTGAAAACTGCCGCCCCATTCTGGAAAAAAGAACAAACCAGGGAAGGTTCACAGTGGCTGGAAACACGTGACACTGACGTGAAACGCATGGAACATTGGCATAACGATACAGTCAGGAAATCAGCATGACAAATGGCATGACCCACTTCGATCAAGACGGACAGGCACATATGGTGGATGTTGCTGGCAAGAGCGAGACCCAGCGTATCGCAAAAGCGTCCGGTAGTATCAAAATGAGTCCCAGCACGCTGGAGTTGATCGCTTCCGGTACAGCCAAGAAGGGCGATGTGCTGGGTATAGCGCGCATTGCTGCGATACAGGCGAGCAAGCGTACCGCTGAATTGATTCCATTATGCCATCCGCTGTATCTGACTCATGTAGCGGTGGAGTTTCATCTTGACCATGAGAGCAGCACGGTGGAATGCATCGCAACGACAGAAACGTTTGGCCGCACTGGTGTCGAAATAGAAGCCATGACCGCAGTAAGTATCGCCCTGCTTACTATCTATGATATGTGCAAGGCGGTCGATCGTGGCATGGAAATTAATCGGCTACGTTTACTGGAAAAAAAGGGTGGGCGTTCAGGGCATTGGCAAGCTGCATAACTTATTTTTGTCGTTGCGCTGACTTGGGACGGAATGACGTTAAAACGTCTGGATTTGTTTCTATGTAGGGTCCACCAATCAAATCTATGCAGTAAGGCACGGCGGCAAAAATTCCATCCAGCGTTTCCTTGATTGCCTTCGGTTGCCCCGGCAGGTTCAGAATCAGGGATTGTCCGCGTATCACGCCAAGCTGGCGAGACAAAATTGCCGTAGGTACATAACGCAGGCTGACTGCACGCATTTGTTCTCCAAAACCAGGTAATACCTTATGTGCCACGGCCAATGTTGCCTCCGGAGTGACATCGCGTAACGCTGGACCGGTTCCCCCTGTAGTCAAGATTAGATGGCACTTTTCTTGGTCTGCCAATTCAATCAAGATAGTTTCAATCATCGACTGTTCATCCGGTATCAAACGTGTGACACATTGCCATGGGCTAGTCAGCGTTTGTGTAAACCACTCTTGCAACGCTGGCAAGCCAGCGTCCTGATAAACGCCGCTGCTGGCTCGGTCGCTAATTGAAATAAGCCCAATTTTAAGTGTATTTGTCATATGTTTCGTCAGGAGATGTAAAAAGATGTAGAAAAATTTTTCGCGTGGAATGTAACCTCGCGACATTATCAATTATGGTTTAACTTATCAGACAAGTCAGCTAAACAATCATTTGTAAATTTTTTATAATAGTACGTTGTTTAATTATTTCACAATAACAGCAGCGTTCCACTGACTTATCCTAAGCTTGTCTCATCAATAAAGGAGCTTTTATTTGAGGCTATTCGCATGCCAGAAGTGTCAAATCTATGGCGCCAAAGATGATGGTCATCACTATAACAATCTTTCGCCCACAGACGGCTTCAAGCTCCGTTTCAAGGCTTTTAAGCCTGCTTATGAATAATATATAACTATAGATGTCCTGGTTAACGCGTAGTTGCTAGTGTACTGGCTGTCTGCGTTTTCTCTTTCAATAAGATTGATGCACTGGCCGTCTGCGCTTGTTCTTTCAATACGATCACTTTAGTTAGTACAATAATCATCAATAAATGGTAATAGAGATCGAAATTGGACAGCCCAAGAAAGGCACCGGCCGTCGCAAAGCCAACCATGCTTACTTGTCCCATTGCGGCTAAATCCGCCGCCCATTTTTTGTCAGGATCGCGTTTCGCCTGTTTTATTACCCAAGAGCCGGTTTGCCACGTCAAGATAGCAAGTAATAACCATAGTCCAAGCCCGATAAATCCATGCTCACCCAACACTTCAAAATATACGCTATGCACATCATGGACAATGCTCGGATCTGGTGCGTACGCTTCGAATGTTTGATACTGAAACATTTCAAACCCGCCGCCGGTGGGACGAGCCTTAGCCACATTCCATGCTGTCCACCAAGCGTTAATCCGGCCTTGAGCTGATTGATCCTGCTCATATGTTTTAATGGTTGTCATGCGGTCATACCACTGTTGCGGCATAACCATGGCCACAATACCAATTGCGGCGGCAAGCATAACGCTGGTGAAAAATTTATTCCGGCTTTTCATCCAGAAGATCAAGCCCATTACCGTCGCGCCCACCAGTGCACCTCGTGATTGTGAGCCGATGGTCGATATTATGGTTAGTACCATAGCCGCCCCCAATCCTTGGTGTAGCCACTTGCGTGTCTCTTGCAACTGTAAATAACGAATCAGAGGGATAGTCATAAGCAAAGCCAAAGCGATTTCATTATTACCGCCGATGAATGACCCTGCTGGCCCTTGGACACGAAATGCACCACCTTGCAGTATCGTGAAAATTCCGCCTTTCACTCCATAAAAACCAAGTGACAGCGCAATTACCCAAACCAGCCCATGCAACCGTTGGCGATTATTTATTACCAGAGGTGTAAGAAAGATCATGATTTGAATTTTGATGACTTTTTGCAATTGGTCCCAGGCCAGATTGGAGTAAAACGCAAAAAATGTGGTTACCGACATCCACAAAACATACAAGAGCAGCACCGTCATCTCGCGCGTCCACGGCATGTGCTTCGGCTCTTTTGAATTGAATATGCTGATCAATGTCGTAATTGCCACGATATATGCAAAGGGCATGTTGACCGCGAAACCCCAAGCCAGCCGATGGGGATTCATGTAGCTCAGCCAGGAAAAAAGGTAAAGGCCAACATGTGGGCGCGATAAAACCATGGGCAAAAACCCAAACACGATGGCAGTAACGATCAAATCCCGCACTGGCTTACCTCCGTTCTTTTTTCGGAGGAAGTGACGGTAAACCATGTCACGCGCTTCCTTAAATGCATATTCTTAAGCAAGCCATTGTGTAAAGCTTGTGCGAGGTGCTGCTCATGATGCCAGCCGCGGTCCTTGACCTGATACAACTTGCCCTTGCCTGATTGCGGTGCACCTAGCGCTTCATTTCGCGCGATGCGCCCGATCGCCTCGGCGTAAACCTCGGCGCTATCGCGCACAGCGCGCCAAAACAGGGTGAGTTCGCTGTCGCCCTCATGCACTTCGGGGCAAATATGGGCGAGCAGCTTGCCGGTATCGATGCCGGCGTCTATGAAGTGCAGCGTACAGCCGATTTTTTCCGGTTCGCCGTTATATAGCGCCCAGAATGTGCAATCTGCGCCGCGGTATTCGGGCGACAATCCGCCATGCAGATTGACGATGCCCAAAGGGCCGCGAGTAAGCAGCGCTCCTTTGATGAGCGAGGTGCCGAATACGGCAATTATGTCGGGCCGAAGCCGATCGGCAAGTTCGATTACACTCGGATGATTAATGTGCGGCACCTCGGTGATCAATTCGGGCCTATCGAGTCGCGGCTCGGCATCGCCGAAGAAAAATTTGCCTTCACCCCCTCCAGCATAACGCTTGCGGTCGCGTAGCCAGCGCCACACTTTACGCCACAGGTTATCCGGACGTAGTAGTTTGAGTATTTTTTTGTACGTCCAGTGGCTGCCTGCCTCCTGCACGATAGCTACTACCCGTGCGGCACCACATAGCCGGTTCGCGACAAAAAGATGCCGCGGTGCGCGCCCGCATAGCACCATGACCGAAAGCTCAGCCATGTGAATACTCCCCTGGCTTGGCGATTCGCGTAGCGACGGGAGGTATCACACAATCCCGCATGTCCATCATTAGCGCATCGGCAAAAAATTTTGCTGCCCAGTTTGGATATTCGAAACGGGAATAATCGCCCCAGATCGGCGAGGAGCCAGCTATACCACCGCGCACCGCCTCGTCAGCATCATCAAGACGCTGCGTGCGTTTTACGTAGCCGATTGCACGGCGCGCGTTTTCGCGAAATTCCGGTGCGCCGCCATCCTGCGCCAGGCGCGTCCAATTGAGGCTCATTTGCGCTACGCCAGTGAGACAGCTGTAGTTTGCGCGTGGCATCCAATTATCCGTATAAGTGCCGGCAAGCCAGCCGTCGGCGCGCTGCACCTGCGCCATGCCGCGAGCAGCGGCAAGCGCAGCTGAAAGATAACGTGCATCGTCCAGTAATACCCCACTCTCCAAAAAACCACGAATCGCATAGGCGATGGTATGTGTAAACGGTGTTTTGTCCGGAGTAAAAGCGTTGGTGCAAAACCAACCGGAAGCTTTTTGCTGAGTGAGTGCCCAATCGAGATTGCATCGCGCCGCTTGGGTTAGTTCTGGCTCATTCGCGATCAGACCGGTGGCCACTAGCGCCCAAGTGCCCCGGGTGTTGTACACATGCGGTACATCGTTGTGTTCAAAGCGATGCCAGCTGCCATCGGCATCTTGCTGACGGGCCAGCCACAAACCGGCCTTGACCGCTGCCTCTAGGCATTCCTGGCGGCCCAGTTGCAGATAACCGGCGAGCATGCCATGCATGATCTGACCGGTATTGAAGATCACCGGGCGGCTGCCTGCTTCGCCAAAGTGGCCGGGAAACGCGCCATCATTCTGCTGTATGGAGAGTTCCCAGTCGATCATGCGCCGGGCACGTTTCTCCAGGTCAGGGCGTTCCAGCACTTTGCTCGCGGCAAGGAAGGTTTCGATGATGTAGCCGGTGGTTTCCGGATAGCTTGGCAGCCAGTTGTCCTCGAAGCTCCATCCTGCCGAAACACCGCCTGCGTCGGGGTGGCCGTCCCTGATGTCCTGGGCACGGCAGAGCCAGTCGATTACGCTTGCGAGATGGGTCGCATGGTCGAATTCGGGTTGGGCCGATGCAGCAATGTCATTAAGAATCAGACGCATATGCCGCAGCCGCCAAGGACGGTAGCGGAAAGGCAGTGCAAGCAAATTAGCAAGGTTCATGTTACTCGTTTTCCTGTTAAATTTTTTCTGGTTGCATGGCGGGCGGCGATTCCCGGAGTGCGCTATCAAGGCCCGATTGCAGTCTCACGTGGCTCACAACGTAGCGGTACTTGCCAGAGGCTTCCGGCAGAATCGAGTCCACAAGCCGTAGCTCGACCCGCACATTGTCGCCGAGTCGGGCTTGAATTCCGCTCACGGCCTTGTATCTAGATTGCTCGGTCCAGTCAGGGTTTCGCACCACCAGAATCTCTACGTCCTGAATGCTGTGCTGGATGAATTTGAACTCGTCGATGCCGTTCGTTGCACGCAGCACGTAGATTACCGCAAGCGCATGCATGATCGTGCCATCGGAGCGCACCACGAAATCTGTGGTGCGGCCCATCACTTCGCCGATCACGTGCAGTCCGCGTCCAGCTTTGCAGGTATCGTTGGCGTAGCGTACCACGTCGCCGGTGCGGTAACGGATGAAGGGCTGTGCGTGTGAACAAAGTCCGGTCATGACCGCTTCGCCGGATTCGCCGGGCGCGACCGGATTGCCTTGTGCATCGAGGACTTCGAGGATGATGCTTTCGCTCATTAGTAGCATCTGGCCGTCCGGGGTTTCGTGGGCGGTAAAACCGATGTCGCGGCTGCCGAATTCATTGGCGGCGGGAACGCCGAAAGTGTCTTCGATCAGCTTGCGCTGGTGCGGATAAAGCGGTTCGCCGGTCGTACACACAACCTTGAGCGAAGGCAGCTTGAGCCTGATGCCGCGTTCCCCGGCGTGTGCCGCCAGCAGAGCTAAGCTGCTGGCGTAGCCGTAAATGCATTTGGGCTGGAACCCGCGAATGGCTTCGATGTAGGCGTCCATATTGGCTGCCGACATGTCGAAAGCGTTCAGCACCAGCTGGTTGAGCAGCCGGTCCCGCAGCGCCTTGATACGGCCGGTTTTATTCAACTCGACTGGCGCGCCCCAGAGATAGACTTCCCGGTCACCCACCCCGACGCCCCACCAGCGCCGTGCGCGCATGCGCCCGGCGGCATCGGAGGCTTGGCGCAGGCGTCCATAGTGGAAGATCAGCGGCTGGCCGCTGGAACCGCCAGTATTGTATTTGAAGGCCCCGCCGGGAATGTCGCGCCAGACTAGTTGCTCGATGTTGCGGGTGGCGTCCTGCTTGGTCATGGTGGGCAAGCGGCGCAGTGCTTCCAGGGTGAGCGGCGTTCCACATTGCGGCTCCAGGCCGGCGGCGCGAATGCGCTCGGCATGCCATGGGCTTTGCTGTTCCGCCGACTGGAGCAGCAGCTTGAGCTTGTGCATCTGCAATTGCTCAACCTCTGCGCGGGACAGCCATTGGCTCTTTTCCAGCTCGTCCAAGTAGCCGAAGGTAGGGCGCTGCATCAGCCGTTCATGCAGAGGAAACAGGGTATGTGCCACCAATCGGGTATAGAGGCTGGCCATGTTTATTTTCCATCTGGAGTAGCAGCCAACGTCGCCCCATCCAGTGCCATTTTGTACGCCAAAAATAGCTCGCCCCGTACGCTTTCCCAGGCGAATCGGCGCGCGTGATCAAGACCGGTTTTAACCATGCGTTCTCGTAACGACTCATCACTCAATACGTGCAGCATAGCCTCGGCCATCCGCTCTGGGTCACGTGGTGGCACCAGCAATGCTGTCTTTCCATCTTCCACCAGAAACGGTATGCCACCGACATCGGTGCTGACCACCGGCACACCGCTTGCCAATGCCTCCAAAATCGAGATCGGCATATTGTCTGCCAGGCTGGGATTAAGAGCGATATCAGCCTCGCGATACAGTATGGGCATGCGATCATTATCTACTTGACCTGTAAACACTACAGCATCGGCCACGCCCAGTTCCTTTGCCATTGCTTCCAACTTCGCGCGCTCTGGGCCGGAACCAGCAACAGTCAAATGCGCGTCAGGAATGGCTTCACGCACAATGCGAAATGCTTTCAGCGCGGTGGTGTTGTCGTACAGAGGTTCAAGATTACGCGCCACTACGATATGCGGTGCCGAAAGGTTTTGTTTGCGCGAGTGGTTAGGTATGAAGCGGCTTAAATCCACAATGTTGGGCACTATGCGAGTGATGAAATCTCGATTCGCGAATACTTTTTCCAAGAAACCGGAAGGCACGATGATTATATTGACTCGCCTCAGCGTCGGCTGCACCCAGGCAAATGCCCGAGTGAAAAAATCGTCTGCCTCGCCACCGCGGTAATTGACTAACACTGCCTTGCCGCGCATCTTTGCGGCCCACACCGCCGGTGCTGCAAATAAGTGCCAAGACCAGCCAGAGTTGGCCATGATGTGAAATAAATCGACTCTACCTGCAGTGCGCCATAAATGGAACAAGTACGGCAGCAAGCGAAACACGGCACGCAGTCCTTTGATACGGCCGACACAGCTTGGCCGGTAGGGTGCGTTCACTGGGACAAGCTCTACGTTGACCCCTTCTTGCTTCAGCAGCGTAGCCAGTTGCCATGTCTGGTTGGCCATACCACCCGAAGGTGGCGGCAGCGGCCCAATGAGGGCAATTTTTAAATCTTGAATTCGCATCCAGATTATCCCGCCGCCTTGTCGGTTAAGCGGCTGTAAACGTCGCGATAGCAAGCTACGGACACTTTCCAGTTACGCTCCTTCTCGACAAAGCACCGCCCAGCGGCTTTCATCGCCGGCCAGCGCTCGGGCGTGTTAAGCAAATCGAGCACTTTGTTCGCTAGGTCTTGCGGTGACTCGGCTTTGAACAGAACGCCCGTTTCGCCGTCACGAATCAGTTCTCTGTGACCACCCACGTTGGAAGCCACAAACAAACGGCCCTGTGCCATCGCTTCCAGCGGTTTCAACGGCGTAACCAATTCAGTAAGACGTATTGAGTGGCGTGGATAAACGAGTACGTCCACGAGGTCGTAATAGCGGTTCACATCACTGTGCGGCACTCGACCAGCGAACATAACCTTATCTGCAATGCCGAGTTGGCAAGATTGCTGTTTCAGTGCTTCTTCTTGTGGCCCACCTCCCACCAACAATACTCGAACATCTGGCGTTTGATCGAGAATGTGCGGTAATGCAGTTAACAGCAAATCCAGCCCTTCATAGGCATAGAATGAGCCTATGAAGCCAATGACGCGGTAGCCTGTCAGACCTAGTTGCTGTTTAAGTACGTTATCCGGTGTGCTTTCCAAGGAAAATTTTTCAATATCCACGGCATTGGGGACGACGGTGACTTTTTGCGCTGAAATGCCACGCATCACAATATCATTGCGCAATCCTTCACAGATCGTGGTAATGGCATCCACGCGCTTGAAAGCATAAGTTTCCAGCGCATGAGTGAGGCGGTAACGAAGGCCTTGTTCTTTGCTGGTGCCATGATCCACCGCTGCATCTTCCCAGAATGCGCGGACCTCATAAACCACTGGAATACCCAAGCGACGGCCAATGCGTAGAGCGGCTATGGCATTCAGAGCGGGGGAGTGTGCATGCAAAATGTCCGGTTTAACGATTCTGGCCACTTGATCAAGACGGCGAGTAAGACTATTAATGACGGAAATCTGGTTCAATAAAGGAATTTTCGCCATTTGAGGAATTGCATGGTGTGAACGGAAAAAATGCCAGCCATCGATATTCTCCTCGCTTGCGCTGCAGCCACTCTGCTTTGGACTAGTCAGGTGACTGGTTTCCCATCCCAACGCACGTTGTTCTTTAAGAATGGAGAGAGTGCGAAAAGTATAGCCACTATGCAATGGAATGGAGTGATCAAGGATATGTAGGATGCGCATTGCTTTTTTTAAATCGTTTGCGTATTTTTAAATTGCGAATTTAAATTCAAAGTGCAGTAATTAATAGCTTGGTTTGCCGCACCGCTATTTTGAAGAGTACCCCTCCAGACTCCTAATTTCAGCACCTTGTATATCATTCCATCAGGTTGCGCGCGTCATTAATTTGTCCGCGGTAAGCATCAAAGATTTTGCGCAGGGCATCGGCCATCGAAATAACTGGCTTCCATCCCAGTTCCTCGCAGGTATTGGTGATCTTGGGAACACGGTTTTGCACGTCTTGGTAGCCATTGCCGTAATAGATTGCCGCAGTGGTTGTTACCAGTTGCACCTTGCTCGCGGAACTGCGGTACTCAGGGTATTCCCCGGCCAGTTTCAGCATCATGGTAGCCAAGTCACGGATGGAATAGTTGTTGACCGGATTGCCGATGTTGTAAATCTTGCCGGAAGCGATACCATCCTTGTTTGCAATGATCTTCATCAGTGCAGCTATACCATCGTCTATATAAGTGAATGCACGTTTCTGCTGTCCACCGTCTACCAGACTAATATTTTCGCCGCGCACGATGTGGCCGAAGAATTGTGTCAGCACGCGCGAGCTTCCTTCTTTCGGCGTATGGATGGAGTCCAGTCCAGAGCCGATCCAGTTGAATGGACGGAAGAGTGTAAAGTTCAATCCCTGTTCCATTCCATAGCCCCAAATTACGCGATCCATCAATTGCTTGGCGCAGGAATAAATCCACCGCGGTTTATTGATCGGGCCGCAGATAAGCTCAGAATTTTCGGGGTCAAATTCCTCATCGTGACACATACCATATACTTCAGAAGTGGAAGGAAATATTAGGTGTTTCTTGTGTTTCACGGCTGCGCGCACGATGGGTAGATTAGCTTCGAAATCCAACTCAAATACCCGCAGTGGTTCCTTGACATAAGTGGAGGGCGTAGCAATTGCCACCAACGGCAAAATCACGTCGCACTTCTTTACATGATATTCCATCCATTCTTTGTTGATGGTTATGTCACCTTCAAAAAAGTGAAAGCGTGGCTGATCGAGCAGATCGGTAATACGGTCAGCGTTCATATCCATGCCATACACATCCCAATCAGTCGTAGCAAGAATGCGGTTGGACAGGTGGTGTCCGATGAAGCCGTTTACGCCAAGGATTAAAACCTTTTTCATTACAATTTCCTTAAATAGATGCACTGCAAGGTGGCATGCGTGTTATGAATTATTAATCAAACCAACTTAAGCGGAAAAAATGAGCCAAGTTTATGCGCGCTGTAAAAACATTCTTGCATGATGCATTTGGAACCAATCGGCAAACTTGATTACTCCTTCATTGAGCGGAGTGCCAGGAGCAAAGCTGACCATTTTACGCAAATCACTTGTATCCGCATAAGTCGCAAGTACATCCCCAGCCTGCATTGGTAACATATTTTTAATCGCTTTCTTGCCGAGCGCATTTTCGAGCGTTTCAATGAACATCATTAATTCCACTGGCTGATGATTACCGATGTTATACAGGCAATAAGGAACATCGCTGCTAGCCGGATCAGGGCTGGCCCGATCAAATGATGAGTTAGCCTTGGCAGGTTTGTCTAATACGCGCACGATGCCCTCGACGATATCGTCGATGTAGGTAAAATCGCGTTGCATTTTTCCGTGATTAAATACATCAATTGACCGGCCTTCAAGAATTGCGCTTGCAAACAAAGAGGGGGACATATCCGGCCTGCCCCATGGGCCATAGACTGTAAAGAAACGTAGCCCAGTGGTTGGCAGATCATACAAGTGACTGTAAGAGTGTGCCATCAGCTCATTCGATTTTTTTGTTGCAGCGTAAAGGCTAACCGGGTGGTCTACATTATCGTGTTCTGAAAATGGCATTTTGGTGTGTGAGCCATATACGCTTGAACTGCTGGCATACACTAAATGCTCTACTTTGCTATGGCGGCAGCCTTCAAGCACATTCAAAAATCCCACGATATTGCTGTTTATGTATGCATGTGGGTTTTTTAAGGAATAACGCACACCTGGCTGGGCGGCCAGATTAACAACACGTTCAAATTTTTCGAACGTAAATAATGCTTCCATGCCTCCGCTGTCGGCTATATCCATTTTTAAGAAACGAAAACCAGGGTGGGACACCAGTTGCTTCAATCGATCTTCTTTTAGTTGCACATTGTAGTAATCACTTAGATTGTCGACGCCGACCACTTCGTCGCCGTGCTCCAATAAACGTTTGGCAACATGCATGCCGATAAATCCGGCTGCGCCGGTAATCAAAACTTTCATTTAATCTTTTATCCGTGGATTCAATTTAGAGGTACATTATTTCGTGCTGCTTGTTTTTCATGTTGGATAATTGAAATTGCTTTGCTGCATGTTTCGAAGAAATGCCTCGAACATCAACAGCGTCCACAATGGTGTGCTGTAATCGCGCAGTCCGGCTTGATGCTGGTCGACCAGTTCGCGGAGATAATCCGCATTAAAGTAACCAGTGGCTGCCAACGTTGGGCCCAGCACTGCCTGCCGGACTTTTTCTTTCAGGGGGCCGCGGAACCAGCTTGCAAGCGGCACAGCGAAACCCATTTTCTTGCGGTATAAAATTTCATTTGGCAGGTGAGACTCCATCGCCTTCTTGAATACATACTTGCCTTCCCCACCCTGAAGCTTGAGCGATGCGGGTAAGCGTGAGGCCCACTCAACCAATTTGTGGTCAAGCAGAGGTTCGCGTACTTCGAGCGCGTGCGCCATGCTGGCACGATCTACCTTGGTGAGAATGTCGCCCACGAGATAAGTCTTGATGTCGAGGTATTGCACTCGAGCCAAGGGTTCCTGGGCAGGCGAGCGTGCATCGTGCCGATACATAACTTCCACCGCGCGGTAGCCTCCCAGCACCTGACGAAAGTCCGGGCTGAAGAGACGCGCGCGCATTGCATCGCTCAAGAGCGAAACGCTATGAAAATAACCTTCCACTGAATTGCGCGCCATACCTTCGAAAGTGGATTTGGCACGAAAAATTTTAGGTGCCCAATCTGCTTTTGGATAGAGCTTGCTCAGCAGGCCGAATACGGGGCGGCGCACCGCAGCTGGCATGAAGCTACGCATGCGTTCTTCATTCAGATGCCAGCGATAACGCCGGTAGCCAGCGAAGTTCTCGTCGCCACCGTCACCGGAAAGCGCGACAGTAACGTTTTTTCGCGCCAGTTGGCACACACGGTACGTGGGGATTGCGGAGCTGTCAGCGTAAGGTTCATCGTAGAGTGCAGCTAACTTATCGATGAGATCGAAATCATCGGCATCGACTTGTTCCACTCGATGATTAGTGTGATAGCGTGATGCGACTATTGCTGCGTATTCGGATTCATTGAATGCCGGATCGCCGAATGAGATAGAACAGGTGTTCACCGGTTCGGTGGACAATTCGGCCATCATTGCCACCACGGCGCTGGAATCTACGCCACCGGAGAGGAAAGCCCCCAGCGGTACCTCTGAGACCAAGCGGATTTTCACAGATTCACGTAGCAGGGGTATGAGTTCTTCTTGTGCTTCGGCTTGCGTCATTGGAGTAAGGGGCTGGAATGGTACGTCCCAATATTCTCGCGGCTGCGGAATTGGTTGGCCGCGCTTCACGGTGAGGGTATGCGCGGGTGACAGTTTGAAGGCTTGTTGGTAAATGGTGCGCGGTTCGGGAATGTAGCCGTAGGCAAAATATTCCTCAATTGCGCGAGGATCAATGTCACGCCGTAATGCTGGATGGGCGGTCAAAACCTTGAGCTCGGATCCGAAGATAAGTTGACCGTCGTCGAGCAGTGCATAGTAGAGCGGTTTCACACCGAGGCGATCGCGTGCCAGAAAAAACGTTTCTTTATTGCGGTCCCATAACCCGAACGCGAACATGCCGCGGAAGCGTTCGACACAGGCTTCACCCCATTGCTCCCAGGCATGCACGATGACTTCAGTATCGCAGCGGGTGCGGAAGGTATGGCCTAGTGCTTGCAGTTCGGGGATCAAATCGACGAAGTTGTAAATTTCGCCGTTAAACACCACCACCACGCTGCCGTCTTCGTTAAACAGGGGCTGGTGACCGGAGGAGAGGTCTATGATCGAGAGCCGCTTGTGCGCCATTGCCATTCCTGGCTCCGCGTGCAAGCCGCTCTCGTCTGGGCCGCGATGATTTTGAGTCTGGTTCATGCGCGCAAGTAGCGCCTGGTCAATGGGGCGCTTGGCTTGCGTATCAAATATGCCGGCTATTCCACACATGATTTTGTTTTCATTTTTATTATGTTAGTTGCCTCTATTTTAAATTACCCAGCACGGTGTCATATACGTTCAGGTATCCGCGTACCATGGCCGACATTGAAAAGTGCGCCTCAATTTTGGCCCGTCCCGCCGCACCATGCGTATGGGTACGAGCACTATCTTGATAATACATTAGCAAGGCATGTGCCATCGCTTTCGGGTCGGCAGATGGTACCAACGTGCCAGTGATACCCGCGTCTACCAGTTCGCTGTTGCCGCCGACGGCGGTTGCAACTACCGGCAAACCGCATGCCATCGCTTCCAGAATAGTGTTGGATACGCCTTCGCCCAACGACGATAAGCAGAATACGTCGAATTGGCGCATCAAATCCGCTATGTCGTCACGGTTGCCCGGTAGCCAGGCGAGATGCTCGGCATTGGATTGCTTGAGCAAGGTCAGGCAGTCCATGCGCGCCACGCCTTCGCCCAGAATTACCAGCCGCGCGCGAGCACGGATCTCAGGCTTAAGTTCGAGCATGCGCAGAAAAGCACGCACCAAATTTGGATAGTCCTTTACCTCCGCCATGCGTCCCACGGCGCCGATCACAAATGCTTCAGGCGGGCAAAATCCCGGCGGGCCGAAGTTAATTCTTGGTGCAGTGAACGGTGTGAATTTTACACTATCGACACCGTTGTAAATTTGGGTAGCGCTTGCCGGATTTACACGCACGGTATCGATTAACCAGCGTTCCAGATCTTTACTCACTGGAATGTAATGCTTTACCAGCGGCCGGATTGCTTGCCTCAGCAAATTGTATTTACGATTCTTGCCCTGCAAGTCGAACATGTCACGCCCATGCTCGCCATGCACTCTGTTGCTGATGCCAGCGGCAGCGGCAACAACTTGCCCTTCCAAGGCTGCGAGATTGCGTGTATGCACAATGGCTGGCTTGAGCCGCCGCAGCTCACGAAACAATCGACCATACAGGCCGATATCATTGCCGGCGCGCTTGTTGAGCGCTACCAATTCGACAGGTTGATTCAAGCGCTTATGAAACTCGCTGTATCCGGTCAGGCATACGATGGCGTGGCGATAGCGTCCTGGGGGCATATGGTTGATCAAATTCACGATGCCATTTTCCATGCCGCCCACGCCAAAATGGTGAATGACATGCACAATCAACGGTGGACTATTAGTGTGCATGTGTATCTTGCTTTGCGACTTCATTAAGGCTGGCATCGATTGCCGGCAACATATCGTTGGCAAAAGATTGCAGTGACGATGCCGCAGATTCCGGCGTACCTTCATAGGGAGCAGTAATGATGATCACTGCACCATCGTCACGCTGCCCAAATAGCTTGGCCTTTGCTAAAAGCAACTTCGCCAGATACGGGCTGGTAGTATATGTACCTCCCAAGCTATTCCAACTCCAGATTAATAATCGGTTATTGGAGGCACGCAATAATGTTTGCTGGATCGTTTCATTCTTGCCTCGGAGAGAAATTTTGCGCTGTCCTTCACCCACATTTCTCCATACTGGATGTTTTTGCTTGATCATGTAGTTTTGGGAATTGATTAATTCCGCATCCTGGCGCTGAGTCCGGTAATAACCGAGGTATACGCTGATGATCTTATCTTCCTTGCGATAAGTGTGCATGGCTTGCGCATTGGTACCAACGTAGTGTGGCTGCCAATCCGTAAATGGCGTAGCTTGTAAATTCCAGCCTTGATTTGATTCAGGCAGTTTAATCATTAGCCCATCGGTTTTGATGGGACGGTTGTCCAAATAAGCCGCATAGGCAGGCCACAAGGCTGCAACCAGAATGGTGATAACACCCGCCATGGCAAAGCCTCGGCTCGTGATCGTCCCGCGAGCCGTATTCACAGCAATCCTGTTTTCTTGTCGTTGTGGATCTGATTGATCTTCCCGCCAGAAAGCACCGATCCAGAATAGCAACGTCATAACGATTCCGAAAAAGACCCAGCCGTAAATGTAATGATCAACTCCCAATGCCAATTGCATATTGCTTAAGTGAGCGATCATCACGATCATATAAGCGCGCATCCCATTGGCAAAAATGGGGACGATCAATGACAGTAGGGCAAAAATGAGCCTGCGTTTATTACTGCGATAGGTGAGATAGCCATATAAGCTGCCCAGAGTGAAAGATGCGATCAGGTAGCGCAAACCGCTACAACCTTCTACGACGGACCACTGGCCACTGGGTATTGTGAAGAATGTTCCCTCGCGGTAAACCGGAATGCCTGTTGCTTGCAGTGCGGTCACTACAAAATTGGCAGTGAAATCCATTAGCGGGGGAATCAGAAATTCCCCGAAAGGAACAGCAAAAAACAGGAATCCGAGGGGGAAAGTAATCGCGCGGGCTACTCGCAGCCCCAGCATAGTCCAGACCGTCACCGGGATCATTGCTACCAAACACAGCTGAGCGACAACCTGCACACTTCCGGCATCGGCAAGTAACCAGCCAAGGCCTAGCCCTGCCATGGCCAACAAGCCTCGGTAATCGGGGCATGGGGCTATCTCGGCAAGCGATTTGCGCTTCATCCATATAAGATAGGCACTAATCGGAAAAATAAAAAAACCGTGGGTAAAGGTCTCGGATCGCAGCCAGATAGCGACGGTGGATAATACGGTTTGCTGGTAAATGGCGAGAATTGTGGCAATGGCCGCAAGCGTGAGGATGGCCATAAAGCGCCATTGCAATACTGGCTGCCCGGTTTGGCTGTCGATAATACTGGATGTAGTTAACACTTGGGGTGTTGTGCCAGTCATCGTTGCTCATCCTTGCAAGCGGTCAAGCGTGGGATTTCTTGAGTTATCCAAGTATTTTGGTCTGGTTTGCAGAATTCAGACGCAGTTATTGGAGCTTCAGCCAGTAATGTCTTGACATGCGCAAGGCTGCGCCCCCATTCATAATCAGCTAGAATTCGGGCGCGTGCGGTTTCGCCAGAGCGTTCTTCGACTTTACTTGCGAGCATCGATATAATAATGCGGCTAAACTCTTGGCCGGTGCTGGCAATATGCAACTCTTTACCTGATGTCGCCAAAATGCCTTCTGCTGCTTGAGGAGATGCAATAACAGTCTTGGCCATGGACATGGCTTCCAGGACTTTGTTTTGTAAGCCTCTGGCGATGCGTAAGGGTGCTACCGCTAGTTGGGCATGGGCGAGATAGGGTCTGACATCAGCTACTGCGCCTGTTACCACAACTCCAGGCAGCTGCGCCAGTTCCTGCACGGCGGCGGTTGGACGAGATCCCACGATATAAAAGCGTGCATGGGGATGTGTAGCAAGTATAGCGGGAAAGATTTCCTGGGCGAACCAGCGCACGGCGTCCACATTTGGCCAATAGTCCATGGCGCCGGTAAATACAATGGCTGCCATGTTTGTAAGATACGGATCAGGATATTCTCGGCCGGGTGAAAAATAGTCACTATCTACACCATTATTGAAGAATCCAATTTTTGCAGCACTCTCCGGTGCCAGTTGTTTAAAAAGATCGGCCTCAGCTTCCGAAACGAACAGCGATGCATCATACGTGCATGCCACTTGTCGCTCGTAGCGAAGCAGCAATCGGCCTTCGCGTTGATATAGCCAACTCATGGGCCATGGTTTTCTTTTTGCATATTGGCGCCATTTGTCCGAGTCTATGTCGACGAAATCGATGATACAACGCGCTTGTTGGATGCCTGTTACATACTGTGCCATGGCGGAAGAAAATATTAGAACGCGCTTTATTGTCTGCGCTTTTATCACCTTTCGTACCCAATTCTGTAATCCGTTATTGCGGTAATAATCCAAGGTAAGAGGACGATTCATGGCCAGTGCGCCCAAGCTACGCAGGCGCGCCGTGCGGGGATTTAAAGATGCGAAATGGGTTTCTTTGCATAATTGCCTTACTGTATTTACGTATTGCCAATCGTCTGGATCATCGATAAAGGTGCCGAGATGAACATGGTAGTATTGCGCCAAGTATTTTAGCAAATGGTATGAACGTATTTTGTCACCCTTGTTGGGCGGGTAGGGGATGCGGTGGGTAAGATAAAGCAAATGATCCATTGGCCTTATCCCAAGTTTTTTACGATGTGCGGTCCGAGCCAGTTAGCTACTGGCAGGGGTAATTTTTGCCAAATCTTGATGAATAACTGGTATTTTGGATTCAATGGATTGGTGTCAGGCACGGTTTTCGCCCGGAGCAATTGATATTCGTAATGCAGCGGCTGCGGCTCAAATCCCCAATTTTTCTTGAAATCGAACGGGCCGGTGCCGCGCTTGCTGCGGCCATAGTCGAATACCTTAATGCCGCGCTCGCAAGCGCGGCGCATAAGTTCCCAGTATTTAAAATCATTTGCCGCATAATCGCGAGCCTCAACGGTGTCGCCCGCGTAGTAGGGTAACACTTCATCGCGGAAATAAAAGCTCAGCACGCTGCTTAAGATGAGCCCATCTTTAACTACGGACAGTACTTCGCAGTCGCTGCCGAATATTTCTTTTAGTAGTTCGAAATAGCGTTTGGGCAATGCGGGAGTGCCATGTCGGTGCACATTGTCCGCGAACACGGAAAAAAATCGCTCCACACCTTCGTCGATCTCGCTAGCGAGACCGTTTTTAATGCCTTTTCTAACCATTGCTCGCTGTTTGCGGGGGATGGCAAGCATATTGGCTTCCACGTCCGGCTCGATTATCTTGCGAAAAGAGACATAGAGATCCTTGCTTGGCCATTCAGTGTGGAAGGGCATAATGTTGCGATATTCCAGGAAATCCACGGATAGTTTCGCAGCCAGCATCTGAGCCGCATCATCCAGTGCCTTCCGCGCTGGCTCTGTACTTGCGATGATACCGCCGTAAACGCAAAACGGTAGTGAGGATAATGAATGTCCAAACAATCTGCTGTTAATCTCCGCCAGCGGCAGGATGCCTTGAATGGTCCCATTTTCTTCAGCCAGCAGGAAGTGAGTATGGTGCCCAAAGGCGCGTTCTATTACTTCTTTCCAGCCAGCCCGATGAAAAAATGTGGCGGCAGGACAAGCGTAAACGAATTCGTCCCAGCGTGCGGCGTCATTTGATGTCATCATGCGTACCTGCAGTGTGGATGCGACCGCTGAAAATTCCTTCACGCGCCTGCTTTCATGAATATGCGGTCCATGCGGTCCCAGTGAAAATCCCGCAACAACGATTGTATGCGGGACTCCATATGTTTTAGATTGACGTAATGGCGAAAGCGTGTTTTCGTCGAGATACTAACTTGACGCGGTTGGTCTGGATCAAGCTCCCACGGGTGAAAATAAAAAATACAGGGTTTTCCGTCCTGCTGATTGACGTGGCGTATGAGCCAGCGAGATGCTTGATAGGGTAGTAGTCTGAAATAACCCCCGCCAGCTGCTGGCAGGTTTCGGCCCAGTAATGCTGCAGTGGTGGGGGGGAGTTCCAGCATGCCGTCTTTACCGCGCGGGTAGTGGGCAAAGCGAGGTGCCTCG
The DNA here is from genome assembly GCA_942492745.1 of uncultured beta proteobacterium. Classification (GTDB taxonomy): domain Bacteria; phylum Pseudomonadota; class Gammaproteobacteria; order Burkholderiales; family Gallionellaceae; genus Nitrotoga. Next base: position 456,057 of record OW818637.1, read on the forward strand.
GGCATGCCGTAATGATCGTGCCGAATCGGATAAATGCTGGAGCTATATTGATAGCCAGCTTCCTGTAGTAAATCAAGCGCCCACAGGTTATCAGCGCCGATGGAAAAGCTCGGGGCACGATAGCCAATTACCGGGCTACCTGAGAGGTCTTCTAATATTTTTTTGGCGCGAGAGATGTCCTCGTTGAATTCATTGCGGCTCAGTTCGCTAACACGCTGGTGGCCATAGCCATGACTGGCAAGCTCATGTCCATTGTCTACGATGCGGCGCACAATAGTAGGGTAGCGCTCAGCGATCCAGCCTAAAGTGAAAAAAGTTGCGTGCGCATTGCCTTCATCCAGCAAAGCTAGTGCGATATCAATATTGCGTTCTACCCGGCACGGCAGGCTCTCCCAATGTTCGCGCGGGATGGTGGAGGCGAAGGCCGAGACTTGGAAGTAATCTTCCACGTCGATAGTCATCGCGTTACATATTAGCGCTGTGGTCATCAGATTTTTTCCGGTAAAAATCCATATTTGAGAACATTTGTTGCGCAGATTGTTTGCTTAAATCACTTCATTTTAATCTAAGCGCATTGTGGAAAAAATGTCTCGCTTACATAGTCGCTATACGAGTTGCTGCGAAACTTTTTCTTGCCGTCAACATGGGTCATGTATGCTCGCAAGCTTTCTTCGCATTTTTTATTTTGGCCCACCTTGTATTTGTAGAGGCTTCAATAATTATTTGCTTTGTAAACCATTTTTCAGCCAATCTAAAATTTCTGCTGCAATGCGTGTTGAGGCCTGCCCATCCCAGAATTCAGGGATTCTGCCTGCTTTCCCGCCGGTAAGCATGATTTCGTCAAATATCGCTAGTATCTTTGCTGAATCCAGTCCAGCGATAGTGTTGGTTCCCTCATCCACTGTGATCGGCCTTTCTGTGTTGTTTCTGAGCGTAATGCAGGGTATGCCAAGGGCCGTGGTTTCTTCCTGGATACCGCCTGAGTCGGTCAATACAACTCGTGCATCCTTCATGAGCCCCAGCATTTCCAGATAACCCATTGGAGGCAGTTGCAATACTGTAGGGACATCCAGCATTTTGCTCAATCCAAATTTTTGGATCATGTCACGAGTGCGCGGATGCATCGGAAAAATAATTGGCAATCTGGCACAAATCTTGAGGATTGTTTCAAGCAATGAGCGCAAAGTATCTGGATCATCCACATTGGAAGGCCGGTGTGCGGTGAGGATGGCATATCCGTCATGACCAGCCAGAAACTCTTCCCTGCCGGCATTCTGCAGGATTTGAGATACCGGGACTGCCTTTTCCAGGTTGTGATGCAAGGTGTCAATCATGACATTGCCGACAAATCGAATGCGATATTCAGCTATTCCCTCGCGCAACAGGTTTTCGCGACCACTGCGCTCAGTGATGAAAAGGAGTTCAGATATCTGGTCGGTCAAAACCCGGTTGATTTCTTCCGGCATAGCGCGGTCGAAACTGCGCAGACCGGCCTCAACGTGAATTACTGGAACTCCTTTTTTTACTGCCACAAGCGCACAGGCTAGTGTGGAATTCACATCACCAACTACCAGCACTGCGGAAGGGTGTTTTGTGTTCAGAACTGATTCGAAACGGAGCATCACATTGGCAGTTTGTGCTGTGTGACTTCCAGAGCCAACCTCCAGATTAATATCGGGCTGCGGTATGCCGAGTGCTTCGAAATATTGATGGTTCATGGCTACGTCATAATGTTGGCCGGTATGAACCAGGGATACATCGAGTTCTGGTCCAAGAGCGGCAAAGGCCGCCATGATAGGAGCCATTTTCATGAAATTAGGGCGCGCGCCTACGACACATAGAATGCTATAAGGTGAAGGGGCAGGTGGTTTAATGATTTGCATTAACTGTTATTTATAATATTTTTTTTTAAAAACTACTTGTGAGACGCTCTTATTCCTGTGAATGCTCTCGTCAGTTCTCATTCCTGTGAACGGTAAAAATGTGCACAGCATAGGTAGTTATTACAATTCAGCTCTGATGCAATGGTTTTATGCTTCGCAAACTTCAAGCTGTTGTTGACGTCACAGTGCGGCATTTAATTTCGGCTTATGTTCTGTTGAATCAGCGTTTACATGCTACCAAATCTTCCTGCGTGAAGCGCAGGGCGATTGCATCTACCTGACATTGTTTAGCCTATTCCTGGGCCTGCTTTGGACTCCATTCACGGTGCCCCTGTTTTGTCTTATCTCGAGCGATTTTATTTATCTACCTCAACCTCATTCGCAATTTGCATCTCAAAAAATTTTATAATAGTTGCACATTAAGTTTAATTCGCTCTTCATTGAATAATCATAATGTTGATGTGGTCATTTACTTTGTAAGGTTATTGATGTTTGAATTGGAGCGAGAAAGAATCCGTTTAAGCAGATCCAGAACGGAGATGACTGAGCTTTCCATCTTGAAAAGCCTTTCGTCCATATTTTCCAAATTCTTCTGGGCATCCTCTTTCTCCCCGATTTGCGGGATGTCAGATGAATTCCGTGCTGCGGTCTCCGATATGGGGAGAGCAAGTTCCTGTTGAATATCACCTATGACTTCATTTACATCAGAGCTTCCGAAATTGTGCCGCTCTTCGAGATAACCCATTAGAAAAAGGCGATCACAAAGTGTATTTATTTTGCGCGGGATGCCTCCAGTAAATTGGTAGATTTCAAAGAAAGCATCTTCGCTCAAGGAAGGATCTCCTTTCCAGCCAACGGTATGCAGCCGGTGTTCGATGTAGTCTTTTGTTTCCAGGGCGTCTAATGGTCCCAAGTGGTAGGTCGCAATTACCCTCTGCTGCAATTGTTGCATGTCGCGACTAAGAAGGGTTTTCCTGAATTCAGGCTGTCCTAGCAGAAAGATTTGCAACAATGATTTGTCAGCAGTTTGAAAATTGGACAGCATCCTTAATTCTTCCACTGCATGGGGTGAAAGATTCTGTGCTTCATCCACTATAAGTAGTGCGCGCTTTCCATTTTGATCACACTGTCGAAGAAATTGCTCAAGTCTGGTCAGCAGGGAGGCTTTGGAGTTGTCTTCGTTGGGGAGTCCGAATGCTGCGACTACCATTTTTAATGTGTCATCTGCATTAAGGTTGGTGTTGACGATTTGTGCTGCTTGAATTTTTTCCGATTCAAGTTTGCAAAAAAGGCTGCGCACCAAGGTGGTTTTGCCTGCGCCGACGTCACCGGTGATGACGATGAAGCCTTCCCCTTGAGACAGGCCATATTCCAGGTAGGCCATGGCGCGCTTGTGACCTCTGCTGCCAAAAAAGAACTGTGGGTCAGGCTTTAGTTGAAATGGTTTGGCACTTAGTCCGTAGTAAGATTGATACATCTATTTGATTGCTCCAGCTAGAAACGCATAAACAGGGATGCGATGATGGCATTCTCGCGATATTCACCGCCAATTCGGTTAGTGGTTCGCTCGACATGTCGAAAATTAACTGCGCCATTAAGATTGGGCTGTATTTGTTTTGTCAGACCGACCCTGAAAGTCTTGGTCTCGTCCTCTTGGCCAATGGCGAGTATGTTGGTTTTGATGTAGATGGCGCCGATATTGGCGTTGGTTCGAGGAGAAAGTTTATAGCTCCAAAGAGCATTGCCGCCAGTTTGTTTTGTATCGCTGCTCAGTGCCGTCCCAAGCAAAGCATTATCTACATCAGCTGCTGTTTGTGGTTCACGCAACATATTGTAAATGCTAAACACGAGTGTGTTTCTCGTGCCACTTAAAGCAACAGTTGCCTGCAAGCGTTTTTGCAGAAAAAATTTATTTGTGATGAAATTGATTGGATCAAAAACGGAGGCTGAAAGTCCATTGTCTCTGATGAAGGCATCTACTGTTTGCTGGCGCATTACGGGGTCGGGGATGTTGGATGTCCAAAGCTGGTTCAGGAAGTTTGCCGTATCGGTCGTGGCGGGAATCATAAATTGATCGCGGGTAGTGGTGATACTTTCGTTGTAGTTGAGGCTCCAGGCTGATCTGCGAGTGCGATGGCTGGCCATGAGATTGTAGGTCTTGCCAAAAAATCTTTCACCAGCATTACCAGTGATACTTGTTCTTTGGGATGGCGTCCAGATAAAACCAGCATTCCAGAAAGAACCAGACGCTACTCCATTTATTGGAGTATAGCCGAATTGCTCGTATCCACCTGTTCCAGTCAGGCTGAATTTCGATGAAATTCGGTAACGAAGATTACCCATATATCGTTCAGTCTCAATGGGTATGAAACCTAAATTGCTATATTTTTGTTTAGTATAATTTAAACCCCAGCCTAGTGTTCTGAAAGCAGAACCACTGGTAAGGCTTAACAGGATAATATCCGATTGGCTTCCAGATTGCCCCCCTACGTCTGAGTTGACTGTATTATATGTATAGCGCGCCTGAGCTGAAGCAAAATTGGAGAATTTATGACGTATATAGGGACTAATGCTATATGTTCTTACAGTGGTTCGGTTGTTCGTGATATTTTCATTATTGTTCGTCAGTGGGCCAAGGGGGGAAATGTTTTGCTGACTTATGCTAGCTCTACTATCGAGAAAAAAAAAGTGTTTAATTAACTCCGCGTTTGCTCCCGAACTTAGCTGATGATTAGTCCTATTTTGATTGCTTTGGTTTGCATAAAAAAGATTTTGCATTGAGTAGTTGGCGTTGATTTTCAAGCGTGCCCCGGTTCCAGCCAATGATATTCCAGGATTAATTTGAGTGATGAAGTCGCTTTGTTCATTTCCTTGTGTAGCCAGTCTCACATTGTCTGTGTAAGTTTCCATTAAACTTAGTCTGGGTACAATTTTCCAGTCAGCAGCAGCGGAGTAGGCAGGGGATATCAATATGATAGTGGTAACTATCTGTACTAACTTATGGGAAAGCTTGCGGAATACATTATCCCCAGCCACTTCAGTCATAATAGCCGTAACCATAATTGGTTCCGCCTGGGAATGCCTTTGCCTTATTGTAGACTAAATTAATGTGAGTGCTTGTTTCGATCTGACGGAGTGCCTCTTTAACTGCATGCTGGGTTGTGGTTTCGGCTTCTACCACCATGACAATCTGACCCATCTGACTTGCTAGAACACGTGCCTCAGTTGTGGGGAGCAAGGGCGGGGAATCAAATATGACAATGCGGTCTGGGTATCGGTTTGCAATTTCATTTAACAAGCTACTCATGGCTTGGCTCGCCAACAGTTCAGTTGCGTGTCTGTGACTTGTTCCAGCAGGTAGAATTCTGAGGGTATCGACGTTAGTTTTAATCATGACTTCTGCTAAATCGAGTTTTTCGTCGAGAAGAATATCCATTAAACCGACAGCTGACTTCAATCCTAATGTGCGGAGAACTGATGGCCGAGCTACGTCTGCATCTATTAGCAGAACAGTGTGGTCCATTTCTGTCGCGATGCTCATGGCCAAATTAATGGCGCAGAATGTTTTTCCCTCTTTAGGTAACGCACTGGTTACCATAATCAAATTTCCGTGGTGTATCGCCCCGGCACCTTTAATGAAAGCATTCTGGATTAATGAGCGTTTTATCCCTCTAAACTCCTGAGCGGCTAAAGTTTTTCCTTGGTCCGGTGTGATCATGCCCAATTGATGCAATTTAGTAAGATTGATTTCGACTTGCGCAATCATTTGCCTGTCTGTATTGCGGGCATTGTGTTCATTAATAACCTTTGAACTTTGTTCACTTGGGCTTTCCAACTTTATCTTTGGTGAGTGCGTTATCTCACCTTTATTCTGCTCAAATCTGCTTGCTGCTTTTTCAATAATGCTCACATGATCTCCCAACAGTATTTGGCCTGTCTGCTTATCTGCTCTTCGATTTGGGCTTTTTATTTAAAAAACCCCTTTTCCTTAATTAGCCTCGCCATAATTGTTGTTTTAGACTTTTAAGAGGTGACCTTAAGATTATAATTTAAGGAACAAAAATACCATTACCACGCTATACAGGGCAACCAATAGAGTGATAGAGAGCCCGAAAGCATAAAGGCTCCTTTTTCGCTTGATTTTTTCATGGACAGTCCAATTCATGGTCACGGTACCTAGTATCGGCAAACCAATTGATTCCCGTAGACTATTTTGACTCAAAAAGGTAGGTCTGATTTGGCTCATTAAGAGCGCACTTCCTATTCCGCCCAGCAGGGCGCCAACAAAAACCAAACTGAATAACATTAACCGGTTCGGTCCTGAGGGAACAAGTGGAACCGTAGGTGGATCTATGACCTTGAATGTCAGCATATCGGAAGTGGCACTCAATTCCCCTGACAGCTTTGCAGACTCTCGGCGTCCTATGAGATTTTCATAATTTGATTTATTGATCTGATAATCGCGGTTGAGTTGAGAAAATTGTTCTGCCACTTGGGGCTTCGCAATAGTCAGTGCTTTTAATTGAGCGCTGCGAGAAGAATATTCTTCCACTCGAGCCTTCATCGCGGCGACCCTGGCTTCGGCCTCTGATAAAGAAACATTAAGTTGTTGCAGCATTGGGCTGTAACTCTTACCTCGATCTCGATCAATGACGGGTTTTTTAAGTTTAGCCTCCTCTACTTTGCGTTCTTCAAGTTTTGTAATCAGGCGCTTGATCGAAATGACATCCGGATGGCGTTCTGTAAAGCGCAGTCGCAAGGCATCCATGTCATTGGTTAACGCCTGGATCCGAGCGTCAATTTCCGGGTTAACGATAGTTGATGGAGCTTGTACTGTTGTCATGTCATCAGGAGGTGCGCCATCTTCAATTTGACTTTTGATGGCGTTGCGCGCTTGTTCTGCTTCACGTAGCCCCAACTTCGCTTCGTTCAGGCTATCCGAAACTGCTTGCAGTTGTGATCCATAATCACCGTCCTTGGGCAATAGGCCACTATTCTTTATTTGGAATTCCGTGACAGCCTTTTCCGCAATGACCAATCTATCCTCATAATTCTTGATTTGCTCATCGATAAATTTAATTGCTTTTTCGGAGTCTTGTTTCTGATTTCCAAAGCTGCCTTCAACAAAGATGGTTAGAAAGGACTGGACTACATCTTTCGCAATTTTTGGATTTTGGTGGCTATAGGAAATGACATAGAGGTCAGCACTATTACTTCCGCTGATCTTGATCTGGCTCATCATATTACTGATTAGCCGCTCATGATCCTTGGCATCTGTTGCCTTGATATCTAAATCCACCATTCGTAAAACTCGCTCTACGTTTGGACGGCTAAGAAGAGTACGGCTCATGATTGAAACTTGTTGTTCCATGTTGGGAACAGTTGTCATGCCTGCCAGCAATGGCTTTAAGATAGTTCGGGTATCCACGAAAACTCTCGCAGAAGCCTCGTAATTGTTAGGTAAGGTATATACCTTGAACCCTCCAGCCAAGACAACGATCCATGCAATAACCACCGCATACCACCGGTATTTCCATATTCCCTTTAAGTAGGAAAGTAGCAGGGATATTAATTCCTCCATCTTGTCAAGTTCTCCATAATGGTGTGGGTAGCAGTTTTAAATTTAACAGTACTCCGCCGTTACATAACGGAGTGGCCATTTTGTTATGGAATGTATTGAGAAATTAGATGTGACATTTAATCTTTTAAACTACGTCCGTAAATTTAAGAAAGAAAATGTAAATCAAAAAAAACTTTCAGGAATAACTAATATATCCCCTGGACGTACTGGTATGTTGGCTGAAATGTCGCCATCTCTAATCAGGTCGTCCAAACGGACGGCAACATGCTGTGCTTTTCCATCTATGTTGCGAATAATGCTGGCCTTGTTGCCTGCGGCAAAATCTGTGATGCCACCTACGGCAATCATGACATCCATTAGTGACATACCTTTGTTATAGTGAAGAGCTTGGGGTTTACCAGCTTCCCCTATTACACGAATTTGTTCTGTATATGGCCCAATGAAACCAGTCACAATAACCGTTACAACCGGATCCTGAATGAATGTAGCCAGTGCTTTCTCAATGTCACGAGCCAAATGTGTTGACGTCTTTCCCATGGCGGGCAGGTCTTCTACCAGAGGGGTGGTAATTTTTCCATCTGGGCGAACTGGAACTGACATGGAGACCTCTGGGTTGTGCCAGACTATGATATTAACGTTGTCACCTGGACCAATTATATAATCATGCGAAGGAGGTTCGTCTGAAGGAGAAAGAGTTATACGTTTAGTGCTAGCGCAACCTCCAATGGCTAAGGCCGAAAACACTATAACAAAAAAAGCTAGCCATTTTATGATATTGCTATATAGAGTATTCATCTGAATTTCCTTAAATTTGCGATCATTATTATGATAGTAGATGTGCTGGGCGCATATCTCGCCCTTTCATGATTATTAGATGAAGTCGTATTTTGTTGCTGAACTTTCAATTATAAATATGCTGAGTTTTTACTAACCTAATAGTAGATTATCGGATAAAGCATGAACAACTTTAGTATGGCTCTAACTTTCTGTCTTCTCTAAGGTTTGAGTTTTGGTTTCTTCCTTTACGAGAAAAGGCATGAGAAAAAGCGGCATTGCATAGAATTCATACTGCTTTATCGCATTCAATTCTATGCGTTTGTCCTCCATTCAGTACCTCAATCTTCGAAAGGAATAAGGGCTTGCTAAGCGTTTCTTCTAATTCGAAGAGGCCACTTAATTTTGATTTTTAGATTTAAATCAATTGCTCATTTTAACATAACATTGGCAAGTGGAGCGTGCAGGCAAACTGTCCGAATTTGTGACATATGATATCCATTTAAGGCTACGCTGATTAAGTCCACCGATCTCACAGGTCGCGCGTTATAGCCGTAATAGAAAAACATGGTGGATGGCAATGAAACAACAGACTCTGGCGATGGCGGCGAAATACGAGACTGGATTTGAACAACACCGCAGGCCGACACGGCGCGACGAATTTCTGGACACGATGAACCGCATCGTGCCGTGGGCAGATCTATGTGCCGTGATCGAACCGCACTACCCGAAGCGAGGCTATGGCCGCCCCCCGATAGGACTTGAACGTATGCTACGCATCCATTTTATCCAGCACTGGTTTAATCTGGCTGACTTTGCCTGGGAAGAAGCGCTCTACGACATCACCAGCTTGCGCCATTTTGCCGGAATTGACCTGGGCTGCGAAGCCGTACCGGATGCCACGACGCTGCTCAAATTTCGTCGCCTGCTGGAGAAGCACAACCACAATAAGCAACTCTTCGCCGAAGTCGGACGTGTCATTCAAGACCGGCACGATTGTCGATGCCACCATCATCGCGGCCCCCAGCTCAACCAAGAACATCGGGAAGAAACGCGATTCTGAAATGCATCAGACTCGCAAGGGGCAACAGTGGTACTTTGGCATGAAGCTGCACATTGGCGTGGACAGTCAAAGCGCCGTCGTCACCCCGGCCAACGTGCATGACAAACATCCCCTGCCTGATTTAGCGCCTATGCCAGTCAAAAGGATTTGATCCACAGCAAAGCGCCCAAGGCCCGCGACTTCACCGACTGTCGCACCCGTAAGGCTGGCGGCGAGGTCGATGAGGTCAAACGCAGCAAGAACAGCAACAAATCAAAGATAAGAGCCCGCGTCGAACACGTCTTTGCCGTGATCAAACGACTGTGGGGTTTTTCCAAAGTGCGCTACCGTGGCTTAGCCAAGAATGCCGGTCGCGCATTTACCGCGCTGGCATTGGCGAATATTTATTTGTCTCGAAATCGATTGATGGCACAGGTGCGCCCATAGCGGGCGAATGGCGGGCGAAAAGCCCAAGGAGCAGCCCGAAAGGGCAGAACAAAGCGGGTTGAACTTGCCTTTTCGCACAATCACGCATATTTCGTAATTGGAATCTTGGAAATACGGGGCTAGTTCAGCGTAGCCTTAGGTAACTTTGGCGGTTAGGAGCTGCGCACTACTTGTACCTTTTTTTGTGCGCGAGGTACATGCTATTGGGTATCGATTCAGCTAGTACCTTCAAATCAATGCGGAAAAGATCTGACGGCGGATGGCGATCAATTGTACCCGGCGTATCTTGATTGGATTGCACAACTCAACGCGTCTTCATAATTACCTGAAGTATTTCAGAAGATGCTGCATGGCCCATCATATGGGCGCATCATTTTAAAATAGGCTGACATTTCCCATCTACGCCTACCGCCTTCCTACTTATGATATGTTACAATAACTGCGTTATTGGACTGGGCGAAAGTGGCGGAATTGGTAGACGCACTGGATTTAGGTTCCAGCGCCGCAAGGCGTGAGAGTTCGAGTCTCTCCTTTCGCACCAACTGAAGAATTCACTTATTAACCTAAGGAAAGTTAGCATGTCGAGTATAGAAATCATGAGCGGGTTGGAGCGCCGCCTTAATGCATCCATCCCTTTGCAACTGGTCAGCAGTGAAATGGAAGCGCGCTTGAAAAATTTGGCACGTACCGCTGAGGTGCCTGGCTTCAGGCCGGGCAAGGTGCCGTTCAAGATTTTGGAGCAAAAACATGGTGCGCAAATACAGCAGGAAGTGCTGCAAGATGCTTTGCGGCGTTCCTTTGCCAAAGAAGTGCAGGAGAATCAATTGAAAGTGGTTGGTTATCCAACTTTTGAGGTCAAGACCACCGACCCGGATGCCTTGTGGATCGAATATAGTGCGACTTTTGAGGTTTACCCTGAAGTCGTGTTGGGTGATATTAGCGCTGAAAGCATGGAGCAAGTGGTTTATACCTTGAGCGATGCCGATGTTGACACCACGATTGCTACTCTGCGTAAGCAACACGCGACATTCGAAGTAACTGATCGTGCGGCGCAAAATGGAGACAGGGTGCATATTGATTTTAGTGGCTTGCTGGAAGGCAGAATATTTGAAGGCGGTGAGGCCAGGAATTTAGCTGTGTTGCTGGGTGTGGGACACTTATTACCGGATTTTGAAAATGCCATCATTGGCATGAAGGCTGGAGAAACAAAATCTTTCGACATGACTTTTCCGGCAGACTATAAGGCAGAGAAAGTGGCTGGTAAATCAGCGACTTTTACCATTACCTTGCACAAGGTGGAAGAGCAGCATTTGCCAGAGATTGATGCTAACTTTGCCAAGTTACTTGGTATAGATGATGGCGATGTGAATAAGCTAAAGGCTGAAGTCCGCGATAATCTAGAGCGCGAAATCAAGCGTCGTTTAATGTTGCGTAACAAAGACAGCGCAATGGCTACCTTGCTGAAAGTTACTCAACTGGAGATACCCAAGGCACTGCTGGATGCTGAAGCTCAGAGCTTGATGCAGCAAACTATGCGCGATATGAAAAAGCGCAGAATGGAAATGCCGAAGGGGGAAGAATCGTTACCACTCGAACTGTTTACTGAACGTGCGCAAAAGCGTGTCAAGTTGAGTCTGATCTTGACTGAACTGGTAGATAAATATGATTTGCACGCTAAACCTGAGCAGATAAAGGCGCTGGTTCAGGATTATGCACAAAGTTATGACAACCCAGAAGAAGTGGTGCAGTGGCACTATAATGATCCGGCACGCTTGCAAGACGCAGAAAACTTGGTGCTGGAGGATAACGTGGTGGTTTGGGTGACGGATACTGTCAAGGTGACAGAAAAGGTGATGGAATTTAACGAGTTGATGGAGAATGCCGCGTGATGTATAACGAAATACCTCAAAATAATGGGGACCCGCAAAATATCGGTATGATTCCGATGGTGATAGAAACCAGCGGGCGTGGAGAACGTGCATACGACATTTATTCACGTCTGCTCAAGGAACGCGTAATATTTTTGGTTGGCAACATCAATGATATGACCGCTAACTTGGTGGTAGCACAATTGTTGTTTCTTGAGTCGGAAAATCCAGATAAGGAGATTCATCTCTATATCAATTCGCCTGGCGGCTCTATTTCTGCAGGCATGGCTATTTATGACACTATGCAATTCATAAAGCCGGAAGTTTCTACGCTGTGCATCGGCATGGCGGCATCTATGGGCGCTTTTTTGTTGCAGGCCGGTGCAAAGGGAAAGAGATTTGTTCTGCCTAATTCTTCGGTAATGATCCATCAGCCGTTGGGAGGGTTTCAGGGGCAGGCGACGGATATCGAGATTCACGCCAGATATATTTTGAGTCTGCGTGAGCGCCTGTATGCCTTGATGGCGCAGCACACAGGTCGCGATGTCGAGGAAATTGCCCGTGATAGCGAGCGCGATAAATTCTTAAATGCGACTGAAGCAGTCGATTATGGCTTGGTAGATAAAGTGCTGGATAAGCGCGCTTAAACAACTACTGCATGGGCTTAATCGATAGATAATAAATGTTGGCGATAAACAAAACAGGGGATATGAATGGTGTTGGATAAAAGCAAGGGCGACAAATTATTGTACTGTTCGTTTTGCGGCAAGAGCCAGCATGAAGTTCGCAAACTGATTGCGGGGCCTTCTGTATTCGTATGCGACGAATGTGTCGAGCTTTGTAATGACATTATTCGTGAAGAAGTTAATAGTGTTGTGTCCGGCAAGACGGACAAGGCTGACCTGCTTGTACCGCATGAAATTCGTGCGCGCCTCGACGAATATGTAATCGGTCAGGAACATGCTAAGAAAATTTTGTCTGTGGCGGTGTATAACCATTATAAACGCCTGAAAAGCACAAACAAGGATGGGGTGGAGCTGGCCAAGAGCAATATTTTACTGCTTGGTCCGACTGGTTCTGGGAAAACCTTGTTGGCGCAAACCTTGGCGCGTCTGCTTGACGTACCGTTTGTGATGGCCGACGCTACTACGCTGACTGAAGCGGGGTATGTCGGGGAGGATGTCGAGAATATAATTTTGAAGCTATTGCAAGCGTGCGACTATGACGTGGAGCGCGCGCAGCGCGGTATCATTTATATCGACGAAATTGATAAAATTTCTCGCAAATCAGACAATCCTTCTATCACTCGTGACGTTTCTGGCGAAGGGGTGCAACAGGCGCTACTCAAGTTAATCGAGGGTACTAAGGCGTCTGTGCCGCCACAGGGTGGTCGCAAACATCCAAATACCGAATTCTTGCAGGTGGATACCACTAACATCCTTTTTATATGCGGTGGAGCGTTCGATGGCATGGAGAAGGTCATACTCAATCGCTCAGAGAAAGCCGGTATTGGTTTTGGCGCAAGCCTCGCCAAGCGCGGTGACAAGAAGAGTGTAGGCGCGGTGCTGCGTAATGTGGAGCCGGAAGACTTGATCAAGTTTGGTTTGATCCCCGAATTTGTTGGACGCCTGCCAGTGGTTGCTACACTGGAGGAGCTGGATGAGGCGGCACTAATTCAAATTTTGACCGAACCAAAAAATGCCTTGACCAAACAATATCATAAATTGTTCGCGATGGAAAGCGTGGATATGGAGTTCCACGAGGGTGTATTGCAGGCTATCGCCAAGAAAGCGCTGGAACGTAAGACGGGTGCGCGTGGCTTGCGCTCCATTCTGGAACATTCTTTGCTCGACATTATGTATGATCTGCCTTCGATGGACAATGTGAGCAAGGTGGTGTTGGATGTAAACAGCACAAATGGCGAAATTAAACCGATTGTGATATACGCGGATACATCCAGGGCAGCTTAGTTATTTATAGCGGCATCCTAAATTAAGTTGATGCGCGGTGATTTGTATCTTGACTTGAATTATTTCGCTGCGCCCCCATCTAATTACCAAGTTAATCCATAGAGGAGTTTCCTGCCATGACTGAGCATGATACTAATGTACTTGTTTCCAGTTTTTTCCCATTACTTCCTTTACGCGATGTAGTGGTGTTTCCACATATGGTAATTCCATTGTTTGTTGGACGCGCTAAATCAATCAAGGCGCTGGAGTCTGCTATGGAAGCGGGTAAGAGCATTGTGTTGGTGGCGCAAAAAACTGCCGCCAAAGATGAGCCTGCCGCGGAAGATTTGTATCGCGTTGGTAGCATTGCTAATATTTTGCAGATGCTCAAGTTGCCTGACGGTACCGTCAAGGTTCTTGTGGAGGGCACACAACGTGCAAAAATATTGCGTGTGCTGGATGAAAAAAGTCATTTCGATGCGGACATTGACCCAGTTCCTGTTGATGACAACTTGGGTAATGAGGCAGAAGCTATGCGTCGCGCCTTAATTAATCAATTTGACCAATATGTTAAGCTCAATAAGAGGATTCCGCCAGAAACACTAACGTCTTTGGCCGGCATAGATGATTCCGGGCGACTAGCGGATACCATAGCAGCACATTTGCCACTTAAACTGGAGCAAAAGCAGGAGATATTGGAAATCTTTGATGTTCGAAAGCGCCTTGATCATTTGCTGGGCCTACTGGAAGCCGAGCTCGACATTCTGCAAGTAGAAAAACGCATTCGCGGACGCGTCAAACGGCAGATGGAAAAGAGCCAACGCGAGTATTACTTGAATGAACAAGTAAAAGCGATACAGAAGGAGTTGGGCGAAGGTGAAGATGGTGCAGATTTCGAGGAGTTGGCAAAGAAAATCAAGGCTGCACACTTGCCTAAGGAAGCGCGTACCAAGGCCGAAGCCGAAATGAAAAAATTGCGCTTAATGTCTCCCATGTCGGCCGAGGCGACTGTGGTGCGTAACTACATCGACGTGTTGGTGGGTTTGCCATGGAAAAAGAAAACAAAGATTAACAATGACTTGAAATCTGCGGAAGAAATTTTGGAAGCGGATCATTATGGATTGGAGAAGGTCAAGGAGCGTATCGTGGAATATCTTGCGGTGCAGCAACGCGTCGACAAGATGAAAGCGCCTATCCTGTGTTTGGTCGGGCCGCCGGGTGTTGGTAAGACTTCGCTGGGTCAGTCTATTGCACGGGCTACGGGTCGTAAATTTATTCGCATGTCGCTAGGTGGGGTGCGCGATGAGTCAGAAATTCGTGGCCATCGCCGCACTTATATTGGCTCTATGCCTGGCAAAATTTTGCAGAACATGACCAAGGTCGGCGTGAAAAACCCGTTGTTCCTACTCGACGAAGTAGACAAGATGGGTATGGATTTTCGTGGTGACCCGTCGTCGGCGCTGCTAGAGGTGCTCGATCCAGAACAGAACCATACTTTTGTTGATCATTATGTCGAGGTCGAATATGACTTGTCTGATGTAATGTTTGTTGCAACCGCAAATACCATGAATATCCCCGCCCCGCTTTTGGATCGCATGGAAATTATCCACGTGTCAAGTTATACGGAAGATGAAAAAGTAAATATTGCGATGCATTATTTAATACCAAAAGCACTTAAAAACAATGGATTGAAGCTTGAAGAAATTGGTATTTCAGAAAGTGCAATTCGTGACATATTGCGTTATTACACCCGCGAAGCGGGTGTGCGGGGGTTGGATCGTGAGCTTTCCAAGATTTGCCGTAAAGTGGTGAAAGCATTGTTGCTCAAAGGGCGTGATAGCAAGGTAACGGTGAATGCTCGTAACCTGGACAAATATCTTGGAGTGCGGCGTTATAGCTATGGAATCGCAGAGAAACATAATCAGGTTGGACAAGTAACCGGATTGGCGTGGACAGAAGTTGGCGGTGAGTTGCTAACCATTGAAACTGCGGTATTGCCGGGCAAAGGTAATATTACCCCCACTGGTAAGTTGGGCGAGGTTATGAAAGAGTCGATCCAAGCTGCGCTTAGTGTAGTCCGTAGCCGCGCCCGTAGCTTGGGTATTCCTGATGATTTTTATCAAAAAACTGATTTACATATCCACTTACCTGAAGGTGCTACACCCAAAGATGGGCCGAGCGCTGGTGTAGGCATTTGCACGTCGATAGTCTCGGCGTTGACTGGCATCCCGGTGCGTGCTGATGTGGCGATGACCGGGGAAATTACGCTGCGCGGCGAGGTGCTTCCGATTGGTGGATTAAAAGAGAAGTTGCTGGCGGCTCAGCGTGGTGGTATAAAAGTTGTCCTGATTCCGGAAGAAAATACTAAGGATCTTGTTGAGATTCCCGATAACGTAAAAAATAAACTTGATATTCATCCGGTTAAATGGATCGAGCAGGTGTTGGAAATGGCGTTGGAGCGCAAACCAGAACCATTACCTGAGGCTGTGCCAGTAGTCAATCCCATCTTGGTGGCGGATGAAAATCGTGCTACTGTGATTAAGCATTGATGTAGTATGCACGGGTTTAAAAATCATTGCAGCTGTATACATATTAAATTTCTTGACCATGGTGAAAACCCTTGATATAAAGCCATTGCAGGGTTTTTCTATCAACTGCAACAATATATTAAAAGAGGATGCTTGCTGTATCAATCTGAACTGATTTATACACTATTAAAATAGGCTCATATATAAAAGGCTGTTGCTGGCCGTGCAATAGTACTAGCATATTGCTCAAGATCAAGGCAGTGAAAGTACAGAAATTCTGTGCTGGTAAAGGTCTGAAGAATGCTGTAAAATGATTTTTTTATTGGGTGCTTAGCTCAGCTGGTAGAGCGTCGCCCTTACAAGGCGAATGTCGGGGGTTCGAACCCCTCAGCACCCACCAGCTGCTTAACAAGTTATTGGAGTGGTAGTTCAGTTGGTTAGAATACCGGCCTGTCACGCCGGGGGTCGCGGGTTCGAGTCCCGTCCACTCCGCCACATTAAGGCGAACGAAAGTTCGCCTTTTTTTCATTTATTTTAAATAAGCTTTATCGGGTGGCTATTATGTTTGATTTCGTGCATGGGAACAGACGGTTCGTACAAATCGTGCTGTTACTCATCATTCTTACGTTTACATTTTGGGGTGTAGATTCTTACAACAAGTCATCTCATAGTGAGGCTTTAGCTACGGTGAACGGTGAAAAAATCAACCAAGCAGAGTTCGATCAAGCTGTGCGCCAGCAGCAGGACAGAATGCGTAAAATGATGGCTAGTAACTATGATCAAGCTATGTTTGATAAGCCCGAAACAAAACGCGCAATTCTGGAAAGCTTGGTTAGCCAACGTTTATTGATTTCGCAGGCGCGTTCCATTGGATTAACTGTAAATGAGAAATATTTGGCTCAGAGTATCGCTGGTATCGAGGCGTTTCAGCAAGATGGGAAATTCGACAAGCAGCTTTACGAATCTGTATTACGCCGTGAGAAAATGACGCCGTTAACATTTGAGTCAAGTGTAGCTCGAGAGCTATATATGCGTCAGTTGATTGATGCCTATATGCGGAATGGTTACGCATCACGTATTACTGCGGATAATTTGATACGCCTGAATGAACAGCAGCGTGTTGTTGCTGTGGCAAAAATTTCTTTTGAATCATATCTCAAGCAGGCGAAAGTGGATGAAGCTGCGGTACAAAGTTATTATGATATGAATTTGAAGGAGTTTCAGACGGATGAGCAGGTACGGGTGGAGTATGTGACATTCTCCGCCGATGCATTGCAATCACAAGTGACAGTGGATGAGGCCGAAATTAAGCAATATTATGAGGAGCATCAGAATGAATTTGGTTCACCTGAACAGCGCCAGGCGGCGCATATCCTGATTGCGGTGGCCGCGCAGGCAACCGATGCAGATAAGCTGGCTGCCAAGACCAAGGCAGAGCAGGTATTGCAGCTGGTTAAGCAGTCACCGGATAAATTCGCCGAGCTAGCTAAGCAGCATTCGCAGGATCCTGGCTCCGCTGCTAGTGGAGGTGATCTTGGCCAGTTTGGCCCTGGGATGATGGTCAAGCCCTTTGAAGAGGCCGTATTCAAGCTTAAGATAGGCGAAATTAGCGGTTTGGTACAAACCGATTTTGGCTTTCATATTATCAAGCTGCTCGCAGTGAATCCTGCTAAAACGCTTCCGTTGGATGAGGCAAAGAGTGCTATCACGCAGAGGCTGAAACTGCAAAAAGCAAATGATAAGTTCGCCGAGTTGGCAGAGAAATTCAGTAATGTTGTGTATGAGCAGAGTGATACTCTCAAACCAGCAGCAGAACTGGTAAAAATGCCGCTACAGCAAAGCGGTTGGCTGAACAAAAAACAGGCTGGAGCATTGCCTTGGACGGACAAAGCATTGCAAGCTGTGTTTGTTGAAGATGTAACGAAGAAGAAGCGCAATAGCGCTGCTATCGAAATCGCACCCAATACCTTGTTCGCGGCACGGCTGCTGGAATATAAGCCAGTCAGCACACGCTCGTTGAAGGAAGTGAGTGAGAGTATTCGTCAGAAACTACTGCGCAAGCAAGCGCTAGAGTTTGCGGTTAAACAGGGCCAACTGATGTTGGCGCAGTTGCAACGTGGTGAGAAAGTTAACGTGGAGTGGACAGTGCCAACTGCCATTACGCGTGAACAACATGCTGAGCTTGATAATAGTCTGGCTCGTCAAGTATTCCAAGCAAACGTGGCTACTCTTCCGGCATATGTGGGCGTCGAAAATGCACAGAATGGCTATGAACTCGTTCGTGTGGATGCAATCAAAGAAGTTACCACCATCGACGATACCAAGCATGCCCGTTATATGCAACAGCTGCGCCAAATAACTGGTGATGAAATGTTCCAGGCATATCTTGCGGATGCCAAAAAACACGCTGACATCACCATGAAATCTTTTTCTGCAGAAGAAAATAAATAATCTGCTTTCTCAGCGCACTAAGAGAGTTTTCAGCGGTAAAAATTATATGGCTAGGGCTCAGTTGTTCCAAGTGCTGTGGTGTTAAAACCACCATCAACATAGGTGATTTCACCGGTGATGCCGCTGGACAAATCGCTACACAAGAACGCCGCAACATTGCCTACCTCTTCAGTGGTAACGTTACGCTTCAATGGAGCATTTTTTTCATTGTAGTTTAATAGCTTATTAAAGTCGGCAATGCCTGCCGAAGCGAGTGTCTTGATCGGGCCTGCGGAAATGCCATTTACACGGATACCTTTGTAGCCGAGATTCATTGCTAAATAACGAACACTGGCTTCTAGGCTGGCCTTGGCAAGACCCATCACGTTGTAGTGTGGCATGGTGCGCACCGCGCCAAGATAGCTTAATGTCAGCAGCGCGGCGGCGCGGCCTTCCATCATTGGTAATGCGGCTTTAGCCATCGCAGGGAAACTGTAAGAGCTAATGTCATGAGCAGTCCGGAAAGCTTCGCGTGTAAACCCATCAAGAAATTCACCAGCTAGTGCCTCGCGTGGAGAAAAGGCTATTGCATGCACGAAGCCGTCGAATTTATCCCAATATTTGCTTAGATTAATAAATAGTTGGTCAATTTCTGCATCGCTCGTTACATCGCACGGGAATATCAATTCGCTGTCAAACTCTCGCGCTAGTTCGCACACCCGGTCACGTATGCGCTCTCCTTGATAGGTAAATGCCATTTCTGCGCCTTCACGCCGCATGGCTTGTGCGACACCATAAGCGATGGAACGGTTACTGATCATGCCAGTAATCAAGATGCGTTTATTTGCCAGAAATCCCATGTTATTCCTTTAATTAGAGTGCCGCTTAATAAAACGCGCAATTATAACCGTACTATCATTTTCGCGCGAACGTCCGCCGTTCGTTGGGGCTAACTGGCCTAGTTAACGATCCATATCCAGCAGATCATTCCACAGGCCAGTGCTTCGAGTCAGTTGTGGCTTTGAAGCGACTTCTGTGTCATGCATAGATGTCGTTCTCATACACATCAGACGTCTCATGGATTCCTTTTCAGCTGGGAGGAGGCCATACTAGTTTCAATCACGCACATGCTACCATAAGCTTTTTTTCGTACTGAATCACTACCAACAAGACTCTTTAATTGCGGAATTATACAAAGAGATTTACTATATTCGGATACGGATATTAGTAGACATTTACTTAGATAATTGGGAATTACGCAAAACGAGTTGCTCACCAGGTAGCTGTCATTGCTATTTCATAATATTTCATCAGGAGATTTTTTCATGGCAATATTGCCAAAAGTAGTACAAAAATTAGCAGATGAAAATAATCCTCTCTTTGGAAAAGCTAAAGCAATTTTATTAGAGGAAGATGCAGGAGCAATTGCTGCAAAAAAAGCAGCTGGTATCGTTCGTTCTGAAGATAATAACGCTCTCTTAGCGGTTAAAGATAATGATGCCCTGATGGTAGCGACATGGGACAACGATTTAGAGGGGATGGATAGCGCAATTAAACAGGGTGCGGATTTGAACATTCGTGATTTTCTGGGTAAAACGCCCTTGCATTATGTTGCAAGTATAGACGCAGCTAAGCTGTTAATTAATGGTGGAGCTGAACTTAATATTTTGGACAACAATAACCGTACTCCATTATTCGAGGTTGATGATCCAAATATTGCCATATTTTTAATTGATTGCGGTGCTAGTTTCAATTTGAAAGATAAAGATAGTTTTACGCCTTTACATTTATGGGTTAATCATCCAAAAGTCGCTCAACGCTTATTGGTTGCGGGTGCCAACCCGAATATTCAACTTGCACGAGGAGGTACATTGTCAAGAGGTGGGATATATAAAAAGGGGAATACCGCTTTACATTGCGCTAATAATTTAGAGACAGCAAAAATTTTAATTGAACATGGCGCAGATATCACGATTAAAAATAAATATGGGTTACTTGCTGAGGAAACGACTACAGCTGAGACCCAAGAATATATTAAATCTGTCAGTATGAATAAGCAGTAACCAAAATATTATTTGCAGGACAGCCGAGCCTCTTCTCAGTGGAACAATAGGTCTTCTTAAAAAAATTTTGCAATAACAATATGTCATTGCATGTCATTCCAACTGAATATCTTATTAAAAAAGCACAATATATGTTATTGGCACTAAAACGCAATATGTCATGAGAGCTTCTCAGGTTAAATTTGAGAGACTTCTAGAGCCCACACAGCCCGCAATAACCACTGTAATTCTGGCAGGGGGATTAGGTACCCGTATCGGCGGCGCAAAGGGTTTGCAACCCTTGCATGGACGAGCGTTAATTGATTGGGTATTAGATTCGGTCAGTCGCCAAAGTGAAGAGGTTTTGATTAATGCGAATGGTGTGCAAGATGCTTATTTGTGCTTCGGCTATCCTGTCATTGCCGACCAGACCCAGAATTGGGCAGGACCGCTTGCCGGGTTGCAGTCCGCACTTAGACTTGCACGCCATGATTGGGTTGCGAGTGTTCCTTGTGACACACCATTCCTGCCGGACGATTTGATTGCCCGTTTATATAAAGCAGTTAGCACAACAACTACGGTGGAGGCCTCTGTGGCAGTTGTTGCTGGGAAGCGGCAGCCTACTATTGCCCTCTATCATAAAAACGTACTTCCCAAACTTGATGCCTATCTGAATTCGGGTGGGCGCAAAGTAAATAGCTGGCTAGAAACCTTACATTTGAGCGAAGCAGTATTAGATGATGCATTTGCATTTACTAACATTAATACGCTGGACGATTTGGCACATGCTAACCAGATTGCAGTAAACTTACACACAAAGGATGCAACTGAGTCATCAATAATAAAGAAAGAAAAATGGGATTAGAAAAACCAGGTATAAAACTGCCTATAGTCTGATGAAACAAATTAAGACGTATCGTAATGTGTCTTTAAGCTAGTTGATGCGCTGCCAAATTGGCACCGAGCAAGCCGACTTGTGCATTAGTCACGATGTGCAGCGGCAGGGTGTTGAGCAATTCCACGTAACGGCCTTTGTCCCGAAAGGTGCGCATGAAAGCTCCTTGTTGCAGAGTTGTAATGATTTTTGCCGCAATCCCGCCAGCTACATAGACACCACCACGCGGCAACAGAGCCAGCGCTATATTTCCCACGAACGCACCATAAATTTGGATGAACATATCCAGCGCCATGCGTGCGATGGGCTCATCGCTTTGCTGGCCATACCGGCTAATCGCTGCTGCGGCATCACCTTCGCGCATTGCCGCAAACAGCTGTGTTGAAGGCGTAGCACGGCCACTGTCACACAGAAAGTCGAAAATCGCTTCCAGCCCGGGGCCAGAGACGATGCGCTCATAGGAGACATGAGCATAGCGCTGCTGCAAATAACGTAACAGCTCATACTGAGTATTATCGGTGGGAGCGAAATCCATATGCCCACCTTCCGATGGATGTATGGCATAGCCGCCATTCTGCCAAGAGAGCCAAGCCACTCCTAAGCCGGTACCTGCACCGGCCACTATGCGCACTCCCTGTGCTTGCGGTTCGCCTGCCTGAAGGGTAAGAAGATCAGTTGGCTGCAATGCCGCGATGCCAAGCCCCACGGCCTCGAAATCGTTAATCACGGAGATACGGCCAATGGCAAAGTGCGCGGCAATCGTGTCAGCATCAACTTCCCAAGGCAGATTTGTTAGCTTTACTCGCCTACCGGAAACGGGACCAGCCAAGGCAAAGCAGGCGGCGGCAATATCCACCGTGCCTGCCTCACGTAAAAAATCGTCCAAAATTTCTATTAGCCCGGCGTAATTGGCACTGGGATAGGATTTTTGTAGCAATGGTGCGCGCGCTCCGTTTGTTGCACTGATTTGCAACAATGTCTTGGTACCACCGATATCACCCGCAAGTAAATGGTGCATGTTGGTCAGTAGGTCTGTAAATCAGCGCTATTTGGATTCAAGGAATGACACCAGAAATCGTCATCAAGGTCGAACAGATGGTAAGTGCCACGCGAGTCCCAACTGCCAGCTTGGTAGCCATTGATAAAATCTCGTTCCATCTCTAATACCTTAAGGATAGTAACTGCAAATTGCTACGTAAATCAGCGGGTGACAAGTTAAGGCGGGCCTGTTTCCGCTGCCGGTTGTCAAACATATCAATGTACCCAGCCAGTTATTTCCTGTATTGCTCAAATGAGTTAGGCGCTTGCGCTGATCGCTCGGATGCAGGTGATAATATCGTCACCGTAATCCGGCGATTTCGCGCGCGCCCTTCCGCCGTGTCATTGGATGTAACTGGATAGTTGGCGGCCGAGCCTATCGCTTTCAGGTGCCTTGACATTAACCCATGTCCGATAAATAAGCGCACTACGCTACTGGCACGTGCAGAAGATAACTCCCAATTGGATGGAAATTGTTGAGTGTTAATGGGGATGTCATCGGTATGTCCTTCGACCTCAATGGCCAGGTCGACTTGCTCCAGTACCTTCGCTACTTCGGCCAGAGTGTTTATTGCACCGCCTTGTAATACTGCATCCCCCTGATTGAATAGCGCGCTAGCATTGATTTCCACCGCTACACCGCGATTAGTCTGCATCACGCTGACCTGGCCATTTTTAACCAATGCGTTCATGACTTGATTGATTTTTTTGGCGATGTCCTGCATGGCTTCCTGCTGTTGTTCGGCTAACTTGGCGTTCCTCCTGTCCACTAGGGATTTCAGCAATAAGTCCTGCTCGCTGGTTGGAACAATTGCTTCGGTTTTGACTATCTGTTTACCAAATGCGGAAGTCAATGAGGCACTGAACATTTGATATTTACTCTCATTCACCGAAGAAATTGCATACATCACCACAAAGAAGGCAAATAGCAGAGTGATGAAATCGGCATATGAGATCAGCCAGCGATCATGGTTCTCATGTTCTCTATGTCTTACCCGTCGTGCCATGGCTTAAGGAATAAATCCCTGTAACTTGCTTTCGATGAAACGTGGACTCTCGCCACTGGCGATAGCTGTCAGTCCATCTACCAATATTTCACGCATCACTACCTGTTGCAGAATCAACATCTTCAATTTATTGGCCATGGGCAAAAAAACTAGATTCGCAAGGCCCACACCGTAAATGGTAGAAATAAACGCAACTGCAATACCTGCACCTAGTTTTGACGGTTCGCTAAGACTCTGCATGACGTGAATCAGCCCAAGCACAGCGCCTAGAATACCGATAGTCGGCGCATAACCTGCTGCTGATTCCCATACACGCGCAGACTGGAATCGCAATTGTTCATACGTATGATTATCTACCTCCAGTACTTCTCGAATTTTTTCCGCACTGTTGCCATCCACCAGCAGTTGAAGTCCTTTTTTCACAAATAAATCGCTGCTCCTGGCAATTTGTGGTTCCAGCACAAGTACTCCATCCTTGCGTGCCTGTCTGCTCCAAGCGGCAATCTGATAGATCAGTTTCTGCGGGGATAACTTTGGTGTAACGAACACCCAACGACCCATTTTGATTCCTGCTAAAAAAACATTTAGTGGACTTTGCAGCATCACGGCGCCCAGAGTACCGCCGAACACGATGAGAAATGCCGCGCCTTGAAAAAGAATGGATAGCTCACCGCCTTCAAGTAATTGCCCGCCTAATATACCGCCCAAGCCAAGCAACAGACCGGCTAAGCTAAGCTTGTCCATTAATGCCCTTTCAACGAACTGCGCAAACGCGCTACCGCTTGGCTGTGCAATTGGCACACCCGCGATTCGCTTACGCCCATCACCTCACCGATTTCGCGCAAGTTCATATCCTGCTCATAATGCATGCCCATCAATATGCGTTCACGTTCCGGCAAATTTTCGATTGCCTTAATCAATGCGCCGCGAAAACGTTCATCTTGCAACACTTCGAGCGGATTGGCATCGCTATCAAAGTCATAACGCTCAAAGAAATCCTCTTCACCCTCGCTGTGAAAATCCTCGTAATATACTAATTGTGCGCCACGCGACGTGAACAACATATGTTGATATTCGGTCAGAGGCATGCCCAGCTCCTGAGCAAGCTCCGTTTCACTTGGCGGCTTGCCCAGGCGTTGCTGTAGTTTGCTGATTGCCGCTTCAATTCGGCGCATATCACGGCGCAAGCTGCGCGGCATCCAATCGGCTTGGCGCAGTTCGTCCAGCATCGAACCGCGGATGCGCTGCGAGGCATAAGTTTCAAACTGCGCGCCACGCAACTCATCATAGCGCCCAGCTGCCTCCAAAAGACCCATCATGCCAGCCTGTATAAGGTCATCTACGACTATGCTACTGGGCAATCGCAGCATCAAATGATGCGCAATACGCTTTACTAGCGGCGCATATTCTTTAATGCACTGTTCTTTGTCGCTTAATCCGCTGGCTGTGTACATAATATTTGCTATTGAGATTTACATTGATTATGAAAGGTTCGCTGTAGCAGCCATCATTCTCGTTTCGGTAAGCTCAAAACAGGCAGGCTTTGGTGAAATGAGAATTCAAAATTCAAAATACTTTCTTACAGTTCACGAGACCCTGTCTTTGCGGAAATGACCGGGTCAAGTAAAACATGGCGTAAGACTGAATTTTAGCGCCATATTTTAATTAGATGAAAATTTATTGATAAAATTTTTTAAGAATGCCGTATCAAAATATTGTTTGATTTATAGAGGTGCGCCTCATGTATTTCTCAATAATTTGCGTGTGCCCTAATTCAGGGTACTTACCTGCCTAATCAATCGCTGCATCATATTGGGCAGACCTCCTGACTCCTCGCTCTCAGCAGCGGGCAGCAACATCAGGTTGCGTCCCAGTTCGCCAAATGCCAGCGCAGACTGTGCAGACGGGAACACATCAAGAACTGGGCGGCATAATTGTGCCGCACGTTTAAGCTTTTCATCAAACGGAATATAACCTAGATATTCCACGCGTACCTGCAAATGTTGGCGTGCCACCTGTGCCACGTTACTAAATACAAGATGTGCTGCCTGCTCATTACACGCCTTATTAACAACAATCCCAAAGTTCTGGCGCCCATCCTGCATGGTCATGCGCTTGATCAAGGCATAACTTTCAGTGATAGCGGAAGCAGTGGAGTTTAGCACTAGCATTAGCGGCTGATTAGGTGCCAGGCTACCAGAAGTATCTGACTCCCTATATATCGTTGAATCCACCAGTACAACATCAACATCACAGGATGCTTCCGCCAAACTTTCCAGCAAATGCTCACGCTCCTGCGCACACAATGTTGGCAGCGCTTGAATGGCACGTGCTACAGGCAGGATGCGTATATTCTGTGAGCCATCATGCAGCATAATCTCGCGCATCGTCTTTCCACGTCGTACAGCATGCAACAAGTCATGATGTGACTTAAGCGCAAGCATGTTACTTACATTGTCG
This sequence comes from uncultured beta proteobacterium, assembly GCA_942492745.1. Lineage (GTDB taxonomy): Bacteria > Pseudomonadota > Gammaproteobacteria > Burkholderiales > Gallionellaceae > Nitrotoga. The sequence goes on from OW818637.1 coordinate 482,001, forward strand.
TGCGACTGGCTCTCGTCCAGTATAAGCACCTCTTTACCGGCGCGCGCCAAGGCCGTAGCCAGATTCACTACTACACTGGTCGCACCGAAGCCAGTGCGGGCAGCGGCCACCGTGATCACACGCGTGGAAGCACGAACCAACAGACGGCGCAATCCTTCTGCTTGATCAGTTACGCGTTCAAGTTGCATATTCCTCCCGCATTACAGGTGCCGCACCTACTCCCGCCATCAGCGCAGGGAATTCCAGTTCATGCAAAGAGAACGGAGCCGCATTAGCAGATTGTTTGAAGGCGCGATGCAACAGATATTCCATGTTCACTTCGTGCAAGTCTTCCGGCACGCGTTGTCCGTTGGCAATGTAGTGTAATGTCAATTTGTGGCGCATTGCTACATCCAGCACCGTACCAAAGGTTACCGCTTCGTCCAGTTTCGTGGGGATGCAACCAATTACCCCCGCACCGTTGTACATGCACACCACATCATTTAGGGTGTCACCGCTACTGGTGGCATTAAGCAACAAGAGACGCTGCACTCCAGTAGCATTGAACATCTCGGCTTGCGCTGCCATGCGACTATCGCGTTGCCCCATACCGATGGTATCAATCAGTACCAAATGTTTTTGTTTCAGGCCGGACAAGGTGAGTCGTAAATCTTCGGTATCGCGCACTGTATGCACTGTCACACCGAGTATTTTGCCATAAATGCGCAATTGTTCATGCGCACCAATTCTATAGCTGTCGGTAGTGAGTAATGCCACCTTGTCTGCACCATAGCGGACCACCGCACGTGCAGCCAGCTTGGCCGTGGTGGTGGTTTTTCCAACGCCGGTGGGACCTACCAGTGCAACCACGCCGCCGCGCACGATTAAATTTTCTTGCTTCGAGGCGATACGCAAGTTGTTTCCCAGCACCCGGCGCACCCATTCCATATTGGCCGTAGCTGGCATCTTGTCTATCATCTGGCGCGACAGTGCTGGGCTAAATCCGGCATTCAGCAGATCGCGCAACATACGAGTGCGTTTAGGGTCGCGCTGCTGCCTATCCGACCACGATAGACAGTCCATCTGTTCCTGCATCATATTGCGCATGAACTTGATCTCACTGAGGATGCCTTGCTGCTCCAGTTGCATTGTAGATATGGATGATATTGCAGGCTCCGCCATAACTGCGGCAGGTGCGCGCTCCTGCGTAACTATCGCTGCTCGGGCTGATACGGGGGCCGGTTGCCTGGATTCATGTGTCAATTGGGCAAATTCTGCGCTGGCCAGCGCCATAATCTCTACCCCACCGTCTACCGTACGGTTGGATAGGATAACCGCATCAGCGCCCATCTCAATGCGTATCAGCCGCAATGCTTCGCGCGAAGTTGTGGCCACAAATTTTTTCATGTTCATGCTCTTCCTCCTACCATTGAAGTTACCCGTACCGCCTTGAAGCCGGGCACTTCCTCATGCGAAATTACTTTGAGTTGCGGCAATGCACGTTTCAGAAAACGCGCCAGTAAATCGCGTAATTGCCCCGGCACCAACAGCACCGTGGGCAGCCCTAATTGTTCTTGCAGCTGTGCTGCAGTTCGCGCCTCACGCAGAAGTGTGTCGGCCAATCCGGGTTCGATAGCCAAATTGCTGCCGCCCGTCTGCATGGCCTGCATCAATATATATTCCAGCTCTTTGTCCATGCCGATAACCTGCAATTCCTGTGCCGCAGGGTAGAACTGCTGCACGATGGCCGGGCCAAGCGCGACACGCACTAAGGCGGTAAGATGGTGTGCGTCCTGTGTCTGAGCTGCACATTCCGCCAACGTTTCCAATATGGTACGCATGTCACGGATATGCATTCCTTCGTCGAGCAAGTTTTGCATCACCTTCTGCACTGTAGAAAGCGGCAGTAATTTAGGGATAAGATCTTCGGTCAACTTGGGTGACAGCTTGCTCAAATGATCGAACAATTGCTGCAATTCCTGTCGACCCAGTAGTTCAGCGGAATGGGTATGGATAAGATGGCTTAGATGGGTGGCGATAACCGTACTGGCATCAACCACCGTATAGCCCATAGATTGGGCCTGCTCGCGCAGCGCTGAATCCACCCAGATAGCTGGCAGGCCGAAGGCCGGGTCATGCGTCTGAGTACCGGGTAACACACCGCTGACGCTGCCAGGATTAATCGCCAGATGCATATTGGGAAAGGCATCGCCCGTGCCAATTTCAACCCCCTTCAGAGTAATCCGGTAAGAATTCGGGCGCAGGTCGAGATTGTCACGGATATGCACTGCAGGCGGTAAAAATCCGATGTCATGTGTAAATTTTTTGCGTATCCCTTTGATGCGTCGCAATAGGTCTCCGTCCTGTGCCTTGTCAACCAGCGCGATAAGACGATATCCGACTTCCAGTCCCAGTATGTCCACTTGCGACACATCTTCCCAGCTAGCCTCGTTAGTTTCCGATGGCGGTGCCACAATACTTGCAGCCTCAGGCTTTTGCTCGATTGTCTTGGTGCGCTGCATGATGAAATAAGCCAGACCGCCCAGAGCGCCAGCTAGCAACAAGAAAGAGAAATGCGGCATGTTAGGAATCAGACCCAGCATGCCGATGATGCCTGCAGTTAAAACCAGCACCTGCGGTTGGCTAAATAACTGCCCCACGATTTGCTGGCTGATATTCTCTTCAGTGGATACACGGCTCACCATCATGCCGGCGGCGGTAGAAATAACAAGTGCCGGAATTTGCGCCACCAAACCATCGCCGATGGCCAGCAGGGTATAATTGTTGGCGGCAGTAGCTATGTCCAGGTTGTGTTGGAATACGCCAATGATCAATCCACCGATGACATTGATAAAAATGATGATGATGCCCGCTACCGCATCGCCACGCACGAACTTACTGGCCCCATCCATTGAGCCATAGAAATCCGCCTCCTGTGAAATAGAAGCACGCCGCCGCCGCGCCTCCTCTTCGCCAATCAGCCCGGCATTCAGATCGGCATCGATCGCCATCTGCTTACCAGGCATTGCATCCAATGTGAAGCGTGCTCCAACCTCAGCGATACGTCCTGCACCCTTGGTAATCACCACAAAGTTAATCACCACCAGAATGATGAACACTACTATGCCGACTGCGTAATTGCCGCCCACCAGGAAATGGCCAAATGCTTCAATCACCTTGCCCGCAGCACCAGGGCCAGTATGGCCTTCCAGCAGCACCACACGAGTGGAAGCCACGTTGAGCGAAAGGCGCAGCAATGTGGTAATCAGCAGGACGGTTGGGAATACAGCGAAATCCAGAATCTTGACGGTATGCATGCTTACCAGCAACACCATAACAGCCAGTGCAATATTGAAGGTGAACAAAATATCAAGCAGAAATGGCGGCAGCGGCAACACCATCATCGCCAGAATCATCACGATCAGCACTGGCCCAGCCATGCTGCGCAAACCAATACGCTTGATTAAATTTTGTATGGTTAATAAGTTAATCATATAGATCCTTCTCCATCTGATGCTGGATCAAGTTGTGACGGCACCGGCAAGTCATGTGGAGCATCCGGCATGACACCACTACCTTGGCGATAACGGCGCAATTGGTAAACATAGGCCAATACTTCCGCTACGGCGTTGTATAACGCTTCGGGGATGGCCTGTCCCAACTCGGTATGCTTGTGCAAGGCGCGCGCCAGTGGTGGTGCTTCAAGGATAGGCACATTATTCTTTATGGCAATTTCACGGATGCGTGCAGCAAGCAGATGAGAGCCTTTGGCCACCACGACAGGCGCGCCCATACCTTTTTCGCTGTAACTCAATGCTACGGCATAGTGTGTAGGATTGGTCACCACCACGTCGGCAGTCGGAATGTTCGCCATCATGCGGCGGCGTGCCATTTCGCGCTGCATGCTGCGAATGCGTCCCTTGACCTGTGGATCACCCTCGGATTCCCTGGCCTCCTGACGCACCTCTTCCTTGGTCATCTTCAATTTCTTGTTGTGTTCCCACAACTGGAAGGGGACATCCACTGACGCAATCAGAAACATGCCACCCATAATAGTGACGAAGCTCATCCACAACAGATAGCCTAGATGAGGTAAGGCAGCAATTAACGGTTCCGCTACCAACATCATCACCGAGTCTTTGTTGTGCCAGATAGCCCACGCTCCTATTCCACCTACCACCAGCGATTTGGCAATAGCCTTGCCAAGTTCGACCAGGCTATTAATCGAGAACATGCGGCCTATACCTGCGATCGGATTGAGTTTTGAAAGGTTGGGTTGTAGTGGCTTCAAGCTGAATATCCAGCCATTAAGCAATAGAGGGGATAGCGCGGCAGTAACAAGCAGCAACAATAGAAAAGGCAGAAATGCCACTAGAACTTCCAGTGACAGCGTGTGCAAGCGTGGCAATAACAAATCGGTATTGAAAGCCAGTGTGGCATCAAGAGTCAGGCCGTCACGCAACAGCTTTGTTAGTTGTGCAGACAGCCCGGAACCCATCAGCCATAGCCCGGCACCACCTGCAAACAGCACGGAGAATGTAGTCAATTCTCGCGAACGTGCTGCCTGACCTTCTTCACGAGCCTGGTCCAGGCGCCGCTGTGAGGGTTGTTCCGTTTTTTCGAGATCGCTGTCTTCTGCCATGACTTATTGCTCCACTGACTATAGCGATTATCAGCAATCTGGATAAACACAACACGACGAATAAAGCGGGTTTTACGGTTTATTTCACTCTCTGAATGAGAAGGGAAGTAAATGCGTACAACCTGTAATGTGAGGCGGATTCAACTCTGAAGTGCATATGATTAATAGCTTTGGTAAACTTAATATATATGGGTGTTCAGTCCACCTTGTAACTTTTTAAGTTGCTATGAGAATTTGTAAAAGAGAAAAGCACCTTGGACTATACCTCCCGCTTTTTGATGGCGGGACATTAAAAGCTAAGGAGCATGCCGCAAGAGTGCATCTGGTTCAGGCTAGTGCAGATTATTGAAATGTGGTGATTACTGCTGGGATTACCCGCAAGCAATACAAGTTGGGCTATGTCAGTTATCAAATCTGGTGATAGCCGAGCAAAACTTCTTTGTGCAAGCCCTGCAACTTGATGTCAGAACATTGAGGCTTTTAGCCAACTAAGCAAATGATTCATGATAAAGTATATAGTTGAAATTAACTCCGGAATTTTAGTGATTAAGCATTACTTGAGCGCTGCAATACTTGGTTTGTTTACATGGTGCATCACCTATTCAATTCCTAGTTATGCAGAATTTATTGAGGGTAGTGCGGCACTAAGTAGTGTTATACCACACATTCCTGAGCCACTATTGTTTGATTTAGTCAGACCATTGGGCGCAAAAAAGGGTGAATTAGAAGTGAATGCATTAGCGCAAAAAACTCTAAAAGGAGGTGCCGTGGAATGGGCGCCCGAGATTGAATATGTTTTTGCAGATAACTACGCATTTGAGTTGGAGTTACCTTTTGAAAATTCAAACCTTACCAATTATAAATTTGCCTTGCAGGGTACATTAAGCAATCCACTTATCGCCGGCATGATTCAAGGCTGGCAAGTGATCGGGGAAAAAAATCGCGGTACTGGAAAGTACTCTGCGGATGCGCTTTATATTAATGGCTATCGTTTATCTAAAGCGTGGAGCACGCTCAATATGTTTGGTATAAGACGTACCGTATTTGGTGGTGAGGGAAAAACAATAGCACTGATGAATAACAATTTATTTTATGATTATTCGCAACGCCTCACTTATGGTATTGAACTTAATCATGAAATTAATCAGGAAGGTCAATGGCGTTATAGCTTGACGCCCCAAATTCACTTGGATTTAAACCACCATATAAACTTGCAAACTGGCCTTGGTTTCTCCAGACTAAATGAGAACAGGAGCGCGGAAAAATTGTTCGCTATGCGTTTAAGTGTCGCCTTCTGACAATTGCCATTTGGTGTATGAAAAACCAATCATTTTAGTCAACTTAAGTTTCGTAGTTTAAAAGCCCATGAAACTAATATAGTTTCTAATTGAAATAACAAAAATGACATAATTGGAAGCGTAATGATAATTGTCTTGCAAACAGCTAAAGTAATTCAGGATGCCGTAAAGAAGTACGTATAAAGAGCAATGGAATCGCATTGGACGGCCTACATTTACAGACTGCGACAGTGCCACAGGATGGCAGACAAATCTTGTTAAATTCAACTCAAGCGATGCTGGAACGGTCCGGGTTGCAAAGCGCACTTAAGCAAGTCCGCCAGAACAAGGGCGTGCCAAGCATCGGCGGCATGAGGATCGATGAACTTACCCGCCACCCAAGGGCATTGGCTGGAAACCTGCGCTCGATAGGTTGCAGGCAGTTACCGCCTGCAACCGGTCAAACGTGTGCAAATCCCCAAACACGATGACAAAAAACTGCCCTTGGGCATTCACACCGTGGTAGACCGATTTATCCAGCAAGTTATCAGCGCAAATGGGAATCTTACTTCCACTCAGGCGGTTAAAAGTTCTGCACCGTATGCACGGTGATATGGGAGGGGTGGGGTCGCGAGGTCTTCATCTTATCCCGATTAAAAAGGTGGTGCACCTGCCACATGCCAAGTTAAATATATAGCACCTGCCGCGCAGGCCAAGGTAGCAATAGACAGCAATAGAGATTGCAACCATAACCCCATTTTTTCGGGAACCGGAATTTTGGCAGCCAGCGGAATTACGGCCAGCAAAGGAAGGGCATACCATGGCAACTGAGCGGTCAGCACTGCGAGACAGCCAGTCAATCCGGCGATGAGTGACAATGGCAGGGTAAAGCTACGCCCGCATGGCAATCGGCTATTGGATACAGCTTGAAGCAGCAGGTACGCGCTTGCCGCCGCACCCAGCGCTAAACCGAACTGGCCGAGCATGGCAGAAGCACCAAGCAATGCAGATCCCCCAGTGCCCAGTCCCAGTGCCATGCCTGCACTTCCTGCTCGCACTGGCGCTTCATGCAACGCATCCATCCAGAATATCAGCCATCCGACATACAAAGCGCAACCGCCACTCCAGAGCAACATATGCGTCATGTCCTGCTGTTGCAAGATGCGTAACGCCATCCACACTGTCGCAATACCGCCCGCTACAGCGAGAATCAAGCGAAGCGGGCGCCAATTGAACCGTAATAGCGATAGAGCAAGCAGTGCAGAGACCAAGCCCAGCAGCACGATTTTGCGCGCAGAGGTGAGTGGCTCCATGGAAAAATCACTCACTAAGTAAACAGTGACAGCAAACCCGGCAATGGCAGCCAAACCGCTTAAGCGTAAGCGCTGTAATAATTCTGCCACTATCAGCGCGATGACGAAGGGAGCTAGACCGCCCTGAACGGCGGGATGATTTAGCAATTCTTGCATTTTATACGCACAATTTTATTAATTTCTAATGACATTTTATTCTCCTGTGGGAATTTATTCGTCTGAGTTTATGTCTATATATATAGATTTGCTTTAGTGTGCACATCTTGAAATATTAGTCGTTACCCCAACATTAAGCACCTCGATATGCAAAGATAATAAATTGCATCCCATATTTTCAGTTCAAGAGAGACATATATATGAAACGAATTTTTCTGTTTATCCTGACCAATTTGGCCGTGCTTTTTGTCATCAGTATCACCTTGCGCTTGCTTGGCGTTGACAGAATACTGAATGAAAGTGGTGGCATCAATTTTAACGCTCTTTTGGTCATGTCGGCGGTAATGGGTTTTGCTGGTTCGCTAATCTCGTTGTTCCTGTCCAAATGGTCGGCTAAACGGATGGTTGGCGCACAGGTCATTACTAACCCGATTGATCCTACTGAGCGCTGGCTGATGGAAACCGTACGCAAACAGGCGCAATCTGTGGGAATCGGTATGCCCGAAGTAGCTGTCTATGAAGCGCCAGACGTAAATGCTTTTGCTACCGGCTGGAACCGCAACAATGCACTAGTGGCGGTAAGTACCGGATTGCTGCATAACATGAGCCGGGATGAGGCGGAAGCTGTGCTAGCCCACGAGATCAGCCACGTTGCCAACGGCGATATGATAACGCTTGCGCTTATGCAGGGCGTAGTCAACACTTTTGTAATCTTTTTCTCCAGAATCATTGGCCATCTAGTAGATCGTTTGGTGTTCAAGACTGAACGTGAATATGGTCCAGCCTATTGGATCTCTAGCATCATTGCACAAATGGTGCTGGGCATCCTGGCCAGCATTATCGTTATGTGGTTTTCGCGACATCGCGAATTTCGTGCCGATGCAGGTGGGGCAAACTTGGCTGGACGCAATAAGATGATCGCTGCATTGGAGAAGCTGAAGATTAATCACGAACAGGCATCTCTGCCCCAACAAATGGCAGCATTTGGGATTGCGGGGGGAGGCGGTTTTGCCAGTTTATTCAGTACCCACCCATCCCTTGAGCAGCGTATCGCAGCTTTACGCGCAGGGGGTTAATTGAACGGTAATTTCCCCATGATGTCTCACGGGAAAATTACTTCATACATGCCTGGAAAAAATCCGGCTCTTTATTGCAGCGGTTCAGGCTGGTTATAGCAAAGCAGGATCAACTACGAATGTGCACTTCCGACTACCATTCAGTTTGGCAAGGAATTTCCTTCCCTGTCCGGTGTGGTTAGTGGTTCCATTCGATACGGGTTAAAAGATGGGGCAGCAGGCTCTTGGGTCGCTGCTGATTGATCGCTTGATGCGGCTGCATCTGTTGCTGCAGGTTGTGCGGGTTGCTCGGACTCGTAGGGCAGAGTTAGGATGATGGATACGCCACCTGCTTCAGGCTGTTTGGCTTCTTGGCTGTTATCAGAAGAGTCAGCTGGAGTAATAGAAGTATCTCCTGGAGCAGAAGTATCCGCCGGAGTGGGCGCACCATCCGGCAAATTCTTTTCCTCCTCGTCATCGAATTCTTCGTCATCGAATTTTTCACGCGGCGGATTCCCATCGTACACCAGGTTTTGACGTTGCTGCATATAGCCGTCGCGTATAAAGGCATAGCGGTCAATTGCGGCTTCCTCGAGTATATTTTCATTTTTCAGCATCCCTGCACGCTGTTCGACCCATAGTGTTCCATATAATATGTTACGTGTAGGTACATAATCGAGCCAACCTATGGGGTTGAGATTGGTGAAAACATCCACAATAAAGCCGAAGGTGTCGCGAATATTTCTTGGGCCCAAGAGCGGCAAAACGAAATAAGGCCCGCTCTGTACACCCCAGTAACCCAAAGTCTGGCCAAAGTCTTCGTTGTGTTTATCGAGGTGATCGGCGACGTCAAACAGGCCTAAAATGCCAAAGGTTGAGTTGAATACTACCCGTGAGGCATCGGATCCGGCCTGGTCTAATTTCAACTGTAGCAAGTCGTTAAAAGTGGTACGGATGTCGCCGAGATTCGAGAAAAAATTGGACACCATTTTTTTCACAGGTTCTGGTAACAGATAGTTGTAGGTTTTTGCCAGAGGTTTAAGGATAGCCTTGTCCACCCCTTCATTAAATTGATACATGCTCCGGTTATATGGTTCCAGCGGATCCCTGGGATTTCCTTTTTCTTGAACTGGATTTTTTGGAGTTCCTTCTTTTTCCTGAACCGGAATATTTGAATTTCCTATTTCCTGACTTGAAGCGCAGTTAGCCAACGCAAGGCCGGCAAGCAATATAAACATTCTGGATAAGGATATGAATCTGGATGAGGGCATGAATCTGGATCAGGAAATGAAGATTATTGGATCTAAAGATTATTATAGTCGCAATGCCGGTCGCCGCAAACACTAGAATAGTACATTGTGCTCAGAATACAACATTATTTGGAGTATTAGGCTTAGCATGGAAGCTGCATGAATGCTTCTATTCGATTCAGCCTGTATCGCTAGGTTCTCACCCATGGTTTACTACAAGATGTTGAAACGGTTATGAATTGACATTTTTGGAATTGTTTTATTGTAGAAGCATCAGGGAGGTTTATTTTTAGAGAACGCGACGGGTTGAAGGATATTTGCATTCTGTTTTCCAATCCGGATAGGTTCCATGTTGCATAAAAAAGCAGACGTTCTATTACGCTACAGAAATCCCCCGCATCTTGCACCATCTTTCAATCTTTGTTAAGGTTGTCCACATCATGCAATTTTCCCGTGCCCTTTTCTCGCTGCTGCTTACCTTGTTGCTGCTTTTTGCCCAGCAAGGCGGAGCTATGCATGCACTGCATCATGTTCTTGCGGAGCATGATCAGCAGCATGACAAGCACACGCCGCATTCATCGGCATGCGGATATTGTGCTGCTTACACTCAATTGGGTGGCGTACTTGGCAGCTCTCCCCCTTCCTTCGCAATTATCGCTATTCCGAGCGAAACGGTACGGTTTGACACCATCACATTCCGTTCCAACCAACCCCTTGTCGCCGTTGCGCGCGGCCCGCCTGATCTTCTCCAAGAAATCGCATAAAACCACCTCTCGTGTAACGCGGGGTTGTGTCATTCATTTTTGGAGAATTGCTATGTTTAAGCACGTCATACGTGTCGCGGCGCAGCGCGCGCCGCTATTCACCCATGCAGTTTATCTAATGTCCTTGCTATTTCTGGCCTTCGCGGTATCCCCAAAAGCACACGCGGCTGGCTCTACACTGAGCATCACTTGCTCAGATGAAGATATGGGCGCCGAAGTGTTTATCAACGAAAAATTCAAGGGAAAATGTCCATTAGATTTAACCGTTCCCGCTGGCAAGTTGAAGTTAAAAGTTCAAAAGAAAGTTGATGCTTTTAGTGATCGCGTATTCGAGCAGGAAATCCGAGTGGGCAAGGGCGTGGACAAATATGTCAAAGTGCCATTAGTTGCTGCGCAACTTAACGTCAAAGGCAAGCAGCTCCAATCCAGGCAATTGAGCTTGGAACAAGCCGAGATGAAGAAGCCTGGGAAAGAAGGGAAGCCCAAAACTGTGCCGATTTCAGCCACCAACTTTGCCATTACCAACCCTGTCGATTCGCCGCCGGTCATCGTAGCAAACCCGGACGCAATTAGCCCTCTCGTCATTCTGCCGTCGCAGGTTGTGGTTGCCGAGCAAGCAGCGAATGAACCTATTCTTTTGCCGCCGGTTGTTGTTACCGCCAGCCAGTTGGGAAGCGCCCTGTTTGACCTCGTATCTCCGGTTTCTGTGCTCAGCGGAAAAGATTTATCGTTTCGACAAGAGAGCACTTTAGGTGAAACGCTTTCCAAGCTTCCCGGTGTAAGTTCTACCTATTTTGGCCCGAACTCGAGTCGTCCCGTGATCCGCGGGCTGGACGGTGATCGCGTACGGATGATGCAGAACGGTGTCGGCATGCTCGATGTTTCGGCCTTGAGCCCCGACCATGCTACTGCCGTAGATCCATTGTTGATAGATCGGGTCGAAGTGGTACGAGGCCCCGCAGCTTTGATGTATGGAGGGGCCGCTGTCGGGGGCGTAGTGAATACGCTCGACAACCGCATTCCCCAATCGCCAATCAAAGGCTTCACGGGCCGCGTTGAACCGAGGATTGGCGGTGCCGCCAACGAGCGCAGCGGTGCAGCCGTGCTTGAAACCGGCAATGGCTCGATTGCGCTTCACGCGGATATCGCATTACGCCGCACCGACGACCTCAAGATCCCCGGTTATGCTCGGTCAAGCCAGCAGCGGGCAGTGGATGGTCCCGAAGTCGAGCAGCCCTACGGGCATCTGCCCAACAGTTCATCAAACAGCGACAGCGGTGCGGTGGGCGCGTCCCTCACTTCGGACAAAGGATATCTCGGCCTTTCTTATAGCGATTTGCAATCCAATTACGGTACGGTGGCAGAACCGGATGTGCGGGTCGACATGCACAGCAAACGATTAGGCGTGGCAGGGGAAGTGCGCGAGCTGGGTACATTTGTTCAAGAGTTGAAGTTTAAATATAACCATACGGATTACCTGCACAACGAGCTGGAGAATGGGGAGGTTGCCACTACATTTAAAAACAAGGGATATGACACGCGGATCGATGCAACTCACACCAAGCTGGGGGCGTTTACCGGCGCCTTCGGAGTGCAGCTTGCCAATGTTGATTTCGCGGCGCTCGGTAGCGAAGCATTCCTGCCGAAAGTCAATACCGACGCCAAAGCTCTTTTTCTTTATGAAGAAGCCGTATTCGGAAAAGTAAAGCTTACTGCAGGGGGACGTAACGAACATACCTCTGTGGCATCGGCCGGGGATAGTCCAACAACGACGCGCTTTGGCCCCGCCCAAACGCGCCAGTTTACAGCCAATAGCGGTGCCCTGGGTGCAAGCTACACCTTCAATCCGAATGTCAGTCTGGTGGCAAATCTATCGCACACCGAGCGAGTGCCGTCTTACGACGAACTGTTCGCGAATGGCAGGCATGTGGCAACGGGGCAGTTTGTGGTGGGGGACGCAACGCTTTCGAAGGAGAAATCGAATGGTGCGGACGTCCAGCTGCGCTGGCGTTCTGGCCTTCATTCAGCCAGTATCGGCGGTTTTTATACCAATTTCGAGAACTACATTGCGTTGATTCAAAGCGGCCAGGTACAGGAGGATTTGCCAGAGGCGCTGTATCGCCCAGTTAAGGCTGAATTTTATGGATTCGAGATGGAAGAAAAATCCCGAATCTATGAGAAAAAAGGTAATCTTGACCTTAACTTGCGCGGCGACTATGTGCGCGCGAAGAACAGTGATACGGGTGAGCCGTTGCCGCGTATTTCGCCCATGCGTCTCGGCGCGGGTCTGGACTACCAGCTTGGGAAATTTGGAGCAAGATTCGATGTTGCCCATTCGTTCAAGCAGGATCAAGTCGCGGCAAATGAATTACCCACCAGTAGCTACACGCTGGTAGATGCCATGCTGACCTATCTTATCAAAACGCAAGGAATAAGCTGGAATACCTACCTCAAAGGGAATAATCTCTTTAACCAGGAAGCACGATCCCATACCTCTTTCCTGAAGGAGATAGCGCCGCTGCCGGGACGAGGCTTTATTCTGGGTGTACGGGGAAATTTCTGATTTCCCTATAGACTAGATTCTTTCTAAAGCAGGGATACTAATGATGCCGCGCCCAATAGGGTGCGGCATTTTGTCGCATTCTCACCCTTCTTTTTTTCCCCTACAATGAATTGGTTCGAAAAACAATGAATTCAGGGGAATTGTATGGGCGCGCGAAGTAATGGAATTAGTTTTATTGCCCTGGGTTTGTTGTCGGTGGCAGTCAGCCAGCCTGTCCAGGCCAGTCATGACGTGTCCTCCGAAGACATCGTTAGCGAACAGTTACCGGAGATCACGGTAACTGCTGATCAGGGTGGCACTGGAGCGACACCGCCGATAGTAAAAAAATATAAATTGCCGCAGACAACCGAAAGTACGACCGCTGAAAAAATAGCTGATACAGTTAATATTGTCGATACTGAAGATGCGCTTAAATATATGCCGAGTCTTTTTGTGCGCAAACGCAACTATGGCGACACACAGTCGGTATTGGCGACGCGTACATGGGGGGTGAATTCCAGTGCGCGCAGCTTGGTATATGCAGATGATGTTCTTCTGTCAGCGCTGATTGCAAACAACAATACCATTGGTGCCCCGCGCTGGGGAATGGTGGCTCCGGAAGAGATTCAGCGTATAGATGTTATGTATGGCCCCTATGCTGCGGCCTATCCGGGAAATTCAATGGGTGCAGTGGTGCAAATTACGACCCGGATGCCGGAAAAATTTGAAGGTTCGATTAGTCAGACTTTTGCTTTCCAGCGTTTTCAGCAATACAACACCAATGATACTTACCAAACCAGCCAGACTGCTGCCACTTTTGGGAGCCGTTCGGGCAAATTTTCCTGGTGGATTAGTGCCAATCATATGGAAAGCGACAGCCAGCCGCTGTCCTATGTCACTCAGGGGCAATCCGCCACTGAACCGCCCCCGCCGGCAAATACCACTGGCCGGATTACTGAAAAAAACAAAATAGGTTTGTTTGCCGGTGTATTGGGGGCAGGGGGGCTACTCCATACCCGGATGGACAATGCAAAAATAAAAGTCGCCTATGATCTGACCCCTACGTTAAAAGCAAGCTACAACTTTGGCTATTGGCGTAATGATGCTCAATCCAGTGCTCAAACGTATCTGACCAGTACGGCCCCCGTAACCATAGGCCAGCCTACCTTTGGTGGAGTATCCGGGTTTGCTTCGAATATCTATGACCTGATCCAGGAACATACAATGCAAAGTCTTGCCTTGAAATCCGACACCAAAGGCAAGTGGGATTGGGAAGCAGTCGTATCCAATTATAAAATGAACAAGGATACAAGGAATGGGCCGTCCGGGGTTGGCGCGCTGACAGACCTTTCTACTACCGGCAGAACCACTTTGATGGAGGGTACCGGCTGGTCGACTGTTGATCTGAAGGGAATCTGGCGGCCTGGAGGAAAACATGAACTTAGCGCAGGTATTCATAGCGATCAATACAGCCTGAATAATCCAGTCTTTAATACGTCCAACTGGACCGACCCCAATAGTTTTACCACCCCATTCACTATTAGCCGTGGAAAAACCAAAACGGATGCGTTGTGGGTTCAGGATGTCTGGAAGTTATTTCCGGCACTCAAGGCAACTTTGGGTGGGCGTTATGAAAATTGGAAAGCATACGAGGGCTATAATCTTGACGGGGCAACCGAAGTTTCTCAGCCAAAGGTGACATCAACCGACTTTTCTCCCAAGGCTTCCATTTCGTGGGTTGCTTCTGAAGACTGGCTGATAACCAATTCATTTGGAAAGGCGTATCGCTATCCGACTGTTTCCGAGCTTTTCCAGAGTGTTCGAACAGGATCAACGGTTTATATACCCAATCCCAATTTGCACCCGGAAAAAGTGCTGTCTGACGAGTTGGTATTCGAGCGGGGATTAAGGAATGGAAGGTTCAGGGCTTCTCTATTTTATGAGGAAGTTTCGAATGCAATCATTGCCCAGACCAGTTCACTTGATTCCGGGATTCCCTTTACCTCCACGATGAACGTGGACAAGATACGCAATCAGGGCATAGAGCTTGCCATGCAAAAAGACAATGCATTTATGCATGGGTTAGAGCTTTCTGGCAGCGTGACTTACGTGGATTCCAAGATTCTTGCTAACAGCAGCTGGCAAAGCCCGCCTCCTCCCGCTCCCCAAAATACCATTTCGGTTGGTAAGAAAGTACCCTATGTCCCTGACTGGAGGGCTACGCTGGTCGCGACTTACCGACCGGATGTGAAATGGGCTTACACCGCGGCGGCGCGCTTCAGCGGAAAGCAGTATTCCACAATGGACAATACCGACAACACTTCAAATGTTTATGGATCGTTCGACAGTTTTGTAGTCATTGATGCCCATGTAAACTATAAAGTGAACAAAAACTGGAACGCAATGATGGGAATCGATAACGTTAATAACTACAAGTACACCCTGTTTCACCCATTTCCGCAGCGCACACTGGTTGCCAATCTGAAATATCAATTCTAGGAAGGCATATATGAAATTTTCATACCGGTTTATGCTTCATAACGCAGCTACGACAGCAGGTTGCTCAATTCCTGGTTCGCATCATGAATAAAACAATTAGAGGGAAGCTTTGGGGCCAGCGTCTGGGCGCATGGCTATCTGGCAATTGCCACAGAATCGGGTTGATTTCCTGTTTGGCGGTCAATGGGATTTGCATGGCAGCAGACCATGCCGGACATGGTTCCAGCCAGCCGCATGATAAGGACAAGGTGTGGAAAGCTGCCATTTCCCGCCCACCACTTGCGGTCGCCGCTACGTTCGATGCAAGCGGCAAGCTGTGGCAGGCATCCGTGAAAGATGGTCGTGTTATGGTGAGTCAGTCTGATAATCTGGGAAAAACCTTCAGCACGCCAGTTCCGGTTAATCCAGAATCTGAGTTAGTGGCCGCTGTAGGCGAGAACCGTCCAAAAATTCTGGTGGGTAGCAATGGCAATATCTACGTTACTTACACTCAGAACCTGGAGACACCTTTTGCCGGCAATGTTCGTTTCAGCCGCTCGATAGATGGAGGAAAGAGCTTTTCCGCACCAATTACGGTCAATAATAATCTGGAATCCATAACCCACAGTTTCGACGCAATGGGTGTAAACGAGCGCGGCCAGATTTACATCGCATGGCTGGATAAACGCGATATCTCAATCGCCAAAAAAATGGGGGAAAAATATAGTGGTGTGGCGATCTACTACGCCATTTCTGATGATGAAGGCAAAACTTTCCATACCAACATAAAAGCCGCTGACCATTCTTGTGAATGCTGCCGTGTGACGATGGCAATGGATAAGGATGGCACTCCGATTATCGTGTGGCGGCATATTTTCGGCAAAAACATACGCGACCATGCCATGATGCGACTTGATGGTAAGTTTCAACCTATTCGCCTAAGCTACGAAAACTGGGAAGTTGATGCCTGCCCTCATCACGGTCCAGCAGTATCCATTGCTAACGACGGCAATTATCATTTTGTTTGGTTCAGCAACTCGCCGGAACGACACGGATTGTTTTATTCCTACTCTTCCGATCAAGGCAAGCATTTTTCTAGCCCATTAAATTTTGGAAACTTCAAGGCTCAAGCTTCACACCCGCATGTTTTGAGTCTGGGCCAACGCGTCTTTATCGTCTGGAAAGAATTTGATGGCATGTCTACTGGCATCTATCTGATGCATTCCAATGATGGAGGTAATCTCTGGTCGGCCTCCCAAAAAATCGCGTCTACCACTGGCACTTCAGATTACCCATTCCTAGTCAGTGATAGCAATAAAAGCTATCTCTCTTGGAACACCGACAAGGAAGGCTACCGTCTTATTAACATGCCTGAGACCGCGCAATGAAATCCAGTGGAATAATAATTCAATTCTTGTTCGGTTCATTAATGTGCTTAAGTTCAGCTTGCTCCGCAGCCGAACAAATGATCAAACATTTTGTGCGCGGCAGTTATCAGGAAATTGTTTCAGCCCGTTCGGGTAAACCGTTTATTATCAGTTTATGGTCTCTCGATTGCACATATTGCCGCGACGATATGGTGCTGTTCGGCAAGCTATCGAAAAAATACTCTGACCTCGACTTGGTACTGATCTCCACCGATACCCCGGAACAAATGAAGGAAATTGCGCACACGCTACAAAAATACCCGCTTAAGAAAGCTGAATCCTGGGTTTTCGCTGACAGTTTCGTTGAACGCTTGCGTTACGAAGTGGATACGCAATGGTATGGAGAGCTGCCCCGCACCTATTTTTACGATGCGCAAGGGCATGTCTTAGCACTAAGCGGCAAGTTGGACTATGCCCAAATTGAGCGATGGATACGCGGAAGCAAAAAGAATGAATAAAAGCTGAACGCAGGATCTTTAACTGTCACCAATCATATCCCAAGCCGCATAGGTCATATATTAGCGGAAGCATCAACCAATTTTCGGCAGTTAATACTGCTTAATTAGCCATTAGAGCAAATAGCTATTGGAGTTGACGCTATAGAGTCGGCAATTAAAAGGTTTGAAATCCGTCCGAGTTAAGCTTGTCGAAACCCTTTCCTATCAGGTCGTGTCATGAATCTGACTGACAGGCGTTATGCCGAAGTGAAGGTGGAACAGGTGCGGCACCAACTTTGTCCTCTGGATTGCCACTTGCTGTTTTTGCTAGCTTGCAGGCAGCGTGGTAGCCGAAAATTGCTTCAATCGGAAACGGATATGCGCTGATCGGTCGTGGTGTGACAATTTGTCGCATTCCCACAACTAAAATATTAAGTTATCCTCAATTACACAATTGTTGTGAGGAGGGTATGTTGATTTTTCACATGAAAAAATTAAGTACGTAGCCAAAACCAACAAAAATATACTATCAAAGGTGCTCTAATGTTAAAAACTCAAACCATTGCTATTGTTAAATCCACAGCTCCAATTCTTGAAGAGCATGGCGAAACACTTACGCGACATTTTTACAAAAGAATGTTCTCGCATAATCCTGAAGTCGCCCCATTGTTCAATCCGGCAAACCAGGCGGCGGGGCTTCAGCAAAAAGCATTGGCAGGCGCAATCTGTGCCTATGCTGCAAACATAGATAATCTTGAAGTTCTTGGCGGCGCGGTAGAGCTCATAGCGCAAAAGCATGCATCGTTGCAGGTTAAGCCTGAGCATTACCCCGTCGTGGGGGAAAATTTACTTGCTTCAATTCGTGAAGTTCTTGGCGAAGGAGCAACGGACGATGTGATCAACGCATGGGCGGAAGCGTATGGTTTTCTAGCTGACATTCTGATTGGCCGTGAAAAACAGATTTATCATGAACACACCGTCATGCCAGGCGGATGGGAAGGATTTAAACCTTTCCGTGTAATCAGAAAAGAGGTGGAAAGCGATGTTATCACCTCTTTTTATCTAGTCCCCGCAGATGGTAGCAAGCTCCCTGAATTCAAGTCTGGCCAATATATTACGGTGCGTGTGCCTAGCCCGTGTGGTCATACCACCATGCGAAACTACAGCCTTTCGGATAAGCCAGGACAGGAATGGTTCCGCATTAGTGTAAAACGTGAAGCAGGGCAAAAAGCCAGTACGCCTGACGGTTATGTTTCCAATTTTTTACACAGTGATGTTGATGTCGGCACAACGCTGGAAATTGCCCCGCCATGCGGCGAGTTTTTCTTCGATGTTACAGAAAAACACAAGCGGCCATTGGTTCTGCTGGCCGCAGGTGTGGGTGTTACACCTATTCTAAGCATCCTGCTTAGCGCTCTTGACGCGATGCCAGATCGCCAGATTGTATTCATTCACGGCAGCCTGAATGAAGGTACGCAGGCCTTCAAGAAAGCAATCGATGCGCTGGCTGCAAAGCATTCTAATCTGACAGTTCGCTACCGTTACAGTGATTCCGCAGAAGCGGGAATTGCACGTGAAGGCTCCGCCAGCACAGGTTTTATTGATGCAAAGCTGATCGAATCCTTGGTGCCTAACCGTGATGCGGATTATTTTTTCTGTGGACCACAACCTTTTATGGTAAACATTTATCATGAACTGCTCGCATGGGGGATTCCTCCGGCGCAGGTGCATTTCGAATTCTTCGGCCCACGTCAGGAACTGAAAAAACCGCTAACTCAAGCGAAGTGTCCTGTGTAAACGAGGTTTCAACAAGGTGAGCAGGATCCTCGAAGAAAGTATTGGCTTAAGCTTCGTGTTCATATCATTGGAAATGAATGGGGAGTCGCATTGATTAGCGGTCAGCAAGAAACAATAAAAACACGATGCCAAACCAAACATCGCTGCTAAAAAAAAGAGCCGTTTGTTTATAAAGACTGATATATCGTCTTGAGAGTGTGGATTAGGCGTACGCTACGTTTCGGTCGCAATCCCATTGCTGCCACATAGTTGAATTAGAATAGAAAAATCAGAACCAGAACAGCTCATATTATTAACCCGGGCTGTGATTTTCCCTGCATTGACCACCGCCGAGCTCGCTTAAAATTAGCTGAGTGACAGATTCCTGGGTACTAAATCAAACTCGTAAATTGTTTCTTAAAATATTGCATATCATCTGCAATAGTAATATGATTACGAATCATTATCATTAATAATTATATTGATCTTAATTAGCAAAAAAAATTTACGATGCTTGTTATGTATAAATTTTGTTATTCAATTGTCTTTTTAAACAAAATTTCAGCATTCAGTGTGTAACACAGAGTTTTTCACCATCAGCTAGCGCATTCCCGCAAGCCAAATATTGGTCAGACCCAAGTCTCAAAATAAGAAACAATTGTGCAGGACGTAGTTTTGGTGGTCTGTAAAGTGGGGGATATGCGGGTTCAATAAACATGAGCAAGAAAACTGGAGGCTGGTTTGATTACGGTTGCCATTCATGCTCTATCTTTAGCGTGTGGTTTAACTAATTCATATCTATGGAGACAAGGCTGAATAATTTTTTACCTGCATGGCCTGTCACGCCGGAGGCACGTGAGCGAGCGGTTGTCGTTGCGATTGTTCTGGTGCTGCACGCGGCCGTTCTTTTTCCCACAATGGCGCAGTCGCAGGGGGGGGCTGAGCTTGCTCGTGAGATGAAAGTGACCATTGCGATGGCGGATAAACCTGCTGCTCCTCCGGCATCTGCCGCTCCTGCTCCAGTTAAGGTAAAGCCTCATGCTGATGAGCCAGCACCCGAGCCATTGCCAGTTGATATACCCGTTAAGCAACCGGATGAACCGGAAATAGAGCCAAGTCCCACACCACTTGAAATCGAAACGGCAGAAAAAATCAGGCTAGAGCAAGAAGCTGCGCTTGCCAAAGCGAGAGAAGAAGCAGAGGCTGCACAACGCAGGATGGAACAGGAAGCAGCAAAAGCTAAGGCCGAGCAAGCCGCTGCGCAAGCCAAGGCACAAGCTGAAGCAAAGGCAAGAATAGAAACGGAGCTTGCCCGCCTCGAGGCAATGCAAGAAGCGAAAAGAGTCAAGGCAGAGCAAGAAGTAGCGGAAGCAAAAGCACAAGCACAAGCCAGGGCGAGAGAGGAAGCCGAAGCGGTTCGCCTTAAAGCAGAGCAGGAAGCGGCGCGGGCCCGTGCAGAACTTGAGGCAGCGCAAGCCCATGCGCGAGCAGAAGCCAAAGCACTAGCAGAAGCCAGGGCAAGAGCGGAAGCCGAAGCGGTTCGCCTTAAAGCAGAGCAGGAAGCGGCACGGGCCCGTGCAGAACTTGAGGCAGCGCAAGCCCATGCGCGAGCAGAAGCCAAAGCACTAGCAGAAGCCAGGGCAAGAGCGGAAGCCGAAGCGGTCCGCCTTAAAGCAGAGCAGGAAGCGGCGCGGGTTCGTGCAGAACACGAGGCGGCGCAAGCCCGGGTACGAGCAGAAGCCAAAGCACTAGCAGAAGCCAGGGCGAGAGTGGAAGCCGAAGCGGTTCGCCTTAAAGCAGAGCAGGAAGCGACACGGGTTCGTGTAGAACACGAGGCAGCGCAAGCCCGTGCCCGCGCGGAAGCCAAAGCACAAGCAGAAGCCAGAGCAAGAGCGGAAGCCGAAGCGGTTCGCCTTAAAGCTGAGCAGGAAGCGGCACGGGCCCGTGCAGACCACGAGGCAGCGCAAGCCCGTGCCCGCGCGGAAGCAGAGGCGGCCCGCCGCAAGGCGGAACAGGAAGCCGCCAGAGCGCATGCTGAGCAGGAAGCGGCGCGCGCACGTGCAGACCACGAGGCAGCGCAAGCCCGTGCCCGCGCGGAAGCAGAGGCGGCCCGCCGCAAGGCGGAACAGGAAGCCGCCAGAGCGCATGCTGAGCAGGAAGCGGCGCGCGCACGTGCAGAACACGAGGCGGCGCAAGCCCGTGCCCGCGCGGAAGCAGAGGCGGCCCGCCGCAAGGGTGAACAGGAAGTCGCCAGAGCGCATGCTGAGCAGGAAGCGGCACGAGCCCGTGCAGAACACGAGGCAGCGCAAGCCCGTGCCCGCGCGGAAGCAGAGGCAGCCCGCCGTAAGGGTGAACAGGAAGCCGCCAGAGCGCATGCTGAGCAGGAAGCGGCACGAGCCCGTGCAGAACACGAGGCAGCGCAAGCCCGTGTCCGTGCGGAAGCAGAAGCGGCTCGCCGCAAGGCAGAACAAGAAGCAAAGCTAGCCAAAGAGAAAGCGGAAGAAGAAGCTAAAACACGTGCCGCAGCAGAGGCGGTCCGGCTCAAAGCAGAGCAAGACGAGGTCATTTTCAAGGCGCTGTACAACCTGAAAAACGAGCGCCCGTCTTATCCCATGGCAGCCCGGCGGATGGGCTTGCAGGGTAGGGTGATATTGAACGTGGAAGTACTGGCCGATGGTTCGTGCGGTCAAATCAGTGTAGCTCAGAGCAGTGGTCACACCATGCTGGATAACAACGCTTTGGAAGCTGTGAAGACTTGGCGTTTCATCCCTGCTCGCAAGTCGGGTGAGGCGATTAACAAATGGTACAAGGTACCAATCATTTTTTCTTTGAAAGATAACGAAACATGAACAATCTATTTTCTGTTGGTTCGCCTGTTGTAGCTGCCACACTGCTACTCCTTATTTTTCTGTCCGTAGCTACTTGGTCAATTGCCTTGCTCAAGCTGTGGCGGCAGATCAAGAACGATAAATCCAATCGTGCTTTCAGTGATGTCTTCTGGGCAGCACGCGACTGGCACGCTGCGGCTGAGGTGGCGCAGCAAGGTTCGAGTGACTTGGCGCGGCTGGCGCAAGCAGGTTTTGCCGAAGTGAAAAACTTAAGTGCTGAGCAGCAAGACTTGAAACATATAGGTGCGCCGCAGGACGTATTGGAACGTATGCTGCGCCAGCAGGTGGAAAATATGCAACGCTATCACGAACGCGGCTTGGCCGAACTCGCAACCATAGGCTCGACCTCGCCGTTCGTCGGTTTGTTCGGTACGGTGTGGGGCATCATGCACGCCTTGCAGGACATAGGCACAAGCGGTTCGGCCAGTCTGGATGTGGTTGCCGGACCGATAGGCGAAGCGCTGATTGCGACTGCCATCGGCATCGCCACTGCGTTGCCCGCAGTGTTAGCTTACAACTATTTTCTGCGCCGCCTGCGCGTGCAAGTAACAGAGCTGGAAAATTTTGCGCACGACTTCGTGCGGCTGGCACTTAAACATAATTTCAAACTGTGAGGTCATCATGGCAATGAGCAATTCTTCGCAACAGGGAATGATGAGCGAAATCAACGTAACGCCGCTGGTAGACGTGATGCTGGTGTTACTGGTGGTATTTATCGTTACTGCGCCACTGCTTACGCCGCAGTCGCTCAAAGTCAACGTGCCTAAAACTAAAGAAGTCGCTGCCGCAGCCTCCGACCAGGCAAAACTGCTCCCGGCACATCTGATTGTGGATGCGAAAGGAAATATCCAACTGGACAATGTTTCGATGAGCGACACACAACTGGCAGACGTTTTAAAACAGCGAGCGATGGATCCGCTGTTTTTCATGAAAATTGAGGCAGACAAGACCGTCCCTTATGGCCGTGTGGCGGAATTTATGGCAATTGCACAACATGCCGGGGTAACAAACCTGTCTTTTGTAACAGTTCGTCAGTAACGAGAATTACCGATTTACTCAATTGGCGAGGCATGAATGTGTAACTTCTCCCAATAATGAAAATGGGTGTCTCCTTGATGCACGTAGAATTAGGTTTCAGCAAACCAGTTACCGTTTCGCGGTGAGCTTGTCGAACCGCTGGTTTCGCGCCAGCACTGGCCTTCGATAAGCTCCGGCCGAACGGCGTCTCGTCATTTTTGGTGAATTGATCTGTTACCTGAGTGAAGTGGATACCCATTTAATGAAAATAGCATCCTGTCCAAGCGCATGTGCTAATCGGAGCAACAGGAGGACTCATAAAGCGCACTGAATAAAGTTATAATTGCAGTACTATGACTGACCGTTACGCCGTAATCGGCAACCCAATTTCGCACAGTAAATCCCCACTTATTCACACCCAATTCGCATATCAGACCGGACAGGATTTAAGCTATGAGGCTATCCTCGCACCGCTAAATGGTTTCCGCGACACCGTGCTGGTTTTGCGTGATGAAGGATACCGCGGTGCGAACGTGACCGTACCGTTCAAGTTTGAAGCGTTCCAGCTTGCCACGCAACTCACCGTCCGCGCACAAGCGGCTCAGGCCGTGAACACACTCAAATTTGATGGCACAGAAATAATTGGCGATAACACCGACGGCGCAGGGTTAGTCGCCGACATCGAACGTAATCTTGATTTCACATTGCAGGGCAAACGCGTATTGTTAATGGGGGCAGGCGGTGCGGCGTATGGCGTGGCGCTACCACTACTCAATGCAGGTGCAACCATCACAGTGGCAAATCGCACTGAGGACAAGGCACACAAACTGGCTGCTGTATTTGCCGCGCACGGCCCCATCCAGGGCAGCAGCTATACCGCACTCGCAGGTTCGCAATTTGATTGCGTGATTAATGCGACTTCCAGCAGCTTGACAGACTCACTTCCGCCGTTGCCGCGAGGCGAAAGCGCATCCCCACTGTCTTCCCCTAACGCGTCTTTTTCAATTGGAGAAAACGCGAAACGCGGGGGAATTTTCGCGCCTGATGCGTTGGCCTACGACATGATGTATGGAAAGAAATCACCTTTCCTGCTCTTTGCTAAAGAGCAAGGCGCAGCGCGGCTTGTGGATGGACTCGGCATGCTGGTTGAGCAAGCTGCCGAGTCATTCTTTCTGTGGCGCAACATACGCCCTGATACCGCCCCCGTCATCGCCAAACTGCGTCTGATTTGAGCAAACCTAAGGGCACACCATGAAAAAACTATGGTCGTGGATATGGCGCATAGTCGGAGCGCTGCTGCTTCTTTTATTGCTCTATCAACTGTGGATTTTTGCGCACATCGCATGGTGGGTAAAACACAATCCCTCCACTAGCGCCTTCATGGATCAACGATTGCTAATGATGCAAAACAAGCACCCGGATGCTGAGTTAAGGCATCAGTGGGTACCCTATGCAAAGATATCCAACAATCTCAAACGCGCCATGATTGCCTCTGAGGACGCTAAATTCGTTGACCACGAAGGCTTCGACTGGGAAGGTATCCAGAAGGCTTATGAAAAAAACCTGAAAAAGGGCAAGATCGTAGCGGGTGGCTCAACCATCAGCCAGCAGTTGGCAAAAAATTTATTTTTATCCACCAAACGCACGCCATGGCGCAAGGCAGAGGAAGTGCTTATCACCGTAATGCTGGAACAGATGATGACCAAGCAACGCATTTTTGAGATTTATTTGAACGTCATAGAATGGGGCAATGGCGTGTTCGGCGCAGAGGCAGCTGCTCGGTATTATTACCGCGTCAGCGCAGCCCAACTTTCTGCGACACAAGCCGCCAAACTTGCCGCTATTGTTCCTAATCCGCGCTACTACGACCAACATCGTGAAGCACGAGGTATGTTAAAAAAGACGGAAATTATTCTAAAACGTATGAATGATGCGGAAATTCCTTGAGCATGAATGCAAGACACTACGAACATAAATCACATTCTTCATCGTTTTTTTAACTGCCAAAGAATTCAAACCCAAAGCATAACGGGTGCATTTAGGGCGTCTCTAAAAATTCAATTTTCTAAGGTGCCCTTTATTTGGCGACAGACAAGAAGGCTTTGATATAAGTTGAAGGAATGATAAAAGTCTCTTCTCCCCCTTTACCGCTTACCTTAATGACAATGCTATTCTCCTGATTTTTTTCCAAGTACTCCCGCGATACATTCAGTCCAACATGTTCATGGTGGGCGCAGGTAAAGTAATCACAAGAACTGACATCTCGTGAACTAAGAGTGATATTGAGATTATTGCCTTTTGAATCAGACGCAGTATCGTAAAAACGCCAATCGCCATGGTAGTAATCTATAACGTAAATCTGATAACTGAACCCTCCACCCTCATCCGATTTCCACGCGCGTAACAAAACTGTGTCCAGAATACCTTTGCTACTGTTTGGCCCCTTGAAGTTTGTCGTTTTCTTTAAATCGTCACGTTGAACGCTGATTGCACTTGCAATGGATTGAACGTCATTCCAATTGATTTTCGGCCTTGGCGCAACTCTTGGCCCCGGCTCAGCACATCCGGCGAGCATGAAAATACCTGCAACAAGCATGGTGATTATTAAAGCTTTCAATCTGCTTCTCCTTGTTCAACGCATACTACTAAACATACCTTAAGCGCTAATAAACCCACTTGCGGTAAAATGACCTTTTGCCACTAGCGGGCGCCTTGTTACTCCCTGACAGAATATATCTGGAATACTGTGCATGTTGCGATTGACTGAAGTTAAGCTTCCTTTAAACCACCCTGATGATGCTCTCAAGACTGCGCTTCTAAAACGGCTGGGTATTAGCGCGGATGAGCTGATTGGCTATGCAATATTTCGCCGCAGCTATGATGCCCGCAAGCCATCGGCCATCTTCTTTACGTATACGCTGGATGTGGAGGTCAAGAACGAAGTTGCGCTGCTTCAGCGCTTACAAGGCGATAAGCATATCTCACTCACACCCGATACAAGCTACCATTTTGTAACACATGCGCCGGCCAAGCTGGCTTCTCGTCCAATCGTGATTGGTACTGGTCCCTGTGGAATATTTGCGGCCTTGATTCTGGCGCAAATGGGTTTCTGTCCGATTGTTCTGGAGCGTGGTAAAGCCGTGCGCGAGCGCACCAAAGACACATTCGGTCTGTGGCGGCAAGGAAAACTCAATCCTGAATCCAACGTGCAGTTTGGCGAAGGTGGCGCGGGAACATTTTCCGACGGCAAGCTGCACAGCCAAATTAAAGACCCCAAACACTATAGTCGCAAGGTGCTCACGGAATTCGTCAAGGCGGGCGCTCCAGAGGAAATTCTTTATGTGAGCAAGCCGCATATCGGCACGTTTCGGCTGGTGGGGATGGTGGAAGAAATGCGCGCGAGCATCGAAGCCCTGGGCGGAGAAATTCGTTTTCAGAGCAAGGTTGAAGATATCGTCATAGACAACGGACAAGTCCGGGGAGTGAAGCTGGGTTGTGGCGAATTCATTGCCAGTGATCATGTTGTGCTCGCTGTTGGGCATAGTGCGCGCGACACCTTTCATATGTTGTATCAGCGTGGCGTATACATGGAGGCAAAACCATTCTCCATAGGTTTTCGCATCGAACATCCGCAACCACTGATTGATCGTTGCCGTTTTGGCAAGAACGCTGGCAACCCACTGCTGGGCGCGGCCGATTACAAGCTGGTGCATCACTGCGACAATGGCCGTTCAGTCTACAGCTTCTGCATGTGTCCAGGCGGCACCGTGGTAGCAGCAGCTTCCGAGGATGGCCGCGTCGTTACCAACGGCATGAGCCAGTATTCGCGCAACGAACGCAATGCCAATAGCGGGATTGTTGTGGGTATCACCCCTGCTGATTATCCGGGAAATCCATTGGCCGGCATCGAGTTACAACGGTACTGGGAAGCGCGCGCCTTCGAGTTGGGCGGCAGCAATTACCATGCACCGGCACAAAAAGTGGGTGATTTTCTCGCGAGTCGGCCCTCGACCATGCTAGGGTCTGTTGTGCCGTCTTACGCACCGGGTGTGCACCTGTGCGATCTTTCTACGTCGCTGCCGGATTACGCTATCGCAGCGATAAGAGAAGCCATCCCGGCATTCGATAAACAGCTTAAAGGGTTTGCCATGTTTGATGCCGTGCTCACTGGCGTGGAAACACGAACTTCTTCCCCCGTACGCATCAAGCGCCGCGAAGATTTTCAAAGTCTGAATATCTCAGGACTTTATCCGGCAGGAGAAGGAGCGGGCTATGCAGGCGGCATACTTTCCGCCGCAGTGGACGGCATACAGGTCGCTGAGGCCGTGGCATTGAGCATGATCCAGCATGGCAAATGCTGAAGGGAAAAATTTGAAATTTCATTCAGCTAATTTCATGATATCAGTGAGTTTTGCATGTTATTGCTGTGCAATATCCCTGCTACAATCCTTTGTCCAGCTTGCAAAGTTCCATACGTCCTTCAAGCGAATTCACGAACGCTCAGATTGAGCATGTAAATATGTTCATTACGGCAAGTTTAGATAGACACACTACTCGTGATACCTGTGCAACTGGAAAATTTCTGGCTTTGTGCAAAGAACACCGTGACTCAACAAGCATGCGCATTTCAAAAAAACTATAAATGAACCTGCTTAAAGCTCTTGGTACCATAGGCAGCTTTACGCTGGCTTCGCGCATACTTGGCATAATCCGCGATATATTAGTTGCGCGCGTTTTCGGCGCGGGCATGGCGACCGATGCTTTCTTTGTCGCCTTTAAGCTGCCCAACCTGTTGCGCCGCTTATTCGCGGAAGGTGCATTTTCCCAAGCCTTCGTACCAATTTTGGGTGAATATAAAATCCGCCGTGGGCATGAGGAAACCAAGCTGTTGGTTGATCATGTGACCACATTGCTGGCAATTATCCTGTTCATCGTTACGCTCATCGGCATAATTGCTGCGCCGGTTTTGATCTATATTAGCGCGCCGGGTTTCGCAGCCACGCCGGAGAAATTTGATCTTACCGTCCAGCTGCTGCGCATTTCTTCCCCTTACATATTTTTCATTTCGCTGGTCGCCGTGGCGTCGGGGATACTCAATACCTACAATAAATTTTGGGTGCCTGCATTCACCCCCATTCTGCTCAATTTGTGTTTTATCGGCGCTGCGCTGTGGCTGGCTCCATATTTTGATCCGCCTATCATGGCGCTGGCATGGGCGGTGTTCGTAGCTGGATTTGTGCAGCTTGCATTCCAGCTGCCATTTCTGAAAAAAATCGGCATGCTGCCCACCATGCGCCTCAATCTGAAAGATGCGGGGGTGTGGCGCATCATTAAACAGATGGGGCCAGCGGTATTCGGTGTATCGATCAGTCAGATCAGCCTCATTATTAACACCATCTTCGCCTCTTTTCTGGTGGCGGGCAGTGTATCCTGGCTTTATTACGCCGACCGCCTGATGGAGTTTCCATCCGGCGTGCTGGGTGCGGCAATTGCTACTATTCTGCTGCCATCGCTATCCAAACATCACGCCGATGGCCATCCGGCAGAGTATTCCAAGCTGCTCGACTGGGGGTTACGCCTGACCTTCATGCTTACCCTGCCCGCGGCACTTGCGCTAGGCATGATTGCGGTGCCACTTCTGGCAACCTTCTTTCAGCATGGCGCATTTACTGCGCATGACGTACTTATGACGCGCAACGCGCTGGTCGGCTATAGCGTCGGCCTGATCGGTATCCTTTCAGTGAAGGTGCTGGCACCGGGTTTCTATGCACGTCAGGATATCAGGACCCCGGTAAAAACCGGCATCATCACCTTGCTTGCTACCCAAGCGATGAATCTGCTGTTTATCGGCTGGCTGCAACATGCAGGGTTGGCGCTGGCCATCGGCCTTGGTTCCTGCCTAAACTCCGCCATCCTGTTCTACCTGTTGCGCAAGCGCGACATCTACCAACCAGAACCTGGCTGGGGCAAATTTCTCGCCAAGCTGGGTGCGGCAATGCTGGTGCTGGGGTTGACGCTCTGGTTTGGTATGGGGAGCGAACAAAGCTGGTTCACCAGCGGCGGCTGGATGCGTATCTGGCGGCTAACCGGGTTGGTAGTGATGGGTATGACGGTGTATTTCGCCGTGCTGTGGTTGCTCGGTTTTCGACTTAAAGATTTTTCAAGGCGCGGAGCATGAATTGGTTATGGCGCCGCATAGAATCTGGGGCAGACGGCAAATTTGATCGACGCCTCTGTTAACGAGGTGGCATGGTTGGAGCCAAATATGTTGGGGATCCTTCTGGTGAATCAGAAAATTTCCAATAATTATTGCATCAACATCTAAAGGGTACCTCTAAAAAGTCAGAGTTCTAAACAAAACTAGGCGCGAATAAAAAATGTTGACGCAGCATATAATTGATATGTAAGGAAACATTTTTTGTGAGCAACGAAGTATTGTGACGAAATCTGAATTTTTAGAAGTGCCCTAAATAGGTTAGGGTAGTGAACCTTATCCAGCCATTGGAACTATTTATGAAAGAAAATCTTCACCCTCTGATATCCGAGCTCATTTCTTTGGGAAGAGCGCAGTTCATAAGACATTTACATGCAATATTGAGGGGACGCGAATGACGAACCTTGTTTTTGAGCTGGTTATGATGCTCCTTATCATTCTTGCAGCCTCTGAAATCTTTACTAATGCATTAGAGCACCTTGGAGAGCAACTAAAAATATCGGAAGGCGTTACAGGCTCTGTGTTCGCTGCCATCGGAACGGCCTTGCCCGAAACAATGGTTCCGCTGCTCGCACTGTTCGCCGGTACAAAGAACATCAGCATTAATGAAGAAATTGGTGTCGGCGCTATTCTGGGCGCACCTCTAATGCTATCGACACTCTCTACCTGCCTTATGGCATTTGCCATCCTTCATCGGCGTGGAGTCAATGGCCATGTCCGGCCGGAGCATAGCGGTTTCATACGTGATCTAAACTTTTTTCTGTTTGCTTTCATTCTCGCCGCTGTGGCTATGTACATTCCGCAGGAGGCGCGCTATCTCCGTGGCGCGCTAAGTTTTGCACTGGTTCTCACCTATTTCGTTTACATCCTGCTTACGTTGCGTGCCTCGGAAAAGCTGGTCGAAGACGGGCATGGCACTGCGGCTGAGGGCAAGATGTTCTTTGCCAAGCTTGGGTTGCCGACTAATTTATGGACCATTTTGCTGCAACTAGGAATCGGTTTGGCATTGTTGATTTTTGGTGCCAAGGGGTTCATCCACGGTATCGAGGGTACTTCGCACATCCTGGGTATTTCTGCATTGCTGCTGTCTCTGCTTATTATCCCGATAGCGACCGAGCTTCCCGAAAAAGTAAACAGTATTTTATGGATTCGTCGTGGTAAAGATACGTTAGCTTTCGGGAACATTACAGGGGCGATGGTGTTCCAAGGAACACTATTACCCGCTATTGGAATTATGCTGACACCTTGGCAACCGCGCATAGAAGTGTTGACTGGCGTACTTGTCACTTTGGTCGCTGCCGCGTGGCTCCGGTTCCATGCACGTTCAGGAGGATTGCCGGTGTGGACGCTGCTGGTAAATGGCGGCCTTTACGTCATCTTCCTCGCGATCACTTTATCGCGATAGGGCAAAATAATCAGCCATGCAGACCCGTAACCCTCCACCTTATACTCATAATCGCGTCTTCGACGACGGCCGCCACGCAGCCGAGCGTGGCACGCGTGCGGTCATGTGGATTACGGTTGCCATGATGGTCTTGGAAATCATATCGGGCTGGTGGTTTAATTCGATGGCATTGTTGGCAGATGGCTGGCACATGAGCTCTCATGCTTTGGCCATTGGCTTGAGCTCCTTTGCATATGCAGCAGCTCGACACTATGCCCAAGATTCACGTTTCACATTCGGCACCTGGAAAATTGAAGTGCTGAGCGGATTCACAAGCGCAATCTTTCTCTTGGGTATCGCCGTGATGATGGTTTTTAGCTCAGTGGAGCGTATTTTTTCACCGCAGCCGATTCACTATCTGGAAGCGATGATCGTCGCGGCCATCGGTCTTGCCGTAAATGTTGTTTGCGCAATTATTCTTGGCAGAGCGCATGATCACCACCACGAGCATCACGATCATCCGCATCATCATGACCTCAATCTTAAGTCAGCGTATATGCATGTAATCGCCGACGCAGCTACGTCAGTGCTCGCCATCATTGCCCTGGCAGGCGGCTGGATCTATGGCTGGTCTTGGCTCGACCCAGCTATCGGGATTGTCGGTGCGGTATTGGTAGCGATTTGGTCCAAGAATCTGATCATTGCGACTGGAACAGTGTTGCTCGATCGTGAGATGGATCATCCTGTTGTGGACAAAATCAGGAAGGTCGTAGAATCAGAGTCGGCGGCAGCTAATACATTGATCACTGATCTCCACGTCTGGCGCGTCGGCACGCGAGCATATTCTTGCGCGCTAAGCGTCGATACCAACGACAAAACATTGACGCCTCGGCGCGTGCATAAGCAACTCGCCCAACATGAGGAAATTGTCCACGCCACCATCGAAATTCATCATGTGGATATATAAAGGAGTGAACATAGTTATGTTACGAAAGCGACTGATATCCAGCGCCAGACTGCACACTATGACAGGGAGCTTCAATTACAAATAATCCGTTCGGTCTGAATCTGTCGAAGGCCGGTATTGGCGCGGGACTAGCGGTTCGACAAGCTCACCGCGAACGGGAATGGTTTTGCTGGAACGCACCACTAGACACCCATAATTTCGCCTAAATCGAATCCCCATTGCAGTGGGTTTTCCAAGTTGGCGATACTGTCTACCGATTTCGACAGGTCGATTATTTCCTGCAGGATGTGCGCGTTAGAACGGGTTGAGAAGAATACTTTTACTAAGGGCATCGTCAAACTTTTTTTAGATTGATCAGTCACTACGCCTAGACGCCCGGACTTCAGCTTAAGCAAGGTGCCGGTTGGATAAATGCCGACCGTTTTAACGAAGGCATGAAAGATAACCTCGTCGAAATGCCCATTCTTCCACTCTGCCATCTTGCGGATAGATTCCGCAGGTTCCCATCCTTTTTTATAGCAGCGATTTGAAGTGATCGCATCATATACGTCACATACCGCACCCATACGCGCAAATAATGTTAACGCCTCACCGGATAACTTGTCTGGATAGCCCGTGCCATCTACGCGCTCGTGATGATGCCGACAGACATCCAATATCAAATCGTTTGCCTCATTAGAGTCTTTGAGAAATTC
This sequence comes from uncultured beta proteobacterium, assembly GCA_942492745.1. Classification (GTDB taxonomy): domain Bacteria; phylum Pseudomonadota; class Gammaproteobacteria; order Burkholderiales; family Gallionellaceae; genus Nitrotoga. Next base: position 514,262 of record OW818637.1, read on the forward strand.
CCAACCTTTTAGCGGATGCGCTTTTACTATATTGAACTCTTCATCCGTCAATTTTCCTGGCTTGTTGAGCACCTCGTTGGGGATAAAAACCTTGCCGATATCATGTAGCAATCCGGCAATGCCAGCTTGCTTCAGCACCCGGTCTTTCAGTCCCAGCTGCCGCCCCAGTGCAATCATCAGGACGCAGACGGCGACCGAATGCAAATAGGTATAGTTGTCTGCATTTTTTAGTCGAGACAAGCTGATCAATGCAGAAGGATTGCGTGCTATCGATTGGTTTATTACGTCTACCAGCGATACCGCATCATCAAGCTGGAGTGCATTACCCATGCGTACATCGCTGAATATGGAGACAACCATCTCCTTAGCCTTGGTATGTATTTTTTTCGCTGCAATTAACTCGACCTGCAAAGACACAAGCACTTCAGTTTTTTGCGGGGTTTGCTCGATCATCTTCAGTTCACTTTCGACCTTGAGCTCCGCTTCTTTTTGTGAAAGTGCTGCTACATCGGCATCGATATCCAAACCTATGCTAGTGTCTATCCATACTTCGTCCACCCCGCAATTTTTGAGGGTATTGAGGTCCTTATCCTCAGTCAGCATGAATGAATTTTTCCAAAAAGGATGATCCATCCAACTGCCACAGACCTCTTGGATATACATGCCTAATCGGACGTCATTAACTCTTATTTTTTTCAGCATGGCTTAGCTATAGCTGTTAGATTCCTTAATCTAATATCTAAACCCGGCGTGCGAGAAAATGATTGATCAAGCCATTAGTTGAAGAGTCATGCACAAAAACGTGCTCTTTCTTTTGAAGTTCAGGTAGCAATTTACCGGCAAGTTGTTTGCCGAATTCAACACCCCACTGGTCAAAAGCATTGATATCCCAGATCACGCTTTGCACAAACACTTTATGTTCGTAAAGGGCAACCAGCATTCCTATAGTGTATGGATCCAGCTGATCAAACAGCAAAGTGTTGGTTGGGCGGTTGCCCGGAAATACTTTGTACGGCAACAGCATTTCAAGTGCTGCACCACTTAGGCCTTGCAGCTCAAGTTCAGCACGTGCTTCCGCTGTTGTTTTACCTAGCATCAATGCCTCGGTCTGTGCAAAGCAATTTGCCAGCAATATGGAATGGTGTTCGCCAATCGGGTTGTGGCTGGTAATCGGCGCGAGGAAATCTGCAGGCACCATGCGCGTGCCCTGGTGTATCAGTTGATAGAAGGAGTGTTGGCCATTGGTGCCAGGTTCGCCCCAAATTACCATGCCGGTGGCATAGTCTACTACCTGCCCATTGCGGTCTACGCGTTTACCATTGCTTTCCATCTCCAGCTGTTGCAGATAAGCGGGAAAGTGCTGCAGATATTGATCGTACGGAAGGATGGCATACGAAGCTGCACCAAAAAAATTGGTGTACCAGATGCCAAGCATTCCTAGTATTACCGGCATGTTGCGCTCTAGGGGCGCTTCACGAAAGTGCCTGTCCATTGCATGAGCACCGGCAAGTAGGCGTTCAAAATTATTTATGCCAATATAAAGCGCAATGGGCAAACCTATAGCCGACCACAATGAGTAACGGCCGCCAACCCAATCCCAAAATTCAAACACATTTTCCGGGTTAATGCCAAATTTGGATGTTTCAGTGAGGTTAGTCGAGACCGCAACAAAATGCTTGCCGACAACCTCGTCAGCGCCCAAATGCGTAACCAGCCAGTCGCGCGCGGAATGGGCATTGGTAAGTGTTTCCAATGTGGTAAATGTTTTTGAGCTAATAATAAAAAGTGTGGTTTCTGGATCGAGACGTTTTAATATTTCTGCCAAGTCCGTAGCATCCACATTAGAAACGAAATGCACGTTCAATTGCGCGCTGCTATAAGACTTGAGCGCCTCGCTGACCATAAGCGGCCCTAAAGCAGAACCACCGATGCCGATGTTTACCACGTCCCGAAATGGTTTCCCTGTATACCCACACAACGTACCATTGCGCACCGCTTCAGAGAAGTGACGAATATGATCCAACACGCGATGTACGTCCGGCACAACATCTTTGCCGTCTACATACACCGAAGTGCATCGGGGGGCGCGCAATGCAGTGTGCAACGCCGCACGCTGTTCGCTAGTATTGATTTTGTCGCCATTGAACATGCGAGCAATCCAGTCATCCAGTTTTGACTGGCGTGCAAGGTTCAACAACAGGGTGAGTGTTTCTGCGGTAATGAGATTCTTCGAGTAATCCAGCAGCAGACCATTCATTTGCAATGAGAATTTGTCGAAACGCACTGGGTCGTCGCAAAACATCTCGCGCATGGTTCGCTGGCTTATTTCTGTTTGATGAGCTGTTAAAGCTTGCCACGCTGGCGAATGGACTAAAGTCGACATGGTTGTCTTATATATGATTGATTGAACATTTGCATTATTGACGATTTCACTATCACAGACAGAGGTTCGTCATTCAGAATACCTGCAATATGCAAAATATTTTTTGTGCATCATTCTCGCAATGATGAGTTTATTTGTTATAAATTACAAAGATTAATAGAGGGCAATAGGGTGTATGCAACTAGAGCTTTATGCTCATGCCGGCGTTAGCATAATGCCTGCGAGCGGCGGCAATTCTATCTCGATGGAATAGGGTTGCCCCATCCAGGGTAGAGATTCGGCATGAATTTCACCAGAGTTTCCGAGGTTGCCGCCGCCATAATAGTGTGAATCGCTGTTGAAAATTTCCAGATAAGCACCATTGAACGGAACGCCGATGCGGTAGTGGTGGCGTGGGACCGGGGTGAAATTAAAGGCAACTACAACTGTCTCGCCATTTCGCCCACGGCGCAAGAAAGAAAGCAGCGAACGTTCGGCGTCCTGACAATCAATCCAGGAGAAGCCACCTTGTCCGAAGTCCTGTTCATACAAAGCCGGCAAGTTACGGTAAAGATGATTCAAGTTGCGCACCATACTTTGTATGCCCTGATGCGGCTCCAGGCCGAGTTGCCACCATTCAAGTTCCCAGCTCGATCTCCATTCTCGTCCTTGGCCGAATTCATTGCCCATGAAGTTGAGCTTCTTGCCCGGACTCGCCATTTGATAAGTAAGTAATAACCGTAGGTTGGCAAACTTCTGCCAGCTATCGCCGGGCATCTTGTCGAGTAGCGAACCCTTGCCATGTACTACCTCATCATGTGAAAACGGCAGCATGAAATTTTCGCTATAAGCATAAAGCTGACTAAAGGTAAGTTGATTAAGGTGATAGCGGCGGTGAACCGGGTCTAACTGCATGAAGCTAAGTGTGTCATTCATCCAGCCCATGTTCCACTTCATGGAAAAGCCGAGTCCGCCAAGATACACCGGGCGCGAAACCCCCGGCCATGACGTGGATTCCTCTGCTAGCGTCAACGCACCTGGGAATACGTCATGTACCATGATGTTGAGTTCGCGCAGGAACTCGATGGCCTCGAGATTTTCTCGCCCGCCATATTTGTTCGGCAGCCATTCACCTTCCTTGCGCGAATAATCAAGATATAACATGGAAGCCACCGCATCCACACGCAGGCCATCGAAATGAAATTGCGACAGCCAGTAATGCGCACTCGACAACAAAAAGCTTTTTACCTCATTCCGACCATAGTTAAAAATGTGCGTGCCCCAGTCCTGATGGAAGCCGAGACGTGGATCTTCGTGCTCATACAGCGCGGTGCCGTCAAAATACGCCAGCGCAAACGCATCCTGCGGGAAATGCGCTGGCACCCAGTCGAGCAGCACGCCAATTCCAGCCTGATGACAGTTATCCACGAAGTAGCATAAATCATCAATGGATCCGAAGCGACTGGTCGCGGCAAAATAACCAGTCGCTTGGTAACCCCATGATTCGTCAAGTGGGTGCTCCGAAACAGGCATTAGTTCAACGTGGGTATAACCCATATCTTTGAGATAGGGAACAAGGTTTTCAGCCAGTTCGCGATAGGTATAAAAGCGCCCGTCTGGGTGACGCTTCCATGATCCTGCATGAATTTCGTAGATATTAAGAGGGGCGTGTAGCCAGTCCCAGTTGTTGCGCTGCTCCATCCATTCTGCATCCTGCCATGTGTGGTGAAGAGCAGACCCAGCGCGAGCAGCAGTACCGGGCCGCAATTCAAATGCGTTGGCATAAGGGTCGGTTTTGACCAGCAAGATACCGGCATGATTGCGGATCTCAAATTTGTACAGCATGCCTTGTTCAATTTCTGGGATGAATAATTCCCACACGCCGCTGGAACCATGCGCCGCCATCGGATGGATACGCCCATCCCAGCGGTTAAATTCGCCTATCACACTGACTCGCTCGGCATTTGGCGCCCATACTGCAAAACGCACACCCGGAATGCCGTTGATTTGCATTGCACGCGAGCCCAGTACTCGATAGGCCTGATGTAACTTTCCTTCGTTAAAAAGGTGCAGATCGAAGTCGGAAATTTGTGGTGCAAAGGCATAGCAATCATGCACTAAACGCTCAATACCGTTGTTTAGTCCCGGTCCGTTTTCCCTGATGCGCAGACTATAGGGATGGTGCGGTTCTTCGCTGCCATGCCATTCGAATAAGCCATCGGGATGAACGCGTTCCAGCGCTTCGCTGCCATGTGCGGTTTTCAGCCAAACTTCACTTGCGTGAGGGTTGAATACCCGCACTACATATCTTTCATTTTCCTGATGTGGGCCAAGATAAGCGAAGGGATTATGCAGTCGTCCTTGCAATAATAATTCAGCACGCGGATCAGGTTTGATGCGAATATTCTTTCTCATGGTGAGGTGATTATAACCACAATTAAGACTCGGTTATAATTACAATCTGATACAGTTCTGAATAAGATTCTAAACGACTACGAGGGGAATCATGCCGCTACCTGAAAAATTACGTTTCGTGAGTTCGATAACTAAAAGCACTTACGCCATGGTTCTGGCGGGAGGGCGTGGCTCTCGTCTGCATCAACTTACAGACTGGCGGGCCAAACCTGCTGTGCCATTTGGCGGTAAGTTTCGCATTATCGATTTTGTGCTGTCAAATTGCGTGAATTCTGGCATCAGACGGATAGGTGTAGCGACGCAATATAAATCACACAGCTTGATCCAGCATATTCAGCGCGGCTGGAGTTTCCTGAATGGCCAGTTCGGCGAATTCATTGATGTGCTGCCGGCTCAGCAAAGAATAGAGGAAATGTGGTATCGGGGCACGGCCGATGCGGTATTCCAAAACCTGGATATCATGCGTACAACGAATCCAGATTACGTGCTCATATTGGCGGGCGATCACGTCTACAAGATGGACTACGGCAAGCTCCTTGCCTTCCATGTAGAAAAGCAGGCCGACATGACTGTTGCCTGCATCGAGGTTCCTATCAAAGATGCGAGTGGATTCGGCGTAATGGGTGTAAATATGGAATCACGAGTGGTGAACTTTAACGAGAAGCCTGACCACCCCAATCCGAGCCCGGGAAACCCTAATTTGGCGTTGGCCAGCATGGGTGTGTATGTGTTTAACACACGCTTTCTGTATGAACAATTGGTGCGGGACGCAGATGATAAGAATTCCAGCCATGATTTCGGTAAGGACATCATCCCGCATTTGGTTTCCGCTAACTACCGCGTGTTTGCGCAGAGCTTTGAAGAGAGCTGCGTAAATCTGAATGGCGAAGTACCCTATTGGCGCGACGTGGGAACTATAGACGCCTACTGGGAAGCTAACATGGAACTTTCCAAGGTCACCCCTGCCCTTAATATGTATGATCAGGAATGGCCAATCTGGACATATCAGGAACAATTACCACCGGCCAAATTCGTATTCGATGATAGTACTCGCCGTGGCATGGCTGTGGATTCTTTAGTATCGGGAGGCTGCATCATTAGCGGCGCTTGCGTGCGCAATTCGCTGCTATTCTCTAACGTGCACATACACAGTTACAGTAATGTCGAGGATTCGGTAATTTTGCCCAACGTAAAGGTGTCACGCAATGTAACGCTCAAGCGCGTGGTGGTGGACAAAAATTGCGTGATCCCGGAGGGCTTGACCGCCGGGGTCAACCGCGAGGAAGATGCGAGCCGTTTTTTTGTAAGTGATAACGGTATTACACTGATCACCCCCGACATGCTGGGCCAGGAAGTGCACCGCGTGCGTTAAACTTAGGTCTACAAACATTTAATTAAATGGAATTTTCATGTCCAGGCCCCTCGATTTAGTTTTTCTCTGGCACATGCACCAGCCAGATTATCGCGATCATGCCAGTGGCGAGTTCTTGTTGCCGTGGGTTTATCTGCACGCGATCAAGGATTACACAGACATGGCTTTTCATCTGGAACAACATCCTCAGGTGAAGGTGACGGTGAATTTCGTGCCGGTTTTGCTGGATCAACTGGAAGATTACGGACAACAGTTCACCACCGGCCAGATACGCGACCCGCTGCTGCGACTGCTGGCGCGCGAGAACCTCGATGACCTGAGCGCAGCGGAACGCGATCTGGTGTTGACTAGTTGCTTCCGCAGTAACCATCATAGTATGGTCGCGCCGTATCACGCCTACAAGCGTCTGTCCGACTTGTACAAAATGCTCGAACCCGGCGGCAGTACAGAGCTTGCCTATCTGTCTGGACAATATTTCGCCGACTTGCTGACTTGGTATCACTTGGTGTGGTGTGGCGAAAGCGTGCGCCGCGAACACAACTTGGTCATTCGTCTAATGAGCAAGAATGAAGGCTTTAATCATGCCGATCGCAAGTGGTTATTCGAACTGATCGGACAAGTCATTACCGGCATTATTCCGCGCTACCGCAAGCTGGCCGAAAGCGGTCAAATCGAACTTTCCACGACACCTCACTACCATCCGCTTGCGCCGTTGTTGCTAGATATCAATAGTGCGCGTGAAAGCAAACCGGATATCAGCCTGCCGCAATCGAAATGCTATCCCGGCGGAAAATCACGCGTCCAGGCACATCTTCTTTCCGCCCAAAAAAGTCACCAGGCACGCTTTGGCGCCACTCCACGCGGTATCTGGCCAGCAGAAGGTGCGGTTTCAACCGAGTTACTGGAAGTGTTTGCGGTGCAAGAATGCCGCTGGACGGCGAGTGGAGAAGGTGTACTGGCTAACAGCTTGCGCACAGCGGAGCATTACTTGCCTGAGCGCGCCCAATATCTCTATCGCCCCTATCATTTGCAAGGTGCAGCAAGTGGTGTGCGCTGTTTTTTTCGAGATGACCGCCTATCCGATTTGATTGGTTTTGAATACTCGCGTTGGAATGGCAAGGATGCCGCACTGCATTTTGTTTCCCAGCTGGAAGCGATTGCACAACAGGCACCTGAGGGAGAAGCGCCAGTGGTCAGCGTTATCCTTGATGGTGAAAACGCCTGGGAATATTATCCATATAATGGCTATCATTTCTTTACCGATTTATATTCTGCGTTACAAGCACACTCGTCAATCAGCACCACGACCTATTGCGGTTATCTGGATCGGCTTGATGATGCTGAAGGAAACCAACAGCTTGCCAAGGAAGGAGAGCTGCCGCGCCTCGTTGCCGGTAGTTGGGTATACGGTGATTTCTCCACCTGGATTGGCTCGCCTGACAAGAACCGCGCTTGGGATTTGTTGTGTATGGCGAAACAAAATTATGACTTGGTGGTGGCAAGCGACCGCTTGAACGAGGCAGAGCGCTTGGTTGCAGAAAAACAGTTGGCTTCATGCGAAAGTTCCGACTGGTTCTGGTGGTTTGGTGATTACAATCCTGCCCATGCAGTGGAAAGTTTTGATCGCCTCTATCGCAGCAATTTAATGCAGTTATATCGTTACTTGAAATTACCTGTTCCGGCCACTTTAAATTCTCCAATCAGCCAAGGTGGTGGTTTACCTGAAGCAGGCGGTACGATGCGTCGTGGTTCTTGATGGCTCGCTCGCATTTGCCGGGCGACTAATATCAGTCTACTGCATGTCAATCGTAGCTCATATTTTTTGAGATATCACGATGTCATTGGCAATTAACACAGAGTCCTAAAATGAAAACACACGAAACAGTTTCCTTACTTTTTGGTGTCCATGCTCACCAGCCGGTGGGCAATTTCCCGGAAGTGGTGGACGACGCGCATCAGCGTTGCTATAAGCCATTTCTACATATCTTGCATCGCTATCCTGAGTTTCGTTTTGCCGCCCATTTCAGCGGTTGGTTGCTCGATTACCTATTTAATAAATATCCGCAAGATATGGCTTTACTCACTGAAATGGTACAACGCGGCCAGGTCGAAATGTTCGGTGGCGGTGACACCGAGCCGGTTCTGGCGGTTATTCCCAACCGCGATCGTATCGGACAGATCGTCAGGTTATCTGACAAACTGGAAGCCAGGATGGGCACACGGGCACAAGGTGCATGGTTAACCGAACGCGTGTGGGAGGCAACAGTAGTGCCTGCCTTATCAGATTCCCAAATTAAGTACGTCACGGTAGATGATTACCACTTCTTGTGCAGCGGCAAGCGCATTGAAGAATTGAATGGCTATTTCACCACTGAAGAAGACGGCCGCAAACTCGACCTGTTTCCGATTTCCGAGGCGCTACGCTACCGCATGCCATTTTCTCCGGCGCATGAAGTAGTGGCCTATCTGGAAAGCCTGACGCGTAATGATATACAAGCATCTGCAGTTTACTTTGACGACATCGAGAAATTTGGCATCTGGCCGGAAACTTACCAGTGGGTTTATGAAAAAGGTTGGCTGGAAGATTTTATTCGTGGGGTGCTGGCTTCATCGAAAATCACCACACAGACCTATCGTGACTATCACGCAAACGAAAAAACGCGCGGCATTGTATATCTGCCTACCACCTCCTACATCGAAATGAACGAGTGGACTTTGCCGATGGCTGCTGCACATACTTATGCCGATTTGGTCCAGACGGAAAAAGCAAGCGGCCATTACGAAGAGCGCAAGGCTTTTCTGCGCGGCGGCATCTGGAAGAATTTTTTCACCCGTTATCCTGAATCGAACTGGATGCACAAGCGCATGTTGGGGCTATCTGAGCGTTTGAATGCCCTGCCTGAAGATAAGCGTTCACTTGAGATGCTTGATGAACTCTATATTGCGCAAGCCAACGACGCATACTGGCATGGTTTGTTTGGCGGATTGTATCTGCCACACCTGCGTCGGGCGGTATACGGCGCCATCGTCAAGCTGGAATCTTTACTAGATAAGGTGCTCCCACGTGCAGCCTGTATTTGCACCGATGCCGACAGTGACGGCCACGATGAAGTTTTCCTGCATAACGCAATGCTGCAAGCTATCGTGAAACTTGATGGCAGCGCCAGCATATCCGAACTTGATGCATATCAATTGCATCACAATTTCGGCGATACACTGCGCCGCCAGTTGGAGCATTATTTCCGCAAAATTGAATCCAGCCACGCTACGCAGCCGCATGAAGGTAGTGGTATCGTTTCAGCGCATGATCGCGTAGCTTTCAAGCATGAAATATCTGCGAAAAATTTGATGGCAGATAGCCATGCACAGACCTTATTTCGCGATTCCTTACTGCTGGATGACGAAGAAGTTGAGCTTGCATATGAACAGGTCGAAACGAACACTGAAGCTATATTGTTCCGCACCGAATTTGGTGGCAAAACTATACAAAAACGCATTAGCCTGAATGCTAACTGCCTATGCGTTAGTTACATCTGTGGTAGCGCATTGCAAGGACGTTTCCTCACACGTGTGGCATTGGCGATGCCGAGTTGCAATGGTTATGCCGGCCGTTATATCAAGGATGAAAAAATTCTTAGCGGTTTTGGCAGTGTGCTCGAATTGACTGATATGAATGGCTTGGTGCTGGATGACCGTGTACTCGGCGGAAATTTAGTGCTGAATAACAACCACCCGATCCAGTTACTTGGTATGCCATATTTCACAGTTTCGCAATCCGAAGCCGGATTCGAAAAGATTATGCAGGCCGTAATGTTAACCCTGCAATGGCCGCTTTCGCAAAATGAAATGAGCGTTACGTTGACCATAAATCCAGGCAACGCGATGCTGTAAATTATTAGTTATTATAATTTGTCATTTTCCCGCACTGTTCATGGCGATACAGCAGCGTCAATCAGAACCGGGGTTGGTCCGTCCATCCAACCGTGGCAGTCAATATGCCTGCGACCAGCATCAGGCTTTGCTAGTGAAGCCATTTCGGAAGTTTCTTGCCTGTTATTGATCCGGCAACAAATTGTTGAACTTAAGATGCATCCTTTACAGGAGCATGTTCATAATAGCTATTTATACGCTCGGGCGCGCCTTTCGGCTAATGCCTGTTTCGAGAGTGTCCTTATGGTCTTGTCGTTCCATGCACAATCCGGCAAAGCATCATCAAATAAGTTCAATATTTAACTGCCTAGTCAATAACCATTGAATAGCGAACGTTATGTATTGAAATCTGTCTAATTTTTCATGTTAGAAGCCCCCATTATATCTACTGCAAGCAGACAATATAAAGATGAAAAATATTTTGCAATGGACATTGCTTGGCGCAATACTGTGCACCATGTCCGCATGGGCAGTGCCGCAACAAAGCCATGCCGAAATTCGTTCAATCATTACCGCTTTCGTGCACGAGCAAACACTTAACCTGCCGGGCCAAGTTACTATAACGGTGAATGAGATTGACCGGCGCGTCTCGCTTCCAGCCTGTTCAGCGTTGGAAGCATTTCTTCCTCCTGGAGGACAACTGCTGGGCAACAATACAGTAGGCGTCCGCTGCACTACTAATATGCAGAAATGGACACTGTTCGTGCCAGTGCATATTAAAGTGAGTGCGAATCTGCTCATAGCCAATAGCCCGCTGCAACAGGGGCATGTACTACGCGCCGAAGATATTGGAAGCCAGAAAAGTGAATTAGCTCAAACAGGCCTTCTTACCGATCCTTTGCAAGCTATTGGCAAAGTACTCAAATTTAGTGTTGGGGCAGGACAAGTTTTAAAACAGGACATGCTGCGCGCGCCCTATGCAGTAAGGCAGGGACAGACAGTGCAAATTCAAGTTGAAAAGCAGGGCTTCAAAATTCACGCTGATGGTCAAGCATTAAGTAATGCGGCGGAAGGACAAACCGTGCAGGTCAAAACCATATCCGGTCAGGTGGTGAGCGGTGTTGTGCAGCCGGATGGAGCAGTAAATATTCGGCCCTAGCCTATAAATAATTATATATTATGTAATATTCGCATCTAAAAGCCGGGCTGCTTCATACGCTTATTTGCGTGTCTATGCTGCAAGTCATATTGTGCAGAAAGTTTTGCTGGTGTATAAAAGCTGTATTCTAAAGTTTTGCATTTGGCTGCCGATAGTAAATTTTATCCGCGTTGGAAAAAGAGGTCATTATGAAAATCGAAAAAAATAGTAAACCGTTGCCTGCTATCACGTCCGGTGAAGAGCGAGCGCGTGCGCCCACCGCTAACCCTGCGGGTAGCACACAATCCAACGATACCAGCGTACATCTGGGAGCAACTTCCGCACAACTTCAAAAAATGGAAAGCAGCATGGCAAACACACCGCTAGTGGATGCAGCTAAAGTCGCAGATATTAAGCAAGCCATCAGTGAAGGCCGTTTTCAGGTCAATTCCAGTGCTGTGGCTGATGGTCTGATCCAAACGGTGAAGGATTTGATTAGTTCGCACAAAACCTGACGCAATATGGTTAACGATACACCTGCCGCTGCGACGGCAGAATTTATCTCTCAGATGCATGCAGAGCGCACTGCCTTGCGCGCTTTCATACGCTTGCTCGAAACTGAACAACAAGCCTTACTCAACGAACAAACCGAACAAATACAAGCGCTGGCTGACGACAAGACCAAAATGGTAGAGGAGTTGACCAAGCTGGTAAATGCGCGGAGGAATGGCATGCTTGCGCGGGGTATAAAAATTGAAACCGGCAGTATGGAAACCTGGTTGCAAACCCACACTGCAATTAATTTGCCGGTGTGGCACGAAATCCGGCAACTGGCTACCCATGCACAGCATATGAACCATACCAATGGTGAATTAATTCAAGTAAAAATGCGTCATAACCAGCAGACACTAACCATGCTGCATAATGCCACACATAGTGCCAATGGCTTATACGGTCCTGATGGCCAGCCTAGCTTACCCATATCAGGCCGCATCTTGAACAGTGTCTAATTATAATAAATTCATGACACTTGCCATATCGGCCAGGCGGGAATCTACAGTTTTATGTAGCAGTCAGTACAAAACCATCCCCCGCATAGCGCCTTACAACAGAGCTGTTCTTTTATCGAGCAAGTATTCAAGTTACGATGCGGAAACTTGATGCGTTCAGCTTGACGTGCCACCTAATAATTACAAGGCTTCTGTGCCAGTTTCACCGGTACGGATACGAATTACTTGTTCGATGTTGTGGACGAATATCTTGCCATCACCAATATTGCCGGTGTGTGCAGATTTTTCGATAGCTTCGAGTACCAGCTCTAACAAGTCCTTTTTAACAGCAGCTTCCACCTTGACCTTGGGCAGAAAGTCCACCACGTATTCTGCGCCGCGATACAACTCGGTATGCCCCTTTTGCCGGCCAAAGCCTTTCACTTCCGTAACGGTTATACCCAGTACGCCAATCGCAGTCAGAGCCTCACGTACTTCATCGAGTTTGAACGGCTTGATGATTGCAGTAACCATTTTCATCATTATCACTCCTAATGTGTGGTAGAGCGTAAACAGCGTTATTTATAAACTATTGGTGATGGACCAGTAAAGCTTCTCGAGCGCAAACAACCTTGGGATACACCTAATTGCTTCGATTATCAGCCCGATGCAGTTCGAGCAAAACTGGTCTACGGCTCAGTTGAAGGATGCCATACAATAAGCGCGTTAAGAAATACGGCATACAGGGGCAGGTCCGCTCAAAGCAATTCAGTTATAGCATTTATCCACTCATCCAATCTCCAAAAAAGGGCGCCTTGCAGCACCCGTGAATGAATGAAACTAAAGGGAATGCTTCGGGATAAGGCAGATTAGAGGTTGTAAGCGCGTTCGCCGTGAGTTGTAGTATCCAGTCCTTCGCGCTCCTCTTCTTCCTTCACACGCAAACCGATGGTCATATCCACAATCTTGTAGCAAACGAAGGCGACCACACCGGACCAAATTATCGTGGTCAGCACGGCTTGCGCTTGTATCCACACTTGTCCGCTGATAGTGGTGTCGACGATAGTGTTATTGACATAATCAACGATACCGGTGCCACCCATGCTCCAGGTGTTGAACACGCCGGTGAGTAATGCACCCAAAATACCACCGATACCGTGGATGCCGAACACATCCAGCGCGTCATCTGCCCCCAGCAGTTTCTTCAGGCCGGTTACGCCCCAGAAACAAGCCACGCCAGCCAGTGCACCGATAATCAGTCCGCCGCCTACGCCCACCCAGCCGCAGGCGGGAGTGATGGCAACCAAGCCAGCGACCGCTCCGGAAACTGCACCCAGCACGGATGGCTTGCCTTTCAATAACTGTTCAGTCAGCGTCCATGTGAGTGCGGCGGCTGCAGTAGCAACGAGCGTGTTGACAAAGGCCAGCGTGGCCGTACCGGATGCTTCTAGAGCCGAGCCGGCATTGAAGCCGAACCAACCAACCCACAGCAGAGAGCCGCCTATCATGGTCATGACCATGTTGTGTGGTGCCATTGGTTCCTTGCCGTAGCCAATGCGCTTGCCAACCATGAAGGCACCGACTAAACCCGCAACAGCCGCGTTGATATGCACCACAGTGCCGCCTGCGAAGTCCAATGCGCCCTTCTGGAACAGCCATCCCGCCGCTGCCGTTGCAGTATCCGCCGCAGCCTGAGTGGTATAGGCATCCGGCCCCATCCAGAACCACACCATGTGCGCAATCGGCACATATGCGAAGGTAAACCACAATGCGGAGAACAACAGCACAGCGGTGAACTTCATCCGTTCGGCGAAAGCACCCACAATCAGTGCAACGGCGATAGCGGCGAAGGTAGCCTGAAAAACTACGAATGCGAACTCAGGAATCACCACGCCCTTGCTGAAGGTTGCCGCATTAGCGACACTACCGGTTACCGGATTAAAGATACCCTTCAGGAACAGCCTGTCAAATCCGCCGATAAATGCATTACCCTGCGTGAATGCCAGCGAGTAACCGTAGATGGCCCACAGCACGATGATCAGCGCGAAGATGGCGAACACCTGCATCAGGATGGACAACATATTCTTACTGCGCACCAGGCCGCCGTAGAATAGCGCGAGGCCGGGGATGGACATCATGATTACCAGCAGGGTGGCCGTAAGCATCCACGCTGTATCACCCTTGTTGGGTGTGGGTGCGGCAGCGTGTGTGGCTGCCGCTTGGGCGGGCTTGACCGCGTCGGTTGCCGTAGCAGTCTGGACTGCGGTTATTGTCGATGCTGTCGCAGGGGCGGGCTCATCCGCAAATGCCGGGACTACCAGGCCATGCAGCATGCCAAGCAGCAAGAAAAGCGTAAGAAGGTTTTTCATGGCGTTCTCCTTACAAGGCTTCTGCGCCAGTTTCACCGGTACGGATGCGAATTACTTGTTCGATGTTGTGGACGAATATCTTGCCGTCACCAATATTGCCGGTGTGTGCAGATTTTTCGATGGCTTCGAGCACCAGCTCTAACATGTCCTTTTTAATAGCGGCTTCCAGCTTGACCTTGGGCAGAAAGTCCACCACGTATTCTGCGCCGCGATACAACTCGGTATGCCCCTTTTGCCGGCCAAAGCCTTTCACTTCCGTAACGGTTATACCCAGTACGCCAATCGCAGTCAGAGCCTCACGTACTTCATCGAGTTTGAACGGCTTGATGATTGCAGTAACCATTTTCATCATTATTACTCCTCATGTGTGTTAGAGCATAAACAGCGTTATTCAGAATCTATTGTTGATGAACCAGTAACCCTTCCTCAAAAATGAAAACCATCATTTCATTGTGAATGTGTTTGGGAAGGCAGAGTTCGGCTATCCAAAAACTGCTTAATCAGAACGTGATCGTCGCATCGACCGAAATTAGCAATTGATCTTTTTTATTATCAAAAGGCATATATGTCTGACCAATGCCAACGACTCTGTCATAGCGGATATTTGGACGAATATTCAGCTTTTGCAGGGCTGTAGAATCAATTTTTAGCTGTTTCGCCGGTTTCCAATTCATGCCTATGGTGACATCATAATAATCGGCGGGTTCGCAGGTAGCCAAGAAATCGGCCGCATAGCTGATGTGCACACCATTGGTTGCTTGCGCGACCCGGACAGGCGAGCAAACACGGAAGCCGTCTTTGTCACGGAACCACTCCCCACGGATACCCACCGATAAATCTTCCCGGAGATCATGATGCAACTGCATGTCGATGCCATGCCATGAAACATCCTTATGGCCGTCAGGTACGAAGACCCCACCCGCGAAACCACTAGTTTGATGAAAAACCAGGAGCGTTTTTTGGGTGATTTTATGTTGCAACACAAGGCTGTAGAAACTCCAAGGCTCATCGCTTCGTGTGGAAGTCCTGCTGTAGGAACCGGTGAGATTGGCTGAGCTGCGCTTGTCGTCGCTGGTCCAGGTAGTTCCGGCTAATCCTCCCCAATTACTCATCTCTTTATCAAAACCACCATCCCAACCACCGGTTGCGCTGCCTGTGATTGCACCGCCCATAAACGACCAATTCTTGTTGACCGCATAGTTGCCGACCAAACCGGTATGAGTAAATGGCTCTCCATTACTAAAGGTGTAGGAACGTGTATAAAAGAAGTTGTCAGGGGCTGGAACCGTTTCATAACCGGTTGGCGAGTAAAAGTGGCCGATCTTGACGGTTAGGCCGTTTCCGAACGGTATATAAGTTTCAATATAAGCCTGAGGCAGTGCTATACCGTAAAAGCGGGAAGAGCAGCATATATTTAGATCCCAATTGCTCCTTTCCAACGGTTGGCCGGTATTCACATCGAATGCGGGAACGCCGTACGCTTGGGCAAAAATTGCGTCGGTACCGAACATAAAATCGAATCGGCCCCCGAAATCCCACGCTTTACCCTCCGTTACAACGGCGCGCTGTATGAATACATTAAACTGATTCAATTGAAATTCTTTGGAACGATCAGCGAAAGTGACAGGGCCATTGAATTTATCAGCTGGGTTATTTGCGTTATAAGTTACTCCCGCATTGATCCAACCGCCGATTTCAATGCCATTATCTTTAAATAAAGAAGTAGTGGATTCGTCGGCAGCTACTGCTGGAAGCATAAACAAAGCACCTAGAGCAACAATGAATAATTTAGCTTTGTACATGGCGTTTCTTTCTAAGGTTGAGAGCGAAATTAAGGTACGCCCAATCAATCAAAAGCAGCTTTCGTGCCAATATAATTTAGTTAATAAAAACAATATATTGATATATTGTAGTAACATATCAGGACATTTTTATGCACCAATTTATGCATCTTCAAATATATGCCGCACTAATTAAGTGCTCGTAATTCGTCATTTGTAATAAAGTGTCTTGGTGCGAATGGACTGTAGGCATATTATTTTCTCAATTTATCTTTAGCCATAAATTTGAAAAATAATCGATGTGCGCAGGGGGTCAGGAAGCAACTAGCTCGCCAGCACATAAAATTGTTATTTGGATGACGGTGAAATTCTGAGTGATCAATGGGTTGGTTTGTGCCAATACAAATGGACATTCGGCACGGTCTTTAGAAAAATGTGATCAGAAACGGATACTACTCCCGGAAAGTATTGGAACCATCCAGCCGGTTAATTGGTTTAATGTGCAGGTGTAAATATCTGAAATGGAGAGTTCACTCGTGCTGATAGCTGATTTCAGCTTGACCCCCATAATTATGATATTTTGTTGGAGTTATAATTAACTTTGCACTCTGAACTTGAATTAGCCATACTTTATACATTTACTGACTTTCGCCGTAATGCATAGAATCACATTCAGATTACTGTCTCTTTGCCTCATTCTGCTCGGACTAACAAATATGTCCTTGGCCGCTAGTCTGCAACTCGATAAGCTGCGTCTTCCGCCTGGTTTTCAAATTGAATTGCTGACCGATGCCGTGCCTAATGCGCGTCAGATGGCCCTAGGTCGATACGCTGATGGGCGGGGTATACTTTACGTAGGTAGTATGACTGCCGGAAATGTCTACGCAGTTGAGCTGAAGCAGGATCGAGCTGCTGCAGTACACATTATTGCATCGGGTCTGACCAAGCCCGTAGGTGTGGCTTATCGAGAGGGCCAGTTGTATGTATCTGCCATATCCAGAATTCTTCGTCTGGATGCAATTGATGATCGATTAACCAATCCACCCAAACCTATTGTTGTTACTGACCGCCTTCCCATCGAAGCCCATCACGGCTGGAAGTTCATCGCCTTCGGTCCAGATGGCTGGCTGTATGTGCCAGTCGGCGCGCCTTGCAATATCTGCAATCCAGACGAACGCTTTGCCAATATCCAGCGGATGAAACCCGATGGTAGCGCAATGGAAGTTGTGGCACGTGGTGTAAGGAACTCAGTCGGCTTTGACTGGAGTCCGACCGATAGGTCGCTGTGGTTCACCGATAATGGGCGGGACATGCTGGGAGATGATCTACCGAGTGACGAACTCAATCACGTCTTAAAGCCCGGTCAACATTTCGGCTATCCATACTGCCATCAAGGTGATACGCCAGACCCGGAATTTGGGACCAAGCGAAAATGTGAAGAGTTCGTGACGCCGGTGGTTAAGCTTGGGGCACACGTGGCATCTCTTGGCATGCGGTTTTACACAGGTAAGCAATTCCCGGATGCATATCGGAACAACGTGTTCATTGCTGAACATGGTTCATGGAACAGAAGCAAAAAAGTTGGCTTCCAGATTGTCAGGGTGGCGTTTGATAACCAGGGTCAAGTCGTTCGTCATGAACCTTTCATTAACGGCTGGTTGCAAAAGGATGCCAGCGGCAAAGAATCGGTTTGGGGTCGCCCTGCCGACGTACTGGTCATGCCTGACGGATCGCTGCTCATTAGCGACGACCTTGCCGGAGCAATTTACCGCGTGAAGTATACGCTTTGAATACCTGCATTGCATGCTGCAGGAGCTTGAATGCACGTCCGAGGAAATCGCTAGAATTTCGATCGCCGGTAGCGGTTTACAACGAGCTCCTACTCAATATGGATCTCGCTAAATCTGCGACTAAACATTAACTGTTGTGGTTGGTTTTTGAATCTGCCAATTGGCGCGATCTGATCAAGGGCACTCCGACACGCTGCTTCAGGGTGCTGGTAGTTAATGGGTTGTTGGGACATGTGAAATGAAAGGCATTCAGGAATTTGCGGTGAGATGTATAGAGATATACTAAGTTTGCTCTGCATTTTAAGAGGCAGCACACTTTTTGAAATAGGTATCTGTTATTTATTGTCTTGACTGAGGGTGCCACTTTACATAGACTGCGGCGGCTTTGACGGCCTTGCTGCTATCAGCAAAGTTGTCTATGCTTGTCTTATATTTTTTATGCTTTAAATTGTCAAACAGGAAAAAAATTATGCCCGCCATCGATGTTAATGGAAAAACCTATGAAACCGACAAGGAAGGTTACCTCGTCAATTTTGACGACTGGAACATGGACATCGCAAAATTCATTGCACAGGCCGAAGAATTGGAAATGACTGATAATCACTGGGAAATTATCAAATTTTTGCGCGCGTACTACAAACAACATCAAAGCACTCCAAATATTCGTGAATTAACCCAAGCAGTCAGCGAGGAATTAGGCGAAGAAAAAGGCAAGAGCCCGTACCTGTACGATCTGTTCCCTTCAGGTCCGGCGGAGCAAGGATGTAAGATCGCGGGATTGCCTAAGCTTTTTGTAGATCCCAATGCACATACAGTTATCTAAGCTGATGTTTTCCGGTAAAAAAAGCTGACAATGCGTGTCATAGACCCTAAGAGTTTTAGTAGCCAAGTCAAAGCTAAATTAGTTTAGAAGATCATCTGATTTTTAATTCAGCTGCCCTATTGCTTATTCCGTAATAATCTTAGTCTATGCGGCTGCTATGCTTGGTGTGAGCTCACTGACCAAGCATAGCCCCTCCATAATCTTATTCAGTCCTGCCTGGTAGTGTCATTTGTCTATTTTCTTGCGGCTTTAGGTGATTGAAGATAGATACGATGATGGCCACTTCTGATTTTGATCGTGTCGATATGCGCTGCCAGCTTTGCTGATGGCGCATACTTCGCTCTTGATACAGGCATACGATCAACGCATCAAATTTACTACGTGACAGTAATGACTTCCGCGTAGTTGATTACTCTTAATGCCATGCAAATTCAGCATGAGTGGCGTTTTTTCGCGCAGGGAGATTTGATCAAGTGTGCATTGATATCTGAACAAATTTGCTGGCGCTCGTGCAACTTGATTAGAAACTATGTGTTGCTCTAAGTATCCGGCACGATGTATTTGAATTTGAGGTTAAGACGCTGGCGTTGGTTTATAGCGACGGGCATAATATGCGAGCGCCGGTAATTATTGCGGCGGAGCATAGCTTGGATGATGGGGTATTTGCGTCAGACTGATTCCAACGCAAATACCTTCTCTCGTTATTCTATACAATCATTAGCGTGCTGCATTGGCCAACGCAGCCAGGGTGTCGGCTCCCAAATCGGCACTGTAGTAGCCCAGATTTGCGCCAGTCTCATCTATACTCACCTTTGGCATAAGTCCGGCAGCTAGTAGCGATTCATTCTTGGCAGCACGATGCACGTCGTGAGGATCAACTATGCCTGCATTGCTATACACGTTAGAAACTGAGCTGCTATCGTTCTTGTCCGTGTCGTCGTCCAGCGTGTATATAGTGCGTTGGTTAAGTAGGGATACAGCATGGGAATCATACTCATTAAGTAGGAAAACCAGAATGTTTCTGCCGAATACTTCTTTCTTGTTAGTTGATTTCACATGCAGGATTGCGCTTTGGATTACGCGGTGGAAGGCAAGTGTAGGTTGCGTATTAATTTCGTCGCTGTCAGGTGCGACAGGTGTATTTTTATCTACAAAATCAATCAGTAAGATGCGCAATTCTTCAATATCCACTCCGCGGGACTGCAATACCTCTATCGCTGAAGCATTATCCAACATGGCCAGCAGCAAATGCTCCACGGAGAGGATTTTATGCCGCTTTGCGCGCGCTTCGACGATTATTTGGTGTAGGTTAGTTTCTAGATCTTTCCCGAGCAAATCTGCCCGATAGAGTTTCCACATTGATGTTTCCTCCAATTGAGTTATAGCGAATGTCATTGCTGCTTGGCATATTTTTAAGTATATTATGAAAAATATGTGGCGGGCAAATAAAATATCTAACGGATAAGGTTTGATCGTGCGAGCGAAGCGAAGTCACGATCTGAACCGTTTGTTGGACAAGCCCGGCCCCTGATTGCGGGCCGAGCCTCATAGAAAATATATCTCCTGGATTACCCCGGATTGAAGTCCTGCCGGGCGGAAGAGGACTTGAACGCCCGTTTTTTGACAAATCAATTTAATTTGCCAGTTTGTACAGACAGCGCAAGGGGCTGATTCAGTATCTGATTCAGCCTCAGCCGAAACACGTCTCCCTGGGAAGTTTGCTTCCAAGTAACAAATAACGTAAGACTAAAAAACGGTACTACTCTTCTACTGCATTATCAATCATGGTGCCATAGCTTATGGAACCAGCTCTTCGAGCTGGATAATTTCTGCGGATCGCTCTAACCTATATTTCATACCATCTTGGCGGATAGCCAGCAAATGAACATTAACATTTGCTGGCTTCAGCACCACGCCAAAAGCAGCTTCGCCTTCTCCTGATAAGCGTGCCAATATCTGATGTCCCAATTCTTTCTTGAAATGTCCAGCTTCCCAATAATTAGGCACAACAGTCTGTTTGTCGCCAACAGGTGGGACAGTCTCGCGTGCGTAATGGTGATAGCCGCTGAAGTCCCAAAGAGTTGCTTGATCGTGGCTATGAGTAGCGACTCGGTATGCCAGTTCTCGTTTCCAGTCTTCGAACATATCCCAACAATTAGTGATACGGAAAATCTCCAGTAAATGAGCGTGATATGGATAGATAACAACCTTAACTTGAATCCCATGGGCACGCGCAACATCCAGAATGGCGGTCACGTCCTCGAAAGCGGGAGAGGTATGAGTGCCACGGGAAAACAAGTTTTTTGGACGCTTCTGATAGACATGCAAATTCTCGATATCCCGCTGCCGGAACAAGTTGAAATACCCCTCATTGCGCGCAATCCGCGAATAATCATGCATGGGATTAAAACCAGCTGCAGTTAAATGTGCTACCTCTGTCTTGCCGTGTACTCGCACGGTATCTATGCTATGCAATAAAGCATCAAGGGAAGCCAGAGTGACGGCACCATCAAGCATCATCTGTAACCAGCGCCCATTATTGATCTGCCCATCTGGCGTAATCAAAAGCCGATGAATAATTTCTGGCTCCCACTTACTTACATCGGGCGATACCAGAAAATCCATGAAATCCAGCCCCAGTACGATTGTTTGGGGGGGATGGGCTGCTGCCAGGACATGTTCAAAAAGACGACGGGCAACACGGGTACCCGTGCCTGGCAGTGCCAAATTGTAAAGTGTTTGAGCTGATTCAGGCCAAGCCGCATCTTCGGGGTCGAAGCCCACCTCCGCCCGCGAATTACCCAAAATAAGTGTGCGTGGTGAATGCTTCAATACCAGATAAGGCTTCACCAATTCGCCTTGTGAAGCTCCATGAGGCTTCCAGTCACCATCGCTATATGGCCGATAAAGTCCGTAGGGATCAACCCAGTAATTCAGTGTCACAGCCCCTATTAACAAAATCAGTAAAGCAAGAAACCAGATGCGCAAGTAAGTTGCCATGATCAGAATTGGTAATAAAGGAATTGCGTAGCTTGGGACAGCGAAAGCACACCAGCTACCGCAAGTATTGCCATCGCCAGTCCCCAAACAATGGTCGGTCGCCATCCCAAGCGTACCGTGACTACTGCTGGATCGAAGTCGAGCCCCGGGCGATGGCGGCGCATCAGCTCCTGGGTATTCGGTAGAAACAGAGCGATAGCTAACAGGCAGATAACCCATCCCCAAGTAAGTATGAAACGGCTGCCGCCCCCGAGAGAAAACTGTATGCCCAGACTCTCCAGCAAGTCAGTTGCACCACCCAACCTCGACTGGAGTACTGCAGGCAAGCTGATGCCATGTAATCCGATCATGCCGGAAAGCATGTTTAGTGCACCCTCAAGCGTGGTTGCACGGAAGAACACCCATGCCACTACAACGGCAATGAAAGTGAATGCCCATGCCATAAGCTTGCCCCATATTCCTGTATCTCCGAGACCGGGAAAATATCTTGTGCACAGGGAACGCCAACCATGGTTGATTGCCAGATACAAACCGTGCAGCCCTCCCCACAACACAAAATTCCAGGATGCTCCGTGCCACAACCCGCCCAGAAGCATGGTAACCATCAGATTAATCTGCCGCCGCATAGGTCCCTTGCGATTTCCTCCTAAGGGAATATATAGGTAATCCCGCAAAAAACGCGACAGTGTCATATGCCATCGGCGCCAAAAGTCGATGATATTGGCTGCTTTGTAGGGTGAATTGAAATTCAGCGGTAACACGATGCCAAACATCCTTGAAAGTCCAATGGCCATGTCGGAATAGCCGGAGAAATCGAAATACAACTGAACGGTATAAGCCAATGCACCACCCCATGCGGCCAGCAAATCAAGCTTTTCTCCCGAATCGGCAGCATGAAAGGCTGCATTGGCATAGGATGACACACCATCGGCCAATACAGATTTCTTGAATAAGCCTATCGTGAAGATGGTCAGACCGATGGTCATATTGTCCCAAGAAAAACGGTATGTCTCGGGCCGAGTGAATTGGGGCATCATTTCCTTGTGATGCAGCACCGGGCCAGCAATCAGATGTGGGAAATAGGTGACAAACAAGAGGTAGTGGATGAAATTGTATTCCCGTGCTTTGCCAGACCAAGCATCTACCAAGAAAGCAATCTGTGTAAAGGTGAAGAATGAAATGCCTAATGGCAAGAGTATGTTCTGCAGTGTCCAGCCCGTATCCAAAAGACGGTTGGCGGTATCAAGAAAAAAATTGGCGTACTTGTAGTAGCCTAATAGCAGCAAGTCAGCAATAATGCCGGCCGTTAGAATAAAATTCTTACGTCGATTCCGATCCGTATTATGTTCCCGGGCGAGAGCATAACCTATCCCATAATTGAAGAAAATTGAAGCTAGTAGCAATCCTACATAGGCGGGGTTCCAATATCCATAAAAAAATAGGGAAGAGGCACCCAACCAAGCAGCAGCAAGCTGTCGGTTATAGGTACCTAAACGAAAAAAAACAATCACCGTCACAGGTAGAAACAACAACAGGAATGAATAGGAATTGAATAGCATCGTTAATAACGGGAATTGCTATTTATGTTTCATATTTTTGTTGGCAACTTGGGCATTTCGTTTTGCACCTGCCATTCAAAGCCCAACCAGCATAACCGGACTCTAGTCCGTCGTCTTAAAGCGACAGGACCGTCTTTTTGAGCCCGCTGTCTCAGTTGTGAATAGGTAGGAGGATTTCATACTTATCCAGGTTGTCGGGCTGCAAATTTTGCTTATATCCTCTAGCTTTCATGATGCTGCAGCCATTGTTCCAGCATCATTAGCACCCAAATCATAACGCCGTAATAAGCTGCATGTCCCGAGCGGTGTTGTTCTATCAACGCATCAAGGTATTCTGGTCTGATATAACCGCGCCCTCGCAATGACTTCAAGCTGTCATAGGTCAATTCTTGCAGTGGGAGATAGGTTTGCATCCAGACGCCAAAAGGTAAACCAAATCCTTGCTTGCTCTTGGTGAGAGTCTCTTGGGGCAAAAAATCTTTGAGCGCTTCCTTGAAAAAATATCTGAGCTTCAACCCCTTAACTTTAAGCGAAGGGGGAAGTTGCGCTGCGAACGTGACAATGTCTTCATCCAATAGAGGGTAATGAACTGCTACACCTGCCAATTCGCACATTCGGTTAACTTTGCGCAAGTCATTGTCGGCCAATGTGAATTTCAAATCGAGGTTAAGCATTCGATTGATGGATGAAATGGAGTCGGTACGTCCATATTCTGCCCGCAGCAGTGCGTCCGGTTGTTGGTGATTCACTTGAGCCAGAAAGTCAGCAGTGAATATTTCGTTCAGCGAAGCGCGACGTAAAAAATTATAAGATTCCAACCGATCTGGCAATGGAATTCGGGCTTGTGCGATGTAGCTTTTTAATTTTCTCAATAATGGGATGTGATCTATGCCCGGCACGCCAAACATAACAGGCTCCAGTATGCTATGTCGTAGCATTGCGGGTACAAGAGAATAAGCTTCGAATATTTTTTGTTTGGCATAGCGCGCGTTTCCGCCAAAAATTTCGTCCCCGCCGTCCCCCGCCAGCATCAGCCGGATGCCTTGCTCTTTAGCTAATTTGGCACAGCAATATGTAGGGACTGCCGATGCATTTCCAAAGGGCTCGTCGTAGGCTTGGGCAATCAGCGGGATCGTATTAACGACATCTTGTGCCGTAACATAGTATTCGTGAGCACGGGTGCCAAAATGCTTGCTCGTAATTCGTGCAAATTCCATTTCATCGTAGCCTTCGGCTGCAAATCCAATAGAAAAAGTATCTGCCGGTTTAGTAAATGACTGGGCGAGTACCCCTGCGATAGTAGAGCTGTCCGTACCACCACTTAGAAAGGCACCTACTTGTTCATCAGTCACCGACCTTCTCAGAGCGGTTTGCAGCAATTTTTTTAGACTTTCCTGGCGTTGCGTAAAGTGGCTTTGACCCGAATCAGCATACTTCAGGTGCCAATAAAAATTCGTTTCAATTTTCCCATTTTGGAATAGCGCATACTGTCCTGGCAGTAGCTTGCGTACATTTTTATATATACTCCCTGGAGAAGGGACGGCATGAAAAAATAAATAATTAAATATCGATTGAGGATCAATCACTCGCTCCATATCGGGATGAGCGACTACCCCGTTTGTGCTGGTCGCGAAAATAAAATGGTCGCATGATGCGGCATAGCAAATGGAGTAAATACCCAATCGATCAATGGCGACAATGGCTGTACCTTCCTTTTCATTAATAACGGCAACGCAAAAGGCTCCATGCATATCCTCAAGAAAGGCATTCCCTGATCGGGAATAGGCTTTAGCCACTGCAGCGGCTGAAGTTTCCTCTTGAGCCAACTCATTTAACTCGTCGTTTCCCCAATATACATTACCGACAATAACTACCTTGAGCGAGCCTTCTTCATGGCAACTTGCCTGATCAATTTTTGACCAAGCTGCTACTCCCACACAACAACCGTAAAGCGACCGCATTGAATCGGCTTTTTCGTCAGTCATAGCATCTACCATGGCATCGGTTATTTCCTTAGCAAGAATGGGATCCCTCTCGCCACCGAACCAACCACACATTCCATTCATGCAATCTCCTTGTTAATGCTCACGATAGAATCTCACATATCAATGCAATAACCATGTATTTCTCCCATGCAATTATTTTGTTACTTATACTCATGCCAGTATGTTACTTTATAATATTCAATTATGGATAACGTCGATTGATGATATTAAAGAGTTACGGGATGAAATCTGAATACGGCTACCCTCCCCATCATCTACCGGGAAGAGGGCTCACAGCTTCTTTTGATAGAGAGACTTGATGATAAGGGCATACACCTTGAGTATCATGTTCCAGTTTAAGGTTATAAATCTTATGATAATTCATAAACATTTTTTCAAAGATTTCAATTGAGTGAATTCTGGATAAAAGTCGATAAAACGCTTCGCTATCATGGGCGGCAAATTCTACGTTCAACACGCGGTACATGGTGGGATATGCGCCGCTTACCTGTAGAACGCCCTATCTTCGTCATCGGCTGTAGCCGAGCGGGCACCACCTTGGTGTACAAAACCTTTTCTGAATCAAGAAATTTAGGTACGCTTCAGCGTGAAACGCATGATTTTTGGATGGAAATGCACCCTCTGGCCAACAAGCACTGGAATACCCATGCATTGGGTGCACAAGATGCCACTCAGAACGACAGGGATGCTGTAGCTCGCTATTTTTATGCCTATACTGGCAAAACGAGGTTTATCGACAAGAATAACCAGAATGGCTTATGCGTATCATATCTATATACCTTATTTCCTGATGCTCATTTTGTTTATGTAAAACGCAATCCTGGTGATAACCTCAACTCTCTGATTGAGGGTTGGGGTAAGCCCAAAGAATTCGCCACCTGGACTAGCGAACTGAAGGAAAAAGTCTCAGTAGGCAACGGACGCTACACACAATGGTGTTTTTTTCTGTCCAATGGCTGGCGCGATTATCTCGACAAATCCATTGAGGAGGTCTGTGCATTTCAATACCGCGCCATCAACAAAGAGATACTTGCGGCAAAAGAACGAATTCCTTCCCAACAATGGACTGAGGTGTTTTACGAAGACTTGGTACGTGACCCGGTTGCCGGATTTCGCCAAGCTTTCGAGCAATGTGGTCTGGCGTTTACTCACGATCTTGAACAACACTGCGCCAGCGTCTTGTCTACACCCTATAACGCCTTTTCCGAAATTCGGCTAGACAAATGGAAAGATGGTCGCAACCGTGATCGCGTCGAGCGCGTGCTGCCGGAAGTGGCCTCTGTGGCACGGGCGATGGGGTACAAGCTCTGAACATGCTGCTGCTGTGGCTGCTGCCGCTGGCTTGGGCGCTGTTGTTGGTGTTGTATGCCAGGCGGCTTATCGCCTTGTGGCATGAGCCAGTATTGCGCTACCCGGTACTTGTGATTGAAAGCGACGACTGGGGCGCGGGCATGCTGTCCCAGACTACAGCGCTGGATGCTCTGCGCATGCTGCTCAACCGCCACCGCGATTACACCGGGCGGCACCCGGTAATGACGCTGGGTATTGTACTGGCCATCGCTGACACTGAGGCGATACGTGCTGCTGCTGGCCGTGAATATCTGCGTATCGAATTGGACGATTCGCGCCTAGCGCCAGTGCTAGCCGCATTACGCGCGGGTATCATTGAGGGCGTGTTCGCCCCCCAGTTGCACGGCATGGAACATTACTGGCCCGCGGCCGTTATGGCCGCCGCCCAAACCGACAAGCGAGTGGCAGCATGGCTGACGGGCGAAGCACTGCCGCGAACCGAAGACTTGCCCTCGCCGCTGCAAAGCCGGTGGACTGCCGCTGCCGTGCTGCCTTCGTTGCCGCTCTCAATCCCGGAAATCAACGAAGCCGCTGCGGCTGAAACCAGTGCATTCCAGCGTATTTTCGACATCACAGCGCAGATTGCCGTGCCCACCACCTTTGTGTGGAATGATGCGGTCGAACGCGCCTGGTCGGCGCATGGCGTGCGCTACATCATCACCCCTGGCACGCGTCACGAATACCGCGATGCACAAGGCCGCCCGGCGGGTGATGGGCGGAGCATACGGAACGGCGAACGCGGCCAGGGCAACGTGCTATATGTGGTGCGCGACCAGTATTTCGAGCCTGCTCTCGGCCACCGCGCTGAACAAGGGCTGGCGGCGCTGGCGCGGCAAACTGTGTGCGCTCGTCCAACACTGCTGGAAACCCACCGCTTCAATTTTATTGGAGAATCTGCCAACGCAGCTATACAAGAGCTGGACAGCTTGTTGGGTAAGGCTTGCGCTGCATACCCTACGCTGCGTTTCTTGTCCACCAAGGAAATCGCCGAGGCTATGGCGCACAAGGATGCGGAACTAATCGAAACCGGCCTGCCCCAACATCTGGGCGCGTGGCTTGCACGCATCCACAACCTCCCGCGCTTTACCAAACTGGCGTGCCTCACCGGGCTGGTGTTGCCGTTGTGGCTACTTGGAAAGTGTGCAGAATGAGTAACCCACGATTTTCCGTTATCATCCCCGCCTACAATGCGGCGGCGACGCTGGCGTGCGCACTGGATTCGGTGCTGGCGCAAATCTGGCCAGCGCACGAGATTATTGTAGTAGACGACGGCTCCAGCGATGTCACCGCCGCGGTGGTGGCCGCGTATGGCGATAAAGTCCGCTATCTGTATCAGCACAACGCGGGCGTATCGGCCGCGCGTAACGCCGGGGCACAGGCAGCCAGCGGCGACTGGCTGGCTTTTCTCGATGCCGATGACTGGTATTATCCCAAGCGCTTGAAATGGCACGCCGACTGGATCATGCGTGATTCGGAACTGGATTTTTTGACCGGAGATTACGAATATCGCGATCCGGCGGGTAAGCTGATCGGCACGTCGATGGCTGCGAAGCATTCGGGGCAACGTATGCTGTTAAAAGCGGCGGGCGCATGCCAGGTGGTGATGCAAGGACCCGAATACGAGGCTTTTGTGGCCGACCATTTCGGCGACACACATACCTTGAGTCTGCCGCGCGCCACGTTTTTGGAATTGGGCGGGTATCCGCTGGGCTTCAAGGTTTGTGAAGACGTACACCTGCTCACTCGTTTGGTCGCACGTAGCCGTCGTGCCGGGGTGATCTGTGAGCCGATGGCGGTTTACCTCATTCACTCGGCCAGTGCCACCCGTACGGACCCGGTGCGCGCGCAGTTTGAAAATGTGCGCACCCTGATTTCCTTGGGTGAACAGGCCGGCGACTTACCCGCCGTGGTGCGCCGAGGGTACACCACGCGACTGCGCCAGGCACGCCTGAATCTGGGCTATGCGCTGAGTAAAACAGGCAACCGCGTGGGCGCCGTGCGGGCCATATTGCCATCACTTTTGGAAGCGCCGGGTTTCGCTAGCGTGCGCAATCTATTGTCCATTCTTAAAGGCTGAACATGC
The DNA here is from genome assembly GCA_942492745.1 of uncultured beta proteobacterium. GTDB lineage: Bacteria > Pseudomonadota > Gammaproteobacteria > Burkholderiales > Gallionellaceae > Nitrotoga. The sequence continues at coordinate 543,169 of OW818637.1, forward strand.
CCTGTTACCTGGTACTCACCGAATTATTCCTGCCCACCAAGGGCGGCACTGCAGTCTGGTTTGCCGAGGTATACCGGCGCCTGTCGGGCAAAGAAACCCACATTGTGACTGCTGACGTGCCCGGTGCGGCGGCAGTGGACGCGACGCACCCCAACACAGTACATCGTATCACCATGCGTCGTGTGACTTGGCTCCGACCAGAATCGTTGGGCATGTACGCTAATCTGTTTATCAACTCCTTATGGTTGGCGCTTACCCACCGCTTCACTGCTATCCATGCTGGTCGCGCCCTGCCGGAAGGCATTACAGCCTGGCTGGTAGCACGGTTGACTTTGCATCCGGTCGTGATCTACGCCCACGGCGAGGAACTTACCACTTGGGGGCACGGTGGCAAATACAAGGCAATGCGCTTTGCTTTACGTCACGCTGACCGGGTCATTGCTAATAGTGAATTCACTCGCGATGCACTCATCAAAATGGACGTAGATCCTGCCAGCATCACACTTATTTATCCTGGTGTGGACGTGACCCGCTTTCACCCAGGTTTGGCGTGTGCAGACTTGCGTCAATCAGTTGGTGTAACGGATGCTGGCAAGCTGATTTTGTCGGTAGGGCGGCTGTCACGGCGCAAAGGGTTTGACCAGGTGATCCAGGCGCTACCTGCACTGATTTACGCGGGGTTGGATATACAGTACGTGCTAATTGGTATTGGCGAAGATTACGATTATTTGTTCGATCTCGCGCACAAACACGGCGTGGTTGGCCGCGTGCACTTATTAGGGCACGTCTGTGCTGATGACCTGCCACGTTGGTACAATGCCTGTGACGTATTCATCATGCCTAACCGTGAGATCAATGGTGACACTGAAGGTTTCGGCATGGTGTTTCTCGAAGCAGCGGCGTGCGGCAAGCCCGCAATTGCTGGGCAAGCTGGCGGTACTGGGGCAGCGGTAGTGGATGGGGTGACGGGTTTCAGGGTGGATGGCACGGATACCGTTGCAGTCACTATCGCATTGCAACGTATACTAGAAAATACGCTATATGCCCAGCAGATTGGGAACCGTGCATTAACAAGAGCAATCAAACGATTTGACTGGTCTATCGTGGCAGAAAAAACTCAACAATTGTAATTAAAATAGCAACAAGACCAATAAATGTTATTTACGGATTTAGAAAGTAAAGGCTATGTCGCAATTAGCTATTGAATGATTTAGAAATTTTCTAAATACCTACAAATAATAGGTTTTGGCGTTCATATGATTAACGAAAAATCATTCATAATTGAATGGTTACAAAGAACTAATAGATAACTACGACATAGCCAAAGTAAAGCCATAAAGATTACCACATAGTCTTTTCCGCGCAGCGGGATACGGTGAGTTTTTGTTAGCGCAAAGTAGTAATGTCCGCTTTCTCCCAAATAGAAATGTCCGCTGGTGATTAAACTCACCCCTGTTAATAACAGTGGCGGATATATTGAAAATGGACAAACTCATGAGCCAACAAGAAGTGAAACAAGCACAGGTATTGGAGCTGTTCAAAGAGAATAAAATCAGCCAACAAGAGGCGTCGAAGCGACTGGGTATCACTACCCGCCAAGTGCGCCGCCTGACCAAACGTTATCAGACGGCGGGCTTGGCGGGGTTGGCCAGCAAGAAGCGCGGCAGAGCCTCAAACCGGCGGCTGGATGAAGCCATTCGCGCCCAAGTCATTGATCTCATCGGCACACACTACCGGGATTTCGGGCCGACGCTGGCTTGCGAAAAACTTGCCGAGTTGCATGGCATTAAGCTCTCTGTCGAGAGTACGCGCCAGATGATGACCCAAGCGGGCTATTGGCGCCCCAAGAAAGGTGGCACGGTATGTGCACACCCGATGCGCGAGCGACGCGCGCGGTTTGGCGAGTTGATCCAGATAGACGGCAGCCCCCACGACTGGTTTGAAGGGCGCGGCGACTGTAGCAAAGAAAAAACAGGAAAAGCGGACATTTCTATTTAGCGTTGACAAGAGGTTGTGCTAATTGTAAGCCATCAATCTAAAAGTTAATTTTGCCAATCCTGTGATGCGTATATGGATGCTATGGTGTCAATTTTATTCGGGGAGAAAATAAGACGATTTATTATATCTTAGATAGCCATAACATTTTTAGTTAAATATAATCAATGCAATATGAATGAATATTATACACAAAGGTAGAACTCGATAAGTTGTCGAGGAAAGCAGCACGGCTTATAAATCATCAAATTTAAGGAATATCACATGGCAATGGATGTTATCGACTATAAAATTTACGGCTCTGAAATGCAGTTCGTCGAGATTGAACTTGATCCTGAGGAATCCGCCGTAGGCGAAGCCAGTTCCATGATGTACATGGAAGATGGCATCGATATGGACACGATATTCGGTGATGGCTCGGCGCAACAGTCCGGTATTTTTGGCAAGTTGCTGGGGGCTGGTAAACGCGTGCTTACAGGTGAATCCCTGTTCACCACTGTCTATACAAACAAAGGCTCCGGAAAAAAGAAAGTTGCGTTCGGCGCGCCCTACCCGGGGAAATTGTTGCCGATGGACCTGTCTAAACTCGGTGGTTCTCTTATCTGTCAGAAAGACGCTTTTCTATGTGCTGCCAAAGGGGTTTCGCTGTCTATCGCATTCCAGAAAAAACTTGGTACCGGATTTTTTGGCGGCGAAGGCTTCATTATGCAAAAGTTAGAAGGTGATGGTTTGGCATTCATTCACGCTGGTGGCACCATGATGAAGCGCGATTTGGCACCGGGTGAAACGCTGCGCGTCGACACCGGTTGCCTAGTGGCAATGCAACCTACAGTAGACTACGATATTCAATATGTGGGCAAGATCAAGACCGCATTATTCGGCGGCGAAGGTCTGTTTTTTGCCGTGTTGCGTGGGCCTGGTATGATAATTATGCAATCCTTACCGTTCAACCGGCTGGCCTCGCGCATTTTTGCCGCAGCACCAAAAAGTAGTGGTGTAGCTAGCACACTTGGTTTGGCTGGTGGTGGACGCGAGGAAGGTGGCATCTTAGGGGGTATATTCAGTGGCGATGACTAAGCGGTAACTTCAACTTTTCCAACTCGACATGGCTGAACTCAATAAAATCACAGGGCTTGCTTGGGGGCCAGGATTCCAGAGTACCGGCAGCCCGGTCGAAGTCTTGCTATCGAGCCATGGACTGCGGCTGACCACGCAGAATGACTGCGACGGCATGCCTGCTTGGAGCGAAGTTTCTGTGCGTAAGGGCGGGTTCAATGACAGTCAAGTGATGATCGAATGGCAGGGTCGTGCTGGAAGTTACATGCTGACAGTATCGGACATTTCATCGGTAGACGCACTTAAAGTACAACTTAAGACTGCAAATCAGAATAAAGGAAATATCAAACCTACTGGTGCGAGAAGGCGGGATGGTGCGACTCGCGCTTGGTCACATGCATTCATCTGGGGCGTATTCGTGTTGCCGATGTTGGTGCTTGTCGCGATTGTATGGGAGCACGAGAGGCTCGTCGCATGGGCCATCTCGCATGTGACTGTGATACAGGAACGCAAACTTGGCGAGCAAATATTCGCGCTCACTAAGCAACGACTGACACTGATCGAAGGCCCGGGCGCCTCCATGGTGCGAGAGATAGGCGCACGGCTATCGCAAGGTTCGGCATACCAATATGAATTTTATGTGGCAGACGATGCGTCAGTTAACGCTTTCGCGATGCCCGGCGGTTTCATTGTCATGAACACCGGGTTACTGGCACTAGCCGATAATGCTGAGCAGGTCGCGGGTGTTCTTGCGCATGAAATTCAGCACGTGGAAAAACGCCACAGTTTGAAGGGCATGGTGAAATCAGCAGGTCTGATGGTAACTGTCAGCCTGGTGTTTGGCGATCTCAGCGGTGTGGCTGTACTTGGCTCTGATTTGATCAGGCTTAAGTTTTCACGTCAGCATGAAGCAGAAGCCGATACTGAAGGTCTGAAAGCCTTGGTTGTCTCAGGCATTTCACCCACAGGAATGCGTGATTTTTTTCGGAAAATGAGCGAAAAAGAGACCCTTGATCTGGCATGGTTCTCATCTCACCCTGCAAGTAACGATCGGTTCGTGTCGCTTGATGCAGCGATTAAAGCGCTACTGCCAGCAACTGTCGTGGTCAAGCCACTGCCTTATGATTACGCAGCGATTAAAGCGGTACTCCCTGCACATTCCAAACCAGGTGGGAAAATTTGAAGGAAGAGTTCCTTATGCTTCAGGGGCGTCATTTTGGCATGGCATACTTAACCAAATATTCAAGAAATACGAGTATCCATTTCCTCAGCTAAAATGGTTGCCGTTTGCGTGGGCTGATCTTTGCGCGATCCAAACGTATAAGAGTAAATCCGCGTAAATTCAGCGCCCATAAAAAAGATCTGAGCAGAGTAATATATCCATACCAATAAAACGACGAGCGAACCTGCCGCTCCGAATCCTGAAGCAACGCCACTTCTGCCAATGTAAAGACCGATCAGGAATTTGCCGATTGTAAACAGGAACGCTGTCACCACCGCACCAATCCACACATCGCGCCAATCTATCTTCATTCGTGGCATTAATTTGTAGATCATTGCGAATGCGCTAGTAATCAGCACAAAACTCATTGTTATATCGACTAAATTTGCGAGGAGGCCAAATCCGCCCAATAAAGGCTCCCACCATTTCCCCAATGCTGCCAATGCAGCACTTAATATGAGCGAAACAATCAATAAAAAACCTATTCCCAAGATCATTCCAAAAGAAAGTACTCGCGTGCGGATTAATCCAAATATCCCCGCATCTTCGGTTCTTTTTGGTGCACGCCATATCCTATCCAGGTCGTCCTGTAACTCGGCGAATACTGTAGTCGCACCAATCAGGAGCAAAATCACACCGATAATAGCGGCAGATACACTCTCCGCAGGGTTACTAACGCTTTCGAGCAATCCTTGCACTCCCGACGCTCCGGTTTTTCCCATTAAGTCCTCCAGCTGAGCGAAAATTTCTCCCTTTGCCGCTTCAACTCCAAAAATTAGCCCAGCGATAGACATAACAATCAGTAGAAGTGGTGCAATCGAAAACACTGTGTAATAGGCAAGTGCTGCTCCCATGCTTTGTGCATTGTCGTCAATCCACGCTGAAAAAGTGGCTTTGATAAGATTCAATATTTGTTTGATATTCATTTCGACTGCTCTGGACAACCATGACAATGCTTGAGTATCTAATTTTGATTCATCCACATGCCAAATTTCCTTGGCATAAAGCTGCATTTTCTTAACCTTAAGAAAATTAATTTTTTTAAATTTTATCTCCGTTGCATGACTTGCTCTGTACGCTACCGTACCGACCATGTTTGAATTTTCGCGCAGTCTTTTACAAAAATTTTTAATAATAAAGCGATCGTCCGCTTGGAATTAAATTCCATTAACCAACATCTGTGAATTTCTTTACTGGATTTCACACTTAAAAATATAACGCCCAAGGCAGATTATGAGTACTTCAAGTAATCGTGTTTTATGGAAAGGTGCTATCACTTTTGGCTTAGTGCATATTCCAATAGCCCTTTATTCCGCGACTACTGAAAAAGGGGTGGATTTCGATTGGCTGGACAAGCGCAGTATGGATCCGGTGGGGTACAAGCGTATTAACAAAAAAACTGGCAAAGAAATTGACAAGGAAAACATCGTCAAAGGCATTGAATATAAAGATGGTCAATATATTGTTCTGAGCCAAGAAGAAATTTTAGCTGCTTACCCAAAGACCACGCAAACAATTGAGATAGAAACGTTCGTGCCGGCAACCGATATACCCTTCGTTTATCTGGAGCGACCATACTTCACTGCTCCGATCAACAAGGGAGAAAAAGTTTACGCCCTCCTGCGAGAAACTCTCATTGAAACTCAGCGTATTGGAATTGCTCGCGTCGTCATTCAAACCAGGCAGCATCTTGCCGCTCTTATTCCATCAGGTCCTGCGTTAATCCTTAATTTGCTGCGCTGGGGTGATGAAATTCGTAGTTGGGAAGAATTGAATCTTCCTGCTGAAGGAACGAAAAGTACAGGACTTACAGATAAAGAATTAAAGATGGCTGCACAATTGGTAAATAGCATGAGTTCAAAATGGAATCCTGATGAATTCCACGACTCTTTCAAAGATAAGATTATGGAGCTGGTCCACCAAAAAGTTGAAAGTGGTGACATTCAATCTGTTTCTCAACCTGAACAATTAGAACCACCACAAAGCGGGGCGCAAATTTTTGACCTTGCTGAACTGCTCCGGAATAGTCTAAAGAAAGCTAATAATAAGGATGACGATAGCAAGGTGCCAGAAAAACCTGCAAAAAGCAGCAAAAAGGTATTGGCCAACTCGATAGCACAGAAAAAATCTCGTGCCTCCTAAACGTTAGAGAACATGGCAAAGCCAGACCCACTTAAAACCTATAAAGCCAAACGCAATTTCTCTATAACTTCTGAACCCGCTGAAGGCGGGCAAGCGAACGAGAAAGCTCTATCGTTTGTTGTTCAAAAACATTGGGCCTCTCGTCTGCATTATGATTTCAGGCTTGAGCTTGATGGGGCGATGAAAAGTTGGGCTATTCCCAAGGGGCCAAGCTTTGATCCCAAAGACAAGCGCTTGGCAGTGCATGTGGAAGACCATCCTATTTCCTACAACCGCTTTGAAGGACAAATTCCAGCAGGGCAATACGGCGCAGGCAAGGTCATCATTTGGGACAAAGGAACCTGGATTCCACTTGAAGATCCTCATAAAAATTATCGCGAGGGTAATCTGAAATTTGAACTTCGTGGAGTCAAATTACATGGCCATTGGGCGCTCGTTCGCATGAAAAGCAATGGGGAAAAGCAAGATCCATGGTTACTTATCAAGGAAAAGGATGAGTACGTTCGTCCTTCGAGTGAATTCAGCGTTGTCGATGAAATGCCTGACAGCGTTGCCAAATTTGTGTCCGAAACCCAAAAGGTTGCAAAGCTACCTGAAGAATTACCTGCGTCCAAAAAAAAAATAATTTCAGGCATTTTCGAAAAAGGCGTTAAAGCGGAGATACCGCTGATGCTTCAGCCTCAACTTGCCACACTCATGGATGCGCCTCCAAAGGATCCGGCTGAATGGTTATATGAAATAAAATTTGATGGCTACAGAATATTGACCAGGATAAATGGCAATAAAATTCACTTGTACACGCGTAACGGAAATGATTGGTCGCATAAATTACCTACATTGGCAAAGGCCATAGATGACATGAATTTAAAGCCGGGATGGCTTGATGGCGAAATCGTAGTGCTCAATGAGCATGGACTCCCTGATTTTCAAGCTTTGCAAGGTGCTTTTGATAGCTCGAAGACCCAAAGTATCATTTACTACCTTTTTGATGTGCCATTCTATGACGGGTACGACTTAAGATTGGCTCCCTTGATTGTGCGTAGGGCCTTACTTAAAACTTTCTTTGAAAATTCAACACCGGATCAGATACGTTTCAGTGATGTTTTTGATGCGCCACCAGGCGATATTGTGGCTACAGCATGCCATCTGGGATTGGAAGGTATCGTTGGCAAACGTAAAAGCTCCACTTACGTCCCGCGCCGATCAACTGATTGGATAAAACTGAAGTGCAAGCAGCGACAAGAATTTGTTATTGGTGGCTATACGGACCCGCAGGGCTCCCGTTCGCATATCGGCTCGCTTCTGCTTGGCGTTTATGACGAAAAAGGTGAGCTGCAATACGCGGGCAATGTAGGCACTGGATTTAACGAAAAGACTCTCAAAGATCTGAAGGCGAAACTGGATGGAATTCCGGCTGACCGCAGTCTATTTAGCAAAGCTACTGAAATCGATAATAAGGCACACTGGGTTAAGCCAACCCTAGTGGCTGAAGTTTCATTCGGTGAGTGGACGAAGAGCGGTCATATTCGTCACTCGGTTTTCCATGGCCTTAGAGCTGACAAAAATGCCAAGGCCATTATTCGTGAGAAACCTGTGCATTCCATTTCCACAAAGCCTGTAAGGCTGACTTCGCTTCAAGCCTCATTAAATGTCACGAACCCTGACCGCATCATAGATTCATCCAGTGGATTGACGAAAATTGACCTCGTACGCTACTACAGTCTGGTCGCTCCTTTAATCTTGGAACATCTGAGGGGGCGGCCAGTTTCTTTGGTACGTGCACCTGCTGGCGTTACAGGCCAACTTTTTTTTCAAAAGCATTTGGAAAAAAATAGCATGCCAGGAGTCAAACAACTTGACGCTGCCCTTGACCCTGAGCATGAGCCATTACTTGAAATTTCGACCTCTGAGGGGATTCTGTCTGCAGCTCAAATGAATGTGATTGAGTTTCACACCTGGAACGCGACAACGGATGCCATTGGCAAACCTGACAGGATGATATTTGATCTTGATCCTGGTGAGGGAGTGCCATGGAATATCATGCAAGAATCAGCGCAGCTTGTCCGCGTTTTTCTTAATGAGATTGGTTTGCATTCTTTTCTAAAAACCAGTGGGAGCAAAGGTTTGCACGTTGTGGTGCCCATCAAACGACTGAGAGACTGGGATACCGTTAAGGATTTCGCTCACACCATTGTTAAACATCTGGCTGCAACTCTACCGCAGCGCTTTGTATCCAAGAGTGGGCCCGATAATCGTGTTGGGAAAATCTTCATTGATTACTTGCGTAACGGATTTGGGGCTACCACTGTGTCGGCATGGTCAGCTCGAGTTCGTCCGGGTTTGGGAGTAAGCGTGCCTGTAGCCTGGGAAGAACTCGAATCGCTTACTGGTAGTGCTCACTGGACTGTATCAAATATTCACAGTCGTCTGGATAAAGGGAATGCTCCATGGGCAGGCTATGAAGCCAGCCCTAAGTCAATATTATCTGCAATGAAGACCTTGGGAGTTAAGCCTAAGGTGCGTAAACAAGGTGAATCTGACATTGATTAAATTTACTATACGCAGGAGTTTGCAAACACCGTGATTCGATGCTGACGCCGGTTCAGGATCTGCTTGTCGTCGAGCTGCGGCGCTATCTGTTTGTCGCCATTGATCGTGAAACGCGGGGTATTTCTGTATTTACCGCAACCAGACCGAAACCAGCAGCACCGACTTTTTTGCGCCGACAGATACAGGTCGCACCGATTAAGATACAAAATATTCTGACGGACAACCCAGTCATTTCAGCCCAGCATCATGGTTTGAAGATTACCGTTACGCTCAGCCCTTTCCCTTCATTCTGTGGTGCGATTTGCAGGGAAGCACCATGAATCTCGGCGATACGATTGACGATAGATAGACCCAAACCACTACCGCTGGCGCTTGTGCCAATGGGGCGATAGAACCTTTCCGTAACCCTTGTCAGTTCCGCTTCCGGGATGCCTGGCCCATTATCATTCACCGACAGACTAGTCAGCCCTTGCTGATTGGTGATGCTGACCCAAACCGACGTTCCCGGCTGTGTGTGACGCACGGCATTGTCAATCAGATTGCGCAATAGGATTCGAAGTAATACCGGGTTGCAGCGCACCTCCACTTCGGTGCCTTCTGTCAACTCTAGTTGTACGTGTTGGCTCAGTGCAGTCGGGGCGATTGCGCCGATTATCTCAGCGGCGACAACTCTGAGTTGGCAGACTTCAGTCACGTCATTGCCCAAGGTGTCTATGCGGGCAAGGGTCAGCAATTGATCGATCAGATGGGCAGCTCGGTCACAACCGAGAATCGCGTTGTCGAGCGCATGGGTGCGCACCGCTTCACTGTCAGCCGCTCTGGACACTTGCGCTTGCGCCTTGATCGCGGCCACCGGTGTGCGCAATTCATGCGCGGCGTCTGCGGTAAAACGCCGCTCTTTTTGCATGGAAGCTTCGATGCGGGTGAACAGCCGGTTTAGCCGTTCGATCAGCGGCACCACTTCGCGCGGGGCGGATGACGCATCCAGCGCGGCAAGATTGTCCGGCGCGCGCTTTTCCACTTCGCGGGTCAGTTTGTCCAACGGGCGCAAGCCGCGCGCAATTGCGATCCATAGCAGAATTGCCAGCAACGGCAAAGAAATAAACAGCGGCTTGAGCATATTGCCAGCAATGCTGCGCGCCAGTTCGTCACGCATATCGGCACGTTCCGCCACTTGGATCAAATATTCGGCGGATTCATTCCATGTGCTGAATACGCGCCAGCGGTGCCCGTCGATGGTATGGTCGCTGAAACCGCGCTCCTCGTTTGCCAAAGGTTGTTGCGGAGCGTTGGCGGAATGCAGGCGGAGCTGGTGTCCTTTATTCCATACCTGAAACGCGACCCGGCGGGCATACTTGTGCGGCAGCGGCGCATGTTCTGTTTCAAGTTCATCAAGATCATGCGATGCTTGGACAACCAGAAGCGTAGCCGCCTGCGCCAAGTGTGCGTCCAGCACCTCGTCGAACTCCTTGCGCGCATTATGGTAGGTAAATGCCGTCGCGCCGAGCCAGACCAGTGTGATCGCCGTCAGCGCCAAAACAAGCAGCCGCTGTTTAAGTGATGCGCGTCGCCACATTTCAGACTGCTTTGCCGCGCGGCATTAAGTAGCCCACACCGCGTATGGTTTCGATCAGTTCAGGGAAAAGCTTGCGGCGCAAATGATGGATATGCACTTCCACCGTATTGCTTTCGACCTCATCGCCCCAAGCATAAAGTTGTTCTTCAAGCTGAGCGCGCGAAAGCACTTTTCCCGAGTTGAGCATCAGGGCGTGCAACAACGCGAATTCCTTGGCCGAAAGCTCAACCGGTTTGTACTGGTACAGCACACAATGAGCAGCAGGATCAAGTTTGACCCCGGCAATCTGCAGTAACGGGTCAGTCTTCCCGCTGGCGCGGCGCACCAGTGCTCGCAAGCGAGCCGCCAACTCCCCCATGTCGAATGGCTTGACCATGTAGTCATCTGCACCGGTATCCAGCCCTTTGATGCGGTCATCCACCGTATCCATCGCGGTCAAAATCAACACGGGTGTCTGGGCATTTGTTTGGATATTTCGGCTGCGCAGACGGTGCAGCACTTCCAATCCGGAAAGACGCGGCAGCCCCAAATCCAGAACCACTGCCGCGTAGGGCTCAGTAGTGAGTGCCTGCTCTGCCGAGGCCCCGTCTTTCATCCAGTCCACGGCATAGCCGGATTGTCTTAAACCAGCCTGGATCGCATCGCCCAGCAGGGCATCGTCTTCGACTACCAATATGCGCATTTTTTCACCTAAACAATGGCGCAGAACTGTTGCGATTGTGTTTTAAATTTTTGCTTGCAAACAAATATCAATATTCAATCATTGCTGGGTTGCCCGGCTTGTGCCACTTTCTCACTTGTTGTCACCAGGCCGGTTGCTGGGTAACCAGCCCAGAATGCCACAACACCGACCAGCATTATGACACCCACCCAGAGATATGAGCGACGGATGCCTTCATTTGGCTCTGCGGATTTGAAACCGGTTACCATGGAGCGCACCAGATTTTCGCGGTGTATTAAGCTATTCACCACCACCCCGGCTATGTGGATAAATACTACAGCCAGCATGGCATTGGATGTGGCCTCATGCAACCCCTCCATCACATCACCACCGATGTCTTGAAACAAGATTACTCCGGTCACTCCGGACAAGATGCCCAGTATCAGCAGCAGCCAGATCGCCACACTTCCCGCCGGATTGTGTCCCACATAATGCGGGGGCTTGCCCTTGAGCAGCGATAACGAATAAGTAACAATTTCGTCGGGTTTGAACCAAAAAGAGCGGAACTTTGCATAGTGTGTGCCGAAAAATCCCCACGGCAACCTGAACGCGATCAAGCCCAACAGGGTGTAGCCAAGCACCACATGTATATCGCGGTAACGCTCCGTCTCAGCAGTTAGGAACGCGCCGCTGAATGACAGTACCAGCAGCCAATGGAAAACCCGCGTCGGCACATCCCAAACCAATATACGTTGACTCATGATGATCTCCTTTTACTTGGGTATTTTTATATTATGTTCACTGAAATCACCCCGGTTAGCCTGTTGGTGACAGGCCGTACAATTAGCCGGGCTCTTCACCTTCGGATTCTTCCAAACAGTCGGGGAAGTTTCGTGGCTATCGTGCTTGCGCTTAAACCAGGCAGTCTCAGTGATCCGCAATGGCGCTGTCGAAGCACTCCAGCGGCGGGAAGCATTGTTAACCAGAAAAGTTGTGATCTCCTTGTTTTCCTGATCTGTCAGCGAAGCATCCGAACCGAAGTGCTTATCTAGACCGCTCATAACCTTGCGCCAAGATTTAGCAGGCAGCAATCCCGGCGAATATGCGATGTGACAGGTAGAACATTCCTGCTGAAATTTTGCGTTAATTTGTGAAGGTTGAACTGGTTTGCCGCGATTTTCGCCGCTGTATTCTTCAGCGCGATCACCTGCCTGTGCGATGGATATTGTCACACTCATAACCATCAAGGCCGCAACAAGTCCGCGTGGTAAATTTTTATAACATTTCGACATGTCAATCTCCTTGATTATTTTTTAACGGTGAGCAGGTAAGTAAGTACATCGCCTTTTTCCTGCGGTGTGCAAACTCGATCAAGCACGTCGTTACAGTTGCGCTTGAACCATTTTGCTACCTTGCCCGGGTCAGTGAACCGATCCGCATTGGCAGACGGCGCAAACGGCCGTATGACTTTGCCGGTCTTTGCATGCTTGCCTGGCGTAGCCGGATTTTCGGTATGGCAGGAGGCGCAGCTCCATTCATTTCCGTGTTTTGTCTTGAAAAAACTCTCCCCTCGCGCAGCTGAAAATCCCTTAAAACCCGAAGTAGCCTTTGCCGCATCGCTTTGAATGGAAGTCAGCACTTCTTCAGGTGTTTGCGCGAAAGCTGGGTATGAAGTCAACCCGACGACAGCCACCAGCGCTAAAACCAGCGTGACATTAAATTCGCGAAACATTTTTCACCTCCTTTATTGCATTAAGAGGTGCGTAGCATAAGAGACCAAGCTTAAGGATTGCTTAAGGGCACCTCTAAAAATCCAATTTTCGTCACAATACGGCGTTACTCGAAAAAAATTATCGCTCACATATCAACTATATGCCGCGCTCAAATTTTTTACTCGTGCCTTGTATTGCTTAGAAACTTGAATTTTTAGAGGCGCCCTTAAGAACAAATATTTTTGACGGGTTTTAGAAAAAATAGACACTTGGAATCAATATTATAATTTCCATGTGGAGGTGTTTGAATGTCTGAGATGTGGACTCACCCTCATTTGCAAACATTTCGTTTTTGGGCTTCCGTGTTAGACAGAGGTAGGGTGGTAAAAATAGAGTTCGACGTTCCTGTAAAATGCTGAAAATGGAGGGGTAGGATGGAACAGATACCTTTGACGCGCTGCTGAAACATGGGCTGACATATATCGTTGGACTGCCGCGTTCCTGGCATATCGTAATGCCAGGCTATGTATTTAGAAGCCAGATGCTCTCGGGGATAGCATTAATGTTTAAGCATCGGGGGGTGGCGACGGCGGATTGCCGCTTGGAGGTATTGGTGGCTGAAAATCATCAGAAGGCATTAGTGGTAATGTGTCTTCAGGAGTCAGTGGTGGTGTATAAATATCCGGAGGCGGTGGAGGCGGAGTCCCACGAGGAGGCGGCGGAGGTACGAAAGAGCCAGCAGAAGGCAACGATGGAGCCCCGCTTGGAGCCGGTGAAGGTGAATAATTGCTATCCTTGACAGGTTGCCGCGAATATTTCAAGGGGTCCGATACTGGGACACGATGGCCTTTCGCATACATGCATTGGTGATATGCAAGGTCATAACGCTGCTGAAGGGTGAGTCCTGAGCTTTCACCAGTGCCACCTTCTACCGCAGAACCAACGAGCAATCCAGATCCGGCACCCACGCCAGCGCTATTATGTCCGCCTAACAATACGCCTTCTTTGGCGCCAATTGAAGTTCCAGCCACAGCGCTTCCCACACCATTATCGGCCGCTGCTTCATTTGCCGTGCGGCCGCCGACCTGAGCGCTGGCATATTGCCTGCAATCGGCGTCGTCAAATAGAAACTGGTTAAAGCTTTTCCCCGTGCCCGGCAGCGCAAGCATACCCGGACCAGTTGGTACCGATGTACAAGCGCTCAGCACGAGGACTGCAGCTAGCACGGAAGAGAGTTGTAGTTTATGGGTCATGGCGCAGGTACATTAGTTACAACGGGTTGGTCATCTGAATCGGATGCAGGTTGCGGTGCGACTCGCAGCCAACCTCCTGGACATTTATTAACATACGGATAGTAGGCCTTTGAATCGGCGCAGTAATACCACCAAGAGGCCTGAGCTTTTTGTGACGAATTTTTCGGTGCTTCCTGTGTTTTTATCTGTGGGTCATCCCTTCGCTCGGTGTAAATTACCGGCGCAGGCGAATAATAATAGGGCGACCCATAGTACGGCGACCCATAGTACGGCGACCCGTAGTACGGCGACCTATAGTACGGCGACCCGTAGTATGAGTACGGATAATATCCATAGTTAAAACCAAAAGGTACACCGAGATAGATGCCCACCCGTCCACCTCCGTGCCAGCCACCGCCGTGCCCTCTGCCTGCCGCAAATACTGTCTCACTAGTCGATGCTCCTACAAACAGGGTCATGATTAAGGTCAAAGACAGACAAATTTTTGATGTCTTCATCATCTCTGTACTCCACTATTTAGCATACTTAACAATCTAATTTACAGAATTGCTACCCGATAAATTTGCGAAGCGATTCCGATTTGGCCCCTGTAAAGCTTTTTAACTAATAGTCGGAGATAGAAACTAATATTTAGTTCCAATCAAACACTGAGTGGTTCTAAAAAATTCAGAACATACTTCTTTCTAAAACGCATCACATCAATGATCGTTGACCAAGTGTGCGGATTTTATATTTATAGTCCTGGTGAAATGAATGCCGGAAGTAATAATTATTGGATGCCGCTTAACATGTTTGGTGGCTAAGCCTAGCCTTTTAGGCTAGTCAAATTTTCCTAAAAAATCCTGTTTGCCGATCTCCACCCCGTTATGACGCAAGATCGCGTAGGCGATAGTTACATGAAAATACACATTGGGCAGCACGGAATCGAGCAAGTAGGGCAAACCTTTAAAGGTGAGCGTCCTGTCGTGCAAAGGCAGGTTGATGGTTTTATCTTCAGCACCATCAATTTGCTCGGGCTTGAAGGTTTCAAGCAAGCCAATCGTCTTGTCTAGTCGTGCCATTAACTCTGGGAAAGTGGATTCGTTGTCTTCATACTTCGGCGGCTCAACTCCTGCAAGGCGGCAAGCGCCACCCTTGGCAATGTCTGATGCAATCTGAACCTGGCGTGAAAGCGGGAGCATATCTGGGTAGAGCCGTGCATTAACTAGAACCGAGGGTGCAATTTTTTTAGCGTCAGCATACGCGCCAGCTTTTTCTAATATAGCCCTTAAGTTACTTAAAGTATGAATAATGGGCGGAACTGAAGCCTGATACATGGAAATAGACATGGTAAATTCTCCTGAAAGTTATAGTTAACCTGCTATAGCAGCTTCATTAATCTCGATTAACCAAACTCGATGACTCTCGCGATACTCATGAGGGTTCGTTAATAGCTTCGCCGACTTCGCATTTCGGCCACCGCAAAGGCCGTTACTCACTTTTGTAGATCAATGGCTTACGCGTGGTTGAGTCAAGCGTTTTATTTTCAACATTGGCAAGCAGAGGCGACCGCCCCGATTCAACGTGTGAAGAGGACACTGTCACGCACCGGGTCCACAATCCATACAACGCTTGATCATTTCCGGGCCCATGTGCAGGTTATGGTTGAGATCCCGCAAGGCGGTGCGCAGTCCTTCTTCGATGACCGGATGATAAAATGGCATTTCCAGCATCTCTGAAACCGTCATGCATTTCTGTACGGCCCAAGCCATTAGGTGTCCGACATGCTCGGCGGACGGACCGAACATTTCCGCCCCCAGGAACAAGCCGCTACCCAGTTCAGCGTAGACTTTAAGCATGCCTTTGTTGCGCAGCATCACGCGGCTGCGGCCCTGGCCTTCGAAAGATACCTGGCCCACGGCGTAGCGACTCTGGTAATGTTGGCGGATCTGCTCCAGGTTCAAACCCACCGACGCGACTTGTGGTTCGGTAAACACCACGGACAGCGGCGTTCGGCGTAAGCCGGCCCGCACATCGGGGTAACTCCCGGCATTGTCGCCAGCTATGCGACCCTGATCGGCAGCTTCGTGCAACAGGGGAGTCTCATTGCTGACATCGCCGGCAATAAAAATTGCGCTGTTACCGCACTGCATGGTAAAGCGGTCAAACATTGGCACACCCAAATTGTTCAATTCCAAGCCGGTGTTTTCCAGCCCCAATCCGGCGACATTGGGAGCACGGCCGGTCGCCGCCAGCAAGTAGTCGAACGACTCGGTTTTCCATGTACCGTCCCGGTGCAGGAAATGAACATCCACTCCGGTGGCGGTTTCGGCGACCGATTTCACCTGAGCTGATGCATCCAGATAAAACTCTTCATTGAAGGCTGCATTAGCATAAGCGCGCATGGCTTCGTCACGAATGCCGACAATACCACCGCCTACGCCGAAAATCTTGATGTTTACCCCCAAGCGGCCCATGGCCTGGCCCAATTCAATACCGAGAAAGCCCGAACCGAACACCGCCAGACTTTTCGGCAAAGTGGGCAAATCAAACACCGATTCATTGGTCAGTAGGTGCGTGCTCAAACCTTCTAGCAATGGCGGTAAGACCGGGATGCTGCCACTGGCGATCACAATGCGCCTGGCGTGGATCAACTGGCCATGCTGAGTTACCAGGGTATTAGCATTTTGAAAACGCACATTTGCCGATAAACGGTTGGTTTGCGGAAAGGAGTCGACGGTCTCCAGCACGAAACCGACAAAACGGTCACGTTCCCGCTGCACTCTCGCCATCACCGCCGCACCATCAATAGATACGCATTCCACATGCACCCCGAATGGGTCACTGTGGCGGGCATGGTGAGCGGCTTCCGCTGCGGCAATCAGCAATTTACTGGGCATGCAGCCGACACGGGCGCAAGTCGTACCATAGGCTCCACCTTCGATCAGCAAAACGGATTCGGTATGGGACAGGGCGGCCCGGTAGGCTCCCATCCCGGCGGTGCCTGCGCCGATAATGGCGACATCGACATTAATTGGATTCATGAGGAAACATTCCTATGCAAGAATTGGGTACTTCGCAACAGCATAAGGCAGATGCGGCTCGGGTTTCAGTCCGACCCGCGAAAATTCACTTCGCCAACCAATCTTCCAGTTCGTCCGCCCCACCAATATGTTGACCATCGATATACACCTGCGGCGTGGTACCTTGTCCGGTCACCGCTTTCAGGGAGCTGAAACTGATGCCGTGACTGCCCAGTTCAATATCTTCAAAGCGATAGCCCTTTTCTGTCAGCATCTTGCGGGCGCGGGCGCAATGCGGACAGCCAGGCTTGCTGAACAGGGTTATCTGCGCCGGCAGACTGGCATTGGGGTTGATGTAATTCAACAAAGTATCGGCGTCCGAAACCTTGAAGGGATCGCCCGGCTCTTCCGCTTCGATAAACATTTTTTCAATCACACCATCTTTCACCAACATGGAATAACGCCAGCTCCGCTTTCCTAAGCCGATGTCCGACTTATCCACCAGCAGGCCCATGCCTGCGCTGAATTCACCGTTACCATCGGGCAGGAAGTAGATGTTTTCGGCATGCTGATCCTCCTTCCAGGCAGCTATTACGAAAGGGTCGTTTACCGACAGGCAAATGACGCTGTCGATGCCATTCTTCTTGAATACCCCTGCAAGCTCGTTGTAGCGTGGCAAGTGGGCGCTGGAACAGGTGGGGGTGAAGGCTCCGGGCAGTGCGAACAGCACCACGGTTTTGCCTTTGAACAATGCATCGCTGGTTACTTTCTGCCATTCATTGTTGACTCGTATCGGGAAAGTAACCTTAGGAACTTCATGACCTTCTCTTGATTGCAGCACGGCATTATCTCCTCTTTCAGTTTAATCAATTGTTCCTTCAGTTTTTTCTGTCCTTGCCAAGTGGTTCCAGCTAGACTCAACGCGTTTTCTGTTTGCACTATGCGTCAATTTGCACACAATATGCATTGCAGCACGGTACGTCTGTTCGGTGGCGTACCGAGGCCTTGCTTCATTCATTAATACATCGGCAGTTTTCAGCATCGCAGTGAACGACGATCTGCTTCCTGTAACTAGTGAGGAGGAAATCAGAAACCGTTAGCTTTCCAGCTCTCTGAATGATGATGCGAGACTAATCCATGTGGCTTTTTAAAATCTACTCTATTTCACTCTAATTGAAAGTCTCCGGTCTCGAACACGGAAATGGAGTCAAAGTCTGCAAAGGTCACTGTTCACTACTATTTAAACCAATTGGGTTACGCGTGGACAAATCAAGCGGTTGATTTCAAGATTGATAGGGAGGGAAAGCCACCCCCGATTCAGCGAGTGGAGGCTGACTGAGGAAAAATTTGAGATATATTCCCCATGCTCATCGTGGCTAACTGTTTTTTCCAGAATGTATTAACGTGATGCCGCCTGTCGGTAAAACACCGTCAGTTGCTTGTGGACACTGGGGTAGAAGTTTTTCAGAATATCTGGTGCCGTAAAAAAATACTCGCTCAATACCGCGAAAAATTCCGCCGGGGATGTGGCAGCATAAGGCTTGATAAAGGTTGATTTTCCCGCTGCCACTTGCAGGCAAAGTGCCGCGTAGGCCTCACTCAATGCCTCGGCCCATTTTCCCCGACTCATGCCACGACGCAGTGGCGGCATGCCATTCGTTACCCCATTGAGAGCGTCCAGCTTGTGTGCGAACTCATGCAACACAACATTGTGGCCGGCCTGAAAATGATAGGTATCCCGCTCCACGTCATCCCAAGATAAAATTACCGGACCGCGCAACCATGACTCGCCACTTAAAATGCTTGCTTCGTTGTGCACCAGGCCAATGGCATCTGTCTGTGCATGATTAACGCGAAACGCACCCGGATAGAGTATGACCTCGACCCACCCGTCGAAATACTCCACTCCCAGATTCAGGATTAACAAACAGGCTTGAGCTGCCACCGCCACCCTCATTGAGGGCGTCACTTCCAAACCCCGAGCGCCGGTGATTGATTTTTGATCCAGAAACCACGTCGTCAACTCGCGCAGGTGCGCCATTTGAACTGCATCCAGTCCTCTTAACACCAACACGCGCCGTGTCACACTTTGCCAGATACAGTGAGGTATCGGATGGCGCTTAAGAATCCTGCGCATGCGCCAGCGCCGTAGCACAGTGCCTAGTGGACGCATCTTGTTTTATCCGTGATCAGCGACATGATGTTGAAAGATCTTCTGGAGTTTACTCACCTCAAGAACGTGGCATGTAGGGCGCCTCTAAAAATTCAAGTTTCTAAGCAATACAAGGCACGAGTAAAAAATTTGAGCGCGGCATATAGTTGATATGTAAGCGATAATTTTTTTCGAGTAACGCCGTATTGTGACGAAACGGGGTAAGCAGGCAAGCCGCAAAGCGGCTGCTCGCAAAATTGGATTTTTAGAGGTGCCCTGTAGTCTTGATCGCCTTGTCAGGAATGTGGCTTGGAAATTGTGATCAAAATTATTCAAAATTCTGCCGATTATAGTGCGTGCTGTTCCAAATGCCGAGGGGCGATGCGCTCTGTAGGCCAGTATTTAGCGCGCCGGTATTCCACGCCGCAGAATATGATCAAGCGGGCCTACGAGCAATCACAAGTGGCAGTGCATGCATGGCTGGATGATCCGTATCCAGCCATCGTGGAGCATGCCAAAATTGAGTTAGCAGCGTTCCGTATTATTTTTTAATTTGTATGTTGAATAAGAATCATTATTAACTGTATAATCATTCGCTATGGATGGCATCTCTCTTTGTGTATATCTTTTACTGGGATTTTATTTATGAAATTGCGAAGCGTTGTTTTATTAATATTGATATTAGTCAGCTTTACCTCTCAAGCTAAAGAACCGTTGAGAGAGGTACAGCAACTTGGTAAATTTTTATTCCAGGATAAAAATCTGTCTCTGAACAGAAACCAATCTTGCGCTAGTTGTCACAGTCTACAGCCGGCAGGGGGTAATGACTTGGCTAGTAAAGTGGTCCCAGCGTTTGTTGACCCGGATAACGTCAAAAATGGCACTGCCATTTCGAAAGGCTCGATTACCAATCTCACAGGTACGTTAAATACTCCAAGCATAAGTTATGCGGCACATAGTCCTTCATTTCATTGGAATCAAGATGCAGGCTTGTTTGTAGGAGGCCAATTCTGGAATGGGCGCGCCAAAGACTTGAGCGAGCAGGCGCAAAAACCTTTGCTAAATCCGCTCGAAATGGCAATGTCCAGCGAAAAGGCGGTGGTTGATCGTATAAAGGAGGAGAAAAGATATAAGGAACTGTTCCGGGAAGCCTATGGTATCAATCTGGATGTTGCTAAAGCTGACAAAGTCTTTAATCTTGCGACAAAAGCCATCGGCGAATTTGAAAAAACCTCTGTTTTTAATAAGTTTACGTCCAAATTCGACTATGTGTTGGCTGGAAAAACCACTTTAACCGTTATTGAAGAAAAAGGCTTAAAGCTATTCAATGGCAAAGGCAACTGCGCCGCCTGCCATACCAGCGAGGCAACCCGTAACAAAAACGGCGAACTAATGCTGCCGCTGTTTACCGATTTTACTTACGACAACATCGGCTTGCCACGTAATGTAAAAATACCGAATAACCCGGAGCCTGATCTGGGACTTGGTGGTCGTAGCGATATTGCAGCCAAAGACCCTGAAGGCAATGAGATCGGTAAGCACAAAGTCATGACGCTGAGAAATATTGCACTGACGCCGCCTTATGGTCATAACGGCGTATTGGAAACGCTGGAGCAGGTTGTGCATTTTTATAATAGCCGCGATATCTTGGGTGCGGCACGGGATAACACAGATCCAAGGTTCGGCAAGTCAGGTTGGCCCCAACCCGAAGTTCCCCAGAATATGAATAGCAGTGAATTGGGTAATCTGGGCTTGCGCCCAGAAGAGGAAAAGGCAATTGTCGCCTTTCTTAAAACCTTAACCGACGACTATCAATTATGGGGATTAGATAGCCGTGTACCGCCTGATTCTCCACCTCCTTTCTTGCTCTCTCCGTAATAACATCCGTAAACATCCGTAACGGGTGGGCAAATTCACTTTGTGCGCACCCAAATAAACAAGGAAAAATTGATATGGCAATTGTTATTTATAGCGTGAATACTGAAGAATTCAAAAACCACTATGTGAATCGGGATGATTTGCATATTTACAAAGCATTAGCAGCTAGTCAGCTTGTATTTAATTGCGGCTCCCTAAGAGAAGCTCGGGAGAAATTAACGAGGATTATGGGTCCAAACTTTATTTTGTATGAAGGAGGGCATCATTTAGCTATCCTCTTGAGACAAGAAGGAACGACAGAAGGAATCCCGTTGGTTAAGCTGTATTCCACTAAAGATAATGGGCCACATCAGTGGGGAGCCTTGAAAGAACTATCTCTTTTGGCAGCTATTTAGTGCTTCGCATCTGAGCGGTAACGGCTTGAACACAAATAATATATTAGCCGATTCTCGGGTGAACGGATTTAAGTACGCCCGTTACGCTTCGTGGTCTTCACCTTTGAAAAAATTTCTTCTGACCAATTGCCGCTCTGTGTATAAATGGCAATGTAGGAGAAACATAAAGCTCATCGAGTGAATTCAGTGTTGTGGATGAAATGCCTGACAGCGTGGCCAAACTTGTAGAAGAGAGCCATAAGATTGCTAAAGCTATGGAAGTTTTACCTGCATCCAAAAAATTAGCTTCTGGCACAGTCTCCCAAATCGCACTCGGCATCAACTGAGAATTCCATTCGATTGACAGTTTTAAAACTCTGCCTGATAATAAACCAACTAGTTAATTATCCAACTGGATAGATACACATGTCCACGAATGTCTCCATAGACCATCTCAGCGCGACCTTTTCCGCCTTGGCCGACCCCACACGGCGGGCGATGTTGGCGCGTCTGGCCAAGGGTGAAGCATCGGTTAACGAGCTTGCTGCGCCATTTGCAATGAGCTTGCCTGCCGTATCAAAGCACATCAAAGTGCTGGAAAAAGCTGGGTTGGTCACTAAAGGGCGCGACGCGCAGTGGCGGCCCTGCCGCATTGACGGTGAACAGCTCAAAGCGGCGATGGACTGGATTGGTCAATACAAACAGTTTTGGGAAGAGCGGCTGGACCGCTTGGATTCTTATTTACTCACGCTGCATCAAAACCCTGACCACGATATCAACCTCACCAAAGGAGAGTTAAAGTGAAGACCAACGGAACATATAGCCAATTCAACCCAAAACTTGACCTCACTTTTGAGCGCATTGTCGATGTCCCCAAAGAACTTGTTTGGCGTGCATGGACGGAGCCAGCGCTGCTCAAACCATGGTTTTGCCCGCTGCCGTGGAAAACAATAGACGCTGAGATTGATCTGCGTCCCGGCGGCATGTTCCGCACCACCATGCAGTCGCCGGAAGGTAAGGAATTCCCCAATACCGGCTGCTACCTGGAAGTCATCCCCAACGAAAAACTGGTCTGGACTAATGCCTTGTTGCCAGGCTTTCGCCCCAGCACACCCAGCCCAACTTGCGGAGACGAACAGGCAGATTTCAAGTTCACCGCCATGATCGAACTGGCAGGCCACCCCGGCGGCACACGCTACACTGCCACGGTGATCCACGCGGATGAAACAGGTCGCAAGCAACACGCTGTGATGGGATTTGAAAGCGGCTGGGGAACAGCGCTCGACCAGTTGGTCGCGATGATCAAGAAAGGCATCTGACCATGTCTATTCTGGCTCCCGAAAAATCCAACGAGATTGTCCTTACCCGTACCGTAAAAGCGCCCATCCAGCGCGTCTGGCAAATGTTTACCCGGCCCGAGCACATTCAACATTGGTGGGGGCCAAACGGTTTCACCAATACGATTTTTGAGATGGACGTGCGTGTGGGCGGACTGTGGCGCTACATCATGCACGCACCCGCCAACGCAGACGGTAGCCCAGGCACAAATTACAACAACTGGATTCGCTACACCACCATCACCGAGCCGACTTACATGGCTTACGAGCACGGAGGCGACGACCCTGACCATGCCGAGTTCCACGCCACCCTGACGTTGCAAGACTTGGGCGATCAGACGCAGGTCACACTGCGAATAATCCTGGAATCAGAAGCGCAACGCAAAGCTATGGCTGAATTTGGCGCGATTGAGGGTGGCGAGCAAACGCTGGCGCGGCTCGATGCCTATTTAACATCCACCGGAAAACCCAACGAACTCATCATCACTCGAACATTCGATGCGCCAAGAGCGTTAGTGTGGAAGGCTTGGACTGATCCCAAGCACGCGCTGAATTGGTGGGGGCCAAGTCACCATCCCGCGGTCAATGTGATGTGGGATGCGCGGTCGGGCGCTCGCTGGCGCAATTGTTTGCGTTCAGTTGAAACCGGAGATTTGTTATGGCACGGTGGCGAATTTCGTGAGGTGGTCGAGCCTGAATTACTGGTATTTACTTTTGCTTGGGAAGAAACAGGCGAGCGAGGCCTGGAAAACCTAATTACTATGACCCTAACCGAGAATCATGGAAAAACTACCATGGTGCTAAGGCAAACACCATTTCAGTCATTGGCTGAGCAAGAGGGACATAACGAAGGCTGGAACAGCACATTCGACCGTTTAGCGAACTATCTGGCACTGCTACTTAATCATTTTCAGCAAAAATAGGAGGAAAACAATGCAAAAAATCACCACCTGTTTATTATTTAGCGGGCAAGCTGAGGAGGCAATGAACTATTACGTCTCTATTTTTAAAAACTCAAAAATATTGGGTGTGAATCGCTACGGCAAAAATGCGCCCATGCCAGAGAACACAGTGATGACCGCAAATTTTGAGCTGGAGGGACGCCAATTTATGGCGCTCAACGGACCGATGTACAAATTTTCACCTGCAACCTCTTTCGTCGTGAATTGCGAAACCCAGGAAGAAGTGGACTACTACTGGGACGCATTGGTCGCTGGCGGCAAGCCCAGTCAATGCGCGTGGCTGGACGATAAATACTGCGTGTCGTGGCAGATTGTTCCCAAGCAACTCATACAATTGATAAGTGACCCGGACCCTGTGAAAGCGGGACGTGTAATGCAAGCAATACTCACTATCGAAGATCATGATTGCAGATATACAGCGAGCTTACGACGCGAACTATTGATTAGGCCAGAGTCCGTTCGCCTTGAGCCTGTCGAAAGGTGAATGGGCTTCGACAAGCTCAGCCCGAACAGAGTTAATACTTCACCGTGCCTGATCAATAAGTAGCTTATCAACAGGTAGTACGCGCGAGAAGTAAGTAATTTTAATATTTATCAATAATCTAGGAGAATTACGATGACCAGTTTAAAAGTCAAAGCTATTCCTGATGGCATGCATTCGATCACTCCGCACATCATCTGTGCAGACGCGTTGGAGGCTATTGAGTTTTACAAAAAGGCATTCAATGCAATAGAGTTAATGCGCCTTCCGGGCCCAGACGGCAAACTCATGCACGCTTCTGTTCAGATTGGCGACTCACAATTGATGCTCGCTGAAGAAAACCCGCAATGGGGCGCACTTGGACCAAAAACATTGAAAGGCTCGCCGATCACGATCCATTTGCAAGTCGAGAACGCGGACGAAACCATGGCGCAAGCCGTAGCAGCGGGTGCAAAAATCACCATGCCTATTGCGGATATGTTTTGGGGCGACCGTTACGGTCAAATGGAAGACCCGTTTGGTCACCGCTGGTCGATAGCCACCCATACGCGCGATGTGACGCCCGAAGAAATGCAAGCCGAAATGGCCAAGATGGGCGGCTAAAACCAACTACCATTACCTTTGGGAAGGCTACGCAGAACAAGTCCGTTCGCGTTGAGCTTGTCGAAACGTACCACTTGCAAATGGCTTCGACAGGCTCAGCCCGAACGGTGGGACTTGTTCAGCATTGCCTTAAGGGCACCTCTAAAAATTCAAAGTTCTAAACAAGACTAGGCGCGAATAAAAAATGTTGACGCAGCATATAATTGATATGTAAGGAAACATTTTTTGCGAGCAACAAAGTATTGTGACGAAATTTGAATTTTTAGAGGTGCCCTTTAAGTTAAACCTCATCCCCGCGGATCATTAAAGGAATCAACCCCGGCAAACGGTTAAAGCTGACCGTCCGCACGGTTTCCAGAAAATCCTGCATGTAGGCAGCTTGTGCAGCCGCCACATGTGTGACGGCATACAGCTCACCGAACAATCCATCCTTGCCTAGACGCATGCCCTGCACGTAGCCGGTTTTCAAATAGCTCTGAACCGCCCAATTCGGCATGGCGGAGATACCCCGACGGCTGGCAACCAATTGTAAAATCGCAACGGTCAGTTCGGCGGTGCGCCGTTTAGGCTCAACGCCGAGGGGTTTCAGGAAATTTCGGATAACGTCCAGCATCTCTTCAGGTACCGGGTAGGTCACCAGCGTTTCGTCGGCAAAGTCATGTGCAGTGAGGTATTCCTTTTGCGCCAATTTGTGCAAACAAGAAACAATGCCTACGATCTCGAAACCGAATAAGGGGTGATAGGTCATTCCGTTCTTGCGGTACTCAGATACCACGGCAAGGTCGGCGCGGTCTTCGCGCAGTAGCGCCAGCGGATCAACATGAAAACCGGATACCAAATCCAACTCGATCTCGGGCCAATGTTCACGAAAAACATCCATCGCGGGCATTAGCCACTCGAAGCAAGTATGGCACTCAACTGCTACGCGCAAGCGTCCGGCCTGTCCTTCCACGATGCGCGCGATATCGCGCTCGGCTTCTGCCACCTGCGCCAGCACACCTCCCGCCAAGGCATGCAGCCGCTGTCCGGCAGCCGTCAGTCGCAAAGGCTGGGTTTTGCGCTCGAACAACGGAACGCCGTAATGATCTTCCATCTGTTTGACCTGATGCGAAATCGCCGACTGCGTCAGGTGTAAGCGTTGCGCGGCACGCGACAGATTGCCGCTCCCGACCAAGGCTTCCAGCATCCGTAAATGGCGCAATTCCAGAATGGATAGCATTATTAAATAATTTAATGATGAACACGAAAATAATGATTTTGCATAATAATAGGAATTTGCCGAAGATACTATCCTTTCAAACGAAGGATCATTATGACAATCACGCACAATCTCGGCTTTCCGCGCATCGGCGCGCAACGCGAACTAAAAAAGGCTTTGGAATCGTATTGGAATGGCCAATTGGACGAAGCATCCCTGCTCGCCATCGGCAAAGCATTGCGAGCACGGTACTGGGCAGTGCAGCGCGATGCGGGCATTGCTCTGATTCCGGCTGGGGATTTCGCATGGTACGACCAAATGTTGAACATGACCGTCCTCTTGGGTGCCGTGCCCGAACGATTCGGTTTTACAGGTCCATCAACATTGGAGCAGTATTTCCAGCTTGCGCGCGGCAATGCACAACAGCCCGCCATGGAAATGACCAAGTGGTTCGACACCAACTATCACTATCTTGTCCCGGAATTCCTGAATTCCACCGAATTCAATTTGAATAGCTCATGGCTATTCGATGAAGTAGGGGAAGCGCAGGCACTGGGGATCAACGCCAAGCCGGTATTAATTGGTCCGCTCACTTATCTGTATCTCGGTAAAGAAAAACATGCCGGTCTGAGCCGCCTGAATTTATTGCCCAAGCTGATTCCGGTATACAAGCAAATTCTGCAGCGACTGAAAGCGCAAGGCGTGGAGTGGGTGCAGATTGACGAACCTGTGCTGGCACTCGATCTGCCGCAGGAATGGGTGGCAGCACTTGCTCACACCTATGCCAGCCTGGCGCAGGACGCCCCCAAAATTCTGCTCGCCACCTATTTCGACAGCGTGGAAGATCATGCCGAAGCGCTAAAAGCCTTGCCGGTCGCAGGCCTGCACATTGACTTGGTGCGCGCTCCGCAGCAGGCTGATAGCTTTATCCGCAATTTTCCGGCGGACAAAATTCTTTCTGCCGGTATCGTGGATGGGCGCAATATCTGGCTCAACAACTTGCCTGCTTCGTTGGCTATCCTCGACGAGTTACTCGCAACACTGGGGGATCGACTATGGGTTGCACCCAGTTGTTCCCTGTTGCATGTGCCGGTGGATTTAGCCCAAGAAACCGGACTGGATAAAACCGTCAAAAGCTGGATGGCATTTGCCACGCAAAAGCTCGTGGAGGTTGTCACCTTGGCGCACGGTGTATCGCACGGTAAGGACGCCATCGCCCCTCAATTGGCAAAAACCAATGCTGCATTGGAAAGCCGGGTGTACTCGCCGCTGCGACATGATCGTGAAGTGCGTCAGCGTATTGCAGCCCTGAAACCTGCCGAAGAAAAACGCTCTACGCCGTTTGCCCAGCGCATCGCTGCACAGCAAGCGCAATTCAAACTGCCTGCTTTCCCGACCACTACCATTGGCTCTTTTCCGCAAACCGCAACCATCCGCAGTGCCCGCGCTGGCTACAAGCAAGGCAAACTAAACGAGGAGCAATATCGCACGGCAATGCAGGCTGAAATCCGCCATGTGGTGGCCAAGCAGGAAGAACTGGGGCTAGACGTGCTGGTGCATGGTGAAGCCGAACGCAACGACATGGTGGAATACTTCGGCGAACAACTGAAAGGCTTCGCTTTTACGCAATATGGGTGGGTCCAAAGCTACGGCTCGCGCTGCGTTAAACCCCCCATAATCTACGGCGACATTTCACGCCCGCAACCAATGACCGTCGAATGGATTTGCTACGCGCAAAGCCTGACCGACAAACCAATGAAAGGGATGCTCACCGGACCAATCACCATTCTGCAATGGTCATTCGTGCGCAACGATATTCCTCGCGCTGCCACCGCCTTGCAAATCGCGCTGGCGATTCGCGCCGAAGTACAGGATTTGGAGCGGGCCGGCATTGGCATCATTCAGATTGACGAAGCCGCCTTACGCGAAGGCTTGCCGATCAAACGGCAGGACTGGGCGCATTACCTCGACTGGGCAGTGCGTGCTTTCCGCATCAGTACCAGCGGCGTGCGAGACGCCACGCAAATTCACACGCACATGTGCTATTCAGAATTCAACGACATTTTGCCCGCCATCGCCGCGATGGATGCTGATGTAATTACGATAGAAACATCGCGCTCGGATATGGAACTGCTGGAAGCCTTCCGTGCCTTCCATTATCCGAACGATATAGGCCCCGGCGTGTACGACATCCATTCACCGCGTGTGCCGAGCCAGGAAGAAATGCAGCGTCTCATGAATAAGGCATGTGCTGTTATTCCGCGCGAGCGCTTGTGGGTTAACCCGGACTGCGGATTGAAAACGCGCGGATGGCCCGAAGTGGAAGCGGCCCTACGCAACATGGTTGCCGTAGCGCATTCACTGCGCAACATCGCCGCCTGATGGCGAACACGCTCGCACATGACGGAATTACGTTGTATACCATCATCGGTGTATACGAATGGGAACGGGCAGCCTCACGTCCGCTCGTTTTTGATTTACGACTCGAAAGTACATATCCGCTTGGCCTGACACATACTCTTATCGAGCGGCAGCTTGCCGATTGGCTTGCACCCTGTCGCTATCGATTGCTGGAAGCTTTGGCAGAACACGTCGCCCAGCGCATGTTAATGGAATGGCATTGCAGCCGCGTCGTAATCGGCATCGAAAAACCTGGTGCATTAGGCGATCTGGCGCGCGTTGGCATACGCATTATGCGGGACGCGAAAAAGCGAGCTGCATAATGCGTCTGAACTATTCATCCTACATCGCGAACGGATCAATACGAGATCAAACAGCGTGGGGTGATTTCGCAGTGTGCAGTGAAGAATTCCTGATCCAGAGGATGACTCCACCCGAGACGCAGGCCTTTTAATTAACCTATTTACAGTCTATGCGCCGTCTACTGTTAAAGTAAATGGAAAAACTGACTAACGATAGTCAGTTTTTCGGCCAAAGCCGGCACCGAATGGTTCAGTTCTAACTTCTGCGTCCGACACGAAGCGGTCGCTTAGGAACGTAAAATTAAAACTCTATTTGGGTCAGGAAATATTTGAAGAAATGGTACGCAACCACATGCGTTCAACCTGCGCAGTCAGATTCTTGGGTAATAGTTCGACTTCAGGGTGTGCCATGGCATAGACGCGGAAGAGTTCATCTGCAAAAGCCTGACCAATCTCTTGAATGCCGTCAAAATCGAGGATGACAATCTTGAAGCGATCAAATCTCGCGATCAGTCGTTTGGCCTGAGAGCGTGAAATTAACTGCTCGTCCCCATATCTTGCAAGTTTCATTGGAACCACGGTCTTCGAAAAACCATAATCCTCTGGTGCATCTGTAAATTGGGAGTATACATTAGCCGCGGTGCGCGGACTCGTCAGAGCAATTCGCATAAAGACTGCCGTACCTTGCTCAAAAATCCCCCTCTCCTCTCGAAGCCAATCGTTGGGGGAGTCGTCTCTGTGATTGAACTGCAGGCCGTTTGCCGTAATCTCGTATGAGTCGAACATACGCGATGTGAAGAATACGCCCTCTCCTGAGTGTTTTGAGGGGTCTGTTGTTAGTTTGCCCTTCGATAACTCAAAGAGTGCTTGACGCATGTCCGGTAGATTCAATGCGTTCGTGATCTTTGCAAAAATTCCAATTCCATTGTCCGAGATGATGATTCTAAGATGCCTCTCGTCCTGACTCATCCAAGCGAAGACTGATTTCCCCCCCGAATGGTCAATAGCGTTGTTCATCATTTCTGTGAATCCATGGCTCGCTAAATTTTGAACGTTGGGTGTGAGGTTAAAGAAGGGCCTAAAGTCCTTTTCCCATGCAACATGCTCCTCAAGCCCGTTCAATGAGTAGAGTTTTGAGATGCGTCGCTGGTAGCCTGGGCTAAAGACCGGATGAGTTGATGGGCCACTACGAGCAATCCACCCCTCAGTTTCAAGTCGTTGGATGTATTTGTTGGCTGAAACTCGCGATATTTTGAAACGCTCGGCGTAATGGCGTGTGAGGTCACGAGGGTGCTCAATTACATCTATCGTTACTGTGCTTACCAGTTCTTTATATTTTGAGGGCTTAGCCATCATGTTCTCAGTTGTTAATCTAAGTCATAAACATTGTAAACTTATTGAATGGATGTTGTAAACAAATCTCTATGGCAACTTGCTGCTCCGCAGACTGGCAAACGGATAACTGTATGATGTGAAGGCTAGTGAGTTCGCGAGCCTTCGGATACTTTCTACTGAACACACATGGACGGTCTGATGAAGTCAAAAAAACGCCAATCGAATCAGTCCCCCATTGATTTTTCCAAACGCTATTAATATAGAATCGCTGTATTCCCGCCTGCGCGGAACGACGAGGTCTTGCAATATCGCATCGGCCATTTTGGGTTGAACCGCCATGCCACTTAAGGCAAGACGCGCCCTCTACGGTTTTTGTATCAAGCATCATGAATCAATAGCGATGAATCAAAATCAATAGGGTCAGACTCGATTGATAAGCCCCAAAAACACATGGACGGTCTCAGGAAGTCAAAAACAAAACCACCAATCGAGTCTGTCCTCATTTGATTTTTCCAAAGGCATTTGAATAGAATCGCTGGATTTCTGCCTGTGCGGGAATGACGAGGTCTTGCAATTATCGGCCATTCCGGGTTGAACCACTACGCCACTTGAGGCAAGATGCGCCCTCAACGATTTTTGTATCAACCATCACCGAAGAGAACAGACATGGGCGCACAGTGGAAAGCAAGGCACAAAGAAGTCGCAGCGAATGCAAGGGGTAAGATTTTCGGCAAGCTGGCCAAAGAAATCATGGTGGCCGCAAAGGGCGGTGCTGACATTGGCTCCAACTCACGTTTGCGTCTGGTGGTTGAGCAAGCCAAAAAAGCCTCTATGCCGAAAGACACCTTGGATCGCGCCATCAAAAAAGGCGCAGGCTTGTTGGATGGTCCGCTTCACATGGAACATCTGGTGTACGAAGGTTTCGCGCCGCACCGTGTACCCGTCATCGTTGAATGTCTGTCCGATAACATCAACCGCACTAAAGCCAGTATGAATGTGCTGTTCCGCAAAGGACAGTTGGGTGCGCCCGGTTCTGTGTCATGGGACTTCAACCATGTCGGCATGGTCGAAGCGACACCGAATACAAAAGATGCAGATGCCGAAGTCGCCGCAATCCAAGCGGGCGCAAGACTTTGAGCCTGCGGATGAAGGTGCGACTCTGTTCGTCACCGAGTTCACCGATCTGGATGCCGTGTGCAAAGCGCTACCCGCACAAGGCTTCACCAAATGATCTCTACAAGTCGCCCTTTTGGTTCTTTTCTCCAAGCATATAACTCGCCTTGAGTCGCTTGGCTAACAAGATTGGTAAATCTATCTTTAATTTCATTATCCAAGCTTGAGTCTGTAATCCACCACATTTTCGGATCAATTTCATTGAACCAAAATTCTAATACTTCTCTAAACATAGTGTTGACCTGATATTTCTTTAGACTAACATACCAGGCTCACCGGCGCGGAACGCGCCCACTGCAGCCGTTGGTTAGTCCTTATTCCTCCGTTCTACTGAACGTCTCTCACTTTTGAGGTTTCGATCGTTTCGCTTCCGCCGCTATTGCCTTGGCTTCGGGAGTGTTAAACGGGAAGTAATCCAGAACATCGTACTCCCATACGTTGGTCGGAAATATTACGACGAGTTCCGCAACCTCATCATCCAGGTTTTGAAATGAGTGAGGTACGCCCGGCGGAATGTTGACGATATAGGGTCCTTCCTTCACAAATATCTTGTCGCCCAGCGCATATAAAATCTTCTGTCCCTTCAAGAGCACGTGAGATTCCTCGCCTTTGTGAGTGTGCATTGGCGGAGCACCACCCGGTGCGGTGTAAGTGATACCGATGGTCAAATTGTCATAACCGTGCCGTTGGCCTTCCATGACATGGACGAATTCACCCGGTCCTGGATTGATCACATCAAGATCGCTCTTTGAAAGTGCAAAATCATTCACGTCTTTCATCGCGGGCTTCTTGAACGGCCCGGGCACCTTGCGGGTCTGAAGAACTTTGTATCCATGGTGCTGGGCATTCAGCTCCCTGTGCGCCTTATCGACATCAAGGATCAATTCGCCATGTTCGATTTTCTCGCCTAATTGTGCGTCTTTAGCCGAATGATTTACGACAGGTTCTGCTGGATGAGACCAAGAAAGGGAGCAACTCAGAAGGCACACCAAAAAACACAGCGCACCTACAATTTTTTGTGACTGTTGAATCTTCATTTCATATCTCCTTTTTTTATTGAGGTCTAACTTAATAATGAATAGTGTCATTTATTAACCATTTGATGCTTAAGTGTTGTGATTAGATGCAGTATCCGTATATATCATATTACTGCAATCAATAGAATCAGTGTGATAGTGAGATATTTAACCACCGGTAAAGGAGTGAAACTAAAGACTTTGAATCAGATCAAGGCTTTTTGGGACAGAGCCACTCAGGTTATATTCCGAGTTTTCAGAAGCTATGAAAGCTGCAATTTACGTATGCCCATCGGTATAAGAACTCTGGAGAGGGATGCGCCGCGCCAGCCAACTGAGGCGGTCTGCTGGTACTCCAAGCTTAGCCATGAGTTCCATTGCAATTTCGTGATACTCAGGCTGAAACATCCAGTGGTAGTGCAGATGAATTGGTGGCTGAGTGGTCCAAGCCGCGTCGACGTCCCCTTGCGAAGCAACCAGGTGCAATGGAATGTTGTAGCAGGCGGGATAATGAACAACCCGATCGGTTCCGGCCCAGACGGTGAGTGCAAGGGCTGCTTGATTGGATCCCCAGTGTTCGCTGGCGACCTGCCCGACTTGGCCGGTAGAGGCAAAGATGCTCAAATCATTGCCGCGATAGGGTAGCAGCCCGGCCTTTACCGATCGGGTAAACAGGTTGGACCACCGGGTGAGCAGACCATTTTTTCGACGCGCGACGATCAGGCCACCGTTATATGAAGCGCGAATGCGCTCCCGGCCTATCGTCGTATCCATGTAGGGCAGTCTATCTAATGATGTCGAGCCCATGTCGGCAAGCATTTGCCAGTAGTAATCAATAGCATAATCGAATCAATAGGGTCAGACTCGATTGTTAAAGCCCCAAATACATGAACGGTCTGAGGAAGTCAAAAACAAAACCACCAATCGAATTCGTCCTCATTTACTTTTCCAAAAGCATTTGAATAGAATCGCTGGATTCCCGCCTGCGCGGGAATGACGAGGTCTTGCAATATCGGCCATTCTGGGTTGAACCACCACGTCACTTGAGGCAAGATGCGCCCTCAACGATTTTTGTATCAACCATCACAGAAGAGAACAGACATGGGCGCACAGTTGAAAGCAGAGCGCGCGAGTGCGTCACCTTAAGGAACGCCAATTGCCCAAGGAATCGGGCAGTCTTCATGGTTTAAGCTATTTATTGGTCACCCATAGGAGAACTAAAATGGTCAGTAAGAACACGATTTGTCTTTGGTACAACGGCACCGCAGTAGAAGCCGTGCAGTTCTATGCCGAAACATTCCCGGACAGCGCAGTGGGAACGATCCATCGCGCGCCAGGTGACTATCCCGCTGGCAAGCAGGGCGACGTCTTGCTGGTCGAGTTCACCGTGATTGGTATCCCTTGTATCGGCCTGAACGGTGGTCCGGAGTTCAAGCACAATGAGGCTTTCTCCTTCCAGGTTGCGACCGACGACCAGGCAGAAACCGACCGCTTGTGGAACGCGATTGTCAGAAACGGCGGCCAGGAAAGCGAATGCGGCTGGTGCAAGGACAAGTGGGGCCTGTCGTGGCAGATCACGCCACGCGTCCTCATTGAAGCGATCGCCGATCCTGACCGCGCGGCGGCTAAGCGCGCTTTTGAGGTGATGATGCAAATGGGAAAGATCGACATCGCTGCGATTGAAGCGGCCCGACGCGGTTGACGCTCGTTGATCGTCCTATTCTGCTGGCAGTGAACGGCTGCTTTGGCGAGAAGCCGCCATTTCTTTGGTTAATCACGGCTATGCGTTGCCCTTGAAGCAGTAGCGTCCTCTGATATTCACGACGAACGCGATTTATCGCATTCACCACTGATCGCGTTTTGCCAGCGCAGCACCAGCATAAAGAAAAAAACCTTTGGTTCAGTGAGATTAAGACATGCGAAATTTCATCGTCTACACCATCATCAATACCATTATTGTCTTGTGGGAGCGCTTCAGTCATGGCGTTGCACCTGCATCTTTTTTCAAGTTGCTGCTTTTTTGCGAGCCCGTTTGGATTGAACTCGGGCATCAAGGCGAGGCCAATGTTCGGCATGGAATTTTTTATTGGCTATTATTTTTATCGGGGCAGCTCCCATGACATCAATTCCCCATTGCATAAATACGAACATTCCGGCATCTGAGAGTGCTAGTTTTTCCAGCCATACAACTCGATCTATCAGATAACGGTCGGGGTTTTTACCGGCGAATCCTGATGCAACATAGTTTTCGAAAAATGCCTTGGCGACCAACACGGCTAAACGTGCTTGCTCAATGCCATTCGTGTCGCGCTTGGAGGATAGACGATGCAGGTTAACGATGCGGCTTTTGAGAACAAGGGTCGGGTGGAGAATGCGTATAAATCCATAGTCGGGGTGTTCAAGCTCGACAGCGAGCTTTCTGATTTCTTCGTTGGATAGTCCGATCAACGTTCCCATGAAGTCAATAAATAGCGTGCGTCCATCTGGTGTTTTGTAAGTAACAATGGCTGTGTTTGGCGTATGGTCGTCCGGCTCCGGAATGCGGAGTATCCCTTGCAATTCTGTTGCAACGATTCGAGCATCGTGCTTTGTGGCTAAAACATCAGCGTCCTGCGTGAGATACGGCGTGTCACTTGGGGGGGCGGGGATTTTAAAATAATCGACCCAGAATGTTAGGGACTGCCCCCCAACCAGGATGGCTGGCTGAGTTGCCTTCTGGAGCGCGTGGAAAAATTTTGGTAGGTCGCTCGGCTGGAACCAATCGTAACCGGCAACCACGGTTTAGCCAGGCATGCGAACGATGCGGAATTCGGCAGGATTGACCTTTGAAATGAGCTTCGCCTGAGACACGGCTTTCGCAACAGGCAAGTGGCTGACCACCTTGCTAAAAGCAGCTTGGCGAGCTGCTTTGCTGTAAGAGGGTTTTGCCGCTACTACTTTTGCAAGATGCACAGACCCGCGCGCGCCTGCCTTCACAGACTTTGCTTTATTCTCAACCGCATTGGCAAGTGCTCTTTTCATAACGGCATCCTAGCACGTTAAGTCTGAATTATTCAATACATCCCAGTGGGTCAAGTGTGGGGGAGTTGAGCCACGCATTACCATCTCAGCATCGGGTATCCAACATCGCTGGGTGATGTGCTGGGACAAGTTATCGCCGAATTACACCACCTTGCTTTGCAGACGCTCGCAGCAAACTAAATCAGATAACCTGCGAGCGTCCGGTAAGGCCGAGAAGCAGCCATTCCTTTAGGTATTGGCGAGTATCTCTAGCAGGCTGCTGAAAAAGGCTCATATATTTCCCCTTACCCGCCCGCCTAAGAAATTTTTTCGGTCGACTCTAAATTTGTAGCTCTCGTAGAAGCCTATTTTTCCGGGGATTTCCCGTTTTTCTGCCTTTTGGGCGGATTTATGGCGTGTTACGCCAATAATCGCCTCATCCTGACCAGGTTGTACGCCGCGGCCGTAAGAAATAGCTGGTTCACCAACGATTGTCCGCGATGCCGCAATTTACGCATCAAACCGATGTCTTTCATCCAGCCGAAGCACTCTTCGATTTGCTTGCGCTTCCTGATGCTAATCTCGTAACCCGCATGGCGGGTAGTACGCCCATCAATCGCTGTATGTTTTTTCTGCGCCACATGCGGCGTTACTTTGCGTTCGCGGCAGTCCGCCACAAAGGCTTGGGTGTCGTAGTTCTTGTCGGCACCCAAGGTGCGTCTGCCGGAGCTTTGCTCCGCATCCAGCATCGCTAACGCCACTTCCCGCTCCGCCGTTCCCGTTGCCTGACTTACGCTGGCCTGTACGATCAGACCGTTGCGATTCTCCGTCAGCAGATGCCCCATGAAGCTCAATTTAGCTTCCTTGCCCTTTGCCTTGCGATACAGGCGCGCCTCGCCATCCGTTGCGGATTGGTGGGTCGCATTACTGAACTGCTCGCCGTGGAAGTTTACTTCCTTGTTTCGCCCCTGATCTCCAGGCTGTTGCTCGTCGGACTTCGCGCCTTCGCCGGACTCCGCACCCTTGCGCATGAAACTCTTGATGGATGCCGCCGCGTCCAGCAACGTGCCATCAGCCGTAAAATGTTCTTTCGACAACAGCTCGCCTGCGCTGGCCTGTGCCTTGATCTGCTCGAAAAATGTTTCGGCAACTTCATGCGTCAGCAGCCGGTCACGGTTATGACAAAACACGGTCGCAACAACAGAATCAATAGTAGAATCAATAGGGTCAGACTCGATTGTTAAAGCCCCAAATACATGGACGGTCTGAGGAAGTCAAAAACAAAGCCACCAATCGAGTCTGTCCCCATTGATTTTCCAAAGGCATTTGAACAGAATCGCCGGATTCCCGCCTGCGCGGGAATGACGAGGTCTTGCAATATCGGCCATTCTGGGTTGAACCACCACGTCACTTGAGGCAAGATGCGCCCTCAACGATTTTTTTATCAACCATCACTGAAGAAAACAGACATGGGCGCAAAGTTGAAAGCAGAGCGCGCGAGTGCGCCACCTTAAGGAACGCCAATTGCCCAATAAATCGAGCGGTCTTCATGGTTTAAGCTATTTATTGGTCACACATAGGAGAGCTAAAATGATCAGCAAGAATACGATTTGTCTTTGGTTCAACGGCACCGCCGTAGAAGCCGCGCAGTTCTATGCCGAAACATTCCCGGACAGCGCAGTGGGAACGATCCATCGCGCGCCAGGTGACTATCCCGCTGGCAAGCAGGGCGACGTATTGCTGGTCGAATTCACCGTGATTGGCATTCCTTGTATCGGCCTGAACGGTGGCCCGGAGTTCAAGCACAGTGAAGCTTTCTCCTTCCAGGTAGCGACCGACGACCAGGCCGAAACCGACCGCTTGTGGAACGCGATTGTCAGCAACGGCGGCCAGGAAAGTGAATGCGGCTGGTGCAAGGACAAGTGGGGCCTGTCGTGGCAGATCACGCCACGCGCCCTCATTGCAGCGATCACCGATCCTGATCGCCCGGCGGCCAAGCGCGCTTTCGAGGCGATGATGCAGATGGGAAAGATCGACATCGCTGCGATCGAAGCGGCCCGACGCGGTTGACGCTCATTGATCGTCCTTTTCGGATACATTTAACGGCTGCTTTGACCGAGAAGCTGCCATTTCTTTTGGTATTGGTGTGTATATCTACTGCTCAAGATAGCCAAATCGGCACTTGATAATGGCAACAACAGCAATCACGTAGCGTCAGACTCGATTGATAAAGCCTCAAACACCTGGACGGTCTGAGGAAGTCCAAACAAAACCACCAATCGAGTCAGTCCATGCTGACCCCAAATGCTCTGGAAAAACAATTCAAGCCCGGCCCCTTTAATCCGTGTCCAGGAATTCGTCGCGCCGTGTCGGCCTGCGGTGTTGTTCAAATCCAGTTTCGTATTTCGCCGCCATCGCCAGAGTCTGTTGTTTCTCTGTTGTTTCATTGCCGCCAGCATGTTTTTCTACTGCGGTTATAAGCACGACCTGTTAGATCGGTAAACTTAATCAGCGTAGCACTAAGGGAAAAATACCGGTGGCCTATGCTTCCGGTACGCGGCAGCGGCTGTTGATGATTGCCAGGAATTTTATTGCACCTTTAAGAAAAATTCGTTTTTTTGGTGATTCTTCAGATGTATTTGCCAAAATATCTGCCGAGCGTACAATGACCTTTAACGAAAAATGGTTTTGTTCCTTTACGCGGAGTGTTTAATGCAGCATGCGCAACAACCAGAGGTTTTGAGTACTCTAGATTATCCGCAATGTGCCGTTGCTACAAAAAAAAATGCAGCAATTCATCTGCATGTGGAACCACCTGTAACTATCGTAATTTCAGGGAGTGATGCATCTGATAGGCAAGAGTTGGAAACTTTTATTCGTGCTTCGTTTAAGCGCGTGCACGATGCTGAAATTACTAACTTTATGCCTAAGCTGATGAGTGTGCGTGATATGGATGGTAAGTTGCTGGCGGCCTGTGGTTTACGCCCCGCCGATCAAGGCGCGTTATTTTTAGAAACCTACTTGGACACTCCGATTGAAAAGCTTCTGTCCCAGCTTAACAATGCTGATATCTCCCGCGAAGCTATTTTAGAAGTAGGTAATCTGGCAGTTGCAGATACTGTAAGTTTACGCAGTTTGCTCACTAGCTTCTGTGTTTATTTACACAGCACACATTCTGAGTTTGTCGTATTCACTGGTACTTCTACGTTACGTAATTCACTCGCCAAGTTGGATGTACCTTTGCAATTGTTAAGTGAAGCTGATATCAACCGTTTACCGGAGCATGAACGTGCAACTTGGGGCGGTTATTTCAATAAGCATCCGCAAGTAATGGCTATCCGCCGCACGTAGTCGATTTAACTACGAATTTTAATATTTTTAATGTGAATATTCAGTCTTCAATCAGTGCAATAGCACATTTTTCTGTTAAATCACCCAATCAAATTGCATTGCAGGGTCCAGAAGGCGCTTTAAGCTATGCCGAACTGGCCATTGCTATCGAACAAGCGATGCAAAAGCTGGAGCACTCTGCCGCCAAAGTACTGGGCATTGCAATGAATAACTCACCTGCATGGGCTGTCGTTGATCTCGCGGCCATGCAATTAAGTTTACCGGCCGTGCCTTTGCCGCTCTTCTTTTCTGCAGAGCAAACAATGCATGCAATTGATGATGCCGGCATTAATGTGGTGCTGAGTGACCAGCCTATTTTGTTTGAGAAAATGCTCAGCGCGCACGGCAAAAAAATATTGCATCAAACGCAGTATCTGGTCGGCGATAAGATAATCACTGAGTTCTCGCTACTGAATGATAGTGATAGCGTATTGCCAGCTGGAACAGCCAAAATCACTTATACCTCAGGTACCACAGGCAAACCCAAAGGGGTTTGTTTGGATGCGCAGGCATTGAACCAGGTAGCGCTGTCACTGTTACAAGTTACTAATGCAACATCGACAGATCGACACCTGAGCATATTGCCGCTTTCGACTTTGCTTGAAAACATAGCCGGCCTGTATGTGCCGCTGTTGGCGGGTGCCACAACCACGCTGTTGCCCGCAGCACAGGTAGGTTTAACTGGCGCAACCGGTTTGAATATTTCAACAATGATGGACGCATTAACCACATCACGAGCCACTACAACCGTGTTGACTCCTGAGTTGCTCTCCGCGCTGGTATCAGCAATTGAGGCCGGTTATCCAAAACCAGCTCGCTTAAGATTTGTTGCGGTTGGCGGTGCTTCGGTAGCACCGCAATTACTCAATCGGGCAGCGCAGGCAGGTCTGCCAATCTATGAAGGTTATGGCTTGTCTGAATGTGCATCTGTAGTCGCACTGAACACACCACTTAGCAGCAAGTTAGGCAGTGTGGGCAAGCCGCTGCCGCACGTGGATGTTAAATTTGCCGAAGACGGAGAAATTTTGGTCAAAGGTACTTGTTTACTTGGCTATGCCAGCAAAGCAAATGCTACAAGTCACGCACAAGTCTTTCAATACTGGCCTACGGGCGACATCGGCCATTTTGATGATGAAGGTTATTTATATGTCACCGCTCGTAAAAAGAACCAATTTATTACATCGTTTGGTCGAAATGTGGCGCCAGAATGGGTTGAGCGCGAGCTAACGCTGTCACCTTTTATCGCGCAGGCTGCCGTATTTGGTGAAGCACGGCCATGGAATATAGCTGTTATTTTGCCTGCAAAAAATGCAACTCCGGCAGAAGTCGACATCGGCATAGACGAAATCAATCAAACACTGCCGGATTACGCGCGCGTGGGTCGGTGGCTACCGGCAGATACTCCATTTACTGCACAAAACAACCAACTTACCGCCAATGGTCGCCTGCGCCGCGATGTCATTTGGCAGCAATACCAGGACAGAATCAATCAGAAATATAAGGAACAAAGTGATGCAGTTTTATGAAACATTACTGAGTGAGACCGCACAAGAACGTGAAGCGTTACTTAGTTTGCCGCTGATAAAGGCAGGCGTGGCTGGGGAAGTCAGTTTACCAGCTTACGTAGCGTTTTTAACTGAGGCTTATCATCATGTAAAACATACAGTACCGCTCCTTATGTTGTGTGGCTCGCGTATGCCTGAGCATTACGAATGGCTGCGTGAAGCAGTTGCAGAATATATTGAAGAAGAGTTAGGCCATCAGGAATGGATACTGAATGATATTAAAGCATGTGGCGCAGATGCAGAGGCTGTGCGGCATGGTCAGCCCGGTTTAGCGACGGAGCTGATGGTGGCTTATGCTTACGACATGATTAACCGTATCAATCCTGTCGGATTTTTCGGTATGGTATTGGTTCTGGAAGGCACCAGCGTAGCCATGGCCACACAAGCAGGTGCTGCGATTCAGCAAAGTCTTGGCTTGGGCAACAAAGCCTTTAGCTACTTAACATCGCACGGCTCTCTGGATGTTGGTCATGTAGCTTTTTACGAAGGGCTGGTCAATAAAATTGAGGATAAAAAAGAGCGTGCTTTGTTGATACACAGTGCCAAAAACTTCTACAAACTATATGGTGATATTTTCCGTGATCTGGGTGATCGCTTCATCCCAGCCAACTCACAGCAGGTTTTACATGAATATTAATGGAAAAAATATTTTGTTGACAGGCGCCGGCGGCGGTATCGGCCAACCTTTAGCATTAGCTCTGTCCAGCAAAGGCGCCAAGCTCGCTCTGGTCGACCGTAACCAAGTGCGCGCAGCGGCGCTGTGTGAAAAAATCAACCAATCAGGTGGAGTTAGTGGAACAGGCGGAACTGCAATCGCGATTATTGCTGATTTTCAAGTAACAGAAACAGACCATAATCTTGCACAGCTGGTATTGGATTCGGCGATTAAAGGACTGGGTGAGATTGATATTTTAATCAACAGTGCGGGCATACTTGACTTCACATTGTTCGCAGAACAAAGCATGGCGCGCATCTCGCAAATGATGCACATCAATGCAACGGTACCAATTCAACTGACGCGCGCCGTATTACCTGGTTTTTTGGCACGCAATAGCGGGCAAATTGTGAATATTGGTTCTATTTTTGGCTCGATTGGCTTTCCACACTATGCCACTTACAGTGCCAGCAAATTTGCTTTACACGGCTTCTCGCAAGCACTGCGCCGCGAACTGGCAGATAGCGACATCGCTGTGACATACATCGCGCCACGCGCTATTAAAACCGCCATGAATGACGAAGTCGCTTCAAAAATGTTAGCAGCGACCAACACTGCCATGGACGAACCAGAAGTAGTTGTCGCACAGATCATCAAAGCCATTGAATCAAAAAAACATGAGTACTATATCGGCCAACCAGAATCATTTTTTGCTTGGCTTAATGGGTTTTTACCGAGTGTTGTAAATATAGGATTACAGAAGCAGGCAAGAATCTCCCGTCAATTTATTGTTAGTAAAAAGTAAACAAACAGCTATTTAGATTATTACCCTCAAAGGAAAATTACATGAAAAATCTGATTTTATTGTTAATTTTTATCACTTTATCTTCGCCAGTATTGGCTGATGAGAAACTAAACGCCAAGATTGAACAAATACAGCACGACTGGGCAAAAGC
Organism: uncultured beta proteobacterium; assembly: GCA_942492745.1. Lineage (GTDB taxonomy): Bacteria > Pseudomonadota > Gammaproteobacteria > Burkholderiales > Gallionellaceae > Nitrotoga. The sequence continues at coordinate 585,115 of OW818637.1, forward strand.
TAACTACCAAATCCCTAAAGATGCACAAGAAAGTGCTTTCAAGACATTGACCGAGCAAGCGCACCAGGTGACAACCAGTAGCTCAAACGCGCCAGAGGCCATGATATGGGAAGCAATTGCACTCAGTAGTTACGCCAATGCCAAAGGTGGTTTTGGCGCATTAAAATATGCAAAAATGTCGCGCGACTTATTACTGGCCTCGGAAAAAATCGATCCACATGCATTGCATGGCTCGGCCTATACCAGCTTAGGCGCCTTGTATTACAAGGTGCCAGGCTGGCCGATCGGTTTTGGTGATAAGAAAATTGCGCGTGCTTATCTGGAAAAAGCCTTACAGGTTAATCCAACTGGTATAGACCAAAATTACTTTTACGCTGATTTTTTAAATGAGCAAGGCGAGCATGCGAAGGCCGTTGAATATTACAAAAAAGCATTAGCTGCACCTGCTCGCCCAGGCAGAGAAGATGCTGATACTGGCCGCAAGAAAGAAATTGAAGAAGGTCTGCGCATTGCACAGAAAAAGATGTAAGCTGCTAAAAAATCATGGGGTAAAAAATTAAAAATCAATTGGAATCAATGGGGTCACAATCCAATCAATAGGGTCGGACTTGATTGATAAGCCCCAAAAACACATGGACGGTCTCAGGAAGTCAAAAACAAAACCACCAATCGAGTCTGTCCTCATTTGATTTTTCCAAAGGCATTTGAATAGAATCGCTGGATTTCTGCCTGCGCGGGAATGACGAGGTCTTGCAATATCGGCCACTAGGTTGAACCACCACGCCACTTGAGGCAAGATGCGCCCTCAACGATTTTTGTATCAACCTTCACAGAAGAGAACAAACATGGGCGCACAGTGGAAAGCAAGGCACAAAGAAGTCGCAGCGAATGCAAGGGGTAAGATTTTTGGCAAGCTGGCCAAAGAAATCATGGTGGCCGCAAAGGGCGGTGCTGACATTGCCTCAAACTCACGTTTGCGTCTGGTGGTTGAGCAAGCCAAAAAAGCCTCTATGCCGAAAGACACCTTGGATCGCGCCATCAAAAAAGGCGCAGGCTTGTTGGATGGTCCGCTTCACATGGAACATCTGGTGTACGAAGGTTTCGCGCCGCACCGTGTACCCGTCATCGTTGAATGTCTGTCCGATAATATCAACCGCACTAAAGCCAGTATGAATGTGCTGTTCCGCAAAGGACAGTTGGGCGCGCCCGGTTCTGTATCATGGGACTTCAACCATGTCGGCATGATCGAAGCGACACCGAATGCAAAAGATGCAGATGCCGAAGTCGCCGCAATCGAAGCGGGCGCGCAAGACTTTGAGCCTGCGGATGAAGGTGCGACTCTGTTCATCACCGAGTTCACCGATCTGGATGCCGTGTGCAAAGCGCTACCCGCACAAGGCTTCACCGTCACCTCCGCGATGGTTGGCTACCGCCCCAAAAATCCCGTCACCCTCAGCAACGATGCCGAACGTGAAGAAGTCGAAGCCTTCCTCGAAGCCATTGATGCGGATGATGACGTGCAGAATGTTTATGTGGGGTTGGCGGGGTAGAGCACTGAAGGGCGAGAGCGCTCGTCCCGAGCGAAGGATCAGAACTCAACGGGTGATCCCTTCCATGAATCGTGTCGCGGTCGGGCGCGAGCGAGCGCTTGAGTTGCCTCGCACCACCCCTCGCTTGCATTGCGCCCAGGGCGGTTGCGCCAAATATTCAAGAGCCCCTTGCACTTCGCATAGAAGCGAAAAAACCGCAGCACATTTTGGCGCTCAGTCAGGCTGGGAGGGTGGTCGCTGCAAATCAGTTTGTCGTCCGTCATGCCATGATCGGTCAGCGTCACCGCTCCCCACGCTTTGACCCGTATGCGAGTGCCGAGCGGCAGCCGAGGCCCAAGCACCAGCGCATCCAGCAGATCGCCCTCGAGTCCCAAGAACTTCGGCACGGAACCGTAGTTGAACGGACACGGCAGCGGCGAGATAAAATCGACGTGGCCGGTTGATCCGCGTTTAAGGAAACTGCCCCGCGGAATTTCGATCACCACTTCGACCTCTGGCGGCTCGGGCGTTGCCTCCGGGGCGGGGGATGGGCTGCGGTTCACGTCGTTCATACCGAAAGTGTATCTCAATCCGGCAAACTCAACGAACGGCGAGCGACCTAAATAGAAATTGAGTGTCAGCCATGTAGAAAATTCGTGACCGTCCGCTCGTGGGGCAAAACGGACTGTCTAGTTAGACGTTAGAGGAGGGATGCCAGTTCGAATCCTAAACACGGATTAATTTCCCTGTTTCGGCATTGCCAATTTCTTGTTGCGCGGGCCAATAGCAGCGTATCGGCAGAGTGATTTGCTGCAGACCAATTTTTTGCTGTTAAAATCCGAGCCTATATTAGGCTAGGCACGTTCCAGAAAAGTACGATCGGATTCCAACTATTGATTCGGCCAGATTATGTTTGAAGTCCGTTCGCCTTGAGCCTGTCGAAAGGTGAATGGACTTCGACAAGCTCAGCCCGAACGGAGTTAATACTTCACCGTGCCGGATCAATAGGTGGGAACTGTCAGGCTGTTTCAGTTAGTGTCCAATCCCCTCTCTCCCACCAAACATTATGGCCACCTACAAACTCATCGAAATTTCACAGGCATTTCACGCTTTCGACGACATTCTGGATGTCCGTTCGCCGGCCGAATATGCTGATGACCATCTTCCCGGGGCGATTAATGTACCCGTGCTGAACGATGAGGAGCGCTCCCGCATCGGCACCTTGTTTACCCAAGTCTCACCTTTCGAGGCAAAGAGACGGGGAGCAGCACTGATCGCGCGAAATATTGCACGCCATGTGGAAGAGACTTTTGGCGACCGGCAAAAAAGTTGGCGGCCTTTAGTGTATTGCTGGCGTGGCGGTATGCGTAGTGGCGCTATGGCGCACATTCTGGCACAGATAGGTTGGAGAACTGGTCAGCTGGAGGGCGGTTACAAAACCTATCGGCGCTCTGTGATCGCCGCGCTGGAAACGTTACCTGCCAAGTTTGATTTTTGTGTGATCAGTGGTGCGACCGGCTCGGGAAAAAGTCATCTGTTGCATGCACTGGCCGAGCAAGGGGGGCAGGTCTTGGATTTAGAAAGGTTGGCGCAACATCGCGGCTCACTTCTCGGTGATTTGCCAGGGCAACCACAACCGACGCAAAAAACCTTCGAAACCCGACTCTGGGACGCACTACGTGCTTTCACCTCTGATCGCCCTGTTTACATTGAGGCGGAAAGCCGCAAGATCGGCGTGTTGAGCGTGCCGAATGTTTTGCTCGACCGCATGCGCGCATCTCCTTGCGTGCGGATTGAAGCGCCACTGGAAGCCCGTGTAGAGTTTCTAATAAACGACTATGCGCACTTCCTTGGTAATCCAACATTTTTGTCCGATCGCTTGACGCGGCTCATAGAGCTGCATGGTCGTGCGGTAATCAACCGTTGGTGCGAAATGGCGCGGCAAGGCGAGTGGAGACCGCTGGTGGAAGAATTGCTGACGCAGCACTATGATCCGGCATACCGGCGCTCTTCTGGCGTCAGCTTCCGGCAACTGAACAACGTCGATTTGCTACAACTGGTCTCGCTGGATAGCGACAGTCTGCGCAAGGCGGCTGAAAATTTGATTCTTAAGGAAAGATAAAATGACGAGTGAAATTCGCCTTACCCAGTTTTCCCACGGTGGCGGCTGCGGTTGCAAGATCGCACCGGCCGTGCTTTCGCAGATTTTGTCGGGTCTACCGCAGGCAGGCATGTTTCCTGATTTGCTGGTTGGCCTGGAATCCAGCGACGATGCTGCGGTTTACCGCCTGAATGACACTCAGGCAATTATCGCTACGACTGATTTCTTTATGCCTATCGTAGACGACGCCTACGACTTTGGTCGTATTGCCGCTGCCAATGCACTGTCAGATATTTATGCCATGGGTGGGCAGCCTATCATGGCGCTGGCGGTGGTCGGCATGCCGATCGACAAACTTCCGGTGGAGACAATCCAGAAAATCATGGCAGGCGGTGCAGCGGTGTGCCAGACGGCAGGGATACCGATCGCCGGGGGGCATTCCATCGACTCGCCAGAACCGATCTATGGCTTAGTGGCGCTAGGCATCGTGCATCCTGACAAGGTCAAGCGAAATAACAAGGCTCAGGCAGGCGACGTGTTGGTGCTGGGGAAGCCGTTGGGCATCGGCGTACTGAGTGCTGCGCTGAAAAAAGGTGAACTGGATGCTGAAGGCTACCGGCAGATGATTGCCGTCACCACCCAACTAAACCGCACCGGCATAGCGCTGTCAGATATGGCAGGCGTGCATGCCATGACTGATGTCACTGGATTCGCATTACTCGGCCACCTACTCGAAATCTGTCGCGGTTCGCAACTGCAAGCACAAGTTGAATTTCATCGCATTCCTTTCATAAATATTGCTCTGCAATTGGCACAAGCCGGCTATGCCACTGGAGCGGCTGCGCGTAATTGGTCCAGCTATGCCGAGGCTGTGATTCTGGGAGGAGATATCGCAGAATGGCAGCGCAAACTGCTATGCGACCCGCAAACTAGTGGTGGCTTATTAGTCAGTTGTGCGCCAGAAAGTGCGGATGCAGTAGTGGCTGCTTTCAATTCTGATGGTTTCAGCCGTGCCGCAGTAATCGGCTCGATGCAGACTGGGAATGCGCATGTAACGGTGCGCTGATAGTTGCTGGATGCTGAAAATGGTAATTGTTGGACGCTGATTAACACCCTGCCGGGTTGCTACCAGTAATAGGATGAGGTTGGTAACTGACGGCGATTTTACAGTTCTACGTGCCTCGCTGAGAAACTTTTGAAAGAGCGAAGGTCGAGTGCATCGAGCTGTGGTTTGCGCTTTTCTTCATGGCGATTTCGCAGGAGTGTAGGTCAAGCCAGCCTGTTGCGGAACATCCAAGCGGCAATCGGAAGCATGACCGCTGCAATCGCCAACAGCGCAAGCATTTCGGGAAGGAGCTGGGCGATACCGGCCCCCTCTAGGTAGATTTGCCGGGTCATGCTGATCGCGTAGCGGAGCGGATTGAGCCTGGTCAGGTACTGGAGGGCTTCCGGCATGTTCATGATCGGCGTAGTCAGGCCGGACATCAGCATGAACGGCATCATCACAATGACCGAGCCGATCATCGCTTGCTGCATATTTTTGGAAATCGAGGAGATGAACAGCCCGATGCCAACCGACGCCGCCAGAAACTCGATCAGGCTCAGGTAAAGGATGAAGTAGGAACCGGCAAAGGGAATCCGGAACCACAACTGGGCGACCAGCAGGATCGAAGTCGCCTGGATCAGGCCGACCAGCATCGACGGCAAGGCCTTGCCGATCATGATCTCGTAGGGCCGAAAGGGCGTCACCAGCAGCTGCTCGAAAGTGCCTGCTTCCCGCTCGCGCGCTACCGACATGGCGGTCAGGATCATGGTCATCATCATCGTGATCGTGCCGATCAGCGACGGGATCATGTTCCATCGGGTTTCGAGATTCGGGTTGTACCAGGCCCGGGTTGTCACCTGGACGTCGGGCGGTGCCGAGTAGCCATTCTCCTTACGCCACTTCTGGACGAAATCCGCGGAGATCTCACTGACGTATCCCTGTGCGGTGCCGGCGGTGTTGGTGTTGCGGCCATCAGCAATGACCTGGACCTTCGCCGTCTTGCCGGCCATCAGTTGCCGTTCGAAGTCCCGGTCGATGACGATGGCCAAAGCTGCGCGCTTCTCGGTGATCTGATCAGCAATCTCAGAAGCATTCCGGAGCGTTGCGACACGATCAAAGGCACCGCTGCCATCGATGGCCGCAATCAGCGCCCGCGACGCTCCGCTGTGGTCGTGATCGAGTACCGCATACGTGACGTGGTTAAGGTCGTAGCTGGCGGCGTAACCAAAGATAAGGCACTGCAGGATCGGCGGCACGAACACGGTGATCCGGCTCTTCGAGTCCTTCAGGATCGCCAGCAGCTCCTTACGGATGAGGGCGAGGATGCGATAAAGGGAGTCAATCATGGAAGCCCTCATCCAATTCTCTTGTGAGTGGACTTGACCGCGATCCGCATAAGGATCGCCGCCATGACAGCCAGGACGGCTGCATCGGGCAGGATGACCGCCCAGACATCCCCCGCCAGAAAGATTGTCTGCAAGGAGCTGACGAAGTAACGCGCAGGGAAGATGCGGGTAACGAGCTGGGCGCCGATCGGCATGCTGCGGATGTCAAAGATGAAGCCCGAAAGCATGGTTGCTGGCAGGAAGGTCACCAGCCCTATTCCGAGAGCGACCAGCAGGTAGAGCGACGACACCACGATGAGCAGCCAAAGCGAGCCGCGCAGCGGGACACCAAACAGGACTTGGCTGCCGATGACCGAGAGGGCCAGCCCGAGCATCCCCATGATGAAATAGGGAATGGTCTTGCTCAGAAGGATTTCGCCCGGGCGCACCGGAGTCGCAAATAGCGCCTCGAATGTGCCTCGCTCCCACTCGCGGGCGATCACCAGCGAGGTGAGCAAGGCGCCGATCAGGGTCATTACCAGGACGATGACGCCGGGAACGAGGAACCATTGGCTCTGGTTGGCATCGTTGAACCAAAGGCGGCTATCGATGGTGATATTGGGCCCCTCCGGAACCGGGCGCCCGTCCTTGGAATCGCGTGCCTGCCAGGTGTTGATTGCACCCTTTACGTAGCTCGAAGCAATTCTGGCCGTATTGGCGTCGGTCGCATTGACGGCGACCAGCAGCGTTGCGTCGCCTTGGTTTACGTCCCGTGAGAAATGGGGGGGGAACCGCAGGATGGCGCTGACCTTTTGCTCGGCCATGAGATGTTCGGCCTCGGCCATCGTGCTTGCCGGATGGACAACGAAATAGCGGGACAACCTGAGCGCCGAGACGGCGCTATTGGTGTCCTTGGACGCATGCTCGACAACGACCGCGACCGGCAGGTTCTTGATGTCGAAGGAGAGGCCATAGCCGAACAGGATCAGCATCAGCAGGGGCAGGACCACGCCAATGGCGATGGCACTCGGGTCACGCAGAATCTGCCAGGTCTCCTTGCGGGTCAGCGCAATGACGCGGCGTATGCTCTGGCTGCGTTCACGGATCAGGTTTCCGATCATTTCACGGCCTCCCGTGATTCGCGGCGGGACATCTCAACGATGCCGATGAAGGCATCTTCCATGGTCGGCTCGCGATCATCCTGGCGGCTCGCCTGGGCTCGGATGTCCGCCGGTGAGCCTTCGGCGAGCGAGGTGCCACCGTCCATGATGATGATCCGGTCGCAATACTCTGCCTCTTCCATGAAGTGGGTCGTCACGATAACAGTCACGCCTTGCTCCGAGAGCGCCGTGATGCGGCCCCAGAATTCACGTCGCGCCAACGGATCGGCACCGCTGGTCGCTTCGTCGAGAAAGAGGATTTCGGGCTCGTGCAGCAGGGCGACAGCCATCGCCAGGCGTTGCTTGTAGCCCCCGGGTAATTGGCCGCTGGGCAAGGTTGCCATCGGGCCCAGGTCGAACTGCGATTTCGCCCACTCGATCCGGTCGCGCTTCTTGGTGCCACGCAGGCCGTAGGCGCTGGCGAAGAAGTCGAGGTTCTCGTTCACCGACAGGTCGCCATAGAGCGAGAATTTTTGGGCGACGTAGCCCAGTTTTGCGCGGGCTTCGGCGCGCGACGTTCTGAGGTCGGCTCCGACAACCCGAAGCTTGCCGCCCGTGGCTGGAATCAAGCCGCAGAGCATGCGGAAGGTCGTACTTTTGCCCGCACCATTCGGCCCCAGGAGACCGTAGATTTCCCCCCGCCGCACCTTGAACGAGACATGATTCACCGCCACGAAGTTACCGAAAGTGCGGAACAGATCGCTGACTTCGACGGAGACAGCCCCGGCTTCACCGCTGGGACGATGGTCGAGCTTGATCGCTGTGGACTGGATCTCGCCGACCGCCGCCCGGAAGAGCACCATGAACCCGTCCTCGAAGCGCGGGGTGGTCGGCTCGTAGGTGATGCTGGCGTCGCCCTCACCATGCTGGGGCGGTTTGCTCTCGCGGGTAACGATTCGCACCCGGCCGGCCTCGGGTACCGCGTCGACAACCCCCGGATGCTGGAACAGGCGGGCCTGCAGGGAACGGGCCGTGACTCCTTCGGTGGAGGTGGCCATGAACACACATCCTTCTGCCCATGCGGTGATCTCCCTCGGCGTGCCTTTTGCGAGTACTTTCCCTTGATGTAGTGCAACGGTATGGTCGCAGAACTCCGCCTCGTCGAGATACGAGGTGCTGACGATGACCGTTAGCCCGGATTCCCGGACCAGATGGCGCACGATTTCCCAGAGTTCCTTGCGGGAGAGTGGATCGACCCCCACGGTCGGCTCATCGAGCACGAGCAGCTCGGGAGAGCGGACAAGAGTGCAGGCGAGCCCCAGCTTCTGCTTCATGCCGCCGGAGAGCGCGCCCGCCAGACGGTTGGTGAACCGGCCCAGTGCGGTCATCTCTAGGAGACGCGGATAGATTTCTTGGCGCGCCGCCAGACTGATGCCGTGCAGATCGGCATACAGGTCGAGGTTCTGCTGGACGGTCAGGTCTTCGTAGAGACCGAATTTTTGCGGCATGTAGCCGATTCGGTCCTGGATCGACTGCGGGTCCACAGAGGCATCAATCCCCAGTACACGCACAGTGCCGTCATCGGCAGCCACCAACCCTGTGATCATGCGCAGGAGGGTGGTCTTGCCGCCACCATCCGGCCCGACCAATGCGGTCAGAGTATTATGCTGTGCCGTGAAGGAAATCTCATCGAGCGCCTTGACGGTCTCACCGGTTTCACGACGGAAGGTTTTATGGACGTTCTGGATTTCAACCGGTTGCACCGATCCCTGGAGAGTCATTACTTGGCCGGGACATCAGTGGCCCCTTTTCCATCAGACGGTATCTTCACGGTTGCTGGCATGCCTAACCGCAATACGTTCTGGGTATCTTTAACGAAGATCCGGATTTCATAGACCAGGTTGGCCCGGAGGTCTTCGGTCTGCACCGTCTTGGGCGTGAATTCCGCAACCGGCGAGATGAACCCGACCCAGCCCTCCAGCGGACGATCGGGCATGCTGTCGATCCGGATTTGCGCACGCGAGCCACTATGGGCGCGGCTGAGATCCGGTTCCGAAATATAGGCGCGTACCCATTTCGTCCCTATAGTGGCCAAGGAGAATACCGGCTTGGTTGGGGAAGCCATCTCACCGGGCTCCATCAGTCGGGACTGGACCATCGCATCAAAGGGCGCCCGCAATTCGGCATCGTCCACCTGTTGGCGGAGCAGGGCCAATTGTGCCTCGTAGCCCCGGAGTTGGGCTTTGGACTGAGCGATGTCTTCAATTCGAGGACCAATGACCGCAAGTTCGAGCGCGTTTTGCGTCACGTCAACCTTGGCAACGGCAATATCAGCAGCGGCCTTGGCCAGATCGATGTCCTCCTGACTCACTGCCGCGATCGGTCCGAGTGCCTTTCGCCTATTGTACTGGGACTTTGCGTTCTTGGCGTCGGCCTTGGCGGACTCCAGGTTGGCGCGAGCCTGGGCGATTTCTTCCTTACGGCTACCGTTGAGAAGACGTTCCAAGACCGCCTTCTGGGCCTCCATTGCAGCCTCGGTCTGCGCTAGTTGTGGCAGGAGGCGGCTGGTATCCAGGCGGGCGAGCAACTGTCCCTTTTTAACAACGGCACCTTCTTCAACCAAAACTTCGGCAACCCGCTCATTTCCATTAAACGGCACGGATGCCTGACGGAAGTCGATATTGCCATAAAGGGTTAGCACGCCGTCCGTGGCTGGCCGGTGAAAATGCCACCACGTTCCACCGCCCAAGGCAGCAAGGACAAGAAGTACGGAAATAATGATGCGAGTTTTCGTATTCATAAATGTAGGATGGCAGTAACCTTAGATTAAGTCAAAGCGGGGACGAGCCTCTTCCAATATGAAAAGAGTCTGAAGGGTTGGCGTATTTCCAACATGAAATGAGTCTGAAATTGATTTGCTGGTCGGTCATTATGCGAAGGAGGGTGATCAACATGGAAGAAGCAAAACTACAGAGCTTGAATCAGATCAAGGCTTTTAGGACGGAGCAACTCGGGCTGTATTCTGAGTTTCCGGAAGCTTATGAAAGCTGCAAAATTTCAGCATGGGCCTCGGTTTAAAAACCCTGGAGAGGAATGCGCCGCGCCAGCCAGCTGAGGCGGTCTTCCGGTACTCCAAGCTTAGCCATGAGATCCATTGCAATTTCATGGTACTCAGGCTGAAACATCCAGTGGTAGTGCAGATGAATTGGTGGCTGAGTGGTCCATGCCGCGTCGATGTCCCCTTGCGAAGCAACCAGGTGCAAGGGCACGTTGTAGCATTCAGGATAATGAACGACCCGATCGGTTCCGGCCCAGACTGCGAGTGCAAGGGCTGCTTGATTAGATCCCCAGTACTCGCTGGCGACCTGTCCGACGTGGCCGGTGGAGGCATAGATGCTCAAACCACTGTCGCGATAGGGCAGCAGTCCGGCTTTCACCGATCGGGTGAACAGGTTGGACCATCGGGTAAGCAGGCCATTTTCTCGGCGTGCGACGATCAGGCCGCCGTTATATGAGGCACGGATGCGCTCCCGGCCTATTGTCGTATCCATGTAGGGCAGTCGCTCTAGTGATGTAGAGCACATGTCGGCAAGCATCTGCCAGTAGGCCTCGAATGGGTCGCCCGGGCCACTAGTGGCGCTGCCCTTGGAGTCCACCGGCCTGACGGCGACATCCGCTTCATCCGGCAGGTGCGGCTCGTTGAGAAACACCGTATCGCTGTCGAGCACGACGATAAAGTCCGAGGTGCAATGGGTTTCGGCCCAGGCCGCTGCCACGACCCGGTTAGCGGAGCCATACTCGGGACAGAAAGTATTCAGCGGTTCATCCACATACTGAACGCAAAGGTCAGTTAGTGCACTGCGCGTTTCTGCATCGACGCCGAGACCAGGCCTCGGCGAGAAGGCGAGTACCGGTGCATCTCGGTGGCGTCCGCCGAAACGACGAATGCTCTCGCAGAGCAAGAGCGCCTGGTCTCGGATGCCATTGTTTTCGATACAAAGGACAAAACTCGCAGTCGTCGTCGGGGGCACTGAGCTTTCGGCGGCCATGGATATATTACGGCCAGCCACTTCCGGAACGGCCGGATAGGCAACGGCATCTCGATCACATCGGTCGATGATTGTCCGGTAGAGCTCCCGGAGGCCATGCCCCCCCAAATCTTCCGCAGTAAACGCGTCATCTCCCACTCTCTGCCGGTGCAGAGCCGGATCGAGAAATTGGTCTACTTCATCTGCCTGACTAAGATCGTCAAGCTGGAGATCGAGCCGGTCTCCGATCCGACGGACCAACTGGCGCCAGTCGGCCAGCAGATCTGTGAAACGAACGTGGACGACATCCGTCTGCCCATCGGCAAATGTCTCGATCCGCGTCATGTAGGCCTGCCAGAGCGACAATCCACGGCCGATGGTCATGTCCCCCCGTGCATGCAACGACTGTGCTACTTCCAGGGGATGGCGCACGGGCACAACATAGACCGGACGATAGCCGGCGGCAAGGAGCGCCCGGTGCCACAGGGGGGCCAATAGGCCGATGCGGGGATCCTTGATGATGATCGTCTTCGCATCGCCATACTCGGCAGCAAAGATAGCGCGGGCGTCGCTCATGAATTCGTCGACCAGATCGCCGTCTGCCGGCAGCGTAAAGCCGACCCGGCCCCAGCCTCCGCCCAGTTGCCCAAGGATCCTGTCGTTGAGTTCGACCACGTCTTCGGGTTCCCAGAAACCTTTTGGATTGTTGCCCAGGTGCGGCGGTTTCAGCTTGGCCGGCAGGAAGGCGCCGCAAAGGTTGAGCACGCGAGCGAAGGCGGACGTGCCGCTGCGGTGCATGCCTAGCACAACGACTGCGGTTCTCCGCGGGCCATACGGTGCCGTGGGCAACTGCGCTTGGGCGCTTTGCAATGCAATGGTGGCACGCATTTCCGCAGCCAGCTGGCTCATTATGTGGATTGGTACCAGCGCCCCTTCACCAGCAGAGAAAAGATGTTTGAGCATCACCACCCGATTCTCCGGCCATTGTGGCGACAATGGGTTGGTGCAAGGCGCCGTGTTGTTCAATGCGGTAGCGACGAAATTGCCAAGCACTTTATCCGCATCCGCGGTTACCGTCCTTTTCGACTCTTTGATGGTATTGCTTTCGTGGATGCGATAGAAGTAGAGGGGGCGATGCACGACCATGGGCTCGGCTAACGCTGCTGCCCGCAGGCAGAAATCCCAGTCATGGTTGTAGCGATAATCCCGGAAGCCGCCGAGACTGAGGAAGAACTGACGTTCGACGAACAGATTGCCAGTCGAAATCAGCGTATTGTGGGAGATCAGGGCGAAACTATTCGAGGCCCGTCCCAGATAGCCCAACTGTCGCTGGCGATGCGCATCGGAGACTGATGTTGTCGTATCGTCACGCACGCTGGACACCAGCGAATAGCCCCATGGAATCGCGAGACAGGCGATCTCCGCCACAAGGCAGGCAATACGCTCTGGAGCGTAATAGTCGTCGGAGTTAAGGAACGCTAAGTATTGACCCTGTGCCATTGCGGCCCCCTCGTTGAGAGTCGCGGGTGCTCCCCGGTTGTTGCGGGTCATAAAACGGACCGGCAAGGATGCTCCCGCCAAGCTTGCGGTCACCTCCTCTGGCGTACGATCTGTCGACCCATCATCAATGACAATCAATTCGATGTGAGGGTAGGTTTGGCCGAGCACCGAGGCTATCGCCTGAGCCACATAGCGTTCGTGGTTGAATGCGGGCAGGACGACTGACACCAGTGGCGAAACCGTCTTGACATCCTGCTGCCGCTCGAGCTTCCAAGCCACGAACTTGGTCAAGAGTTCTGTCTGCCGGTCGTTGGCCTTCCGAGTTAAAAGCCTGGCCAATACGAGGCTTAGATTATGTCGAATCTCGGGCTGGGCCCAACCGGTCCGTTCTGCAGTATCCCAAAGATTTTCAAGGGCTTCGTGGTAATTTAAACGCTGCATTTGCACCACGCCCAGCATATGGAGCACATTGAGGTCGGCCGGGTTTTCGGCTAAAGCCTTCTGGTACAGTGCTTCTGCACGTCCAAGCAATCCCTGCCGGTGAGCAGCCAGAGCTTCGGCGCGCGCCTGAGAGCGAGCATTTTGATGCTGACCACAACAGTGTTTGTATCGCTTGCCGCTATCGCAGGAACACAATTCATTACGACGCATGAATGTCAATCAGCATTGGGCAGATTCAAGTTAGAAATGCAACAGTTAATGGTGGTTTAGTATGGCGCATCGTTTTCCGCAAAAAATTTGCGGCGTTGTGTCGATTGCGGATGGCCCTTGAGCCTCAGCTTCATTATGTGCAATCAATGCGAGTCTAACCGGTCTTAAATACAAAATTAAAGTTTCTTGCCCGCAAGCCCAAACTTTTTCGCGGACAAACTGCTTGGCAGCAAACTGACATAAATTTGCATCAACCAATCGAAACAGGCGCGCCGATCGGCAAGGAAGTCTTACCTAACGTCGATCACTCATCAGGCGTTCCAGTCGCGCCAATTGCCCGTTTGGCATCACGCGCTCTACCGTTAGTATTCCGGTGCCAGAATTATTGCCATAGAACAGATCGATCTTTCCGGGCCAAAAGATCACAGCATCGTTCACGTAGAAGAACAGCTCTCCTTTCGTTTTCGCGGTAAATTCGGCTACGAGCGTCTTTCGTTCGTCTGGTGTTGGATCGGTGCTCATAAGCCGCTCTGCCTCGGAAGAGTTAATCTTCTCGTGCGCCTCGCCAGTTACCTCCGCGGCATTTAGGTAGCTGTGGTGCTTGAATGGTGCGATGGGTTCCAGCACATACTCATCGTTGCCGGGCCTGCCGATCCTTGCGATCGGCTTGAACCAGTCTTCACGCCACCAGCGCTTCATTAAAGTCCCTTCATAATGAACTGCGGTGGAGGAAGGAAAGCCACCCACATCGGCCCGAGTTGTGCGATCGAACCAGTTGCCGGGAGTTTGCAAGGTAATGCGATAGCGAACGCCTTCGTCAAGTATATAGCCCGACGTCCAACACAGACTGTCGGTGCTGAAATTAACTTCGTTGCTCATGCCGATTCCCGCGCTGCGACTATTGGTGCAAAAGTACCCCGTCGAATCAATGGCATCGAAGAGCACTCGATTTGCGATCAGCATGCCGGCGACGAGCAGACCCACTGCAAACAATATGGGAATCAGCTTATCGGTAACCAACTTGTATATGTTGATGAGAGTGGCGCACGTCCGCAGCTTGCGGGCGAGCGACAGTGCGAAGGTGCTAGGCCATGTCGCAGGGTTTGGTTGGGATTGTGAGTCGATTCTCAGCTTCGAAATTCTTCTTGCGCGCCACATAAGCAATAATATAAGTACGACCGCGACTGCCGCGATTCCAATTCTTGTCTGTGCATTCCAGCCAAAGGTGAAGGATGCTGCCAGAAGTACTAATGTGCCGCCAAAAGCCACCGTCAGGGCGTTGCGCCCGCCACGCTCGGATCGGAGGAGCCAGTCGAGATAGTCCAGTTTGAGTCTCTTGTGCCATGCGAACCTTGTCCGATCATGGATGCGCGTCTTCATCACTTGACTGAGATACAAGCTAATCAGGAGGGTACCAAGAACCAAAGTAAACTCGGAAGGGTATTTCCGGAATGAATCAGCCCACGCAGCGCTGTAGCTGGGCATGAAACCACTGACGAAAGTGACGGCACTGCTCACCGGACCATCGGTGAATTTCAAAAACCACTGGGCCACATTTTCACCGAACACAGGAAGCGCTCCCACAAGTGCGAGCATTGCATTGCCAAGCGTGCCTCCTATAAGGGGAAAGGCGGCCAAGAGCGCGGTGAGAGTCAAGGCAATAAAATAGGCTGCTCGTCGCCACCATACGGTATCCCATACCAACCCGACTGCATTGGTGTCCGGGCGATCGAGTGCCGCAATGGCTTGTTGCAACGCGGTTTTCTTGGCACCTATTTGGGCTGTGCTTAGTGTTTGTGAAGGCGCGGCTGCGGATCGAAGTTTGGTCGAGTCGAGCTGCAATGCTCCCGGGCCACCCTCCATCGGCAAGAGTTCACCGTTTGGCGCCAGCACCCAGAATTCCCGACGCAAAGAAATCGGCGCATAAAGATCGGAACCGTTGGCCATCCGCATCACGACACTACCGTGAATAATCGGGCGAATTTTCAAATCTACGGTATCCATCCCGACCGGGATCTGACGCGGCGAATAGCGATAATATATCCCGAATCCGGCGCGCGAATCGTAAATTCGTGCGTACGAGGATTTAGCATGAGCAACTATATCGACGGCAGATCTGAGTAACGTAAGTCCGTTGGCGGTAGCCTGGCCCATCATCCAATCGAGCGAAACCAACGACAACTGATCTTCTGGATAGCCGCCGCCGACATTGGAGTGCACGCCAGCAAACCATACTTGGGAGAGACGACCGGCCGGTACCTCTCCATTTGCCACCATCTCGGCTTCCGCGATTTCATCCCAGAGTATGGGATGAAACGTGGCGCGTTCATCGTCGAGCGAGAGTGCATGACAAGCTCGCTTGACAAGGGGTGAGAGCTTGAGGTCGGCAAACAGCATCGGCCACAACAGCCAGTCGATCCCGTGTTTGAGTTCGTCGATCGGCATTCCATAAGCTGCCACTGTGTCCCACAAACCGAGAAAGTGAATGGGAATATCGGTGCGTTCCGCCTTGCGAGTGGCCTCGGCCAGCTCTTTGTAGGTCTGGTACCCGCGCACGTAGTCCCGCGCCCATATGAAGAAGTCGCGCAGTCTGCGCATGATGATAACGATCGGACTGTAGGAGGGAAAGCGTTTGCACCGATAGTGTCGATAGGCGGTACGAGCGTTGCGATTCAGCTCTTCTTCAGACCGAAATGCGACCAAGCCTTCGCTGGTAATAAGCCCGACAAGCACTCGAATTGTGAATGCACCGCGGCTGAAACCGAAACCGCTGATCTTGGCTCCTGACTCATAATTTCGGCAGACGAACTTATAGAGATTGATGACGTTGCGCTTCAGACCCCAGCCAAAGGCACCGCCCAGCATGGCAAGATACTTGTTTGATGACGTCCCCACGCCATCGTCGTAGTATGCGATCTGGCCCAGTTCATTTTGGTCGAGCGCCTGAAAGAGGCGCCACACGTTGGTTTTTTCCGCCTTGGCGGAACTGTTACCGGTGCCGTCGGAAAATAGTACGATTCTCTTGGTCACAGGAGGACATTCGGGAACAGGTGGGGCATTAGCATTGATCTCGTAGGCCATGTGACTGGCTCAAAGGAGATAACAGGTGGGAAAAACGGGCATGGCAGCCATCCTTATCTTCACGCAGATTGGTCAGGATTCAAAAATAATTGCGCCGTTTCCAAAAAAACGGAACAGACAACGACAAACCTGCTACTGGCAGGACATGTTGATGCTGCCACCAATCTCATGGGCACGCAACTGGCCAAACAGGTTAAGCAGCGTGCTTGGCCCGGCCTGCGTCAGTCTGTTTTTCTAAATCTTGAATGGCTGTACTGGGGTACTTACATAACGTCCATACCGTCAGTGAGAGAGTCCAATGTCGTAAAAATTTTCATATAAAACACTCCAGTTACACTCCGGCTAAACACTGAGGTGGAACAATTGGGCACTGTATCCACCCCTAATCTGGAAAATATTGCCCTTTTTTGACATCGTTGATTTGACTCTAGTCGTATGTGTGATACCGCACTGACTATAGATAGATTTGCTATCAGAGTGACCTCAAGCTGTGACGTTAACAAAAGTTTGGCCGAGAGGAGTAGTACTTATTGAAATGACGTCTTCATCTTTGTTCACGATGGTGCCAACGGCTAATAAGAACGACCAAGGATTCCGTTCTGAGAATGCATACACTGTTAATGTTAAGTATTTGATATGCGGTTCGCGTTGTCTCGGAGTTTACGTCTCGATAAATTATTCTGAAAGGGCTTAAGTTATATGAGTCAGGATTCTATTATTACTACTGAAGGCAAGCGAAACATATGGGTTCGTGGCTTGTACATGTTGTTAATGGCCCTTGCATACCAAATATCTGGAACATTGATGTTTATCGTTGCTATCTTTCAATTTTTGATGACTTTAGTGAACGATACTCCCAATATCCGATTACTTTTATTTGGCCGCAACCTGGGGCGCTACTTTCAACAAATTGTATATTTCCTTACCTTTGCTTCTGAAGAAGTACCTTTCCCGTTCAACGATTGGCCATCAGGCAACTGAAGAGAATTGGAAGACGCAATATCCTGGATGATCTGAAACACATCCAGTTGGCGCAATTGTCCAGCCCCAACGGACGTGTCTGGCAGGTGACTGAGCCTTCTATGGATTCCGCCAAGCGTTTGAAAGCACTAAAAATAAAACCACAAAAGCCAATTCTGAATTTGGATTGAGCACCTTCCCCGCCTAGATTCACACCGATTTCGGCAACAACTCCGAATGCCTTGCGCTATGCCGTTTCCGAGCTGTGTGTTGCTGAGTGGTGTCAAAGTCGGGGTTTAATCTAGCCGACTTTGCCTGCGAAGAAGCACTCTACGACATCACCAGCTTGCGCTATTTTGCCGGAATTGATCTGGGTTGCGAAGCCGTACCGGATGCCCTGCTGGAGAAGCAAAACCTCAATGAGCAACTCTTCGCCGAAGTCGGACGCGTACTCCAAGGTAGCGGCATGACATTCAAGACCGGTATGATTGTCGATGCCACCATCATCGCGGCCTCCAGTTCAACCAAGAACGTCGGGAAGAAACGCGATCCTGAAATGCACCAGACTCGCAAGGGGCAATAGTGGTACTTTGGCATGAAGCTGCACATTGGCGGGGGCTGCACCTTAGCGAGGCCTGTTGTCGACAATGTCAGCGAGATATTCGATGCCGAACCGCCATTCGCGCCGTGCGGTTGCTTTGCTCTGGCATGGAGTGTTGCAGAAGTGCTACGCGCATGGCTAGATTTACATCATAGCGCACATAACCGGTTTATGACTGCCTCAATTGGGAAAGAGAAATCAACATGACCACCGCATCGGCTCCGCGCAAATTACATTCAAAAAAACAGGCCAGCCGGAACGCGCCCATCAGCGAAGAAAAGAAACGGCTCATCGCGCGAGAAAAAGATGAGACGGAATGGTCCAGATGGGGGCCTTACTTGAGCGAACGCCAATGGGGAACTGTCCGGGAGGACTACAGCCCGAGTGGTGAAGCCTGGGAATATTTCAGCCATGATCACGCACGCAGTCGCGCCTATCGTTGGGGTGAAGATGGTATCGCCGGGATCAGCGACAAATTCCAGCACTTGTGTCTGGGACTGGCACTGTGGAACGAGCGCGATCCGATTCTGAAAGAACGCCTGTTCGGGTTGACCAACAGTGAGGGCAACCATGGCGAAGATGTCAAAGAGCTGTATTACTACCTGGATGCAACACCGACTCACTCTTATCTGAAGATGCTCTACAAATATCCCCAGCAGGCGTATCCCTACGCATGGCTGGTGGAGGAAAACCGGCGGCGTGGCAAGGACATGCCGGAATTCGAACTGATCGATACCGGTGTCTTTGCCGATGACCGCTACTTCGATGTGTTCGTGGAATACGCCAAAGCCGACCCGCACGATATTCTGATGCGGGTTACCGCACAAAATCGCGGCTCCGATGACGCACCGCTTCACATTCTGCCACAGCTATGGTTCAGGAACGAGTGGGCATGGGATGGACAAATCGAGAAGCCGGAGATATCAGTCTCTGAACAGGATGCCATCGTGTTGCAGCACAAAAAATTGGGCACTTATTATTGCCACTTCGATGGTGCGAAGGAATTACTGTTTTGCGATAACGAGACCAACGTACAACGCCTGTACGGCACAGAAGGTAAAGGCCATTTCAAGGATGCTTTTCACGAGCATGTCGTTCATGGCAACCCCCACGCCGTCAATCCACTGCAAAGCGGTACCAAAGGGGCAGGACACTTCGTTTTTACAATACCGGCACATGGGGAAATTGAGGTTCGCTTGCGTCTCACCCGCGCAGCGAACACGCGTCCCTTCAAGGATTTTGATTCTATTTTCAATTTGCGCCGGGCCGAGGCTGACGAATTCTATGCCGTGCTGCAAGCCGATATTACTGACGAAGATGCGCGCCTGATCCAGCGTCAGGCCTTTGCTGGCATGATCTGGAGCAAGCAGTTCTACTACATCGATATTCCCATATGGCTGAAAGGTGATCCGAACATGCCCGCATCGCCTAAGGGACGACACAGCGGACGAAATAGTGAATGGCAGCATCTGAACAATGCGGACATCATCTCGATGCCCGACAAATGGGAATTCCCCTGGTATGCCGCATGGGACTTGGCTTTCCATTGCGTCACGCTGGCGGACATCGATCCGGTATTCGCCAAAAATCAACTCCTGCTGATGACACGCGATTGGTACATGCACCCGAATGGGCAGATTCCAGCTTACGAATGGGCTTTCGGCGACGTGAATCCGCCGGTACACGCATGGGCTGTGTGGGAGGTGTACAAGGCCGAATGCGATGCCAACAGCGGCTGCGGCGACCTGGAGTTTCTTGAGCGCGAGTTGCACAAGCTGTTGCTGAACTTTACCTGGTGGGTCAACCGCAAGGATGCCGATGGACACAATGTGTTTCAGGGCGGCTTTCTCGGCTTGGATAATATCGGCGTGTTTGACCGCGGTGCGCCGCTACCCAACGGCGGCTATATCAACCAGGCCGACGGCACCAGCTGGATGGCCATGTATGCGCTCAATCTGATGCGTATTGCGCTTGAGTTGGCGCAGCACAATCGCACCTATGAGGATATTGCCACCAAGTTTTTTGAGCACTTTCTATATATTGCGCAGGCGATGAATAACATCGGCGATCAGGGTGTCGGCCTGTGGGACGAGAAGGATCAATTTTTCTACGATGTGCTGCGCACTCCCGGTGGCGGGATGATGCCGCTCAAGGTACGTTCCATGGTGGGTCTCATCCCGCTTTATGCCGTGGAGATTCTGGAACCGGAGATGCTTGATCGGCTGCCGGATTTCAAACGGCGGCTGGAATGGTTTATGAAAAATCGTCCCGAATTGGCAGCACTCGTCTCTCGCTGGCAGGAACCGGGACGTGGCAACCGTCATCTGCTCTCGTTGCTGCGCGGCCACCGTATGAAAGCCCTCTTGCGGCGCATGTTGGACGAAACCGAATTCCTTTCCGACTATGGCATACGCTCGCTCTCGTGCGTCCATAAAGATGCGCCATATGTCTTCAGCTGCATCGACTATGCGATGAGCGTCAGCTACCAACCGGCCGAGTCGGAATCGGGAATATTCGGCGGCAATTCCAACTGGCGCGGCCCGATCTGGTTCCCGGTCAATTATCTGTTGGTGACTTCGCTGCGTCGCTTCGCCGAGTTTTACGGAGATGAATTCAAGATTGAATGTCCTACCGGTTCCAGAAACATGCTGTCCATTCATGCCGTTGCCGACGAACTGGCACTGCGCTTGACGCGCTTGTTCAAACGCGATAGTTCAGGGTGGCGACCGGTGTTCGGCGATCAAACCAAGTTTCAGGAAGACCCGCACTTCCGAGACTACATTTTATTCCATGAATATTTCCATGGCGACACTGGGCGCGGAGTGGGCGCCTCGCATCAAACCGGCTGGAGCGGCTTGGTAGCAAAGCTGTTGCAACCGCACAAGCACGATTGACTCAACCAAATTAAATATCAAATGGAGTCCGCCGGCTAATTGCTTTTTCAGGATGAATTTTAGAGCCGGGCATCAAACATATTGATATAACAATTGGATTTCGGCCTTCACGGGAATGACGAATCGCACTATTTGATGGCCGACTCTATAATTGACATTTGGATGCAAATGCCGACAGACTTCCGTCATTTTCAGCCAATCTCTGCACGGATTTCATTTTGTCCTTATACAAATAACAAAAATACATTCATTAAATGTTATGGAGCTAACTGATGAAAACAAAAGCTGCAGTCGCTTGGAAGGCCGGTGCGCCCCTGACGATAGAAGAAGTTGACTTGGCAGGGCCAAGGGAGGGTGAAGTGCTGGTCGAGATCAAAGCGACCGGAATCTGCCACACCGATTATTACACCCTGTCGGGTTCTGATCCGGAAGGTATTTTCCCGTCAATCCTTGGGCACGAAGGAGCGGGCATCGTAGTAGATGTCGGTCCGGGTGTTTCCTCTCTTAAAAAATACGATCATGTCATTCCTCTATATACCCCGGAATGCCGCCAATGCAAGTACTGCCTGTCGCGCAAGACCAATCTTTGTCAAGCCATCCGCGCGACCCAGGGTCGCGGCTTGATGCCGGATGCCACATCGCGCTTCTCGATTGACGGCAAGTCCATCTATCACTATATGGGAACCTCGACTTTCTCTAACTACATCGTAGTTCCTGAAATCGCATTGGCCAAAATCCGCGAGGATGCGCCATTCGACAAGGCGTGCTACATCGGCTGTGGTGTGACGACCG
This sequence comes from uncultured beta proteobacterium, assembly GCA_942492745.1. Classification (GTDB taxonomy): domain Bacteria; phylum Pseudomonadota; class Gammaproteobacteria; order Burkholderiales; family Gallionellaceae; genus Nitrotoga. The sequence continues at coordinate 606,722 of OW818637.1, forward strand.
GTGTCGGTGCCGTGGTTTTTTCAGCCAAGGTCGAAGTCGGGGCGAATGTGGTCGTGTTTGGACTGGGCGGCATTGGTCTGAACGTAATTCAAGGCGCAAAGATGGTGGGTGCCAACAAGATTATCGGAGTTGACATCAATCCCGGACGAATCGAGATAGCTCGCAAGTTCGGCATGACTGATTTCGTGAATCCGAAAGAAGTTGGAGATATCGTCAATCACATAATCCAGTTGACCGACGGTGGTGCTGATTACTCTTTCGAATGTATTGGCAATGTCACCACCATGCGGCAGGCACTTGAGTGTTGCCATAAAGGTTGGGGCCAATCGTTCATCATCGGCGTTGCTGCTGCCGGGCAAGAAATCAGCACTCGCCCATTTCAACTGGTAACCGGTCGCGAATGGAAAGGATCCGCTTTTGGCGGGGCACGTGGCCGTACCGATGTACCGAAAATTGTTGACTGGTACATGGAAGGTAAATTGAATATCGACGATTTGATTACCCATACATTGCCGCTGGAGCGCATCAACGAGGGTTTTGATTTAATGAAGAGCGGCGAATCAATTCGTTCCGTCGTGCTGTATTGAACGGGCTGCGCCATGCTTGAACTGATCAGCGAACACGCATGTTTTGGAGGAGTGCAGCGGTTCTATATCCACCAATCCAAAGAAATCGGCTTGCAGATGCGGTTTTCGGTATTTCTGCCGCCGCAGGCTCGGGAAGGCAAGGTTCCTGCCCTGTTCTGCCTGGCCGGCCTGACCTGTACGGAAGAAACTTTCATGATCAAGGCGGGTGCACAACGTATTGCTGCGGAGCAGGGGCTGATGCTGATTGCGCCCGATACCAGCCCGCGCGGCGCCAATCTTCCGGGCGAAGCAGACAACTGGGATTTAGGGGTCGGTGCAGGTTTCTATCTCGATGCGACAGAAGCACCATGGGACAAGCATTACCGTATGTATAGCTACGTGCTGGAGCTATATGAATTGATTGTGCGGGAATTCCCAGTTCACCCTTCCAGTATTGGCATTACCGGGCACTCAATGGGCGGGCATGGGGCGCTTGTCCTGGCGCTGCGCAATCCGGCTCTATTTAAAACAGTATCGGCATTTGCGCCGATCTGCGCACCGAGTAAATGCCCTTGGGGTGTAAAGGCATTTGCTGCGTATCTGGGCAGCGAGCAAAAGAACTGGCAGCAATACGATGCCAGTGCACTCATGGAACAAAGGCACGCGCCATTTCCAAGTGGGATACTGATTGATCAGGGATTAAGCGATAAGTTTCTGCCGAATCAATTGTTTCCGCAAGTGTTCGAAGCAGCCTGCCAAAAAGCGCAGCAACCCTTGGAATTGCGCAGGCATGCTGACTACGATCATGGGTATTACTTTATTTCGACGTTTGTCGAAGAACATATTCGATTCCACCACCGAAATTTAGGTGGGACAGTTCGGTAACGGTATCGGTAAGATCCATCCAATTTATTCACAAGCCATTTGAAAAGTGAAGTCCCCAAGAGGAATGGTCATGAATGATGCAATAAACCCAGATTACCCATTAGAGCAGCGCATCATTGAAAAATAAGGGAAATTTCTAATGGATACCATTAGAAACACTATTGTTTTTATTGGGTTCGTGTTTCCAATCGATAATCTGGTTTAGAAATACATCCATCCGCCGATAACGATTGAAACCTCCAGCTGCGTAGTTTTCAGGCGGATGCTTTCTTGTGAATGCCATACGCACAAGGTAGTGGTCAAAGCCTCAGCGTTACACTAAATGCGAGCTTCTGGGTGGAATCATCAACCTTAATTCCAAGATAGTGTAAATCCAATAATGTCTAAAACAGACCGAATTAGTCAATTTAGCTCGATTCGACAAATCATTGCCATTCAGGCGAAAAACAATCCCTCCAAGTGTGCTATCTCCGCCCCGGGACGCTTACCGCTAGGCTACGCACAATTGCAGGCTTTGATCGAGGCTAATCTCGCCATACTGAACGGGATGGGTATCGGCCATGGCGACCGGGTTGCCATCGTACTGCCTAACGGCCCCGAGATGGCCACCTCATTTCTGACAGTCGCCGCTGGCGCCACTGCTGCGCCTCTCAACCCAGCTTATCAAGCGCCAGAATTCGAGCTCTATCTTTCTGACCTCAAGGCCAAGGCTCTGCTGATTCAGGCCGGCATGGATTCCCCGGCGCGACTAGTAGCCGTTCAGCTCGCTATCCCGATTATCGAGTTGATTCCATGCCCGAACCAAGCAGCCGGGGTATTCATATTCAGTGGGGCGACAGTCTCAACTTCAGGCGCACGCTACGCTGGACCGAACGAAGAAGCACTGGTACTTCATACTTCGGGCACCACCTCACAGCCCAAGATCGTACCGTTAAGCCAACATAACATCTGTACCTCGGCCCAGAATATCGTCACAACCTTGGTGCTGACGGCGGACGACCGCTGTCTTAGTATCATGCCGCTGTTCCATATACATGGTCTGATGGCCGCTATCATGGCTTCATTAGCCGCCGGCGCAGAGGTGATTTGCTGCCCCAGTTTCAATCGCGATCATTTCTTTGACTGGCTGAGACAGTGCCGCCCGACCTGGTACACCGCCGTACCCACCATGCACATGGCCATCCTGGAAATGGCAGCGCAACACCGGGAAGCCATCGATTCTGTTTCTCTGCGGTTTCTCCGCTCTTCCTCGGCCTCTCTACCACCGCAGGTAATGTTTCAATTGGAAGACGTCTTCAATGCGCCGGTGATCGAAGCCTATGGCATGACTGAAGCAGCGCACCAGATGGCCAGCAACCCGTTGCCGCCAGCGGCGCACAAAGCCGGTTCGGTCGGTTGCGCCGCTGGCCCCGAGGTGGCCATCATGGACGAGGTGGGATTATTGCTCGTTGCGGGTGAAACGGGCGAGATTGTTATCCGCGGCGACAATGTCACAAAGGGCTATGAGAATAATCCTGTTGCCAATTCCTGTGCATTCACCAACGATTGGTTCCGCACCGGAGATCAGGGCCGGATAGACGAGGAGGGCTATCTCTACATTACTGGCCGTTTGAAAGAAATTATCAACCGTGGTGGCGAGAAGGTCTCTCCACGGGAAGTGGATGAAGCACTGCTTGACCACCCCGACGTATTTCAGGCCATCGCTTTTGCCGTGCCCCACGAAAGCTTGGGCGAAGACGTAGCCGCCGCCGTCGTGTTGAAAGCAAATGCCACCGTTACAGCGCAAGAACTGCGCCGGGGGCTATTTGGCCGACTCGCCGAATTCAAGATACCCAACAGAATCCTGATAGTGGATGAAATTCCTAAAGGTCCAACCGGAAAGATGCAGCGCGTTGGACTAGCCGACAAACTGGCTGGCCAGTTTCAGGATAGCCACATCGCGCCGCGCAACCCCACGGAAGAGTTATTGGCGGAAATATTCAAGGAAGTGCTGGGTAACAAGCTTGTTGGAGTAAACGAAAACTTCTTCAGTGCGGGTGGTGACTCGCTCAGTGGTGCACGGGTTATTAGCAGGGTTCGCAGTATGTTTTTATGTGATCTACCGATCACTACGCTGTTTCACTACCCGACGATAGCTGAATTAGCCCAGGAAATTAGTCAGAACGCGCAGCCAGAAAGGCCGACCTTTTTTCAAAGGAAAGGTGGAGCATATCCATTGCTATCTTTGGCCCAGCAACGCCTATGGTTTATTGAGCAACTTGAGCCAGAGAATTCAATCAATAATGTTACCAGAACATTACATTTGCGCGGATATCTGGATCAGGCTGCGCTTGAATATGGGATAAACAAAATAATCGGGCGTCATGAAATCCTTCGAACTAGCTTCTATACTCATGATGGACAGGCAGTGCAATATATCGGCCAACATTTGCCCTTCAATATAACAACAATAGATCTTATACATCTCTCTCAAGATCAGCAAAAGGACGAGGCAAAGCGCATCGCCAGGAATGAGGCACACCATTCCTTCAACCTTGCCCAGCTTCCATTGATGCGCGTGACTCTACTTCAATTGGGTCAACAAGAGCATGTATTAATAATCACATCGCATCATATTGTTTCCGATGGCTGGTCCATGGGGGTTTTTAGCCGGGAATTAGAAGTCTTTTATCGTTCGGCATTACTGAATGATCACACAGAACTCCCCGAGCCAACTATTCAATATTCTGATTACGCCGAGTGGCAGCACGATTGGCTTCAAGGTAAGGCAATCTCAAACCTGATTGATTACTGGAAGATACAATTATCAAACGCCACTCGTCTGGAACTCCCCGCTGACCGCCCCCACGCAAAACAACCTGACTACAACACGGCTCTGTGTTCACTTCAACTGTCCGCAGAGTTAACAAAAAAAATCAGACTAATAGGGCAGGAGGAAAATTGCACTTTATTCATGACTCTCCTCACATGCTTCAATGTGCTATTGCATCGGTATACCAACGAAACAGATATCGTGGTCGGAACGCCTATTTCAGGCCGTTATGGGCTTGATCAATATAAGGATTCGATCGGTTGCTTTGTCAATACGCTGGCCTTGCGCACCGACTTGTCAGGTGATCCGAGCTTTCGTCAGATGCTTGGCCGAGTGCGCAAGATGGCCTTGGAAGCTTACAGGCACTCTGCACTCCCTTTCGACAAACTCGTGGAGATCCTGCGCCCAGACAGATCAGCCCATCGCAATCCTTTGTTCGACATCATAATCAACCTTCAGGAGGCTTCCTGGCGTGACATCAGGCTTGACGGGCTTGGCATCGAAGAATTGAGGCTTGCCGAACCTTTAACTGATTTCGCATTGACCCTTGAATTATTTCTCGAAAACGAGCGCCTGCATTTAAAGCTTATGTATCACCCAGCCCTGTTTGATGAGTGTCGCATCAATCGCATGCTGGGCCACTTGAAAACTTTATTGGAAGGATGTGTGGCTAACCCTGATCTGAGTATCAGCAAATTATTCCTGCTTACTGAAGATGAACTTCAACAAATTCTGAAGGATTGGAATAACACAGGTAAGGAATACCCAAGCAATAAATGTATCCATGCCCTGTTCGAGGAACAGGTTCAGGCGACACCGGATGCCGTGGCGCTCATATTTGAAAACCAACAACTGACCTATGGCGAACTGAATGCCCGCGCCAATCGGTTGGCACATTATTTGCGTGAGCTGGGGGTTGCTGAGGAAATGCTGGTAGCGATTTGCTTGGAGCGCTCACTTGAGATGATAGTGAGCCTTCTGGGTGTATTGAAGTCAGGCGGGGCGTATGTGCCACTGGATCCAGAGTACCCGGCGGAACGTTTGGCCTTCATGTTGACCGATAGTGCTGCGACCGTGGTTATAACGCAAGTAAATCTCCTAGAGCGTTTGCCGAGTACCGGAGCTAAGCGGATATGCCTTGATGCTGACTGGCCGCAGATCATGCAGCAACCAAATCAACCGCCGGCCAGCACAGTGACGCCGCGCAACCTGGCGTACATGATTTACACATCTGGTTCAACGGGCGCTCCCAAGGGGGTGACCATTGAACATCGTTCGATAGCCAGCCATTGCTACGCAATTCGCGAACACTTCCAACTGTCTGCAGCTGACCGAGTGTTCCAGTCTGCCTCCTTAAGCTTCGATGTTTCTGTCGATCAGATTCTGCCAGCGTTGTCTGTTGGCGCCTGCGTTGTATTAGGGCGTCATAAACTGAGGGAGCCCGAGGAATTCGATGCATGCATTCGAAAGCATGGCGTGACGGTCTTGAGCATCCCTCCTGCATTCTTCCAGCTATGGGTTCAGCTTTATGGCACAAGTTATCCTCCCCCAGAAGCACTACGGCTTATCATTCTGGGCGGAGATACGTTGGCGCGTGAACCAGTAATGGCATGGAGAGCGTTGCCGAATGTCACCGCCAGGCTAATCAATGGCTACGGTCCAACCGAAGCAACAATTTGGGCAACTTATTACATCATCCCGGATTCGCCGGAGATCAACATTCCGATAGGTAGACCGATTAACAATACTCTTTCCTATGTGCTGGATCGCCACCAGCAACCCGTTCCGGTCGGAGTGGCTGGTGAATTGTACATCGGGGGTATCAGGGTAGCCCGTGGTTATTTGAACCGGCCGGAACTTACTGCGGAACGTTTTATCCCCAATCCTTTCAGCAATGAGCCTGATGCACGCCTCTATCGTACCGGCGACCTGGTACGCTATCGAGAGGATGGAAATCTTGAGTTTCTTGGACGCATAGATCACCAAGTCAAGATACGCGGTTTTCGCATCGAGCTGGGTGAGATTGAAGCTGCGCTAAGAGAATTCCCTGCAGTGCGGGACGTCGCAGTTCTGGCACGTGAAGATTGTCCCGGTGATAAACGCTTGGTCGCTTATATTTCGTTGCTGCTAGAAACATTCCCGACTCCCGTAGAGTTGCGGGAATTCCTGCTATTGAAGTTGCCTGACTATATGGTGCCATCAGCCTATGTGATGATGGAATCATTGCCTTTTACTTCTAACGGCAAATTGGATCGTAAGGCATTGCCCGCGCCTAATCTGGGAAGTGCGATCAGGACGGAAGTTTTCGTCGCGCCCACCAACCCTGTCGAGCAAGCCTTGAGTGATATATGGGTGGATGTGCTGGCCGTGGAACAGGTAAGCATCCATGACAATTTTTTTGAACTGGGCGGCCACTCGCTACTGGCGACACGGGTCATTTCCCGCATCAACTGCACCTTCGGCACCCAACTGCCGTTGCGTGAGATTTTTGAATCGCCGACCATCGCTGGTCTGGCGCAGTCGCTACTGGTTAACAAATCTTTGGCAACACAGGAGGCTACACCGCAGAAAAACACCTTGAAGGCACTCACTGACCGATCGTCGCTGCCGCTCTCCTTTGCGCAACAGCGGCTTTGGTTCCTGGATCAACTCGAACACGGCAGCGCGAACTACAACATCCCGTGCGCCTACCGCATTCGAGGTTCTCTTGATATCGGAGCTCTGCGCCATGCTCTGAACGAAGTCGTACGCCGCCATGAAAGCCTGCGAACGACCTTTGCCATGCAAGGCGATGAACCTGTACAAGTGATTGCTCCCGACTTGGAACTCGCGATCCCCCTGCTCGAAGCAAATGATGAAGCAACGCTGCACAACCTGATCATCGCTGAAGCCAACAAAACCTTCGACCTGCAACAAGGCCCACTGCTCAACGCCCAGATCATCCGCCTAGCCCCTGAAGATCACGCCCTGTTCTTTAACCAACACCACATCATCTCCGATGGGTGGTCCATGGGCGTCTTACTGCGGGAACTGAATCAGCTCTACGCCGCTTTCATCAATGGCGAACCTTCGCCGCTGGCCGAACCTGGCCTGCAATACGCCGATTACGCCGTCTGGCAGCGCCAGCAGGGTGAAGCGCTGGCAAAACAGCTCGACTACTGGAAACAAAAACTGGCCGCGCCACCCGTATTGGAACTCCCCACCGACCGCTCCCGCCCCCCAGTGCAGCGCTACCGGGGCGCCATCCTGAGTTGGCCTGTCGACGCGCCACTCACCACACGGCTGAAGCAACTGGCACAACAGGAACATGCAACCCTGTTCATGCTGTTGATGGCGGCCTTCCAAACCCTGCTCTACCGCTACAGTGGCCAGGAAGACTTCACCATCGGCAGCCCCGTCGCTGGTCGCAACCACGCCGAACTGGAGGGCATGATCGGCCTGTTCGTCAACACCATGGTGCTCCGCGCCGACTTAAGTGGTTCACCCACCTTTCTCCAGCTGCTGGCCCAAGTGCGGGAAACCTCTCTAGCGGCATACAGCCACCAAGATGTACCCTTCGAAAAACTGGTCGAAGAGCTAATGTCGACTCGAGACATGAGCCGCAACCCGCTGTTTCAGGTGATGTTCGTATTGCAGAACACACCATCGTCGCAACTCGCTTTGAATGGCGCCGAGGTAGAACCCATTGAAATTCCCATAGAGACGGGGAAATTCGACCTCTCGCTGGCGGTCACGGAATCCAATCAGGGTCTGGAGTGCACCTTCAACTACAACACCGATCTCTTTGATAAGACCACCATTGAGCGAATGGCAGGACATTTGCAAAACCTGTTGCAGGAAGTGGTCGCCAATCCTGAGCGGTCAGTCGCTGAATTACCCCTGATGACTGAGGATGAGAAGCAACAAATTCTGAAGCAGTGGAATAACACTAACATCGACTACCAAAACGACGCCACCATTCAGCAGCTAATCGAACAACAGGTTGATAAAACTCCAGATGCGATTGCTCTGGTTTTCAACGAGCATCAACTCAGCTACCGTGAATTGAACAAGCGAGCCAATCAACTGGCTTACTACCTGCGCAGCAAGGGCGTCGGGCCCGACGTGTTGGTGGGTATCTGCCTGGAGCGGTCGCTGGAACTGGTGATCGGCTTACTCGGTATCCTGAAGGCGGGCGGCGCCTACGTGCCGCTGGATCCGGGCTATCCGCAGGAACGTCTAGCCTTCATGATCGAGGATGCGCGAGCCCCGGTGCTGCTCACGCAGCAGGGATTGCTCGGAAAATTGCAGTCATTCGACGGGGTCATCACCTGTTTGGATCAGGAACAGCAGACGATCGCGGCACAACCGCATACCAATCTACCCGCCCATGCCGCGGCCAAAAACCTTGCCTACGTCATTTACACCTCGGGATCCACCGGCAGACCAAAGGGCGTGGCGATCGAACATAGAAGCGTCGTGACGTTCCTGCACTGGACCGCAGAGGTGTTCTCGGACAATGAGCTGGCCGGGACTCTGTTCTCGACATCGGTCTGTTTCGACCTGTCGGTCTTCGAGTTGTTTGCCCCCTTGAACCAAGGCGGGACGGTCATCGTGGTTGAGAACGCTCTGCAGTTGCTTACGCTACTTGGCGCGCAGCAAATCACGTTGATCAACACCGTGCCCTCGGCGATAACCGAACTGTTGCGGATGTGCGCGGTGCCGGCGACGGTGCGGACGATCAATCTTGCCGGCGAGCCGTTGCCCGGATCACTTGCGCGAGATATCTACGAATTGCAGCATGTCGATAAGCTCTTCAACCTCTACGGCCCTACTGAGGACACGATCTATTCGACCTTCGCCCTTATCGCCCGAGGCGACGATGGTGCGCCGACCATCGGACGGCCAATTGCCAACAGCCAGACATATATCCTGGATCGGCATGGCGAACCAGTGCCTGAGGGAGTTCATGGGGAGCTTTATGTTGCGGGCGCGGGGCTGGCGCGCGGCTATTTGAACCGACCGGAGTTGACCGCAGAGAAGTTCCTGCCCGATCCGTTCTCGGCGGTGCCGGGCTCGCGAATGTATCGTACGGGAGATCTGGCCCGCTACCTGCCCAATGGAAACATTGAATATCTGGGCCGCATTGATTTTCAGGTCAAGCTGCGCGGCTTCCGCATCGAACTGGGCGAAATTGAATCCGTGTTGAGGCAACATCCTTTGGTGAAGAATGCAGTGGCCATCGTCCGTGAAGATACACCGGGTGACAAACGACTCGTCGCCTATGTCGTCGCCGAACGTGATGCTGTGCCACCTCATGCCTTAATCAACATGCTCAAGGCCAAACTGCCCGAATACATGGTGCCGGCCGACATCGTCTTTCTCGAAACCCTGCCGCTCACCTCGAGCGGCAAGATTGACCGCAAATCTTTGCCGGCACCGGTGCATGATCGTTCACGGCTGGTGAATCAATACATAGCCCCCCGCACGCCCTACGAAAAAGAGATTGCGCGAATCTGGGGTGAAGTCATGTCTTTGGAAAATTCCGGCATCCATGACAATTTTTTTGAACTGGGCGGCCACTCGCTACTGGCGACACGGGTCATTTCCCGCATCAACTGCACCTTCGGCACCCAACTGCCGTTGCGTGAGATTTTTGAATCGCCGACCATCGCTGGTCTGGCGCAGTCGCTACTGGTTAACAAATCTTTGGCAACACAGGAGGCTACACCGCAGAAAAACACCTTGAAGGCACTCACTGACCGATCGTCGCTGCCGCTCTCCTTTGCGCAACAGCGGCTTTGGTTCCTGGATCAACTCGAACACGGCAGCGCGAACTACAACATCCCGTGCGCCTACCGCATTCGAGGTTCTCTTGATATCGGAGCTCTGCGCCATGCTCTGAACGAAGTCGTACGCCGCCATGAAAGCCTGCGAACGACCTTTGCCATGCAAGGCGATGAACCTGTACAAGTGATTGCTCCCGACTTGGAACTCGCGATCCCCCTGCTCGAAGCAAATGATGAAGCAACGCTGCACAACCTGATCATCGCTGAAGCCAACAAAACCTTCGACCTGCAACAAGGCCCACTGCTCAACGCCCAGATCATCCGCCTAGCCCCTGAAGATCACGCCCTGTTCTTTAACCAACACCACATCATCTCCGATGGGTGGTCCATGGGCGTCTTACTGCGGGAACTGAATCAGCTCTACGCCGCTTTCATCAATGGCGAACCTTCGCCGCTGGCCGAACCTGGCCTGCAATACGCCGATTACGCCGTCTGGCAGCGCCAGCAGGGTGAAGCGCTGGCAAAACAGCTCGACTACTGGAAACAAAAACTGGCCGCGCCACCCGTATTGGAACTCCCCACCGACCGCTCCCGCCCCCCAGTGCAGCGCTACCGGGGCGCCATCCTGAGTTGGCCTGTCGACGCGCCACTCACCACACGGCTGAAGCAACTGGCACAACAGGAACATGCAACCCTGTTCATGCTGTTGATGGCGGCCTTCCAAACCCTGCTCTACCGCTACAGTGGCCAGGAAGACTTCACCATCGGCAGCCCCGTCGCTGGTCGCAACCACGCCGAACTGGAGGGCATGATCGGCCTGTTCGTCAACACCATGGTGCTCCGCGCCGACTTAAGTGGTTCACCCACCTTTCTCCAGCTGCTGGCCCAAGTGCGGGAAACCTCTCTAGCGGCATACAGCCACCAAGATGTACCCTTCGAAAAACTGGTCGAAGAGCTAATGTCGACTCGAGACATGAGCCGCAACCCGCTGTTTCAGGTGATGTTCGTATTGCAGAACACACCATCGTCGCAACTCGCTTTGAATGGCGCCGAGGTAGAACCCATTGAAATTCCCATAGAGACGGGGAAATTCGACCTCTCGCTGGCGGTCACGGAATCCAATCAGGGTCTGGAGTGCACCTTCAACTACAACACCGATCTCTTTGATAAGACCACCATTGAGCGAATGGCAGGACACTTGCAAAACCTGTTGCAGGAAGTGGTCGCCAATCCTGAGCGGTCAGTCGCTGAATTACCCCTGATGACTGAAGATGAGAAGCGCACGCTGCTGGTGACCTGGAATGACACCCGGCGCGATTTTCCGACCGATAAAACCATCCACGCCTTGTTTGAGGAACAGGTTCAAGCGACACCCGATGCCGTGGCGCTCATATTTGAAAACCAACAACTGAGCTACGCCGAACTCAATGATCGCGCCAATCAGCTCGCCCACCTACTGATTGCAAAAGGTATCGAAGCGGAGATGACGGTCGCACTGTTGATGGATCGCTCCCCGGAGTCGTTGATCTCAATCTTAGCTATTCTCAAGGCAGGTGGTGCCTATGTACCTCTGGATCCGAAACATCCATGGGAACGGTTAAAAACGATTCTCTGCGATGCCGCACCCAAATTACTGCTGACATCTCGCGATTACCGGGAAGCGCTAAAGCACGTAATTGACATTCCCGTGCTGCACATCGAAACGCTACGGGCAGAACTGGAAACCATTGACTCCCATAATCCAAATGTTTCGCTTAGTTCGAGGCATCTCGCTTACGTCCTCTACACCTCGGGCTCGACAGGTATCCCCAAGGGGGTGATGATCGAACACGGCTCAGTGATCAATCTTGCCTGCGCACTACAGTCACAGGTATTCGACAACTTTGAAAAGAGCCCACTCCGGGTCGCGTTAAACACTGCTATTACTTTCGATGCCTCTGTCCAGCAGTGGACTCGCCTATTATGGGGCGACTGCATCGTAATACTTCCTGAAGAAGTGAGTCGTGACACTCAGGCACTTGTTGCCGCTTTGAGAGTGCAACACTCCGATGTATTGGGCTGTTCCCCGACGCAATTGCGCCTGATGTTCGATGAAGGCCTGTTCAATGATGAGGGAAGCTGCCCTGCTATAGTGCTTTGCGGCGGTGAAGCCATAGACGCAGAGCTATGGCGACTGGCGTCGACGCAGCAGCATAGCCATATTTACAATGTCTATGGCCCCACCGAGTGCACGGTCGATTCCACAATCTGCCTGCTTGATGCAAAGACGGGTATTCCCAACATCGGGCGTCCCCTTCCCAATGTGCAAGCCTATATACTGGATCGCAATCATCAGCCGAGGCCGATCGGTATCCCCGGAGAACTGTGGCTTGGCGGCGCCGGGGTAGGCCGAGGTTATTTGAACAAACCTGAACTGACCGCAACTAGTTTCATTCCGGACTTCTACCGCAATTCAGCCAATGCGTATCTCTATAGGACCGGCGATTTGGCCCGCTACCTGCCCGACGGTAATATTGAATATCTGGGCCGCATCGACTTCCAAGTCAAACTTCGCGGCTTTCGCATCGAACTGGGCGAGATAGAATCCCTGCTGCGGCAACACACCTCAGTGAAAGATGCCGTGGTTATTCTCCGTGAAGATAGGCCGGGTGACCAACGCCTTGCCGCCTATGTCATTCCGTCAAACAGTGCCGTCAACACGCTGGAACTGACGAACATGCTCAAGGCCAAACTGCCCGAATACATGGTGCCGGCCGACATCGTCTTTCTCGAAACCCTGCCGCTCACCTCGAGCGGCAAGATTGACCGCAAATCTTTGCCGGCACCGGTGCATGATCGTTCACGGCTGGTGAATCAATACATAGCCCCCCGCACGCCCTACGAAAAAGAGATTGCGCGAATCTGGGGTGAAGTCATGTCTTTGGAAAATTCCGGCATCCATGACAATTTTTTTGAACTGGGCGGCCACTCGCTACTGGCGACACGGGTCATTTCCCGCATCAACTGCACCTTCGGCACCCAACTGCCGTTGCGTGAGATTTTTGAATCGCCGACCATCGCTGGTCTGGCGCAGTCGCTACTGGTTAACAAATCTTTGGCAACACAGGAGGCTACACCGCAGAAAAACACCTTGAAGGCACTCACTGACCGATCGTCGCTGCCGCTCTCCTTTGCGCAACAGCGGCTTTGGTTCCTGGATCAACTCGAACACGGCAGCGCGAACTACAACATCCCGTGCGCCTACCGCATTCGAGGTTCTCTTGATATCGGAGCTCTGCGCCATGCTCTGAACGAAGTCGTACGCCGCCATGAAAGCCTGCGAACGACCTTTGCCATGCAAGGCGATGAACCTGTACAAGTGATTGCTCCCGACTTGGAACTCGCGATCCCCCTGCTCGAAGCAAATGATGAAGCAACGCTGCACAACCTGATCATCGCTGAAGCCAACAAAACCTTCGACCTGCAACAAGGCCCACTGCTCAACGCCCAGATCATCCGCCTAGCCCCTGAAGATCACGCCCTGTTCTTTAACCAACACCACATCATCTCCGATGGGTGGTCCATGGGCGTCTTACTGCGGGAACTGAATCAGCTCTACGCCGCTTTCATCAATGGCGAACCTTCGCCGCTGGCCGAACCTGGCCTGCAATACGCCGATTACGCCGTCTGGCAGCGCCAGCAGGGTGAAGCGCTGGCAAAACAGCTCGACTACTGGAAACAAAAACTGGCCGCGCCACCCGTATTGGAACTCCCCACCGACCGCTCCCGCCCCCCAGTGCAGCGCTACCGGGGCGCCATCCTGAGTTGGCCTGTCGACGCGCCACTCACCACACGCCTGAAACAACTGGCACAACAGGAACATGCAACCCTGTTCATGCTGTTGATGGCGGCCTTCCAAACCCTGCTCTACCGCTACAGTGGCCAGGAAGACTTCACCATCGGCAGCCCCGTCGCTGGTCGCAACCACGCCGAACTGGAGGGCATGATCGGCCTGTTCGTCAACACCATGGTGCTCCGCGCCGACTTAAGTGGTTCACCCACCTTTCTCCAGCTGCTGGCCCAAGTGCGGGAAACCTCTCTAGCGGCATACAGCCACCAAGATGTACCCTTCGAAAAACTGGTCGAAGAGCTAATGTCGACTCGAGACATGAGCCGCAACCCGCTGTTTCAGGTGATGTTCGTATTGCAGAACACACCATCGTCGCAACTCGCTTTGAATGGCGCCGAGGTAGAACCAATTGAAATTCCGATAGAGACGGGGAAATTCGACCTCTCGCTGGCGGTCACGGAATCCAATCAGGGTCTGGAGTGCACCTTCAACTACAACACCGATCTCTTTGATAAGACCACCATTGAGCGAATGGCAGGACACTTGCAAAACCTGTTGCAGGAAGTGGTCGCCAATCCTGAGCGGTCAGTCGCTGAATTACACTTGATGACTGAAGATGAGAAGCAACAAATTCTGAAGCAGTGGAATAATACTAACGTTGACTACCAAAACGACGCCACCATTCAGCAGCTAATCGAACAACAGGTTGATAAAACTCCAGATGCGATTGCTCTGGTCTTCAACGAACATAAACTCAGTTACCGAGAGTTGAACAAGCGGGCCAATCAACTGGCCCATCATTTAATAAGCGAGGGAGTTCGCCCTGAAACCTTGATCGGCATTTGTCTTGAACGTTCTCTGGAAATGGTTGTCGCCATTCTTGGCGTACTTAAAAGCGGAGCGGCCTACGTACCTCTTGACCCAGCTCTTCCAGTGGCGCGTCTGAAAGACATCCTGAATGATGCCCAAATGCCATTGCTGCTATGCTGCAATAACACAGCTACCAATCTGGCTGATACTTTGGCGAAAAGAATTGCTCTGGATGGCGACTGGCCCATCATTGCCGATAGCGCCGATATCAACCCGGCACCAGGCAGCAATCTTAGCAATGCTGCCTATGTCATATACACATCAGGTTCCACCGGAAAACCCAAGGGCGTAATCAATCATCAGGCTGGCATATGCAATCGTTTGTTATGGATGCAGCAGACATTCCAACTTTCGGGTAATGATGCCGTACTGCAAAAGACCCCCTACAGTTTCGATGTCTCGGTATGGGAATTTATCTGGCCACTCATGACCGGCGCTCGACTGGTGTTAGCCAAACCGGAAGGCCATAAAGATCCTGTCTATCTAAACCATATCATCGACGAACAGAACATTACGGTAATCCACTTCGTACCGTCGATGCTTCAGTTGTTTTTGGATGTGCTGGAGGAGGAACAGCATTGCTGTTCACTTCGTTATGTCATATGTAGTGGCGAAGCCCTTAATTCCAAGCTGGTGAAACGCTATTACAACCGTCTCAATGCACCACTGCACAACCTTTACGGCCCTACTGAGGCGGCTATCGATGTAACTCACTGGCGATGTTTGCAGAACGCCTCCATTGGTAATGTGCCTATCGGAGAGCCCATTGCCAACACTTACATTCGCCTGTTCGATGCGCAACTTCGCCTCGTACCAATAGGTATCGCAGGCGAGCTGTATATCGGTGGGGTTCAACTGGCACGTGGTTACCTCAATCGCTCGGAACTCACTGCTGAGCGATTCATCAAAGACCCCTATAGCGAAGATTCAGATGCGCGACTCTATCGCACTGGCGATCTGGCCCGCTACGTGCACAATGGAAACATTGAGTATCTGGGCCGTATCGACTTCCAGGTCAAACTTCGCGGCTTCCGTATCGAACTGGGCGAGATAGAATGCCTGCTGCGGCAACACGCCGCAGTGAAAGATGCCGTTGTCATTCTCCGTGAAGATAGGCCGGGTGACCAACGCCTTGCCGCTTATGTCATTCCGTCAAACAGTGCCGTCAACCCTCTGGAGCTGACGAACATGCTTAAGGCCAAATTACCCGAATACATGGTGCCGGCCGACATGGTACTCATGGAAAAACTGCCGTTGACAGTTAATGGAAAAATAGATCGGAAGGCTCTGAGCGCGCCTTGCGCCACAGTGGCGGATGGGGCCGGACTAAAATCACATAGCACACTGGAATTTCATCTGATCAAGATATGGGAAGATCTACTGGATCGGAGACCAATTGGCATTCAAGATAACTTTTTTGAGCTTGGCGGCCACTCACTGTTGGCTGTAAGACTATTCAACCTGATCGAGAAACACTTCGGGCAAAAATTGCCGCTGGACACTCTCTGGCTTGAAGGCGCCACCATTGAGGTACTGGCACGTATCCTGAAACAAGAACAGAGAGCCGTTCTATGGCCCGAACTGGTGCAGATCAAGACCGGTGGTGGCATGATGCCGCTGTTTTGCATTCACACCTTCGGCGGCAACCTCTTTCATTACTATGAAATGGCACGTGCTCTGTCAACACAGTTGCCGGTCTACGGACTCCAGGCGCGCGGCGTCTACTGCAAACAGACGCCACGGGACAATATCTCCGACATTGCCAGCGACTGCATCAATGCCATGCGCCAGCGCCAAGCTCACGGACCCTATCGCATTGCTGGATTTTCCAGCGGCGGTATTGTTGCCTTTGAGATGGCGCAACAACTGCACGCCGCTGGCGAAGAGGTCTCTTGCCTTGCGCTGATTGATTGTTACGCTCCGGGTGTGAGGCTTAAGAGGGATTTTTGGAAAGGACTTTATAAAACCCTTACTTTCCAAGACTTGCGGTGGCACCAGGAGCGGATCTACCATCGTTTTTTGCATACGCTCGGACTTCGCCGCTTGCGAAAGATGAAAACGATTGGAGAGATTCACCGCTGGGCACACTGGAGCTACAAGCCTACACCTTATCTTGGCCGGATCGATTTGTTTCTTGCGGCGGAATCAGAAAAATATGCCACTGACCCATTGCTTGGGTGGAGCAAAGTGGCAAAAGGCGATTTGGTAGTTCACTCTTTGCCAGGCACTCACGGCTTTCTGGTCAAACCTCCTTGCGTCGACGCATTGGCCGAAAAGCTGCAGCATATTCTAGACAGGATTTCTCATAATAAAAAATGATTCACTGGCAAAAAACGGCTGTGCCACCTCAACTCCAGGTAGGCGAGCTGCACATTTGGAAGATAGAACTCGATTATGACAGTGGCCATTGGCAGCCGCTCATGGCGCTGCTCTCAAATGACGAGCAGATTAAGGCCGATCGTTTCCGGTTTGAAAAACTTCGGCTCCGATATATCGCCGGTCGCGCCGCCCTGCGCAAACTGCTCGGCAGCTATATTGGCTGTGAGCCAGAAGCACTAATCTTCGTCTACAACGATTACGGCAAACCGTCCTTGCAGAACGTTGATAGCGGATTGCGCTTCAACGTTTCACACAGTGGAGAGACCATGCTGGCTGCTTTCGCGCTGAACAGCAAAATCGGTATCGACATCGAAGCAATCCAACAAAATATCGACTGCATAGAGATTTGCCAGCGCTGGTTCTCGGTTCAAGAGAGCGACGCACTTCGGCAGATCCCGGAGGAAAAGCGTATTGGTGCATTTTTCCGTGTCTGGACCCGCAAAGAGGCCTATATCAAGGCACGGGGAATGGGTCTTTCTTATCCATTGAATCGCTTCAGTGTATCTCTGGATGAAACCGCTCCCGCGCTCCTTGAGCATCAAGACTGCTCGCAAGAAATGAACTCATGGCAAATTTACAATATCGAAGTATCGAGTGCCTATTCCGCTGCGGTCGTTATAGAGGCTGCAAGGTGGGACATCCGTCATTATGATCTTGAGCAGCTCAGGAAATAACACTGACGGGATATCTTACCGTCGACCGGTTGTTGCAGTTGATTCGCCGCACCTTGAAGGTCGCACTATGAAATTGTTGGCGCCGAGTTTTTCGTTTAGGGAGAGCTCCAGCAACCCCCACTTGGTGAGCGACTGACTGGCGATGCGTGTAGCAATATCAATTAGATTGCATCTCTTCTGCTCAGGTTGTCTTTTAAGATGGCATTGCAGTCGTGAACGCTGATACCATCCGGCAGTTTGCCCCCGTTTTCCTTGAGCGCAATCATCGTTTTTTCAATCGCTGCCTGGGCAGCGAACAGGCAGGGGGTGCTGTAGTTGACCAGTGAAACTCCGACGTTCTTGAGTTCGGCCAAAGTGCAGGGCGGCGACTTGCCCCCGACGATCTGGTTGAACATGAGCGGTTTGTTGAGAGTGGCTTTCAGTTGTTTCAAAATATTTAGATCGCGCAGGCCATCGATCAGAATAGCGTCGGCACCTGCTTTGGCGAAAGCATGGACGCGGCGTTCAATCTCGTTGAAATCAGCCGCATCAGTCCGTGCGATGACGAATAAGTCTTTGCGCACTGCTAGAACTTTATTTAGTTTAATGAGATATTGATCCAGGTCGAGAAGTTGTTTGCCATCGAAATGGCCGCAACGTCGAGGTCGCAGTTGATCCTCCAAGATTACTCCTGATGCGCCTGCACCCCTGAGTAGCGAGACGACATGAGCGGCCGATTCGGCGTCTCCAAAGCCATCGTCTATGTCGACAATGATGTGGTGTTTGGGCAGTACCGTGCGCATTCGTTGGCATAAGGCGACGATGTCAGGCCAAGCGACGAAGCCAATGTCCGGCAAGCCGTAGTAGCTGGCCGTGAAGCTGAAGCCACTGATGAAAAGGCCATCGTAATGCATTGCCGCCAGACTTGCAGAAAATACATCGTAGACCCCGATGAATGGCATGATCTCTGTCCTGTTTAGAGCGGCTCGCAATTGCTGGCCGTGATCATTTTGTCTCATTGTTTCCCCTTGTTTTTTCAGCGGACAGCTATTTTTCTTCCGCTTCGACTCGGCTTTTCAACTGATTAAGCAGCGTAGTCTGTGTAGCATCTTTAGCTTGAGTCTAATAGATATGAATGGTATGGCCAAGAAATCATTTCCGCTATCCAAGGTTTATGCTTGCTTGAGCCGGGTACGGTTGTCATGGTCCCAGATTCCTGCGCTGAGCACCCGAACATAATGACTATATCGTGGCACACCATGATCGAGTTTTAGCCTCCGCTAGTGGGATGCGTCATCAGCAATCGCAACTCGGGCGCTTTCCGCAATTGTCTACTACAACCAGATAGAGTTGAGTTGACATGGTGGGACGTGGATTGCCAACCACCAACAATATTCAAACCCCAACCACAACCGTTCTCGGCTGGTTTTATCTTGCCTGCTGGTGCCAATTCCCGGGTGCCACTTGTTCAGGGTCACACCACTCTCTTGGTCATTCCTCTTTCCAGCCGCAGAGGCTACTGTTCGAACATTTATAGATCAATAACTTATGCGCTGACAAATCAAGCGGTTGATTTTCAGCATGGATAGCGAAGTAGATGGAATCATCCTCGCCAAGGTGTATTTTCCAGTACTCGCGCTTGGTTGATATGCTGGGCATAGCGCATGTGCAGTGGTTTTAACACGCGGTGCAGTCCATCATTGGTTGCCGGGACGGCAACCACGTGAATTCTGTTGATCATGAGGTAATGAGCGTGCCCTATTGCTTTTTCTTTATGCATCGTTATGTACGGTCACACACAGACGAGGTTTTAAGAGCTGAATATACTTTGAAACATAGGCTGCTGGTATAACTGATTTGGAAAAACTGCAGATACCATTCGGCTCTGCGAAAACCTTGTTGCCAGACTTCCACCGATGAAGTTACGTGCCATGCCTCGCACATAGTATTGTAAACGTAATTTTCGCTATACTCGGCAACGGCAGTGTGCGTTGACCGATTGAATAACAATAACGGAGATCAGCATGGTTAAGCCCACTTTGGTGTTGACAGCGGCCGAATTACAGCGGCGCGCCTTTCTCATGCTTCTCAGGCGAGCTGGCACCTTGGGCGCTGCAAGCGCATTCGGCAGCACGGCATTGACGGCGCTTGCTGGAGAATTCGGTCACGTCACGCTGCCGTTCGAAAATGGTGAGCGTGATCTCGTCGTATACCCGCAAAAGCGTCCGCTGATCTTGCTCACTGCTCGCCCGCCACAGCTGGAAACCCCATTCAGTGTGTTCAATGAAGGGGTGATCACGCCCAACGACGCGTTCTTCGTACGCTATCACTGGAGTGGCATTCCCACGTCGATCGATGCGCTGAACTATCGGTTGCGCATCGAGGGCAACGTCAATACACCGCTCAACTTGTCGCTCGCCGACCTCAAGCAAATGGCCGATGCGGTCGAACTGGTCGCCGTTAACCAGTGTTCCGGTAACAGCCGTGGTCATTTTAAGCCGCGCGTTAACGGTGGCCAGCTCTCGAACGGTGCCATGGGTAACGCGCGCTGGACCGGCATTCCGCTGCGCAAAGTGCTGGAAAAATCAGGTGTCAAAGCTGGCTCGGTGCAGGTCACATTCAATGGCCTCGACACGCCGCCCGTAGGTAATGCGCCCGATTTCATAAAGGCACTTAATATCGATCACGCGCTCAACGGTGAAGTGATGCTAGCGTGGCAAATGAACGGCGCAGATCTTCCCTTTCTGAATGGCTATCCAGTGCGGCTGGTAGTCCCCGGCTACTACGGCACTTATTGGGTGAAACACCTGTCTGACATTACGGTAACCGGCAAAGTATTCGATGGATTCTGGATGAGCAAGGCCTACCGCATTCCGGACAATCAGTGCGCCTGCATCGAGCCGGAAAAAGCGTCCGTCAAGACAACGCCGATCAACCGCATGAACGTACGCTCGTTCGTGACCAGCCTGACCGATGGCATGCATGTCAAGAGCGGTCGCCAGACCATCGTGCGCGGGATCGCTTTTGATGGCGGGCACGGCGTGACCGAGGTTGCGTTTTCGCCCGATGGCGGCAAAAACTGGCAGGCCGCCCAACTGGGCAAGGATCTGGGTAGGTACTCCTTTCGCGAATGGAGCGTTGCGTTCACGCCAAAACACAAAGGGAACCACGAATTGCTGGTGCGTGCGGTCAACCAGATAGGTCAGGGCCAGCCACTCAGCCCGTTGGTAAACCCTGGCGGCTATATGCGCAATGTGGTCGAGTCGACCCACGTCGTTGCTGTTTAAGGAGAAATGCATGAGGCACACCCTGATTTGCATCCTGCTGACGGCGAGCGCCCTCGCACCTTGCTCTGCAATCGCCCTCGATATCCAGCTTCCGCCTGAAACCGCCGTGTTCAAGCCGAGCGAACTGCCCGGCTATATGCTGGCCCAACGCAATTGCATGACTTGCCACTCGGTTCATTACATTCAGTCGCAGCCGCCCGCTTCGCCGCGCGACTATTGGGAGGCCACCGTCAAGAAAATGCGGGTGCCATTTGGCGCGAAGTTTGCAGACGAAGATATCCCTGTAATCGTTGACTATCTGGTCAAAACCTATGGCGCCGAACGCAACAACGGGACGATGGCACTAAATACAGCGGACAAACCGGCGACCGCCGCGCTCACGACGGCATCTGGCCCTGCCGGCGCGAAAGCTCTGCTCGCTGCCAACAACTGCATGGCATGCCATGCGATCGACGAGAAGATCGTAGGGCCAGCCTTCAGGGACGTGGCGGCGAAATATGCTTCCAAGGCCAACGCGGCTGCGCTGGTGGCGCGCAATATCCGCGATGGCGGCTCCGGCAAATGGGGACCGGTCTCAATGCCGGCGTTCGGGCAACTTAACGATGCTGATGCCAGTGTCCTTGCACATTACGTCCTATCTCAATAACTTTTTTCCAGCGCGTTGTTCGGGCTAATGTTTCGCAACGGCCAGCGAAATCAGTGCCGTCTTTCTACGGCGCACGCCAGAAGCAGACATTTGAGGTTTAAAAACGCTATTTTGAACTGACAAAACAAGCGAAATAAACCAGTTCTTAAGCGTCCCTCCCGACAATGTCAGATGCCTTGATATATTATTAATGACTTTTGGAAAAGTTGTGAAACGAGTGAGAAGGAATCATTCGAAACCGAGATAATCCCCCACCAAATAATAGTGGGGGAGTGATTGTAAAAAGAACAGTTAAACGAGGTACATATTATGGCAATTACCGCAATCCCGGTGGATCAACGGGTAATCGATATCGATTCACGCCGCTTTGCTTCTGTCGAAAAAGCCCTGGTCGAATTGATTACTAACAGTGATGACAGCTATGCCAGACTGGAAAAGGCAGGCACGCAGGCGACTGGCCAGATTCGCATCCAGTATGAGCGGCATCAGGCAGGCGCGTTGCTGGTGGTCGCCGACCAGGCGGAGGGAATGTCCTTCAAGCAGGCCTGCTTTATATTAGCCTATGGTGGGGCTCATAGCCCTTTGGCGCGAGGCGAGAGCGGCGGACGCGGTTATTTCGGTCGTGGCTTGAAGCAGGCAATTTATGGCCTCGGTCACGGCTGGATCGAGACCATTCATGGCGGACGATATTCCCGTATCGAGTTATTCCGGAGTGAAAATGGCGGCTATCTCTATGATGATGGGGGCGGTGATAGGCCAGCGGACGCTAGAGATTACGAGCGCCTGGGCATTGCTGACAGCGGCACCCAGGTGACCATCATTATTGAAAACACGCAGGTGAACATATCCCACTATCAAACCGTTGTGCAGGCGGTGGCGAATAACATCTATCTGCGCGAGGTGTTGACGCGGCGGAATGTTGAGCTGCTGAACGTGCAACATGGCACGGAGATGGAGCGCAGCGGACAGGTGCGTTATGAAGAGCCGCCTGCAATTCTGCTGCTGGGTCCCGATCAGGCCGGGTACTTCGAGCATGAGCAAAAGTCATATCCGTTCACGCTCACCCTGAAGCGCGCCCTTGATGTGGAATTAACGCCAAGGGGCGATGAGCGGACGAATGGACTGGTTATCCTGTCCGGCATGGCTGTACTTGACTGTCAGCTATTTGAATATGAAAACCAAGTGGGGACGGAGTACCTTTTCGGCACGGTGCGTTGCCCGGCGTTGATTGAAAAACTCGGCCAGGGCGTGGCCATTATCAGCGACGAAAGAGAGGGTTTGAATCATAAGGACGCTTTTGTAGCGGCGTTTTCCCAAGCCGTCAGCAGAATGATCGCGCCCTGTGTGTTGGCAGAGCAAGAAAAACTGAAACATCTGGAGCTTGCCACAACCTCCGGCCGAACCAGTCATATGATCGAGCACCTGCTGCAACGCATGAGTATGGCGGCAATTCAGGACCTGGGCATCATACTGCCGCCGCCTGACATGGAAACCGCTGCCGTTGATGAGGCAGAACGTCCGGCTGCGCTGCGTTTTACCACGCCTTTTTATTATCGCAAGCTCAATCATCCTTTCCACGTCACTTTGCTGATTGATCCCGGTCAGTTTGCCGGTGATGAGGTGTTAGCCATTAATTATGCGTTACCCGACTCCATGCGCATCGAACCCGCGCCAACGGAGATACCTGTCCGCGAGTTAAATGATACCCAGCGGATAGAATGGACGATTGTGGGCGACACAGCAGGAGATCGTGGAGAGATCACGGTGCGGGCGGGAACCTATTGGGCCTGGTGTGAAATGGTTGTGGCAGAGCATGCTTCAGGGCATAGCTATGGCGGTACACAAGGCCATGTCGTGAAAAAAAGGCTGCCACGGGATCATGGAGTGGCCATGTTCGTTGGGTATGAATTACGCAACCTGAACAACGAACTGGATCGAGCAGTGTATAGCCTCAAGGAGCGGAAAATCATTATCAACACAGGTGCGCCGACCGTGCAGCTGTATGTGGATGGCCGGGGACGTTTTCGAGATTCTGCAAGGCTGCTGCTGGCCGAACTTTTTATGGATGTGATTTCAGATGAGCTAGCTCGACGCTCGGTAGATAAATCAGGCCTTAAAGGTAATGTCGAGGCCTATCACGCCGCCAAGCTGGATATCATTCGTCGATATGGTAGCGAGATCCATCTTTCTTTCCTGAAAACATGAGTCGATAGCAATGGGGCGAGCATTCGAAACCAAGTGATTAAATATCATCTAGCTAAAAGAAACTTTCAAGTTTCAAAAGACATGTCTTACATGTAAATAATAATACCAAACGCAGTCGGTTTGGTAACGAACCTAAGATAGCTTGAAATTAAGATAGCCTGAAATTCGAGTCATTATCCATTGCTAATGTGATAGAACCACAATCCATCACACCACTTGAACTTAGCTAAATACCTAGCGATACCAAACAAGGTCACTTGCGACGCATTAGCCCCATGATAAGCGAGATGACAAACAAGATAATGAAGATGAAGAACAGTATCTTGGCGATCTCGGCGGCACCGGCCGCAATACCGGTAAAGCCGAGTAGAGCAGCGACAAGCGCGATGACTAGAAATACAACGGTGTAATGTAGCATTTTATTTTCCTTTCTTTGACGGTCGGTCTTCAAGCATTGTCATGCTTGAAGACCGACCTCTATTCTTATTTGACCCGCATATCATTCTTGACCGATTTCACGCCTTTGACGCCACGCGCAACATCGGCCGCCTTATTGATCTCAGCCTGGGAGCTGACAAAACCGCTCAGTTGTACCTCTCCCTTGAAGGTTTCGACGTTGATTTCGGCGGACTTCAGAGAGGGCTCATTTAAAACTGCCGCCTTGACCTTCGTGGTCAGAACGGTGTCGTCAATATATTCTCCTGTCCCTTCCTGCTTTGACGTAGATGCGCAACCCACAAAAAAAGCCAACAGGGCAATCAGGAAAAAAGTGGAAAAACGTTTAAATTGTGTCATGGTAATGCCCTCCAGATAAATGATGAAGCTAAATTGCCTCTCGATGCTTGAACTAGAACAGAATCAAGAGGCTCGTGTCCGCAACCTTCGTTGCGTGGTAAAACAAAAACTTGGATTTCGCTGCCCGTTGAGTGATCGCCGGAAGAGAAAATCAGAGCAACGCGCTATATCTTGCCCATCAGCAACAGAATGATCAGAATCAGCAACACCAGTCCAAGGCCACCGCTGGGTCCGTAACCCCAACCCCGGCTGTGAGGCCAGCTTGGGATAGCACCTATCAGCAGCAGGATAACAATGATCAGCAGAATTGTTCCTAATGACATTTTATATCTCCTAATAATAAATCGTAGCAGCGTAATATCTGAGAAATCTATCGCGGCACGACAATGTCGCTTCCATCGGCAAGTTTGAACCAGCCTTCCAGCTGTTTCAAAAGCTGCCCCTTCGAGACAAGTCACTTGCTAGACTACGCAGCAACCACCGTTGATCTTGGCAGTCCTAGTCATGCCCTTATTTAAAGTATCGCTCAAATGAGGGCGGTCGTCTGTGCTCCACCGCACACAGAACATGGTGGAAATCAATGCAAAGTAATATTTCAGAGCGGTTTATGCAACATTCTGGCTAGATGTTCTGATCAATCTATTCGATGATTTACTGTATAAGTTCGCCTCAAACTTTGACTTAGTCGACCGATAAAAAGAATATGATAAGTCAAATGTGTAAGCAATACGGTATGCATAGACTAAACCACCATTGAGTGTTGCACTTCGAAATTGAATCCACAGCGTGAAATCCGTAAACATGACAAATGTGAACCCCCACAAAGCTACCGGGCTACGCCGGTTGGTGAATGCCATGAGCTATTCTCTGTCTGGACTACTACTTGCTTGGCAAGATGAGGCCGCTTTTCGCCAGGAAGTTATTCTCGCCATCGTTCTTGTGCCGGTGGCCTTCATGGTGCCAGTGGGTGTGACCCAGCGGGTGCTGCTGGTGGCTAGCGTCATGCTGGTGCTGGTGGTGGAAATGATCAACTCGGCCATTGAAGCTACCGTGGATCGAGTATCCCTGGATATTCATCCATTGGCCAAGAAAGCAAAAGACATGGGCAGCGCTGCCGTTTTGTTGGCACTGACTAACGCCATTCTGACTTGGACCATGATTCTCTGGTCCTTGGGGTAAAGATAAATATGCTCGGGCGATTCGTGTCTTTGATCATGCGCTCATTGCGCAAAGGCAATACTCTGGTGGAAGCCACGATCAATCAGACCCGTCTGGGAGTGCTTGGTCTACCTGCTGATGTTGGCCTGTGCGGCGCCGGCTTGACAAGTGTTCTGCTGGTGCGGGACGAGGCGCTAGGGCAGCGTTGCGCACTATCGACAGCACGGAATTTCCGACAGGTAGGGCCGCTGGCCATACTGGCATCAGGAGAGTCCGGCCAGAAATTCATGGACCAGTTCGCCCGCAGCCTTGATAGCTCCGAAGAATGCAGTCGCGGGGCACTTGTTTTTTTCCGTATTACCGATGATTGTGCCGAAACCATTGGGCGACTTGGCGCTAATCGCTTCTTTGATGAGATTGATGCTTGTGGTGTGACAGCACAACACGCTGTACTGGTTCAGGAGGGTCAGGCGATTTTCGATTGGCATAATCACGATCTATTCATCAAACAGTGGCAGGCCTGGAAGGCTTGGGCTGCTAATCATCATGCTCCCATTCTCCTGATAATCGAGGATATTAATGGCGCTCAAGGTTTTTTGCCATTGCTGCAACTTTTGCCGGAACTTGTGCCCAACCTCGCCGTGCTGGACGCGGATTGCGGCGGTGGTTTGTTAACGGTTGAACGGTGGGCGGGGCAGGGTAAGAGTGTACATCGGCAATTCGGCCTGAAATTGTCCACACAGGATAAATCTCTGCATTCAGATGGTTCTGAAATGGATGCTAGAGGGCAGGTGGTTCTTTATGCGCCTGACCAGGGAAAAGTCATAGCGACAGCCGCTACCGTGGCTGGGATAAGGGGAGTGCCGGCAGAATGGACAGTGGTAAGTGATCTGTCTGACATGGAAGCGGTCTGTAATAATGCGGTGGCTGCTACCATCCTGTTGCATGCGGATGGTGACCAGGAATTTGAATCGCTATCGCGATTTGTCCATCGCATGCGCCTGTCCCATCCCCGTTCCCTAAAAATTATCGTGCGAGAGGTTGGGAATAAACTCCGTTACAACAATGAGTTGGTGCTCCTGCGTTTGGGGGTCAACTTGATGGTGCACAAGGAAACTCCTTTCTCTCGCTTATTGCAGGTAATAAATGACATAGCTGCCCAGACCTTCAGTCGTCTGGTTGAGAATGAGTATCTTCTTGCTGTGCAGGCCGCTGAGCCAAACCGGATTGCCGGTTACCTATCGCCGCCCACTTTTTGTAGCGAAGTGGCGGCAATGCTTAAGCGTTCTGAGCGTATCAATCTGGGCCATAGCCTGGTACGCCTTCCAATTCTTTCCCGGGTAGCACAACTGGATGCTCTCCAGGCTTGCCAGGCACGAAGATTTGGCGATATCTTTACTGCCGATCAAAATAGTGTTTATCTTTTTTTGTTTGCTTGCCGGGAGTCTGATGTTGATTCGACGCTCGATCGGCTTTTTTCCGTGCCTGTGACGGAACTGTTTTCCTGCCATATTATTGAGCCGACACCAGAACTGATCTTGGAAACCGTGGGTCAGCTGCGGCGAGACAACGAAAGCTCGCCTATGTCCGACTACTCGGCGATGCTGCAAGTCGGTTTGCCGATTCGGGAAGACAAAGTCGAGCGCCCGATTGCAACAACTGGCCTCCAGGAGGAGGCGGTGCAGATTTTCCCGCCTTCTTCGACTGAAATCAATGAGCCCAAATTGACATGCCCCGTGGTCAAGCACCGGACCATGCGGCCTTTCCCCCTACCTCGGCATGTAACGCCTGACATGCTTTCTACTTTTTCTGAACAAGCCCTCAATAATGCTTGAAAATTTCCTGTTATCCCTCCTTACAGGCGTAGTGCTAGCTGTACTTGCCTATTTTGTTCTGAAGTACCGGTTGCTACGACGCCTGTTCTTACGTCGGCATTTGCGTTGCATAGTGCCCTATAAGCCTAGTCACACCGAACGGGTGCCTGGCGCAAGGGACTGACTCATGTTCAAGATTGCCATTGTTTCAGCCGCAGGCGGGGTGGGTCGATCCACCCTGACGGCCAGCCTGGCCACTTTGCTTGCACAGCGCGAAATTGCGGTACTGGCCCTGGACTTCGATCCCCAAAACCTATTATCCACTCTGCTCGGTAGTGATGAAGTTAGCTTAAGCGGACTGCTGCCGGACTTCCTAACAAGGAAAGAATTTGGCAAGAGTGCGCTTGTCAATTCAAACGAAGTGGCTTGTTTGCCGTTTGGCCGGGCTAATGAAGCCAGCTTGGTCACTTTTGAGCAACACCTGCGTACAGAACCCGAGTGGCTCAAGAAATGTATCGCTCAGATTGATTATCCGCCAGGGGCATTTTTACTAATGGATACACCTCGCCTGCCTTCTCCCTATGCACGCCAGGCCATGGTTGCAGCAGACTTGGTGCTTGCTGTGCTGGCGCCAGATGTTCGCTCTTTGGCTCTGCTGCCTGCGGTGGAAGCTGCGCTGTCCCGGTGCGCTCCAGGGCGTCAGCCCATCTATGTGATGAACGGTCTGGATAGTACCCGAGCACTTCAAAGCGATTTATTGGCACGATTCCGGTCGTCTCTACAGATGCGGCTATCACCTTACCCCGTGCATCGGGATGAAGCGATTCCACGTGCTGTTGCAAATCGGGCGAACTTACAGGGCTTAAGCCCGGACTCCCTAGTCGCCCATGATTTGAATGGCTTGCTCAATTGGCTGCTTGCAGGGCCTGCAAGCAGCCTCGAAGGAAGGGTACAAGTTTGATGCGCCATTTTCTGCTCTGGGCCGCTCGTCATTTGGGTGTGTTTCGGCCGGACCAATCAAGCCTGTGGCTGAAGCGACTGTTCTGGTTGCCGAAGGCTGATGAGTTGGCTGCATCGGCCCGGCTGGAGGTTAGATCGCGCCCTGATCCGATGGGCTGGCTGGCTGAGGAACTGGGTGTGGTTGACAAGCGTAGCGTCTGGCAGTGGGTGCTGCATTTATTTATTTATCCTCCGGGTCGAGCCGCACGCACTGAAACCTCTTTCTGGAGCACTTTTCTTGCCTTGTCGGTTCACACTATTGGCCTGCTGTTTTCCGCTGTGGTGTGGATTGTACTAGCAGGAGTTCGAGTCCTGCGCTGGCTTTGGCAACGACTGCGCTCATTCCTGCCGGTAGTGGACCATGGGGCGGTTGGTCGCCGCTTGGAGGGCTGGCTGGAGACATCTTCTTTTCGTAAGCCTGTGCTACTCTGGCTGCTGGTTCTATCTTCAATATTCTTTTTTTGGCTGGTGGTCACCACTCCCTTTACCTGGTTTGGGCAGTTTTTATTCCTTGTCTGCTTGTGGGGAACTGCGCTGTTCGTGCGGCGCATTCCGGGTAATCTGCCCGCTTTGATATTGATTGCCCTTTCAGTGCTGGCATCATGCCGCTACGGCTGGTGGCGATTAACCCAGACCATCCCGCTAGATTCCGGCTGGGAGACCTTTCTTGCCATCGGTTTGCTCCTTGCGGAGATATACACCTGGCTGGTTCTTCTGCTTGGCTACATCCAGACCGCTTGGCCACTTAAGCGACATACCTTGAGTCTGCCAGCGGACACCTCCCTGTGGCCCAGTGTCGATGTCTTCATTCCCACCTACAACGAGCCGCTCAAGGTGGTGGAGCCGACGGTTCTTGCTGCCAAGGGAATAGACTGGCCCAGTGACAAGCTTAATATTTATATCCTTGATGATGGGCGACGAGATGAATTTCGTCACTTTGCCAAGGAAGCCGGGGTGGGCTACATAATTCGGCCCGACAACGCCCATGCCAAGGCGGGCAATCTGAACCATGCACTAAAATTGACCGGCGGCGAGTACGTGGCCATTTTTGACTGCGATCACCTGCCTACCAACTCCTTTCTGCAGTCGACAATGGGCTGGTTTCTCAAGGACAAGCGTTGCGCCATGTTGCAGACGCCCCATCACTTTTTTTCCCCTGATACTTTTGAGCGCAACCTCGGCACTTTCCGCAAGGTTCCTAACGAGGGCGCCTTGTTCTATGGCTTGATCCAGGACGGCAACGATTTCTGGAATGCCACTTTTTTCTGTGGCTCATGTGCGGTAATGCGTCGGGGGCCACTTGAAGAGGTGGGAGGGGTTGCCGTGGAAACGGTGACCGAAGATGCCCACACCGCCCTGAAACTTCACCGGCTTGGCTATACCACCGCCTATATTAATATTCCCCTAGCAGCAGGGCTGGCTACCGAAAGCCTCTCTAGCCACATCGGGCAGCGAATTCGCTGGGCACGGGGCATGGCGCAGATTTTTAGAATCGACAATCCATTCCTGGGTAAGGGTTTGAGCTTCTTTCAGCGCATCTGTTACAGCAACGCGATGCTGCATTTCTTCTATGGTATTCCACGCGTTATTTTTCTGACTGCCCCTTTGACCTATCTTTATTTCGAAGTCCACATAATCAGCGCGGCAGCCGCCATGCTCGCCCTCTATGTGCTGCCTCACATGCTGCAGGCCAATTTGGCCAATGCACACATCCAGGGGCCGCACCGGCACTCGTTTTGGGCCGAGGTATATGAATCGGTTTTGGCTTGGTACATCA
This sequence comes from uncultured beta proteobacterium, assembly GCA_942492745.1. Classification (GTDB taxonomy): domain Bacteria; phylum Pseudomonadota; class Gammaproteobacteria; order Burkholderiales; family Gallionellaceae; genus Nitrotoga. The sequence goes on from OW818637.1 coordinate 637,165, forward strand.
TCCTGCCCACAGCTGTTGCCGTCTTCAATCCGGGGGCCGGAAAATTCAATGTCACGGCCAAAGGAGGCCTGATCGAGAACTCCTTCTTCGACTGGACCATTTCCAAACCGTATATCGTACTAGCTGCACTTAATATTGCCGGATTGTCCATCGGCCTGGGGCGGCTTTTCTTCTGGAACACTTTTGAGATGGGAACAGTGTTGCTCAACCTGAGCTGGACAATCTACAACCTCCTGATATTGGGTGCAGCTATTGGCGTCGCCACTGAAGCCAGGCAAGTGCGAGTATCCCACCGGGTATCTGCTAACCTGCTGGTGGCATTGCATTTTATGGATGGGAGTACCAAGATGTGTCGCACCGAAGACTATTCCATGACTGGCCTTGGCCTGATGCTCGACCGGGAATTAGAGTTGCCGGTGAAAGAACGAGTTTGGGTTTCACTTTGGCATGGCGAGGTGGAATTCGCCTTTCCGGCAAGAATAATTGCCAGTCATGGCAACAAGCTTGGAGTTCAGTTCGATAATCTGAGCATAGAGCAGGAAGCAAACCTTGTTCAGTGTACTTTTGCCCGGGTAGATGCGTGGAGAAATTGGTCGGACGAGCAGGGCGTGGATCGCCCGCTGCAGAGCCTGAAAGAAATTGCCACCTTCGGATTCAAGGGTTACCGCAGTCTGTGGCGTAACCTGGGCAAGGGTTTGGCGAGGCAGCGTCAGTTGCTTCGGGGCTGGCTTGGGAGACAAATGATTTGATGGTTGCAGGCTGTATAAATTTCGGGAGTCGATAGCACTTATGGGTTACTGGAGTATTTATTTTATTGCCAAACTAGGCCTGTTTTACAGCGGGTTTATTGGTTTTCACTGGCTACCAAACCTGATCTTCGCCATTACGCTTGCACTGCCCTTGGCGTCTACCCGGCATCGCCTGATTCGTACAGTGCTTGCGATGCCAGTGGGGCTGTCCATACTTTATTATGATTCCTGGCTGCCGCCGATTTCGCGCGTCCTTTCCCAGAAGGAAGCTCTGACAGGGTTCGGCACTGATTACCTGCTGGAACTCCTGGGCCGCTTTGTGAACCTCTGGGTGATTGCTGCTCTGGGGCTCTTGCTGGTGGTTTATCTGTTGCTGCGTCGCCGATTGCGTTTTGCCACTTTGGTTTTTCTTGGCATCCTGAGCGTGCCCTTTGTTAGCCTGCAGGGTGGCAATGTCGTCCAGATTGTTTCTCCCCGTCCGGCACTAGCGGATGGAAACGCTACGGTTTCGCAGATTAAGCAGGGACCAGAGCCGACGGTCCAGCTAGAAACCTTTTACGCCGCCGAACAGGGCAAGCGGGTGAGCTTTCCATCTATTGCAGATTCTACTGCGCCCTTTGATGTGGTGTTTCTGCATGTCTGTTCCCTTTCATGGGACGACATGGACTACGTGGGCGAAAGCAACTCGACCCTGTTAAATCATTTTGATGTAGTGTTTCGTCGTTTCAATACGGCAGCCAGTTACAGCGGTCCCGGCGCCTTACGCTTGTTTCGCAGTAATTGCGGCCAACTCTCGCACCGCAAAATGTATGAAGCAGATGCGTCCCAGTGCAACCTGTTCCGCAATTTTGAGGCCGCCGGCTTCGAAGTGCGGGGCCTGCTCAACCATGACGGACACTTTGACCAGTTCGCAAGTTTGGTACAAGGATCATCTGGTATCGGGGTAAAACTGGATGACAATCGCTTCGCGCCTGTAAATATGCGCAGTTTTGACGATACCCCTATTTACGAGGATTTTCCGCTGCTCTCGGAGTGGTGGAAGCGCCAGCAGCCATCTGATCGGCCGCGAGCCTTGTACTACAACACCACTACCTTGCATGATGGAAACCGTGTTTCTGCGACCAGATACCAGCATAGTCTGGAAACTTTCAAGCCGCGTTTAGATAAATTGATGTCGGATTTTGATCGCTTCATCACCTTTCTTGAGGGCAGGGGAAGACCGGTGGTTGTGATTCTGGTGCCAGAACATGGTGCTGCCTTGCGGGGAGACAAAGTGCAGATCCCCGGTATGCGTGAAATTCCCAATCACAAGATCACCCTGGTGCCTGCCGCCATCAAGCTGGTAGGCTTCAAAGGTAAGTCCGGGGATGCTTCGCGCCAACCATTGCAGGTGGATAAGCCGGTTAGTTACTTTGCGATTAGCACACTTCTTGCCGACTTTATCGCGGACAGCCCCTTTGCCGGGACTGGCGGGAAACCTCTGGCGGAGCGGGTACAAAATCTGCCGGGTACACCTTTTGTGAGCGAAAACGAGGATATCGTCGTAATGGGACGTGAAAACGGTTACCTGATGCGCTCGGAAAGCACATGGGTCGATTATCAGCCTGGACCGTGATTAGAAGCGGGAGTAAGGCTTGACCACTTTCGGCGGGAAGAGCACTGGTTCTGAATGAGCCTGGAACTGGTAGCGCAAATATATAAAAGTTGAGTTGGGTGTATAGAAAGCTGTGCGATCCATCATGAAGTTTCCGCCAACGGCGAGGTGAGGCGTTAACTGATATTCGGTTGCCAGCCGCAGGGAATAGCCTGTTCCACCGCCGGGCCCACCGGGGTAGAACCCAGGGTCGTTGCTATTGCCACTTTTGACAGCATCGCTTTGCAGAGCACTGTCTGTTGGATAATAAGCCATACGCTTCTCATTGGTCCAGGAGTAGGAGGCTGAACCTCTCAACAAATAGGAAAGTTTCCCGTTACGGCCTGCCCACGCCACCGGCAAGTTCAGCGAAGTATAGCTTTGCGGGCTAAAGTAACCACCATGACCAAAAGTGAAGTAGGACTCGTTCTCCTTGTAGCGCCAGTGGGTCAGGGCTAGTCCAAGATTGACCCACATGTCTTCCCGGCGAAGCACATCCTTGTCCACGCCGGTACGCAGGGCGAGACGATTGTTATCGAGTACATTTTTGCCCTGCAATAGGCCATATTCGGCGCTGGCGAAGGTATAAATCTGACCCAAAGTACGGGAGATCCGACCGCCAACCCCGGTATAGGCCACACCACCCCAGATTTCACCAGTGGCCGGGTCATGCGCTCCGGCGTAGGAAAGCAGGCTGTTGTTCATCGGGCGACGGAAAATTTCAAGGGTGGTTTCCACCTTTCTCGTTTCCCAGTTTTTGCGGATGCCTCCGACCATGTTTTGAACCGGAAAACCGATACCGACCATGCCCAAATCCCAGCGCAAATTATAACCCTCGTAACCCACGCCTACCGAGGTGCCATCCACCTTTTGTGCATATGGAGGCGGGAGTAAGGATGACCTCACAGCCAGCTTGCCGAAGAGGGGTGCATCCTCCTTGGCTAGATCGCCCGCATTGATACTGATCTGATCCACGTGGACAAAACCGTGCCCGTCATAGCCCACAGGCCACCACCCGACCATTGGAATTTCCGTTCCGTGATAGGTGGATGTGCCGCTTGAGGCATTCCTGATAAGGTTCTCGAACCCCATTTCAATTTGGGGGTCTCGCCTGGCCTCAATACGAGCAATTTCCTCCTCTGCTCTAGTGGGGCGGCGAATTAAAGCTGTTTTTTCTAGCTCTGGCATGGACGAAATGAGGGGGATGTCGATGCCCAGGTTTGGGATGTCTTCGGTCATGAGCAGGCCATGCAAGTTGGATTCCGCTACAGATTTTGGTTTGTCAGTGGCACCTGCACTCTTACCAGCATCGGGCAACCCCAGGGAGTTGCCAAGTTGCAGCGCTAGGCCGATCAGCGGGCGTTCATAGTCTAGATCGAGGAGAGGCACAGAGTCAGCGGTCGTTGCAGTGGTCGTTGCCACGCCCGGAGCACGCCTCTCCAGGGCCAGTGCTTGGCGGAAATAGGCCAGGGCAGCATGGTACTGTCGGTCACTGTGTTCGATACGGCCTGCCTGGATCAGAATATCTGGATTGCCGGGGTTGCTGGCGAGCAGATTTGCAACCATCTTTCTAGCTTGGGCCATATTTCCAAGGCGAGCTTCAAGCCGGATAACGGACAATCTGGTATCTACATCATTCTCACGCAAACGCGGCACCAGCTGATCGATCGTCTCCTGAGCAGCCTGCTTTTCCCCTGCCTGGGCGTATGCCTGTGCGAGGTTTAAACGTGACTCCAGGTCATCCGGATGTTTATCTATTATCGCCTTCAAGATCAGTATGGCGGCTTTCGAGTCGTTAGCCTCCTGCAGCAGGCGAGCCTGGGCTTTCAGGGTCGAAATCTTGCCTGCTCGACCTGACACAGATGCCCGGGCGGCAAGGGTGCGAGCCTGAGCTTCTTCGCCACGCTGCAGCAGATGCTCGATTTGCCGGGCAGCAAGGTCAGTTTCGATTGCCAGAATGGTTTCCCGTTGCCCGTCATTCCAGTCGGGGCGTTGCTGTAGTTCGGGCAGGAAAATGTTCAGCGTGTCATCCTGTTTGGCCCGATTGAGCAGCGAGGCGTAATAGAGCTGGCTGCCGGCCGTTGCAGTTTTCGCGTCAATCAGGTGTCGCTTCATCAGGGCGAGGCCGCGAGCTGGTTGATCGATGGTAAACCAGCCTTCCGATACTTGTTCGATCGCACTCGGCTTGTCCGCAGCATGTCGCTCGGCAAGGAGCAGCATCTGGACTGCTGCGTCCTTCTTGCCGTCAGCTTGGAACTTTACGGCCTGACGGATGCGCAACTTGATCCAGGTGCGCGTTTCCAGTTCGTTCATGGCGCTGGAACGAGCCGACAGGGGGATGCGGGCCAAACGCTGGAGCGATTCTTCTTCCCGCTTCTGGGCAGTCAGCACCAAAGCATAGGCATAGTTCATGCCGAAGTCGTCCGGGGCCAACGCAGCACCCTCTGCCATTACACGGCGACTGAGTGTCTGCAAGCCCAGACTCTCATACAGATTTGCCAGGTCATGGCGAATCCAGGCATCACGAGGGGCGAGGAGCACAGCGGTTTCCAATGCCAGCATGGCATGGCTGGGACGGCGAGCGCTGATGAATGCTTTGGCTTCATCACGTAGCAGGCTAGCTTGTGTTTCGTTGAACCGGTTAGCTTCCTTGGGGTTTTTCTGGCGAAATTCGGCGATCAATGCTTGGGCTTCATCGCGTCGTTCGCTACGGGAGAGAAGCGCAAGTAGGCCGCGCATAGCCGAAGCATTGCCCGCATCCCGTTTGAGAGCATCACGGTAGAGTGATTCGGCACCGGCCAGGTTCTGGCCACGGGCGAGAATATTGCCCAGCAGAGCGAGCCCATCGGCATTGTTCGGTTCGATACTCAGTGCTTGTCGTGCAAATTGTTGCGCTTCAGCCAGCTTTCCGGCTTCGAGCAGCTCATCGGCCCGTTTCATTTGCCCCCAGAAATTTGCAGTGCGGATCAGGCCATGCCATTTGTTGCTGCCCGGTTCAGCCCTTGCTGCACGTTGAAACCAGTCCTTAGCCTCTTCGTGATGCCCTTGGCGCAAGCGAAGCAAGCCGATGCTACCCAGTACTTCAGGGTCCTTGGGGCGCTTTGATAGCGAGTTTTGCAGTTCACGCTGGGCATCTTCCAGCTGCCCGTGTTCCAGAAAAGCGACTCCAGTTTGGCGGGCACGCACTGCAGGGTCGTTGGCGATGCGTAATGCTTCTTCACGCAATTGCTGTAGTTCCGCCAGATATTCGACGGCCTTCTGGTCACTCGGAAATTCTTTCAGATAGCGGCGGACCCAGGGTAAGGTTGCTGGTTCTGCCGCGAGACGGTTTATGGCAGCCCACCAGTATTCGCGCAGTTTTTGCCGGTTAACGTCTGGCGCAGCGGCCAAGGCTTCATAACCCTGCAGGATTTCCTGTTTGTTGCCTTGATTGTTCTGCAACTTGAGCCAGGCAAGGCGGTAGCGTGCTTCTCCTGTTTCCCGGTAGAGCTTGGCGAGGGTGGATTTTGCCGTTTGCTGATCTTTGGCAGTGTTACTAACGAGTTGGTAATACTCGAGTCCGAGTTCACCTGGGGGAGGGCCTTCCGGAAACAACCGGCGCATTATTCTGGCAGCTTCCTTGGTGTTGCCAGCTCTGGCCATCAGGCGCGCGCTTGCCAGAGTCTGCTTTTCAGTGGTGTTAACCCGATACAGGCTGCGCAAGGCAAGGGCATTGGAGTGTTGAGGATAACGCTGTTCCAGGCGACGCAAATATTCACCGGCAAGTTTTGTATTTCCTGAACGCAGTTCAATGCTTCCCAGCATAAGCAGTACTTCCGGATCGGATTCGATCGCCAGTAATTTTTCCAGCATGACGCGAGCCAGATCCGGACGATCCTTGGCTTCCCACATGCGGGCGTTGCGCAGCAGGTCGGCAGTAGCGCCATTTTCTAGACTGGCAAGGGCTGGAGCACTTAACACTCCGGCCAGAGTTAGTGCGAAGGCAAGGGGGATGAGGCGGAGCTGCATGGATTTTGCCAAGAGGGCAGCAGGCTGCCATTTTTCGTGAAGTGGTAGCGCCCTTCCATCCAGCCATGGGCAAAGATGGAAAGCGCCTGTTCATAGTAGGCGTCCGGCCGCGGTGGGCGAGCCGTCAAACGATCGCGTTGTCCCTGCAGGGTGGCGCTATCGCCCCGGGCGGCCAGGAAGGGTAGCAGTGCGGCGGAAAATCCTGATGGACCTGGGCCATTGGCTTCACCCGTGATTATATTGACAGACTCTGGCGGGTAGCCGTGGCGCGCGATAAAGCCAGCCATGGGGGAAAAAGCAGCAAGAAGTCTTGGCCGGGCAGGAGCGTCGGGCGCAAGCATGCCGATCCACAGATAAACCCGAATTGCGTTATAGCCACCTGTGCCTTTTTTTTCTCCCGCACTATCCATTCGGAATCCCTTGCTGTCTTCATAGACCGTCCAGTCAGGCGAGAATCCCCGTGGGGCGGATTCCAAGATAATTCGCTGGGAGGATTCCGAGATCCGCTGCCAAGTGGGATCTGGACTCCGGCTGCTTAGCCAGTCCATTAGCTGCATGGGCAGGTAGCTGGGATTGAGGCGCCAAGTTTTCTCCCCCGTCTGGAAGCCGCGCGGTGCAGGTAGCATAGTGGGGCCTAAACCTGGCAGGTCTGCGGTTTCTTCGCGCAAGATACGGTTGGCTAGCAGCGATGAAAGCGCAACGAAGCGGCGGTCGCCCCAGAGCCGGCCCGCTTCTCCCAACGCATAGACCATCCACAGATCGGCATCCGATGCCGGATTGTTGTCCAGCACACCCCAGCTGCCATCATCTCTGCGACCCCATAGCCAAGCTGGCAGATGGCTGGTCAGGTCGCCATTTGCCAGATTGTTTTCGGTCCATTGCAGGATTTTGTCGAAGGTTTTGCGATCGTTGGCCACCAAGGCGAAAAACAGCGCATAGGCCTGTCCTTCCGATACGGTCTGTTTGCGGGGAGTATTGCCATCCACTACTCGTCCGCCTTCACTGATGAATCCTGACTTGAAGCTTTGCCAAGCAGGCCAGTCTACCTGGCAAGTGGGTTCTGCTGTTATTGCTTGAGCAGCCCCCAAGCAGAAGCAGAGCGCAGCGAGAATTTGGCATCCCCGGCACGGCCAAACGCCTACCTTGCGTACGGTACCCACGAATAAATATTTCATTTTCAGGTGCTTATTCCTTATGTTGGCCGAGCCGTCTGGCAGCCAGACTACGCAAGGCACCAAAGGCAAGCAGCGCAACAAAAAGGCCGATTAAGATGCCGATAGCAGTCAGGAAAAGAGGGTGGTGATGCAGGTGGAACCATATCCAGCGCCACCAAGGCAATTCGCCAACGTAATACACATCATTAACACGGAAACTCTCGATACTTTCCCCACGCATCAAAGCGATGTCACCGCGGATGTATTGAACCTTCCCGCCATCACTCAGGGCGTCAAGAGCTGAGATCATAGCTGTAGGGGTATTGGAAGTAAGGGCCACGACACTACGTGACGGGCTGAGCGGTGATTCAAAGCCGATGATGGCGGCCAAGGGTCCGGAACCAAGAAATATGGTGCCTTCTCCGGATTTGGATGTTTTGTTCTCACTCAGTCCGAACCATTCATAAGCCATATCCATGGCTTTGCCTAAAGGCGTAAAGGTGCGGCTTCCTTCTTCCAGCAGGACTGGAAGGGATTTGCCCCAACTGGCGAGAAGATCCTTGTTGGCACCACTGGCAATCACCAGCAAATCTGAATCTTTTGCCTCCTGCACTGATTTTGTCTGTATGAGCTTGAAGCGCAGGGCGGGAACGCCGGTAGAACGGCCCATGTGGCCCAGTAATGCGAACATGGCTTCCATGTCAAAAGTATTGGGCTGATCGGGGATGACGATCGCGGTCTCGGCGAGATCGGCGTACTTGGTGAACGGGAATCCGCTGTTAGCGAAAAACGCCAGGTTTGGCATCGCTGCGTAGTGGTAGAAGTGGCTCAGATCCAAAGTTGAATCTGGGTCGATTGCAGCGCGCATGTTTCCTTGGGGTGAAGATTTGCAGCGACCATTGTCACTGGACGGAATGGAAAATGAAAACTGTAGCTGGTTATTGCTGCCCAAGTGGAAAGCGGGGATTACCACTCCGCTTTGCTCCCGCATGGAACCATCATCCAGAATAGGCAGTACCAGACGGTTCTTTTCTCGGATACCTGTGCTGGACAGTAGGGGTATGGCCTCGATAAATTGGTTGTTTATTTCTATTTTCAGGCTGGCATCACCTTGTTCTGCCGGTGGTGTGTAACGGTATTTCAGGTCAATCGGCACTCCCTTCACTTCCCAGGTAAACAGATCGGCCGGTAAGCGGGCGTTGATGAGGATTGGTTCGAGGAGTGGACCTTGGCGCTGTAGGTCGGCGGGGCTATTGACGAGTTGACCCAATGGTATGGGACGGCCTGACTGTAGCCAGTTGGGCGCATCGTAAGCGGCACGGCGCGGCGGATATGCCAGTGTCTTGACGGCAATTGAAGTACCGGTCATGGCAGCCTTGCCTAGAGCCAAAGCATCTGCGGCTAGCTGCAGGTCGGCCGCATTACGGCCAAGGATGAGGAGTAACTTGCCTGTTGGATTCTCCGGGTGTTGTATCAGGGAGATGGTCGGTGCCTCCACTTTGGGATATTTAGCAAGAAATTCCGGTCGTTCGTCATTGGTCGCGAAAACCACTCCATAGCGTTCTGGCAGACGATTCAGATAGGCCGGAAAGCGGGCACCGCGATAACTCGCCAAAGCACCAAACCAGGAGGCGATACCGCCCGCCGTCCGTAGGGAATTTAGTGATGGCTTGGCGGAAAATATGAAAGGCAGGTTAAGCAAGCGATTGTCTCGTTGATCGAAGAAGGGCGCTGGCAGCAAAGCAAGATCGTTGCGTAGAGCTATTGATTGCAGATTAATTTCAAGCGTGCTCATGTTGCTAATGTTGGCCCATAAGCTGGAGTGGAGAGGAAACTCGCAATCATTAGCGTAATGGCCGATCAACTGTAGGTGTAGTTTGTTAAAGTCAGTAAAGAAACGGGGATCAAGATCAAGATCAAGTTTCTGTGGGCCAGCCAGACTTTCTCTGGTCACTGGCAGCGTGGCCAACACTTCATCATTCAGGTATACCTTGATGTGAGAAAGATTTGGTAGCAGTGCGGGGGACAGCGTGTAGTTTAAGTGCAGCCTGGCCTTGGTGACGACTTCGTCCAGCCGTACGCCCAAAGAAAGATAGGCGTTACCGTCCACGCCCTTCAACTCGATTGGGCGGGAGGCGCCAATATCCTTCATGGTTAGTACTGACTGGCGGCTGGGAATTGTTGCGGCTTCTGCCTTTGGCACGAGAAGTGGTGCATTTATTTGTTGTGCGGCCCATGAAAGAGACGACAAGCTTAAATAAAGTGCAGCGAACAGTACGGAAGATGTGTTGAGGTTGGTAATCACAGAAACTTTCATTTATTGATTTTTTGGTTTTGTCTAACTTCAATTAATTGGCAGGGGGTTCTATTTTCTTTTTTATAATTGGTTTTACAATTGCAATTCATTATTTCTAGGTTGAATTATCAGAGAAGTGTAATCAGCACCATAAATGGATTAAGGCGGAGAACTTCCTCCAGCTTGGCATTTAGTAATGCACAAGTTCGGTAGTTCAGTCCTCTTTTGCATTGAGATGAGAAGACAAAATCTTGGCTATTTCTAACTTCCTAAAATGTGGGCCCGAATAGTTGCCGTACTAATTGTGTTGCCCATCAGGCAAATGTATCCGCATCATCCATAATGATGGCATCCAGATCTGACTTGGGTGCCTCCGACGAGGACAGCTTGATTAATTTTTGATTAATAGTCATCCCTATTTGTGCTGTTGGTCTGTCTGTTTCGTCTGCTGTACTTTGTGAGATTGGTCGCTTACTGAGACATTGCCCAGAATAATTTCATTATCGGCCAGAATTTCACGAAATTTAGGCAGTTCCTGTGTGCTATCGCATCGCGTACAACGGTATGCGCTGCCAGATACAGAAGAATCAATTGATCAGTACTTGGCGGACGGGCTCCACGTTGCACAGTATGGATATTACCTATGTGAGGCTGCCGCGAGGCTTTGTGTATCTGGTTGCAGTAATCGACTGGTGCTCGCGCAAGGTGCAGGCATGGCGGTTGTCGAATACGCTGGATACGGGATTCTGCGTGGACTGCCTGGAACAAGCGATACAGGCCTACGGAGTGCCGGAGATATTCAATACGGACCAAGGTTGTCAATTCACCAGTGCGGTGTTTACTGATGCTCCAAGGCGCACAGCATCGCGCTTAGCATGGACGGGCGAGGCCGGACGCTGAACAATTTCTTTGTGGAACGGCTCTGGCGCAGCGTCAAACATGAGGACCTGTATTTGAAAGGCTACGCCACCATGCCGGAGTTGCTGCTGGGACTGACGGAATACTTTGTGTTTTACAACACGGAAAGGACGCACCATTATTGTCTTGACGGAGGGGGCCACCATAGATGGCAATCGCTCTATATGTAATTAAAGATTAGACAAAAGAAGCCGCTATCACTATCAGTGATTAGCTGTAATGTTTGGACGAGCTACACGTCAACAAAAATTTTAATTCCATCTTTATCATTTTCTAATTCAGATTTGATGCTTAACTATTTGGTTTAGGTCGTTTAACATCTTAAGGATATCGTATTGTGAAGACGCTATTAGCTGCAATCGTTCTAATAGTAATTGTTGCTATTATTCTTGCCTTTCTAAAAAGGCGTAAGCCTTCTGGTGGAAGTAATGTCGCCTGGCCATTCTATGCAAAAAAACCACTTACAGAGCCAGAGCAAATTCTTTATCATCGCCTGGTCGCAGCGCTGCCTCAGTTTATTGTGTTAGCACAAGTGCAACTATCCCAGGTGCTCGGCGTGAATAAGGGATTTAATTTCAGTGTGTGGAACAACCGTATCAACCGTATGAGCCTTGATTTTATTGTATGTCTTAAGGATTCAACTATTATTGCCGCCGTAGAGCTTGATGACAAAACACATGAGAGGGAAACACGCATTAAAGCCGATGAGAAGAAGGGGAAGGCGCTGTCCGCTGCGGGAATAGAGCTTATACGTTGGCATGTAAGCGAATTGCCCGATGAAAGAGCTATTCGTGAAGCATTCGTTAACTGAACAGCGAACTGTTTTTTTGATATGTATATCCACGAAAATGTAAAAGCAAAACCTTGAGCAAATCCGCATAGGCTTAGCTTGGCATTACAAAGCCTACCAGCTCACGCAATCTGCCACCGACAGACACCTACATAGACGCCGAAAACGAAGCTAAGGAGCCGTTATATTATTAATGTAACATTTCAGCCGAGATTAGGATCAATCCTGTAATTCCATTCGCCATGGAATTCATCCCGAGTGATGCGAATACTTTCAAATTCCGCACCGCTTATTTTAATGCCTGACGGATACGAAGAGTCGTCCAGTTCGGCATAAATTTTTAGTCCCTTTCGAGTGGTAATTCCCGCAATAAGATTGACGATCACCTCGTGGCTAATCAAGGGCTGGCCGCGCCAATTCATGCTGATGTAAGAAAATAGCCGATGCTCAATCTTGTTCCATTTGCTAGTGCCTGGAGGCAGGTGGGAGATATGGATCGGAATCTTGATTTCGTCCGCCAATCGCTGCAATTCAAATTTCCAAAGCCGTACTCGGCTACCGTTGCACTTGTCAGTGGTTGGTTGTCATGGTCAGCAAGGGCGGCGGTAGTAATCTGCGCTTCCTCTTTGTCCATGGGTTTAATTAATTTCTTCCTCTATAATGGTCAAACTCATTTTTTATTCGCTTTCAGTAAGCTGATAATTCGCCGGTCACTTTCGCGGTCAACGTAAACAGCGCAATACAGCCTTTCGCTAATCGCACTGACGCGTGCGTTAGCGCACAGAATAGGTTCCACATATTATCTTGCTCCATTGATTGCAACCGACTTTTTATTTAAAACTAACTTTTAAGAGGATTAATATGACTAAAACTCAACACGTTTTTCACAAGTTTTTTCTCATGACTGTCGCAATATTCTCATTAGCTGCAGTGAATATCCATGCCGCTGAAACCTCGGAAGACTTGAACAAAGAGGCTACTCAGGCACTTCAAGCTTTAATCAAATCCAATCCTATTGCAGCAGATTTTTCGAAGATTGCTAAGGCCGTGCTAGTGTTCCCCAATATTGTAAAAGCCGGACTTGTATTTGGAGGGAGTTATGGTGAAGGGGTTTTAATGAAAAATGGCTCCGTTGCAGGTTACTATAATTCGGTGGGAGTATCGTGGGGTTTGCAGGCAGGTGCACAGTCATATGGTTACGCTTTATTTCTCATGAATGATAAAGCTTTAAATTATCTCGAGAAATCGAAGGGGTGGGAAGTAGGTGTGGGGCCGTCGGTAGTTGTGATGAATGAGGGAGTAGCTAAGAACTTGTCCACTACAACATTAAAAGATGACTCCTATGCTTTCATATTTGACCAGCAGGGACTTATGGCGACCATAAGCATTGAAGGTACAAAAATTTCTCACATTAAGCGTTGAATAGCATTGCCAGATTGTGAAAGATTCCAGTTTTTTCCTCGTGAAGGGAAGACAATGGTTAAACTCATTATGCCGCAACGCGCAAACCCGCATGAAGCGGTACAAACTCAATCCCGGCCTGCTCCAATATCCACGCTTCAATTTTGACGTGTCATATTCTCAGCAAGTCGAGCGGGCGGCGGATATAGTTTTGCTCCCTCACACCTTGCGGCGCGTGGCCTTGGATTTGCGCAGCAATCCTGGCCGGCATCTCTATCCACTCCACAGACTGGCAAAGCTACGGCGCAACCCGTGCAAGGTCACCACAGAGCGGGTGACGGAATGGGTGAAGGTGGAAGGCAAAAAACGCCCTGGACGCGCCCGCCTTGCAACAAGGTTCTCAAGAGCTTGCAAGTCACCTATAACACCTCATTGTAAGTTTTTGTGGGTTACGGAAAAATCCTAACTCGAATGTTAATGCAGTGTGATCTATCATTTTAATTGTTGCAGGATTGCTATTTCCCTTATCTAGATTTTATGCCAATCGGATTAAGGTTAGATTCACAGAGTCTTCGTATAGTAAAAAGCCGAACCAGCTGTCTTGAGACGAATTCTCAGAATTTTTAGAGATATACATGTGATGAGAAACGATGAGGATTTTATGCGCGTCGCTCTGGCGTTAGCGAGGCAAGCCGAACTATCTGGAGAGGTTCCGGTGGGCGCCATCGTGGTGAAGGACGGCGCTATAATAGGGCGCGGAAGCAATGCGCCGATCAGCCGCCACGATCCTTCCGCGCATGCTGAGTTGCTGGCCCTGCGTGAAGCGGCGCAACATCTGGGCAATTATCGGCTGATTGGCTGTGAACTATTCGTTACACTGGAACCTTGCGTGATGTGTGTAGGCGCCATGTTCCATGCACGCATTGCACGTATGGTGTTTGGTGCAAGTGATTTTAAGACCGGTGCGTGCGGCAGCGTGCTTAATCTGTTTGCCGAGCAGCGCTTGAACCATCACGCTGAAATGACTGCCGGGGTACTTGCTGAAGAATGCGGGCAAGTGTTGAGTGATTTTTTTGCCGCGCGTCGTGCGCAACAACAAAAAAGTGGTTCCGTGAAGTGACTATCTTTAAAAGAAGAAGAATCGGTCGCGCAAATTTTATATTTCCCCCTGCTTCCTCTTCCACTAAATTCATTATTTCCCAAAAATGGAAGACTGATTCATTTACAGTTGGATAAGGTTATATTATAAAAATCAACATTCATATCGCCACACAGACACTTGAGTTACTCGACGATGCAGGCATGCTATTGCAGCGTTATCCAGTTTCTACAGCTGCTAATGGAGTGGGTGAGAAACACGGCAGTTATTGCACGCCGCGTGGCAAGCACAGCATTCGTGCTAAAATCGGCGCAAGCCAGCCGCTCAACACCGTGTTCGTTAGACGTCGACCTACCGGCGAAATCTATACGCCGGAACTGGGGGCGCAGTATCCGGGTCGTGATTGGATACTGACGCGCATATTATGGCTGTCTGGCAGTGAAGTCGGTTTCAACCGTTTAGGTGCCTGCGACACCATGCGTCGCTATATATATATTCATGGTACTCCGGATAGTACGAAACTCGGCCAACCTGGCTCCAAGGGCTGTGTGCGCATGCGTAACGCCGACCTTGTGGAGCTGTTCGACCTTGTTCCGGTGGATACCGAAGTTCACATTGGTATGTGATCTGCAGTGTATATCCTGTTGTTTGATGAGGAGGGAATGTTATAAGCAAAATTTTTAGTGTACATCTGTTTTCTTGGCATAACGGCCAACCTTTATTGCGCGAGGTGCGCGAAGCCGTGTTCATGGGTGAGCAGGGCGTTTCTGCCGAGATGGAATGGGACGGGCTAGATGGAGCCTGTCATCATGCACTGGCATTAAGTGCCACTGGTGATGCGATTGGTTGCGGCCGCATTTCCCCTGAAGGCCATATTGGACGCATAGCCGTGTTGTCAGCATGGCGTGGCAAACGGGTCGGCAGTTCATTAGTGGAGTCGTTGCTTGGTTATGCGCGCAGTCAGCATTACGCTCAGGTGGAACTAGGCGCTCAGATACAGGCCGTACCGTTCTACTGGCGTTTTAATTTTACTGAGGTTGGTGAGATTTTCATGGACGCCAATATGCCACACATCAAGATGCAGTTACGCTTAAAAAATTGCTAAAACCCGCCTGCAGTTCAATGAATTTACGCGCGTACTTTATTGTGATTGTGTTGCTATGGGCAGTTTCGTTCCATTGACAGTCCTTTCACATTTATTGATTAACAAAAAATGCTGTCCGATTATCTCGCCAAATCTATGACAGATTTCTAGTAGATCGGATAAGGCAATCTCATGAATCGTAGCGCCGCACCTTGCAGAGATTTCCAGTGCACAGTTTGGTCTTTGTGGCTGCTAATCTGCACCACCGCCAGCATGTCGTAACCGCCGTCCGGAGCGGATGATGCGTTGACTACCATGCCACTGGCCTGTCCTTCCATGTCCGCGCTGTAGAGCTCGTCACCCGGTTGCGGTGGGACATCGCTTTCGATATGCGCCAGGTACATGCGTCGTTTGAGTTTGCCGAGATATTGCATGCGCGCCACAATTTCCTGGCCGGGATAGCAACCCTTTTTGAAGTTCACTGCACCGATCAGTTCCATATTGGCCATTTGTGGTACGAATTGCTCTTGGGTAGTCGGCAGAATCACTGGAATACCATCATGGATCGTGAGCCAGTCCCAACATGGTGATCCAACCGGACGCCCGGCGACGATGAGTTTTTGCCATAGGGCAGGTGCGTGTTCGATAGTTGTGTTGATTTGAAAGCGCTGTTCGCCGAGACGAATGACGCCAGTATCATTGTGTTCCGATACGCGATTGCCTACTTCTTCTGCTCCCCAAGGTTCTACCGGAACCGAGCCTAAGTATTCCCGCAGTTGTTCCTCCGAACCCTCTCCGGCCCAACCAAAACTGATCTGTTGATCGGTCACATCCTCAATTTTTACTTTGGAGCGCAAGATGTATTTGGATAAACGTTGCTGGATGTCGGCGCATAAACTAAGCGGCAGTTGCAGGAAAAAAGCTTTGTCTGCGTCATCAAGCACTCCTTTACGCCAGATAAGGAAGCTTGCCAGCATTCGTCCTTTTGGACTGTTCAGGCTGCTGAATTGGGCATGCCATGGAGTGACTTCACGCACATCGCTGCTAAGCAGGTTTTGCAGAAAAGTTTCAGCATCCTCACCAGAAACCTTGAGTACGCCAAGCTGGCTTAAATAGCACAGTACCATACCGTCTCGTGCGGCAGCGAGTTCGCCTTGCCCGGCGCCAAAATACCGCACTATGCCATCTTGTATTTCTGCACCTTGTTCCCGTAAATAATCTTGCCAAATCGAATTCATCTTGCTGCCCATTTGTAAGTTTAAAAATGACCGTAACTTTACCACGAATAGCGGTATTTCGGATAAACTCTCGCGCCATGAAATACTTATATTACTTATCGCTGCTTCTAATGATTGCGGCCTGTGACGGCGGTTTGTGGAATAACCCCTACCCGGTCAGCGATAAGGGCAAGTCGATTTATTATTCTGCTTTTACCGAACGGCCTAAACATCTCGATCCGGCTTCAGCATATAGCGAGAATGAATATATATTCCTCGCGCAGATATATCAACCGCCGCTGCAATATCATTTTTTGAAGCGTCCCTATACGCTGGTGCCGCAAGCAGCCAGTGAAATGCCGACCGTGAGTTATCTGGACAAAAATAGCCAGCCGTTACCAGAAGATGCGCCTGCCGAAAAGGTGGCGTTCAGTGTTTACGAAATTCACTTGCGTAGCGGTTTGAATTACCAGCCGCATCCAGCTTTTGCACGCGATGCCAAAGGTCAATTGGAATATCATGCGCTTACAATCGATGATTTACGTAATATTCATGCACTGAATGATTTCCCGCATAGCGGGACGCGTGAAGTGAAAGCAGCGGATTATGTTTATCAGATCAAACGACTAGCTCACCCGACCATACATTCGCCAATTGCAGGACTTATGGTGGATTACATCGTCGGCCTTAAAGAATACATCGCAACTTTGCAGCTAGCTAAAAAAAAGAACCCCAATACTTTCCTTGATCTCCATGACTATCCGCTGGAAGGTGTACAGACAGTGGACGAACACACTTACCGTATCAAGATTTATGGTAAATATCCGCAGTTTGCTTATTGGTTGGCGATGACGTTTTTTTCACCAATGCCAGTGGAGGCCGAGCGCTTTTATGCGCAGGATGGAATGTCCGAACGCAACCTGGTTCTGGATTGGTGGCCGGTGGGTAGTGGGCCATATTATCTATCGGAAAACGATCCCAACCAGCGTATGGTGCTGTCGCGCAATCCGCATTTCTCCGGCGAAGTCTATCCGACGGAAGGTGAGGCGGGAGATAAAGAAGCTGGGCTGCTGGCTGATGCGGGTAAACCTCTGCCGTTAATCAGCAAAATTGTGTTTAGCCTGGAGAAGGAAACCATACCCTACTGGAATAAATTTCTGCAAGGTTATTACGATGCTGCAGGTATCAGTTCCGATAGTTTTGATCAAGCAGTACAGGTGAATGTTGGCGGCGAGACTAACGTTACAGACGAGATGAAAGCACAAGGCATTAAGCTTTCCACCTCGGTAGCTACTTCCACTTCGTATATGGGTTTCAACTGGCTCGATCCGGTTGTGGGCGGGGCGAGTGAACGTGCGACCAAGTTGCGTCGTGCTATTTCCATCGCGGTGGATTTCGAGGAATTCATATCAATTTTCGCTAACGGCCGTGGCATTAGCGCGCAATCGCCGATTCCGCCTGGTATTTTCGGCTACCGCGAAGGCGAGGCAGGCATCAACCATTACGTGTATGACTGGGTCAACAGTGCACCCCAGCGTAAATCAATTAATGAGGCAAAAAAGCTGCTGGCCGAAGCCGGTTACCCCGATGGTTTGGATGAAAAAACAAAACAACCGCTGATTATCTATCTTGATACTACCGCCACCGGTGTGGGCAGTAAATCGCGTCTGGACTGGCTACGCAAGCAACTCGACAAACTCAATCTGCAACTGGTGGCGCGCAGCACTGACTACAACCGCTTCCAGGATAAGCTACGTAAAGGTGATACGCAGATGTTTTATTTTGGCTGGAACGCTGATTATCCCGACCCGGAGAATTTTTTATTCTTGCTGCATGGTGCGCAGGGCAAGGTCGTGATGGGCGGCGAGAACGCGTCGAATTACAATAGCCCGGAATATGACCGCCTGTTTGAGAAGATGAAGAACATGGAAAACGGCTCGGCACGCCAGGAAATAATTGATGAAATGCTGGAAATTTTGCGCCGCGATTCGCCATGGATATGGGGGCAACATCCTAAGGATTATGTGCTACGCCATGCCTGGCTGCACAACAGCAAGCCCAATAAAATGGCAAATAACAATATCAAATATTTGCGCATAGATGCAGCACAGCGTGATGAACTACGTAGCCGCTGGAACCAGCCGAAGCTGTGGCCATTGTGGTTGATTGGTATCGCACTTGCCTTGCTGGGCGGGTGGCTGTGGCGTGTGTTGCGGCAGCGAGAAGAGGCGCGATGATTATTCATTTGTTTATACAATTAAAGCTGGGACATAAAATACAACCTCAAAATGATATGATGAAAGATGAAGGAATATGATGCTGGCGGATTCAATTACCTGCATATAATGAACATTTAGATCAAGTATTAAAATGGAAGACAATTTTATAAGCATGCCTGATAAAACTTTAAGTTTTTTTGAGATATAACATGCAGGTGTGCGGCAACACCTTTTTTGCCGCAACTTAAAGAAAGGGAAAATTTTGAGCACTTTGAAAATAACAGCATCCAAGGTCGTGTTGATAGCAATTTTGGCTTCTGCACCAATTATTAGTCACGCTTATCCTACCGATCCAGAGGAGTGCTTGGCAGCAGAAGGAGTATGGATAGATTTTAAAACTACCCCTGCTGATGGCTGGTGCCGTGGGCCTAAAGCAACACCTCTAGGGCCTATAATGGTCTGTGCAAAGGTTAAGGGGATTGAGCAGAGGGTGGGTTCGGAGATGGTGTGTATCCCGCGTGATGTAGAAAGACAAAAACTGTTGTTGGAGCATGATGTTCCAATTAAGGCTCATGAATAAATAGTTAACAATGGAAGATTGGCTGAAAAGTAATGTTTTTTTATAAAACATTACTAAATATCTTGGGGGATGCTTGATATTAATCGTGTTTGGCTTATGCTTATTTCTGGCTACTTCTGTTAACGTACGGACATATTCCTGTAATTTTCAGTAAATTATTGGTCAAGGCCGTTTTTTTGCTGCCCCATTTGTGCGTTTAATAGACGTTCAAAATGGCCAGTAAAAGTTTGCATTAACGGATTTTATACAAAGATGATTGTTTAATTTGAAATTTGTAGCTCATTTTTTCGGGCGAACTGAACTATAGATACGTTATGTATCATCTCTTCTAATGCATTATGGTACGCAACAGTACCCTACAGCTCTCTCTAAATGATCGCATATCTTATCCGCCGCATTTTGTATGCTATCCCGATTTTGATCGGTGTGAACCTGCTTACCTTTTCTCTTTTTTTTGTGGTGAATACGGCGGACGATATGGCGCGGATGCAATTGGGCATGAAGCGCGTTACGCCTGAAGCGATCGAAAAGTGGAAGCAGCAGCATGGCTATGACAAACCGCTGCTATTTAATGCCCATGCAGAGGGCGCGAGAAAAATCAGCGATACGATTTTTTTTCAGAAGTCGGCCAGGATGTTTGTATTTGATTTCGGTTCATCCAACGACGGGCGTAATGTCGCGCGTGAAATCCAGACCCGTATGATGCCCAGTCTCGCCATCGCGCTGCCGACTTTTCTTATTGGTCTGCTCATCTACATTACTTTCGCGCTGCTGATGACATTGTTCAGAGCGACTGCGTTGGATATGCTGGGCGTGTCGCTATGTGTTTTGCTGATGTCCATCTCCGGTCTGTTTTACATTATCGGTGGTCAGTTCGTGGCGAGTAAATTGTGGCACTGGGTGCCGATTTCTGGCTATGCGGGCGGTATGGACAGTATCAAGTTTGTGCTGCTGCCTGTGTTGATTGGCGTAATGGGTAGTGTCGGTGCCAGTAGTCGTTGGTATCGAACGATTTTTTTGGAAGAAATCGGTAAGGACTATGTGCGAACCGCTCGCGCCAAAGGCTTGTCGGAATTGCGCGTGTTATTCCGTCACGTGCTGAAGAATGCAATGATCCCGATTTTAACCGGTGTGGTGGTAGTAATTCCGCTGCTGTTCATGGGCAGCTTGCTGACTGAATCATTCTTCGGTATCCCCGGTCTGGGCAGTTACACAATAGACGCAATCAATGCGCAAGACTTCGGTGTGGTGCGTGCCATGGTATTTCTTGGTTCGATGTTGTATATCGCTGGTTTAGTTTTGACAGATATCTCGTATACCATCGTTGACCCGCGAGTGAGGTTGCAATGAGTGCCTTGATAGACATATTTCCCGTCCGCAATGAGTCACTCGATATGCTCAGATCGAGCTTAATGTGTGAAGCAAGCTGCCCATGTTTCATTTCCATTCTATGCTCAGAACGAGCGATTTTCAGTACTCAATGTCGGGGTAAGTAATATGCCCGTTATTCTTTGGACAGATGCGATGATCTACCTGCTGCTCGCAACAGTTCTTGCTGCGGCATTGTGGATACGGAAGCGTCCTCATCTTGCTCTACCTTGGCAACGCGTGGCTAAGGGCAGTGTGGGCATGGTGTCGCTGCTGCTGCTGTCGTTATTCGTGTTGGTGGGGTTGCTCGATACCATGCACTACCGCGCGGCGCTGCCGGAGAAGAGCAATGGCCAGACAGTGTATTCGGCCGAGGTGCTGAGTGTCTTCGATGTGCTTGCCAAAGGCATAAAGAGCCGTAACGAGAAAACATATTCTGCGCCACTGGCGGCGTATCTGTATGCCAAAGAAAGTATGGAAACGCCGGATGGCAAGATACTTCGAGATTATCCGCGCTTGCGTTACGGTGGTATCCATCTGGCTGATCCACAGCGCGAACTTCTGGGCGATGTGCTTAAACGCACAGTGATCGGTGCTTTAGAGGGGCTGATAATTGGTGTGTTATTGATTGCAGTCAGTAATATGTTATTCCATTTTTTCGTCAAACTCAGGACAGTCCGGTCATCGACCAAACGGGAAGTCGGTCAAGATAACAATTGGATTTTCAACTTTACGAGAGCGATGAAAAACAAGCCTTTCAGAGCATTGCTGATAACGGCTTTGTTAATGTCGATGCTGCTTGGCATGACTGCCAATCTGGCCGCGGTTTACCACGTTCTGGGTACCGACAAAGTGGGGCAGGATGTACTGTATCTCGCGCTGAAAAGTATTCGCACCGGGCTTGTGATTGGCACGGTCACCACGCTGGTTATGTTGCCGTTTGCATTGCTGCTGGGTATAGCGGCAGGATATTTGCGCGGCTGGGTGGATGATGTGATCCAGTATCTTTATACCGTACTAAGTTCCATCCCTAGCGTGTTGTTGATTGCGGCTGCAGTGTTAATGATGCAGGTTTATATTGAGATGCATCCAGAGTGGTTTGAAACTTCTGCTGCACGCGCAGATTTACGCTTATTGTTTTTGTGTCTGATTCTCGGTGTGACCAGTTGGACCGGGCTATGTCGCCTGCTACGTGGCGAGACACTTAAGTTGCGAGAGTTGGAATACATCCAGGCGGCGCAGGCATTCGGCGTTTCATCTTCGCGCATCCTTACTCGTCACATCGTGCCAAACGTGATGCATATCATACTGATTGCGGTGGTGATGGATTTCAGCAGCTTGGTACTGGCCGAAGCGGTGCTATCCTATGTCGGTGTGGGGGTAGACCCTAGTACGATGAGCTTTGGCACGTTGATAAACTCCGCCCGCCTGGAGATGGGCCGCGAGCCGATGGTGTGGTGGACGCTGGCGGCTGCGTTCGGATTCATGCTGGTGCTGGTGCTGGCTGCCAATCTGTTTGCTGATGCGGTACGCGATGCATTTGATCCGCGCTTGAATCGGACGTAGGCGGCTGCATGAAATCTGACCTCTCTCTTAACCAGCTTCGCTCCCTTCCTGGCGTTCCCTCAGAAAATGGACAAGGGGAATTTATACTGAATGTAGATGGCTTGGTGACGCGCCTGAACAATGGCGCGCACATTGTGGACAACATATCGTTCAGTATTAAACAAGGCGAGACTTTTGCGCTGCTTGGCGAATCCGGCTGTGGCAAATCTATGACGGCATTATCACTAATGCGTTTGCTGCCGGATGGAATACGCATCGCAAGCGGTGATATTAAACTTGACGAAGAAGATATTTTGGCGCTGCCAGAATATGCCATGCGCGAAGTGCGCGGTGGTCAGATGGCAATGATTTTCCAGGAGCCTGGGTTGAGTTTGAACCCAGTGATGACGGTGGGCGATCAAATTGCCGAGGCAGTGAAATTGCATCAGGAACTGCGTGGCGAAGATATTCGCCTGCGTTGTGTTGAATTGCTGGAGCAAGTGGGTATTTCCGATGCCCCTCGCCGTGCATCTGAATATCCATTCCAGCTTTCCGGCGGCATGAAACAACGCGTGATGATTGCAATGGCACTGGCCGGACAACCAAAGTTGTTGATCGCAGACGAACCAACTACCGCTCTGGACGTGACCATACAGGCGCAGGTGCTTAAACTGTTGCGCGATACGCAGCAGAAAACCGGTATGGCGTCGTTGCTGATAACACATGATCTGGGCGTAGTCGCTCAAATGGCACATCAGGTCGGGGTGATGTATGCCGGACAAATTATCGAGCAGGCGCCGCGTGAGCAGTTGTTCGCGCGTCCCGCTCATCCCTATACGCAAAAATTATTTGCCGCATTGCCGGATGCTGGACGCAGTGGGCAGCCATTAGCGGCCATTCCGGGCAATGTACCCCCATTGGGCGCGCCACTTGCAGCTTGCAGATTTGCTCCGCGCTGCGATAAAGCGTGGGATCTGTGCCACGACCAGGTGCCGGAGTGGACGCAGCTGGAAAACGGACAGGGGGTAAGATGCCATCTGTACTCATCGCAAATGGGGAGTGATAAATTAAACGTGAAAGTGCCTCTCTCTCCCGTTCCTTCTATCGCAAGTGGGGAAGGGACTGGGGAAGAGGGGAGGGGCTCTTCACTTTTGCAGGTTGAAAACCTGCAAGTCCACTTTCCTATTCACAAAGGCATATTGAAGCGCACGGTAGGTCACGTTAAAGCAGTAGATGGAGTGTCAATGAACATTCCAGCGGGGCGCACGCTGGCGCTGGTGGGTGAATCCGGTTGCGGCAAAACCACGGTGGGCAAGGCGCTGCTGCAACTGATTACACCTACCGCAGGCAGCGTGCGTTTTGCGGGCCAAGAACTGATTGGCATCACTGCGAGGCAATTGCGCAAACATCGTGCCGGGATGCAAATGATATTTCAGGACCCCTATGCATCTTTGAACCCCAAAATGCGCATAGCGGAAATTTTACAAGAGGGCATGGATGCGCTGTCTATCGCTAAAAATAGCGATGAGCGGCAACTCCGCATAGATGAATTACTGGAACAGGTTGGGCTAGAAAAAACTTCCAAGTGGCGATATCCGCATGAGTTTTCCGGCGGGCAGCGGCAGCGTATCGCTATCGCCCGGGTGCTGGCAGTTAATCCGAATCTGCTGATTTGCGATGAACCGACCAGCGCGCTGGATGTTTCGGTGCAGGCGCAAATTTTAAATTTGCTGAAATCATTGCAGCAGCAATTAGGATTAAGCTATCTGTTTATTTCACACAATCTGGCGGTGGTGGAATATCTCGCGCACGAGGTTTATGTGATGTATTTGGGACGTATAGTCGAGCGCGGAACGGTGAACGAAGTATTGCATGCCCCTAAACATCCTTATACTCAGGCATTGCTGTCTGCAGTACCTAGAATAGATGGGCAGGGCATGAAAACTGTTCGTCTGGCTGGGGAAACGCCTTCTCCTTCCCATCCACCGCAGGGCTGCCACTTTCACACACGTTGCGCACATGCGATGGCGAAATGTCGCGAAGTTTATCCGGGTGAGACCATCATTAGCGCCACGCACCGCGTGCATTGTTATCTGGCGGCGGAGTAAAAGTTACGTAATCTGCACTATAGAGCAGGCCATCAAATAGATTGATCAGAACATCCAGATTCCGGCTTTCGCGGGCATGACGAATCGTACTTTTTGATGGCCTGCTCTATAAGGACTCGTTAAATAATTAATTGAACTTTTGCATATCATCTTGCTAAGCTGAACGTGTAGAGGCAGATGGGCCTACGAAGCCCGGTTGGTGTGCATGGCCGCAATGTTGGCGGATGATCGATAGGTCAGCTTCGTTGAACGTGTAATGCCGGATTAGATAGTCTTTGGTGACGGGTAGGGCCAACTGGATTCGCGTTTGATGACGGTCAGGTTAAGCGATGGGGCACGGCCTCTGATCTCCCACACTTACTGATACAAGTTTACACGGCTGATACCGAAGTCACGGGTGGCCTGCGCTTTCCTCTCGCCTTACATGATTTGTCGTTTCAGTTTGGCAATTTGTCCGCTGTTCAGTATTCTGGAACGTTTCGCCCCGCAGCATGCGGCCACGGCACCCAGCCACGAATGATGACACAAGGCCGTTACGGGATGTTCGATTTATTTGGTGGCGCGCGGCTCGCGAACTACGAGTGCATCGCAAGGCAGCCAGCCGAGCAGCTTGGCCGCTGAGCTGCCGAGGAGAATACTCATTACCCCGCTGCGGCCATGCGTCCCCATCACCACCAAGTCGATTTCATGGTTGCGAACATATTGGGTCAGCACTGTTTCCAGTACACCATGCTCGATCACGGGGCGCACCTTCACATCGGCGTTAAGTTCACTCGCAGCCAGAAAATCTGCATACTCACCTTGCTCGATTTCGCGGTTAAAACTGGCACGAGATAGCTTGCCGGAAATCCCGGAAAGTGGAATTTGGCAGGCGTGGTAGAGGATCAATTCGCGTCCTGGGAAAAGGCGGGCAGTAGCCAATAGCGCGTGACGTGAAGAGTCCGAAAAATCAGTGGCAACCACTATCCGCTGATAAGGACCGCGTGTCCGGTTGCGCACCACTAGAAGGTGCTGAGGCAGCGTGTGTGCAAGGCATTCTGCAGTCGATCCCAGCAGGAACCGGCCGAAAACTTTATGGCACGCCACGCCGGTAATGACCAGGCCGCAATCGGTGCTGGCGGCAACGTCCCGAATGGTGGTTGCCGCATCACCGGCACGCTCTATCCGCATGGTGGCATGAATATTTAATTCGGATAGATCATGGGCGAGCTGCTGTCGGGCAATGTTGAATATATAGTCGTCATCGGTGCCAACGGCCCAAGCCACTGTCTGATCGGGTGATGCAGTGACATCAAGCACATGCAGCGCGACCAGTTCGGCGTGCCATCCTCCAGCGAGCTGTGCAGCACGATCCAGAGCGCGATCGCAACGGGCGCTGAGGTCAGTGGCCAGCAACAGGCGAGCGGGTGGAGCGGTTGGCGAGTGGCTTGTAATCATGGGGTTCTCTTTTTTGGTTCGAGGTAATTGCTCAGACGAGTACGCCGGATCACGAATTTTTCCAGCTCGGCGATGCAGAATACCAATAGCCCGGCACCCAGCACCTTGCCCCATTCCAACGCCGAAAGATCGGTCGATTCGAAGATAGCCTGCATGGCGGGGGCGTGGGTGTAGGCGATTTGCAACGGGATACATGCAGCAATCGCAAGCAGGACATAAGGGTTTCCGGTCAGCCCTTTCCAGTTCGCTACCGGCGCAAGGATGAAGCGGCTATTGACCAGATAGAACATTTCCGCCACGACCACCGCGTTGACGGCCATTGTGCGCGCCGTTTCGATGCTGGTGCCTTCTTCAAGTTCCCACAGAAACAGGCCGAGTGCGCCAGTCATCATCAGGACGGAAACCATCAGTACCCGCCAGATGAAGAAACCGGACAGCAGGGCTTCTCCTGGTGGCCTGGGATGGCGGCCCATGATGCCATGCTCGGCAGGCTCGAAGGCCAATGCCAGGCCCAGCGTGCTGGATGTGGCCATGTTGATCCACAGCACCTGCGCCGGAGTAAGAGGCAGTGTCAGCTCGAACAGTATGGCGGCGATTACGACCAATGCTTCGCCACCGTTGGTGGGCAGCATGAACAAGATGAATTTTTTTAGGTTGTCATAGACCGCCCGACCTTCACGAACAGCGGTCGCGATGGTGGCGAAGTTGTCATCGGCCAGTACCATATCGGACGCTTCCTTGGCCGCCTCCGTGCCTTTCATGCCCATTGCCACGCCTACGTTGGCTTGTTTCAGCGCGGGGGCGTCGTTGACTCCGTCGCCGGTCATCGCCACGACTTGGCCGCCGTCCTGCAGGGCTTGCACCAAGCGCAGCTTGTGTTCTGGGCTGGCCCGCGCGAACACGTCGACCTCCAATGACACCCGACGCAAGGCGGCGTCATCCATCATGGCGATTTCCGCCCCGGTGATCGCCGCTTTGCCGACACCGATGGCGAGTTGGGCGCCGATGGCCCGCGCTGTTTCAGCATGGTCGCCGGTGATCATCTTGACGCGGATGCCCGCGTGATGGCATTCGCTCACGGCGCGGATGGCCTCCTCGCGCGGCGGGTCGATGATACCGACCAGAGCCAGCAGCGTGTATCCTTTTTCCACATCCGAGAAGCCCAAACGCTCGCCTGCTGGCGCGGCGCGCTTGCAGGCCAACGCGAGCAAGCGCAAGCCTTGCGCTGCAGTGTCGGCGGCCATGCGATGCCAGTAATCGATATCGAGCAACTGTTCATCATCGTGACTCCACTGAAGCGCGCAAATGCCCAGTATTCGCTCGGGCGCCCCCTTGACGAAGATCCAGGGTTCGCCGTCGGTGTCGCGATGATAGGTTGCCATGAAACGGTGCTGCGACTCAAACGGGATCGAGTCGATCCGGGGCCACGCGGCATCGCCGACGTGCTGAGAAAAACCGGCCTTGTTGCCTGCCACCAGCAAAGCACCTTCGGTCGGGTCGCCCTCTATGCGCCACAGCCTGTCTTCTTTACGCAGACGGGCATCGTTGCACAACACGCCAGTGCGGATCGCCATGGACAGCGCCGGGTAGTGGTCGGTATCGATGAGGCGGCCGTTGATGCTGAAATCGCCTACCGGGGTATAACCGACACCGCCAACCTCGAATACTTGGCTGGCGCAGACAATGCGCTGCACGGTCATTTCGTTGCGGGTCAGCGTGCCAGTCTTGTCTGAGCAGATCACCGTCACCGATCCGAGCGTTTCTACGGCGGGCAGGCGGCGGATGATGGCGTTACGCCGCGCCATGCGCTGCACGCCGAGCGCCAAGGTTACAGTCATGATCGCAGGCAGGCCTTCGGGAATGGCCGATGCGGCCAGCGCCACGACCATCATGAACATTTCCGAGGGGTCATGGTCGCGCCAAATGGTGCCGAGCACGAAGGTCGCGGCGGACATAGCGAGAATGGCCAGAGCCAGCATGCGGCCAAAGCGGTCGATTTGGCGCAGCAAGGGGGTGGACAGGCTCTGGATGCCTGTGAGCATCTGGTTGATTTTGCCCAGCTCAGTCATGCCGCCGGTGGCAATGACAATGCCCGTGGCTTGACCATAAACCACCAAGGTGCCCGAATAGGCCATACAGTAACGGTCGCCCAGCGGCGTGTCGGCATTCACGGTTTTAGTGTTCTTCTCTACCGGCAGGGATTCACCAGTCAGCGCGGCCTCTTCGACGCGCAGTTCCTTGACTGAAACCAGGCGCAAATCTGCTGGAACTCGGTCGCCAGAGGTGAGGACAACCAGGTCACCTGGTACCAGGTCGGCGGCTTCGACCTCACGTCGGCTGCCGTTGCGGATCACCGTCGCATGCGGGGACAGCATGGCTCGGATGGCATCGAGTGCTGCCTCTGCCTTGCCTTCCTGAATGAAACCAATGATGGCATTGATTACAACTGCGAAAAGCAGCACCCCGGTATCGACCCAATGACCGAGAAACGCAGTGATGACCGCCGCACCAAGCATCACGTAAAGCAAGATATTGTGGAACTGCATGAGCAGCCGCAGCATTGGGCCACGACGTTTTGGCGGAGCCAGCCGATTCGGCCCATATTGGGTAAGTCGCCGGCCTGCTTCTATATCTGACAAGCCATCATGCCCGGTTTGCAGCGCCTGATTGATCTCCTTGTGGACTAGGGTGTGCCAATTCCTGGGCTGGAGTGAATTTTCATCGCGATCATTCAAGTGCTTAGACTTCAATGCAGAGTCCTCTATGTGTATTGAAAAGACGGAATGCTTATCGCATATTTAAAATTTGAGTAAAATTGCTCAAAAAAGTTTACCCAGCATTGCGCAGACTGTCCATTTTCCGAGGTAGAGGTGAGCGGTATTCAAGCGAAAGGAAGATAATCATGGCACTACTCAAACGTCTTTTAGCTGCAACCGACCTTTCAGCGCCAGCTCGCCATGCTGTCGAACGCGCGGCCTTGGTGAGCCAGGAAACGGGAGCATCGTTGGACTTGCTCCATGTGGCCAACCTTGCTCCACTGGAAAGACTTCGGCAGCTCATGCTGGAAACGTCGGAAGAACTACAACAACGGGTACTTGATGCTGCGCGGGAGAAACTACGCGAGCTGGCCGAGGCGCTACTTAAGAGCTATAACGTGTCTGCCGGCACGCGTGTCGTCTGTGGTTCCTTGCTTGCGGAATTGTCCAAGGAACCGGATGCGATGGCGGCAGACCTGATCGTTTGTGGTGCCCGTGGCGAGAGTTTTATGCGGCACCTGTTGCTGGGTTCGACCGCTGAAAGAATGCTTAGTGAAACGAAATGCCCCATGCTGGTCGTCAAACAGGCCGCTCATGGACCCTATCGGACGCTACTTGTACCCGTAGACTTTTCTCCTTCTTCCCTGCGGGCCATCGGAAATGCACGGGCCGTCGCCCCGAACGCCGATATTGTATTGCTGCACGTTTTTGAAGTTCCATTCGAGGGATACTTGCGATACGTCAGCGTTGATGAGGATACCATCAATCATTATCGTGTTATTGCCAAGCAGGAGGCTGCTCAAAAGTTGCTTGCATTAATCAAGGAAACTGGGCTACCGCTGAATGCTGCCCGGTTTGTCGTGCTGCACGGCGATCCATCTTTGCGCATCGTCGAGCAGGAACAAGAGCTGAATTGCGATCTGATCGTGATGGGTAAGCACGGAGAAAATATGCTCGAAGAGCTATTCCTCGGCAGCGTCACAAAGCACGTTCTGGCCGAGTCGCAATGCGATGTCCTGGTTTCGGTGTGAACCGTGCTTGATGTAATACATGACATCCTCACGCTAAAAGATGTGGCCTTATATCTGCGGTCCAAGTGAATGCTGACTTGTCAACAAAAGGTAAAGCAAATGGTATAGGAGGAAAGGTTAAGGATATTGAGCAATGCGTTGCGTCTTGTACATCAACTTCTTCTTTCTTTTACTGGCCATGCCAAGTTTGCCGCGGTTCTTATCAGCTCTGGATATGCGAGGCAATTTGTCGAGTTGCGCGATGAGAATGTGCTGACCTGGACTGAGTGTTTTTGCGTTGTTATTCCAGCCTTGCAGCTTTTCCACACTCACTTTGTAGAGGCGAGAAATAGCGCTCAGTGTGTCACCTTTACGCACCGTGTATCTAACAGTATTCCCAAGCAACTGGTTGGCGAGGATAGGGTGTGTATTAAATGCCTCGAATTCATTCTCCGCATTCTTACCATTAAGTGGAACCAGTAACATCTGCCCGGTACTCACCTTAAGTTGCGTTGACAGGCCGTTGGTGGATCGAAGTGTCTCTGGTGACAGACCGAAGCGTGTCGCGAGTTCATTTAAGTGTTCACCTTTCCTGCTCTTATAAGCCTGCCATGATACGAGTGGCAGGCTGTTGCTTGCCAGATTGGCGCGAAAGGTTTCCACTTTGTCCACGGGTAGCAATAGTACCTCGGAATTTTCTTGCAGGATAACCGGACGGTTGTGGGCGGGATTCAGCGCGCGGAATTCATCCAGCGTAACATCCGCCAATCCTGCGGCTAGCTCCATATCAATATTTTTTGATGTACTGACAGCAACGAAATACGGTTGATCCGGAACGGGATGTAGCACCAAGCCGAAGCTGGCTGGATTGCCGATAATATTCTTTATTGCTTGCAGCTTGGGTACATAGTTGCGTGTTTCGGATGGCATTTTCAGGCTGGCGTAATTCGCCGGCAGACCCAGTTTGCGGTTATGTGCGAGCGCTCGCTGTACTGCGCCTTCGCCCCAGTTGTAAGCGGCAAGTGCCAATTCCCAATCGCCGAATATGCCATGCAGCTTTTGCAGGTAGTCGAGCGCGCCGAGGGTCGCGCTGATAATATTGCGCCGCCCGTCATACCACCAGTTCTGCTGCATGCCAAAATGTGTGCCAGTAGACGGGATGAACTGCCAGATGCCAGAGGCGCTAGCGGTGGAAGAACCCCCTGGATTAAACGCGCTTTCGATCATGGGTAGCAGTGCTATTTCAGATGGCATTCCGCGCCGCTCGACTTCTTCCACAATAAAGTGGAGATAGCGCTGCCCACGCTCGGTCATTCGTTGCATATAGTCCGGACGCTTTGCGTACCATTGCTCGTGGTTCGCTACTAGCGGGCTATTCAATTTGCGCAACGCGTAACCATTACGGATGCGTTGCCATAAGTCGTTTTGTGACAGGTTAGGGTCGACAGTGAGTGTCAGGTCAGGGCCAGCGGAAGCAGTGGAAGGTTGTGTTATGGAATCTGCTTGTAAGGCATCGAACGAGCTATTCAAAAAAACTTTCTCCTCCGCATGAACCGCAGACATTGCGGTAAGCGCAATGCAAGCGGAAAAAACGAATAAGTAAAGTTTGTTTAACTGCACTGGCGATGTCCTACAGAAATAAAATTATGTCGAGGGTTGCCGATGGTAAAAAGGAGCTTCAATTATTGATCAAGCCAGCTTTCTACAGCAGCACTACGGGGCAAGAGAGTTTTTGAGATTGCTATTCGCATGAATTGGTTAGATTTGAAGCTTGTTCCCTCGCTTTAATAAATGCTTGTTCGGCTAACATTATACTGCGGCTTTTTGGTGATTCCAGGCTGATGCGTCCAAGTGCTCCTGTGCGGTAATCCTGTAGCAGCATGAGAGCAGCTTTTTCCAGGTCTGGAACACCCCCCTTGAGCAGATAACCGCGCCGTTTAGCGACTGCTTCGACAATGCCCACACCATCCAGACCTTCAACGGAGAATCCGTAACGGTTTGCAAGCAGGTTGGGGTAGCATGCCAGCAGGATATCACCCAGAAAACTGGCCACTTCTTCGTCGATTATGGCATTTCGCCCTACCGCGTGGCTTGCGGCCAGCATGAAACCGTCGCTGTCATACTCAATTTTTGGCCACATTAGCCCCGGCGTATCGATCAGCGTCATCCGTTCATTCAGGTCGAATCCCTGCTGATTTTTGGTCACTGCCGGCTCGTCGCCTACAGCTGCCACCCGGCGCTTCAGCAGCGCATTTATCAGTGTGGATTTCCCCACATTGGGGATGCCCATGATCATCATGCGCAACGGTTTAAGTCTGTTATCACGATGTGGGGCGAGCATCTCGCATAAACCGGGAACCTTGGCGACATCTCCTGGTTTTTTGCAGGATAGCGCTACGGCCTTAATTCCTTTTTGCTCATTGTAGAAGCTCAGCCAGGCAGTAGTGACAGCAGGATCCGCCAGATCGGCTTTATTGAGGATTTTCAGACAGGGCCGCTGGCGATGCAAGCGCAACTCCTTAATGACAGGATTGCTGCCCGCTTCCGGCACGCGTGCATCCAGCACTTCTATTATCACATCGATGCGTTCCATGGTTTCGGCTGCCTTTTTGCGCGCCGAAACCATGTGACCGGGAAACCACTGAATGGACATTCGTAATCAACTAGCTAACTAAAGGTGCATTTTACTCTTCGCTGACTGATACGTCATGTTTGTCGTTACTTTAAGGTGCACCAAAGCTGGACGAGTCGGAACCAAAAAGGATAAAGTACCATCACGTCCTTGATCTAGGTCAAGATGCTGTAGCCTTTCATCGAGCGATACAAAGACGAACTGTTGGAAGTTCTTTCCTGCTTTGACTGGATCGTGATCACCGGTACTGAGGTCAGCAAAAAAATAGATACCAACAAGCCCACGCCACGGGCAGACGTGATGGCGATGGGCGCCGCCTGACTGACGGATAAGATTGGTTCGGCAAATCATCTGCGAAAAGTAACCGGAGCAGCTGAAGATGGAATTTGCGCCGTAAAACCGGGCCGTCGTTATACAGCTGATTGAGCGTCAATGCGGGATCAAGCTATCGAACTTAAAATTTCAGTTGGCCGGATCAATAGTTAAAATTGAATTAACACTTCACGCATAGTAATGTAGTGTGTCTTCATCAAGTATAAGTTCAGCAGGGTATTTATTTAGAGGAAATTAAATGAGAACGCATACCAAAGAAACTCAAGCATCTCTTACACCGGAGATGGCATTTCAAATTCTTAAAGAGGGAAATGAACGTTTTGCACAAAATCTTACTATCAACCGCGATCTGTTAGAACAATTAAAAGGGGCTTCAGAAGGACAATTTCCTTTTGCCGTAGTTTTGAGTTGCATTGATTCGAGGACATCGGCTGAACTAATTTTCGATCAAGGCTTGGGGGATCTCTTCAGCATTCGGATAGCAGGAAACATAGCCAATGAAGATATTCTTGGCAGTATGGAGTTTGCTTGCAAAGTCGCCGGAGCGAAAATAATCGTTGTGTTAGGACATAGCGGTTGCGGCGCGATCATGGCTGCATGCGACGACATCAAGTTTGGCAACGTTACAGCTCTAATTAACAAACTCAAGCCAGCAGTGGCACGCGTTCGCGAGCCAACAACAAATCGCAATTCTCAAAATTCAGAGTTTGTAGAGGATGTTGCCAAGGCCAATGTATTTCTGACAATTGCTAACATTAAACACCGGAGTGAAGTTCTGCGGGAGATGCTGGAGAATTACCAGATAGCAATTGTGGGCGGTATGTATGACACTCAAACAGGAAAAATTGAGTTTTATCAATAATAATATGTTGCTATTCAAAACCCGGTTTAATTTTTGTGATATGCGGCCATCACACGCAGTTGGTATGGCGCAATATGAAAGAAACGGGTTGTACCCTAGCATTATGTAGAAAAAAGACGATGTATGGGCATGCCATGCAGTTACCATCCCGCGAGAAATTATATCGGTCAGAAGCAATATTAAGTCTAATTTTTCATGGGTTTTTTGCATAACACACAATGAAAATCGCAAATAAACAATTCACGCATTAAAAATGCACACAATTAACGAGTAAATGCTTATGACCGAACGAACAAATCTTCCAGCCAAAGTAACCACTCAGGAAGTTGTTGTGCATACAGGGCAACGCGGCGGTCTTGTCGCTCGAGGGATGGCGGCAGTTATGAGTAGTAAAGATCCGTCACTGGCAGAAGATCTCGACGCGCTTTATCGCCAAGCACGGGATGCCTATAACCATATTACAGAGCTTGGCGATAAATCAGGCTTTGGTATCGTCTGGACACGCAGTGATCTCGACGATCTGAAAGACGCCTTGGATGCCTTTAAACGATTGGCTGATAGTCAATATGGCAAAGCCTATTTTCCATTATCGCTTCTTCACAGTGGTGGGCGGAGCTTCCCCGTTCACAAGGAACACGCTCAGCATTACGCAAGGCTGGCCTTCGACTGGTGTATATCCAGCCAAAATCAAGATGACCCTGAAATATGGAATGACTTGGGAAGGCTTTATTGGCTCGGCGAAGTGGTCGGGACAGACTACGAGCAGGCGCTCTATTGGTATCAGAATGCGGCAGAAAGGGGGCTTGAGCAGGCGCAATATAATCTGGGAGCCATGTATTGCAACGGACAGGGCGTGATACAGGATTACCAGCAAGCAATATCATGGTATTTCAAGGCCGCTGAACAAGGACATACGCGAGCACAATATGCCCTAGGTACCATGTATTACAACGGGCAAGGAGTTATACAGGACTATGAGCAGGCTATGTCTTGGTATCGCATGGGTGCAGAGCAAGGAAATGCTTGGGCGCAACAAGCTCTCGGATATATGTACGAAAAGGGTCAAGGCATAACACAGGACTACGAACTTGCTTCGTCCTGGTATCGTAAAGCCGCAGAGCAGGGGCTCGCTCGAGCGCAATTCAATTTGGCAGCCATGTACAACAGCGGCCAATTGGTTGCGCAAGACCACGAAAAGGCTAAGTTTTGGTATATGAAGGCTGCAGAGCAGGGACATGCGCGGGCGCAATACGCACTAGGCATTATGTACAGCAAAGGCCAAGGCGTTACACAGGATTATCAGCAGGCCGCGTTTTGGAATCTGAAAGCCGCAAAGCAGGGACATGTGCGGGCACAATATGCAGTAGGAACCACGTTCAGCAAAGGTTTGGGCGCGCTTCAGGATTATCAGCAGGCTGCATTCTGGTATGGTAAAGCTGCAGAACAGGGGCATGCAGAGGCACAATTCAATCTAGGATTCTTGTATGAAAAAGGTCAAGGTGTAACACAGGATTACCAACAGGCTGTGTCCTGGTATAACAAAGCTGCAGAACAGAAGCATGCTACGGCTCAATTAAATCTAGGATTCTTGTACAACAACGGGCTGGGGGTTACCCAAGACGACCAGCAGGCTGTATTTTGGTTTCTAAAGGCTGCAGAGCAGGGAAATATGCAAGCGCAATACACGCTAGGCATTATGTACGGCAACGGCCAGGGCATTATACAGGACGATCAGCAGGCGGTATCTTGGTACCGCAAAGCCGCAGAGCAGGGACATGCAGAAGCACAATTCAATCTGGGATTGATGTACAGCAAAGGCCTGGGTGTTACACGGGATGACCAGCAGGCTGCGTCCTGGTATCGCAAGGCCGGACAGCAAGGCGAATCCAGAGCATTGGAGCAATTGAAGGAACTAGGGATCAGCAATAGAGAGCAAATCGATCTCGCCGCATGGGAGCAACTTAACGAATTTACTCTCAGTTGGAAAACACCAGAATGAAGCCCACTTTTGATCAGGAGCTAACCCGTCTGGTGAGTGATCAGGCTAAGCTTGCAGAGCAGGTAATTTCGGCTGAATTGGAACTGGAAACAGCCAAAACAGAAACAGCACAGTTCCAGCGCCGCTATTATGAAATGGTCGGGCGATTCTACGCTCAGTTAGACGAACTGGACGCGCAAATTGCTAATGCACAGGCGGGATTATCTCCCGATGATGCAGCTGCTCAAGTCCATGCACAAGCCGCGCAGGAGCAGGCTAGAAAGTCGGCCGAAGAAGCTGGTTTGATAGAGGCTCAGCCACCTCCACCACTGGTTATTACGCCGCAACTCAAGCAGGCATTCCGGCGCGCCGCCATGATGATGCACCCCGACCGCGCCACCACGGAACCCGAGCGCCTGCGCCGCCACGGATTGATGATAAAGGTGAACCTTGCTTACGAGCGCGGTGACCAGCAGGCCATTGAAAATCTGGTGCTGGAGTTCATCCAGGATCCCCGGATGCAGGAAATCGAGGATCCGGAAGAAATTGCTGATCAGGGTGTGGAATTAAAAGTCTTGAAAACCATCCGTCGTACTGGACAACTACGCCGCCGCATGGATGAAATTCAGCAGGAATTGTATGAAAAAAAACAATCGGATATTTATAAACTCAAAATTACAATTGAAAGAGCCGAGTTGAGAGGCGGCGATCCCTTGGGTGATTTGGCGGAACAGTTACTACAGGAGTTGGCAGAGCGAAGAATTCGGCTGGAGGAAATTGCCACGCACGAATAGCCTATATGGCTATTTTAGGATCTATGTGATTCGTAGTGGAAAACCCTACGATATGTGCAAGATTAACAACAAGAAACTGCCTGCTACTTCTTCTGCGGGAGGTTGTAAGTTGATTACCCACCGTATTCCATACATAGCCGTATTTTAAGAAAACGTTTTTCCTTTTGGCAAGGATTCAATTTGATGGGAGCAGGGGTAAGGAAGTATTCCCTGCTCTCCAGCTTCGAGTTGCTATGGGAAAGCTCTCCCTAACGACATAATTGTTGTACATTTGCTTAACGATGGGCACGGAGAGGCTTCACTGTTCCGCAGCTTGCACTCATCCATCGGCCGTCAGTGTAGGCGCGTTCATTAACAGGATTGCCCTGAACAACACCATTGAATTCAGTTCTCCCTGCAAAGATCTCTGGACTCGAAAAAATCCCCTCGGATACTCCATTCCCTTTAAGGACGGAGCTCTCACAAATAAGGTTTATTTTGTAGTTGCCCCCTGTTTGGGTCACATTTTTAATATCACATCCATATTGATTTTGATTCAAAAAAGTTGGAATTTTTTGATTCGCCATTTCCTGGGTAATGCAAACCTGAGATGTTGCTGCACCATTATTAATCTTGGGCATATCTAATCCGTATTGTTTAGCCAAGTTCGTCAAATTTTGCATTTGATCCGGCGGAATCATTGGCACTAGTGCCAATAGGCCTGATGTCGTCGTCATTTCCCATAATCCCGGGCGCACATTAAATTCTGCCGAATTTGCTATTGATACCGCGAAAAATAATGATATTGAAAGAAGAGTTTTACGCATAGAATCCCCTGAATGTGATTGATAATTAATGGCTAAAGGTGGGTCAAGTTGAGCAATTTATATTATAGACTTTCGATCATATAAGAGTGTAATTTGAAGCGGAAGGTGAAGTCACTGTGCAGTTTGGCAGTTTGACTGGCCGATAAGTTCAAATATATCTTAACCGGATCAATAAGCACGGGTGGAGCATGTGTTCCGGTGATCAATCGGCAGTTTGGCTTCAGTAAGACGCGCTACCTTCACCTGGAGAAGAATGCCGTCGGCTGATGGCGATTAAGGGACTGAGTTAAACCGGACAATTCATGTGATATTAAGTCCAGATAGATTATTTGCTTGCTACATTAGTGAGCTTTATTGTTGACGCTACCCGAAAAAAAATCTACATTGATCCTGCCAAATACGAAACATTAACCATACCGAGGGAGCACCATGCCCACCAGCATCAAAACAGTTTTGCAAGAAACCCGCGTTTTCCATCCTGCCAATGCATTCGTCGAACAGGCTAATATTGCCGGCATGGCGGCGTACCAGGCCCTGTGCACGGAGGCGGCACAAAACTATGAAGAGTATTGGGCACGGCTGGCACGCGAGCATATCGTATGGCGCAAATCGTTCAATACGGTGTTAGATGAGAGTCGCGCGCCATTTTACGAGTGGTTTGCGGATGGCGAATTGAATGTTTCTTATAATTGTCTGGATAAGCATCTGGCGACGCAACCTGAAAAAACTGCGCTGATTTTCGAGGCGGACGACAGCCAGGTGACCAAGATTTCCTACCGCGAGTTACATGCACGCGTGTGCCAGTTTGCCAATGCGCTAAAGTCACGCAATATTCAGAAGGGCGATCGTGTAGTTATATATATGCCCATGAGCATTGAGGTAGTGGTAGCGATGCAGGCATGCGCGCGCATTGGTGCAATCCATTCGGTCGTTTTTGGAGGCTTCTCTTCCAGAAGCCTGAACGAGCGTATCGAAAATGCGCAGGCGTGTGCCGTCATTACCGCCGATGCGCAACTCCGCGGCGGCAAGATGATGCCGCTCAAACCAGCCGTGGATGAGGCGCTCAGCATGGGCGGTTGCGATGCAGTGCACAGCGTAATTGTATATAAACGCGCGGGCAATGATGTCCAGTGGAATGCGAAACATGATCTGTGGTGGCATGATGTGATCGCCGATCTCCCATTCACATGCGAACCGGAATGGGTGGGCGCGGAACATCCATTGTTCATTTTATATACCTCAGGTTCTACCGGAAAACCCAAAGGGGTGCAGCATTCCAGCGGCGGCTATCTGCTCGGCACCATGGTTTCCATGCAATGGGTATTTGACTATAAGCCTACTGATGTTTTTTGGTGTACCGCTGACGTGGGTTGGGTGACTGGCCACAGCTATGTGACATATGGCCCGCTGGCGATGGGTGCGACACAAGTAATATTCGAGGGCGTGCCCACTTGGCCCGATGCCGGGCGTTTCTGGAAGATGATTCAGGATCATCAGGTCACCACTTTTTATACTGCGCCCACCGCCATCCGCTCGCTGATTAAATTAGGTGGCGAATTGCCGAAGCAATACAATCTTTCCAGTCTGCGTCTGCTCGGTAGCGTAGGGGAGCCGATCAACCCGGAAGCATGGATGTGGTATCACACCGTAGTCGGCCAGTCGCGCTGTCCCATTGTGGACACCTGGTGGCAGACCGAAACCGGCTGCCACATGATTGCACCTCTGCCGGGAGCAATGGCAACCAAACCTGGTTCCTGCACCCTGCCATTGCCCGGCATAATGGCTGCCATCGTCAATGAAGCAGGTGACGAAGTGCATGACCAACATGGGGGTTTTCTCGTCATCAAACGTTCTTTTCCGTCGCAAATCCGTACCATATGGGGCGATGATGAGCGCTATCGTAAAGGCTACTTTCCAGAAGAAATGAAGGGTGCTTACTTGGCGGGTGATTCAGCACACCGCAACGAGGACGGTTATTTCTGGATCCTGGGACGCATTGACGACGTACTGAAAGTATCCGGCCACCGTTTAGGCACTATGGAAATAGAATCTGCGCTGGCGTCAAATCCGCTGGTGGCGGAAGCAGCTGTCGTCGGAAAGCCGCATGATATAAAAGGAGAGGCCATAGTGGCATTTGTGGTGTTGAAAGGCTCGCGGCCGGAGGATGCCACTGCCGCAAAACAAATTTCGGAAAGCCTGCGTAACTGGGTCAGTAAGGAACTCGGCCCAATCGCCAAGCCAGACGAAATTCGCTTCGGTGACAACCTGCCCAAGACGCGCTCCGGCAAGATTATGCGCCGCCTGTTGCGCGCCATTGCCAAGGGAGAAGAAATAACGCAGGACATTTCGACGCTGGAAAACCCGGCGATTCTTGAACAACTAAAGAACGTAATTCAATAAACCAGGGATTGTGGTCAGCAATACAATGGGATTTGAACTCATTTGGTGCGACTAAGTTTGTCAAAATACAGTGCGGTACGTGCCATGCGTTCCATGGCATGCACCGAAAGCGTGGCGCCGGATATACCGTCAATTTGCCGATCAAGATTATTTCCACTGCTTAGAGAAACACCGGTGAATTGCCTCAAAAAAGCTGGAAAGCGCACTTCCATCCCCCTATGCTCACGGTAAATCAATACCTTAGCCTGTTCGATTCGACCCTCTTTTACGACAAATCCTGCGGTAATTGGATCGTCTTTACCTATCTCTTCCAGAATCCATAATGTTCGCGCACCATCACTCCAATATCGTTGACGCAACTGTCTGGGTGCATGGCCAAGAATGCGGGAAACCTCTGACTGCATATCCTTAGTCAACAATAGCAATTTTACTTTTGGCTTTACCTTAAATAATTCATCAATAAATTCTTCCGGCTGCTGGAAAACGTGTTCTACGGCTTGTGCCAAGCATGGCAATAGCATGAGCAAGAAAGCGATAAAAAAAGTTATAAGCGGAATGGGCAATTTTGGCATTTTGATTGATCTATTTTTCTATTAAAACAATATTCCAGCGACTGTGCCAAGCAGCTTGCAGATCGGCGGCAAGCTATAAAAGGTATACCTTGTGTTTGCGCCATGTTACGAAAATGGCGCATTACGTTATGCCCCAAGAAATCCGTGAATAATATCAAAAGTTCCGTATTCCTGGGTAATCCTTGTGGTTTCCGCTGATGTGACACATGCCGCCCAGTGATA
Organism: uncultured beta proteobacterium; assembly: GCA_942492745.1. Classification (GTDB taxonomy): domain Bacteria; phylum Pseudomonadota; class Gammaproteobacteria; order Burkholderiales; family Gallionellaceae; genus Nitrotoga. The sequence continues at coordinate 677,136 of OW818637.1, forward strand.
TGCCGGGTAATGTTTATATTCCAGTCAGAAAGCAGCTTCGGAATATTTCCCAAACTATCCGCACCTATTACCATTGCGTTCATGTTTTTCCCTTTATGATTGATATGCATTGACTGGCAGCATTTGCTGTTTATTACCAAATGAGTGGGTAATATGGCCAGCTGCCAGGCTGTTATGTACTTAATTTCTGTTTGCTCTAAATGATGCTAAGCAAGAATTGCGCTATATCTGATAACTGCTGTAATAATAATGGTTATCATTTGCAATGTAAATCTATTTGATAATTATTATCATCTGACGCATTGGACGTAATCGATAGGTTCAAAATTAATCACGGTGCCAAGATGCTACGATTAAAAAAATCTCTATGTCCTGGCCGGTTGGTATATGTTTTGGAAAGGGCTGGATAATGCAGAGAAACTCCGTGCTTTTTTCGCCGGGCTTGAAGAGTAGTGGGATATTTGTTGTATAGCGACTTCCGCAGCTTATTGAACCAATTTTTTCTTGGTGGTTCAGCAAGCTTCCGTCAAGCACATCAGGAAAAAACAGAATTGCTTGTCAATGAGCATGGCATTAGACTGAATGTTGAATTCTTATCAGCCGCCATAGTCCCAGTAACTTTAGACAACATGTCTCATCTTCCAAAAGATTCGTTCATGGATTCATTGCGCGACCCCATTGTTCGCGACCTCGCGTGGGTTATTGGTTCGCCTGGTTTGCTGGATGAAACTTGGGCCACTTATGCCGGACGCGTGGTGGACGATGCCTGGTGCCGCACGCAATTAAAGACATGTGCCCAGTGGCTGGCTGCATTAGACATTGAGCCGCGCAGCCTGCATGACTTTATTGCCCAGCGTCCAACTCGCCGCCTTGGCCAATATTTTGAATCGCTCATCGCATTCTTGTTAGCGCACATACCTGATACGCAAATTATCGCCACCAATTTGCAGGTTAAAAATGCGCAACGCACCTTGGGTGAATATGATTTTTTGTTTCGTGATGCCGATGGAAATATTTGTCATTGGGAAACTGCCGTGAAGTTCTACCTGCAAGCTGAACCGCTGTCCGAGCAACGTGCATTTATCGGCCTAGCGGTGCGCGACCGGCTCGATATTAAATTGGATCGCGTATTCCAGCACCAACTTCAATTAGGCCACACACCCGCTGGGCGCTCAGCACTGCCAAAAGGCGTAGCGCTGAAGAAAACACAGGCCTTCATCAAAGGCTATTTGTTCTATCCTGCAACCCAAGCAGGAAAGTACTTCATTCCTATTACCCCCACCCCCGGCGTATCTGACAACCATTTATCCGGCTGGTGGATACGTCACCCGGTAGGCTCACTACCGCAAACAACACCGGATAGCTACTGGACTATATTGCCACGCTTACGCTTTCTGGCTCCGGTACGCTTGGATGCGGGAGTCAGTGTGATGCAGCAGACTGAGATATGCGCTGCACTCGATGCACATTTCGCGGTTTCCGACGAGTCTGTGCAAGTGGTCGAACTCCAGCGTGATATGGATAATAGCTGGCGCGAAGCGACACGCGGATTTGTGATGTGCAGTAAATGGCCAGTCATTAACACCTGAAATATGCTGAAAAAACTGGAGCGGGCAAAGATCAAACGGGAGCTGGCAGGTGGTGAGGTTGCCGTTGGCATTATGAGTGATTGCGTTGCTGTTAATGGCAATGTACTGGTTGAGACCGTTGACGCTACGGGTTTGGGTGGGGTTGACAAGATTTCAATTATCACAGCTAAAGCTGACCGGCTAAAACCGGTGGTTTAAACCTTATGATTGATAATTAGCCAATCAGATGCAAACCCTGCGCGCCGCCACATACAGCATCCGTAACCAATCGCCGGTCGAAAGTCGCCAGCTGCCCTTTATGGGCACATGCCAGCGCCAGCAAATAGCTATCAGTCACTTGGCCGGAACTCAGTAAGCGCTCCGTGTCTATCATCTCGGTGTCCAGCAGAGTGATATTGTCTGGCCAAAACACATAACCGGGGAGTGCTCGCAAGCCCTTCATCAACTGTGCCACCTCCGCTGGAGTGCCCGGCGAATTAGGATAGCGGGGATGCCCCACATTGCGCAGCACACCATTCTCCGTCAATGGGCAGGTTGCCCATGCCCGCTTCCCATGTACCGCGAACCACTCATGCGCCGCATCGTGCTGGACATGTGCTGGATCAATCAGCGCGATCAGCACGTTTACATCGAGCAGAAAAACCCTCACGGCAATTCGTCGCGCAACTGATTCACCAATTCCGGTGTCACCGGCGTTGCCCCGGCGCGCACAGGCAGCAACGGAACGCCATTACGCGTATTGCCGCTCGGCTTGGAGTGCCGCAGAGCCTGCCGCGTGAGCGCTGAAATAACCTCCCCAACACTCTTGTGTTGCAAGGAGGCCATAGCTTTTGCCGCTGCCAGCACATCGTCATCAATGGATAAAGTAGTCCGCATCATGTATCTCCCGAAGTATCGCATCAAACATCACGCATCATACATCAATTTGGTTGTCATTCTAAGCAAAAGCCAGCGACATTCTCGCTAAGGTGCTCCGCGCTCGCACTGCCTTGAATAAGAGCTCTTCTAATTGACGCACTACACTAGTGGCGGACAGCCATCAAGGTTTGCCCGAAGCCAATATTCCGATTCGGTATTTGACCAGTAATTCGTCAGCATAGGGGGAGTGCGGACGCCCTTTGGTCTTGGTGTTATAAGCTTCAGTCGCTTCCTTGCCACACCAGGGCAGAAGGATATCCGGCTGCGATGGATGTTCGGGCAAATAAGCGCTTAAATCATAGACATTACCGCGAATGGCCACCCAGCAGTTTTCTGGTGCTTTATGTTTGGCCAATTCAGTCGGTGAAATCGATTTATCAACAGCGATAGCGGCGTTTTTCTCAGCAGGCGGCAACCACAGGCTCCCGGCCCAGAAAGCTGTCACCAGCAGCCAAAAAATAAGCGTAGCGGATAGGTAGAGTCGACGCATTATCGAAACTCAAATTTTTCAAAGTGAATTTGGTGGGGCGTAACGCCTCGGTTGTGCAAATCTTTTCTAAGTGCTGCAACCATGCCTTGCGGCCCGCACAGATAGCACTCGTAATTCGCAAATCCTTGAGTATCGGGAAGGAGAGAATCGAGATCCGGCGCTTTGTCGCCGGTAGCCAATGCCTTCAGGGAAAGCAGTTGATCCCCCTTGGAGATGACTTGCAATTCATGTAAAAAAGCAGCGTCCACTTCGGCTCGATAAAGATAGAGGAGCGTCGTCGGCTGATTTACTGGGCCAGCCCGCAGCAAAGCCAGGAAGGGAATAATACCGATGCCGCCAGCTACCCAGAGTTGCGGCTTCGGTGGCCGGTCAGCCAGAAAAATTCCGAACGCGCCATGCACCCGGACCATCGCGCCTGGCTCGACAGACTGGATGAGCCGCGTACAATCGCCTAGGGCTTTGACCACGATGCATATCTCATGATTGGCACCAATCGAGCTGACAGTGAATGGGTGGAATTCCCCGCAATCACGGAACGTCGGCCCCAAGAAGGCGACCAGAACAAACTGTCCCGGCGTTATGGCAGCAGGGTCTGCCAGAGGCTTCAGAGAAATTTCGACTATGCCTTCGGCAACTGACTTTACCGATCCCACGACGTATGGCCGCGCAGCCAAACCAAAGTCATCCCGAATAAGTCGCCACCCCAAGAAAGAGACGGCAAGACCCAAAACCGGCAGAACGGGTTCACTGATACCGAGTAAAACGAGGTGAACCAAACCGAGGAGCACACCTACCCCCAGCCCGAAATGTAGCAAGCGCCAAATCTGATAGGGAATGCGCATTATGAAGGTGGCAGCCAACCCAAGCATCAGGAACAGCAGTGACAGCCAACCCGCCCATATTGGCCAGCCCTGACTGAATGGAGAAAGCGTCTGCCATGCCAGCAGTCGAGAATTCGGCCAGACATCGGCAGCGAGCACTAGGGGGTGCGCCAGCAGCAGAACATAAGCCGTCGTGCCGGCCCAGTGATGCCATTGATACATCCTTTCCAGCCCACCTAGCCACTGGGCCAGCCAGGTTTCCCGAAGCATCAATAACAGACTGGCAAGTAGGAGGCTGCATCCGGCCCAACCCAAGACAACACCCAAGGTGCGTGCCGTTGACAGCCCCTCAGGAAAGGCCCACCAAATAAGACTGACCATACAGGTCACGATCAGTAGTGGGATAGATAGGTTGCGCAGTATAGCCAAGAGTGCCTACAGGCTCACTTACCCAAAGGGCTGGCGGGCTTAATTCCGGTCTTCAGGTGCTCACAGTTGTCCTGCCATCCCCAGGGCAATAACATGCCCCGCTGCCTAACTCGCTTTTCCATCAACTGATGATGGATTTTCAGGTAAGAATGGCATTCCTCATGGATCTTAAGGCCATGAATTTTGGATTGGTGTTCGATCCTCACCTCCGACGTCATGAATTGCTAGCCCAGTGATGTAGTCCCGCTGGCCAGCCGTAGACCTAGTGCGTAGGCTGGCGCAGCAAGAAAGTAGTAGTGTTGCTATTAAAAAGTTTGCGTTTTTTGTTTGCCAAATCAAAGGCAGTTGTCGCAGCTCTCACTTGAATTTGTAGAAATTTTTGTTGAGATAGGCTGCGAGGTCTAGTTTTTCCTGTGTGGAAATCTGTGACGAAAAATTAGCACGCACATTACGAGCGCATACTACAACTACTGCCATTAGTTGCTGCGGATCCTTCACTTTACTACCGGGGCGCGTGAAAATGGCATTGCCTTTACCGCCCATCATGCCGTCGTGGCAACTGTTACATTGGTATTTGTCGAACAACTTTTTACCGGTTTCAGGTTGGCCATTGGCAAAGGGATCGGCTTGTGCTGAACCACACAGTAATAAGAATATAGCAAAAAATTTCTTCATGGCTAGGCTCCTTGTAAAGTTTGTGATCGGGCAATACGCATCAGAGCAGATGGATGCGAGTCGTGAAATGCAGAGTACAACAGATCTGGCGTAATGACTAGGTGGGGCCTCTTCCGATATGAAAGAGTCTAAAGGGCTGACGTATTTCCAATTGAGAAACTTCAGCCATCCCTGATGCCGATGGAGTGGGTCGGTCATTGACAGCACCTTGCCATCCAGCATATTCAGTGCAGCAAACAGTGTTGTTATCTTGGCCGCTGGCATGCCCGTCTTTGGCAGCCGCCGCGAGAAACCGGCTTTGATGGGCGACCAGCACAGCGGTGAGAAGTGTGCCTCCCGCCGCGTCGGTAACGCATGTGTTCATCCGTAGCCTGTGATGTTGAGCTTCATTTCATTCAGCACAACCTACCGGGCTGCCCCCGGAACATACGAGGTTTTTTTTGAATTTAGAATGAATGGATATTTATTCCACTGATAGATTAGAGTGTTAACTGTTAGACTTTGGGTTGATGTATTCATAGCCCCCCGTGTTACTTGAATGGGGAAAAATGAAAATGATGCACAACAATAATGAAATGGTGCATCTATCAACTAAATGCGGGTGAGATGCAGGTTTTGCCTCAAATTAAGACAATGAATTATCAAACAAGCCAGTTTATGCACCTTAAAATTGCCTTTGTCGGTATTTGTTTGGGTATCTACTTTACGTTCTGTGGCGGAGGCGGTCGACGAAACCACGTTTGCGCTTCTCTGTCTAACGTCGTGTGAGATATGGCGAAAGCAGGAGATGCCTACCGGGAGCTTGTTGGGACAGTTATGACAGCCCTAGATCCCGACTCAGCCGTAAACACGGAGCAGTGGATTACGGGGCCGGACGGAGAGAGGGATATGGACGTGGAAGTCCGTGGCACGCTCAACGGTGTCCCACAGTTCATCCTGGTCGAGTGTAAAGATCACACCAGGGCCATCGGGATTGGCTTCATTGATGCGTTCGAGTCAAAGATCCGCGACCTAAAGCCCGACCGTTCGATCATGTTCAGCAATTCAGGCTTCACGCGGGGAGCGTTGAAAAAGGCCAACCGGGTCGGAATCGAGATGGCGTCCGCGATGAAAGCGAAGGACGAGATAGTCAAGAATACGATCCACCATGAAGTGGTTGCGCGGCGCCTGACCCTGACCTTCGGAACGGCCGTCCTCTACCCGTTTGACGGTCATTCTCACGAGATCGATGAAAAGTGGAGGGTCGAGGACCTAATGTTTGACGGCATTCCAGTCATCTATTGGGTCAGCGAGAAGATGAAACTTGTGGCTTCAGAGCACGGTGCGGACACCAAAATTTGGTTCCTCTGTACGTTCCGGTATGAGCCACGCTGGTCCTACCGCGGGCAATCGCTGATGATTGGAGGGCTTAAGTTCGACTTCACCGTCGAGAAGGATTGGGTAGCCCAAACCGTGATGACTGAAGTTTCCCTAGGTTACTACGACCACTTGAAAAAGAAGGTGGTCATACACAGCAAGCAGTGGTACACCCCGGGAATAATCGACAACGAGGGGTGGAAGGAGTCAGATAGAATGTGGGAACACGGCGAGATGGATCCCAACACCTTCCGATTGAACATCACGCTGACTCGGTCGAATTTACCTAACTCGCTAGGGCCACTCCCCAAAGTGGACGAACTGATCGCCATGAGCCGCGTCGATATCAAATAGTGGGTTTTGTTGATATTCGGATGGAACGCACAGTGGAGAAGACAAGGAACTGTCTTTTTTTGCTCCATTATCAAGTCGGACCGCCCCTTTACTGCCGCCACTTTGTAATGAATCAAGTATTTTTAGGTGCAGTGAAATAGACATTTCCCAGTGCCCAGATTTATCTTCTGGCGCGCCCGGAGCGATTCGGACGCCCGACCCTTGGTTCATAGAAGCATCTTGCGAGTAGATTGTAATAACGCGAGGTGCTTGGTCGTGAGTGTCTCTATCTCGAAATATCCAGGTTAGAGTTGGATTGTCGTCGTGTTTGGTCTTTATCAGGCGAGTGCTACTTTTTTTCTTGACAATGTGGCCCCAAGAGTTCTTTCCATAGCGTAATCACCGATGTGGTGTCGATTGCTTTTCTGTCAATTCGACAGGGTGATTGGTTATTCAGGCGCATCTTGTGTTGCATTGCGCGCAGGGTGCGGTAACAGTTGCTGGCCGCCTCCGCCAGTTCTACTTTTATTAATCCTAATTCACCGGCGAGCATTAGTAGTGCCAAATTGCCGCTATTGGCAGTCAATTCTGGCTCGGTGTGAGCATGTGCCAGTATCAAGAATTGCACTATGAATTCGATATCCACCATGCCGCCGCGATCATGCTTTATATCGAACAAATCGCTGTCATTTGGATGGGTGTCCAGCATTTTCTGCCGCATTGCCACGATCTCCTGGCGCAGCACATTCAGATCACGTGGTTTGCACAACACGTTGTTGCGAATAATTTCAAATTGCTTACCCACTTCTGCATCCCCGGCACAGAAGCGCGCTCGCGTCAGCGCCTGGTGTTCCCACACCCAAGCGTGATGCTGCTGGTATTCGGCGAATGCGGGAATGGAACTGACCAGCAGGCCGCTAGCGCCATTCGGGCGCAGGCGCAAATCTATTTCATACAATCGGCCCGCTGAGGTATAGCTGCTTAACAAGGTATTGATGCGCTGAGCCAGCCGGGCATAAATTTCTGCTGCGTCGGGATGCTGATCGTCGTACAAAAAAATCAGGTCGAGATCGGCAGAATAGCCGAGTTCGCGACCACCCAGTTTGCCATAGGCAATAATGGCAAATTGCGCTTGCTGTTGATGCTTCTTGCGCGCATCACGCCAGCATAGTTGCAACACATGGCGCAAAATCAGGTCGGCCAAGTTGCTGAGGTGATCGCTTAGAGTTTCCAGCGGCAACAGCCCTTGCAAATCCATTGCCAATAAATGGAATGTTTGGACATGCTGAAACTGACGAAGTACATCCATCTGGCGTTCGGTGTCCGTATTGCAGTGATCGAGTTGCGTCAGCAGTTCGGCATCAAGAGCAAGCCAATCGGGCGCACGGTAGATTTCACGTGCATCGAGCAATTCATCCAGCAGAATGGGATGCTTGATCAAGTATTCGCATGCCCACTCACTGGCGCTGGCAAGTTCGATCAGACGTGGCAAAACCTTTGGATATTCGGCCAGAAAGGCCAGATAGGAGGCGCGTCGACTAATGCTTTCCAGCAGATTTAGTATGCGTGGCAGGGTTTGGTCACGGTTGTTCGGCACAGCACATAGCGTGATGAACTGCGGAATCAGTTTATCCATGCGTTGGCGGCTTGTGTCCGGCAGTTGGCGGTAACGGGCGCTTTCACGAATATGCAACAGCCGTTCAGCTAAGGTTGTTGTATCTGCATAACCTAATTTGCCAAGGTCATTTTGCAACTCTTCGGCGTTCAGGTTTTCGCGCCAAAGCTCACTTGCTATCGTGCTATCTTGCTGCGTGCTGAAAATTTGGGCGAACTGACCGCTTACCAACGAGCGGTGATGGTTTAATTGTTTCAACATGGCATCGAAATCTGGATAGTCCATGCCTTCGGCTAGTAACGCCTGATCTGCCATATTTTTCGGTAAATCCTGAGTTTGCTGGTCATCCAGATATTGCAGGCGATGCTCCAGATTACGTAAAAACACGTAAGCTGCACTCAACCCTATTACGGTATCTGGTGTAAGTTGGCCGTTTTCGCGCAGAAGTTGCAACACTTGCAGGGTGGGGCGGATGCGCAGGCTGGCATCGCGTCCACCACGTATCAGTTGAAAAACTTGGGCTATGAACTCAATTTCGCGGATGCCGCCCGGCCCCAGTTTGATATTATCAATTCGATCGCGGCGCTGTACTTCCTGGCTAATTTGTGCATGCAGTTTGCGCATGGATTCGAATGCGCCGAAGTCGAGATATTTGCGGAATATGAAGGGTTGCACGAGCTGCATGAGTTCTTGCGTAGCGGGATAATCTGCCGGAGAGACTACCCGGGCTTTAATCCAGGCGTAACGTTCCCATTCCCGACCTTGTTCTACCAGATATTCTTCCACTGCTGCGAAACTCATCACCAGTGGTCCGCTGTCACCATAAGGTCGTAAACGCATGTCCACGCGGAATACATAGCCTTCCTGGGTTAGTTCGTTAATCAGGTTAATGAGGCGACGGCCTAAGCGGGTAAAAAAATCGTGGTTACTTATACTGCGAGAACCATTGCTGTTGCCGTCTTCCGGGTAGACAAAAATAAGATCAATATCAGAGGAAACATTGAGTTCCATGCCGCCCAGTTTGCCCATGCCAATTACCAGCAATTGTTGCGGCGTGCCGCTCAGTGCACCTATCGGCTGGCCGTACTGTTGCACCAGTGTTTCCATAATAAAATATTGCGCGCGCTGGACGACCAGCTCTGCCAGTGCAGACATGCAGGTCATTACTTCCTCCAGATTGGCCAGTCCGCCCAAATCGCGAGTCAGCAGCTTGAGCATGACGCGCTTGCGCAAGCAGCGTAGCGCGCGTGACAGCGATTCTTCGTTCGTTACGGGTATGGTGGCTAGCCATGCCGTCATTTCATACATATTGCAAGGTTTGGCATAGTGCTCGCGCAGCCACGGCAGTAATTCGCCTTCACTGTCGAGCAGGCGCTGTGCATATCGACTGCAGCGCAGGGCGCGCTGTAAAGCAATGTCAAAATTAACGGAAATGGGCGTGATGACGGTATTCATTGGGGGGGCTTAGGGTTAAACTGCTTATATTTCATGGTTCATTATAAATCTGCTATGCACGCCTTGGCTTGTTTGTTTACATGGTCACTGGGCCATCCCATTTTATGTTGAGAGCTTGCTTGCGCTTTTTCGGGCGCTGCTGCAATCAAATAACACGATTCGCACTGTTTGGTGCAGTGTTGCTGTTGTTCGTCGTCGGAGGATTGTTGCTGACATTACGCTATTGGATATTGCCGGATATCGAACGCTATCACGACAACATCAGCGCTATGGTCAGTCACGTTGTCGGTCAGCCAGTGACCATTGGCAAGATTGAGGCAGACTGGCATGGCATTCGCCCGCATCTGTTGTTTACTGATGTGCTTATTCTGGATAAGCAAGGGCAAACTTTGCTCGCATTGCAGCGAGTGGACAATGTGGTGTCGTGGATGACAGCTCTGACGGGCCAGGTACGCCTATATAGCCTGGAGATTAACCAGCCAGATCTGTTGGTCAAGCGGGACGCGCAAGGCTTGTTGCATATCGCTGGCATGACGATGTCGAGCAATATCCCCGGCCAGCCTGCCGACCACGGGCTGGCGGATTGGTTACTGCACCAAAAACACATTGTGGTGCGTGACGCGCGCATTACTTGGCAGGACGAGCAGCGTGCTGCGCCCCCTTTGATATTAAATCAAGTGAACATGCTCATTGAAAACAGAGGGCGCCGTCACAGTTTTTCGCTGCGAGCGGAACCTCCAGCGGAATTGTCTGCGCAACTGGATCTGCGCGGTGATTTTTTGGGTACCAGCTTTGATAACTTCAATGCTTGGCGCGGGGAGTTGTATACCCAGCTTGACTATGTCGATGTTGCCGCATGGAATACGTGGTTGCCGCTGCCCATTGCGCCCAAACGCGGCAGAGGCGCGTTACGCGGTTGGCTGGGTGTCGAGAAGGGAAAAATCAATCAGTTTACTGCTGATCTGGCACTGGCAGGTGTACAGACACAATTGGCCGATGATTTGCCGCTTCTCGATGTAATTAAGCTGCGCGGTCGTGTTGAATGGCATGACGTGGCTCGGGGCTTTGAGATTTCCACGCGAAAATTATCATTGCAGATGAATAATGACCTGATGTTGCAGCCCATTGATTTATACCTGCGTTTTGCAGATGCTGCAGACAAACAACCTGCTAGCGGTGAGGTGCGTATCAATACGCTGGATATGGACAGATTCACCAGCTTGACACATTTTCTGCCGTTGACGTCTAGTCTCAAGCAGCAGCTAGTTAAATTTGCGTCTCAGGGACGGATTTCCGATGTGCAAGCAAAATGGCGGGGTGATTTTGACAAGTTATTGAATTATGAGATTAAGGCGCGTTTCGACGGACTATCCATACAGCGCGCGGGTAACATCCCAGGATTTACTCGATTGAGCGGCCAAGTGGATGGTAACGACGTCAATGGTACGCTGTCACTTAACACGCGCAATTCCGCGGTGGATGCGCCACTGATCATGCCGGAGCCTTTGACATTTGATTCGCTCATTGCACAGTTTAGTTGGCAAAAGCATGACCGCGGAATGGAAGTCAAGTTTAATAAGGTTTCCGTTGCTAATGCCGATCTTGCCGGGAATTTTTTTGGTAGCTATCAGTCACTACCTCAAAGCCCTGGTCTGATTGATTTGACTGTTCATCTGACGCGCGCCTCAGTGCGCCATACAGCTCGGTATATTCCATTGGTTGCGTTGAATAGTGAAGCTCATAATTGGATACGAAATGCGTTGATCGACGGGCAAGCAGATGACTTTAACCTGCGCCTGAAGGGTAATTTGAATGATTTTCCATTTGATGGAAACCGTAATGGTTTGTTTCAGATCCGGGCGCGCGCAACTGGAGTGATAGTTGAGTACGCGAAAGGGTGGCCTCGCGTGGAAAATGCCGTTGCGAAATTGGTGATTCAGGGCAAACGGCTTGAGGTGACTGCTCCGACTGCTATGACTGTGGGCGGGTCTTTGAAAAATATTAGTGTGGTTCTACCGGATTTAAAAAGCCCTGGTCTGCTCTTGCAAGTGCGTGGTGAGTCGGTGGGCGAAACGAAGTATGGTCTGGATTTTATTCAGCAAAGTCCGGTGCGCGGGTATATCGATGGCCTCACTGACAACATTACGTCGAGTGGTAATGGCAACCTGAATTTACAGGTGGACATTCCATTGCGTGGTGGTAAGTCGGCAATGGTTTCCGGCCGTTATTATTTTATCGACAATGAAGTGAGCTTGGGCAAGATTGTGCCAATTTTACATAAAGTTAATGGCGATCTGCTGTTCAGTGAATCATCGGTACGCACGCAGGACGTCACTATGCAAGTTCTTGGAGGACCCGCCACCTTAACAGTGCAGGGCAACAAAGGCAGCGCTGTAAATGCCAAGGTGGTTGGTCGCGCAAATATAGATGTCCTGCGTGAGGTAGAGCCGCATTCATTGCTAAATTATCTGCATGGTAGCAGCGATTGGGAGTCAGAAATTACGGTGTTAAAGAAGCAGATCAGTATGCAACTCACTTCCAATTTGGTCGGGCTGGCATCTGATCTACCTGCGCCATTTGCAAAGCTCGCTAACGAGATTATTCCGGTGCGCTTCGAGATGAATAGCATGACTACACAACAGGATCTGTTATCGGTGCAATATGGCAAGCTCTTCAGCGCGAAATTTTTGCGTTGGGATGAGGGTGGTGAGCGGGTCGTCAAGCGCGGAACAATAAACTTTGGCAATACTGGCAAGTGGTTGGAAAAGGATGGCGTGTGGTTAGTCGGCACCATGCCGCAGTTATCGTTGGAAGGTTGGGGAGCGTTGGCTAGCGCATCGGACGGATTGACACCCGTCAGTCTCGCAGGTGCCGACTTGCTGATTCAGAAGATCAGTGGATATGGTTATATGGCAGATGATGTTCGTATCAATGCACGTAATGTTAATGGTACGGTGGTTGCACTACTGGCAGCCAAGTCAATTAATGGTGAAGTGAGCTGGCATCCGCAGGGTAATGGTAAATTTGCCGCACGCTTGAAAAACTTGTCTCTGGAACTGGATCGAGATGAAAGTGGCAAAAAGAAAAATACTTTAACCCAATCTGCTATCAAAAAAAATATTGCTGGCATAAAACATCCCGCGCTCGACGTGGCGGTGGGTAATGTCACATTAAATGGCAAGAATCTGGGTAAGCTGGAATTATTGGCGCAACAGCACGAGCGCGACTGGCTGTTGGAAAGTTTGATTATCACTAACCCAGATGGTGAGTTGACTGCGGATGGGAAATGGCAGATGGCCCCAAGTGGGGAGCAGACCCAAGTCAATCTCAAGCTGGAAATCAGCGATGCGGGGAAAATTCTTGGCCGTTCCGGCTACCCAAATAGCGTGAAGGACGGTAGCGGAAAACTTGAAGGGACGTTTTCCTGGCCCGGCGCGCCAGCTGAATTCAGCTATGCCACATTGGATGGCACGCTCAAGCTGAGCACCGGTAAAGGGCAGTTCCTGAAAATCGATCCGGGTATGGGTAAGCTGCTCAGTATCTTGAGCCTGCAAGCGCTGCCTAAGCGCATTACGCTGGATTTTACGGATATTTTCAGCACAGGTTTTAAATTTGATAGCATCAATGGAGTGGCGCAAGTCAAGAAGGGGGTTATGCTGACCGATGATTTTAAAATTGAAGGCTCGGCCGCCAAAGTGACTATGAAAGGGCAGGTGGACCTAAACCACGAAACGCAAAACTTGCGAGTGCGCGTTCTGCCCACAGTGGGGAACACAGCATCCCTACTGAGCGCATTTGCCGCTGGTCCGGCAGTGGGCATTGGGGTCTTCATTGCCAACAAGTTATTGCGCGAACCGCTCGATAAGTTGGTGTCGTTTGAATACAATATCACGGGTGCATGGGCCAACCCGAATGTAGAAAAAGTGGGTGTAAGCAAGTCTGTTGCATCACCATAGAAGTAATACTATGAAAGAATTGAAAGCATGCAAGACAAAAATGCCACCCAACGACGTGTCGCTGCTCATGCGCAAACTAAGACTTTCAAGGTCGCTGCCGTGCAAATGGCTTCGGGGCCAAATGTCCTGGGTAACCTGAGTGAGGCACGCCGCCTGATCGAAAAAGCTGTGGATCAGGGAGCACGCCTGATTGTATTGCCGGAATACTTTCCTATCATGGGACTGAATGATACGGATAAATTGGCGGTGCGCGAGCAACCGGGTAGCGGCATGATCCAGTCTTTTCTGAGTGAGATTGCGCGTGCGCATAAAATCTGGCTGGTCGGCGGTTCCATTCCGCTGGTGGCGGATGCGCCGGACAAAATGCGTAATGCCTGCTTGGTGTATGACGATAATGGAGAACAGGTAGCGCGCTATGACAAAATCCATTTGTTCAATCTCGAACTTGGCAATGAGCATTACCATGAGGGGCGTACTATTGAGCCAGGTAAGCAGGTAGTGGTGGTGGATAGTCCGTTCGGCCGCATTGGTTTGGCGATTTGTTACGATTTGCGTTTTCCTGAGTTGTTCCGTGCTATGCGCGATGTAAATATTATTGTGCTGCCTTCCGCCTTTACTGAGACCACTGGGAAAATGCATTGGGAGATATTGGTGCGCGCACGCGCCATCGAAAATCTGGCTTATGTTGTGGCCGCAGGGCAAGGTGGTTATCACATCAATGGCCGCGAAACACACGGCAATAGTATGATCGTCGATCCGTGGGGTAGGGTACTGGATCGATTGCCACGCGGCTCAGGCGTCGTGGTCGAGGAAATAAATCCATCCTATCATGCTAGCTTGCGCGCAAGTTTGCCAGCGCTTTCGCACCGCATTCTTACCTGATGTTAGGTGTAAGACAGGTGAAGCGCCCGGCTCTTGGGGTGTAGGAAGGAACGACTTAATGCGAAGCTTGTCTCATTGAAAAGTATTCTTTTTATTGGGGTTACCCTATGCGGCCTTAATATGGCTTGATGTATAAAAGTCTGAGTAATTTTTTACAGCTTCAAATACGCGCCTCATAAATGAGCTAAATTTTTTGTAACAATTTTTTAAATATATATGGGTTTGACAATGCAAAATAACGATACTGTATTTGCCCTTGCACAGCAGTCACTGCTTGCACCGCATGCGCTTGAAACTCGCCATCTGGAGCAAATGTTTTCCAAAATGCTGGCGAATAAAGTGGATTACGCTGACCTGTATTTTCAATACAGTCGCGCCGAAAGCTGGTCGCTTGAAGAAGGGATCGTCAAATCTGGCAGCTTTGGCATAGAGCAAGGTGTAGGCGTGCGTGCGGTGAGCGGTGAAAAGACCGCTTTCGCATATTCCGATGACATAAGTTTGGCAGCCTTGGAAAGTGCAGCACTGGCCACGCGCGCGATTGCACGGCAGGGCGGGACGCAAACTGTGCCGCTGTTACGCGCGAACAGCAACAAACATTTCTATCTACCACACGACCCTATCGCCAGTTTGAAAGATGCGGACAAGGTTGCGATGTTGGAACGCCTGGAGCGTTATGCGCGCGCCCTGGATCCGCGTGTTACTCAGGTGATAGCTGGACTGGCAGGCGAATATGACGTGGTGCTGGTGGCGCGTAGCGATGGCTTGATGAATGCTGACATCCGCCCACTGGTGCGTCTGTCGGTGCAAGTTATTGTAGAAAGCAACGGCAAGCGTGAGCAGGGTTCATCTGGCGGGGGCGGACGTTTCGACTATGCCTTTTTTTCGGACGAAGTATTACGCGATTACGCCGCCAAGGCGGTACATCAGGCAGTAATTAATCTGGATGCCAAGCCCGCGCCGGCGGGGAATATGACTGTGGTGCTTGGTTCCGGCTGGCCTGGTATTCTGCTGCATGAGGCCGTTGGCCACGGCCTGGAGGGTGATTTCAACCGTAAGGGCAGCTCCACTTTTTCCGGCCGCATCGGTGAGCGAGTAGCAGCCAAGGGTGTGACGGTAGTCGACGATGGCACGATTGCTAACAGGCGCGGTTCGCTGCAAATGGATGATGAAGGCAATCCTACGCAACGCACGGTTTTGATCGAGGACGGCATTCTCATGGGCTATTTGCAGGACACTTTGAATGCGCGCCTGATGGGCGTGCCAATCACCGGTAATGCTCGGCGCGAATCTTTTGCGCATCTGCCGATGCCGCGCATGACCAACACCTATATGCTGAATGGCGACAAAGACCCAAAGGATATTATTGCTTCAGTCAAGCGCGGGCTGTATGCCGCGAACTTTGGCGGGGGGCAGGTGGATATTACCAGCGGCAAATTTGTGTTTTCAACCTCTGAAGCATACATGATTGAAGACGGTAAAATCACCTACCCGGTGAAGGGAGCTACTCTGATCGGGAATGGCCCTGAGGCATTAACCCGTATCTCCATGATAGGCAACGACATGGCGCTCGATCCTGGTGTCGGGGTTTGTGGCAAGGAAGGTCAGAGCGTGCCGGTAGGCGTGGGTCAGCCAACGGTAAGAATAGATGGACTGACAGTGGGCGGTACTGCGTAGGGTGTATTCGTAGCGGGATGTGGGGTGCATAAATCGCACCTAACATCCCGCTACGCTTTTCATCCGTGATTACACTTTAGCTATTGCACTCCTATCAAAAATTCTTCATCTTTGAATAAAAATTGGATTAGCATGCCCACGTTTATGCGTCCGTCACCGCGCCTAAACTTGCACTAGACACCAGTCGTGCATATTTTGCTAATACGCCGCGTTTATAGTGTGGTGCCGGCGGTTGCCACAGGGCACGACGCCGCGCAAGTTCTTGGTCGCTTACATTCAGTTGTATCAGGCGGGCTTCAGCATCAATGGTAATAGAGTCTCCTTCTTCGACCAGTGCTATGGTACCGCCCATAGCCGCTTCGGGTGCAACGTGTCCAACTACAAAGCCGTAAGTGCCACCTGAAAAGCGACCGTCGGTAATAAGCGCGACGTTTTCGCCCATTCCGGCGCCCACCAAAGCTGCAGTGGGTGACAGCATTTCACGCATTCCCGGCCCCCCTTTCGGACCTTCGTAACGGATTACAAGCACTTCCCCGGGATTGATTTTTTCTGCAAGAATCGCTTCCATGCAAGATTCTTCTGAATCGAATACGCGCGCGGGGCCGGTGATTTTCGGATTTTTAATGCCGCTAATTTTGGCCACTGAACCTTCCGGCGCCAGATTGCCTTTAAGAATCGCTAAATGTCCTTGTAAATAAATTGGATTGTTCCAAGCGCGGATCACGTCTTGATCAGAACGTGGTTCTGCGGGTACATCTTTAAGTACCTCCGCGATAGTTTCGCCGGTGATAGTCAAGCAGTCACCGTGCAGCAAGCCGTGCACCAAAAGCATTTTCATGATCTGCGGAATGCCGCCGGCTTTGTGAAGGTCGGTTACCACGTAGCGCCCGGATGGTTTCATATCGGCAAACACAGGGACGCGTTTCCGGATCGTTTCAAAATCATCAATGCTCAAGTCAACACCCATCGCATGCGCGATTGCCAGCAAATGCAAGACCGCATTAGTTGTGCCACCTACCGCCATAACCACGGAAATTGCGTTCTCGAAAGCCTTTTTCGTTAAAATTTGAGACGGTAATATTTGCTTCTGGATGGCTTGCACCAGCACCTCGGCTGACCGTGCCGCGCTGTCGGATTTTTCCGCATCCTCAGCCGCCATGGTGGACGAATACGGCAGGCTCATGCCCATCACTTCAAATGTTGATGACATGGTGTTAGCTGTAAACATTCCACCGCAGGAACCAACTCCGGGACAGGCTTTGCGCTCGACGGCCAGAAGCTCAGCTGCATCAATTTTATGCGCGATAAATTGACCCACTGCCTCGAAACTGCTGACTATGGTCAAATCACGTCCGTTGAGGTGACCCGGTTTAATGGTGCCACCATAAACAAAAATAGCAGGAATGTTCAAACGTGCGAAGGCAATCATGGCGCCCGGCATGTTTTTATCGCAGCCACCGATGGCGAGTATGCCGTCCATACTTTGACCACGACAGACCGTCTCAATTGAATCAGCAATCACCTCGCGGCTTACCAGCGAGCATTTCATCCCTTCGGTACCCATCGAGATGCCGTCAGAAATCGTGATCGTTCCAAACATCTGTGGCATCGCACCAGCGGCGTGGGCCGCTTGCTCAGCCCGTGTCGCTAAAGTACCCAACCCCGCATTGCATGGTGTAATAGTGCTAAACGAATTGGCAATGCCTACAATAGGCTTGTTGAAATCACCATCGCCAAAACCTACAGCGCGCAACATGGCGCGGTTAGGCGAACGCTGCACACCTTGTGTGATGGCTTTACTGTGGATGTTGCTAGGCATGATGCTTCCTTTAAATAAATTAAGTTGATACTTTTTCTACGCTGCGTAATTGGTGTAATTGAGGTCAAAAAGTGAAATTATCTTGTGGCGCAACGCATGACTAATGGTAGCAGAAATCAAGCTACATCATAGTCAGCAAGTAGCCCGGATGCAGCCTTTAGCCATTGCTCTCGATAAATCCTGCGAAATTTCTAGTGCAGATTTTATTCCCGGACTCGCTCCCCCTTTATCCATCATTTATGCTTCGCTATGTTCGGTCACACACAGACGGAATTATAAGAGCAGAATATATTATAAAAAAAGATTGGTATAACAAGTTTGGAAAGAGTGGCGGATAAACGCCATTCGTTAACGTGTCTTGGAGAACTCAATGATCAACAACCTCACAAGCATAAAAGCTGGCCTTGCGTTGGTAATGCTTGGTTTGCTCTTCGGTATTGGTCTTGGCGTAAGCTTTGGGGTCAACGAGGCATTTTTTGAAACGTACTTGACACAAGGAATCGCTGCGCATCCAGAACTTCATGACGCGAACAGCCCTGAAAAGATATGGCGCTATGTGCAACGAGCGCATTTTCACGCCGCAGGAATAGCCGCTTTCTCCATTGGCTTATTGCTGCTGGTTTCAGCGTCTAGACTCAAGCAACGATTCAAGACGATCACTGCAATATTCATCGGCCTTGGCGGCTGTTATCCGCTCGCGTGGCTGACCATGTTTATGGTCGCGCCGTCTATAGGCACAGGCGCGGCACATACTCACCCGGTGACAGAGCTGCTTACCTATATTGGTGTCGGTGGGTTGCTGCTTGGTATAGGCATCTTATTTGCAAATCTTTTTTTTGGATTGTTCAGTGAGCGAAACGACACGTAACAGTCCATTTCAGCGACGCGCCGAAAGCGAATCGCCCCTGAGTTTTGATGTTGGATGTGTAAACAACTTGTAAATCAGCGTCAAATATTTACCACTTTGAGCAGTGAGCAGTGAGTAGTGGGTCAGGAAGCAATTAGCTCGCCAGCACATAAAGCTGTTACTTGGATGAAGGTGTAATTCGGAATGATCAACGGCTGGTTTGTGCCAATACAAATGGACATTCGGCACGGTCTTAGATAAATGTGATCAGAAACGGATACTGTTGCCGGGAAGTATTGGAACCATCCAGCCGGTGTGATTGGTTTAACGTGCAGGCGTAAATATCTGCTCGATCAGGTTTTTAATATGCGATGGATCAAAAGGCTTGTCGCAGATCGCTGATACGCCTGCCTGCTTCACGGCGGCAAGCCGTTTCTCATCCCGTTCGCTGGATATCATTATTATCGGCAGCGCATTTTGCCAGCTCTTGTTGCGAATAAATTCAACCAGTTCTCCGCCATCCATTTCTGGCATGTTGTAATCGGTAATGACCAGATCGAAGGAATGTCCTTGGACGATTTCCGCCCCCCGCTTGCCATTTTCAGCTTCGGTAATATTCTTGATTCCGATATTTTTAAGCACCCTGATCAGGTAGGAACGTGCGCTGGAGCTGTCATCCACTACCAGAACATGCAGATTTTCAATGTCGAAGTCATCCTTTTCCAGCGCGAGGCTGCCCGGACTGAGATAGTCGAGCGTCGTGAAGATAACTGCGCGTAAATGTTTCAGTTCAAACGGTTTGGTCAGGATGGCGCAGGCGCCGGATTGACGCACGGGATCTAGGTAAAGCGGGTTGTCCTCGCTAGAAATCAGGATGAAAGCTATACCCGTTAAGGCTTGATCGGCGCGCATTATTTCAATCAGTTTAGAGCCAGACATATCATCCAGATACATCGAGCTGATGGTCAGGTCAGGTTGTTGCATGCGCATGGCCGCAAGTGCTGAAGTCCCATCCTGGAAAACCTGTGTGTTCAACACACCAAGATCTCTGAGATATTTTTGGACAATGCGCGCCTGCAGGCTGGAAGGTTCGACCAGGAAAACTGAGAGTTCACTCGTGCTGATAGCAGATTTCATCGTGCACCCATTATTTATTGATATTTTGTTGAAGTTATAATCGGCCGCTGCACCCCGAACTTGAATTAGCCGTATTTAGAGCTGTTGTCGCTTGATCGAATTAAGGTTGACCAGAGCTTTGAGCGGAACATTGTGCATCCAAGAAAACGGGCCGTAATTGAGTTTTCACACAGCTTCGGTATCCGTAGTACGATACGTCAGTTAAATAGCATGCCGAGCAAATGACTCCCCAACAGTTCATCCAGAAGTGGAAAGACAATCCTCAAAGAGCGCGCCAGCTACCAACTTCACTTTATTGACCTGTGCGCGCTCGTTGGCGTTCCTCACCCTTCGCCATCCAGTCACGATACCTATTGCTTCGAGCGCGGGGCAACCCGCACCGGAGCCGGGCAAGGCTGGGCGGATGTGTGGAAGCAAGGCTACTTCGCGTTTGAATATAAAGCGATGCGGCGCAACTTGGGCGAAGCCCTGAAACAATTGATGACCTACGCCCTGGCGTTGGACAATCCGCCGCTCTTGGTGGTTTGCGATACCAACATCATCGAAATCCACACCCACTTTACCAACGCGCCTTCCGAAGTTCACACCATCGCGCTGGAAGAAATCAGCGAACCAGCCAATCTCGACAAACTGCGCTGGCTGTTTACCGCCCCGGACAAGTTCCACCCGCAACGCACCATTTCTGAAATCACCGAAGAAGCGGCGGGCAAGTTCGCCGCCCTCGCGCAATCGTTGAACGCCAGAGGCCACGCGCCACAGACCGTGGCGCATTTTCTCAATCAATGCCTGTTTTGTTTGTTCGCCGAAGATGCCGAACTGCTTCCCGGCAAGCTGTTCGAGCGCTTGCTGGATAAAAGCCAGACCGACCCCGTCAAACTTTCCACGCGCTTGGAAGAGTTATTTAACGCGATGCGCAAGGGCGGCGACTTTGCGTTAGAGGATATTCACTGGTTCAACGGCGGATTGTTCGAGAAGGTTGAAGTCCTGCCTATCGATACCATCGAAATAAAAATTCTCCACGAAGCCGCCAAACTCGATTGGAGCGGTATTGAACCCTCCATATTCGGAACGCTGTTTGAGCGCGGCCTGGATCCCAAGAAACGCTCCCAGCTTGGCGCACACTACACCGACCAGAAATCCATCTTGCGCATCATCAACCCCGTCATCGTTGAACCGCTGGCAGCAAAATGGGAAGTCGCGCGCGCCGCGATTGCCGCACACATCGTTAAGCGCAAGAAGAGTGGCGACAAGGCCGAACGCGACGCGCAAGCCGTGTTCATTACCTATCTCGAACGGCTCAAAGCCTTTCGCGTGCTGGACCCAGCGTGCGGGAGTGGAAACTTTCTATACCTTGCTCTGCGCACGCTGAAAGACCTCGAACACCGGGCAAATCTGGAAGCAGAAGCCTTGGGGTTACAACGGCAAATCACCATCGAATGTTCGCCTGCCAATGTGCTGGGCATTGAAATCAATCCCTATGCCGCCGAACTCGCACGCGTCACCGTGTGGATTGGTGAAATCCAGTGGATGCTCAAACACGGCTACCCCATTCGCAAGAACCCAATCCTGCAACCGCTCGATCATATTGAAAACCGCGATGCGCTCCTTTCTTTCCCCTCGCCCTCTGGGAGAGGGGCTAGGGGTGAGGTTGCCGTTTGCAGTGGTACCAATATTCCGCCTGAATTAAGAGCATTCGCCAGAGAGTTACGAAAAAACCAGACCGATGCAGAAAATTTGCTTTGGATGTTGCTTAGAGGCCGGCGATTTGCAGGTAAAAAATTTCGTCGCCAACATCCCGTGCCGCCTTATGTGATTGACTTTTATTGTCATGAGGCAAAACTCGCTGTTGAACTTGATGGCGGTCAGCATGCGGACAATGTTGAATATGACGAAGCTAGAACAAAATTTATAGCAGAGCAGGGCATTCGTGTCATTCGCTATTGGAACAACCAAGTATTGCAAGAAACAGAATCGGTTTTGCAAGATCTTTGGAATGAACTAGCTGCATCACCCTCACCCCTAGCCCCTCTCCCGGAGGGCGAGGGGAATAGCGTGGAAAGCAATTCCCCTCAGCTCAATCCTCTCCCCGGCAAGGCCGTTGAGAACATCCACTCCGACCTGACCGCAGGCGAAGGAATGAATCTCACGCAGGCTAAGCCGCTCGCTGCGAACGCGGATGTGGCATTTAAGGGCGCAGAGAAGAATGGTGCATTCGACATTCCCGGTGAGCTTGCACGGCAATGGCTCAAGTTGCCTAATCCGAATAGCAAGCCGAGCAGTGACGTGCTTCGCCCTTGGGCTAATGGACAAGATATAACAGGCCGATCTTCGGATACCTGGATTATCGATTTTGGCGCTGACATGAGCGAAGCCGATGCATCCATTTACGAAACTCCGTTCCAGTATGTGTTACTGAATGTGAAATCGGAACGCGACAAAAACAACGATCCAAGCCGTAAAAAAAATTGGTGGCGTTTCGGAAGAACTGGTGCTGACATGCGTATTGGTGTTTTCACGCTTGTCTCGTTTTATCGTCACTTGCCGAGTAGCAAAACATCGCACGTTTGTTTGGTGCGATAAATTTGTTTCCCCCGATTCGAGACTTTTTGTAATCGCGCGCGAGGATGACGTGACCTTCGGCGTGCTTTCCTCGCGCATGCACGAAATCTGGGCATTAGCGAATGCGTCTATGCACGGAGTGGGTAACGACCCAACATATAACGCCAAATCGTGTTTCGAGACATTCCCTTTTCCCGAAGGACTGACACCCAACCTCGAACCAGCCGATTACACCAACACTTCAGCCGCCGAGATTGCCGCATCCGCGCAAGCGTTGAACAAACTGCGCGAGACCTGGCTCAACCCGCCAGAGTGGACGGATTGGGTGCGCACACAGGAAGAAGAAAAAGCAGGCTACCCAGCGCGCCCCGTTGCCAAGTCCGGACACGA
Source organism: uncultured beta proteobacterium (assembly GCA_942492745.1). Lineage (GTDB taxonomy): Bacteria > Pseudomonadota > Gammaproteobacteria > Burkholderiales > Gallionellaceae > Nitrotoga. The sequence continues at coordinate 700,081 of OW818637.1, forward strand.
AGCCGACCTGAAAAAACGCACCCTCACCAACCTCTATAATGCCCGCCCCGCATGGCTGGATAATTCGCATAAAGTGCTGGATGCCGCCGTCGCAAAAGCTTACGGCTGGAACGACTACGCACCGGAAATGCCCGACGAAGAAATCCTTCGCCGCTTGCTGGTAATAAATCTGGCGCGAGCGAGCTCTCTGCTTAAATCCCCCGCAGCCCCTACAGTTTAATTACTGTGAATCAGCTGTAGAAGTCGCTCCGGAAATTCGGACAGGCTGATTACCCACTTTGATGTACGTCTCGTCTATCTGCTAACTTCCTCCATCCCACAGGCATCTTGTGCCTGATGCTAAATTATTTTTGCATTTATAACGTGGAAATTAAGGCGGTTTCCCACGCTTATTCGTTCAATAGTCATAGCGCATTGGTGTTTAGTATGTGGGTCATGGAAGAAGTAAAAAAGTAATGAAGGAGATAAGCAGTATGGTCAGCAAAATTGATAGCGCATTACAGTTTAATCGAACCGTGCTGAACCTGCGCTCGGCGCGTCAGGAACTTATTGCTTCCAATATCGCTAATGTCGATACACCCAACTACAAGGCAAAAGATATTGATTTTGCCAAGACGTTGCAAGGCGCAATGTCAGGTAACACGGTGAAGTTGCAGATGGCAGGCACCGCGCCCCATCACTTGAGCAGTGGCACAGGTGAAAGCGTAATGGGTGCGCCGGTAATGTTTCGCAATGTAGTGCAGCCTAGCGCGGACGGTAACACGGTGGATATGGATGTCGAGCGCGCGCAGTTTGCTGACAATGCCTTGCGCTATGAAGCCAGCGTGAAATTTGTGGATAACCAGATCAAAAATGTATTTACCGCGTTACAAGGATAATCATTATGTCGTTATTTAATATTTTTAACATTTCAGGTTCTGCAATGGCAGCGCAGTCGCAGCGTCTGAATGTGGTGGCAAGCAATCTGGCCAACGTCGACAGTACGACCAGTTCAAATGGCCAGCCTTATCGTGCCAAGCAGGTGATGTTTAGCGCCACGCCGATGGGAGGTGAAGGGGGTGCCGGTGTACAGGTGTCGGGGGTGGTTGAAAGTACTGCGCCGATGAAAATGCTTTACGACCCCAAGCATCCCATGGCCAACGAAAAGGGCTATGTCACGATGCCCAATGTCAATGTGGTGGAAGAGATGGTGAACATGATTTCGTCTTCGCGTTCCTATCAAAATAACGTGGAGGTGATGAATACCTCCAAGAGTTTGTTGCTCAAAACTCTGTCCATAGGTCAGTAACGAAAGGATAAACCATGATTAGCGCAACTCAAGATACCAGCTCCGCTTCCGCACTTATTACTTCGCTTAATGCCAAGAGCAATTCTTCGTCGAGTACTGAAAGCAGCGTTGCTACTACGGAGGATAGATTTTTGAAACTGTTAGTTACCCAAATGAAAAATCAGGATCCGCTGAATCCCATGGATAACGCGCAGGTGACATCGCAGATGGCGCAACTTAGCACGGTAAGCGGCATTGATAAGCTTAATACCACCTTGCAGGCTCTAAGTGACAGTATGTCCATTGGGCAGTCTTTATCAGCCACCAGCATGATAGGGCATGGGGTTTTGATTCCAGGCTCTGCGATTACCCTGAAAGATGGTAAGGCAATTGGTGGGATAGAACTGACTCAGCCCGCTGACAGCGTAAAGGTGCTGATACAGGATGCTGCGGGTAACACTGTGAGCACATTGCAAATGGGTCCGCAGAAGGCTGGTGTGACACCTCTGGCATGGGATGGCAAGACAGACGCGGGTACATCTGCTGTAAATGGAACCTACAAATTTTCGGTAGAAGCAATGCAGGCTGGCAATAAAATTGACGCTAATGCTTTGACCTTTGGCATGGTAAATGCTGTAACTCCAGGAGTACATGGAGCTACTTTGGATGTGGGTACGGCAGGTAGCGTTGCGATGTCTGCAGTAAAGCAAATTATCTAACGTAAGGAGAGTGTCATGGGATTTCAACAAGGATTAAGCGGATTAAATGCTGCGGCCAAGAGTCTGGACGTAATCGGCAATAACGTTGCCAATGCGAGTACCGTTGGTTTCAAGCAATCGCAAGCGCAATTTGCGGATGTGTATGCCAATATTTTGGGCGGCTCAGGTGGCTCGGCAGCCGGGATTGGCACGAAAGTTTCAACTGTGGCTCAGCAATTTGGGCAAGGGAATGTCAGTGTAACCAATAACCCGCTGGATATAGCGATAAGCGGCCAGGGGTTTTATCAAATGGACAACAATGGCGTGGCATCTTACAGCCGGAATGGCCAGTTTCAATTGGACAAGAGCGGTTTTATAGTGAACGCGCAGGGCCATAAGTTAACCGGTTTCGTGGCTGATCCGGTGACGGGAGCGATTTCACTGGGTGGTTCAGCGCCATTGCAAATTTCTACGCAGGCTCTTACTCCCATGCCTACTTCCACGTCTTCAGTTGGCGTAAATCTGGATTCTCGTATGTCAGTGCCTGCCACGGCTGTTTTTAGCCCGACTGATTCAACCTCTTACAATAGTTCTACCGCATTGACGCTATATGACAGTTTGGGCAATAGCCATATTGGGACTACGTATTTTGTGAAAAATGCAACTGCGAATACTTGGGATGTCCATATGACCGTGGATGGTTTCGGTCTGGATGGAACAGCTGCGACTGCGGCAAATACCCTGTTAGGGACATCTCCTACCTTAACCTTTAACACAACCGGTGCGCTAATTACTCCAGCAACAGGGTTAGTAACCGTACCTGGCGGCATTGTTTATGCGACAGGTTCGACTACGCCTCAGCCTTTGACATTTAATTTTCTTTCTTCTACGCAGTTTGGTGCGACATTTTCAGTGAATCAGCTGGCTCAAAATGGTTATACATCCGGTCAGTTGAGTGGTTTTAGTACAAGTGCAGACGGTACCGTTATGGGGCGCTATACCAATGGGCAATCCAAGGCATTGGGACAGATTTTACTGGCTAACTTTGCTAATCCACAGGGCTTGCAGCCTTTGGGCAACAATGAGTGGATGTCCTCTGCAAACTCTGGCCCAGCTTTGGTAGGTACACCTGGTAGCTCAAGTTTGGGCGTGGTGCAGTCAAGCGCAGTGGAAGATTCCAACGTGGATTTAACTGCCGAGTTGGTAAATATGATTATGACGCAGCGCGTGTATCAGGCTAACGCACAAACCATCAAGACGCAGGACGCAATGCTGCAAACGATTACCAACCTGCGCTAATTAGTTACCTGACTGCTGGTTAACTCTGGGGAGAAGAGGATGGACAGACTTATTTATACCGCCATGAGTGGGGCATCGCACACGCTGCAACAGCAAGCGACGGTGGGGCAAAATTTATCCAATGTTAACACTCCAGGTTATCGTGCTGCCGTAAATGCATTCCGTGCAGTGCCGCTGGTTGGCGAAGGTTTGCCGACGCGTGCTTTCGTGGTGGACTCAACAGCCGGTGCCGATTTTTCACCAGGGGTAATGCAGCCAACCGGGCGCAGTCTGGACATGGCGGTACATGGTAGAGGCTGGATTGCCGTGCAACTGGAAAACGGCAGTGAGGCATATACCCGTAATGGCAGTTTCCACGTTTCACCCGAAGGTATTCTGCAGACCCGTACCGGTTTGAATGTGGCAGGAGATGCCGGCTTGATTACTATTCCGCCAAATACCGAAGTTACCGTAGCCAAGGATGGCACCATCTCCACCGTACCTACCGGAATGCCACCTAAGCAGGTTGTGGTGGTTGGGCGAATCAAGCTTGTGAACCCGGCGGAAGCACAGATGGTGCGCGGTGATGACGGCTTGTTTCGCACCAGGGATGGCAAGCCTGTCGAGGCTGATATTGAGGTGTCAGTAGCCCCCGGTAATCTGGAAAGCAGCAATGTGAATACTGTAGAGGTAATGGTTAATATGATTTCGCTGGCACGGCAGTTCGATATGCAGATGAAGATGTTGCAGAGCGCTGACAACAACGCCAAGCAGGCCAGCCAATTGCTAAATATGAACGCTTGATTTCGGCGCGACTAATCGCGCTCCTATAAATTTTGAAAGGATAGTGACCATGATTCGTTCCTTATGGATTTCTAAAACGGGACTGGAAGCGCAGCAAACTCAGATGGACGTAATCGCTAACAATCTTGCGAACGTTAGCACCACCGGTTTCAAACGTTCGCGTGCGGTGTTCGAGGATTTGCTGTACCAGACTATACGACAGCCTGGTGCGCAATCTTCGCAGCAGACCCAGATTCCCTCCGGTTTGCAGATCGGCACGGGCGTGCGTCCTACTGCCGCCGAGCGTATTCAAACCCAGGGCAACCTGCAGCAAACCAGCAACCAGTTTGACATAGCCATACAAGGCGCGGGATTTTTTCAGGTACTAATGCCGGATGGTACGACAGCTTACACACGCAGCGGATCATTTCAGACTGACAACCAGGGGCAGCTAGTAACTTCTAGCGGTTTTGTAGTGCAGCCTGCTATAACTATTCCTATCAATGCCCTCAACGTCACCATAGCCCGCGACGGCACGGTGTCGGTGACGCAGCCCGGGGTTGCGGCACCGGTGCAGATCGGCAACATGCAATTGGCTGTCTTCATTAATCCTGTTGGCCTGCAAAGTCAAGGCGAAAACTTGTATGTAGAAACTGCATCGTCCGGAACTCCCAACACCAATATACCGGGCACTAATGGCGCCGGACTTCTGAATCAGGGCTATGTGGAAACCTCTAACGTGAACGTAGTTGAGGAACTGGTTAACATGATACAGACGCAGCGTGCTTATGAAATCAACTCCAAGGCAATCACGGTTTCGGATCAAATGTTGCAAAAATTAACGCAGATGTAAGTGGAGTGAGATGCGCGATGTGGAACTTGTCCAGCTGGATTATGTGTGGCGTGATGTTGATTCTTGTGGGTTGTGCGAATACCCCTTCGACCAACATCCATCAGCCGATGACCGCGCGTGCACCCGATAAAAAAGCAGGGGCCGATAACGGTTCCATTTTTTTGGCCGGGCAGAACGAGCGACCATTGTTTGAAGGCAAACTGTATGAAGGCAAACGCGCGCGTATCGTGGGTGACGTCCTTACCATTATCATTTCTGAAGCGACCTCAGCTAACGGGAAATCCAGTAGCGGCGCGGAACACAAAGGAAGTATTTCTATGCAAACGCCGATTATCACGCAAATTCCAGGTGCTGATTTGATGATGCATGGGATAGGCGTTGCCGGTAGCTCAAACGGCAGTTTGGCTAACAAGAGCAGTAATGCGGGTGACAATACCTTTACCGGCACCGTCACAGTGACTGTAGTGGAAGTGTTAGCAAACGCCAATTTATTAGTAAGCGGTGAGAAACAGGTAGCGATTAATCAAGCTAATGAGTTCATCCGTTTTTCCGGTGTAGTCAATCCTTATACCATTACTGGCAACAATACCGTGCTATCTACCCAAGTTGCGGATGCACATATTGAATACAAGGGTGCCAATAATATGGATATGTCTGTAGTCATGAGCATGCTGGGACGTGCCTTCCAGTCTATATTGCCGTTCTGAAAGGGGCTGATGCGATGGCTATATTCCAACTAATTATTCGAATTACCGAAATAATATTACTGACATTGTTAGTTGCTGCGCCTGCTACCGCGTATGCTGAGCGCATTAAGGATCTCGCCAGCATTCAGGGTGTGCGAGAAAACCAGTTGCTTGGCTATGGTTTGGTTGCTGGTCTGGATAACAGCGGTGATATGACCACACAAACGCCATTCACCGTTCAAAGCGTGATCAGTATGTTGACGCAAATGGGGGTTAGTCTGTCGCCATTTACCACTCTGCAATTGAAAAACGTTGCGGCAGTAATGGTGACGGCAATGCTCCCACCATTCGCGCGTCCCGGACAGGCTATAGACGTTACAGTTTCTTCGATGGGTAATGCAATAAGCCTGCGCGGAGGAACGCTTTTAATGACGCCGCTTAAGGGTGCAGATGGTCAGGTGTATGCCATGTCGCAAGGTAATTTGCTGGTTGGCGGTGTGGGGGCGGCAGCCGGCAAATCCAAGGTTCAGGTCAATCACTTGAGTGTCGGGCGCATTCCCGGTGGGGCAACAGTAGAACGATCCGTGCCGACAGCATTGGGCCAGGGTGATTACATTAACCTGGAATTAAACGTCATGGATTTCACTACTGCAACACGTCTTGCCGCTGCAATCAACTCTGCACTTTCGCCGACTACGGAAATTGCTGCTGCATTGGATGGTCGCACTATTCAGGTGCGCGCGCCAACGGGCAGCGCGCGTGTGGCTTTTGTTTCGCAGGTTGAAAATTTACAGGTTGACCCTGCGCAGGGTGAGGCGCGCGTGATCGTCAATGCACGCACCGGTTCGGTCGTAATGAATCAGATGGTGACGTTGAATAATTGCGCGATCTCACACGGCAACCTGACGGTGGTGATCGATACCGATATCACGGTGAGTCAACCCAACCCGTTCTCCCAAGGTAAAACTGTGCAGATCGCTAAATCCACAATCGATATTAAGTCCGATAAAGGGGGGCTGGTCATGCTGAATAAAGGCGTGTCGTTGGGCGAAGTGGTGAAGGCGCTGAATTCGATAGGTGCAACTCCACAGGATCTGCTGGCTATCTTGCAGGCGATGAAGTCTGCCGGGGCGTTGCGCGCTGAACTCGATATCATTTAATGAGCACCTCTATAAGCGCAACAACATCACCCTATATTTCGATCGAAAAATATTGCTTACCTTTACTCTACGAAATGGCGCAGTGATTTTGGGTTGCGGCATCACGCTGCCAATACGCGGCACACCCTGTAATGCATTGAGATACTGATAATGAACAATCCAATCGACATTTCTGGCAAGACCGATGTTTCTGGCAGCTTGGCGGTGAGTGCGCAAAGCTTGGACAAGCTGCGTATGCAGGCCAAACAGTCGCCCGACCAGGCACTAAAACTGGTTGCGCAACAGTTCGAAACAGTATTTATGAACATGATGCTGAAATCCATGCGTGACGCTACACCGCAAGACGGCATATTTGATAGCGAGCAGACCAAAATGTTTACCGGAATGCTGGATCAGCAATTGGTACAGAGCATGTCCAGCCGAGGGGTGGGTTTGGCTGACATCATGATCAAGCAATTGAGCCGGCCAGCCAGCGCTGATGTTGCTCAGACACGGGCAGACTCTGTATTGGCTACGCCAGCGCGCTCTGCTAGTGCGATGCCTGTGCCGGTTGGTGACAGTTTTGCGAATGGGATGAAAAACAGTCCATCCCAGCCCACCCCGCTTCAGCAAGATTTTGTGCGTCGCATGACACCTCATGCCGTGCAAGCAAGCCAGGAAACCGGTGTGCCGACGCATCTGGTAATGGGACAGGCTGCGCTGGAAAGTGGCTGGGGTCGGCGGGAGATTCGTCTGTCTGATGGCAGCACCAGTTTCAACCTATTCGGTATCAAGGCTGGTGGTAACTGGAATGGAAAGGTAGCGGAAGTGGTAACTACCGAGTACCACAACGGGATTGCAAGTAAGCAGGTAGAAAAATTCCGTGCTTACTCATCCTATACCGAAGCATTCAGCGATTATGCCCATCTGTTACGAGATAATCCCCGCTACGCTCAAGTGTTGCAGTCAGGGCAGGGGAGCCCTGGGTTAGCTCATGCATTGCAGCGAGCGGGTTATGCGACTGATCCTGATTATGCGGACAAATTGGTGAAAGTCATGAATCGGATTAATACGATAAGCTAATGGTGTCGCTAAATTCAAGAAATTTTTCGGGGCGCCGATAATTTGTAAAACGTCCTGCAATTATTCAGGTTAACGTGAAACTCGCACAGCGATTCATCTGCTCGCTCTCCCACCGGGAGAGGGTTGGGGTGAGGGAAACGGGCATGGGAAGGTTTATCATCGGGGGCGGCATCATTGCCATGCACGTTAGATGGAGCATTCTCTTTCTCGCAAATGAGGGAAAAAATAGTGATTATTTATCACCCTTCATTCTGAGCTGAGTAAATTCGATAAGTTTAAACACGTAAAGTGTGGCAAGGAATTTATGGGAATCGGTATTTTCGGGAGTGGGGTCAGTGCATTGAATGCAGCCCAAATTGGGTTGTCGACAACTGAGCACAATATTGCCAATGCAAATACGCCCGGCTTTAATCGGCAGGAGGTCGTGCTGGGAACACGCTTACCCCAGGCAACAGGCGCAGGGTTTATTGGCCAGGGAGTAGATGTCAGCACTGTCAAACGAATATATAACGAATTTCTGTCTAATCAGGTTATGCAAGGACAGGCGCAGGCCAGTCAATTAGAAACCTATTATCAGCAGATCGGACAGATCAACAATATGCTGGCAGATTCCGATGCCGGCCTGTCGCCTGCGTTGCAGGAGCTTTTCAGCGCGGTAAATAATGTTGCCAGCTCGCCCGAGTCTCAAGCCGCGCGGCAAGCCATGCTGGGTAGCGCACAGTTTCTGGTGTCGCGATTTCAGTCGTTAAATCAGCGCATGAGCGACATTAATAGCAGCATCAATGGCCAGATTAGCAGCAGTGTAACTACCATTAATAGCTATGCGCAGCAGATTGCATCGATGAACAAGAATATCGTGCTGGCACAAGCGGCATTCAATGGGCAGACACCTAACGATTTGCTGGACCAGCGTGATCAGCTGATATCGCAGTTGAACAAGGAAATCAAGGCGAATGTAGTTAAACAAAGCGATGGCACTTTCAACGTATTCATCGGAGCGGGTCAATCACTGGTGGTGGGGGAGCAGACCATTACTTTGAAGGCCGTTCAATCGTCCAGTGATCCCTCCAGGCTTGAAGTAGCGTATGGCTCGGGTGCAAGCGTTATTCGCGCGCAGCAAAATAGTTTTCAGGGTGGCAATTTGGGGGGGCTTTTAGCTTTCCGCAGCGAGTCGCTGGACGTTGAACAAAATGCCTTGGGCCGGGTGGCCTTGGTATTGGCAGATACATTTAATCAACAGCACAAGCTCGGGCAGGATCTGAATGGCGCTCTGGGCGGTAATTTCTTTGCTCAGCCTGTGCCGTTAGTCAATACCAATGCAGCAAATACTGGTACCGCTACCATTAGCGCCAGCGTTGTCAGTACTTCAGCGTTGACCGGCAGCGATTATTCGTTGCGGTTCAACGGGGGGACTGCGTATACGCTGACGCGTCTTTCGGATAATACGGTTACGGCCTTTGCTACTTTGCCACAAACGGTGGACGGTCTTACGATAGCCACCACTGCGGGAGCAATGGCGGGCGATAGCTACATGATACGTCCGACCATAAATGGAGCACGTGACATTGCTGTTGCCATCAGTGATCCCTCCAAGATTGCAGCAGCGGCGCCAGTTCGTACTAATGCATCATTGGCTAATATCGGCTCGGGGCGCATTAGCGAGGGCACGGTCAATGCAGCTCTTCCTGTCAATGCCAACTTGCAGCAACCAGTCAGTATTGTTTTCGATAGCCCACCGACTACATTTACTGTGACGGGTACAGGGATACCGGGCTCCCCGGTTGCCGGCGTGGCTTATACCGCGGGCACAGCTATCACCTATAACGGCTGGACCATGCAGATCACCGGTGCCCCAGCCGCTGGAGATACCTTCACGGTGGCAAGCAACACCAACGCTACAGCTGACAACCGTAATGCGTTGCTGCTGGCAAACTTGCAAACCAAAAATTCAATGGCGGGTGGAACTGCCTCTTATCAGGGCGCTTATGCGCAATTGGTCAGTCAAGTTGGTAATAAAACTCGTGAACTGGAATTAACCAGTCAGGCGCAAACCAGCATGGTTAATCAGATTATACAAACGCAACAATCGGTCTCTGGAGTGAATCTGGATGAGGAAGCGGCCAACCTGATGCGTTATCAGCGTGCCTATCAAGCTGCGGGCAAGGTGATTCAAATTGCCAATACCTTGTTTGATACTTTGTTAAGTTTAGGGGAGTAGCCAGCCATGCGTATTAGCACTAGCAGCCTTTACAATGCCAACGTAAGTTTGCTTAATCAACAGCAGGCCCAGCTGTTGCACACCCAACAGCAGATTGCCACTCAGCGGCGCATCCTCACTCCGGCAGATGATCCGATTGCTTCAGCGCGCGCTCTGGAAGTATCGCAATCGGACGCTTCCAATTCACAATATGCGATCAATCGAAATGCTGTGCAGCATTCTGCCTCGTTGGCTGAGAGCGTTTTGCAAAGCGTAACGGATTTGCTGCAGGACGTCAGAACGGTAGCGGTTAATGCCGGTAACGGGGGGATAAATAATTCTGATAAGCAAACCTTTGCGACGGATTTGAGTGGACGTCTGGAAGAGTTGCTGACGTTGGCAAATAGCACAGATGGGATAGGTAATTACCTGTTTTCCGGTTTTCAGGGCAGAACACAACCTTTTGCCAACAACAATGCCGTTGTCCAGTATCAGACTGATGATGGTCAGCGCATGATCCAGGTCAGCAGCTCCAGACAATTGGCAGCCAGCGATTCTGGCGCAGACATTTTTATGCGCGTCAAAAATGGCAATGGAACGTTTAATGTCCAGGCGGCAGCTCCGAATACCGGGAGTGGCATTGTCAGCTCAGGAGCGGTTACTAATCCGGCGTTGCTTACTGGGAATAATTATCAGGTGACGTTCAGTGTGGCCGCTGGTGTTACAACTTATGGTGTGACCAATATCACGCCGGGGGCATTGGTGCCGGTGCCAGTAGCAGCTGGTACTCCATACGTCAGCGGACAGGTAATCACCTTTGATGGCTTGCAGTTTGATATTACAGGAGCGCCAGCTAGCGGTGATGTATTCACCGTAGCGCCCAGCACCAACGAAAGTATATTCAAGACCATCTCCAATTTGATTACTGCGCTGAGAACGCCTAATCCACTGGGAGGGGCGGTTGCAGCAGCAGAATTTACCAACAGTCGTAACAAGGCGTTAAATAGTCTGGATCGCGGCATCGATAATGTGTTGACTGTGCGCGCCTCGTTGGGGACTCGTCTGAGCGAGCTGGATGCTCTACAAAGCGCGGGTGAAAGTATGGGAGTACAGTATAAACAGACGCTATCGCAACTACAGGATGTGGATTTCAACAAGGCGATCAGCGATCTAAACCAGCAAAAAACCAGCCTGGAAGCTGCGCAGAAATCTTTTATGGCGGTGTCTGGATTGTCTCTCTTCAACTATATGTAAAAATATTGCGCTCAGGTTCCTACATTGTCAATTTTAGTGGCTCTGTGAAATTGAGTTGGTAATCAACTTTCAATCCCCGCAGAAGAAGTTAATCCGTTCGTCCTGAACTTGTCGAAAGATGGGCGGATTTACTTTTCGCCAAGTGAGAAACCCCGTCCAGTCGCTGAGAATCATGGCTTCTTTTTTTAGGCTCCAGCCCTTGATTTGCATCTCGGCCGACAAGGCGTCTTCCAGCGAGATACATTCCTGCGACCAAGCACGTTCCACCGGACGGCGCGTTGCGGCATAACCCTCGCATTCTCCGGCCTGGCACTGGCCGATGCACCTTTCAAGATTGTCGGTATGACCGGTGTAATAGCTACCGGCTGACTATATCTTGTTATTCATTTTGTACTGATCGAAAGGTTACTCACTATGAATCACATAGAGCAGTTTTAGCATTAAAGATTTCTGAAAAATCGCCGCTAAATATTTGACGATTTGATTTTTAAATAAAAGCTGAAAGAAAGTGGGGGACGAAATTATGGCAGCAAAAAAAGTAAATTCAGTAGCACACAAAGCTACCGCAGCATTCTGTTGGGGAATTGCTTTGGGAGTTGGTATTGCCGGCGCTTCGATGTTGCTTATTCTGGGTGGATTGGGCTGGGCTAACATTGTGTCTGCTGTAGTCCTTGTTGGAATATCGGCTGCTGCCGGAGAGTGGGGAGTTCGCCGTCATCGCACTTTGCTTAAGCTGGCCGTAGCACAAGAGCTGGACAATGCCAAAGCAAGATTTGAAATCGAACTTGCGAATGCTGATGCGGGTGGCTTGGAAGATGTCTGCACGGAGGTGGTGCCTATCTGGTCCAGACAAGTTGAAACTACTCGGAATCAGACCGAAACAGCCATCATGGACTTGGCCAATCGTTTTGTCGGTATTAACGCAAAACTGGAGGCGTCGGTCCGTGCTTCGCAAAGCGCCGCTAATGACTTAGCAGGTAGTACAGAGGGCGGGGCAGTGGCGGTAATGACGCAAAGCGAGTTATCGCTGAACAGCGTGATCGATTCCCTCAGGGAGGCGCAGCATAGTCGCAACGACATGCTGGAACAAGTTAGAAGCCTCAATGATTACACCGGTGAGCTGAGAGCTATGGCCGTCAAGGTGGCGGAGATTGCTGCTCAAACAAACTTGCTCGCTTTAAATGCCGCGATCGAAGCTGCGCGTGCCGGAGAAGCAGGGCGCGGGTTCGCTGTGGTGGCGGACGAAGTGCGCAAATTATCCAGTCTTTCCAGTGAAACCGGTAAAAAAATGTCAGGTACAGTGGATATTATCAGCAACGCCATCGCCAGCGTATTCAAGATTGCTGAAAGCTCTTCCGAACATGATCTCAAATCAGTTGCGAATTCTGAATTGATTATTCAACAGGTCCTGCAAAGCTTTACTAACGTTACTTCGCATTTGTCAGACTCCGCTGAACAGCTACAACAGGAAAGTGCAGGTATTCGCGACGAATTATCTGACGTGCTGGTTTCACTTCAATTCCAGGATCGTGTCAGCCAGATATTAGTTCATGTGCGCAACAACATGGAAAAGTTGCATCAGCACTTGAAGCAATTCAAGCAGGATAGAGCGGCATCCGTCCCGGTTAAGCACCTCAATATCAAAACATGGTTGGCGGAGATGGAGGCGCTCTATGCCACCCAGGAACAAGTGCACACTCATCGCGGGACCCAATCCAGTGCGACCGCGAAACAAGAAATCACATTTTTTTAGGAGGGAGTATGGGCAAGGCAATATTGATAGTTGATGATTCCGCAAGCGTGAGGCAGGTCGTCAGCATCGCATTAAAAGGTGCAGGCTACGACGTGATTGAGGGGTGTGACGGCAAGGATGCGCTGACAAAACTTACTGGGCAAAAAATTCACCTCATTATCAGCGACGTGAACATGCCCAACATGGATGGGATTACCTTCGTCAAAGAAGTCAAAAAACTGCCTAATTACAAGTTCACGCCGATCATCATGCTCACCACCGAGTCTCAGGAAGGAAAAAAACAGGAAGGCCAGGCAGCTGGCGCCAAGGCTTGGGTGGTTAAACCGTTCCAGCCGGCGCAAATGCTTACCGCCGTGGCTAAATTGATATTGCCTTAGAACTTGGCAATCAGGACTAAATAAGGAAAATACCATGCCGATCAGCTCAAAAAATAACAATGGGCAGTCGCTACTGCATATTGAGGGTGACATGACTATCTACACTGCCGCCGACATGAAGAATGAACTAATGACCTATATGGATCAACCGAGCGAGCGAGAAATTGATTTGTCGGAGGTCAGTGAAATGGATAGCGCTGGCCTGCAAATTCTTATCTTGGCTAAGCGCGAAGCCGAAAAGCACGGAACCAGTATGCGATTAATCGGGCACAGCCGTGCGGTGCTCGATGTGCTGGATATGTGCAATTTGGCGTCTTATTTTGGCGACCCGGTGGTGCTTTCTTGCAATGAGAAAAAAGGACAATAAAAATGAGTTTAGATCTCGATCAAGCACTGCAGACTTACATCGCCGAAGCACGCGAGCTTCTGCAAGATATGGAGGACTCGTTGTTGCGGCTTGAAGTTGATCCGAATGATGCCGACACGATCGGCGCTATATTTCGCGCCGCGCATACCATCAAGGGATCAGCTGGCTTGTTCGGATTGGATCCCATCGTCAGTTTCACTCATATTGTTGAAGACGTGTTGGACCGAGTACGCGATGGAGATGTTGTTATTGAGGCCAATCTGATCGCGGTATTGCTTGAAAGCGGCGATCACATGTTGCACCTGGTTAATGTAGTTGCCGCCCAAGGCGAGAAATTGGATGCAGAAGCCATTGCTCGCGAAAGTGGTTTGCGTATTCGGCTTCAGGCTTATCAAGATAATTCCGAGGTGAGCCATGTCGTTCAAGTAGAGACAGAAATTCCATTGCAATCTAGCGGCGGTGGTTTGGTAGAGACGGACAATTGGCACATCTCCTTGCGCTTCGGCCAGAACGTAATGAGAGATGGGATGGATCCGCTTTCTTTCCTCCGCTATTTGTCTACACTCGGAGAAATTGTCTCTATCACCACCATGTTTGATGCTCTGCCGCCTGCCGATGAAATGGATGCGGAATCGTGTTACCTCGGTTTCGAAATTGATTTTAAGTCAGATGCGGACAAGGCGACAATAGCGGGAGTGTTCGAATTCGCACGGGAAGGCAGCCTCATCCATATTCTGCCACCCCACAGCAAGCTTACGGAATACATCGAATTAATCCGCTCGTTGCCGGAAAGTGAAACGCGCTTGGGCGAAATTTTGGTGACCACAGGAGCACTCACCCAACAGGAACTGGAAGCCGGGCTAAGCGAACAGCAAACCAGTGCCCGTCCGGACGGTTCGACAACGCCACTGGGCGAAATTTTGGTAGAACAACGTTCGGTCGAACATGAAGTCGTGCAAGCCGCCCTGGATAAGCAAACTCAATCCAAGGATAGTAAAAACAAGGAAAACCGCTACATCCGCGTGCATGCCGACAAACTGGACGAATTGATCAATATGGTGGGTGAGTTGGTCATAGCCGGAGCGGGTGTAAGTTTGCTTGCTCAGCGCGTTAGTGATAACGCACTACAGGAAGCGACTTCGGTGATGTCGGGGCTAGTGGAGGAAATACGCGATGGGGCACTGCGCCTGCGCATGGTTCCAATTGGTGAAACCTTCAACCGTTTTCAGCGCGTGGTGCGTGATGTTGGCCGCGAACTAGGCAAAGACATTGAGCTGGTCATTACCGGGGCAGATACCGAACTGGACAAGACCGTTGTGGAAAAGATTGGAGATCCACTCATGCATTTGGTGCGCAACGCCATGGATCACGGTATCGAGTCGGCTTCAATTCGACAGGCAAGGGGTAAGTCAGCCAAAGGCACACTGCGGCTTAACGCCTATCACGATTCAGGAAGCATCGTGATTGAGATTGTCGATGATGGAGGTGGTCTTAACCGTGACCGAATTCTGCAAAAAGCCAGGGAACGCGGCCTGATTGCCGCAAACGCAACGCCGCCTGATCATGAAATCTACAACATGATTTTTGAGGCCGGTTTCTCTACTGCAGAAGCCGTGACCAGTCTTTCAGGTCGAGGCGTAGGCATGGACGTGGTTAAACGCAACATCACCGCACTGCGCGGTACAGTGAATTTGGATAGTACGGTAGGCCAGGGCACTACAGTCAGTATTCGTTTGCCGCTTACCCTCGCGATTATTGATGGTTTTTTGGTTGGTGTCGGCAAATCCAGCTATATCGTGCCACTGGACATGGTACAAGAATGCATTGAGCTGACCGAAAATGACCGCCAGTTAACGCGCGAGCGCAGCTATCTCAATCTGCGCGGCGAGGTATTGCCTTTTGTAATGCTGCGCGATCATTTCGAAGTCGAGGGTGCTGGAGCTCGGCGCGAGAACGTGGTCGTGGTGACTTGTGCAGGTCAAAAAGCAGGGTTGGTGGTAGACGAGCTAATGGGCGAATTCCAGACCGTAATAAAACCACTGGGCAAGATATTCAGTACCCTGCGCGGCATCAGTGGTTCCACCATACTCGGTAGTGGCGAAGTGGCGCTGATTTTGGATGTGCCATCGTTGGTTCAGCAGGCGGTCAATCGAGAATCACAGCATGTTTCAACCAGGCAATCGACTCATTCAGTCATGGGCCACTAATTTTTAAACTTTAAAAGATAACAAGGGAGATAAATGATGTTTAACAATATGAAAATAGGCGTTCGTTTGGGATTGGGTTTCGGCCTAGTGGTGATTTTGCTGATAGTAATCTCGGCCTTAGCTATTTCGCGGCTTTCACAACAGAACGATATGCTGAATCTTGTCGTTAATGATAGATATTCGAAAATGGCATTGGTTACGGAGATGAAGAACGAAACCACTGCCATTGCCATATCGCTAAGAAACATGATGCTTACCGATAGTCGCGATGACATGCAGAAGCAAGAAGGAAAAATTCTTGAATCGAAGAATAAAGTATCAGAAAACGTAGAGAAATTGCAAAAGATTGTTATCTTGCCAAAAGGAAAGGAGATGCTGCAGCATGTTCTGGATAATCGAACTAAATATGTAGAAGGCTATAAAAGCTTGATAAACCTTATAAATGAAGGAAAGAAGGATGAGTCACGGGTATTTTTGACTAATGTACTGCGTCCCATTCTGGGAGCTTATCAAGCCAGCTTGAATAAATTTAACGATTTTCAAATTGAGTTAGTTCAGGCAGCCGTCAAGGAAGCCGCCGAAAACTATAACAATGCACGCACCATGATGCTGGCGTTGGTAGCAATTGCGCTGGCATTGGCCGCAGGTATCGGCTTTTGGGTCACGCGCAGCATTACAAGGCCGCTGAATGTAGCCTTGAACTTGTCCAACCAGCTGGCCGAAGGAGATCTGACTGCAAGGATCGAGGTGACTTCTAAAGATGAAACCGGCCAACTGCTTGCAGCCATGCAAAATATGGTGGGCAAATTGTCGCAGGTTGTTACCGAAGTACGCAGCGCCTCGGACAATCTCTCCAGCGCTTCTGAAGAAGTAAGTGCGACTGCCCAATCCATGAGTCAGGCCACCAGCGAACAGGCAGCCAGTGTGGAAGAAACCAGTGCGTCGGTCGAGCAGATGAGTGCTTCCATCAATCAGAATACCGAAAATGCCAAAGTCACAGACGGTATGGCCAGCAAAGCTGCCAAGGAAGCTACCGAGGGTGGCGAATCAGTGCAGCAGACAGTGTCTGCCATGAAGGAAATCGCCAAAAAAATCGGCATTATTGACGACATTGCCTATCAGACTAATTTGCTGGCGCTTAATGCCGCCATCGAAGCAGCACGCGCGGGTGAGCATGGAAAAGGATTTGCAGTGGTGGCGGCAGAGGTACGTAAACTGGCAGAACGCAGCCAAGTGGCGGCGCAGGAAATCGGCGAGCTTGCCTCGAGCAGCGTGCAGATGGCGGAAAAGGCCGGCAAGCTGTTGGACGAAATGGTGCCTTCCATTAATAAAACCTCTGACCTGGTACAGGAGATCAGCGCCGCATCGGAAGAACAATCTTCCGGCGTGAGTCAGATCAATACCGCCATGAGTCAGTTGAGCCAGATCACCCAGCAGAACGCATCTGCATCTGAAGAGCTGGCTGCTACCGCTGAGGAAATGAGCAGCCAGGCGGAGCAACTGCAACAGACGATGGGGTTCTTTAAGGTAGAAACAAATACCAGCAGCAGCCAACGCAAGACTGTCGTGAGCAGGGTGGTGGCCGATATTAGCAAAGCGACGCGTCCGGCCAAGGCCAAGACAAAGTCTGCCATGCACGCCCTCGCTGGCATCCCAAATGAAGCTGAATTTGCCCGATTTTAATAGGAGACAGCCATGGGCGCACTAATTAAAAAAGAAATTCATGCGGCCGTTTCGCAGCAGGAAGAGGGGCAGTATCTAACCTTCCTGATCGGAGGCGAAATGTTCGCTATCAGCATCCTCGGCATCAAGGAGATCATCGAATACGGTAACCTTACTACCGTACCAATGATGCCAGATTTCATCCGTGGAGTGATTAACCTGCGGGGCGCAGTTGTGCCGGTGGTGGATATGTCAGCACGTTTCGGTCGCACAGCATCCGAAGTAACGCGGCGCAGCTGTATCGTCATAATTGAAGTTGAAGCGGATGATGAAAAGCAGGATGTCGGAGTAGTAGTGGATTCGGTATCAGAAGTGCTGGAAATACCTGCCGCTGAAATTGAGCCGGCACCGAGCTTCGGCGCCAGGATCCGGGCTGACTTTATCAACGGCATGGGTAAAGTGAATGGCAAGTTTGTCATTATTCTTAATGCTGACCGTGTGCTGTCGGTGGATGAAATGGCCATGCTTTCAGGGGCAAGCGGTACTGAGATTGCTCAGGCAGAATTGGTGTAAGCAAGCAGGAAACGCAAGGTGAACGACGGATGGGAGAAGGCTGGCGTAATTCACCAAAATTCTCCCATCCTGATGTTCTCCACTCCGGCAGTTGTGCACATCCCTGGTAGACCAAACATTTACAATAAACGGTAGAACAAAAAATCAATGAATGCCGAAACTCTTAGAGATGATGAGTTTAATCAGTTTCGTACATGGCTGCATCGTACCGCCGGGATTAATCTTTCCGATGCAAAGAAAGCGTTGGTTTCTGGTCGTCTGTCTAAGCGGCTAAAGCATCATGATCTGACCAGCTATGGTGATTATTTCCGGCTGATTACTCAGAGTACAGAAGCAGTGGAATTGCAGATTGCATTGGATCTACTTACCACCAATGAGACCTATTTTTTTCGCGAGCCCAAACATTTTGATTTTCTGCGAGGGCAGGTTTTGCCCAAGGTGCAAGCAGGCAAAACATTTCGTTTGTGGAGTGCAGCTAGCTCGTCCGGCGAGGAACCTTACAGTCTCGCCATGACGCTTGCCGACGGCCTGCCTCGTACGCCATGGGAAATCATCGCTTCCGACATCAGCAGTCGCGTTCTCGAAAAAGCCCGCTCTGGCCACTATGACATGGAACGGGCGCACAATATTCCGCAGCCTTTGCTTTCCAAACATTGTCTGAAGGGCAACGGCTCCCAAGACGGCACTTTTATGATTGAGCGCAGCCTGCGCAGTCGCGTGCAATTCATGCAAATCAACCTGAATACAACGCTGCCGAAGCTAGGCGAATTCGACGTAATTTTTTTGCGTAATGTAATGATCTACTTCGATATGGATACAAAACGCCAAGTTGTTGCACGCATGTTGCCGTTGTTGAAGCCGGACGGATATTTTATTGTTAGTCATTCGGAAAGCCTCAACGGAATCACCGATGGTCTGAAATTGGTCACCCCGTCTGTATACCGCAAGCCATGAATCAATCTGAAAGTTTCATCGAGATATTTTTACAGCCTGGAGATTTTTATTTCGGTGACATGAACACTCGCCTCCGTACCCTTCTTGGGTCATGTGTATCTATTACCATGTGGCATCCGACAAGACTGATAGGCGGTATGTGTCACTACCTGCTGCCTTCACGGGAAAGCACCCCGGCGACTTCTCTCGATGGTCGTTACGCGAAGGAAGCCATGCAAATGTTCACGCATGAAATTCGAGCAGCAAAAACGCATCCTTCAGAATATTGCGTGAAATTATTCGGGGCAGGCAACATGTTTCCTGGTATTAAAAAAAATAATCCGTGTGACTCTAAAGGCTGTGAAAATAATATTAATGCATGCAAAAGCATATCCTGCAAAAACATGGCCATTGCCCGATCGCTTGTTGCTTCGCACGGATTCGTGGTCGCAGCCGAAGACTTGGGAGGGAATAGCCATCGGCAGATTGTATTTGATATTTATAACGGTTATGTCTGGGTGCGCAAACCCGGTGCAATCCATGCATGATTTAAGAGCGTCACTAAATAAATGAAAAAAATTAAAGTCTTATTAGTCGACGACTCGGCTGTAGTGCGACAGGTGTTGCAGGCGGTATTGGATCAGGAGCCGGACATTCATGTAATTGGCGCAGCATCCGATCCTATTTTTGCCATGGAAAAGCTCACTCGCGAATGGCCGGATGTGATCGTGCTGGACGTGGAGATGCCGCGCATGGACGGCATCACCTTCCTCAAAAAAATTATGGACGAACACCCCACACCGGTTGTGATCTGTTCTACGCTCACGGAAAAAGGTGCGGAAACTACCATGCAGGCGCTTGCCGCTGGTGCAGTTGAAATTATTACCAAGCCCAAAGTCGGGTTGAAAAGTTTTTTGCTAGAATCATCTAACGATCTAGTGGGTGCAGTCAGGGCGGCTGCCCAAGCCAATGTCAGGCGTCAGGTCAGAGCGGCAGCACCGCTACCGCGAGTGGCTGGAAAACTTAATGCCGATGCTATTCTTTCTGCTGCCACTGCTCACTCCATGGCACAAACCACTGAACGCATTGTTGCCATCGGCACCTCGACCGGAGGCACACAGGCTCTGGAAGCCGTGCTGACAGCATTGCCGCGAGTTTGCCCCGGCATTGTTATCGTGCAGCATATGCCTGAAAAATTTACTGCATTATTCGCTGAACGCCTCAACGGCCTGTGCCAAATAGAAGTGAGAGAGGCAAAAAATAACGATCGAGTTATTCCAGGCCTCGCCCTGATTGCTCCCGGTGGCAAGCATATGCTTCTTAAGCGCAGTGGCGCGTACTACCATGTTGAAGTGGTAGATGGCCCCTTAGTTAACCGCCATCGCCCGTCAGTGGATGTGCTGTTCCGCTCGGTGGCCAAGTTTGCGGGAAAAAATGCCACCGGCATTATCATGACTGGTATGGGCGACGATGGTGCACGCGGCCTGAAAGAGATGCTGGACGCTGGTGCTCCCACGGTGGCACAGGATGAAGCTACGTGTGTTGTATTCGGTATGCCCAAGGAAGCCATTAAGCTGGGCGCAGCAAAAAAGGTGGTGCCATTGCATGAAATGCACTGGGCAATTTTGGGGAAATGAACGTAACTGCTCGGTATTGAGTTTAATCTCTGCGGGTTTAATTCCCCGCCCCTCGGGGCGAAAGCTGGTTGAAAACCAGCAGATTGAAGAGCGCAGTTAATACCCGGCTGCTTGCGGCGGGGTGCTTTATTGACACTTCCGTCTCAAGTTTAACAAAACGTTGGTGTCCATTTTTCTCAGCTTACCTCATCCCTGTGCAAGGTTACTTGGTGCAGTTCGCTCATTAACTCATGGATGTGGCTACGCTGTTGTTCACTCAATGTGGTTTTTGCTTGTGCAAGCTGCTTGAGATGTTCTTCCAGATTGCGCGCCACGTCACTGAGCAAGGCAAACCCGAAGGTCTTTCCCGATCCGGTCAGGCTATGCACCATGCGGTGCAAGGTTTGAAAGCCTTCCTCATCCCAACTATCCTGGGGCAACTGCTTCCACACCTGTTCGAGCTGTTTCAGTTTTTCAGGCAATTGTGCGGCATAGGCATTGCATAGAATTTCTAGTGTTGCTTGCAGTTCGTTCGGATCAGCCATGACAACGCTCCCATATATCCTGCACCCTGCTTGCTAAGGTCATCGGATCGAAAGGCTTGGGAATGACATCGACTGCTCCGAGCTCCTTGTAGCCAGCAACTTCACTGGGCTGAACCTTGGCGGTCATGAAAATTACTGGTGTGTAGGCAAATTGAGGCAGTGCACGCAGCATCTTGAGCGTGCTCGGTCCATCCATACCCGGCATCATCACATCCAGCAAAAACAACTGTGGTTTAAAACCAGGTGCTCGTTTCAGAGCCTCATCACCCGAGCTGCATATTTCAACGGTAAACCCGCCCAGTGCTTCCAGGGCGAGCCGCGCCACCATTTGGATATCAGGCTCATCTTCTACATACAAAATGCGCGTCAGATTGTCTGCCATTGCTGTCCTTTTCTCTTAAGACACATCGCAATCTTGTCCAGAACGCTGGCAGAATTAAGCGGCTTAACCACAAAGCCATCCGCTCCTTTTTTTATCGCTTCACGTACTTTATCCATTGTTGCCTCGGCACTTACCATCAGTACAATCGTTGCCGGGCTTATTTTGCGAATTTCTTCCAGCGCTTGTAAACCATCCATTTTTGGCATATTGATGTCGAGCAACACTAGGTCGGGCTTCTTTCTCGCACATAGCGCGATTGCATCTTGGCCGTTGGATGCTTCGCCAATAACCGGATAATCCTCGCTACGCAGGATGAACTTCAGCATCTCTCGCATCATGTTGTCGTCATCTACCACTATTACCGAATGTTTTTCTGATTTCTCCATGTTATTCAACTCCGATCAATCGTTTTATGGTTGCCAGCAGCTGTGCATCGCTGGTGCGCGACTTCACCAGCGCCGAAGCCACGTGCTGGATTTTCTCCCGTTCCATTTCACGGGCTGAAAATACCATAACCGGGATCGGCGGCGTCGCGCCATTCAACAATGGCAGAAGCTCCTGGCCCGAACCATCCGGCAAGGTGAGATCGAGAATTACCAAGTCGTAGCGGCACCGCTCAAGTAATTGCCTCGCCTCGGTAAGCATGCCTGCATGGTCGAGATCTGCGGTATCTCCTAGGATGCCGTGCATCACCTGAAAGATATCAGGGTCGTCTTCGACGTGCAGTACCCGAGGGCGTATGTCAGAAAACTGTCCAACTGCCCGTCTTACTGCCAACACCATATGCTCCCGGTTGATCGGCTTGGTGATCCAGTCAATCACGCTGTACGCTTCGCCGTTCAATTCCAGGCGGCCCTCAATCGCCCTGGCCGAAACCACCACAATCGGTAAACTGGCGGTTTTCTTTTCCATGCGCAGTTCACGGATAAATGCGATGCCATTCTGGTCAGGCAGTGCCAAATCAAGCGTCATTGCCGCATAGTTGCTCTGTGCCAGCATTTGTTTTGCCTGTTCTGTATCGTAGGCGATATCGGCCACCTGCCCATCCTGTTCCAGCATCAAGCGTAGTAACGCAGCGATGTCGTGGTCATCTTCACAAATGAGTACCCGCTTGCCTTTCCCTTCATTCTTGCCAAAAGTGGTAACGACAGTCTCTTCCCATATCGGAAATTCGATGAAGAAAGTGGTCAATACATTGGGTTCTGAACCAAAACCTATGTTACCACCCATTTTTTCGACAATTGCCTGAGTGATGGAGAGACCCAACCCGGTGCCGCCTTTCTTGCGGGTATCAGAGGAATCACCCTGGGCGAATTTCTGGAAAATCTGGCTGCGAAATTGCTCAGAGATGCCGCTGCCATGATCCTTCACTGCCACTCGAACTTGCTTGCCGCTGACAATAACGGCAACCGTCACCTTGTCGCCGGCGGACGAAAACTTGGCGGCATTGGAGAGCAGGTTGGTCAGAACCTGCATCAAGCGGTTGGCATCTACGTTCACCATGATGCCCGGCAGATCGTTTTCCAGTTCGTAGCTCACATTGAACTGCCTGCCATAGGCGCAGTTTGCTTCCAACGCCTGATGTAACAGAGGCATCAGCTCAACCGATTTGAATTGAAGCTCCATCTTGCCGGCCTCGATTTTTTCCATATCGAGGATGTCGTTGACTAGCAGAATCAGGCGCTCGCTGTTTTTGTGCGCAATGTCCACCAGCATCTTCGCTTGCGGTGGCAATTCACCCGCCACCCCGCCGGCGATAAGCCCGAGCGCGCCGCGGATTGAGGTCAGTGGCGTACGCAGCTCATGGCTGACGGTAGAAATTAACTCGCTTTTCATGCGTTCGATATTTTTGCGCTCGGTGATGTCTTGGATGATAGCGACAAATACCGGCGGGAATTCATTGGCTGACAAGTGCATGCAAACCTCTATGGGGTAGAGGCTCTTGTCCTTCCTTTGGTGTTCAACCTCGTAAGTCACAACATCCTTCTCTCCACGCCTGAGAGGGCCGATACGCTGCTCGAACATTTCATGCGTAAGATTGGGTTCGAGATTGAGCTCCGTCATCTCCCTGAGTTCATCCATGGAGTAATCGAGGTTGCGCTGCGCCCTTGCACTGACCATGGTGAAATGCAACGTCTGCGCATCGAACACGTAAATTTCGTTCAACGACTCGTCGAGAACACGCCCTAAGCGGATCAATTCATGCTCACCTTGCTTGCGTTTCGTTATGTCAACTCTGACCGAGATGTAACGTTCAATCTGCCCGTTCACATCTTTGACTGGCACGATAGCGCTGTCCACCCAATACAATTCGCCGCTCTTTGCGCGGTTACAAATTTCATTGCGCCAGATATAGCCCCGGGCGATGGTAGCCCACATCTCGACGAAGAAAGTGCTTGGATGCGTCCCGGAATTAACGATGCGGTGATCATGACCGAGTATCTCCTCCAAGCTGTAGCCGCTGATTTCACAAAACTTATCATTGGCCTGAATGATGCGCCCGGAAGGGTCGGCGATGGAAACGAGGGCGTGCTGGTCAATTGCATGGATATAGCTGACTAACTCTGCGGTAACCCGCTCGGCATCTTCTTTGGCGCGTAGCAGTGCGTTTTCAGATTCCTTGCGTGCAGTCAAATCCCTTGTCACAGCAATAATAAGACGTTTTGTATTTATACAGACTTCATTTGCCTTGTATCCCAGCGGAAAATGCGTGCCGTTTTTGCGCATGCCCACCACTTCCCTGCGCACTCCAGGAATTGTGGGTTTATCCAATTCCTGATGTTGTTCAAGAGAGTCATTATGCTGACCTTGACCTGGCTCCTGCGTCAGCAGACTGATATTTTGACCAATAATCTCGTTTCCTGTGTAGCCAAAAATCTGTTCCGCGGTCGGGTTGAAAATTTCGATCACACCGCCTTCATTGATTACAATGATGCCTTCATCCACATTATCCAGCACTGCACGGGTACGCGTTTCGCTGTCACGTACTTGGCTGATGACCTTCACCAAGTTATCGTGTATTTCCTTCAGGGCTTTCATCAGCTGGCCAACTTCATTTGTTGAGCGGACTTCGATTAGCTGTGTCAAATTGCCTTCGGCAACGCCCCGGGCAATCCTCACTACGTCCTCCAGCGGCCGGGAAATGGCACGGATAAGCAAAAAACCAATCCATAAAGCCAATCCC
The DNA here is from genome assembly GCA_942492745.1 of uncultured beta proteobacterium. Lineage (GTDB taxonomy): Bacteria > Pseudomonadota > Gammaproteobacteria > Burkholderiales > Gallionellaceae > Nitrotoga. The sequence goes on from OW818637.1 coordinate 724,918, forward strand.
AAGCCAATGATTGCCGTAGCGATGATAATGTTGCGAATAGTCTCGTAACGACTCTGTACATCTTCGTACTCCTGCTTGGTCACAGTCAATTGCAGCTTGCCAAGTTTCTTGATACCTTCCCCAACTGGCTGATAGAGGGGGCGGATAGCTTCCACGACGATTCGGTTTGCCTTCTTAATTTCATTTGCCCGTAAAGCGGCTACTGCTGCATTCAGACCCTTGGCAACGAATTTGTTACGGTCATCGGCAAATTTTGTCGCCAGTATCTTTTCTTCGGGCGTGAGATAGGTGGCCATGTAGGCTTTCCATATCTTTTCGATTTCCACGATGTTTTTTTCGACCTTTACGGTATTAATACTAATAATATCGGGCGTCGGCGTTATCAGGCTAGCAGCTATGGCGAGGCGGTTTTGCAATATCAACGATTCAATATCCGTCAGCTGATCGAGCGCAAGGATGCGGTCCTCATAAACGGTTTTAAGACTGTCTTTCGTCTTGCTCATTCCAAACAGGGCACCCGTTTCGATCCCAAGCAGGATGACTGCCATGAAACAAAAGAAAAAGATCAAACTCGATTTAATGGTCAAATTTTTAAACATTTTTTTAGATGGGTAATGCTGCATGTGGCGGCGATGCATAAGAATGGGTAAAGGCTCCTTGAGTGGGCTCCTTCGTGCGAATTATTTTGCGCGGCGAAAAAACGTGTGCCTCTAAATATCTGGCTGAGAACCGCTTCCACCAGCTTTTTACAGCAGTTTGCGGACTCAATCTCATAACTACACTTGGCTATTACGACAAATAGCAGAAACACTTTAGGGCTTCACTAATTAAGCCCACCGCGCCCCGGCGCAAACCAGATCCGATCTGGCCGACCTGGAAGCTGCGCTGGAAATGCAGGACCGTCCAGCGTCTGTGCACATTGCACATCACATAAAGGGCGTGAGACAGGTTGTAGGTGCGTGCGAGCTGGCGACCGCTTGCATGGTGATTGATAATTCGGTGCGAAATGTAAATCCGGAGAGTGTGGATACAGTGACGGCATCGCTAGAACGGCTCGTGGCGTACCTTGCCGAGGCGGCCGGCAAGAATAATGACCTTGGTTAAGAACATGGCCGTTATTACCGCGCATCAATTACAAGCGGGGGTTCTGGTTGGTCAATTGCCTGTTGCGTTGCAGGCTATTGAGCGTTACGACAGAAAAATTGTCGCTATGCATCAACGCAGCCTGATTATGCTACCTTCAGTGTGCTGAATGGAGCTGGACTTACCCCTTGCACCATGATTACTCGTTGCGTCCGTCGAACAGTGTGATCGCTTTATTCATAGTTGTTGGTTCAAAAAACAGCGACCGGCTCTGGGTTAATATTCAGTCGGCACAAACATGTAATTACCCGGCCTTGAGTTTCTTACGATTTGCCAAATAGCTGCATGACGCGCAGCACAGTGCCCAAGCTGGAGTGAATGATGTTTTCCAGTAGCGGAATGATGTGAGGCAGTAGCAGCATCACCGTTGCAAAACCGATTGCCAAAGTTATCGGGAAGCCGACCGCGAAGATATTAAGTTGTGGGGCGCTACGCGTTAGGATGCCAAGTGCCAAATTGGAAATTAACAGCGCTCCGATCACTGGCATGCTCAGTTGTAGTGCGTTAGAGAAAATGCTACCGCCCCATGAGGCCAGGGTATGCAGCGCAATTGCCGCAGGGACTGTGCTATTAACGGGAAAGGCGTGGAAGCTGTCTGAGAGCGCTTCCAGCATGATGAGATGTCCATTCATGCTGAGAAAAACGAGTGCGGCGAGGATACCTAAAAATTGCGCTATCACTGGCGTGTAGGACGAGTTCTGCGGGTCATAGAAAATAGCGAAACCTAGCCCCATTTGAATCCCGATAATATCCCCGGCCATTTCTATTGCGGTAAAAATTAAGCGCATGGTAAAACCTATTGCAAGACCGGCTAAAAGTTGTTGAATAATAATTAAAAATCCAATAGCTGAAGCTGGGTCAATATTGGGCTGCACGGTCAAGGTAGGCGCAATAATTATGGTCAATAGTATGGAAAAGCCGATTTTTATGCGCACCGGAGTTTGCTTATTGCCCAGTATTGGTGCACTGGCGATCATGGCTAGGATGCGCACAAACGGAAAGACAAACAGTGCGAGCCACGATGATAACTGGGCGCTGGTGATGGTAATCATTGAGATTATTTAACTGATGAAATCGAAATTTAAAATCAATAAATGCAGAGCGTCATCTCTCCCCACTTTACGAGTGAGGATCGGCACAGGATGAATAGCTTGCCGTAGGAAGAAGAGGTGAAAGACATAATGATTTCAAGCCGGAATTGGAATAATGACGGGATCATTTGTCTAGAACTTTATTACCCAACCAACCAGGGAATGCTGCTGAACAGGCGCTGGATATAATCCAACATCATGCCCACCATCCACGGGCCGGTGATGATCAACACGCCGAACATGCCGATCAGTTTTGGAATAAATGACAGGGTCATTTCGTTGATTTGGGTAGCAGCTTGGAAAATGCTGATCAGCAGCCCTATGATTAGAGCCGTCAGCAGCACCGGAGCCGATACCATCAGGGTCAGCTCTAGCGCTTGGCGACCAAGTGTCATTACGCTTTCGGGGGTCATCGTTGTTTGGCCTCAGGTGTAAAAACTATGCACTAGCGACCCAATCAGCAGATTCCAGCCATCTGCCAGCACGAATAGCATAATCTTGAAGGGTAATGAAATCATCGCTGGCGAAACCATCATCATACCCATAGACATCAGTATGCTGGCCACCACCATGTCGATGATAAGGAACGGGATAAATATTACGAAACCAATCTGGAAGGCGGTTTTTAGTTCGCTGATTACATAGGCTGGTACCAGGATTTTTAGGGGTACCTGATCTGCGCTTTGCAGTGGCTCGCTATTGGAAATTTGAACGAAAAGGGCGAGGTCTTTTTCACGAGTTTGTCGCAGCATAAATGCCTTGAGCGGTACGCTGCCGGTATCGAATGCTTGTGCCAGCGAAAGTTTGTTTTCGCTGAATGGCAGGTAGGCATCAGTATAAATTTTATCCAGCACCGGCGACATTACGAAGAAAGTGAGAAACAAGGCTAGTCCGACCAGTACCTGATTGGGTGGAGAAGAGGGCGTGCCAAGGGCGGAGCGTAACAGCGACAGTACGATAATAATGCGGGTGAAACTGGTCATCAGCAGCATTACGGCCGGTAAAAAACTTAAGGAGGTGAGCAGAAGTAGCGTTTGCAAGCTAAGCGAGTAGGTCTGCCCACCACCTGCTGTGGCGGTGCTGGTAAAAGCGGGCAGGCCAGGATCGGCCGCAAATGCTGCGGGGATCAGGCCAAGTAGCAGGGTTGCCACTAGAAGCGAACTACGGCGCATTACGTTTTTCCATCATTTGTTTCAGCCAAGCCTGGAATTTTCCATTTGTACCGGTAGCCATGCTTACTTGTGCCACGGGGAATTCGGCTTTGGGCATGCTGTGCAGGGTGCGCACCTGTCCGGGAGCAACGCCAACTACCAGCCAGGTGCCGTTGATTTCCACCAGCACGATGCGTTCGCGTTGGCCTACCGCCACCGTAGCTTGCACTTTAATCAGGTTACCGGCGGCATGATGAGGCAGATTGATGCGTTTTAATATCCATGCAACCAGCACCACCGCTGCCAATACCAGTAACAAGCTGAAAATGACCTGCAGTATGCTGCCGGACGACATTGCTGCAGGTGGTGGAGGGATGTAAGCAGGGCGTGTGCTTTGCGCTATTGCGAGCAGAGGTGTGTAAAAGCTGGCGATGAGGCAGAGACGCTCGCAGATGCATCTTGATTTGGTAAACCGGTTGCGGGAAATTTTCATTTCAGCGGCTGAGGCGGCGCAGACGTTCAGATGGGGTAATAACATCGGTGAGGCGGATACCGAGCTTTTCGTTCACTACCACGACCTCGCCTTGTGCAATCAGAAAGCCGTTGATCATTACATCGAGCGGTTCGCCCGCCTGGCCGGACAGTTCCACCACCGATCCTTGCGCCAGTTGCAGCAGATTTTTGATTGGCATTTTGGTGCGGCCAAGCTCGACCGTTAGTTGAACCGGGATGTCCATGATCATATCGAGATCGTTATGCACGGCTGTGCCAGCTGCGCTGGTGAATTGCGCGAATGCATGCGGTTGAGCAGCAGGTTGGGATGGTGTGCTGGTAGCCTGTTCAGCCATTGCTGCACCCCAGTCATCGGGTTGAGATGGTGTGCTGGTAGCCTGTTCAGCCATTGCTGCACCCCAGTCATCGGCGCTAATTTCATCCATGTTTTCGTCAGTCATCATTGTCTCCATTAGCCAAATCGCCACTTGTGTTGCTCAGCATTTTTTCCACTTTGAGAGCGTACTGGTTGTTGAAAATGCCGTACTTGCATTTCATTACTGGCACTTCATCCACTAGCGCCGTAATGCTGTCTGCCACATCTAATGGGATGAAGTCGCCGTTGCGCATTCCCAGTACCTGTTCAAATGTAATTTGAGCTTGACCGAGAATCGCAGTCAGCTCAATTTCTGCGGACTGCACCTGTTTGGATAGCGTGCGTAGCCAGCGCTTGTCAACAACCATATGGTCGCCTTGCATGGTGCTATAGAGCAGCTCGCGGATTGGCTCTATCATGGAATAGGGTATTAATACATGAAATGCACCGCCTACGCCGCCGAACTCAATGTCGAAAGTGGTGGTCACAACTACTTCGTTCGGCGTAGCGATATTGGCGAACTGTGGATTCAATTCCGAACGCACAAACTCAAATTGCAACGCATACACAGCTTGCCAAGCTTTGTTGTAAGACTCAAATACGGCAGCCAGTAGTTGCTGGATGATGCGCTGCTCGGTCTGGGTGAATTCGCGTCCCTCGACCCGGGTGTGAAAACGTCCATCACCACCGAACATGTTATCTACCACCAAAAAAACCAGGTTAGGATCGAAGATAAACAGCGCATTGCCACGTAAAGGCTTGGCTTGCACGATGTTGATATTGGCAGGTATGGGCAAATTGCGGAGGAATTCGCTGAATTTCTGAACACGTATGGGTCCCACTGAAATTTCCGCAGTGCGCCGGATCAAGTTAAACAAAGTTATTCTAAATAGGCGCGCAAAACGTTCATTGAGGATTTCCATCGTGGGCATGCGCCCACGCACGATACGCTCCTGCGTACCCATGTTATATGATTGCACAGTGCCTGCTGGATCGGGTTGCTCAGCTACCTCATCTGGCTCTCCGGTGACCCCTTTCAACAGCGAGTCAACTTCGTCCTGGGAGAGAAAATCGCTCATAACCTTATTACTGGATGATGAAAGAGGTAAACAAAACGTCCACGATGCTGCTCTCTTTTTCGCCGATGGGCTTGGCGGATTCCACTGTTAAATCTGATGTGGCGGATGATTCTTCGGAACTTGTGGCCTCTACTGTACTAGCTGCTTCCACGCTGGATACAACAGCGGATTTGGCACTTGCATCAGCAATCGAATTGGGGAGGGCGGGTGCAGTGCGCAGGCCAAGCACGATCTCGGTTTCAGCAATAATTTCATTGACCAGTTTTTTTTTGCCTTTGGACGCAGTCAGTTCTGAAGGGTATTTACCGGACAGAAGTACCAACAGGCGGCTGCGAATTTCTGGCAGATTTTGCTTAATTTTTTCTTCCAGTTCTGGCTGAAAGATTTTTAGTGTGATGCCGATTTGTAAAAATTGGTCAGCTGTTTCGCGTTGCAGGTTAACCGTAAAAGGCTCCAATGCAATAAATTTTGGCTGTTCGGATAATTTTGCAGTCTTTTTGGCGCTCTTGCCGTTGTGATTTTCGCCCTTGGTAAAATACCATCCTGCACCGCCTGTAATCCCTAAAACCAAGACGCTACCTATGATAATGAGCAATATTTTTTTGCTTTTCGGTTTTGTCTTGACTTCAGTTGGCACGGGATCCGATTCATCTTTTTTTGATATTGCTTTTACCATTGCTGCTCCTTATTTTCTGAGTTGAATTATCAGAGAAATTTAATCGGTGTGATTAATGGAATAAGGCAGAGAATCACCCCCAACTTGGCATTTAGTAATGATCTGGTTTGGTAGCGCGGTACTTTATTCTGTTGAGGGAAGGGGGGCAAAACCGTAGATATTTTAAACTTCCTAAAATAGGGATTCGCATAATTACCTTACTTATTGCGTTGTCCATCAGGCAAAGGTATCCACTGATCCCTGATGGTGACGCCCAGACCTGACTTGGGGGCCGCCGCCGACGATAGCCTGATCTATTTTTGCTTGCCAGCCTTCCCTCTTTTGCTGTTGGTCAGTCTGTTTCGTTTGCTGTTCTCTGGGAGATTGATCGCTTACTGTGGCATTACCCAGCATAATTCCGTTATCGGCCAGCATTTCACGAAGCTTAGGCAGTGCCTGTTCAATCGCATCGCGTACAACGGCATGCGGTGAAGTGAAGAGTGCAGTAGCTTGGTCACCGTTTACTTTTATTAATACATCAAGCGGGCCGAGTTGCGGCGGATTCAGGTGCAGCTCTGCACTTTGTCCGTGCTGAGTAGCCACCCAAGTGATCTTCTGACTAAACTCATCAGCCCACGCGTTATTTGTCACTGGCATGTCTATGGAAAGTGGTATCGGTGAATTCAGATTCGCGGCACTTGATACTTGGGCTTGTAACGCGGCCAGAGCCGTTGCATTAGGCTGTGGCGCGTTTACCTGAGTGGTGGATTGGGATGAGAGTTGTGAATCGGCCAATAATGTCATGCTTTTGCTACTATGACCGGTATTCAATATTTCCAGTGCAGCGGCAGGTGTGTCGTACTCTAAGGATGCTTTTGCAATGACAGTAGCATCGTACCCCAAGGACGCTTTTGCAATGGCGGGCGCATCGTACCCCAAGTACGCTTTACTTGTAGTGATAGATTGTGCTCGATTGTGTGAGTCAGCTTCTGGTTGAGTAGGCTGCGTGCGGCTCATTGATATTTGCGTGGCAATGTTATGTGGCAACAATGCTGCCAGCATATCGCTGGGTAATGCGCTGACACCATCCGGTGTCGGTGCTTGCAGTTCGATAGGTTGCTCATTGCTGGGAGTGACGGTGAGTATGTCATCTGTGGCGGAAGTTGTAGGCAGACCGGTGTCAGGAGCATTGGTTTCGACAAGCTGGGCACTATCCGCGAGCTGACGCGCCAGCACGTTGCCGAAAAGCTCTGTCTGCGCTGTGCTATTGTCCGTTACTGTGGGCGTATATGCCGACACGGCAGGCGAGGTCACTGGGATGGCTATGTTTTGCATGATGTCTCCTGAGGTTAGATTTTGTCTTGTGCCGCCCTGGCCTTGAGTGCAGAGTGGCGCCCTGTGTGTTCATCCTGTTGTCGCTGTTCTAATTTTTCTTCCAATTTTTTTTCGCTTTCTAGATGACGTTGTGCCAACGTATCGAAGGATTTCATGTTGCGCTGTGTATTTGCCAGTTCATTGCGTCCAGCTTGCATCAAGTGGAGTAATTGATCTATGGCATTGCGCTGTTGTGCGACTGCTTCGTCCAGACGACGGATGAAATCTTGAAAATTGCGCAAGCTAGTTTGATTAATACCGTCTCTTACTGCTTGCTGCAAGCGTGTCTTGTAGTCTTCGCGATATTGTTCCAAGGTATACAGCTTGGTTTGTGCGGCCTGCTGCTGCTGGATTAGCTGGCCGAATTTTCGGGTGGCATCATCGTTTTTCTGATGGGCTAAATGTACCAGCGGTTGCATGGAGAATATCTTGGCCATGGTTTAGTTGCCTCAGTGCAGATTCTCAAATAGATGGCTAAAGGCGGCGACGCCACTAGAGTAGGATTCACGCTCGAACATGCCTTGCTTGAGGAAGCATTCCATATAGGGATAGAGCGCAAGTCCTTCGTCCAATAGTGGATCACTGCCACTGACATATGCGCCAACACTGATCAAATCGTGGTTGCGTTGGTAATGTGCATACAGGTGTTTGAAACGGTGTACCAGAGTGAAATGCTGTTCTGAAACGAGGCTGCTCATGGCGCGGCTAATAGAGGCCTCGATGTCTATGGCCGGATAATGACCTTGTTCAGCCAAGCGGCGTGATAACACGATGTGGCCATCTAAAATGGCACGTGCACTATCGGCGATGGGATCTTGTTGGTCGTCGCCTTCAGTTAGTACAGTATAAAACGCGGTGATCGAGCCGCCGCCTTCCGTACCGTTACCGGCACGCTCCACCAGCTGAGGCAGCTTGGCGAATACCGATGGCGGGTAGCCCTTGGTGGCGGGCGGCTCGCCAATTGCCAGTGCAATTTCACGCTGCGCCATGGCATAACGGGTGAGTGAATCCATAATCAGCAATACATGCTTGCCCTGACCACGAAAATATTCGGCGATAGTTGTGGCATAGGCGGCGCCTTGCAAGCGCATCAGTGGACTGGTGTCGGCGGGGGCTGCAACCACAACTGAACGTGCCATGCCTTCTGTTCCCAGAATATTAGTGATGAATTCCTTCACCTCGCGCCCGCGCTCGCCGATTAACCCCACCACGATAACATCGGCGCTGGTGTACCTTGCCATCATGCCGAGCAACACACTTTTTCCTACACCACTGCCAGCGAACAGTCCCATGCGTTGGCCGCGTCCGACAGTGAGCAGATTATTAATAGCTCGAACGCCGACATCCAGAACGTCCTTGATCGGTGCGCGGTTCAGTGGATTGATGGGACGGCTTTGCGAGGGTGCGGTTGTAGCTGCCACTAGCGGCCCGAACTGATCCAGTGGACGACCAGCTCCATCCAGCACTCGGCCCAGCAACTTGTCACCTACCGGCAGGTGGCGCGTGTGATCAGTCGCACGCCGCCGGAATGTACGCTGTTTGCTGCCCAGCAGTGGTGTACTTATCGGTTCTAGCGGAACTACCCGCGCGCCGGGTATCAGGCCATGAACATCGTTTTCCGGCATGAGAAATATTTTTTCCCCAGAGAATCCGACCACTTCCGCTTCGATTCGATTGTTGGGTAATTCGATAACACAAGTGCTGCCAACCGCCATCTTCAAACCGACGGCTTCCATTACTAGCCCGGTGACCTTGGTCAAGCGGCCACTGATTAGCAAAAGTTTGCTCTGTGCGATTAGTTCCTGGTTGTCTTGCAGGCAGGCTTGCCAATGCTGGGCATGGTCGCCCATGGGAGCCAGAATGGCTGAGGGGATTTGGGCAGGGGAGGTCATGATTCCAGCCATGCGTTGTCTTGTCCGATAGAGGCGACGACTCGTTGCCAGCGTTTGGGCAAAGTAGCGTCAATCTGGCTATGTGCTGTTTCCACACGGCAACCCCCGCGTTCAATTTGGTTATCCTCGAAAATTTTCCAACCGGTATGGAGCAGCTGCTCACCCATGCTTGTGCGCAATAGTTCTGCATCGTCAGAATGCAATACAAGATGGGCATTTTGATTGAAATACGGCAGTTCACTAATAGCTGCGCGCACCACACTTAGCAGCAGTTCGGGCTTGATTTTGAGTGCTTGTTGAAGCATCTGTTTAGCAATTTCTAATGCCAGGTTCAGCAAGTCCTGTGCGATCTGCTGATCTACTTGCTGCAATTCTTTGTTCAGTGATTCCAGCATCTTTGCCATGCGCTGTGCTTCAGTGCCGGCCTGTTTTATGCCCTCGGCATAACCAGCCTGATAGCCTTCTTCATGCGCCTGTATATGGATATGTTCAAGCTGGGCTGCAGTGGGTAGGTCGATCGTGGGAGGCTTATCTGCTTTCACCATATCGAAGGCGGGTAGCTCCCAGCGCTGATAGGCGGTGAGGTGTTCCTTGGGGGTGACAGCGTCAGACATAGGATTCTTCTCCCCCTTTTCCACCTAGAGCGATCTGTCCTTCGTCCGCAAGGCGGTGTACTATTCTGAGGATTTCTTTTTGTTCCGCTTCTACTTCACTGACCTTGACTGGTCCTTTCCCACTCAAATCTTCGCGCAGCATTTCGCCAGCGCGTTGCGACATATTTTTGAATATTTTTTCACGTAGTTCTTCGCTCGCGCCTTTAAGTGCCACAATTAAAGATTCGGACTGGACTTCACGCAGAATGAGCTGAATACCGCGGTCATCCACTTCCAGCAGGTTTTCAAAGACGAACATTTCATCAAGAATTTTTTGGGCCAAGTCGGCGTCATGACTGCGGACTATTTCAATGACGACACCTTCCTGTACGCTGCCCATGAAGTTGAGGATTTTCGCTGCGGTGCGAACGCCGCCCTTGATGCGCTTCTTGTTGACCGCGTTGCCAGTCAACAGCTTGGTTAATACATCGTTAAGTTCACGTAACGCGGTGGGCTGTACCCCATCCAGCGTGGCAATGCGCAATAGTACGTCGCTGCGTGTGCGTTCGGTTAATAAGCCCAGGATACTGGCAGCCATATCCGGTTCGAGATGCACAAGGATGGCGGCTATGATCTGCGGGTGTTCATTGCAGACCAGTTCGGCGACTGATGCCGGATCCATCCACTTCAGGCTTTCTATGCCACTAGTGTCGCTATTGTGCAAGATGCGATCGAGCAAGCCGGCCGCCTTGTCGTCTCCCAGCGCTTTGGTCAGCATGCTGCGGATATAATCGCTTGCATCCATGCCGATGGTTGTTTTTTGTGAGGCTATCTCGTGAAATTCATCGAAAACATTGCTAACCTGTTCGCGTGTCAGGTTCTTGAGCGATATCATCGCGGAACTAATTTTCTGCACCTCCCTCGGCTCGAGATATTTAAGAACCTCTGCTGCCTCGCTCTCGCCGAGTGTCATGAGCAGAATCGCGCTTTTAGTAATTCCTGCATCACTCATTACTATTCACCCATTCCTGAACTACTGATGCCACGATCTTGGGATCTTGTCCCGCTATTTTTTTTGCGATCTCTAAATTATTTTCATAGGAGTTATTTGCCTGCTGTGCTGCGTATTGCGCTGCGCTGCGTTCCTGAGCCGCAGCTTGCGAGGCATCATCAGTTTTGCTCGCCACTGCTGGTGCAGACGCGGCGGAAAAATTTCTGAAAGCTGGGCGAATTACACCGAACAGCAGGTACAGCCCGATGCCTGCGATCAATAGATACTTCAGTAAGTCCTTCGCCAACGCGATCATTTCTGGCTGTTTCCAGAATGGTTCTTCTGGAGCTATAGTTTCTTTTTCAACATTGAAGGCGCTATTCAGAACATTCAGGCTGTCACCGCGGCTGACGTTGAAGCCCATGGCGTCTTTCACCAGTGCGGTGATTTGCTCCTTCTCGCTGTCGTTAAGCGGTTTGGAGCTTTTCTTTCCATTTTTGTCGGTAACGGTGCGATTGTTTAGCACCACTGCAACTGACAAGCGCTTAATGCTGCCTACAGGCAATTTGGTGTGGCGGATGGTGCGATCCACTTCATAATTGACGGTGGATTCCTTGAGAGAACTCGCCACACCGCCACCAGTTGCAACTGCCACTGAGCTGGACGGGGCAACGATGGGTGCGGTGGCAGGGATCGGCGGCTGATTCGATAATGCACCTGGTACTCCAGACGCATTTTGGCCACCGCCATTCGTAGAAGCCATGGTTTGCTGACTGCGTAAAGTGGATTCTTTTGGATCTTGGTTGGGTTTGTAACTCTCGGCAGTCTGTTCGGTTTGCGCGAAATCGACGTCTGCCGTGACTTGCGCTCGTACATTGTTAGCGCCTATTAATGGCGCGATAATGGCTTCAATACGATTGATATAGGCCTGCTCAATTTGCCGCACGTAGCTGATTTGAGTAGCGTCCATTTGCCCAGTACTACCCTCTTTGGCAGAGCTTAGCAACGCGCCGCTTTGGTCTACCACGGTAACATTTTTGGCGGGCATATTTGGTACGCTGCTGGAAATCAGGTGTACGATGCCGCTTATCTGACTGCCATCCAGAGTGCGGCCAGGATGCAGTGTCAGCACCACGGATGCGCCCGGTTGCTGCTGCTCTTTCACAAATACCGTCGGTTTGGGTATGGCCAGATGCACGCGTGCGCTTTGCACCGAAGCCAGAGTTTGTACCGAACGCGCTAATTCACCTTCCAAAGCACGTTGGTAATTCATCTGTTCGAGAAATTGGCTGGTGCCGAACTTTTGATTTTCCATCAATTCGAACCCGACCAAGCTACCCTTGGGCAGGCCCTGTGAAGCCATGCGCAGGCGTACCTCATGCACCTTATCGGCGGGGACCAGCAGGGCACCGCCGCCTTCAGCGAACTTATAAGGCACGTTCATTTGCTGCAGCGATTCGATGATAGCCCCGCCATCGCGATCTGAAAGATTGCCATACAGCACGCGGTAATCAGGAGTTTTTCCCCACATCCACATGCCGAAGAGCAATGCAGCCATGGCCGCGGCGGCGACCAATAGGCCTATGCTTTGCTTGCTATTGAACCCCGCAAGCGTTTGCATCAGCGTAGGGGTTAGATTGTGCTCTGCCATTTTATTCGCCGCATTTTATGCTTATTCAATTATGGAACAAATGGTGAAATATCATTAGTTGTGCCAGCACTTAAGGTAACAAAGTGGTGCGCAAGTGCTCGCTGCATATATATTTGAATTATTAATTTAGTAACACGCATGCCATGCATTATCACCAGACGCTTCAGACGCGGTACTGTGAAAAGCGAGAAGATTCTGCTGCTTTTCTGGCGCTAAAATAGTGAGAGCGGGTGATAAGGTGCATGTTCAAATAGTAGAGGTGATTCATGAATGTCTCTGGAGTAGATAGTTTGCTGGTTGAAATGCGCGCTGCAATGATCGTAGCGCAAGGTGGGGCTGCGCCAAAAGCTGCAGCGATTACAACGACAGATTTCGCCAGCGTGCTGAAATCTTCACTGGATGGTGTAGCTCAGGTACAGAACCACGCTGAAACCATGCAAAAGGAATTTGTACTGGGTAATGATAAGGTTAGCTTGAGCGACGTGATGATAGATATGCAAAAGGCAAACATTTCCTTCCAGGCTACTGTGCAGGTTCGCAACAAGGTGATCGCTGCCTATAATGATATTATGAACATGCAGGTGTAGCACTTGAAGAGCGCAGCTGAGTTTGATGTGATCGGTGCAGCTTGAGTGCTTGTGAGAGCGATATGCGGCCATCCAGTAAAATTCCATCATGCAATTTTGGTGCGAGGGTATATCTCGCAGCAACTTGGTAACTCAGCAATTTAATATTGCTCAATTTTCTAAGCAACGAAGCTGCATGAAAATGGTTCATGAAAGTACGCGCTATTTATTGCCGCTGTGTCAGATTTTCGCTTTGCAGCTGGGTAAGATAGCGTTGTAGCAGGATGGCCATCGTGCCATTCAAGTGGATGAATTCGCAGCCTGCACGTTTCCTGACCTCGCCATTGTGCATGGTAATTATAAAAATATTTTTTACTAGAATCGTAGCAGTCAGCATGCCAATATTCGGCAGATGAATATGGCAGACTGAATAAACCTTCCCCGGCCGAAATTCGGTGTCGTGCTCTTGGCATTCCAATGCCAAACCTCCGCCACTTATATCCATGATGGTTGGGCAGCTCTTGAGAACTGGTGTGCCCGGCTTGGCTGGAATGATACAAGTGAGCGGCTTTTTTACGGGGACGAGTAAGCGGAAATAATCACGTCGCTGTAAGTGCAACAGGCTATTGGGCATCGGCAAACAAAATGCTTTTTTATTTTGGAACGAAGTGTACTCGATGCGGTGTGCTATGAATTGCACTTTCACCTGTAGGTGCGAACTGACGAAGATTAATTTATGGCTCGGCAAAATGCGCCGATTGTCTGTCTCCCTGGGGCTTACATCCAGCCACACATTCTGCTCGTCTACTCCAAGCAGCGTGGTTAGGATGAAATCATTTCCATCGTCGTAGTACAGTGCCGCGAGCGAGCTTGTCCTCGCAATGCCGCGCAGGATGGACTGAATTTCCTTGTTCGAATGTATGCGGAATTCACTATCCTCACCATCGGAAAGCAGCTCTATTTTTAACGGGATTTCTTTTTCTTTGGCCACGCTGCACCTAATTAAAAATCAAAATCAACACATCGCTTCATTCTACAGGGACGGTTTTTCGGCAATGCTTAAATAAGAGATGGTTTTTTTATGCTCCAAATAGAATAGTCAAATGAGGAATTTTGCTACGGCTAAGGTAAAGTCGCGGCAGCAGATATTGATTTAGTCCAACTTGAATCACCTGAACCACCAAGTTTCTCGGTTTACGGACATATACATTTTCAATCAGATTTGAAATTGGCGGGAATTTCCCCATGTTCCAAGCGATATAGCCAGGCTAGTAGTTCCGCCACAGCCAGATAAAGCTGCGGTGGAATGTGCTGATCCAGTTCAACCTGCATCAGTAACCCCACCAGATCCTCCGATTCATGCACAAACACGCCGTGTTCTTTGGCGTGTTTGATGATTGCCTGCGCGATCAAGCCACGACCCTGCGCTACAACTCTGGGAGCTGATTCGTGACCTTGATAAGCTAGTGCTACAGCCATTTGGCGCTTATTGGGTGGGTTCATGTTGCGTAACTAGCGTACTGACAATTGGAATTCCACGGTCGGATATGGTGGCGACCAGTTGCGAACTGGCATTGCCTAGTGCGGTGCGTGTTGCCGCGGTACTTGCATTCAGAGTTAGGCTCAGGCCCGCACTATTGAAACTTAACGTGGCGGAGACTATGCCCAGATTGGGCAGATTAAGATGGATTTGTGTGGTCCATTGCTGCTGGTCTTCAGTTGCAGGAGTTTGTGAAGTTTGTTCGTGAATTTCCCATTGCATGGCCTGGTTTGGCCAGATGTTGCCTTGCCATAGCACCTGCCGTGTTTCAAGTGCGTTGATTTGCTGCTGTACGAGTGGTTGCAGGTGGTCAGGAATAATTGGCATTTTTCCTTCCGTTGAAGCTGCCGTATCCAGTTGACTTGCAGGGGATATATTGCCGCCCGGTATAGATGATGCTTCCATGTTTGTTGAAGGATTTGCTCTTGTGGAATTCTGTGGTTCTTGCAGAAGTTGTGAAGTGCTACGCGCACCCTCCAGCCATTGAGCCTGGTGTGATTCGTAGAACAAACCGCTGTTACCCAAAGCCTCGTGTAACAGTCCGGCCAATTGCACGCTTTGCATGGTCTGCGGCGTTGTCCATAGCGGTGTGCTTTGCATTGCGCGCATATCGGATTTTTCGCGCGGTTGCTGTGACAGGGAAGACAGCAGTCGTGCAACCGAACTTAATTGCTCATCTGTGGATAACGGGTTGGTCGAAGCGGACATGCTGAAGGTCAGGCGGGGAGTCGTGGCGATGACTTGCAGCTTGATTGTGTCGCCAGTGCGGATAAAAGCAGGAAGTGGCATTTGGGTAAGCTGGTCGCCAATACGCACATTGAACAGACCGGGGGATACCTGGGTTTGCACAATGCCCTGAATTTTTTGTCCCGGCTCAAGCTGTCCCGTTCTGGGCGTAGCTTCAACTGTAGCAGCTGGAAGTGTTTTTTGCGCTAATGCGAGCACCTTGAGTGTGTTCAGGAGTTTGACAGGCAGCATGTGCATTTGGCATGTTATGCAGAGTGCTGCAGCATTACGCCATTTTCCTGAAGCACGGTCATGTCCGCACGCACTCTAAATTGTTAATATTCGCTGGAGTAGGTCTGCTGCAAACGGCGCTCTTGCCCCGTGCTATGCATGATGCGCTGTAATTGAGCCACCCATGGTTCAGTATGGTTGCGGATTTCCGCATCGTCCTCAAGGATTTTACGGATCAATTCCACTTTACGCAATCGTGTATTCTCGTCTGGCGAGATGCCTACATCTTGAGTTTTCATGACTTCTACATGCTGGCTACACTGTTTCTCCAATTCCACTAACTGATCCCATTGGCCATGTGTGGCGGCCACGCGCATCTGGGCGGTGATAGATGAAAGAAATTCGTAATTTTCAATGACTGGATCCATGGTTTACATCCTTTAATCTTGGTTTGTCGATCGCGGTACTGTGTCGCTGACCATTTCGATTTGTCTTATGTTGTAGGTGCAATCAAGCGTCGCCATTCAGCATATCGGGTAGAGTTTTGATAACTGTGGCTTGGTTCCAAGCATTTTTTTCATCTTCATTCCGTAATATGTAATGAGGGAGGGAGTGGGCGAGTAGACACTTGTTCACTGTCTATACGCTTCCATAAGCTGACATTGCATGTCTGCCGATTGCTGACTGTAGCGGCGTGGTTATTGTTGATTGGGCGATGAGTACTTGCGACTTAACAGTAGGGATAGCTTGTTGGCGGACGATGTTGGGGGTAGCGGGCAAGGTAGATGGGACTGCTGAACGTATGCTTTCCCACGCCCCTTTTAGTTCGGCTAGCAATTGGCTTACTTCGTCCAGGATGTCGGTGTCGTTTTTCAAGTTGGCAATCAACAGGCGCTGGTTCATGTAGTCATACAGGGAGGAGAGATTCTGCGCCAGTTCGCCACCGGCGTTCTTGTCGAGGCAGGCTTTCAGTCCTTCGTCGATAATCGTGATAGCCTTGGAAATAGATGCACCCTTGGCGGCGGTTTCCTCGCGCAAAATTTGGTTCTTGGCCGATATTATCGCCAGTAATGCGCCTTGATATAGCATCAAAATGAGCTTGTGCGGGTCAGCCGCATTCACGCCTGATTCAATATCAACTTTGTTGTAGGCCTTGATTGCAGTAGTGGTGTTCATGGTAATTCTCCCAAGTTATAATTTGGCGATTTGTGCGAGTTGTTGGGTTAAATAATTGCTGGTTTGATTCATGCTGCTCAGCATCATATCCAGTGATGAAAATTGTGCGCGATAGCGCTTTTCGATGCCTAGCAAGCGGGTTTCCATTGCAGTGCGGCGGCTGCCTACGTCCTTGATGGAGGTGTTAATTCCCTCAGTGCGACTGGCGAGCGCGCCGTCGGTTGTCAATACTGAGCTTGCCCATTTGTCGAGTGAGAATGCATAGCCATTCGAGTAATTCAAGCTTCCACGGTCGCCTAATGCGCCGCCGTTAATGGTGATATTCAAGCCTTGTGAGTCGCTCAATATCTGGCCGGAACCGATGCCGATTACCCCACCAATGGATCCCGCAACGTCCACCCCAGCGGTTTGCGTGGGAATCGCGCCGAGCAAGTCACTGACACCAGCCCCGCCGATAGCAACGCTGGAGCTGGAGCCATAGCTGGACGAAGTTATCGAGAGCACACCGCTACTTTGCGTAACCGCAACCGTAATACCCGCGCTGCTAAATGTGCTAGCACCATTTATTTTGGCTTGCAATTCGGCAGCCAATGTTTGAGCTGTGTAAATCCCCAAATCCAACGTCACTGAAGTGCTAACTCCATTAACGGTTAAGTCCAGCGCTTTATTTGCATTTGTGATGGTGGTGTTGGCCGCAGCATTCCCTACGGTATTGCCTTGGGTGGAAATTTGGATCACATTCACTGCATAGCTACCGGCTTTGGTATTGCTAGTTGCGGAGTTATAGGTGACCAAACTATCCGTTCCCTTGCCTACAGTGGTAAACAAACTGGCAATGTCGCTGATATTATTGGCTATTGCGCTATTGAGCTTGCCGTTGTCCAGCCCGAGGGAGCCATCTTTTTGGAAAGAAATGCCTATTTGCGACAGCGTGGTCAGCGCGCCGGAAGCCCCTGCGACCGGTGATCCAATCGCGTTTCGCAACTGCGATTGCAGGGAACGCACGGTGCTATCGCCCTGCAAAATCGCCGCTTGTTTGGTTGAAGGGTTGTAAGCAGAAATATCTCTTAGTGTTTTGGAAAGGTCGTTGTAAGCCTTCACAAAGCCGGAGACCGAGTTGCTTACAGAGGCATTGTCATGAGCCACGGTCAAAGTTGTCGGTGTCGTGGTGATTTTTTTCAGATTGAGCGTGACTCCCTGTATCACATCGGAGACAGAGTTTGAGGTCTTGCTGACTGATACGCCATTCACCTTGAAGTCGGCATTTTTTGCGGTAACAGTCTCGGACAAATTTTGCGTAGCCGCAGGATCTTGCGCCAACAGGTTACTCACGTTTGCATCGCCGCTTACGGAAATCTTCAGGCTATTGCTTACGCCATTGCTGTCCGATGACAGCGCAAGGCGATAGGGCGCAGCGCCGCCGTCGTTGATGATGGTCGCTGTTACTCCCGTCTTGGCAGCGTTGATGGCATCGCGTATGCCTTGCAGAGAATTATTGCTGCTGTCTATGGTGATGCTCTTGGTGCCATTGCCGTTTGAGCCGAACGAGGTAACACCGGTATATTTTTTGGTTATCGGATCCAGCGTCCCGCCGTTAATGGTACCAAAATCGAAAGTGACCGTAGTCGCAGTACCATCGCCGATGGCAGCAGTGCTACTGGCTTGCCCAGTGGCGACAAGTTTCTGTGCCTGGGCCAGGCTGGTCACTTCCAAAGAGTAAGTGCCCGCCACCGCGATACTACTGGCAGTAGCGGACAAAATGGTGTCATCAGAAGGAATGGCATCGAGATTGGTAAACTTGCTCGCGCTGCTCAAACCCTGCATTGTAGTTTGAAAGCTGGCTACTGCCCCTTTTATGCTACCGTAGGCAGAAAGCCTGGTTTGGTAGCCCGCTTCCTTGACGTTGAGCTTGTTGATTGGTTGCCGCTCGACCGTCATCAACTGACTTACAATGCTATTGACGTCCAGATTGGTTGACGAGGTAGCTGATGTGGCTGCGGTTGCCATGATTTGTCTCTCCTTAGGCCTTTTGTTTCAGCAATACGCCCTGCTGAAACTGGCCTATTGCGCTGGAAATAGCCAACATTTCTTCCGTGGGATATTGACGAATCAAATCACCGGTATCTGTATCTATCAGCTTGACTACAGGCTTTTGGGTGTCAGTGTCCACACTGAACTCCAAATTCTTGTTTGACTGCTTAAGTACCTTATTGACGTTGTCTGTAGCGTTTCGCAATTGGGCAGAAGAGGCTTGTTGTTCGGCAATCTGCACTGCTGCTATCCGGGGCAATTCAAGTGACACGCCAAGCTGGACTGCACTATGAGAAGATGGGGCAGAAACGACAATAGGCTTGCCATCGTTGGCGAGCCCGTTGCTTGAAATTTTGCCAGACGATGAAGCCTGAGCCATGTTGCTAGTACTTTGGATAAGCATGTTGCCTCTCCTTTTCTATTAAAGGCCCAGCCGAATTATTTCGGCTGGGATTAATCATCTAACGCATTACCTCAGTAGAGACAACACACTGTTTGGCAATTGGTTCGCTTGTGCCAGCATCGCCGTACCTGCTTGTTGCAGAATCTGGTTACGGGTCAGTTGTGCAGTTTCCGCCGCAAAGTCTGCATCTAAAATCCGGCTGCGCGCAGAAGAAAGGTTCTCTGATGATGCAGACAGACTGGACACCACGCTTGCAAAACGGTTTTGCAAGGCACCCATGCTGCCGCGTATAGTGCTGACCTGACTTAGCGCACCGTCAATCAGCGAAATCGCATTATTTGCACCTGATAGCGTCGAAATATCCACAGTGTTAATTGCAGTCAGACCGACATTGGCTGTACTCAAGCCCGCAGCAGCAGGAGATGTTCCACCAATGCTGAACGTGTTGGCAGAGTTAAGTGTCAACGTTCCCTTGGTGCTGCTGGTGGCATAGACCCCACTGACGCCCGCCGTGTCAATGCTGGCCACTGCACCTGCGGTACCGAGGGATATTGGTTCCGTTGGTACCGCCACGACACCAGCGGTGCCGTACAGAGTGTTGGTCACGGTAACTGCACCAGCGGTCCTGGAGGTGAACCCCACCGTGCCATTGCCTGCAGCCTGTTGGGCGGAGATGGCCGCGGCGAGGTTGGTGGCCGTCAAAATATCGTCAGCGGCTGCATTAGCACCACCGGTACCCAGTTTTACCTGGATGTTGCCTGCGGTAGCCACAGCGGTCGCGTTGTGCCGCGTGAATTCGTAAGTAAGACCACCGACTTTCATGGTGTCGCCGACCGCAACTCCCGCACCTGCCGTACCTTGAGCCCATGAGCTAGCACCGGCGGTTGCCGTTGCGGAAGCCAAGCCGTCGGAATATGCAGTCGATAACACGTTGCTTTTTGCCGTCAGAGTCACGTCAGCTCCACTCGACGCCGCAACGGTGAATGCGCTTGTTACCGTGCTGTTCAAGTTGAGTGCGGCACTGACATTGGCTGCTTGGGTATTCGCGACAGCGCTGATTTGGATGTTGGTAGCACTGTTGGCGGCAGCGCTATAGGTGAAGGTGACACCGGCCACAGTCAAGGTGTCGGCGGCAGAGGATGTGGTAGTTGAAGTATTGGTGACTACTTGGCGGGCACCTGCGGCAACGGTGATGACGCTGTTGCCGAAGGATTTCGTGGCTCCCGCCATTTCCAGGCCGGTGGCATTCTCCACTCGGGTAGCACCGTCAGCCGTTGTGGCCGCATTGGTAGTGATGTCGATAGTCTTGCCGGTGTTTGACGTTAGTGTTAGCGCACCAGTGCCGCCATTTGCCGCTGCTGTAACCCCGGTTTGGGTTGATACCGCATTGATTGCGGCAGCGACGTTGCTGCCTTGTGTCGCAACGTTGCTGGAGCCTGCAACCGCACCAATGCTCACGCCATTAATGACCAAGTCGCCGGATTGCAGCGATTGGTTGCGTAGCAAAGGATTGGTTACAGAACTGGTCACTACAGTGGAGGCTGAAGAGGTGACACCGGTTTGGTTAGATGCACCGTTAATGGCAGCAGAAATCGCCTCGGCTGAACCTGATGTTGAGCTACCTACATCAATGCCGTTGAGTGTCAATTGACCCGCTGTGAGTGCAGTGCCGCTTACAGCCGAAATACTGTTGCTGGCTACTTGATAAGAACCAAGCGCCGATGTTTGGGAATTTCCTGTGCTGGCTGTAATAGTCTGATTGGCATTCGCACCGACCTGGAACTGTGCCGCAGTGAATGTACCGTCAAGTATGTTTTGACCATTAAATTGGGAAGTGGTTGCTACACGCTGTATTTCAGCGAGTAACTGGGTTACTTCAGCATTGAGCGAAGTACGGTCAGATGAAGAATTAGTCGAATTGGCAGATTGAATTGCCAGTTCGCGGATACGCTGCAGATTGTTGCCAACCTCAGCCAATCCACCTTCAGCGGTTTGTGCTAAAGAGACGCCGTCGTTGGCGTTACGCGAAGCTTGATTGAGGCCGCGAATTTGCGATGTCATCCGTTCGGTGATCGCCATACCTGCGGCATCGTCTTTGGCGCTATTGATGCGCAGGCCAGAAGATAAGCGTTGCAAAGAGGTTTGTAGTGCACTTTGCGAGGTGCCTAGGTTGCGTTGAGCATTCAGGGATGCAACATTGGTATTAATAACTGAGGGCATTTTAATTCTCCTTTAACTGATTTTTTCCGGCATGGTTGCCGTTTACTTTGGCTTGCCTTATGTTGCCAGGCGCATTAACCACAGTTATTTCAGTTAACGGATAGATCAGAAAAAACTTTAGTACGCACTTGATTTTTTGTATGAAGCGTAGAATGTTTTTATAATAATTTGCCTCGGCCTTCCCGTGAAGACGGGAATCTGGCGTAATTAAAGCATCTGAGTTACTGCCTTCGCGTTACTGCCTTCGCGGGAAGGCCGAACGCACTACTTGATGATGGACTTCATATAATAAATACATGCCTGTCAACCTGAAACACAGTTCTCTGTCAATCGGCTGCAAATACACGATTTTTACCAGCCCGCTTGGCTTTGTACATGGCTCCGTCCGCACGCCCGATTGTTGATTCAGGGTCTTCACCGCTTGTATGTAGCGCGACCCCAGCGCTAAAGGTAATCAGCTGTCGATTATTGTTATGCAGGAAAAGATTTTTGGTGAGCTCGCGCTGCAGGCGGATTACGGTCGTCATTGCCTCTTCCAGGTTGGTATCTATCAGGATAATCAGGAATTCTTCGCCGCCATAACGTGCCACTTCATCGGTCGGGCGCAGGGCATTTTTAATTACCTGGATTAAATGCACTAATGCCTGGTCGCCGGTCTGGTGGCCCAAGGAGTCGTTAAGTTGCTTGAAGTTATCAATGTCGAGCAGCGCGATGCTGACTGGCGTCTGCTGGCGGTCAGCGCGTTTTATTTCACGATCCAGCACATCATCGAGGCCGCGCCGGTTGAGTGCTCCAGTAAGTTGGTCTTCGCGTACTAATTCGCTTACTTGTTCCAGTTCCTGCTCCAGTTGCTTGACACGTTCTTCGGCAATGTGCGCCTGTTTCCTTGTGCTGACCAGCTCTTCGTGTGAGCGCATTGAGCTAGCCTGGATGATGCGCGTATCTTGCATGATATCGCCCAGGATGTGGCTTAATTCAGTGAGGTTATCTGCTTGCCCGATTTTCAGGCTATAACCTTCAATTTTATTGTGATATGCACCAGTGCTGTCGGTCATTTCACTCAGGCGATCGATGAAGCTGGTCATCAGGCTTTTAAGCGTGGTCTTGGCATCGATCATGTTTTGTCTTAGCAAGCTTTGCTTGATGATCGTGCTGCGCAGGTTGCGTTCTGCATTGGCGATTGTGTGTTTACTGATGGGGTGCTCGATGATTTCCTGCAGGTTAAGAATCTGGTCGTGCAGCCACTTGTCTTCGGACACCAGTTCGCCGACGTTTTCCACCAAGAGGCGAAACAGGCGCATCAATCCTTCCTGAATGTTGAAATTGTCGTTGTCGCGTAATTCCAGCTTGATCCAGAGCTTGCGTAGTTGCTTATTCAGTTTAGTGGCTTGACCATAATCGCTGGTTGTACGTGTTTGTTGCGCCAATGCCTGAATTTCACTCTTCAGATCAGGTTCTTTGCTGTGTGTGCTTTCAAGAGATTGCGCCAGCAACTCGCGCAGTTGTTCTACCAATTTAATATCTATTGTAGTATCAATAGATATGTCAGGAATGCCAGTAATGTTTACTGAGGCAGGGTATATGATATTTTTCGCTGCTTCTGATTCCAGTTTTGTCGGGATTAGTTCATCAGGATTGGGCGTAGTTGTATTTCCCCAAGAATCTATTAACCCCTGCAATTTTGAGAATAGAACATTGGAGTCATCGTTGAATTTGTTCAGTACGGTTCCCACGCCTTGTTTTTTGCGCGTAATAGTGATGCCCTTATGCGAAGTTTCCAGTTGTGTGAGCAGGTTGCGGATCAGGTTCGGCCAGGCTAGTTTCAATTTGCCGTCGGTTGATTCCTGAAGAGGTTGCGCCTCCAATGCCAAACTTTGGTCTGCGCTATTGGCATCCGGTTTACCGCTAATTTCCTTATACAGGCGCGTATAGTTGTCCGGTGTTGGAGCGATCTTGCGTGCGGCCAAGGTGCTCAGGGTTTTTCGCGCGATTTCAGAAGAGTCGGTGTCATTAATCATAATTTTAATTAAAAATTAAATAGACGAAAAATTTTATCTCTCACAGTTCTCTCTGTCGGAATCGGGAGAATGTTTGTGTTAGCGTGCGAGTGAAAATTTAAATCGAAAAGCGTCATAAAACTCTGTTGGTTATCATCGGATGGTGCCCATTGTAGGTTATGCAGTGGGCGGGTTAAGCTATGATTAGCAGCTGATTTCTGCGGTAATTCACTTTGACTGTTTTATAAGTTCGCGTGATGATTGTGAATAAATTTTATTGAATGGACAGCTCAAGGTGTCCATTTTGTCGCTGGAAGAGGTTCTTGGGATTTTGTTAAATTTTTTTGGAATTGCCAGCAGCAGGATTCGGATCCGCGAGAGGGAAAACTCTAATAGTTCAGTATTTGCTCAAAGAAGGGACGAGTAACAGCGAAATTTTGTTTGCAACATTCGGGGTGATTTATCTAAGATTAGCCTAATCAAAATTGCCGTGTGGCGGCAAAATCAGCTAATTGTAGTAGAGATTGTTTGTAAGCCGTATCGGGCAAGGTAGACAGTGCCGCGCATGCCGCATCTGATTCCCTTTGTGCCTGTTGCCGGGTATATTCCAGGGCACCGGTTTGTTTGATCACCTGCAATACTTCGGCAAAACCTTCGATGTTGCCTTGCTCAATGGCTAGCTTTACCGTTGCAGTTTGGCTGGCGTCACCATGCTGCATGGCATAAATAAGCGGCAATGTGGGCTTGCCCTCAGATAGGTCATCGCCTAAGTTTTTGCCGGTTGCTTGCTCGTCACCAGAATAATCCAGAGTATCGTCCACCAATTGGAATGCTGTTCCCAAGTGCATGCCATACTTCGCCACAGCTTCTTCGGTGGCGCTGTCAACCTGCGCCAGGATAGCGCCCAGACGCATCGCCGCCTCGAATAGCTTGGCTGTTTTGCAATAGATCACGCGCAAATAACTGGTTGCATCCACACTCGCGTCATGACAGCTCAGCAATTGCAATACTTCACCTTCTGCAATAGTGTTGGTAGCGTCAGCCAACGTTTGCATTACACGCATGTCATTTACTTCCACCATCATTTGAAAAGCTCGCGAATATAAAAAATCGCCAACCAGTACACTAGCTGCATTACCAAATAAGGCGCTGGCGGTTGCTTGCCCACGGCGCAGCTCCGATTCATCCACCACGTCGTCGTGCAGCAATGTGGCGGTATGAATGAACTCCACCACCGCCGCCAGGCCATGATGATATTCGCCGGTGTAACCTAATGCCTTGGCGGATAACACCACCAATGCCGGGCGTAACCGTTTGCCGCCATTATTGATAATGTACTCGCTCATCTGATTGACCAGTGCCACATCTGAATGTAAACGGGTACGTATAATTCTGTCCACAACGGACATATCTGAGACAAGAGATTGTTTTATAGTTTCGAACGACACAACAAACCCCCAATGGCAATCAAAAAAACGGTGGTAATTAATATATAGGCTGCAATGGTATGGATTGTACAGAAACCGTGTCAAGCAAATATGATTTTGCGGTAGCATTCTTGCATGGAATCACGTGCCAGAATTGCATTATGGAAAAATCATTATGAATTCCATTTGACGGTGTTTATATCGGCCGAAAATGAGACTGAGGTATAGATCTGCTGTTTCCAACTATCCCTGTCTGCCCATCCTGCGATACTGTACAGCCTCGGCGATGTGACAAGCAAGAGTGTTCTCGTTGCCTGCCAGATCGGCAACAGTGCGCGCCACTTTGAGTACGCGGTGATAAGCGCGTGCAGATAAATTCAGACGGCTGATGGCTTGCTGCAACAGAGCTGCACCTTGTGCATCGGGCGCACAGAGAGCATCAATCTCGCTTACCGTAAGTTGTGCATTCGGTTTGTTCTGGCGGGTTAATGCACGTTGCCGCGCTATGTTCACACGCGCTTGAATAGCACTATTTGTTTCTCCATCACCCTGTTTGAGCAAGGTTTCCTGTGGCACTGCGGGAACTTCGATCTGAATGTCTATGCGATCTAACAGCGGACCAGAAATTTTGCCGCGATAGCGCGCAATTTGATCGGGGGTGCAACGGCACTTGCCGTTGTAATGGCCAAGATAGCCGCACGGGCAAGGGTTCATTGCAGCAAGTAACTGAAATTGCGCGCGGAAATCGGCGCGGCGAGCAGCGCGAGAGATGGTGATTCGCCCACTCTCCAGCGGCTCGCGCAGCACTTCCAGTACATGGCGCTCAAATTCCGGCAATTCATCAAGGAACAGTACGCCGTGCATTGCGATAGAGATTTCACCGGGACGCGGATTGCTGCCGCCGCCGACCATAGCTACAGCTGATGCAGTGTGATGCGGTGATCGGTACGGTCTCGTTTTCCAGCGGCTTACATCAAACATGCCGCCTAACGATTGCATGGCTGCGCTTTCCAATGCTTCAGCTTCAGTCATTTGCGGCAGGATGCCGGGGAAACGCGCCGCCAGCATTGATTTGCCGGTACCGGGCGGGCCGCTCATCAGCACGCTGTGGCCGCCAGCGGCGGCAATCTCCAGTGCGCGCTTGGCCTGACCTTGACCCTTCACTTCGCGCATGTCCGGATAGTCCGGCATAACAGGCTGTGCACTGGCGACTTGACGGGTGAGTGTAGCGCGACCAGACAAATGTGCCGCCACCTGCAACAAAGATTGGGCAGGATATACTGCCGCATCTTCTACCAGCGCCGCTTCGACCGCATTTATTTCAGGAAGAATAAATGCCCGCCCGTTGGATGCTGCGTGATAGGTCATTGCAAGCGCACCGCGTATCGGTCTTAGCTCGCCGGTAAGCGCCAGTTCACCGGCAAACTCATATTCGGCAAGGCGGTTTGAGGGTATCTGTCCAGATGCGGCGAGAATGCCTAGCGCGATGGGTAAATCAAAGCGTCCGCTTTCCTTGGGCAGATCGGCAGGCGCGAGATTAACCGTGATGCGGCGGCTGGGAAATTCAAACTGGCAAGTCAGCAAGGCCGCACGGACGCGATCCTTGCTTTCTTTCACTTCAGTTTCCGGCAGGCCGACAATGGTAAAGCTGGGCAGGCCATTGGCGAGATGCACCTCGACAGTGACCAGCGCGGCATCCATGCCGGAGAGGGCGCGGCTATATAAAACCGCGAGGCTCATTTATTGAGGGGATGCTGGTGCTTCTTTAGGGGTTGCTTGTGCTTCAAGGGCGGCGACTCGTGCCTCCAGTGCCGTCAATTTTTCAATTGTGTGTGATAACAGCTGGGTTTGCACATCGAATTCCTCACGCGTCACCAGATCCAGCTTGGTAAAACCTTGCGCTAGCAAGGCGCGGGCATTCTTCTCAACATCTTTTGCCGGGCTGTTAGCCACCGCTTTGCTTAACTTGGCGGAAACTTCATCGAAGAATTTTGCATTGAACATCGTGTATCTCCATACTTATGCATGAGGCGCATAGTGTAGCAAACTTTGCTTGAGCTATAGTTGTGTCTGAAAGTGTGATTACAAGCAATGCCGCACCAAATGGCATACCGCATCAGCCCGTTTTCGTTGTGAAATAACAAGCAGTCGTTTAATCGTGACAAAGTCAGGTGGCATGGAATTTGTTTCGTGGCCATGTTCGGGGGGCTTTGAGCGTTGCGGGGACACAAAAATCTCCCTCTGTCCCCTCGCAAGCTCTCCCCCCTTTTGAAAAGGGGGATGCTGGTTAAATTTCCTAATGGATTATCCGGGTTGAAGCAAAAACGGCGGCCAAATAGTCGCCGCCACGTCAATCAGTCAACACCTAATCTAGGGCACCTCTAGTCTATATATCCAGCTTTTCTGAGGACATCCTGATTTAACTCGTTAAACCGGTTTAGAAGATCACCAGAAAGTTCAGGTCGCCAATCCTTTGGTGCGGTTACCCATTGTCCATCTGTTCCAGTATCAGCTTTTTTATTATCTGCAGCTGCAATAATATTTCTGTCCGGGAGATTTTCATTTATCACTTCACGTTTTAAAAAGGTGCTGATGCTGTCCAGGGTTGTCGGCAAATCATTTGCCATGTTCTCGTACTTCAGCAACAAAGTATTTGGACGCTCCCAAGGATTCCATGCGTTGACATGGTTTGACCACGTGCCAAACCGGTGTTGTCCTTCAATGACAGCCTTTAAAGAAAGGGTTTTTTCGTAGAAATTGCTCAAACTGACGGAGGCGGCTCTGCCATCTCTGATGACGTATATTGCAGGATGATTATCCAGGGCGTATTCGTGGGTTTTTTTTAATAAAATGTTCGAATCAGGCAGTCGAATTGGACGATATGGCGGATAGTCGATATGGCCGACATATTCTTCCAGTTACGATTCCCACCGAGATCATTGGGATAAACGCTGGCCGAGCGCAGCCCGAAACACTGCCACAAAATCGTTCGCAGCAAGGTATTGCCGCTGCGGGGATAGGAGGCGAGCCAGATGGTGTTCATGTCTTAGATAATCGTTTGCCGCTGGGCGGTACCGGCGCGAATCCCCTTGATGAGGTCGGGGCGCCGGGGTCGCGTATATGGCGGGTTAATGTCAACAGGGGAAGGCCGCCTACTCGTCAGGCGGCCCGCCCTTACCTTCTCACGCCGAAGGCGTAGGAGCAGTCGGAGACACGATAGGCGTAGGCGCCGGAGGCGTAGGCGCAGAAGGCGTAGGTGAATTGCTGTATGGATTGGCCGCTTGTGCGAGCTTTATATCGGCAGCCAGTAATAATCCAATGGCTGGAGCCAGTGCGGCTGTACTGCCCGCTTTTTCCAGAAACTTACGACGAGGACCATCGATCGGGGGGATATTTTTCATTGAATTATTACTCCTGTTAGCCAAGTATTGTAGTACTCAGCTGCCCAAGTACTGTTTGATACTAACATTTTAAAGAGGTCGAATTAATTTTTTTATTTCATCAGGCAGCCGAACCTTGTGCCTGATCCTTTACGTAGAAATACGATGGTTGGCGAACTTGCCCCCGGTTATTTGCCCTGTTTACTTAGTGCCTGCATGAGTACGACCGCCTCTTCAAGATCGGATACCGTCAAGCGGTAACAAGGGGTTTTTTCAATCCAGGCTAACAAGCCGGCAACCTTGTCCAAGCTCAGCCGCGTGTCCACGATCAGACATTCGCGCATCAACGACTGAAGTGCCTCCGCACTCCCGATGAGTTCGAGCGCCGTCGCTTTTTCCGGGGCATAACACGGAAAGATGATAGCGGCCACCGGACGCCGAGTCTTCGCAGGTGGTATGGCCTGTGCCGGTGGCGACAGGTAACGCACGCTTTTTCCATCACTGAGTTCATGCAGTTGCGGGTAATAGCGGGCAAGCACCGCCACCCCGGTGTTTTTTACGCACAGTGCCAGCGGCACCGGTTCAACATGCAAACCTCCCTCATGCAGCAGGGCTACTTCGTCGGAGAAGTACTCGAAACCGTGATGAACCAGCGCAGCAGTCAAGGTTGACTTGCCACTGCCCGGTGCAGCAGGAAACAAATAGCACTGCTTGCCATCACTGGCCACCCCGGCATGGATATTCAGGAAATAATCATGCGCATTGATCGCGGTTTGCCAAACCAGGCTTTTGGCCAAGGGAGCGAGCCGCTTGTATTCGTTGCACGAAAGTACCGGCAGCTGATCGCGACAAATAAAGATACGGTCACTTTCTCCCATAATGATATCGAGCGTAACCGTTGGCTCCGGTGATGCTTCGTCGTGCAAGTGTTGCAAGACGGGATCGACCAGCGCCAACTGATAGGCATGGGTGAAACGCAGATGGATGCGGGAACTTAGCAGGCGGTAGTGACGCTCGGCAACGAAGGTTACGTTGCCATAATCGATGGGTTCGGATTTTTCCGTTTTTGTTGCCGATTCGGATGGGGAAGGTTTCTCAAAGCCCTTGAGCACACCGAGTATCTGGAGGCGTGTCTCGGTCTGCTCCAGATACCGCGCCGCAACGTCTTGCGAAAGTGTAAACGTTGTTTGCAAATCAGCTTGGATATTAGCCCTGCTCTTGCGCTCCTCCAGTTGACACCAGATAAAGGTGGCGGTGGTATTGAGATGAAATAATTTCTGCGCTGGTTCGTAAAACAGCACACCTTCATCACCGATAAAGAAAAGATGGGTGCCTTCAGTTGGGCGCATCAATATTTGCCATTGCAGAAGCTTTTTTGGGATTTATTTTGCGGCGGTTCGCTTTCAACCAAAGCCACACCGGCAATGCCAGATAGTCGTGGATGAGTTTGTAGGGTGTGTAAAGCATAAATAAGCCGTCAGGGAATGCTATATCAGAAAAATGCTGCACTCTGGGTTGAGTTAGTGTGCGAAACAGATAGCGCAATCGATCACCGATTTTTTCACGCATAGACCAGTGAAACCTGCATGGCTCATAGATCGACAGCTCCGCTCCCTCGCGCGTCTCAAAAAAGTGTGTCGCGAGTTTTTTGCTCCACTTCTGGGCGTATGCATCTTTTTCCATCCACTGCATGACTGACTGGGGCATTCGCGCATCCAGCAGGTGCTGTGCGAGGCCAAGACCCAGAACAACCATGCGGGCAAGACCCTGCGCTTCGGCACGACCGACCAGACTCTTCCAGTCTAGAGCGGGGTGGTGTCTGACGAACTCGGCCACATCCACAACCCATTTGAGTTGGCTCCATTTTTCCTTGGAGCCGTGTACGCATAGAACTATAAGTTCATCTTCTGGCGCAAGACTCAAGATACCTTGAGCGTTGAACAATTTTTGAAAAGACCGTTGCCATAACCCCGGATAGTCAATCTCTAACGCCAGTGTCCGTGGCACGAAGGCCCAGTGGGGTTCAAATGGTATACCTTTTCCGAAAAGGATGTCCTGCCCTGCATATCGCAAAAACGCCTGCCACTGTTTGGGTGACAAGTTTCGCTCATGGACATAGCCGAGCTCGCGCAGTTTATCCAGACAGGGCTGAATCTGTTCTTCGCGGATAAGAAAATCCAGATCCCGAAAGGTGCGCAGGCTAATGTTTTGGTATGCGGTTATCGCCAGTGTCGGCCCCTTGTAAGGGATGGCTTCAATGCCTATCGCATTCAATTCGGTAAGAGCGTGGCTTAATTGATCAGACAGCGTTTGATTTGATGATTCGCGCCGGCGCAGATGCTCGCGGCAGGCTTGCATGATTCCCTCCGGCACAAGTGCTTCCGGCATTTTTAGCAGGCTGCTGCAAAACAAACCTGTTACACCCTGTAAATTTGCGGTCTCGACTAAAACTGTCCAGTCAATTTCCACCGCAACGTCACTCAGTAGAGATTCTGCGCGGATATCCAGTTCAAGCCGGGATGTTGCCAGTAACAGAGATTGTTCCGGCGAAAATTCTCTAATGCAGTGCCGGGTACAATGTTTGCTTTAAGCGTCAAATAACACATCCGTTTGCTACCCCGGGTGATCACGCTGGCCGAATGGGAAAAATCCGCCATCTGTTCGCCGTATTGATTGACGATCGGGAAGCACATCATCATGCCCATGGAGGGTGAAATTCTCGTTTTGAGATAAGGGAAGTCCAAATAGCCGCCTACATAGTCATCGTTTAAATAAAACAATACGCTTACACGTCTTTTAGCCCCAATGTCCCCGGCTAGCGAATCACTATGCAAGAAAGTTTCACCGCCCTCTTGCTGCTCAAAAAACTGCACATCATTTTCAAAAAAATGATCGCTTATCCCGGTGATTTTCAAGACCCGCTCGGCAGCCTCTCTCAGGATTTCATCCTTGTCGAGATGCAGGACAGTCCTGTTTCTATTCTGGCGAGCGTCATAATCAGTTTTTTTAGATGCAAAAACGCCAGCCAGATAATCGAGTTCCCTTGCCTTCAGAAAGCCCGGATAGACCTTTAAAGCGTACTCAATTTTAAAATTTTTATCCGGATAACACTCCGGATATTCCATCATAAAAAACAATGTTTTTTTGAAACCATCAGAAAGCTGGATGCGATTCCATGAGTAAACCCCAAAAAACTAGCCGGCTATCTCACCGGCTCTTAGTTTTACGGAAGCTATCTGGGAATACAGATATTTGAATGGAGAATAATCTCCATGTTGACGACGGTACTGCTGGATGATGCCAGTAAACGTACTAATCATTGTTCCCATGAAGCGATCGGCATGAGCCGCCACCAGCAAAGAGATGAGACCTTTCTCGGCATCATCCAAATCGGAAAGCAATTCTTTTTCAAAAAAATAAAGCGTATAACCAGCCTCAACCATGGGTTGAAAATAAGCCTCATCCGCTTCGTCGGTGTGCATCAGAACAGGGATGCCTTTATCCAGCAGCGGGGAGATGTTGGGCAACATTTCCTCCCATGTAACCACAGCGTTGCGAGTGCCTGGAACGGATAAATAATCACCTCGACGAAGATGAATTGATTGATATGAACCGAATTTCTGTTTTATTTTTAGCGCGCTACCAAGGTATTTTTGTTTGGGCGTAATGGCCTCTTTAATAAAATCTACCAACTTATCTTTTAGCTCGCCCTTTAAGAAAAACAAATAAGCGTAATAGCCCAGGGTGACTTCATTGGTACCGATATTTTCAAAGGCAGCAAAACTATTCAGATCAACGGCCTGGCGACCATTAATAAAGGAGGGGTTGGGCCGGTCATGTTTATAGAAACAGCAATCACTGAAATCAGGCAATGAAGCTATGTTTTCAGGATATTCGGACAGCGGCTTGACCGAAAACTTGTATTTGACGTCAAAGAAATCAAAAATACCCAGTTTTTTGCCGGAATTGAAAACATGGCTGTCAGAATAGAAAACGATTTGTTCGCGGTTAGTCAGTTTGGCTATTATCAGCGCATTCTGTACTGACATCAGAATATTGCACATTCCCGCATGGCCGCGGTTATACAGAACGAAGTGTAATATACTGATTTTATTTATTTGTTTCATACGACCCAAAGGCAAAGAATTAAAGAAGGATGGAAAATCGACCGCATAAATTTGAGTATCCATGACCACCATACTCCGGTCAATGCCAATTTTTATCGTTGAGATCTAACAGAAAATCCGAGTTCCGCCTCAACCACAAGCATAATGGCAAGAATTTCTCCAGTCCGCGCTGAGACCAAGCCTTCATCAAGACACAGGCGCCTGGCAATCTCACTGGCCATTGCAGATTAAAGAGCATTCTTTATGATAAAGCTGCTTCACTCTGTACAGATGATGAGTAAATTAGAGAAACTGCCAACGCTCATTCGCGCGCTGATCAGCCCGGCCTGCTATAACCACGCAGTTGGAAAGGTACAGTTGATTGAAACGCATATTTCCTGGGTGTTGCTCACCGGAGAGTATGCTTACAAGCTTAAAAAGCCGTTGAATCTGGGATTTTTAAATTTTAGCATGCTGGAGCAACGGCAGCAGGCTTGTGTCGAAGAGGTGCGTTTGAATCGTCGGCTCGCGGCAGAAATTTATATTGGTGTGGTTGCCATCACCGGCAGCTCGGATACCCCGCGTATCGACGGCCAAGGTGAGATCATCGAATATGCCGTGAAAATGCGCCAGTTTCCTTTCGGTGCAACCCTTGATTCTATTGAAGAACGCGGTAAACTGGCCACCGTGCAAATAGACCAACTTGCCGCACGGCTGGCGCATTTCCACCTTACTGAATGTGCCCGTGCGTCCGCGGATAGTCTGTGGGGTGAGCCAGACACGATAGCACAATCAGTCGTAGAAAATTTTCAACACTTAACCGGTCTATTGGAGGGTACGGCGGAAAGGCAGCGTTTGGCGGAGTTGCAATGCTGGAGTGTTGCCGAACACGGTCGACTCACACCATTGATGCGCGAACGCAAACGTGATGGCTGGGTCCGTGAGTGTCATGGCGATCTGCATTTGGGCAATCTGGCCTGGGTGAACGGCCAGTTACTGATTTTCGACTGTATTGAATTTAATTCAGCCTTGCGCTGGATTGATGTCATCTCGGAAGTTGCATTTTGTTTTATGGATTTGCTGCATCGCCAGCACCGTGACTTGGCCATGCGTTTTCTCAATGCCTGGTTGGAGATCAGCGGCGACTATGATGGCATGGCGCTGTTGCGTTATTACGCCGTATACCGCGCATTGGTGCGCGCTAAAGTCGCGGCTCTGCGCGCCAAACAGTCGGATGACGGCAATGCCGGAACAAGCAGCGCCGAAGTTAGTGCCTTTTTGCATCTGGCCGAGAATCTGTCTCAAAATATACCGGTTCAACTCTGGATTACGCACGGCCTGTCAGGTTCCGGTAAGACCACGCTCACACAGTCACTGCTGCAAGATAAAGGAATGATCCGCTTGCGTTCCGATATCGAACGCAAGCGTCTGGCCGGTTTTGACGCTCTGGCGCGCAGTAGCAGTGGAATAGGAGAGGCACTGTATTCGGAGGAAGCCAGCTTCCGTACTTATACCCACTTGGCGCGTCTAGCAGAGAGTTTGTTGTGCGCAGGCTATCCGGTAATCGTCGATGCAGCTTTCCTCGCATACTGGCAACGTGACTTGTTCAGGAAGATTGCACAACGGCGCGGTGTGTGTTTTCGTATACTGGATATACAGGTGGATCTCGCCACGTTACGCGATCGCATCAGCCACCGTGCTGCACAGGGAAAAGATGCTTCGGAGGCGAATTTGCGTGTCCTGCAACATCAGATCGAAACCGCCCAGTTGTTTGGTGCAGACGAGTTAGATGTGGTGACACGAATATCTGGAACGGCTGAATCGACCGATCAAATTTTATTTTAACCCGTCATGCGTTCGGCAGCATGACCAATCCGATATTTCATGTCTCAGCAAAAGCGGTTCTGCGCGGTGATCATCCGGTAGCCTCCCCTAGCAATGCTATTACTTCTTCATCGCTCACTTGAGGGAAGGATTGATAAAACTGCCCCACCGCATAAAACTCTTCCGGCGCAGTCAAACACACCACCTTATCGGCGTAAGGAGTCACCTTGGCTAAGGTATCTGGCGGCGCAACCGGCACGGCGCAAATCAGTTTTTGCGGATGCTTGGCGCGCAATGCATGCAGTGCAGCGATCATCGTGGAGCCAGTAGCCAAACCATCGTCCACCACGATAACAATGCGTCCCGCCGGGTCCAGCGGCGGACGCACCGGCGTGTAACTGGCGCGTCGTTGCCGCATCACCTCAAGCTGAGTAGCCTTTTCGGATTCGATATATTGCTGACTTCCCGCTACCCGTTCAGCATATTCAGCAAGATAAACCCAGCCTGTTTCATCCACTGCGCCAATGGCAAATTCCGGGTTGGCCGGTGCGCGCAGTTTGCGTACCAGAACCACATCCACTTCACCATCCAGCGCATGCGCAATGATTTTGGCCATTGGCACCGCGCCACGCGGAATTGCCAGTACCAGCGGATGCTGGCCGCGATATTGGGATAGTTGCTCTGCAAGTTTGGTTGCAGCATCTTTACGATCACGAAACAACATAGTTCTTCCTCCTTATGTTAATTCACGCCTGAATAACATGATGCCACTTACTGTTGAATTGGATGTGTCGAGGGGCCTAGTGCTTTAATTGCGGCATATTTGGCAAAATAGCAGGTGAACATATAATTTTTTACTTCAATATGTTGCAATGGCTTTAGGTGGATGGATATCCAAATTTTGCAACTTTCGCATTCGCCGATCTTAATGATCTGGTGTGAATTTTGCAAAATCATCAAAACAGCACTCCATTCATGCAACGCTACCACACGATTGCCGAACTGACGATTAATGTCTTTTATAGTGTCCGATCAGTTCAGTTTGTGCAATGACGTGGCCTTGCATTGCTTTTTCCAGAATTGCCTTGGTTGAATTTTTCACGTCCGGCAAATTGGTATTTAAGGCATAGAGCTTATGAAAGTATCGATGACTGCCCACTGGCGGACACGGTCCGCCATAGCCGGTTCGCGACCAGTCGTTAATTCCTTGCAAGGTTCCTGGCGGGAGCTTTCTTGCCTCCACGCCTTCAGGTAAGCCGTTAACATTTGGAGGGAGGTTATACAGCACCCAGTGTACCCAAGTTCTTTTGGGGGCAGCCGGATCAGGGGCGTCTGGGTCATCGACGATTAAGACCAAACTTTTGGTACCATCAGGTATATCTGTCCAGCTAAGCGCTGGTGAAATATCCGGGCCATCACAGGTATGGCGAGCTGGAATGGTGCCATTGTGAGAGAAAGACGATGATGTGATGGTCAGTGACATAATAATGATTCCTCTTTATCGCTAACGAGTGAGTCCGTTCGGCTGCTTCAGCGATGCATAGTGATGAGAAAAAGATCCCCAGCAGAAGCGCAACTTGCGTCTAGCAAATGGTGTGATATTTTTTAAAAGTATCATGTTAATGGAATAGTTTTGGCATTTTTTCCACTAACCTTTGGCAGGCGGACGGTCATCACCCCATTCTTGTAGCTCGCCTCGGCCTTGTCTGTGTCTACATTACGCGGCAAGGGGATAGTACGCTGAAAAGTGCCATAGGCACGCTCCATGATATGGTAAGTGCTTTCGTTTCTTTCGCGTTCAAAGCGCTTTTCCCCGGAGAGGTAGAGCATGTTGTTTTCGATCGTGATACGGCAGTCTTCTTTTTCCATTCCCGGAACCTCTATATGCACCAGAATCTCCTTGTCCGTTTCCTCAACTTCTCCGGCTAACAGGCTCCAACGCGGTAAGGTCGAAAGGGTGGTGCCCGTTTTCTGTTCCTCATCCTTGCTTCGAACAAAATGAGTAAGCGCCTCGTTACCTCGGCCGAGTAGTTCGCGCCAGCCTTCCGCAAGGCTCTCCCATGTACGGCCAAGCCCATGTCCAATATTTTTTCCTGCCTGTTTCAAGGAATTCGGCATGCCAACGCTCCTTTTTCTTTTTAAAACCAGCACTTGTCACTTCATGACAATAAAAAAATTGTGGCTATACAGCCTCTATAACAACCGGTTGCCGCTACGATTCCATCGAACCGTCATCCATTCACTCTAGAATTGAATTGTCGCGTTCATCTGAGCGCTTCGGCTCGTGAGTTTTGATATCTCCGCGCGTTTTGCGCGCATAGTCCTCAAGTTGGCGTTTGGCGGCATCAAAGGCATCTCGCAAGGCCACATAAACATCTTCGTGATGATCGCGGTTAACCACAATCTCATTACCGGGCACACCAATATCGATGCGCACATTAAATTGCTTGCCCTGATGATGATGCTTGTGCGGCGCCTCGACCACGACACGACAGGACGTGATATGTTTGAAGAACTCTTCGAGTTTTTGCGCCTTGTCTCGAATACGTGTTTCCAACGCCTCTGAATGTTCAACATCCCGGATGGTGATTTGTAATGGTGTCTGCACAGTTTTCTCCCCTGAAATTAAATACAAGTCTGACTAACGACGGCTTCTTGTTTCCTTTTGTTGCTCATTTCTCACAAGCTTGGCAATCTCGAGCAATTCTTCCGATAGCAGCTCCAACAGGTCATCCAACGTAAGGATCCCGATCAACCCGCCACTTTCATTGACTATCGGCAAGCGCCGCACAGCCTTCTGGCGCATATACTGAATCGCCTCGAATATGCCCGTGCTCCCTTTCACCGTAACCAGCTCCTGCGCCATAATGTCGCCCACTGTAATGACCGCACCATCGAGTTCCGGAGCCATGATTTCCATTATCAGATCGCGGTCGGTGACGATTCCCACCGGAACCCGAATGCCGTTGCGATCTTCAACAACCAATACATCGCCAACATGATGCTGGCGCATGAGTTTGGCTGCCTCCAGGGCAGTATCGTTACGCTGCACAACAACAACTTCCCGATTGCAAATTTCACTGACAGGCATCATGTTCTCCATCTTGAGTTATAAACTTTCAGGACCAGACATCTTGCTTCCTGAGGAATATTATTGACTTGTTGACGATGATAATTGACATCACGTCAATAACAAACACCCTCATTGTCAACAACGAACATGCTGGCGCTAAACCGCATGCAGGTCAATGATATCGCCCACCGTGATGACCATATAATCGAGTTCCGGAGCCATAATCTCCACCACGAGATCGTGGTCGGTGATGATCCCCACCGCGACCATCTCTCCATCGCGGTTTTCGATGACTTGCACATCCCTGACACGATGTTGGCGCATAAGCTTGGCCGCTTCCAGAACAGTGTCGTCGCGCTGCAACACGACGGCTTCGTGATTGCAATTATCTTCAATAGGCATGACAGCCTCCTTTTTTACAAACACCTCGGAGCCAAGTTGCATGATTTACGGGGCGTTCAGGTTAATATGTCCAACTCACGCGCAACAGACTTTGCTCCGGGTTGTAGTGGAAATCCAGCTCGCCCTGGTAGGCATGATGCAACGCCTCACCTATGCCCCTGGCCAGATGGATGTCGGTTGTGGTCACCAATGTCGCGCCCTCTTTTTCTTCCTCAGCCATGATGCGTTGGAGCGGATGTTCCTTCCGTTCGCGTTGTTCATGGTTATGCACCAGGTGCATGATTTCGTCGCGATGGGCGCGGAAGAATTCACCCTTCATGGTAAGGAAACCGGCGGGATAATGGTCATGGATGCGATGGCAGGCCGGGCATTCAGACTATGTGCATTTGCCGGCGCTTGCAGCCACTGCCAGCGCCCTTCATGAAATACTGCGCCACACTGCGGGCAGACTGACGGCTCCAGCGGCTTGCCCTTGGATTTGTAGGCATCGTGCACGCGTTCCTTGAAAAGACCGTCGTGCCGGGAAATTTGGCGGAAGCCGGGAGGAGGAGTGCTTTGAGTTCCCATGTAAGTAGTATCCTTTGGTAACAGTTAACAGAATTTGTCGGGTCAGTCCGTTTTCGCTACATCTCCATCCCGCCCATCTCGCCGGGCATCAGCTGTTTTTTTTCAGGCAATTCCGCGATCATGGCGTCAGCGGTGAGAATAAGGCTGGCTATCGAAGCCGCATTCTGCAGGGCAGAACGAGTAACCTTGGTGGGGTCGAGGATACCCATTTCGATGAGATTGCCATATTCCTCGGTGGCTGCGTTGTAACCAAAGCTATCTTTGCCCTCCAGCACCTTGGCGAGCACCACCGATGGCTCTCCGCCTGCGTTGGCGACAATCTGTCGTAAAGGCTCTTCCAATGCCCGCAGCACGATCGTGATGCCGGCATCCTGTTCGTCATTGTCGCCCTTCAGTGTGCTAAGTGCCGCTCTGGCCCGCAGCAACGCCACACCGCCGCCTGGAAGAATCCCCTCTTCGACTGCAGCACGGGTTGCATGCATCGCGTCTTCAATTCGGGTTTTCTTTTCTTTCATTCCTGTTTCGGTCGCAGCGCCAACCTTGATTACCGCGACACCGCCAGTGAGCTTGGCTGCGCGCTCCTGTAGTTTTTCCTTATCGTAATTGCTGGTGGATTTTTCGGCTTCATCATGGATTTGCTTGATGCGGTTCTGGATTTTTTCGGCATCGCCTGCACCGCTGATAAGCGTGGTATTGTCCTTGCCAACTTCGACGCGCTTGGCCTTGCCGAGATTTTCCAGTGTGACCTTCTCCAAGGTAAAACCGACTTCCTCGGCGACCACCGTGCCGCCGGTGAGAATGGCAATATCTTCCAGCATGGCACGGCGCCGATCACCAAAGCCGGGTGTCTTGACGGCAACGGCTTTCAAAGTGCCGCGGAGGTTATTGATCACCAAGGTCGCCAGCGCCTCTCCTTCAACATCCTCGGCGATAATGAGCAGCGAGCGGCCAGCCTTGGCGATTTGTTCCAGCAACGGCAGCAAATCGTGGATGTTGCTGATCTTCTTGTCATACAAGAGGATGCATGGCTCATCCAGCGCGACGATCTGCTTGTCGGGATTGTTGATGAAATAGGGAGACAGGTAGCCGCGGTCAAACTGCATTCCTTCCACAATCTCCAACTCGTTTTGCAGACTCTTGCCATCTTCAATTGTGATCACCCCTTCCTTGCCTACTTTTTCCATGGCCTGAGCAATGATCTCACCAACGGTAGTGTCGGCATTGGCGGAAATAGCGCCGACCTGAGCAATTTCTTTACTGGTCGTACAAGGCTTCGAAACCTTCTTGAGTTCTTCGATGGTGGCGGCAACCGCCATATCAATGCCGCGCTTCAAATCCATCGGGTTCATTCCGGCTGCGACAAACTTCATCCCTTCGCGGACGATCGCCTGTGCCAGTACCGTAGCGGTGGTAGTGCCATCTCCCGCCACGTCGGATGTTTTGCTGGCAACTTCCTTCACCATTTGCGCGCCCATATTCTCGAACTTGTCTTCAAGCTCGATTTCTTTTGCTACGATGACACCGGAGTTAGCCACAAGAGGCGGGCCAAAGGCACGCTCCAGAATGACATTGCGGCCTCTAGGGCCGAGGGTCATCTTGACCGCATCCGCTAAAATGTTCACCCCTTCGACAATTTTGACACGGGCAGCATTGTGAAACAGGATTTGCTTTGCCGACATGAAAACCTCCAGATAGGGTGCAGCCTGGTTAGATTTCTACTACTGCCACGGCTATGATGTTTTTACTGCGTGGAGAATTGGTTTCTCACTCGTGATTATGGTTTGGTTGACGCATCTACCGGAAAGTGCCGTGCCGGGCAGAATCTTGTTGTCAGTCTTTGCAATTTATTTAAAAGAATATGCCCACAATACTGCGTGAATCGAGCCTTTACACAGGGTGAAGGCTCGATTATGGTTTCTCTCTAAAAAATAAGACTGGCCAGGTTATTTGATTTCGAGCTGCTTGGAAGTTTTTCCGTTTTTCTTCGGCAGTGTCAGTTCCAGCACGCCGGAATGATATTCAACATGATGTTTCTCCATTCAAGTGAATTAAATCCGCCCTTTTAATTACTGCATCTCACCGCTGACAGGCTTGCAGACTTGATTGCTTTGTCAGATAAAGCAATTCGGACTAAATCCAATTGCCAAGAATTAAACATTTCGATGGTGTGACGTACAATAAAAGCAATATTGAAATCATTCAGTGCGGTACCGAACATAATTCAACATTTTGGATAGTTGCTTATAGTAATCTTCGCTTATCTGATAACGAAAGAGGCACAGCATGCGTGCAATGGTTCTGGAAGCACCCGGATCGCCCCTGCAACAAGTCGAGTTGCCGCAGCCTGTATGCGGTGCTGACGATATTCTGCTCAAAGTCAGCGCCTGCGGCGTATGCCGCACTGACCTGCACATACAGGACGGCGAACTATCCGGGCCGAAGTTGCCACTTATACCCGGCCATGAGATCGTCGGCATCGTGGCCGCCAAGGGTGAGCGCGTCGAGCGGTTTGCCATCGGACAAAGGCTGGGCGTGCCGTGGCTTGGCCACACTTGCGGGCATTGCCGTTATTGCATCAGCGGGCGCGAAAATTTGTGCGATAACGCGCGTTTCACTGGGTACACGCTGAATGGAGGCTATGCGGAATACGCAGTGGCTGACCAGCGCTATTGCTTTCTTTTGCCGGAAAACTATACCGATGCTGAAGCCGCTCCTCTGCTTTGCGCGGGGTTGATCGGTTATCGCTCACTGGTTGCCACCGGCGATGCAGAGCGGATCGGCATCTATGGTTTCGGTGCCGCGGCCCACATAATTGTCCAGCTGGCCCGTTGGCAAGGGCGTACGGTCTTTGCTTTCACCAAGCCGGGCGACTTGGCCGGGCAGCGTTTCGCCAAAGAGCTTGGCGCAACATGGGCAGGTGATTCCACAGCAGCGCCACCTGACGAGATGGATGCCGCCATCCTGTTCGCACCCGTCGGCGCACTGGTACCGGAGGCGCTTCGTCACACCGCCAAAGGCGGGACCGTTGTTTGTGCCGGTATTCACATGAGTGATGTGCCCGGATTCCCCTATTCCATCCTGTGGGGGGAGCGCACTATTCGATCCATTGCCAATCTCACTCGCCGCGATGGCGAGGAATTCCTTAATATCGCCCCCAAGGCAGGCATCAGGACAGTGGTCGAAACCTTCCGACTGGAGCAGGCCAACGAGGCTCTTGATCGTCTTCGAAGTGGCAGCATACGCGGCGCAGCCGTGCTGGTCATGGCATAGGGAAACCTGACGCCGCGCAGTTGGATGCGCCGGATTCATGCATCATGATTTCAAAGATATGTGTTTCACTGGATACAAGCCGCATCCATCCGCTCACCAAGAAAATCCCCCAACACCTTGATCCATGATTCACGCATAAAAATGAAACCGTCGTTGTGGC
Source organism: uncultured beta proteobacterium (assembly GCA_942492745.1). Lineage (GTDB taxonomy): Bacteria > Pseudomonadota > Gammaproteobacteria > Burkholderiales > Gallionellaceae > Nitrotoga. The sequence goes on from OW818637.1 coordinate 766,505, forward strand.
CGCCGGCAAGTTCGAGAAACTGCTTGGGTGGATTGGCCGCAGCAAAGAGCGCATGTCCGTGCTCGAATGGAACGATTTCATCTTCCGGGCTGTGGGCGATCAGCACCGGCGCGGTAACAGTTCGCAGATATTCACGTGTATCGTAATGGATACGCGCCAGCCATCGTACCGGGAGATACGGATAGATGTGATGCGCAAGATCGGGCACGGAAGTGAAGCCGGAAGCGATCACCAATGCAGCCGGTTTTTGGTGGGCGGCCAACTGCGCGGCAACGGCACCGCCCATTGATTCTCCGAACAACACGATGCGGCAGGAAGGGATGTGCCGTTGTTCGGCCAGGTGGCGCCATGCGGCATCGGCATCACGATAGGTGCCCTGCTCGGTGGGCGTGCCGCCGCTGCTCCCGTAGCCGCGATAATCGAAGATCAGTGTGTTATAGCCCAGACGATGAAACATCCGCACTGAATCGAGCCGGTGGGAAATGTTTCCTGCGTTGCCGTGCAAGAACAGCACTGTGCCGCGCGGCTGCGCGGCAGGCACATACCAGCCGTGTAAACTGATGTCATCGGAAGTTTTTAGATGGATATCTTCGTATGGCAAGCCAACCTGAGCAGGAGTGGCAATCATCTCGCGTCCGGTTTCCGGATAGAAGACCAACTGCGACTGAAAAAAATATAGCGCCAGCGCGAGCCCACCATAGGCCGCTGCCAGAATACCCAGAACGTGCCACATCAGGCGCACCCGACTCCCTGTTTAAGCTTCATTTTTGTGCCGACGATTTTACGGCAAACCAATCTCAACAGAGTTCCCCAACATTGTTCCGTGTTTCCCATCTGGTATTCCCCATAGATTCAGCCATTAATAACGAGTGTTCAACTTGCCGCCAATTGCGCGCAGCCTTGGCAATATACACATATACTTCTTGCTGTTTGCTGAACGTATTCTAAAACTTGCGGGACATGACTGCTAAACCTCAAACGCCAATGCGCTCAAAGCCTGTGTTCTTCTCTGCCGGGGTGGTTGTCGCCCGCCGGGAAAGCACCGGCTGGCGCCTGCTGGTGCTGCGTTCATACCAATACTGGGACTTTCCCAAAGGCGAGGTGGAGCCAGGCGAAGCGCTGCTGGATGCGGCCATTCGGGAAACGGCGGAGGAAACCTCCATCACTGACCTTGCCTTCCGTTGGGGTGAGCATTATTGCGAGACCGCACCTTATGGCCGCGGCAAGGTGGCGCGCTACTATCTGGCCGAAACTGCCACCAAGACCATTGTCTTGCCGGTGTCGCCGCAGATCGGGCGGCCGGAGCACGACGAATGGCGCTGGGTGAACTTCGGGGAAGCGGCACACTTGCTGCCGCCGCGCCTGCAGCCTGTCCAGGTTTGGGCGCGGAAGCTGTTGGAGGCCTGAATACGACCTGCTTTTCATTCTTTTCTCGTCAACCTTCCGGCGCGCATCGCGCCGCAGGAAAAGTGCAGGAGGTGGGATTATTCACATCCTACTGCCAATGAAGCAGCAAATCCTGCTCCGCCAGCCTGCTAACCTGTGTGCCGAACTGGCGCCCCTCCCGATTCAGCGTCGCCATCAGCCAGCTCACTTCCGCCTCCGGGGCAGCGTTTACTTGAAGACGGCGGGTCTGGGTGGGAATCATGGCGAAGCGGGTCAGGCGGCCTTCTTCCAGGGTGGGAAAATACATCAGGGCCAGGTCGCCCCGGTATTGCTCGTAACCGGTGATACCCTCGTAGTCGTTCAGAAAGTCGCCGCAGCCGTAAAGAATAGGTTTGTCCCGGTAGACTTCGATGCCCTTCACGTGGTGGGAGGAGTGGCCATGCACCACGTCTATCCCGGCCGCATCAATGAGACGGTGGGCGAATGCACGCTGTTCCGTTGGAACGACGAAGCCCCAGTTGCCACCCCAGTGGATGGAGGTCACAACCAGGTCGCCAGGCCGTTTCACGGCGTGCACCTGCTGGGCGATGGTCTCCAAGCTGCGGGCCGTTAGATCGGTCAGTAAGTTGACGCCGGGCCGACTCTCGCCTGCGGCCCATTCCCGGGGCACGCCACTGTTTTCCGTGCCCCAAGCGAAGACTAGCACCCGACCCTTGTTTGGTATGTTCAGTATGGCTGGCGCTGCGGCCTCGGCGGCGTCGCGGCCGGCACCGCATGTGCCGATGCCGGCCCGGTGCAGGCTGTCCAAGGTCTCCACTAGACCTTTGTAGCCCCAGTCCATAACGTGGTTGTTGGCGAGCACGCAGCAGTTGATGCCGGCGGCGGTAAGACAGGGGAGATTGGCAGGATGCATGCGGTAGAGGATGCCTTTGTTGGGCCAGGCATCCTCGCTGGCGGTCACAGCGGTCTCCAGATTGATGATGCGCAAATCCGGCGCTGCACGCTGGAAAGCGCCCAAGGCGTCGCCCCAGATATAGGCAAAGTCCACCGGGTGCCGGATGCGGCCGTTCACCTTCTCGGCGAGTTCAACGTAGCCCAGTGCCGAGCGCATGTAGGATTCAAAGATATGGGGATTTCCGGGGTGGGGCAGTATCTGGTCGATGCCCCGGCCGGTCATGACGTCACCGCACAGAAACAGAGTGATACGGCGCGAGGGTAGTTCCGATTTCATGACTCGATGCTCCTTCACGTCTGAGCCTAGGGCAAAGCTAGGCTGTGTTTCAAGCAGACCGGCCAGAAGTGATTTTCCGGTGCAAGCCAGGAAGCGCCGCCGGTCCATCATCCCCGCTGTCCCAGAGCGGCAGGCGTACCCGTTGTGGCTGTTGCCGGTCCGGAAACGGTCTTTCTATGGATTTGAATTATGCCCATGTGCGCTATGCAGATGGTGAGGCGGCGACTGGCGATATTGTCGAGGGTCTTCCTCGTCATTGCGGTCACTCCCGATCCGCTCTGTTACTCTTCCAGATCGACAGCAACAGCCATACGCCGCCGACCACCGCGCCGAGGTAACCGATCGTGCCGAAGAAGGGCAGCCCCAGCAAGCTGGGGCCGCCGGGCACGGTCATGACGATGGAAGAACCGATGATGAGCGAAGCGACGACGATGCCGACCACCAGCCGGTTGGCGGCGGTGTCGAGCTGATTGCCGACACGCTTTAAGTGTGTAACATCAACGTGAATTTCCAGCCGACCGCGCCGGGCGGCGCGCAGTAGCTGCGAAAGGTCGTGGGGCAAGTCGGCGATAAGTGCCAGAGCCTCACTGGCTGTCCGCCAGCCGCGTTTGATGAGTGCGGCTGGCGTATATTGTGCTCGAAGCGCCTGCTCCAGCAAGGGCATCGCCTCGCCAGCCATGTCAAAATCAGGGTCGAGCTCGCGGCCCATGCCCTCAAGCGAGATGAAGGCCTTGACCAGCAGCGCCAGATCGGCTGGCAGCGCCAACTGGTGCTGTCGAAGGATGGCCACCAAGTTGGAGAGCATGTCGCCTAACTTTAGCTGCTTCAACGCCACCCCGTGGTATTGATCGACGAAGGTCTGGATTTCCAGTATCAGGCCATTCTCATCCACCGCGCCGTCGCCCGTCCAGTCGAGCAGCACATCGGCGACGCGCGCAGGTTCGTGTTCGACCAATCCCAGCAGAAGGCGGATCAATTGGTCGCGGCGCTCCTCGGTGAGCCTTCCAACCATACCAAAGTCGATGAAGGCGATGCGGTTGCCAGGGAGATAAAACACGTTGCCGGGGTGAGGGTCGGCGTGGAAAAAGCCGTCTTCAACGATCATTTTCAACACTGCATGCGCCCCGCGCCGAGCGAGTATCTTGCGGTCGAGGCCAGCCTGATCGACGGCGGAAAGCTTGCGGCCAGGAATGCCGTCGATGAATTCCTGCACGCACACCCGCTCGCCGGTCCACTGCCAATGGACGCGGGGGATGATGATGATCGGGAGCGCCGGAGGCAATTCAGGCACCGATTCGGTTATGGCGACCTCGGCGGACTTGTCTTTGTCCGCATAATCGGCAAAATTTTCTGCGATGCGCTGGGCATTGCGGCATTCGCTGGCGAAATCGAGTTCGCGCCGCAACGACTGGACGAACTGGCGCACCACTTCCTGCGGGTGGAAACTGCGCAGTTCTGGGCTCTCCGCTTCGGCTAGTTCCGCCAATCGCATGAGCCAGCGCAGGTCGGCTTCAATGATCGGCCGAATGCCAGGCCGGCGCACCTTTACCACTACTTCGCTGCCGTCTTCGAGGCGGGCGCGGTGCACCTGCGCAATGGAAGCGGCCGCCAGCGGTTCGGGATCAAAGGCGGAAAATATTTCCTCGGGCGGAGCACCCAAGTCTTCAGTCAGTTGCTGGCGTATTTCGGCATAGGGTGCAGCAGGCGCGCTGTCCTGCAATTTGCTGAATTCAGCGATCCATTCCGGTTCGAACAGGTCCACGCGAGTGGCCAGCATCTGGCCAAGCTTGACGAAAGCTGGCCCCATTTCCTCCAATGCCCGTCGTACCCGCGCGGGTGGGGGCAGGTGGGCGAACTCTTCAGCATTGCTCCAATGCAATGCTCGCCCGGCGCGCTCCAGCGCATTGGCCAGTCCCATTCGGCGCACCATGTCGCCAAAACCATAGCGGACCAGGATTGAGGCGATGTCATACAGGCGGCCGAGGTCGCGCACTGCTGTCAGCGCCTGCCACAGCATCAGTCTTCCTTGCTTTGGGTGTGGCCGGGTTTGACGCGATCGGCCAAGCCGGTAAGCACGCCGGCAGCAATTTTGCGCAACAGGTCGGAAGTGGCTTGCGCCAGATGCAACCCGGTCACAACCTGGAGACGTCCCGCCGCGCCAAGCTGGTGCGTAATGACGGCCAGGGTTTCCTTCAATTGCGCGCCCACGGCGGAACCATAGGTGCGGGCGTGCGCAGCCAGGTCGTGCAGGATTTCTCCCGTAACATCCTTGGCACCCGAGGTCGAGCTTTGCAAGGTTTCCAGGAACATCGCTTCCAGGCTTTCCAGATCGGTACGCGCGCGCGAGAGATCCTCACTGGAAAATGTTTGTGCCCGGCCCGCCGCTTCTTCCAACGCTAGTTTAGAGACTTCAGCAAACTGCGCTAGCGCCGCGTCCAGCCCGGATACGGCCTGTTTTAGGCGTTCACGTGTGATTTCGTTTTGTGCTGCCGACTGGTGCAGTTCCTTTTGCGCACCTGCCCGCGCACCGTTCAATACGGCACTAGCAATCTGCCGCAAGGATTCGATATCGAGCGAGCGCGCGCTGATCTTGTGCAAGGTGAGCTGCCGCACCATTTCCTGTACATCGTGACCCTGCTCGACCGCGTTACGCACTTCTGCTTCGAGCGAGGCTGTATTGTTACCGCCGCCAATATTGTTGCCTGTTGCATTTTTCATGGTGATCCTCCTGAAGTGGTGACTTGAACAACTGGATGTCCTGGCAGTAGTGCCACGTATTGAAAATTAGCCCCGCCGGGGTGGGCCGCGATGAGCATAGCCTCAGGTGCGATGCCAGCGTGGGAATGCGTAGCCACAGGAAATCTGTGCATTAGCAATGCCCATATTGAAAATATTACTACTATATGCGGATTTTATCTTGACTATGCCATCACCATCCGCCATCGTTACGTATGGCGCGAGTGTCAAGTTCGCTGGTCTTGAAGATCCAGTCCAATGTTCAACTTATTTTCGTTCTTTAAGTAAGTCACGAATTTCTGTAAGGAGCATTTCTTCATTTGAAATTTTTGGCAGTTCTGCCGGTTTCTCTTCCTCTTGCCTCTTTAATGAATTTATACCTTTTATAGTCATAAATATTGCAAAGGCAATAATTGCAAAATCAATCAATGACTGGATGAATTTCCCGTAGCTGATCACAACAGCTGGTGCTTCTCCTCTGGCTTCCTGAACAGTGAACGCCAAACTGGAAAAATCAACCCCGCCCAAGAGAACTCCAATTGGAGGCATAATTACATCACCAACAAAAGACGAGACAATTTTACCAAACGCAGCTCCAATAATAATGCCTACGGCCATGTCGATAACATTGCCTTTGACGGCAAACTCCTTAAATTCTTTCATCATACCCATAGCATTTCTCCCATATAAGGTGATTAGAAAATGAAATCATGATTTAGAGCTCAATTCCCATCAGTAATAGCAGGGATACCTCCGTTTCTTGAATCAAGCTGCATTAAACATGCCTACAAACCCATCTAGTTGATGGGTTTTAAAGGATGAATTTAACATCCGACGTAGACGGTCTGCGCAACGAAGGGAAATCTGTAGCCCTTTGAAACTCATTGTGTCTAAAAATTTTTATTGAAACATATTCAATTTCTTAAGGCTCTGTCTGTTTGGTACCGCACATTGCGATGCAATAAATAAAGGGGGAGCCTGCTATTTTTTAAAAAAGCGTCTGATGACAGAAATTGAGGTCGGCACCATTGCAGTTTCTGCTTTGAAAGTTACCTGGTTGAGTCACATTCATTTTGCGAGCCGTCACTTTGCCGCTTGTCTGCTTGTCCCGCTTCCTTGGCAAGTTCGGTGCGAATTTTTCGAGTTTCCCATGGAAGTTATCTGCCTCACCATAGTCCAGAAATCGTTCATAGCGCGAATGCGCACTGAGGATTTTGCGTGCATGCTTGATCGGGCAAAAATATTGTTCGGTGCGTGCCGTGATTTCGCGTGCGTAGGCGAGCAACCCGACAGCATATGAGCAATACATGCAGTGCATTTTTTCAATCATATTCAAGTATGCCAAGTGCTGATGATCCAACACAAAATAGTCCGCGCGCCTTACTTTGGATATTCTGTAGACAGGAAAACAGGTTAACTGATAGAAGCTGATGCATAGGTCGAAAAAAAGTAGAGGGACAGCCAATCCGTAAATGATAGGCATGGTGAGAAAATTTTGCGGGCGGACAGTCAGAAACCAGCGCAGCACGCCTAGTTTGGCAAGCTGGTGTGCATCTTTGATTTCTTTCTCGAATACGACATGTTTTCCTTCGAGTTTATAACGCAGGCGATTACTCTGTTCTTCTATAGCCGTACTTAGTTCATTTTCGAGAGCGGTTATCTGGTCGCAAATCTTGCGAATCTTGTTGTTGCTCATGGCGCCCCTTCTGGCATGTGCGGACGAAATGCGCCTTAACGCTTGCAGGAGGAGAGTATAAGCACATTCGGTCATATTTGATGCCTGGGCACCTCTAAAAATCCAGATTTCGTCACAATACTTTGTTGCTCACAAAAAATGTTTCCTTACATATCAATATATATGCCGCGTCAACATTTTTTATTTGTGCCTAGTCTTGTTTAGAACTCTGAATTTTTAGAGATGCCCGCCGGCTTAAGGTGGCGGATTCAAGTTCGAAGTGCAATATGTTGCCCAAAAATGCCCGGACCGGATCATAAACTGGCCACGATCGGCAAAAATATGCCCGAAATCTTCGATAAAGTGATACCCTTTTGAAAATTGTGTCAATCAGGCTGGAAATTGCCACATGACGACTATCAAGGCAATTAAGAAAACCAAGTCCAAGTCAAAACCAAAATCTCTGGTGATGCCGACCAGCCCCGTTGCTTCGTCAGAAAATGTCCCGAACGCTCCATTTCCGATTGTCGGCATGGGTGCATCCGCTGGCGGCCTGGAAGCCTTCGAACAGTTCTTCCGCAGTGTTCCGCCCGACAGCGGCATGGCCTTCGTGCTGGTGTCGCACCTCGACCCAAGCCACGTCAGCATACTCACCGAAATTTTGCAGCGCACCACAGCCATGCCGGTGGTCGAGGTGCAAGACCAGATGGCCGTGGTACCCAACGGCGTCTATGTCATCCCGCCCAACCGCGACATGTCCATCTTTCAAGGTGTGCTGCAACTGAGCGTACCGGAGCAACCGCGCGGACTACGCATGCCGATTGACGCCTTCCTGCGTTCCCTGGCCGATGATCAGGGGGAAAATGCCATTGGAATCATCCTGTCCGGCACCGGTACCGACGGCACGCTGGGTCTGCGCGCTATCCTCGGCGGCGGCGGCGTCTCCCTGGTGCAGGAACCGGCCACGGCGAAATACGACGGGATGCCGGTCAGTGCCATCCAGGCCGGCTACGCCACCCATGTCCTCCCGGTGGAAAAAATGCCGCAAGTGCTGCTGGCCGGCATACACACCCTGGCCGTCCGACAGGAAACGCCACCAGCCCCGTCTGCGGTGAGCGGCATGAATCGCATCCTGATGCTGTTGCGTTCCGGCACCGGCCATGATTTCTCGTCCTACAAAAAGAGCACGATCGGCCGCCGCATCGAGCGGCGCATGTCGCAGCACAACATCGAGGACACCGAAACCTATGCCCGCTACCTCAAGGAGAATCCTGCCGAGGTGAAATTGCTGTTCAAGGAATTGCTGATCAATGTCACCAGCTTCTTCCGCGATGCCGAGGCCTTCGCCACACTGAAGCGCGAGATCCTGCCGTTGTTGTTCGAGGGCAAACCGGAAGATTACGTATTCCGCGTCTGGGTGGCGGGCTGCGCTACTGGCGAGGAAACCTACTCCATCGCTATATTGCTGCGAGAGTTTATGGACGAGACCCGGCAGGAATTGAAAATCCAGATTTACAGCACCGACCTCGACGATAGCGCCATCGCTGTGGCGCGCGCCGGCATCTATCCGCCCAATATCGCCCAGGATATCGATCCGGAGCGGCTGCGCCGCTTCTTCGTCAAGGAAGAAGCGGGCTACCGCCTAAAGAAGGATGTCCGCGAGATGGTGGTATTCGCCACCCAAAATGTCATCAAGGATCCGCCCTTCACCAGGCTCGACCTGCTCAGTTGCCGCAACGTCATGATCTACCTGGAACCGGAACTGCAAAATCGCCTCATCCCGGCTTTTCATTATGCCCTCAAGCCGGGTGGCGTGCTGTTTCTCTCGCCCTCGGAGAGCATCGGCAATCACACTGAGCTATTCGCGCCGCTCAACCGCAAGTGGAAATTCTTCCGCGCCATCGGCACCGTTGCCTCCACCCGCGCAGTGCTATCCGGCGGATTATTATGGACCAGGAACCCCAACGCAAAAGAGCCCGCTGAAGTGACAAAAAAGACCAAGGAAACCGATTTCGGCGAACTGACGAAGCGAGCACTGCTCCAGTCTTTTGCACCCGCTGCCGTGGTGACCGACCTGAAGGGCAATATTCTTTTCGTACATGGTGACACCGGTAAATACCTGCGCCCTGCACCCGGCCAGGCAACGCTCAACGTGGTGGACATGGCTCGCGACGGCCTGCAACTGGAATTGCGCACCATCTTGAACAGTGCCGGCCAAGGCGAGTCGACCGTGAGCCGGGAGATATCGGTCAAGAACAACGGCGATCCCCACGCCGTGAGAATCAGCCTGCACCCGATGGCCGACTTGGAAGCCAGCAGGAAATTGCTGCTTATAAGCTTCCAGGATGTGGCGCATCCGGCACCCGACAAACCGGGACGCCGCAAAGGCGCCGTCGCAGGGCATGGCGAACGGCGGCGCGTCGAAGAACTGGAGCACGAGCTGGCCTATGCCAAGGAGAACCTGCAAGCCACCATCGAAGAGCATCAGGCCTCCAACGAAGAATTGAAATCCACCAACGAAGAGTTGCAATCCACCAACGAGGAACTTCAATCCACCAATGAAGAATTGGAAACCTCCAAAGAGGAACTGCAATCCGTTAATGAAGAGCTGATCACCGTCAATGCCGAATTGCAATCCAAAATCGAGCAACTCTTCGGGATGCAGAGCGACATGAAAAACCTGATCGACAACATTAACGGCGGCACCATCTTTCTCGACGAGCACCTGAAAATAAAACGCTTCACTCGTGAGGCGGCGCAAATTTATCGCCTGGTCGCAGCGGACGTGGGCCGGCCATTGTGCGACATCAAATCGAACATCCAGGACGAAAACCTGCTTGCTGAAGCCCAAATCGTTCTGGATTCCCTGACGCCGCAGGAGCATGAGGTGCGCACCGTCGGCGGTAAGTGGTACCTGGTGCGCATCCAGCCCTACCGGACACTGGAGAACGTAATCGATGGCGTGGTGTTGACCTTCATCGACATCAGCAAGCGCGTCGCTGCCGAGGCGGCGGAAAAATTAGCGTTGAAATTGGCCGAGGGCATTGTCGATACCGTGCGCGAACCGCTGATCGTACTGGATGAAAACCTGAAAATCATATCCGCCAGCCGCTCGTTCTATCGCGACTTCCAAACCACACCGGAAGATACCGTGGGTCGCCTGATTTTCAGCTTGGGCAACCAACAGTGGGATATCCCAAAATTGCGCGAACTACTGGAAAATATCCTGCCACACGACCAGAGTTTCGAGGGCTACGAGGTGGAACACGACTTCCCCGGCATTGGTCATCACCGCATGCTGCTCAACGGCCGCCGCATCGTCGACAATACTGGGGGTACCAAGATGATCCTGCTGGCGATGGAAAAGATTTTGTAGGAACATGCAATGGAATTGGATAAATGCAGGTTCACCTCGCAGGCGATCTTCTGTCCTGAAGGTAATCGCATGGAATGAGTGTAAACTTGGCGAATTCATTCGCCCCGTTTTAACCGGATTTAGCCGGACTGTTAGAGAAACACATGAGCAAAAAGTCAAGCGAGCCAGACTCGCTACGCACGAAAGCTGAAATTCAACTTGGCCAAACACCAGAGAAGGATGGGACGCCGCGCCCTGCCGAAGAGCTTCTGCACGAGCTCCATGTGTATCAGGTTGAACTGGAGATGCAGAACGAGGAGTTGCGGCAGGCGCAGGTTGAGTTGGAAGAATCTCGAGACCTCTATGTAGATTTTTATGATTTCTCCCCCGTCGGTTATATCACCCTCAACCAAGAAGCCATGATCGACGAAATCAATCTCACCGGTGCCACGCTGCTCGGGATGGAACGCAGCAAGCTGCTGCACCGCCGCTTCGCCCCTTTCGTTGCCCCCGGAGACCGCGACCGTTGGCATCGCCATTTTTTGTCTGTGTTAAAACACGACGATAAAATGGTTTGTGAATTGTCACTCCAGCGCTATGACGGATCACGCTTCTTCGCCCAGTTTCATTGCTTGCGTCTGAAAGATAATGTAAGAAAATCAGCGGTGCGCATGGTAATGACTGACATCACCGAGCGCAAACAAACCGAAGAAGCGCTTCGCATTGCCTCCGTCGCCTTCGAATCACAAGAATGCCTGATGATCACCGATGCTGATGGTGTGATCCTGCGAGTCAACAAGGGATTTACCGAAACCACCGGTTATACAGCCGAAGAAGCCGTGGGCCAGACACCGCACCTGCTCCAGTCTGGCCGTCACGATGCGGACTTCTACCGTGCGATGTGGAAGACTATTCGGCGCACTGGAACATGGCATGGGGAAATCTGGGGTCGACGCAAAAATGGCGAGGTATATCCCAAATGGCTGACCATCTCCGCCGTCAAAGGGGACGACGGGGCCGTCACCCATTATGTCGGAGCAGACATCGACATTACGGAGTTAAGTAATGCCAATATTGCCGCAGAAAAAGCGAATCGTGCAAAATCGGAGTTTATTTCCAGCATGAGCCATGAGCTGCGCACCCCGCTCAATGCCATCCTCGGTTTTGCCCAATTGTTGGAGCTGGGCTCACCCGCGCCAACTTCCACCCAAATGATCAAGCTTAAAGAAATCCTTCGTGGTGGATGGTATTTGCTGGACTTGATCAACGAAATTCTTGACCTTGCATCAATTGAATCCGGCAAATTGTCGCTGTCGCCAGAGTGCGTGCCACTGCAAGAAATTCTGCTCGAATGCAAAACCATGATGGAACCGCAAGCGGAACAGCGTGACATCCAATTGAATTTTCCCCCGCTCGACCATTCAATGTTTGTTTATGCCGATCGAACTCGGGTAAAGCAAGTCTTGATTAATCTGCTGTCCAATGCGATTAAATATAACTACAAACATGGAACAGTTGAAGTGACATGTAGCGTAAGCGCTCTGAATCGAGTTCGAATCAGCATCAAGGATACCGGCGAGGGATTACCTCCGGAAAAACTTGCGCAACTGTTCCAGCCATTTAATCGTCTCGGACAAGAATCCAATGGAGTCGAAGGGACAGGTATCGGTCTGGTGTTGTCCAAGAAATTAATAGAACAGATGGGTGGCAATATTGGTGTTGAAAGCACAGTAGGTTCGGGAAGCGTATTCTGGATTGAACTGCCAGTGGCAGATGAGTTGCAGCTTGCAGAGGTTCACAATGAATCCGTATCGCTTGCAACAAAAGCTTATGACCAATCTCAACAGCGCACCCTGATGTATATTGAAGACAACCCGGCTAACTTGTCGCTGGTTGAGCATATCATTGAGGGTCGCCCCGATATTCGCCTGTTGAGTGCGATGAACGGCAATGTCGGTATTGAGCTGGCAGGCGCCCATCTGCCGGATCTGATCCTGATGGACATCAATCTGCCGGGCATCAGTGGTCTCGATGTTCTGAGAATTTTACGCAGTGATCCGTTAACGAAACACATTCCCATCATTGCCCTGAGTGCCAATGTCATGCCCCATGATATTGCGAATGCCATGGAAGCAGGGTTCTTTCGTTACCTTACTAAACCCATCAATCTCTATGAGTTTATGAGTGCAATCGACGAGGCGTTGGGACTGGCAGAAATGCGATCAGGAATAGAAGCAACGTAAAAGCTTTTGGTTAAGGCAATGCGGAACAAGTCCCTCCGTTCGGGCTGAGCCTGTCGAAGCAATTTGCAAGCTATTGATTTGCAATGATATGCGTTTCGACAAGCTCAACGTGAACGGACAGCGTAGCCTTAACGAATCCCTTGATGGCTGGCTTTAGCTGGTAAATATTCGACGCTGAATAACAGCCCTGCAACACCTTTCATGCATACTCTTAATCAGAGTGGGGGGCGTACTCGTAGCTCTGGTTCTGGAATCGGCTGAAAGTGGAATTGATTCGCCTGCACTCTCACCTCGTCCGAAAAATTGATCAGGCAGCGGATGATATCTTTTAATGCATCAGCTTCAGCCACAGACAGCGGCTGACTGTAACCAGGTGGTGTGTTCACTAAAGCATCATTTATCATCGTCTCGAAATCCTTGGCATGGGGAACATTTGGATTAGATGCTATCTTTACAGGAGGCAGCTGTTTCTCAAACATGCGAAGCAGAACCCTGAGACGCACCCAGCGCTGCTCATCCCAGCCCTCGGTTGATATGGCACTTGCCTTAGGCACAAATCGTTCAATGAGATATTTTGCCGCGTCCTGACCGCGCGCGGATACAGTATCAATCAGGTCGTTTGGCATGTTTAGATTCATACCGCCTTCATTTTTATTCAAGCGTACTCGAACGACCCTGTCTCGGACACCGGGCATGCGTGATAGTGCTGTATCGTTCCAGTTTTGCATCGTGTTAACGATAGCAGCCAGAAATCCACCAAAACGACTACTGGAGTTCTGGTTTTCATCGAATCGCTCCCAACGCTCGCCGTAGCCTTCGTCGTAACTTTGCGGTAAATACACCATATTGGTTCGGGAACGTAATTTGGGCTCAAGTTGAATACCAAAGGTAGGCCACAAGGGAATCAGTCCGTCGAAAAGATGCATTGGAAAATTAGAGCTGATTCCTCCATCAGAAAATTGACAGCGCTGAAATCCACGCTGCCCGGATTTATAGTCAGTGTCATAGTCAATTGCCCACAATGGGATTGTTGAAAAAAGCAAAGGAAAACTTAGGCTCATCCGGGCTGCCAATAGAATCGGAAAGTTTTCTGGTGGCGGGAGCTCAAACAATCCTTTCCCTTTCGCTAAGCTCGGATCAAATTTTTCACGGCCTGGGCGAGGAGCATAGGGTTTGGCATGCGTCTTGATCCACTCCATCACTGAATTCGGCAAATACATTGCCAACTCTTTTTCTCTGAAATAAAGCTGGGACGTAGGATCATCAAAAGGCAGAACATAGGGACGTCCATGCGAAAGATTGGTGGTGTACATGACCAAGTTAATGGACCGAACCATGGCCTTTTCCGGCAACACAAGCCATGCTGGAGGGAAGCCTGGCGCTTTCCATAAATCTCCAAATGTTAAAGGAGCGTTATCCAGATTTCGTCCGGCAGCTTCCTGAATTTTTCTATGCAGCCACGGCGTAAGCGCTTCCTGCTTGTTCATGGTCATTCCGCTACACAGTCCATAGTTGTTTGCCACCATCTTTTGCGTAAGATCGCGATATAAGAAATAAGCGATAAACACAATTATCGTGACAAACAATGAAAGCCCTGTTGCAACTAAACTGAAAGTAATTTTCCAAATCGCCGCAGAAACAACAAGGCCAATTATTATTGCCATCCAATAGTTGCGCAAAAATCCAAGGAGAATTGATCCAATTCTGCCGTATGTAGAGCTGCTGTTAAGTGAATTGATCAGGACATTGAATAACCTTTTAGTTGATGGATGTGGCTGGAATAAACTTAGCAATAAACTTTGTTTTTTTTCAGACGTTGTGGCACCAAGTTCTTCCGGTAGCTTTGCCAACTGAATAAAGCCGGACATACTGCCATTACTACGGCGCTGATACTCGGCCGCAGCGGTTAATGACGCTGCGATAGCACCCGCAGAGGTTCCTCCTATGTTTTTAAACATGTATTCATGAGCCAATTCATCAATGGCTTTGGGGTATACGACGCCACTCGTGATGCCGCCCTTCATAACAAGATCACAGAACTTGTCTGATAATGGAGATTCTTGATCCGACATTTATCCCTCCCGCGCCGCTACACCAATTGTTTGCAGCTACGATTCGATCGAACCGTCATCCATTTACTCTAAAATGGGTGTCCACTTCACGTACGTAACAGATCGATTCACCAAAAATGACAATATACCGTTCGGCTTGAGCTTGTCGAAGGCCAGTGCTGGCATGGAACCAGCGGTTCGACAAGCTCACCGCGAACGGTAACTGGATTGCTGAAACGTAATATTTCGTGCGTCAAGGAGATACACATTCACTCTAGAATTGAATTGTCGCGTTCTTCCGAGCGCTTCGGCTCGTGAGTTTTGATATCCCCACGCGTTTTGCGCGCGTAGTCCTCAAGTTGGCGTTTGGCGGCATCAAAGGCATCGCGCAAGGCCACATAAACATCTTCGTGGTGATCGCGGTTAACCACAATCTCATTACCCGGCACACCGATGTCGATGCGCACATTAAATTGCTTGCCCTGATGATGATGCTTGTTCGGCGCCTCGACCACAACACGACAGGACATGATATGTTTGAAGAACTCTTCGAGTTTTTGCGCCTTGTCACGAATGCGTGTTTCTAGCGCCTCCGAATGATCAACATCGCGGATGGTGATTTGTAATGGTGTCTGCACGGTTTTCCCCCTGAAATTAAATACGAGTCTGACTAACAACGACTTCTTGTTTCCTTTTGTCGCTCATTGCAACTATCTTCAATAGGCGTGACAGCCTCCTTGTTTACAAACACCTCGGAGCCAAATTGCATGATTTACGGGGCGTTCAGGTTAATGTGTCCAACTCACGCGCAACAGACTTTGCTCCGGGTTGTAATGGAAATCCAGCTCGCCCTGGTAGGCATGATGCAAAGCCTCACCTATGCCCCTGGCCAGATGGATGTCGGTTGTGGTCACCAATGTCGCACCCTCTTTTTCTTCCTCAGCCATGATGCGTTGGAGCGGATGTTCTTTCCGTTCGCGTTGTTCATGGTTGCGCACTAGGTGCATGATTTCCTCGCGATGGGCGCGGAAGAACTCCCCCTTCATGGTAAGGAAGCCGGCGGGATAATGGTCATGGATGCGATGGCAGGCCGGGCATTGCAGACTATGTGCATTTGCCGGCGCTTGCAGCCACTGCCAGCGCCCTTCATGAAATACTGCGCCACACTGCGGGCAGACTGACGGCTCCAGCGGCTTGCCCTTGGATTTGTAGGCATCGTGCACGCGTTCCTTGAATAGACCGTCGTGCCGGGAAATTTGGCGGAAGCCGGGAGGAGGAGTGCTTTGAGTTCCCATGTAAGTAGTATCCTTTGGTAATAGTTAACGGAATTTGTCGAATCAGTCTGTTTTCGCTACATTTCCATCCCGCTCATCTCGCCGGGCATTATCTGTTTCGCAGGATTTGTTTTGCCGACATGAAAACCTTCAGATAGGGTGTAGCCCTGGTCAGACTTCTACCACTGCCACGGCTATGTTGTTTTTACTGCAAGGAGAATGGTTTCTCACTCATGATTTTATGGTTCGGCTGACGCATCCACCGGACAGTGCCGTGTCGGGCAGAATTTTGTTGTCGGCCTTTGCATTTTTTAAAATTCAGGCCGACAGTACTTTACGAATCGAGCCCTTACATACAGGGTAAAGGCTCGATTATGGTTTCTCTCTAATAAATAAGACTGGCCAAGTTATTTGATTTCTAGCTGCTTGGAAGTTTTTCCGTTTTTCTTCGGTAGTGTCAGTTCCAGCACGCCGTTTTCAAATTTGGCCTGGGCTTTGCTCTCGTCCACATCGCTGCTCAGAGTAAAGCTCCGATAGCTTGATCCTTGATAGCGCTCGCGGCAAATGACCCTTTCACCTTCCTTTTCCTCTTTTTCCTGCTTGGTCTCGGCACTGATGGAAACACGATTGCCATCCACTTGCACCTTGACGTCCTCCTTCTTCATCCCGGGGATTTCCGCACGCACAGTATAGGTCGTGTCATTTTCTGTTAAATCAATCTTGATCAGGGAAGGGGACTCCGTTTCCATGGAAAACGGACGCATCCCGAACCCTTTGAACCATTCATCAACATTTGAGAACGGATCGGGACGAGCAATATTGCTTAGCAGGGAGGAACGCGGAATGATATTAAACATGATATTTCTCCATTAAAGTGAGTTAATTATTTATAACTACTGCATTTACACTTCATCGCTGACGGACTTGCTAGCTTTGTCAGATAAAGCAATTCGGACAAGTCCAATCGCCAAGAATTAAACATTTCGATGATGTATACATAATAAAGAAATTCTAAAATCGGTCAGTGCGGTACCGAACATAATTCATGTATTCGTTTAGTGGAGCGGGCGTATAAATAACATAGGCACCAGAAGCCCGTTCAGACTTGCACATCCATTCAGATACTTTATTTTGGGACAATGCACAGGGAGATTCAGTTCGCTGACATTTTGTTGGTTCAAGTCTACAATTGGCGCTCATCATCCACAAAGAGTTTCTTTTTAGCCATGATTAAGAACCCTCGTACCAAAAGAATCTTATCCATTTCGCTGCTTAGCATGGGTGGAATTCTGATGTTCTTGGCGCCAGAAGATATCTGGATTGGCGCAATTCTTTTCGCCCTTGGCCTTGGCGTAGAAATTGCAGGCTTAGTACTCGGACATCGCAAGTAATAAGAAATCTTACTTCAGTACAAATGCTATCAGCGTAGCGATCATTGAATACAGGATTACTTAATGCGCAAAAAGTCTGGTCTAATTGTCGATGACCCCGACTCACCTGATCTTGACTTCAAAAATGACATGAGTGTACTGGGTGCTGTGCAACATCCTACGCAATATCAGTGGCTTGCCCATAGTGAAAATGCCACATAATATTTAAACGCAATTTCAAACGATGGTGACATGCGTCCGATTTTTCATCCCGACTTGGTAAATGGATCTGTTGGAGACCCCGTGCTGTTTGTCGATTGCATGTTCGAACAACGCGCTTTATTGTTTGATCTGGGAAACATTCAGACGCTAGCCCCACGCAAATTGTTGCGCATCAGCCATATATTTGTCAGCCATGCACATATGGATCACTTTATCGGATTCGATTGGCTGCTACGAATTCTGCTGGGGCGTGAAAAGGATTTGCATTTGTTTGGTCCGCCCGGCTTTCTGGTGCAGGTAGAACACAAGCTGCGCGCTTACACTTGGAATCTGGTGCACAACTACACGTCCAATCTTACTTTGCACGTCACTGAAGTGGACGGTAAGGAAGCTGGGCTGCGCGCCAGCTTCCACTGCCGTAATGCGTTTCGTCGCGAAAATGAAACAAGCTTGCTTTGTCCGGGGAATGTGTTGCTATACGAACCAGCCATGCAGGTGCGCTGCGCCTTGCTTGATCATGGCGGCATCCCTTGTTTGGCTTATGCTTTGGAAGAACAGGCTCACGTCAATGTGTGGAAGAACCGTCTGCAGGAGCTCGGTTTGCCACTGGGGCCATGGCTGCGTGACCTGAAGCAGGCGGTGTTGCGCAACGACCCGGAACAGCGGCAGATACGCGTGGCATGGCGTGAGAGTGGTAGGGAGCAAGAGCGGATGTTGACGCTAGCCGAATTGAAGTCAGCTCTGCGTATTGTGCCGGGCCAGAAAATTGTTTACGTCACTGATGTTGCATGGCTTAAAGATAACATAAGGGTTATTACTGAATTGGCGCGCAACGCTGATCTGTTGTTTATCGAAGCGGTTTTCATGGAGCGCGATGCCGAACATGGACGACGCAAATCCCACCTGACTGCGCGTCAGGCAGGCGAACTTGCCCATGCTGCGGGAGTTGGTTGCGTCATTCCATTACACTTTTCGTCGCGTTACAGGGACAATGATCGCGCATTGTTGCGCGCGGAAGTGGCGGCGGCATTTGGTGGTACGGTGCTTAAAGGCAACGTTGAATAAGCGCGAATTTTTAAAATCTTACTGACGATAACAGCGTTCTTCGATTGTAGATCGGTGCTTTCTTGCAGGTGAGTCAGCTAGATGAAATGGTATTGAATGACGTGGATGCGCAACATGCGCTGGAGTCAGATCAGCATAGCCTTAAGTTTTGAGGACATTCGACCCTGGCACTGTTGCTTCATGATTACGCTCAGCAGCAAGTAGCATATACATGCCAGGCAAGACAAACAGGGTAAACAATGTGCCTATCGATAAGCCGCTTGCAATCACAATGCCCATGTTAATACGGCTCACTGCACCGGCACCGCTGGCGGTGATAAGCGGCAAAACGCCCAGTACCATGGCGGCAGTGGTCATCAGTATCGGTCGCAGCCGTAAACCAGCAGCTTTTTCTATGGCATCTCGCTTGCTTAATCCTGATAGCTGCAAATTATTGGCGAATTCCACAATTAAAATACCATGCTTCGAGATAAGAGCAATGAGTGTTATCAAGCCAACTTCAGTGTAAATATTGAGAATGGTGTGTCCAATTCCGAGATTGATAAAAATCAATGCTCCTAGAATGGACATGGGCACAGAAACTAAAATAATAATGGGGTCGCGGAAGCTCTCAAACTGGGCTGCGAGAGCCAGGAAAATAATAACAATCGCAAAGAAAAAGGTAAGCATGAGCCCGCCGGATTCCTGTATAAACTGTCTAGAAGATCCTGCATAGTCATAGCTGTATCCTGCAGGCAGGTTTTTTTCGGCTAAAGTTTTGAGCTGTTTCAGCACCTGGCCTTGCGATGAAGTGGGGAAAGCCACCCCCTGAATAGTCGCCATGTTTTGTTGCTGGAAATGATTGATGGTTTCTGGTTCAGTACTGGTTTCCATATGCGCTACGGTGGATAGCGGCACCATCTCTCCACTTGCAGCACGCAGATAATAGTGCGAGAGTTGATCGACATTCAGGCGAAAGCGCTGGGCTACCTGAGGAATAACTTTATAAGACCGACCTTCCAATTCAAAATAGTTTACATAGCCTCCGCCCAGCATGGCCGAGAGTCCAGCGCCAATTTCCTGCATATTTAAACCTAGCTGCGATGCCATATTGCGGTCAATCACCACTTTGGTTTGCGGCAAATCAATACGCAAATCTGTCTGTACGAAAATAAATTCACCTGTTTTCTCAGCCTCTTGCAAGAACTTCAGCGCTACCTCGTACAGCCTGGGGAAGGATTCTGTGGTAGTAATTACAAACTGGATTGGCATGCCGCGTGCGCCAGGTAGCGGGGGCGGCTGAAAAAGAGCATTTTGTGTGCCGGAAATTTTCCCTAATTCTACTTGCACTTCGGGTAGCAGCTGCATGGAGGTTTTAACACGCTCATCCCAGGGCTTGAGCACCAAGCCGGTGATAACTTGTGACGGCATATTTAGCTGGAATGTGTGATCTGTTTCGGGGTGTGACTTAAAAGTATTCTGAACTTGTTCACCAAATAGCTCCCGTTGCTGTAGCGTCGCATCCGGTGCGTTAAAAGAAGCAGCAATCAGCACGCCCTGGTCTTCCTGTGGAGCAAGCTCGGACATTGAGGTGATATATAGAAAATAGATGCCTCCGATCACCACGAACGCAAATATGGCGATTACCGGGACGAAATTAAGCGTGCCGTGCAGGGCTTTTTCATATCGGCCATGTAAGCGAACAAATTGCCGATCCAGCCATAATTGCATGCGATCCTGCCAGCTTCCGCCTTCCCGGTTAGGTGTGCGTAGAAGATGCGAACACATCATGGGTGAGAGTGTCAGTGCGATTACCGCTGAGATAGTCACGGCTCCCACCAGGGTAAAAGCAAACTCGGTAAACAACGCACCAGTCAGGCCGCTCATAAAGCCTATCGGAACATATACCGCAACCAGCACGATAGTCATGGCGATAATGGGATTGGCCAGCTCACGTGCCGCCTGTATAGATGATTCGAAGGGCGACAGGCCATTTTCCAGATGACGGTTTACATTTTCTACGACGATAATGGCATCGTCCACCACTAGCCCGATAGCGAGAACCAAGGCCAGGAGAGTGAGCAGATTGATGGAGTAGCCCAGCGCCAGCATCACAGTGAAAGTTCCGACCAGTGAAAGTGGAATCGCAACTACCGGGATCAGCACCGAACGTAGCGAACCCAAAAATACAAACACCACGACCGTGACGATCAGGACGGCTTCCACCAGGGTTTTAACTACCTCGTTGATAGATGAATTAACAAATTTAGTCGAGTCATAAACGATATTACTGTTCAACCCCTGCGGTAGCTGTGCCTGGATTCCAGGCATGGCTTCGCGTACTCTGGCAATCACTTCCAGAAGATTGGCGCCCGGTGCAATCTGAATGCCCACGTACACAGCTTTTTTACCATCGAAAGACACACTGTTTTCATAGTCATCAGCGCCCAGAGTAACATTCGCTACATCTTCCAATCGCACTACCGAATTACCTTGCTGCTTGACAACCATCTGTTTGAATTCATCTACTGAATGCAGTGAGGTAGATAAATTCAGGTTAATCTGCACCATTTGTCCCTTGGACTGGCCGCTGGAAGAAAGAAAGTTATTTGCAGCCAAAAGACTATGCACATCGGCAGCGGTGAGACCAACAGCAGCAAGTTTGTGAGGGTCAAGCCATGCCCGCAGGGCAAAGTTTTTTGCACCCAGTAACTCGGCAACCTGCACGCCTTCGATTGCTTGAAGCTTGGGTTGTACCGAGCGCACGAGATAGTCAGTAACCTGGTTGGATTTGAGAACATCACTGTAGAAGCCGATATACATAGCATCGATGGTCTGTCCAATGCTGACGGAAAGTGTAGGGTGTTGCGCCTGGGGCGGCAATTGATTAAGGACTGCATTAACCTTGGTGTTAATTTCGGTCATTGCCTTGGCCGGATCATGATTTAGCCGAAGATTGGCAGTAATGACGCTTACTCCCTGACTGCTGCTGGAAGTCATATAATCAATACCGTCAGCCTGGGCTACGGAATTTTCCAGTGGAGTAGTAATGAAACTTGCCACCAGATTGGCATCGGCTCCTGGATAAGAAGTGTTGACCGTAACTACGGCATTTTGAGTATAGGGGAACTGCAATATCGGCAATGAACCAAGCGAGCGCAGTCCCAGAACCAGTATTACCAGACTGATTACGGTTGCCAGAACTGGGCGTTCGACGAAAATGTCCGTAAACTTTCTCATCTCAACTCCAGCAGCATTGTTCATTCGTCTTTTACCTCAGGATTGGGATGGTTAGACGGCTGTACGCTATTATTTACAAATACCGGAGTACCATTGCGTAGCTTTAGTTGACCGGAAGTAACCACAGTCTCATTCACTTTCAAGCCTGAAAGCACGGCAACCTGATCGCCACGTGTGGCGCCGGTAGTGACAAAACGCTGTTCTACCACCAGCTGCGGCTTGCCATCGGCCCCTTTCCCTTTATTGTTCACTATAAATACCGTACTGCCATAAGGATTATAGGCAATGACTGAATTCGGAAGGGTAATATACTGCTTTTGATCACCCCTGTTCACCCGCACGGTGGCGAATAATCCAGGAAGCAATTCATTGTTGGGATTGGCAATACTGGCTCGTACTTTAAGATTACGCGTGCTGATATCTACCTGTGGTTCAATCGCCGAAATGGTGCCGGTGAAAACCTTGTCCGGAAATGCACTGGTTTGAATCGTGACTTTCTCGCCGACGCGAGCCATGTCCATCTGAGCCTGGGGTACGGAAAAGTCCAGATACATGGGGTCAAGTTTTTGCAGATTTACCAGGGCAGTGCCTGGCGCCAGATATTGGCCAAGATCAACTTGGCGTATACCTAGCCGGCCAGAAAATGGGGCGCGAATACTTCTCTGGGCAATGACAGCTTCCTGCATGGTTACCTGGGCCAGGGCACTTTTTAAATTGGCGGCAGAAATTTCTACAGCAGCCTTGCTGACTGCCTCTACCTTATACTGTGCAACATCACGATCATAACTCTGTTTGGCAAGTCTTGCGGCGGCCTTGAGCTGTTCTAGCTGGGCTTTGAACGGAGCCGCATTCAGTTCCAATAGCAGCTGCCCGGCTTGCACAGTGGCTCCGGAATCAAAATGTATTGCGGTAACCAGACCACTGACCTCGGCTGCCAGACTGGTTCCATTCGAAGCGCGCAGGTTCCCTACCGCTTCGAATGTAGGTTGCCAGGTGGATAATTGCGCCACGGTGGTAGAAATACTTTGCGGTGGGTTAGCCCGTCCCTTGATGGACTGCTGAATCATTTTGTTGCGAAATTGCTGAAATGCATAAATTCCGCCAAACACCATTGCGGCTAACAGCAGCATGATGATTATGCGTTTGGTCGTTCCCTTAGTCATGCATTTACTCCATACTCAATTGTGGTTTAAACGATGCGCCACAAAATATTGATGCTCCGTATCTCGCGCGGCTGATTGAGTCTGGGCCAGCGGCCCCGCCCCATGTCTGGAAGCAGCAATCCAGCCACCACCCATAGCCTGATAAAGCGCGGCCGTATCCGTCAAACGCTGAACTTGTGCGGCAATCAAGCTAATCTCGGCATTGCGTGCCTGAGTTTGCGCGATCAGCAGCGGCAAAAAACCCACTCCGCCCAATGAAAATTGCTGCTGGGTAATATTCAGTGACGCTTGTGCCGCGGCATTAGCAGCAGCTCGCGCTTGCAATATTTGTGCGTCATTGTCCAGAGTATGTAGCACGTCCGCAACATCTCGAAAAGCTTGCAGCAAGGTTTGGCGGTAATTTGCTGCGGCTGCATTGAAACCGGATTTAGCTGCTTTAACTCCGTCTTTAAGACCAAGATTGAACAACGGCTGCACTGCCTGGCCCACAATATTCCAGATCAGTGATTCAGCCGCAAACAAGCCGGATGTGGTCACTGCTAGCGAACTCAAAGCACCAGACAGATCAATTTTTGGATAAAGCGTGGACACCGCCACCCCATATTGCGCATTGGCTACATGCAACAAAGCTTCCGACGCCTGAATGTCTGGTCGCTGGCGCACCAGGTTTGAAGGGATCACAACAGGAAGCTTGGTTGGCAGAGTAAAATCCGACAAAGCAAATTTTGGTATTTGCGCCGTTCCAGGGGGCTGACCCACTAACACGGCAAGCAAATTACTGGTTTTCTCAAGGTTGGTTCGCAAAAACGGAATACTGGCGCGGGTTTGCTCTAATTGTGTTAACAAGGCATATTCGTCGCCACGCGGCACGGCCCCCAGTTTGAAGCGCTGCCTGGTAATATCAAGCTGCTTTTGCTGGTCTGCCAAAATGGCTACGGTTGCCTTTACCTGTTCGGCAAATTGCGCCTGGGACATTGCTGCCGTAACGATATTGGCAGCCAGGGCAAGTCGCGCACCTTCAAACTGGTAACGCTGGTAATCTGCCTGTGCAGCTAATGATTCAAGAGCACGGCGGTTACCCCCGAAAAGATCAAGGTTATAGCTTACCGTTACTCCGGCATTATATAAATCGAATATTTTGGCTTTGCCCGGCTGACCAAAAATTGCAGGATTAAACTCTTGACGCTGTGCATTCAGCTTGGCGTTCACTTGAGGGAACAGCGTGGAACCCCTTTGCGCAGCATAGGTTTGTTGTGCTTGCAGCAGGGTTGCTTGCGCAGCTTCTAAAGTCGGGCTGGCGAGCAGGGCCTGTTGGATGAGGGCGTCCAGCTTGGCAGAGCCAAAATTTTTCCACCATTCCACCTGAACATTCTTTTCGACTACAAAATGCTGTGCCTCCCCCAATTTAACTTGGGCAGATTCCGTTTGCTTCGGTAATTTTTGCGCAGTGTAACCTGTCACACTGGGAGGATCAGGTTGCTTAAAATCAGGCCCTACATTGGAACAACCAAACAGCGATAGCGTGCCTCCCAATAGCAACCCTGCGGTTAGCCGTGAAAAAAACCGTATAAAGACTGGACAGCACTTTATATATAAATTTTTATTTTTGATTTGCAAAATTTGGACTGTTATTGTTAATGCAGTCTGATAATAGCAGATTTTGGAAATCATCAAGGTTGACAGCCACTTCCAGTATGAAATGAGCCTGAAGGCGGATCGTATTTCCAACGAGAAATAAGACTGAGCGACTGAAGCACTGAATCGGCCATGATGCAAGGCTTGGTGATGACTTGGAAGAAGCATGGCTGCAAACCTTGATGTAGGTTAAGACATTTCAGAATGGGAAATCGGAGACTACCTTCCAGATGCCCAAGGCGGAATGGAACCAGTTTTTCAATCGCGTGCTCAAGCGGTTTGGCTATGCCCAACATGAGCTAAAACGCCGAGGCCAGGTCGTGTTTGTAATCCTACCCGGGACGCCAGTTCGGACGAATCTGGGCAATGGGAGGTTGTGGTTCGGTTTTGACTTTGGCACTAGCCCACATGGGCTGTCAGAAACTTTGAGGAAGCCTTCAGGAAACACTCAAACTTACGGCCTGCTTTCTCTGCTAGACCGCTTTGATTTTGTTTTTGTTTTAGTATTGGTGTGCTTGATGAGAGAGTTCAGATATATTGCTTCAATTGCCTGAATAAACTAGTGAAGCTTTACGAATTGACTCATCCCTTTCCCTAGCACTAAGGTCAACAATTTGAAATTGGTGTACTTTCCGTGCCGCTGTGTATTGGCTTACATCCAACATATAGGCTTCAAATAACTCACCAGTGGCTCCTTTCTTAAGGGTTACTCTAGACTTGACTGGATGAATTAGCCTAAGGTCGATAAGCTGATCAATCGAATCTCTAATTTGCCCGGAAAGTTTTTGCTGTATTAGAAATACGTTGCACTTCGATTTCTCTGTACAAAACGTCACAAGCTTCTTAAATGCAGCCTCCAGTTCTTCTCGCTCTGAGTCAGTGTCTAACTTAAATTCTTCTTGCTTCAATGGAGCATAATCACCTGCGGCGAGATTAACGTCTTCCGCGCCTATTTTGGGGCCGCGATGGTGCTCTTTTTCCCGCTCTTTAGCCAGAGAAATTGAGTTTGCAAAAATGCCAATAAAATCTCTTGTCACTCCTCCAGACGCAATCGTTAGTCGATCAATTGCTGTTGGATTTAATAATCCTGGTATTGTTAAAGGGGGCGTCTCCAACATCAAGTTCGATAATATTTTTTTTAGAAAATCTCTAAGAGTTCCAAATTTTTCGAGAGATATATCTAAGTTTATTTCTTTTGCGTCATCGCCCAGTTTCATCCCTATAGGTGGATCAGAGTGTTGATACCATTGACTTCGATGTTTAATAGTCCCTATCTTCAACCACAAATCATTTCCCTTGGCGACTCGATGGAAATAATCGATTACTCTCGCTTGGTCTGATTTACGAATGTGATAAAGATCATCCAAGATTAAAAATGATGCTCCATCTGAAAGCGTAGATAGATTTTTGAAAAATCTTTGAAAGCGAAGAATGTTCTGATGTAAATATTCAACTTTGTGAGAAATATATTTCGTTTGTTCTTCGATTGAGCCTGCTTTTTTTATTCCAAGCGTTGCCTTGTTTTTAACACTTGCCCCAAGTACCCCTCCATCTACCGCTAACTCCACACCAGCCGTATTTTCGTCTGAAGCTGTTTGCTTTTTCTGTTTCTCACTTGATTCAGGTTCGCGTAGCTGACTCTCTAAATCACTGATAAGTAACTGTAATTCTTCTGAAAGGCTTACGGTTTTTTTCTTATTAAATGGTGAACGCAATGGTATTGCATTATAGAATTTTGTCCATAATGACTTTTTGCTCGCAGGCGCTGTTGCTTTAGTATCTAGCCATAATTTAAATTCATATAGGCTCTTAATCAATACGCTAATGAGTACATCAGGATATGAATGTCCTTTGAAGGTTTCCATATCGACAAACGCTATAGGACGTCGATCTATAGTTAGGTCGGCTGCTGATTTCCTCAATAAACTGGATTTGCCTGAACCCCGTCTCCCAAAAACAATATGGTGTTGATTCGATTTCGCACGTGCCAAGACACCTGGAGCAGGTTCAATAAATCGACGAGCCCCTTCTGGAGTGGCGCGGGTCACTTCTTCGCACAGAACCAATAATTGATCTACAGCGTCCAATGCTAATTGGGAGTCTTTGCTTGCCATAATGTCTCGCTAATTTATTTAATCTAATCCCGATTGTCGCTCTCGTCAGGTTTTGGTTTTGAACTCCCCTGTTCAAGTAACACGGGGGTTACGGATACATAATTAAGAAATGTAACAGCAAAATTATTTTTCACCTAACAAGCTCCAAGAGATAAATATTGAATTTTTCTGACTTTCAGATAGAACGTTCAATATTTATAACTTTTAGCCTTTATTTTTATCAGCTGAGATTGTGTCCTTCCTAGTGTCTGGTTTCTGTCAGCCGAATGAATTCTGAGACAGCAATTCAAAGTAATGGGAGGTTTACTGCGTTGGATGTAATCCAAAAACCGGCGCAAAAGTGGAAGTGCCCGCGAAATACGTGTCACATTTCAAGGCCGGGAAAGCGCTTAGGGAACGTTTAAGCGAAGCTGACTAACTTTTTACCATCAAACCAAGGCAATAATCGCTCCAGCTTCTGTGAATATTTTTCATCTGTCAGCGTAATAATTGACCATATGTAATTGCTATTACATTGTTTAACATTAGCATTGGGTTTTAAATCTGGTTAAAATGGATATAAAAAGTGGTAAATACTAGGCACTGTTTTACTGCCTGTAACATTAATTTAAATCCACTCAGGAAGAACAAAATGGCTTACCTACCTAACAAAGTTTATCGGCATCTTCCGGACCTTTACGTGGTTGCAGGGATTTATGTATTACTTAAAATTGATCATCCAATTGGATTTTTTAGTGGCATATTATTGGTCGCCGCAGGACTTTTCGTTTTCCACTTCCGTTTGAATCAAAGTAACACCAAATAAAAACCCAAAAATAGAAATAGGGGAGGGTGCAGATACACTTCCAGTGAGCTCCAGATTGCATTAGAAATTAAAAAATTGAGGCTGTAGAACAACCTAAATCAGTCAAGAAATTACTTCAGGATTTGCCATGCTTTCATTATGAGATTAAGCAGAGTGATCTAATATGGCGCGATTAAAACCGATACACAAGGGCTTAAAACGTCTGCCAGTCGACTTTGAACAGCAAATCATTTCTGGCAGTTTTGAATACTGGTTATGCCATCAGGTTGAACATGACCTAGACCTTTCCGCTTCCCATGTCCGCTATTTAAGGATGACGTCGATGGTGCATGTTTGGAAAAATTCTGCCAAAAGCTGCATCAGTTGTTCAGAATGGTGTTTTTCAACAGTGTCGTTAGTTGCATCGCACAATAACGTCGCAGCTGCCACTGCTTGAAATTATGTTCGACATGAAGTGGTCTCCCGGCGAGAAGAAAGCCGCACATTTCGCATTTGATGCCGCGCTTTCGCGTGAGCGCGCGGCGATTCGGCGCGATATTGAGGCTATGTTGCGTGATTCAAATGATCAGACCGAAATATGGGCGATTCGGGATTTCCTAAACGGGAAGGCTCGTGAACTGGATCAGAAGTATGATTTCCGGTATTCTGCCCTCATCGGTGTGTTTGCCCGGTTGATGGCGGAAGGTTGGCTTACTCTCGAAGACCTTGCGGGCCTGGACATGGCAAAGCTGGAGCTCATTCGTGAGCACAGCGTTGCTTGGAGGCGAGCCGATGCTTAACCCGGCGGTTACAGGACGCTCCGGTATGGGGCTTCACCTTGTCGAGCAACAGTTGAAACGCTGGCTACCTTAGTTTGTTAAGCAACAGTTAAATGGAGGTGTTATGTATCTTCACTCTGTTCTAAAAGGCTTGGTTGTAGGTTCGGCAGTGTCTATATCGTTGCTGCTGTCACAGTTGAGTTATGCCCAAGAGCCTAGTTCCTTTAGATCGTTGAACTATCCCGATCGTTATATTCGCCATCGATTATCTTTGGGTTACATCGATCCAATCGTCGCTAGAGATAAGCTGGGAAGGAAAGACGCGACATTTCAAATTGTTCCAGGGCTGGCAGGCAGATGCCGTTCATTCGAATCTGTCAACTATCCAGGCCACTTTTTAAGACATCAGAACTATAGATTGAAGTTGGCTAAGCAGACCGATGACCAGCTTTTCAAAGAAGATGCCACATTCTGTGTTGTATTGGGGCTTGCCAATTCCGATGGCCGCTCATTTGAATCTGTCAATTTTCCCAAGCACTACATACGGCATTCTAACTTCGAACTTTGGCTAGCCAAGTCTGACGGAAGCAAATTGTTCAAGAAGGATGCAACATTCATCATTTCGCGGCCTCTGACGGTATATCCTCCTTCTCAAATAATTGACGAAGGTACCAACCTTATTCCTGCTGATTAAGGGAAAGCTGGTCTTCGGTAATAGGATCGCAATGAGAGCCAGTGAGCTTGCTAGCGAGGGAAATTAGCGGATAAGGTGCATAAATAAGGTGAATCTGACTTCAGATTAAATTCCACTACGCAGGAGTTTGCACGCACCGTGGAAGGTGAGCATGTAATCTTGCAAGTAGTAAGTAATTACATAAATAGCTGATCACTGTTAATGATTCTGTAGTAAGAATATGCGCAGGGGCAGAATAGCTTCGAGTGTGATACCTTTCTTTCTATGACTGCTCCTACCGCCCAACAAATTCTCCACGATGTTTTCGGCTATACGTCCTTTCGTGGTGAACAGCAATCTATAGTTGAATATGTTGTTGCTGGTGGTGATGCGCTGGTATTAATGCCAACCGGCGGCGGCAAGTCGTTGTGCTACCAGCTTCCGGCATTGTTGCGGCGTGGGGTGGGCATAGTGGTGTCACCGTTGATTGCGCTGATGCAGGATCAGGTGGACGCACTTAACCAGCTTGGTGTGCGCGCCGCTTTTCTTAACTCCAGCCTGGATGCGAACACGGCGCGTGCAGTGTCGAGCCGTTTGCTGCGTGGTGATTTAGATCTCTTGTATGTGGCTCCAGAGCGGTTGCTGATGCCTGGATTCTTGTCCATGCTTGATCAGGTGCAAGCCGGGCAGGGCATGGCACTGTTCGCCATTGACGAAGCGCATTGCGTATCGCAATGGGGGCATGATTTCCGTCCAGAGTATCGCGGCCTGACGGTATTGCATGAACGCTTTCCGGACGTGCCACGCATCGCGCTGACGGCCACGGCGGATGCGCCAACGCGAGGCGAGATTGTCGAGCGGCTGGCGCTGGAGCATGCGCGCCAATTTATATCCAGTTTCGACCGTCCCAACATTCGTTACCGGATAACGCTGAAAGCCAATGCACGGCAGCAATTGCTGACCTTTCTGGAAACGGAGCATGCTAATGATTCTGGCATCGTATATTGCCTGTCGCGCAAAAAAGTGGAGGAAACTGCCACGTGGCTTCAGGAGCGCGGCTGGAATGCATTGCCTTATCATGCCGGGCTGGATGCGGCCGTGCGTAGCGAAAATCAACGTTCTTTCTTGCGCAAGGAGGGCGTCATCATAGTCGCTACTGTCGCTTTCGGCATGGGCATCGACAAGCCTAACGTGCGCTTTGTCGCTCACCTTGATCTGCCCAAGAGCATGGAAGGCTATTATCAGGAAACTGGTCGTGCCGGACGCGACGGCTTGCCCGCAGATGCATGGATGACTTACGGTTTGGGCGATGTGGTTTCCATGCGTCAGATGCTGGCATCCGGCGATGCGCCCGAGGAGCGTAAACGGTTAGAGCTGCATAAACTTGACGCTCTGCTGGGGTTTTGCGAATCGACTGCCTGCCGCCACCAAATTATCTTGCGTTATTTTGGAGAGGAGCATCCTGGCAACTGTGCTCAGTGCGACAATTGCCTGGAGCCGATGGATACTTGGGACGCGACTCAAGCGGCACGAATGGCATTGTCTTGCGTTTACCGCACCGGGCAGCGCTTCGGCGTTGGTTATTTGATCGACGTGCTACTGGGCAAGGCCACTGCACAGGTCGAAAAATTTCGCCACCAGCAACTTAGTACCTTTGGGATCGGCCAGTCGCTCGCCCAGACTCAATGGAGCAGTGTCTATCGCCAGTTGGTTGCTGCTGGTTTGCTCAATGTGGACATGGAAGCTTACGGCGGATTGCGTCTTACCGAAGAAGCACGCCCGGTGCTACGCGGTGAAACCGAAGTGTGGCTGCGGCGCGATGCTGAACCGGCTAAAAACAAAATCAGCAAGATCGAACGCAGCGCAAGAATGCGCGAAGCATTTGCCGGTGCAAATGAAGATCTGCTGTGGCTGGCGCTTAAAGCCAAGCGCATGGAGCTCGCCCGTGAACAAGGCGTACCGCCTTATGTGATTTTTCACGACAGCACTTTGCTGGAAATTCTCAACCATCGTCCTGGTAATCTCACCGATTTAGGAAAAATTAGCGGGGTCGGCTTAGCCAAGTTAGCCCGTTATGGAAATGATTTTTTGAAAGTAATTGAGGATGAGGGAAATGGCGTTAAGTAGGCCATAAAAAAAGACCAGCGGAAATATCTGTGGGTTATTTCAGAGTCCCGTTAATTGCTCTAACAATACCGATATTATGTTGCGGATACTGTGTTTATTACGAGGGTGGCTTTCGAACCAAAGGAGATGTTCGAGGCTCAAAGTAATTGGCTAATTGGAATTTGTTGCAACCCAATAATAGAAAGGTTCGGTATATGCCCAAAGCGATTCAGCAATCTGATCTTCGTCACGTCATCTATGCGTTGTCCGATGCGCTCGATCTGGTAGGGGTCAACGATGTCGCCCACGGAAAGCGGGTTGGCATCATGGCCGCCGAGTGCGGGAGGGCTCAGGGGCTGGCGGAAGCGGAGACGACCTTTCTATTCGATCTGGGTATGCTGCACGACATTGGCGTGTCCTCGACGCAGACGCATCATCATCTGGTCGCCCAGTTCGATTGGGAGGGTTCGCAGGTGCATGCCGAGATTGGCTATGGCCTTTTGAGTGGGTTCGCACCACTGTCGCACATGGCTATTCCTATACGCTACCATCACACACGATGGGACAAACTGACTACGCTGCCTCCATCCGAACTTACCGCACAACAAGCGCAACAGGCAAACCTCATCTTCATGGTCGATCGCGTGGATGCGCTGGCTGTGCCGCACTACGGTAGCGGTGTCTTGTTCGATCATCTCGATGAGATCCGCAATCAAATTCAACGCAGCGCCGGCAGCTATTTCGCTCCCGAGCTTGTGGACTCTTTTCTGGCGGCATCCGAGGCGGAGGCATTCTGGCTGCAGTTGGAGCCGCGCTCGATCCAGAATTACTTGCGCGACCTGTTGTCGCGCGGTGAGAGCTATCAGCCGTTATTTGCAGAACTCAAACAGCTGGCACTGATTTTTTCGCACATTGTCGATGCCAAGAGCCCGTTTACCGCACAACATTCGCTGGGTGTGGCACGCTTGGCGCGTTTTCTTGCAGAGCGCGCGGGGGTAAGCGAGGAAAATTGTGACAAACTCGAGCTCGCAGGTTTGTTGCACGATCTCGGCAAGCTGCGCGTACCGGATGAGATTCTGGATAAACCCGGTTCGCTGGATTCGCACGAGCGGCGGATAATCAATACCCATAGTTTCGAGACCTACCAGATACTGCGCAGCATTGGGGGATTCGAAGAAGTTGCGCTGTGGGCCGCGTATCACCATGAAGAGCCCGATGGTATGGGGTACCCGTTCCACATCCACGAGAAAGGCCTGTCCATCGAGGCACGCATCCTGCGCGTCGCGGACATCTTTCAGGCCATGGCCCAGGATCGTCCCTATCGTGCGGGATTGGCGGAGCATGAAGTGCTCGAGTTTCTGAACGAACTTGCGAACCAAGGAAGAGTCGATGCGGGCATCGTCAAATTGGTAGGTGAGAACTTGAACCAAGCGATGGCGGCGGCGATCCCCGATCCAGCCGATTTGATGTTTCACGGCGGGATCGACTGAGCTCGTATGCCCTAAACAAAGTTGTGAGGGCTGATCCGGAAGCACACTTTAACGTGTGCCTGCAATTTGCTCAGGTGACCATTTTACCTTGAGAAGTTTTCACAACTTCAAACAACAGGTTGCCTATTCCGAGCTCCAATATTCTACGGAGCTTGATCCGCAGTCGGTACGCCTGCTCGCTAGACTAAGGATGCAACGTAGCCAAACTCGCACCCCAAATAGCATGCAATCTCGTTCTAAAAAGTGCCAGGAATAAATCGAGAATAGTTTGTCGATATATTCTTGATTCAATACTAAGTTCAGGTAACATTAAGACTACTAAACAATGAATGCCATTTACCCGGTCTCCAGAATTACATATGAATTCCTCAGAATTTCAGAAAAAAGCATTTCTACTCCTTTTAACTGTAGTCTCCATTGCATTTGGCTGGATCGTATGGCCCTTTTTCGGTGCAGTTTTTTGGGGCGCCGTCCTTGCCATAATGTTTGCGCCCCTCTATCGTCGTCTGCTCGTTGTAACTGGCGGCAGGCGGAATCTGGCAGCGCTAGCCACTCTGGTGCTTTGTTTGGTTATCGTAATTCTCCCGCTGACGTTTATTACCGCTTCACTAGTGCAGGAGGGAGTTAGTCTTTACCAAAAGCTTCAGTCGGGAGAGCTGCATTTCGGCACGTATTTTCAGCAGGTCATTAATGCTTTGCCGCGATGGATGGTCGACCTACTGGATCGTTTCGGATTTGGCAATATTTCCGCGTTGCAGGAAAAATTATCTGTCGGCGTGATGGAAGGCAGTAAATATATTGCAACTCAGGCTTTCACTATTGGTCAAAGTACTTTTGAGTTCTTCATCAGTTTTGGCATCATGCTGTATTTGCTGTTTTTCCTGCTACGTGAAGGTTCCAGTTTGTCCGGGCGGATCAGGCAAGCAATTCCATTAAGTATGGAGCATAAACGGTATTTGTTCAGCAAGTTCATCACTGTCCTTCGTGCGACGGTAAAAGGCAATATCGCTGTGGCCGCGATGCAAGGTGCGTTAGGTGGTGTTATCTTCTGGATTCTTGATATTCAGGGACCGCTACTATGGGGCGTCCTGATGGCATTTCTTTCGCTATTGCCTGCAATTGGTGCAGCATTAATATGGGCGCCGGTCGCAATTTATTTTCTCGTCACGGGTGAAACTTGGAGCGGAGTAATCCTGATCGCATTTGGAGTGCTTGTGATCGGACTGATTGATAACATTCTTCGGCCTATACTCGTCGGTAAGGACACACAAATGCCAGACTACGTAGTACTTATTTCAACGCTTGGCGGCATGGCTCTTTTTGGCTTGAACGGTTTCATCATCGGTCCGGTGATTGCAGCAATGTTCATTGCTGCATGGGATCTCTTTTCTTCGTCGAAAGAAGCAGATAAAGAGTTAACGTCTTAAGTTAATAATTTTAAAGGTTATTATAAATTTAGTTGGTGATCAAAATAAAATTTCTCTGTAAATGGAGGAGTTGTTATGAAATGGGCAGTGATCTCGATTTATTTGATATCAATTTTTTCTGTGCATTTTCGGGGTAAGGTCCGTCTTCCTCTGTTTCGTCAGTTATTCGATCACTCATCCATCGTGGCTCCGATGAACATGTTTATGTACCTGTTTTCGGGGGTTCCTTATAATACTGCCTTTCTTTCTGTCAGCAACTTCCGTGGTTTGGAATTACTGGAAAAGAATTGGGAATTAATAAGAGATGAAGCTCTTAATCTGCAAGCTTTGGAAAAAATCAAATCCGCGCAAAAAAACGATGATGCAGGTTTTAATTCGTTCTTTAAAAATGGATGGAAACGCTTTTATTTAAAATGGTATGACGCCATCCATCCGTCAGCTGAATACTATTGCCCAAAAACAGTTGCACTGTTGCGCGCTATTCCGTGCGTGAAAGCCGCCATGTTTGCAGAATTGGGCCCAGGCGGAAAACTTAATGAGCATCGCGATCCTTTCGCGGGTTCACTGCGCTATCACCTTGGTTTGGTGACACCCAATAATGATCGCTGCTTTATAGAAGTCGATGGTCAGCGCTATAGTTGGCGAGATGGGCAGGCCGTTGTCTTTGATGAAACCTATATTCATTGGGCGCAAAATGGATGCGACATTAATCGCATTATCTTGTTTTGCGACATTGAGCGTCCGATGCGCTACAGCTGGGTACAAGTGATTAACAAATGGTTAGGCAGAACAATCATGACCGCAGCAAGCTCGCCCAATGAAACCGGGGATCAAACCGGCGGCATTAACAAAATGTTCCGTTTTATTTGGTTGGCAGGCCAGTACCGTCGAACACTGAAAGCATGGAATCGATCTCTATATTATGTGATCAGAGGTGGATTAATTCTGGCAGTGGGAATTTTTATTATTTGGATCTGATTATTAGAGGTGCCCTTTAGATCAGGACGTGGTTTCAAGTCCCAAGTGCAAAAAGCGCAGCGTGGTGCGCTCAATCAAAGTTTCGACCGCAGAGCGGTCATGCGTGCCCTTGATGAGTTCGCTTTCCCAATGCACCGAAATCAGCCGTTCCTTAATCTCAGATATTCGGTTCAGGGAGACTTATATTTGTCTTTACCTTTTCGTCACTTAACATACTCCTACTCCCAAAATTTTGTGCCTTGGGGTAAGCTTACACACCTAATTAATAATTCGAAACTAAACAGACACTATGGCCCAATACGTTTTTACCATGAACCGCGTGGGCAAGATCGTTCCGCCCAAGCGCCAAATTCTCAAGGATATTTCCCTCAGCTTCTTCCCTGGTGCCAAGATCGGTCTGCTAGGACTGAATGGCTCGGGCAAATCCACCGTGCTGAAGATCATGGCTGGGGTGGACAAGGATTTCGAAGGCGAAGCCATTCCGATGCCGAACTTGAATATCGGCTATCTGCCGCAAGAGCCACAACTTAACCCGGAGCAGACCGTGCGTGAAGCAGTGCAGG
This sequence comes from uncultured beta proteobacterium, assembly GCA_942492745.1. Taxonomy (GTDB): domain Bacteria; phylum Pseudomonadota; class Gammaproteobacteria; order Burkholderiales; family Gallionellaceae; genus Nitrotoga. Next base: position 802,044 of record OW818637.1, read on the forward strand.
AAGGGCTGGGCGAGGTATTCAATGCGCAGAAAAAATTGGATGAGGTGTATGCCGGTTATGCTGATCCTGATGCCGACTTTGACGCTTTGGCCGCTGAGCAGGCACGTCTCGAAGCCATCATCGCTGCCAGTGACGGAAATGCGGATCAACAAATGGAAATTGCCGCCGATGCATTACGTCTGCCCGAGTGGGATGCCGTTATCAAGAATCTCTCTGGTGGCGAGAAGCGTCGCGTTGCGTTGTGCAAGTTGCTGCTGTCCAAGCCGGACATGTTGCTACTGGATGAGCCGACAAACCATTTGGATGCTGAATCGGTAGAATGGCTGGAGCAATTTCTTCTGCGCTTTCCTGGCACCGTGGTGGCGGTAACACATGATCGCTACTTCCTTGACAATGCCGCCGAGTGGATTTTGGAACTCGATCGTGGCCACGGCATTCCGTGGAAGGGAAACTATTCAAGCTGGCTGGAACAGAAAGGAGCCAGGCTCAAGCAAGAAGAATCCTCTGAGTCCGCGCGCCAGAAGGCGTTGAGTAAGGAGCTGGAATGGGTGCGCCAGAATCCAAAGGGACGGCAGGCAAAATCAAAGGCGCGTATCGCCCGCTTTGAAGAATTAAATTCGCAGGAATATCAGAAGCGCAATGAGACCCAGGAAATCTTTATTCCCGTGGCCGACAGGCTGGGTAATGAAGTTATAGAGTTTAACAATGTTTCTAAAGCTTATGGCGACCGACTGCTGATTGACAATCTCAGCTTCAAGATTCCGCCCGGCGCTATCGTCGGCATTATTGGACCCAACGGCGCGGGTAAGTCGACGCTGTTTCGCATGCTAACTGGGAAAGAAAAACCGGATTCTGGCGAAATAAAAATCGGATCAACAGTCAAAATTTCGCATGTGGATCAATCGCGCGATGCGCTGGAGAGCGATAAGACCGTGTTTGATGTTATTTCCGGCGGTAATGACATTCTCACCGTGGGCAAGTTTGAGACGCCATCGCGTGCCTACATCGGTCGCTTTAACTTCAAGGGCGCAGATCAGCAGAAGCTGGTCGGTAATCTTTCAGGTGGCGAACGCGGACGTCTGCACTTGGCGAAAACCCTCATCTCGGGCGGCAATGTCCTGCTGCTGGATGAACCCTCCAACGACCTCGACGTAGAAACCCTACGTGCGCTTGAAGATGCGCTGTTGGAGTTCGCCGGTTGCGTGCTGGTTATTTCGCATGATCGCTGGTTCCTGGATCGCATAGCGACTCATATCCTCGCCTTTGAAGGCAATTCGCAGGTTACATTTTTCGATGGCAATTATCAGGAATACGAAGCGGATAAAAGGAAGCGTTTGGGTGAGGAAGGTGCGAAGCCGAAGCGAATTCGATATAAACCGATTAGTCGTTGAGTTTTGTTGGCTGAAATGGGTGAAACCCAACTAGCCTTTTATTGTGATGTCAAATTTTTAGCCCCAAAGGCTATTATTCGGCTGTAATTTTGAACCACTTGAAACTTAAATTGAGGAGAACTAAATGGAACATACTTTACCTGCACTACCTTATGCGATGGATGCACTTGTGCCGCATATTTCCAAGGAAACTTTGGAATATCACTATGGCAAACATCACCAAACCTATGTGACCAATCTCAATAACTTGATTAAAGGCACTGAATTTGAGAGCGCCACGCTGGAAGAGATTGTAAAAAAATCTAGCGGTGGCATTTTCAATAATGCCGCCCAAGTGTGGAACCATACCTTTTACTGGAATGGCATGAAGCCTAACGGTGGAGGTGCACCGACTGGAGCGCTGGCAGATGGTATTAACAAGAAATGGGGCGGTTTTGAAGATTTTAAAAAAGCATTCTCTGCTTCTTGCGTGGGTAACTTTGGCTCTGGCTGGACGTGGCTGGTGAAGAAGGCCGATGGCTCGCTGGACATTGTTAACACCAGCAATGCCGCCACACCCTTGTCCGGCGCGGACAAGCCGTTATTGACTTGCGACGTGTGGGAACACGCCTACTATATTGATTATCGCAACGCCCGCGCCAAGTATGTCGAAAGCTTCTGGGGCTTGGTTAACTGGGATTTCGTAGCGAAGAACTACGCGTAATTTTTAAAAGCTTGAGCGCAATAAAAAATCCCGGGATTCGCCGGGATTTTTTATTGTAGCTCAGAGATGTTAATGCCCTGTGGGAGCCTGCCTTAATCCTTGAACCGTTATTCCTCGCTTGATGCCGTTCCGGGTAAACCAGCCGCTATTCATTTCCAGCGCATACAATGCATCGCTTTGGGCGTGGTGCGTATTTATGGTGTTAGGCTGCATTTCCTCAATGTTGAGAATGGAGCCATCGGCGGCGATAAAGGCGATGCTTAATGGCAGCGGCGTATTCTTCATCCAGAAGCTATACCTGTCAGCTTTTTCAAAAATAAATAACATGCCGCAATTTGCGCATAGACGACCGCGCTGCATAAGTCCTTGTTCGCGGCTTTGCGGGGTGTTGGCGATTTCAGCATGAATACTGTGTTTGCCAATCTTTAGTGAAATATTTTCGCCCCAGGCGGGTTGCAGGGCAAAAAAGAAGAACAGGGATAGCGCGGAAAAAAATCTCATGTCGGCATCATAGTTATTAAAGGGCGCCTCTAAAAATTCAAGTTTCTAGGCAAGACAAGGCACGAGTAAAAAATTTGAGCGCTGCATATAGTTGATATGTAAGCGATAATTTTTTTCGAGTAACGCCGTATTGTGACGAAGCGGGGTAAGCAGGCAAGCCGCAAAGCGGCTGCTCGCAAAATTGGATTTTTAGAGGTGCCCTAAAACCAGTTTAGCAGAAATGGAGCATGGTTTGGTATCATGGAATTGAGCTGCCATATGTTAAACAAGACAATTATTTATACCATAATCCGCCTGCTAAGTTGCAGCCTATCCGGCTTGTTGGGTTTTTGTCTGTTATTTTTGTCTGCGCCGCTCTATGCCGTGCAAATTACATTAAACGTGGCAGACGTTGCAGCACCGAGCTTTACCGCACGCGGAATTAAAGTGATATTGGCGCAAGAGGGTTCGGCAGAATTTAACATAGACGAATTGCATCTGGCGGAAAAAATATGGCGCAAGGTACACGTGCACTGTTCGGAATTTATGCTCAGTTCAGCTCGCGTGACATGCCATAAAGGTAAGCTGGATGCGATTCCAGACTTGCCATTTACGTTTAGTTACGAGTTTGCCTCGCAACGGTTGGAGTTGCGGCTTGCTGCTAAATCTAATGAGTTGTGGCAGGTAAGCGCTGATTTCCGCGCGCAGCCATGGCGCGCCACAGCACAATTACGCAATGCACAAGGTAAGCGCTTGGCAAGCTTGCTTTCACCGAATTGGCCATTGCCTACGCAGGGTGCCCTGAATGGCACCTTGGTGGTACATGGTGATAAAGCGGGGATAAGCCAAATCAACGCTGATCTGCAGTTGGCCGATGTAGCTGCTGCGGATGCCAGTGGTTTGCATGCTGCCGAAAAATTGACAGGCACGCTGCATGTAGATGCTGCTCGCACGGGCCAAAAATGGGATTGGCGTGGAGCGATTGATTGGCAGGGCGGTGAACTGTTCTGGCAACCGTTGTATTTGCGCGGCGGACATACGCTTCAGGCCTCTGGTCAATGGGACGGTACACAACTAAAAGTGACACAGGCTGTAGCTAATCTGCCGGGGGTAGGCAAGGTTGAGCTGAACGCACTGTGGGACGTTAAGAAGAGCAATTTATTGGAAGGCCATTTGGTTGGAGAGAATTTGTCGCTGGCGAATGGCTTTGCTGATTACGCCAAACCATTTCTGGAAAAGAGCGCTTTGTCGGCGACAGAGCTGAAAGGACTCGTTGATTTGGACTGGCAATACCGCAATGGCGCTACCCAAGCATTGCTGATTAAGCTGCGCGATGTAGCTGTAGTGGATGGCGAGAAACGATTTGCCCTGCACGGTATTAATGCGGACATTCCGTGGCACGCACAATTGCAGAATGTAGCGCATGTGGCTTTTGCCGACGGCGAATTGATGGGATTGCCGCTGGGTGCAACGCATTGGCAAATACAGATGCACGGGAATGATTTCATTCTGCCAACAGCCACATTACCCATACTTGACGGCAAGTTAGAAGTGAGCGATTTCCGTATGCATAGCGTGAATGATATGTGGCAGTGGAATTTTTCCAGCATGCTGACATCGATTTCCATGCAGAAGCTCAGTGCCGCATTGCATTGGCCTGAGATGCACGGCTCGCTATCTGGCTCTATTCCCAAGGTGAGTTACCAGGACAAATTGCTCAAGGTGGATGGCACCTTATTGTTTCGGGTATTTGATGGCACGGTGCTGGCAAATCGCTTAGAGCTGTTTGATCCCTTGGGTCGCGCACCTCGGCTGTCGGGTAATTTGGACATGCGCGAACTGGATCTTGACCTGCTCACGCGCACGTTTTCTTTCGGCAATATTCAAGGGCGTATTGACTTGGGAGTGAACAATTTCGAACTGGTGAGCTGGCTTCCGGTGCGTTTTGATGCCAAGCTGGCAAGCAGTCCTGGAAAATATCGCAAGAGAATCAGTCAAAAGGCAGTAGAAAATATTTCTTCGCTGGGCGGAGCGGGCGGGGTTGCTGCCTTGCAGCGCAGTTTTCTGCGCATCTTTGAGAACTTCGGCTATGAACGTATCGGGCTGAGTTGTGCGCTGCGCAATGACATTTGCACGATGGCAGGGGCGGAAGACCATGGCAACGCTTATACGATAGTAAAAGGTGGCGGCATTCCCGCCATCACTGTGATGGGCTACAATCGCAAAGTAGGCTGGAGTGAGCTGATAACTCGCTTGAAACGAGTTTTGCAGGACAATAGGAAGGCAGTGATCAAATAAAGGAGGGGCACAATGAAAAAAATTTGGACCGTACTACCTTTGGCAGGCATGGCACTGAGTGCCTGCGTTACCATCAACATTTATTTTCCCGCCGCAGCAGCAGAAAAGGCAGCTGACAAGATAATCGACGAAGTTTGGCAAACAGAGAAATCTGCTACGGCCCCGAAATCTGATACGGCCCCGAAATCTGATAAATCCCCGTCTGTTGCACCTGAAATTAAAAAGGAGAAAGCAATATGAATAACTTAATTAAGTTTTGTTTTGCGCTGTTTGTACTGTGTGTTTCTGCGGCTGCATCGGCACAGGTAAACATCGAAATTAATACTCCCGGCGTTGTTGCGTTGAAGCAGTCAATGCAGACGCGCCATACACAGTTGGCAGAATTCTATGCGAGCGGTGCGGTCGGGCTAACTTCTGACGGTATGGTTGCCTTACGCGATGCCAATGCCGTTCCACTGGCCGCACGTCAGAAGGTTAATGGACTGGTTGCAGCGGAGAATCAGGACCGTAAGGCGTTGTATGCCGAGATTGCGCGCGCTAACGCACATCCCGAGTGGGAAGGTGACATCCGCAATACATTCGCACAACGCTGGATACAGCGTGCCCAAGCGGGTTGGTGGGTACAGAGCGGCGGCGGTTGGTCAAAAAAATAACTGTCAAGAGCTAGCGAAACTGATAGTTCCGTCACTCACTCGTGGTGCGTTCCAGCAAAACCATTACCGTTCGCGGTGAGCTTGTTGAACCGCTAGTCCCGCGCCAATACCGGCCTTCGACAAGCTCAGTCCGAACGGATTATTTGTAATTGTTTTAACGAAACAATCTTCTAGTAGGATGAGCAGTTGGGAAGACAATTGGTCTCGTAAATACTTGCTGATTTTATAATTCCAGAGGAGCTTTTTAATGTTTTCATTCATTCCAACTTTACAATTCCATCGGTGTTGATGACCCCTGTTCTTGTTTTTGATATCGAAACTATTCCCGACGTTGCCGGGCTTCGTACCCTGTATGGACTTGATGCACAGGTGAGCGATGGGGATGTGGCGGAGATGGCCTTTCAGATGCGTCGCCAGAAGACAGGCAGTGATTTCTTGCAACATCATCTGCATCGCGTGGTGGCTATTTCGTGCGCATTGCGAGAGGGCGACAATTTCCGCGTGTGGTCGCTGGGCGGGCTGGAAGACGACGAGAGCGCCCTCATTCAACGTTTCTTTGACGGCATCGACAAATATACCCCGCAATTAGTGTCATGGAACGGCGGTGGCTTTGACCTGCCCGTGCTGCACTATCGTGGCCTGATTCACGGTGTTCAGTGCGCATGCTATTGGGATATGGGAGAGGATGACAAGGATTTCAAATGGAATAACTACATCAGCCGTTATCATTCCCGACATCTTGATTTGATGGACTTGCTTGCATTGTATACAGGCCGTGCTAACGCTCCGCTGGACGATCTGGCCAAGCTGATCGGTTTTCCCGGCAAACTGGGTATGGACGGCAGCAAGGTGTGGGGTGCTTATCAGCAGGGCAAGCTGAATGAAATCCGCAATTACTGTGAGACTGATGTGGTAAATACTTATTTGGTGTATGCGCGCTTCCAGTTGATGCGTGGTCAATTCACACATGCTCGTTATGAGCAGGAATGTGAGTTGGTGCGCAGTACCTTGAGCAAATCCCCCGAATCGCACTGGATGGAATATCTCGCTGCTTGGCCAATCGTAAAGACATAACCATGTACAAGCTTCGTCGGATCTGGCTTGCGCTGGGAGCGGTATGGGTTGCCACGATCATGTATCTTTCTCTCACACCTCATCCACCGGAACCGATGCATTTTTTAAATGCTGACAAGCTGGAGCACGCTCTGGCATACAGTTTTTTGATGCTATGGTTCTGTCAGGTCTATCAACAACGGGCGTCCCGAATTCTTGTAGCGGGGCTGCTGGTTGCCTTGGGTGTAGGAATAGAGTATTTGCAGCGCATGACCGCTTACCGAGTTTTTGATTATGCCGACATGCTGGCAAACGGTGCTGGCGTGCTATTGAGCTTTATTTTTATAAACATGGGCCTGGGACGGATTGGTGTCATGCTGGAAACTAAATTTTTTAAAATTGCGGAGTGAGATGACTGATAAACCCGTACACGCAAACAGCGTTGTTGTTGAATCGCTTGACTACGAAGGGCGCGGCATTGCGCATGCGGATGGTAAAGTAATTTTTATCGAAGGCGCGCTGACGGGTGAGCGCGTGACCTATTCGTCATATCGTAAAAAAACAAGCTTCGAGATAGCGCAGCTCGGCAAAGTTATTAAGCCAACTTTCATGCGCGTCCAGCCGAAATGCAAGCATTTCGGCGTGTGCGGAGGGTGTTCCATGCAGCATATGGATGCACGTGCACAGGTTGCCGCCAAGCAGCGCATTCTGGAAGACAACCTGTGGCACATCGGAAAGGTCAAGGCCCAGACTATTTTGCTGCCGATCTACGGGCAGTCGTGGGGCTACCGACAGCGAGCGCGGCTTTCGGTGCGCCACGTATTGAAGAAGGGCAAGACGCTGGTAGGCTTTCGCGAAAAGCGTGGCGGCTATGTGGCGGATATGCAGCATTGCGAAATTCTGACACCTAAAATTGCCAAGCTATTACCGCTGTTGGGGCAGTTGAATGAAAGCTTTACAACTCGCGATGCGTTGCCACAAATAGAAGTGGCAGTCGGCGAACATGTGGACGTGCTGGTGCTACGCATTTTACAGGCGCTTTCGCCGGCTGACGAAGAGGCGATCAAACAGTTCGCCGATACCCATGCGGTACAGTTTTGGCTGCAAACAAAAGGGCCGGAAACTGCAGTGCCGTTTTACCCGCTGGACGCACCGCCGCTGACATACAGCCTGCCAGAGTTCGGGATTACCATGCCGTTTGCACCGACTGAGTTTACCCAAGTCAATGCGGATATGAATCGCGTCATGGTAAGCCGTGCCATGCGTTTACTCAATCCTCAACCGAATGAACGCATCGCTGATTTATTCTGTGGATTGGGCAACTTCACACTGCCTATTGCGCGCAGTGGTGCGCAGGTAGTGGGCATCGAAGGCAGCCCGGCTCTGGTGCAGCGCGCCGCGCAGAATGCCGCGTTTAATGATTTGACGAGTAACACCCAATTCAGCGTGATGAATTTGTTTGAGATAGACGAAGCGGGGTTGGCGCAGTTAGGCCATTTTGACAAAATGCTAATTGACCCGCCACGCGATGGCGCGTTTGAACTGGTCAAGGCGCTGGGTACTGATGCGCCGGGTCGCATCGTGTATGTTTCATGCAACCCCGCTACGCTGGCGCGTGATGCCGAGATATTAGTGCATCAGAAGGGTTATGTACTTAAGGCCGCAGGCGTGATGAACATGTTTCCGCACACCTCTCATGTCGAATCCATCGCGCTGTTTGAAAAGACGCAGGCATAGCACATGCTTCTTGATATTCCTAAAGAACTGCGCCTGGCAGCGCTTCATTGGCTGGCAGAGCCGGATCATATTCTGAAATCCGCTGGAGTAATCGCCCTGGCTCAAGCATGGAAGAAAGGCGAAATTGGCCTGGAGGTTGATGCTTCCCTGACAGCGCTGCAACCTATCCCCGGTCATCCGCTGCTTCCTGAGCTGGTTTCACACCTATCTGTGCCACGCAGGTCTATGCGCACTGAAGAAGGCCGCGCTGCGCTGATTCATGCACTGACACATATCGAATTTAATGCTATCAACTTGGCCCTGGATGCTATCTGGCGATTCCCGGAAATGCCGCGCGAATATTATATTGATTGGCTAAAGGTAGCAGCAGAAGAAGCTCGACATTTTTCTCTGCTGTCTGCCCATCTGGGTACGAAAGGTTATGCCTACGGTGACTTTGCAGCGCACAACGGTCTTTGGGACATGGTCGAAAAAACCACGGATGATATCCTCGCCCGCATGGCACTGGTTCCGCGCACTATGGAAGCGCGCGGCCTGGATGCCTCCCCGCCTCTGCGAGCCAAGCTTGCGCAAGCAGGAGATATTGCGGCAGCTGAAATTATCGATATCATTCTTGCAGATGAGATTGGCCACGTATTGATTGGCAATCGTTGGTTTAACTGGGTTTGCGAGACACGCGGCCTCGAGCCTGTTGCGACCTATGCTTCACTTGCAGAAATTTACAAGGCACCGACGCTGCGCGGCCCTTTTAATATTGAAGCAAGACGGGCGGCGGGATTTAGTGAGAGCGAGCTGATGGCTTTACTAGCCGTTAAATGACGCCTGCTCCATTGTTTAAGAGGTGCCCTTTAGATGTGGGTGAAGTGAAGCGATCCTTGAATAAACGGCCGCATAATGAACAGCTTGAATAATGATGGCAACGGAAATTTAAAATAAAAAAAAGGCGGCTTGCGCCGCCTTCTCTAGCTTACTTTATTCGGATTTAGTCGCGTTCACCACTAAAGGCCATTAGCAGGCTTAGCAGGTTGACGAAAATATTGTAAATATTCAAGTACAAGGACATGGTTGCCATTACATAGTTAGTCTCTCCGCCATGTATGATCTGGCTAATGTCGTAAAGAATGTAAGCCGAGAAGAGCAGCACGGCGATAGCTGAGATAGTCAGCGACAAAGCTGGAATGGCAAAAAAAATATTGGCCAGTGAAGCGACTACCAGCAGGACTAAGCCAATGAACAGGAATTTTCCCATAAAGCTGAAATCTTTTTTGGTAACGGTAGCGATGGTCGCCAAGCTAAAGAAAATCAGTCCGGTTCCGCCAGCAGCCATGCCCACAAGTTGGGCGCCATTACGCAGATGAAGTGCATGTTGCAGAATTGGCCCAAGGAAAACACCCGCGACAAAAGTGAAGCCCAGCAGCATTGCGATGCCCCACACGCTGTTGCGTAACGCAGAGACACCGAACAGCATACCCATCATCACGGCGAACATCAGCAGCGGAGCCATGATGGGATTCTGTGCCATGAACGAGAAATTAGTGGATAAGCCGATAAATGCGCCCATGATGGTAGGAACCATGGTGAGAGCCAGCATCATGTAAGTGTTGCGCAGGACTTTGTTTTGTACTAGCCCTAACGAACCTGGCTGCGAAATGGTTTGGTATTGCATGGTATTTTCTCCAGAGGATGTGTTTAACAACATGCGTAAGAGTATCGAAGCAGGGCAAAAGTTGCAATGGTTGTGTTGTTTAATGTGTAATAGTTGAAAAGTGACTTTAAATTAGTAAGGGATTTCGGGTATCATGCGCCCACTTTGGATGTGCGCAACTTCAACATGATCTGTTTAGTTAGGTTATAACAAAGTCGCATGCCTAGTGATGTATTCAAACTTGGAAGCTTGGGTGAGTGGTTTAAACCAGCAGTCTTGAAAACTGCCGAACAGCAATGTTCCGTGAGTTCGAATCTCACAGCTTCCGCCAAGACACAGTTTTATCCAGTAGCAAATAATCTCACTAACCCGCATGGCATAAGGCTTTAGCGGGTTTTTTTACGCTCAGGCTGTAGCAGCCAATCTCACGCAAGCTTGCATTGTTTGTTGGTAAAGAATACTATTTTTACCAACACGATAATTTATTTACCAACATGCAGGGGTGGAGATCATGGCACTAACAGAGCTTGAGGTTAAAAAAGCGAAGGCAACGGATAAGCAGCAAAAGCTATCTGATGGCAGTGGCCTGTATTTGCTGATACACCCTAATGGCGGCAAGTATTGGCAAATGGCCTATCGCTTTGGTGGCAAGCAAAAGACCTTGTCGTTAGGCGTATATCCAGAGGTGGGCCTAGCGGATGCGCGGGATCGGCGCGAACAGGCACGAAAGCTACTAGCAAACGATGCTGACCCTAGCGCAATCAAGCAGGCGACAAAACAGGAAAAACAAAAAACATTGCAGGTTTCCGCTAACAGCTTTTCAATCCTAGCCGCTGAATTTCACAAGGTTAAATCCCCGATGTGGACAGAGGGACACGCCAAACAGTGGCTAGGCAACTTGGAGAAGTACGCATTGCCCGTCATAGGTGATCGCCCGATTGCCGATATTGAGCCGATGGAATTAGTTGGCATCATGCGGGCAGTGGAGGCGAACGGCACATTCGAGACAAGGGATCGCTTGCTTCAAACCATTGGCGCAGTATTCAAGTATGCAATCGCCACAGGCCGCGCTAAATACAATCCGGCTGAAATTCGCATGGCACTCGCAGACCGCCCGAAGGTGGAACACTTCGCCTGCATACCGACTGCTGAATTACCTGTATTCCTGCGCGCAGTAACTGCCTATCAGGATTTAGACAAGGTTTCACCGATTGCCATAGCCGCATTGCGCCTGCTGATGCTGACCACCACCCGAACCAGTGAAGTGCGTTTTTCCAAGTGGGCGGACTTTGACCTTGATGCAGGATGCTGGGTAATTCCCGAAGAACAAACAGGTCGCAAGGGCAAGAAGGGCAAGCGCAATCCCCATGCAGTGCCGCTATGCACCCAAGCCGTGGCGATACTGCGCGGCCTGTATCCAGTCACGGGGCAGGGAGAATTTGTATTCCCAAACCGCAACAGTGCCGGGCGAGTTATCAGCGAAAACACCGTATTGAAGATCATCGAAACCGTAGGATACAAAGGCAAAATGACAGGTCATGGTTTTAGAAGCCTTGCCCGTTCAATACTAGGTGATATGGGGCACAGGTGGGAAGTGTTAGAAGCGATGCTATCCCATGCGCTGGTGAATCAAACGGCAGCTGCCTATGTCCGCACCACCTATTTTGAAGAGCGGCGCGGCATCATGCAGCAGTGGGCTGATTATCTCGACAAGGTAGAAGCAGGTGCGGAAGTGATCCCGCTGCGCGCATAATTCGGTTTGCTGCACCTAGCCCGACGGGGCGAACGCATGGGAACCCTTGCCATGCTGGTGCGGCATCTTTTCAAAGGCGGCGCGAAAGGGCGCGACAATGAATTTTCCTGCATATGTCCCGGCACCAGTCCGGGCGCACATTACAGCACTGCTTGATGGCGACAAACGGGAGCCGTTTGGATGGGTAAGTGCGCTTGCCAGTGCCGAGGAACAATTATCCAAAATCGAACGGGCGATAGAGGGGAAAACCCAGCGCGCTGAAATTGAGTATCTGCCTAGTCTGCGCGAACAAAAGGCAGAAGCCGTCAAGCATCGTGACATGCTGGCGAACAACGTAGAATGCCTGCGGCGATTGGCGCATGACGAACGAATGAGCGATGCCTTTGAACTGTTGACCAGCGAATTTTCAAACAATGAGCACTGGCGCGGATTTATCTATGCGGCATGGGCAGCGCGGATGGATTACAAGCATTACCGTGAGCGATTGGAGAGGGTAAAAAAACTACGGGACGAAATCGCCGATACTTCTAAAAAACTGGCAGGGCTGTTACGGGATATTTCCACTGTCTGTTTTTCCTATTGGCCTTCGGAGTTTTTCAGTATCCCAGAGCTATTACGAAATACTGACAACCACGAAATGCAGGATCATAACCTGCATATGTGGCGATCCATGCGCCGCCACGTTTTAGGCGATCCGCCAAGGTGCGATATTCCTGAAAGCGAACCGAAAGAAACAGGAAAACCAACGAGCGCACCCGAAATAGAAATAGTCAGAGTATTCTTGGAACCCGGAGAAAAACCAGAGATTGACCCGGCGGAAGAGGGGCGGAATACCCTGCGCTATGCATGGGGGGCGGTACCGAACTTGCCGGCATTACTTGATACTGTGGTAAAGGCGGCGCGGGAATTTACGCCGAGCGAATCTGGAATGATTGGCGCTGCAATTGTGTCCCGGCAACACAGCGTTAAAACTGAATACCTGCGGGCATTCGGAAACCTGCTAACCGACGTGCATCATCTCACTTTGACAATTAACATAATGAAGGCGATGGCAATCGTTGCAATGTGGCAATCAACCTGCCCGATGTTGATGTGACCTATGACGACGTGAGGAAATCGCTGGAAAACTCAGGACAAAAATAACAGTCGAGTTTCTTCGACCGGGGCAATCCCGGTATATATATTCGTGTCGCAATTCCCATTCAATCCCGAAAGGAAACGACATGAATCAAACAGCCCAACAATTAGCGGATTTTCTCTTGCGCCGGAAAGAAGTTGAAAAACTGTCCGGCATGAGCAGGGCATCTATCTATCGAAATATCAAGGCCGGAAAGTTTCCTGCCCCAGTGTCCTTAGGAACCGGGGCGGTACGCTGGCGGCAATCGGACGTTATCGCATGGCAGCAATCCCTGACTACTACGGCGGGGATATGAATCATGCACAACACCACAAGCAATAAGGGCGCGCCTCGCAACGGCACGCCCTCAACACCACGCCCACACTCTACCAAAAGCCATTGGAATTACAAGGGCGGTTTTGATCGTGCGAGATTGCCGCACCCTTCGGAATACTTCACCTGGCAAGGGCTGAAATTGACGGGCGGCGGCGAATGGAAAAACACAATTTGTCCATTTCACGATGACAGCAAACCCAGCTTGCGGGTGCGCCTTGATACGGGCGCTTTCAAGTGCATGGTATGCGGCGCGCATGGCGGCGACGTGCTGGCATTCCACCGGCAACGCCACGGCCTGAGCTTCAAGCTGGCCGCGCAACAATTGGGCGCATGGGTAGGGGGTGCGCGATGAGTGATGTATTCGACTTTGCAGAAACCCGCAGACAGGCACGGAAAGCCTTCAATAGCAATTTAATCCAGTCAATAACGGATTACAAATTCGATGAATTTGAGCATGACTTGATGTGTGACCTATGCCTAGCGATTGAAGATAACGAACCACGAATGGATATTGAAGACATGCCGGATGACGATACAGCGGCAATATTTTTGTATGGCTGGATTATTCAAAATTGGCTGCTTTCAATGCGTAATCGTGTTGAGTGTGACCCCACATCAACAGACAACAATCAAGCCCTGTGCCAGTGGGTTGCAAGTATCGTAAAAAAGGGGGCGCACTGATATGACCATTGAGACAATCAAAAAAGCGGCGCATACCATAACCGCATCGGTGCGCAAGCAAGGCTACTCACTTGATCCGAAACACGGCGGCGCGATACACCACTACACCGCGCCGGATGGTGTAATCACGTTTGCGCGGCTACGCCTGAAACACCCTGAAACTTTGGATAAGTGGATCAGGCCATTGCGCCGTGATGATGCCGGTATCTGGTGCGAGTTGAAAGCCCCCGAGTTTGAAGGCGGCGCACCGCTCTACAACCTGCACCAGCTTTGCGATCCGGCGCGGCAACATGAGCGCGTAATTCTGGTAGAGGGTGAATACAAGGTAGATATGCTGGCAGTACGCGGCATCATCGCCACCACCAGCGGCGGTGCGCAATCGGTAGAGGCAACGGACTGGCAACCACTAGTAGGGCGCAACGTGCTGGTGTGGGCTGACAATGACACGGCGGGGGCTGATTACGCACAACACGCGGCGGAAGAGTTGAAGGTGTTAGGGTGTGAGGTTGCCTATATTGACGTGGCAGCTTTGAACCTACCGGCCAAGGGTGATGTAGTGGACTGGCTCAAAGCCTTTTACGATCAGCACGGGCGCAAGGCAACGGCGGCGGATATATGGGCATTGCCGGTTATCGAGGGCAAACCGGAAACAGCCGAAGCCGTAGGATGCGATTCTAGCCCTTCGATGGATGCAGGTGATGCTATCACATCACAGAAAAATGCCGCGCTGCCTGGCACGCCACCGGCACAGTCTGACGATGAAAAAATCAAATGGCTGGCATCACTCAAGCCGCTGGAATATGACCGCGTGAGAAAAGAGCAGGCAACAGCGTTAAAGGTGCGGCCTGCTACGCTTGATGCAATGGTGAAAAATGCGCGATCCGATGAAAGCGAAGCCGACAGGTTGCCATTCCCTGAAGTCGAGCCGCACCCAAGCCCGATAGACCCGGCGCAATTGCTGAGTGAGGTATCAGGCACGATCCGGCAATTCATTGTGCTGGATGATGAGCAAGCGACAGCGGCGGCATTGTGGGTTGCGCTTACCCATTTTATTGATGTAGTCGAAGTTTCACCGCTGGCCATAGTCAACGCGCCTGAAAAATCATGCGGCAAAACTCAATTGCTGACAGTGATGGGGCGCATGGCATACCGGCCATTGCCAGCAAGTAACGCTTCGGCATCGGCATTATTCAGAGCCGTGGAAGCGTGGAAGCCCACGATCCTGATTGACGAAGCGGACACATTCTTTCGAGAAAATGCAGAGCTTCACGGCATGGTTAACGCAGGATATTTGCGTAATGGTTTTGTGTTGCGCAGTGAGGCCGTGGGCGACAGCTTCGAGCCGCGCATGTTTTCGGTATTCAGTGCAAAAGCCCTTGCTGGTATCGCGCTGGAAAAGCACTTGCCGGATGCGACGATGAGCCGGGGGATAGTGTTTAACCTTCGCCGGAAACTATCGCATGAATCGGTGTGCAGGTTGCGCCATGCTGACAGGGAATTATTTACAGGCATCGCTGAAAAGCTGGCGCGCTTCGCCTTGGACTATTCGCAACAGGTGCGGCTTGCACGGCCTGCCCTACCGGATGCGCTCTCAGACCGCGATCAAGATAATTGGGATGGCTTGCTGGCGATTGCATCATGCGCGGGTGATGCGTGGTTAGCGCGAGCAACAGCGGCGGCATTGAAGCTATCCGGCGCGGGTGAAAAGACGGTCAGCACGGGCAACGAATTGCTGGCAGATATTCAGCACGTTTTCGAGAGCAAGCGCATAGACAAGATCAGCTTCGCTGAATTGATACAGGCACTCTGTGGTGATGAAGAGGCAGGCTGGGCGACATACAACAGAGGCAAGCCGATTACCCCCCGTCAAGTTTCCAAGCGGCTAAAAGAATATGGGATCAGCTCAAAGCCAATACGGTTTGGTTATGACGGGGTGCAAAAAGGTTTTGACGTTGTCCAATTTGCTGATGCTTTCGCACGCTACCTGAAGAACCATGATTTTTCGGTTACACAGTTACAACCCAATAACGGCGCGGCTTTTGATGTAACTAATGGAAAAGATGTAACTGTTACACAAAGCAATCCGGTTACACCTAAACCTAGCAACGGCGGGGCTTGTAACCATGTAACCGGAAAAACGCCAATTTCAGGGGATGCTGAATGGGAGATGGAATTATGAAAGTTCAACAAGTGATTCAAGATGCCGCTGGAAAATTCGACACCTCGGCGCTGGCGATAGTCACACGCTGCGAACAGTCTGGCCTGCACCTACGGATGGAAGGGAAACACCTGAAAGCCAAAGGCAACCGCGACACCATCGCGGCATGGCAAGCGATGATCCAACGGCACAAGCCGGAAGTAATCGCGGCACTGACCGGTGCAGAATCAGGCGCGGACTTTGTGGACACACTGGCAGCGGACAGCGAAGAGCTTACGGCCTGTATCATTGAACTGTGCCAGCTTGCCGGGTATTCAGACGAAACGCGGGAACGGATACTTGAGGCGCGGCGCAACCTCTACCCTTTTCAGGTTGCGACCGAGTGCGCCTATTTCCGCTGGCAAGTGATCCGCGCACGGGCTGGGGCATATTGGCATAACGATGTGTTACGGCCTGGCCACTGACACCACACAATAAATGAAAGGGCAAGACAATGGCAACGAAACCAAAGAAAGCAGGTAAGCCAGAAGTTGAACAATTGAAGCGCAAGAATTTGGAATTGATTTTGAAGCATGATCAAACCCCGAAGGAAATAGCGCGAGATTTTGCGCGTATGGCCATATCGCCTGAACTTGCTGCTTATCGTGTGATAGGTAATGCGGACAGCAAGGGTGGCAATAGTGCTATATGGGAAGAGGTTGACGTGCCAAGCCTGACCGATGAATTGCGCGCACAAGCGGCGGCGGTAAATCGTGGCGAATTAAATCATGTTGAGGCCATGCTGATGAATCAGGCAACCGGATTGCAAAGCCTATATGCCAGACTGACCGAAAGAGCGATGGGACAGGATCATATGCCAAACTTTGAGGGCTTCATGCGGATGGCGCTTCGGGCGCAGAATCAGTGCCGCGCAACACTGGAAACACTGGCAGCGATAAAGAATCCACCTGTTGTATTTGCAAAGCAGGCCAATATCAACCAAGGCAACGGCAACCAACAGGTGAACAACGGCACACCACTTGCTGACACTGCGCGCACGGGAAAAACTATAAATCAACAAAACGAACTATTAGAGGTGCAACATGGCAGCGAGACAATGGACACCCGAACAGCGGGCGCAGCAATCGGAAAAAATCCGGCAATGGCAACCGTGGGCTAGTTCATCGGGCGCACGGACAGCGGAGGGCAAGGCCGCATCATCACGCAACGCATACAAGGGCGGGGAGAGGGCAGTGCTGCGGGCAATGGCTGCGTTATTGTATGAGCAGCGGGAAGAATTGACGCGGGTTTAAACGACTCTGAAAAGATAGCCGCTAGTGGAGGGACTGGCGGCTTTTATGGCATGGGTGACTTTGCCACTGTCTTCCGTATTACTTAACGCACCTACTCGCATTCTTTGAAATTTTTCTGCTTACAGTCGCTTGCCATCTGCTGTGCTTGGGCGATTTGCTGGGAGGTGAGCAACGTTTCAACGATGTCGCGAAGTTTAACAGCCTTTATGTCGCCAGATGCAGCGCCAAGATTGAGCCACATATGAGCGCGAACGTAGTCCTGCGTAATACCTTTTCCTTCAAAATACATTGCGCCGAGAAGTGAGAATGCCTGTGCATCGCCCTGTACCGCTGCCAGACGAAACCACTTCACAGCTTCTGCGTAGTTCTGCACAACACCTTGACCGTGACGATACATATAGCCGAGACTGAATTGCGCACTTGCAAATCCCTGCGCTGCTGAAAGCCGATACAACTTTAATGCTTCTGCGTAGTCCTGTGTAACGCCTTGACCGTAGTCATACATCACACCGAGATTGAATTGCGCAATGTCCATCCCCTGCACTGCTGATAGTCGATACCACTTCAATGCTTCTGCGTAGTCCTGGGCAACACCTTTTCCGTTTTTATGCATGGAGCCAAGATTGTTTTGCGCCGTTGCATGTCCCTGCGCTGCCGCTAGCTCATACCACTTCAATGCTTCTACATAATTCTGCGTAACGCCTTGACCGTAGTAATATTTATTGCCAAGATTGTATTGAGCCTCCGCACCGTCCTGCGCTGCTGCGGGTTGCGCCTTTTTAACTTCGCTTTCAAAGTCAGTCGTCTTATGAGCAGCAATAGCATTTTCGACCTGCTTTTTCTTTGCGTCCTGCTCCTGTCCGTTGAATTTATCGTCCTTGAATTCGCCGACGTACTTAGTGCCATCGGGTAGCGTAAGGGTACCTTGGCCATTGAACTTGTCGTCCTTGAACTCACCGACATATTTAGTGCCGGAACTGTATGTATATTCTCCAAAACAATACGTCCAAGTTGCAGTCTCGTATGACCCGGAGCAGGATGGTAGTCGGTCATACTTCACGATTGGACTAAATTTGAGATGCAATTCACGAAACATGTCGAATAGCGCTATATCCGGCGGCACGGGAAATGGCTCCGCTTTTTTGATAGCGCGTTCCACCGCAGTGTCATATGCCGCGCTTCCACTCGTCTTAACCAATTTTGCATTTAACACCATGCCACCAGGCAGCAGTGTCACTTCAAACTCCGCAATCACATCAGATGATATATCCGGCAGCAACACGATATTGCGGCGTATCTTGGCAATGATCTTGGCCTTATATTCGCTCACCGCCTTGCCTATGGCCGCTGCTTGTGCAGCACGCGCGCGCTCTTGCTCAGCCTGTGCTTTCTGCTCGGCGCGCGCAGGCTCCTGTTCAACTTTCGCTTGCTGTTCGGCTTGCGTCTTCTGCTCAACCTGCTCCTCCTGTTCAGCCAGCAGCTCTTGCTCGGCCTGCGCCCTCTGTTTCGCCCGCTCTTTCTCCTCTGCCTGCTCTTTCTTCTCGGCTAGAGCTTTCAGTTTCGCCTGCGTCTTTCGTTCGGCCTCAACTTTTTGTTCCGCCTCAGCTCTTCGTTCGACCTCAAATCTTTGTTCCATCTCAGCTTTTCGTTCGGCCTCTGCTCTTCGTTCCGCCTGTACCTTTTGTTTTGCCAAGGCCCTCTGTTCTGCCTGAGCTTTATGTTCTGCCTCAGCTCTTTGTTCCGCATTGATACTGCGTATGGCCAATTCAGTCACCCACTCAACGGGAACAGCAAAATTGAGGTTTTGCCCTTCAGTTATAAAAAAAGTAGTCAGTCCCACTAACGTGCCGTTCTCATCAAACAGTCCGCCCCCGCTGGAGCCAGGAGAGATTGCTGCAGTTATCTGGATATAATGGCCGCCTTCAACCTCGCGCAGGCTGGAGACGATGCCGTCCGAGAGCGTAAGTTCGAGGCCTTTAGGGGCACCGATTGCAAAGACCTTCGCACCCACCTTGAGCATTTTAGTGCTGCCGATCATAACTGCCGGAGCGTTAAGGCCCACGATGCTAAGTGAACATATATCCCGATCCAAGTCAGAAAATTGCAGGGCAGCAGGAAATTTATTTTTGTTGCTGCGTACCTTCAGCTGGCTGGCATCTTTAATGACGTGGCAGTTGGTTACTACATTTCCGTCTGGCAGTACGACGCCGCTACCAAGTCCAGCAATTCCTCCTTTGTTGTCGATGTTTTCTACGACGACCGTACTTCTTGCGGCCTGTTCGTAAATTTCGCTAGCAGTCTTGGCGTGTACTGTGAAAACCACAAAGAGGAGAACAACAGTAAACGCGGCATGTCGAAACGAGAGGCTCATTCGTTGATTTTCCCGTAGCATGGGTTCGATGAGTTAGAGTAGAGGGCAGGCTTGAACATGAATGGCTCCCCCTCTAATATTTATTGATCCTGATAATAGCAGAAGAATTCGTTATTCAATCAAGCCAAGATGATACAAGCAAGGATCATGGCAAACCGCTAGGTATCTCCGCGAGTGTAACTATTTCAGGGGGCTGTTTTTCAAAATGCCCTCGCGCGCACTCGCGCGTGAGCATAATTCCGTAAGTTATTTAACGTGAGGGAAACCTGCGGTCGGGAGAAATAATCCCCCAGAGATTTAACCCGCCCTATCCGGGCATAATCTAGCGCAACCCCAATGCGGCCACTATTTTTCTTCAAAGATTATCGAATGGGCTCGTTACCCGTTTAGTCACGTCAAGGAATGTGAGTAAATCATCTACTGGTGGTTAAATATCTCACTATCACATGGATTTTGCTGATTTGCAGTAATATGACATATGCGGATATCTCATCTGATCACAACACTTAAGAATCAAATTGTTAATAAAAAATGACACGCTTCATTATTATTCATAGTACTGACCGGTGGGTCCGTATATTATTAAGTTAGGTCTCTCATCGAGTTTCCATGAGCCAGCGAATCGCAGACTGCCTTGAGGTCCTTGACCTCATTCGCTCCATCGCAAGTCACGCTCCTCGCGAACGTGCAAGTGATTGGCGGAGCCGTGCAATTGCGCACGTAGCATCCCGTGGAGTCAGTACAAATACGGTTTTTGCCCACCTTGTTGGAAAAAATACCAAATACACGCTAAGTGCAAACGACATTAACCGGCTGATTTCCGATTGGATTACCTCTGATTCTTCGGCACTACAGGACTGGCTCATACAATCGTGCTCTGACAAAGAGTCAGAACGCGTCAATTTGTTCTTTAGGGCTCGTGACACTACCCCGATTGCATCTGACATCAATGAGCCAGAAGCGACCGAAAGGCATCTTGTAACTACCTATCGTGTACTCCGCGACACTGCACTGGCTCGCCGGATCAAAGCTGACATGGATCACACCTGCTAAATATGTAGCAGCCGCATCGTGCTCGGCAATGGCTCTCCGTATGCGGAGGCGCATCACGTTAAACCGCTTGGTGGGCCTCACAATGGACCGGATCATCCCGGCAACATTGTGTGCGTTTGCCCCAATTGCCACGTTAAGCTCGACTACGGTGCAATCACTGCCGACCCCGTGAAACTCAGCAATGTCCTGCCAGAGTTCATCAATTACCACAATCGGGTCATTCTCCGCGGAGAGACCTAACAATTCATTCAAGCCGAGACCGCTTCGCGGCCCGGCTTAATTCAGGCGTTAGCTTTTTCTAGGGATGAGTCATGAAGCATTCACATATTGTCATACCTGTCTTAGGGGTAATTACCCTTTTCTTGGCGTTGGCTGCACATGCCAACCCTGCTCACGATCAACTTTCGTCTATGTCAGAGCAGCAGCGCCGGTCTGTTCTCGCTCCCTTCCTCGTTAAGAGTGGTGAACAATGTTCCAGTGTCACAAAGACCTTCTATCAAGGCAGTGATAAGAAGGGCAACGCCTTTTGGAATGCAGCTTGCGCCAAAGGTGACGCATTTGTGATTCAAGTCAACAACGACGCAAAGGGATCAACGCGCATCCTCAGTTGCAAGGTCCTAAAAGCTGTAAATGGCGGCACATGCTTCACGAAATTCAAAAGCTAACCCTACGTTCAGTGGGCCTGATCGTGGAAACACGGAAAGGCGCGCGACCAAACAAATGCAGTCTGTTCGCTTTGACGTGGTATGCGCTGGATGTCTGCAAAGGAAAGCTGGATATTTCCCCGCAATCTTTTCCGCGCGGCGCTTATAAGCTGAAAGACCGTCCTCCCGTGATGGTTTCAAGTGACAGAAAAAATACATCGCTTAATACGGCAGGCGTAGTAGAGCGCGCATGATAGCTACGGCAGGCGTAGTAAGGAAACCAGAAAAGCATCTCCACTACTACGGCAGGCGTAGCTATGCGGGCAGTTTTTTAAGTCTCTCTACTACGTCTGGCGTAGTGCTCTATAGAATTACCATCTATCCCCGGCTTCTTGTTGGGTATGGGGTTAGCAGTGACGAACCAAATTGAGAAAGATTGAAATATGACAATTAAAAATCCTAGGTAAAAGCGAAAGTCCCTGCAAAGACCGACAAAGCGAAAACCGAACAAATAGCAAAGGTGGCATTAATGCCTTGCACTAATGCGGCGGCGGTTGTTGCCGAATATGCAAAAGTCTTTGGTGAGCAAGATGTGCAAGCCCTGATGGAACAGCTACGCCCGCATGTGAAGAGTGTTAATAATGGTGATTTACAGCACTGTGAGGCCATGCTCGTAGGGCAGGCGCACGCACTGCAATCCATCTTCATGAACCTTTCACGGCGGGCAGTTAATCAGGAATATTTGAAACAGTATGAAATGTATTTACGCCTGGCACTAAAAGCACAGAATCAAAGCCGCATGACGTTGGAGATCTTGGCCAAGATAAAAAACCCGCCCGTGGTATTTGCCAAACAAGCCAACATCAACCAGGGCAGCGGCAACCAGCAAGTGAGCAACGGCACACCCGCCTCCGCTTCGCACGCGGAGAAAAATATAAATCAGCAAAACGAACTATTAGAGGTGCAACATGGCAGCGAGACAATGGACACCCGAACAGCGGGCGCAGCAATCGGAAAAAATCCGGCAATGGCAACCGTGGGCTAGTTCAACAGGCGCACGGACAGCTGATGGCAAGGCGAAAGCATCACGCAACGCATACAAGGGCGGGCATAGAGAAATGCTGCGGGCAATGGCTGCGTTACTGCATGAGCAGCGGGAAGGGTTGAAGCGGGTTTAGATGTGACGAGTGGCAGCTTTCAGGCGATGGTTATTGAGGAGTGAATATCTCCAGTGTGCCATTTTCAGACGGTCGAGATGTCATGGGGGAATGACCGCTATTCGGCCTTAGCGGAAGTTTTATGGTTCTACCACTAATGTCCGCTGTGTCCAAGATAACTGACAGACGTGTCTACTAAATCAGGGGCGATTCACGTCGGTTCTACTCTCGTGTGGAGCAAAACCTTTTGTGGAGCTTTTCGTATTTGCCTTTGCGGCAAATTAAATGCAGACTCACTTACGAGCCTATCCATGCCTGAATCCATGACGCAATACCGCATATTTCTATCTTCTCCCGGAGATTGTGTTGAAGAGCGTAATACCGTTCATGATGTAGTGGCGCGAGTTAATGCTGACCCATTGGTAAGCGTTTTCACTCGGCTCGAAGTTGTAGCCTGGGATTGGGGTGCAGGTGTTCCGCTCGAAGTGCTCTCTTCGCCACAAACATCCGTCAACAGGCATCTTCCTACGCCGGACGATTGCGATCTGTTTCTCGGCATCTTCAACTGCCGATTTGGTACGCCGTTACCGGATCGGGAATTCAGGAAGCTCAACGGCAAACCTTATCAGTCAGGCAGTGAGTACGAATTTCACTGTGCATGGGAAGCGCGCAGGCGAGGTTCATCGCGGCCAGAGATTCTCATGTATCGGCGGCAGCAAGAGTCATCTGCTTGCCAGGATTATGAACAATGGGAAAAGTTGGAGGCGTTTTTTCAGCAGCCGCCATTCATGGAGAATGGGCAATGGACTGGCGCCGTGGACAGGTATCAATCCCCGGATGAATTTGCCCGGAAACTTGAAGGACATTTGCGCAGACTGTTGAGTCAACGGCAGCCCGGCGCTCTGCCGAAATTTAGAGACTGGCTCAATAATCAGGCTTCCCTTTTAACCGCTAATGCCGGGCCTCGCTATACCAGCGACGCCCATGTAGAAACGGACATCGGCCAGGCATTCGACTGGTTATTGGTTAGGCAACCTGCTATAGCCGGGTTGGATAAGGTACTCTCTGAAGTCTGGAAGCATATTGATCGGGATGATGCGTTTTCTGCCATCCGTGCAGACATGGAACGGATCGCCGATGTATTGCGCGCCGACATGTATTGGCAGGCCACTCCCGATTTTGCATTCATGCTTGACACCTTGGCGCGCATCGAAACCCATGCTTGGGCAGAACATGAAGCGCATGAAAAAGCAGAGGCGCAAAGTGAAAAGAAGGACACTTGGCGGTATCGCGAATACTCCTTGCGGCAAGCTGCCATTATGGCACGAGAGGCAAGTGATCTCCTGCAACAATATTCCAATCTTCCCCGGCAACGAGTGATGCTGCTTACTGGCCCGGCAGGACAAGGCAAGACCCATACGCTGGTTCATGAGGTTAACCAGATGCTGGAAACGGGCGGGATTGCCTTGGGAGTTTTGGGGCAAACCTTGAATGCTACGGGTGGTCTGTGGGAGGCAATTTGCCAGCGCATCGGTTGGCAAGGTACCCATGACCAACTGCTGGATAAGTTGGAGAACGAAGCCGCTAATCGCAACCAACGTGCCTTGCTGGTAATAGATGCGCTCAACGAAACGCCAGATCGCAGGCGCTGGAGAAATGAATTGTCCGGGATGATTCAGGAAGTATTGCGACGGCCACACCTGACTCTGGTTATCTCAGTCCGCACAGATTATCTGGAACAAACCTTGCCGTTATTGCATGACGGTGTGGAGGCTCCTTGGATGAAGTGGGAGCATCCCGGTTTTTCCGGAATTGAGCCGGAGGCTTTGTTGCGCTATTTTGAACATTATGGGGTCAAGGCTCCCGTCGCGCCGCCGCTGGGTGAATTCGGCAATCCATTGTATGTGCAACTTCTGGCAAAAAGTATGCTGGGCCACCCATTGGAACATTGGTTGCCATCATGGCTGGAGGTTTGGCGCGCATGGATGGTGCGACTGGAAGAGGAAGCCAAGGATAAGTTGAATCTGGATAACGCATCACGTCCGGAAGTCATGCGTCGAACGATGAGCAAGCTGGCGCAAGCGATGCTGGAGGAGGGGTGTTTTCATTTGTCGCGTGCTCAGGCGGATGCATTGGCGAGAGAGATGACAGGTATAGAGGGCGTCATCGCTTTTCTTTGTTCATCCGGGGCGCTTATAGACCGATTAGATGATGACGAGGATGTCATCGAGTTCGGCTTCGAGCGTTTATCCGACACCTTCCTTGCTGACCGATTATTGGCAAAATTGTTCGATGGAAAAGTCAGCAGAGAGGAAAAGCTGGCTGCATTGCGCACCGCCCTCGCCCCCGGCGGCGACCTTCATCCGCTGACATCCAGAGACTATTTGGATCACCCACTGTATTTTCGCCGGGCTGGTTTGCTGGAGGCGCTGTGTTTGGCTGTTCCTCAATGCACGGGGGCGGAGTTGCCAACGCTGCTGCCAGAAAATGATACGGATTGGCCTGATTGGCAATTGTCTGCGGCTTTCAGCGACAGCTTGCGCTGGCGTTGCCGCCCCGAAGAGTTTGGAATGGATCGCAAAGCATTGCGTGACTTGTGGCGGCGTCATTCGGATAGCAGCAATCTGGCGTCAGAGCTGGATGAACTCATCCGCTTTGCGCTGATTCCTGGACACCCCTTCGCGATGGAACATGTCATTCATCCAAGATTGCTGCCTCAGGAAACTCCCGGCGCACGCGATGCGATGTGGTCAGTGAATCTGGTTCCCTTATGGGGTGATGAGCATTCCAATTTACGCCAGTTGGTCATTTGGGCGCGGGATGCCAACCTCCATGGCGCACACGCAGATATAGCTTTGCCTGCGGCTCGGTTATTGGCTTGGACATGCGCAACCTCGCAGAATGGTTTGAGACTAGCCGCAATGAAAGGACTCACTCGCTTGCTTGCAGCCTGCCCGCGAGTGATGGAAGCATTCCTTCCCGACTATCTTGATGTCAATGATGCTTATGTTCTGGAAGCGGTGCTGGTGGCTGTATGGGGTGTGGTGCAGGACGGGAGCGATGCTCAAGCCGCAACATTGGCAGCCCGGCAGGTTTACGAAAGCCAATTCCCGGAAGGTAATGCGCGCTGGTGTCATATCACCTTGCGCCATTATGCACGCCGCATTGTGGAAGAAGCCTGTCGCAGGGGATGGTTGCCGGATATTGACCCAGGCAACGTCAGGCCGCCTTATCGGAGCACATTGCCATTGGGTGAAGTGCCGAGCAATGAAAGGTTGAAAGCGCTCGACACATCGAAAGGATTTGGACGGATAATTTTTTCCAGTACGGGTGATGATTTTTACCGCTACATCATGGGAGGAAACTCAGCATCTCTCGATTTTCTGTCACAGCCACTGCCGGACTCTATTGAACCTGCCAGACCGTTTGCGCGAGCTGAAAGCCTCATATCCAGAGGCACTAACGAAAGCATATTCGACTTGGCGCTGGCAGCCCGTTTTGTAGCTTGGAATTGTTTGGCTTTGGGCTGGACGGCAGAACGATTTGAAGATTTCGATACTGGTTTTTACACACGAGACCGTAGTCGCATGGGCGATGATGAAGGCACGGAGCGTCTCGGCAAAAAATATCAGTGGATCAGTTGGCATATCTTGCTGGCCTTTCTTTCTGACAACTATGACATGAAGTCGGGCTGGAATAGGGAGCCTCGCGTATATGAGACGCCAGACCAAGTTCATGTCAACCCTCATGATCCGGCGCGCTGGCTGCAAGTTGTCGCGCCGGCCATCGCCAGAAATGACAAACAGGATTTCTGGCACATCCCCAGCCTGCCCTCTTGGCCTTTGCACGACTTGGAGGAAATGAGAGCTTGGGTGGCTTCTTCAAGTTATGACCTGCCACCTTCGGATGTCATTGGCTGTGTGCCTACCTTGCCGCAAGCATGGGGAGATGGGCCTTGGCTGAGGCTGGCTGCGGAGCATATTTGGCAAAGTAAATTTGCCCCCGGGGGCTGGGGTCTTGGAAATGATTATTTTGCCGACTTATGGTGGCAATGTTGGCCGATACTTATTTACGCTGACGACTTACCAAAGTTGCTGGAAAAAGTGAGTAAGCCCAAGGCGCAGAAAGATTTGGCCGCTGTAGGCCGAATTGATCCGGCAAATGATTGGCATGCTCCGCTTGCTCAGTGGCCCGCCACACAGGCTGATTGGGACAGCGGATTCCGAAAATCTCAACCTAATAGCTGGCATGACTTCTGGTTGCCGGTTAAATGGCGACCTATGGTTGGAGAATGTGGACACCCAGATCGGCGCGATGATCATGCTCCTATACTGCTACCCATGCCATCGTTGTTCCGCGAGTGGGGATTGGAGCTGGATTTGCGGTGCGGGCTAGTTTTGCATCAAGGTGAGCCAGTGTTTGGTTTGGCTGGATGGCTGTGTGGCGAAGGCGCATTGTTTGCAAACTTACCCAGATTGCGTAGCTTGCTGGATGCGTCAGGATATGCGCTGGTCTGGCGGTGGTGTGGTGAACGCAGAGCCTTCATGAATCTTGGCTTGGGAGGCCGAGATGAAGAGGATTTTGCTTGGGCGGATTACCATGGCATTGGCTATCTGGGCGCTGATGGGCGTGTTCAAGGCGCTTGGTCAGAAAAGAAAATTCGCAGAAGAGAGTAGAGCGGCTTGAATCGACTACGATTCACTAGGCATTTTTCATCTTCAACTCACATGCCTGCAATGGTCAATAAAACGGACATCTCAAGACTCTAGCCATAAAGTCCGCAATGGCCGAAAAGAAGTCTCTCGTGGCAAACGACTGCTTTCGTGCAGTCTGAATAAATTTCCCAAACGCAAACTTCAGCTTACGTACTGTTAATCTCAAAAATAGTCACCCCAAACAGGGAAGACAATTGATTGATGAAGGTCTCAATCTGCTGAAAGACCTAAATGTGATACAAATATCACATTAAACATAGACTGAACCGCTCAGAACATCTTGTGTTGCGTTAAAACCTAGTAGATAGGGAAGTTTATAACCACAAGAATGCCATAAAGCGGCCTGAGGCCACTTGACTGGCTGCATTGGGGTGGTGTTGGTACATGCCCAGACAGGGGGCGGGTTAAATCTCTGGGGGATTATTTCTCTAGACCGCTGGTTATAACATCTTCAACAAACTTACGGAATTATTGCTCACCCGCGCGTGTGCGTGCGAGCATGATGAAAAACGGTACTATGAAAGGCTATAAATTTGATTCCGAACTGTGTGATAGGGCGAAAAATATTAAAGAGAATTTGAGCGTTCATACTGGCGTTTTTCTAGAATGGTAGGATGGCTTGAAAATCACCCAAGCAAAAACTTTTGTTGGTATATTTGTTGGTATATTCTGAAAGATGAAATCAGAAACGTAGTAATGGCAATGCTAGTCAGTCACTTTTCGACTGACACAGCTTGAAAATAGTCTCACTAACCCGCATGGCATCAGGCCTTGGCGGGTTTTTTAATATCTAAACGGTATCAGGCAAGCTCAGTTGCTGGCAAACGGTGGCGACCCTAGTGCAATCAAAAAGGCGGCAAAGCAGACAACTCAAAAATCATTGCAGGCCACATTCAACAGCTTCGCCACGCTTGCCGCTGAACTCCACACGGTTAAATCCCTTATGTGTGGAAAGCGGGACACGCTAAGCAGTGGATGGGCAACTTGGGCAAATACGCATTGCCCGTCATAGGTGATTGCCCGATTGCTGAGATCAAGCCGATGGAATTAGTGGACATCATGCGGACGGTAGAAAAGGACGGCACATTCGAGACGCGGGCGGCTGCTTCAATCCATCAGCGCAGTATTCAAGTATGCAATCGCCACAGGCAGGGCGAAATACCATCCGGTAGAAATTCGCATGGCATTGGTTGACAGGCCAAAGGTAGAGCATTTCAGCTGCATTCCAACTGAAGAACTGCCCACATTCCTTCGCGCTGTAACCGCCTATCAGTATATGGATAAAGTCTCGCCCATCGCCATATCTGCCCTATGCCTGTTAATGTTGACGGCAACTCGAACAAGCGAAGTGCGCTATTCCAAGTGGGAGGACTTCGATCTAGATACTGGATGCTGGGTTATTCCTGCGGAACAGGTTGGGCGCGAGGGTAAGGGCGATAAGCGTAAAGATCATGCTGTGCCGCTATCTACTCAGGCCGCAGTAATTCTGCGCGGATTAATGCCTTTCACAGGGCAAGGTGAGTATGTGTTCCCGAACCGCAATTATTCGGGCAAGGTAATTAGCGAAAACACGGTGTTGAAAATCATTGAGACAATCGGCTTCAAAGGCAAAATGACCGGGCACGGCTTCATGAGCTTGGCGCGCACCGTGCTAGTGTAGTGCGTCATAAATAATGGAGTTTATATGAAGGCTTGACCTCTAAAAGTTTCCTTAGGAGGTCAGTGTCCCCCTGTGCCATGCGTGTTGCCAAGCCAATCCAGTTGAGTTCTCGTGCCACTTTGCATAAGTACACTTCTAATTGACGCACTACACTAGGTGATATGGGGCATCGCTGGGAAGTGTTAGAGGCGATGCTATCTCATGCTTTGGTGAACCAGACGGCGGCGGCATATGTGCGGTCTTCATATTTTGAAGAGCGGCGCGGTATTATGCAACAGTGGGCGGATTATCTTGCCAAAGTGGAGGCAGGCGCGGAAGTGATACCCCTACGTGCATGATAACTCAGCTCATGGCTGGCATTTATGAGATCAACACACCGAGCGGCGTCTCTGAGAACTTGGTTCGTGGTTTGTTTTTGTTTTGTAACTAATTGTTTTTATTTATTATAATTGTGTCGCTCGTTCCTCATTTTTGCACAGTATTGTCAGGTAGTTACCCCTCAAGTCACCAGAAAGTCCCCACAGTCTTGCATTGCAAGTCTGTGGCCAAATCATCTACATAGACCAAAGCATTTTTATTATTTTCAAATTTCACTATCTTTGTAAAATATTGACTTTGGCAAACGTTCTGTTGTAGGATTCTTGTAGATGTCTCCATGAAGGGGTTTCCGTTTTGCCAGCCTGATATTAGTCAGCTGGTTCCCGTGTATACCCCCCTAGGGCAAGCGGGTTCCTTTTAATTTTTGGAGCCTCGCATGTCAAAAAGAACTTCCCTCGTACGCCCCCGTTCAATAGCCTACTCTCGTCAGTCAGGTCTATGCTTTTATTGTAATTGCCCGATGTGGTCAGGTAATCCAAATGAATTCGCTGCAAAATTTGGAATTTCCCTATCTCAGGCCAAGGTACTTGAATGCACAGGTGAGCATCTTGATGCTCACAAAGATGGTGGTTCAAGTGATCCATCCAACATTGTCGCTGCTTGCAAATTCTGCAATCAAGGTCGCCATAAACGCAAATGCCCGCCCCAGCCTGAACGTTTCAAGCAAATCATATGTAAGCGAATGGCAAAAAAATCCTGGCATCAGATATGGGTTTTTCAGAAAGTCTTGCCAGCTTTTCATTTGAACTGAATCGCGTCCTTCCGATGGTTTCTAGTTTTTTGGATAAAAGTAACCTATTGATTTTATTCAATGACAATGTGCTGCTCGTTCCTAATTTTTGCACTATATTGTCAAGTGGTTATCCCTTAGCTCACCGAAAGTTCCCATAGTCTTCTATAGAAAATATACGACCTGTTATAGGTAATAGCTAAACATTTTGACTTTCAAAGTTAACTATATTAAATGAATTTATTAATATTTTTCTCTTAAAATGACCTATTGTAATGTCAGTATAGAGACCTTTACAAAGACATAAATAGGCGAGCTGTTAACACGTATACTGACAAAAAAATTTGGGGGTGACCAATGAATCAAGCCGTTAACGCGGTTTGTATGCACCTCTCAATTTTTATTAGTACATTACTGTATCCGTTTATTAACTATCGCTTCTGAATGACTACAATGGCAAAAAGGACAAAGTTGGGCAAGGATTCTCAGCTGGATGAAGTCGCACTCCGCCTTGAAGCTGTGAAGGACGGGTCTGTCCCTGGCAAGGTTGCCTTCTTCGGATTCGAATACTCAGAACTCGTTATACTTCTTGGCGGAATGATTGAATTCGAGCCTACAATTCCCGAACTCGAAAGGCAGAAAATACTCCGCAAAGCCATCTTTGAAGCTGGAGTAAAGGGGAAGATCACTTCCAATTTCCTCTTGAAAAGCTGCCACAAGCAGGAAAATGAATACTTGCGTAGGCCAGTGGCCACCTATCGTCTGCTCACTGGCGTTTCGTTGGCTTCAGTCCATACCCTGCCATCCATCAGGATAGGCTCATCAACTATCACCTTTAACCCGAAGGCTGAAGTTGCAAAGAAGCACCGCGCAAGACTTTACAATGACGTAAAATTTTCCCTTGGATTTGATCTCCCAACGCAATACATGGATGTGTCTGTCACAGTAAAGGCTAGGTCACCATTTGAGGGAGCTCAATGTGCACTCGATGCGATCGATGTTGCGCGCGCCACATGGAACCTCTGTCTTAACAAAGGCATACGTTTTCATCACTACTCTGGAAGAGCACGCCCAGTAAATGATATTGTGCTGTGTCCGTTCCATACCATGCACAACGTAGATGGCAGTCTTGCAACTGAGTCATATTGGTACGATCCCGGCTACTCTCGTCCAATGAAACAGTTCTCAGACACAGCAGAAATCGACAGACTCTTTACGTTTTCAAAGAAGCTCCGTAGACGCTTGAGTCAATCCACTTACTCGCACGAACTTACTGACTCTCTCGTCCGATACGTACGTGCGCTCGATGCTGCCGACCTAAATGATGCGTTTCTCCGATTATGGAGCATTCTCGAGTTCCTAACCGACGACGACAGTACAGGTCGTAAGAGCGAAGCCACTATCCGTAGAGCAGCCTTCATGGTTGGCGGAAAAGACAACTCCGTGCAGGTGCTTAATCATCTGCTGAGCCATCGGAACCGATTTGTACACGCTGGAACGGACACTAACGAAATTAACTCCTTGGTATACCTATTGAAGCGTTACGTCGATGAGTTGCTAATGTTTCACATCCGAAACCCGTTCAAGTTTGAGACACTGGCCTCCGCCGCGCTATTTATGGATCAGCCTCAAAAAAAACCTCAGATAGATGAAGACATAAGACGGCTCCGCGATGCGCAAAAAAGTCTCCGCAATGCGCAAAAATTTTTGGCCGCACTGTAAACAATGATCTATCTCTCTTCGCTCATCAATCTAAGTATCGTTTTGCCGATTGCAACTTTAAAAGTTTCATATTGCAATGGGTGAGAATGTCGCGTCTATCTGGAATTTGCCAATGCCGTTCATTTCACGATCCACCATAAAAAAACTGCCCGCGAAAAATGAAAGGCGGATTCAGGTTCGAAGTGCAACAATTAATGGTAGTTCAGTGCAGCGTGTAATGTTGTTACAAGTGTTTCGTTACCAGTTGGCAAATGATTTTCAAAACTGCAAATTCGTCTGCTTCAGTGCGCGCCAATACATTCCCGACTTCAAATTAACCACTACCTCAGATTCATTGACGAGATTTCGTTAATGAAATAGGATGCGCCATTGCATCTAGATTTGGGTCGACGCCCAATCCAACCTGCCCATCCTAGGCAAGGTGGTTCGTGAAAGCGGATGTGGCTCCTTGTGAGCAACCAAGCGGGAAGCGTCGACCCTCCACCCTTGGAGGTTTCTTTGTTGGCGCAAACTGCAATCCCGGCTGAAACGATCGAGGCCTATCTCAAAACCGACTATCGCGTCGGTCATGGCGCCGACCTCATTACCTTACACATCAATACGCGCTCCGAAGCTTTGTCTCAGCTTTACACCTCGTCGGGTTACACCTGCGGGGCATTTATCACTGCCTATAACCCATGCGGTCAAGCCCAAAGCCTTGAAACCAACGAGGCCGCTCACGCCCGCTTGAGAGAAAAATTAAATACGTTGTCGCCCAGAGTTATTGAAGGCGAAGGAGCTGACCCGAGCCGCAACTGGCCGGAGGAGAAGAGTTTTTTCGCTCTCGGAATTGATCTCGAAACAGTTAAAAATCTTGGTATTTGCTACCAACAGAATGCCATTGTCTGGGCAGGAGCAGACGCTGTGCCAAAGCTGATATTGCTGCGTTGATTTCATGGGCTGGCCCACCTCACGGGCCGGGGGGATTTGATCCAGATTGCCGGCCCCGACACATCGTCGAATTCGGCTAAATAGGAGATGTATATGTCTATCTGCAATGGTCTGTTTTCCTCTGAATCCGTTTCCGAAGGTCATCCCGACAAACTTGCTGACCGTATTTCAGACCGTATCCTCGACGCATTTTTAGAAAGAGATCCCAATGCGCGAGTGGCCTGCGAAACCATGCTCGCCGATCAGTGCGTCATCGTAGCAGGCGAGTTTAAGACACGCAGCCTTGAGGATTTCGAGGCGGTCAAGGCCGATGCCGATGCGCTGGTTCGTCAAGTGCTGCGGGATACGGGCTATAAGAGTGGCGAAACAGGTATCGACCCCGATGCCTGCGAGATCCAGATTCGCTTCAATGGACAGTCAGCAGATATTAACCAAGGTGTTGATCGGAGTGATGGGGTACTGGGTGCTGGCGACCAAGGACTCATGTTCGGCTACGCATGCGATGAGACACCTGAACTCATGCCCGCCCCTATCGCCTTCGCCCATCGTCTGGTGCGACAGCAAGCGCTGGTGCGCAAGAACGGCTTGCTGCCTTGGCTAGAACCAGACGCCAAGTCTCAGGTGACCTTTCGCTACGAGGACGGGCGACCGGTAGAAATCGACGCCGTTGTACTGTCCACACAGCATGCCGTCGAGATTGATATCGACACCCTGCAAGCTCTTGTGAGGGAACACATCATCAATCCAGTCATCCCGAGCTCGCTGCGTAGCCCGGGTTACCGCGAACTGATCAACCCGACAGGACGTTTTGTTACAGGAGGCCCCAAGGGCGACACCGGGTTGACCGGCCGCAAGATTATCGTGGACACCTATGGAGGCGCTGCCCCACATGGCGGTGGAGCATTCTCCGGGAAAGACCCCTCCAAGGTCGACCGTTCAGCCGCTTACATGGCTCGGTTTCTGGCCAAACAAGTGGTGGCTAGAGGATGGGCCAGCCGGTGCCTGATTCAGCTGGCATACGCTATTGGCGTAGCTGAGCCAGTGAGCTTTCTGGTGGATGCGGCAAGCCCCGGGCGAAACAACGAGATCGCTACCACGCTGCGTCAGGAGTATGACCTCACGCCGGCCGGAATAATTCGTCAGCTTGATTTGCTGAGACCGATTTATTTCGAGACCGCCGCCTATGGGCACTTTGGCCGTGATGACCTAGCCCTGCCGTGGGAAGCAATATTGTGAAAACTAAAATAATGATCATTGTAATCAAGGCTCGTCAGTCCCTTTTTTGACTGACACAGCTCAAAAAACTGATACAGTGATTTTGATTGCTTTTTGAGTTTTATCATAAAATCCGTTATGCCGATTTTGAACAAAAACTTTGGGCAGTAAGCGTTTTTAATTTTCACATTTTCCGCTTGGCTGTTTCCACAGTTAAGTTCTAAACTCAAGGTTTTTTTGCGGGGTTGCACATGGATCAAAGGTAATCGTGAATATGCATGCCTCTCTATTTAAATAGTGCAGATTGCTATGCTCGTAATAACTACTGTTGGGTCCACGCGCTTCGCGGTGATAGGATAGGCCACATGAAGAATTCACGTCCATCGCCGCCTGATGATGCGCCACTCGGCACAGTAATACTTTACGGAGCACGTATTATCGCTATTGGATTGGATGTTACGTGAAACTTGATGAGACGCTCTTCCGTGCCGCCATCGAAACCTCCAGCTATGGATTTGCAGTGATGGACCTCGTAGGCCATTTTCGAACAGTCAACGATAGCTTCTGTCGCATGACCGGATATAGCCGGGACGAGTTGATGCAGATTAATGCGTTCCACCTGGAGGCTGAGTTCAGCCAGGATGAGATCGCTGCCAAGATTAAGAAGATCAAACTTGAGGGCAAAGCCCGCTATAAGACTCGACTCCGTCGTAAGGATGGAAGCCTTTTCCACGCTGAGCATAGTGCTACCCACCACGCTATCGAAAACGGCCTAATCTTTTCTTTTGTATGTGACATTACCGAGCATAAGCAGGTCGAGAAAGTCCTGCTCAAGGCAAACGAAAGGTTGGAATTAGCACAGATCGCTGCAGGGAGCGGCGTATGGGACTGGGACATCACAACTGGTTGCATCGAGTGGTCGCCAGAATTGTTTAGGCTCTTTGGCCTGGATTCGACAAAAGATTTGGCCGGATTTGAGTCGTGGAGATCTATTCTTCATCCAGAGGATCGTGAGGTCGCCTCGGAACGTATCGAAACTGCAATCCAGAATAACGCGCAGCTCGACAGTGTGTATCGCATTGTGCGCCGCGATGGAGAGGCGCGATGGATCCATTCTCTGGGACGGACTATCTATGATGAGTCCAGGAAACCTTTGCGCATGATGGGCATTTGCATCGACATCACTAAGTCCCAGAAGGAGCAGGAGGCGTTAAAAGCCTCGCTTGAATTTTCCAATAATTTAATTAGTTCCATGCAAGATGGTTTTTCGGTGCTGGACAAGAACGGCTGCGTCTTGGATGTCAACCCTGCCTTTTGCTGCATGACCGGTTTTTTGCGTGAAGAACTCCTCGGTTTGAGTGCACCGTTTCCTTACTGGCCGCTGGAAGAATATGAAAATATTCAGGCAGCTTTTCGAATGAGATTGAAAGGCGAAGTCAGTAATTTTGAATCGACGTTTATGCATAAGAGCGGGGTGCGCTTTCCGGTGATCGTCAGCCCGTCCATCGTTAAAGACGGGCATGGCAACATTGTCAGTTACAGCGCGACCGTGAAAGACATCAGCGAGCGTAAACAAGCCGAGGCGACACTCCAACAAAAACAGGTGGAACTGCAAGAAGCGCAGCGAATTGCTCACGTGGGTAGTTGGCGGTTAGACACGGCGACTAATCATGTCATTTGGTCGGAGGAGGTTTACCACATGTTGGGTTTGAATCCGGAGTTGCCAGCGCCTGATTACTTCGAGCTCCAACGGTTATTCATTCCTGAGAGCTGGGAGCGGTTAAGCACCGCTCTGCATCGTACACAGGAAACGGGTATTCCCTACGAGATAGAGCTCGAAATGGTCAAAGCAGACGGGAAGCATGGATGGATGCTGGCACGCGGGGAAGCACTACGGGACGCGAATGATGCCATTATTGGAGTTCATGGAGTAGCGGTGGATATCACCGAACGCAAACAGGCCGCAGAAAAGATCGAACACCTTGCGTATCACGATCAGCTTACTTGCTTGCCCAATCGGCTACTTCTTATGGATCGGCTCAGTCAGGAATTGGTTTCCAGTGCACGCATCGGCCGTGGAGGTGCGCTGCTGTTCATTGACCTGGACAATTTCAAGAGCCTCAACGACACCCTCGGGCATGAGGTCGGGGACGTACTACTGCAACAAGTCGCGCAACGTCTGGAGTTCTGTATGCGTGAAGGTGACACAGTGGCCCGTTTGGGCGGTGACGAGTTCGTGGTGATACTGATAGACCTGAGTGAACTACCCATAGAAACCGCAGCCCAGACGGAAGCCATAGGCGAGAAAATTCTTGCCACCCTCAGACAACCTTACCAGCTTGACGTGCATGCATATCGCTGCACTGCCAGCATTGGTGTCACCCTGTTTAACGACAACCAACAGGCGATAGATGAACTGATGAAACAAGCAGACATCGCCATGTATCAGGCCAAGAAAGCCGGTCGCAATGCCCTGCGCTTTTTCGACCCGCAGATGCAGACTAGCATTACCGCTCGCGCCTCGCTGGAGAACGAATTGCTCAAGGCACTTGAGAAGCAACAATTCCAGTTGTATTACCAAGTCCAAATGGACAGTTCATTCCGCCCATTTGGGGTGGAGGCATTGATTCGCTGGATACACCCTGAACGCGGCTTGGTATCACCCGCTCATTTCATTCCGCTGGCGGAAGAAACCGGGGTGATACTGCCCATCGGGCGATGGGTATTGGAAGCGGCTTGCGCCCAACTCAATGCATGGCAGCAAGAGACACTAACCCGTGACCTCGTTCTGGCGGTGAACGTGAGTTCCAAACAATTCCGTCAGGATGATTTCGTGGCTCAAGTGCAAGCTGCTGTGCAACGCTATACCATTAATCCGATGCTGCTTAAGCTGGAACTTACCGAAAGCCTGTTGCTGGAAAACATTGAAGACACCATTGCAACCATGAACACATTGAATGAAATCGGTGTCCAGCTGTCATTGGATGACTTCGGCACCGGCTATTCATCCCTGCAATACCTCAAACGGTTACCGCTCGACCAACTCAAGATAGACCAGTCGTTCGTGCGTGATATTGCCACTGATAGCAGCGATAAAGCGATTGTACGTACCATTATTGCCATGGCACATAGCCTGAACCTGGATGTCATTGCTGAAGGGGTTGAAACGGAAGAGCAGCGACAATTTCTCCTGAAAAAAGGCTGTACTCACTTTCAAGGTTATCTATTCGGCAAGCCGCTGCCGATTGGCCAGTTTGAGGCGTTGTTGAAGCTTGATTGAGCACATTTGAGGATTTGGCGAATACTGAACGGCTGTTTAACAAACTTTCTGAGTTATACCCGCGCCAGGTATGTACGGCGTTAGGAATTTGCCAATGAACTGTTAGATTAAAAAAGTGTGGGACACCGCACAGACAATATATAGCTTGATCGTTATAATAACAATTAAGGCCTATCTATTTTGATATTGGGTAAGGCTCGAGGATATTAAATAACTAAACTGTAAATATTGATCCGGTCAAGATATGACCTTATCAATTCTATTCAAGGGGAATTACATGAAAAAGATTGTTATTAATCTCGCTATAGTTTCTAGTTTTGCGTTCGCTGCTACGGCAGTGCATGCTGACTTTGTAGTATCACAAGGGTCTGATTGTGTTGTATCAGGGACGGGTGAACCAGTTCGTTCTGGTTTCCAAGAGCATGGCCGCTCTTGCGATTCGGGTAAGTCAATGCCTGCTAGCCCCAAGCAACCAGTTGCTTCAAAGCCTGCTAGCCCCAAGAAGCAACCAGTTGCTTCAAAACCTGCCAGCCCCAAGCAGCCAGTTGTTTCAGCGCCTGAAAGCCCCATGCAACCAGTTGCTGCAGTGCCTGCTAGCCCCAAGCAATCAGCCTCATCAGTGTCTGGATCCGGCAGCTCATGGGACGGGCATGGTAGCTCTGGACATGCTGCTAGTTATAAGCCTGCTGGCGTAGCGGAATAGCATATCTCTGGGCGGCCTTACTGCTGAAGCCGTATAGGTTATCCGGATGGCTGCTGAATATAGTTAGCGGGAAATACAAAACGCTGGCAATTGGTATCTATTCAGACGTTACCTTATACGAAGCATGGGAACGGCGCGAATAGGTATTTAAGCTGCTGGTGAATGCGGTTCACCAAGTGTGGTAGAGTAGGAAGCGAAGCAGGCAAGCTACAGAGCTTTGCAGTTTGCCAGCGAAAACCAGCTTTACCACACTTCCCCCCGTGTATTACAAGGTTAAATCCCCAATGTGGACACCCGGACACGCGTAGCAATAGCTTGGAAATTTGGAAAAGTTCGCTTTGCCCCTCATTAGGTAATCGCCCGGTTTCGGCATCATGTGAAAGGTTGAGACCGACGGCACAATCAAGATTTTGCAGTGGCTGACATGTCAAAGGAAGAGCATTCAACTGCATTCCGATGGAAGAGCTGCCCACATTCCTGCGCGCTGTAACCGCCTAACAGAATACGGATAAAGTCTCGCCCATCGCCATATCTGCCCTACGGCTGTTGATGTTGACGACAACCCGCACAAGCGAAATGCGGTATTTTAAGTGGGAGTGCTTCGACCTTGGATGCCGGATGTTGGGTTATTCCTTCTGAATAGGCACCTGTTAACCAGATCGAATCAGAACGAAATTCAGTTACTTAGATTAAAATCCCATGGCTTAGACTGATTTTTGGATTAAAAATTACTGGAGAGTTTTATGTCACAAGGTTTGTGTACATCATGCGGCTATGTAGGTGAGACGAAAACTACAACCAAAGGCAGCACCGATACCGAAATCATCCTCTGGTTTTGCTTCTTGATTCCGGGCTTGATTTATTCAATTTGGCGTTTCCGTTCTCGGCATGAAGTATGCTCAATCTGTGATCAAGCAGCAATTATTCCGGCTGATTCTCCTAAAGCCCAGCAAATCATTCGCGAGAACCGTGCAAAACAGGTTGCCGTCGCAATTCCGGATTTCAGGCCGCCATCGAAAGCAGCTATTGGAGCAGGCAGGGTGGTTGGACGTTTCGTCGGTCGTTTACTCAAATGACCCAAAGAAATACCGAGAGCCTGTGAAGAAAATAATCATTTTTCCAGCAGACGGTCTCTGGTAACCCGCTGAGTTCAGGGATATCGCAAATGGATATTCATCCGTTTTGTGGAGAGTTAGTGGTGGGGTTACGGTCACTTCCTTGTTGCTCGTGCAGAGAGAATTCAACGTCTGTTTCTACTATCATGTAACCAGTCTGTTGAGTGGAGAAAAGTATGGAACAGCAACAATATATCGTGTGGCTTGAGGCATTGCGTATGAGCGATGTGGCCAGGGTGGGCGGCAAGAATGCGTCGCTCGGAGAAATGATCAGCCAGCTTGCCCATCTCGGTGTGCGTGTGCCGGGTGGTTTTGCTACCACGGCCGCAGCATATCGTGATTTTCTTGCGCAGAATGATTTGGATAAGCGTATTCGCGCAGTGCTCGACGGTCTTGCTGTGACCGATGTGACTGCGCTGGCTGAGGTTGGTAGCCAGATACGCCAGTGGATTGTGGACACGCGTTTGCCGCCGCGTTTGGAAAGTGAAGTACGCGACGCTTATGAAAAGATGCAGGCCGAGGCTGGTATGGATATTTCCTGGGCCATTCGTTCCTCAGCCACGGCGGAAGATTTGCCGGACGCTTCGTTCGCCGGGCAGCAGGAAACTTTTCTTAATATTAATGGCGTGGATCATGTCCTGTCAGCCATTAAGCAGGTGTTCGCCTCGCTGTATAACGATCGTGCCATTGCCTACCGTGTTCACCAGGGATTTAAACATCAGGATGTGGCATTGTCGGCAGGCGTGCAGCGCATGGTGCGTAGCGATTTAGGGGCAAGCGGCGTGATGTTTACGCTGGATACTGAGTCTGGTTTTGAACAGGTGGTACTCATCAATTCCGCATACGGGCTGGGCGAAACGGTAGTGCAAGGTGCGGTCAACCCGGACGAATTTTATGTGTACAAGCCTGCATTAAAGCAAGGTAAAGCTGCAGTGATCAGTCGTAATCTTGGCGGCAAGGCGATCAAAATGATATTCGGTGCAGGACACGAAACAGGCCGTTCAGTTCTCACAGTAGATGTACCGCCGGCTGAGAGTCAGCACTTCTCCATTACCGATGCAGAGGTGGAAGATCTGGCGCGTTATGGGCTGATCATTGAGCAGCATTATGGTCGCGCGATGGATATCGAGTGGGGTAAGGACGGGTTGGATGGCAAGCTTTATATATTGCAGGCACGGCCGGAGACGGTGCAGGCGCATGAAATTCGAGGCAAGCTGAGGCGTTATCGGTTAAAGCAACAGTCCCGAATATTGGTCAGCGGACGGGCCGTCGGGCAACGAATAGGCAGCGGCCCGGTATGCTTGGTAGCGGATGCCAGCAAGATGAACCAAGTGCAGGCAGGCGACGTTCTGGTGACGGATATGACCGACCCTGACTGGGAGCCGGTAATGAAGCGCGCATCTGCGATTGTGACCAACCGAGGCGGGCGCACCTGTCATGCGGCCATTGTGGCGCGCGAACTAGGTATACCAGCGGTAGTGGGGTGCGGCGATGCAACGCAAATTCTTAAACATGGCGATGCGGTGACAGTTTCTTGTGCCGAGGGAGATATCGGTAAGGTGTATCAGGGCATGCTCGACATTGAGGTGTCGGATTTGGCGTTGGATGAAATGCCAACCCCGCCAATTAAAATCAGTCTGAACGTGGCGAACCCGGAATTGGCGTTTGAGTCCAGCCGTTTGCCCAATGCTGGCGTGGGGCTGGCGCGGCTGGAATTTATCATCGCACGGATGATAGGCGTACATCCCAAGGTGGTGCTCGCCTATCCCAATTTGTCAGCGGAGTTAAAAGTGCAGGTGGAGGCTAAGACCGCAGGTTATGCCACGCCGGTGGATTTTTATGTTGGGAAGTTGG
Organism: uncultured beta proteobacterium; assembly: GCA_942492745.1. GTDB lineage: Bacteria > Pseudomonadota > Gammaproteobacteria > Burkholderiales > Gallionellaceae > Nitrotoga. The sequence continues at coordinate 842,868 of OW818637.1, forward strand.
CCGAAGGTATAGCCATGCTGGGCGCGGCCTTCGCACCTAAACCGGTAATCGTTCGTTTTTCGGATTTCAAGTCTAACGAATATTCTAGCTTGCTCGGGGGATCTCAATACGAGCCGAATGAAGAGAATCCGATGATCGGTTTACGTGGCGCTTCACGCTACATCATGGACAGCTTCCGTGATTGTTTTGCGCTGGAGTGCCGTGCCATACGCCGGGTACGCGAAGAAATCGGGCTGACCAATATAGAGGTGATGATTCCCTTCGTACGCACGCTGGATGAAGCTGAGATGGTAATAAAAGAACTGGCTAAAAATGGCTTGCGACGGGGCGAGAACGGCCTGCGCCTGATAATGATGTGCGAGATTCCTTCTAACGCGTTGCTGGCCGAGCAGTTCTTGGAATATTTCGATGGTTTCTCTATTGGTTCAAATGACCTGACCCAGCTTACTCTCGGTATTGACCGTGAATCGGGGCTGATAGCGGGGGCATTCGATGAGCGCAATCCGGCAGTGAAAGTGTTGCTTAGCATGGCGATTCAGGCTTGTCGCAAGGCCAATAAATACATCGGTATTTGTGGACAGGGCCCGTCCGATCATCCGGATTTGGCGCAGTGGCTGGTGGAGCAGGGTATTGAGGCTGTTTCGTTGAACCCGGATACAGTCGTGGAAACATGGCTATATCTGGCTGAACAGTCAGCTAAAAAATAATAGGCCATCTCATTACATGATTGCGGTAGTCCTGTGTCAAATTGAAGGGCACCTCTAAAAATCCAATTTTCGTCACAATACGGCGTTACTCGAAAAAAATTATCGCTTACATATCAACTATATGCCGCGCTCAAATTTTTTACTCGTGCCTTGTCTTGCTTAGAAACTTGAATTTTTAGAGGCGCCCTGAATCGAATCGGAGCATGCAGGCTGCACATGCGCACTATTGGCTTTTGTAAGCAAGCGCGCCCAACAATGGGTGAGGTTATATCTCAAGCATTCCGCCTTTACAGGTCTTTGCCTGCTCCAATCGCGTTAGGGTTGGCAGCAGGTTGAGGCCAATTTCTTTTTTTAATATCAGCGCCTGGTCTTTCAAGTCATCCATCGAAATGCAGATTGGTTCGCCCGCTGCGGCAAAGGCAATGGCGTTGCCACTATCGCAGGAAGGAAAAGCCAAGACGCGGCCATCAAAGGCGCGGCGGATGCGTTCGACACTGTCCTTGAAGCCACGACTGTGCCCCAAAAGATTGACGGCCATGATGCCATCTTCGTTCAGGTGGGCGCGTACAACTTGATAGAACGGCAATGTGTCGAGGGCACCAGCGCGGGCATTGGCATCAAATCCATCTACCAGTATCAGGTCATAGGTCTGGTTGCTGTCGGCGAGAAATTCGGCACCATCACCAATCACTATTTTCAATCGCTTGGGGTCTTCCGGCAGCTTGAAGAATTGCCGGGCTGCAGCGACTACCGCAGGTTCGATTTCTACCACAGTGAGTTTGGCCAGAGGTTGGTTGCGATAAAGAAACTTGGTTAGTGAGGCGGCACCGAGACCAATCAATAATACCTTGCGGGGAAAACGATTCTCATCGCGTAATAGTAAGCTCGTCATCATTTCTTTTGTGTAATCGAGCTCCAGGTTCCATGGACGCGCGATGCGCATCGCACCTTGGGTCCACTCAGAACCAAAGTGCAGGGTGCGGACGCCGGATTCTTCGCGAATATCAATTGAGATGCTCATAATTTTTACCAAAAGTTGTGTTTGTTTGGCAGGTGCTTTGCTTGGATGCAGGTCTGTGCAGGCATGCGTGATGAAGCTATTTTATTTGCATTATCCATTGGTTCAACAGCCAGCGCGCCCATTCTGTCACTTCAGTGGCTGTCATGCCGATTGTAACTTTCTGTTTTGCCATTGCATCACCTGCCGTGCCATGCAGGTGCACTGCCAACAATAAGGCTTGATCCACATCCAATCCTTGGGCGATAAAGGCGGCGATCATGCCAGTCAACACATCGCCCATGCCGGGGCTGCTCATGCCGGGGTTGCCGGTCTTGTTTACATATATCTTGCCATTGCGAGTGACGCACAGGCTGTGAGCACCTTTCAGTACCACGGCACTATGAAAGCGTTTAGCCAGTTCCTGTGCGGCTTCGGAGCGTGCGGCCTGCACTTCTTCAGTGTTGCAGCCGAGCAGGCGTGCTGCTTCGCCAGGATGAGGGGTAATTACGCTGGCACTCTTGCGTGAAATTAATGCGGTGCGCAAATCTGGGCGGAGGGCGAGAATGTTAAGTGCGTCAGCATCCAGTACCAGTAAGGTATCCAGCTTGAGCGCATCTTGCAAAATTTTCTGAGCAGTGTCGTCGTGCCCCATACCGCAGCCGATGGCCAGCACATCCAGCTTGGGTAGGCGTAATGCAACTTGCGCGCAGTGCAGCATTAACTCGGGTTGCAATATATCGACACTCAGGGCGCTGTCCGCCAGCATGCCCACATGTACGCAGCCAGCTCCCAGCTTGAGCGCCGCACGCGCAGCTAGCAGCGGTGCGCCCGCCATGCCGCTGGCCCCCCCTATGACGGCCACAGCGCCGAACTTGCCCTTATGGCTGTCACGCGGACGAGGGGAGAGAAAGGTGGTGACTTGTTTTTGTGTAATGGTGGGGATGCGCGGTGCGGCTGGCATGAATGTATTTTCCTTCGAGTGGAAATGAGGTCACATAGTATAATGGCAAGCTGTTTTTAACAGCCCCTGAGAACCTGTTTATGTTCCGCGTCTCCCCCGGCAAGTCCGCGCTCTCTTTCTTCCGTCTCGAAAAATTGCGTGCTCTCATCAGCAACGCCCTTCCAAATATATATATAGCAGATGCATGCCATTGGTATTTCATAGCGCTCAATATGGATTTGTCAGTCACTGAAGCCAACTTGCTGGATACGTTGCTCGATTTGGATGATGCGAGAGAGGGAACGGGAGAGCATAGTAGGGTGGACAGGTTGCAACATCTGCTGGTTGTGCCGCGCTTGGGTACCATTTCGCCGTGGTCCTCCAAGGCCACGGATATTGCGCAGCATTGCAGTTTGCATATAGTTGAGCGCATTGAGCGCGGCGTTGTGTACTCCGTCAAGACTAAGGATGGCAAAGCACTGACACAAGCTGACTTGAATGTGTTGCTGCCGCTACTGCATGACCGCATGACAGAGTCCGTGTTTAATCCTGTGGTTAGTCTCAAAACAGGCTTCAATGATGTAGCAGAAAAGATTTTCCGTCACAGTGAGCCACTGCCGCTGTCTACTGTGGACATAATGCACGGCGGCAATGCGGCGCTAGCAGCGGCTAATATCGAGATGGGACTGGCATTATCCAGCGATGAGATTGACTATTTGGTGGAGAGTTTCCATCGAATAGGGCGTAATCCTACCGATGTAGAGTTAATGATGTTTGCACAGGCGAACTCCGAACATTGCCGTCACAAGATTTTCAATGCGGATTGGGTGATAGACGATGAGCAGCAGGCGATCTCGCTGTTCGGCATGATTCGCAATACTCATAAGCTGCATCCAGAAGGTACGGTCGTTGCGTATTCTGATAATTCCTCTGTGATCGAAGGAGCGCGCATTGAGCGCTTCTATCCGCGCGCCGATGGCGGCTATGCATACAGCGATGAGTTGACGCACATGCTGATGAAAGTGGAAACGCATAATCATCCCACGGCCATCTCTCCCTTTGCCGGTGCGGCCACCGGAGCGGGTGGTGAGATACGCGATGAAGGTGCGACTGGTTCCGGTTCCAAACCCAAGGCCGGGCTAACCGGATTCTCTGTGTCCAATTTGAATATACCTGGCTTTGAGCAGCCGTGGGAAATTTACGGTAGCACTCTCGCTAACTCCCTTCAGTGTGGAGATGGAGCCCCTCCTATTTATGGCAAGCCGTCACGCATCGCCTCCGCCTTGCAGATCATGCTGGAAGGACCTATTGGCGGTGCAGCGTTCAATAATGAGTTTGGCCGTCCCAATCTGGCCGGTTATTTTCGTACCTTTGAGGAGACCGTTAACCACGAGGTGCGCGGTTATCACAAGCCTATTATGCTGGCGGGCGGGGTGGGCAGTATCGCGGCGCAGCATACACACAAGCATGCATTGCCTGTGGGCGCGCTGCTGATCCAACTGGGCGGAGCAGGGATGTTGATCGGTCTGGGCGGCGGTGCGGCATCCAGCATGGATACAGGCGCCAATGCGGAAAATCTTGATTTTGCTTCGGTGCAGCGTGGTAATCCGGAGATGCAACGTCGCGCGCAAGAAGTAATTGACCGTTGCTGGCAGATGGGTGAGAACAATCTCATTTTGTCCATACACGATGTTGGTGCGGGCGGTATCTCCAACGCTTTGCCGGAACTAGTTCATGGCGGTGGGCGCGGCGCTCGTTTTGAATTGCGTGCTGTCCCTTCTGAAGAGCGAGGGATGTCGCCTATGCAGATTTGGAGCAACGAAGCGCAGGAACGCTATGTGCTGGCGATTGATCCGGCTCGTTTGGATGAGTTTAAAGCGTTGTGCGAGCGTGAACGCTGTCCGTTCGCCGTTCTTGGGCGCGCAATTGCGGATGACCAATTGATCGTGCATGACGAATTATTTAAAAATAATGCGGTGGATATGCCGTTATCGGTACTGTTGGGCAAGCCACCTAAAATGACGCGCATTGCAAAGCGCGAGGGTGTGAAGCTTCCTGCATTTGATGTCAGCAATATAAATCTTAAAGATGCAATCGAGCGCACACTCCGCTTACCCTCCGTGGCCGATAAAACTTTCCTTATCAGCATCGGTGACCGCACTGTGGGTGGCTTGACTGCACGCGACCAGATGGTGGGGCCGTGGCAAATTCCCGTTGCGGATGTGGCAGTGACCTTGATGGGTTTCAATACTGCACTGGGTGAGGCATTCGCGCTGGGTGAGCGCACCCCGCTGGCGGTGTTGAACGCTCCCGCTTCCGGACGTATGGCGGTGGGAGAAGCGATTACCAATATTGCAGCGGCGCGCATCGAAAAAATCGGCGACATTAAGTTATCGGCCAACTGGATGGCGGCCGCTGGCCATCATGGCGAAGATGCCGCGCTGTTTGACACTGTGCGTGCGGTGGGTATGGAATTGTGCCCGCAACTCGGCATTAGCATTCCGGTAGGCAAGGACTCTATGTCCATGCATACAGCATGGCAGGATGGTAGTGAGAAAAAGGCGGTAACTGCCCCATTGTCGCTCATCGTTACAGCCTTCGCGCCGTGCATGGATGCACGTTTGACATTGACGCCGCAATTGGCGGCCAATGTGGATACCGTATTGCTGCTGATTGATCTTGGCGAAGGCAAGAACCGCATGGGCGGCTCGGCACTGGCACAGGTGTATAAACAGGTAGGTAATGTTGGACCCGACCTGGACGATGCGGGTAAGCTCAAAATATTTTTCGACGTTGTCCAGCGCCTGAATGGTGAGGGCAAGTTGCTGGCTTATCATGACCGTTCGGACGGCGGATTGTTTGCCACGCTGTGCGAAATGGCGTTTGCTACCCATGTCGGCCTGACCATAAATCTTGATGAATTGCAGGGAGATGTCCTAAGTACATTGTTCAACGAAGAGCTGGGTGCGGTGGTGCAGGTATATTGTCGCGATTTACAGTATGTACTGGGCGTGTGCCATGGCGCTGGGCTTGCATCGGTACGTTCGGTTGCTGCATTGAGTTCGAGCGGCACGATAGATATCGTGCAGCAAGACAAAACATTGTTCAGCGAGACTGGCATAAATCTGAAGCGCATCTGGTCGGAAACGACTTACCGGATGCAGAAATTACGTGACAACCCGGCTTGCGCCCAGCAGGAATATGACCGCATTCTGGATGCGGCCGATCCTGGCTTGCAAGTGAAACTTACTTACGACCTGAACGAAAATATTGCCGCGCCTGCGCTGCTGAAATTACGTCCTACGATTGCTATATTGCGTGAGCAGGGTGTGAACGGCCATGTTGAGATGGCTGCGGCGTTTGACCGCGCCGGCTTCGCGGCGGTAGACGTGCATATGAGCGACATCATCACTGGCCGCGTGAAATTGGCGGATTTTAAAGGGGTAGCGGCGTGCGGCGGTTTTTCCTATGGCGATGTACTAGGGGCGGGCGAAGGCTGGGCAAAATCCATCTTGTTCAACCCGCGTGCACGTGATGAGTTCGAGGCCTTCTTCAAGCGCGAGGATACTTTTGCTCTGGGTGTTTGTAATGGCTGCCAGATGATGAGCAATTTGCACGAAATTATTCCAGGGGCAGAACATTGGGCACATTTTGTGCGCAATTTGTCGGAGCAGTTTGAGGCGCGTTTCGTGATGGTGGAAGTGCAGCCATCGGCCTCGATCTTATTTGATGGCATGGCAGGTAGCCGCATGCCCATCGTGGTGGCGCACGGCGAGGGATATGCCCATTTCGGTAACGACAGACGTTTGAAGGCGGCGCAGCCGCTGGTCACGCTTCGTTATGTGGACAACTACGGCCAACCGACGGAAACCTACCCACTTAATCCAAACGGTTCGCCACATGGTATTACCGGACTCACCACAGCTGACGGACGGTTCAGCATCATGATGCCGCACCCGGAAAGGCTGTTCCGGGCGTTGCAGCATTCCTGGCATCCAGCAGAATGGAGGGAAAACGGAGCATGGTTGAAAATGTTCCAGAATGCTCGCAAGTGGGTTAATTAATAGTTTACAAAAGTGCATTTAACAAAAAAGGCGACCAATGGTCGCCTTTTTTTTTCACTTAAACCGGTTTATTCAATCTTTGCTTTGGCGCGCATGTCAACGATGGCCTTTTGTATGGCTTGCTGTTGCAGACGTTGCATTATATTCGCTTTCACTTCCCGGTAAGCAGGGAACTTGAAATCACGTACATCTTCCTGCTTAATCAGATGCCAGCCAGCATCAGATTTCACCGGCGCACTTACACCACCCTTTTTCAGATTTACCAGCGCTTCAGCAAACGTCGGTGTGAAATTGCCTGGCAGAGCCCAACCCAGAGAACCACCCTTGTCACGCGAACCTTGATCCAAGGAATGTTTTTTTGCTAGTTCTTCAAACTTGCCCCCCTTTTTTAGTTGAGCAGCAATAGATTTCGCTTCAGTTTCATCTTTTACCAAAATGTGACGTGAGTTGTATTCCTTGCTCCCTGTGGTTTGCTTAATATTTTCATATTCCTGCTTGATTGCATCTTCGCTAATTGGATGATTTTTAAGGTAATCCTGTAAAAATGCATTTACAAGTACGGTCTGTTTGGCTAGCTCAAATTGGCTAATAGTTTCGGGCTGTTTATCAAAGCCTTGTTTTATCGCTTCTTGCGCCATTATTTCACGATTGATTAATTCATCTTTAATGGCGAGACGCAGTTCCGGAGTATCCATTTTTCCTTGCGAAGCGGCAGCCTTGACGTGCATGTTTACACGTGCTTGCGGAATGACGACGCCATTCACTACTGCGGCGGGTTTTTCTTGCGCATAAACCTGATTAATTGCAAGTGCAGAAAATAGAGCGATAGTGGCAAATTTTGAAAATTTCAGCATTGTTCAGTCCTCGTTGAAAGTTTAAATTAAAAAATTATAGTTCTTCTGGTGTATAGGCAGCAATGGTCAGTGCATGAATATCGTGCTTCATCATGTCTCCCAGCGCAGAATATATCATACGGTGCCGTACCAAAGTAGGCTTGCTAGCAAACTGCGTGGACACAATCAAGAGGCGGTAATGTCCACCACCTCCACGTGCGCCAACGTGTCCTGCATGTTTATGACTATCATCGGCAATCTCAATTTTTGTGGGTTGAAGCGCCGCGAGGAGGGCATTCATCTGATCTATGCGGTTGTTTGAGTGATTTGCTGCAGGATAGTTCATGTTGGAAATACTTTCTTAAACGGTTTGACCAGAATTTGTGCATATACCCCAGCAACCATATAGGGGTCAGCTTGTGCCCATGTTTCTGCATCCCTTAACGTAGCGAATTCCGCCACTATCAAGCTGCCGGAAAAACCCGCAGTACCGGGGTCAATAGCATCCACAGCTGGAAAAGGGCCAGCCAGAATTAAACGCCCTTCGTTTTGTAATACCTGAAGCCGTGCCATGTGTGCGGGCCTTGTCGCCAGACGTTTTGTTAAACTGTCAGGAACATCAAGGCCGATAATGGCGTATAGCATTTAGTTACTTTCCTTCTCTTCATGCACGTATTTCGACAGCGCCATTGCTTGCAGCAGCACGAATACTAGCATCATTCCGGTGGCACCGAAGAGTTTGAAATTAACCCATGCATCTGTAGAAAAGTTAAATGCAACGTATAAATTTACAACACCGAGTATGACGAAGAACAGGCTCCAGCCCAAGTTGACTTGGTTCCATACTTTAGTTGGAAGCGTAAGTTTTTCCTTTAGTAAAGCACGCATCAGGTTCTTTTTTAAGAACAGATTAGAACCCAGTAGTATGGTGGCGAACACCCAATACAGAATGGTGGGTTTAAATTTGATAAAGGTCTCATCGTGAAGAATTAGTGTCGCACCACCGAATACGGCAATGATGGCAAAACTTACCCATAGCATGGTATCTACCTTGCCATGCCGCCATTTAACCCACCCAATTTGTGCAATAGTGGCGACAATCGCAGTACCTGTGGCAACGTAAACGTTGAACATCTTGAAAGCGACAAAGAACAGGATAACGGGAAATAGGTCAAATAGTAATTTCATGGCGACAGATTATGCAGGGAAATTTATTCTCGGTCTAGCGTCAGTGCGGCGGAGTTGATGCAATAGCGCAGTCCTGTCGGTTTCGGGCCATCTTCGAATACATGACCAAGATGGGCGTTACAGCGGCTACACAGAACTTCCGCGCGCTCCATGCCATGACTGTCATCTTTTTTCACGGTGATGCTATCAGGCTGGTGCGGTTGCCAGAAACTGGGCCAGCCGCTGCCGGATTCATATTTCACATCTGAATCAAACAGTGCGTTACCACAGCACACACAGCGATACAGTCCGCTGTCATGGCAATCCCAATACGTGCCAGTAAATGCGGGTTCAGTGCCGCACTGGCGGCATATTTTGTATTGTTCTGGGGTAAGCTCGTCGCGCCAGATGGCGTCTGGTTTTTGGATTTTTTCGCTCATTAGGCTATCTTGAAAATAGGTGATCTGACAAACCCTCTCCCAGGCTTTTCATTTGAGTGCAAGGGAGGCCGGAAGGGTTGAATTTGAGATAATGGAATGACTGACGGTATCACAGCACCTCTCCGGCATGGTCGGCCAGACGTGAACGCTCTCCCCTTTGCAAGGTGACATGTCCGCTGTGTTGCCAGCCCTTAAAACGATCCACCACGTAAGTCAGCCCGGAGCTACCCTCTGTCAGGTAAGGTGTATCGATCTGTGCGATGTTACCCATGCATACTACCTTGGTACCCGGGCCAGCGCGCGTGATCAGCGTTTTCATCTGCTTGGGCGTGAGGTTCTGGGCTTCATCAATAATCAGATATTTATTCAGAAAAGTGCGACCACGCATGAAGTTAAGGGATTTGATCTTGATGCGCGAACGGATCAGATCGCGCGTGGCGGCTCGACCCCATTCTCCACTTTCGTCGTTGGGCTTGTTGAGTACATCCAAATTGTCATCCAGCGCTCCCATCCAAGGCGACATTTTTTCTTCCTCGGTACCTGGTAAAAAACCAATGTCTTCACCAACCGGCACGGTGACGCGGGTCATGATGATTTCTGAATACAACTTGTGTTCCAGCATCTGCACTAACCCAGCGGCGAGTGTTAGCAGGGTCTTGCCGGTACCAGCCTGACCGAGCAGTGTGACAAAGTCAATCTCCGGGTTCATCAGTAGATTGAGCACAAAGCTCTGTTCCCGATTACGCGCAGTAATTCCCCAAATGGCATTTTTGGTGTGAGTATAGTCAGTCAAAGTGCGCAGCATGGCAGTGTTGTCATTCTGTTCTGTGACCACCGCATAGAATGGATTACTGCCGTTTTCTTGATATACAAACTGATTTAACAACATGTCACGGCATAGCGGCCCCTGAATATTGTAAAAAGTGTGTTCACCTTGCGGCCCGGATTTCATGTCCTTTCCGTGCTTGTCCCAGAAATCCTGCGGTAACGCCAATACGCCGGTGTAAAGCAGGTCGGTATCTTCCAGCACCTTGTCATTAAAATAATCCTGCGCATCCAGCCCCAGCGCACGCGCTTTAATGCGCATGTTGATATCCTTGCTGACCAAGATCACTGAACGCTTGGGTTGCTGATTGTGGAGGAACATTACTACCCCGAGGATAGCGTTGTCGGCTTTGCCGATCGCCATATTGGCAGGCAATTCATTGTTTATGAACTGGGTTTGCAAAAATAGGCGGCCGGTAGCGCCCTTGTTGCTTGGCGTTTGTAAAGGTACGCCAGCATCAATGTTATGTGTGCTTTCGCTTATCAAAGAGTCAAGGAACCGGCTGGCCTGCCGGGCATTGCGTGCGACTTCAGTCATGCCTTTTTTATTGTTGTCCAGCTCTTCCAGCACGAATATCGGTAAGTAAATATCATGCTCCTCAAAACGGAATAGGCTGGTTGGATCGTGCATTAGCACATTGGTATCCAGCACGAATAGCTTGGTAGTATGATTTGCAGCCAATGTTTTGCGGGAGGGCATGATGCTCCTTATGTGGTTAGAGATTGCACGAATTGCAATACTTCCTGAGCGTGGCCGTCGACTTTAACACTGCGCCATTCGCCACGCAGTATGCCATCTCGGTCGAGCACGAAAGTGCTGCGCTCGATGCCTCGCATTTGTTTGCCATACAGATTCTTCAGCTTGATTACGCCGAACTGCTCACATACTGTTTCTTCTGAATCGGCAAGTAGAGCGAACGGCAGATTGAACTTGGCCTTGAATTTTTCATGCGACTCAATGCTGTCGCGTGAAATGCCAACCACCTCACAATCAGCTTTTTTAAAAGCTACATACAGATCGCGGAATTGTTGGCTCTCAGTAGTGCAGCCTGGAGTGTTGTCCTTGGGGTAGAAGTAAATCACTAGCGATTTGCCGCGTGCGGCAAAGAGTTGGAAAGTCACTCCGCCAGTGGCTGGTATTACGAAATCGGCAATAGCTTGATTAAGCATCTAGGTAATCTCCTGTCAGGAGATGCCATTGTTGACAAAATTCTCGTACAAGGCAAGCGTCTCATGGGCTAATGCGTGAAAAGCTTATTCGTTTAGCGTGTTGAAGGTCAGGTAATTAAGCCTTATCGTAGTTCCGGATGATAGTTCCATGTATTATTTTAGACTGCATTCATAATGGTGCTTTAAAATTTAACGATTCAATATGTCTTAATGCTCGCCTCGCGTTTACCCAGAACTAAGGTGATAATGCAATACAATTTTAGTTGCACTTAATTAGAACCAGTACTTTGCATGGACTAAGATTGAGGTAGTAAGACTAGGATTGAGGTAGTAAATTTTCTTGATGGATTCTTATTAATTTGTGAAGCTGTGATTGCCATTGACACGATGGCTTGATACAGTACAGCGTTTTTTCAACTAAAGGGAGTCATACTATGAATAAAGCAGAGTTGATTGATGTAGTAGCTAAGTCCACAAAGAATTCCAAGGCAAATGTCGAGGAAATACTAAATGCGTTGATGGCTGCTATACAAGCATCATTGGTAAAAGATGATAACGTGCAGCTGATTGGCTTTGGCACCTTTGCTGTCGAACAGCGTGCTGCTCGGGTAGGTCGGAATCCAGCTACCGGAAAAGAGCTGAAAATACCGGCTAAGAAAGTTGCGAAATTTAAAGTCGGCAGCAAGTTGAAAGATGCAGTTGCTGGCGTAAAAGCTAAGAAGAAGTAACCAGCGCAATTAAGCGTGCCCCCACAAAGCCGGGGCACGTTATCTCATCATTTCTGAATTAATACTCATACCTCATTTTTCGAAATTACGCTCAAAACCCTGGGTTCACGTCTTCCATCTTCACTATTTTCAGTTGCCTGCTTAATGCTATTTTTAGTAGCACTGAATCGTTAGCCGATGCGTGATTAACTAGCGTTTTCCGCAGGACGGCTTGTCTTCAAGGTATAATTGCTGTTTTGTATGAAGCTAGGCTAATTATTACGGGATGCGAGAAATACTCGCCGATAAGATAAAAATCTTAAGAAATAACATGCATTTTGTTGCACATGAAACATCAAATTAGATAATCCGAGATTGTAAAAATGCAACATATTCGTAATTTTTCCATTATTGCCCACATTGATCACGGCAAGTCTACTTTGGCCGACCGAATTATTCAGTTGTGCGGAGGGCTTTCTGACCGCGAAATGGAAGCTCAGGTGCTCGATTCCATGGACCTGGAACGCGAGCGCGGCATCACCATCAAAGCTCAGACAGCTGCGCTGCAATATAAGGCGCGTGATGGCCGGATATACAATCTCAACCTGATTGATACGCCGGGACACGTGGATTTTTCTTATGAGGTATCACGCTCATTGTCTGCCTGCGAAGGCGCGCTGCTAGTCGTTGATGCATCTCAGGGAGTGGAAGCGCAGACAGTAGCTAACTGCTACACCGCTCTCGATCTGGGGGTGGAAGTAGTGCCGGTGTTGAACAAGATTGACTTGCCGTCTGCTAACCCGGAAAACGCCATTGAAGAAATCGAGGAAGTAATCGGTATCGACGCGCATGACGCGGTGCGCTGCTCGGCCAAGACAGGTGAGGGTGTGCAGGACGTGCTGGAAACCTTAATTGTTAAAGTGCCGGCGCCTACAGGCGATCCGGCTGCGCCGCTATGCGCTCTGATAATAGATGCGTGGTTCGATAATTATGTTGGCGTAGTAATGCTGGTGCGGATTTTTAACGGCACTTTAAAACCCAAGGATAAAATTTTGTTGATGGCTACTGGCGCGCAGCATTTGACTGAACACATCGGTGTGTTTACGCCGAAGTCGCAACCGCGTGAGGTATTGTCTGCCGGCCAGGTCGGTTTTGTCATTGCGGGCATCAAGGAGCTGAAGGCGGCCAAGGTTGGCGACACCATCACGCTGGCAAACAGGCCCGCAGCCACAGCCTTGCCGGGTTTCAAGGAAGTGCAGCCACAAGTATTCGCTGGATTGTTTCCAGTAGAATCAAATCAGTATGAATCGTTGCGTGATTCGCTGGAAAAGCTCAAGCTTAATGACGCTTCATTGCAGTATGAACCCGAAGTATCGCAGGCATTGGGTTTCGGCTTTCGCTGCGGATTCCTGGGATTACTGCATATGGAAATTGTGCAGGAACGACTGGAGCGCGAGTTCGACATGGATTTGATTACCACTGCACCTACCGTTATTTACGAGGTGGTGCAGCGCGACGGGACGGTGCTGGTAGTGGATAATCCATCCAAGATGCCAGACCCGTCCAAGATCGAGGAAATCCGTGAACCCATCGTGACAGTCAACTTGTATATGCCGCAGGAATACGTTGGTGCGGTGATTACATTGTGTACGCAAAAGCGCGGTGTACAGCTCGACATGAGTTATCACGGAAAGCAAGTGTTGCTGGTGTATGAGATACCTATGGCGGAAATCGTACTCGATTTCTTTGACAGGCTGAAGTCGATTTCGCGTGGCTATGCCTCTATGGATTATGAGTTTAAGGAATACCGCCCGGCCGATGTGGTCAAGGTGGATATACTGATCAACGGCGAAAAGGTAGATGCGCTGGCGATTATCCTGCACCGCAGCAACAGCCAGTTCCGCGGCCGTGAAGTGGCGGCCAAGATGCGCGAGTTGATTCCGCGTCAGATGTTCGATGTGGCGATCCAGGCTGCTGTCGGTTCAAACATAATCTCGCGTGAAAATGTCAAAGCTCTACGAAAAAATGTATTAGCCAAATGCTATGGTGGCGATATCTCACGCAAGCGTAAATTGCTGGAAAAACAGAAGGCTGGCAAGAAACGTATGAAGCAAGTAGGTAATGTGGAAATTCCGCAGGAGGCTTTTTTGGCCATCCTGCAGGTAGGCGAAAAATAACGTAGAGACGGGAATCGAGATGGACTTTGCTTTAATTATGTTTGTATTGCTGCTGATCACCGGTAGCGTGTGGTTACTGGATCGCTTTGTGCTGCAATCGAAACGCATAGCGTCCACAAAAGAACCGTGGTGGGTGGAATATTCCAAGAGTTTCTTCCCTGTTATCCTGGCGGTATTCTTATTGCGCTCATTTCTGGTCGAGCCGTTCAAAATACCGTCTGGGTCGATGATTCCTACTTTACAGGTAGGCGATTTCATCTTGGTTAACAAGTTTACTTATGGCATTCGTTTGCCCATCATCAGCAAGAAATTGGTAGAAATAAATTCCCCCCGCCGAGGCGATGTGATGGTATTCCACTATCCGGAAAATCCATCGCTAGATTATATTAAGCGGGTGGTCGGATTGCCTGGTGACCAAATTGCATATCGCAATAAGAAAGTGTTTGTGAACGATGTGCTGCAAGAGCAGCAGCCGGATGGTGACTATAACTATGTGGAAACTGCACTGAACTTCGTGCATACCGAACGTTATAGAGAAAATCTGACTGGGCATGTCCATGCAATGCTAGTAAATCCAGATGTGCCCAGCATACATCTCGGTGCGGTGGCGGAATTTCCACACCGGGAGAATTGTGCATACAGCGAAAAGGAGGTGCGCTGTATAGTTCCAGCTGGGCATTATTTTATGCTTGGAGATAATCGCGATAACAGCCGAGATAGTCGTTACTGGGGTTTCGTGCCGGATAACATGATAGTCGGCAAGGCATTCATGATCTGGATGAATTTTAGTAATTTGAAACGTATAGGCTTATCCATTGATTGAAGTTGCAAACGAAGGAGGAGCATGATTAAAACAATAGCAAACAGGCAGCGTGGCGTGAGTTTGTCTGGTCTTTTGATATGGTCAGTTCTATTAATACTAGCGGCGATTGGCGGCATGAAGGTTATTCCGGTGTATGTTCAAGATGCCGAAATTAAAAGCATTCTTTCCACCATCGCGAATGATCCGGAAATGCAAGGGGCTCAATCCAAGGATATTCGCGAGTCGTTCAGTAAACGCGCCATGATGAACAACATCAACGTCGTCACAGCGAATGACATTGAGCTAGTCAAAGATGCGCGCGGCCTATCGCTGAGCGTTAGCTATCAAGTTAAGATACCACTGGCCGGCAATGCTAGCTTGTTACTTGAATTTAATCCAAGTAGTTTTAAAAAATAGCCGATGAATCGTGATGCGCTGTGCAATCAGATTGGTCATGTTTTCACGCAATCGCAATTATTACAACGTGCTCTGACGCATCGCAGTTATAGTGCGGCTCACAACGAGCGTTTGGAATTCCTGGGTGATAGCATACTAAATTGCGTCGTAGCCAAACATCTATATGACACTCATCCCGATTTGCCGGAAGGTGATTTGTCTCGTCTGCGTTCCAATCTGGTCAATCAGCAAACATTATTCATCTTAGCGCAGCAATTACGATTGGGCGAATTATTATTGTTGGGCGAAGGAGAGCGCAAAAGCGCCGGCTTTCGTCGCCCTTCTATTCTTGCCGATACCATGGAAGCATTGTTTGGCGCAGTATTTCTGGATGCTGGTTTTGCAGCAGCAGAGCAAGTTGTGCTCCGGCTGTATGTGCCCTTTATCGCGCAAGCAGATGCGCAGACATTGGGTAAGGATTTCAAAACCTTGTTGCAGGAATATTTACAAGGCAAGCGTCTGGCGTTACCCAAATATACCGTGATTGCCACTCAGGGTGAGGCACACGCACAGCTATTTCAAGTTGAATGCCAAATCGAACAATTGAAACTATTCACGTGTGGTGAGGGCAGCAGCCGTCGCACCGCAGAGCAGGTAGCAGCAGAAGCCGCTTACCGGAAAATTGAGAGTCAGTCATGAATGCAAGCAATTTCCACAGTGGCTTTATCGCCATTGTAGGCCGTCCGAATGTGGGCAAATCCACTTTGCTTAATCATCTGGTCGGCCAAAAAATAAGCATCACCTCACGCAAGGCACAGACCACACGCCACCGTATTACCGGAATATTAACTGAAGAACACGCGCAATTTGTATTCGTAGACACCCCGGGATTTCAGACGAAGCATCTTAATACCCTGAATCGCGGTTTGAATCGTGTGGTGACTAGTAGCTTGCGTAATGTGAATGTGGTGCTGTTCGTAATCGAAGCCAGGAATTTCGACGAGCGGGATCGTCAAGTAATGAATCTGCTGCCAAAAAATATGCCAGTGCTGCTTGTTATCAACAAGGTAGACAACATGGAGAATAAATCAGAATTACTGCCCTTTATTCAGGAGATAGCCAAGGAGCGTGAATTCTCTGCTATCGTGCCTGTGAGCGCAAAACAGAACAAGCAACTCGACACCTTGTTGAATGCGATTCGACCCTATCTGCTCGAAGGTGAAAAAATTTATCCTGAAGATGAAATCACCGATCGCAATGAACGCTTTCTCGCGGCGGAATTGGTGCGTGAAAAAGTCTTTCGTTTCACCGGTGAAGAGCTGCCATACTCAGTAAGTGTAGTGATCGAACAGTTCAAAATAGAAGGGAAGTTGCGCCGTATCCATGCTGCGATTCTCGTGGAGAAGGACGCGCATAAGGCGATGCTGATCGGTAAGAATGGTGAGAAGCTTAAAGAAATTGCCACTCAAGCGCGGTTAGATATGGAGGCACTATTTGATGGAAAAGTCTATCTCGAAGTATGGATTAAAGTGCGAAGTGGTTGGGCAGATAATGCGCAGGTGTTGAAAAGTTTGGGATATGAATAATTCTAACCTTAAGTCCTCTTTGTTTTTTCCTTCACCAGCAAGAGATTCGCTGATGTGGTTCTCACTGCTACGCGGCGACCTTCCATAGATGGGTGGTCGGCTTTGCTTCTCTCGGTGACAAGGAGAGGCTGGGAGGATTAGATTGCAGTCGTACAAACACAGATTAGAAGACGAACCCGCTTTCGTCCTGCACAGTTATCCTTATCGTGAAACCAGCTTGGTGCTGGAAGTGCTAAGCCGGCAGCATGGTCGCGTGGCACTGGTGGCGCGTGGTGCACGGCGTCCGAGATCTGCGTTACGCGGTTTACTGATGGGTTTTCAGCCATTACTGTTAAGCTGGTTTGGCAAACATGAATTGCGTACCTTGCACCGTGCCGAGTGGCAGGGTGGCCAGCCGCAATTACAGGGAACGGCATTGCTGTGCGGTTTCTATTTGAATGAATTGCTTCTCAACCTGATGGTGCGAGATGATCCGCACGAACAATTGTTTGATTATTACCAGCACACCCTGCAACGACTAGCAAATGAAGCGGACTATGCCGCCACCCTACGTTGTTTCGAAAAACATTTGCTGCAAGAGTTGGGCTATGCACTTTTATTAGTACAGGAAGCGGATAGCGGTGAGCCGATTAATTCTTTTGCACCTTATCGATATGTGCTTGAACGTGGTGCGGTGCGTGCTACACCAAATGATTCAAATATATCAGATGTATCAGAGGGCTTGTTGATGTCGGGCAAAACCTTGCAAGATATGGCTGCTGACGATTACCGTGATGCAGTTAGCGCGCAGCAGAGCAAGCAGTTGATGCGTATGTTATTGAACCATCATCTCGCGGGTAAGACATTGCATACGCGCGAATTGATAAGGGATCTACAAAAAATATGATCAAACTCGGACTCAACATCGACCACGTTGCCACGTTGCGCCAAGTTCGGGGCACGCGTTATCCCAATGTGATTCAGGCGGCGTTAATCGGCGAGGCGGCGGGTGCCGACGTTATTACACTGCATTTACGCGAAGATCGCCGCCACATCCAGGATCGGGACGTTGAAATCCTGCGTGATATGCTGCAAACGCGTATGAACCTTGAAAGCGCCATTACCGACGAAATGCTGGCCATTGCCTTGCGCATTAAGCCGCACGATGTCTGCTTCGTGCCGGAACGGCGCGAGGAATTGACCACCGAGGGAGGGTTGGATGTGGTGGGGCATTTTGATAGCGTGAAGCGCGCTTGTGAGTGCTGTGCAGCTGCGGGTATACGCGTGTCATTATTTGTAGACGCGGATGAAAAACAGATGGATGCGGCGCGGTCTGCAGGTGCTCCGGTAATAGAGATACACACGGGAAAATATGCTGATGCGGCCAGCGTGTCGCATCTGACAGAAGAATTAGCGCGCATTCAGCGCACAGTGGTGCATGCCCATGCGCTCGGTTTGCAAGTGAATGCCGGACACGGTCTAAATTATCACAATGTACAACCTATCGTCGCTATCCCTAATATCTGCGAACTCAATATCGGCCATGCCATAATCGCTGAGGCGCTATTCATTGGTCTGGAGCAAGCAGTGAAAAAAATGAAAGCGCTGTTAATCGGCATTCATCCATAAAGCATGGAAGCTCAGTCACCGTGATTTTTGGTATCGGCACTGACATCGTGGCTTATGCACGCATTGAGGCAGTATATGCCAGTTACGGCGAGCGCTTCGCACAGCGCGTTTTGAGCCAGCAGGAATTAACAGAGTATCGTGTCCATACCTATCCTGTGCGCCTGCTAATGAAACGTTTTGCCGCCAAGGAAGCACTAGCCAAGGCGATAGGCAGCGGCCTGCGTTATCCCGTAAGCTTGCAGAAAATTAGCGTGACACACGATGTTTTTGGCAAACCCACTTTTGAATTCGATGCGGAATTGGCTGCGCACCTAATGCAATTAGGGTTGACACACCACCATCTAAGCATCAGTGATGACCATGATGTTGCCGTGGCATTCGTGATTTTGGAAAAAGATGGTTAAGAATTAAATTGTGAAGACAAATGCTTCGAGAATTGCGCGCAGTAATGGACGAAACTTAACGCTTCGATATTTCTTCCAAGGGAAAAGTCCAGCCTTTCAAAATGTATTTGGTTCAAACCTTCTGGATTCCATCTTCTAAGGAATGAAAGCTGTTGTAAAGGTATCTGTCATGAATTATGCAAAGATCATTAGGAGAAATTGAATGGGAATCGGCCCATGCATGCTGGATATCTCAGGACCTACCCTTACTGCGGAAGACGAAGCACGTTTACGTCATGGACTGGTGGGTGGCGTAATTCTGTTTGCGCGTAATTACGAATCCCCCCGCCAGCTTGCTCAGCTGACGGCCAGCATTCATGCCCTGCGTACTCCGCCGCTATTGATCGCTGTGGATCATGAGGGTGGGCGAGTACAACGTTTTATCGACGGTTTTACGCGCATCCCGGCGATGCGCGAGCTGGGCAATATTTGGGATGAAAACCCGCGCCGCGCCAAGCATCTGGCGCAGCAGGTAGGCTACGTGCTGGCTGCAGAATTGCGTGCTTGCGGCGTGGATTTCAGCTTTACCCCGGTGCTAGACATAAATTTCGGCATCAGCAAAGTGATTGGCGACCGTGCCTTTCATTCCGAGCCACAGGCCATAGCCGAACTGGCACATAGCTTGTTACTGGGGCTCAGACAGGGTGGCATGTCCACCGTGGGCAAGCATTTTCCTGGACACGGCTACGTGCAGGCCGATTCACACTTGGAAATTCCGATAGATGAGCGCAGCTATACCGACATTGAGTTGTGCGACCTGATTCCATTTCGTCAGATGGTGAATTACGGTCTGACTGCGGTCATGCCAGCGCACGTGATTTACCCCAAGGTGGACAAATATCCAGCGGGTTTTTCAAAGATATGGTTGAAAGATATTTTGCGCGGTGAACTGGGCTTCAATGGATGTATCTTTAGCGACGACCTTAGCATGGAAGGTGCCACGTTAGCGGGCGGCATTCTTCAACGTGCGGAAGCGGCGTTGCAGGCCGGTTGTGATATGGTGCTAGTATGCAACCAGCCGTCCTTGGCAGATGAATTGCTAGTTGGATTAAAGTGGGACATGCCAGCGACCAGCAAAGCGCGCCTCGCGCAGATGCGCGGCCGTTACCATCCAGATTCGTTGGTGCAATTGCATGAGCAAGCAGGATTTATGAAGGCGGTGCATGAAATAGCTACTATAGGCTCAGGCACCGCAGAACTACCGTTTGCCTAGTTGCACTTTACTCGGGGATAAAAGTACAGTGCACAATGGGGTTTATAATTTGGAATTATAATTCATTTTTAAGCATAGTATGCTGTAAAGGTGGATGAAATTAGGAAAAACCTGCACCCACGAAATATAAGCGAGGAGAAAAATCATGTCTGATTTGGATTTGTTTGAACCATTGCTGAATTGTGACACAGTCGAAGCATTGCATGCTACGACTGCCAGCATCACTGGCCAGCTAGGCTTTGAACATTTCATTTACGGGGTGCAGGTAAATACCTCTCTTACTCGGCCCTATCAATTCATTCTAAATGGATACCCTAAGGAATGGCGCGCTCGTTACGTTGAACATAATTATCAAGAAATAGACCCTACGTATTATCATTGTATAACTAGAAGGCAGACTATTCCCGTTATTTGGGACAGTCGGGTGTTTAAGGGCGACAAAGAAGCTAAAATGAGAAATGAGTCAAGAGAGTTTGGTTTGCTGAGTGGCGCAAGTTTTTCTGTCCACGGTGGTCATGGTGAAGCTGCGATGTTGAGTCTTGCTACTTCCCAAGATTCCTGTAAAGCTAAACAGGATATCGTTTCTATCATAGGGAAGTCTCAATTACTGGCATGTTATTTACATGAGGCGACTCAGCGCATCGTACTGAGTAAGGGGCCGCTTCCGATGACAAAAATGGAGCTTACACTTCGGGAAAAAGAGTGTCTTCTGTGGGCGGCAGAAGGAAAAACTGGAGGTGAAATCGCTGACATACTTAAAATTACGGAACGTACCGTGACTTTTCACCTACAAAATGCAGGTAACAAAATGGGAGCATCCAATCGTCAACATGCGATTGCCCGTGCCATTTCTATGTGTCTAATAGCCCCATGACCATTTGCAGGACGACGCATTGCCCCCCAATAATGCTAACACCTTAAGGGCACCTCTATAAATTGCGAAGAGTCCTACCAAGTTTAAGTATTTCATGGTCTTTCAGAACACCACCGATTTATGAACTAAAAAAACGCCAAGACAGCCCTTCTTTGTTGAATCCCCTCTGTTGTATGCTATGGCTGGTCACCCATCGCCGTTAAATTGACGATGCATGTCTCATCGCTCAACCTGAGCAACCGATGTCTTGAAGGTATGTCCATCATGCGGGTTACCTGGTAACGATTTCATGCCTGCCTCGAAACTCACTTTGTCAGTACTGACGTCCCCGGTTTTGAGGCCAAACTCGCAGGACTTGTGCGCTTTGCCTTTGGCAATGCATTCGATCTCTGGCGCATGCATGCTGGACATCTTGCTTTTGTCATGGTGTTGCTGGTCAGGATGCGTTTGGCAATTTCTAGTTTTTTGTGCATCCTTGCTGTGTGTTCTGCCGAAAATCTGCGCTCAATGTCCTGAATCACGCGACTAAGGTGAATACGCAACCGTCTTTGATAACGTTTGGCTTACTGCATCTGGCGTGCATGGGCGAGCGTTCTTTCCTGGCCAAGGCCAGTTTCGACACAAGCTCGCAGCTTTGCTGCAGGGTAATCCGAAGTCGTCTGGCGCTTCCGGCCAGCACGCCTCTTGCCTTGTAATACAGCCTCGCGTCCGTGGGAAATGCAATCACTCTCTCTTGCACTGTTGTGGTGTCCATTTACCACCGTCACCACTTGTTCATCCGCCAGGTTGCAGGTATGCTTCAACTAGTGCAACCCCACCATCAATCGGATCGGGAGGCTTGGCCGGCCGTCCAAGTATAGGTTGCCGAATTGTTTTTCTGCCCCATGCCAGTCAATTTGATTTGCCAGTTTGTACAACACATGGGGCTGATTCAGTATCTGATCCAGCCTCAGCCGAAACATGTCTTCCTGAGAAGTTGCTCCAATTTACGTGGTTTAATTTTTGCAAGAAATCCGTACTCGACAGACTGAATTCTTACAAATTCCACATCGCCTGGACACTCCGAAAGCAAATAAATAGACACTTTTACAGGTTGTTTAGGGACGTCTCGGTTAAGACGTTGTAAGCGTTTTTAGCATTCTATCCTGTAAGATTCTACAGCTAGCTACCCGAAGTAATCTGTTGTCTCATAGCTTCGTCATTAACTAACGACAGAGTGAAGAAAAATGAGACAAATAATGCTTGCGCAACATGGAGATGGATCTCTAGATCATCAAGCGGCGCTGGGAATGTACCGTCTTAGGCACGAAGTCTTCCATGACCGCCTGGGATGGGATGTTAATAGTGACAACGGCATGGAGCACGACGAGTTTGACGAGGCTAACCCCGTTTACGTGCTGGCAAGAGGCGAAGGAAATGAGGTGCACGGTTGCTGGCGATTACTGCCTACTACTGGTCCAAATATGTTAAAAGATACTTTTCCTCAGCTCTTGCACGGGCAGCCGGCACCTCAACAAACTGCTGTGTGGGAATTAAGCCGATTTGCAATATCAAGTGGCAAATTGGACAGTGGTGGTTTTGGGCTCAGTAATATTCCCATCCAGATGATCCAGGCAGCGGTGAGGTTTGCTCAAAAAAATGGAATAGAGCGATATGTTTCAGTCACTAGTGTGGCCGTTGAGCGTATGTTTCGCAAGCTGGGAGTAAGTGTAACTAGACTAGGCACTCCCCTAAAGATAGGTAGAGTTCTAACAGTAGCCTGTGCATTAGAAATCGACGAGATAACCGAATTTGCCTTGTTCGGTACCCTGCCCGAGCATGCACATAGGTTAGCCGCATGAATATTTTGTTACTCGGAGAAGCATCAGGCACCCGTCGCATCTTGAATCAGATGCTGGAAAAATCCAGGCATCGGTTAGTCCAGCAAGCATGGGAGGATATGCCTGAGCCAGATTTAGAACAGTACGACATGGTGCTGGTAGATGGTAATGTTTGCGATTGCTCCCAGCAAGCGCGTTTACTGGAATGGGTGCGTGAGGCTAGGCGTCTCTTTCCGGACCTGCCGGTAGCGGCATTGAATTACGTGGGCACTCCAGCAGCGGCAGAAAACGCAGAGTGCAGTATGGCCAACCATTCCTGCGGCGTTTCCGAATCAGGTGACGGGATCTGGCGCATGCGCTGCCGTTTAAAGGAGCTTGCCTTGAGCGAAACTGCCGCTTTATTGCGTGATGCATGCGAGCGTCAGCCACTGGAGCCGGTTGTTTTTGAATACTCGGGGCAAGGTTGATATGCGGACAGCAGTTTCAGTACACAGGGTTACTCGTCCGTCTAATCGGTATTCAAAATCTCGATGTTCCTTCTACCTGGCATTAGTTGCCTAGCCTGATTAACCAAGATAATGAGTGATATTCATGCAGGACTTATCTAGCTCCGACCAACAAATTGTCCCAGATGCCACGAACAGCAAGACAATTCATTCAGTTTCCGGAAAAGAGAGCAATGGCGTACGTCAAAAGGAGAAGCAACTCAGGCTATTCGCGCATATATTCGATAGCGTAAGTGAAGGCATAATCGTCACGGATGCCGATAAAAACATGTTGTTTATTAACCCGGCCTTTTCCACTATTACCGGTTACAGCGCTAACGATTTGATAGGTAAGAGCTTGAACTTGTTACACCTTGGCTTTATGGACGACGCGCTCAACCATGATACATGGCGCAGCATTAACGAGACCGGGCACTGGCAGGGTGAGATGGTCGGTCGACGAAAAAATGATGAAAGTTACGCCGAGTGTCTAACTATCAGCACAATGAAGAATGAACTCGGCGAGGTCAGCTACTATATCGGCGTTTTTTCCGATATCAGCGAGCGTAAGGCGGCAGAAGAACGTGTGGCTTATGTTGTGCTGCATGATTTTCTCACCAATTTGCCCAACGGCCTGCTATTACAGGATCGTTTAACTCAGGCTATTTCCCATGCTGGCCGTGAAAAACACAAAGTAGCAGTCATGTGTCTTGATCTGGATCATTTCAAAGTTATTAACGACATGCTGGGTCACCACGTTGGCGATAAGCTATTGCAAGAGGTTGCCAGACGAATTAGCAGTGTGGGCCGCGCTAGCGATACGGTAAGCAGGCGGGGTGGGGACGAGTTCGTTATCATAATGCCGGATTTGGAAACTGTGGATGATGCTGCCGTTATTGCGGTCAAGCTGTTAGATGCCATCTCTCGCCTGTGCATAATTGATGGCAATGAAATTAAAATAACCACTAGCATCGGCATCAGCATATTTCCCGAAGATGGATGCGATGGAGATTACTTGATTAAGTATGCTGATGCTGCGATGTACCACGCTAAAAAAAATGGGCGCAACAATTACCAGTTTTTCACTAATGAAATGAACCAGCTTGCGCTTGAACGCATGTCGATTGAACGGAAACTGCGTCATGCAGTAGAACGCCAGGAATTCTGTTTACATTACCAGCCTCAGGTGGACTTGCGTAGCGGCCGTATTATTGGTGTAGAAGCATTGCTGCGATGGAATAATCCTGAGACTGGAATGATTTCACCAGGGTATTTCATTCCCATCGCGGAAGAAACTGGTTTGATTATTCCGATTGGCGAATGGGTATTGCGTGAGGCTTGCCGGCAGAACAGCGAATGGCGCATGCTAGGATTACCGGAAATTACCGTGGCGGTGAACCTGTCGGCAGTGCAGTTTCGCCAAAATAATTTCGGTGAAATGATTAAGGCAATTCTATGTAAGTATGGTCTCGATCCGTCCGGTCTTGAACTGGAAATTACCGAAAGTGCTGTCATGCACAATGCCGAAGCGTCGATTGCACTGTTATTGGAACTAAAGGCAATGGGACTGAAACTCGCAGTGGACGACTTTGGAACTGGCTATTCCAGCTTAAGTTATCTCAAGCGTTTCCCTATCGATAAGCTAAAAATCGATCAATCATTCGTGCGCGATATATCAGTTGATTCGGACGATGCTGTGATTGTCAGTACGATCATTAATATGGCTCGCACCCTTAAGTTGAAAGTGATCGCAGAGGGAGTGGAAACTGCCGAGCAGCTATCATTCCTGAAACATCAGGAATGCGACGAGATGCAAGGCTATTACTTCAGCAAACCGATGCCACCCGAAAAAATTAACAGTCTACTGGCATCTGGCTATGAGGTGGATAGTCAGTGGTCATACGAATCGAAATAAAGGAAAGGTGTGAAGGTATACGTTGCGTCTTGCCGATCTCGCTTAATTTTCTTGTCTGCGCTACTTTATACCCGGTTCGTCAAGGTCGAAGACGGCAACGATAATCGTTGCTCTGATGCCTTTGCGCTCAACCCTGTTCCGTTACTTGCTTAACCGTCTGCTCTCGAAATTTTTTGCTGCACATCGATTTCGGTAATTTTTGCTTCATTTGACGCTTCCGTCTCAAGTTTACTCACCTGCCACCTATTAAAGTAGGTGATAGGAGAGTTTTGATGGGACAGTTAGGAACGGTATGCATGAAATAAAACCTGGCCAATCAATTGATCTGCTTAAAGAGCTGCACATTCTCACTCGAGATGGGAAGATGAATCAAGATTCCCGACGCAAGCTTAAGCAGGTCTACCACCTCTATCAATTCATCGAGCCGTTGCTGCAAGAAATTAAGCAAAGTCACCAAGACATTCAACTTGTGGATCATGGGGCAGGCAAGTCGTATTTGGGCTTTATCCTTTACGATCTGTTTTTCAAGACGTTGAACGATGAGTCGCGTATTTACGGCATCGAAACACGTGATGATTTGGTCAAGCACTCGCAGGAGCTGGCGTTACGGCTAAATTTTCCAAGTATGTCATTCCTCAATCTATCGGTAGAACAGTCTATTGCGTCAGAGATTTTACCTGCAAAGGTGAATGTGGTCACAGCGCTCCATGCGTGTAATACCG
The DNA here is from genome assembly GCA_942492745.1 of uncultured beta proteobacterium. GTDB lineage: Bacteria > Pseudomonadota > Gammaproteobacteria > Burkholderiales > Gallionellaceae > Nitrotoga. Next base: position 868,762 of record OW818637.1, read on the forward strand.
CTACTGACGACGCCATACGCTTTGCGTTGAAAAAAAATGCTCAATTTGTCGTCTTGGTGCCATGCTGCCAAGCCGAAGTGGCGGCGGTTCTAAGAAAAAATAAAGGCAAAGATCTGGCTAAAAATGTTCTGACTGAACTATGGCGCCATCCCATCCATACTCGTGAATTTGGCAGTCACATTACCAACGTGCTGCGCTGTTTGCAATTGGAAGCTCACGGTTACCAGGTGACAGTGACCGAGCTGGTGGGTTGGGAGCATTCGATGAAAAATGAACTTATCATCGCGAATTTCAAAAACTTGCCATGCAACCGACCGACTGAGCGATTGAAGGAAATGCTGCAAACTCTGGGACTGGAAGAAATGAATGGTCGTTTTTTTAGTGGATGTAATAGTAATCGCTGAAATCCGGTATTTATTATGCATCAACTTTGTTCGGTGATTCGCCTAGTTTAGCGGATTACGTTTCAAGGATTGCACTTCGCTGATCTATTCCGTCATCTCAGATGGGCAAATAATGCATCTCCTTACAAAATTTGAGATAGGTGCAGCAAGATTGTAAACAAGGCTTTTGCTTGACCTGACTGGATTTTTCGCTATAATCACGCTCCCTCAAACCCTTGCTCCACCGTTACGCATGACGGGGGGCTTTATATCCAAAAGGAGAATCAATGCGACATTACGAGATTATATTTATCGTGCATCCCGACCAGAGCGAGCAGGTGCCCGCTATGATTGAGCGCTACCGTGCTCTGGTGACGGCCAAGAATGGCTTGATCCATCGCCTGGAAGACTGGGGTCGCCGTCAATTGGCTTACCCGATTCAAAAAATCCACAAAGCACATTATGTGCTGATGAATATTGAGTGCAACCAAGAAGTACTGGACGAGATGGAACATGCATTCAAGTTTAACGATGCTGTGCTACGCCACTTGACGATCAAAACCAAATCTGCGGTAACGATTCCTTCGGCGATGATGAGGGAGGAAAAATCGCGTTCGATGACCTCCCCTGCGGCAGGCTCAGGACAGTCTCCTCAGGTTGAAGCAGTCGTGCCAGCTGAAGTTACTGCGGTTGCTTGATTGAATGTAGCTTGCAACCGGCTCTCCGTTGACGGAGAACTCGTTGAACTAGATAGTTTGCGATATACCCCGGCGGGCGTAGCACGAATCGTATTAAAAATCCGTCATGTTTCAACGCAACTAGAGGCCGGCATAGCGCGTCAAGTACAGTGCGACATCCCAGCTTTGGCACTTGGTGCCGCAGCTCAGCAAGCTAACAGTTTGCAACTTGGACAGCGGGTAAAAGCAGAAGGATTTTTGGCACAGCGCAGTTTACGCATCACACAACTTGTGCTGCACATTGATAACATTACATTAGAATGAGGGGCATAGCATGGCTCGTGTTTTTAAGAAAAAAGATGACAAGAAGAGTAACTCTTCGCGTCAATTGTTCAAACGCCGCAAATTTTGCCGTTTCACCGCAGACAAGATCGCAGAGGTGGATTACAAAGATTTGAATATTCTTAAGGAATTTATTGCCGAGAATGGCAAGGTCATTCCGGCGCGTATTACTGGCACCAAATCGCGCTTCCAACGTCAATTGGGCATTGCAATTAAGCGTGCAAGATTCTTGGCGTTGCTGCCTTACACAGATTTGCATTAAGGAGCAGAACATGCAAGTGATACTTATGGAAAAAATGGTAAACCTTGGTCAATTGGGCGACGTAGTCAATGTTAAAAATGGCTATGCACGTAACTTTCTGATCCCGCACGGCAAGGCCAAGCGTGCGACTGAGGGTAATAAGGCGGAATTTGCAGTTCGTCGCCTTGAACTGGAAGCCGCAGAGCAAGCCAAGGTGGCAGAAGCTCAGGCACGCGCTGAGAAGTACAACGGACTGACTGTGCAAATCGTACAAAAGGCCGGTGTTGACGGCAAGTTGTTCGGTTCTGTGACCAATGCCGATATCGTTGCGGCGCTGGCACTGCAAGGTTTTACTGTGGAAAAAACTCAAGTGCGCATGTCGGCGGGACATATAAAGCAAGTTGGCGATTACCCAGTCAGCATTGCGCTGCACACCGATGTGATAGCCAATATTACAGTCTCAGTGCTGGGCGAACATAAGCCGTAGTCTTACTACGCATTGTTGTAAATAAAATAGAGCTGGTAACAGCTCTATTTTATTTCTGTCGGCAATAATTTTCTCAGTGATAGAATGCCACAGCTAGCTCTTGATCAATAACTCGGCATCATGCAGAACCATTACACTAATCCAACAGATCCTCAGCTTGAAGCACTAAAGCTTCCGCCTCATTCGGTGGAAGCTGAGCAATCGGTATTGGGCGGCATCTTTTTGGACTCCACCGCGTGGGACAAAATTTCCGACCTGATTAGCGAACAAGATTTCTACCGCTTTGAGCACCGCCTGATTTATCGGCATATCGCGCGCTTGACCGAGCATGCCAAACCGGTGGATGTTATCACCGTTGCGGAATCGCTGGAAAGTAATGCTGAACTCGACAAAGCCGGTGGGTTAGCTTATCTCGGCTCCTTGGCACAGAACGTACCATCCGCAGCCAATATCCGACGCTATGCTGAAATCGTGCGCGAGCGCGCTGTCATGCGCAAACTGGCTGAGGTTGGCAGTGAAATTGCTACCAGCGCCTATAACCCGGCCGGCCGCGATGCGGACCAGTTGCTGGATGAAGCGGAAAGCCGTGTGTTTGAAATCGCTGAGGCTGGTGAGCGCGGCCGTCAGGGTTTCACCCCCCTCCCACCGCTACTAACGAAGGTAGTAGAGCGTATTGAGACTCTTTACGGTCGCGATAACTCCAGCGATGTGACCGGCGTGGCGAGCGGGTTTACCGATTTGGACAGTATGACTTCTGGCCTGCAGCCAGGCGAACTGATCATTGTTGCCGGGCGTCCGAGCATGGGTAAGACTGCTTTTGCCATCAATATCGCCGAGCATGTTGCGCTTGAAAGCTGTAGGCCAGTGGCAATCTTTAGCATGGAAATGGGTGGTATTCAATTGGCCATGCGTATGATAGGTTCAGTAGGTAAGCTCAACCAGCATGATTTGCGCACTGGGCGTTTGCAGGAAGATGACTGGCCGCGCTTGACCCATGCGCTGGGCCGTTTAAATGATGCTGCCATTTTCATCGATGAAACCGCCGCGCTAAATTCACTTGAATTACGCTCGCGTGCACGCAGGTTACATCGCCAAAATAATGGCCTAGGGTTGATTATAATTGATTACTTGCAGTTGATGTCCTCACCTTCAAGCAAGGCAAGTGAAAATCGTGCTACCGAGATTTCCGAAATTTCACGTTCTCTGAAAGGGCTAGCCAAGGAGTTGCAAGTGCCCGTGATGGCGTTGTCGCAGCTTAACCGTAGCTTGGAACAACGGCCCAACAAACGTCCGATGATGTCCGATCTGCGCGAATCCGGCGCTATTGAACAGGATGCCGATCTGATCCTGTTTATTTATCGAGATGAAGTATACAACCCCGATTCACCCGACAAGGGCAAGGCGGAAATTATCATTGGAAAGCAGCGTAACGGTCCGATAGGGAAAGTTGAGCTGACCTTCCGTGGTGAATATACGCGTTTTGATAACTTCGCTCACGCTCAATATTGAATTGATGTTAACAAACTGAATTTATGGCAAGAATTTTCGAAAATATTTTTTTCCAGTATTCTAACAGGCTGCTGAAAAACACCACCAGTGTTGATAGTTGGTAAAATAGCGCCATTGAAATGCGGAGATATAACAATGCGCGGCGTAGACGTTCAACCGATGAATTTGTTCAGTTACATCCAACTTGAACAGCGTGTTCCAAGGAGGCATCCGCTGCGAGCGATTCGCAAGATGGTGGATGTTGCCCTTGTTGGGATGGACGAGCTATTTTCAGAGATGTATTCGGATACAGGCCGCCCCTCAATTGCACCGGAACGATTGCTGCGCGCGCAGACGCTACAAATATTGTACACGGTACGTTCGGAACGACAGTTGATGGAGCAGATCGACTTTAACCTGCTGGTTTGTTGGCTTGGAGTTGGACGAGTCGGTATGGGATGCGACCGTGTTTTGTCATAACCGTGACCGGCTGCTGACGCATGAAGTTGCCGAAACATTTTTCGAGCAGATCAAGGCACAGGCCAGCGCAGGCGAGCTGTTGTCGAAAGAACATTTTACGGCTGATGGCACGTTGCTGGACGCGGCGGCATCCATCAAGAGTTTCATGCGCAAGGGTGCGGAGTCCGGCGAAGGCGCGAAGTCCGACGAGCAACAGCCTGGAGATCAGGGGCGAAACAAGGAAGTAAACTTCCACGGCGAGCAGTTCAGTAATGCGACCCACCAATCCGCAACGGATGGCGAGGCGCGCCTGTATCGCAAGGCAAAGGGCAAGGAAGCTAAATTGAGCTTCATGGGGCATCTGCTGACGGAGAATCGCAACGGTCTGATCGTACAGGCCAGCGTAAGTCAGGCAACGGGAACGGCGGAGCGGGAAGTGGCGTTAGCGATGCTGGATGCGGAGCAAAGCTCCGGCAGACGCACCTTGGGTGCCGACAAGAACTACGACACCCAAGCCTTTGTGGCGGACTGCCGCGAACGCAAAGTAACGCCGCATGTGGCGCAGAAAAAACATACAGCGATTGATGGGCGTACTACCCGCCATGCGGGTTACGAGATTAGCATCAGGAAGCGCAAGCAAATCGAAGAGTGCTTCGGCTGGATGAAAGACATCGGTTTGATGCGTAAATTGCGGCATCGCGGACAATCGTTGGTGAACCAGCTATTTCTGTTTACGGCCGCGGCGTACAACCTGGTCAGGATGAGGCGATTATTGGCGTAACACGCCATAAATCCGCCCAAAAGGCAGAAAAACGGGAAATCCCCGGAAAAATAGGCTTCTACGGGAGCTATAAATTTAGAATCGACCGAAAAAATTTCTTAGGCGGGCGGGTAAGGGGAAATATATGAGCCTTTTTCAGCAGCCTGCTAGTTATTGCCATTCCTAATTTAAATGCGTCATGGCAACAGCAGCAACATTCGGGTGGCGGATATTGGCTATCCGCGTCACTCATTGGCTGGGATTGTTGTGATTATTGAAATGTTGACACTATAGTTCTCGCACACAACATCCCACTCATCACCGCTCCTTCTAGCGTAGCCGGATAATCGCCTGCCGTGTAATCGCCTGCTAATAGTACGTTGGCAAGCAGTGTGGTATGGGCAGGGCGAGGCAGGTTTGTTTCGCAGGAGAAGGTGGCACGTTTCTCTGCAATAACTTTGTGCCACAAAGGTGCTTCCATTATTCCAAGTTGTTCGCATATCTCTTGTGCTACTTTCTGCGCTAACACTTCATGTTTTAAACTCTGATGCTTCCCTTGCGCGCTAATGACGGCGGCGATGAGGCCGCGCTGTCCGGCGATCTGACCTTTATCGAACAACCATTGAGCAAAGCAGTGGTCCAAACCCAGCATCGGGTGTGGCAAGCGCACCTGTTTTGGGTATTGCAGATACACGGTGTAAATGGGTTGATGCGGAATGGCTGCAATCTGCTCAGCTATCAATGCAAGTTGCGGCACGGTACGGAATAGTCGCACAGCTGAAATGGGCGAGGCTGCACAGATGACATGGCTAAATAGTTTGGTATGCGCCGTGGATACTGCAGTTGGACGGGATATTAATTCGATTTCATCGCTGTGTGGAATGATAGCTTCTACGCTGCAAGCGGTAAGCACTGTGCCCTTATGTTGTTTTACATATTCGGTCGCCCGTTCCGGAAATAGTGCTGTGAAATCTATGCGTGGCAGCAGCATATCGCTATCGCTGCGCAAACCGTTCAGACTGTCGCGCAACACATGCAGCAACACTTTAGCGGAGGCAATGTGTACCGGCGTGTTGAGTGCGGAGATGCAGAGCGGCTCCCATAGTAATCGAATCAGCTCGTTACCTTGGCCATGCATGCGTAACAATTCGAATACACTGATATCGCGCGGCAAGGTGAAATTAATGCGACCCAGCGCCAGCATAAAACGTGTGGCACGCAGGCGTTCGCCGAATGACAGCCCCTTTGCGCTGAGCAGTCCAGCCAGCAGATGGAGTGGGGCGGGAAGGCGCGGTGCTTTTAATTCAAAGCGATTGTGTAGTGTGAGTTGCAGCGGCAAACGCAGGAAGTCGTGCTCGATGTTGCCGCCGACTTGTTCAATAAGCTGCAGTGTATGGTGATAGCAGCCAAGCAGAATGTGCTGGCCGTTATCGAGCTGAACATCATTATGCTGCACGCCGCGCGCGCGACCGCCGAGTTGCTTGGCGCTTTCGAATACCGTAACCGGAATATCTGCAGCAGCGAGCGTAACGGCGGCGGCCATGCCGGCGTAGCCGCCACCAATGATGGCGACATGGTGATTTTTATTATTGTTCACGATACCAATTCTCTGTTCGCTTTGAGCGTAGCGAAGTGCAGAAAATTAATTCATTTCACTTCGACTCAGGCGTAGATGCTTCTATAGATTAGTACGAATGGCAGGTCAGGGCGGTTTCAATGCTCTTAGTTTTTCACCCACGTCTTCCATGCCAGCCACAGCTTGTGCAGCGGGGTGAGCGAGACGCGCTCTTTTAGCACATGACAGCCGCTGGCAACGATTTCTTCCAGTGTAGCTCGATAAATTGCCGCCATGATAAGGCCGGTGCGCTGCGCCTTGCGGTCTGCAGCGGGCAGTTGCTCTAGTGCTCGCTGGTAGTAGCGTTGTGCGCGATCAATCTGAAATTGCATTAGTTTTTGAAAGCTTTCACTCTCCTTACTATCAAGGATATCGTTGACGTGCACACCAAAAAGCGCTAACTCACCAAGCGGCAGATAGATGCGTCCGCGTCGAGCGTCTTCGCCCACGTCACGAATGATATTGGTAAGCTGGAAGGCGAGGCCAAGATCGTGCGCATATTTGAGCGTATTACGGTCAGTGTACCCAAAAATTTCCGCAGCGAGCAGCCCCACTACCGAGGCGACACGATAACAATACTGTTGCAGGGCTTTGAAATCGACATATTGGTGCTGTTGCAAATCCATTTCCATACCGTCGATGATCTCGTGGAAATGTTCTTGCGGCAGCTTGTATTGCTTGACCACCGGCATCAATGCCCGTGCGACCGGATGCTGCGGCATTCCTTCGTAGATAGCAGTCACTTCGGTATGCCACCACGCCAGCGTAGTGCGTGCCACGTTCTCATCCGAATTTTCGTCCACAACATCGTCTACTTCGCGACAAAAAGCATACAACGCAGTGATAGCACGGCGCTTGTCTGGCGGCAGAAACATAAAGCTGTAGTAAAAGCTTGAACCGCTTTGAGCTGCCTTGTCTTTGCAATACTGATCTGGAGTCATGTTAATTCGCAATCAACGGTAACTGGCTGGATTATTTCTTTAAAAGCTAAATGGTGCGCTTTTGCCCAGCATGATAACCCAGTCGAATGGACGCAACACAGGACGTTGGCGGAACATGTCGAACTGTACAACTTCAAGCTTGTCGAGAATGCGGTTACCGCCCGCGATGATGAGCCGCATTTCAATGCCGATACGGCCGGTAAGTATGCTGCCGAGGGGGGTGCCGCTGCGCATCATGTCGCGTGTGCGCTGAACTTGAAACTGCATGAGTTGTTGCCATTCCTTATCCACGCGGCTTTGCGCGACATGCGCTTCAGTTACTCCGAAGTGCGTCATTTCGTCCTGCGGCAAGTAGATTCGGTCGATGGCATAATCTTTCGTTACATCCTGCCAGAAATTGATGAGTTGCAGACTGGTGCAGATGGCGTCGGAATACTTCAGGTTTGGGGGGGTGGCTTCTTTATAAAGGTGTAACAGTAATCTGCCAACCGGATTAGCGGAACGGCGGCAATAGTCCAGCACTTCGTCGAAATTGGCGTAACGTTTTTTAAGCACATCCTGCGAGAAAGCATCAAGTAGATCGTGGAACAATTGCAACGGCAACTGGTGCCGCGCAATGATGTCCGCTAAGTCGCGGAACAAAGGGGTCAGCGGTGTTTCATTGGCCGCAATGCGCTTGAGCTCACTGCGAAAACCATCAAGTGCCATAAAACGCTCCTCATTTTTTAAATCACCCTCATCGGCAAAATCGTCAGCCTGACGCGCAAAATGGTAAATTATCTCTACTGCCCGCCGCAAGCGTTTGGGCAGAAGGATGGAGGCAACAGGAAAGTTTTCGTAGTGATTGACGGCCATTTCAAGACAAGCTTTGATCAGTGATTTTCGCGTTGATGGGGATCCAGAACAGCAAACTGTGAGGGTGATGGCTACTATGCAGTCATGCTTGCATTAAATAAATGTACGCGGTGGTGATGTCACCTTGATCTTGGCAGGGGCCTGCTGATGTGATAAAGCTCCGGTCAGTCCGACGTGGGATAGCGGTAATAGATAGTATTCAGATGTCGCGCAACGTCTTCAATGTCTTGATTGGTCCACCCAAGTCCTGAAATGCCCTGCCAGCGTTGTACTTCTGACTGAAGACTTGCCCAGTCAGTAACAAGTTTCTTTTCCCGCCAATGAACTTGGGTGTTGTGGCAGGCGATGCAATGCGTTGAGTACAACAACTCACCACGTGCAGCGTTGTGTATTAATTGTGCTTCGGCGTTAGCGAAATTTCCTAACAAGACGAACAGCACGGCGAGTATCAATCTTCCAAACATGTCGATCTCCCAGTAAAGTTAATATTTAATTTAGTATATACCTCAATACAGGATTTTGTCGCCTAGTACCCTTGGATACTAATGGAATTACTCCAGTGAGCGCGCGCTGGCAGACGCATCAACGTAAGGGCAGCTGTCGATGTCATAGATGGGTTTTTATTGAGAGGTGTAATCAGATTTTGATAGCCTGATGTTTACCTTCGGCGAAGGTTATTATCATGCAGCGATACCTCTTCAAGCGGATGCTTGCCGCTAAGTATGCTTTTTATCCATTCTTCCATTTTTATACGAATCTGACTCTTTCCTTCGTCACTTAACATATCCATTAAGTACAAAACTGCCTGAACGTCCTTATTTTTAGTGCTACTACTACCTATCATTTCACCTTCGCCAGAATCAAGCCATTGCGGGTTTACCCCGCAAGCCACGGCAAGCTTAACCGTCTTTTCTGATCCGTTAACATTCTCATTGTTAATCAAGTACGACAATGACGGTTGTTTAATGCCGATCGCCTCCGCTAAAACCTTTTGATTAAGGTTTGCGTAAGCCATTGCCAATTTCAATCTTTCCCCGTATCTCATGGGCCAGAAGTCTATAAGCATATCTATTATACTTCAAATAGATACATCTATATAGCGTGCGGACTATGTCAAGAAAAACTATATCAAAAGCTGTAACGATTGCCGGAAACCAAACGGCAGTGGCAAATGGCATCCGCCTAAATATGCCTCCAGGCTGCAAAATTACTCAAACTAATATTTCTCAATGGATCAGTCCTAAAAGAATTAAGTGCAAGGTTCCACCAGCTGAATATGTGCTGCCAATTTCTAAAATGGTTAAGTGGCATGTACCGCCGCATGAATTGCGCCCTGATTTTTAATGAATCTGATGGACTGCCAGTTGGCGCATAACTGAACTTTATATTTTTTTATGGCGCCTCAACTCATCATCTGGATATCCGTTCAACAACGACTCAGTGATTGCATCTTAAAACGGTTGTCGTGAGGACGCGTACCTGCAAATGAATGACATTAAGGAGAACGAAATGCTGCCATCTGTCACTGCTTTGACACCAGACGAACTCCACCGGATTGACGCCTACTGGCGCGCCGCCAACTATCTTTCCGTCGGACAGATTCATCTGCTGGACAATTCGCTGTTGAAATTGCCGCTGGAACTGGCGCACATCAAACCGCGGCTGCTGGGTCACTGGGGCACCACACCGGGGCTTAACTTCATTTACGTGCATATGAACAGGGTTATCAGAGCGCACGATCTCAACTTGTTTTTTGTCGCCGGCCCGGGTCACGGCGGCCCAGCTGTGGTGGCCAACACATACCTTGAAGGCACATATAGCGAACTGCATTCCGATATTACCCGGGACGAGGAGGGCATGCGGCAGCTGTTTCGGCAGTTCTCGTTTCCGGGCGGTATACCTAGCCATGCCGCACCGGAGACACCCGGTTCCATCAACGAAGGTGACGAGTTGGGTTATTCACTGTTTCATCCCCATGGCGTCGCGGTATTTGATAATCCCGATCTCATCGCCTGCTGTGTGGTTGGGGATGGAGAAGCAGAGACTGGGCCGCTGGCCACATCTTGGCATTCCAACAAATTTCTCAATCCCCGCACGGACGGAGCTGTATTGCCAATTTTGCATCTCAACGGCTACAAAATCGCCAGTCCGACCCTACTCGCGCGTATCAGTCAGGAAGAACTGGCGAGTCTGTTCGCGGGCTATGGCCACAAGCCTTATTTCGTGGAAGGCGACGAGCCTGAAGTCATGCATTCGCTAATGGCCGCTACTGTCGATGCGGTGATCATCGAGATTCGCGACATTCAACGCAAGGCACACGAGGGCAGCCTAGTGGGCCGCCCACTCTGGCTCATGATTGTGTTATGCAGCCCAAAGGGATGGACCGGTCCGAAAGAAGTGGACGGACAGAAAACCGAAGGCTATTGGCGCTCTCATCAGGTGCCATTCGGTAGTAATGGAGAAGCCAGAGCACGTGCTTCTGCTGGAGCGCTGGATGAAATCCTACCGGCCTGAAGAGCTATTCGATGGCAATGGCAAGCTCAAGCCCGAACTTGCGGCGCTCGCACCGACTGGGGATCGCCGCATGGGCGGCAATCCCCATACCAACGGCGGTGTGCTGCTGCGCGACCTGCGTCTGCCGGACTTTCGGGATTACTCGGTGGTGGTGGGCTCACCCGGCGGCAGTGTCGCTGAATCCACTCGGGTGATGGGAAACTTTCTGCGCGATGTGATGCAGAAGAACCGCGACAACTCTCGCGTGGTCGGTCCGGACGAGACCGCTTCCAATCGGCTAGGTGCGCTGTTCGAAGTGACGGATCGCGCCTGGATGGCGTTGCGCTATGACTTCGACGATCATCTCGCGCCCGATGGCCGGGTGATGGAGATCCTATCTGAACATGCCTGCCAGGGCTGGCTGGAAGGTTATCTGCTCACCGGCCGCCATGGACTATTTTCGTGCTATGAAGCCTTCATCCATATCGTCGACTCTATGTTCAACCAGCATGCCAAATGGCTCAAGGTGTGCCGTGAGATTCCCTGGCGCCGTCCCATTGCCTCGCTAAATATCTTGCTCACCTCGCACGGCTGGCGACAGGATCACAATGGCTTCTCGCATCAGGATCCCGGCTTTATCGACCATGTGGTGAACAAGAAGGCTGATATCATCCGTGTGTATCTGCCTCCGGACGCCAATACGCTGTTCTGTGTTACTGATCAGTGCCTGCGCAGCCGCAATTTGGTGAATGTCATCGTTGCCGGCAAACAGCCCGCGCAGCAATGGCTGGACATGAACGCCCATCAACCATACCAGCGCAGGTATTGGCCTGTGGGAATGGGCGTGCAACGACCAGGCCGGCGAGCCGGATGTGGTTTTGGCAGCAGTGGGCGACGTGCTCACACTGGAAATGCTGGCGGCCATAGATATCTTGCGCCAGCTCATGCCCGAGTTGAAAATTCGCTTCATCAATGTGGTTGATCTAATGACCCTGCAACCACAGGAGGAACACCCGCACGGCTTGTCCGGCAAGGAATTCGATTCCCTGTTCACCACCAATAAACCTATTATCTTCGCTTACCACGGCTATCCGTGGCTGATTCACCGTCTTACTTATCGTCGCACCAACCACGACAAACTCCACGTGCGCGGCTACAAAGAAGAAGGCACCACCACCACGCCGTTTGACATGGTGGTGCTCAACACACTTGACCGCTTCCATCTGGTGATGGATGTGGCGAACCGGGTGCCGAAGTTGCAGGCACAAGCGGCACACATCAAACAGCGCATGCGCGACAAGCTGAACGAGCACACGCATTACATTCACCAGTTCGGCGAAGACATGTCTGAGGTACGCGACTGGAAATGGTCGCAATGAGTCATAATATTCTCACCATCAACAGCGGCTCATCCAGTCTAAAGGCAAGCCTGTTTCGTACCGACGGCACGCGCCGTGACTGGCGCTACTCTCATGTTGGCAAAGGATTCCCCCACAATCACGCTGAAGCATTCGACGCGCTGCTGAAGGATATAGATGGGGAAGTGCCGGATGCAATCGGCCACCGCTTCGTACATGGCGGCGAAGTGGTTGATTTAGCACGGCTCCTTGATGCGGCAGAGATCAAGCGGCTGGATGGCATTACTCATCTTGCACCGCTGCACATGCCCGGCAATCTGCTCGGGGTGGAACTGTGCCGGGCGCGATTAGATGCGCCGCAAGTAGCCTGTTTCGATACCGCGTTTCATCACACCATGCCGGAACTGACGCGCCGCTTGCCGATACCGCGTGATCTCGGCATGCGGCGCTACGGTTTCCATGGCCTTAATTATGCTTACATCGCTTCCAGACTTCCGTCACTGCTGGGGGAGATTGCACAGGGCCGTATCGTGGTTGCGCACTTGGGCGCGGGGGCCAGCCTGTGCTTGATGGAAGGGCTGAAGTCGATCGACACCACCATGGGCTACACGCCGGCCGGTGGCATTCCGATGGGCACGCGCAGTGGCGATCTGGATCCGGGCGTGATGCTGGAGTTGGCAAAACATTACGATAGCGAGGAATTAAGCGACCTAGTCAATCAACGCATGGGACTGCTCGCGTTGTCTGACGGAGAGAGCAGTGAAATGCATCGCTTACTAGAGAGCAGCAGCGAGGACGCCTGTTTTGCGGTGAGCTACTTTTGCCGCCAGGTGCGCGCCGCCATCGGTGCATTTGCCGCCAAGGCTGGCGGCATTGACGCGCTGGTGTTCAGCGGCGGCATCGGCGAACACGCGCCACAGATACGAGAGTGCATTTGCGAACCTCTTGGCTTTCTCGGATTGGCCCTGGATGTCGAAGCTAATCAGTCCAACAGTATCTGGATCAACGCTGCCGGTTTTAAGCCCGTGCTAAGAATAGCTGCTGATGAAGAAGGCGTCATCCGTGACCTGGCTCAAGCTTTATTGAGCGGATGCCCAAGTGCGGGAGGCTAAGGATTTCTTAATTAATCAGGCGCAGCTTACTGGCGAGCTAGACACGGGCGGTCAACTGCTTTATTTGGTTGATGACATTGTGACGTGAGCTAAGCTTGAAAAAATTGAGTAACCAGCGTTTCGCTAAATGCTGGGAACAGAGGACCAAGATGGAACGAATACCCAAAGGAATTTTCACACAGAAATTTCGGGAGCAGGCAAGTGCTATTGCATGCCTCACAATAACCGATTGTGCATTTCGCACCTCGATAAAATGTCCACATGATTGGGAGCATGCGGTATTTGTTAGTAGCCGTTCCTTTTAGTTTAATCACAGATTGACTGGAAATAATTCAATGCAAACGATGAAAATGATGTGTGTTGTAAATAGCAATGGCATGAATGGAGTTTGAGTGCTACTGATGATGGTGGTAGGATGCGAAATCACTGATAGAGATTATATTCAACCACTCAAGCTCAGTGGTATTGATAATACAAGTAAAATGTATTGGCAGATCGAAGGCAACAGCGAAGGTGCAGGGTAAAACCGAATCATGTCGGGTTAATAGACTTAAATAACGAGGAATGAAAATGCACAACACAATTAAGGTAAATTTATTCAGGCTGTTTTTGGCAATGATTTTTTTTGCGATGAGTGCGGGTGCGCAAGCTGATTTGCAAGATGCAACTGAGGCTTACGAGAAAGGTAATTACCCCGCTGCATTAAAAGAATTTCGTCGGCTTGCAGTCAGTGGTGATGCAGTTGCCCAATATAATCTGGGTTTAATGTACCACAAAGGTCAAGGTGTTCCTCAAGATTTCAAAGAAGCTGCGGTATGGTATAGATATGCAGCTAAGCAGGGGGATGCGGACGCACTGACCTCTCTTGGAGTTTTGCACCAGTATGGTGAAGGTGTACCACGGGACTATGATGAGGCAGCATCTCTGTACCACAAAGCGGCCGGACAGGGTCACGCAGGTGCGCAGTTTAATCTTGGGCAGATGTATCATAATGGCAAAGGTGTGCCACTGAACTACAGAGAAGCTGCGTGGTGGTATCGCAAAGCGGCAACTCAGGGTAGCGCAATGGCGCAGTACAACCTTGGTTTGCTGTATGAAAATGGTCAAGGCCTTCCACAGGATTTCAAGGAAGCCGCATCGTGGTATCTAAAGTCAGCCGATCAAGGAAATGCAAAGGCGCAGCACAGCCTTGGGTTGATGTATGAAAATGGCCAAGGCGTACCACAGGACTGGATTCAAGCGCACATGTGGTATAACTTGGCAGCGGGAGAAGGGTACGAAGCGGCTGAGAGAAGTAGAAAAAATATTGAATACAAGTTGGCGACTGTGCAAATAGAACAGGCGCAGGCATTGGCACGAAAGTGGCTGGCAGAGCATTCTAAATAAGGGTTGAATATGATGGTGGCGTATCTTGAAATTCAGACCGCCACCTTGTAAGTCAAGGAGATAAACCCCCGCTCTGCCGGGGGCTAGCAAAGGTTTGACCTATACCTCATAGAGTTAATCTGTAATCTCGACTAAAAGATTGACGTACCCAATAAGTAAGAGCCGCCGATTTTGGCTGAGGTTATATCAGTTTCATATCATTTAAGTTGGTCACATGGCATTATCTTGAAGCCATTATTTCTACCAATTTCACACCATCCCCTATAAACATAACGAGAGCCGTCGTCATAAGATCGAAAAATCTCGCTATAAAGTCACGAATTTGAAGTGGCATAGCAACGCGTACAGTGATGTGGTGCCTGATCACGATCTGGTTTACAGAAGATCGATGGCCGAGTGCCGGTCAGCCAAAACTAGAGTCCGCGGTCGACCACAGCAGTATGCTGATATTGCGATAGAGAGAGGGCAATGGCAGAACGCCATTGGAAACTTCACTCAGTGAGAAACCGGTTTGGAATGGAAAAAATCTAAACCAAATTTAATCTGACAGACACCCTACAAATTCGGCAACTGTCAGATCAGGTCTAAGCTAGTACATATTATTGTTGATGATCATTTTTATTCAGAGTTTCATTTTTTATGTTTTGCTATCCACTCATCTGCTCGTCGCTGCGCCTCTTCAATTGCGGATGGCGCCAAGAACGCTTCCGCGATCTCAAGCCCATCTTTAGCATTCGTGTCGCCCTCAACGCCAGCAATGCTGAACCATTTATATGCTTCAATAAAATCCGGTTTAACATTGTTGTCTGGTATATATACGGATCCTAAATTCAATTTAGCCACCTTGAATTGTGCCGCCACATCTCCCTGTTCTGCGGCTTTGCTCAACCAAAACATAGCCTGCTGGTAGTCCAGTGGAACGCCTTCGCCATTTGCGTACATAAATCCTAAAGTATATTGTGCTTCCGCATCTCCTTGCTCTGCGGCCATATGGAACCAAGATGCAGCCTTCTGGTAGTCCTGTGTAACACCTCGGCCTTGTTCATACATAAGTCCTAGATTATTTTGTGCTAGTACGTGCCCTTGTTCTGCGGCTTTGGTCCACCAAGACACAGCCTGCTGGTCATCTTTTGTGATGCCTTGGCCCCCTTCGCACATTAGTCCTAGATAGAATTGCGCCTCCGCGTGTCCTTGTTCTGCGATTTTCTTAAATAATTCTGCTGCTCTGGTGTAATCCTTGTTAGCGACAAACTTCATTCCTTCCTCAAAGTCTTCAGCTAAATCTGGATGTGTTAACATTACCATACTACGCCTACCACTATTAACAGCTGCATAATTTATTTCCCTATACAACAGTGGACCCATTTTTCAAAACAAAGATTTAGCCTGTTTTGAAACTGTATTATCCACCCACACGCAGCTGCATGACGCTGCCCCCACTCTTGCTAAATTTGTCTATTGTTCTTGCCGTACCTTCGCTGGCCGTCGCATCAAATTGTCCGGCGTCCAATTATTTAACGGCTAATGCCCTATTACCATTATAAAACACAAAGTACTTGAATAAGTCCTGTCATCAGCTCATGTGCTAGCTTAGACCTGATCTGACAGTTACCGAATTTATAGGGTGTCTGTCAGATTAAATTTGGTTTAGATTTTTTCCATTCCAAACCGGTTTCTCACTGAATAAAGTTTCCAACGGCGTTCTGCCATTACTAACCTTGCCCTGATGAGTCTTTTCATTATTGTAATAATTGAGCCATTCGTCTAGAGCTTTCTGCAAGATTTCCATATCGGCATCTGGAGGCCGCCATCAACGAATATATCGCTGTGCAAACGCCAAACCGAAGCCGTTTATCTGGACAACAAAAGTCAGCGACATCCTCGCTAAGGTCACCCACGCTCGTGCCATTTTGAATAAGTACACTTCTAATTGACGCACTACACTAGTTGTCGCCTGAATGATTATGTTCATGCTGCTATTTTGTGTTCCAAATCTCCTTTCTTTTGTTCATTTTTAATGTGCTGATCAGAGTTCAGGTGCATGACTAGGACAGGCTGCCAGTTTTGGGTGGCTCCGCTCCAGCGTTCTGGGCGCTGTTGCTTCGCTGCTTCATAGACGACGACGCGCTTCTCTAGCAGCGAGACATCAATGCTTTCGTGACGCTGTGCAGGCGTCACAAACCTGATGGCGCTATGCACAAACATGCCGACCCACTGGCGGGCGGCAAGCAAATCTTCGAACGCCTTGTGCGGATAAGTTGGCCGATATTTCATTGTCTTGAACAGCGATTCCGAGTATGGATTGACGTTGCCGACCGCAGGGCGACTAAACGAGGGCGCAACGCCCAGCGCATGCAAAGTAGCCAGCAGCATGGTGCGCCTTTCATCGGGCTGCCATTGTCGGAATGCAACACCACCTGGTTCGCAAGATGGCTTCTCTGGCGCAAATGTCGCGCATGACATCCCCCGCCAGATCGCTGCTTTCCACGTCATAAATCTGCCAGCCAACGATTTTTCGGCTAAAAATATCCATGAACAAATACAGGTAAAAATAGATGCCCTTCATCCGTGTCGGCAGATAGGTGATGTCCCAGCTAAATAGCTGGTTGGGTGCGGTAGCAAAGAGCGCACGCGGCTTGCGTCGCTGTTGCACAGGGCGTTCGCCACCGCGATGTCAAAGCTGATTTCATCCCTCATAACGCGGTAAATTGTTGATGCCGAAGCGAGGTATTGTCCACGATCAGCCAGTATCGGCCCAATCTGACTGGGCGGCAGGCTGTCGAATTCATCCGAATTGACGACGCTCAGCAGGTGTTCGCGCTCCAGTGCGGTGAGTTTATTGGTGGGTGTCTGCTCACGCCCGGGACGCAAATCGCCCTACGACGGGTCAACCTGCCAGCGCTGCAACGTGCGCGGAACAAGGTTGATCGCCGCACAGGCACGATCCTGGCGCGCACCCGCCGCATCAACTACGCTGGAAACTGAAAGCACGCATCGTCCGTTATGCGGACGATTTTGTGGTGCTGTGTGCGGGCAAAGTCGATGCGCCCTTGAACACGGTACGGCATGTGCTGGATCGCCTTGGTCTCACGCTTAATGAGAGCAAGACTCGCACCGTTGATGCCAGACAAGAGAGCTTCAACTTCTTGGGTTTTGCAATCAGGGTGAGCAAGAGCTGGGAGTCGGGCAAAAGCTTTACACATATTTGCCCTGCGCCGAAATCTCTTGTGAAAATCAAAGAGTGTATAACGCAATTGACCGCACGTGAACGCACGCCAATACCGCTGGAAGATATTGTCGGGAGTATGAACGCCAGCCTTCGCGGTTGGGCAAACTACTTCCATTATCGTAATTCCAGTTCTGTATTGGAAAAGGTGAAGGCGCATGCAGAAGATCGTTTGCGCACGCACCTGATGGAGCGGCACAAGGTCAAGGATCGTGGAGCGGGCTTTGGACGTTTCCCGAGCCAACAGCTTTATACGCGCTATGGGCTATATAAGGTTCCGACAACAGCGGGCTGGAAAACGGCGCATGCCTTGGCGTGAAAAACATCGGAAAGCCGTGTGCGGGAAAACCACATGCACGGTTTGATGAGGGAGGGTAGGCGAGAGCCTGTTCTCTACTCTACCACAGCAAAGCGCCCAAGGCCCGCGACGTCACCAACTGTCGCACCCGTAAGGCTGGCGGCGAGGTCGATGAGGTCAAGCGCCGCAAGAACCGCAACAAGTCAAAAATAAGAGCCCGCGTCGAACACGTCTTTGCCGTGATCTAACGACTGTGGGGTTTTACCAAAGTGCGCTACCGTGGCTTAGCCAAGAATGCCGGTCGCGCATTTACCGCGCTGGCATTGGCGAATATTTACTTGTCTCGAAATCGATTGATGGCACAGGTGCGCCCATAGCGGGCGAATGGCGGGCGAAAAGCCCAAGGAGCAGCCCGAAAGGACAAAACAAAGCGGGTTGAACTTGCCTTTTTGCACAATCACGCATATTTCGTAATTGGAATCTTGGAAATACGGGGCTTCAGCGTAGCCTTAAATTTTGAGGCGACAACTAGCCTGACACAGGGGGCCCTCAACCCTCTTCATCTACTTGCTTGACCGCCTGCCCTCTAAATTCTTTGCTGTATATCGTGTTAGGAATTCTCTGTTTCAATTGACACCTCCGTTTTAAGTTTATCAAAACGTTCGTGTCCACTTTTTTCAACTTATCTTAGCATGATCAGAATCGCAAACGGGGCAGCAGACATTTTGTTGTGTATTAATTGGCTATTCTCTTAAACTCGACTCATTATTATCTTGACTAATTGGTTCACTGTACATTATCGTCTTAACTAAGGATTTGCATTTACTTTAGAGATTAAAATGAACCCACAAAAGATAGTTATTGCTATGCCAGCCGAAGAAGAGTTTATGCCAAGTATTTCAAGGTGGGGGCATGAATATGTCTGGACCAAAAGAGAAATTTATTTTGTTCATGTTATTAAGAAAGACATTAGCGTTAGTGAGATGGGTATTGAGGAAATTCCTGATAAGTTAACAGTTGAAAATTTGAAACCACAAATGCTAGATTTCATTAAAAATAAAGCAAGAGAAATGATGCCTGAGCTGGCATTCAAAAAAGCTCATTTTGAAGTTTTATTTGCGCAGTCTCCAGCAGATCGACTGGCTGAGTATGCTAAAGAAATTAATGCGGGTATGATTGTGGTTGCGACAAGAAATAAGAGAGGTTTTTCTGGACTTTTTCTTAGCTCCTTTGCGGACCGCCTTTTAAAATTATCACCCTGTGATGTATTGGTTTTAAGGCCAAATTAAAAATTAATATACGGCGAATTCAAGAACCAACCACAATAGTTAATGTTTGGTCGCGGATTTGTCGAGTTCCATATTGGGCTGGAGCTCGTTGTAAACTGCTACCGGCGATCGAAATTCGAGCGATTTTCTCGGACGTGTATTCAAGCTCCAAGCAATTTCATCCAACTGTTCTTGCGTGTAGGTCGACAGGTCAGCCCCTCTGGGCAAATACTGGCGCAGCAGTCCGTTAATATTTTCGTTCAAACCGCGCTGCCACGGACTGTGCTGGTCGCAGACGTAGACCGCCATACCTGTTTGTTCAGTTAGTTGCGCGCCTTTGATCATGTCGGCTTCCCGGCCAGAAAGTCTGGGCATTTAGTTACACTAAAACAAAATTTGTAATTTATCGTGAGAAATTTGATGCAATCCAATAGCTGCGACACTCAATTATTGCTTACGCCGGAAATGGCATTAAAAGCTCTTAAAGATGGCAATGCACGCTTTGTGAATAACCTAAAAATTAGCCGCAATCTGTTACAGCAATTGAACGAAACTTCAGACAGGCAATGCCCATTCGCCGTTATTTTGAGTTGCATCGATTCGCGCGCATCAGCTGAACTTATTTTCGATCAGGGTTTAGGTGATCTCGTCAGCATTCGAATAGCAGGAAATGTTATTAATGAAGACATTCTTGGTAGTATGGAATTTGCTTGCAAAATCGGCGGGGCGAAAATTGTCGTTGTATTAGGCCATAGCCGTTGCGGCGCCATCAAAGGTGCATGTGATGATGTCAGACTAGGCAATCTTACCACTCTAATCGCCAAACTCAAGCCAGCAGTGGCAAGTGTTCGCGAGCCAACAACAGATCGGAACTCCAAGAATTCAGAGTTTGTAGAAAAAGTTGCTGTGGCCAATGTACACCTGATGATTGCCAACATTAAACACCGGAGCGAAATTCTGCGTGAAATGCAGGGCAATAACGAGATAGCTATTGTGGGCGGTATGTACGAAATCCAAACTGGAAATATTGAATTTTATCAATAACCAGTATAGTGAACCAGGGCGGTCACTCTCCTAAGTGTTTATTGAGAGTTAAAAAACCACGTCCTATGGACGTGGTCATCACCTGATTGGCTTTGCCTGTCAGAGTACCTGCCCATACAGTTATCTTTCGGAGTGTTGTCCTCACAACACTTAACGAAAGGAAAAGATATGAGCAGGTTTGCAAGAGCATCGCACGTTATTTGCATTGTCAATATCATTTGGTATGGCTTCCGAAGTACAGATTTCGGATACTCCAAGGGTCGGTAGGTCGAGAGGTCTATAAATGCGTGATGATATTTAGCCAGCAGTTAGGATGCGAAGTAGTGGAATTGAATGTGCAGGCGGATCACGTACACTTGTTGGTAAAGTTGCCACCGAAATTATCGGAATCGGGCTTGATGGGCATATTGAAAGGTCGGACGGCGATAAGGTTGTTCAGCGTATTTTCGTTTCTCAAGAAATGGCCCTATTGGGGCAATCATTTCTGGGCGAAGGGCTAATGTGTTGACACGGTGGGACTGAACGGAGAGATGATACAAAAGTACGTGCGGTTTCAAGAGAAGGAAGAGCAGCATCAGGAGCAATTGCAACTGGAACCTGGCAGAGCGCCTTCTCGGAAGGCGCGACAGGTGTGCCCCCCTCTGGGGGGCATTGGGCAATACCACGTTCTACGAACGTGGTATGTTTACTTTTAGGATATGTTCTATCGATATAGATGGGCTTGCTTATAACGTACTCACCATAATTTTTACCATTGCTAAATATACGTAATATAATACTGTTAACATAAAATTGTGGAGGCGAAAAAAATGACCCAACAGCCCATGCAGTACTATCTTCGACACCTAAAAGATGATTTGCCTGCGGGTATCGTGGTATTTTTAGTGGCTCTACCGCTATGTCTTGGTATCGCTCTGGCATCTGGAGCGCCTCTATTCGCAGGATTGGTAGCAGGAATGATTGGTGGCCTGATTGTCGCTTGGTTAAGCGGTTCACAGCTGAGCGTCTCAGGCCCAGCGGCCGGTTTAACTGTGATTGTTTTTAACGCTATTGAAACTTTAGGTAGTTTCCAGGGATTTTTGGTTGCCGTGATATTAGCGGGCATTATGCAACTGATAGCTGGCTTCCTCAAAGCAGGGGTCATCGGAGCTTTTTTCCCTTCAGCTGTCATTAAAGGGATGTTGGCTGCCATTGGCTTGATTCTAATTATTAAACAAATCCCCCATGCTACTGGTTACAATGAACAATTTGGAGGGCCAGAAGCCTATTCACATGAAGATGTGCATGAGTTTTTTTTCCCGATACTAGATACATTTAGCTCCATTTCGCATGGCGTAATAATTATATCCATGGTTGCCTTGCTGATACTTATAATTTGGGAAAAGCCATTTTTTAAAAAATATAGTTTTTTTAAAATAATTCCTGGCCCCTTAGTCGCGATTGCATGGGGAATTCTCTATAATTTAGTTGCTGAACGATGGTTTCCGGATTGGGCGGTCAGTTCAATTCACTTAGTGAATGTTCCTGTCTCAAATAATGTCGGCGAGTTCTTGAATAACTTCTTATTTCCAGACTACAGTTATTTGACTAATCCTCAGGTTTATCTTATTGCAGCAACGCTAGCTATTATTGGTAGCCTTGAAACATTGTTAAGTCTTGAGGCAGTAGATAAGCTGGATCCGTTGAAACGCACTTCACCGACTAACAGAGAGCTAAAAGCACAAGGAGTTGGAAATATTATTTCCGGATTAATCGGAGGATTACCAATTACTGCTGTTATTGTGCGTAGCGCAGGCAATATTAACGCTGGTGGCAAAACCCCAATATCCTGTTTTATACATGGCTTATGTATATTGTTTAGCGTAATGTTTTTTGCAAATTATATAAATTATTTTCCACTTGGCTCTTTGTCAGCCATTTTGCTGCATACCGGGTTTAAACTGGCTAAACCCGCTTTATTTAAGGAATTTTATCAAAAGGGCTGGAGTCAACTTTTGCCTTTTATAATTACAATAACTGCGATTTTAACAACCGATTTATTAATAGGCATGTCAATTGGTATGGTAGTTGGTTTATTTTTTGTTATTAAGGCTAATTATCGAGCTGCCATTACTTTGACTCAGGATAAATCGTTTTATATATTAACGCTTAACAAAGATGTTGTTTTTCTGAATAAATCTCTTTTGAGAAAGCTTCTTTCGCATGTCAAGCCAAACAGTACGCTCACAATTGATGCCAGCAAATCTCTGTTTATTGACCACGACATTATCGAAACAATTGATGACTTTTTAGTAACAGCTCCAAATCATAATATTTCAGTTGAAGTTTATGATCTATACGGCAAAGAAAATTTAAAAAAACACGAGGAATTTGTCATATTAAAAGACCACTATGATAAAAGCCCATCCGGTAACAACATGATTATAGACAACAAGATTATGGGATTATGAAAGAAATTATGACTTCCATTCTCAGCCTTCATCCCCTTGCGTCACCCGAGCGGTGACACAATTGAAACTGAAACGATAAAAGCTTTTGCTGCCCGCTACTGATTACTGCACTACACCCGCAATCTTCTGTCGCCGCGCTGTTTGGGAAGGTGAATATCGAGGACTTCCGGTTGAAACTATCTCTGAAAGCAAGCCCTGAAAATTTTATGCGCAGACACTGCACCACCAATCTCACGGTCAGCGGTTGTTTGGCGCGCTACGGTGTCACGTCGGTAATGAAGAACAATTCTTTTACGGCCAGACTCAACAGTTGAAGAAATGTCCAAGAAGTTGAGCGAATCTGCATCCCTGATTCCAGCACAATGCGTTTCTGTTTCCACAGGTTATGACATCCCACCAGCATTCAGGTAGTGAAACAAGGGTTTGATGCCCTAGCGGCGTGCGTACTGACGAAGAATTTCCTCGGCACTCAATTTGTGGTTTTGGTAGCCAACAACAAGCGTACTTTTGACCAGCTCTACTTGTCCGCATTGAAGAACGAGCATCACACGACAAAGTGGCACTCAATTTGAAAACCATATGACTTTCGTAGCATCCGGTGTTTTGTCGTCAATCAACGAATGCGGTCTCTCCTGGTTGTCGCAGCAGAGCCGCCCTGCTGCGTTTTGTGAATCGACAATCGTCAACTTGCTGAAATTTGCATTGTCAACGCTAAATAGAAATGTCCGCTTTCCTGCAAAGTAGAAATGTCCACTTTTCCCGTTTTTTCTTTGCTACGTCGTAGCGCGTTGTCCGTCGTGGGCGGACTTGCCGACGGGCATATTTCTCCAGGGATGATTCGGTGCGGGTTTGTGTCCCGTGTTGCGCCGCGCCACTGCTTTAGCCACTAGTGCATTGACCGATTTTCCGTCTGCTACGGGGGACTGTCGCTGCGGTTTGTCCATCACGCCATAGGTCAGTTTGCGCTTCTTCCAGAGCAGTTCTTGGCTTCCGTCAAAGTGCTCGTGTATCGTGACTTGTGCTCCCTGCAACCCCAGCCCTGTCCCGGTGGTGGCGACTTGTAGCAGCTGGTTTTCATGCTGGCAAGACAGGTTTTTCGAAAGCGTTTTTGCCACATGAACTGACAGGGTGCGCAGCAAGGCGGCCCGTGTGCCTGGATAGGCCAGATGCGCGTCAAACGTGTCTTTGGATACGACTGCAAAACGCCTGTTGAAGTCCTTGATGTAGCCTGGCAACCAAGTGTTTGCGCTGTCCATGTCGTTGATGCCCGCCAGTCGCATTTCCTTGATCAGTCTGTCTTGCAAAGTCTGATTAACGCGCTCCACACGCCCTTTGGCTTGCGGGCTGTGAGCGTGAATACATTCGATTCCCAGCTCACGTGCCGCCCGCGAGAATTGTGTTTCGGCCTCAGGATTGGCCTCTTTGGCGTTGATGCGGAAGATGCTGTGTTTGTCGCTGTACAGAGCTACGGGTACACCATGCGCCAGAATGTGGTCGTGCAGCACATGCATATAGCCCAGCGTGGTTTCGGCCGGCGCAAAGCGCAACTGTGTTAATCGTCCGGTGGCATCGTCAATGAATACCAGCAACGTGCAATAGTCACCGCGCCCTTCAAACCAGTCGTGGGGGCTGCCGTCTATCTGGATCAACTCGCCAAACCGCGCGCGCCGCTCGCGCATCGGGTGTGCACATACCGTGCCACCTTTCTTGGGGCGCCAATAGCCCGCTTAGATCATCATCTGGCGCGTACTCTCGACAGAGAGCTTAATGCCATGCAACTCGGCAAGTTTTTCGCAAGCCAGCGTCGGCCCGAAATCCCGGTAGTGTGTGCCGATGAGATCAATGACTTGGGCGCGAATGGCTTCATCCAGCCGCCGGTTTGAGGCTCTGCCGCGCTTCTTGCTGGCCAACCCCGCCAAGCCCGCCGTCTGATAACGTTTGGTCAGGCGGCGCACTTGGCGGGTAGTGATACCCAGTCGCTTCGACGCCTCTTGTTGGCTGATTTTATTCTCTTTCAACAACTCCAATACCTGTGCTTGTTTCACTTCTTGTTGGCTCATGAGTTTGTCCATTTTCAATATATCCGCCACTGTTATTAACAGGGGTGAGTTTAATCACCAGCGGACATTTCTATTTGGGAGAAAGCGGACATTACTACTTTGCGCTAACACTTGCTGAAATTTGCATGCACAGAGCGCTAGTGTTGACGATAAAATAGGGCATTTTATGCGCTCGTCTGTCCCATATTTTCAGTCAGAGATAGCACACTCTTCGCCGTCACAACCGCCGCGCCCTGCAGGGTGTTGCTCTCGATATTGATTGCTGTAGGGATCGATCGCAGCTTCACTTACCAGTTGGCCAATCGTTGCTCCAACGCGCAAATCATCCATGCGACCAAAGTGATTGAGTCGGATGCGTCCTTGCCGGTCTAGAAGGATCAGCGTCGGTGTGCCCCGCATACCAAATACTTCCATTGTATGCGGAATACTGCCTGTTGTTGATGGCCGATCTACAGCAACTGGGAAACGGATACGGTATTCATGGATGAACGCTTCTAAAGCCACCGGTGTCATTGCACTGTGATGCTCAAAGACACTGTGAATGCCGATCACGGCAACATCTGCTTTCGGAAAAGTGTCATGGATAGCCGTAGCCTGTGGCAGACCATGTGACACACAACCAGGGCATAGCATCTGGAATGCGTGCAGTACGACCACGCGTCCGCGTAATCCCGCAAGCGTAATAGGACGAAGCGTGTTGATCCATTGGGTTACTTGTAGTTCTGGGGCTATTGAGTTGATGTTAGTCATGCTAATTTTCCTGAGTTAAGTTAAGTATTGCTGGGAGAGCCTGGGCAATTCCCAGCAAAGCTGACATCTAGGCAGCTACGCGTAGATTTACTTTAGGGAAATCAATCGGCACATCAAAAGCCAAATTGCATAGTTGGTAAAAATGTTCAATGTGACGTGAGCCATGATTTCGACGATCTATTCGTCGTTGAACCCCACCGTTCTCGATTCGGTAATATCGACATCGGCAATTTGCGCACGGTCGGCAACAAGCTTCAGAGCGAAACGCAAAGTGGCGGCGGTTTGTGCGTCATCTGATTGGCCGGCTTGAGCGGCTGCCATCTCAAGTGCGGAAGCCCCGGCATTTTGACCCAAGACAGTATGAGCTGCCAAGCAGTATTCACAGTGGTTTCTGTCAGCAATTGCGACTGCAATTTTTTCCCCGAGCTTAGCTCCCAGAATGCCAGAACCAAGTGCGCCAAATGAACCCCACATACTCTTGAGCGCTGCGGGTGAATTGGCCACTGCGCGGAACATGTTTGGCACAACGCCAAAGGCTCCGTGGATCTGATTCAGAATAGCTTTACGATCTTCTGTGGCTTCGTTGGCGTTAATTGAGTTGAACACGAGACATGATGAGTTTTCCTTAATTTATTAATCGGTGAGATAAATTCGCAGCGCGGCTCCTACAAATGGAGCGCATGCCGTTTTAACTATGCAATCTAACAGCTAGAACTGACCATCGCGGACGTACGGGTAGCTCCATAGAATGGTTTGCAATAAAACAGACTTCACCCAAGCGGCATGCATCTTCTCGACATCGGCTGTGCTCACGCCTTTCTTTGCAAGAAAGGGCTTAAGCGTTGTTGTTACAGGGATCGTGAGCGCGGGCAGATAACGGAAATTCACTTGAGGCACGCTTTTAACGTGATCCGTTTTATTTTTTTTGATCTTGGTGTGACGAAGACCAATCTCGTATTGATAGTCGAGCCATGTTTGATCATAGTTCGCATCAGCCGTATCAAATATCCACTGGCCGAATCGTTTACGAACTGCATTCAGGTAGTCGCCATCTGGCTGGCCTGTCTTGGTGTTTTTGAAATACTCGACAAGTTCAGGCGTAGATGCGACGAAACCGTACCAAACATCCAGAATTGCATCTGTTTGATCCGCCAAAATATCCTTGCTTTTACGCAGATAGAGCACATCCTCATCAGTGAAGAGAAGTGTCTTCTTTAATGACTCTAAATCCTTAAGAGTATAGGGTGCAGTCGCAACCGATTTCTGACCGAATGTGTAGCCGGGAATTAGAGTCTGCGGACTGAGATCTGATCCGCTGTGTGCAGATGCGATCGGAACTACGGCACTAAGGCAAACGGATGCAGCGAGTGAGAATATACGATTTTTCATTAATAAATCCTTTAGTTAGTGTTAACAGAAAAGTTCGGAAAGGTTGGTTAAATATTTGTTTTATTTATTTCAAGGTTGATCATTCATATAGGACTCCTAATTATAATAGTTAAAAAAAAGCATATAGCATTTAGACACCCTCAAGCTCTCGCCAGTTTTGAACTGTGACGGTTGCCTGGGCCTGGTCATGTTCTGGGCAATCAAGGCGCAATTGACTGACAGAAAGTGGCGCATTGACCAATGTGCAGTGGTGTGGTGCATCAGAACCAGGATGCCTGTTTATAGCAAAGTACTTGCATGTGACGCAGGCGCGGATTTCAGGGAATCGATCCGACTGCTGTAGTTTGCCAATCAATGCCAGAAGGGATTCGAACAAAGCATCCTGAGTGGACTGGGGGAGATCGGAAACGGCTTCGTGCGCAAAACCGACCGAGTTGGAAATTCTTGCAGCCAAGTCTTGTCCTGATCTCGTTAGCCTCAATGCCACAGCGCGACCATCATCAGAGTCACGCCCCTTCTCGATTAAGCCTTTAGCTGTGAGCGAAGTAATTGAATCACTCGCGCTGGCGGCCGTTACGCCCAGATGCTGGGCTATCCATGACAAACGTACACCTTCTCGTCGTGACTGCAGCGCCTCGAGGATATCCACTTGTGTTGGGTTGAGCCCTTCAGTCGTCGCAAACTGCCACGCTCCGCTGCGCAACACCGAAGCAATTCGCGCAATGGCATTGACAATCCGCTTGCTTTTCGCAGGTGTGTCATGCCAAGGTAGGATGTGTTTCGTTTTCATTTTTGTATTATCCACAAAATCAGAACTTCTGTCAAGGAGTCCTAACTAATATGTGGCGATATATTTCTGTTACCACTCGTATGAGTTCGTAATTTACGGATGCCTCCTTACCGATTTTTTCAACCAAAACTCAAATTTAAACTACTCAGGGTGAAATATTTTCTTGTCTGTTTGCGCACACTATTGAAACTGCCAAGTGAAATTTTAAATGAAAGGTGCCGCCACTGTGCAGTTTAGCGGGCAGACAGGCAGATAAATTCAAACATACCTGGGGCGGATCAATAGGCGCGCATTGTCTCAAGCTAACAAAAATTAAAATGGTACGAGTCTTCAGTCTTCAGGGCGGTCAACTTACAATCCATGTAGAGCGTTAATGATTACAGCGGCAATCACGCCGCCACCAATCAGGAGACAAGCATGTTGAAAGCAGTATTTGGCATTACCGCAATAACCCTCGCATTTGCTGCATCCAGCTATGCCGATACTGCAAAAATCGACAAACGTGAAGCTGATCAGGAAAAGCGCATTGATCAGGGCGTTAAATCCGGTGCCTTGACACCAAAAGAAGAGGCCAAATTAGATGCCGGACAAGCCAAGATAGAAAGGATTGAAGATAAAGCTAAAGCTGACGGCCACGTAACTAAGCAGGAACGCAAGTACATCAATAAAGAGCAGAATGTGCAAAGCAAAAAAATTCACGATATGAAGCACAACGAAGCTCACATGCATTAATCCATCATTCATACGCTAACCCGCCATTCGAGGGAACGCTGCGCCAAGAAACGGCGTAGCGTCGTTCATTAAACGTTAGCACTTAAAAAAATATCGGTACAAAGGAATAAAAATGCCATCATTCATTAGTCCAGGAAGGTTGATTCTTTCGACCTTGTTCATGATGGTGCTGTTGGTCATGTGGGGACCGTTATATGCTGGAACGTTCCGTGACAGCATCATTGAGCATCTATTGGAACAGGATGGCGAACATGCTGAGCCTGTGTCGTTGCCTAGCGGGGTGCGACTCGTGAGCGATGTTGCCTACGGAAAGGGTAGCCAGCAGCGCATGGATGTCTACCTACCAAAACAAGCAAAAGGAGCACCAGTGATCTTCATGGTGCACGGTGGCGCTTGGCGTTGGGGAGATAAAGGTGCAACGGCTGTTGTCCAAAACAAAATAACCCGCTGGGTATCCGAAGGATTCATTTTTATCTCTGCTAATTACCGGTTACTTCCCAAGGCGCACCCATTAGAACAGGCACAAGATATTGCCAGTGCACTTGCAAAAGCACAAGGCAGGGCAGCATCGTGGGGGGGAGACCCTAAGAAATTTATTGTGATGGGTCACTCAGCGGGCGCGCATCTTGTCGCCCTTCTAACCGCTTCACCCGACATGGCCTTTAAGCTGGGAGCAAAACCATGGCTCGGTACCATTTTGCTAGACAGCGCTGCATTCGACATGGTGAAAATCATGGAGGAGAAGCATGCTCACTTTTATGATCTCGCCTTTGGAAATGATCTTGCTTACTGGCGAGCTGCGTCGCCCCTTCATGTACTTTCTGAAACTGCTATCCCATTCTTGGCTGTATGCTCTACGCGCCGCACGGACTCATGCCCGTGGGCAGCCGAGTTTGTCACCGAGGCAGAATCGCTTAGTGTGCATGCAAGCGTTCTGGGGCAAGATCTTTCCCACGGGGATATCAACCTGCAGTTAGGACTCGAAGGCAGTTACACCAATGCGGTTGAATCATTCATGGGTGGGCTTGATGCGTCTGTAATGCGGAGGCTAACAAATCCTTAGATAAGGGGCGCGCTAAAACGCGCTTCTTAATTTCCCCCTTCATTCGTGTTCCGCTGAATTGAGCATCGTCCCTTGAGCTGAGGCTCATAAATTTTCCAAGTATTTCATTGATCAAAGGGTTGGCCAGCCACGCAATCTGTGCAACTGGTTTACTTGATTGCTATCACCATCGAATCCGGCCCCACGAGATGTTCAATTCGTATGGAGGAGAAGCCTGCCTCCTTCATCCAGGCAGTACAGTCGCTGCCGGTATAATCGAAGCCTCCAGGTGTTTCAATAAGCATATTCAGACTCATCATTAACCCAAAGGCGTTTTTCGACCGATCATCGTCAATGATGGCTTCGTAAATGACGAGTGCCCCACCAACCGGAATTGCGTCAAATGCCTTTTTAATGAGCATCTTTTTTATGGGTAGATCCCAGTCGTGCAGGATGTGTCCCATCAGGACAACGTCGGCTTTTGGAAGGTCTTGTTTGAAAAAATCGCCAGGTTGAAACATCAGACGATCCGTGACGCCAACGGTTGCAACGTAATCTTCGAAAATCGGTGCTGCTTCTGGTAAATCAAACCCCGTGCCTCGAAGATGCGGATTTGCCAATGCGATTTGTGCCGCAAGATCGCCTTGCGCGGTTCCTACGTCGACGAAAGTACTGTAATCCGCCCAAGGAAAGGCGTGGGCGATTTTTATGTTGGCACCGTGGCTGACACCGGTCATTGCGCCGAGGAACTCCTTCAGGCGCGCAGGGTCGGCGTAAAGAGTTTCGAAAAAGCCAGCAGCACCATTCTTGACCTCGTTTTGCGGCATCCCGGTTCGAAGCGCCTCAGTGAGATGACCCCAGAATGGATAAAGGCGATGATTGGCCATTTCGAGAATGCCACCCACGTAGGAGGATTTTTTCCGATCGAGGAAGAGGGCAGTCTCGGGCGTGTTAGCGTAACCATCAGAATTTCGTTCCAGGAATCCAAGCGCCACGAGGGTGTCAAGAAAGTCGCGTGCCGAGCGAGGGTGCAGGCCAAGGCGTCCGCTAAGGGAATCAAAGGATTCCGGGCCGTGCGATAACTCGGTAAAAACGCCCATTTCGACAGCGCTCAAGAGTGCCTTTGAAGCCCAAAACGCCATCCCTGTTTGCAAGATTTTTTCCGGATTCAGTTGTTCGATCATGTATTCCTCCTAGTCTGGAATTGTGTTTCAGAGTGAATTGATAAATGACATGTGCATCAGCCAAAGGCATGGCGAAATACATTGGAAAAGGTCAGCATTACAAATTTCAGGTGGCACGATCTGCGGCATACGTTGACAAGCTAGTATGTGCAAGCAGGAACATTTCTTCATGTGCAGTATGTGTTATTAGCTGCTTCCTTATTTCACAAAAGTTATAGGGCACCTCTAAAAATCCAATTTTCGTCACAATACGGCGTTACTTTAAAAAAATTATCGCTTACATATCAATTATATGCCGTGCTCAAATTTTTTACTCGTGCCTTGTCTTGCCTAGAAACTTGAATTTTTAGAGGCGCCCTATATTCATGTAATACACGCCAATTCAATTTACTAATTATGGCATACAACAAACTGAATCAACACACAAAAGGCCGTTCATAAACTGAGCCAGGCAATGCTTTTTTCAACATCTAGTCAGATTTTATGTGCCAACAGTGGTGTTTCATGTACTGATCGTGTTTCCGTTTTCGGAGTGGGGCTAATAGAAATGAAAGTCCATTGCGATCCAGCTCTTGCATCAACGCTAATAGATTACCGATTTCGCCAGGGGGAAACCCTCTACGAGCAAACCAGTTAAGATAATCCCCATGCAAATCAGCTATCAAACACCCCTTGTATTTGCCATAAGGCATGATTCTGGTTGCTAATTGCTGCAAGTGATCCGTATTCATTACTGACTGGTGTTTCTGATTTTAACGATAATGTATTATACGAGTAGAGTGGTTTCCCTCGATGTGTCGGTCGTTTATTACTGCTCCAACATACCAGTTGCCAGAATGGCAGGTTGTATCCAGGTTTTGACATTCACGATCATTATTTCTTACCGCGCTAATTATGCGGCATCCTTCAAATGTATCGTAAACTAGTTATTCTCGAACTGCATCGAGCTGATAAATTCTTCAATCGCATCCTTTGAAGTTTTTCTGCTGACAGTCACTTGCCATTTTCTGTGCTTTTGTAATTTGCTGTGATGACATTTTTTCTGCAACAAGGTCGCGATTCCTCATCGCATTTGCATCGCCCAATGTAGCGCCAAGATTGAACCACATGTGTGCGAGAATATAGTCCAGCGCAACACCATGCCCATCGTCATACATGGCCCCGAGGTTGTTTTGCGCACTTGCATTCCCCTTTGCTGCTGCTAATCGATACCACTTGACTGCTTCTGCGTAGTCCTGCGCAATGCCTTTTCCTTCGGAATACAAGTCGCCGAGATTCAATTGTGCATCTGCATCCCCTTGCACTGCTGCCAGACGATACCACCTGACTGCTTCTGCGTAGTCCTGCGCAACACCGTGCCCATTGTCATACATCACACCAAGACTGTATTGTGCATTCTTATCCCCCTGCGCTGCAGCTTGCCGATACCACTTGAGTGCTTCACCATAATTCCGCGTTACGCCTTTCCCATCGTAATATAAGTCGCCGAGATTCAATTCTGCATCTGCATATCCTTGCGTTGCTGCTAGGCGATACCACCTGAGTGCTTCTGCATAGTCTTGCGTAACACCGTGCCCATTGTCATACATCACACCAAGATTGTATTGTGCAATTGCAACCTTTTGTACTGCTGCCAGGCGCCACCACTTGAGTGCTTCTGCGTAGTCCTGCGCAACACCCTTATTTTCGTAATACATCAAGCCAAGATTCAATTGTGCCCCTGCATAACCTTGCGTTGCTGCTAGGCGATACCACATGAGTGCTTCTGTGTAGTCCTGCGTAACGCCCTGCCCGTTGTCATAAGCCAAGCCAAGATTGTATTGCGCCTTTGCATACCCTTGCGTTGCTGCCAGGCGATACCAACTGAGTGCTCCTGCGTAGTCCTGCGCAACGCCCTTACCTTTGTTATACATCAAGCCAAGATTATATTGCGCCTTTGCATACCCTTGCGTTGCTGCCAGACGATACCACTTTACTGCTTCTGCGTAGTCCTGCGTAACACCGTGACCATTGTCGTACATCACACCAAGATTGAACTGTGCAATTGCAACCCTTTGTACTGCTGCCAGGCGCCACCACTTGAGTGCCTCTGTGTCGTCTTGCGCAACGCCCTTGCCCTTGTTATATAAGTCGCCGAGATTCAATTGTGCATCTGCATCCCCTTGCGCTGCTGCTTTTCTGAACCAGACAAGAGCCTGGCCATAGTCCTGCTCAACGCCCTTTCCCATTTGATACATCAAGCCAATAATGTTTTGATAATCTGTATTCCCCTGAGAGTCATATAAACGGTACAATTTGAGAGCTTCTGTGTAGTCACCTCTCTTATATGCTGCATGGGCAGCATTGTAATCTCCGTATGGCCCCGCCCACGCAGTACTAACAGTCAGCAATAGCACAGTAAATATAGAAAGTAGCAGTTGTTTCATTTGTCACCTCATCGTGTAGCAGCTAACGGTGGCTTAGTGTAGCCCATCAAGAACTTACAAACTTAGAGATAAAGTGCAGCGCATAGCCTTAGAACTATATTCTATAGAAGCTAAATTTTTTTTAAAAAATCACTGACCGTTTGACTAAAACTTAATGTATAGGCAAAGCAAGAGCCTTCAAAAAACTGGGGAATGGGGGTACGGCGGGATCACGATATTAAGGAATTTGATGGGGATGGAGTTGGTTTTTAGAACTGGGTTAATTAGCTTCCTTCAACTATTTAGCAAATTTGGCCTTATTAAGCAAAGTTAGTTTATAAGGCTCGCCTTAACTTTACGTTTACTGATTAAAGTCCGCGAGACTTAAACTAAACAAAGTAACTGAGGCGGGCGGGACACTTGAGTTCGCACTAGGAACGATCCAATACTTTTCCAATGGGCTCTACATGGAAATAAGCAGTTTTCTATTTGAGGATGAGAAATACAGGTTAAAACTGTGCTATTAACTAAATACAGCTACAAATTAAAGAACGCCAAACGTTAAAAAGGCTTGCATCGCTGTATGTCTTTGATTTTATTGGTGGGTTGTGTGTGACTCGAACACACGACCAACGGATTAAGAGTCCGATGCTCTACCAACTGAGCTAACAACCCAAAAGATAAATCTGAGGAGCGAATTGTAGGCAGACTGGTGAAATTGTCAAATTTTTTTCTGTTCAAAAATCCTGTTCTTGGCGAATTGTTGTGCCGGGTTATTGTGCTATGTTATAGTTTTTATCAAATAACTATTTCTTTCAAATTGTTGATCGTGGGGTTTTGATGTGATGGCAAAAATTAAAATAATCAATTAGTTAAATTAATAGAAAGTTGTCCATTAGCGCAGCCAAAAAAATAATGGGCGGAACACCATGCAGCATGGATCTAATGGTCCCAATGAGAAATTCTATAATAAAATTAATCTATACCTGCAACGGCTTGGGCATGATTGAAGGAAATAGGTCTATTGGACAATTTGGGTTAATAACTAATTTATTGCTTGGAACGCTGTCCTAGCTTTCTATCCATCACACAACTCTAATTTATGAATACCCTTGACGAAAAAAATGATAACGCCAAGTTTCGCATAGACAAATGGCTATGGGCTGCACGTTTCTTCAAAACACGATCTTTGTCCGTAGATGCTTTAGAGTGCGGCAAGGTTTTATGCAACGGCGTGCGTGTTAAGCCTGCAAAATCGGTAGCAGTAGGCGATATGCTTTCTATCCGCATTGGGCCATATCAATTCGTAGTAGAGGTATTAGCTCTGTCCAGTAGACGAGGGCCAGCTCCCCAAGCGCAGATGCTTTACAGTGAGACGGAAGAAAGTCTCCTGCGGAGGAAAGCTCTATCTGATGAGTTAAAAGCACAGCCGATGCCCACTTTTCTCAGAGGCAGGCCGACCAAGCGCGATCGAAGAGAAATTGAGAAGCTGAAGGGTAATGTTTGGTAATATTAACGTTGAGCACTTGCTAACTGCTTGCTCATGTCCTTATTATTCTTGTTCTAAATTGAAAATACATATCTCCACCTCTACATTCCCTGCGTTTGATCAGCCAGCTGATGCGTTATATATTTATCTGGTTTCCCCGGTTGTGCCGCGTATGCTGGTTACTGTTTCGGCACAGAAGATGGCCAGCTCTTTGAGCACGGTACTTACCGCTTGATTGGCAGCCACTACGCCGCCATAGGGATCTTCACTGGTAGCGACAACAAGTGCCTCGAACTCACGCGATGCTAGCACTCGACGGGTTGCGCTGTTTACGATGTAGGCGCGCAGAGTGAAACGAACCCGACTGGGCTGACTCAGGAACTCATGTTGTAACCGCATAACTTCGGTGTCGAGTCTCAATTCGCCGGCCGCCGGGCTGGGCATTTGAATTACGGCGCGAAACGCCCTGCTGTGCTCAATAGCGGTGACAATTAGCGGCGCCAGCATGCGCGCCGGCGTATCTACCCATTCGCTGTATGCATAGTATTCCGGTTTGTGAGGTTGGCGCACATAGATGATGCGTTGGCTATCGAAACCCGCTGCCGCGTGCGTTGGACTGATAATTAATGTAGGCGCTGAGGTGGGTGCCGGCGACAATGGTCGTACAACGGTACGCACATTGTCGAGCGAGTAAAAAGTGGGTTGAGGGAGGGGGTCTGGACGCAGAGCAGCGCAGCCGCAAAATAGTGTAAGCATTATTAGGCACATCGCGCTGAGTTGGCACCAGTATGCAAAAGAATTTCTGTGTATGACTGTTTTAGTCATTTCTTAGATTCTCCCGGTCCTGTTGGCACTGGCTTGTGTCCAAATATAAAGCCACTGGGATTACGTTCGGCTTGCTCGCTTAGTCGCCGCAGGGAGATAGTCAGAACGCTTATTTCGCCGAGCAGCCGTTCTACATCCGGCAGTGTTTCCGCAGTGAAATGCTTCATGTCTGCGCCAATAGCATCAACAGTTTTTCTTGTGGTGGCACTGGCAAGCGCTGTTTCGTTTCCCATTTTTTCAAGGGCGTCGGCGCTGCGGCTGATGCGATCAATCACCGGTCCGAGCTGGGCTGTTATACGAGCACTGTTATCGAAAGTACGCGCGGCGCTGACAATGCCCGTGTCAAGCGTATCCTTATGCGTTTCGAGTGTGTGCGCTACGGCCGCGATATCGGCAAGCGCGCTTTTGAGCGCTGTCTGATTCTCCACGCTGAGTATCGCATTGACATTGGTTGAAGTGCTGTCAAGCTTGGCCAGCACTGTAGTGAGCGCTTTTTCCAGATGAGTGCTAAGTGATGGCTTGGTGTGAATCACTGGATATTCACCTTTCACTGTTGCGCGCAATGGAGGCGAGGTTGCCACACCTCCAGTAAGCTCGATAAAGGCAATGCCAGTCAAACCTTGTGCCTTAAGCATCGCTACAGTATCAACCTTGATCGGTGTGCCGCGCTCAATTGCGAGTGTAAGTTGTACCTGATTTGGGTTGCCTGGATCGAGCCGAATTTCACGAACCTTGCCGATCTCAACGCCACTGTATTTGACCGGAGCATTAAGATTAAGACCGGACACCGATTCGTTGATAAATGCCAGATAAAGGTCGTATTTTTTCTGGAATGCACCGCCCGTGCCGAGCCATATTGAGCCAATGATGAACACCGCGCCAAGGACGAGTACGAAGAGACCAACCGCAACATAGCTTACTTTGTTTTCCATGGCTGCTTCTGCTTATGTTGTCCAACTTTGCCTCGCGGGCCTTCAAAAAACTGCCGGACGGCGGGATTATCCGAATGCGAAAGCTCTTCCATTGAGCCGACGCCCTGCACTTTGCCTTCACCTAGCACTGCAACACGGTCAGTCACCTGCCATAATAAGTCAAGGTCGTGCGTGATCATAACGATGGTCAAGTCATACAGGTCACGTAGCTTGAGTACCAACTTGTCGACGTCGCTTGCGCTGGCCGGGTCGAGGCCAGACGTCGGTTCGTCAAGAAACAGTAACTCAGGATCAAGCGCGAGTGCGCGCGCGAGCGATGCCCGCTTGAGCATGCCACCGCTCAACTCGGCCGGATACTGCATTGCAGTTTCCGGCGCGAGGCCAATTAGCGCCAATTTAAAAGCTGCAATATCATCGATCAGTGCGTCATCAAGATCGGTATGCTCGCGTAGCGGCAAGCCGATATTTTCCAGCACGTTAAGCGAGCTGAATAAACCGCCGTGCTGGAACATTACGCCTAAGCGCTGGCGTAGCGCGAGTGCTGAATCCTCTCCGAGCGACTGAATATCTTCACCAAACACTTTAATTGTGCCGGAATTCGGGCGCTGTAACAGAATCATTTCGCGCAGTAAAGTCGACTTGCCGGAGCCTATGCCGCCGACAATCGCGAAGATCTCCGCACGGCGTATTTCAAGGTCGAGGCCGGCATGCACGACGTGATTACCGAAACGTGTCGATACGTTGTGGACCTCGATCACTGCAGCGTCTCTTGGCATGTCAGAGGCCCATCAAGCTGAACATAACTGAGAATAACGCATCGGTGACAATTACCAGAAAGATTGCCTGCACGACGCTGTGCGTGGCCTGCCGGCCGACGCTGTCACCTCCACCTTTCGTGCGGAAACCCTGAAAACAACCGACCATTGTGATAATAGCCGCGAACACCGGCGCCTTGCCGAAGCCGATTAAATAGTCGGAGAGATCAACGGTATTTACGAAGCGATCTAAAAAATCCTCATAGCCGACACCAAGCTGCGCACGCGCCGTGATCATGCCACCGAATACACCAAGTACATCGGCATATACGGTTAGGAGTGGCAGCGCGATTAGCAGTGCGAATACCTTTGGAATCACCAACAGATCCAGCGGCGGAATACCAATAGTGCGCATCGCGTCGATCTCTTCAGTCACGATCATCGTGCCGATTTGTGCGGCGTAGGCCGAGCCCGAGCGTCCGGCAACAATGATGGCCGTGATCAGCGGTGCAAATTCGCGCAACACCGACAAGCCTACAAGATCGACTGCGAATATGTTGGCGCCATAACGCCGGAGTTGCCCGGAAACCTGATATGTAATGACGACTCCCACCAGGAAGGATAACAGGCCGATGATGGGCAGCGCGCTGAAGCCAGCGCTATAAATATTGTGAAGAATTGGGCGCCAGCGTAAGCGCGTGGGCTGCCTGAGGATGCCTGTAACTGCGACCGCGCTTTCTCCGACGAAATTTAGCAATGCAAAAATTTCCTCCAGAATCGCTGCAACGCTTCGGCCGAGTTGTTCAAGCGCGGGGCGGCGCGGAATTTTTATTTTCGGTGTGTCGGAGTATTGCGAAACCAATTCCAGTAACTTTGTAAATTCGGGGCGCCAGCCGCGCAGGCTCAGCGCAACACCTTGGCTGCGTAGTCGTTGCATCAGTCGATGTAACATCCACATACCTGCAGTATCTAATGCTTCAATGCGCATGCCGTCAATGACAATTTCCGCATGGCTAGCAACGGGCAGTGCGTCGAGATACTGGCCAAGGGTACCTATTCCGCGCGCAGTCCAACACCCTGACAATGCGAGTTCGTGCAAGGTCGGCTGAGAGATAGCTGCGGGCGTTAACTGCGGCGGAGTCATAAAAGACCTTCACAAGAGTGAAAAGCTAATCCACGTTCAATTGGCAAGTTGGTAGAGAATGCGTTGCAAATAGGGTATGGAACGTAGTTGGTATGGAGTCTCAGCGCGATTATCAAGATTCTGGCTTTCATCACTTATAGATGCGGGCATATTGCGCGTAAGCATTTTTGTCTAAATCATAAATCTCGCGAATTTCATAGCGCATTTCCATCTCCAGCCAATGAAATGTTTGTGGAACTATTTTCATGTCCCCTAAGCACCCCGCAAACTAAAAGTCGGCGTGTTGATAAAAACTGTACATTTCTATAATCGATCAAAAACTGCGAAAAATCGGTGCGCTATCGTACATAGCCAGGGATGATGTTGCCGTGAACAGTTAAAATAACCATTAGATTCAGGCGTGGGACAAATTTTTGATCGATCAGAAGAAAAAGATGAAGGAGGGTGTGTGGCCAATCGGCTAGACGCTCGGTTTACGGTGCTGTTCGAAGCCCGTTCCTCAATTCTCGGCCATCACCAGGGTGTGTAGTTTCATTGCCATCTACCTTGTTTGTTTTTCAAATTATCTTTGATGCATTACATGTGGGGAGGGTGGACTTAAGCAACATAGCCTTAACATGATTCTATCCTGATTTCAGGATAGGTCTTTTAGCGCAATCGTTTAATATAATGGAATAATATTCGGGAAGAAAGGTGCGCTACAATACCGCAACTGTTCATTTTGCTTCAAATTGAATTCAAGGGAAAAATTATGTGTCTATTAATGGGAAGGGTGATTTCATGGCAGCACTGACACCTCAAGATTTCGCAAAAGACTTTGAGGATGGGATGAAATTTGTCGACCGCAAGGATTATATTAAAGCTGCTGAATCATTAAAAAAAGCTGCGGAGCATGGACATGTGGAAGCGCAATTTTATCTGGCAGGTATGTATGCTGATGGTCAAGGGGTTAAGAAGGACTACCAACAGGCTATGCATTGGTATCGTAAAGTCGCAGATCAGGGTTTTGCGGAGGCACAATTCAATTTAGGAGTTATGTATTACAAAGGCCAAGGCGTTACGCAAGACTACGAGCAGGCTGTGCATTGGTATAACAAGGCTGTGGAAAAGGGAGATGCATTGGCGCAATACACGCTAGGTCTCATGTATGAAAAAGGCCAAGGCGTTACGCAGGACTACAAGCAGGCTGTGTCTTGGTATGGCAAGGCCGCAGAGCAGGGGGTTGCGCAGGCACAATACAAACTGGGCGTTATGTACGAAGAAGGTAACGGCGTTGTTCAGGACGACGAGCAGGCTGTGTTCTGGTATGGCAAGGCAGCAGAGCAGGGCGTCGTACACGCGCAATTTAAACTGGGATTCATGTATGACAACGGCATAGGCGTTCCTCAGGATACCCAGCAAGCTGTGTTTTGGTGGAACAAGGCTGCAGAACAGGGCGATGTGGAGGCCCAAAACAATCTGGGTGTCATGTACGACATGGGCTTGGGCGTTCCACAAGACTACATCGAAGCACATAAGTGGTTCAATATTGCTGGCGCAGGCGGCAAGTGGTTTAAAGTTGCTGGTGAATGGGTCAATAATATTGCTGGCATGGGCGATGATGCAGATATAGGAAGCGGGCTGGGAATTGTGGAATCATTCATGACGCCAGCAGAAATTGCCGAAGCTCAGCGACGGGCCAGTGAGTGGATGAAGAAACATAAAAAGTAATACGTTATTTCGACGAACCAATATCCGGGTTTCAAGGAATTTTTTCAAGCTA
The DNA here is from genome assembly GCA_942492745.1 of uncultured beta proteobacterium. Lineage (GTDB taxonomy): Bacteria > Pseudomonadota > Gammaproteobacteria > Burkholderiales > Gallionellaceae > Nitrotoga. Next base: position 908,904 of record OW818637.1, read on the forward strand.
TCAACGCTGATGATGAATTGATCGCGAGCCACGCGTTAACATCAGTCCCGGCATGAATTCATAACCCGCTTTGAAAATCTGTTTCCGAAATTGTGCTATCTGCGATAAATTAAGGCTACGCTGAACAAGTCCGTTCGCGTTGAGCTTGTCGAACGAACCATTTGCAAATCAATAGCTTGCAAATTGCTTCGACAGGCTCAGCCCGAACGGAGAGACTTGTTCAGCATTGCCTTAGTTTCGGCAACAGATGTTGCAAGTACATCTCGCCGCAGCAGTGCTGCCAATCCTGATTCTAAACTGTTCATCGCGCTTGATGTGCGAGAGGATTCGATATTAACGACTCATAATTTCATTGTTTATTCAATGTATTAAATAAATTTAAGGCGGTTTTGTCTACAAAAAGCGACAATATATAATTTATAGTTGGCCGTTTTTAATAAATATACTATAAATAAACATCTAACTTATTGTTTAAATATTATATTAAAAATATGGCACGTACTTTGCTTAATATTAAAATGCTGGCAAATATGCCAGCATTTTTTTCAAGAATAATTTTCAAAGGAACATAACTGCCGGCATTTGCAAATAAACTCCAGGAATCCTGAAGATTGACTAAATTTCTATACGATGTACAGGTAGTAGTTTAAGCCTGCACCATGCAAGCTTAAGAAGATTTTTTGCCCTGCAAAAGAAATTTAGTCTGCTTTTTTACTCCCTGATCTATTAATAAATCCCTGATATCCGGGATAACCATTTTGCATTCATTATTGGGAATGCATCCCCGGAAAATTTTATGGGATTTTTTTATTGATACCCTAAAGTTTACCAAAAGATTGTCGATTTATTAGATAGCTGAAAAAGGCAAACCCATCGCGAGGTGGGGACGCAAAGCTTCCGGTCTTTGAACAGATAGCGGGGTTACCAGAATACTCAGGCTGTTAGTCCTTGGTGTGTTCATTTGCTTTATCAGCAGACCATTAAAATAACTAAGGAGTCTGACATGCCACGCCAACATCAATTTCCAGTTCAATTTTCTGACAACAATCGTTGGGATGATTTGGGCGCCATGCCCAGTTTCGCACGTTCGCTTCTCCTGGCTGCCATTTTGGCTGGATGTGCCAGTTTGAGCCATGCTGCGCCATCTGCTTCGGCCCAGGGAGGGGGGCTGGTAGTTGCACAGGATGCCGGGCCTATCGGCAAACAACCCTTTGCTGGTTGGGCAAAGGGCCGTTTGCTGATTGCGCCACGCGCTGGTTTGGCCGCTGGCGAGTTTGAGAATGCATTGAAACCCCACAACGGCAAATCCAGAATTCACCTCAAGAAACTCAATGCCCATATTGTCGAACTGCCGGAAGATGCCGATGAAGTGGAGGTTATGCGCGAATTGAAAAAAGACAATAGACTGAAATACGTCGAGTTGGATATGGCAGTTACGCATGATGCAGTTGTGTCTGATCCTTCCTACAGCAGTAGTTGGGCTCTGCCGAAAATCCAGACCCCCATTGCTTGGGACAGTGCCAACGGCAGCGGCGTGACCATTGCTATTCTGGATACGGGGGTGGACAGTACGCATCCCGATCTCGCCCCCAATATGGTTCCCGGCTGGAACACATATGACAACAATTCCAACACCACTGATGTATATGGCCATGGCACCATGGTCGCCGGCACGGCTGCGATGGCGGCCAACAATAGTATGGGCAGCGCGGGCGTGGCCTGGGGGGCAAAAATAATGCCAGTGCGGATATCCGCTCCTGACGGTAGCGTGGCGTACTGGAGCACCGTGGCGCAAGGCATCTACTGGGCAGCCGATCATGGCGCCAGGGTCGTTAATATAAGCTATGGTGGTGTATCGGGTAGCGCTACTGTGCAGTCTGCGGCGCAATATCTGCGCAACAAAGGCGGCGTGGCCGTGGTGTCTGCTGGTAACACCGGCGGGTTGCTGGGTTATGCTGCAAGCGATTCGATGCTGGTTGCCGCGGCCACTGACAGCAATGATCTGCGCGCTAGCTGGTCCAGCTATGGTTCTTACGTGGATATTTCTGCACCCGGTGTCAGCATCTACACAACTCTTCGCGGCGGCGGCTATGGCAATGTTTCGGGTACCTCTTTCTCTAGCCCCATAGTGGCAGCGACAGCTGCCCTGATGATTTCTGCCAACAACAATCTGAGTCCTGCTGATATTGACCAGATTCTCAAATCCACTGCGATTGATCGGGGCACAACTGGCTACGATAATTATTATGGCGCGGGTCGAGTTGATGCTGCCAAAGCCGTGGCAACCGCCCGATCAATAATCAAAACAGCAATCAGCCTGGATGCCCAAGCACCGGCCATACTCATCACCTCACCGGTGGGCAGCAAGGTGACTGGTAACGTTCCGGTCGATGTAAATTATTCCGACAATGTAGGCGTAACCCGTGCCGAGCTGTACGTCAACGGCCAAAAGTTTGCTACTGACGACATTGCGCCCTTTGCTTTTGCCTGGGATACTTCAGCACTCATGGGCGGTGCATACACCCTTGTCGCTTATGCCTATGACGCGGCAGGTAACACAGGCGTTTCACCCACCGTTTCGGTAACCATCGGCAGTGACACCGTTGCACCCGTAATCAGCAGTTTCAATTTGGCGAATGGCATGACAGTCTCAAATAAGCAGACTGTTAAAGTAACGGCTACTGATGACCAGGGTGTCGCCAAAATTATCCTGAGCATCGACGGCAAGCAAGTCGCTGTTGCTTATGGCAGCTCTTTGAGTTACAGCTGGAATACCCGCAACATAGCCAAAGGCGTGCATATTGCAACTGTGCAAGCATATGATGCTGCGAATAACATTGTCAGCAAGGCCGTGACGGTTAACAAATAAGCAATATTTCGGCAAGTCTCTACAAGTTCTAGGCGCCCTTCGGGGCGTTTTTTTGTCGGAATTTTTTACAGTGGCAGTAATGTGGAATCGAAAGCTAGCAAGTATAATAAAAAAAATTTTCGTATATTCAATTTGTTGAGAAGATATAACTTATTTTGGCATAAAATATGCTTACGATATAAGTAAGCATATTTATTAATAATTTTTTCAAGGAGCCAATGATGAAAACAGGTTGCGGATTTACACGGTCTTTATTATTTATTCCGGTAGTTGCTCTGTTTTTCGGGCTGGCCACCGCTGCACAGGCGCTGCCCACGGTGGATCTGACGATTAATAACAGCGGTACGATTAGTGATGGAGCCAACACGGTTACGTTTACGTTCGACAAGCTGCAAACAGCAGGCACCGGTGTGCTGGCCCCTTTTTTGCGTATTCAGCAAAATGGTACGGAACAGGGTTATAACACCACTCAAGCCAGCGCGGGTGATCTTCCGTTTCAGGAAAAGTTCGGTAGCTGGACACATGATCTCCTCTTCAGTTCCCTAACAAACGATGGCAGTAATTTCAAATTTGTGCTGGACATCGGTGAGCCGGTAAGCGGTACAGGAAGCCTCCTTTCTTTGGACGGCCTAAAGCTCTTCAGTACAAAAACTCCGGGCCAAAATAGCAACACCGTTGACGGCAGCGGTAATGCGAGCGGAATTTCGGGAACCTTGCTCTGGAATATGGATGCGCTTGCCGATAATTATGTCCTGCTTAACGCAAACAGAGATGGCAACCCGGGCAATGGTGTCAGTGATATGTTGATGAGCGTGCCAACGAGCGTCTTTGCCGGACTGGGCAGTACCGACTATATTATCTTATGGTCGCGTTTCGGTTTGCAAGATGGGGCGACAGCAGGTTCAGGATCCTTCGGCACCTTTGAGGAATGGTCGCCCGTGAAGGCAAGTGCTACCCCCTGCGATCCTGCTGTAGAACAGTGCGGACCTAGCCAAGTCCCCGAGCCCACTAGTTTGCTGTTGATGAGTGCAGGTCTGATTGGTTTTGGTTTTGCGCGTCGTCGCAGATCAGCCTAAACATTCGGGAACTATGAAGTTCTGAATAAAGCACTAGGCGACTAGTGCTTTATTCGTTTTTTGGACAGGTCTTGGCATGCCAAGAGAGGGTTTATGATATGAGGTCTAAGAAACGCCTGTGACAAAAGGTTAGCCTGATATATCTCGACGATCAAGCGCTGAACGATCCCAGCCGCCCAGGTTGGCGGCTGCCTCATAGCTGCTCTGCAGGAAGTCAAGCAGCATCATATCGGGTGACTCTGCGAGTCGCACGTCATCATATGGCAAGATAAACTCGCGCAATATAGAGTTGTACGTGGCCCCTTCAGGACGCAATTGGGCCATATTGTATCTCTGCGGCTCGGGGTAAGCATACGCGTAGAACACCGGATAAGGGACCGGCCCGCCTCCCGGCCAGAATCCGCAGCTACTTACTTCGTGCGAGTATGCTTCGCGTGCAACCCAATTCGGCAGATTGGGTACGCCGCCAGGGTGACTGGGGGCTGGGCGTCCGGAAAAGCGGGTCAGGGCGAGGTCGAAGCTTCCCCAAAAAAAGTGCACAGGACTGGACTTGCCGATGAAACGGGCACGGAATTCCCTGAATACGCGATCTACTTGCATCAGCACGCGCCAGAATCGGTTGGCGTACTCTGCGTCATAGGATGCATGGATATGATCTTTCTCGAAGGGGATGGCATCGGTTATTTCGTTAGGCGTTGTGTGAATTTTGACGTCGATGCCAAGGTCGGACAGATTCGCAAGCAGTTCTTTGTAAAAATCAGCAACTGAGCGGGGTTGAAGCGCCAGCGTTTTGACAGCCCCCTCACTCGTCTGGATCACGAGCCGGTGGTCGATAAAGTCAAAATCAATCTGAAACGTGCGCGCACCGTAGGTGATGGGTGATGTGGTCAGGCCGCGTGTTGTTACATAGAGGGTTACGTGCCAGGAGTGGTTGACCCACGGCGTCTGGACGAGCCGGATTTTGCCGACAATCTGTGTCCACAGGTGTAGCGTCGCGTAGGTGTCTTTCCATGCTTCAAAGGCCAAGCTTGGCCACTGCTCGGATCGGGGCGTATTGTTCGATAAATTTGAATGAGTCATTGGTTCCTCCAATGTGAATGCATCAACAGCCTAACAGGGTTATAAAATCAATTATTCCCAGCGAATATGACCATTTACATAAACCATTTACACCTTTGCCAACCTGGAAATACCGGAGTCTTTAGCGGCTAACGCAACCTTACGCTCTAAAACGTTTTCATTCAGACATTGATCTTTTACGTTGCACCTATTTAGTTTCACAAACAATTTCATAAACACGTATCAAAAGTCGGGCAATTCGCGAGCTCGCAAATCAAATACGAGAACCTCAGCATCGTGTCCACCACTTAGGAATAGTGAACGTTCCTCTCGTACACGCAGTCCGTCTCCTTCTGACAATTCCAGACCGTTAACTTTTATACTTCCACGGGCTATGTGCACGTATGCATACTGCCCTTTATTAAGGTTCAGTGTAGCCGATTCTCCATCAGAAAAAAAACCTGCATATATGCGTGCATCCTGGTGCACGCCCAAAGAGCCTTCATTACCTTCAGGTGAAATAATGAGCCGTAACTTTCCTCTTTTTTCTTTCAATGAAAAGTGTATCTGCTGATAGCGTGGGGCTACCATCTTTTTATCAGGAACAATCCAGATCTGGAGAAAGTGAACCGGCTTACTTTTTGAGTGGTTAAATTCACTATGAGCGATACCAGTCCCTGCGCTCATCATCTGGACGTCACCGGGCTTGATTACCGATCCCGTTCCCATCGTGTCTTCGTGTTCCAGAGCGCCGTCCAGGACATAAGTGAAAATCTCCATGTCCTTGTGTGGATGTTTGCCAAAGCCTTTTCCTGGCGCAACTCGATCGTCATTAATAACGAGTAAATCCGAGAATCCGACTTGGGAGGGGTCATGGTATTGGCCAAAAGAAAATGTGTGTCGCGAACTGAGCCATCCGTGTTCCGCTATTCCTCGTTCGCTTGCCTTGCGAATTTCCAGCATGTTGTTCTCCTGTAAAGTAGGACGTCCTTGGAAAATAACTTAAGGGCTTCTCTGTAAGTAAATTTATATATATCTGAGACAACGATCAAGTTTTGTTGTATCGCAAATTCAAGTTAATTATAGATTCGTATCTTAATAAATTGATTTTTAATATATATTATTTTTTTATTAAAAATACTTCTCTCTGCATTTGACCGAGTATGGTTTAATTCATGAAAGAGTTGACGGAAGAACGTTCGTTCCATAGAATGAGGCTCTATGAAAAACAATGCTGACTACCTTGCCAAGCTTCAGGACTATTATGCTGACAATGGCGTATTGCCGCCATATTCTATTATTATGTTGTTGATGGGATTTAAATCAAAATCACCTGTGGCCGCTCTGGTGGCCAGATTGAAGCTGGCAGGTTTTCTTGAGGCAACACCTGAAAAACGCCTCAAGCCAGGCAAGCGTTTCTTCGAACGCCCCATTTATGACAGTGTGCGTGCAGGATTTCCTAGTCCGGCAGGGGATATGAGCCATGATACCCTCAGTATTGATGAGTATCTTGTTAGCCACCCGTCCAGTACTGTACTGGTGACGGTAAAGGGCGATTCAATGATTGATGTTGGCATTATGCCAGGCGATACCGTGATAGTGGAAAAACGCACCGTGGCGAATGTGGGCGACATGGTCATTGCCATCGTGGATAACGAATTTACCCTTAAAACCTTAGGCCAGGAGAAGGAGAAATTCATCCTGATTCCCGCCAATCCAGCGTATCCAATTATTCGTCCCAAGGGCGATCTGGAAATTTTTGGCATTGTCGTCGGTCAATTTCGCAAATACAAGTGACATCTCATGCTTGTTTCCAACTGGCCCAATGCCATTGCGCATGTGGATGCGGATTGTTTCTACGCTTCCTGTGAGCAATTGCGCAGACCCGATTTAAAAGGCAAGCCACTCTGCGTCCTCTCCAGCCAAGATGCCTGTGTCGTTGCAAAAACCTATGATGCCAAGGCGGCAGGCATCAGTACCGGCATGACTGTTTGGGATGCCAGGAAGTTGCTGCCCAACGCTATTTTTCTGTCTGCCGATTTTCGTTACTACGGCCAGATTTCCGACAAGCTGTTTTCCATTCTGCGGCGCTTTAGTCCGGTCATTGAGGAATATTCCATTGATGAAGCCTTCATGGATATGATGGGTCTGCGTAGTCTTTATCGCAAACCATATCAGAGAATTGCCGACGATATCCGCGAGATTATCCATCAGGAAGTGGGCATAACCGTTTCCATTGGCATTTCTGTCACGCGTACCCTCGCCAAGATGGCGTCTGAATACAATAAGCCAAATGGAACCACCATTGTGGCGGGCAGGCGCATCAATGATTTCTTGCAACACGTCAGTGTGCGTGACATCCCGGGAGTAGGGCGCAACCGAGAGGCATTGCTAAATAAATTTGGCATCCATACGGCGCTTGACTTTGCCAATGGCAAGGAACCTTACATCAAGCAGTTGCTGGGGAAAGCGGGGACCGATCTATGGCACGAACTTAATGGCACAGCCATCTACCAGGTTGAAACTGAACTCAAGCTGCCCAAGAGCGTAGCGCGTACGGCATCAATGGGGCAGATAACACAAGACAAAGCGATCATCTATGCACATCTTACTCGGCACGCCATGCGGCTTTCGAAGGAATTGATTGAAAAACGCCTGGCTTCCAAACGGCTTACCGTTTTTCTGACGCTGAAGTCGTTCGACAGACAGGCTGCTACAGTCCATTTGCCTTATCCGACGGCGGATTATTTTTTACTTATGGAAGGGATGAGCAAGATGGTGGAGCATCTGTTTGACTCAAGCCAGATGTACCGGGCCTGCGGGTTGGTTGCCACCGATATTGCTATTCGGCAGAGTGGAAACTTCGATATGTTCCAGCAAGCAGAACAACAGTTTGAGGATAAACACCTTAAGTTGCTTAAGACTGTGCATAGGGTCAATCAAAAATACGGTAGCGACATGTTATTCATTTGTTCTGCCATTAAGCCCATAGGGCGCATGAAACATATGCGGTTTAAGTACCCGGTGCTGGAATGTTTTTTATTGGCATATCTAATTGTGGTCACAATTATTTTACCTATTAAAACATTGTATTAGAATTTTTTTGTAGGTAATGGCAACCACCTTGGCGGCTGTTCCAGAATGCATGTGTTTGGATATATCGCATATTTCCAGTTAGCATTGAACATATGTGTGCCAGCGAACAGACCGAAATTAATAAATGTAAGACACTGGTATTGAGTTTGATTACCTTTGATTACCATGGATTTCACACCAACAAATAAAGGAGTTAGTAATTATGCAGAATACAATTTCAAATAAAGCAGAAGGCGCAGTGGCAGCCGCAGAAAACATGGCTCAGCGGACTGGAACGGCAGTAGGGAATGTTTTGGATGCTACAAAATCCGCCGGAAAGCAAATAGGAGCAGCCGCCAGTAGCGAAATGTCCAACCTGCGGGCTGATTTAGACGATTTGATTTCTCGCCTGCCTGGTCTATCGGATATTGATATAGAGGAGGCCAAGGAAAGGTTGGTGGCAAAAATGGCATCTGCAAAGGAAGTTGCGAAAATTGTGGCAGCCGATGCGCGCAAACATTTCAATGAGGGAGTCGATTGCTCCAGAGGATATGTCAAAGAACACCCTCTGCAAGCAGTGGGATATGCAGCTGCAATTGGCTTTTTACTTGGCTTGTTAGTTTCACGGCGCTAATTTTATTCACTGCAAAGCACTTAAATTCCTAAGTTGAGATAAATGTCATGTTTGAAAAAATCAAAAAAGCTAAACAGCTTGGCATAATTGCTCGTGATCGTATGGGCGATTATATGGAATTGGTGCCAATCTTAATAAAGATCCAATGGCATTACTTTAGTGCCCAGATAATTAGTTATGTTGTTTTGTTTGTTTTGGCATTACTAAGCCTGACTTTTTTAGGTGTGGCTATTATCGTTAGCTTCTGGGAGACCCCATATCGTGTGGCATCTGCATGGAGTGTCGTGGTTTTATATGCAGTGGCAGCCTTTGGGGTTTTCCTGGTAAGTCAGAGTAGGACACGTCCAATATCTCCATTTGAAACATTACGCACCGAATTAGAGAAAGATGCAAAGCTGGTAAAGGATACGATATGACAATGTCATTGTCTCTTGAAGAGCAAAAAAAAATCCTCTTGGACCGGATGGAGGAAAATCGACGCAACTATCGAAATAATTTTATTCAGCGATTTTCTATTACTGAAGGTTCAACGGTTTTGCCTGGTAATTCGGGAGTGTTTCCACGAAGCCATACTTTTAAACTTTTAACGCATCATCCCTATTTTATTGGCATAGCATTATTTGCAGCTCTGGCAGTATCGCGTGGGTCATTGCGAAATCTTTTAAAGAAGAACCTTGCCTTCACTACAGGTATGTTAGCAAGCAAGGCAAGAATGTTGATTGTGCCCGCAATAATTCGTTTGTTCCGATCATATACTCGCCACTAATAGCATGAAGGTTTACCGGCCCTATAGTTAATTTTTTGTGGAAAATCCAACTATAGAAAGAGTAGTCTGTTAGCCACTTGCCAATTGTAAAAATCATTTCAGTTTTTTAAATGAAGCAGTGCCATGGCACAGCGCCTCATGGCATATTGTCGCGCCAGAAGCATTTGGAGCTTGGGTTGTATTCTGGTTTTAGGTTAGAATTCACTCCGTTTTGTAATCGGGGTATAGGAATTCGTGGCATTGATTGTTCAGAAATATGGTGGCACTTCGGTAGGCAGTCCGGAACGCATTAAAAACGTGGTGCGTCGAGTGGCGAAATACAAAGCACTCGGACATCAAATAATCGTCGTGGTTTCCGCAATGAGCGGGGAGACCAATCGACTTATCGGGTTGGCGAAAGAAATGCAAGCACAGCCGGATCCGCGTGAGCTTGATATGGTGGTTTCCACCGGCGAACAAGTGACCGTGGGGTTAGTGTCGATGGGCCTGATGCAAGAGGGACTGAAGGCTAAAAGCTACACGGGCGCACAAGTCAAGATTATCACCGATAGCGCTTTTACCAAGGCACGTATTCTTAGCATAGATGAGCAAAACATTCGCACCGATTTAGCCAACGGATACGTGGTTGTAGTGGCTGGGTTTCAAGGCATAGACAAAGAGGGAAACATTACCACCCTGGGACGCGGCGGTTCCGATACTACTGGGGTGGCTATTGCTGCAGCGCTTCAAGCTGACGAATGCCAGATTTATACCGATGTTGATGGCGTATACACTACCGACCCTCGCGTGGTGCCGGAAGCGCGCCGCCTCAAGACCATTACCTTCGAGGAGATGCTGGAAATGGCCAGCCTCGGCTCCAAGGTATTGCAAATCCGCGCAGTTGAATTTGCCGGAAAATACAAGGTTAAGTTGCGCGTGCTATCGAGCTTTGAGGAAGAAGGCGATGGTACGCTGATTACTTTTGAGGAAGACGATAAGATGGAACAGGCGATTATTTCAGGTATAGCCTTCAACCGTGACGAAGCCAAGATTACCGTGCGTGGTGTACCGGATAAACCGGGCATTGCTTACCAGATACTGGGGCCCGTAAGTGAAGCCAATGTTGACGTGGACATGATAATTCAGAACGTCGGCGTGGATGGTTCCACCGATTTTTCCTTTACCGTGCATCGCAATGAATTCGATAAGGCGATGGATATTCTGAGAAACCAGGTGCAAAACCACATTGGTGCTCGTAATGTGGTGGGTGACAATAAGACTGCCAAAGTATCGGTAGTTGGAGTCGGAATGCGTTCGCACGTCGGCATCGCCAGCAAAATGTTTCGCACCTTGGCGGAGGAGGGAATTAACATTCAGATGATTTCCACTTCGGAAATAAAAATCTCTGTTGTTATTGATGAAAAATACTTGGAACTGGCTGTGCGCGTGCTTCATAAGGCATTCGATCTGGACCAGGAGCCTGCATAGCCGTAGTATTTTCCAATACACAAATGAATCTGAACGAAGGATTTTGAATCTCAGTAACTAAACGTTGTTCTGATTCTATATGTTTGTTTAAAAGAAAATTTCTTTAAACAACTTTTTTCTTGCATTGTTCAGTGCAAGGCGGTCTCAACTGCTTGTGCATCCAGTTGTTCGAAGGTTACGTCAGCTTTGAGTTCCGTCCAAAAAAACTTTGATCTGGCGGGTCACGTTAGATTGCGGGGTATAGTGGACCCCAATTTTTAGACAATAAATTAAGGTGGTAACCTGTTGCAATTGAGGAGCAGGTTATGAGTGAAACGAAGCGCAAGAATTTTAGTGGTGAATTCAAGGCCAAGGTTGCCCTTGAAGCGATCCGTGGCATCAAGACGGTGAATGAAATTGGTCAGGAATTTGGGGTGCATCCGACGCAAGTCGGGTTGTGGAAGAAGGAGCTGCAAGAGCAGGCATCCAGCCTGTTTGATGCCAAGCGCGGGCCGAAGCCTGCCGACCCGTCTGCCAGTCCGGAACGGCTGTATTCTGAGATTGGCCGACTGAAGATGGAACTGGATTGGCTCAAAAAAGTCTGGGATCAGCCAGTAGAAAAGCGCAAGCAATGGGTCAGCACCGTCGAACCACTGGCGCTGACCCGACAATGCGAACTGGCAGGTGTCAACCGCTCCACGGTCTATGCGCCGCAAATGGCGGCAAAAGCAGACGAGCAGGAATTGACGTTACTGGCGCTGATTGATGCCGAATACACCCGACATCCGTTTTACGGCAGCCGCAAGATCAAGGTTTACCTGCGTGGCTTGGGGCACAAGATCAACCGTAAGCGGGTGCAGAGGCTGATGGGCATGATGGGGCTTGCCGGCATGGCACCGGGGCCGAATACCAGCCGCCCACACCCGCAACACAAGGTTTATCCGTACCTGCTCAGAGGCGTGAATGTAATTCGCCCCAATCAGGTATGGAGTACGGACATCACGTACATCCGCCTGGCGCGCGGGTTCGTGTACTTGGTGGCCGTGATCGACTGGTACTCGCGTAAAGTGCTGTCTTGGCGGTTATCGAATACGCTGGATAGTGTGTTCTGTGTGGACTGTCTGGAGCAGGCATTACAGGCATATGGAACGCCCGAGATATTCAACACCGATCAGGGCTGCCAGTTCACCAGCGAAGCATTTACTGGCGTGCTGTTAAAAAAAGAAATCGCCATCAGCATGGATGGGCGTGGCAGGGCACTGGATAACATTTTTGTGGAACGGCTCTGGCGCAGCGTCAAACATGAAGACGTGTATTTAAATGGCTATGCCACGATGTCTGAATTGCTGATGGGATTGGCAGAGTACTTCGTGCTTTACAACACGGAAAGACCGCACCAATCGCTGGGCTATGAAACACCGGATCATGTATACCGTACAGCAAGTGGCGGCGGCGCAAGGATTGTGGACAAATACTGTGAGAAAGAAAAAGCTCACCCAGAAATAGAAGCAAAAAAAGAAACCAAAAACCGGGGCAGCGCCGTTCCGCTGCTTGAAGAAGGTTACCCTCTTAAACTCGGTGCATTATTGTCTTGACGGAGGGGTCCACTGTAGGGGGTGAACTACTAAAAATTTGCACGGCCTCTATCACACCTTTTAACCTGAAGTTTCTTTCATCATCAGGGGTGGCTGCAACTGTAATGAACGTTAGAAGACTGGGATCATGATTCTAACTGCAGGTAACGACAGGATAACGTTTGCAGACGTGCACGCAAATGTGAGTGCCTATCCTGATGGTTATGCTTAAATGACCAAAGACCTTGAAATTACAACGTCACTCTATAATAAATTTCATTTATGTCTGACTTGCATGCAACTCCGAAATATCTCAAGCAAAAGTCGGACGATGACTCGTTCAACATTTCCTCCGCTCGTTTTTCCATATTGGTTCTTGCCGTTGCATATACGCTGTTTGCGATCTACGGAAGTCTCGTACCCCTGAATTTCCAGCATCATCCATTGCGGGAGGCTTTCGAGGCATTCAGCAATATTCGTTACCTCGATTTGAAAATCGGCAACCGCGCAGACTGGGTGGCGAACATTCTGTTATTCATTCCACTGGCTTTCTTTTGGAGTGGTGCGCTGTGGCCTGCGCGTGGTTTGGTCGTGCGCGTGTTGATTGCGTTGTGGGTATTTATTGCTTGTGTCGGGTTGAGCGTGGCGATCGAGTTTGTCCAGTTGTATTTCCCGCCCCGCACAGTGTCGCTGAATGACATTCTTGCGGAGAGTATTGGCGCTGTTGTGGGTGTAATTGCATGGTGCATCTTCGGGCAGCGCTTGTCAGAGTGGCTGGCGGGATGGCGCAGCGCACGGGGATCGCTTGCCTTGTCCGGCAGGCTGTTGTATCTCTATATATTTGTGATGTTCACCTACAATTTGCTGCCGCTCGATCTTACCCTTAGCCCGATCGAAATTTTTCACAAATGGCGCGAAGGCCGGGTGGTGTTAATACCGTTCTCTTTTGTTTTTGCAAACCCGGCCGAAGCGTGGTATGGACTGTTAACTGATGCATTAATTTGGACGCCGGTTGCATTTTTGTGGCGTTTATCGCCTCCAACTGTGCGCCTGACGTCGTTCTTCGCTGTTATATGGATCGCAACGCTCCTTGAATTTCTCCAACTGTTCGTCTACTCACGCGTAAGTGATACCACGGATATTATTACAGCGGCAATCGGCGCAGGGATGGGTACGTGGTTGAGCGGACACTGGGCAGGGCAAGCGCAGAAGGCGACGCAGGCCGGCATTGCATCGCGTTCACAGGGTTGGCTGTGGCTGTGTTTTGCATTGTTGTGGATCGGTTTGTTGGCGGCAATTTTTTGGTATCCATTCGACTTTCAAACCGGACGCGCATTTATAACGGAGCGCCTGCAAAGCTTGCACAGGGTACCGTTTGAAACGTATTACTATGGGACAGAATATCGGGCGGCGACGGAGGTGCTGCACAAAGTCGGCTTCTTTATGCCGCTGGGCTTGTTGCTGGCGCTGGGGGTGGCTCAAATACGACATTATTCGTGGCGGAAAATCGCCGGGTGGGGCGCTTTGATCGCGATTGGGTTGATTGCATTCGGGATCGAACTCGGTCAACTGTTCCTGCCGGGTAAATTTGCGGATATTACGGACTGGGCGCTGGAGTTCTTGGGGGGATTGGCTGGCTATGTTGGTACAACACTACTTGGCGCACGAATGCGCGATACTCATCGCAGTAAAAAGAAAATGGGACAAGCCCGTGTTTCAAGCGCCGGTTTGACTACAGAGCAAGACGCCCTTCCTTTTAGCCAACCACCCGTGACTGGGGGCAATGGTCATGCGTGATATGGCTTTGCTCACCATTCTCGTCGGTCTATGCTGGCTCGCCTTGTTGCGTCCATGGCTTGGTGTGGTCGGTCTCGCACTTCTTGGTGCCATGCACCCGCAATCCTATGGCGGCGAACTGATGTACCGGCTTCCGATGTTCAAGGTATTGTTTCTGGCCACATGCCTCGCGGTGGTAGTTGATTATTGGAAAACGCGGCAGTGGCCCAAGGTTTTTTGGGACTGGCGCTTGGTCGTGCTGGGTTTGCTCTTTGCCGATTTTGTAATTACCACACAGTTTGCGCTGTTGCCGGATACGGCTCGCGGCAGGTTACTCGAGGTGAGCACACTTGTTCCGCCATTACTGCTTACGCTTTGGCTGATTGATACGCGGGAAAAACTGCATTACTTGATTGTTGCGACGGCGGCCGGCATTGCGCTGATAGCCTTGAAAGGCGGCTATTGGGCAGTCATGACAGGGTTCAGTGATCGAGTTTATGGGCCGCCAAACAGTCAGATCGGCGGAAACAATGAATTCGCGGTCGCTTTGGCCATGATTATTCCGCTCTTGGTGCTTTGGTTGCGTCAGACCTCAGATTCAGCGCTTCGCTGGGCAATCGCGGCTGCAGTGATCCTGTGCTACATCGCCGCTTTGACCTCATGGTCGCGCGGGGGGCTTGTGAGTTTGACTGTGATGAGTGCGATGCTGGTGTGGAATAGCAAGCACAAGTTCTTGGCGATCGTACTTGTTGCGCTGGGTATGCTGCTGGCATTTGTGAATCTGCCGGAAAAATGGCTCGCACGCATGGAGACCATCTCGACTTATCAACAAGACCTGTCGTTTCAAGGCCGCCAAGAGGCATGGAAACAAGGGCTGTCGTATTTGCAAAGTGACCCGTGGACAGGCTCCGGCTTCGAAGGGTGGCGTGCAATAAATGCCAAGTTTCACGGTTTTGGCGATCCAGGTACGCTGGATTGGCACAGCGCCTATGTGGAAGTGGTTGTCGAGCATGGTATTCCTGGATTTTTACTGTGGAGCACCCCCCTGATAGGGACTATAATTAGCCTCTCTTTTATGATTAGGCGCGGAATCCGTTCTGGGGAATCGTGGGCAGTAGATCATGGTGCTATGCTTCGCGCGTCGCTTGTTGCCTATGGAGTTGGGGGAATAACGCTTGGAATTTCCTATTGGGAGCTCATGTTTCAGATCTTGATTTATTCAGCCATCGCCCTGCGGTTATCCAGGGTGCCGGACGCGCTTGCGCGAATCCGGTCACAGGAGGTATCCGGTTAAAGTGTCGGGTTTTTTTACAATAGCTATTTTTTTGTATGGTTTAAAATATATAACATATTGAAAATACGTTAATATAAAATTATGGAATGAAAATTGCTTAATTTAATAAAAAGTATAAACTTCGTTATTTCTTGGTGAATACGGCGGACATAACTCAATTAATTGGAGTATGAGAGCATGAATACATTTACGACAACGCAATTACTCAAGTGTGCAATATTGGCAGGTTCTCTGATTATGCCGGCTGTATCGTGGGCCGATGATCACTTGCTCAGCGTTAATGGCGCGACGGTCACCCAGCCGGCTATCGTCACTCATGCCGGGACGATTACCCAACCACTGGTTCTCAATCTTGACAGCCCTCCGGTTACGGTAACGCTGGGTCAGTCGCAGACGCTGACCGTGGTAAGTGCGCCCGTGAAAATGTGTAAGCCCGGGACGAACAAACAATTGGAATGGCTGGACCAGGGCAATACGGTGGTGGGCGTCACGGGAGTGCTGACCGGCGGAACATCCAATCCTAACGATAACTATCGACTGACGCTGACCATGACCGGCATCAGCGATACCTATGGCAGCGCGAACGGGTCATGCACTGAAAGTGGGAAGAAGACTTATACGTACACTGGGGGAGCGGTGATCGCAGAAGAGGCTGGTAACAGCGGCAATTTTATAGACAAGCTAAATAGTACTTATAACTTCTGGAATGCGACAAGCAGTATCCCGGAACCAGGCACAATTTTCCTGTTGCTGATCGGCCTGTTGGGGCTTGGCTGGATGCATATGACACGGAATCGCCAGATGCATGGCGCATCGGCCTAAAGGAAATCTAATTCGGGTATCAGATTTCGCCTCTTGTCGGCATCGCGACTGGGGACTCAGGCATAGCAAGTATTTTGAAATCGCTCATTTCTAACCCGGCCTCCGGCCGGGGTCAATTCTTACCACTCGCAATCTCATTATCAATCTGGGCAGCTTACCTGCAGGCTGGGTTGCCTTTCCATGCGCCAGAAAACGCCCTCCTGCACCGCCTTGATCTGGCAACAGGATGGTCAGGTGGCAGCGAATTTTTCCCACAATTTATACTGGTGCTGCTGGTTGGGACGTTTTGGCAATCTTTCGCTCGTTGCCGATGGGCTTCGCAGCCGAGCCGCTCTTGGAGTTTCTACATAGGGGTAACTTTAGTCCTTGCCATCCTTTTTCTTGGCCTCAGGCATGGGATCACTGTCCGCTATGAGTTCTGGCCAATCACTGGGCTTATCGCTGGGCTGGCGTTGGGTAGTATTGTAGGCTGGTTTGCGGCTTTGCCATTGGCGGCTTGGGTTCAGGCGAGCGTGCGCGGGCTGCCTGCACTGTGGGGTGTCTCCGTTCTTGCTGCACTTCTTTTCACGCTCTTGCCGCTGGATACCAAAGCTACACTTGGTCAAACGGCATTCACCCATTGGAATCTCCCGGATAGAGTGTATCAACTCCTCAAGCCGGTTATGCTTTGGGGAGCTCTGGGTCTGGTCTGTGGATTTGCTGGATACGGGCGACAGGCACGGGTATGGGGGAGCGTTGGTGTCTTTGGCTTCATGGTCTGCGCATCCCTTGCCGCAGAAAATTTTCGGTTTGAGGATGTTGTTGAAGTCATGGCTCTGCTGCCGGGGTTGGCAATGGGCCTCTGGCTTGGCGAGCGTTCCCGGTTAGCAGGCGAGATTGTGCGGACCGAGGCATCCAGTACGCTGGCGGCGGCTGTCTCAGGCAGGGATGTGTCGCCCCCAGTAAGTGCTGGCAAGCCGGCAATCGAAAATAACTTTCGAGGCGACGGCAGTGCTCCCAGTGGAGGCCGAGCCACGCTACCGCTGCGCACCTGCCTCGATAGTGAGTTCCGCAACGCACCCCAGGATGCAACAGAATACCCACCGCGTCCTCTATCGGCTGCGGCGCTCCTTGCCCGCCGCGCGTTCGCGTTGATTGTGATCGGTGCGGCTGGGTGGGCGTTGCTTGATTTTCCGCGTTGGAACGTGCTGCTCGCAGGCGGGTTTGTGCTGTATCTCGCGCTGCTTTGGTGTTATCCCAAGGCATGGCTCGTGATTGTTCCGGCAGCGTTGCCAGTATTGGATCTTGCATTTTGGACCGGTCGGTTTTTTCTCGATGAATTCGATTTGCTGCTGGCGGCCACACTGGCAGCCCTGCTTTGGCGTGCGCCTGTTAATCGTACTGACTCTGGCCACGCTGCCCCTCTCATGCTTGCTACATTATTAATGGCTTCCGTTCTGATTAGCGGATTGACGGGTTTGCTGCCGCTTCAGCCATTGGATGCAAATTCCTTTGCTTCCTATTTTAGCCATTACAACAGCCTGCGTGTGGCAAAAGGCTTTCTGTGGGGCATGGTTTTGTTCGCTATGTTGAGGCCATACCTCAATGAGGTGCGACCAATGAAGCTGTTGTCAGCAGGTATGCTCATAGGCTTGGCAGGCGTAGCTATATCAGCGCTGTGGGAGTATTGGCGCTTCAGCGGTAGCAGTGCTCCTGATTATCGCGTGACTGCGACATTTTCCAGCATGCATATTGGTGGCGGGCATATTGAGGCGTATCTGGTTTTTGCTCTGCCTTTCGCATGGTCATTGTTTTTGCAGGAAAAAAGAACCTGGATTAAAGCAGTCGCCATGGGCGTGTTTCTTCTTGCCATTTATGCTTTGATTACAACCGTAGCGCGAGGCGGAATCGTGGCTCTCGCGGTGGTCTTCGCAGTGCTGGCTTTAGGCGTTTATCGAACCTTGCGTGCACGGGGGACGTCGCGCACTTTGCGCTACACGGCCAGTGTGGCGCTGATCGCAGGGGTCGTGCTGGTTATCGCGGGGCTTTCGACCGCCACTTTTTTGCAGCAACGCTTCACTCAAACCGAAGCAGATGCACAAACCCGATTTGCTCACTGGACCCATGCTTTGGGCTTGCTGCAAAACAATTGGGGCGAACGACTTTTCGGTGCCGGACTGGGCACATTTCCCGGGCGTTATTTCTACGCCAATTTTGATTCATCGCTGGGAAATTATCGCTATCAAACCGAAGGCAGTAACCGCTATCTGAGTTTGAACTCAGGTGGGACGCTGTATATGGCGCAGAGTGTCGCGGTAACGCCCGAAACGCCGTATACCCTCGAGCTGGATGTGCGCTCAAATGATCAGACCAAACAACTCGATGCGCCTATCTGCGAGAAAAAATTGCTCAACTCTCATCTTTGCAAATGGCTGAGCATACCCGTTGCCTCGGGTAAGGGATGGCAGCATCAAAGCATTACTTTTTCCAGCGACCAAGTGGGGCAGGGTGCGTGGTGGGCTAGACGGCCAGTTCAGTTATCTCTCTTTAATCCACAAGACAAGGGCGTCGTGGATGTCGATAATATCCGCCTGCTTGACCGTGGCGGCGCCAATCTCATATCGAATGGCGACTTCGCGCAAGGAGGTGATTATTGGTTCTTTAAATCAGGGAATCACCTTCCTTGGCACACAAAAAATATGTGGATTCACCTGGCCTTTGAACAAGGTTTAGTAGGATTGGCGATTTTTTGTATTTTGATAATAGCCGCAGTTTGGCGCTTGATGCGCGGCTCATGGGCAGGTGAACCCCTCGCAACTGTATGGCTGGCTGGTATCAGCGGTTTGCTTACGATTGGATTTGTGGACAGTTTGCTTGATACACCGCGATTAGCGATGTTGCTGGTGTTAGCACTGCTGGTTGGTGCTTCACATCACGCGCGGCGCAATGCAAGTCGATAAAATAATTTGAAGCCAATTTCACCCATCAAGGGAGTTCATCTTCTACCGGAGCGGGTTGTTGGCTGGAATTTACGGCCTCATCTCCTCCCTCTTCTTTTGGCGAGCTGTGTTTGACGGTTGGTTTCGATGATGTTAGTTCGGGCAGAGGTTGAGCCTTATCAATGAGCGGTTTCAAAGTGGGCAAGAGGTATTTCAAAACTTGCGTAGAGAGGGCTGAAGTAAACTGATAGTTAGCCGCGTCCGCGCCTGGCACAAATGCGGTCAGCGTCCCGTAAAATCGATCCCCGATGAAGAACACAAAAGTGGCTGAGCGATTTACCGCATGGGATTCCTTGATAACACCCGCCGATGAAAAAGTGACATAACGATGATCGCCGGTTCCAGTCTTGCCGCCTATCGGAATCCAGGTACCATCCTCTTTTAAAATGGAATGGGCAAGTCGCGAAGCAGTGCCTTTTTCCACTACTCCGGTCAATACGTCACGCACCACAGC
This sequence comes from uncultured beta proteobacterium, assembly GCA_942492745.1. Classification (GTDB taxonomy): domain Bacteria; phylum Pseudomonadota; class Gammaproteobacteria; order Burkholderiales; family Gallionellaceae; genus Nitrotoga. The sequence continues at coordinate 928,727 of OW818637.1, forward strand.
CGCCAGGTCGGGTGAGAACATTTTTTCGCCTTGGTCAGGGGTGCGTTCCACAATGGTTTCAAAGGGAGTGCCCGCTGCAAAGTGCAGACGTTCGATGAGCATCGCGGGTACCCGAACCCCATTGTTCAAGATAATGCCCATCAGTTCGGCGAGTGCGGCAGGGCGGTCAGCCGAACTGCCTATAGCCGTGGCTAGCGATGGTACAAGTGCATCGAAGGAATAGCCGAGGCGTTTCCAACCGCGGTGAATCTCCAGAAAGGCTTCCAGTTCCAGCAGGCTGCGGATTCGGATGTCCTGTGCATTCTTGTGGATGGTCTTGAATAGCCAGCGATAGACAGCCACACGCTCCTCGCCGCTGGCTTTGATCACGTCCTTATATTTCGCATTCGGGTGGTTACTTAAATAGTGCACCAGCCATAGTTCCAAGGGGTGTGCGGCTACGATATAACCTTGGTCCGCCAGCGAGTATTTGCCTGGCGCATAGCGCTGATACTGGTCATGGAGAACGCGCTCGTCCGACCCTTGAAGGCCAGGCAGACGCGATGTCATGAATTTATTGAACTGAGCGGGGGTAGCTTCAGGATGAATATAGCGGTAAGCGGCGGCAAGTCGGCGCGGCGTGTGCCGGAAGCTGGAAAAAAATATCTCGTCAATCTCGCTCGCCGTTTTATTCTTATATTTAAGATAAAAGCGGTTAATGAATTCCGTGCCTTCCTTGTCCGCAAATCGCCTGAGGTATATCTCACGATCAGGATGGTCAGCATCCCTGAGTATCTTGGCAGACGAACCCTTGATATGAAGCATATGGTAGCGCACGATATCGCGCATAAGGCGGATGTAAACAAGGTTGACGGAATTGAGCGTCGCTTCGCGTACACTCAGTATTCTGCTGTCGTCTTCATGTTTGAAATTTTGAAAATAATGCGCTCCGCTACCGGTAAAGAACTGTTCATAAGGGTTGGCAGAATATTGGCGTTCCAGGGCAGCTCCCAGCATGGCTGCCAAACTTTTATCCGTGCTTTGCAGCAGATATTCGATCGCCCAGCGACTGAGGACGTCGTTAGGATCGCTCTCTTCTTTATGTAACGCTTCCGGGTCGAGTTCAGCATATTTGCGATGCAGTGCTTCGATAATTTCAAGATAAGTTACCAATGTCCTTAGTTTTGCTGTGGATCCAAGATCCAGCTTAGTGCCTTTATTGATGTCTAAGGGTTGATCGAAGTTGTCAGCCTGAATTCGAAATTTTGCACCCTGCGGCGTTAGTTCTGAAAGCGTGAAGCTGTATATGATTTTGCCCGGATCCGCTTCTCCCAGCAGGCGATTGCCATAGAGTCCCGCAGCGCGCGCATATTCAGGGTTCTTGAGCTGACGCAAGATATCGGTAGTCTTTTTTTGCAATTCGCCGTCGAGCGTGCTTTGCACCGATAGATCCAGACGATCCAGCTCATACAGACGTTGTAGTCCCATTTGGGAAGCAAGGCGCACACGCACCGCATTAGCAGCCTTTGAGGCAGAGAAATTTCTGGTTTCCTCTGGCACAGCGGCATAGCGGAAGCGAAGCGGTACATTCAGCGCAGCCTCACTGAGGCTGGGCGATATTACGCCGGCCTGCGCCAGCACTCGCAAGTGGCTATTGGTAAGCTCATTTAGCGCCTTGCGATCGCTAGTCAAATAGCTGGAAGGTCTGCGCTGGGCGATCATAAGACTTAACACATGTTTATAGTAACGTGCCGTTTCGGCAAGGTCCGTGCCACTTGCAGACCAGGCTTTCAGGATGCGATTGGTCCGTTCAAAATCCAGGCCGTACCATGCCCACAAACCGTCTCCCAGTCCATTTGCTTCCCCGAAGCCCGAGGCAGCGGCAAGTGGAACTGTATTAAGATAATCTACTACGATACGCTTGCGGGCAGGCATTGTTTCCTCACCATCCAGATAAGCGCGCACGGAGGCGGATGCGATCTGTTGCACCTTGTCGTTGGGGCTGAGGGTCATCCCGTGGGGAGAATGCCGGTATTTCTCAATTTGAGTTGCAAGCGTGCTACCGCCCGGTACGTCGTGTTCGGGGCGAACGAACTGAATCGTCTTGTCCAGCACAGCTTTTCCAAGCCGGGTCCACTCGATGGCCGGATTTTTTTTGGATTGGGCCGGGTCTAACAGCTCACGATTCTCGATAAATAGCAGGCTGCCCGTTACCAGTGGCGGAACCGATTCAAAGTTTTCATAAACGCGAGTTGGGAAAACAGCGCGGTAAAGTGGCTGACCGTTGCCGTCGACAATATTGAGACCGGCCTGTGCTTTTTCACGGTAAGGAACGAATAATCCCTGCTCAACGACTTTCTTCATACGCGGGGAAATTCTTGCCTGAGCATGCACATGGAAGCCGCGTTCGGTCAGGTTCTTAAGCAACTCTGGTAACCGACTATATCCAAGGCGCGTGTCATATGGCCCTGCCTGTGGTAAGTGTAAACCACCATTTGGACCGCTTTTCATCTCCCAGCGAAGATCATTGGCCAGTTTTGCCAGAAGGCGTGCCTGGTATGCAGAGGTTTCTGTTTCTCGATAAATAAAGAAGGCGGTAAGGGCCAGTGCAATAAGAAGCAAGATAAGAACAGCAAGGGCAAAAAACTTGTACGTGCGCTTTATGATGAGTTACCAGGATGATTGAGAAGCACTTGTTGAGTTTTTCTTGGAAAAACAGACTTGTGGATTCAAACTAAAATTGCACCAAATAATTAGACGGATTCAAATCTGATGGGTGTCTTTGAAAATTCAGAGTTTGCCGGAATGCAAGTCATGGGAATAATTTCAGGGCTTCGCATTTATCTGACCATATAAACAAGATTTTTTAACACAATATTGGGTGGAAACCGAATTTCAGAGATGTCCTGAGAGCGCAAATATCACTTTTTTAAGTATAGCTGATCCAATAAACTATCGTGAAGCGTTCAACTCTTTTCAGGTTGAAAAAAATGCTTTTACCAGAGGGTGTCCTGAATTTTGTGTACACGGAATTGTTAATGCTGTGGCATTCATTCCTTCGAACTGGATAGTAAAGAGACAATGTGAGCTTTTAAGGCGGCAAAGTCAGCATGCATGGATAGAGTGCTCATCCCGTAGTGATGGTGACGGTAATGTTGTATAACTGCAAGTTCGGAGTCAAGCAAGCATCAGTGCTGACAATATCAAAGTATTTTTTATTGAGCCCAATATGCCTAATCGCCTAGCCCAAGAGACCAGCCCCTATTTGCAGCAGCATGCCGACAACCCGGTTGACTGGTTTCCGTGGGGCGAGGAAGCACTGAGGTGTGCTCGCGAACAGAATAAGCCGATCCTGCTATCCATCGGCTATTCGGCTTGTCACTGGTGCCATGTCATGGCACACGAGTCGTTTGAGGATGCGGACGTCGCCGCAGTGATGAACCAACATTTCATCAATATCAAGGTAGATCGTGAAGAGCGCCCTGATCTGGATTACATTTATCAGGCTGCCCATAATATGCTGACCCGGCGTAATGGCGGATGGCCGCTCACCTTATTTTTAACGTCCGATCAAGTACCGTTTTTTGGCGGCACCTATTTTCCAAAAGAGGCACGTTACAACCTGCCTAGCTTTGTGCCTTTGCTCGAACGTGTGGCTGAGCTTTACCGCACACGTCAGGATGGCATTGCCAAACAAAGTGCGTCGTTGATGCAAATGTTCGGCACCAGCCTGCCGAGCGCAGAAAATCAGGTTAGTTTCAATAAAACGTCATTAGAAGACGCATTCAGCGGATTGCAGCAATCTTTTGATCCCATTCACGGTGGTTTCGGCGGTGCGCCCAAATTTCCGCTCCCGACCGAAATGGAATTTTTGTTACGGTATGCGTCACGCGGAGGTAACCCCGACGCGCGACGCATGGTGCTCCACACTCTTCGCAAAATGGCGGAGGGCGGGATCTACGATCAGCTGGGTGGCGGTTTTTGCCGCTATAGTGTGGATGAGCGTTGGGAAATTCCCCATTTTGAAAAAATGCTGTACGACAATGGCCCATTGCTGGCACTTTACACCGATGCGTATGTGCTGTCAGGCGAGATATCATTCAAGCGCGTGGTGCAGGGCATCTCGGGCTGGGTCATGCGTGAAATGCAGTCGCTACAAGGCGGTTATTATTCCAGCCTGGATGCTGATTCCGAACACGAGGAAGGCAAATTTTATGTGTGGACGCCGGAGCAGGCCGCAAGCCTGTTGAGCGTGGAAGAATATGCCATTGTTGCCGCTCACTACGGTCTGGATCATCCGCCCAATTTCGAAAATAAGTATTGGAATTTGATAGTTGTCCAGTCGCTGGCCACCATAGCGGAAGAGCGTCATCTGCCCCTTGAGCAAATCGCGCAGCAACTCACCAGTGCGCAAAAAAAAATGTTCGCCGCGCGTGCAAACCGGGTGCGCCCGGGACGTGACGAAAAAATACTGGTCAGCTGGAACGCTCTAATGATCAAAGGTATGGCGCGTGCCGGCAGGAGACTGGGCGAGTCAGAGTGGGTATTGTCGGCGCAGCGCGCGGTGGATTTTATATATGCCATGATGTGGCAAAATGGTCGCCTGTTTGCTACCAGCAAGGACGGCAAGGCGCATCTGAATGCCTATCTTGACGACTATGCATTCATGCTGGACGCCTTGCTTGAATTGCTGCAAACGCAGTTCCGTCTGGTTGATCTGGAATTTGCCCGCGCGCTCGCCGATGTGTTACTGGAACAATTCGAAGATAAGCTAGCGGGTGGGTTTTTCTTTACCAGCCACGACCACGAAAAGCTCATCCATCGCCCCAAGCCGGAGCATGATAATGCCATACCTTCCGGTAATGGCATCGCAGCGCTCGCGTTACAGCGCCTCGGCCATATACTGGGAGAGAAACGCTACCTTGCGGCAGCCGAGCGCACGCTGACGCTTTATTATCCGTTTTTTGCAAAGCAACCAATGAGCTTTACTAGCCTTTTAATGACTTTGCAAGAATATCTCATGCCGCCGCAAATCGTTATTTTGCGTGGCGCTCCAGGAGCAAGCGCAGCGTGGTGCCAACAATTATTTCAACATTATTGGCCTGGTACCCTGATCCTGGCTTTGGAAGGCGAGCTTGTCGGACTACCGGAAACGCTGACGAAGCCTTTCACACAAGGCGTTAGCGCTTGGGTCTGCCAGGGAGTTCAATGTTTGCCGGTAATTGACGACTGCCAAAAATTGATAAATGTTTGCAAATCTGGCGAAACGGGTTAAGACATTATTAATGCATAGTCACCTGCGTGTGCCATGCATATCGTTGATAAAATTTAAGGAGCATTTATGGATTTAAAAGAAACGCGTATTGATTCGATGGCCATGTATGAAGGTAATTTCATCAAGGTGTTTAAAGACAATGTGCAGTTGCCAGATGGCAGTGTAAGTACGCGTGAACATATAGCCCATCCCGGTGCGGTGGCGGTGCTGGCGATTCTGGATAATGGCGATCTATTGATGGAGCGGCAATTTCGTTATGCGCCGCAACGTGAATTCATCGAGCTGCCTGCCGGAAAAATTGATCATGGTGAAGATATTTTGCTCACCGCGCAACGCGAATTGTTGGAGGAAACCGGCTACATCGCCAGCAACTGGACGCATTTGACCACGGCTTGGCCGTGCATAGGTTATGCCGATGAACGCATGGAATATTTTCTGGCGCGAGGTCTGACCTACCAAGGGAGACAATTAGACGATGGCGAGTTTCTCGAAGTATTTGAGCTATCGCTCACCGATGCACTGGACTGGATAAGACAAGGCAAAATCAATGACAGTAAAACTATGGTTGGCATTTTCTGGCTGGAAAAGATGTTAAATGGCTGGGAAAAATATTAAATGGCTGGAAATCTTCATATCGTTACTTTGTTAGTTCAGGATGACGCGCCAATATGAAGCATGAATGAGGTAACAATGCACCAAACTGGTGAACATATTCATGTATGAATATTGATTCCACAGGAATATGTATGCAAATCAAGACACAATAAAACTGGAACGAAATTTGCATATACCTCAGGGCTAGTTCATATATGGAGTAAGAAATGGAAAATATTGGAAGCCTGAAAGCGGGCAGTGACGCGTTGTTTATTCTGCTCGGCGCCATCATGGTTCTTGCGATGCACGCAGGATTTGCATTTCTTGAATTGGGTACGGTGCGCAAGAAAAATCAGGTGAACGCATTGGTGAAAATTCTCACCGACTTCGGCATCTCCACGCTGGCATATTTTTTTATCGGCTACGGCATCGCCTACGGTGTTAATTTTTTCACCGATGCTGAACAATTGGCTCAGAAAAATGGCTATGAACTGATCAAATTTTTCTTCCTCCTTACCTTTGCTGCCGCCATTCCCGCAATTGTTTCCGGTGGTATGGCAGAGCGTGCCAAATTCAATCCGCAGCTAGCCGCCACCTTTCTACTGGTCGGCTTTATTTATCCTTTTTTCGAGGGCATCGCCTGGAACCATCGCTTTGGTGTGCAGAGTTGGCTGCAATCCAAATTCGGCGCGGAATTCCATGATTTTGCCGGTTCTGTTGTGGTGCATGCAGTGGGTGGCTGGATAGCTCTGGCGGCCGTTTTACTGCTTGGTGCGAGGCGTGGACGCTACACCAAGGAAGGGCGTATCTCGGCGCATCCACCTTCAAGTATTCCCTTTCTTGCACTAGGAGCATGGATCCTCACCGTTGGTTGGTTCGGTTTTAATGTCATGTCAGCGCAAGAAATTGGCAAGATTAGTGGCTTGGTTGCAGTTAACTCGCTGATGGCGATGGTGGGCGGTACACTTGTTGCACTTTTTGCTGGCAAGAATGACCCAGGCTTTGTACATAACGGCCCGCTGGCCGGGTTGGTAGCCATATGCGCCGGCTCGGATGTGATGCATCCCCTTGGCGCATTATTGACCGGTGGCATTGCGGGCGGGTTGTTTGTATGGATGTTCACCTTGACGCAGAATCGGTGGAAAATCGACGACGTGCTCGGCGTCTGGCCGCTTCATGGATTATGTGGCGCATGGGGCGGTATCGCAGCAGGCATCTTCGGGCTAAAGGCATTGGGAGGGCTTGGCGGAGTCAGTTTTATGGCGCAAATAATCGGTACGCTGCTGGGTATCGCCATTGCATTTGGCGGTGGCTTTTTAGTCTATGTTGTTCTGAAGAAAACCGTAGGTATTCGATTGAGTGCGGAAGAAGAATTTAATGGTTCGGATTTAAGCATACACAAGATTACGGCAACACCGGAACGCGAATCGGGGTGGTAGCTTAGAGCCTGTTTTCAGGCATAAATTGCAAGAGCAAGACGGTGCTGGACACTATATATTATGTTTCAAGGCTAACAATTAGACACGACGCCAAACGCAGCAAGAAGGAAGTGGTGCACTTGTTATGGCATAAAAACTCAGGAGTGTCCTGAAAAAATCAGGAAAAACTCAATTTTGGCGGAATTTATCGCAATTTATAGAGATGCACTCTAATTTTTTCAAGATGTTCAATAATAATTTTTGGTAAATAACAATATGAATGCTGATCTTTTTGAGGGTCTGCCAGACCTCAATCTGCAACAGGTTTGTCTTGATGACGGCGCATTTTTATTGCGCGGCTTTGCCAAAAATGTCGATACTGCCTTAATGAGCACGCTAGACAAGGTCACTGCTCAAGCGCCTTTGCGTCACATGATTACCCCAGGAGGTTTTCGGATGTCGGTGGCAATGAGCAATTGCGGTCAGGTCGGCTGGATAACAGATCGTAGCGGATATCGCTATGATGTTATTGATCCAGAAACTGGACGTCCATGGCCAGCTTTGCCTGAAACATTCATAGACGTGGCGAGGAGGGCGGCGATGCGAGCCGGGTATGAAAATTTTTTGCCCGATGCCTGCTTGATTAACTGTTACGAACCAGGGGCTCGGTTATCCTTGCATCAGGATATGAATGAGCGCGACCAGTCTGCCCCGATTGTCTCAGTTTCCCTTGGCCTACCTGCGGTGTTTTTGTTCGGTGGATTAAGTCGCACCATTCGACCAAAGCGCTATCAACTTGTACATGGTGATGTAGTGGTTTGGGGTGGACTCGCCAGATTTAATTTTCACGGCATTGCTCCACTTTTGGAAGGATATCATCCTATCCTTGGCCGCAAGCGTATCAACCTGACGTTCAGGAAGGCCCTATGACTGTGGCAGCAGGCACCACCAGTACGATTATTGATCAATTTGGCCCCGCAGTTGCGCATTTGGCAGACTCAGATCCCGATTGGGCAAGTTTGATTGCTCGCGTCGGCCGATGTGGATTGCAGCCAAAACCGGAACGTGAACCCTATGAGGCGTTGATTCGGGCAATCGCTTATCAGCAGCTCCATGCGCGGGCCGCCGAAGCAATACTTAACCGATTCTTGGTGCTCTATCCGGGCGGATCCTTTCCATCGCCGACGAGCATTCTTGCGACCGAGGGAAACATACTGCGCGCCTGTGGTTTCTCTGCTTCGAAAGTTACGACAATTCGCGGAATCGCAGAAGGGACTTTGGATGGGGTAGTGCCCGTCAGAAGTGCTGCGTTGGCAATGACGGACGAAGAACTGGTCTCTCGGCTGGTTTCGCTACGCGGTATTGGCCGCTGGACGGTAGAGATGTTTCTTATCTTCACGCTGGAACGCCCTGATGTTTTGCCCGTTGACGATTTTGGCGTGCGTGAAGGCTGGCGAGTGATGAAGTCACTGTCCAAGCAGCCCTTGCCCAAGGAGCTGTCCAAAATTGGGCTAGCATGGAGTCCATATCGCTCAACAGCTACGTGGTATTTGTGGCAAGCAGCAGAGGAGGTTAAACGTTTGAAATCCAAGCAGCTCGTAAAACAACAATAATATTATATAAATAATATTATTGTTGTTTTACATAACATTATAATTGTTTGTTAAAGTTTAATGCACGAATATATGTGTCTTATTTAAGTTTTATCAGGCTCAAACCACGAGAGTTTCTCTCTGAGTTTCACCACGCCACCTATGATGATTAAAGTAGGTGCTTTAAGCTTTGCAGCCTCTGCGACTTTTGGTAATGTAGCTAAAGTTCCGCAAACTACACGCTGATTTTGTGTTGTTCCCTGTTGCACGATGGCGGCAGGGGTGGATTCCGGCAAGCCATGCGTTATTAGGTTGGAGCATAGTATTTCGAGACCATGCAGGCCCATGTAAACCACAATGGTCTGATTGGGACGTGCCAGCATTTCCCAATCGAGGTTCATGCCACCATCTTTCAGATGGCCAGTTACGAAAATACAGGATTGCGCATGGTCTCTGTGCGTGAGCGGTATTCCGGCATAGGCTGCAACACCGGATGCAGCGGTGATACCCGGTACGACCTGGAAATTTATTTTATGCTCTGATAGTGTCTCGATTTCTTCCCCGCCACGGCCGAAAATGAAGGGATCTCCACCCTTTAGCCTCAAGACCCGTTTTCCTTCTTTTGCTAGTCTTACCAAAAGATCGTTTATGCTTTCTTGCGGCATCGTGTGGTGACCGCGCATCTTGCCGACAAATATTCTTTCTGCATCGCGTCGCGTCATTTCCAGCACCGGCTTGGAAACAAGGTTGTCATAAAGCACTACATCTGCCTTTTGCATCAGCCGTAACGCTCTGAAGGTGAGCAAATCGGGGGCGCCTGGGCCTGCACCCACCAAAAATACTTCACCGATTGGGCCATGATTATTGTCTTTTAGCATAGTGAGTAGCATGTCTTCGGCAGATTTGTCGTTGCCCGAAAAAACTTTTTCAGCAATTGGACTTTCCAGCACGTCTTCCCAGAATATCCGACGTTTACCAGAATTACTGATATGCGTTTTGACCGCTTGCCTGAATTTGGCGGCGAATGCAGCTAGTCGACCATATCCTGGCGGTATTAGCGTTTCTAACTTGCCACGTAAAATCCTTGCCAGAACGGGGGAGGCCCCTCCGGTTGAAAAAGCTACCATGAGGGGAGAGCGATCCAGTATTGCGGGCATAATGAAGGTGCAGAGATCGGGGTTGTCGACCACATTGACGGGTATGTTTCTTTTTTTTGCTTCGTTCGAAATTTCTTCGTTAGTCTCGATTTCATCTGTGGCGGCAATAACAAGTGTAATGCCATTCAAATGTGCAGCTTGAAACCGATCTGCAACATATTCGATGCTGGGAATATTTTTAAAAGCCTCGCACAATTCTGGCGATACTATCTTTACTGATGCGCCAGCTTGCATCAGCACGGAAGCTTTTCTAAAGGAAACTTCACCACCTCCCACAACGAGGCATTTTTTCTCCTTGATGTTTAGAAAAATGGGGAAAAAATCCATGTCAAGCTTTGTTCCTGTCTAAAATATGGTTGTTCTTCTGTCCCATTCCAGCTAATCTGGCTTGCCAGTTCGCACAGTCCACGGTGCTGATTCAGCCTCAACCGAAACATATATTCCTGATGAATTTGTTTCAATTTATGTGGTTTTATTTTGCAATAAACTCATACTCGACAGACAAAATTCTTGCAAATCCCACAACGCTTGTTCACCCCAGAAAGTAAATGAACATCCCATTTTCGCAAGTTTTCAATGACGACTATTTATTCTTCGACGACCAAAAAAATTAAATTTTAGCTATTTTACTAATGGAATCGGCGTCTTTGCACAAGGCATCAAGCTTTCCTGCTATCATTGATAACAATAGAATTTATCTGTAGCTCAGTCTATTAGTTGAATTTTATATTTTTGCATATGACGTTTGCGCTTGATTTGATTTGTTCTGCAAGACCTTATTCTGATGGGTTAACTGCTACCCGCTTCTTCATATTGTTATCTATTGAACAATGTTTTGCGTATCATGACGCAAAATTTATGAAAACAAATACCATTTCTTAACTTAATGTATTTAAGGATGATAATTAAATTTAATTTAAAATACTTTTAAGACACTTTGTGTCAAATTACCGGGAACTTTATTGTAATTATTGAATTTGATCAAAAATGTTGCGAGGGCGTTGCATTATGCAAATGCCTGTAATGCTCTCTGGAGAATTTCTGAAAAAATCAATTAAACTAGCTAATATGAAAATAAATGAAAAAATGCCCCAATGGGCACTTTGTAAAATGATGAATTATAGTGATAATTTATTTTATGGTGCCCAGAAGAGGACTCGAACCTCCACACCTTGCGGCACACGGACCTGAACCGTGCGCGTCTACCAATTCCGCCATCTGGGCAATAAAATAAAATTTTGCTTCTTGAGGGCGCACAAGTTAATCGTTATAGGATTTTCTGTCAATGACAAATAAGAAAAAAAACATCCGTGAGCTCGATCCATTCCTGGATCGCGAGCGTGCCCAGTATGATCACCCATTACCCAGCCGCGAGTACATTCTGCAATTATTGGAGAAGCAAGGCGTGCCGGTTGCTGAAGAAGAGTTGTGCCACATGTTGCATATTGATGAACACGAGGCTGAACTGTTTACGCGCCGCCTGCGCGCCATGGAGCGCGATGGTCAGATAATGCGTAATCGCAAGCGGGCAATCTGCGTAATGGACAAACTTGACCTGATTAAGGGCAAGGTACAAGGCCATCCCGATGGCTTTGGCTTTTTGATTCCTGATGATGGCAGCGCCGATCTGGTATTGAGTGCCAAGGAAATGCATAAAGCGTTGCATGGCGATACTGTGGTGGTACGTGAAACGGGCACCGACCGGCGCGGGCGCCGCGAGGCCAGCATAGTGGAAGTACTGGAGCGCGCTACCCAGCGTCTGGTCGGGCGGTTGTATGAGGAGCATGGCATTCAGTTCGTGGTAGCGGAAAATCGTCGCATTAGTCAGGATATCCTTGTTGCGCCAGGTGAGCACATCGGGGCAAAGGCGGGGCAGGTGGTGATGCTGGAAATTTTGCAGCAACCCAGTAAAAATGCACAACCCATAGGGCGTATCGTGCAGATTTTGGGCAATTATGCCGACCCTGGCATGGAAATTGAAATTGCATTGCGCAAGCATGATCTGCCGTATGAATTTCCAGTTGACACGAAACAACAAGCTGAAAAAATTGCGCCCCAAGTGCTGCCGGAAGATTATGCAGGACGCGAAGATTTACGTCAGTTGCCACTTGTCACCATAGATGGCGAGACTGCGCGGGATTTTGATGATGCGGTGTATTGCGAGCCGCATGCCAATGGCTTCCGCCTGGTGGTGGCAATTGCCGATGTAAGTCATTATGTAAAGTCCGGAGATGCGCTGGATAAGGAAGCTTTGAATCGCGGTAACTCGGTATATTTCCCTCGCCGCGTTATTCCAATGTTGCCGGAAGAGCTTTCCAACGGCCTTTGTTCGCTTAATCCACATGTTGAACGCCTGTGCATGGTATGTGATATGCAGATCAGCGCTCAAGGTGATATTGAAGCTTACCGCTTCTATCCATCGGTCATGTTCTCGCAGGCGCGCCTAACCTACAACCAGGTAGCCGATATGCTGGCTCACCCGGAAGGCGAAATGGCACAAAAATTTGCCGCCGTGCTACCGCAAATCAATCATTTGCATACCTTATTTAAGACTTTGCTACAAGCCCGCGAGAAACGTGGTGCGATTGACTTCGAGACCATAGAAACACAGATGATGTTTACCGACCAGGGCAAAATTGAGCGCATCATACCCTTGGTACGTAACGATGCGCATCGCCTGATCGAGGAATGCATGCTGGCGGCCAACGTGTGCACCGCCAATTTCCTCAGCGAACGTAAGCACCCGGCGTTATACCGTGTGCATGAAGGCCCTACACCTGAAAAATTGGAAGCAGTGCGCGAGTTCTTTAAAGAATTCGGCCTGGAACTTGGAGGTGGCGACAAACCTGAGGCTGGCGATTACGCCAAGCTGCTCAAGCAGGTCAAGGGGCGACCTGATGCAGCCTTATTGCAAACTGTGATGTTACGTTCATTGCGCCAAGCGCGTTATTGCCCGGAAAATACTGGTCATTTCGGTCTCGGCTACGATGCATATACACACTTTACCTCGCCCATTCGCCGTTATCCCGATCTGTTGGTGCATCGCGCCATTAAGGCTGTGCTAAATGACAAACAATACAAACCAAAAGAGAAGTGGGAGGAGCTGGGCATACATTGTTCCATGACAGAGCGTCGGGCTGACGATGCCACGCGTGATGTTGAAGCATGGCTGAAATGTTTCTACATGCGGGACCATCTCGGCAGCAGCTTTGAAGGCACCATATCTTCAGTGACTGGCTTCGGCCTGTTCGTCGCGCTGGACGATCTTTACATCGAAGGGCTGGTTCATGTGTCAGAACTCGGCGCGGATTATTTTCATTACGATGCGGCCAAGCACCAGATGCTAGGCGAGCGCTCTGGCAAACGCTACCGCCTGGGGGATCGCGTGCGCGTCAAGGTCGTGAGAGTGGATATGGAAAGTACCAAGCTCGACTTCGTGCTGGACCTGCCAGCTGGAGAAGCACCAACTAAGGACGTGAAAATTAAGAAATCCAAAAAAGCCAAAGAACGACATGGCTGAAACTCGTGTAATTCATGGCTTTCATGCCGTCACTGCGCGCATTCGCCAGCAGGCGGACAGCGTGCTGGAACTTTATGTAGACACTCAACGTCGCGATCCACGAGCTCGTGATCTGTTAAAGCTGGCGGAAAGTAACAACGTGCGGGTGGTCCCAGTGGATACCAAACGTCTCGATGGCATGGCTGGCAATGCTCGTCATCAAGGGGTCGCCGCTCGCGTAGATGCCGCGCAAAAGGTGCGGCATCTGGACGACGTGCTGGACACCCTCACCGAACCCGCGTTAATACTAGTGCTGGATGGTGTACAAGATCCGCATAATCTGGGCGCTTGTTTGCGCAGTGCCGATGCTTTTGGCATCCATGCCGTCATCGCTCCCAAAGATCGCGCCGTTGGCCTTAATGCGACCGTGGAAAAGGTTGCCTGCGGCGCGGCGGAAACTGTTCCCTATATTACCGTCACCAACCTCGCGCGCACCCTGCGCGAGCTACAGGAACGCGATATCTGGGTAGTCGGTGCGGATAGCGAGGCCAAAACTGACCTTTATGGATTCCGGCATTCCGGCGCATTGGCCTGGGTGCTGGGGGCGGAAGGAGAAGGCCTACGTCGGCTTACCAAAGAAACCTGCGACCAGCTGGTGCGTATCCCGATGCTGGGCAGTGTGGAAAGCCTGAATGTATCTGTGAGCGCAGGGGTGTGTCTGTTTGAGTCGAGAAGGCAACGGATGGGGTAAAGTAGCAACAAACTGGACGGAATAATTTAGAGTAGCGTATTTCACCGATTACTTGTGCTTTGCTTATTTCACTTAAGGGCACCTCTAATAATCCAATTTTGCGAGCAGCCGCTTTGCGGCTTGCCTGCTTACCCCGTTTCGTCACAATACGGCGTTACTCAAAAAAAAATAATCGCTTACATATCAACTATATGCCGCGCTCAAGTTTTTTACTCGTGCCTTGCCTTGCTTAGAAATTTGAATTTTTAGAGGCGCCCTTAACGTTCTTAGCTTCACTATCCAATTTTTCGTTCCAATATTTGGCATTGTGCCAATATTGCTCAGCCTAACATCGCCTTCAATCGCGCTAATTTAGCCATCCCCACATCCTTGCTTACTTCGGTTGTGCTGCCTGTTGGTACTACGCCCGAATAGATTAGTTCATCTGCGGGCAATTCTTGCAAGAAGCGGCTTGCTTCGCACACCTTCCATTCTTTTCCGTTTTTGCGTTTGGTGCAATAACTGATTTGCAGCGAGCGCTCTGCGCGAGTTATGCCCACGTACATCAGGCGACGTTCTTCCTCAACCTGTTCCGGTTGCTCGCTTTGGTGGTGCGGCAGGGTTCCTTCTTCCACGCCAACCATGAATACATGGCCGAATTCCAAGCCCTTGGCAGCATGCAGAGTCGATAATGAGACCGCATCCGCTTCTTCTTCGCGGGATTCGAGCAGATTCATCAGTGCGATGGTTTGTGTCATCGCCAGCAACGTTTTGCCGTCAGCTTCCGATTTGCGGTTGATCCAGCCGACAAAATCCGTAACATTCGCCCATTTGCTTTCCGCCTGACGCGGTTCATGGCTGTCGAACAGCCACGCCTCGTAATCTATTGCGCTCATTAAATCTGCCATCACCGTCGCGCACTCCTCCTTGTCAGCACGCGCTTCCATGCGATTAATGAAATTGCAAAAGGTTAGTAGCTCTTCGTGTTGTCGCGCAGGAAGTTGATGCGCCATAGCGCTCTCAAAAGCTGCTGCGAACAGGCTGATGTTGCGTGTGCCGGCATAGCCCGCAAGCTTCTCCAGCGTCTGGTTGCCAATACCTCGTTTAGGCGTGGTAATTGCGCGAATGAAGGCCGGATCGTCATCCGTGTTTGCAATCAAGCGCAAATAGGCAGTGAGATCCTTGATTTCCGCGCGATCGAAGAAGGAGCTGCCGCCACTGACGGTATAAGGCACTTTCTGTCCACGCAACTGTTCCTCAAAAGTACGCGATAGGTGATTGCTGCGATACAGGATAGCGTAGTCAGAAAAGCGTGTGTTGTGTTCAAATTTATGTGCCAGCAAACGCATTACTACGGATTCTGCTTCATTCTCACCGTCCCTGGCTGCGAATATGCGGATAGGGTCACCCGGTCCATGATCGCTCCACAGTTTTTTTTCGAATAGTTTGGTGTTGTTGTGTATTAAATGATTTGCACAGGTCAAAATGCGTTGCGAAGAGCGGTAGTTCTGTTCCAGCTTGATTACGCGCAAATTCACGTGGTCATTTTGTAAATTCTGCAAATTCGCGGTGCTCGCTCCGCGCCAGGCATAGATCGCCTGATCATCGTCGCCCACTGCCGTCAGTGCTGCGCGACTGCCCGCCAGCAAGCGAGTCATTTGATACTGGCAATCATTGGTATCCTGATATTCGTCGATCAACAAATAACGAAAACGTTGCTGCCAGCGTAGCAGGGCTTCAGGAAAACCCTGAAATAAATCCACTGGCAAACGGATCAAGTCATCAAAATCCATCGCCTGATAGGCGCGTAATGTTTCCTGATAACGTGCATAAAGTAATGCAGTGCGTTGATCTGCTTCGTTTTCTACCAGACTTAACGCTTGTTCCGGCGAAATGAAAGAGGATTTCCATTTGGACATGACACTTTGTGCGATACGGATATCTTGCTTGTCCGGTGCACCCAACAGCTCACTAATGATCTTTGCTGTATCAGCACTGTCGAAGATAGAAAACTGTTTTTTGTAGCCGAGCAGACCAGCCTCTTCACGCAAGATTTGCATACCCAGCGCATGAAAGGTGCTAATGGTTAAACCCTTGGTATTGCGCCCGGTTAACAGCTTGCCCACGCGCTCACGCATTTCATTCGCAGCCTTGTTGGTGAAGGTGATTGCGGCGATGTTGTGTGGTGCATAGCTGCATTGCTCGATCAGATAGGCCAGCTTATGTGTGATAACACGCGTTTTGCCGCTGCCTGCGCCAGCCAGTACCAACAGGGGGCCATCCAGATACTTAACTGCTTCGTATTGTGAGGGATTGAGTTTACTCAGCATTAGGACACCTTTAAAAATCCAAATTTCATCCCCGCTGAAGCTGTGAAAAATGGATGTGGCAACGCTCAGAGATGGAAAAGATCAGATTAACGGGAATGCTTTGATGGGCTAAGCAAAACTACAGCGGAAAGTCAGATTGTGCATTGAATGGAAATTTTGTCTTGACTAGTTCTACGATCGCAGCACCGATTTTATGTCCATGCTGCACCGTGAGTGCTTGTACTGTCATTTCCAATGCGTCATCGAGCACGCCCCACTTATCCATCCATGCTTGGGAGAGCGGCACGCTGGATGGCTGAAGCGCCGGAATAAGTCGATGTGCCATCCAGCAAACTTCGAAATATCGGTTCACAAACATAGCGAACTGCACCGCGTCGAACCGGGGCAGAGCTGGTTGCAGCTCAGTTCCTTTCATAAATCCCAGTGCAGCCGCAAGCGACAAATGGACGCCGTGGACTTCGGAATGGAATAGTGCATCCCAATTACTAAGTTCATCTTGTGTTTGCTGTGTCAGGCCACTCTCCTTACCGGTCATTTTTTGGGACACTTCAAACTCTGTGCGCTTGCGTAGTTCTTTCACTTGCGCGATATCAATTGGTTTGCCTGGAATCACACCATCAACGCTATAGAAGTCTGTAATCTTTTGTAGGGCAGCCGAGGACAGCACAAGGTCATTGAAAACATCCTGAAGTAGCGTGTAAGCTTGATAAGGATATCCGCATACCGCGATTCGATCAGCACCGCATAAAGATTTAAAACTGTGAATCAAGCGAGTGACAAATATTTCATGGAGTTCGGAGAGTGGCTCCGTCACTTTCGGTCGGCAAGCCGGATTGATTAACTCGACTGTTTCAAGAAAAAAACACTTAAAGGCATCCGACAGGGCAAGATACACAGTGTATTGAAGAATTGCTCGCTGATGTTTTTGCTCTGCATCGGAAAGAAGACGAGCACGACCGTACAGAATGCCATCACTTTCCGAAATGGCATCAAGCTGTTTGACTAAATTTTCAAGAGATTGTGAGGTCATTGTCTATGGTGCCCAGCAGTATTTCTAGCTGACTTTGATCTCAGGTTCACAGAGCTAACCGTAAGAGTATCGCCGTTAATTTTGGCGATAGCCTTGAAAATCTGATCACTGCATTTAATTTCAACATCGAAATTATTCATTGACCTCCGATTGCTTACACAGTGCTTACATGAGATGTAGCTACAGTCGCTAACAAATTTGAAAAAGCGATGTAACTTATTGATTGTTTGGTGCCCGGGACCGGACTTGAACCGGTACAGCCGTTTCCAGCCGACGGATTTTAAGTCCGTTGTGTCTACCAATTTCACCACCCGGGCGAGATAAAGCAAATTTAAAATGAGTAATAGCAACAGACTCATTTCACAATGCGCATTATACAGAGATGCCCGTCACGTTAGCAAAAACATCGTGGTTTACCTCAATCAAACTGGATAATTGGTGAGTTAACTTTTATCGTTTTCAGTCAGCGAAAAATAGATTTGTTCGGTAATGCAGCAAATAATCAGTCCGCTTTTGATTCCTCATTCTTCTGAGTTACAACGGTAGACTTGCGCAGTTGCTGTAGTTGTTACACGAACAAACATTCTTACGCATCGTAATCCGCCATCCTATTCAGCACATCTGTTTTATGGCGAGCCAGATACTGTCGGAAGGTTCGCCTGCAAGCATTTGGTAAGCGCGCAGCTTCTTCCTGCATCAGTTGCCCTGCCTGTCAATACTGGATTTCTTCAAAATCACTTTTTATATCTTCTGTAGCAATTCGCCCGGTTCATCTTGCCTTTCTGGGGCTGAGTTAAACCGGGCAAATCATGTGCCACATAACCGGATATTTTCTTTGCTCGCTACGAACTTATGCCGTTTTCTTGACACTGATAGCAATATCTCTATAATGCGGACTTCGTTTTTTGCGGGAATAGCTCAGTTGGTAGAGCGCAACCTTGCCAAGGTTGAGGTCGCGAGTTCGAGTCTCGTTTCCCGCTCCACCTTAATTGGGAGAGTATCTAGCTTTCCCTTATTTATCTTAAAGCATGCGCAACATGGCGGGGTGGCAGAGTGGTCATGCAGCGGCCTGCAAAGCCGTGTACGCCGGTTCGATTCCGACCCCCGCCTCCATCTTCAGTGTACTTAGCCAAAACTTTTATCCGTGGATATTTTTGCTCTGTTATAATTCGTATCTTCGGGGCGTAGCGCAGCCTGGTAGCGTACTTGGCTGGGGGCCAAGTGGTCGGAGGTTCGAATCCTCTCGCCCCGACCAAATAAACAAGTAGTTAAACGTTTTATTTGGATATTATGACCAAAATATACACTTCCTTCTCAAACGTTGAGTCGATTTTTCCCAGCTCACTGTTTTTGTCTGCACCGTCAATCCACTTTGAGTAAACCGTCAATACCATTGCCATGGTGGGGTGCCCAAACTGTTTGGCTACCCACCATCGGGTTTGCGCCTGCCATTAGGTTTAGGGTGGCGTAGGTAAATGTCAGCTTAATTCTTTGAATAAGTTGGTGTCGGGAGAGGGACTTGAGTACTCACACTGTTCCCAGCACCGAATTTCGAGTCTGGCGCTTCGCTAATTTTCCTAATCATAAAAATGCTGAACAATATGCTGTGCCAGAATCGAGGCCGCCTAGGATAGCACTTCGTTGCTATATATCGATCAGTCGTAATGCCGGTATCGACCCGAAAAGGATATTTGCGGCAACTATATTTCTATACGAGTACCCATTTCAATAACTCGATTCGTTGGAATCTTAAAGAATTCCGTCGCATTCATCGCATTTTTGGACATCATAATAAATATCCATTCACGCCATTTCATCATACCGGGAGTCGGCGCTGAGACGATCAATGCGCGAGACGTAAAGAAGGTGGTATCCATCATGTCAAATGACAGCCCCAACGATGCACATAAATCCAAAGCGGCAGGTACATCAGGAGTTTGCATGAATCCGTAGAAAACCTTCACCCGATAAAAGCTCTTGCCCAAGTCATTAATTAACAGACGGTTGCCCTTGGTAACAAAAGGTTTGTCTTCAATAATAACGGAAAGCAAAACGTTGCGTTCATGCAGCACTTGGTTGTGTTTTAGGTTGTGTAGTAATGCGGCAGGCGCTCCCTCATTAGCGCCAACCAAGAAGACGGCGGTTCCGCGTGCCCGGTTGACTTCGCCCACATAATCCACAATTGTCTGAATAGGGATGGATCGACGAGAAATCTCTTCGAACAACAATTTTCTTCCGCGCTTCCAAGTGGTGAGGACAACAAATGAGACGAGAGCGATGCCCAACGGGAACCAGCCACCTTGCGGAATCTTTATGGCATTGGCCGCAAAATAGGCCAAGTCAACGCAAAGAAATGTGCCTATAAGAGGAATAACCAGTAATGGGGACCAACGCCAAGCAACCAGCACAAAAGCAATCAGTATCGTGTCGATCGTCATCGTTCCAGTAACAGCAATACCGTATGCGGCCGCCAGATTGCTGGAACTCTGAAAGGTTAAGACCAAATAAACCACCGCCAAATATAGAGTCCAATTAGTAAATGGGACGTAAATCTGACCATGCGCTTTACTGGAAGTTTGGCGGATTTCCATTCGTGGCAAAAATCCCATTTGAACCGACTGACTTGCCACCGAAAATGCGCCTGAGATCACTGCCTGCGAAGCAATCACTGTTGCAGCAGTTGCAAGCAGCACCATTGGGATCAATGCCCACTCAGGAGCCAGCAGAAAGAATGGACTTTTGACAGCCTGTGGATTGTCTAGCAATAGTGCACCTTGCCCGAAATAATTGAATACCAGCGCGGGGAGCACAAAGGAGAACCAGGTCAGCCTAATTGGAAACCGTCCAAAGTGTCCCATGTCGGTATACAGAGCTTCGCCACCCGTGACGGCAAGCACGACTGAGCCGAGAGTCAGAAATGAAAGCCAAGGGTCAAGAAAAAGAAATTGGTAGGCATAAACAGGGTTGAGTGCCAAAAGTACGTGCGGATTTTGTGCTATAGATAAAACACCTAGAACGCCCAAGATTGAGAACCAAAGGATCATGATGGGGCCGAATGCCATTCCCATCGCGCCAGTACCTCGTTTCTGAACCAAGAACAATGCGGTAAGCACCATGATGGTGATCGGCAGCACAAAACTATTTAGTTGGGGTGCGATAATATTAAGACCTTCGACGGCCGATAGCACCGAAATGGCTGGTGTAATCATGCTGTCGCCATAAAACAATGCAGCGGCAAAAACACCAAGCATTGCGAACAACCACTTGGATTTGGGTCTGGTGGAATTTAATTCGCTCGCCAAGGCTAGCAAAGCCAATGAGCCGCCCTCACCATGATTGTCGGCTCGCATAATGATGGTCACGTATTTCAGTGACACCAATACCATGATAGTCCAGAACATTATCGAGAGAACACCAAGGACGTTGGCCTCGACAATTGGCAGAGGATGATGCCCCGCGAAGGTTTCCTTCAACGCATAGAGAGGGCTGGTGCCGATGTCGCCATACACGACACCAATTGCGCCCAGCATAAGTGTGGATAGATTTTGCTGCGTTTGCGGGCTGCCCATATACTCTCTATTCTTCGCCTTACTCAAAGGGGGCGGAACTCTACGCTTAATTATTTCAAAAAACAAATTTGCACTTCAGAAGTACGCACCTAAAATTAGACATAGTGAGTTAGTACGACAGAACGAAGCCGGCTGTGTACAGTTATAATTGCGGACTTGATTTTCAACTTCCTTGTATCTGAGTCTTGCCGTCATGTAATATCCATTCTTAGCAGTGATGCAGGCTTCAAGCTCATACAAACTTCAAGCTCATGCAAAAATGAGCCAGTGCAAATTGGTTATTATGGTTTGTTGCTGCTGAGGATCGAATCCTCTCACCCAAGCTAAATAAATCCAATGCCTGTAGCTTAAACACTGTAAGCATTTTTTTACGGCTATGATTATCCTTATGGGTACACCAGAAAAACTCTACTTGCCGTGTGCTTAATAATAATTTAACTTTAAAATATTTCGGGACGGATTCGCAGTACCCATGAGCTCGCTCTTTCGCATTATTCTATCAGGCAATAAAATAACGACATGCTAAAAGCTATCGAAAAATGGTTCGAAGCCACGCTCTGGAACGGACGCTTCGTCGTGGTGGTAGCGGTTGTGGCGAGCATGGCCGCCGCCATTGCGATTTTCTACATGGCCACGGTGGACGTGGTGTACCTTGTCGGCCACATGCTGCCTTACGCCGACCCCGCCCTGACCGAAGAGGCACGCAAGCTTCTTCACGATCAGACCATCTCCCATGTAGTGGAAGTGGTAGACGGCTATCTGCTCGCAACCTTCATGCTGATTTTTGCGCTTGGCATGTATGAATTGTTTGTCAGCGACATTGATGAAGCACATGGCAGCAAGGCCTCCAGCAAGATCCTGGTTATCGCGAGTTTGGACGACCTCAAGGCGCGGCTGGCCAAGGTAATTCTGATGATCCTGATCGTCACTCTGTTTGAGGAAGCGCTGAACATGAAGATATCGTCCCCGCTCGATCTGCTTTATCTCGGCGGCGCCATCGCCCTGATTGGCGCGTCGCTGTTTCTGACCCACAAGGCGGAAGACCACGGAAAAGACAGCAAACACCCTGGAGATTGAGTCGTGAAATGCATGATCCTGTTTCCCGTGGCCCACTGTGCGATTGATGAGCCTCATCAAAAGTTCGACCATGATCACTTCATGCTACAGAATCTGACATTTGGCGGCGAGCATGGCTATTCCGACTACACTTTCGTGGCAGGTTGATGATCATGGATACAGATTATTGGTGTGAGCGTTGGGCCAGAAGTGAAACGGGTTTTCATCAGAATGAAATCAACCCGCACTTGCAGCGATTCTGGCCTGAACTGAACCTTGCGCCAGGCAGTCGTGTGTTCGTGCCACTTTGCGGTAAGAGCCGCGACATGCTTTGGCTGCGAGGGCAAGGCCATGAAGTGATTGGCGTGGAAATTTGTCCATTGGCGGTAGAGGCATTCTTTGCCGAAAGCGGCGTGCAAGCATCAGTCACAAAACACGGCGCCTTCAGCATCTACCAGGCAGAAGGATTCCGGCTTTACTGCGGCGACTTTTTTCAGATGACATCAGAGGATATGGTCGGGGTAAACGCAGTTTTCGACCGCGCCTCGCTCATCGCATTACCCCCATCGATGCGCAGTGCCTACGCAGCCCACATGCAGACCATCTTGGCTTCCGGTGTAAACGCTCTGTTGGTCACCTTCGATTACCTCCAACATGAAATGCAGGGGCCGCCTTTTAGCGTGAAGGAGCTGGAGGTAAGGGCCCTTTATGAGAAAACATGCGAAGTTCGTCTGTTGTTTAGCGCAGATATTCTCGACAAGGAACCACGCTTTCGCGATAGGGGTGTAACCCAGTTGCAGGAAAAGATATTCCTTGTGACGCATAACGCGCGTTGAGTAGTAGTAATAAAATTTATTTTTTAAAGAAGCAACGCCATGCACTACCATGGTATTTGTCTTTGCTGGCGATCCTCGTGCTGTTGTTTGCCTTCCAGGGTGAGGCAATTTTGATGCAGCCATTGGTAATCTACTTGCTGGTTGTACCATTCTGATCCAAGTGTTTTTCAACTCGGCGCTGGCCTATTGACTCAATTTCTTTGAGCTGGCAGTGGCCTCAGCCATCAGTCTGTTCGGTTTAAATTCTGGCGCTGTTTCAACCCATAGTGGCGGGTATGTTGATCGAGGTGCCCGCCATGTTTTTGGTGGTTCGTGTCGTCAACAACACCAGGTCTTGGTATGATCGGGGCTGAACTTTTAAGTAAAGTAGCCTCATGACTGACATAACCATCTATCACAACCCTGACTGTGGCACTTCGCGCAATACTCTGGCAATGATCCGCAATAGTGGTATTGAACCTCGTGTTATCGAATACCTGAAAACGCCGCCCAGCCGCGCTGAACTGGTGGCGATAATCGCAGCCATTGGTAAGCCGGTGCGCGATATGCTACGCCGTAAAGGTACGCCATTTAAAGAGCTGGACTTGGATAATCCGAAATGGAGCGATGACGAACTGATCGATTTCATGATTTCGAACCCGATTTTGATCAATCGCCCGATCCTCGTAACGCCCTTAGGGACACGCTTATGTCGACCGTCTGAATCTGTACTGGACATCCTGCCGCAACCGCAGCAGGGTGCCTCTAAGCCACCAACAGTTTAAAGGAAATCATGTCCACTATCCCAGCTTGCCCACAATGCGCTATGGAGAACACATACCAGGACAGCGACAACTATATTTGTGCCGACTGCGGCCATGAATGGCCGATGGTGACCGCACGTGCAGTTGACAACGCAGAACCGGAGGTGAAGGATGCCAATGGCAATGTGTTGGGAAATGGCGACTCGGTGGCGTTGATCAAAGACCTGAAAGTCAAGGGGTCGTCTATCACACTTAAAATGGGCACCAAGGTCAAGAGCATCCGCCTGGTTGCAGGAGACCACGAGGTGGACTGCAAGACGGATGTTGGTAGTTTTATGCTTAAGGCATGCTACTTGAGGAAAGTTTAAGTCCGGATGTATGGCTGCACAAACTTTACCTTTTCAAAATCCCCCAGCGCAAGGGACTCAATCACTTCGCTTACAGCTAAAGGGTTAATTGAGAAGGAACGTGACTCTGATGATGGTCGCGCTGTGGCATTGAGGCTAACGAGATCAGGACAAGACTCGGCTGCAAGGATTTCCAACTCGGTCGGCTTTGTGCACGAACCCATTTCTGATCTTCCTCAGTCCATTCAGGATGCTTTGTTCGAATCCCTTCTAGCATAGTTTGGCAAGCTGCAGCAGTCGTATCGATTCCCTGAAATTCGCGCGCAAATACTTTGTTATAAACAGGCATCCTGCTTCTAATGCACCGCACCACTGCATATTGGTCAATGCGCCACTTTCTGTCAGCCATTGCGCCATGATTGTCTCGAACATGATCAGGCACAGGCAGCCGTCGCAGTTCAAAACTGGCGGGAGCTTGAGGGTGTCTGAATGCCAATACTGCTTCTTTTAACTATTATATTTAGGAGTCCATGAATGAGTTACCTTGAACTAACTAAAATGATCACTTAGCTCACTTAGCCCATCTTATCGAATTTTGATGTTCACAATTCTTCACGTCGCTCACACGATTTAACCTTATTCGTTAGGGAACTCGATACTAATGGCATCGCACATATGGACGAGCGCCGCGAGCGAACCAGCTTCCATCTTTTCCATTACCCGGCTACGATGCACTTTCACGGTTTTTTCCGCGATTCCCAGATCGAAGGCGATCTGCTTGTTCATGCGCCCCAGCAGGACGTATTTCAACACCTCGCGCTCGCGCTGCGAGAGCTGGGCAAGACGCGACATAATGCAATCGAGTTTATGACGAGAGGCCACCTCGCCAACATGGCGCTTGATAGCCTGATCCAATGACTGAAACAGGACATCTTCCTCCACAGGTTTGACTAGGAAGTCCACTGCTCCATGCTTCATGGCATGGACACTCATGGGAATGTCACCCTTTCCGCTTAGGAAAATCACCGGCAGGGAAATGCCAGCTTGAGACATGAGATTGAACAAATCCAAGCCGTTCATGCCAGGCATTTGGATGTCGAGCAATACACAGCCCGCTCCGATTATCGGAAGCCGTTTCAGAAACTCGCTTGCCGAGGTAAACGCTTCGACTTTGCAGGCTACTGAACGGAGTAAGCGCACAAGGCTTTTTCGCACACCCTCATCGTCATCCACCACGAAAACAGTCGCATCGGCCTCGCGCAATAACTGCATGCCCATAGCTAGATGTTCTTGCATGCACCTGCCCGAAGATGTATTCAATTGAGTTCTCCGGTTGGTGAGTCGAAGCTGCGGACATCCATGTCCTGGAAATCGTGATCGCCAATTGCGGGTAGGTCGGAAAGGCCGGCATGTACTGATGTGCCGGAAGTAGCGAATTTCCTTTGCGTATCAAGCGGTTTTTCGGCAACAGCAAGAATGCTGTGAAGACACAAATCTGGTGCGCCGTGGTTATTTACGCGCTGGTTGCCAATATCAAAAAGGAGCTGCAAATTGATACCTCGCTTTATATCCGCTACATAGTTTATCGGTCTCTGTTTTTGAGAAAATCCAGCTATCCCAAGCCCTCGCAGGGGTTGACTGCATTCACTAACAGCACCTTTTTCTAACCAAGTAAATTTATTCGATTTTGTATTCGTACATTAGTGTCTTAAAGCCAAGAGTTCGCCTAATAACCATTTAGATTATAAGTTATATAATCAATTTAATTCTAAAATTGGTCTGTGCGGTACCGAACACAATTCAATATTTTGGAAAATACCTTTGAACTATTTTAAGTTATTGTTTATCAACAAATTGTAATAAAATAAATAATTAGTTAAATCATGAGTACGATGGAAACGAACTTACCGAACTAGCAGAAATGGCGCGGAACGGAAGACGCCTGTGCCCAAGCGCTGATGCAATAATGCTTGGGGGAAGAGAGCGCAGTGGCCATTTTGCGCGCCGCCGCTTCGCAAATCGGAATCGCTTCGGGCACTTTATTCAAGTTACAGGAGGTGATGTTTTGCAGAGTGCCCCGGATCTAGAGGATCTTGGCCTTAATCACGATGTTCATGGCATTTGCCAAGGATACTCATCAAGCCGGTCAAATCCCGGTGCACTCTCATCTATCGGAAGAGCAAGACAGTTTTAAGGGCACCTTTAAAAATCCAATTTTGCGAGCAGCCTCTTTGCGGCTTGCCTGCTTACCCCGTTTCGTCACAATACGGCGTTACTCGAAAAAAATATCGATTACATATCAACTATATGCCGCACTCAAATTTTTTACTCGTGCCTTGTCTTGCCTAAAAAATTGAATTTTTAGAGGCGCCCTTAACAGAACAATTGCGACATACCCTAAAAAACTGCACTAAGCGTTAGTTTCATGATGTATCTCCCTCGTGGTCAAGTAAGTGCTGCTAAAACTTCCACTTCATGTTTCCTGATAAAAAAATCATGCCAGTATCGTTGTACGATCCGATTAGATCACCGCGGCCGCCTAGTTCAACCGGCGCTGTACTTTGCTTGTTGACATTAAGTGTTCCACCATAAAGGTACTCGGCGGCGACTCCCCAGCCAAAGGTTTTGCTGGACTCGGTTTGTGCGCCTACTCCGAAACGCCAAGCGCTGTTCGCAGGCATCATCGGCGAAACATTGTGGCTGTTGTCCTGAAATCCAGAATCGTAGGCTATGCCAAAGTTGTACAGCCACGCATCGCTCGCACGGTACTGCGAGCCCAGTGCAATGTGCCAAGTGTCCTTGAATTTTAAATCAGTGGTCAGGCTGGAGGGATTGCTCGAATCAATGCTGACATCAACTTTGCCAAACTTCGACCACTGTTGCCAGCCCAAACTGCCGAGCACGGCCCAGACATTATTCATCTGGTGAAAGGCGCTGCCCATGACCCCTTGCGGCACCTTGATCCCAAGGTCGACTGGGGCGTTTAGCAACCCGCGGTTTGCCAGCTCCGATTTGAGTCCGGAGGCAATGCCGCTGAACTGTGCCTGTGGGCTAAAATCGAGTTTGACCTCAGAGTTGTAGGTTAATCCGAACCGCGTGAACTTGTCGACCTCATACAACAATCCAAGATTGACCCCCCAGCCCCATTGATTGTCGTCCAGGTTGAGCTCTCCATCCGCGACACCTGGCGCTATGTTGTTGACCGCTACTTTATTTTTCATAATTCCGTACATTGCATTCAGCGTCGCGCCAACTGACAAATTGTCATTCACCCGATAAGCTACCGAGGGCATGAGGGAGAGGCCCATCAGAGTGGCTTCCTTGCCGTAATAGCGGCCTGCCCATTTGCTGTCGTACTCCTCCGTGAGACCGAAGTTGCCGCCGACGCCGAAACCGACTTTGATGTCGGGCGAGAGGCTGTGTGAGATGAACACGCTCCCGCCAGGCAGCCAACCGATGGGGTTACCACCATTGCCGCCACTGGCCGAGTTGGAAGTGGGGCTGGGCGATAGTTTGATGTCACCATACAGAAATTGCGCGCCCAGCAAAGTTTGCGTCCCCTCGAGCCGAGTCATGCCCGCCGGGTTTGTCATCACGGTCGAGGCATCCTGTGCGCGTGCACCGTAACCAGCCGAAGCAAGCCCAATATCGGCAGTGCCAATTTCGTAAAGCATGAGCCCACCCGCTTTTGCATAACTGCTGCCCAACATGCACAGGGCGGCGGCGATCAGGGCGGGTCTCATATCTCGCTGTGTAACTCGTTGCTGTTTCATGATGTTATCCTTACCATTCATAAAATAAATCTGCTACTTTTATCTTGAAAGCGTTGCAAATCTACATCCGGTGGCTTAAGGTAACAATTGGACCTTGGTCTTATTCGACCGCACTGCAAAGCCAACACCGGAGGTGTCCGATGTGTCAGATAGCATCCGGGCATATCCGGAAGAGCCCCGCTATCAATATATTTGCGGCCGCGAACTCCGCGCATCCTTGTTTCAACGCAAATTGCAAAAGATGGCCGGGCGACTTCGAGCTAACACTGTGCGGTACCGAACACAACTTAATATTTGGATATGATATTGTTCAAACAGATATACGCTATGGAGTATAGTCTTACCGATCAGCCAGCAAGCTGATTTTTCCTAAATAGGCCGCCATGGTAAAAGGAAGTGAGGTTTCTACTTGATAGCTAGTATCACCGTATGATATTTTTAAATTTTTTTAAAGGAGACATATCATGACTTTGACAAAACAATATGCACGTGGTTTGTTGGTACTTGCAGTAGCGGCCCTGTCCTTATTGAATCTTACGCCGACCTTTGCAGCGGATAAGGCGGTGCTTACCAAGAATTCAGAGGCCGCTTTGGAGTCGCTCTACGGTAAAGAGCCTTTAGCCAAGGCGATCCGTGAAAAAGCGGCAGGCGTCCTGGTATTCCCTAGCATCACCAAGGCCGGCTTCATTGTTGGCGGATCTAGCGGTGACGGTGTCCTGTTTAAGAATGGCAGGGCGATCGATTATTACAAGACCGCCTCTGTTTCGGTTGGCTTTCAGGCGGGAATGCAATCGTTCGGGTATGCCTTGTTCTTCATGACTGATGCCGCATTGGAAAATTTCCGCAAAAGCGATAGTGGCTGGGATGCCGGCGCAGAGGCGAACGTGGTTGTAGCTCAATCTGGTGCATCAGCGGAAGCGACCGCCGAGACAGCCAAGTCCGAAATCGTTGCTTTTGTCTTCGACCAGAAGGGTGTGATGGGGGGGGTATCCTTGGGCGGTCAGAAAGTCACCAAGGTCGAGTAAACTTGATCGGAATAAAACTGTGACACCTACGGGTAGCGTCCATTGGGCGCTGCCCGTTGTTTCTTGAGCATGCGGGCTGTGCCAACGCATGGCTATCGGGCTACATTGAGGACTGCAACCGGCGTTTTGCAGTGGAACCACAAGACTCGTCTGATCTGACGCTCATCTGGCCTATCCAGGCACATCGGCATAATTGGCGCGCACCCTGTCAATCCATGTGACAAGAACGCTATCGAAAAACCTTTCTTGCCAATACGAAAATCATCTGCTGCGAATAGAAGCCATTGGCGCAGGTCTGAGGATGCGGGGAACAAAGATCACGGTGCACGAATACTTTGACGGAAGAAAAGAACTTTTCTGGAAAAAGCGCAAACTGACCTATAGCATAATGGACAAACCACTGCGTCAGGTATCAGTGGCAGACAGCAAGGCTGTCAATACGCGAGTAGACAAAGCAATGATACTGCGCAATACGGGGCACAAACCAGCACCAGATCATCCTTGGAGAAACTTGCCTATTGGCAAGTCTGCCAGCGATGGGAAGTGGGCGTCTACTCCATTATTTCTCGGTGGGAATTTGATAACCATTCAGACTCGTTTCATGCTGGATTTTGCCAGCCGATTCGTTTGATAGTATGATTACAAGATACTAAGTGATCCAATAGCTGTAACAACAATAAGTATCGCCAAGACATGACGCATAAGGATAAAACCGGAATGCGCATTGTATAAAAATATATGCGGATTTTTATTGGCTTAGTAACGCCGTCTTGGTAGGGTGCAGCAGGCTGTTGGGTAGCTTGAAAGAATTGGCGGGCCTCCCCGCATTGCAAGGTGGTGAACCTGGTCAGGTCCGGAAGGAAGCAGCCATAACCATTTACTGCAAGTGCCGGGGGCAAGGCTCGCCTCCTTATTCGAAGCTGGAGTAGCAATGAAAAAGATCTATGTACTGATCGGTGCGATATTGTTAAATGGGAATGTGTGGGCCGTAGATGGTGTTTCCGCTGAGATTGGCAGTGGCGATGACACCAATATGGGGCGTATCGGGGCACAATGGGATTGGCAGAAGAAGTGGTTTACAGATGGCAACTGGTTGATGGCAGGCTATTGGGAAGCTTCAGCGGGAAGTTGGAACGGCCGAAACAGTGGGGGCAATAATTACAATATTACTGATATCGGTTTTACTCCGGTTTTTCGCCTGCAACAGAAAAATTTTTCCGGCTTGGCACCCTATTTGGAAGCAGGGATTGGAGTTCATCTAATTTCGGATATTCATATCAATGCCGACCGTACATTTAGTACTGCGTTTCAATTCGGTGATCATATCGGCGCGGGCATGCGTTTCGGTGATCGACAGCAGTTCGATCTGGGCTATCGTTTTCAGCATCTATCTAATGGTTCAATTAAGCACCCGAACCCAGGCATTAACTTTAGCCAAATCCGCCTGGCCTACCATTTTTGAGACAACTTAAATTTTGTCCGTAACTTCCGTTCTGGCGCGCAAATGGCGGCCTAAAATCTTCGCGCAATTGGCGGGGCAGAAGCATGTCGTGCAGGCATTGAGCAACGCGCTGACACAAAACCGTTTACATCACGCCTATTTATTCACTGGCACGCGCGGCGTGGGCAAAACTACCATCGCGCGTATTTTTGCAAAATCCTTGAATTGTGTCAGCGGCATTACCGCCACACCGTGTGGAATTTGTAGCGCTTGCACGGAAATCGACAGTGGTCGTTTTGTTGATCTCATTGAATTGGATGCGGCGTCTAATACAGGCATTGATAATATGCGCGAAGTACTGGATAACGCGCAATATCTGCCAACATTGGGACGCTACAAAGTTTATTTGATTGACGAAGTACATATGCTTTCCAAGGCAGCTTTTAACTCGATGTTGAAAACATTGGAAGAGCCGCCCGCGCACGTCAAATTTATTCTTGCCACCACTGACCCGCAAAAAATCCCCGTCACTGTGCTGTCGCGTTGTTTGCAGTTCAATCTGAAACAGTTGCCGCCCGCGCTAATTGTCACACACTTGGAGTATGTGCTGGGGCAGGAAGACATCACGTTTGAGATCGCTGCGCTGGCATTGCTGGCCCGTGCGGCACAGGGCAGCATGCGCGATGCGCTAAGCTTGCTCGATCAAGCCATTGCTTATTCCGACTCCAGAATCGATGAGGCGACGGTCCGTAATATGCTAGGTGCGATTGACCAGAGTTATCTGTATGACGTATTGCAAACTTTGCTGGCACGGGACGGAGTCGGTTTGCTGCGTATAGCTGACGATATGCAAAGCCGCAGCTTGGCATTTGATGTTGCCTTGCAAGACTTGGCGACTCTGTTACACCGTGTTGCTCTGGCACAGACGGTGCCGCAAGCCATCGCAGAAGATGAGCCGGAGCGAACGCGCTTACTCGAACTGGCGCAGAGTTTTAGCGCGGAGGAAATCCAGTTGTATTATCAGATTGCCATACACGGGCGAAATGAAATTGACCTTGCGCCTGATGAGTATGCTGGTTTCACCATGACGTTGTTGCGCATGTTGGCATTCAGACCATCTGGCGCCAAGGTGATGTCGGAACAGCGCACAACTGAAGTGACGACATTGCCAGTGGCTCAAGCTACCGCGATACCTGCGCCAGAGCCGAAGCAGCAACCAAAACCTATTCAGACTATTTCACCACCAGTCAATCCGGTAGAAACTACTTCTGTGGCGCTTGATTGGAGCACATTATTGGCACAACTGAATGTACAAGGTATGGCGCGTGAATTGGCGAAACATTGCACGCTGGAAAGTTTTGTTGAGGGACGGTTAACTTTAGTTTTAGCGCCGCAGCACAAACATTTGTTGACCAACAAAATGGCCCAGGAAAAATTGCAGGCCGCCCTTGTCGATTATTTCGTCCAGCCAGTGCGATTGGTGGTTATGTTAGGTGTGAACAACGTGGCCACCCCAGCAGCAGTCGAACAACATGTAAAACAAACACGTCAGCAGCACGCAGTTGAGGCCATTATGCAAGACCCATTTGTGCGTGAGGCGCAGGCACAACTAGGCGCGCAGATACTTGAAGAAACGATTAAATCAATACAATAAGTTAAGGAGGGTATGCACATGATGAAGGGCGGATTGGCCGGGATGATGAAACAAGCCCAGCAGATGCAACAGAACATGAAAAAGGCGCAGGACGAGCTGGCTACAGTCGAGGTGGAAGGCCAATCCGGTTCCGGCATGGTAAAAGTAGTTATGACCTGTGCGCACGATGTGCGCCGCGTGATGTTGGATAACAGTTTGTTATCAGACGATAAGGAAATGCTGGAAGATTTGATCGTGGCGGCAATGAATGATGCGATGAAACAAGTTGCTGCAGTGACCCAACAAAAAATGGGTGGCTTCACAGCGGGCATGAATTTGCCGCCCGGCATGAGTTTGCCGTTCTGAATGCCATCGTGTTTTTAGCGCCTGGATGAACACGCTTTCCAGTTTGGAAGAAATGATAGCCGCCTTGCGCTGTCTGCCCGGTGTTGGACCGAAATCTGCACAGCGTATGGCATACCACTTGTTGCAACGCGACAAACCAGGCGCATTGCGGCTGGCGCGAGCGCTTGGACATGCTTTGGAAAGTATCCATCATTGTGCCAAGTGTAATAATTTTTCCGAAGAAGATATTTGCACCTTATGCCGTTCGCCCAAGCGTGATGAGAGCCTACTGTGTGTGGTGGAGATGCCAGCAGACTTGCTAATGATGGAACAGGCGCAGTGCTATCGCGGTATGTATTTTGTGCTGATGGGACGGCTTTCTCCTCTGGATGGCATCGGTCCGCGTGAATTGCACCTTGAACGGCTGGTTAGGCGGGCGCAGGAAAATACATGTGAAGTGATACTTGCCACTAATTTCACCGTAGAAGGTGATGCCACTGCACACTACATTACTATCTTGCTATGTGCGCAGGGCATCAAAGTGTCGCGCATCGCGCGCGGGCTGCCAGTGGGTGGCGAGCTGGAACATGTGGATAGTGGTACGCTGGCGCAAGCCGTGCTGGAAAGGCGAGAGGTTACGGGATGAACGAGCAGACAAAGCAACAAGATCAACAAGGCGAGCGCTTGCAGAAGGTGTTGGCGCAGATCGGCTTGGGTTCCCGTCGTACTATGGAAGAATGGATTTCCGCTGGGCGCATAACGGTGAACGGAGAAGTGGCGACGCTGGGTATGCGTGTGACCGAGGACGATGTGGTACGTGCCGATAAGCGCATTGTTCACATTAAAACAAACAGTAGCAGTTTGCCGCGTGTATTGCTGTATCACAAGCAGGAAGGCGAGATTGTCAGTCGGGATGATCCGGAAAAGCGTGCAAACGTATTCGACAAATTACCTAAGTTGCGTGGCATGAAATGGATTGCCATTGGACGGCTCGACTTTAATACCAGTGGACTGTTGATTTTTACTACCTCTGGTGATCTGGCTAACCGTCTAATGCACCCGCGCTTTGAAGTGGAACGCGAATACGCTGTGCGCGTGCAGGGCAGCATGACTGATGAACAGATGCAGCAGATGGTAAAGGAAGGGATCACCTTGGAGGACGGCCCGGTGAAGTTCGAGAGGCTTACCGACGAAGGAGGTGAGGGCTACAACCACTGGTATCGCCTGATGTTGAAGGAAGGGCGCAATCGCATTGTGCGTCGTACTTTCGAGGCGTTAGGTTTGCCCATTAGCCGTTTAATACGTGTGCGTTTCGGTATCGTTAATCTGCCGCCTCGCTTGAAGCGAGGCACGCTGGCAGAACTTGGCGCAGGAGAGGTTAGTCAAATTCTTGACTGGGTGGGCATGGAATCGAAACCTGTTACGGAGAAAGTCGCTGCATGGACTGGAAGCAAGGCCGAAAAATTTGATAACGGAATTACGGATGCAGGGCATAAAAACAAAAAAATAGGCACTGACATGAGTGCCGCTCCCCATCTCAATAAAGACGCACGTCGCAGCGCAACACCGTTTAAAAATAAAGTGCGCCCCTGAAATAGGCGCCAAACTCTGATTATTCATTGCAGATATTTCGAGTTGCCAGGAAATAACCATGCAACGGCAATTTAATCTTCAACCTTCCATTTATTTTACGATCGCATTGGTTGCTTCGCATGGCGCTGCGCTCGCGGTTCTGGTTCCATTGGCTTTGCCATTATGGGCGAGGACACTACTGGCCTTGCTCGTGTTAGTCAGCCTGCTGTATCACGTATGGCATGATGCCTGGTTATTAGCGTTATCCTCTAACAAAACACTACTGCTGGACGGGGACATGATCCTGTTGGTTGCGCGCAATGGGGATCAAGTGACTGCGCGGGTATTGACCGACAGTCTGGTTACTCCTTTTATCACCGTCCTGAATGTGTTGCCGCAAGGGACATACTTAGCGCGTAGCGTCATTATCCTGCCGGACAGCCTGGATTCTGAATCTTTCCGGCAGTTACGAGTGAGGCTCAGGTGGGGGAATTAGTGTTTAATCCAAATAATCCATTAGCCGATTTTCACCTGAACGGGCAGCACGGGCGGATGCCCGGCGTTAGCTGATAATCGCTTGAACCAAGCTTTTCGTCGTCGAGAGACGGCAAGCAGGAATTTATTTTGATTCGGATCGCGATGCCAGAATGCACACACTGCCAATACCTGTTGGCGTAGACTGTAAATTAACGTGCATCACCGCCTGCCGGAACATACTCATCAAGTTGTAGCCAGCGTGGCAAAGCCCCAGAGCTCGCTCGATATAGCGCAGTAGTACGCTCTTATCTACCTGTCCGTGCGGGACATAGCCAAACCGTTTTAGGATGCGCCCGATAAACTGGTTACGCTCTTTTCTTTTGGAACCCGAAATACCACCTCCAATGTCCCCCCCCCGGATCGCTATCATCATCGCCAACGAGCGTTGCCAGCATGCTTTCGAGTTTGGTGTCACATTCAGTCAGCAGCGTTCCATAATTATCGTAGAGCGCCATCGCCTGCTTGAGTGCGAACAAATGCTTCTCGCGCCAGTTGCCCTGAAGCAGCTTGGCGATCTCCTCTTCGATGGCGCGAATGCGGGCATTCTTCATCTTCGCCAGCACATGACCGTCACGTTCGCCCGCAATAATACCTCATACAATTTTTTGCCCCGTTTCGCCAACGATGTCTGAAATCACGTTGGCCAGTTGCACGTTCATCTGGGTTAACGCTTTTTGCATGTGCTGAATATGCCGACCTTGAGAGGCCAGCAACATGTCGCATTATCGTGATACCGCACGCAGCATGCAAATTTCATCCGTCGGGCGAAAAGCGCCGGACAGCAGGCCATAGCTCATCAACTGTTGCAGCCACTGGCAGTCGAGAACATCTGACTTGCGACCGGAGACGTTCTTTATATGCCGTGCATTGACGAGATTCACGGCAAATCCACGCGCTTCGAGAATCTCGTAAAGCGGTACCAGTACACGCCCGTCGATTTCATTCCTACCGTATTCACGCCGCAGCACACCAGCCAGTCAACTAACTCCTCCAGGTCTTTGGTGAAACTTTTAAACTCCCGGACCGTTTCATCGTCACGATCCGGCGACACCGCCACAAAATGGCATGCCGAACCGATGTCGATTCCCGCCGCATTCGGGTGCGCCAATTCCAGTACCGTTCTCTTGCGTTGTGCCATGCCTTCCTCCATCATTTCGTTTGGAATGCTGCAACGGTTTGGGTACGTTGTTATACTCACTCTCTCAAACGGGATGGCTGCTTTCGCGGCCTCACCAATGTCGCAGACGTGACCCGTGACCACGCTCATTCACGGGCAGGGACGCTCCAGTGACTGTTCGGTCTTCGCCGTCGCGGTATTTCACTTTACCTCACGTCTCGCCGCATCGTGTTTCTTTCAAACGCATCGCGGCCGAAGGCCGATTACTACGCTCATTTCATATTGAAAGAGGCTCGTGTTTGAGTTGATTGGGCGCTTAGGTTACAATGTGCGCCCTGCTTATTCGGCATAAGTTTAAGTAGCAGGAAATTCGCACACTTGTTCATGTTGGGGTGCCTGAAAGGGTCGATTTGACGAGTGGAAGACTTAACCCTTAACACATGGAGTAATTATGGCTGTAATTATGCGTCAAATGCTAGAAGCGGGCGTCCATTTTGGACATCAAACTCGTTATTGGAATCCAAAAATGGCCCCTTTTATTTTCGGCCATCGCAACAAAATTCATATTATAAATCTTGAAAAAACCGTTGTTATGTATAACGACGCGCTGAAGTTTGTGCGCAAGATTGCTGCCAATAAGGGCACGATATTGTTTGTTGCGACTAAGCGTCAAGCTCGTGAAATTATTAAAGAAGAGGCTCTTCGTTGTGGCAGCCCGTTTGTTGATCACCGCTGGCTGGGCGGTATGCTCACTAATTTCAAGACGGTACAGCAATCCGTCAAGCGTCTGCATGAGCTGGAAGCCATGATGCTGGATAGCGTAGCCATGGAAAAAATTTCCAAGAAGGAAGGTCTGATGATGCAACGCGAGCTGGAAAAGCTTGACCGCAGCCTCGGTGGTATCAAGAATATGCAGAATCTGCCTACTGCGATTTTCGTGATCGATGTTGGTTACCAAAAGGGCGCCATCGTGGAAGCACAGAAATTGAATATTCCGGTGATTGGCGTGGTAGACACCAACCATAGCCCGCTAGGTGTGGATTATGTTATCCCGGGTAACGACGACTCCAGTCAGGCGATACGTCTGTATGCGCGCGGAATGGCTGACGCAGTATTGGAAGGGCGCGAACAGGCGCTTAACGAGATTGTGGCGCAAGTCGAAGAGCAAACGGCGTAAGCATTTTTCGCTTGGCCAAAAGGGGCGAGAGCCCCTTTTTTTTAGGTTATGTTTTCAAGGAGTGGGAAATGGCGGAAATTACCGCAGGCATGGTGAAGGATCTGCGTGAGGCAACTGGTCTCGGCATGATGGATTGCAAGAAGGCGCTAGTTGAAACTAATGGCGACTTCAAGGCAGCTGAAGAGTTGCTGCGCATTAAGAGTGGTGCCAAGGCTAGCAAGGCGGCTTCGCGTGTGGCGGCTGAGGGTTTGGTGAGTGCTTTTATCAGTGTTGATGGTAAAGTCGGTGCGCTGGTAGAAGTGAACTGCGAAACTGATTTTATGGCAAAGAATGATGACTTCATGGCATTTGCGAGTCATGTGGCGCAAGCCATTGCACAAAATAATCCAAGTGACACGGTGGCTCTGTCCTCAGTTGAATTGGCGGGTGGTGGTAGTGTGGAAGATGCGCGTAAGTCACTAATCATGAAGTTGGGTGAGAATGTCAGTGTGCGTCGTTTCGTGCGTTATAGCACAACGGGTAAGGTGGTGGCTTATTTGCACGGCAGCAAAATCGGTGTGCTTTTAGATATCAGCGGTGGTGACGATGCATTAGGTAAAGATTTGGCGATGCATATCGCTGCAAGCAAGCCGATTTGTGTTTCCAAAGAGCAAGTATCTCAGGAGTTGCTTGATACTGAACGCAAGGTATACACCGCACAAGCTGCGGAAAGCGGAAAGTCGGCCAACATTGTTGAAAAAATGGTGGAGGGACGTATTGCCAAGTACTTGGCCGAAGTTACTCTGTTGGGCCAACCTTTCGTGAAGGATACTGATATTTTGGTAGAAAAGTTATTGTCCACGCATGGTGTGAAGGTCAATGCGTTCCAGATGTTCGTGGTGGGTGAGGGTATAGAAAAGGCGGTAGTGGATTACGCTGCCGAAGTTGCTGCTGCCGCGAAGGTATAAGCAGATGCCAGCTGCTCCAGCATACAAGCGCATCCTGCTCAAGCTTTCCGGGGAAGCCCTGATGGGCGATGATAGCTATGGCATTAATCGTGCTGTGATTGAGCGCATCGTTAGCGAAATTGGCGAGGTGGTTGGGCTGGGTGTACAGGTGGCGGTGGTTATCGGCGGCGGCAATATATTCCGTGGAGTTGCGCCTGCCGCTGCCGGGATGGATCGCGCCACCGCCGACTATATGGGAATGTTGGCTACCGTGATGAACGCCATGGCCTTGCAGGATGCTATGAAGCGCTTCGGTTTGGATTGCCGTGTGCAGTCGGCCCTTAACCTGGAACAAGTGGCTGAACCATTTATACGAGGCAAGGCATTGCGCTATCTGGAGGATGGCAAAGTGGTGATATTTGCTGCCGGCACTGGTAATCCATTTTTCACCACCGATACCGCCGCTGCCTTGCGTGGCGTGGAAATGGATGCGGAAGTTGTCATTAAGGCGACCAAGGTGGACGGGGTGTATACCGCCGACCCGAAACTGGATCCCGCCGCTATTCGTTATCAGAAATTGAGTTTTGATGAAGCAATTAACAAAAACCTTAAGGTAATGGATGCCACTGCATTGACCCTGTGCCGTGATCAGAGCTTACCGATCATTGTATTCAGCATCTTCAAGCATGACGCGCTGAAGCGCGTAGTGATGGGGCAGGATGAAGGGACGCTAGTACACTGTAATTGAAGGAGGAGAAATGTAATGATTTCTGATATCAAAAAAAATGCTGAACAGAAGATGAATAAGTCGCTGGAAACGCTCAAGGTGGATTTTGGCAAGATTCGTACTGGTAGGGCACACACTGGTATTCTGGATCATGTGACTGTGGATTATTACGGCAGTCCTACGCTGATTAGCCAAGTTGCTAATGTGACTCTGATTGATTCGCGCACCATCGGGGTACAACCGTGGGAAAAAAATATGATTGCCGCGGTGGAAAAAGCGATACGCGACGCTGATCTGGGATTGAACCCCGCGACCAATGGGGATTTAATCCGCGTACCCATGCCGATGTTGACCGAAGAGCGTCGCCGTGACTTGATCAAGGTAGTGCGTAGTGAGTCGGAGAGCGCTAAGGTGGCTATACGCAACATACGCCGCGATGCCAATGAACATCTTAAGAAGTTGCTCAAGGATAAAGAAATCGGAGAGGACGATGAGCGCCGTGGACAGGATGAGGTGCAGAAACTTACTGACCATTTCGTAGTAGAAGTAGACAAGCTGCTACAAATAAAAGAAATAGACCTGATGGCGGTTTAACTGCACTGCATATGGAGTGGTACACCATGAGAAGGCGAGCGCATTGTTCGCTTGTGCGACCCAAATGGTCGCTGTCCTCGCGAGATTGCTTCAGAGGTTCTTGATGGCGTTATTTCAAAGTCCCACTCGCACAGTCCCGGCTATCCCTCAAGTGCCACGCCATATTGCCATCATCATGGACGGTAATGGTCGCTGGGCGAAACAGCGCTTTCTGCCACGTATTGCCGGGCATCAACGCGGTGTGGAAACGGTACGCGAGATCGTGAAAGTCTGCCGCGAACTGGGAGTCGAATATCTGACCCTGTTTGCCTTTAGTAGTGAGAACTGGCGTCGCCCGGCAGACGAAGTTTCCTTTCTGATGCAGTTATTCCTGAAAATGCTTGAACGTGAAGTATTCAAGTTGCACGAAAATAACATTCGGCTAAAAATTATCGGTGATCGTAGCCGTTTCGATGCCAATCTTAATCAATGTATTTTGGACGCGGAACGATTGACTACAGGCAATGTTAGCTTAACGCTTACTGTTGCTGCCGACTACGGCGGACGCTGGGATATTATGCAAGCCATGCAGACGATGCTGCAAGCGCGCCCTGATCTGGCTGGCGGTTTTAATGAAGAAGACCTGGAAGCGTATCTTTCCATGCATTATGCGCCTGAGCCGGATTTATTTATCCGTACTGGCGGCGAACAACGCATCAGCAATTTCCTGCTCTGGCAACTGGCTTATACCGAGTTATATTTCACTGATACGTTGTGGCCAGCCTTTAATGGCGAAGCATTGAAATTGGCTATCCAGTCTTACTACGCTCGAGAGCGCCGCTTCGGCCGAACGAGTGAACAAGTTCGGAGCGAGCGAATGCAGGATGGAAAAACTAATGCTTAAGCAGCGTGTGATTACAGCCGTCATACTGTTGGCGTTGTTCCTGTTAGCACTATTTTTATTGCCCACTTTAGGGTGGGCTGCGCTGATAGTTATCATTGTGATGCAAGGATCATTGGAATGGGCGCACTTATCCAAGCTGCCCAGAATGACTGTCAATGTTTACTTGTTACTGACTCTGGCTGTGATGCTGGACATCGTTTGGCTTGATACGCAATATCCCGGGCAGATTGAGTCATTGCATATGCTGATATATGGTATGTCGGCGCTGTTATGGTTAATTATGGTGCCACTTTGGCTGAAGGCCCGTTGGCAAGTACGCCAACCGCTGTTGATGATGCTAACTGGTTGGACACTATTGATTCCGACTGGCTTGGCGATGATGGACTTGCGTATACAAAATCCCTGGTGGCTATTGGGAGTGATGGGGCTAGTATGGGTGGCAGATACAGCTGCTTATTTCAGCGGACGCAAATTTGGCAAGAACAAGCTTGCGCCCAATATTAGTCCCGGTAAGACTTGGGAAGGAGTATTCGGCGCACTGTTAGGAGTTACCGTGTATGTGTTGCTGATTGTTTGGACAAACGACCTTTTCACTAATTACGAAGCGCTGTCCGGCATGCTAATAGCGTCCTGGGGGTGGGTGGGACTGGCAGTGATCGGTGATTTGTTCGAGTCGGCTATTAAGCGCCAAGCTGGAGTTAAGGATAGCGGCGCATTGCTTCCCGGTCATGGTGGCCTACTGGACCGCATTGATGCTCTGACCTCCACGTTGCCATTGGCTGCAATGGTGATTCTGCTCCAAAGGCTGGCATGAGAAGCATAAGCCATCTCACCATACTTGGTTCGACTGGTAGTATAGGGACCAGCACATTGGATGTAGTGGCGCGCCACCCTGAGCGCTACCGTATCATGGCACTCACTGCGCAGTGTCAGGACAATACTCTGTTTGAGCAATGTATTCGTTTTGCGCCACGCTATGCTGTATTGTTGGACGATGGGGCAGCCATGCGTCTGGCGCAGCGTATCGCCGTAGCTGGCTTGGATGTGGAAGTTTTGTGTGGTGCCGCGGCGCTGGAGCGAGTTGCGTCATTGCCGGAGGTGGATACGGTAATGGCGGCCATTGTTGGTGCAGCAGGGTTGCGTCCTACACTGGCTGCTGCACGCGCAGGCAAGAAAATTCTGCTGGCGAACAAGGAAGCACTGGTAATGGCGGGGCGAGTGTTCATGGACGTGGTACAAAAACATGGCGCCACTCTGTTGCCTATTGATAGTGAGCATAACGCCATCTTTCAGGCTTTGCCCCATAATTATTCTCGTCATCACACGGATAGTTTAGCTGCCAGCGGAATAAGTAAAATTCTGCTCACTGCATCTGGCGGTCCTTTTCTCAATACTACTTTATCTGCATTACAACATGTCACGCCGGAACAAGCGTGTGCACACCCTAATTGGATAATGGGACGCAAGATTTCGGTAGATTCCGCTACCATGATAAACAAGGGGTTGGAAGTCATTGAGGCACACTGGTTGTTTAACGCGCCAGCCGATGCGATTCAGGTAGTGGTGCATCCGCAAAGCATTATTCATTCGCTGGTGCAGTATGTGGACGGTTCGGTATTGGCGCAGCTGGGCAACCCGGACATGCGCATCCCGATTGCTTATGCGTTGGCTTACCCGGAACGCATTGAAGCTGGTGTCGAACCGTTGGATCTGCTCAAGGTAGCTACACTCGATTTTGTCGCGCCGGATTTTATACGTTTCCCAGGCTTGGATCTGGCCTATCAAGCTTTGCGCGCCGGCGGCACAGCACCTGCCGTGCTAAATGCGGCCAATGAAGTAGCCGTGGTCGCATTCCTAAACAAGCAGATTCCTTTCCTTGCCATTCCAAGTCTGATAGAAGATGTACTAACTGACTTGCCGGTAACCACGGTTAGCACACTGGAGGATGTGATAAGCGCGGATGCCGCTGCGCGCGTAGTGGCAAATGATTTAATGAAAAGCATGATTTGCTTATCATGATTACACTGCTGGCTTTCATTGCCGCGATAGCAATACTCGTAGTGATCCATGAGATGGGTCACTACTGGGTAGCACGATTATGCGGTGTGAAGGTGTTGCGTTTTTCAGTCGGTTTCGGCAAGGCAATTTACACCAAGCGCTTTGCAAATAGCGAGACAGATTGGGTGATCTCCGCCATTCCTTTAGGTGGTTATGTCAAGATGCTAGATGAGCGTGAAGGTGAAGTGGCAACGCATGAGCTGCATCTTGCATTTAATCGTCAGCCCGTGCTGCAACGCATGGCTATCGTGGTGGCGGGGCCGGCGGCCAACCTGTTGTTGGCGATTATCCTATTCTGGGCATTATTCATCTATGGCGTGCCAAGCCTTAAACCTGTGCTGGGCGAAGTATTACCGAATACCGCTGCTGCAGCAGCATCCCTGCAAGCGCAGGAAACCATCGTCAGCATTAATGAGCAAGCCATTCCGAGCTGGGAGCAAGTAAGCTGGGTATTATTGGATCTCGCTCTGCAAGGTGCTACCGAAGCACGCATAGAAGCGCGCACTGCACAAGGAGATATGTTCCGGCATGTGCTCAATCTAAAAGCGCTCACCCCTGGTGATATGGATGAAAATTTTTTGCAATCTCTCGGTTTGCAACCTTATCAGCCGCTGGTGCGCCCCGTCATCGGGAAGTTGGTAGAAGGCGGGGTTGCCCAACGTGCAGGGCTACTCCCGGACGATAAAATTCTGCGTGTGGATGGGCAGAGCATCGAAGACTGGAAAGACTTGGTGGAGGCAGTGCGCGGTCATCCGGGACAGCTACTGCAGTTGGAGATTGAACGAAGTGGTACGCTACTGGTTCTTGATCTCACACCTGAAGCAACCAGCGAAGCGAACATAACGGTAGGCAAGATTGGAGCTGCACCGCACATAGACCGGCGTGAGTTCGACGCCTTGTTGACTAAAGTGCATTATGCGCCGCTTGCAGCATTCGGACATGCCGTACGAAAAACTTGGGAAATTGCCAAGGTGAGTTTGAAATCGCTGGGAAAAATGGTGGTAGGCGAAATGTCGCTGAAAAATCTGAGCGGGCCAATTACCATTGCCGATTATGCTGGACAGTCCGCACAGATGGGTGCGGTCGCGTACCTAAATTTCCTGGCGCTGATCAGTATTAGCCTCGGGGTGTTGAATTTGTTGCCCATCCCTTTATTGGATGGGGGGCATTTGCTGTATTATATGGCCGAGTTAATTAAGGGCAGTCCGATGTCCGAGAAGGCTTGGGGGGCCGGGCAAAAAATTGGTATTGCGCTGCTCGTTACCTTGATGGCTCTTGCGTTGTTTAACGACTTTAGCCGCCTGTTTTAGGTTGAAACAATACATGAAATTGAAAAATCTAGCGGGACTTATCCCGCTGTTGTATGCCGCGTCCGCCATGGCCATCGAACCCTTCGTGGTTAAAGATAT
The DNA here is from genome assembly GCA_942492745.1 of uncultured beta proteobacterium. Lineage (GTDB taxonomy): Bacteria > Pseudomonadota > Gammaproteobacteria > Burkholderiales > Gallionellaceae > Nitrotoga. Next base: position 972,099 of record OW818637.1, read on the forward strand.
TCGTGTAGAAGGGATACAGCGTACTGAGCCAGGCACTGTATTTAGCTATTTACCGGTCAAGGTCGGTGACAAGCTGGATGATGAGCATGCTGCTGCGGCAATCCGTGCACTGTTCGCTACTGGTTTTTTCAAGGACGTGCGCCTTGAGATGCAACAGGGGGTGTTAATTGTACTAGTGCGCGAACGTCCGTCCATCGCCAGCATTGAAATTAACGGAGTGAAGGACTTTCCGAAAGACACGCTGCGCGACAATCTTAAGTCGGTGGGGCTGGCGGATGGTCGTATTTTCGATAAATCTGCCTTGGACAAAGCGGAGCAAGAACTCAAGCGTCAGTATGTAGCGCGCGGCAAATATGGGGTGAGTTTCAACACTACTGTCACCGAGTTAGAACGCAACCGTGTCGCTATTATCTTTAATGTGGTAGAGGGCGAAACTTCTAAAATCAGGCAAATTAACATTATCGGTAACCAAGTTTTCAGCGAAAAAAAATTGAAGGGTTTGATGCAGCTTGATACTCCAAACTGGATAAGCTGGTTTACTAAAAATGATCAATACTCCAAGCAAAAACTGTCTGCCGATTTGGAAATTTTGCGTTCACTTTATCTTGACGCAGGCTATTTGGAGTTTTCTATAGACTCTACCCAAGTTTCTATCACACCGGACAAGGAGCACATTTACATCACCATTAATCTTAGCGAAGGAGCCAAATACACAGTTTCCGATATTAAGGTATCTGGACCTGAGAATATCTTGCCGCACGCAGAGACGCGCAAACTGATTAAAATAAAAGCGGGTGATGTGTTTTCTCGCAAGGAGCTGACCGACTCCAGCAAGAAAATTGGCGACCGCCTTGGCGAGGATGGTTACGCCTTCGCTAATGTCAATGCGGTACCGGATGTAGATAAAGAAAAGCATCAAGTGGGGTTCACCTTTGTGGTAGACCCTGGCTCGCGAGCCTATGTACGACACATTGACATTACAGGTAACACGAAAACTCGCGATGTTGTGATTCGGCGTGAATTTCGTCAGATGGAGGGCGCGTGGTACTCCGCGTCTAAAATTAAGACATCCAAACAGAAGGTCGATCGCTTGGACTTCTTTAGTGAAGTAAATATTGAGACCATCCCAGTTCCTGGTACAAATGACCAGCTAGATGTTAGTCTGGCTGTTAAGGAAAAGTCCACCGGGAATTTTTCGATCGGTGCAGGGATATCCAGTAACGTTGGAGTGACGTTTACTGGATCGGTCACTCAACGAAATTTGTTCGGTACCGGCAATAATCTGTCTACACAGATTAATACCAGTAAGGTTAATCAAGTGTATTCGGTCTCTTATACCAACCCCTATTACACTGATAATGGAGTGAGCCGGGGTTTCGATATATATAAACGCAACGTGAATTCCACTTCCACGGCGGTCAGTCCATACCTTTCTTCAACCATGGGTGCAGGAGTGCGTTTTGGCGTACCAATCAGCGATTTCGAGAATACGCATTATGGGATCTCGGCGGAAAATACTGATATAACACTTACCGACGCGAGCTCGGCACAAATGAAAGAGTACGTCCAAATTTTTGGACCTTCTACAAGTAACCTGACGGGCTCGGTGGGCTGGAGCCGGGATAACCGCGACAGCGCAATTTACACTACCGAGGGAACGACGCAGCGTGCATTTGTGGAGGTGGCCGTGCCGATTTCCGATCAGCAGTATTACAAGCTCACTTATCAGAATCAGTGGTTCTATCCGATAAGTCAGAATTTTACTCTTATGCTAAATGGCGATGTGGGCTACGCAGAAGGTTATAACGATAAACCGGTGCCATTCTTCAAGAATTTCTATGCTGGCGGGCCAGGTACAGTGCGTGGTTTTAAGCCATTTTCCTTGGGGCCGAAGGATAGTAATAATAACTCCTTGGGGGGTACCCGGCGCATAATCGGAAACGCTGAATTACTGTTTCCAATGCCTGGAATGCTCAAGGACAGATCAGTGCGTTTGAGTGCTTTTGTGGACGCGGGTGCGGTGTTTGGTCTAGGTATGTCAGGATCTGACAGCTTGCGTTACACTACTGGTTTAGCCGTTACTTGGGTATCACCGATGGGTCCACTTAAAATTAGTGTGGGTGTGCCGCTAAACGACCAATTTGGTGACAAGTTACAACCATTCCAGTTCACGATGGGTTCGATGTTTTAAATTAGGTTAGGAGAAAAAATGAAAATTTTGAGTATGAAGCTTATGCAGATATTGCTGTTGGTCGGCTGTACTCAAGCATTGGCGGCCGATTTTCGGGTTGGCATAGTGAATACCGAACGCATTTTGCGTGAATCTGCTCCTGCTGTGAAGGCCGAGAAAAAGATTGAGAAGGAGTTTTCTGGACGCGATCAGGAAATCAAGAAAGTCGCCAAGCAGGTGAAAGATGTCAAAACATTCATGGAAAAGGAAGGTCTGACCTTGCCAGATGCTGAGAAACGCAATAAGGAACGTGAACTGGCCAATCTCAACATGAATCTGCAACGCATGCAGCGTGGTTTCAGCGAAGATTTGAACCTGCGCAAGAATGAGGAAATGTCAGTGGTTCTGGAACATGCTAATAAGGCCATTCAAGCGCTTGCAGAAAAAGAAAAATATGATTTGATATTACAGGAGGCTGTATATCGCAACCCAAATATTGATATTACCGAAAAAGTTTTGAAATATATGGCAAATGATAAATAAAATTCTAAGTCCTATTTAAATTGTATGAAGCGGGCAGACTATAGCCTTAAGGAAATTGCAGCGCGCTTTGGAGGTCGGCTGCTGGGAAATGCCGAGACAACCGTTAATCAAATAGCTACGCTGGAAAGCGCGCAGGCAGGGCAACTTACTTTTCTGGCAAGTGCAAAATATCGACCGCTCCTTGCTAATACCCGTGCCAGTGCAATAATCGTCGGCACGGCAGATGCGGAGACGACACCGTTACCCCGCATCATTAGTGACAATCCTTATCTTTATTTTGCTAAGGTATCAGCGTTCCTGAATCCACTGGATTCGGTGGTTCCGGGCATCCATCCCAGTGCTGTGATTGAGGAAGGGGCTCAAATTGCCCTCAGTGCCTATATTGGTCCGAATGTGGTGATTGGTGCAGATTCCAAGATAGGAGCTGGTAGTGCGATTATGGCAGGATGCAGCATTGGTGCCAGAGTATCCATAGGGACCGATACTCGTCTACACCCACGTGTGGTGGTGTACAACAATTGCGTGCTGGGAAACAGGCTAATTGTGCACTCCGGTGTTGTGATTGGCGCAGATGGTTTCGGTCTGGCGATGGATGAAGGCCGCTGGCTGAAAATTCCGCAGATCGGGCGCGTAGTTATTGGTGATGATGTGGAAATCGGCGCGAATACCACTATCGATTGTGGCGCGCTGGATGACACCGTGATTGAGGAAGGAGTCAAGTTAGATAATCTGATTCAGATTGCGCACAATGTTCGCATTGGCGCACATACCGCCATTGCTGGATGTGTTGGCATTGCAGGTAGCGCGGTTATCGGACGCCATTGTCGCATCGGTGGTGGAACCGGCATTTTAGGACATACACAGATATCAGATCATATTGAGATTTCTTCTTATACGATGATCGGAAAATCTATTCGGGAACCGGGTACCTATACTGGAATCTTCCCATTCAGTTCGCACAAAGTGTGGCAAAAAAATGCTGCTCAGCTGCGTCATCTGGATGAACTGGCAAATAAAATGAAAACCTTGCAGGATGAGGTTGAGACATTAAGGAAGGAACGTTCATGAGCACAGATACCCAGATGGACATCTATGAGGTTCTGGAATACTTGCCGCACCGCTACCCTTTTTTGCTAATCGATCGTGTACTGTCATACGAACCTGGCAAGGATATTGTGGCAGTCAAAAATGTCACGATCAATGAGCCTTTTTTTAGTGGGCATTTTCCGCACTATCCGGTCATGCCCGGAGTATTGACTATCGAAGCGATGGCCCAAGCTGCGATTATCCTGGCATTCAAAACTTTAGATACCAAGCCGGACGACAAGTCGGTTTATTATTTTGTTGGTATTGATGGGGCGCGTTTCAAGAAGCCGGTAATTGCGGGTGACCAATTAATATTAAAGGCATCGTTCCTTCGTAATTCGCGCGGTCTGTGGAAGTTTTCTGCGACTGCAGAAGTCGACGGGAAGATTGCGGCAGAGGCTGAACTGATGTGTACGGTACGGGAATTGTAATGGTTCACCCGACAGCCCTTATTCACCCAAACGCCAAGTTGGCAAGTAACGTTGAGGTGGGTGCGTACTCAATAATCGGCGAGCATGTCGAGATCGACGAAAACACTCAAATCGGCCCACATGTAGTGATCAGCGGACGTACCAGAATTGGCCAGAATAACCGAATTTTTCAATTCTGTTCACTAGGAGAAATTCCGCAAGACAAGAAATATGCTGGTGAGCCGACGCGACTGGAAATTGGTGATAACAATACCATTCGCGAATTCTGTACCTTCAATATAGGCACCTCACAGGATGCTGGCGTGACGCGTATTGGGAACAATAACTGGATCATGGCTTATGTGCATTTGGCGCATGACTGTCAGATCGGAAGCCACACTATTTTTGCTAATAACGCAAGTCTGGCCGGGCATGTCAAGATTGCTGATTATGCGATACTGGGAGGGTTTTCCATGGTGCACCAGTTCTGTCAAATTGGCATGCATGCGATTACTGGATTGGGATCTGTTCTCTTGCAGGATGTTCCGCCTTATGTCACTGCTGCTGGCAACCCTGCTGCACCCCACGGTATTAATTCGGAAGGATTGAAGCGGCGTGGTTTTTCAAGTGCAACGGTGATGGCGATTAAGCGCGCCTATAAGACCCTGTATAAATCCGGGTTGATGCTAGAACAGGCTAAAGTTGCCATTGAAGAACAGGCAGCAGAATATCCAGATCTAAATGTACTGGTTGATTTCCTAGGTTGTTCGCAGCGCGGCTTTATTCGTTAATCTCGTTATATGACACAGCAAGTGAAAGTGATCGGTATTGTTGCCGGTGAAGCTTCTGGTGATCTGCTCGCCAGTCATATGATGGAAGAGCTGAAACGGGCAGTGCCCGATGTGAGATTCATCGGAATCGGTGGACCGAAGATGCAGGCAGTTGGTATGCAAGTGTTATTCCCGCAGGAAAAACTTGCGGTGTTCGGTTATGTCGAAGTGCTGAGACATTATTGCGAAATAATGAGTATACGCCGCAAGCTTCGAGCGTATTTCTATGCTCATCCACCAGATTTGTTCATTGGTATTGATGCGCCAGATTTTAATTTTGATCTAGAGTTGAAGCTCAAGGAACGCGGCATTCCCACCATACATTACGTTAGTCCATCTATTTGGGCATGGCGCGGCGAACGCATCCACAAGATTAAGCGTGCGGTATCGCATATGCTGGCGTTATTTCCTTTTGAATCCCCGCTATATGAAAAAGCAGGCATTCCAGTAACGTATGTTGGGCACCCTCTGGCCGATATGTTGCCAGAGGTACCCAATCGGGACGCAATGCGCGAGCAGATGCATTTGCCCACACAAAGCAAAGTGTTTGCCTTCCTGCCAGGAAGCCGCCAGAGTGAGGTGCGAAATTTGGCTGTAACCTTTATTGATACCGCTAGAATTATTTTACAAAAACTGCCTGAAACAATCTTTCTTGTACCATTGGCGACCATTGAAACGCGTCGTATTTTTGAGGAAATATCGAGGCATTGCGGGGGACAGGATTTGCCAATCAGGATCCAATTTGGCCATGCGCACGATGCGATAATCGCTGCAGATGTTGTGCTCGTTGCATCGGGTACCGCTACACTGGAAGTTGCGCTACTCAAACGTCCCATGGTTATCACTTACAAAATGTCAGCCTTGTTATATTGGCTATTGAAGCCCAAGGCATACCAACCATATTTCGGCCTTCCAAACATACTTGCAGGTAAATTTGTAGTGCCGGAGCTGTTGCAGAATGATGCAACACCGGAGAATCTTGCACAGGCGCTGCTAAACTGGTTCTCTGACAAGCAGGCGGTTACCGAACTAGAAGTAATCTTCACCAATATGCATTCCACGCTTAGGCAGGGTAATGCTCACAAGGCGGCGCAAGCTATCCTGCCATATCTGGATATGCAAGAGGGGGGCGTCAAGTGAAAAACAACCTGCTTATCTGTGGAGTGGATGAGTCCGGGCGCGGCCCGTTAGCAGGACCAGTCTATGCTGCTGCGGTAATATTGGACAACTGCCGACCAATAGAGGGGCTGGACGATTCCAAGAAGCTTAGCGAGAAGCGTCGCAATTATCTTGCGTTGGAAATAAAGCAACATGCCTTGGCGTGGGCGATTGCAGAAGCTTCAGTCAAAGAGATTGATTCGATCAATATTTTGCGTGCCAGTCTATTGGCTATGCGCCGTGCAATTGAAATGATGCAGATTCGACCGCATGAGGTTTTGGTCGACGGCCTGTATTGCCCGGATACGGGGCTACCGAGCCGTGCCATTGTGCGAGGGGATTGCAGTGTTGCGTCCATCTCGGCAGCCTCTATATTGGCCAAGACCGCGCGTGACGCATCCATGCTGTTGCTGCATGATACCTATCCACAATATGGTTTTGCCGCGCACAAGGGCTATCCCACCGAGGCACACTTGGCAGCATTAAGAATACACGGCGTATCTGCCGAGCATAGAAGAAGTTTTCGACCCGTTCGGGAAATATTGTCGAGAATATGAGGTTAAGGTGGAACTTTTCAAACTGATCCATATTCTGGCAGTGGTAATTTGGGTCGGTGGTATGTATTTTTCCTACATGGTACTGCGTCCTGGCGCTGCCGAAGTCTTGCAGCCACCAGAAAGACTGCGCCTGTGGGCTAAGGTATTTGCCCGTTTTTTTAATTGGGTATGGTTGGCGGTGTTTCTGCTACTGGTAAGCGGTTTCTATATGATTCACCTGCTTGGCGGTATTGCTCATGTACCGCGTTATATTCATCTGATGCTGCTGTTTGGTATTGCAATGACACTAATTTTCATATATGTGTTTTTTGTCTGTTACATGCGTTTTAATATCCAGGTTGTGGCACAGGATTGGCCCAAGGCAGGAGCGGTGCTGACTACTATACGCAAGCTGGTAGGGTTAAATCTGGCTATCGGTTTGCTGACCATTGCTATAGTGATTTTGGGCAGAGCGATATAGTGCATGAAGATACTATGTGAGAGAAGAGAAAGATTCAGCTATTAACCATCAGCAAAACTGATAAGCGCGCTTTTACTACTATTGAACATTACACTTTAAATTCGACTTATTATTGTATTAACTGGGGAATTAACATTCGTTATGACATCTGCTGTTAAAATTATTCGCTATGAGTTTCGGGTAGAATAAACATTTTTTTAAATTCATTTAAAGGCATCTAATGTACAAAATTGCACCCAGTATTATTTCTGCCAATTTCGCCAAGCTTGGCGAAGAAATTATTAATGTTCTCGCCTCAGGCGCAGACATTATTCACTTAGAAGTGATGAATAAGCATTTCGTGCCAACATACAGAAATGGTTCGAAGGCATGCGCGGCCATCCGTCCTATTACTCAAGCGCCGATCGAAATTCACCTGACGAGTGGGTACAATGTAGACAATTCATTGAATGACCTTGTACCGGAGTATGCTAAGGCTGGTGCAAACATTATTACTTTTCATCCTGAAGCAGTTGATCGAGATGCATACAATCTACCATCCTTCGAAAACATCGACAGAATCATTGATTTAATCCATGAAAACGGCTGCAAAGCCGGGTTGGCATTCAATGCTGGCACGCCTTTTAGCTATCTTGACCATGTTATAAGCAAGATCGACGTTGTCTTGATCATGTCTAAACAGACTGGCTTAATCAGTGGCCAGAAATTTATTTCCGAGGCGATTAATAAGGTGCGCACGGCACGCAAAAAAATTAATGATAGCGGGCGCAATATCATCCTGGAAGTCCACGGTGACGTGAATTTAGGTAACATCGCACAAATTGCTATGGCTGGTGCCGACACTTTTGTGGTCGGTTCAGCTGTGTACGAAGCAGGTAATGAGAGTGACCCAAATCGCTATGATTCCATTATCGCTGCCCTGCGCGCAGAGCTCGCCAAGGTTGGTTCATAAATGCTGCAAGTGCGTATCTTTCGCAGAGTCTCGCTATTTTAATCAAGTTGAACACGCCGTGGCCATGCCAGTGTAACTAGCATGGCTAATCATCGCATGTTGAGTGACATGCGATGATTAGCCATGTCAAAAGTTTGCTATTGGATTACTCGATTATGGTAATGGTTGGTAGTGAAATACGCGTTGGTAGGCGATATGTATGATGGTTGATGCAGTATTCCGATGAAGAGTGATTGCAGTTAACTGCGCGATTTTTTCATTGCTTGCTGAGCCTCGCGTGAGGCATCGCGTTCACGCTCGGTGTCTCGTTTGTCGTGTTGCTTTTTCCCTTTCGCAAGGCCGATATCCAGTTTGACGAGACTGCCTTTAAAGTGCATGTTCAATGGCATAAGAGTGTAGCCAGCGCGCTGCACTTTGCTGATCAACTTGTGAATTTCAGCTGCATGCAACAGTAGTTTGCGCGTGCGAACAGGGTCAGGATATATGTGTGTGGAAGCTGTAGTCAACGGGCTGATATGGGAGCCGAACAGATACAGGGCACCATCTTTCACCGTAATATAGGCCTCCTTGAGATTGGCGCGTCCGGCGCGGATTGCTTTGACTTCCCAGCCTTCCAGCATGATGCCAGCCTCATAGCGGTCTTCGATGAAGTAGTCGTGGTATGCTTTTTTATTTTGGACTATGCTCATAATTTGTATATTCTACCAGCTTTGCATGGACGTACTGCTAGAATGGCCTTAGTCGAAAAATCAGTACTAGTTCCCTACAGCGCGAAGCAGATGTTCGTTCTGGTGGATAATGTGACGGATTATCCGCGGTTTTTGCCGTGGTGCGGCGGAGCCAGCGTCATCTCGATGGATGGAGATACCGTACATGCGACAGTACACATCAATTATCACCATATTAAGCAGAGTTTTACCACTGAGAATGTGCGTCAGTTTCCTCATCACATTGACATTACACTGAAAGATGGACCGTTCAAGCACCTTGACGGTGATTGGCATTTTATACCTCTTTCCGAATCTGCCTGTAAAATAGAATTTAAGTTGCATTACGAATTTTCCAATAAGTTACTGGAAAAAGTGTTCGGCCCCATTTTTCATTTCATTGCCAATAGTTTTGTGGATGCTTTTGTTCATCGTGCAGAAAAGATTTATACAGGAAATGAGAGTCCAGATTAGTATTGCAATATGCCTATTAGCCTATTAAATGGATATTTATCTGTGCGGCAAGGCGAGATTACTTAGGGTTACTAAATGTTAGATTACGACCTGCATTGCCATTCAACGGTTTCGGACGGATTGCTGTCGCCCACTGATTTGGTTGCGCGTGCGGCTGAGCGGGGGGTGAAGTTTCTTGCGTTGACTGACCATGACGATCTCTCTGGCTTGGTTGAGGCAGCAGCTGCCGCTGCACAGCACGGTATGCAATTTATCAACGGAGTGGAAATCTCGGTGACTTGGCGAAGCTACACCCTGCATATTATTGGTTTACATATTGATCCGGCATATAAACCGCTGGCGGAAGGTCTACGCAACATTCGTAGTGGACGTGGAGCACGTGCGCAGCTGATGGCGGAGTCACTGGCCAAGAGCGGCATTAGCGGGGCGCTGGCAGGCGCTTATCAATATGCAGATAACGATGGCATTATTGGACGCACACACTTCGCACGATTTTTGGTCGAGAGAGGCTACTGCAAGGATGTACGTAGCGTGTTCAAGAATTATCTGGTTAAAGATAAACCTGGATATGTGCCACATCAATGGGCTTCGTTGCCGGACGCAGTCAGCTGGATATGCGGTAGCGGCGGTGTCGCCGTGTTGGCGCATCCGGGTCGTTATACTGTGGCGCGCAAAGGTATGGGACAGAAGACCTTGCGCGAATTGCTGCGTGAATTTATCGATTTGGGCGGACAGGGGATCGAGGTGGTGTGTGGTAGCCACACGCCAGAGCAATATGCCGAGTTTGCCCGCTATGCTAATGAGTTTAATTTGCTGGCTTCGTGTGGTTCGGATTTTCATGGGCCAGGTGAAAGCTATCGGGATTTAGGGCGTTTGCCCGATTTTCCGTTGGATTGCCGTCCCATTTGGCTGGCGTGGGAAACTGACTCATCTCCGTCTTCAGAAACTTTGCTCATCTCTCCAGGGAAGGGGCAAGGAAAAGCGGAGACAATTAACCGCTGACCATGTCACAATTTTTCACTATTCACCCAACAAATCCACAGCCGCGACTGATTAAACAGGCCGCCGATTTAGTGCGCAATGGTGCGGTAATTGTCTACCCTACTGATTCCTGCTACGCCTTAGGTTGTCATCTTGGTGATAAGGAGGCAGTGGCACGTATCCGCCAAATACGCGGCGTGGATGATAAACATCATATGACGATGGTATGCCGTGACTTGTCCGAGCTGGCCCGCTATGCGCGGGTGGATAATGTGCAGTTTCGACTGCTAAAAAACAATACACCGGGCAGTTATACATTTATCCTTGAGGCGACCAAGGAAGTTCCCAAGCGTCTGCAACATCCCAAACGCAGTACGATCGGTGTGCGTATCCCAGATCATCCGGTGGCGTTGGCGTTGCTGGAAGAATTGGGTGAGCCGCTGATAAGTTCTACCTTGATTTTGCCAAATGAGGAGTTTGCAATGAATGATGCCGAACAGATTCGCGACCTGTTACAGCATCAAATTGATCTAGTGGTGGATGGTGGCGCGGTGGGATTAGACCCGACCACGGTAATCGACTTAACCAAGGATACACCTGTAGTGGTTCGGTTCGGCAAGGGTGATGTTTCACCATTTTTAATTGAGAAATAAATAATAAATGCAGATCGACCAATTGATACAAACCATTGCCATTGCAGCGATTCCGATTTTATTTGCAATTACCTTGCATGAGGCGGCCCATGGCTATGTAGCGCGGCATTTCGGTGATATGACGGCCTATCAGCAGGGGCGTATCAGCTTGAATCCCATCCGCCACATTGATCCTGTCGGTACTATCCTGTTACCGTTGCTGACGCTATGGATGGGCGGAATCTTGTTTGGTTGGGCCAAACCTGTGCCTGTAAACTTCGCCGCTCTGCACCGTCCCAAGCAAGATATGCTTTGGGTCGCACTAGCCGGCCCGTTTGCCAACCTGTTCATGGCGTTACTGTGGGCGTTGCTGGCCAAGCTAGCATGGATATTACCGGCAAATTATTTTGCCGAGCCATTGTTGGAAATGGCACAGATCGGAATTAAAATCAACATCGTGTTAATGGTGCTAAATTTACTGCCGCTACCGCCTCTGGATGGTGGTCGCATGGCCGTCAGCCTGCTACCGCATCGACAAGCTTCCATTCTGGAAAGAGTTGAACCCTACGGTATGTTCATACTGATTTTTTTGGCGATTTCGCCTGTTCTCAGCTGGGTATTGGGGCCGCCTGTAATCGGGCTTATCCAGTTAATTAATTCTATTTTTGGACTGTAAAGTAAAAACTATGCTTGCTGATCGAGTGTTATCAGGAATGAGGCCCACGGGTAGTCTGCACCTTGGGCATTACCATGGCGTGTTGAAAAACTGGGTGCAGATGCAGCAAGAATACGAGTGCTTTTTTTTTGTTGCCGACTGGCATGCGCTGACCACACATTATGATACCCCTCAGATTATTGAACAAAGTGTATGGGATATGGTCATTGACTGGCTGGCTGTGGGAGTTGATCCAGCGCGAGCCACGCTGTTCATCCAATCCAAGGTACCAGAACATGCCGAGTTACATCTGTTGCTATCCATGATTACACCGCGGGGGTGGCTGGAACGTGTTCCGACCTATAAAGACCAGCAGGAGAAACTGTCAGAGAAGGATTTAGGCACATATGGTTTCCTCGGCTATCCACTATTGCAAAGTGCAGATATCCTCATTTACCGCGCCACCCAAGTGCCAGTAGGTGAAGATCAGGTGCCACACATCGAGTTCACGCGCGAAATTGCCCGTCGTTTCAACCACATTTACGGGCGCGAATCGGGTTTCGAGGAAAAAGCTAAAGCTGCTGTCAAGAAACTGGGGAGCAAGAAAGCAAAACTGTATGACGAGTTGCGTACTCGCTATCAGGAGCAAGGTGATGGCGAGGCGCTGCAATCTGCCAAATTACTACTCGACGAACAGCAGAGCCTAAGCATGGGCGACCGCGAGCGTCTGCTTGGCTATCTTGAAGGCGGTGGGAAAATGATTTTATTCGAGCCGCATGCCATGCTCACTGCAGCTTCGAAAATGCCCGGGCTGGACGGACAGAAAATGTCAAAATCTTACAATAACACAATCAGTCTGCGCGAGGACGAGGCCAGTGTGACCAAGAAAATTCGCACCATGCCGACCGACCCGGCGCGTGTACGTCGTACCGATGTGGGAAATCCGGATAAATGTCCTGTATGGCAGTTACATCAGGTATATTCCAATGAAGATACCAAGCATTGGGCGCAACAAGGCTGTAGGAGCGCACGCATAGGCTGTATCGAATGCAAACAACCCGTGATAGACGCAGTGCTGGCTGAACAAAAGCCCATGCGCGAGCGTGCCCAGCTCTATCTGGACGATCCTACACTGGTGCGCAACATTATCTCTGATGGTTGCGAGAAAGCGCGCAAGCTGGCGGCCGAGACCATGCGTGACGTGCGTGAGGCGATGGGTCTGAATTACAGCTAAACAGGACGAGAGATAGACCTAACTTATAGGTGCTGGCATATCAGGTGAATAATACTTTGGAGCAGTCTCCAGGCAACACGCACGGCGTTCATATACATGGTCAACCGCTGCTGGAGATGCCACATGACCTTTATATTCCGCCGGATGCTTTGGAAATTGTTCTTGAGACTTTCCAGGGACCGCTAGACTTGTTGCTGTACCTGATCCGCAAGCACAATTTGGATGTGCTCGATATACCGATGGCACAGTTGACGCAGCAATACATGGTCTATATTGAGATCATGCAGCGCAACCGCTTAGAATTGGCCGCCGAATATTTGCTAATGGCGGCGGTGCTGATTGAGATTAAATCACGCATGTTGTTGCCGCGGCCGTCCAAGCTTATGGATGCGGGAGAGGAAGATCCACGTGTCGAGCTGATGCGCCGCTTGCTGGAATACGAACAGATGAAGTTGGCCGCGCAGAAGCTGAACGAATTGCCGCAGGCCGGCCGTGATTTTGAGCTAGTTCAAGTCCTGATCGAGCGTGTTGAAGAGCAGCGATTACCGAATATTACTGTGGAAGATTTACGCCAAGCCTGGCTCGCGCTGCTGGCGCGTGCAAAACTGAATACTCACCACAGGGTGCGGCGCGAGGAGCTTTCGGTACGCGAACAAATGACACGTGTGCTGCGCCAGTTGCGGCACGGCGGATTCGAAGCATTTGAGAATCTGTTTGAGGCGAGCGGTGGTATTGCACCCCTAGTAGTGACTTTTATCGCAATTCTGGAGTTGGCCAAGGAGACATTGGTCGAAATTACACAAACCGAAACATTGGGAAATATTTATGTCCGGGCAAGCCCTAGCCTTACCTCTGAGTGAAGGAGCTGCCGCACAAATTGATGCGGTGCAACTCAAGAAAATATTAGAAGTTGCGCTGTTGACTACTCCAGAACCACTGTCACTGGCGGAGCTGAAAAAACTTAGCGATGTGCCGGTAGAAAACCATACTATAGAAAAAATACTGGAACAATTAGCGCAGGAATATACAGGCAGCGGCGTGGAACTCAACCGCGTGGCGAATGGTTGGCGTTTTCGCGCATGTCCTGAGATGCAACCTTATTTAGATCGCCTCAACCCGCAGAAACCGCCGCGCTATTCGCGCGCAGTAATGGAAACACTCGCAATTATCGTTTATCGCCAACCAGTAACGCGTGGTGATATCGAAGAGATTCGCGGGGTAGCAGTATCCTCGCAAATTTTGAAGACCTTGGAAGCGCGCGGCTGGATAGATATAGTCGGAACGCGCGATACACCCGGTAAACCAGCATTATTCGCTACCACCAAACAACTGCTGGACGACCTCAACCTGCGTTCTTTGCAGGAACTACCACCGCTAGAAGAAATGAGCAGCTTGCTGGAGCACGATGAGGCATAAATTTTGAGTGCAAGCTGAACCATGAAATACATCAGTTCGCACAGCAACCCTTTTTTTAAAGAGCTGCTCAAACTGGCCAGTTCAGCACGTCAACGCCGAAAGGTTCAGCAGACTCTATTAGAAGGCACACATTTACTTCAATCTTATCATGCATCCGGCAACCAACAGCCTCAGCACCTGTTGGTGACGGAAGCGGCAGTACAAAACCGCGAAGTGGCGGAGTTATTGAAAAAATTTCCTGATGTGCCGCTATCTCAATTGGACGATAGCTTGTTTGCTGAACTGTCCGAACTCAAAACTCCCAGTTGTATTCTCGCTCTTATTGAAATACCTCGAATCCCAATTTCATTAGTGCATAGCCGCTTTTGTTTGTTGCTGGAAGACATCCAGGATCCTGGCAATCTTGGCTCCATATTGCGTTCCGCTGCTGCAGCAGGTTGCGATGCAGTATTTTTGTCCAAGAATTGCGCCGATGCATGGTCGCCCAAAGTGCTGCGAGCAGGGATGGGGGGACATTTTGTGTTAAGTATCCATGAATCAATTGATTTGTTCGCCATGGCTACTGCATTTCAAGGGAAAGTTTTTGCTACTGTAGTGGGTGCAAAAAGCAATCTGTATGATTGCGATCTTTGTGGCAACATTGCCTTTGCGATTGGAAATGAGGGAGCAGGGCTGTCTGAAAGTTTGCTGGCAGTGATCAGCCAGCACATCGCCATCCCTATGCCTGGACGTAGTGAATCATTAAATGTTGCTGCTGCCACTGCTGTATGTCTGTTCGAAGCAGTGCGGCAACGCAGGTAATTATTTATCTCAAAACCACCAACAAATATCAAACAAATTATTGGCTGGAAATCTACTCCAGGGGAAGCTGAATGGATGTACTTTTCAGCCCAGCATTTTATGGAATTCAATGTGCGGCTTGATTTGCTCAATTGGGGTTGTTATAGTGAAAACGGTAAAAAACGCTTCTTAACGAAAGGAACTTTATAATGAACATGCTAGGGGCAACAACCTCAACAGTGGATATTTCCAAAGAAAAGCTAATGGACGACTTGAGAATAGTGGTAGCAGATGCGGAAGAACTGCTGAAGGCAACTGCTAATCAGACTGGGGAACGTATCGCGGCGGCCCGCGCTAGGGCAGGAGAGTCATTGCAAGCAGCCAAGACTCGGCTTTCCAATGCACAAGTGGCGGTTATGGAAAAAACTAAGGCTGTCGCCACGGCCACGGATGAATACGTACATGTTAATCCATGGCAGGCCATAGGAATTGCGGCAGCGGTTGGTATACTCCTCGGTGCAGTTATTTCGCGTCGCTGAGTCTATTCATGAATCCTGAATCGCAGGAGTTCGTTTAAGGTCAACAAATCTGGCTATACCCACCGTTTGTTGACCTTGTTTATATTGGCGTCCTGTTTATGTCGGGAGCGATATTTTCTTTGCGGGTAGCACTTGCCAGAGTTCAGGCTAAACCCAAACTGTTTTCAACTAGCCTTGCGGAGTTTTCAAAAGACCGGGAACAGTTAGACGACCGTTTATATGCACGCGGAACTGATTAGGCGGTGCACATTTCTTAAATACCATCCAGCATTGTTGACGGGATTAATTGCTAGAAAATGAGTAATATTTAATCATTCTGACCTCCATGCGCAAACTCGCACTGAATTTCACCCACAAGCATAAGCGTAAACTGCTTTCGATTGGCAAAATCGCTGCTATAGTCTTTCTCGTTTTTAGCGCGCTTCTTTTTTTTGTCGGACCACCAATCGTCAAATCATTTGTAGCCAAAAAAATTGGCGAGGAAATAGGACGTAAGGTGGATTTCGGCGCAGTCAATATTAATCCCTTTACGCTGTCAGCAACGATACGCAACATCGCCATCTACGAATCGGGTCAGCAACAGGAAAAGACTCTCGCTATAGATGAGCTTTACGTAGATGTCTCACTGGCTAGCGTTAGCCGTTTTGCACCAGTAATCAATGAAATTCGGGTTACACAACCGGTCGTGCGCGTCATTCGCATAGGAGAAAACAACTTCAATTTTTCAGATATAGTCAACAAAATTCTGGCTAAACCAAAATCTGACGAAGCGCCTGCACGTTTCTCGCTAAACAATATTCACATCCATCAAGGTCGCATTGACTACGACGACCGTGTGCTGAAATCACGTCACATCATTTCCGATTTAGATCTGTCGATTCCATTTCTTTCAAACCTGCCGCACGATGTCGAGATTTTTATTTCCCCAGCATTTAGCGCCAAGGTAAACGGCACGTCACTCGCTATCAAGGCTAAAACCAAGCCGTTTACTACGTCACGTGACACTTCAGTGCAGATCAATCTCGACGGCCTGTCGCTGCCGACCTATATGCCATTTGTGCCAGTGCAGTTAAATTTTAAATTGGCCTCCGCATTGCTGGATACGCGCCTGAATGTCGATTTCCAAAAAAGCGGCAGCACGCAAAGCATCGTCATCAGCGGTGACGCCAGCGTCCGTAAATTGCAGCTGCAGGAAAAATCGGGAGTATCGTTGGTGCAATGGGACAAGCTATCGGTTGTGCTGGATCGCGTGGAGCCGTTTAACAATCTGGTGCGTTTGCGCGAAATAAAACTGGAAAAACCGGATATGCAAGTGAAGCGACTGCAGGATGGCTCGCTGAATCTTTTGCAAGCATTTGTATTGCCATCGACAGTTCAGAAAGAGAAAGCCAGCAAAAGCACAAGCATACCGCCAAGCAGCCAGCCTACCACTGCCAAGTCCAGACAATTTGTCTTTTCGCTCGCCAGTGCCGAGATTATGAACGGGCGCATAAGCTGGCAGGATGCTGCTATCGACCCTGCAGCTGGTTCTGCCGCGCTAACGATCCAGCGACTGGATGCCAGCCTGTCCAAATTCAGCACAGAAGGAAATACGCCAGCACTTCTAAGTGTCAAATTAGAAACCGAAGCAGGTGAAACATTGAGTCATCAGGGATCACTTATGTTCAACGGCAAATCTTTGCAGGGTGATTTACAAATCATGGCCTTGCAGCCACAACACTTGCGATCATACTTCGCACCAGTTTTTGCCGCCGATCTTCAAGATACTCTGCTGGATGCCAAGTTACCTTTTCAACTAATTTGGCCGGAAACCGGCGTGAATCTGGTGCTCACCAATGCCAGTGTCCACCTTCGCAACCTGCAAATGAGGCTGCTGAAAGAAAAAGACAGCAGCATCACTGCCAAAGATATTACGCTTGATGGCCTTCAGTTTGACCTCGTCAAGCAAATCGCCGTGCTCGATGGAATCATCGTTAATGCTGCCAAAATCAAGATCAAGCGCAACACAAAAGGTGAAATCGATTTAATGGCGATGCTTACAGGTGCAGGTAGTCGCTTTGAAAAAATTGAAGCTACGATTAAACCTGACGTGCCTGCCAAACCCAACGCTTGGGAGGCATCATTGAAGCAGCTGAAAATCGAGCAGTCCGATATTCATTTCAGCGACTCAAAGGTGGCGCCCCAAAATGAGGGCAAGCCTGCAGTACAGCAGCTAAGTAACATAGACCTTTTGCTTGAAAATATTGCCTTGGTAACTGAAGCTGCCACTTCAACTCCCTCGCCCTTGAACCTCAAGCTTAGCCACAACAAGCGGGGCAATCTGAATGCCAATGGCACCCTGACATTACGTCCTTTCGGCGTTAATATTAAAATCGATAGCAGAAAACTTGGTGTAAAGGCATTCCAGCCTTATTTCGCAGACCAGATTAACGCCATTTTTACCAAGGGCAATCTTAGTACCAAGGGCAAGCTGATGGTTCAGCTACCTGAGCATCGACCGCTGCGCGCTAGCTATGTCGGCTCAATCAACTTGGCCGATATCCATACGTTGGACAAAATCAGCGGCGATGACTTCCTGCGCTGGAAATCGTTGTACATCGGCAATATCAACACACAAATAAACACGCAGAAAAATCCGTTGGCATTATCGCTTGGCAATATTGCGCTTTCTGACTTTTACGCACGGGTTATTGTCAATGCCGATGGGCACCTTAATCTGCAGGATATCGCAACAAAAAATGGACAGGGAAAATCCACTCCCACCAGCCTGACACAAACGACGCTCTCAACAGACAATTCCTCGGAAGCTGCTGCTGTTAAATTATCTACGCCAACCATTACTACATCAGCAAATGTAGCTGCGTCGAATGTATCTTCTGCCGTTGTTCCAGCGCAGACGGCGGGCGAAGCTCCAGCCATTCAAAATGCAAGTGTCAGACCATTAATACGCATTGGACAAATTACACTGCAAGGCGGCAATATTTATTTTTCCGACAACTTCATCAAGCCCAACTACAGTGCCAATCTGACTGGTCTGACCGGTTCGGTTTCAAAGGTTGCGTCTGACGACCCCACACCAGCCGACCTCATCATGAATGGAAAAATTGACGATGATGCCGCATTGGAAATAATCGGCAAGATCAACCCGCTTGGCGCTCAATTATTTCTTGACTTGGCCGCCAAAGCTCATGGTATCGAGCTGACTCGTTTGACACCCTATGCGGCAAAATATGCGGGCTATCCGATCACCAAAGGCAAGCTGTCAGTAGATGTTAAATATCACATTGAGAATGGCCAGCTGAATGCGCAGAACAAAATATTTCTCGACCAGCTAACCTTCGGCGAAAAGGTGGATAGCCCTGATGCGCTCAAATTGCCAGTGTTACTTGCGGTTGCACTGTTGAAAAATAGCCGTGGGGAAATCGACATTAACCTGCCGATTTCTGGTTCGCTATCCGATCCGAAATTCAGCATCGGCGGCATCATTTTCAAGGTCTTTGTTAACCTGATAACCAAGGCCATCGTCGCGCCGTTCTCGTTGCTGGCCTCTGCTTTTGGCGGCGGCGATGAACTGGCCTATGTGGAATTCGCTCCCGGTATAAGCAACCTGACGCCGGAGGCACAGACCAAGCTCGCTACACTGGCTAAAGCACTTAATGATCGCCCTGCGCTTAAACTGGAAATCATCGGCCGTGTCGATCCTGTCACCGACCGTGATGGTGCCCGCCGTGTCTATGTCACGCAAAAAATAAAGGCGCAAAAAATTCGCAGCATGAAATCTGATGGAGCTTCCGTCAACATTGAGGAGTTGACTGTCAATCCTGAGGAATATCCAAAATTCCTGGAGCGGGCTTATAAGGCAGAAAAGTTTTCAAAACCGCGTAATTTTATCGGCTTACTAAAATCTTTGCCGCCGAAAGAAATGGAAAATTTAATGATATTAAACGCACCGATCGGCGAAAATGAACTGAAGGCACTAGCTGAGCGCCGCGCATTATCGGTCAAGCGACATCTGGAAGAGCAGGGTAAAGTGGCGAACGAGCGAATGTTCCTGGTGGCACCCAAACTGACGGCAGAAGGCATCAAGGATCAGGGTAAGCATAGCCGTGTCGATTTCACGTTGAAGTGATATGTAATTTATATTCAGGGTAACTCAAAATTTGGAATGTGTCCCTTATATAAGTATAGCGGGCTGCGCCCGCTCTTTTGCTCCCTAGCAAGCTCGGCCGCTAGGGAGCGGCTAGCAGATGCAAACATGTAGCCGATACATTTAAAAAACAGCTTGCAGGAAGTAGGGACACGCTACAACCCACACGTCAGAGCTGTCTATGAACGCCTGTTTGCTCTAGGCAAGTCCAAGATGTCCTCCCTCGGTGCCGCAATGCGCAAGCTGGTGCATTTGTGCTTTGGCGTACTCAAAACTCAACAACCGTATCAACACGATTACCTGAAAAATACTTGACGTTATGACGTTAAAGAGGGTATCTACCGGGCTCGTTTGCCTTACAACTCATAGCTGATATCAACCTGGTTGTTAGTGATTGTGCTCGATACCATTCCCTGCGATGTAACGTAGAGTTTTTTGCTTTCTAGCTGGCGGCCATTTGTGAACGTAGCCACGACCCAAAGTTGTTTATCTCTACCTGAAATATTGAGGCGAACGGATTCATTAGCTGGAATGGTGGCGGTATGAGATTCGCCGACATCAGTATGAATTTCCACCGATACTGATTCAGAGCTGGTATTGGTTATAACTGCTACAGGTGACGCACAAGAGCACAGATAGGCAAGAAGTCCGATAGCGAGTATGTGAGCAAGAGTTCGTTTCATATGGCTAACGTTTGAGGTGAGCAGTAATATTAACTTAACGGCCCAGAAGATTGAGTCTCGCTCAATCCTCTGTGGTAATTACGCTTCGTGCAGCACTCCATCCATCAGGCGAAGCTGACGCTGCATTTTTCCCGCTAGTTCCAAGTCGTGGGTGACTACGATGAAGCTGGTGTTAAGTCTGGAATTGAGTTCTTGCATCAGTTCAAATAATGCTTGCGCACTGGCGCGGTCCAGATTTCCGGTAGGTTCGTCTGCTAATACGCAGGCTGGCTCGGTAACTAGCGCGCGCGCTACGGCGACACGCTGACGTTCACCACCGGAAAGTTCGGCGGGCAGATGCTCCGTACGGTGTGCGAGTCCCACCAGCCCGAGCATACGCGCGGCAATCGGGTCTGTTTCACTCCGCTTCATACCACGGATTAGTAATGGCATGGCAACATTTTCCAGTGCGGTGAATTCCGCCAGCAGATGGTGGAACTGGTACACAAAGCCCAGCGCCCGGTTGCGCAGAGTGCCGCGCTCTGCTTCATTCATGGCTTGCACATCGTGGCCAAGAATGGCGACGCTGCCGCGGCTGGCCTTGTCCAATCCACCGAGCAAGTGGAGGAGGGTGCTTTTGCCGGAACCGGAGCTACCTACGATGGCGATACGTTCGCCGCGCATGACATCAATGTTAACGCCGTTAAGCACGGGTACATTGAGTTTGCCTTGCACAAATGTTTTGCATAAGTCGCGGCAGGAAATGACCATCTCACTCATAGCGTAGCGCCTCCGCCGGTTGTGTTCTGGATGCGCGCCAACTTGGATATAGCGTGGCGAGCAGGCTGATGAGAAAGGAGAAACATGCCACGATCAGCACATCGCCGCGCTGTAAGTCGGAGGGCAATTCGCTGATGAAATACACTTCCTTGGAGAGGAAGTGCATGCCCAGCATCCGTTCTATAAACGGCACCACAGTGTCGATGTTGAGGCTTAGCAGTATGCCTCCTCCAACGCCGAATACCGAGCCGATCAGGCCAATCAGGGCTCCTTGAACGATGAAAATTCTCATGATGCTGGCGGGCGAGGCACCAAGTGTGCGCAGGATGGCGATGTCGGCTTGTTTGTCGGTAACTGCCATTACCAGCGTGGAGACAATGTTGAATGCTGCTACCGCCACGATAAGTGAGAGAATGATAAACATCATTTTCTTTTCGATCTGCACTGCGCGGAAATAATTAGAGTGCTGACGCGTCCAGTCGCTAACGTAGGTATTGCGCGGCAAGATTCGTTGTATCTCGATGGCTACGTGCGGAGCCAGATCGAGGTCATGCAGACGCGCGCTGATGCCGCTTACCGCGCTACCCATTTGATAGAGCTTCTGTGCGTCATTAAGGTGAATCAATGCCAGCGCATTGTCATAGGGTGCCATCCCGATCTCAAAAATGCCGACTACGCGGAACTGCTTTAGGCGCGGTACCATTCCGGCAGGCGTGATCTGCCCCTGAGGAGAGATGAGTAACACCTTGTCGTTTAGATGCGCCCCCAGCGTGTGCGCCAAGTCTGAACCCAGCACGATGCCGAAACTTCCTTCCTGCAAGGCTTCCAGCGAACCGGCTTTCATCTTGTCGGAGAGGTCTATCACTTTGCTTTCATCCTGCGGAAAAATGCCGCGTACCATTACGCCCTGTACGTTTTGATCAAACGACACCATGCCTTGTCCATTCACGAAAGGTGCGGCAGCCGCCACTTGTGGATATTTTGTCGTGAGCTGTAAGGTAGGTTGCCAATCGACCATGTAGTTACCTTCTTCACTGATTTGCAGGTGGGGCGCGATACCTAGAATGCGCGTGCGGATTTCTTTCTGGAAACCGTTCATTACCGACAGCACTACAATCAGCGCAGCCACGCCCAAGGCCATACCCAACATGGAGATAAGCGAAATAAAGGAAATGAAATGATTGCGCCGCTTGGCACGGGTGTAACGCAGACCGATAAAGAGTTCGTAAGGACGCAAGGTGAAGGGCTCAAAATGAATGGGGCGCTAGTTTGCCACAAGAGCGTTCTCCGTGGGATGGTAAACTGGTGCGGATAAAAAATTACTTTACCTCAGCTATTTTTGGCATCCCTATACCAATAAAGATTCAAGGGGTTTTTTTGATTCGATATTGGGTGCTGGCCGAAGTGGAATCAAGACCAACGAGAGTATGCGTTAATTTACACAATATTCTGATCGAGTAATTTCGGACAAATTCAACATGAGAAATGTAGACATCGTTATCCTTGATTTATTCTTGCCGCAAGAGATTTCTGTCGATGCTTGCACCGGTCTGTCTGTGCCTGTCCTTGAGAAAATGCTGGCGCGTGCCAAGCCTGCATCGTTATCCTCAGAAATTGGCTCAACAGGTACGCTGGAAGAATGGCTATGCCGGACTTTTGGTATCGCACGACAGATGGACGAACCCATCGCACCGATTACCTTGATGGCGGACGGGATGCAGCCAGGTTCGGGCTATTGGTTGCGTGCTGACCCAGTGCATCTGCAGATGCAGCGCACGCAATTGTTTTTGCATCCGGATGTAACATTGAATGCTGATGAAGCGGCTCAGTTGTGCACCAGTTTGAATACGCATTTTGCTGGTGAAGGCTTACGTTTTTTTTCGCCCCATCCGCAGCGCTGGTATCTCCAGATGGAGAGCGCCCCGGACATCGTGACACGTCCTTTGGCGCAGGTGGCAGGCAGGAACGTACAAACGTATTTGCCGAAAGGACAGAATGCCTTGCGTTGGCATAAAGTTTTTAACGAAATCCAAATGCTTTTTTTTGAACACGCTGTTAATCAGGCGCGCGAGGCGCGTGGTGATTTTCCAATAAACAGCATATGGCTGTGGGGAGGAGGGCATGCGGTGGAACAATTGGCGCGGCCATATACGAAGGTTTATGGCGACAGTTTTCTGGCCGGGGCGTTCGCGCAGGCGGCAGGCATTCCTTATCAAATATTGCAGGATGATTTAATCCAGCGTGTTGATAATAATGAAAGTGACGTGTTAATAGTCTGGGAAGGTTTGCGCCGCCCATTTCAGCAAGGTGACCTGCATGCCTGGCGCGATTCGGTACAGCGCCTGGAGCAAAGTTATATTGCATCATTGTGGGAAGCATTGCGTAACAGTCGCATCAAGCAGCTTAGCTTGAATGTACTTAATGCGGGCGTTGCACAGCGATTTGTGTTGACGCGCAGTGCGGTGTGGAAGCCATGGCGCTTTTCCAAACCTTTGACGCGATATGCGCTGGCGTAGAATAAATAAATAAGCAGACTGAAATTTTTCAGCAGCACAGCAAAATTCTATCCGCGCTTCTTTGGCCTGGCTAGTGAGATACTGTATCATTTGAATACGCAAATAAATACGAAATTTATGAAAGCCATCTTCTTGGATTTTGAGCAGCCCATCGCCGAATTGGCAGGCAAAATTGAGCAACTTCGCTTTGTACAGAATGATTCTGCACTTGATATCTCCGATGAGATTAACCGTCTGCAAATAAAAAGCCAGGCGCTAGCCAAGGATATTTACGCCAAGCTCACACCGTGGCAAATCTCACAAGTGTCACGCCATCCGCAGCGCCCCTACACGCTGGATTACATTCAGCACCTGTTTACTGATTTTGAGGAGCTGCATGGAGATCGCTCCTATGCCGATGATCCGGCTATCGTCGGAGGGTTGGCGCGTTTTAATGGCCAAAGTGTGATGATAATCGGACATCAAAAAGGGCGTGATACCAAGGAGCGACAATATCGCAACTTTGGCATGCCTCGGCCCGAGGGCTACCGCAAGGCGATGCGCTTGATGCGGCTGGCGGAGAAATTCGATATTCCCATTATGACTTTTATCGATACCCCGGGTGCGTATCCCGGAATCGGTGCCGAAGAACGTGGTCAGTCCGAAGCCATCGGCAAAAGCTTGTATGTAATGTCAGAGTTGCGCGTGCCTTTGGTCTGCACGGTGATTGGAGAGGGCGGCTCTGGTGGTGCGTTGGCCATTGCTGTAGGTGATGTGTTGTTGATGCTGCAATACGCCACATACTCGGTCATCTCGCCAGAAGGCTGTGCTGCCATCCTTTGGAAAAATGCGGACAAGACGGCTGATGCGGCGGAAACGTTGGGTATCACCGCTACCAGATTGAAAGCGTTGGGGTTGATCGACAAGATCGTCAACGAACCGCCGGGTGGTGCTCACCGTGATTATCAGGCAATGATGCTAACCCTGAAAAAAAGCTTACAGGATGCCCTTAAACAGGTGCAATCTCACTCCATAGACAAGCTGTTGCAGATCCGTTTCAACCGCGTAATGGGCTATGGCAAATTCAAGGAAGTCGAGCTTTGATTTAACAGAGCGCGTCGCTGACGCGCTCTCGCCCTTGCTACCTGCGGGCAGTTCCATCCTGCTTGGATTGAGCGGCGGAGTTGATTCGGTCGTTTTGCTCCACCTGCTACAGCAGCTTTCCCTCCGCTATTCATGGCGTTTAAGAGCATTGCATGTACATCACGGTATTAACCCGCAAGCGGACGTTTGGGCGGTATTCTGTGCTGACTTGTGCGCGCTCTATGGAGTCTCCCTGCAAGTCGAACATGTAAATATCGCGCCGTTACGCTCGCTAGGGATTGAGGCGGCGGCGCGCAAACTTCGTCACGCCGCGCTTGCACAGCAGCAGGTAGATTTTGTAGCGCTGGCGCATCATCTTGATGATCAGGCTGAAACTTTGCTGCTGCAGTTGCTGCGCGGGGCTGGAGTTCGCGGCGCAAGCGCCATGCCAGCAATAAAGCATCGTGCTAATGTCCCAACACTGTTACGCCCTTTGCTTAATGTTCCTCGTTCCATATTGCTGGAATACGCGCAACAGCATGCACTCCAATGGGTGGAAGATGAAAGCAACGCCGATGACTCTTACCCACGCAATTTTTTACGCCATCGCATACTGCCGCTGTTGGAACAACGATTTCCAGCCTACCGCAAAACTTTGTTGCGCAGCGCACTGCATTTTGCCGAGGCAACTGAACTGCTGGATGAGTTGGCACAGCAGGATGCGGATGGGGCAATAGCGAATAACCGTTTGGATATTAAGAAAGTGCGTGTGTTGGGCGTTGTAAGGGGGAAAAATCTATTGCGTTATTTCCTTGCGGCGCAAGGGGCACCCATTCCAGACAGCACACGGCTACAAGAAATGCTGCGCCAGCTGTGCAATGCTCGCCAAGATGCTCAGGTGTGCATCGACTGGCAGGGCTGGCAAATGCGTCGATATCGCGACCATGCTTACACCATGCCTGCGTTGCCGCCACCGGTTGATTTCACTGTTATGTGGCATGGTGAAGCAGAAACATTGTTGCCTCCACCACACGGTGTGCTTCATTTTAAACATGCCATCGGGCAGGGTATCAGTTCGGCAAAATTACAACTCGGAATTGCCATGATTCGTTCCCGTCATGGCGGCGAAAACATTAGGTTGAATGCTGTGCGACCGAAACGAGACTTGAAAAATCTATTGCAGGAACATGAGGTACTGCCGTGGCAACGCGACTTATTACCCTTGCTTTTTTGCGATGCTGACTTAGTGTGTGTCCCGGGCATAGCGATAGCCAATACATATCGGGCTCAGCCGAATGAAGCTGGTGTGGTGGTCATTTGGCGCGCGATTCTCAATACGGCATATATTCCCGGCTGAGTTGGAATAACGATTGTGGCGGGGGTGTCCACGATTTTGTGTGAACGGGGTTTTGATTAACTCAGTAAAATCCGTTCATCAAGCTGGATGGTGAAGCGGTTCAGAACGGCTTTCCAGCCGGGTTGGCATTGCCACTTATTATTGATGTTTCCCCGCGCCAGGTAAAACTGCTTGGTTTTACGGATTACTTATAGCTGATTGCAGGATAGCCTTCCCTTATTAATATTTTAACTTTTCTATGATTAGAAATGATTTGTATAACTTCTTTTTGCTTGATGAAGTCAAAGAGCTCAAGGATTGTATAGTCCTGTAAATACTGATCACTTATTTTAAATTCTTTGGTAATGCCAGAGATTTCCATGTAGAAGACCACTGCGTCAGCATCAAAATCGTGCTTGTGCCTGACTTTGCACCCAGGAATCATATTTAACAGATGCTTGCTTATTTCCTCATGTTTTACTTTCACTTCGCTTATTTCGTTCATTTGAGGCCCTTTGAACCATTTTATTATCCAGTTTCTTAACATTTAATTATGTGCATGCTTTCTAGCTTAATTGCGGAATATCTAAAGTTGGAATTACTAATGCTGCACAATTAAGTTTTATCCGGTTTTTACTCTTCCAACGGATGGTTTCATGCTACCAGTTTTCTTACTATTCCGAGAACTGAGTCCTCCATGAACTGAGTTGACGACTTCTAGAGCCGAGGGGTCGAATAACACCTTTATAATACCTCGCTTGGCAGCAGGCAGCGACAGGCTTGCTGCGTCAGTACTTGCCCAATGGGAGTGGCACTGATTTGAGCAGCTTCTTACAAGAGGAGCTGGGTATTTGTGTGAAAATTGAACACCAGTCCTCGAAAGTTGCTCGGGTTTAATGCCTGCACCATTCTTGACAAGATTTATTTCCTGCGCGAATGACAATTCAAATTTTAATCTCGACAAAATCAATGCAAATAAATTTGCTACTGCAGGTTGAATAATTTGTATAATTTCTTGTAATTGATACTATGACTTGATACAGTTAACCGTCTTTTCAACCATACGGAAGTCAACATCATGAATAAATCAGAATTGATTGATGCAGTAGCTAAATCCACTAAGAAGACAAAGTCCAGTATAGAAGAAACCTTGAATGCTCTGACGGCTGCTATTCAAACTTCTTTAACAAAAGGTGATAACGTTCAACTAATAGGTTTTGGTACTTTTGCCGTCGAAGCACGCGCCGCACGAATCGGTCGCAATCCAGCCACAGGCAAAGAATTAAAGATATCAGCCAAGAATGTTGTTAAATTCAAAGTCGGCAGCAAATTGAAAGATGCGGTCGCTGGCGCAAAAACCAAGAAAAAATAACAAGATATTCTTTTAAATTGCCAAGATCTGCGGGAGGTGGGATATGTATAACCTGCTGCAGGTTACTTGAATCAAGAATCAAAAGCAGAGTTATTCTTTATAATTCCAATATTATCAAGGAGTAAAATTATGAGTAAAGGTCAAGAAAGTAAAAAGACAGTCAAGAAGGAACCCACTAAAACGCTGAAGGAAAAAAAGGCTGCAAAGAAGATAAAAAAAGATGAAAAGATGCGTCAAGGATAGCCCGACATCAGCTCCAGCACATCCACCAAGAAACGGTTAAATGTGAGCAACGGAGCGTGTTGGAGCAGTTTGGAATGCCAGCGTATTTTTAGAGAATTGGTTAGTTTTTTGACATTGCCACAATCTGCAATCCGACACTTTATTGATTGGGCATCCTCAAGAGCGTGATAGCGTTTTCGTGCCCATAGCGTCAGTGGGCACTGTCTTGGTTTTTATGTAACCGTATTTTGGACATGTCAGCGTCGATTTCATAGTTGATTCGCCATCTTCAATTTCCCGGTTGCAGGGTAACGGTCAGGTCCCGTTTTTTACCTTGATGCATTACGGTTAGCTGGACCACATCGCCGACTTTGAGGTCATCAAGACGGGCCAGCAGTTTTTGTACCGAATAGACATCCTTGCCATTGACCGCCACGATGATGTCGCCAAGACTTATACCTTTTGGGGTCTCTGACACGCCCTGGAGACCCGCTTTTTCAGCTTCTGAGCCTGGGTGCACACGCAGCACCACTATACCCTTAGTGCCAGTGACGGCGTTCAATCGCTCATTGATTTGTTCATCAGCCTCGATACCCAAGGCTGGACGAGTATATTTACCACTTTTTATTAATTGCGGCACCACGCGCATAACGGTGTCGACAGGGACGGCAAAACCGATGCCGGCGGATGCCCCGCTGGGACTGTAGATGGCGGTATTGATACCAATGAGCCGACCCGCCGAATCCAGCAGCGGACCACCCGAGTTGCCAGGGTTGATGGCTGCATCGGTCTGGATCAGGTGTTCAATGGCAGGGCCGATATTTCCGGCGAGTGAACGATCGAGCGCTGAGACGATGCCGTTGGTCAGCGTCCAATCCAGGCCGAACGGGTTGCCAATGGCAAAAACCTTCTGGCCTACCTTCAAGTCGTGGCTGGTGCCTATCGGCACAGGCGGCGGGCGCTTGAAGCCCACGCCGATGCGCAACACCGCAATATCGTGTGCAGGACTAGCGCCGATCAGAGCCGCCTTGTAGTCTCGGCCGTCGGCCAACTTTACTGTGGCACTAGAGGCATTCTCAATCACGTGGTAGTTGGTAACTACATGGCCGGCGTCGTCCCAGATAAAGCCGGAGCCCGTTCCCTTTGGTACGGCAAAGACGTTGCGTGTCCACACGTCGCGTACCAGGGCGGCTGTGGAAATGAATACTACCGAGCCGCGGGATTTTTCGAACAGTTCGATAGTGTTTTTTTCATCGGCGGCCAGATCACCTCGGGCAGTGACTGCACGGAGTTGACCTTTAGAGGGAACCCATAGTGATTCGATGGCTGGCAACAGCGTCCATAGCAGCATCAACGCCGCCACCATTATGACAATGGCCACTAGGCGACGGTAAAATGGGTCGGGTGTTCTTCGATAGGGTTCAATGTCCATGAGTCAATACCGGTCAGCTAATAGAATCCATATTTATTTTCCTTGGAGAAATGAATAAAGATTCTATCACTGACGAGCCAAGAATTTATTTGTGCTGATGAGGTGAAAAATCGTCGGTTTACTGATCTCAAATGAAATCCATTTCCGAGATAAATCCGAGACAAGATGCAATGAATAATGGCCTGATTTATTGCAAGCCATTGTTTTATTTGGCGTCCCCAACGAGATTCGAACTCGTGTTACCGCCGTGAAAGGGCGGTGTCCTAGGCCTCTAGACGATGGGGACTAAAGGGCTTGGTGATGCCATTTTGGTGGAGATAAGCGGGATCGAACCGCTGACCTCTTGCATGCCATGCAAGCGCTCTCCCAGCTGAGCTATACCCCCAAAATGTGCGCGCATTATAATGATCGAGCTTATCGTTGTAAAGCTGAATACCCGGTAAGTCTTAAAGATGTCGTGCTATACGTGCCAATACGACCTCGCGTGAAAACAGCGTTAATACTGCATCTACCGAGGGTGTCTGGGTTTGCCCAGTGAGCATTACGCGCAACGGCATCGCCAACTTAGGCATTTTTAAGCCATGCTTGCTTACTATTTCCTTGATCGCCGCTCCAATCGCCGCAGCTTCCCATGTTATATCCTTTAGGCGCTCCGCCAGCTCCTGCAAAGCAGGTATCGCTTCAGCAGACAGCTGGGCATTCAGCAATTCCTGATTGGGATGCAAGTCGATATAAAATACTTCTGCTGCATCCGCCAACTCGTTGAGGGTTATGACTCGTTCTTTATAAAGGTTAATGATAGCTTCCAATGCTGGTACGGCGCTCACTAATACACCCCGTGCTTCCAAGCGCGGACGTGTTAGCGCAACAAGCCGCGCATTATCGGCCTGCTTTAAATAATGCTGATTGAGCCAGTTTAATTTCTCTGTATTAAATTGTGCTGCAGATGGCGTGATATGGTCGAGATCGAACCAGGCACAAAACTGCTCCACCGAAAAAACTTCATCATTACCGTGCGACCAACCCAGTCTTGCCAGGTAATTAATCACTGCCTCCGGCAGATAACCCTCTTCATCATATTGCATTACGCTAACTGCACCATGGCGCTTTGACAGTTTCTGCCCGTCATCACCTAATATCATCGACAGATGCGCGTACTGTGGCACATTGGCGCCCAATGCCTTGAGTATGTTGATCTGGCGTGGCGTATTATTGACATGGTCATCGCCGCGTATTACGTGCGTAATGCCCATATCCCAATCATCCACGACTACGCAAAAATTATAGGTAGGCGTGCCATCGGCACGGGCAATGATGAGATCGTCTAGCTCTCCATTGTCAAATTCAATAAGCCCTTTCACCAAATCTTTCCACGTTACCACTCCCTTGGCAGGATTCTTGAAGCGCACCACTGGCATAGTTTCAGCAGGTGGTTCCGGCAACACTTTGCCGGATTCTGGACGCCAGCGACCGTCGTAACGTGGTTTTTCACCACTTGCACGTTGAGCCTCACGCATAGCATCCAGTTCACTTGGCGAGGTATAACAGTAATAGGCTAACCCCTGCGCCAGCATATGCTGAATCACCTCTTTATATCGTTCCATACACTGCATTTGATAGAACGGGCCTTCGTCATAACTCAGATTAAGCCAAGCCATGCCATCTAAAATGGCTTGCACAGCCTCAGGTGTGGAACGCTCTACATCAGTATCCTCTATGCGCAGGATAAAAGTGCCGCCATGCTTGCGGGCGTAAGCCCAGGAGAATAGTGCAGTGCGGGCGCCGCCTATATGCAGATAACCCGTGGGGCTAGGCGCGAAACGAGTACGTATGGTCATAATTTTTAATCAGTAATTTTTAGTTAAAAACAGAGTGCATATTTTACGCCACCTTGCCGCTCGTGCGACTAACAATGTTAGCAACAAATAGATTTGCCAGGTCTTGCAGCAAATAAACTGCCCGCTTTTTATTTGTATTTTGTTAAGTCGCTGCGGCGGACTTGTACAGCGGCTTGGAGTTGTTGCAAAAGCAAATATCCTTGCGCATCGTGACCAGCCAGCCTCCGGCCCGTGGAATATTGCCAGTGCAGTGTTGCATTCCGTGTTAAAACTTAAGTCACTGATGGCTCTGATGACTTATTGGAGGATGTGGGAGGCTTTGAGGTACAGATAAGAAATTTGGGATCATTGTTGTAACGAACGATATATTCACCAATGGTGGCCTACAGTTCGTGGACACTGGCGAATATGTCCGCGATGTAAATATCGCTTGCTGCTCACTTTGGGCGTAACATTTGAACCCGCTTTGAAATTCGGTTATAATGCCATGCCTTGCATAGGCGCGTAGCTCAGCTGGTTAGAGCACCACCTTGACATGGTGGGGGTCGTTGGTTCGAGTCCAATCGCGCCTACCAAACAAACAAAAACAATGCCTCTCTACAACTCCCTAAGCCGCCTGCTAGCGGCTTTTTTATTTTGCATAAACAATTTAACTTAGTATTCAATATCATTAAATTTTTTAGTTCTGTTGCGAGTTTTGCTTTGTCCCCTAACAAATCAGAGAGTAGAAAGTTTCATTTGTACATCGCAGATGTTTCCAACTT
Source organism: uncultured beta proteobacterium (assembly GCA_942492745.1). GTDB lineage: Bacteria > Pseudomonadota > Gammaproteobacteria > Burkholderiales > Gallionellaceae > Nitrotoga. The sequence continues at coordinate 1,003,814 of OW818637.1, forward strand.
GAGCAAGCATTGCTCAATTTTTTGATTCGATTGCGACTTACAGAAGTGGTGGGATACAAAACTACCGGGCGTTTTTTGTCTATGCCACCTTGTGGCTGGACTTTTTATGGTATTTGGACAAAGCGACATAAGCTGCAAAGCCTGTTAAAATCCGCAACTTGATTGTTAATCACCATTGGAGAAAGTAGCATGGCTGTTGAACGTACCTTGTCAATTATTAAACCTGATGCTGTTGCCAAGAATGTTATTGGTCAAATTTACACCCGCTTTGAAAATGCTGGATTAAAAGTGATTGCTGCGCGCATGGTGCAAATGTCGCGTACTGAAGCAGAAAACTTTTATGCCGTGCATCGCGAGCGCCCATTCTTTAAGGATCTGGTAGATTTTATGATTTCTGGTCCGGTGATGGTGCAGGCTTTGGAAGGCGAAAATGCGATTGCAAAAAATCGCGATTTAATGGGAGCCACAGATCCGAAAAAAGCTGACAAGGGTAGTATCCGCGCCGATTTCGCTGACAGCATCGACGCCAATGCAGTACATGGTTCAGATTCAGCGGAAGCTGCCGCAGTGGAAATTGCTTATTTTTTTCCTGATCTGAAAGTTTCATAAATTAACCCGCTCTTCTGCAAGCCATTTATGTTTGCAATGTAAGGTTTTATCTAGGCCGCTTCTTCACATTATCGTCTGCCAAATAATAGCCTGCGCGATCAATACGCGAATTTATGAAACGTTCAGGCTATTATGGACGTGAATCCGCGCTAATGAGAGCCCCTATAAAAAATTTAGAATTTGTATCCTCGTCATTCAGCAGGTTCAACATAAGTTAACCTTTAGTTGGTAGCGGATTCAGTTTAATCGAGGAATTTTTAAAGGTCATTTGATGTCCGAAAACCTCCTTAATTTTGATGTGCAGCGCCTTACCGCCTGGTTTGCTTCGATGGGTGAAAAGCCCTTCCGTGCACGCCAGATATTGCGCTGGGTGCACAAAGTGGGTGAGTCAGATTTTGCAGCGATGACCGACATCGCTGCTTTGTTGCGCGAGAAGCTGCAACAACAAGCTTATGTGGCTGCACCACAGGTGATGCGCGACGAAATTTCCGCTGATGGCACGCGTAAATGGTTGCTGGATGTTGGTACGGGCAATGCGGTGGAAACAGTTTTTATTCCAGAGGCAGGGCGCGGCACACTGTGCGTCTCAACGCAGGCGGGTTGCGCGCTTAACTGCTCATTCTGTTCGACCGGGAAACAAGGTTTCAACCGTAATTTGAGTGTGGCCGAAATTATTGGTCAATTGTGGTGGGCTAACCGCCAGATTGGCAAAGATTTTGATGGCAAGTGGCCAGTCACCAATGTGGTGATGATGGGTATGGGTGAGCCGTTGCTAAATTTCGATAATACGGTAAGCGCCTTGCGTCTGATGCTGGACGATAATGCTTATGGCTTGTCTCGACGTCGTGTGACTTTGTCCACTTCTGGCATCGTACCAGCGATGGACAGGCTGCGTGAGGAATGCCCAGTAGCGCTAGCGGTGTCGTTGCATGCATCCAACGACAGCTTGCGCGATGTGCTGGTGCCGATCAATCAGAAGTACCCTTTGCGCGTATTATTGGCAGCATGCCAGCGTTATCTGGAACGCGCCCCACGTGATTTTGTCACTTTCGAGTATGTGATGCTGGAAGGTGTGAATGACAGCATACAGCAAGCTCATGAACTGGTTGCGTTGGTGCGTGATGTGCCGTGCAAATTTAATCTGATACCGTTCAATCCTTTTCCGCAGACGCATTACCGCCGTTCCAAAGCCGAAGTTATAGCCAGGTTTCGTGATGTGCTGGTGCAGGCAGATATTGTTACTACTATACGCAAAACACGGGGTGATGATATTGACGCCGCCTGTGGACAGCTAGCCGGGCAAGTTCAGGATAAAACCAAAAGAACACACCGATTATTAGAGATCCGTACATGAAATTGTTTTTACGCATGAGAGGGTTGAGCTTTTTTCTGCTTGCTTTAAGCATTGCAGGATGTGTTGCGCAATCCGATGGTGGATACGGCAGTAAGCCGCAGCATGCTATTTCGCGGGAAGAGGCCAGCGCTAGAATACATACTGAATTGGCTGCACAATATTACGACCGTGGACAACTCGGGGTGGCATTAGAAGAGGTGTCTTTGGCTCTACAGTCTAAACCCGACTACGCACCGGCTTACAACGTGCGCGGCCTTGTGCGCATGGCTTTGCATGAAGATCAGCAGGCAGATGAGGATTTTCAGCATAGCTTGCGTTTGGACAGCACCGATTCAGATACGCATAATAATTATGGCTGGTTTCTTTGTAAGCGAGGTAAGGAACTGGATTCCATCAAACACTTCATGGCAGCGCTAAAGAATCCACTTTACTCTACTCCGGGGAAAGCTTATTTGAATGCAGGCTTGTGCTCTATGAAGGCTGGCAATGGGCAAGACGCTGAGGAGTTTTTGCAAAAAGCGCTAACTATCCAACCCAATATGCCGGAAGCACTGCTGGGTCTGGCCAATCTGTACTTTACTAAAGGGGATTATGCGGGTGCGAAATCCTATTTCATGCTCTTTAAACGGAACAACGTATCCCCTTTGACAGCTGAAAACCTATGGCTGGCAGTGCGCATTGAACGTAAGTTGGGTGATAGAACCGCGGAAAATAGCTATGCGATGCAATTGCGTAAAAATTTTCCTGATGCGCGTGAAACTCAGCTAATGTTGTACAGGCAATAGTGGATAATTCGTCAGAAAATACTTTAGACAATACCTCCAGCAGTGTCGAGGTGCGTCCGCTCAGTGTGGGTACCGTGCTGCGTGAAGCACGCGAGCAACTCGGGCTGAGCATTGCTGATGTGGAAAGTCGTCTTAAGTTTGCACCACGCCAAATTGAGGCATTGGAGGCGGACAATTTTAGTCGCCTGCCGGAAATTTCCTTTGTACGCCGTTTCGTACGCAGTTATGCCAAGCTATTGCAATTGGATCCTGCTCCCTTGCTGGCATCACTGCCAATAGCGCCAGTGCCGCCCTCGCTGCATACTGCAAGCATTGCGATTGAAGTGCCGTTCCCAAATACCTACGCGACGCGCAGGCTCAAGATTATCTGGTTTATGGCCGGTCTTGTTGTTGTAGTCGCGATCACATTGGTACTTTTTGTCTGGTTGAACCGCAGCAAGCCGATTATGCAGCAGTCTACGGTAGAAACAATGGAGTTGCCAGCCGTCATGCCTACCCCCGCTTCTGTGGTGATAGCAGTACCGTCGCCTGATACGCTCGTTGCGCCACCGGAAGCCCCCGCTGCTGGCAAAGTCATAAAGACAGAATCAAACAGCGCATCCAAGCAATCCGCGTCTATTAGATTAACGTTTGATGCAGATTCTTGGGTGAAAGTGACGGACAGTGACGGCAAGATATTGCTGTCACAACTTAATTCGAGCGGCAGCGAACAACATCTGAAAGGCAGGCCACCGTTTTCCGTAGTTATTGGTAATGTCAGCGGAGTGCGTCTATATTATCAAGGGAAGCTTGTTGAGCTCGCGCCTTTTTACAATGGCGGAATCGCGCGCCTCACATTGGAGTAGATATGAGTCAGCATCCCCTTCCGCGTCGTACGACGCAACGTGTCATGGTGGGTAATGTTGCCATAGGTGGCGGTGCCCCTATCGTTGTGCAGTCCATGACCAATACTGATACCGTGGATGCCGTAGGTACTGCGCGCCAAGTGTTTGAACTTGCACAAGCTGGTTCCGAGTTAGTGCGAATTACTGTCAATACCGCCGAAGCTGCCGCACAGGTGCCTCGCATTCGCGAGCTGCTCGACCAAATGGGCTGTAATGTGCCCTTGGTGGGCGATTTTCATTACAACGGTCATCGTTTGTTAACAGACTTTCCGGAATGTGCCCAAACACTGGGAGGATACCGGATTAACCCGGGCAATGTCGGTCGCAATCGAAAGGGTGAAGACCAATTCGCTATGATGATAGACGCTGCCTGCCGTTATTCTAAGCCGGTGCGTATCGGGGTGAACTGGGGTAGCCTGGAGGCTGATTTGATCGTGCGCATGATGGATGAAAATGCTAAATCAACACAGCCGAAGGAGGCTGCTGCAGTAATGCGTGAAGCGCTCATCGTGTCAGCACTCGATAGCGCTCAGCACGCCGAGAAACTTGGTTTGCCGCATGATCAAATCGTACTGTCATGCAAGGTGAGTGAGGTACAAGGTTTAATCGCGGTATACCGTGAGCTAGCACTGCGCTGTGATTATCCGCTGCACTTGGGGTTAACCGAAGCTGGCATGGGATCCAAAGGTATTGTCGCCTCCACCGCCGCGCTTGCCGTGCTACTTCAGGAAGGGATAGGGGATACCATACGTATTTCTCTTACACCTGAACCGGGTGGTGACCGCACACAGGAGGTAATCGTGGCACAGGAAATTTTGCAGACGATGGGGTTGCGTTCCTTTACGCCTATGGTGATTGCTTGTCCCGGCTGCGGGCGTACCACCAGCACGGTTTTTCAAGAATTGGCGCAAAGTATTCAGTCTTACTTGCGCGAGCAAATGCCGGTGTGGCGCGAGCAATACAGTGGCGCTGAGGAAATGACAGTGGCGGTAATGGGGTGCATCGTGAATGGTCCTGGGGAAAGCAAGATGGCCAACATTGGTATCAGTCTGCCGGGCAGTAACGAGCATCCTGCAGCACCGGTATATGTAGATGGTCAAAAAGTTGTTACTTTGCGTGGTGACAATATTGCCAACGAATTCAAGCAGATCGTGAATGATTACGTGGCGTGCAATTATGCGCGGCGTGAAGCTGGTCGTCTCCATCCTGAAACGATACCGATCCGTGTAATAAATTGAGCATCAAATAATTGAAAGCAGCGCTCAGACATTGCACACGTACATAATAGTAGGGCGAAGCTGTTTTAATCATATCTGTCATGAGTGAAGTAAAGGTTAATCGTTTTATGAGCAGCAATTCCCCGTTGCAGGCCGTGCGCGGCATGAATGACATCTTGCCGGAAGAGGCGGGCCTTTGGCTGTGGTTCGAGGATACTGTGCGTGACTGGTTGGAAGGTTATGGTTACCGTAACATTCGCATGCCGTTGCTGGAACATACTGCGCTATTCAAGCGTGCGATAGGTGAAGTGACCGATATTGTAGAAAAAGAAATGTACAGCTTTGAGGATAGTCTCAATGGCGATCAGCTTACGCTTCGCCCGGAGGGTACCGCTTCCTGCGTGCGCGCCGCGCTGCAACACAGCCTGCTGTACAATGCGCCGCAGCGTTTGTACTACAGTGGTGCGATGTTTCGCCACGAACGTCCGCAGAAGGGGCGTTACCGTCAGTTTCACCAAGTCGGCGTGGAAGCATTAGGTTTCGCTGGCCCGGATATTGATGCCGAACATATTCTGATGTGCGCGCGCTTGTGGCGCAAACTGGGCTTGCGCGATATCACTCTGCAACTCAATACCCTGGGTGATATAGCAGCACGACAACGGCATCGCGCCAAGTTGATAGCCTATTTCGAGCAGTACAGTGGCGTGCTGGATGCTGATGCCACGCGCCGTTTGCACAGTAATCCACTACGCATCCTTGATAGTAAAAACCCGGCTATGCAAGAATTGATCATGGCTGCGCCTAATCTGATGGAGGAACTGGAAGATGACGCGCTTAAGCATTTCGAGGCGGTACAAAAAATTTTACATCGCCATGAAGTGGCGTTTGAGATAAATCCACGCTTAGTGCGCGGGCTGGATTATTATAATCGCACTGTATTCGAATGGGTTGCCACTCGCCTCGGCGCGCAGGGCACTGTCTGTGCTGGCGGTCGTTTTGACGGCTTGATTGAGCAAGTCGGTGGAAAATCTGCACCGGCCGCCGGTTTTGCCATGGGCATTGAACGCTTATTGGCACTATTGCAGGAAGATGGTATGAACACTCCGCCGGCACCACTGGATGTGTATGTGGTGCATCAAGGCGAGATGGCGGATGGCATGGCGAGCTTGGTGGCGGAGCGATTGAGGGACTTCGGGCTGCGCGTTTTGTTGCATTGCAGTGGCGGAAGCTTTAAGTCGCAGATGAAAAAGGCAGATGCGAGTAATGCATGTTTTGCAGTTATCCTCGGCGACAATGAGGCGAGTACTGGGCTGGCCACGCTCAAGCCGCTACGCGGTGGCGAACAAATGCATGTGGCATTTGACGAATTGCCGGCCAAAATTAATGAATTGATTAAACAAGGATAGAAAAAATGGCAGTACTCGATTTGCAGGAACAAGAGCAGGTAGATGCGTTTAAGGCATGGTGGAAAGACAATGGCAAGTGGCTGCTGATAGCATTGGCCGTGGCTGCAAGCGGATTTGCTGCGATGCAGGGCTGGCAGTTCTATAAAGAAAAGAAGATGGCTGAAGCCAGTACCTTGTATGCAGAACTGGAAAAACAGCTCACCAGCAACGATCCCAAGCGTATCAATGATGCCGAGCAAGCAGTGATCGACAAGTTTGGTTCTACCGCTTATGCGCCGCGAGCGGCTCTGCTGGCGGCACAGGTTAATATTCAAAATAATGATGTTGCGCGCGCAAAATCACAATTAGAGTGGGTGATCAAACATGCCGACGAGACCGGGCTACAGAGTGTAGCGCGCCTCAAGCTGGCTAGTGTATTACTGGATGAAAAAAATTACGCTGAAGCACTCAAGCTTCTGGATGCAAAACATGCTGAATCTTTCATGGGTTTGTATGCCGATCTTAAGGGCGACGTGCTGAACGCACAGGGTAAGGCTGACGAAGCACGTGCCGCTTACCAGCTGGCATTAAATAAAACTGATGCCCAGAGTAAGTATCGCAACTTGATCCAAATGAAACTAGACGCGCTTGGAGGCGCTAAATGATTATTCGCATTGCCGCGGCGCTGCTGCTACTTTTAATGTTAGCAGGCTGCTCCACTGTGTCTGGCTGGTTTGGCAGTGGTAAGGATAAGACCGGCAGAGAGCCGGCAAAGCTGGTTGAATTCAAGCAAACTGCCACGTTTAAAGTGCGCTGGCATCACAAAATCGGAGGGAGTGGCAATTCCATTCTGCAGCCTGCCGTAACGAGTGATGCGGTGTATGCAGCAAATGCCAAGGGAGAGTTATTTCGACTCGATCCTGCAACAGGAAAACAGGTGTGGCGTGTCGACAGCGGCTTCACCATTTCTGCCGGGGTAGGGGTGGGCGAGGGATTAGTGCTGATCGGTGGAGGGAAGGGCCAATTGGCTGCCTTTGCAGTTGATGGTAAATTACTTTGGAAAACGAAAGTGTCCAGCGAGGTGTTGAATGTAGCAAAAGTTGTTGATGGCATCGCGGTGGTGCGTACCACCGACGGCCGCCTATCTGGCATAGACGTTACGGATGGCAAGCGTCTATGGTTGTATGAACACGCAATACCATCGCTGGTTGTGCGCAGCCATGCGGGGGTGGCAATCGAACGTGGCACAGTATTCGCCGGATTCCCCGCTGGCAAGTTAGCGGCAATTAGCTTGGGTTCTGGCATCGTCATATGGGAAACAGTAGTGTCTCAACCGCATGGTAATACTGAACTGGAGCGCATCAGCGATATAACCAGTTTGCCGGTGCTGGATGACGAACAGGTTTGTGCAGTGGCGTTCCAAGGACGTGTGGCATGTTATGGCTTGGCACAAGGTAATTTGCTTTGGAGCCGGGACCTATCCAGCGATAAGGGCATGACTCTATTTCATAATTATCTTTATATTACAAATACCAGTGGTACTGTATTGGCGATGGATAAAACTAGTGGAAGTTCAGTTTGGAAAAATGATCAGTTATCCATGCGCCAAACCTCGGCACCCTATGCATTCGGGGATTATTTGGTAGTGGGCGATTTTGAAGGATATCTGCATGCGCTGAGCCGAGAGGATGGTCGCATGTTGGCAAGGCTCAAGACGGATTTTAGCCCCATCTTCAATGCACCGGTGGAGTTGGATGGTGGTGCGCTGGTGCAAACACGCGAAGGTAATTTGTATTCGGTTGTTCTCCATTAAGTTTGCTCCTATAGAGCCGGCCATCAAATAGATTGATTAGAACATACGGATTCCGGCCTTCGCGGGTATATCGAATCGTACTATTTAATTTAATGGCCGACTCTAAAATTGAAAGTTTGAAATGTTACCCACACTAGTTTTAATTGGTCGTCCCAATGTGGGGAAATCCACTTTATTTAATCGCCTTACGCGTAGCCGTGATGCTCTGGTAGCCGATCTGCCAGGGCTAACGCGTGATCGTCACTATGGGCGCGGGCGCGTTGGCGAACGGCCATTTCTAGTGGTGGATACCGGCGGTTTGGAGCCGATCGCCAAGGAAGGTATTCTGTTTGAAATGGCTAAGCAAACGCGTCAAGCGGTGGACGAAGCCGATCTGGTGTTGTTCCTGGTTGATGGGCGTCAAGGATTGACCCCGCAGGACAGGATTATTGCCGAGCAATTGCGTAAAACTGGCCGTCCCATGTTGCTCTTGGTCAACAAGGCTGAAGGCATGCAGCGTGCTGCTGTTGTCAATGAATTTTTCGAATTAGGATTAGGTGAGCCATTGCCGATTTCTTCGGCGCATGGTGACAATGTATGTGAAATGGTGGCGCTTGCACTGGAAGAGTTGCCGCCTCAGGCTGAAAGTGAAGAAAATCATTCTGACCACCCGAAGATGGCTATTGTTGGCCGTCCCAACGTTGGTAAATCCACCTTGGTCAATGCGATTCTAGGTGAGGAACGGGTAATTGCCTTCGACCAACCCGGCACCACGCGCGACAGCATTTATATTGATTTTGAACGTGATGGCAAGCAATACACCATAATCGACACCGCCGGGGTTCGTCGCCGCGGCAAAGTCGACGAAGAGGTTGAGAAATTTTCCGTAATAAAAACCTTGCAGGCGGTAGAAGACGCCAACGTTGTAGTTCTCGTGGTAGATGCCCAACAGACCATTACCGAGCAGGATGCGCACATCGCAGATTTCGTTTTGCAAGCTGGACGGGCACTGGTATTAGCAGTAAACAAGTGGGACGGGCTGGACGACTACCAACGTGAGACGACTAAACGCGATATCGATCGCAAGCTGCATTTCCTCAGTTTTGCCAAATTGCATTTTATCTCTGCACTTCTTGGCAATGGCGTGCCCGCTATATTGAAATCGGTGGATGAGGCTTATGCCGCCGCCATGGCCAAGCTGCCTACGCCTCAGCTCACACGGGTACTTATAGCTGCAGTAGAAAAGCAGCAGCCTCCGCGCTCCCTGTTTCGTCCCAAGTTGCGTTACGCTCACCAAGGTGGCAGTAATCCGCCGCTGATCGTGATTCATGGCAGTGCGCTGGACAAAATACCGGATAGTTACCGCCGTTATCTGGAGCGTACTTTCTGTGCAGCCTTCAAACTGCAGGGTACTCCGCTCAGGATCGAATTCAAGGCAGGCAAAAATCCATTCGCCAATAAGACTCCCAAGCCGCTAACCGAAAGCGAAGAGCGTAGTGCACACCGCTCTCGCATCCGTGGGCGCAGGCTATACGGGCGTTAATCAAGACTAACAACATATTCATATTTTTGTTGTTGTTAATTTTAAAGTTTAAACCACCGGCTTTAGCTGCGACGGGCATCCGGACTTTCAGTCCGTAGTTAAACCATCGGCTTTAGCCTGGTGGTTGTGTAATACTGGTTCGCTCAAGAACCAGATGTAACATTTCCTAACTCATCCTTAACATCCAAAAAACATCATACCTAGTCATGCAATTAGCGCGTACTAGCATTTTTTGACTTGTTTTAAATTCGGATTGGCGAGGGGATGGGGGCAAAGTTAATTTGACTTGTGCAGTTGAATTTCCTATCCTTATCTTAGCGGTCAGCGAGTCTCAGTTGCCTCAGTTGCCTCAGTTGGACAATAAGTTCCTCAGCTGGACAATAAGTTCTCCTATCTGATCTGTATGGGAAGATATAAAAAATAGAATCGAAAAAATAAGAAAGTATAATATGTCAAACTCAAACAAAAAGAGCGACTGGACGAAACCTGCGGCGATGGCCATTCCCAAGGGAGGATTCCCCGATGCCGCAATTGGCAAATATGGCCCGGCCTTTCCCCGAACGCCGGCTAACTATGGCTTTACGATTATCGCCAAGATAATCCCAGGAAGAGAAGATGTCTTCTATGGATACGCTGAAGCCCTGGAGAAGGCGGTTTCCGGCCAGCCCGACTGTCTCGCGGCGCTCAAACTGCATTACCTTCGCTGGGTGCTTTTCCCGATCAAAGGTGAGATCTACTTCATGTATCAAGGCATCTTTGACACCGAGTTTGATAAGTATACCGAGGATGCTGTGGCGATCTTCGCCGCGACCGGCCTGCGTACTGTGTTTGAGAATCTTGAAGGCTTCCCTGAAGATTGGCAGACGAACGCCGAGGCCTTTATCAAGTTTGTCCGCGACCACCAATGCCCGAGTTTTCTGGAATATGGCGAATACCCCCATGTCTCGGCGGACGAGATAAAGAAAGCTCTGCGGGTCAAAGCCGCCTTGTCGGATATGCTGGATCAAATGCAATAGGCAACTGTGTCATGACGGCAATTTCAATTCCGTGATGTAGGCTACACGATCTGAATACCAAACAAGAGGGATATGAATAACACTAAGCTACCGGCCCGCACATACAACCAAAATCATATTGCCCGGCCATACACCGCGGGCAAACGCCGCCTGAGCATTTACTGGACATGGAGCTATCCATGGGAGACGCAGCGCGATCCCGGCTTGATGGCAGACCGTTTTTCGACGATGACCGAGGTGCGAAACGTGCTCTGGCCGCACTACGAAACCCTGGAATGGAGTTCTGCGCAGTTCCTTCAGGGAATTGCCGGAACCCTGGAATTATTTCATCGCTCGACGCTGAGTTTTCAGCGATTAGCGGAAGAAGCGACCGACCATCCGGTCGCGGTGTTCCAGCGCATCGACCAGGCCGGTTACAAATTGCCGATCGATGAGAGGATCCTGGCTGACACCGATACGCTGCTGATCTTCGGCCTCGACCATTTGCCCTCCGCTCAGGAAGCTGATGCCGAGGAGATCGATGCCATCAAAAACTGGCTGAAACGCGAGGGTACTTGCCTATTGCTGGCGCCTCACCATGACGTCGGCTTTACCGAAGACAACGATCAGCGACAGATGGAGTATCTGCATCACGGCGACGCTCTTGTGCCGCGTCAGCAGCGGTTCAGCCATTATGCCCGTTCATTGATGACGGCGCTCGAGATCCCCGTGTATAACCAGTGGGGCCTGCGCCCGGCGGTTGTGGCGGGTACCAAAAATCAGATAGCGCCGCTTACTGCTTTTCATGACCTTGACGACCTCGGACTGCTGAGGAACGTGCGGACGCTCAACTTTCATCCGCACCTGCCGCACTATGCCCTGACCAAGGATGACGGGAAAACGGTGCAGGTTTTGGCCCGCCAGCTTATTGATCCAGACCGTCCGCACCCATTTACCGCGGCCGGAAACACCGAATTCAACTGCCTGCTCTGGCTGCCGCCAAACGAACAGCGGGCCGGCGACATTGTGATGGTGGATTCGACACACTTTACAACCCTCTTCGGCGGTACGGACAGCCTGGAGAGTTTTTGGCGAAACCTAGTTTTGATGCGGTAACAAATAATGGAAGAAGAATTGAAAACTGCTCTCGAACTGGACGACATCCAAAGCGGAGTATTGCGCCCGCGGCCCGCTCCGTACGTAGGAACGTATCTTCTTTTTCGTATTGACGACCGCAAAGCGGGCCGTGAGTTGATGCGCCGCGCCTCGATGTTCGTTGCCTCCGCTGCTCATCCGGAAAGCCCGGCAAGCAATACATGGTTGAGTTTATCTCTTTCTTTCCAAGGCCTTAAGGCTCTTGGTGTGCCGCAGGATTCATTGGACAGCTTTCCTCAGGAATTTCGGGAAGGCATGGCCGCCCGGGCGAAAATCCTTGGCGACACTGGCGAAAACAGCCCAGAAAACTGGGAAAAACCGCTCGGCTCGCCCGACGTGCATGTGGTAATCACTGCCATCTCGCCGGATCCAGAGCACTTGCAACTGGTTCTCGAACGAGCTCGTAATGCTTACAGGGAACTGGAAGGAATTACCGAGATATGGCGTCAGGACGTTCACATAATGCCCGGTGAACGGGAACCTTTCGGATATCGTGACGGTATCAGTCATCCGGCTATTGAAGGTAGCGGAATTTCCGGTACCAACCCGAACGAAAAACCGGTCAAAGCGGGCGACTTCGTCCTCGGTTATCCGGATGAAATGGGAGCTCAAACCACATCAGTGCAACCCGCGATCCTGGGCCGTAACGGCAGCTATGTTGTGGTTCGTAAATTGCACCAGCGTGTGGCGGAGTTTCGCAAATATCTTAAGTCTGTCTCGACAAGCGTCGAGGAGGAAGAGTTAGTGGCGGCAAAGCTAATGGGACGGTGGCGGAGTGGAGCTCCGCTATCGAAATGCCCTTTTCACGATGATCCGGTAGTGGGAAACGACCCGAAGCTCAGCAACGATTTTCTCTACAAAGAGGACGATCCGATCGGCTACAAAACGCCTCCGGGTTCGCACATTCGCCGGATGAACCCGCGAGATGCCGATGTGGATGGGGTTGTAAGGATTCATCGAATGATCCGCCGCGGTACCGCTTACGGGCCGCCGCTGCCGGAAGGAGTGTTAGAAGATGACGGCGAGGACAGGGGATTAGTGTTCGCATTCGTCGGGGCTCACATCCGACGGCAGTTCGAGTTTGTCCAGCAACAATGGATGCAGGACGGCGATTTTTTCCGCGGCGGCAAGGTGACCGACCCGATAAGCGGGACAAATAACGGCGAAGGCACGTTCGAATATCCTCAGCGTCCGCTACGCCGACGACTGAAGGGACTACCGCAATTCGTGGTCACCAGGGGCGGCGAGTATTGCTTTATGCCGGGGCTGAGTGCATTGCGCTGGCTGGCCGCTCTTGATACATAGTGCAGGTAGGGAGCCCTGAGACAGGCACCGTCCGCGTGAAGTCTGTCTGGAATTGTTGGATGCCGTCTTATGCGCAGCCGTGATGCTCTGATAGCTGATCTGCCAGGGCTTGCGTGACCGTCATTATGGGCGAAGGAAGGTATTCTGTATGAAATGGCTAAGCAAACGCGGCAAGCAGTGGATGAAGCCGATCTGGTGTTGTTCCTGGTTGATGGGCGTCAAGGATTGACCCCGCAGGACAGGATTATTGCCGAGCAATTGCGTAAAACTGGCCGTCCCATGTTGCTCTTGGTCAACAAGGCTGAAGGCATGCAGCGTGCTGCTGTTGTCAATGAATTTTTCGAATTAGGATTAGGCGAGCCGTTGCCGATTTCTTCGGCGCATGGTGACAATGTAAGTGAAATGGTGGCGCTTGCACTGGAAGAGTTACCGCCTCAGGCTGAAAGGTGAAGAAAATCATTCTGACCACCCGAAGATGGCTATTGTTGGCCGTCCCAACGTTGGTAAATCCACCTTGGTCAATGCGATTCTAGGTGAGGAACGGGTAATTGCCTTCGACCAACCCGGCACCACGCGCGACAGCATTTATATTGATTTTGAACGTGATGGCAAGCAATACACCATAATCGACACCGCCGGGGTTCGTCGCCGCGGCAAAGTCGACGAAGAGGTTGAGAAATTTTCCGTAATAAAAACCTTGCAGGCGGTAGAAGACGCCAACGTTGTAGTTCTCGTGGTAGATGCCCAACAGACCATTACCGAGCAGGATGCGCACATCGCAGATTTCGTTTTGCAAGCTGGACGGGCACTGGTATTAGCAGTAAACAAGTGGGACGGGCTGGACGACTACCAACGTGAGACGACTAAACGCGATATCGATCGCAAGCTGCATTTCCTCAGTTTTGCCAAATTGCATTTTATCTCTGCACTTCTTGGCAATGGCGTGCCCGCTATATTGAAATCGGTGGATGAGGCTTATGCCGCCGCCATGGCCAAGCTGCCTACGCCTCAGCTCACACGGGTACTTATAGCTGCAGTAGAAAAGCAGCAGCCTCCGCGCTCCCGGTTTCGTCCCAAGTTGCGTTACGCTCACCAAGGCGGCAGCAATCCGCCGCTGATCGTGATTCATGGCAGCGCGCTGGACAAAATACCGGATAGTTACCGCCGATATCTGGAGCACACTTTCTGTACAGCCTTCAAACTGCAGGGCACTCCGCTCAGGATCGAATTCAAGGCAGGCAAAAATCCATTCGCCAACAAAACTCCCAAGCCGCTAACCGAAAGCGAAGAGCGCAGCGCACACCGCGCTCGCATCCGTGGGCGCAGGCTATACGGGCGTTAATCAACGCTTAACAACATATTTTATTTTTGTTGTTATCAATTAATAACGGGATGCCCTTAAGGCACTTCCCGCTTAATTTTGACTAACTCGACTTCGAGCTCAGTCAGCGAGCGTTGTACCTTGCAAATTGCGATTCCGATATCTACAGCTGTTTCTCCCTCGCTTCAGTATTCAATCTTTCTTCAGCTACTTGGTTGACCACCTGTTCTCGAAATTTTTTGCTGAATATCGCGTTAAGGATTCACTGTTTCATTTCATACCTCCGTTTTAAGTTTATCAAAACGTTCACGTCTACTTTTTTCAACATACCTCACATGCAATTCCTGAACGTTATCTCATACAGTCTGATATGGGCTGATGTGACCGGGCCACAAATAGGACTAAAGTCCAATAGAGATTGATGGAGTAAAAGCCTATATTAAACAAAATTGCTAGTTCAAATGATCAAGCACGATGCCATTCAGGCAAAGCTAAATTTTGTTCCAACTCGTAACGAAAGGATAGAAGTCATGAAAGTCATCATTGTTGGTGGAGTAGCCGGTGGCGCATCCTGTGCGGCTCGCCTGCGTCGATTGGATGAAAAGGCTGAAATTCTCATGGTGGAGCGCGGACCGTACGTCTCGTATGCAAACTGTGGGTTGCCATATCACATCAGCGGTGTGATTGAAAAAGAATCGAGCCTGCTGGTAGCAGATGAAAACACGTTTCGCTCGCAGTTTGCTATCGATGTGAGAACAAATTGCGAAGCCATCAAGATCTCGCCGGACAAGAAGACAGTCGAACTAAAGAATCACGTCACCGGCGAAGTGACTATCGAATCCTACGATAAGCTCGTGCTATCGCCCGGCGCGCCGTCGGTCCGACCGCCGCTGCCCGGCATTGACCTGCCGGGAATTTTCCCGGTGCGCACCGTGCCCGATGCGCGGGCGATCCGCGAATGGGTCGAAAAAGGTTCCCTATTTCTCGCCGGGATGCACTCGTATACGGGCTTCCAGACAGTGCGTCCCACGACCCGTGCAGTGGTCATTGGGGGTGGATTCATCGGCCTCGAGACGGCGGAGAATCTCGTCCATTGCGGCTTCGACGTTACTCTCATCGAGCGCGGCGATCAGGTGCTGGGGCCGCTCGATCATGAAATGGCGCACATTGTAGAGGGATACGTGGAGCACCACGGTATCCGCCTGGCACTCAATGACGGGGTGGCCGGATTCAAACAGGCCGCAAACGGCGCGCTCGAAGTGCTAACCAATTCCGGCAAGACGTATCCGGCGGACGTGGTGATTCTTGCGATCGGTGTGCGCCCAGATACCGCGCTGGCGAAGTCCGCTGGACTTGATATTGGCGAACTTGGGGGCATCCGCGTCGACGATCAGATGCACACGAGTAACCCGGATATCTTTGCCGTCGGCGACGCTATCGAGGTCAAAGACTTCGTAACCGGCGAGTGGAGTCTGGTTGCGCTCGCCGGGCCGGCGAACCGGCAGGGCCGTATCGCGGCCGATGTGATCGCCGGGCGCGACTCCCGCTTTCGCGGCTCGCAGGGCACCTCGATCATCGGGCTGTTCAGTGCGGCAGCTGCCTGGGTCGGCGCCAGCGAAAAGACACTAAAGCGGCTCGGCGACAAGGATTACGAAAAAATTTACCTCTACCCTAATTCACACGCGGGGTATTACCCAGGCGCCAAGCCAATCGCCATGAAATTCCTGTTCCGGAAATCCGACGGACGAGTGCTCGGCGCGCAGGCGATGAGCCAAGACGGACCGGCGGTGGACAAACGCATTAGCGCCATCGCGGTCGCGATCCAGATGGGCGCGACAATCTATGATCTGGAGGAAGCCGAGCTCTGCTACGCGCCCCAGTTTGGCAGCGCCAAGGATCCGGTCAACTTCGCAGGGATGATGGCGATTGATGTTCTCACGGGCGATATGCCGATCAGTCACTGGGATTCAACCGAGAAGGGATTCCTGCTCGACGTGCGCGAGCCCATCGAGCTGGCCGTGGAGACTGCGCCGGGTGCGATCAACATCCCGCTGGGCCAGCTTCGGGCGCGTCTCGGCGAACTGCCCAAAGATCAGGAGATACTCGTCATCTGCCGTTCCGGCGGACGCGCATACTACGCGACGCGCATGCTTCTGCAAAAAGGGTTCAAAGCACGAACCCTCTCCGGAGGCATGTTGTCACGTTACCACGCGCATATCTTCGATAAGTGAAATAGGGATCAATGGGCTGATAACCCTAGTTGGGAAATGAATTTGCGTTTGAGGGCAAGATAACTTAAGGGCGCCTCTAAAAATTCAAGTTTCTAGGCAAGACAAGGCACGAGAAAAAAATTTGAGCGCGGCATATAGTTGATATGTAAGCGATAATTTTTTTCGAGTAACGCCGTATTGTGACGAAAATTGGATTTTTAGAGGTGCCCTTAAAGGTAAACAGAGCATGATCATTGAGATCGCCTTCAATATAGTGGTTTGTGATTTCCACTGTGGCGAACTTGATGGGCAAGGGTCTAGAGTGCAACCTGTATGGCGATGATGAACAGCAATTAAAAGGGGAAACACAATCATGGTGAATAAAGCAAACAAAAGCGAGGATCCAACAGCATGTTCCCCTGGGGATCTTTCAAAGAAAGATTTAACAACAACTTTTGAAAATGCAAAATTAAGTACCGTTCCATTGAACTGGAAAGAGGTGTACTACACCAATTGCCCGCTCGTGTCGGCCAGCAATGTCGACCAGGAGCTGGGCTGAACCATAAGCACGATCTGGCCTTCCGTCCACTGGAGACGGCGCTGGAAAAGGGCATCGTCGATGCGATCTATACCCAGAGCAAACCCTTCCAGCATCTACAGGAAGCGACGGGCAAGATGAAGGCGATCGAGGACTTGTCGCGGTATCCGGACTGGACTTTGCAGGTAGCTAACATCCCCGCTGCTATCACCTGTACCGATGTTATGGCAGAGAAGCACCCCGAGCTCGTTGTCACGTTCATGAAAGGCATGATCAAAGTGGGGCGCTGGGCCAACGAGCATAAGCACGCGGCCGCGGCGATCCTCGACAAGCAGACCTTCTACCTGGACGTCGAAGACACCTTCCGCGGCATCCAGCACATCGACATGGTGCCCAACCTGTCTCAGCAGAACCTGACCTCGGTCGAGATCGGCAAGGACTTCATGCTGAGCCATGGTTACATCAAGAACAACTTCGATGTGCAGAAGTGGGCTGCGCCGGAGTTTCTCGAAAAGGCTGCCAGAGAACTGCTGGAAGAAGAGTGGGAGAAAAGATCCACTTCAAAGCTTCCCGAAACGGCTGCGCCGCTGGCATCTACACAACGGCTCGGTTAAGCGGGGCAAAGCGCAAGGCTAGAGCACAAAAAATTGAAGGCAAAGCAAACAAAGTTAAATTAACTGGGGGTAATACACATTAAAGTCATCATTGTTGGTGGAGTAGCCAGCGGCGCAGACTTGTAGATCATCAAGCCCAGCCTGGCAAATGAAACGACCGTTTTTTTTCAATCTCTGTACAGTGATAAATTTCTGATCATGGAAAGCGAAGCCGGATATCGAGTGACGTGAACCATGCATGCAATCCTTAGAAATACTGTCGCGTTCGATGTACGCGACAAGGTGAAATGCAAGGTGCTTGGGGGAAAGATATGGAATATTTTTCATTTATTTTAACGGTATTCTTCATGCTGCTTGGGCCGATCAAGCTTATCCCGTCCTTTAGCAGATTGACGCGAGGCGCGGACCTTCAATTCAAGCGGGATGTGGCAATCCGCGGCGTCGTGATCGCCTCGGCACTATGTGTATTAGTGGCGCTGGTCGGAGAGACTATCCTGGACAAGTACCACATTTCCCTTGACGCGTTGCGGATCGCGGGAGGATTGGTACTGCTAATCGCCGCGCTACAAGCCATCTTTCAAAAAGTAGAGCCGCCAAGCCCCGGTTCCGGCACACCCACCGCGCTACTGCTCGCCGCATCGCCGCTCGCCGTTCCGATAATTGTGCCACCTGCCGGCATCGCTGCCATCTTGCTCTTCATGATGCAGGCACCTCAGCACCCAGGGATGGCGCAAGCCGTAGCCATCTGCCTGGCGATCGTTATGGTATTGGACTTCCTGGTGATGTACTTTATCGACTGGGTCATGAAGACGCCGGGTCTTACGATCGTTCTCATTGTGCTCGGTTCAATATTGGTATTTGTGCAGGTAAGTTTGGCCATACAGTTGATCTTGAACGGTCTCAAGAGTGTGAACGTTTCTTAACCCTAATGCGAATAGGCCTGCCACAGAAGTGAGTTGAATTGCTGGCAGATCCTCTTCGGCTACAACGTGCAGTTCAATTGCATTCCCCACCCCCGTGGTTCTGGCAAGTCAGCAACAGGTGAGCCTTGCTGTCACAGCACAACGGGAAAATGCGAGTAGCGATAGTAGGTTGCTCTTTCTTACTTTCATCCAGTTCCTGCCGCATGTGCTTTATCAGAAGCTGTCTCCAGATTGATTGTCAAGGCTGATGTCAGGGAATATCTCGCTGGCGCCAACGGTGCATCTATTGGACCAAAGTCCAATAGTAATGGAGGGTGAAGGTTCTCATAATGATCACAGAGTCAGGCAGCTTCGACGACGTGAACCTCTCTGCCCTCCAGCTGTTTCTGTTCTGCCAGCTCGGCGGCGTCACGTTCCTTCGCTCTACGGCGGGTCATGCCGTTTAATCTTTGACAAAGAGGCTGAGGATGCCAGAACCCCAATAAACTTGAAATCTCTGAAAGGAATAAATCATGAATGCCGAGCAGTCACGTCTTGAAGAAGCCCGAACCAAGCAAGCTCCATGGAAGAAGTGGGGGCCTTACCTGAGCGAACGTCAGTGGGGGACAGTCCGTGAAGACTACAGCGAAAGTGGAGACGCCTGGAATTACTTTACCCATGACCATGCCCGTTCGCGGGCCTACCGTTGGGGAGAAGATGGCCTCGCCGGTATTTCTGATGACCGCCAGAGTCTGTGCTTCGCGCTGGCGCTGTGGAACGGAAATGATCCGATCATGAAAGAGCGCCTGTTCGGGCTGAGCAATGGCGAGGGGAATCATGGCGAGGATGTAAAAGAATATTATTTTTATCTTGATTCGACGCCGACCCACTCGTACATGAAGTACCTCTATAAATATCCCCAGGCGGCCTACCCGTATGATGATCTGGTCGCCACAAACCGCAACCGCGGCAGAGGCAAACCGGAATACGAGCTGCTCGACGCAGGCGTGTTTGACCAGGATCGCTATTTTGATGTCTTCGTGGAATACGCCAAAGCGTCGCCGGAGGACATGCTCATCCAGATCACCGTACATAACCGCGGGCCGGAAGCGGCGGCGCTCCAGCTTCTGCCCACACTCTGGTTTCGCAATGACTGGTCGTGGGAACAGGATATCGCTCGCCCTACCTTGAGGCAACTAGCTCAGGACAAAACCGGCGGAGTCGTCGCGCTGTCGCATCGGGATCTCGGTGAGCGCTTCTTTTATGCGGAAGGCGTGTCGGAGCTCCTGTTCACTGAAAATGAAACCAATAGTGAGCGGCTGGTAGGCACGCCCAATCCTTCCCCGTATGTTAAAGACGGCATCGGCAACTACATCGTTCACGGTAACAAAGACGCGGTCAATCCCGAGCACAAGGGGACAAAAGTCGCGGCCCATTACCCGCTCACGCTGGGGGCTGGAGAATCCCGCACGATTCGCTTGCGGCTCAGCGATCAACCGATGAAGGATGCTAAAAAAGGGCTTGTCGATTATTTCGGGAAGGCGTTTGAATCCGTCTTCAAGACACGGCTCCAGGAAACCGACGAGTTCTATGCAACAGTCATTCCTTCCTCGCTCAGCCCTGACGAGACCAGTGTCATGCGGCAAGCTCTGGCCGGCATGCTCTGGTCCAAGCAGTTCTTTTTCTATGACGTCACCCGGTGGCTAAAACAGCGCGGCATTCAGCCGTACAAAGCGAATCAGCGTTCCAGCCGCAACGATCGCTGGGGACACATGGTCAACGCGGACGTGATCTCGATGCCGGACAAATGGGAATATCCTTGGTATGCCGCCTGGGATTTGGCCTTCCATGTCACGGCCCTGACGCTGGTCGATAGTGACTTCGGCAAGGAGCAGTTGGAGCTCTTTTTGAAGGCCCGCTATATTCACCCCAATGGCCAGATCCCTGCGTATGAGTGGAACTTCGGCGACGTGAATCCGCCGGTACATGCCTGGTCAACGATATTCACCTACTTGGTAGATAAAGCGCGTGACGGGAAGGGGGATCTCGCTTGGCTTGAGCGTTGTTTCCACAAGCTACTGCTTAACTTTAACTGGTGGGTGAACCGAAAAGATCGTTCCGGGAACAATGCATTCGAAGGAGGGTTTCTGGGTCTGGACAATATCGGGGTCTTTGACCGATCTTCGCCATTGCCTACCGGCGGATATCTGGAACAGGCTGATGGCACCGCTTGGATGGCCCTCTTCTGCCAGAACATGTTAGAGATCAGCGTGGAGCTGGCGACCGCAAATCCGGCCTATGTCCAGATCGCATTGAAATTTGTCGATCACTTTTTGCGGATCGCATCGGGAATGATTCGGTCGAGTGAGGAATGCGGGATGTGGGATGAGGGGGATGGCTTCTTTTACGATGTGCTTCGCCTGCCGGACGGGCAGGCCCAGCGTCTGAAGGTACGTTCGATGGTCGGGCTGTTGCCCTTTTGCGCTGTAACTATTTTCGATGGCCAGATGATAGGCAAATATCCTGAGGTCAGCGCGGCCATTCGCGAATATCTCCAGCCGCGCCCGGAGCTGACGGCTTTCATACATGACCCGCAGAAGCCTGGGTATAAAGATCGATTCCTGGGATCGATTTTGAATGAAACCAATCTCCGCCGGGTGCTGACAATTATGCTCGACGAGAATGAGTTCCTCAGCCCCTTCGGGATCCGGGCCCTCTCGCGCATCCACCAGGATCACCCCTTTACCTATCATGTCGGCGACCAGGAGTACCGGGTGTCGTATGTCCCGGGAGAAGGGGATAGCGGCATGTTCGGCGGCAATTCAAACTGGCGCGGCCCGATCTGGATGCCGGTCAACATGCTGATTCTCCGCGCGTTACTTCAGTATCACATGTATTACGGGAATTCATTCACCATCGAGTGCCCCACGGGATCAGGCAAGCTGATGAACCTCTACGAAGTGGCGGATGAAATTGGGCGCCGCCTGACCAGTATTTTCCTGAAGGATGAGCAAGGGAAACGTCCCGTGCATGGAACAGCACGAAAATTCCAGGAAGATCCGCATTGGAAAAATTATCCCCTGTTCTACGAATACTTCCACGGTGAAACCGGCGAGGGCGTCGGCGCGAGCCACCAGACGGGATGGACGGGTGCGATCGCGCGTGTCATGCATTTGTTTGCGACTTTAGATGCGCAAAAGGCGCTCGAGCAAAGCAAAGAAAAATCAGTGGGAGCTGGTGATAGCCTAAACCAAAACCAAAACAAAAAATAAGGAGAAAGCCATGACGAAGGTTCTTTATCCATCGCTTTATCAGGTCAACACGCGCGTCTGGTTGACGTCGCTGGCAGAGACGCTGGGCCGGCCGGCGACGCTGGACGACATTCCGGATGCCGAATTGGACCGCCTGGCAGAAATGGGCTTTGACTGGATCTGGTTCTTAAGCGTGTGGGGTACGGGCAAGGCCGGCCAGAAGGTATCACGCGAGAATAAACAATGGCGCCGGGAGTTCCAGGAGACACTGCCTGATTTACGCGACGAAGACATCGCAGGCTCTGGATTTGCGATCACTGCCTATGCCGTTCCAGCTGCTCTGGGCGGCGATGCAGCGCTGGCACGCCTGCGTCAGCGACTTGCGAAACTCGGCTTAAAACTGATGCTCGATTTTGTTCCGAACCACATGGCGCTGGATCATCCCTGGGTTGAGGATCACCCGGAGTATTTTGTGGCAGGGACGGAGGCCGAGTTGGAGCGGGAGCCGCAGAACTATATTCGGGTCAAACGGAAAGAGGGAAAAATGGTTTTGGCATATGGCCGGGATCCGTACTTCTCCGGCTGGCCGGATACCCTGCAGCTCGATTACAGCAATCCCCAGTTGCAGGAGGCAATGATTAATGAATTGCTGAAGATCTCCGGTCAGTGTGACGGCGTGCGCTGTGATATGGCCATGCTCGTTGTACCTGAGGTTTTTGAGCGAACCTGGGGACGCCGACCAGAGCTATTCTGGCCGAAAGCCACAAAAAAAGTACGCGACCAACACCCGGATTTTTGTTTCATGGCTGAGGTCTACTGGGACATGGAATGGAATCTCCAGCAGCAGGGATTTGACTACACTTATGACAAGCGTCTTTATGATCGCCTGCGCGAGGGTCATGCCCGGCCGGTGCGCGAGCATCTCCATGCGGCGTTGGATTATCAGACGAAACTCGCCCGTTTTCTGGAGAACCACGACGAACCGCGCGCTGCAGCCACATTTGACTTCCTGGTGCACAAGGCCGCCGCGATGATCACATTTTTTATCCCCGGCTTGCGCTTCTTCCATCAGGGACAGTTCGAAGGTCGGAAAAAACGCATATCGCCGCACCTCGTTCGGGCACCTAACGAATCCCCGGACAATGAGGTCAAGGCGTTCTATGAGCAATTGCTTTCTATTCTCCGTAAGCCCATCGTAAAAAACGGGGAATGGCAGTCGCTGGTTTGTCAGCCGGCATGGGACGGAAACGAATCCTGGGATTCATTCATCGCTCATGCTTGGAGTGGACCCGGCAATGAACGGTTGCTGATTGTCGTTAATTACTCATCTCATCCCAGTCAGTGCTATCTCAAGCTGCCCTTTCTCGAAATTAAAAACCATTCGCTCGGGCTCAGGGACTCGTTCAGTTCTGCCTGCTATGACCGCGATGGGGATGAATTGCTCGAACGTGGACTCTACATGGATTTGCAACCCTGGGCTTATCATGTTTTTACCATGGAGATTAACCAATGAAAGCGATTACCGTCGAACCAAAAAAACCCGGGTCAGCCCGGTACGAAGATTTTCCGGAGCCTGATGTCAGTGAGGGTTCAGTTCTCGTCGAGGCAGTGGCCGTGGGGGTGTGCGGGACCGATCTTGAGATCGTCGATGGGAAATATGGTTGGGCGCCTCCAGGAAAGGAACGACTGGTCTTGGGTCATGAATCCTTGGGTCGCGTTATTGACCCAGGTTCAAAAAGTTCGCTCAAAAAAGGTGATCTGGTGGTCGGGATAGTCCGCCGCCCGGATCCGGTTCCTTGTCCTAACTGTGCTGTGGGCGAATGGGACATGTGCCGCAACGGGCTATACACTGAGCGAGGTATCAAAGAGATCCATGGATTTATGTCAGAACGCTGGCGCACTGAACCCGAATATGTCATTAAAGTTGATCCCACTCTTGGCATTCTTGGCGTATTGCTGGAGCCAACAACCGTTGTGACCAAGGCATGGGCGCATGTTATCTCGGTCGGGGTTCGCGCCTTTTGGGAGCCGCGAACTGTCCTCGTGACCGGGGCAGGGCCGATCGGCCTGCTCGCCGCGCTTATCGGTGTGCAGCGAGGACTGGATGTTCATGTCCTTGACCGGGCCACCGCCGGAGCGAAACCCGATATTGTCCGTGCCCTGGGTGCGACGTATCACTCCGGCGCAGTGGCTGATGTGGGCTTTGAGCCGGACGTTATCATCGAGTGCACAGGGGTCGGCCAGGTTATTACCGATTCGGTTCAGGCCATTTCTTCTGGCGGGATCGTTTGTCTTACCGGTGTTGGTCACGGAGGCGAGAGCAATAAAATTGCTACTGCAGATGTCGCGGCGGCAGCGGTACTCAAGAACATTGTTATTATCGGCAGCGTGAACGCCAACAAGCGTCACTGGCTTAGGGCCGGCGAAGTATTGGCCCGCGCGGATCGCAAGTTGCTGAGCCGCCTGATTACCCGTATTGAAAAACCGGAGAATTTCAAACTGGCCTTGGATAGAAAACCCGATGACATCAAAGTCGTCATCCAGTTTTCAGAAATATGATGGGAGAAACGAACGGCTGGGATATCCCCTGATAATGCAGTCTGAACAAAAAATTTGTTTTCAGTGCCGGAATCCCCTGTGTCAGGCGCAGGGCAAGGATGAAATGCATGCAAAATAGGGAAAGTGCTCAAGGGATTTCGATTCAAGGGAATTTATAGAGTTGCATCAACAGAGCACTTGTTATCGCCAACAATGCAGCGTAATATGTGACCATAATTATGGTCACAATGAGGAGTGAATATGCGCGCAATGAGTTTAGCCCAAGCCAAAGCACACTTGAGTGAGTTGTTAAACACGGTTGAATCTGGAGAGGAAGTCGTTATTACCCGTCACGGTCGTCCGGTCGCGCGAGTGATTCCTGCTAACCCGATCAAGCAGATGTTGCCATTGCAGCGACTCGCAGAGTTACGGCAGCAGGTTCCCGTCTGGCAAGGCAGTAGCGCCGCTTTGCTGCGCGAGTTGCGCGATGCGGAATGATTTATCTGGATACCAGTTTCCTGACTCCGCTGTTTCGCAATGAGGCTGCTTCAGCAAAAGTTGCAGATTTTCTTTCTCGACAAACGGCGGGAACTCTGGCGGTCAGTAAATGGGCACCCGTCGAATTTGCCAGCCTGACTTCTCGCGATGTGCGCATGGGCGTGCTAACAGCAGGCCAGGGGCGAAGGTTGATCGCAGAGTTTGAGTCGATGATTGCCACATCTCTGATTGCCTTGATTCCAAGTGCCAATGACTTCGATCTGGCGCAGGAGTATGTCAGCAATTTTGCCACCCAGCTGCGCGGACCGGCCGCGCTGCATCTGGCTGTGGCGCATAACAATGGAGTGGAATTTGTCGCCACTCTGGACAATGGAATGCTTTCCGCCGCGAAGAAGCTGATGGTTCCGGCGCGGCGGGTGATTCGCCAGACTGACTTGCCTTGATTGAGAACCTCAACATCATCAACATGTTCAGCCGGTTGTTGGTGCAATATGCGGCGCTGTTGAGCAGCATCATCGCTCACCGCATGGCAACAGTGCGTATTTTTGTGGCCATAGGTTGATGCTGAGTTGTGCCGCGCGCATGAGTCATTGCGGAGTGGTATCGGAGGGTGAAAGACGACTACAATTTGAATACATCAATCTTTCTGACATGGGTACTGTATGAAATACATAATTAACTACAGGCTTCGTATCGTCCTGGCGTGCATGATGGTGTGCAGCTCAGCTTCCGGTGCGGCAACCGGTAACGAAGGGGTATCCTGCAAGCCCGGCAATTTCGGATTTGATCGGAGCGAGGCCGGTTGGACGCATAAGCCAATGTCAAAGTTAAAACACGACACCGTATATACATTGGCGCAGGAAGATGGCCGCACCGTTTTGCGCGGCGCTGCAGATAGCTCGGCTTCGCTCTTTGTGGCGCGCCTCAAAGAGCCGACTGTTGTGCCCGCAGCCATGAGTTGGCAATGGAAGACGGATGCGCTGGTTCCGGAAGCCGACAACCGCGACAAGCGTCGGGAGGACGCCCCCCTGCGGGTGCTCGTGGCCTTTGACGGCGTCCGCTCAACTTTGCCTGACGCGGAGCAGAAACGGTTCAAACGGGCCAAAAAACTATCAGGGACTGAGCCCCCCTATGCCGTGCTGATGTACATCTGGAGCGACCAGGTTGAGGTGGAGAGCATTATTCTTTCCGCCCACACCAGTCAGGTGAAAATGCTGGTGGTTGCGTCCGGTGCGAGCGGTCTGGGAAAGTGGCAATCGGTACGGCGTAATGTTGCTGCGGACTACCGGCGCGCCTACGGTGCAGAGCCCGGTCCGGTGCTCGGCGTCGCAGTGATGACCGATACCGACAATACCGGCAAGAAGGCCGTCGGCGAATATGCCGACATCCGCTTCGAATGTACGGACCACTGAACGTATTGCGCGGATTCATGGTCGCAGTGCTGATGGTCAGCGGCTGCGCCAATCTTCCAGCAAACATCGAGCGCAGTGAGACCTACGCGCTGAGCGGTACGGAAACAACCCGGCTTGGCCGGATCGGCCAGGTGATGCTGAAGGCGCATCCCGGCGAGAGCGGCTTTCTCCCGCTGCGGAGCGGCGTCGATGCGCTGCTCGCGCGCATGGTGCTGACAGAAGCGGCCGAGCGTTCGCTCGACGTTCAGTATTACATCTGGCACAACGATCTGACTGGGCGCTTTTTCGCCGATGCGCTGTTACGCGCGGCCGACCGCGGCATACGGGTGCGCATTCTCCTCGACGATGTCGGTGTGCGGGCGAAAGACGAGACCCTTCTGAGTCTCGATTCGCACCCCAATATCGAGATCCGCCTTTTCAATCCGGTTGCCTCGCGCAGCTTCCGCGGCCTCAGCATGCTCACCGATTTTTCACGTGTAAACCGACGCATGCACAACAAGACCTTTATCGCGGACAATCAGCGTGCCATCCTGGGCGGACGCAATATCGGAAACGAATATTTCGAGGCACAAGGCGACGTCACCTTCGGCGATCTTGACGTGCTGACGGTGGGGCGCGGTGTCGGTGAAGTCTCCAGGGCGTTCGATCGTTTCTGGAATGCACCGGCATCGATTCCGGTCTCGGCGCTGCTCGCTAGAAGCGGAGAACACGCAAGCCTGGACGCCCTGCGCAAGGAACTCGCAGCATTCGTCGAAGCGCAACGCGATAATCCCTACGTAACAAGCTCAAAATCCCGATTGGCGGAGATGATGGAGGCGGGTAGCGAAGGTTTTTACTGGGGCAAGGCCCATCTGCTCTACGACGATCCGGCCAAGATCAGCCGTGCGCCAGAGGATACCGAGGGGCACCTGCTGCCCCAGTTCGCTAACCTGGGTTCGCATGTCCAGAAAGAACTGCTGATCGTGTCGCCCTACTTTATCCCCGGAGATTCCGGTGTGGCCTGGCTGAATGGGCTGGTGAAGCGCGGCGTGCGCGTCACGGTACTGACCAACTCTCTTGCCGCGACAGATGTTGGCGCGGTTCATGCCGGCTACAAGCACTACCGGAAGGCCCTGCTCGAAGCGGGTGTAAGGCTCTATGAGCTCAAGCCTGGGGCAATCGAATACGAACGCGAAAAACGCGGGAGCGGCATCGGCAGTTCGCGTGCCTCGCTGCATGCCAAGACCTTTGTGTTCGACCGGCGTGCGGTGTTCATCGGCTCGCTCAACCTTGATCCCCGTTCGATCCGGCTTAATACGGAAGTCGGCCTCGTTTGCGAGAGTGCGCCTCTGGCCGAAGATCTGGAAGGCAGACTCGAACAAAACCTCGACCAGATCGCCTGGCGTCTGGAGTTGATTACCGATGCCTCAGGCAGCAAGCGCATCGCGTGGGTGGAGACCGGCGCCGAGGGCGTGCGGCAACTCACGGAAGAACCCGAAGTGAGCACCTGGCGCAAATTCTCGGTGTGGTTCCTCGGGCTGTTGCCGATCGAGTCCCAGCTCTAGAGAAACCGCAGATTAAGGGCACATCCAAAATCCAATTTTGCGAGCAGCCGCTTTGCGGCTTGCCTGCTTACCCCGTTTCGTCACAATATGGCTTTAGTCTAAAAAATTATCGCTTACATATCAATTATATGCCGCGCTTAAAAAATTTTTACTCGTGCCTTGTCTTGCTTAGAAACTTGAAGCTCGCCCGGATACGCCACGAACAAAAACTACAGCTGAGTGAATCTCGCATGGCGGCGGGAGCCAAGATCGCCGGCCTCGCGTTCTACGTGGTGGATTTAGGCTATGCCACCATCTACGTTGATGATCGGCTTCGCGATCTGTGCGGTATTCCTCCGGAAAGGGAACGGGGACTCGACACGATGGAATACTGGATGGAATAACTGCATGCGGACGACCGCGAACGCATGTTGGACCTGCGCCGGCAATTGCACGACGACGTGAGAGGCAAGTATGAGCACAGAAGATGCACTAATCCTTTGCCAGCACAGGAACAGGCAATCGAGAGTGGAAGGCCGTCGGCTATTCTGTTGTGGTAAACCGCATGATTGATTCATAGTCGATGAAAGGGAGGAGGATCGTGAAGATTTCTTGTATGGCTTGCGAACCCCATGGCGGCATGAGTCCGCTGGACGATGTCATGGGATAGGGAAGGACTCATCGATGGCATTTTCTGTTTCCAGCATATTTCAGGAAACCATGTGGTGGGTAATCGTATGAATGATAAGATTATAGAGATAAATGTCCGCGAGCCGGTACTCGATCCTATGGAACGGGTATCCGAAATGCTATTTGGCCTGTTTATGGCGCTCAGCTTCGTCGGTGCGGTGTCCGTGGCAACGGCCGGACGCGAGGAGATCAGTACCATGCTCGCTGCTGCACTGGGGTGCAACCTCGCCTGGGGCTTTGTTGACGCGGTCATGTATCTGGTTCGCACTGCAACTGATCGCGGGCGTTCGCTCGCTTTCGTTCAATCCATTCGGGCCGCCGCGGATGTACAGTCCGGCCGAAAACTAATCAAGCAGTCCCTTCCTCCGCTCGTGGCGAGACTCATCTCAACGGCGGAAGTCGACGCGATCCACGCGCGCCTCTTGACGCTGCCTTCGGTACCAAGCCGCGTCCACCTGGGGCGAGGCGACCTGCTTGCGGCTCTCGAGATATTCCTGATCGTAGTAGCGGCAACCTTTCCCGTCGTGCTGCCCTTCGTGTTGATAGATGACGTCGGTACAGCAAAGACATTGTCACGCGGTGTCGCGTTGGCGATGTTGTTCTTTGCCGGGCTTGCTCTCGGCAGTCATGCCACTTATGGCAGATGGAAGGCCGGGCTAATTATGGCGGCGCTGGGCACGGGTCTGGTGGGCACGATCATAGCGCTCGGGGGGTGAAGATCATGGTAAAGGGCATCGACGCGTTCTATGGTTTTTTTCTTAACCCTGCCGGTGCGTGAATACCGGGGCAGGCCGTGGTTGTCTGCAGCGAAAAGGTGCGGCCATGCGCATGCAGAGTTCGTCAGCCTCTGGAATGAACCGAGGCCGGTGCACAACATATTTATGCTCATCTTTGCTCTATTGGTGTCAGTTTTGGCGACGCCTTCAGCGTTCGGGCAACCTTCCGCTCCGTCAGATAGTTCGCCGCTTGTTGTCGCGATAGCTGCAGAGTCCGTGCAAGCACCTGCCAAGGCGGATTGGTTGTCGCGTCCTTACCTCACGGGAGATTGGGGTGGGGCGCGTTCATTTCTTGCCGACAGGGGCGTGACCCTGGATCTCAGGCATACCTCGTTTTATCAGGGGCTGGCATCTGGAACCGGGGATCAGGGCTTCCAATACGGGGGCAAGGTCGATGCCTTCATCAACCTGGACAGTGGCAAGATGGGCCTTTGGGAAGGCGGCAGTTTTCGATCTCATTTCGAGTACCGCCATGGTGCTGCCCCGGCTAATCTCGGCGGCGCTATTTTTGCGGTTAATACTGCGTTGTACTGGCCCGTGGACACGCCGGAGGAACTGGTGGCAACGTCGCTCTATTTCACCCAGAAGTTGGGAGATGTAAGCAGCATCGCTCTCGGCAAGTTCAATCCCGTTGACTTGCTCGCGGCAGACCCGTTCTATGGCGGTTGGGGCATAGACCGCTTCATGAATCTTGTCTTCGCGGCGCCGCCGAGCGGGCTGGTTCCTGTCGTGTTCATGGGGGCGGTCGCCTCGATCAAGACCGATCCGGTGGCTTGGACCTTTATGGTCTTTGATCCCAAGGACCGCACCAACGACTACTTTCCAGGTGATTTGTTCAAAGACGGCGTGAACGTCTCCGTGAGTGGCGCGCACACTACGACGCTGGCCGGGCGCAAGACCACCTATGCGATTACTGGCATCTACAGCACGGCAGAGGGCACGGATTACTCCTCATTGCCGCCCGGCTTCGGGACGACGACCAAGAAGGGCTCCTACAATGTCTCGTTCGAGTTCAAGCACAACCTGCAGGAGAACAAGGAGCAGCCGAACGCGAGCTGGGGATTCTACCTCAAGGTGGCCACCGCTGACGGCAACCCCAACTACGTGCAGTCATCGGTGATCGCCGGGATCGGTGGCAGGGCGCTGTTCTTCGGGCGTCCGCAAGACAGTTTCGGGCTGGGCGCGTACCGCTACAACCTTAGTGATGTGCTTCAAAATTCCCTGGCTCCCCGTACCAAATTCCGCGACGAGGCGGCTATCGAAGTCTTCTACAGCTATGCGGTGACCCCCTGGCTGTATGTTGGAGCGGATATTCAGTACATCAAACCGGCCGCAGGCAGCTTCGAGAACGCGCTGGTTCCAGCCATCAGGACTCAGATCCGGTTTTAGTTTTTCTGTGGTTTATCCGGGCGTTTCGTGCGTGATGCGTTCATGAGTTGGGGATTGAGTCAAAACTGGTCGGCAGTGGTTGCCGCTGCTGTCGTTCTTCTGGTCGCTGTATCGATCATCCGGCAGGATGAAGTGTCGCCCGTTGCCTTGGTCTGCGGGGTTCTCCCACTTGGTGCTGCCGTAGCCATGTTCAACGTGATTGCATCACTGATAAACGTCTCTCACCTTGAAGGAGAGGCGCTCAGTGGAGCATCGGTATCATTGAGTGCGAACACAGGAGAAGTCTTTACTACGTCGCTGGCTATAGCGTTGGAGCTTGGGTAGGCATCGCGATCGCGCGGCTCCTTCAGGCGGGAGGAAATTGAGTAATGGATTTATGAAAAAGAGTGGTCTCCGCGTTGTCTCTAATTGTGCCCCCCTGACGTATTGGTTCGGCTGCGGGTGCTGCATGAAAGAACTGTTCTCACTGCCGGAATTCTCCTGTGTCAGGCGCAGTGTAGTGGTCAAGTAATTACGGACACCTCAATAGGTTGTTTTGCTGCGAACTGTTTTTCGTAAACCATTGGTGCTAAATTTCCCAAGGCGGCGTGCCGTCGTGTGCAGTTATAGAATCCCACAATGTACTCCGTCACGTCTTTAGTGGCCTCCATCTGATTTGCATAATCCCGTTGCCACACCGCTCCATCTTCAAGTTCAAGAAGAAACGTTCCATCACTGCATTATCCCAACAATTACCTTTGCGACTCATGCTGCAAATGATGCCATGTTGTTTCAGCAAGGCCTGGTATTTGTGGCTGGCGTACTGACTACCTCGATCCGAATGCAATATCAGTCCAACCGTTGTTTGCCGCTGTCCAATCTCCATCTGCAACGCCTGACAGACTAAGGCCGCTGGCATCGTGGGACTCATCGCCCAGCCAATAATCTTGCGTGAATATAAGTCCATCACCGCTGCTAAATACAGCCAACTTGTTTTGGTGCGAATGTAAGTAATATCTGAAGCCCAAACCTGATTCGACTCCGGTGGATTGAACTGACGATTCAGTAAGTTCTCTGCCACGGGTAGACCGTGCTTGCTGTCGGTGGTGCTCACAAACTTCTTCTTCCAAACCGGCTTTAAACCCGCTTCGCGACGCACTTTGTATCGACCCACTTTGTATCGACCCACTTTGTATCGACCCATAACAATGTGCTGCGCCTTTAATTCGTCAACGATACGGCGACTGCCATAGCAGCGTTGATTCGCCACGAAAGCGGCTTTAACCTGCACACTGGCGACACAAATGGCTGGCTTCTCGGCGCGTCGCTTGGCGGTGTAATAACCCGAGCGGCTGACTTGTAATACTCGACATGCTTGGCTGATGGCCTTCTGCTGCCCTTGCTTGATGATGTTGTAAATCATCTCAGTTCGCGGGCAAAGAAGGCCGATGCTTTTTTTAATAATTCATTGTCAGAACGCAGTTGGCGGTTCTCGGTCTCCAGTTGGCGTATGCGGTGCTGCTCGGCAGTGATAGGCTTCCCGATGCCGGTTTTACCCAATTGCTCAGCCCGGTATTGTTCAATCCAGCGGCTCACTGCTGTGCGACCTATGCTCATGTCTTTAACCACTTGCGTGATACTCAGTCCTTGATCAACTACCATGCGCGCAACTTCTAATTTAAATGCGGCTTCGTAATGCTTGCGATGCTTGTTCATTGGCGATTCCTCTCTAGCTGAATAATAATCCTATCGAGGTGTACATTTCTATTAGACCACTACACTGCCGTTGATTAATGGTTTTGTTGACAATATTTAAGGATTTTCTTAGTCAAAAATAAGGAATTTGCTTATTCCCATTTTTATAGTTGTCGTCATCATATAGCTCTCTTTCTTGATTTAAAGGAGCCCCTCAATGTCTCAGTCAAAATCTATTAGTGCTTCCGGTCCGGCCCGGGCTACCGTGGCCGGTGAACCGCTCAATGCCGAGGACTTACGAATCCTGCACGCCAACTGGCGGGCCAGCAACTACTTGGCCCTCGGCATGACTTATTTGCAGGCAAACCCGTTACTGCGGGAGCCACTGAAGCCGGAGCATGTGAAAGATCGCCTGCTCGGCCACTGGGGGACCAGCCCGGGTCTGGCCTTCTGCTATCTGCACATGAGCCGGGCCATCAAGGCTCGGGATCTTGACGTGGTCTTCATGGCCGGGCCTGGGCACGGGGCCCCCGGCGTGATCGGCCCCTGCTATCTCGAAGGTTCCTATTCCGAGGTCTACACAGATTGCAGCGAGGACGAAGGAGGCCTTCGCACGCTCTTCAAACGCTTCTCCTTCCCCGGCGGCATCGGCAGCCACTGCACGCCGGAGACTCCTGGATCTATTCACGAAGGGGGTGAACTCGGCTACGTGCTCTCGCACGCCTGCGGTGCGGCCTTCGATAATCCGAACGTGATCGTGGCCGCGGTGGTCGGTGATGGCGAGTCCGAAACCGGCCCGCTGGCCACAAGTTGGCACATCAACAAGTTCCTCAACCCGATCCGCGATGGTGCGGTGCTGCCGATCCTGCACCTGAACGGTTACAAGATCAACAATCCCACGATCTGGGCCCGCGTCGATCACGACGAACTAGAATCCTTCTTCCGCGGCACTGGCTGGACGCCGTACTTCGTCGAGGGCTCTGATCCAGACTCGATGCACCAGGCAATGGCGGCTACGATTGACCAGTGCATCGCCGATATCCAAGCCGCCCAGCAGGAAGCGCGGTCCTCGGGCAAGGCCTTCCGGCCGCGGTGGCCGATGATTGTGCTCCGCACGCCCAAAGGCTGGACGAGCCCATCAGATTTTGGTGGCCACAAGCTGGAGGGAAGCTGGCGAGCGCACCAGGTGCCGATGACGGACGTGAAGAAAGACCCGGCCCGGCTCAAGATGCTCGAAGACTGGATGCGCAGCTACAAGCCAGAGGAACTGTTTGATCCCCAAGGACGGTTCAAGTCTGAATTCCGGAAGCTCACACCCGCCGGCACGCGCCGC
The DNA here is from genome assembly GCA_942492745.1 of uncultured beta proteobacterium. GTDB lineage: Bacteria > Pseudomonadota > Gammaproteobacteria > Burkholderiales > Gallionellaceae > Nitrotoga. The sequence goes on from OW818637.1 coordinate 1,037,507, forward strand.
ATCGGTTCCAATCCACATGCCAACGGCGGGAAGCTCAAGAAGGCTCTGCGGTTGCCGGACTTTCGGACCTATGGAATACCCGTCGCCAAGCCCGGCACGACGGAAGCCGAGAATTGCCGCCCCCTCGGCAACTTCCTCCGCGATGTGATGAAAGCGAACATGACGAACTTCCGCGTCTTCGGACCGGATGAGAATACCTCGAACAAACTCAACGCGATTTACGAAGTCTCAAAGAAGCTCTGGCTCGAAGAGTACTTTCCCGAGGATGAGGATGGCACTGAACTCGCCACCGACGGTCGCGTGATCGAAATGCTCAGCGAGCATACACTCGAAGGGATGCTCGAAGGCTATCTTCTCTCGGGCCGGCACGGGTTCTTCAGTACCTATGAGGCATTTGCTCACGTCATTGATTCAATGTTCAACCAGCATGCCAAGTGGCTGACGATCTGCAATCTCCTCTCCTGGCGGGCCAAGGTTGCTTCCTTGAACCTGCTGATTACTTCCACGGTCTGGCGGCAGGATCACAACGGCTTCACACACCAGGATCCCGGTTTCATCGATGTGGTGGTGAACAAGAGTGCCGCCGTCACGCGAGTCTACCTTCCGCCGGATGTGAACTCGCTTCTCTGCGTGGCAGATCACTGCCTTCGTAGCGAGAACTACATCAATGTCATCGTTTCGGATAAGCAGAATCACTTGCAGTATCTCGACATGGATGCCGCTATTATTCACTGTTCCAAGGGTATCGGCATCTGGGAGAAAGCGAGCACCGATCGCGGACTGGAACCGGACGTGGTGATCGCCTGTGCCGGCGACATTCCGACCAAGGAAGCCCTTGCGGCCGTCGATCTCCTGCGGAAGGAGTTTGCCGATCTAAAGGTGCGGTTCATCAATGTCGTCGATCTCTTCAAACTTCAGCCGAGCACTGAACATCCTCACGGCCTGACGGATAAGGACTTCGATTCACTCTTCACCGTCGACAAGCCGATCATTTTCGCTTTCCACGGCTACCCCTGGCTGATCCACCGCCTCGCCTACCGGCGAACGAACCACAAGAACCTACACGTTCGCGGTTACAAGGAAAAGGGCAACATCAATACACCGCTCGAACTGGCGATCCAGAACGAGATCGACCGCTTCACGCTGGCCATCGACACCATTGACTGTGTGCCGCAGTTGCAGGCGATCGGAGCGCACGCCAAGGAGCGATTCCGCAATATGCAGATTGCCTGTGCCAACTATGCCTACGAGCATGGAATTGATCAGCCCGAGGCGGCGAACTGGAAATGGCCCTACTAAGGAGTAATGCGTGAGCGATGCCATCCTGGTCCTCAATGCTGGTTCGTCCAGCCTCAAGTTTTCAGCTTTCGCGGCTGAGGACAATGGGCGATTGCTGGCTCACGGCCAGGTGGACGGTATCGGCAATTTGCCGCGGTTCATACTCCACGACGGCGTAGGAATGCTGATAGAAGACCGAGCACTGGCCGATGACGAAACCTTAGACCACGAACGGGCTCTCGGATTGCTCATGCAGCAGGTGAGCCGCTGGCTCGGCGGGCAGCGCATCGCAGCGGTCGGACATCGGGTTGTTCACGGCGGCACAAAGTTCACTTCACCGGTGGTCGTGACCACCAATATACTGGCCGAACTGGAACGGCTTGTACCGCTGGCTCCGCTGCATCAACCGCACAACCTGTCGCCAATCCGCAGACTCATGCAGTCAATGCCGACCGTGCCGCAAGTCGCCTGCTTCGATACCGCATTCCACCGTACTCAGCCGGAGGTCGCGCAGCGGTACGCGCTTCCCCGACACTGGTACGACGCGGGCATTCTGCGGTATGGCTTTCATGGCTTGTCATACGAGTACATCGCGTCGATCCTTCCGGGCGTCGATCCCCGTGCGGCAACGGGGCGGACCATCATCGCTCACCTCGGCAATGGTGCCAGTCTCTGCGCAGTTCAGAATGGGCGAAGCATCGCAACGACGATGGGGTTCACCCCGACGGATGGGTTGATGATGGGAACCCGCTGCGGTCAACTTGATCCCGGTGTGCTGCTCTATCTCCTTACGTATCAGAAAATGGATGCAGCGGCTCTGGAGAATTTGATCGACCGCGAGTCTGGTCTCCTCGGCGTCTCGGGTCTCTCAAGCGATATGCGGATCCTGCTGGCGAGTCAGGAACCAGCCGCCCGCGAGGCCATCGACCTCTTCGTCTACCGCATCGGCCGTGAAATCGGTTCGATGGCGGCGGCGCTCGGTGGGCTTGATGCAATCGTCTTCACCGGCGGTATTGGCGAACACGTGGCAGTGATCCGGTCCCGGGTCTGTCATGATTCGGCGTGGCTGGGCGTGAACCTGAATGACAATGCCAACGAAGGCAACGAGCGCTGCATCAGCAACGCAGAAAGTAGCGTCACGGTATGGATTGTGCCGACAAACGAGGAATTGATGACCGCACAACATACGCGGCGCATTTTGAAATTCAACGAAACCTCACTATGAATACCTCAATAACGTTTGGGATTTCGTCTGTGCCACTTTCAAACGAGAAGGCCATGCTTGAGATCCTGAGCCAGGCGATCCTCAACCTTCGGGATACAGTTAACAACCTGACTCGGGCAAATTTAAACAAATTACTAAGGAACTTGTGCTAGATCAAGAAAGTAAGTCGAACTTAGCTATATTCATAAAAAATGAACTTAAGACGAGGGTCCTGATTATGCAGAAAAAGGCGATCATTGGTTTAGTTGTGGCCCTCGCGATTGGCGGCGGGGTGGTGGCTTGGCTGATCTTGTCGAAGCCCGCGCTGCCGCCCGGCTTTGCCGGTGCCAACGGACGGCTTGAGGCCACTCAATTGTTTGTGGCGACCAAGCGTCCCGGACGGATAAGAGAGGTTCTTGTCAATGAAGGGGACACCGTTGAAGCCGGGCAAGTCATAGCGCGGATGGACACATTGGCGCTGGAAGCGCAGCTTCGCGCAGCCGAAGCTCAAATCGTTGAGGCCCAAGAAAGTCGGAAGGTCGCGCTCGCCCAAGTGGAGGTCAAAAAAGCCGATTATAATTATTCCAACAAACAGTACCTGCGCTCCAAGGGTTTAGTCAAGCGTAGCGCGGTGAGCGAACAGGAAGCAGAGATCGACTTTGCCCATGCGGCCATGACCAAGGCCGAAGTTGTAGGTGCCGAAGCGCAAGCCTCGCGGACACAGTCGACGATAGATGCCGCCGTTGCGGAAGCGGAAAGACTGAAGGTCGAAATCAAAGATAGCGAGCTTGTTTCGCCCATCAGGGCAAGGGTCGAGAGCCGCCTTGCAGAGCAGGGCGAGGTTCTCTCCATGGGAGGCAGGGTGTACTCGCTGCTCGATCTCAGCGACGTCTACATGTACGTGTTCCTGCCCGAGGCAGTCACCGGTAAGGTCGCCTTAGGCTCGGAGGCCCGCATTGTCCTTGACGCCGCCCCGCAATATCCGATCAAGGCGGTGGTTTCCTACGTCTCGCCGATGGCGCAATTCACGCCCAAGACCGTCGAGACCGCGGAGGAGCGTCATCTCTTGTCCTTCCGCGTGAAGCTGCAGATCGACAAGGCCAGACTGCGCGAATTTGAACCCCTCGTGAAGACTGGTATTCCCGGGGTAGGTTATGTGAGATTCGACAGTCAAGCCGTCTGGCCCGCGAACCTTCAGTCGAATCCCGTCAGTCCGCAGAAGCTCTGGAAACCGACTGGCGCGGCAACCAAATCGACGGACGCGGCAGTGGCCAAATAGGTGAAGATGATGGATGCTGAACGGGGGGGGTCGGTTGCGAGCGTCAAAGATGTCTCGCAACATTATGGCAAAGCCGTCGCGCTAGACGCCATTACCCTCGATTTCCCTGCGCGAAAGATGATTGGTCTGATCGGCCCTGACGGCGTGGGCAAGTCGACGCTTCTGGCCATGATTGCCGGCGTTCGACGCATCCAGAGCGGCAAGGTTCAGGTGCTCGACGGCGATATCGCAAACGCGCGCTTTCGCAACTCGGTGTCGGCACGGATTGCCTATCTGCCTCAAGGGCTGGGCAAGAACCTCTACCCGACCTTATCGGTTTTCGAGAATATCGACTTCTTCGGCAGGCTTTTTGGTCAATCAAAGGAAGAACGCGCCGCGCGAATAGATGACTTGCTCGCGAGCACCGACCTCACGCCATTCCGGGATCGTCCGGCAGGCAAGCTTTCCGGCGGTATGAAGCAAAAACTCGGACTTTGCTGTTCATTGATTCACGATCCGGATCTGTTGATCCTGGATGAACCGACGACCGGTGTCGACCCTCTCGCTCGAAGGCAGTTCTGGGAACTCATCGACCGCATTAGGCTTCGCCGCCAGGATATGAGCGTCATGGTCGCTACCGCCTACATGGACGAAGCGGAGAGGTTTGATTGGTTGGTGGCGATGAACGCCGGCAAGGTGCTCGCGACTGGGACTCCCGAGGAGTTGAGGCAGAGAACCAACAAGGACACGCTCGAAAAGGCGTTCATCGAGCTGCTTCCGGAGGAAGCACGTCGCGGCCACAAGGAACCGGTGATAACGCCGTTTCAACCCTCGGGTGATGTTCCTGCCATCGAATCCAATGGGCTTACCCAGAAATTTGGTGACTTCACCGCCGTTGATCACGTGAATTTCCGCATTGAGCGAGGCGAGATTTTCGGATTCCTTGGCTCCAATGGTTGCGGCAAAACGACCACCATGAAGATGCTTACCGGTCTGCTCCCGCCGACGGAGGGCACCGCTCTGCTGTTCGGGAAACCGGTGAAGGGCGGAGATGTGGAATCGCGCAGGCATGTCGGTTTCATGTCGCAGGCCTTCTCTCTCTATACGGAATTGACGGTGCGGCAGAATCTAATGCTGCACGCGCATCTCTTCGATCTTCCGGAGGACGCTGCAAAGAAGCGCGTGGAAGAGGTACTGGCGGACTTCTCCCTCGAATCCGTGGCGGACACCCTGACCGAGAGTCTGCCGCTCGGTATCCGGCAACGCCTGTCTTTGGGGGTTGCAGTCCTCCATGAGCCGGAGATGCTCATTCTCGATGAGCCCACGTCGGGTGTCGATCCTGTTGCACGGGACGGATTTTGGGAAATTCTGATCCGGCTCTCGCGCGAAAATGGCGTCACCATCTTTCTTTCCACACACTTCATGAACGAGGCGGCGCGCTGCGATCGCATGTCGATGATGCACTCCGGCAGAGTGCTCGCGCAGGGACCGCCGGCGCAGTTGGTGGCCGAGCGCAAGGCCGCCAGCCTTGAAGAAGCCTTCATCGGTTACCTGGAGGAGGCCGCTGCCGCCGCCAGACCGACCGCCGTGGAGGCAGCACCTGCCGTGGCGGCAGCGCCCGAACCTGAGACGGTCAAGGACCACGCGGCCCAGCCCACCAAGGCACCGAGTAGATTCAGCGTGGGCCGCGTGTGGTCGTTCGCGAGGCGTGAGGCCATTGAGCTCGCACACGACAGGGTGCGATTGGCCTTCGCGGTGATCGGCCCGCTACTGTTGATGGTCGTGTTCGGGTACGGGATCTCGCTCGACGTCGATCAGTTGCCATTTTCAGTGCTGGATTTCGATGGCACACCCTCCAGCCGTTCGTATGTTGACAGCTTCCGAGGCTCGTACTATTTCGACGAGAAGGCGCCGATCACGAGCTACGACGAACTCGACCGGAGGTTGCGCAACGGCGAGCTACGGGTCGCCCTGGAGATCCCTGCCGGTTACCAGCGCGAACTGCAGCAGGGTCGCGCGCCGACGGTTCTCGCCTATATCGACGCTGCCGTGCCTTTTCGAGCCGAGACCGCACGCAACTACGTGGAAACCGCGCACGCTAGCTACGAAACCAGCCTGCGCCAGTCGAGCGGTCTTCCGCCGGCCGCCACACCCCTGAAAATAGTCGCTCGCACGCTGTACAACCAGGCTTTCCTCAGTGTTTACGCCATGGTTCCGGGCGACATCATGCTCCTTCTGATGCTGATTCCCAGCATGCTGACCGCACTCAGTGTCGTGCGCGAGAAGGAGCTTGGTTCGATTGCGAACTTCTACGCCGCACCTGCGACGAAAGTGGAGTTCCTGATTGGCAAGCAACTGCCTTATGTGACTGTTTCGCTGATTCAGTTTGCCTGTCTCGTGGCATTGGCGGTGCTGCTTTTCCAGGTCCCGATCAAGGGGAGTGCGCTGACTCTGCTTCTCGGCGGGATAATCTATGTGCTGGCGAGCACGGGTTTCGGCCTGCTGATTTCCGTCTTCGCATCCACCCAGACGGCGGCCATTTTCGCGGCCGCCATCATCGCCATCCTACCCGCCGTTCAGTTCTCCGGAATGTTCGTGCCGACATCCTCACTTACCGGCGGCGCCTCTATTGCGGCGCTCATATTTCCAAGCACTTATTTTCAGGCGATCAGCGTGGGCACCTTCACCAAGGCGCTGTACATTGACTCGCTTTGGCCCAATATCGTAGCACTGGCGGTGATCACACTCATCTATTTTGCATTGTCTGCTCTTCTGCTCACCAAACAGGAGAAATAGCAGATGCGCTTCGCACGCCATATCTTCTATCTCGGGGTCAAGGAACTGATCAGTCTCGCCCGGGATCCCGCGCTCATATTTCTAATGATCTACGCCTTTACCTTCGCGGTCTATACGCCCTCGAAGAGCGCCGTGATGGACGTGATCAACGCTTCGATTGCAATAGTCGACGAGGATAATTCGGAAGCCGCGCGCGCAGTGCGCGATGCGATGCTGCTGCCGCTGTTCCTGCCGGCGGCAACCATACCGTTTGCCGATATCAATCGCTCTATGGACACGGGCAAATACACCTTCGTGGTGGTCCTGCCGCCAAAATTCCAGAGCGATTTGCAAAGAGACGCGACGCCAACCGTCGAGATCATCGCCGACGCAACTGCCATGAGTCAGGCGGGCCGAGGCCCGTCCTACATTTCAAAGATCATCACCAGTACCGTCGAGCCTTTCTGGTCTGGACGCGGAAAACCGGAAAACCAGCCTTTGGTGCAACTCGACACCCGTGCGCGGTTTAACCCGAACATGGAACAGGGCTGGTTTGTCGCGATTAACCAGATTATCAACAATATTTCCGTGCTTGCGCTCTTCCTGACGGGGGCCGCCGTGCTGCGCGAAAGGGAGCACGGCAACATCGAGCATCTACTAGTGATGCCACTGCGTCCGTTCGAACTCATGTTCGGCAAGATTTGGGCCAACGGCCTGGTCGTGGTGGTGGTGGCGATGGCATCGCTGTTCGTCGTCGCGAAGGGCCTACTCGGCGTGCCGGTTATCGGTTCTATCCCGTTGTTCGCCTTTGGACTTTGCGTCTATCTATTTTCGGTGACGGCTCTCGGGATCATGCTCGCCACCGTCGTTCGCTCCATGCCGCAGTTTGGTTTGCTCGCCTTTCCGGTATTCATCATCATGAACTTGCTGTCCGGTGGCCAGACTCCGCTGGAGAGCATGCCGATCGCCCTGCAGCATGCCATGCAATTTGTGCCATCCACGCATTTCGTCAGTTTTTCGCAAGCGGTGATCTTCAGGAATGCCACGCTGGTTATGGTATGGCCCGCTATTGCCAAGATGCTTTTGATAGGCTTGGTCTACACGCTCTACACGCTTTCCAGATTCAGAAAAATGCTTGCAGCGATCCAGTGAAAAATGGGTATACGACCATGAAAAAACATTCGAGAAAATTTCGCAAAATGAGATGGCTAGCAGCGACGCTACCGATGTTGGTGATCGCGGGCTGCATGACGGCTGGACCAGACTATAAACGACCGGACAGCAAGCTGCCGGCGGAGTTCCGTGGTCAGCCTGCCCAGTCGGGTGCCGCCTCGCTGGCGGACGCGCCCTGGTGGACAGTCTTTGATGACAAAGTGCTGCAAAATCTAATCACCGAAGCGCTGGCGAACAACCTTGACGTGCAAGTGGCGGTCGCCCGGATCGAGCAAGCTCGCGCCCTGGTAGGCGTTGCGCAGTCGGAGGCCAAACCGCAAGTCGGCTATGGTGGTTCCGCAAGAGGCGGACGCGAGTCCATCACGGGAGAGCGACGCCCGCAGGATTATGCAGGGTACAGGGGAGGGCTCTTAGCGACCTGGGAACTTGACCTCTGGGGAAGGATACGCAGATCCACCGAGGCAGCGCGCGCAAATCTTTTTGCCCAGGAGGACATCCGCCGTGGAGTCATGTTGACCCTGGTGAGTGATCTTGCCACAGGCTATTTCAACCTTCTAGGGCTGGATCAGGAACTCGCCATTGCGCACGAAAGCGCGCGCGTCTACAAGAAGAATGTTGAACTCTTCACCGTGCGTTTCGAGGCGGGAAGAGACAATCGTCTGCCGGTGGATCGCGCTCAAGCAGCCTATCACTCCAGCGCGGATAGGATCGCCGATCTAACGCGCGCGATAGCGCAGCAGGAGAACGTGCTCAGCGTCCTGGTCGGCGCATACCCGCAGGGCATCAAGCGGGGCCGTCCTCTGACGGAGCAAGTCACACCGAAAACGCCGATCGGTTTGACCACCGATTTGCTCAAGCGCCGACCGGACATCCTCGCCGCTGAGCAGCGCATGATCCAGGCCAACGCGGAGGTAGGGGTGGCGACGGCCAACTTCTATCCGAGGATCGGTCTTTCTTCTCTGGCCGGTATATTCGGGTTGGCACTGTCAGGCTCTACCATCAATAGTTTCATCTGGAATGTGGCGGGCTCGGCGAGCGGTCCGATTTATACAGGAGGCCGGCTGGAAGAGGCACTGCGTGCGCAACAAGCATACTCGGGCGAAACCGTCATAAATTACAAGAAAACCGTGCTCGCGGCGTTTCGAGAAACCTCGGACGCCCTGATCGCACAACGAACGCTGGTAGATCGGCGCACGGCCCTGCAAAGCCAGGTGCAGTCCTTGAAGAACGCCGTGGATTTGTCCTTGCTGCGGTACACCGCAGGACGGGCAAGCTACTTCGAAGTGCTGGAAGCCGAGCAGCAACTGTTCCCGGCGCAATACACGCTGGCCCAGACCAGGCGGGATCAACTGGCCGCCGTCGCCAATCTGTACAAGGCGCTCGGCGGAGGATGGAATCTGCCCGACTCCCAGCGGTCCAAGACGTCGCCGGAGCAGCAAAGTCAGGCAGTCTCGCCTGTGCCGGGTTCCGGCTCAAAGTAAGTTTTGATTCATTACATCTGGAGATCTCATGACCAAGTCTGAACCCGCCGAGCAACAAAACGACGCTAAGCCACTTACCAAGAAGCGCTACGAAAAGCAGCTCAAGAAGTTACAGGTTGAGCTTTGCTACCTACAGGACTGGGCCACTGCAACCGGTGCCCGGGTCATTGTGGTGCTTGAAGGCCGCGACGCAGCCGGGAAAGGCGGCCTGATCAAGGCGATTTCAGAAAGAGTGAACCCCCGCGTGTTCAGGGTCGTGGCGCTGCCGTCGCCGTCTGTGCGCGAGAAGACGCAGATGTTCATTCAACGGTACATAGAGCATTTTCCCGCCGCCGGCGAGATTATCATCTTTGATCGCAGTTGGTATAACCGGGCTGGTGTCGAATACGTCATGGGATTTTGCACCAAAGCTGAGCATGAGAGATTCCTGGAGCTCTGTCCCCAGGTTGAAAAATGGGTCATCGAGTCAGGAATTACGCTCATAAAGATCTGGCTTGAGGTGGGGATGGAGGAACAAGACCGGAGATTCAAGGCGCGCGTTACCGATCCGCTGCGCCAATGGAAATTAAGCCCCATGGATCTGGCGTCGTATTCGCGCTGGTATGACTATTCCAGAGCGCGGGACTTAATGCTAGAGAAGACGGATACCGCGCATTCACCTTGGCACATTCTTCGTTCAGACAATAAACTTCGGGCGCGTTTGAACGGGATCACTCACATCCTCTCGCTAATCCCTTACCAGAAGAAGAAGCATGAGGAAGCGACTTTGCCGAAGCGGTCAAAGAAAGGCAAATACGACGATGCGTCGACGTTGACGGAGCGCCGTTTCATTGCCGAGAAATACTGAAGCGACTGACTCCGCTTCGCTCTGACTAATGCCCACCGGTGCTTGGATGGGTTCGGCTAGCTGATCGCGCGTGTTGCTCAACCTTCGGGGGAATTAGATAGCCCACAGCAGTTCGACGAAGAAACACAGGAAAAATCTTTACCGCGTCGCTGGACATATAGCGTTGGGGCTAGGGGCAGGTATCGCGATCGCGCGGCTCTGCAGGCGAGAGGAGATTAAGTAATGAATTCAAGAACAGGAATGGTTTCCGCGTTGCCTCTATAGGACTAAAGTCTAATAGCAGTCGATGGTGTAATTCATTAGTGTGAGCACATGGTTAGCGGGGTAATTGGGCCGAGACCGCAAATTGCTTGAAAGTCGTTCAGAAAAGTTCATTTAAAATTAAGTGCCTAGTTGAAAATGGCTTAAGAGGCAGCGCCTTATATTTTATATACAGGGGTACGTGAATCGACTTGGTCTTTGACGTCTCCAGCACAGCCAGACTGCAGCCTCTTCGCGCTAAAAAGAAAATGCGCGCCACCCTATGGGTGATGACGGTTTCGGCCAGATGGGCTGTTACGGTAGTCTCATCGAAACGCTGAATAACGACTATTTGCAACGATAAATGGAGGATCATTTGTATGGATAATTCTACCCTGCAAGCTTCTTCATCGATCGCCGTGCTGCTAGCGGATGTCGATGGTACCGTGGTCACGAAAGACAAGGTGATTACCGAGCGCGCGATCCAGGCGGTAAAACGGATGCGAGAGGAAGGAATCATCTTCACCGTCACCAGCGGCCGTCCGCCGCGCGGCTTGCGCATGCTAGTGGAGCCGCTCGGGTTGACGATGCCGATGGCCGCCTTTAACGGCGGCGTGATCGTTCTTCCCGACCTGTCCGTGCTCGACGAGCGAACGATTCCCGACTACCTGCTACCGGGCATCATCGAGACGATGGAGTTCAATGGTCTCGACGTCTGGCTCTACAGCTCCACCGATTGGTACGTTCGCTCGCGCACGGCGCCACGAGTTGACCGCGAGGCATCGACGGTCCAGTTCGAGCCCACCGTGGTCCCCACCTTCGACAAGGTGCTCAGCGGGATTGTGAAGATTGTTGGCATCAGTGACGACCACCCCCGAGTGGCAGCCTGCGAGGCGGTGCTCCAGCAGGAATTGGGGACACAGGTCACCGCGGTGCGCTCGCAACCGCACTACCTCGACGTGACGAATCCGACGGCAAACAAGGGGACTGTGATCGAACGGCTCTCGCGGTACCTGAAAGTTCCGCTGGAGCAGATCGCCACCATCGGCGACCAGCTGAACGACGTGCTGATGTTCAAGCCAAGCGGTTTGAGCATCGCGATGGGCAACGCCAGCGAGGAAGTTCAGCGTCAGGCGATGTACGTCACGACCTCGTTCGCTAACGAGGGCTTCGCCAATGCCGTGGAGAAGTACATCTTGCCGCGCGCTGCGCCAGCGAAGGGCGCGGCGACAAAAGCCACCGGCCAGCTCAATCGGTTGGGCCAGAGCCTCTGGCTCGACAATATCACCCGCGACCTGCTGACGAGTGGCGCACTCGAGCGCTATGTGAGCGAGCTGTCGGTGACGGGGCTCACTTCGAATCCGACTATCTTCGAGCAGGCGATCAAAAACAGCAGCGCATACGACGAATCGATCCGCCAGAAGATCGGGCAGGGACGATCGTCCGAAGCCCTGTTCTTCGAGCTTGCCATCGACGATCTCACGCGCGCCGCAGACGTGTTCCGACCGATTTACGATCGGACCAACGGCGTGGACGGATGGGTGTCTCTGGAAGTGTCGCCTCTGCTTGCTTACGATACAGCAGGGACGATCGCCGCAGCCAAGGATCTCTTCGCGCGGGCTGGCCGTCCCAATCTGATGATCAAGATCCCCGGCACGAGAGAAGGACTGCCGGCCATCGAAGAAGCCATCTTCGCCGGAATTCCAGTCAACGTGACTTTGCTGTTCTCGCGCGAGCATTATTTCGCTGCCGCCGAGGCGTTCATGCGCGGCATCGAACGACGCCTCGATGCCGGGTTGAAGCCAGACGTGGGTTCCGTGGCCTCGATGTTCGTCAGCCGCTGGGATGGTGCGGTCAAGGACAAGGTGCCCGAAGCGCTGCGTAACCAGCTTGGCCTCGCCGTCTCCAAGCGCACCTATAAGGCGTATCGGTCGGTGCTCAGCTCCCCGCGCTGGCAGCGCATCTACAACGCGGGCGGCCGGCCGCAGCGTTTGCTGTGGGCGAGCACCGGTACCAAGGATCCGCTGGCCTCGGACGTTTTGTATATCAAAGGACTGGCGGCACCGTTTACGGTAAATACGATGCCCGAGGGTACACTCAAGGCACTCGCTGACCACGGTGATATCCCGTCGCTGATGCGTGCAGACGGAGGAAACTGCGAAGAACTGTTGACACAATTCGCGGCGGCGGGGATCGATATCCATGCATTGGCCAGCAAGATCCAGACTGACGCGGCGGCATCGTTCGTCAAATCCTGGAATGAACTGATGGCGGTGATCGATTCCAAGGGCGCTGCCCTGGGGAGGACATCATGACTCAAGCCAAGAAAGTACTGGCCGTGGACATCGGGGGGACCAACGTCAAGATCCTTGCTACCGGACAAACCGAGCGCAGGAGGTTTCCTTCCGGCCGGCAGTTGACGCCTAAACTTATGGTCTCCGAAGTCAAGAAGCTTGCGGCGGACTGGAAGTATGATGTGGTGGCGATCGGCTACCCCGGGCGGGTCACCGATGACCGTGCAGTCACCGAACCGCGCAATCTCGCCCCCGGCTGGGTCGGGTTCGATTTCGAGGCGGCGTTCGGGTGCCCCGTGAAAGTCATCAATGATGCCGCGATGCAGGCCCTCGGAAGCTACAAGGGCGGAACGATGCTGTTCCTCGGCCTCGGGACGGGCCTCGGTTCCACGTTGATAGTGCGCGGGCACATCGTCCCGATGGAACTCGGGGCCCTCTCCTACAAGAAGGGTGCCATTGAGGGCTATTTGGGAACTTGCGGACTCCAGAGGCGCGGGAAGAAGAAGTGGCGTAAGACCGTCGAGATGGTTGTCACACGATTCACGTCCGCGCTTCTCCTCGACGATGCCGTCATCGGCGGAGGGAACGCCAAGAAGCTGAAGGAGCTGCCGCCGGGATGTCGATTGGGCGACAATGCTTACGCGTTTCTGGGAGGATTTCGCTTGTGGGAACCGGCAACGCAGCGCACGCCCCAGACTCCCCAATCGTCCCCTCATGACGCAAAGGCGAAGAAGGGGACGCGCAAATGACCGGCAAGAACGCATCGCTGACTGCACGCCCGGCCTGGAAGGCGCTCATCGCCCACCACGAGCATGTTCAGGGTATGCATCTCCGCGCGCTGTTCGCGGCCGATCCCGGCCGTGGTGAGCGTTTGATGGTAGAGGCCGCTGGCATTTTTCTGGACTACTCGAAGAATCGCATTACGGACGATACTCTCAGGCTTCTGCTGCAACTGGCCGGGGAATGCGGCTTGCGTCAGCGCATTGACGCCATGTTCCGCGGCGACAAGATCAATATCACGGAAGACCGCGCAGTCCTGCACGTGGCGCTGCGCGCGCCGCGCGCGGCGTCCATCGTTGTAGACGGAGAGAACGTGGTGCCTCAGGTTCACGCCTTGCTGGACAAGATGACAGACTTCTCCAATCGGGTTCGAAGCGGCGCATGGAAGGGCCATACCGGCAAACGCATCCGCAACGTGGTCAACATCGGCATCGGTGGTTCCGACCTCGGGCCGGTGATGGCCTACGAAGCGCTCAAGCATTACAGTGACCGGGCGATGACCTTCCGCTTCGTTTCGAACATCGACGGCACCGATTTCGTGGAAGCGACAGCCGACCTCGATCCGGCGGAAACGCTGTTCATCGTTTCATCGAAGACTTTCACGACGCTGGAAACGATGACCAATGCCCAAAGCGCGCGCGACTGGTCGCTGCGCGCTTTGGGCAACGATGTAATAGCCGTGGCCAGGCATTTCGTCGCGGTCTCGACCAATGCCGCGAAAGTGTCCGAATTTGGCATCGATCCGGCCAACATGTTTGGCTTCTGGGATTGGGTTGGTGGACGGTATTCGATGGATTCGGCTATCGGCCTCTCGACCATGCTGGCCATCGGCCCGGATAATTTTCGCGCCATGCTCGACGGTTTTCACCAGATGGACGAGCACTTCCGCACCGCCCCGTTTGAGAAAAATCTGCCGGTGCTGATGGGCCTTTTGACAGTTTGGTACACCGACTTCTTCGGCGCCCAGACCGTCGCCGTGCTACCTTATGAACAGTACCTGAAAAGATTTCCGGCCTATCTGCAGCAGTTGACGATGGAGAGCAACGGCAAACACGTTACGCTCGACGGCAAGGAAGTGGACTACCCAACCGGCCCCATCTACTGGGGTGAGCCGGGAACCAACGGCCAGCATTCCTTCTACCAGTTGATCCATCAGGGAACCAACCTTATCCCGTGTGATTTCATTGCATTCGTCGAGTCGCTCAACCCGCTTGGACGGCATCACGACATCCTGTTGGCGAATGTCTTCGCCCAATCCGAAGCGCTTGCCTTTGGCAAGACCCCCGAACAAGTAACGGCTGAAGGCACCCCTGATTGGCTTGTTCCGCACCGGGTATTTGAGGGCAATCGCCCATCCAACACCATTTTCGCCGAACTGCTCACACCGGAAAGCCTCGGCAAGCTTGTCGCCCTTTACGAGCACTCGGTCTTTACCCAGGGAGTCATCTGGAACATCGACTGCTTCGATCAGTGGGGAGTGGAATTGGGGAAAGTGCTGGCACAGCGCATCATCCCGGAACTGGAAAGCAAGAAGGAGCAAGCGCTTGAGCATGATAGCTCTACAAATCATCTGATCCGTAGCTACCGAAAATTGAAGGAGAGGTCGTGAACATCCTGCAAATAGCCGGGGAGCCGGGAACCGGATAGTGAATTGGGCAGAGGTGATCTCGCAATTATTTTTTTATAAAGGACTCTATTATGGAAATCGGAATGATTGGTCTTGGAAGAATGGGTGCCAACATGGTACGTCGCCTTATTAGTCAACAGCATCAGTGCGTCGTCTTCGACAGGTCGCCGCAAGCGGTGAAGGAGCTGGTTGAGGAGAAGGCCGTGGGCGCCGCATCGCTAGCGGAACTCGTGAAAAAGTTGGCGAAGCCGAGAGTGGTTTGGTTGATGGTACCGGCTGCGGTGGTGGACGGTACCATCGCCGACCTGCTACCTCATCTTGAGTCGGGTGACACCATCATCGACGGCGGCAATTCTTACTACATAGACGATATCCGCCGCGCCAAGGAACTCGCGGTGAAGAAGATCCATTACGTGGACGTCGGAACCAGTGGCGGCGTCTGGGGTCTGGAGCGCGGCTATTGCATGATGATCGGCGGAGAGAAGCAGATCGTCGATCGGCTCGACCCGATTTTCAAGACGCTGGCACCCGGCATGGGTGACGCTCCACTCACCCCTGGGCGTGAGAAGATCAAAGGCACCGCCGAACAGGGCTACCTCCACTGCGGACCGAATGGTGGCGGCCACTTCGTCAAGATGGTACACAACGGCATCGAGTACGGCCTCATGGCCGCCTACGCGGAAGGGATGGCAATTCTGCGCAACGCTAACATCGGGAAGGCCGATCATGAAGTCGATGCGGAGACAACGCCGCTGCGCCATCCTGAAAATTACCAGTATGATTTTAATCTGGCCGATATTGCCGAGGTATGGCGGCGCGGCAGCGTCGTGGCGTCATGGCTACTCGATCTGACGTCGACAGCTCTGGCCGAGGATTCCAGTCTCAGCGGTTTTTCGGGAAGGGTTTCGGATTCCGGTGAAGGTCGATGGACCATTAGCGCGGCGATCGACGAGGCCGTTCCGGCCCCGGTTCTTACCACGGCGCTTTACGCGCGCTTCTCCTCGCGTGGCGAATCGGATTACCAGGATAAATTGCTCTCGGCGATGCGTTTTCAGTTCGGCGGACATCACGAGAAACCAACGAAGTAAGGAGGACTGCATGAGCACAGAACATTCGGATGCCTTGGTCTTTTTTGGAGCTACAGGCGATCTCGCGTATAAAAAAATCTTTCCTTCGCTTCAGGCGATGGTGAAACGCGGCACCCTCAACGTACCCGTGATCGGCGTCGCCAAGGCCGGCTGGAACCTCGAGCAGATGCTGGCCCGAGCGAAGGACAGTCTCGAGAAGCACGGCAGTTTCGACGCAGCCGCATTCGCAAAGCTCTCCGAATTGCTCCGCTACGTCGACGGCGACTACAGCGATAGCGCCACGTTCGCGGCGATCAAGAAGGAACTGGGGGCCGCGAAACGACCGGCGCACTACCTCGCAATCCCGCCCGTGCTGTTTGGAAAAGTCGTCGAGCAACTCGGCGCTTCGGGTTGCGCCGAGGGTGCACGCGTCATTGTCGAAAAGCCCTTCGGAACAGATCTCGCGTCAGCGCAGGAGCTGAACCGGATCCTGTTCTCACAGTTTGCGGAGTCGTCGATTTTCCGCATCGACCATTATCTCGGCAAGCGGCAGGTAAACAACATGCTCTACTTCCGCTTCGTTAATTCCTTCCTGGAGCCATTGTGGAACCGCAACTCGATCGAGAGTTTCCAGATCACGATGGCTGAGGATTTCGGGATCCAGGGGCGCGGCGGATTCTACGACGTCACCGGAACGATACGCGATGTGATACAGAATCATCTCTTTCAGGTTATCGCGAATTTCGCGATGGAGCCTCCGGCCCGTCGGGACAGCGAATCGATCCGCGACGAAAAAGTGAAGGTGCTCAAAGCGATTCCTCCGCTTGAGGCAAAAAACATCGTCCGCGGTCAATTTCGCGGCTTCAGATCAGAGGTGGGGGTTGCGCCAGCTTCAAAGACGGAAACCTTCGCGGCGCTGCGCCTCGATATCAATTCACCGCGCTGGCAGGGCGTGCCTTTTTTTATCAGGGCCGGGAAGAACCTTCCAGTCACCTGTACGGAAATCCTGGTTCGCTTCCGCCGCGCACCCAATGCCTATTCTGATCTGGCGATGACATCGAATCATCTACGCTTCCGGATCAGCCCGAACGTGCAGTTTACTTTGGGGATGTTGATGCTGGTGGATGACGAAAAGATGACCGGCGTATTGACGGAACTTGCCGCCCCCGCTCCGGTTGTCGATGAAAAAGAAGCCTATGAGCGTGTGCTGACCGATGCGATGCAAGGGGACGCGACGCTGTTCGCGCGCCAGGATTACATAGAAGAGGCGTGGCGTATCGTCGATCCCTATCTTAAGTCGGATTCTCCGGTCTATGACTATGAGCCGAAGACATGGGGTCCGCCAGAGGCGGATATGCTGACGTCGGAGGCCGGAGGGTGGAACAACCCGGTGATTGTTTGATGATCTAGTTACCATGTTGGCGAAAGCCGGCACGACAAAAATAATTTGCAGGACCCTGCTTCCTCTGTGGAAACGGGGGATAGGGGAGTAATCAAATGCGCACTGAAGTTCTTTTGGATGCCGAGGCCGTCGCAAGGAGAGCAGCGGAGATCATTGCGGAAGAAGCCCGCACGGCAGTCGCTGCCCGCGGACGTTTCGTTCTTGCAGTGAGCGGGGGCAAAACGCCCTGGATAATGCTCAGTGCTCTCGCCACCGAAGTGGTTCCGTGGAAACAAGTCCATGTCGTGCAGGTCGATGAGCGTATCGCGCCCGCGGGACACGCGGACCGTAATCTCACGCTTCTGCGTGCATCCCTGCTGGAACACGTACCGCTGAACCCTGAGCAGATTTATGCTATGCCGGTGGAAGCGCCCGATCTGGAGGCAGCGTCCGCGCGTTATGCCCAGACACTCCGGGAAATCGCAGGAACGCCTCCCGTGCTGGATCTGGCTCATTTAGGCCTTGGGCCAGACGGACACACGGCTTCGCTTGTGCCAAATGATCCCGTTCTCGATGTCAACGATGCCGACGTGGCTATCACTGGGGTATACCAGGGAAGGCAGCGGATGACCTTGACCTATCCGATGCTCAATCGTTCGCGGAAGATCATGTGGGTCGTCACCGGTGCCGAAAAGGTTTCTATGCTCAAGCACCTGCAAGACGGCGACGCCTCTATTCCGGCCGGGCGCATTTACCGGGATTCGGCCTTGATCCTGGCTGACTGCGCCGCCACAGGAAAGTGACACAAAAACAGCCTGAAAGGAAAGCGTCATGGTAAGCCCGAATTTCGAACAATTGGCGATCAATACTATCCGCACCCTCTCCATGGATGCAGTAGAACAGGCGAAGTCAGGACACCCCGGGACGCCGATGGCACTCGCGCCACTGGTTTATACGATTTGGAACAGGGTGATGAGCTTCGACCCGGAGGATCCGATCTGGCCGAACCGCGACCGGTTTGTCCTCTCGAACGGGCACGCTTCGATGCTTCTTTGGTCGATTCTCCATTTGGCGGGCGTCAAGGCCGTGAACGCAGACTACGAGCGCCTCGGGCACCTCTCCATGACGCTTGACGACATCCGTCGCTTCCGCCAGCTCGACAGCAAGGCGGCCGGGCACCCCGAGTACCACTGGGTATCAGGGGTCGAGGCTACCACCGGCCCGCTTGGGCAAGGTGTCGCCACCAGCGTGGGCATGGCCATTGCGCAGAAGTGGCTCGCTCAGCGTCACAATCGGCCTGGTTTCAATGTCTTCGATTACAGTATTTATGCCGTTTGCGGAGACGGTTGCCTGATGGAAGGAGTCGCGTCGGAGGCTGCGTCACTGGCGGGGCACCTCGGTCTGGACAATCTTTGCTGGATCTACGACAATAATCACATCACCATCGAAGGCAGCACGAGCATCTGCTTTACCGAAGATGTGGCGACCCGCTTTTTGAGCTACGGCTGGGACGTGCAGCGTGTTAGCGATGCCAACGATATCGACCGGATTCAGGGCGCCATTGATATGTTCCGGCGTACCAAGGGTCGGCCCACGATCATCATTCTGGATAGTCACATCGGCTACGGCTCGCCGAGCAAGCAGGACACTGCGGCAGCGCACGGCGAGCCGCTGGGCGATGCAGAGATCCGTATGACGAAGAAAGCATACGGCTGGCCCGAAGACGCAAAGTTTCTCGTCCCGGACGGCGTGCGCGAGCATTTTGCGGCCGGGATCGGCGCGCGTGGCGCCGCCGCTCGGAAGAAGTGGACGGAGATGTTCGCCGCCTACCGGGCCAAGTTCCCCGACCTCGCCACCGAGGTCGACCAGATGCAGTGCCGCGAGCTGCCGAAGGGGTGGGACCGCAACCTTCCCGTCTTCCCCGTCGACCCTAAGGGTGTCGCCGGCCGCGAGGCGTCTGGCAAGGTACTTAACGTGCTCGCCCAGAACATCCCTTGGTTCCTCGGCGGTTCGGCGGACCTCGGCCCTTCTAACAAGACGACCCTGGCGTTCGACGGGGCGGGTGACTTTCAGGCCGGAACGCCGGGCGGAAGGAACTTGCACTTCGGCATCCGCGAACATGCGATGGCGGCGATCGTAAACGGACTATCGCTGTCCAAGTTACGGGCCTTCGGAGCGACTTTCTTCATCTTCAGCGATTATGCGCGGCCCGCCATTCGGCTGTCCGCGCTGATGGAGCTGCCCACTATCTTCGTCTTCACACATGAGGCCATGGGCGACGGCGAGGACGGTCCGACCCATCAGCCGGTGGAACAACTGATTTCGTTACGCGCCATTCCGGGCTTGGTCACGCTGCGGCCTGGCGACGCAAACGAGGTCGTCGAGGCCTACCGGTACATCATGCAGTTGCGCCACCAGCCGGCCGTGCTGGCACTATCCCGACAGCCCCTGCCCACGCTGGATCGAAAGAAGTACGCGCCGGCAGCCGGCGTAGCCTGTGGTGCTTACGTGCTCGCCGACCCCCCGGGCGGGAACCCCGAGGTGATCATCATCGCTTCGGGCAGCGAGCTCTGCCTAGCCGTGGAGGCACACGAAAAGCTCGCTGCCGAGGGCATTCGCGCACGCGTGGTCTCGATGCCGTCCTGGGATATCTTCGACCATCAGACTCAGGAATACCGGGACAGCGTGCTGCCGCCCAAGGTAAAGGCCCGGATTTCCGTGGAACAGGGCTCGACACTTGGCTGGGAACGTTATGTCGGTGAGTCGGGACGCATCATTGGCATGAATACCTTCGGCGGATCGGCGCCCCTCAAGGAACTCCAGCGCAAATTCGGGTTTGAGCCGCACCATGTGGCGGCGGCCGCTAAGGAGCTACTGGGCAACCTGGAATCCGGCTTCCAGTAACGTTTACAACGTTCGGCTGCGTTGCTTTCGAAACAGATAAAACCATGGATACGCCGCTACTCGATGCAATTCGCTCCATCAGTGTTATGGCAGTTGGAAAGCTGGACTGGTCATGGCGGGGTTGGACACGAGACTGGTGGGCGATCATGGTGCTAGGCGGATGAAGAGCGCAATGCGGAGCATCGCGGCCCTGGCCGCATTCGCGACAGCCGCGCAAGCAGTTGTTTCATCAGGTCGTTCAGAATTGTATTCGGCCTGCTGATCATATAGAGTTCGCTATCTCGACTAACATTACAATTCGAGATTATCTAGAAAAGTGACCAATGCAGCGCGTTTAACACGACATTAACTCTTACTTATCAAAAGGAGAAATCGCATGAAACAGTCTTTGCTTAAAACCACCAGAACACTTGCAGTTGTGCTGATCGCAACAGCCTATGTGGGGACCGCGTTTGCGCAAAAACCCGATGCCGTTGGGGGCGTAATTGTCTCAAGCGAACCGGGCAAGGCGGCCGCTGTCCGTGCGGTGGAGATTTCCGCTTTGGTCGTCGCCATCGACAAGGCGACGCGCACCGTGACGCTGAAGGGTCCGAGTGGCGACGTCAGGGATATTGTCGCGTCGGCCGAGGTTAAAAATTTCGACCAGGTCAAGGTGGGCGACTTCGTCTTCGTACGCTACGCCCAGGCGCTCACGCTCGAGCTGAAAAAGACCAAGGTCAAGGTCGGCGAGCCGACATTGACCGAGGCGGTCGCGAAGGCTAAGCCCGGAGAGCGGCCGGCCGTCGCCGGCGCGCGCGAGGTGACCGCGATTGCCACGGTCACCGCTGTCGACAAGAAAAAGAGCACCATCACGCTCAAGGGGCCTAGGGGCAATGTTGTGACGCTTGACGTGCAGAATCCCGATCAGTTCAAGGTCGTCAAGAAGGGCGACCAGGTCGAGGTGACCTACATTGAAGCGCTTGCGCTCTCCGTCGAACCGGCGCCGAAGCCGGCGGCTGGAAAGTGAAATTCCCGGGTTTATTTGACGCTTAGTCTCTATTGAGAAAAAGGTCGATGCGCGCGGCGCCGCTGCCCGGAAGAAGTAGACGGAGATGTTTGCCGCCTACCGGGTCGAATTCCTCGACCTCGCCACTGAGATCGATCAGATGCAGCGCCGCGAGTTGCCGAAGGAGTGGCTTCCCGTCTTCCCCACCAACCCTAAGGGTGTCGCCGGTCGCGAGGCGTCTAATTCCTTGGCGGCTCGGACGGCGATCGTAAACGGGCTTTCGCTCTTCTTCTCCAGCGATTATGCTCGGCTCGCCATTCGGCTGTCCACGCTGATGGAGCTACCCACTATCTTCGTCTTCACACATCAGGCCATGGGCGACGGAGAGGACGGTCCCACCCAATAAAGGAGGTGAAGTACAACAAGGGACTCGAGGAAAAGTATCAGGTGCGCACGCGCTGAGGAAGAGTCCCCAGGTAACCAGGTACCAGTAGCCGTAGGTGTACCATCAGTAGGACTAAAGTCTAATAGCTGCTTATTGTGTCAGCGCCTAACATTGCAAAATCAGTTTTTAAAACTTTTTCATTTAAGGAGCCAAGATCATGAGCAGCGAAGACAAAAAGCACCGTTCCCATCTTCCCATGCGGAACACCTCGCGTCCCGGACTGATCACTTACGATGCGAAGGATCCTGACACCCAGTTTCCGCCGATCGAGCAATTGCGCCCGCCCAAAGGCGCGCCCAACGTGCTGATCATTCTCATCGACGACGCCGGGTTTGGTTCGTCCAGTGCATTCGGTGGTCCCTGTCAGACACCAACCGCAGAGAAGCTGGCGGCTGGCGGCCTGAAATTCAACCGTTTCCATACAACTGCGCTTTGCTCGCCCACGAGACAGGCAATGCTCACAGGCCGCAATCACCACTCCGCCGGCATGGGCGGCATTACCGAGATCGCCACTGGCGCGCCGGGCTACTGCTCGGTGCTGCCCAATACCATGTCGCCGCTGGCCAAGACGCTCAAGCTCAACGGCTATTCCACGGCGCAGTTCGGCAAGTGCCACGAGGTACCAGTTTGGCAGACTAGTCCGGCGGGCCCGTTCGACGCCTGGCCCACGGGCGGTGGTGGATTTGAATATTTCTATGGTTTTATCGGCGGCGAGGCCAACCAGTGGTACCCCACGCTGTACGAGGGCACGACCCCCGTCGAGAACAAGAAATCGCCCGAAGAGGGCTATCACTTCATGGAAGACATGACCGACAAGGCCAGAAACTGGATCTCGCAGCAGAAGGCACTCGCGTCTGACAAGCCCTTCTTCGCCTACTTCGCCCCCGGTGCCACGCATGCGCCGCACCATGTGCCGAAGGAATGGGCGGACAAGTACAAGGGCAAATTCGATGGCGGCTGGGAGCTGCTGCGCCAGGAAACCTTCGCGCGGCAGAAGAAGCTCGGCGTCATTCCGCAGGATGCGGTGCTTACCGCGCCGAACCCGGAACTCCCGACATGGGAGTCAATGCCGGAGGACTTCAAGCCTTTTTTGCGCCGCGAGATGGAAGTTTATGCGGGCTTCATGGAATACACCGACCATCACGTGGGTCGTTTGATTGATGGGTTGGAGAAGCTCGGCATCCTGGATGACACGTTGATCTACTACATCATCGGTGACAACGGTGCCTCGGCCGAGGGCGGGCCCAATGGCTGCTTCAACGAGATGAGCTACTTCAACGGCCTGCAGTCCTTCGAGACAGCCGAGTATCTCACGGCGCGGCTCGACAAGCTCGGCGGGCCGGAGTCGTACAACCATTATTCGGCGGCCTGGGCTCATGCGACGAACGCACCCTACCAGTGGACCAAGCAGGTGGCCTCGCACTGGGGCGGCACGCGCAACGGCACCATTGTCCATTGGCCTAAGGGCATCCAGGCCAAGGGCGAGATACGCTCGCAGTTTACCCACGTCATCGACGTGGCGCCGACCATCCTAGAAGCGGCGGGCATCCCCGAACCGGTGTCGGTCGATGGGCTGCAGCAGGACCCGATCGAGGGAACCAGCATGCTGTACTCGTTCAACGACGCCAAGGCGCCGGAGCGGCACGAAACGCAGTACTTCGAAATGTTCGGCAACCGCGGCATCTATCACAAGGGTTGGACCGCGGTGACACACCACCGCACGCCCTGGGCACCTTTGAACAAGCCTGTCCCGGCTTTCGACGACGATGTCTGGGAACTCTACGAGCCGGGCGACTGGACCCAGGCGAACGACATCTCCAAGGCGAACCCGAAGAAACTGCACGAACTGCAGCGGCTCTGGCTGATCGAGGCGACGCGCTACAAGGTGCTGCCGCTCGACGACCGGATGATCGAGAAATTTGACCCGGACACCGCTGGCCGGCCGGTACTGATCCGTGGCAAAACCCAGCTCTTGTTCGGCGGCATGGGGAGACTCTCCGAAAACTGCGTTCTGAACATTAAAAACAAGTCGCACTCGGTTACCGCCGAGATCGTCGTGCCGGAGAAGGGTGCCGAGGGCGTGATCATTTCCCAAGGCGCCAATATCGGCGGCTGGAGCCTTTACGCCATGGACGGCAAACTCAAGTACTGCTACAACTGGGGCGGCCTTAAGCACTTTTTCGTTGAGTCCGCGAACAAGATCCCGGCGGGCGAGCATCAGGTACGCATGGAGTTTGCGTATGCCGGCGGCGGTATGGGTAAGGGCGGCAAGGCGACACTCTACATCGATGGCCAACAGGCCGGCGAGGGTGAGATCGGAGCGACGCTGGCCGTCGTCTTTTCGGCCGACGATGGTTGTGACGTCGGCGAAGACAGTGGCGCCCCGGTTTCCCCTGACTATAAGTCGGGCGCCAACCATTTCAACGGCCAAGTGAAGGGCGTGCTGCTTTCCATCGCCGAGGACGACGGCAAGCACCAGATCGACCCGATGGATGCTATTCGCGTCGCACTGGCGCGGCAGTAATGCGAGGTCAGTACCAGCGAGCAGAGTGAAAGGTAGTGCGCCCAAGATGGCATGTCCATTTCGCATTGTGGATGCGCCGCCTTACAAGAATTTGCGTGCTGAGAGCCTGTGAAAAAATCAAAAAAATTTCTCACACCTGTCATTGAAAGTAGCGGCACACACCCGTGCGGCACTGGAACGCGAAGAACGCGTTCGGGCCGCATTGAATTGCATGCCAGAAATTAAGGAAATAAAACAGCGTCATAATTAGTGCGCATCATAAATAGCCGGTGGCCCTGTGGAGAGGTAAGAAAGAGTCCGCTCTTGGCTTGGAGGAAGCGTGTTATAAGAAACTTACGAAAAATCAATTTTGTTCTATCTGTAATGTATGCAAATTATCGTATGCTGCCGCGTTTGCGTTTAATGTGGCCTCAATGAATGACATTGAATAATGTTTGACGAGCCCTGTCTATTTTGCTATAGTTCTACTTCTTAGCTGACGCGGGGTGGAGCAGTCTGGCAGCTCGTCGGGCTCATAACCCGAAGGTCGTAGGTTCAAATCCTGCCCCCGCAACCCTCATGCAAATGCATTTAGGCAGCCCGTTCTTTAAAAGTTTACAGACAACCGACGAGTGTGGGTACATGCGCTGAGGCATTGATGAACAGGCGGATTAGTTCGCATGATCATCATGACTCAAGACATAAAAGCAGTACCTCACACGAAGTCGAAGAAATGAAATATTGATTCGCTTTGAGTGAGATCGATTTGCCTGTAAGGGCAGATCAAATAAGCATAGAGATTGAACTGAAGAGTTTGATCCTGGCTCAGATTGAACGCTGGCGGCATGCTTTACACATGCAAGTCGAACGGCAGCACGGGGGCAACCCTGGTGGCGAGTGGCGAACGGGTGAGTAATATATCGGAACGTACCCGGAAATGGGGGATAACGTAGCGAAAGTTACGCTAATACCGCATATGCCCTTAGGGGGAAAGCGGGGGATTCGCAAGAACCTCGCGTTTTCGGAGCGGCCGATATCGGATTAGCTAGTAGGTGAGGTAAAGGCTCACCTAGGCGACGATCCGTAGCTGGTCTGAGAGGACGACCAGCCACACTGGAACTGAGACACGGTCCAGACTCCTACGGGAGGCAGCAGTGGGGAATTTTGGACAATGGGCGCAAGCCTGATCCAGCCATGCCGCGTGAGTGAAGAAGGCCTTCGGGTTGTAAAGCTCTTTCAGCCGGAAAGAAAACGCACGGGTTAATAACCTGTGTGGATGACGGTACCGGAAGAAGAAGCACCGGCTAACTACGTGCCAGCAGCCGCGGTAATACGTAGGGTGCGAGCGTTAATCGGAATTACTGGGCGTAAAGCGTGCGCAGGCGGTTTTGTAAGACAGATGTGAAATCCCCGGGCTTAACCTGGGAACTGCATTTGTGACTGCAAGGCTAGAGTACGGCAGAGGGGGGTAGAATTCCACGTGTAGCAGTGAAATGCGTAGATATGTGGAGGAATACCGATGGCGAAGGCAGCCCCCTGGGTCGATACTGACGCTCATGCACGAAAGCGTGGGGAGCAAACAGGATTAGATACCCTGGTAGTCCACGCCCTAAACGATGTCAACTAGGTGTTGGGGGAGGAGACTTCCTTAGTACCGCAGCTAACGCGTGAAGTTGACCGCCTGGGGAGTACGGTCGCAAGATTAAAACTCAAAGGAATTGACGGGGACCCGCACAAGCGGTGGATTATGTGGATTAATTCGATGCAACGCGAAAAACCTTACCTACCCTTGACATGCCAGGAACTTGCCAGAGATGGCTTGGTGCCCGAAAGGGAACCTGGACACAGGTGCTGCATGGCTGTCGTCAGCTCGTGTCGTGAGATGTTGGGTTAAGTCCCGCAACGAGCGCAACCCTTGTCATTAATTGCCATCATTTAGTTGGGCACTTTAATGAGACTGCCGGTGACAAACCGGAGGAAGGTGGGGATGACGTCAAGTCCTCATGGCCCTTATGGGTAGGGCTTCACACGTAATACAATGGTCGGTACAGAGGGTTGCCAACCCGCGAGGGGGAGCTAATCTCAGAAAGCCGATCGTAGTCCGGATTGGAGTCTGCAACTCGACTCCATGAAGTCGGAATCGCTAGTAATCGCGGATCAGCATGTCGCGGTGAATACGTTCCCGGGTCTTGTACACACCGCCCGTCACACCATGGGAGCGGGTTCTACCAGAAGCAGCTAGCCTAACCGCAAGGGGGCGGATGCCACGGTAGGGTTCGTGACTGGGGTGAAGTCGTAACAAGGTAGCCGTATCGGAAGGTGCGGCTGGATCACCTCCTTTCTAGAGAAGCCTTGGCGTACGTATCCACACTCATCGGTTGTCTAAACTAAAGTAGTGAGGTGGCTGGAGTGAGGACTGAGGTGTTGATTCTCATGCCTGACCTCTCGCTTCTCACGCTTAATAGGGTCTGTAGCTCAGTTGGTTAGAGCACACGCTTGATAAGCGTGGGGTCGGTGGTTCGAGTCCACCCAGACCCACCAAGCATGGGGGATTAGCTCAGCTGGGAGAGCACCTGCTTTGCAAGCAGGGGGTCGTCGGTTCGATCCCGTCATCCTCCACCATTTACCATTACTTTTATAATGTTTAAAGTAAGAACCTATATCAAAGCTATTTGTTTTGATATTGGCTTTTGCTAATAGTAGTTCTTTAAAAATCTGGAAGAAGTAAGAAAGTGATTCACGCACAAGTGTTAATGGGGAAACCTATTGATGCGCGTGCATGAAAAACATGGGTTTTGATTGTATCAAGCCGTAACCATTCAAGTCGGATGGAAGCGGTCACAAACGCAAGACAAAAAACTTGTAACGAGAACCTTGGTCTCTAAAAGACCGAGGATTTAATGTTATAGGGTCAAGCGAATAAGTGCATGTGGTGGATGCCTTGGCGATTACAGGCGACGAAAGACGTGTAAGCCTGCGAAAAGCTACGGGGAGCTGGCAATAAAGCTTTGATCCGTAGATATCTGAATGGGGAAACCCGGCCCGCAAGGGTCACTCCTGACTGAATACATAGGTCAGGTAGAGCGAACCCGGTGAACTGAAACATCTAAGTAGCCGGAGGAAAAGAAATCAACCGAGATTCCGAGAGTAGTGGCGAGCGAAATCGGAGGAGCCTTCAACCTTTAGCTTCTGAATTAGTGGAACAGTCTGGAAAGTCTGGCCATAGTGGGTGATAGCCCCGTACGCGAAAATTCAGGAGTGGAAATAGGGTTGGAACAAGTAGGGCGGGACACGAGAAATCCTGTCTGAATATGGGGGGACCATCCTCCAAGGCTAAATACTCGTAATCGACCGATAGTGAACCAGTACCGTGAGGGAAAGGCGAAAAGAACCCCGGAAGGGGAGTGAAATAGATCCTGAAACCGCATGCATACAAACAGTGGGAGCGGACTTGTTCCGTGACTGCGTACCTTTTGTATAATGGGTCAGCGACTTACATTCAGTAGCGAGCTTAACCGAATAGGGGAGGCGCAGCGAAAGCGAGTCTGATAAGGGCGATAGTTGCTGGGTGTAGACCCGAAACCAAGTGATCTATCCATGGCCAGGATGAAGGTGGGGTAACACTCACTGGAGGTCCGAACCCACTAATGTTGAAAAATTAGGGGATGAGCTGTGGATAGGGGTGAAAGGCTAAACAAACTTGGAAATAGCTGGTTCTCTCCGAAAACTATTTAGGTAGTGCCTCATGTATCACTCTCGGGGGTAGAGCACTGTCATGGCTAGGGGTCTATTGCTGATTACCAAACCATTGCAAACTCCGAATACCGAGAAGTGCGAGCATGGGAGACAGACATCGGGTGCTAACGTCCGGTGTCGAAAGGGAAACAACCCAGACCGCCGATTAAGGTCCCCAAGACATAGTTAAGTGGAAAACGAAGTGGGAAGGCTAAAACAGTCAGGATGTTGGCTTAGAAGCAGCCATCATTTAAAGAAAGCGTAATAGCTCACTGATCGAGTCGTCCTGCGCGGAAGATGTAACGGGGCTCAAACTATGCACCGAAATCGCGGATATGTACTTGTACATATGGTAGGAGAGCGTTCTGTAGGCCTGCGAAGGCAGCTTGAGAAGGCTGTTGGAGGTATCAGAAGTGCGAATGCTGACATGAGTAGCGATAAAGGGAGTGAAAGGCTCCCTCGCCGAAAGCCCAAGGTTTCCTGTGCAACGTTCATCGACGCAGGGTGAGTCGGCCCCTAAGGCGAGGCAGAAATGCGTAGTCGATGGGAAACAGGTTAATATTCCTGTACCTCAATACAATGCGATGTGGGGACGGAGAAGGTTAGGCAAGCCAAGTGTTGGACGTCTTGGTTTAAGCGTGTAGGGAGATCTCTTAGGTAAATCCGGGGGGTCAATTCTGAGACGTGATGACGAGTGCCATTTTGGCGCGAAGTTGCTGATACCAAGCTTCCAAGAAAAGCCACTAAGCTTCAGTTGTATTGAGACCGTACCGCAAACCGACACAGGTGGGCAGGATGAGAATTCTAAGGCGCTTGAGAGAACTCGGGTGAAGGAACTCGGCAAATTTGCACCGTAACTTCGGGAGAAGGTGCGCCCCGGTAGAGTATAGGACTTCGCGTCCGAAGCTCGATGGGGTTGCAGTGAAATGGTGGCTGCGACTGTTTAATAAAAACACAGCACTCTGCAAACACGAAAGTGGACGTATAGAGTGTGACTCCTGCCCGGTGCCGGAAGGTTAAATGATGGGGTGCAAGCTCTTGATTGAAGCCCCGGTAAACGGCGGCCGTAACTATAACGGTCCTAAGGTAGCGAAATTCCTTGTCGGGTAAGTTCCGACCTGCACGAATGGAGTAACGATGGCCACACTGTCTCCACCCGAGACTCAGCGAAGTTGAAATGTTTGTGAAGATGCAATCTACCCGCGGCTAGACGGAAAGACCCCATGCACCTTTACTGTAGCTTTGCATTGGACTTTGAACAGATCTGTGTAGGATAGGTGGGAGGCTTTGAAGCGGTGTCGCCAGACGTCGTGGAGCCAACCTTGAAATACCACCCTGATGTGTTTGAGGTTCTAACCTAGGTCCGTAATCCGGATCGGGGACATTGCATGGTAGGCAGTTTGACTGGGGCGGTCTCCTCCCAAAGAGTAACGGAGGAGTACGAAGGTATCCTAGGTACGGTCGGACATCGTACTGATAGTGCAATGGCAAAAGGATGCTTGACTGCGAGACTGACAAGTCGAGCAGGTGCGAAAGCAGGTCATAGTGATCCGGTGGTTCTGTATGGAAGGGCCATCGCTCAACGGATAAAAGGTACGCTGGGGATAACAGGCTGATTCCTCCCAAGAGTTCATATCGACGGGGGAGTTTGGCACCTCGATGTCGGCTCATCACATCCTGGGGCTGTAGTCGGTCCCAAGGGTATGGCTGTTCGCCATTTAAAGTGGTACGTGAGCTGGGTTTAAAACGTCGTGAGACAGTTTGGTCCCTATCTGCCGTGGGCGCTGGAAATTTGAAGGGACCTGCTCCTAGTACGAGAGGACCGGAGTGGACGGATCTCTGGTGTACCGGTTATGACGCCAGTCGTATTGCCGGGTAGCTAAATCCGGAAGAGATAACCGCTGAAAGCATCTAAGCGGGAAACTCGCCTTAAGATGAGATTTCCCTGGGGACTCGATCCCCCTGAAGGGTCGTGGAAGACCACCACGTTGATAGGTCAGGTGTGGAAGCGCAGTAATGCGTTAAGCTAACTGATACTAATTGCCCGTGAGGCTTGACCCTATAACATTAAATATTACAAGTTGCGTTGCAATCAAAACCAATTACTTCTTCCAGTTGATGGCTGATTGATTACCTGTTTGATCAGGTAATCAGTTAGTCGACAGTTATGTCTGACGACCATAGCAAGTTGGCCCCACTCCTTCCCATCTCGAACAGGACAGTGAAACGACTTTGCGCCGATGATAGTGTACATTCGTATGTGAAAGTAGGTCATCGTCAGACTCCTTGCAATCAACCAAGCCCTCCATGTGAGGGCTTTGTTGTTTATAGTACATCGAGAGCTCTCCTTTTGAGAGTGATAAGGATTTACGGTATTATCGCACCTCATGATTAAATACATTTTTATTACTGGCGGCGTGGTGTCCTCCTTAGGTAAGGGCATTGCTGCGGCTTCACTCGCGGCGATTCTTGAATCGCGTGGCCTTAGAGTAACGCTACTTAAGTTGGACCCTTACATAAATGTCGATCCTGGTACCATGAGCCCCTTCCAGCACGGTGAAGTGTTTGTTACAGAGGATGGAGCAGAAACGGACCTGGATCTAGGACATTACGAACGTTTCGTTTCAGCCAAGATGCGCAAGGCTAACAATTTTACAACTGGGCAGATATATGACAGCGTGATTCGCAAAGAACGTCGCGGCGAATACCTCGGGAAGACAGTGCAGGTCATCCCGCACATAACGAATGAAATCAATGCATTTATTGAACGTGGCGCAGCGGCTTCGTATGATGGCAATGCCGATGTGGCCATCGTCGAAATTGGCGGAACGGTAGGGGACATTGAATCTTTGCCATTTTTGGAAGCTGCCCGGCAGATGGGATTGCGCCATGGACGCAGTGATACGGCCTATGTACATTTGACATTGGTGCCATACATTGCCAGCGCGGGTGAATTGAAAACCAAGCCAACCCAGCACAGTGTACAGAAGCTACGTGAGATTGGCATTTTCCCAACCGCTTTGCTATGCCGCGCAGATCGACCGATTCCTGATGAGGAGCGTGCCAAGATTTCATTGTTTTCTAATGTGCGTGAAGAGGCTGTGATTTCAATGTGGGATGTGGACAGTATCTATAAAGTTCCGCAGATGTTGCATGAGCAGGGTCTGGATCGCATCGTCTGCGAGCAACTGGGATTGTCCCATCTTCCACCTGCTGATTTGTCGGTCTGGGCCAAGCTTGTCCATGCATTAGAACATCCGCAGCATGAAGTTACTATCGGCATGGTCGGTAAATATGTTGAATTGACTGAGTCATATAAATCTCTCATCGAAGCTTTGCGCCATGCGGGTATTCACACTTCGACGCGCGTCAATATCGAATATATTGATTCAGAAATACTCGAAAACGGTGGTATAGATGGTCTGAAGAATCTCGATGCGGTTCTAGTTCCGGGCGGATTTGGCAAGCGCGGCACCGAGGGAAAAATTGCTGCGATACGCTATGCCCGTGAAAATAAGCTGCCCTACCTTGGTATTTGCTTGGGCATGCAGCTTGCAGTGATTGAATATGCTCGCCACGTGGCAGGGATGATGGATGCAAACAGCACCGAGTTCAATCCAGAAACAGAGCATCCTGTGGTGGCACTAATTACCGAATGGCGCGACAGCGATGGTAAGGTCGAGATTCGCAGTACTGATTCCGATCTTGGAGGTACGATGCGCTTGGGTGCGCAGCGCTGTCCGATCAAACTCGACTCCTTGGCTGCGACCATCTATGGCGCTGAAGTCAATGAACGCCACCGCCATCGCTATGAGGTTAATAATTACTATGTGCCCGCGCTTGAGAAATCTGGTCTGGTGATATCTGCCCGCACGCCGAGCGAGGCCTTACCCGAGATTATGGAATTGCCGCAAACTATGCACCCCTGGTTTATTGGCGTACAGTTCCATCCTGAATTTACTTCCACTCCGCGCGAAGGTCATCCACTTTTTAAAGCGTTTGTTGAAGCGGCTATTGAACGCCATAAGTCAGCGCTTTCTTAGAAAATATATCGGCCATATGAAACTATGTAATTTTGAAGTCGGCTTGAACAAGTCATTGTTTCTGATTGCAGGACCTTGTGTAATTGAGTCTGAGCAATTGGCGCTGGATACGGCGGGGCAAATCAAGGAGATTTGTCTGAAGCTGGGTATCCCATTTATTTACAAGTCATCTTACGACAAGGCAAATCGCAGTTCTGGCAAATCCTTTCGTGGCTTTGGAATGGATGCGGGCCTGAAAGTTCTGGACAAGGTGAAGACTCAAATTGGTGTGCCGGTGCTAACCGATGTGCACAGCATTGAGGAAATCGCGCCGGTTGCCGCAGTAGTTGATGTTCTGCAAACGCCTGCCTTCCTTTGCCGCCAGACCGACTTCATTCATGCCGTTGCAAGTGCTGGACGCCCGGTGAATATAAAGAAGGGGCAATTCCTATCGCCATGGGACATGCAAAACGTGGTTGCAAAGGCGCGTGAGGCTAGCGGTCAGGACAACGTCATGGTGTGTGAGCGCGGTGTATCATTTGGTTATAATAATTTGGTGTCGGACATGCGTTCCTTAGCAGTAATGCGTAACACAGGTTGTCCGGTTGTATTCGATGCCACGCACTCGGTGCAGTTGCCGGGCGGGCAGGGCACAGTAAGCGGCGGACAGCGCGAATTCGTGCCAGTTCTGGCGCGAGCGGCAGTAGCTGCTGGCATTTCAGGGCTGTTTATGGAAACCCATCCCAATCCGGCGCAGGCATTGTCGGATGGGCCGAATGCCTTTCCGCTTGGACACTTAGAGAACCTGTTGCATACCTTGAAAATGTTGGACGTGACAGTCAAGAAACAAGGTTTTATCGAAGAAAACATGGATTTGAGTAATGTTTAGTGAATTAAGGAATGAGTTATGAGTGCAATCGTAGATGTTATAGCGCGTGAGATTTTGGATTCCCGTGGCAATCCCACGGTCGAGGCAGATGTGTTGTTGGAATCAGGCATTATGGGGCGCGCTGCGGTGCCGTCTGGAGCATCCACCGGGGACAGAGAAGCAATCGAGCTGCGTGATGATGATAAACAGCGATATTACGGCAAGGGCGTGTTGAAAGCGGTGGAGAACGTTAACACCGAAATTGCCGAAGCTATTATTGGCTTGGATGCCGCCGAGCAGGCGTTTATTGATCAGACCATGATTGATCTGGATGGTACCGAAAATAAATCTCGTCTCGGTGCAAATGCCATCTTGGCGGTATCCATGGCGGTGGCCAAGGCCGCTGCAGAGGAATCCGGCTTGCCATTGTACCGTTATCTGGGTGGCACGGCGCGAATGGGAATGCCTGTGCCCATGATGAACATCATCAACGGCGGTGCTCACGCCAACAATAACATTGATATGCAGGAATTCATGATTATTCCGGTTGGTGCGGCCAGCTTCCGCGAAGCGTTGCGTTGCGGGGCAGAAATATTCCACGCGCTAAAGGGGCTGATCGACGACAAGGGCATGCCTACTACCGTTGGCGACGAAGGTGGTTTCGCCCCCAATCTGCCGAATAACGAAGCTGCATTACAGTTAATTATCGAAGGGATAGAGGCAGCGGGTTATGTGCCCGGTATGGATGTGGCTATCGGTGTGGATTGCGCTAGTTCCGAGTTTTACAAGGACGGTTTGTATCATCTGGAATCAGAAGGTATCAAATTGACATCCGCGCAGTTTGTTGATTATCTTGCTAATTGGGTCGATAAATATCCGTTAATTAGTATAGAAGATGGTATGAGTGAGCATGATTGGACTGGCTGGAAGCTGCTGACCCAGCGTTTAGGTAAAAATGTACAACTGGTGGGTGATGACGTCTTCGTAACTAATACCAAGATATTGCGCGAAGGAATTCGTCAGGGCTTGGCTAATTCCATCCTGATTAAAATTAACCAGATCGGCACGCTGACTGAAACTTTCGCTGCCATCGAGATGGCTAAGCGCGCGGGCTATACCGCAGTGATCTCGCACCGCTCCGGTGAGACTGAAGACACTATGATTGCCGATATTGCCGTGGGTACCAACGCCCTGCAAATAAAAACCGGCTCACTTTCACGCTCCGATCGCATGGCGAAGTATAACCAGCTGCTACGCATTGAAGAAGACATGGGCGACAGCGCGTATTATCCTGGACGAGATGCATACCACCAATTGGCATAGGCTTTGCGCTTGATCTTAATTTAATATAGATGCGCTGGGTCTCGCTGATACTGATATCTTTGCTACTGCTATTGCAGTATCCGCTGTGGTTTGGGAAGGGTGGCTGGTTGAAGGTCTGGGATATTGATCGCCAAGTTGAGGAGCAGAAACATATCAATCAAAAAACTCAAATGCGCAACGCGGTGCTGGATGCCGAGGTGCGCGATCTGAAGCAAGGTACCGAAGCCTTGGAAGAGCGCGCTCGTAGTGAGCTGGGCATGGTCAAGCGAGACGAAGTATTCTTTCAGATAGTGGATGATCATTCGTTGTTGCCTGCGTCAGCAGTGCTTGATGTAAAGGCAGTTAGTGGTGTGCATCCGAAATAACCGTACATATAAAAATTTAGATTTTCGCCAGCTTGCCTTGCTCGTTATTGCCATAGCCCAGATATGATGCCTCTTTGTGCCTTACCTGGCACCAATCTGGATTCATTTTAAACTCTACCTTTAGAATGAATGTCTATTTCTAAATACCATTATTTCGAAAGCACTACACTAGTGTAATGCGTCATAAATAATAGAACTTAGAATCCTGATTGTCACCCTGTTCGAGGAAGCACTGAACATGAAGGTATCATCCCTCGACCTGCTTTATCTCGGCGGCGCCATCACCCTGATTGGTGCATCACTGTTCCTGACTCACAAGGCAGAAAACCACAGAAAAGACAGCCATAACTCTCTAATCTAAAAATAAATTATGTTCTCGCTACCCTCCATGTGGAACCTGATAATCTCCACCATCGTGTTTTTCATTGTCGCTTGGTATATTCGCCGTTTTTTGGATCAACAGGGTTTTAACAATGGCAAAAAACGCGACATAATGGTATTTGTATTTGCCTCCTTGGTGTCATGGGGTGCGGGAGAGGGGGCGGACTGGACCCAAGAGAAAATTGAGGGGAAGAGACAGACAGCAAAAAACTCGAGCGAACTCCCGGAACTACAGAAAGTGATCAATCAGATACCGCAGTGATCAATGTCACAAATAGCAAGCGCTTTGGAAAATAACTACCCCATGGACCAAAAGTTGTTTAGGGTGGTACCCCCTGAGGATGGCCTAATAATTAATAGGCTATTTTAGACAATGTAATCAAACCAACGGGAATCGAGCATGCCGAATCAACTCGCTGTTATAGAACAAGCACAGAGCACGCTCATCGACTTAGGCATCAAATTTGGGCCGAAGGTCGTTGTTGCGATCCTCATACTGGTAGTAGGCTTTTATACAGGGCGCTGGGTCGGCTCAATCTTCCATCGCTGGCTTGGCAAGCTCCAACTCGAGCCGCCGGTACGCATACTTCTGGTGCGTCTCGCGCGCCTTATGGTGGTGGGTCTTTTCCTGATCATGGCGCTGCAAAACCGCGGCGTCGAACTACTGCCACTAATCGCCGGGTTGGGTGTGGCTGGGGCTGCTGTTGCTCTTGCGATGCAGGGGGTGTTGGGCAATCTTGCGGCGGGGCTCACTATTATTTTCACTCAACCGTTTCGGGTGGGCGAGTATATCTCCATAGTCGGCGTCGAAGGCCAAGTCGAGGAAATTGACCTTTTTTCAACCAAGCTTAGCCACGCGGATTACTCAGTGGTTGTAGTGCCCAACCGCAAAATTGTCGGAGAAATCCTGCACAACTATGGCCATATCCGGCAACTCGATATGAGTGTAGCCATCTCTCGAGCCGATGATCTTGAGCGAGCACTCACGGCTATCGCCGAAGTGGTTAAGGCCAATTCACGCGTGTTGAAAGAGCCCGCGCCATTCATTGGGGTAATGACACTTACCGACACATCAATCGGCATCGCCGTCAAACCTTGGGTTAAGGCTCCCGATTACGTGCCCGTAGGAGCCGAGATCAACCGGGCTATAATCGAAAAAATTCGCGCTGCTGGTGTGGACTATCCGCCCTCCGAGCGCAAGATTCGCATCGTCAGTACACAGGAGCCGCGCTGATTATTATTGATCCGGCCAGGATATGTTTGAACTTAACTGCCAGTGTCTGTCCGCTAAATGTCACAGTGACGGCAACTTCAGTTGGCCGTATCACCAAACAGCCCAACCCTCACTTTCCTGTCAACAGCTGCCCGTTAAGCCTGAAGAATCATATTTAAACAAACGTTTTAACTTGTTGTAAATATAGCTGTTCCACTTTTTTACGAGCCCACGGCGTTCTTCGTAAAAATTTCAAGCTGGATTTTATGCTTGGATCGTGAGTGAAACATCGCACTGGCACAGCGATGCCCATAGCTTCCCAGCCCATGTTCTCGGAAAGTTGTGTAATGATAGTTTCCAGGGTGATACCGTCCAAACTGGGAGTTTTTACTGTTTTTTTATTTGCGTCCATGTTCATATTTTACATGTGATAGCTGGACTTGAGCATTTACAATGGTATTCCTTTTTTTCAGTATGCACATGTCATGACAGACCCAGTTCGTCTCTCAAAACGCCTTATAGAATTAATCTCCTGCTCACGCCGGGAGGCCGAACTTTATATTGCAGGTGGTTGGGTTATGGTCGATGGGCAAGTTGTAGACAAACCGCAGTTCATGGTGTCGCAGCCGGTGAAAATCGAGCTCCACCCCGAAGCCAGTCTCGCACCAGTTGCGCCAGTGACCATTTTGTTTCACCAACCACCTGTCGCAGGCATGGATGCCAATTCTGCGCAGCAACTTATTTGCGCCGATACGCGGGCGGCTGACGACCCATCCGGCATTCGCATCACCAAGCAACACTTTGCTCGACTGAAGCAAGGCACACCGTTAGAGAAAAATGCTAGCGGCTTGTTAGTATTTACCCAAGATTTTCGAGTGGCGCGCAAGCTGATCGATGATGCAGCCACGATTGAGCAAGAATATATTGTGGAGATCGCTGGTGAAATGTTTCCTGATGGGCTCAAGCATCTTAACCACGGACTCAATTTTAAAGGTCGGGCACTGGCCCCGATCAAGGTCAGCTGGCAAAACGAAACACGGCTGCGCTTTGCCCTCAAAGGGACGCAACCCGGCCAGATCGCACATATGTGTACAAGTGTCGGGCTACAGGTGCTGGCCATGAAACGGATCCGAATCGGGCGAATGTCGATGGCACAATTACAGCCCGGGCTATGGCGTTATTTGATGACGCATGAGCAGTTTTAACCCTGAATGTTGCAATAGCTGGCGTTCACTCTCTACGATTTACCGAGTAAGCAACCGACTTGAGGCAACGTCCGATGTGGCTGTATGAAATGATTGCCGTTGTGTCTACTCTTCTTCGAGATGCCTTGGACTGTAAGGCAGCGTCCAATTTTTGCTCGCAAAGCCGTTCGTAAATTATCGGAAGGCATGGTGCCGATGAAAACCGTGAAAATGAGCATAGGAAAATTGTTTCACCTCCATAACCATTCGGCACTGTAGCGTCCTTCGCGGCCTTATCACTCATTCAGACGAGACTCCGATGACACTGGCGGCCGACCAAAGAGGCTGGCCAGTTGCTTCGAGATAGGTAAGGTAAGCCCGCAGGTCAAATTCCAGCTGGTGATAATCTGGCTCCATATGCCGGCACAGTTGATAGAAGGCTTTGTTGTGCTCGCGTTCCTTGATGTGCGCAAGTTCGTGAACAACGATCATGCGCAAAAATTCAAGCGGCATCTCCTTGAACAATTCCGCTATGCGGATCTCACGCTTGGCCCTAAGTTTTGTGCCCTGTACTCGCGAAATGCTGGTGTGCGT
The DNA here is from genome assembly GCA_942492745.1 of uncultured beta proteobacterium. Taxonomy (GTDB): domain Bacteria; phylum Pseudomonadota; class Gammaproteobacteria; order Burkholderiales; family Gallionellaceae; genus Nitrotoga. The sequence goes on from OW818637.1 coordinate 1,075,434, forward strand.
GCCCAGTGCATGCTGAATGACATGCAGTTTGCCGTCGAACGCCACTTTGCTCAGTTGTCCGGCATTGCGTAGATACTTGCCTTTGACTTCCAGCATATAGTCATAGAGCGCCTTGTCAGAGCGCACTGTGTGCGCATGCGGATACATCTGCAGCAGCATGTTGGACAGCAGGTCTTGTTCGATAAGCCGCTGCACTTGTTCAGCCAGTGCTGTAGGGTAGCCGGCAAGGTAACTAGGCGAAGATTTCGCGTGCATAGCGGCATGTATCTTTTTTTAACTGCGTCAGACAGCGTGCTTTTTCACCCACGCGACATAGCGGTCCATCCAGTTCTGGAGAAATTTTTTGCTGGCTGTACCGATGTCGCCGGCCTCGTCAAACAATCCATCCTTTACATGGGTAAATGCTTCGGGCTGTCCAAGCGTTGGCATATCCAACGTAGCCAGAATGTTGCGCAAATGTTGTTGTGCCATGGCCGTGCCGTTGGCTCCGGGAGAAGCGCCCAGCACACCAGCGGGCTTGCCCGCCCAAGCGCTTTGGCCATAGGGACGCGAGGCGTGGTCGATTGCATTCTTGAGCACTCCAGAGATAGAGCGATTGTATTCGGGTGTAACAAACAGGATGCCCTGCGCCGCCGCAATTTCGCCTTTCAGCCGCTTGACGGACTGGGCCTGGTTCGCGTCGTCGTCCTGGTTGTAAAGCGGCAAGTCGCCGATTTGCAAATCTTTGAATGAGAACTCCGGTGGCGCCAATTTTACAATGGCGTTAGCTAGCTTGCGGTTGAATGAATCCTTACGAAGGCTGCCAACGATAACGGCAATTTGGTATTGGTTCATGATGATCTCCTTGTTAAATGTTACAAATGATCTTAGAACATCTCAACTACATCAGCATAACTACATGCCTTGAATCCTTCGACGCGATTGTTTGCTTTCTCAGTTTCGCTTAGTTATATCTCCGTCATTAAACGCATCGGCCAGAAATGCCATGCCCTCATCCCACGAAGCCTTGTCTGCTGCAGCGTTGTAGGCTAGCGGCATCTTGAACTCCTGACCATATTTATCTGCGTCCGGATTGGTGAAGCTGTGCTTGGCACCGGGATAGGTCACCACTTTGTAAGTCACGCCCGCCTTCTCCATCTCCTGCCTGAAGGCGGCGACCTGCGCAGCGGGAATCATTGGGTCGTCTTCACCAGTGAAGGACGCGATCCGCGCCTTGACCTTGCCCGGCTCTGCCGGATGTTCTGTTCCCAGGCTACCGTGGAAACTCATCACGGCCTTAAGAGGCTCACCGATGCGCGCCATGTGCAATACTACCGAACCGCCAAAACAATAGCCGATGGCTGCGATGCGGTTTGGATCCACGGTTTTTTCCTTGCTGATCAGACTGTATGCGCTATCGAATCGGGCCTTGGCTAGTTCAGTGTTCTTTGCCACTTCGCTGGCAAACTTGCCCGCATCGTCCGGGTGATGCGCCTGTTTGCCGTCGCCATACATATCAACTGCCAGTGCGGTGAAGCCACGTTCCGCCAACATACGAGCGCGTTTGCGCGCATATTCGTTGTGTCCCCACCATTCATGCACTACCAGAATGCCTGGACGCTTGCCCTTTATGGCATCGTCGTAGGCGATATAACCTTTGAGAATGGTACCATTAGCGCTGTAGGTGACTTCCTTACCTTGCACGGTAGCGTAAGACGCAGAAGCTGCAAACATCAGGCCCGCGAACAACAGAAATTTATTCATGTTCTCTCCAAAAAATTAGCTTGTTCAGTTTTTTGAACCTAAAAATGGAACATCCGGCAGCGCGAATATGCCAATCACGCGTAAGCTAAAACCAATATCACTTCATACATCGTGTAATTCTGTAACTGTAATCGCTTACACTTGATAGTAGGCAATTTATCGCCCGAGGTCTTTAAGCAGAACAGAGCATCAAAAATACCTACCGTTGTGTCAAAAATTACTTGACCACTACATTCTACCACTATAAGTCAATGAATATAAAGCCTGTATTATCCGATGAAGTTTGCAGAGCACTGGCCGGATTGGGACGTACTGAAGATGTTAAATTTTCCCCAGATGGTCGGCGTCTTGCCATCGCCGGATTTAATTGCAACAAGATTCTCATACTGGAAATAGATTTTGACTTTACTGATACTCATAAAAACTTGGTCATTAGCGATTTTGTGGAAATATCATCCCTTAGTTTGAAAAATCCGCATGGGCTCGCTTTCTTGGATGACAAAAGTTTGATAGTGGCGAATCGCAAAGGAGGAGCATCAGTACTGAGGCTGCCTCCGCGTGGCGCGGTGAAAATGATCGTTGAACTACCAGATCTAGGAGTAATCCCGAACAACTTATGGCTCTATTCGCCCGGATCTGTATCTGCAATCTGTTTAAAAAATGGGCTGTATGATGTTCTGATTTGTAATAATTATGCTCATTACGTTTCTCGTCATATCTTGGATATGACTGAATCTTTAACAGTCAAACATAACGAAATTCTGTTGGCCAAGGGCTTGGACATTCCGGACGGGGTGTCGTTTAGCAACGATGGCCGTTGGATTGCAGTAAGCAACCATGGAAAACACTGTGTCTTTTTGTATGAGAATACTCCAGAACTAACGCAAGATAGTGAACCATCAGGCATATTGCATGGTGCTTCTTTCCCTCACGGCGTGCGGTTTATAGCGGAAGACCGATTCATTCTGGTCGCAGATGCTGGCGCCCCCTTTGTGCATATCTACGAAAAGAGTGGTGACTGCTGGGCAGGTAGATTTGACCCGGTCAATTCGTTCAGAGTAATGAACGATGGGGTTTTTAAGCTGGGCCGAAATAACCTTCAGGAAGGAGGTCCCAAAGGTATCGACGTGAACGAAGACATGAATGTGCTCGTAACAACTTGTGAACATCAACCATTAGCATTTTTTGATCTTCAAGAAGTGCTTAAAAGGAGGAGGGGGGTCGAATCTTGCCAAACATCGGTCCCGCCGAGGCGCCTGCAAGTTTGTTCCTGCGGTAGCGGAAAGCGCTACAAACACTGTTGTGGAGAGATTGATACTCTCTCGAAACCGAATGCTTCCCGCTCGTTCCGTTCAATCATGGAATCTGCGCTAGCTGCACAACGCGCTAACGAGCTTGAGAGTGCAGAACGTCTATACCTGGAGGCGCTCGAGTTGAGGGGTGACGATTCAGATGCGCTGCATATGCTCGGGGTCGTCCTTTACTGCCGACACAGAGTTCGGGAGGCCTCAGGACTGATACGACGCGCAGGCATGGCAACCCAGTGGCAACTTCCAGGCATCCTCTTTAATTACGGCTTGGCACTGGGCGGTAGAATGCTGGGCCGTGACATCGCAAGAGGTGCCAAGCTGCGGCAGCAATACGATCGCTGGCTTGCTACAAGGCCTTATAGGTCGGGTTATGAACCCTTGGTAAGTGTTGTTATTCCTTCCTACAATCATGCTTCGTACATCGAACATTCTTTAGAATCGGTATATGCGCAAACCTACCGTAATCTTGAATTAATCATAATTGATGACGCCTCAAGCGATGGGTCGCCTGGCATTATTAGAGAAAAGCTGCGGGGTTGCCATCTGCCTCACCGATTTGTTGCTCGTGGCATTAACTTGGGCGCCCATGCGACTTTAAACGAGGCCATAGCTCTTGCTCAGGGAGAATTCATTAATCCGCTTAATTCAGATGATCTTTTCGAACCCGGACGAATCGCTGAAATGGTTGAGAAAGTCGCGCGAAGTGAATTTGAATGGGGGTTTTCAAAATGTATCTGCATTGATCCACACAATCAGGTCATTACTCCCCAAAAAAATAATCGTGCTTACATTCTTTCCCGGATAGAGGAGAGTCTCTCTTCATCAGATACGATCGGTAGTGCCTTGCTGGGAGCATTAAATCCAACCATTTCGACCGGGAATCTTTTCTTTTCCAAATCGTTATATAAAAAACTGGGTGGATTTCGTGATTATCAATCGAATCACGACTGGGACTTCTGTCTCCGTGCTTTATGGTATGCCGAACCGCGCTTGGTATCGTCTAATTTGTATCGTTATCGGCTGCACGAAAATAATACTATTCAGAAGTCGCTCGAGCGGAATCGCGAAGAGTACGGCAGATTGTTCGCTGATTACCACGACAAAGCTATAACTTCTTTGCCAGACAATGAGTTCGCTCCGGCCAAGGCCACTGTTGGATCAGCGTACCTGGCTAAAGTACTTGCCGCAGGCCAGATAAGTTTGCCTCAAAAAACCCTGACTGACCTAGATGATGAGCTTACGCGACAGGAGGATGACTCTCTCCTCAAATCAGATATCAGTGTTGGAGAGGGTTTGAATCTTGTTGGCTATTTCAGGGGGGAGGCTGGTCTTGCCGAGAGTGTACGCACCATGGCGGCAACCTGTTATGCCAAAGATATAAAAGTTAACATTCAAGATGCCGGCGTGATAATGGAGGGCAGGCAAAGCAACCGAAGTATGGATCGCTTTCTTACCAGCGATAATGATCAACGGACAACACTTTTTTACATGAACCCCGATCAGCTCGAATCCGTATGGCGACGATATTTCGAGCGGGGAGATCTCCGGGGGCGTCGAGTGATTAGCTACTGGCATTGGGAAATTGATAAGTTTCCGAGAAAATGGCAGCCTGCACTCGAGTTAGTCGATGAAATTTGGGTTGCAAGCGATTTCGTGGAACAGCTTGTCAAACGTGTCACAGATAAGCCAGTTGTTCGAATTCCTCATGCAATAGATGTAAAAATTTCGCGACCGTATTCGCGTACTGAATTTGCACTCCCGGATAATCGTTTTCTTTTTCTATTCAATTTCGATTTTTATTCTTTCGCAGACAGAAAAAATCCTTGGGCTACGATTGAAGCTTTCAGGCGCGCTTTTCCGATTACTGAAGACCGCGTAGGTTTGGTTATTAAATGCCACTATGGAGAGAGACACTTAGAAAAATTTAGCTTACTTCAAGAACTTGCTGAGCAGGATTCTCGTATTACCATTCTTGATTGCCTTCTCTCCCGTGAAGAGATGTATGGGCTGCAAAGTGTTTGCGATGCTTATGTTTCGCTGCATCGTTCCGAAGGGTTCGGCTTGGGAATGGCAGAATGCATGGCCCTGGGCAAGCCAGTTATAGGCACCGGTTACTCGGGAAATCTAGAATTTATGGATAGCGAAAACAGCTGTCTCGTCAATTACACCCTGATACCTGTAAAACCAGGCCAATTCATTTATTACGAGCCCGGTTGGATGTGGGCTGATCCAGACGTGGGGCATGCGGCGGAGTATATGATTCGCTTGTTCGAGGATCCGAACTATCGCCATCGTATTTCAGCTCGCGCGGCAGCCGATATGGCGGCTCGATATAATCATCAGGTAGTCGGGAAAATCATCAAGGATCGACTAGATTCTTTGGCAGATTTACATTGAGTGTGGCTGGGCATAGAAAGCCAGAAATCCACTTGAAAAACGGAAAAATGGTAAACCCGCAAAAACAGGCTTCTGTGTGCTAAAAATTGAAAAGGCCTAAAAATTCTCTAGCATGAAGAGGTAAGAAAATACATGAGCTTTTTTCGGCAACCTGCTAATGTAGTGTGAATTATTTTAACTATTACACGTAATAACGAAATTTACAAACCAAAGGAGGGCGCATGCCCCATCTTTTGGAAGGTTCAAATTAACATCAAATTTCATCAAATAACGGTGACAGGCTTGAAAATCAGGGGAGGCATCGTTAAACTGCGTGACCTTCTAAAAACCTAGAGGGCAGAGTCTTACCAAGCTTAGTAACAGACTCTAAAAAACTAAAAAAATATGGCACGCGAAGAACCAGCATTCAAACTCAAAATTGCCAATCTCTCTTTATTTGTACTCTATGTCAATACAACCGACATGGTTCAACTAAAAAATCAGTTGGATATGCGTTTTAATAAAATGCAGGATTTTTTCTCCAACACGCCTGTGGCTCTTGATCTCTCTGCTATCGCGAATAGCAACATTTCACCAGACTTTGGTGGCCTTATTTCATTCATGCTGGATCATGGCATGCATGCCACTGGTGTTGTGGGCGGGTCCCCTGAACAGCGTGAAGCCGCCGTACAATCAGGCTTGGGACTCTTTCCAGACACGATTGTCAAACCCGCAGCAAAGACGGCACCGATTCCCACGACAGCCCCAGGTATTACCCCTAATGCAGATGAAGGCAGTCAGCTAGAACTGCCAGTATTGGGATTGGCGATAGTATCTCAAGTACTGTCCACTTTTCGTCCGACCATGATAATCAACAAACCAGTTCGCACGGGTCAGAGAATCTATGCCGAAGGTGCCAATCTGGTTGTACTGGGCGTTGTCAATGCAGGCGCCGAACTGATTGCTGACGGAGATATTCATATTTACGCGCCGCTGCGCGGCCGTGCTATCGCAGGTGCTCAAGGCAACGAGAATGCGCGGATTTTCATGCAGAGCCTGGAGGCAGAATTGATTTCCATTGCTGGCTGTTTCAAGGTATTCGAGAACGGCATTCCCGAAAATTTGCGCGGCAAACCTGTTCAGGTGCATCTGGATTGCTCTGATCTGATTATCGAGCCCTTGCTTAGCTAAAGGGCACCTCTAAAAACACAATTTTCGTCACAATACGGCGTTACTCGAAAAAAATTATCGCTTACATATCAAATATATGCGGCGCTCAAATTTTTTACTCGTGCCTTGTCTTGCCTAGAAACTTGAATTTTTAGAGGCGCCCTAAAGGAATTTTTTTAGCATCCTCATTTACGGGTAAAATACACTTAATCTTGTTCAGGAATATAAACGTGTCTAAAGTTATTGTAGTTACTTCAGGAAAAGGTGGTGTAGGTAAAACCACAACCAGTGCCAGCTTCTCCAGCGGCCTCGCCCTACGGGGAAACAAAACAGTTGTCATCGACTTCGATGTGGGTTTGCGCAACCTGGACCTCATTATGGGCTGCGAGCGGCGTGTGGTGTATGACATCATCAATGTCATCAACGGCGAAGTGACCCTTAAACAGGCACTCATCAAAGACAAGAACTGCGACAACCTGTACATTCTTCCGGCATCCCAGACCCGGGACAAAGATGCACTCAACCTGGAAGGCGTTGAGCGCATTCTTAACGAGCTAAAAGAAAGTTTTGACTACATCGTATGTGACTCCCCGGCAGGCATAGAATCAGGCGCATTCACCGCAATGTATTTTGCCGATGAGGCTTTGGTAGTAACTAATCCTGAAGTATCTTCAGTGCGGGATTCGGATCGCATTCTCGGGATTCTCGCAGCTAAATCCAAACGTGCTGTGGATGGACTCGACCCAGTGAAAGAACACTTACTGGTTACTCGCTACGATCCCAAGCGGGTTGAGGCTGGGGAAATGTTGTCGGTTACTGACATCCAGGAAATCTTGCGCATTCCCTTGATTGGCGTGATTCCCGAATCGGAATCAGTACTCCAAGCCTCCAATGCTGGCACCCCAGCTATCCATTTGGATAAGAGCGACGTGGCTGACGCCTACCGAGATGTAGTGGGGCGCTTCATGGGCGATGAAGGATTGCCGATGCGCTTTGTTACCGTAGAAAAAAAGGGGTTTTTCAAACGACTGCTGGGAGGCCGCTGAGATGTCCATGATTGCTGGCTTAATCGGCTACCTGCGTGGTAACGAAAAAAAAACTGCCGTCGTCGCTAAAGAACGTTTACAGATTATTCTAGCCCACGAACGTGCCGGAAGAGGAGCACCCACTCCAGATTATTTACCTGCACTCCAAGAAGAACTTATGGTTGTGATTGCAAAATACATTCATATAGATCGTGAATCAATCAATGTTCAATTAGAAAAGCACGGCGATTATGATGTACTTGAGCTTAACATTACATTGCCGGACAAAATGCGTAACAACCGACCTTGATCTGGTACGAAAAAAGTGATTGAGGTCAGTATTGTAGTATTCATAAACGCCCCCCTTCTCCTCTCTCCCCGCATCACCGCGAAGAAAGCCAGGGCATAACGTTGCCCCGGCTTGCGTTGGACCTCATTAGTGCTTATCGCCAACTGAGTCCTTGATTGTCTGGGCACGCTCCAGATGGGCGGCAAGGGCAGTGCGAACCTTGACCAGTAGGGCTTTCAGCTCTTCATTCTTCACGTTGGGTACCAACTTGGTGTCAGCCACATCGATGACCTTTTGTTGAAGCTTGATTTCCGCATCGATATAGGCTTTGTCAAATTTAGTGCTGCTGAGATTCTTCAGCTTATCGAGGCCCTTTTTGCCGTCAGCTTTCAAGTTCTTGCTGACGGTATTATCCTCCGGGGTCATGTTGAGCTTGGCGGTGAGGTCCTTGACCTGTTTGTTGACGTCCGTGTGCTCGTTAATCATGCGCCGTGCGAATGCATGCACATCTTTGTTTGATGCTTTCTTTTTAGCGAGCTCGCCATTTTCAATATCAACCTGATTGGCGGTCACAACAACGTGGGCGATTTCCGCATCATTGAGTTCGCCCTTAACATCGGGCTCGGCCATGACAAATGCGGGAAACATCAGCGCGACTGCAAACACGAATACTTTTTTCATTTCAATCTCCTTATTGATGGTTAGTTGCGCCGCGTTTAGCGGCGAGATATGCGGAGCGCGGTACTTGGCCAAAAAACTGGTCAAAAGCTCTGGCCCCGCCATGATGGCGAGGTAGCTGACAGTTTTCTGTTCGCTAGCATACAAAGCCCCCTCTAAATTAATGCGAATATCTAACCCATTCATCCTATGCCATGATGAAATCGTCTTTTGGAATGCATAACTTCAAAGTATGCAAAAAACGCTGCTTTAACTATCAGCCAATTCTTCATCTATTTAACATAATATACATTATGCGAAGTACAAAAATAATGAAAACACTTCTAAAATTTAGGATTAAAGAGCCGGGGCGTCCTAGCTATTTACAAAAGTACATCTTCGTACAGTTCAACATTTAAGCGGGTCTATCAATAGCGGACTGTTATCTATTTAGAAGGGACAAATTAGAAGGGACAAAGCCGACTAAATTACTTTTTAAATTTGTTTGCTGTTTTTTTTTATTGATGAGTCCGCAGACAAAAGCTAGGCTTTGAAAACTAAACATTGTCTTACCTATTTTTTGAAGTAGCTTCAAGAATTTTGGAATTAAAATCTTTCAGTCCTACAGACAACGATTTTTCATTTTCAGAAATAGCATTTAACGCATTTTGACAAAACTCAATCAAAGTAGACGTAGCTAGAATTGTTTGATATGTAATTTGACGAATTTCTTTGCCTGTTTTTGAATCTAGACCTACAGTTGAGTGAAATTGAATTTTCGACATAGGTATGCCAATCATAACCGCCATACCTTCAGCGAAAAATTGCGGTGCAGTTTGCGCAGACTCAGCAATTACAGTGATATTCGGTTCTATTTTTTGTTCACTCGTCATAACTGTCCTCATTATTGGGTTAAGTAAGTGTTGGCAACATATTGATTATTTTGGATTATTATCGGTATGTTTGGCGAAACCATATTAGGTGCTGATATGTTTATCAGAGCCCCACTATGAGCTGTTCTCATACCCGCCGTTGAGCCGTAATACATGTTACGGGTAGCACTAATTTCGGCAATTTTATCCACTGTCTGTGCTACTAATGTTCTTATGAAACTAGCCGCAGATAAAACAGAAATCATATATAGATTGAGACTAACTCCTTCGAAGTTTGCTTGATTCCATAAATGGGAATGAAGCCATTTCGGCATTCGAAGTGTCACTCGTCCACTGTAATCCTGTACTTCATTTTGCACATTTGGCAATGGGAAAGGCCTACCATCTTCATTAGCTGCCTCATAGAGTGACTCAATAGCATCTATGGCTAATTCATAAGCACCCAAATAACTATCTTCAAAGGTAACTACGTCCGGCAGCTCAGCAACATTTCCTCTATAAATGTAATCATCGCCACTTTTTACTCGACGAACAACTATTCCATATGAGTGAGGATCAACAATTTCCTGTGGATTACGTTTTAATGTCATTTTGATACCTTTTATAGCACTTCTTTATACCTTTCTAGCACTTCGATAATTTTATCGATGTACGCTTTTTTGACTTGGGCGTCTTTACCGTGACCACAATCATAATTACTACCGTAAAAATCAAGTATAGAAGGATGACTAAAAGTTTTATGGTTCCCCCTTTTCCCATCACGGACTATAAACCCAAGAGCAGTAAGAATAGCCTTTATTTCACTACACCTAAGGTTGCCAGCAGAATTTCGCAACTTTTCTAAAGCAGCATGATAATCCAATTTAGCCAATTTCGCACCATATATAGTGTCACAACCAAAATAGGTTCTATTTATCCTAACACAGCCAATAGTAGCTAAATATCCAATCTTGTATGTTTATAATTAAAAAGGACAAGGATATATCGCCTATCGTGCAAACTTAAGGCTGTTCCCGAAATCCAGATATTGCTTATGTCAAAATCGCCCCATATTTTCATTTCCGCCACACCCTGCCTTGCTACAGCATCCCTACCCTCTTCCAACGCCTCATGAAAATTTGTGGCACCGAGCCAGAACTTTACTACCTTGATTTCCTCAATAACAGATTACGCTTGTCCTTGAGAATCCATAATTATGTGGCTTGCGTTCGACTTGTGGTAACCAGCCGGGATTTATACCCTCGCCACCATATGCTCCACGGGAGTGTTCATTTCGCTTGCGCTTGTTGAAGTCTATATCCCAGTCCTTAAAGGCGTGAAAAGATGTGGTATCAACCGGTTGGGATTTCATATTATTTATTTTTGGGTAAAGATCCATAACGCCTAATGGGGCAAATGGCTTCAATAGATAATCAACCGCATCTTCTCTTTTGCCAATGCTATTGGATTCCTGCGATTTGGCAGCAATAGGCTTAGAAGCAAAGATCACATTAGCTGAAACGTGTTGAACATAATTTTCACTGCCCTGCCCTGATATGACTGAGATGCCGGTTTCAGGGGTAATAATAGTATTGTAGAAAACATGTATAGCGCGTGGAATATCATTATGTGGCTGAATTCTGATCGCATCCCCATGGCCGTTGACGAAAAGGTTGTTATACAGGGCAATGTTCCCTTCTCCCTGAAAGAGAGCTTCGGTAGGGTTTTGATAGAAAAAGTTGCCATAGATTTCGTAAGTATCTTTCGACCCATTTCCTTTCACGGGCCAGTGTCCCACGAGCACATTAGGCCGCGCTAATGGCTCGGTAGCTGCGCCCTTCTCCTTGCTAAAAACGTTGTGGCGGATGATTGTGACGCTCGGCTCGCTGGGCATACCCGGAATCTCCGGTCGCGCATTCTGATGCTTGATTTGCAAGTTGTAGCCAATTGTGTCCTTGATTAGATTGTGCTCAATTAATCCCCCCACAAATGGTGCATTTCCGTCTGAGTTGCCGAGATAAATTCCGGTGCCGGCACCCCAAATTGTGTTACTTCGGATAACCCAGTCCCACGCGGGACACTTTGTCGAAATGCCCACAGTTTGTTGGTTATTGCCATGACCCTTGATAACCAGATTTTCAAGCGTGATGTGGTGAGCCCATTCAGCGTGTCCTTCACATTTAACGCCGTCCACAGCCATGCCCTGCCCGTCAAGTTCCAAATTACGAATAACAATGTAACTGGCGTTAATGATGCTGATCGTATTGTTTCCAGGTCTTGCCAAAAAAACAGGTAAAGGACCATTGGACGGGCCCATTATGATGACCGGATTGTCCTTATTCCCGTGCAGCCGATGCACAGGCAAACCTTTTTTGTAAACGCCGGGCTGTAGCAAAAGAGTATCGCCTGGTTCCAGCCGCGAAAGCAATTCACGATAATTATCGGGGTCAGCTGTAACGAGGCTGGCGGCCTGTAATATTGAACTGAACAGGAGCAAGAGAAGAAAAACTATGCGTCGCAAGGAAATACAAAACATGTCTTGGTTTATTACGAAATGTTGATGAACATAACTGAGGAGAGATGCAGTGGGCGTTAAAGCTACTTGATTACTGACCGCGCAAAGTACTTGTATTTAAATAAATTCATATCAAATTTTAGTTCATGGTAAATTATTTATTGGCCACTCGCCCTGCCCTGCACATATGGCTATACCTATTTTTTATTCCGTCATCGGCAGGTCTCCTGCCACCAAGATTTTGTTTTCATTAACCGTGCCCTGAGCGGCGCGCCGCATTCTGTCATTGATTGCAACCCATTCTTGTGTTGAGGGAAGTGCTTCAGCCAAAAGATGATCGAAACTGGCGTGATCAATACGGTGCAGTGTCGCATAGAGCTCGCGCCCATATTCATTAGCCAGCAGAGGCATCTGAAAACTTGTTATTTCACCACTACCTACACACTTGTTATTATCACTCAGATTAAGAACCGCTACTTTATAGCCCAGTTTAGCCAGTTGATGTGCCCGACGCCACAATTCGTCTGCCGGATGGATTTCAATTGGAGTTGTGGGGGCATAGTGTGACTCCAGCATGCCGGAAGCCCGCACCATAGAAGCAGCCGGTTGAGCCAGCAAGATTTTCTTATTAAGTGTGTTTTCAATAGCTTCGACGGAAAGCCCACCGGGCCGCAATAGCACAGCCTCTCCATGCGCTAAGCTCACAATGGTGGATTCCACACCGATACGGCATGGGCCTCCATCCAGAATCATACCCACCCTGGATCCCAGTTTGTCTTGCACGTGTTGCGCTGTAGTTGGGCTTAACTGTCCAAAACGATTGGCTGATGGTGCTGCAATTCCGCCGCCGAACGCACGCAGCAGAGTGGTCGCGACTGGGTGGTCTGGCACACGCAGACCTACGGTGTCTTGACCACCGGTGACCTCATTCGGCACTTGGCTGGATCGTTGCAGGATCAAGGTCAGTGGACCCGGCCAAAATGCTTCTGCCAGTTGCCATGCATCGTCGGGGATACTCTGCGCCCAAGCTGGTAGTTGGGAAGCTGCGGCAATATGAACTATTAGAGGATGGTAGTTCGGTCGGCCCTTGATCTCAAAAATCTTTTGCACTGCAAGTGGATTGGAGGCATCCGCCCCCAATCCGTAGACAGTCTCAGTGGGAAAAGCCACAGTCTCGCCCGCCCGCAGTAATTCTGCAGCAGCTTGTATCTCGTCATCCGGGATAGCATAGGGATTCACAGTGTCTTGTTTTCAATCCTGCATTCGGTCGGCTTGCCGCAGGTCCGCCGACGACTCATCGCCCGAATAAGGATAACGTACATGACCCAAGCGAATCAGGAATACTGCCAGCGTCAGCATCAGGATAGAGCCAGTTATTGCGAGCATGCGCCAGTCATCCAAGGCTTTCATGTCCAAGATCAGGTAGCGCGCAAGTGCCACCATGCCGATGTAAAGTGGGAAGCGCACTGGCAGCTTGCCTGAGTTGTAATACAGCCCGACCATGGCGAGTACTTCCAGGTAGAGGAAGAGCAGTAACAGGTCGGTGAGTGTCACTTGTACTGCCCGTACCATAGTCATGGTCTCGCTCGCCATGGCGAACACTGTGGCAATGGCGATGACTAGCAAGCCGATATGTTCGACCAGAGAAAGAAGTCGCTGGTTGAATCTTTTAATGGTTGTATTTTTCAATCCGTTAGCCCGTTCATTAAACTCCAGCGTCGTACTGATTTCAATAGCTGAAGGAATGTGTCACACGTCCATCAACAGTCGCACGGCTTCGTGATATTTCTCCGCAGTCTTTTCGATTACGTCGGCAGGAATTTTCGGCGCCGGGAGTTGTTTGTTCCAGCCAGACGCCTCCAGCCAGTCACGCACGAACTGCTTATCAAAGCTAGGCGGGTTGCTACCCACTTTGTACTGATCAGTTGGCCAGAGCCGCGAAGAATCGGGCGTCAGCGCTTCATCAATCAAATACATTTTGCCTGATGAATCCACACCAAATTCAAATTTGGTATCAGCAATGATAATCCCCCTGGTGGCCGCATATACCGCTGCCTGGGAATACAGCGACATGGCGGCATGACGTACTGCATTAGCACGCGGTGCACCCAGCAATTTTATGGCCTGCTCGAAGGAGATGTTTTCATCGTGTTCACCTGCTGCTGCCTTGGTTGAAGGTGTAAATAAGGGTTGCGGCAGTTTTTGCGCTTCCTGTAAATCGGCAGGTAATTTAATGCCGCACACCATGCCAGTCTTTTGATATTCCTTCCAAGCGGAACCAGCCAGATAGCCGCGCACGATGGCCTCGATGGGCACGGGTCTCAAGCGTTTCACTACTAAGGCCCGGCCAGCCAGTTGCGTGCGTTCTTCATCAGTTTTGACTAACGATTCTGGCTTGATACCGGTAAGGTGATTAGGGAGAACGTTATTAAGCTTACTAAACCAGAAATTGGACAAGGTAGTGAGTACTTGACCTTTTCCTGGCACTGGAGTCGGTAAAATGACATCAAAGGCGGACAAGCGATCAGTTTGCACAATGAGCAGGCGATCATCATCCACTTCATAAATGTCACGCACTTTGCCGCGGTGCAGTAATGGCAAACTGGTTAAGTTGGATTCAAATAATACAGACATAGGGTTCCCCTTTTAGCTTAGTGATGGCAGCTTGATCGCAGCAATTGCTTCGGCCTGCTGTTTGCGGAATGCGATGAGACGCTTTGCCAACTGTGTATCGTTCAGTGCCAGCATGGATATTGCGAACAAGCCGGCATTCGCCGCACCTGCTTCGCCGATAGCAAAAGTGGCCACCGGAATGCCCTTGGGCATTTGCACGATAGATAGTAGCGAATCGATTCCCTTGAGGTATTTGGATGGAATGGGTACGCCCAGCACTGGCAGAGTGGTTTGACCTGCAATTACGCCAGCCAGATGCGCTGCACCACCCGCACCGGCGATGAAACACTGTACACCCTGTACACTCATTTCTTGAACATAATTTAACAATAGTTCAGGTGAACGGTGCGCGGAGATCACACGCGCATCGTAGGCCACGCCGAAGTCATGCAACGGACGCGCGGCCTGCTGCATGATTTCCCAATCATTTGCACTGCCCATCAAAATGGCAACCAGCGGTTTGTTCATGTATCTCCTTCCTTTAGATTGTTTTTTTAACTTGTTTAGGGTGCCTCTAAAAATTCAAGTTTCTAGGCAAGACAAGGCACGAGTAAAAAATTTGAGCGCTGCATATATTTGATATGTAAGCAATAATTTTTTCCGAGTAACGCCGTATTGTGACGAAAATTGGATTTTTAGAGGTGCCCATTATAGCTTTTGTAATATAATTTCTAGTAGCCTGTCGGATTTCGCTGGCAACCAATTTGTTACATTGAGGTGCCTGGCAACTTAAGAAATAACATTTACTTATAATAATCAAAATATTATTTATATTCAAAGTTGGGAGTCTGGCTGTCTGTTAGGAACAAATGGATAGGTTCACCACTGTTTATGCAAAACCGAGTTTATACTTCCTCATGTTTGGCACTGCCGTGACGTGGGAGCGTCAGGCCTTCGCAATTCCCTCATTTTCTTCCGCCAACTCATCTCAGTCCAGATCTGGCCATCCCGAAACACGCTACTGGCATAGATTTCTTCGACTTCGATGGTCATCAAATCAATATTGGTGAGATTTTTCTTGGCGCTGGCAAACAGGCGGTTAGCTTGGCGTATACGCGCGCGATCCACTGAGTTGCGAAGCCACGAATTTCGGCGTCCAGGTTAATCGGAGTGTCGTAGGGAAGGATGAGATCCTTTGAAGGTTCGCTCATTTTTTTAGCCTGTAAAATCAATCGACTGTTGAAAGTCTCTGCATTGTCATTCCGTGTATTACAAGTGAGAAGCACCCACATCAGAATATTAAGCAATCAAATACTAAAGTATATTAATATGATAATTAATGAAAGAATTATTATGGATAAATTTAGTAAAATTGATCAGTACAATACAGCTGCACAAGACACTAGAACAGCTTAAATGGATTGATTTTTGTTTCGCTTGGAGGACATTTATGCCGTAGTTAAAATTTAAGTGATTGATCAGTCCAGCCCTATTGCTTTTTAAGCAGGCATTTCGCCCAAAAGAGATTCTCAGATGTGTATATGCCTTGTGTTTGGGCGAACTCTGAATTTTAACGCGTCTTTAAGGTTCATAATTATTTTTTAAATCCAATAAGGTAGATACCGATAACTTTTCCCACTTTATCTTTAATTGGATCATAACAAGTGTAGAAAGAATTACCTAAAATATCGATATCCCCGCAATATGCTTCACCCTTGATTACTGCGTCATAAGCCTTGTTATGAGCAAGTTTAGTTCCAACCCCGCGAACTCCTTTAGGCGTTAATACATTTGTACTAACCCGAATAAATTCGACGCCATCTTTAACAAAGACAGTAGAATAAGCACCAGACGATTTTTTAATTTCATCAACAACACTAAAATTATTGTTTATTTTTTGTTTACCGAAATAAATGACTGGAGCAATTATATTTCCAGACTTTTCTACACCTTCGATTCTAGGTTCGCCCATTTTTGTAAATTTCGCTTTAAGCTCATCCACTGTTTTTCTGGGGTCATTTGTACTCGCGGTGGCCATAAACGCAGTGGCCATAAACAGTAATGTTGTTATAAACAAAATTGTTTTTTTCATAAAAAATGTCCTTTTTAAATAATTTTGATTCAAATAATGAGTTGATAGTTATTGAATTTTAAATATTCGTTTAACAATTGTACATTTTAATAGGTATTCTAATTAAAATATCGCATACATTATTGATATTTTTATATTTACTTTATTTAGAATACCCAAGTTTCAGTATTTTTGAAAGTATCATTTCATTAATATAGGCGGATTAAAATTTCGAATAGCAACTTTTGTAGGTGAATTTAGGTGGCGAGCTGCGCTAGTATCGGAGCCAATTAAACAATCAACTAAAAGGAGTACAAATGGACATCTATAAGCAGCTCATAAACAAAGATATCAGATTTTCTGGGTTGAAGAAGGCGAGCAAGCGGGCCGTAATACTGGTGAGTGACACTCACCGAATATTTCCCTACTTTTTGGAAAAACGCGTATCGTCGATGATCCAGTAGCAGCCGCTATAACGTCCAAGCACAGGCGCAATAATCTCGCGTACCGGTCAGAATGGCCGATCCCTTTAGACAAATGAGCCACTACCGGTTGAACTCATAGATGAGTCCATACTGTCTCCTTTCTGTGTCAATGAAGCTGTCATCCTGCATTTATGGCACAGTAAGGTTAGGTCTATTTTATATTGTGATGTGCTAAAAAATCTGCCTGTTGTAGTTTAACGAGTGCATGTATATCTTCCCCAACAGGCTGGTAGAGAGGACGGACCTTTCGCACAACGATATTGTTCGCTTCTTTAACATCATCTGCACGTAAAGCAATTAGTACCGGTTTCAAGCCTTCGTTAATGAATCTATTTCGGTTAGCGGCAAACCTCTCCGCCAGTGTTCTTTCAGCGGGTGTAAGATGATTGGCCATGTAGGCATTCCATGTTTGTTCTATTTCAGCAATATTTTCTTCGACCTGTGCTGTATTGTGGCTAATAATCTCGGGCGTCGGTGTTACCAGGGTAGTCGCGATTGCGAGCCGGTTTTCCAGTAATAGCAATTCAATATGCGCCACCTGTTCAAGAGGAATAGTGCGATCCTGCTGGTCAACTTTTAGATCCTGTTCGGTCTTGCTCATTCCGACAATCAATAGCGGCAGGGCGCATAGTATTCCAAACATTAGCGCCAGCTGAACCCGCCCGAAACCATTTACAATTAGTGGACCCTTGGCTTGAGTAAATTCTTCTTCAAGGGGTTGATATCCTTGACTGACTTTTCTGCCCGCTAGTGGATGATTGGAAAAAGGCTGGAACCGTTCAAAGCCTTTTACTATGACTGTACCGCCCGCGTGAGTATATTCTTCTTCAAAGTGTTTAAGGAATTCCATAAAAGTATGATCAACCAGTTTGGCCTTGGAAAAATCCAGCCATACTTTTTTTCCGGCTTTTAATTGGTTGAACGCATTTTTAAAGCCCATCAAATTGGAGAATATGGCAGCACCCTGAATGGTTAAATTATATTCATCTTCTTTTTCTTTTAATGTATACCGAGCATTGAACATGCTGCGAAGTGGAGCCCCATTTACAATATGGAATAAAAATTTAGCGACGATGCCCGAGGCTATCCCTATAAGTAAATCGGTCGCGATAGTTGCGGCGATGGTTACTAAAAAAACCACTAATTGCTCACTACCAATTTTGTAGGTTTTGTAGAATAGCGAAGGTGAAGCGAGTACATAGCCAACAAATATCAACATGGCTGCCAGCGCGGCATTGGGAATCATTTCAATCACGGGAATCATCAGTAGCATGGCAACCAACAAGAAGAAACCGTGGAAGAAATTGGCCCAAATTGTACGGCCACCAAAACGTACGTTGGCTGAGCTACGTGCAACTTCAGCTATCATCGGCAGTCCACCCAACAATCCCGCAACTGCATTACCTGCTCCGACGGCAGCCAGGTCTTTATTGAAATCCGATTGACGCTTCCAGGGATCCAATCCGTCAACAGCTTTTACTGTAAGTAATGACTCCAGGCTGCCCACGACAAGAAACATGAATACATATTTCCAGAACACAAAACTAGTTATTGCAGAGAAATCGGGGTTGTATCCTACTGAACCCCAGAAGTCACCGATATGAACAAGGGCATGGGCCGGTTGTGTTGTCTTGAAGCTCAAAATAAATGCCGCTGGAATAGCAAACAAAAGCACAATCATCGGTGCTGGAATTTTTTTCAAGAAATTGATTTTTGTTTTCGGCATGCCGAATAAAACAATCAAACTGACAATGCCAATTAATGCAACCGGCTGATTGGCGTGCATGACAGAGTCGGGAATGCGTTCCAAAAGTCCAATTGGATTCAATCCTTTTAATGTGGAAGGGTCAATTCCCAGCAAGATATGGATTTGTTTGGAAAAGATGATTATTCCGATGGCAGCCAGCATCCCGTGCACAGCCGAGTGCGGAATAAAATCACTGAGTGAACCGGCTTTCAAGAAACCTAAAACGATTTGAATCCATGAAGCGACTACAATTGCGCCAAGAGCCAGATGCCATCCTTCCGGGCCGCCTCCAAGTTCGGTTACGCATCCTGCACAGATTGTTATTAAGCCAGCAGCAGGACCTTTAATGGTAAGACGTGAGCCGGCAAAAAAACTGACAAACAAACCTCCAATCATTGCTGTAAGCACACCCATCGCAGGCGGAAATTCACTGGCTTTCGCGATGCCTAAACTGAGAGGTAACGCTAGCAGGAAGACCAGGAATCCTGAAATAAAATCTGATCTAAAATTTTCTTTCAGTCCGGCTATACCCTCTTTGGGAAGAGATGATTGAATGGAACTCATGATATCTTTGCTCCTATGTTGGGCAGAAACTTCCGGCTTTATAGTAATTTTAAGGTCTTTTTTAACACTGCTTTTAGCGGTACAGACAGATTGTCGATATAAAATTTATCCTGCGTTTATCGTCAAAACATAATGTGCTGGCCTCTTTGCTTACAAAACCTGAAGTACAGTGACAGCGTTCAGTAGCGCACATTTATGCTTGAAAATACTTGCCTTGCAGAATATTTCGAGGACTGTTTCCTGCAATTGCTACTTTATATTTCGATTTTTGGTTCGAGGAGACATCGAACTGTTCAGCCAATGCAGCAAATATCTTGTTTTCTTAGTTAGCATGAACAAATTGGTACTCCTCTATTTATAATGTCCACCACGGTTTGCATTGAGCAAGACCGTATTTAGTAGCCTTTAAATTTTATAGGCCATCAATTGTTGGCTTGTGCGGTTGAGTTTCTCATTCAATTTCTAATTAAGAGGACCTGTTAGGATGAGCATGATAAGTTTTTATATGAGGCCCAAGAAAAATACGAGCGTATATCCTGATCAATGAAAGTCCCGTTATTACGTAACTCAAGGCAGCGAGAAATACCAGGCCAGCCTGATCTTCATGAATATGGGTAAATATTAGCTCTACTCCAATAAATGTTGGAGTCATTGGGAATGCCATTAGGCCTAAACAAGCTAATAGAAAAATAAATGCCAATTTAGGATGCTCGTAAGAGTGACCTTGAAACTGATCTAAGGTGATTTTGTGTTCGTGAGATTTGAGTTCATTCAGACAAGCGTAGCCTAAGACTCCTGAAATAATTACTCCACTTAAATACAGAATAATTTCATTGGTACTTATATCGCCATTTAACGATATGGCGAGAGGCCGATATAGATGCATGGTAATTACCAAGACCAAACTTAGCAGAGCATTTTTTCTTTCTGCAAATGATTTGAGCACCATTAGCAAACCAATAAATGCAAAAGATTCAGGTAAGTATTTGTATACTTCTTTTGGTATTAGCTGTTCATTGAATAAGCAGATTAAACCAATAAGATATGTTGCAATAAAGAAAATAACAACTTCAATTCCTGAGAAAAAATTTAATTTTCTGCTAGACCACTTCAAAGGATTCCAAAAGAAACGATATACGAAGCTATCCAGATTGAACTCTTTGAGACATAACAAATATATTGAATATTCAATTTTTTTGAGAACTGACTTTCTATCAATATAATGACGTGGAATAAAATTATAAAATTGCTCGCGAATCATATAGCTTACTACCGAAGGCGAAACTAATAGTTGATAGGTTCTTAAAAAGGCGTTTCCGGTAAAATGTATCAAAGCAAGGCTGTGAAAACCTAAAGCAATTTCAATAAAAATCAGTCCAATTTGTGCAATCGAGGAATAGGCAATTTGCGTTTTAACGGATGATTGGACTCGTGCAATTCCTGTGGCAACAATGCTGGTAAATAATCCTAAAAATATTACAGTTATTACTATGGAAGTAAGGTGTTCCCAAAAAGGAAATGTTCTTAATAAAAGAAATGCACCTAAATGAACTGAAAGCGATCCGTAAAAAATTGCACTGGATGGGGTTGGACCTTCCATTGCTCTTGGAACCCAGGAAGAAAAAGGAAGTTGACCTGATTTTACTGCGGCGGCAAGTAATATCATCAGGGAAATAAGAACACCAAGGAGAGGATGATTTTGAAGATTTTCGCTAATAAATTGTTTATCAGTTAATTCTGAAAAGTTAATATTTTTACGCCATAAATAATGATTCATCCACATAACAATGAGTAAGCTCATATCGGCAATACGAAATACTGTAAAGACCTTGAGCGCATTTTTTACAGGTAAATATCTGTCTCTGTAAAATCCAATCAACAAAAAAGAAGAAAGACCAAGTATCTCCCAGCCAACAAAAAGGGTTTCAAAATTTCCTGAAAATATTATTATGTTATAACCAATATAAAAGAAAAGAATGATGTTAAAAAATCGTTTGTAACCACTTTCTCGATGAAGATACCAACGGCAGTATTGTGTTACCAGAAGTGTGAGGGCAGAACCAACAAATAGGTAAACGGCACTGATCTTATCAAAATAGAAAGAAACTAAAAATTGATACTCCTTTGTTTTAAAAAGGATAATTCCGCTTTTCTCAAGTGTTGGATAATTATAGAGTAGCCATACAATCAAGAATACCCAAGAAATAATTAAATGCAAACCCACGGTAAAAAGGACAGTCCGTGAGACAGCATTTTCCATTTTTTCTGGGATAAATAGACTAAAAATAAACCCCAAAAATGGTATGAGTATAAAAAATTGAAGCATTGATGAGAGTAGCAAAGTCATTTTTAAATTTTAATTAATTAAGTAGACTGGCAAATTCTCTTTAGTGGCTTCAACTATATGAGTAGATTCTGCTGCTTTAACTGATTCAATTAAAGTAATAACATCTGATATAGAGCCAAGAGCTCGTGTTAATGGACGGTAAAGAGAGAAGCCGCCGTCTTTAAATAAAAAAATCTCGCGCGTCTCTGGATTTACCGCAACTAGCCGAACCCACTCATTTATATAAAATTCATAATTTGCTGGTTGCTGATTAATTGCTGCCAATACGATTTCAGGAAAGTGTTCTACGATAACAAGGAGACGGATAGGATCATGAACTTCAATCATTTGACTTGGGAGGCCAGGTCTTAAGTCGCCATCACTGCCGTTAGCAACGCCAATAAGTCCCATAACATTATGTGGAAGTTTTGTTCCTGCGCCCAATTTGTAATTATCAACTCGCGAGAAAAAGTATTCGAGACTGATTCCTCCCATAACCGGGGCAATAGGTTTCATTACATTAGATAGATATTTTCCTTCAGGATCTATTTTGTAATTGTAAGAATTCATAGACGACCGTCTGTCCAGATAGATGTCCTTGGATAGATCTCGCCTGCCGACAAAGCAAATTGCGTTGGTTGAATGGTTAAGTTCTTGTCGAGGTTCGAATAATGAAACTGATCGCCTAAGAATTTCTTCATGAATTTTTTTGGCGCTCAAGTTAGTATCAATTGACACTAACCTTCTCGATCTTTCTTTTGAATTTAAATCCAACGCCTTGACGAAAACGGGTGTATTTTTTTTGTGGTTTGTCGAATTCACGGGAGAAAGTAAGTTTTCATCGAAATACGTAATCTCGTCACGCGTAGTATCATGAAGGGCACCTAGAAATTGTGTTTCTATTGGAATTACTAGTCCTCTTGAGTTCAGCACTGCTCTAACTTCAGGGTGATTAGCCATAAAACAAAATACTCTTGCATTAACTGAACCAGGCCTGCCTCCACAGGCTCCACAGTCATAAGCACAGTAATGCGGATTATTAATACTGGTTGCACCATGTCCGACCACATATACAATTGATGCAAAATCTTTTACAAGTCCAATGCTTATTAAAATTGTTTCTACTCTTTGAACCATCTCTTCGATTGTAAATCCCACTTGCAAATCGTTTTCCCGATGGTTCGTATTTTTGTTCTCAATAGTAAGGTTTGAAACCTTATCCATATGTGCAATTGGTGAAGCCATGGCAGGCATCGCGGAAGGCCGGAAAATATTCAGTGCCAGTTTAAATCCTGACAGTAATCCCAGTGTTTGAGTAATTAGCCAACCTCGAAAAAGAGAATGTGATAATTTAGAGAAATATGCTTCTTTCTTCCTCTTTTTTTTGGTTTCTGTTTCCTTAATTAAATGTTTTGGTGTAACTGGTGCAGGACAACATTTTGTATAGAATTTTCCATGTTCAGGTTGAAAAAAGAATTCAACGCCAAAGAATCCAGGTGTTGCAAAAGTTTCACATTCCGAGTCAATTCTTTCAAGGTAACGACGGAACGAAAGCTCCCTATCGTCGATACATGTGAACACTTGAAAACTTTTGTGGAATGTTACTGTTTCGTCTTTCCTTTTTTGCAATTGAATAGCGGCAAGCACTTGATCATAATAAGACCATTCAAAAGCATCTTGCCAAATTGAAAGAACTTCATCTAATTCTGTTTTGGGAACTTCATCAAAAAGTTCTACAGGTCTGTTTTTTAAATTGCTGCCAATTGGCAACCAATCTTCTTCAAATTGGAAATCAAGTGCATCAATCTCGAGTAAGAGTTCAAAAATAATTAAGTCATGAATTGATATTTTTTTTGGGTTCAGCAGAGATTGTGGTTGATTCTCAATGGCGGATACCATACCTGACCAACCTTGATGAGCAAATTGCTGATCGAATAAATATTGCTTGTAAAGCGATTCGTCACCAACAAGAATTTTTAGCAAATCTTCAACTTTACAATTGCCCTTAAGGAGGAGTTCTTTGGCTCTTCTTCTTTTAAAGAAACTTGTAAAACTGTTTTCTTCTATTTCTCTTAAAGAAGAAAGAAAGCCTTTATGCCCAACGGGGAAACCCCATATTGAAATTCCCTGATCGAGATAACTGCAAAGAATTCTGAAAAGTAATGGATGGACAAACAAATCAAGATCTATACGATATTGATTTTTCCAATTTAATCTTAGCAAACCGATTCTTGATGCAATAGATGTGTCATATCTCTTACTGAGCACATTTTTCATCCACTCATTTGCGTTCTCTAAACCTTTTTTCTCAGCAATAATTCTTTTTAGAATGTCTTCCCGGATACGTTTAGATATATAGAGCGATCTATAATCTTCTAACTCAAGAGAAACAAAATAACCAAATATTTTGGAAGCATGACGAATGCCATCATAGAATTGAAAATTCTGAAACGCATGCAACGTATTGTGATGGATAAAATCTTTTAGCGGAGCCTGACTCGGCAAAAAGTGCTTCAATTCATGAAGTGCTTCTTGTTCATTAAAAATAGAATTATTTGAATTCATTTTTGATAAGCTCTATCTAATGTTATTTTTTCTTTAGGCCGAGTGTGGCAATTTAAAAAATTTCTTATATATAACGTGATTGTCTGTTACTAAAATAATCATTAAATTATTTTTAATTTTTAAAATGGTATGGGTAATGTATGTTTAGGAAAAAATCTTGTCAAACTGAAGCTTGATATATGTCGGTCAGCAAAATTTGAAGATTTTTTATTCATTTATATGTAACTAATTTTAGTTAGCATGATGTTTAAATATGAGAATAACCAATAAAATGCCTCAAGAAATATTGATTCGCCTTGCTGAAATTCGTGATGTTCAAGTTATAACTAAATTTAATCGAGCCATGGCTCTCGAAACAGAACAGAAAGAATTAATACCGGAAGTAATATCAAAGGGCGTCGATAAACTTTTAAATAATCCCAATCTTGGTTTTTATGTGATTGCAGAACGTGACAATGAAGCTATTGGATCACTAATGGTAACTACGGAATGGAGCGATTGGCGAAATGGTATTTTTTGGTGGATTCAAAGCGTCTACATTGAGCCAAATGAGCGCCGAAAAGGGATTTATACTGAGCTTTATAATTTTATTCGAGAGTCTGCGAATAATAATCCAAGTATTTGCGGGTTTCGCCTTTATGTAGAAAAAGAAAATATTCTTGCCCAAAATGCATATGAAGCTCTTGGCATGATGGAAACGGATTACCGAATATACGAAGAATTAAAACCAGGAACTCGCTTCTGTATGGACGCTATATAGAAATCATTCCAGAACCCGCGTTGATTATCAAGCTCGTACAATCTGTTCGATTTGCATCAACCCCGCCACCGGCAACTCCCCCGCCAGATAAGCCAGTAAATCCCCTAGTCATCGTGCCAACGACACCACTGAACTGATACATCCGCGCCCCTCCCCTTCGCATGTCCTGTAACTCTATTGCATGCGCACCAATTACATGCACTTTCCGGTAGCGATCGCACTGACATCGTGCAGGCCAAGTTTAATTAATATCATTAAATATGTAATTTATTGATTTAATTTTAAAAAAATTATGGCATCAATATTGCTCATAACTAATCATCTAACCAATGAGTTGATTTAAATTTTGATTTGTGGGTACAGCGGGATGTTTTCTCTATATGCCGACAATATCCGTCTAGGAATGGGAATAAATATGAAAAATGCACAAGTATATTTGATAGGTGCAGGACCAGGCAGTTTGGAACTGCTGACTCTTGGTGCAGTGCGCTCCATCGGACTGGCGGATGCCATTCTGATTGATGATTTAGTGAATCCTGATGTTCTGGGATTTGCCAAAGACTGCGCGCAGATTATTCACGTGGGCAAACGCGGGGGATGTAACTCTACGCCACAAAAATTCATCCATAAGCAAATGATTTCACTGGCGCGTGCAGGCAAGGTGGTAGCACGCATCAAGGGCGGTGATCCGTTTATGTTCGGGCGCGGAGGTGAGGAACTACAAGCTTTGCGGCAAGCCGGTATTTCGGTATCCGTTATTAGTGGCATTACCTCCGGCATGGCAGTTACGGCTGCTTTGAACATTCCGCTAACGCATAGAGACTGCACGCATGGCGTAACGTTTGTCACGGGCCATACGCAAGGAACAGAGGAACCGAACTGGCAGGCATTGGCGGCGACAGGCACTACTCTGGTCATATATATGGGTATGTCCAATTTAGGGCACATCATGCAGCGATTGATAGCAAATGGGTTATCGACAGATATGCCTGCAGCCGCAATCCAGAACGGAACGCTGCCTAATCAGCAGCAGGTAGTGACTACGCTAGGGCAACTTGAATCCTTGGTGGTTGCCGAAAAAATGGCTAGCCCGGCGATCATAGTTATTGGCGAAGTAGTGCGATTTGCCGAAATGGCGGAACACGTTTCGCAGCGATTGGCCGCATAACAATTTTGTAATCAGGAGCGATGTCATGAAAAAAATGAAGCTGGTCATGGTGGGTAACGGAATGGCGGGCGTGCGAACTCTGGAAGAGTTATTGAAACTGACTCCCGATTTGTATGACATTACCGTATTTGGTGCCGAACCCTATCCTAATTACAACCGCATCATGTTGTCACCGGTATTGGCGGGCGAACAAGGCATCCAGGACATTATCCTGAACGACATTGACTGGTATAAGCAAAACAATATCACCTTGCATCTGAACAAGAAGGTCGTGCGTATCGCCCGAAAAAGCAAGGTGGTGGTGGCTGAAGATGGCACAGAAGCCGAATACGACAGACTGTTGCTGGCGACCGGCTCTAGTTCCTTCATTCTGCCGGTTCCCGGCAAGGAATTGGCCGGTGTGATTGGCTACCGCGACATCCAGGACACCAACGCGATGATAGCCGCAGCTGAAAAATATAAACACGCGGTGGTCATCGGCGGCGGCCTGCTCGGGCTGGAAGCCGCCAATGGCTTGGCGCTTAGAGGTATGGATGTCACCGTTGTGCATATCATGCCATGGCTGATGGAACGCCAACTGGATGATAATTCAGCAAAAATGCTGCAATCCGCTTTGGAAGCCAAGGGGTTGAAATTCATCTTGGAGCAGCAGACTCAAGAGTTAGTAGACGATGGACATGGCCGCGTAAAGTCGATTCGCTTCAAGGATGGCAGTGAGATTCCTGCCGACCTGGTGGTGATGGCAGTTGGCATCCGCCCGAATGTTGCGCTGGCAGAATCAGCCGGGGTTTACTGTAATCGCGGCATTGTGGTGAGCGATACCATGCAAACCTATGACCCCAGTATCTACGCGGTGGGTGAGTGCGTTTCACATCGCGGCATCGCTTACGGTTTGGTCGCCCCGCTATTCGATATGGCCAAGGTCTGCGCCAATCATCTGGCGCGCATGGGAATCGCATACTACCAAGGCTCGGTTACCTCCACCAAGCTCAAAGTCACCGGAGTAGATTTGTTTTCGGCCGGTAATTTTACTGGCGGCAAAGAAACGAATGAGATCGTAATGCACGATGTCACCAGCGGGAGATACAAAAAACTGGTACTGAACAATAATACGCTCATCGGCGCAGTGATGTATGGCGATACCAAGGATAGCTCGTGGTATTTCCAGATGATACGTGATGGTAAAAATGTCGCCGAAATCCGTGACCAATTAATATTCGGCCAATCCCATATAGGCAATGCCGGCTCTCAAGGACAAAACCTTGCGGCCACGATGACAAACGCGATGGAAGTCTGCGGTTGCAATGGAGTATGCAAAGGTACTATCGTCAAGGCAATCAAGGAACAAGGGCTGTTCACGCTGGAGGATGTACGCAAGCACACCAAGGCTTCTGCTTCCTGTGGTTCATGTACCGGTCTGGTCGAACAAATTCTCGCTTCCACTGTCGGGGGGGCTTATGCGCCGCAAGCTACGACCGTGAAGCCTTTATGTGACTGCTCTTCTCACAGTCATGAAGAAGTGCGCAAAGCAATCCGCGAGGAAAGGTTGATTTCGATCTCGCAAGCCATGATATTCCTTAACTGGAACACCACAAATGGATGTGCCAAGTGCAGGCCGGCATTGAACTATTACCTGCTATGCGCCTGGCCGCATGAAGCAAAAGACGATCCACAATCACGCTACATCAATGAGCGCGCCAACGCCAACATACAAAAGGACGGCACATTTTCGGTAGTGCCGCGCATGTACGGCGGCATCACCACTCCACAGCAATTGCGCCGCATCGCTGATGTAGCAGAAAAATACAACGTCCCGACGGTTAAGGTGACTGGGGGACAACGCATCGATTTACTCGGCGTAAAAAAAACAGACTTGCCGAAAATGTGGGCAGATCTGGACATGCCCTCAGGCTACGCCTATGCAAAAGCCTTGCGCACGGTCAAAACCTGTGTGGGCAGCGAGTGGTGCCGTTTCGGTGTGCAAGACTCGACGCAGATGGGTATCGACATCGAGCGCGCGTTTGACCATATGTGGATGCCGCACAAATTCAAGGTTGCCGTGTCCGGCTGTCCGCGTAACTGTGCGGAATCAGGCATCAAAGATGTAGGCATAATCGGCGTGGAATCAGGTTGGGAAATCTATGTAGCGGGTAACGGCGGTATCAAGACCGTGGTCGCGCAATTCCTGGTGAAGGTAAAGACTCACGATGAAGTGATGGAGTACACCGGCGCATTCGCCCAGCTTTATCGCGAAGAAGCACATTACCTGGACCGCACAGTACATTACGTCGAACGGGTTGGTCTGGACCATGTCAAGAAACACGTGGTAGAAAATGCAGCCAATCGCAAAGCTTTATACGCAAGATTGCTATATGCGCTGCAGGGTGCAACAAACCCATGGGCCAAAGAAAACATCAATGCGCGTGAATTCGAATCGCTGGCAATTTAAAAAGGGGCAAATCATGAACACTTGGCATGAAGTCACAACTTTAGAAGAAATACCACCTCTGGGCGCACGCGTAGTTACGACAAAACAGGGGGACATCGCACTGTTCCGCACTGCGGAGGGAGAGGTATTTGCGTTGCTCGATAGGTGCCCGCATAAGGGCGGCCATCTGTCACAAGGCATCGTATTCGGGAAGAAAGTAGCTTGCCCGCTGCATGGCTGGAATATCTGCCTGGATGACGGTAAAGCAGTGGCGCCAGACGTGGGGTGCACGCGCTCTTATCCGGTCAAGGTAGAAAATGATGTGGTGTATTTATCGCTTGCATAAAGTTACAGAATTATCCGAAGGTTAATTTCATAACGTTAAAGGTGATGCAAATGGATTACGTGCAACCTATCAAGTTAATAGAGCAACTTGTTGTTGTTGGCGAAAAAAAAGCATCTCTTGGTGTTCAGGATATGCTGCTTCGAGGTTTTCTTTCCGGGGTGCTGCTGGGTTTTGCGACTGCACTTGCGTTCAGGGTATCTGATGGATTTACGGGGGGCGCTGCTGCACTGGTAATGGGGATCATTTTCCCCGTAGGCTTCGTGATGATCGTACTGCTCGGATTGGAATTGGTCACAGGTAGCTTTGCGCTGTTACCGATGAGTGTCGCTGATGGAAAAATAAGTGGCAGCGAAATGTTACGGAATTGGTGCTGGGTTTTTCTAGGGAACTTGCTGGGCAGCCTGTTTTTTGGCGGGTTGCTGGCATTGGCACTTACTGGAACTTCGCCTGCCCCGGGTGGCCGATTAGCAGAAAAAATTATTGCAGTTGCTCAGGCTAAAACGCTTGCTTACCAGCATACAGGTTCAATTGGCTGGCTCGCTGCCTTTATCAATGGCATCCTCTGCAACTGGATGGTGACTTTAGGCGTAGTGTTGGGTTTGATCTCCACTTCAACTATTGGAAAAATCATCGCTCCCTGGCTACCAATCATGACATTTTTTGCACTTGGATTTGAGCACTGTGTCGTCAATATGTTCGTAATACCTACCGCGATGCTATTGGGTGCCGACATCAGTGTTTATCAATGGTGGTTCTGGAATCAAGTTCCGGTCACGCTGGGCAACTTGATTGGAGGTTCGATTTTTACCGGCATGCTCTTGTATGCCACTTATGGCAGAATGAATAAACATGCTTAATTGTAGGGCAATGTAACGCGTCAATGTGATGGTTGTCAGAATGGTAGCCGTCACAAAAGAATAAAAGCTGGTTTTGCTTTACAGTAAATTCGAAATGAAGATTTTTTTCTGCAAATTTTGTAGTATTTTTTAAAAGCTAATTCGATAAAACCATTGCGTATATTTGTCGTCTAATTTGTATTTTGGCGTGTGATAGATTTATCAATAAACCATGGAGCAATCATTTCAAAGAGCTTATGGCCGATACCTTTTTACCTACCTTTGAACACCTCGCCACTGCAGTTATTCTACTGGATGAGCAGTCGCATATCGCTTACCTCAACCCGGCTGCGGAAAATCTGTTTGCCTTAAGCAGCAAAAGTCTGATCGGCCATCCGGTGCAGCATGTCTTCACTCACACCGAGCAACTTGATGCTGCAATGCAGCATGCACTAACTAATAACGCCAGCTATATCGAGCATGATCTTGCGTTGGGCATACCTCCACATGGCAAGTTGCATTTGCGCTGCACCGCCACGCCATTACAATTAAACAAACATTTGCTACTTGAATTTCATACCATTGATCGTCCGCTAAAGTTAGCACGCGAAGAACAGATGCTAGACCAGACTCAAGCTAATCGCCTTCTGTTACGCAATCTGGCACACGAAATCAAGAACCCTTTGGGTGGCATACGAGGCGCTGCACAACTACTGGAACATGAATTGGAGAAACCTGGCCTGCGTGAATACACCCAAGTCGTCATTCAGGAAACCGACCGTTTGGTTTCACTTATGGAAAAACTGCTCACCCCGCAACATAAGCCCAATTTCAGTTCCCTCAACATTCACGAAGTACTTGAACGCGTGCGAAGCGTAGTTCTTGCTGAATTCCCAGAAAATATGTCTATTCAACGCGATTACGACATCAGCCTGCCAGTGCTAATGGGCGACAAGGAGCAACTTATTCAGGCAATACTGAATCTTGTACGTAATGCTGCGCAGGCCATGCAGGGACAAGGTAATATTGTGCTACGCACACGTATCTCGCGCCAAGTAACATTGATGAAAAAACGCCATCGCTTGGCGGTAATCGTTCAGGTCATAGACAATGGCCCTGGCATCCCCGTACATTTACACGACAAGATATTTTATCCACTGGTCTCTGGCCGTGACAATGGACATGGTCTGGGACTAACCCTGGCGCAAGATTTTGTCAGCCAACATGAAGGCAGCATAGCGTTTGACAGTGAACCGGGACGTACCTGCTTCTCTGTAATGCTGCCACTAAAATAAAGTGAACAAAATGGGAACCAATATGAAACCTGTTTGGATCATTGACGATGACCGTTCCATACGCTGGGTACTGGAAAAAGCCTTGGAACGTTCGGACATCAAATTTACAAGCTTCGCCTCGGCCGATGAAGCATTAGCCGCGCTGCAGCACGGCACACCGCAAGCCGTCATCAGCGATATCCGCATGCCCGGCAGCTCCGGGCTGGATTTTTTGCAAAAAATACGAGAAAGGATTCCGAGTTTGCCAGTCATTATCATGACTGCTTATTCTGATCTGGAAAGCGCGGTGTCGGCATTTCAAGGTGGAGCATTTGAGTATCTGCCCAAACCATTTGACGTCGACCAGGCTGTCGCACTAATACGCCGCGCACTAGAACAAAGCCTGCGTACTGATGCACCTGCAGAAGAGCAATCAGCCGCATCTGCACCTGATATCCTGGGGCAAGCACCAGCGATGCAGGAAGTGTTCCGCGCTATTGGACGGCTCGCACACTCCCATGCAACGGTGATCATCAACGGCGAATCCGGCACCGGCAAGGAGCTGGTAGCACAAGCTCTGCATCGCCACAGCCCGCGCGCCAACGAACCCTTCATCGCCATTAACACTGCGGCTATTCCAAAAGATTTGCTCGAATCCGAATTGTTTGGCCATGAGCGCGGTGCATTTACCGGCGCGGCCACCACTCGCCACGGCCGTTTTGAGCAAGCCGAAGGTGGCACACTTTTTCTTGACGAAATCGGTGATATGCCGGCGGAGCTGCAGACACGTTTATTGCGCGTGCTGTCGGACAAAAATTATTATCGCGTTGGAGGGCATCAGCCGATTAAAACCAATGTACGCATTATTGCCGCCACGCACCAGAATCTTGATGAGAGGGTAAAAGAAGGTTTATTTCGTGAAGATTTATTTCACCGCCTCAATGTCATCCGCCTGCGTCTTCCTCCACTGCGTGAACGGCGCGTGGATATCCCCTTGTTGGCGAAATATTTTTTGCAGAAAAAAGCAGGTGAACTTGCTGTCGAACAAAAGACTTTCAGCGAGGACACACTGAATTATCTTGCAACACAGAATTTTCCCGGCAATGTGCGGCAACTGGAAAACCTCTGCCACTGGCTCACTGTAATGACACCATCACAACAGATAGAAATTGCCGACTTGCCACTCGAATGGCGCGAGGCATCCGCCGTCACTGACGCCCCGTCCGACGATTGGCGTTACGAATTGGGTCTGCAGGTCGCGCTTGCATTGCAACGTGGCGATCAAAATATACTAGGCAGTTTAAACCAGCAGTTCGAACGCACACTTATCACCCAGGCACTGAAACACACCGATGGCAGGCGCATAGAAGCCGCTACCCTCTTGGGTATGGGACGCAACACGATGACACGCAAGATTCAGGAATTTGGATTGGATAAGTAAATAAATAGCGGCGATATGATTTAAATAATAACTTGCAGCATCTCGATTACTAAATTGCCGTAATCTTCATGTCGGACGAAAAATAGGATTGCCGGAACCAATCAATTCAACTTAGTGGGGGAATGCGTCAGAACAACTCTTTTGATCCGGCCGCAAGAATATGAACATCGTCAGTGCAGTAAAGGCGAGACATGCGGCCATTAGGAAAGCACTGGACGGATGCATCAACCACAAAGCCCCAGCGATCAGCGATGCAGGCAGGTAGATAAGGCCGGTCACAAAATTGTAGACACCGATCGCAGACGCGCGCCGCTCCAATTCGAGATCTGCTATAAAAGCCTTGCTTTGGACTTCGTCGATCGCATAAAACACGCCATAGATGATGAACAGGACAATGACCTGCCATTGTGTGGTTGCAAATGCGAAGCCGAGGCTCATCAACAAATAGATCAGATAGCCCAGCATAATTATCCGCGCCCTTCCAAAACTATCGCCAAGTTTGCCAATCAGCGGTGATGCAACAACGAACGCAATATTGAACAAGGCATAAAGCAACACGATGTCCTTGACTGAAAAACCGACGCTGTGTGCACGCAGCAGTAGAAAGCCGAAACTGAAATAGGCCAGCGAAAAGATTCCTGCAGCGACGAGATAGCGCTTGAATTCCGGACTGAGGATTTTCCATGTTTCGAACATGTTCTCGCGTCGGTGCTGAACCCCTGGCTGATCCTTGATGAGACTCAAGACCACGATGCCGAGCAAGGCGGGAATGAGCGCAACCCAGAACAGGATCCGGAACGTCGAGGCTCCGTCACCAAGCCACGAAAGCAGACCGTACGCCACTAGCGGGCCAAGAACGGCTCCGGATTTGTCGAGAGCCTTGTGCACTCCGAACGAATATCCCCTTGTGTCTTTGTCGGATACTGCCGAAAGCCAGGCATCTCGTGGCGGCCCGCGGAAACCCTTGCCCAGCCGCTCGATGACACGAAATATACTGAGTCCCATGACCGAACTGGTGATCAAGAGAATGATTTTAGCTAGCGTGGAGAAACCATATCCGGCCAGAGCGAAGACTTTGCGATTTCCGGTTCGATCTGACAACCAGCCAGCTAAGTAATTCAACGAGGATGCGGACAAGTCGGCAAGTCCCTCGATCATGCCAAGCAAAGCGGCTGATGCCCCTGCGATGGTTGTAAAGAAAATCGCGAAAACGGAAAAAATCATCTCGGAGCTAAGGTCAGTCAAAAAGCTCACCAGACCCAGCTTGAGTACGTCTGGATGCAAACCAAACTTCTTATCTGCCGGTTCGGGTGACATCGTGTCCTTATTGAGATAATGGTCTGCTTACAGATCAATGGCACAAAATTTTAAAGGCTTTTAAATACTTAAGCGTTTGAATGGGCAAACATGCCATTCCCCAATAATTTTGAGTACACTGCCTATTTCAGACACTAAAAAATCGAATGCTGCGCGTATTAATGAGTTCATGTTTAATTGGCACCGATTGATTGGTACAAGAGGCTGTTGGCTCACTGTTTCCAGCCAAGAATCAATGGCTTTCGTCTTGAAGTTGAGGCGGCTTCTCCGCTCGGCACGCCCACGATGATTGGCGCTACTGCATTAAATTCTGCCGGGATGTTGAGTTCTGCTTTCACCTCTGGAGTGTTTAGTGCCTCAACAGAAGAGCCGATAACGCAACTGCCCAACCCGATGGCGCAGGCCGCTAATATCAGGTTTTCCGCCGCCAGCCAGCAGTCAGCTTCTACAAAATGGTCGGATGGTTTGGCGCAGATGACAATGAGCGTGCCTGCGTTATGGAAGATATTGAAATCCGGGTTGGAGAAGGTATCTATTGCATGAACACCTGTCTGGTGGGTGCGATGCAACCTCTCGATGAAAAGAGGCTTGGCGCGATCGGACAATTGCTTTAAAAGCTGTCTGTTCTGCACAACGACGAATGCCCACGGTTCTTCATGCATGGCTGTGGGCGCGCGCACGGCGGCTTCCAGCAATTTTTGAATGGTGTTGCGGTCAAGTTCAATTGGCGCATAAGCGCGTACAGAACGCCGCGCAAGAATAGTCTCGAATATGTTTTTATGTGGCTTCTCGTTAGCAGATAGGGTCATGATCATTAACTTCCTTAGAGCAGGCATTACACAGTAGCATCAAATCATCTCAGCGATAAGATGCATGTCATCACGTACCAGTACGACGCTCTGGGTCGCCGCATTGCGCGCAATCTGGACAACGTCGATACCACCGCCTATGACTATGACAAGGCCGGGCGGGTGACCAGCATCAAATTCAACAACGAAGCGCCGGTCCGCTACGAATGGGACGCCGCCAGCCGTCTTACTGTCAAAACCCTGTCCAACGGTGTGCGCATGGAATACCAGTACGACGCCGCATCACGCCTGCTCGGGATCACCTATCGTAAACCCGACAACACTGTCATCAACAGCATAGCCTACGGCTATGACGCCAAAGGCCAGCGCACCAGCAAAACCACCACGCTGCCCAGCCGCGACGAAACCCCGTTCACCGCTACCTACGACGCGGCTGACCGTATGCTGACCTTCACTCTCACGGGCAGCGGTGAAATCTTCAATTTGGCCTATGACGACAATGGCAACTTGGTCAGCAAGATCAGCCAGTCCACCGGGCAAACAACCACGTACACCTGGAATACGCGTAGCTGGCTGACTGCAATCACCGGACCGGGCCTTACCGCCAGCTTTGCTTATGACGCGCTGGGCCGACGCATCGAAAAAACCGTCAATGGACAGAGCGTTGGGTTTCTCTATGATGGTAGTCAGGTTATCGCCGAGCTGGCGGGCAATACGGTCAACGTCAAACTGTTGTCGGGTATTGCCGTCGATGAAATGCTGGCACGATATACTGCGGCGGCGGCACGACATTACCTGACCGATGCGCTGGGCAGTGTGGTGGCGATGCTGAAGGATGACGCGAGCGTGCAGAATTATTATGCATACAGCCCCTATGGCGAGACCACACCATCCGCAAATGATGACGGCAATTCAAGCGTATATACCGGGCGGGAAAATGATTTGACGGGGGTTTATTATTATCGTGCGAGGTATTTTGATCCGGTTTTGAAAAGGTTTATTAGTGGGGATCCGATTGGGTTGGTGGGGGGATTGAATTTCTATACCTATGTAGGGGAAAATCCGGTTAGTTTTGTTGATCCGTTTGGTTTGAGCTACCTTGTGTACAACAATAACTTGCAAAAACTTTATGTCTTGGATGGTAGTGGCGACATCATTCAGAAATTCGATGCCGCAAATAATGCACAAACCGGGAGCAGAGGTTCTTGGCCAGAGGGGACATACAATATCGACTACTTCAGATTTCACAAAGATGACTCACCAAGTAGTAAGTTTGGCTCAAACGGAAACGTAGTGTTTGACCTCCCAGGATGTCGTGGTTGTGGTGTTCATTCTGG
Organism: uncultured beta proteobacterium; assembly: GCA_942492745.1. Lineage (GTDB taxonomy): Bacteria > Pseudomonadota > Gammaproteobacteria > Burkholderiales > Gallionellaceae > Nitrotoga. The sequence continues at coordinate 1,111,478 of OW818637.1, forward strand.
CCATAGGGATAAAAAAGATAAGGCTGGAAGAAAGGGTTACAAACATGCAACTGATGGTTGTATACGAACAACTGATGATGCGACTTCCTTAATACAACAGCTTGAGAAAAGTGACGACCCGGTAGAGTCATTAACTGTTATCGATAGGGGAGCAATATGCGATTACTTATTGCCATACTGATTTTCTCTGTAGGTTTTGCTGGGCATGCTTTTGCGGCAAGAGTGAAGTCTTGTAGCAGAAATGATGCAATAGAGGCTGAAGGCGAAGCCTCAAAATTAAATCTACAGGACTGGGGTAGTGTTTACAAATCATTTAAGCGGTTTGCACAATGCGATGATGCGTCAATTGGCGAAGGATACAGTGAGGTAATCGTTGAGTTGCTAGTGAACGACTGGAAGTCAATTGACGAACTGAATAAGCCAGCATCGAAGGATAAGCGCTTCAAACGATTTGTTCTTCACCATGTTGATGAGCTTATGAGCCCAGAGGAGGCTCAACAAATATATGAGAACGTGCGAACACGTTGCCCAACCAAACTAAATAAACTATGTAAGCTCATTGAAAATGAACTGGATAAAACCCCGACGGGTGATGTTTCCACCCGCGTAAGGCGTACCCCGTAAGCGAGCGTAGCCTGGGCTAACGTAGATACCGTCTTTAAAGTCAAGCATTTTTCAGGTAATCGTGTTGATACGGCTGTTGAGTTTTGAGTACGCCAAAGCACAAATGCACCAGCTTGCGCATTGCGGCACCGAGGGAGGACATCTTGGACTTGCCTCGGGCAAGCAGGCGTTCATAAACAGCTTTGACGTGTGGGTTGTAGCGTGTTCCCACGACGGCAGCCACATAGAGCACGGCGCGTATTCTGGCGGGGCCGGCCTTGGACATTCGCGCGTGTCCCAGCACCGAACTACCCGACTGTCGTTCCACCGGAACGAGTCCCAGATAAGCCGCCAACTGTTCAGCTGAACCGAAATCATGGTTGTGCATGACAGAGAGTATATTGCTCCCCACCTGCGGGCCAATTGCTGGAATACTCTGGAGCAATGCCCTATCTTTCTGAAGATTCGGATGCTTGTCGATATGTGCATCAATATCCTTTTGTAGCTGGGCTAACTGTTTGGCTAGAAACCCAATGCTCTCTTCAAGTGATTTATGAATCAGTGTTGGTGTGTCTGTGGCATGGGCTTTCTCCTGGCGATTGCGCTCGCGATGTAAATCTTGGGCAATGGCTTCACGGCGGACCAACAACGATTGAAGTACCCGTGCTTCCTGAGGAGGAGGCACCCAAGCTTTAGGTTTGAGCAATGCGCCATAACGAGCCAGCACAACGCTGTCCACGCCATCGGTCCTGGTGCGCACGGCCAGCCCACGGCCAAAATCTTTAACCTGTGCCGGATTGATGATGGAAACCATCACGCCAGCATCCGCGAGCGCCATGGCAGCTTGTTCGTGATAGATGCCGGTGGCTTCCATGACGATATGCAATGCTTCTGGGGAAACGTTTTGTTTGGCAACCCAAGCCAGCAAATCAACGATGCCTGACTGGGTGTTATTCACTACTTTGGCCTTGCGCTTGCCACTGGCTTCATCCAGCAACAGGCAACAATCCAATTTGGCTTTTGCCACATCCATACCGAGATAGAACATGATGACCTCCTGTTTCAATGTTAGCCAACTTCGCCCACTTGCCTTGTGCATGCAGGGTTCACCCCTTGGATACCGTTCAGTGTCTATGCCGGCGAAAGGTGAAGCAGAGGGCTTGATCTACGTCACAAGGTCGAGCCTTAAGGTTGGGCTCAAGCTTCCTCTGCTTCGTGTGATGGTAGCTAACCACCACGGAAAGAAAGATATAAGATACCGTCTTGACTGTCTTCCGAACCGAAATCAGGCATCGCTGGTCGCGGTGTTCGATGTGGATAACTGGTCGCCATCCAAATTTGAAGCTGGACAGCGACAACTAAAGGTAATGCACTTGCATTGACATGGTAATGTGATCACCTTACCATGCAAGGCATCTACATTTTTGATAGGAGAGCCCCATGCCTGCCACCCTCGAAGTCGAATCCACGCTGACCGACCGCTACCAGACTACGGTACCAGAGACCGTGCGTCGCGCCCTTCAGCTGGGCAAGCGCGACAAGATTCACTACACGATCCGGTCCAGCGGCGAAGTCGTGCTGACACGCGCCGAAGTTTCCGAAGGAAATGACCCGGTGCTTGGCCAGTTTCTGAGCTTTTTAGCCCGCGACATCGCCAGCCATCCGGAACGCCTGCAGGTCGTCGATGCTAGCTTTGTGCAGCATATCCAGTCGCTGGTCGATCGTATCGAAGTTGATCTTGACGCTCCACTTTCGGCAGACGATGAATGAATGCAAGCAAACCCGCGCCCTTGATCATCAACGGCTGGACGGTTTTCGCTCACCCCCTATTCTTGGTACAACTTGAAGCATTGGCCCGGCAGGTCGAGGTGTTCAAGCAAAAAGACCCTGTGATGTACGTGAAGAAGAACGTCAGCAAGCGACTGGCGGCAATCACCAAGTTGGCGTTCGACGCCATCCCGCAGGATCCGACGCGGCCGGAATACCGACAAGGCAACACCCTCGGCGACGAACACAAGCACTGGATCCGGGCCAAATTCCTTCAGCAGTACCGACTGTTCTTCCGTTTCCACGCGCCGAGCAAGGTAATCGTGTTCGTCTGGATCAACGACGAGGATACCAAGCGCGCCTACGAGAGTAGCGACGACGCCTACCGGGTGTTCCGCAAGATGCTGGAAAGCGGCCATCCCCCTGACGACTGGAACCAATTGGTAGCCGAGGCGCGTGCTGAGGGTCAACGCCTGCAGCAGTTTGCAGCAGGCGTAGCAATGTAAGGCTTGGCTTTGTAGCGAAGGAAGAGCAACGTTGTTATAGTGTTATCTGCCCCGAACGGGCAAAGCGGTTTTAACACCACAAAAAACGGTACCTATGACGACATTACCCAATTCACTGACAATGGCGACAAGGTGACCCGCACCATGGAATATGATCCAAACACGGGCCGCATGCTGAAAGGCACCGATGTGGTGGGCAATACCACTACCCTCCTCCGCGATCTGGCCGGGCGCGTCACCCAGGCAACCGATCCTTTGGGCTTTTCCAACCAGATAAGCGTGAGCCCCATCGATCAGGTCACCCAGGTGGCTTGCGAAGCCTAATATCAAAATGGGATGAACACATGCGTTACAAACATGCGCTTGAATCGTACCATTTCGTATGTCGTAACTTGACACCGAACGATTGAAATTAGTAAGATCAATCATGAGGATCAGAAACGTCATCCATAAAGGGCCGCGCCGTTTCATCGAAACCGATGATGCGAGCGGCCTTCAACCCGCTGTCATTGAGAAGATCCGCCGGATGGTCTCGTTTCTCCAAGATATGGAGCGCAAAGAGGAGTTGCGGACAGTACCGAGCTGGAAGGCACATATGCTCAGTGGGGATCGCAAGGGAACATGGAGTCTCTTTGTGACAAAGAACTGGCGAATGACGTTTCGGATCGATGCTGGCGAGATCGAGATTATCGACCTCGACTATGAAGATTACCACTAGGAGATGGCCATGAGCGCAATTGCAGAAATTCGGTTGAAGAATCCCGCCCATCCCGGCGGCTTTATCCGGCATGAAATCATCGATCCGTTGGGTTTGACAGTGACGGCGGCAGCCGAGGCTCTGGGGGTTACGCGGGCCACGCTCTCGATGCTCCTCAACGAGCGAGCGCATCTGTCGTCTGAAATGGCGCTCAGGATTGAAAAGGCATTCGGTGTTTCGATGGATACACTCATGCGCATGCAGAACAGCTTTGACATTGCTCAAGCGCGCAAGCGTGAAGGCGAAATCAAAGTAAGCCCGTTCAAGGGAATAGATAACACTGGCCATCCAGTCACGATCTAATTGCCAGACCAATGAAAATGCCATTCACCTACGGTGCGCCGACGGACTCCTGGCAGCAAGCGTAGGCTACGCGTAATGCGGCAAGACCAGCTCCATTACCATGTATTACAGCAAGAGCGGGCGGGTGCTGGAAGATGGCCAGGAACTGAAATTCTCATACAAGCCGGCCGGCGCATGCGCTACAGCTGTGGGGGTGAAATATCAGGTTAGCGGCGAAAACTGGGCACAAAATCAAGCCGGACAAGCCATTACCCGCCCCGGCGTGGTGGTGGAAACTACCGTCACCGACGCGCTGGGCAATAGCAACACTCAGCGTTTCAACAACGCTGGCCTCGCGACGGAAGCCGTGGACAGCCAGGGCCAGAAAGCGCGATAGGTTGGGCTAAATGAAATTAACCCTCAACATCACAGATTGCGGATAAACAGACACGATTAACAACGCCTCAATCGCTAGACGTATTTCATACCGAGCAGACAAAACAACGGGGGGTAAAAATGAAAAAATTTAACTTGATATCATTCACCGGCATCATTTTTGCCATGGGCATGGCGACCACGTTTGGCCAGGCTTCCGCTGCGGTGATATACCAGTCCGCCAGCCTTGGCCCGGCTGACTGCTCGGCGGGTGGTTCCACTCTGGACAACACCCAGTTCCTCGGTGCCCGCTTCAGCTTGGGGTCAACGACAACACTCACGGGGGTAGGCGGGTGCATCTGCCCCAAACCCCCTTGATTTGTTATCGCCACGACATAGCCCGACAACCACGGAAGGCTCCCTCCCACTACATCCCTTATGGTCCAAAGTTCGTGATACAGCTATCACTCTTGGTATCCGATTATAGACCTAAAAACATCAGTTTAAACCACTCGATTTATCTGGAACTGGAATCGGTAATGATAGTTGCATTTTGAATATGCAGCCGCTTCGCTTCCTATCGGCTATTGAACTGTATGCCGAGTTTACCCGCCACTACAACATGTACCACGGTCGGTGCGTCAACCAAGCACGAGGCAGAAAATGGCACATTTGACAAGAGTGAGCGGCAATTGAACCCGCTGCCTACATAACTTTAATGAACAACCCCGCAGCAAGCTGATGGTTCGAGTGTAAGTAAAGCTTACGCTGCAAGCGGCGGGGAATTCAACCCGAAGAGATTAAACTGGAAAAACCGAGCGCATGCCGCAGTTGGTCTGACGAGAAGGATTGAACGCAATGGTATAGAATTAGTTACATCAAGCACACAAAATCGCCAGTCGAGACGGCCTTCAAATTTGTTCTCGGGCCGGCCGCACTTTCTGTTTGCCGAGCCTGGATGAGAAAAAGTCGCTAATTATATGATCCAGTGGGCCAAAAAAAATGTCTAAGAGAAATGCGAAAAGGCTCATGATTCAGCTAGCGCTATCTGAAATATCATCAGCTTCGCCGCTACCCGGAGAAACTGGGACTCGACATGCAGCACTACAACACCGGGATGGACGACTAACCTTATCTGCAACGTATTACAGCTTGCGATCGACCTGCAGGAGGATGCTCCGGAAAATACGCGACAATTTGGAAATCAAGACCAGGATAAGACGCGTCGCCGCGCAGGTAATGCAAAACAAGCGCGCCTCTGCTCTTGCAGTGAAAGCGAGACAAAGCCGTTTTGCGACGTTAACCATGTGTGCGTCGGATTCAAAAGTCCATTTGTAATTTGGAGGTTAACAAAGTGAGCAACACGCATATCAGCAGGCTTGATCCGCCGGTGCATAGTCGCTTTGACCACGCGCTGGGCGATGACGGGGCTGAAATCACGCTCGTGGAATATGGCAGCTACAACTGCTCGTACTGTCAGGCCGCACATGATGTTGTTGCCAATTTGCGAGATCGCTTTGGCGAGCGGATGCGCTATGTGTTCCGTCACCGTCCTATTCGTGGCAATGACAAGGCACGCCGGGCCGCCGATCTGGCCGAATACGCTCACGAGACCACAGGTCGATACTGGGAAACACACGATGCACTGATGAAACTCGGGCCCACGCTCGAGCACATTGATTTAGAAACGTTGGCTACGAAACTTGGCTTGCCTCTGCGTGACGCGTCCACGGAAGCGGCTTGGAGCCGAGCACAGGCGAAGGTCGAGGCGGATATCAGCAGCAGCAGACGTAGTGGCGCGCCCGTATCACCGACTTTATTCATTAATAGTCGGCGATACGAAGGGCCATGGGATGAAAATACACTTGCCGAAGCCATGCTCGGATCGCTCGGTCACAGGGTGCAGACTATAGCTCTGGACTTTGCACGATGGGCTCCATCAACTGGGTTACTGCTCTTGGCGATGTCAATCTTGGCAGTTATTGTGGTTAATTCGCCGCTCGGTCCGACGTTCGAAGCATTGTGGAATCTGCCAACCGGTCTGACGGCAGGGAAAATGGAGTTCCAGCTACCGGTGCGGGAATGGATCAACGATTGTTTGCTGACGATATTCTTCTTGGTTGTTGGGCTGGAAATCAAGCGCGAATTAACGGTTGGCCGTCTTGCCGCTCGGCGCGCGGCAGCGCTGCCGTTGGCTGCGGCTCTCGGGGGCATGCTCGTTCCTGCGATCATTTATCTGCTGGTGGTGCCGGCTGGACCGCTGGCCAGTGGATGGGCAATCCCGACCACCACAGATACCGCCTTTGCGGTGGCCTTGATTGCCCTGCTTGGAAGACGCGTGCCCGTAGAATTGCGTATATTCCTGACAGCGGCGGTCGTGGTCGATGATCTTGTGGCTATTGCGCTTGTTACTGTATTCTATTCCGGGCACATTGACCCGTTCAATGCAGCCGCCGCAGCTATTGTGACCGGGCTGTTGCTGTTGCTTAACCGCGGTGGAGTCTACCGCGCGCTTCCATACGCGCTTCTGGGGATCAGCTTATGGATATTCCTGCATGGCGCCGGGCTGCACGCCACCCTCGCAGGGGTGATCGTTGCAGTCCTTACACCAACCCGACCACCAGCGAATCTGGCGGCATTGATGGCGCAGGCCGAGTCGGTGATTCATGCCGAACTGCGCCATCCGGAAGAGAGAGTTCTGCGACGCGGGCCGTCGGAGTCATCAATGCGCGCCCTTGATACCATTCACGACCGGATCGAATCCCCGGCCGATAAGCTACTGCGGACGGTTGAACCGTGGTCCAGCTACTTGGTGCTGCCATTATTCGCACTCGCCAACGCAGGCCTCGTTTTTTCCATGGAGGTCGTCGGCGGACGAGAGCCGCTGATCCTTGCCATCATGCTGGGGCTGGTTGTGGGTAAACCGCTCGGCATGGTCGCAGCAGCCGCTATTGCGGTTCGAATGGGATTGGCCGTCAAACCCGATGCCTACTCCTGGCGACAAATGATCGGCGCTGGCGCACTGGCCGGCATTGGGTTTACGATGTCGCTCTACATCGCTGCCAAGGCATTCCCGGATGACTCGGACTTCGCTGCAGCAAAAATTGGTGTGTTCCTTGCGTCCTTTCTTGCGGGTGCGCTGGGAGCCTTACTTCTCTGGCAGCAAGGAAAAAGTATGACGAAACACTCCTGAGCGTCAACGAACGGCAGATTCAAGGAGCAACCACGGCAGTTAATGTTTAATCGCGGATTCAGCTCGGAAATGCTGACGTCCGTTAGATTCTACCAATGGAAATTGAGCCAGAGTTTGCATTGGCGCACCTAAAATTGGCGCACCCAAAATCAATGATAATCACCCACGGTTAGCGAAAGTCCGTTGTCTTTCGGGCCAAGGCCGAGCAGCCACGGTACCGCAGTTTTCGCCCATTTTTCGGCGGTAGGATAATCCCGTGCTTGCGAACCGAAGGTACTGCGCAGCATATCCGTATTAATGATGCCAGGATTCAGGGGGATCGCCGCCATTCCCTGTGGCAGTTCTTGAGCTAATGCCTTGGTCAGACCTTCCATTGCCCACTTGGTCGCGCAATAAGGGGCGACTTCCGCATCGGTTGAGCGCCCCCAGCCAGAGCTAAAATTGACAATGACACCACTCCGCTTGGCTACCATTGCGGGTACGAAATGCCGGATAACATTGGCTACTCCCTTTATGTTCACATCGACGACCATGGAGAATTCACTGGCAGGCACTTTCCAAAGCGGCGCATTACGGTTGACGAGTGCGGCATTGTTTATCAGTAGGTCGGGGAAACCAGCCAAGCTCAGGCAATGTTTTGCCCAATCACGCACAGCCTCATCGTTGGTGACGTCCACCACCTCGAAGCGACTGTCTGGCCCATTAAGGTTATTGAGCTCATGAATCGCATCCTCTGATCGTCCGCAACCTAAAACCCGGTGGCCGAGGCGAATAAACCCCTCGGTCATGGCACGCCCCAATCCACGGTTTACTCCTGTAATGACAATCACTTTGGAAGTCATGAGATCACCAATTTATTCATTTACTTGTACCCACTCGATACGCAGTGTTCAAGTGAATGTTAGCTACAATTTAGCTCGTTGATATTGCGGTGGCCAATGGATGTCACCACCCAAGCTTTCCGCAGCTTGGAGGGGCCAGGTGGGATTTCTCAGCAATTCACGGCCAATGGATACCGCATCCGCCTGTTCCGTGACAAGAATGTGTTCGGCTTGCATTACATTGGTAATCAAACCGACAGTGCTGACCATCACTCCTGTTTCCCTGCGAATAGTGGCGGCGAAAGATGTCTGGTACCCTGGCGCTGTCGGCACTGACGCATCAGGGACAAGCCCACCAGAAGAAACATCGACCATATCGACCCCAATGGATTTAAGTTTCCGAACCAATTCGATGGAACCAGGCAAATCCCACCCGCCTTCCACCCAGTCAGTTGCGGAAATACGAACCATCACGGGCTTGTCATCAGGCCACAACTCCCGCACGATTTTCGCTACCTGCAAGGGCAGCCGGGAACGGTTTTCGAAATTGCCTCCATATGAATCGGTGCGAAGGTTAGTCAATGGCGAAAGGAACTCATGCAGCAGGTAGCCGTGAGCCATGTGAATTATCAGTGTCTCGAACCCCGCCTTAATCGCACGTTTTGTGGCTTCTGCGAATTGGTTCACGACATTGTCAATGTCGGCCTGAGTCATTTCTTTTGGAATGCAGCTGTCAGGAGAAAACGGTAGCGCGCTTGGCGCGAGTGGCTGCCAGCCACCATTTTTCTGTTTTATAGGCAACCCGTCTTTCCATGGCTGATCGCTACAAGCCTTGCGCCCAGCATGGGCAATCTGAATTGCGGGTGTCGCTCCTTGCTCCTTGATGAAAGATACGATGGGGCAAAGTGCCTCTGCTTGCTGGTCTGTCCATAAACCTAAATCATATGGAGTGATGCGACCTTCGGGGGAAACAGCCGTGGCCTCCATCATTACCAGGCCGACACCCCCTGCGGCCCTGGCTCCGTAATGTACGAGATGCCAATCACTAGGCATACCATCATGGGCGGAGTATTGGCACATCGGTGCCATGAATATGCGGTTTCTTATTTCCACCTTGCGTAAACGAATTGGCGTGAATAGTCTGCTCATGCTTTTTATTCCTCCTTTTATTCTATTCCTTAAATTACAGGAGCAAACTTTGTGGGTGATTGAATGCGTTGACCTATGGAATCATTCAAGGAATAAGCACAATGCTCAAAACACTCAACTACCTTTCGCAGTGGTTTCTCAGATGTATATTCCTTTATGAGCAGGGATGACAATTGGATTGTCACCTGCCTGAAAGATGAATAGTCCCACAAAGAAACTGAGAACCGCAATGAAGATGCTCGCAAAAAATGCCGTCCAAAATCCCGATACCTTAAAGCCCGGAACAAGAGATGACACCAGAAGCATCATCAGCGCATTGATAACCAGCAGAAAAAAACCGAAACTGATAAGTGTTAACGGTATGGTAAGCAATATGACGACAGGTCTAATGACCGCATTGGCGAGACCCAACAATAGCGCCGATACAAACAAAGATTGTTTATTTGAAAAAGAAATACCGTGGAATATGAGGCCCGCAACCCATAGCGAAAGCGCAGTTATGCCCCAGTGAGCCAAAAATTCCATTATGTTATTCATCATAATCGGGACACCAACTCCGTTCCATCATTCTTTTAGGTTTTAATTCCTGAGCGATTGCTCTGGGTCGGATATAAACATTACACCCTCCTGTGATTGTCTTCTAGGCCTTGAGTTTTACTATACCGAAAGACAGATACAATCATACCCGTGCTCGATTAATCCACTGGAATTATGCGACCTCTCTCAGTCTGCAACGCGAGAACCACCTGTTACTCACTCTCGCTGGCATTCAGTTCATTAACATTCTCGATTTCATGATTTATGATGCCGCTCGGCCCTATCCTGATGAGTTCGTTCGGCATGAACACACATGAGTTCGGACTTCTTGTCTCGTCGTACAGCTTCAGTTCCGCCTTGTCAGGATTATTGGCTGCGACGTTTGTTGATCGCTTCGAACGCAAACGATTGCTGCTATCCGTATCTATTTTGTTCGGGCTATCAACGCTGGTATGCGGACTGGCCCCCGGTTATTCCACGCTAATTGTCGCACGCGGTTTGGCAGGAATGTTTGGCGGCATAATGGGAGCGATGGTGCAAACCATATTTGGCGATGTAATTCCGTTCGAACGTCGCGCACATGCCAGCGGCGTAGTTTCGACTGCCTTTTCGATTTCCACAGTTGCCGGTGTACCGCTATCGTTGTGGTTGGCTAATCACGTAGGATGGCGCGTACCGTTTATTCTGATCGCAGGGTTAGCAGTATTGTTCGTCCTCATCGGCCTGCCCATCTTGCCGGAACTGCGCCAGCACATTAGTACGAACAGGCGCGATCACCCTTTTGCGGCAATGTTTGCTGTGTTGCGCGACATTAACCATCAACACGCCTTGCTATTTTCCGCGCTGATCATTTTTGCCGGCTTCACTGTGATTCCCTATATAACTCTTTACGCAGTAAGCAACGTCGGTATTTCGCAACATGACATCCCATTCGTCTACCTTGCAGGCGGTGCGGTAACTTTGATTTCTGCTCGACGGATTGGTCGTTGGGCTGACCTGCACGGAAAGGTAAAAGTCTATCGATTGGTAGCCGCCGCTGCATTGTTGCCACTATTTGCAGTAAGCCAAATCGGGATCGTACCGCTATGGCTGTGGCTGATTTGTACCACAATATTTTTCGTGCTGGTTTCTGGTCGCATGATTCCTGCGATGGCCATCATTACCTCGGCCGCGCAACCGAAACTGCTCGGCACCTTCATGTCACTCAACGCTAAAATGCAATCATTCGCCATGGGCTTGGCAACCACATATCATCACACAAGATGGAGCGGGGAAAATCGCCGGGTATGCAACGGTAGGGTATATAGCAATGACAGCGAATGTATTGGCAATACTATTTGTGTCACGCATCGTGATGCACCATCAAAAATAGATTGTGTTTCTGCTATGACAGTCCAACCCTGGTCATGGCGTTCTGCACAAATGTCGCTGAAATTGGCCCTGGCTCGCGGACACCGATGGTTGGAAATGCTGGAGTCGGAAGAGGTCAAATCGCTGCGAGAACTTGCTAGTTGCGAAGATCTAGATAACAGTTGCGCCAGCTGTACCTCGAACTTGAATCTGCCTATAGTTGACTATGACATACGAAAATAAATTGACCTTCCTAACCCATCATGTTGAAATCCTGCGCTCCAGCTATCAACACTGGACTGGGAAACCAAACTTTGATAATGGCATCAGTCAAGACAATGCTGTTGAAGCACTTTTTTTGGCTCCATTCGCAGTTCTTTCCCACGGCATCGGGGTAGACCCAATATTCAATTATGGTAACCAGCGGGCGCTGGATATGTTCGAAATGAGCTGGGAGGCGTTTACTGTTCTGCCATCACGCCTATCGGCTGAAACAGTAAATCAAAAAGAGCGGATTAAGCTGCTGGATGCAGTTACCAGACATGGATACATTAATAACTATTCTGGTATCCGTATCTCGAAGTCTGGTCGGCGTTTCATGATCCGTGACGCCACAGTATGGAATTTGATGATACCAGATGGTCAGTATTATGGCCAAGCTGCACTCATCCGAGACTGGGAATACCTTTAGGGCACCTCTAAAAATCCAATTTTCGTCACAATACGGCGTTACTCGAAAAAAATTATCGCTTACATATCAACTATATGCAGCGCTCAAATTTTTTATTCGCGCCTTGTCTTGCCTAGAAACTTGAATTTTTAGAGGCGCCCTTTAATTTCTACGATGGCACCGTTAAATACTTCACAGACTTTCTCTCAAGTCGCTCCAATTAGGTAGTTGATTCGCAATAACGAGGCAGTAGATTTTTTACCGTTATGCTACAAGGGATACTGCCTTTTACGGGTAGCGTCGCAATACCCACAGCCCGATGGAATACTGATTAGAAACTGCGACCATTGGAATTCATGAATAACTTCATTAACAAGAAATATTGTTTAACTTTAAACATTCTAGACCGATAACAAGTTCGTGGATATCGAACTTGAATCCACTTAATTAAAATTTAGATAATTAAGGTGCGAGGATTGGATATGGATAGCAAAATTACATTTATCAAAACCAACAAGGGTGAGGACGAAAGTAAAAGGATAACTAATTATTTATCCAATGATATCAAGCGTGCATTCTGTTTAATTGATAACAGGTCCACTGTAAAAGAGCTGATGAAACGGGCTGCGCCCAGCTTACGTGTATCGCTTGAGTATATGCTACAGGAACTGATCAATGGAGGCTTTATTCAAGATAAAGACAAGGTGGATTGCGTTGCTAATATTGCGATTCCACGCGACAGACGTGTGAATAGTGCTGACAAGACATATATTGGCCGAGATCGGCGGAAGGCGACACCGTTACGACTTACTGAGTGCCAGATAAGCTCACAGAAAATACGGCCTAGTTAATTAATGCAACAAAACTATTATGTATGCCTATCTGATTAAACTTTGACATTTGTAAGGCAATTAAAATCATGTATTTAAAAAATCGAGAAATTGCATTCGTAATGTAGAACAAATTATTTATCTAGATAGTCCGCTATACAGTGCGTTTGCTGTCTTTCAGGTTTTGGGAGTCAATTTCAACAACCGGCCAGAAGTAGCCGATCAAGCATCCTCTTCACCTCAGACGAAAGCTGTATGTTCTCCAGATGCTCGGGCTGAGCCGTCCAATCGCAATAGAAAGAAATCAATATGTCTATGCTTATTTTCTTCGGTATCGTTGCCATAGTATTGATCTACGGCATCAGCCTGTATAACAACTTGGTGAATGTCAAAAATGCCGTTGCCAAGGCTTGGGCCAACATCGACGTGCTGCTGAAACAGCGCCATGACGAGTTGCCAAAACTGGTTGAAGTGTGCAAACAATACAAGCAGTTTGAGCAATCCACCCTGCAAAAAGTTATCGAGGCCCGTTCACAGGTGCAGTCTGCAGGGGACCGTCAAGACATCGACGCCCTCGGGCAGGCGGAAGGGATGCTGCGCGCGGGACTGGACAGAATCTTCGCCCTTGCAGAAGCTTACCCTGAGCTGAAAGCTAATGAAAATTTCATGCAGCTGCAGAACCGTATCAGCACGCTTGAGAATGGAATCGCTGACCGCCGAGAATTTTATAACGACGCAGTGAACGTCAATAACGTACAAATAGAAATATTTCCCGCCAATATCCTTTCGAAGATGTTCGGTTTTGATGAAAAGCCATTGCTGGTATTCTCCACGGAAGAAAAAACGGATGTGAATTTGCAGGAATTATTTAACTAACGGCTACGGCAAATATGTCTTGCCTGTTAATGAATCACCCATGCCTGCTCTCTCTTACCTCTGGCTGGTAAGCTGCGCGCGACTCGCTGTGCAATATTCACGATAACCCTCATGCTGGATTGGCTAAGACGCGAATATGTGAAACTTATTACCTCAGGTGCGCAGCTGCTGCTGCTGTTTGTCGGCATCCGCTTGCATTCCCGCAACGGCTGGTTGTATTGCCTTGCTGCAATTGCCTTGATTAGCCTCTATGCATGGCTATCCTCGTTATATAGGTTGCGTACCTTACGCAACACACCTACATCAAAAATTGCTTCTGCCGCACAAGGCTATGTTGAACTGATAGGAAGTGGTCAACCATTCTGTGATCCTCCCTTGCTCAGCAATTTAAGGCGACGTCCTTGCTTGTGGTGTCGCTATAAAATCGAGCAGCGAGAGAAAAATGGATGGAGAACAATAGATAGTGGCGAAACAAGCGACTCTTTCATACTACGCGACGACACCGGTGAATGTGTAGTTGACCCGGAAAATGCAGAGATCATCACTCAAGATTATGACCAATGGCAAATGGAGGGCTGTCGTTACACTGAGTGGAAGCTGATCAAGGGTGAAACCCTTTACATCATCGGGCGATTTCGCACTCAAGGCGGCAACAATCAGGAATTTGACACGCGCGCTGAATTGAGCGCATTGCTGACGGAATGGAAAATAAACATGTCCACGTTATTCGCACGCTTCGATCTAAACAATGATGGGGAGCTAAGCATAGAGGAATGGGAATTCGCCAGACAAGCGGCCAAGCGGGAAGTGGAAAAAATGAAGATGAATGTTCTGGCACAACCCAGCACCAATATCATCAGCCGTTCTCCCGATGGCCAACTCTTCCTTATCAGCAACCTCTCCCAGGATAGACTGTCACGTCGCTACCTGCTCTGGACCTGGGGGCATCTCATGATTTTCTTTGGATCACTAGGTGTGTTAGGGTGGGTGCTGAAAAATGTTAATTCATAACGTAATACAAAAGAATATTGCACGTTAAAAGTCGTTGACGGTGGATAAGGAATATTTGGGCACCTCTAAAATGAAAAACCTCCTGATCCTTCATCTGGAAAGCATAACTCGGCAGCGTCTTGCCGCGTTCGAATCGGCATTTCCAAACACCCGGCGCCTAATGCAGGAAGCACTGGTGTTCGACAACTTCTTCTCGTCGGCGACCTCGACGCTGATGGTCGTAACCTACCTCTTTCATGGCAACGATTTTGAATACGACGCAGCTTCAGAATTCGAGGGCATGCGCCCTGCTGCAAACAACAGGAACCTCTTCTCCGTTCTCCAGAGTCACGGTTACAACGCGGATCTCATTTGCCTTAACGCCTTCCACGCTGCGAATCCAACAAAGCTTGCGTCGTGGTCCGACGATCTTCCACCAGTGTGGGGCACCAACGATTTTCCGTCGCTGTTCAACCGCTTCGACGAACTGACCAATGCGCCTCCGTTTGCCATCTACGTGTGGGACCTCATTACTCACATCGAGCACAGCCTCGCGCTAGCGCCTTTTTCCAGCGGACTCACCGATCAGATCCGGCGCGCCTGCGGAGTGGCCGATGATGCGGTCGGCGTGATGCTGGCGATACTCGAGCGCAAAGGGTTACTCGACAATTCGACGATTGTCATCTATGGCGACCACGGCGACGACTACTGGACCCATGGTTTCAAGGGCGGCATGGTCCATGCGACGGAACCGTACACTCAAATCACATGGACACCGCTAGCGATTCGCGATCCCAGTCTCACCCCAGGAACAAATGAGAATCTCGCAAGCACGATAGATATCGCGCCGACCTGTCTTGCGCTGCTAGGCATCGACGAAACAGCTGTGTTTCCGAATTCCGGAACAAATTTACTGATGAGTGCGCCCGAGCTAGTGTTCTCTCAGAACTTCACGGCCAATCAGCCGGACAATCGGAAACTCGGCATTGTCAAGGCTTTTGCTGCAACTGACGACACATACAATCTGCTGGCGAGCTCGCGCGGTCTCGAGCTGTATGCGTATCGTCTCGACCCCGGAAATCACTGCAACCTGTTGCATTTCTTCGATGTCATGCCGGACGGGCGTCTTGAGTTGCGGGTGCGTCCGGGCGTGGCCGGTCATTTCCGGATGGCGTTGCAGGACAATCCGCGCGCCGTCGCCAACCTGGCATCGCGTTTCGGGACACTACATGCTGCGTTGGCCGAGCGTGTCGCGGCCAAGCGGGCATACATCGCGAAGCGCGGTGTCGAGCCTGCCTTTGCGCTCGACCCGCGTTGTCTTTACACGGTCGCCGATGAAACCCGTGCGGCGTTCTTTCGCTGTTCAGAAAGCGCGTAAGTGGTGCGTGCATCAATATCGGCATTCGACATTTCTTTCAAACTTCGATGATGATGAGCACATCCACCAAACTCACGCAACGATCATGCGCTATCTGATTCTCTTGGCCGGCATGGGCAAACGCATGGGAAGAACGCATGCTGGCCTCCCGAAATGCCTGATCGACATCGACGGCGAGCTGTTGATTGAACGGCTGCTGCGGCAGATCCGGCAATTCGATGCGCGGGCCGATATTCACGTTGTGCTTGGATATAAGAACGAGGTCATCGCACCGCTAGTCGATGGCTGCAGGATCGTCGTCAATCCGTTCTTCGACATCACCGGGATCAACGCTTCGCTGTGGTTTGCACGCGCATCGTTCGATCAGCCGCTGATGGTGATCCACGGGGACGTCGTGCTGTCGGATGAACTGGCGGCCGACCTTTTTGCGACGGAAGCGGAGTCGCTGGTGGCCTACGACAGCAGCGTCCTCGATCCCAAGGAAATAAATATCGCGGCAGCGAGCGATCACGTCACGCGCTTCGGCGTTAACTTTTCCGGCTACAGCGGCGCCTACGCGGGGGTGCTAAAGCTCTCGGCACACGCTGCGCGGCTGTTCGCGGACACGCTCGATCGCCGCGTGCGGCGAGGATTCAACGAATCGCGCACGTATTACTTCTTCGTCATGCGCAAGCTGATCGCGGACACCGATGTTGTGTTCGTACCGTTCGATTTTGCCCGCTATCGCTGGAAGGAAATCGACTACTTTGAGGACATCGCCATTGCCAGGGCGCGGATCTGCGGACGAGCCAACGCCGATGCTTGCTAGCGGCCACGTGCATGACGTGCTGGACGAACACATCTGCACCATGGACTGTGAAATCCTTGATGCCGGTCTTCTTCACGTCGATCGCTGCGAATTTGCCAGCGCGATTCGGTCAATCCTGGTCGGGCAAGTCGCCGAATTTACCCGCGACCGTAACGCGATATGCTACCGCGTCTACCTTTCCGGCCGTAATGGAGCAACCGGCACAGCGATCGTTAAGGTGCCCCGGTCGGGACCACAGCGAACCAACGACGACGCGACGTTTGCATGGGAAGCTGAAATGCTCGCCACTCTTCCCGCCACTGGCATCACGGATGTGCCCGCACTGCTGGGGCGGATTGCAGCCGCAGGCAGCCACTTCCTTTTTATGACCGAGTTGAAAGGCAAACATCCAGATCCCCGAATGCATCCACTTGATGCCCGACAGTTGCGTGCGATTCTCGACCGCCTATACGTGATGGACTGCCAAGGCTTCATGCACTACGACCTCAAGGCCGCGAACATATTGGTCGATGGCGATCGTGTGGGGTTCATCGACTTCGAGTTCGCCCGGTTCGTGGATTACCGCAATACCTACGCGCCGGCAATTGTGGTTTTTTGCGAAGATTTCAACGTTTCCGGCAATCCTTTCTTCCCGGCGCGGTCGAACGTCGCAAATTTCGAGTTTCGGGCGTTCCATCGCTATCTGCTCCAACTCTGCACTGTACAATCCGCTGCAGCCGCTAACGCTTTGCTTCGAGACTGGTTGCGCGGCAAGTCTGCCTATCATCGGCGGATGGCGGACTTTCTTGCGGAACTCGCCGAAACGTCAGTCGATCGAATTGCCATCGCTGGCGGGATTACAACAGACAAGGCTCGCGGAACGTTGCTCGCTGCAGCAACGCACGAGAGTATGCTCGCGAAGCTGTTTAAGCATCCGCCCGGTGTTGTGGTTCGCGTCGAACGGTCGCTGATGGCTTTCCGTTGCGCCGTTTTCGAGCGGCACGCCGCCGAGGCCAAACGGCTGCAATACGCGACTCTGACCGAAATTAGCCAAGATGCCGCTCACGCCGATGCACTACCCGATGCCTACAGACTGGCCACGGCGAGGGTGCTGGACCTGGTGGCGCGCAGTGCCCATCCGCCCATGTGAAACAGGGCAGCGCCGCTCCACTGCATGTGAAAATTTACCATCTTCGCTAAATATAGTAGCAGCAACGCCGCGATCTCCTCCCAGGTTGACCATAGCCTAACCGCCTAAGCACGCGCTTAATAAACTGATTCCATTCCGCCTTGGGTACCAGGAAGGAAACCTCCGCTGTCTCGACGGGCGTTTTCGCCTTGCAGTGCAGCCAACTGATCGCGTTCAATCATCGGCCCCCGTACTTGGCAAGCAAATCGCCCATGTCATCGCTCACACCATAGCCAAAGTTTCGACAGATTTGATGTACGGCGCACAGCCTTTCCCATAACGGCTGGCGCTGTACGTCGCCCAAACTGGCGATGGTTTTCAAGGCCTGCTCAAACATCCTCACCAGCGCGTCGAAGTAGCCCTCATCCTGCAGGCCGACATCATTGCTGAATCCCGCTCGCTGCCCGTTCGCAATAGAACACCATCAGTTCGGCCAGGCCTTCCGCTTGGCCGATGGCTTTCTTGTATTCGGCGATAGGCTTTTTTGCCTTGGCGACAGAGGTGTCCTGATTCTTGAATACATCGGGCCACAGCCAGCGGTCGATGTTGGTTTTGTACGGCTTGAGCACATCGTCGCCCAGACTGAGGCGGGCGTGCAGAAATATTTGATTATCCTTATTGGCTGCGAACAGGTCTTGCAGCAGCCCGAGCAGTCCAGCGCGATCGAAGTCCACGAGCTTGGTCTTGACGTCGCTCCAACTGGGCGTGTACTTCTTCGTGGCCATATCCGCTATTCCTCGAAGATGTCTGGTTGGCTAACCTGATAGTTTTTGCCATCGGCAACAGTGGTTAAGTATTGCTTAATAACTGCCTATTTTTCGAGCTCATTATCAGCAAAAAAGCGTTTAAGATGGTGATTGATGGCGGGCACCGACACATCGTAGACCGTGGCCATCATCTTCTGCGTCAGCCAGATGTTTTCATCCTCATAGCGCATTTCCATGCTGGTTTCTGATTGGCTGCCAGCGGCGATGAAAATCAAGTATTCGGCGGCAGGGGAACGGACGATAGAGACACCCTTCTTTCTGGGAACCTTCGGTGATTTATTCTTGTTCATTCCCGCCTCCTTCACGCCACCGTAACCTGACCGTTCATCAGCATGGGCAGGAGCCAATCGCGGAGTTGGGTAAGTTGCTGGTTTTCCTGCTCAAGTAGATCCTGTCGCCCGAAGATGGGCTCGACCGCATTTGAGAACTGCCCAATAACATCCGACTTAGGCAGAGTGATTTTTACCGTTTTTAACACCGTGCCGGAAACCTCCTTAAAGGTTGAGCCAGAGGCATACTGCATGATTGCCTTCAAAGCATTGTTGACGGTGTAGTAAATGAACGCCGTTGAATACCCGTTTGTCGAAATGAATGATTTGAAGCCCTGATTGGTCGTCAATTCAATCCGCGCGATGGCCATGTAGCCGATGGGCGGTACGAACCACATCCGGGTCATCTTGAAATTTCTGGATGTTGACCACGGTGATCTCCGGCCTGCCGGTGTGGTTGTGCAGGGCCTGGGTCGCCTTGATATCGCGGGCAAAGGCTTCGCGAGTGTCGATGGTATGAACCGTCAGCCCACGGCAAGCAAACTC
Source organism: uncultured beta proteobacterium (assembly GCA_942492745.1). Classification (GTDB taxonomy): domain Bacteria; phylum Pseudomonadota; class Gammaproteobacteria; order Burkholderiales; family Gallionellaceae; genus Nitrotoga. Next base: position 1,131,120 of record OW818637.1, read on the forward strand.
CCGCTGCGCCTGGATAAGCAGGTCTATCCTGTCAACGATGAAGTAGAACTTGGGGATGATGCCCCTGCGCTGAAAGTAGTCGGTGAGAAAACGGGTGTTGTAATAGGCCAGCGCGGTTTTGCCGCTGCCCTGGGTGTGCCAGAAATCTCCATGCGTATACCGGCATCCAGCTTCCGTTCAATCGCCTTGGAGGCGAAGATCTGGGGATAACGCATGACATGCTTGTGCAGACCGTCGGACTCGTTCACATAGACCATGGCGTATTGCAGAAGGAACGACAGGCGGTCGCGGCTGAACAGGGAGGTGCAAATCCGGTTGGTCGGCGTGTTGGGCGAATTATTGCTGATGAACTCCGGGCTGTGCTTGATGACGTTGAGGTTGTTGTCGCGCAGCACCTCGTTTTCGACTGCATCGTCCACGTCGGCCAGCAGGTGGGCCAGATTCAGCTCCTCCTCTTCGCGGAAGTAATTGAAGATCGGCGCGTCATACGAGGGGCTGGCATAGAAGGCCCCCTCGATGGGATGCGGTGAGCCGTCGTCATACTCCATGTTGTTGGAGAAAACCATTAACTGGGTAATGTTAGTAAAGCGGCGGAAACGGGGATTGCGGCAGCGCGTAATGATGCGGTTGCACTCGGCCAGAACACCTTCGCAGTTGTTGGGCTTCTTGACCTCGATGAAAACCAGCGGCATGCCGTTGATGAGCAGGGTAATGTCGGGCCGAAACTCGTCGTCGCCATTCTTGCAGGTTAGTTCTGTGACCACATGGAAGCTGTTGTTGTCAAAGTCAGTAAAGTCGATCAGCCGGATGCCCGAGCGCTCGGTGAGTTTTTTCTAGAAGGCCTTGCCGAGATCTTCATTGTCCAGCAGGAGTTTAACGTCGGTCAACAGTCGGTCGATGTCGTCACTCTCAATGCCGGGATTGATCCGGGCGATGGCGGCACGAAACAAATCCGGAAAGATATTGGTCTCTTCGTCCCATACGGCATTCTTGAGCGAAAAGTAGCGGTAGCCAAGCCGCACCATATGCAAAATGCAGGGGATTTTGACTCTTGAGTCTTCACTAAAAATCATCTGACAAAACCTCCCTGTAAAAGACTTTCATTTCAAAATAAGTATGCCCTGCCCGGCGCACAAAAAAACAGCCAAACCACTGAAATGGCTTGGCTGCATTGGTCTTCGGTGGTTTCTGGAGGCCTTTAGGCGGCGGCGGCTACCGAATAATAGGCCAGAAGCCGCATAAACACAGGCATTGGCAGTTTCTATAAGATGCGGTTACCCGATAGTTACCCCTAAAAAATATCTGCTGCCCAACTTGGGACAATCAATTTTTCAGTTCTTATTTTGCAATTCAATCGAATCTATCTCATTGTGCTCCTCCCAGGTTATTTGTACCATATAAGATAAGGTGGCGTCCAAAATTCACCCGATTTAACGTTCTTCTTTAAAGGCTCCATGTAATTTCTCACTGAGATTATTATCATGCGCATGTGGTATTTTTGATAATTCTACTTTTAGTGCGCCATCTTTATCATGAGAATTGTCGACTTAATCCCAGGCTAGCTTACAATCCAGAGATAACCATTTTTGCGCGACTATGGAGAGCGCATGATATTTTCTTTTTTTACCGGTCATTAAAATGAACATACTCTTACCACTCCTTATTATTGTCTATTCAAGCATTACAATTGCCTCTCCTGCAATGACTAACAAAGTCAATTCCGACGGTACCGTTACCTTAAATTCAGTTGAAAAGCCAAAGGTAAGTTCAACAAAAACAGTTCAGCAAAAGAAAAGCAAAGCAATTGTTAAACATGCAAAGAAAAAAGGGGGCAAGAAATTTGGAATAACGCAACAACCCGTACTAACAAAAAGGGAAAACTCTGACGGGACCATTACATATAAAACATCGGGGAAACCGAAAGCGGATTTATCAGAAACAATTTCACTTAAGGAAAGCAAAGAAATTGATAAACAAGCTAAGGGAATAGGTGTCAAGATTATTGATATAAAGGAACAACCCGTCATGACAAAGAAGGCTAATTCTGACGGAAGCGTTACCTATAACTTAGTAGGTGATTCAAAGGCCGATTCCCCCGAAACTGTTCCACATAAACAAAGCAAAGATATCGAAAAACAAGCAGAGGACACTGGTGTAAAAATCATTGAAATAAAAGAGCAATCTGTTATGACTAAGAAATTAAACTCTGACGGAACCGTAACCTATAACCCAGTCGGAGAGCCTAGGGCTGATACCCCAGAAACTATTCTCAAAAAAGAAGGCAAGGAGGTTGATGACAGATTCAAGGAGCTGGGTGTAAAAGTTATTGACGTTACGCCAAAAAAAGACATAGCACCTCAACAGTAATTTCTCCATTGATCCGGCCAGGATATGTTTGAACTTATCTGCCAGTCAAACCGCAAAGTGACGGCACCTCCCATTTCAAACTTCACTTGGCCGTATCAATAGTCATTGCAGACCCCATTAAGATTTAATTACGCCTACACCTGGTCGAATTTAAAGGGCAGTCAACTTTGTGATGTTTTTCTTTATACACGCCAGTTCTCCGGGTCTCCGGTGTGTGATCCAATTTCAAGAAATGGTGGTACAGGTGATTTCCAGGCTTAAGTCCACAAAGTAGTTCCCGAAGCTCAGCGCCCGTAGGAAAACCAAACGGTTTACTCGCGCCGGCACCCAGGAGAAAAACTGTATTAACGGTTAGCACATGGACCTCGCACTAGGTCGATTTGACCTCCCCGCTCTCCCATGTTGAAGTCTACTCGCACCCAATAGGCATCTTGTTGATTTAATGCTTCCCCATGTCTCCCCAACCACTTCAAGCTTGAATCCACCCTTCTAACCGTGAGTCAATTGCTTCGCCTAGTTGCTGCAAATATATTGCACTGGGCCGGGTCGCCGGTTTCCATCCCACGCTTAAACCAGGCGACACGTTGTCCCGATGATCCGTGAGTAAAGGTTTCAGGCACTGCATACCCAAGTGCTTTCTTTTGGAGAGTATCATCTCCAATCGCGGTGGCCGCCGCAATAGCTTGCTCAATTTCACCGGGTTCGAGAATATGTTTCTGACTATCCGTGCGCCGCGCCCAAACTCCGGCATAACAGTCTGCCTGTAGCTCCAGTTTTACGCTCGCAGCATTCGCCTCTGCTTTGCTTGATGCCCGTTGTTTGGCGGCATTTATCTTAGCGGAAATTCCTAGAAGGTTCTGAACGTGGTGGCCCACCTCATGCGCCAGCACATAGGCCTCAGCAAATTCACCCGGTGCATGAAAACGATTTTTAAGTTCCGAGAAGAACGATAGATCGATATAAATTTTGCTGTCCAACGGGCAGTAAAACGGTCCCATGGCAGCGGTACCGTTGCCGCATGCACTTGTTGTGCTACCGGTAAAAAGCACTAGCTTCGGCTTGCGGTATTCCTTGCCCTTTGCCGCAAATGCTTCGCCCCATGTATCTTCCGTTTCCGCTAAAATCTTCGACACAAAAACGGCTGTCTTGTCATTTGCAGCAGGCTTATGTGCGCTCACCTGCTGAACAGGGGCCGTCTGTTCCATCAAGCCCAACAAAGTGGCCGGGTTCACGCCGGTTAAATAACTTCCAATTAAGGCAAGAAGGACGCTTCCAATACCAATACCTTTAATAAGCCCGCCGCCACGACGATCCTCAATATTTTCACTTTGTCTTTCATTGTCTAGCAGCATGATTTATCAGCGTCCATATTTTTGGTGGTTATTTCATGAAATGGGGATATAACTAGGCATATAGCGAACCTGTTGCGCAAACAAACTGGTTCGTCGCTAAATTTCACTCATGGTGAGATGTTCGGGAAAATGCAACCGCCTTATCTTTGCGTATATGACCTTGGTAATCACCTTTGTTCACTTTCGCTTAAAAATTAAGCAGGATACGTGGATTATGTGGTCAAAAATCCACCAACATAATACCGTTTAATCGTCGTATTTAAACCGGGAATTGAGCTGACGTCCTTCAATTGTACTGATGAGACTATTAGTTACCATCTCAATTGATCATGCGAAATCAGCACGCAGTATTTTCGTCTATGGCCTATTTATCAGCAATGTTTCCATAACTCTGATCTGAATTGCTAACTCGTTTTTTGACATAATGGAAGAGACTTGCAATTGCATCGCCATGCTGCAAAGCGTATTCTTTAATTAATCCACCAATAGAAATAGAAATCGAGTCATGCCGAATCAACTCCCTCTCACGGAACAAGTGCGGAGCACTCTCATCGACCAAGCCATCAAGTTTGGCTGCCGCGTTTGACCTCTCCATTGCGCATCAGCAGCTTTATCAAGCTGCTAACTTTCCGCTTTCAGATTTCGCTGGCCTACCAGATGATCGCCGTGGTTGTCGGCTGGCATATCTATGAACTAACGCACGACCCTTTTGCGCTGGGTCTGGTGGGATTGGCGGAAGTCATTCCCTACTTTTGTTGTGCGCTATTCGCGGGTTATGTCGTAGACCATCACTCCAGGCGAATGTTTGGTGTGCTGGCAAGCATCGTGCTAAGTTGCAATGCTCTGGTGCTCGTGTTTGTAGCCAGCGGCGGGATAGCGGGCGCCACGCTAATGTGGATCTATGGATCTATCGCCGCGGGTGGCGTCGCGCGCGCCTTCATCGGGCCTTCTTACAGCGCGCTGCTTGCTCTGACTTTGCCGCGTGAGCACTATGCGCGTGCCGCTGGTATCAGTAGTTCGGTTTTTCAGTCTTCGATGGTGCTTGGTCCTGCGTTGGGCGGGATACTGGTTGGCTGGGCCAGCCTTACTACCGCTTACATGGTGGCTTCGATCCTCAGCATCAGTGCCGCCGCGTCTTTATTCATGCTGCGCATCGCAGAGCCACCCAGAGCTGAGAGCGCACCGGTATTTTCCAGCATTGCGGAGGGGTTGCGCTTTGTGTTCAGCAACCAGATCATTCTGGGCGCGCAAGTGTTGGACATGTTCGCCGTATTATTCGGCGGCGCGGTCGCCATGCTGCCAGTATTTATTCACGATGTATTCCATTATGGTCCGGAAGGCTTGGGCATCCTGCGCGCAGCACCTGCGATAGGCGCAATCGCCTCCGGTGTCTTACTTGCTCGCCATCCCTTAAACCAGAATGCGGGCAGGATGTTGCTGGCATCTGTCGCCGGGTTTGGTGTATGCATCATTTTGTTCGCCCTCACCAGTCATTTTTGGGTGGCGGCATTCTTGCTACTGCTCTCTGGCGTGTGCGATGGGGTCTCGATGGTGCTGCGTACCACTATTATGCAGCTAATGACGCCAGACGCTATGCGCGGTCGTGTTTCTGCTATCAACGGCATTTTTATTGGCTCGTCCAATGAGTTGGGCGCTTTCGAATCAGGCTTGGCTGCCCGGGTGATGGGATTAGTTCCCTCTGTAATTTTTGGCGGAGCAATGTCTTTGGCTATCGTCGCAGTGACCGCGCGACTGGCACCCAAGTTGCGCAAATTGGATCTGCAACAGTTACGCTAGGGAAACACTGATTTATCCATCCGTTCTAATGATTTTCGATCATGGATTATAAAATACCCTAGGCTTCAGCGCAGAGGACTCAGGTCATGCAACCTGTTATTTGCTTGCTGCACCAAAAGAGTTACTTGTGGGCGATTAGACGCGAATGGATCAATTCACGCTCAGCAGGGTCGTGGGCAGGAAGATAATTGAACACACCTGCAACCGATGTGCCCACGGGCACTCCGTCGCGGAACAGCACCCGGTTGGCAGCCAGTGCCGGTACTTTTGCGCCTGCAAGCAAGGTACCGCACAGGTTGAGCGGATCGACTGCGGAGATGCAGACAAAGCTGCCGTCGTGCGAACGCCGGCGCATTTCGCGTAACAGAGGAATCGCCTCGGGCAGCGCGAACTGTTCTCCTGACAGGCCGGCCACGAAGCGACCACCACGAACCTCGCCGCGAGCCTCCAGTCGGTGATACACAGAAAGCAATTCGCGCCAGGAAGGTAGCCACGAGGGCTCCCGTTCCAGCATGTGCCAGAACATCACCCCATAACGACGCAGAAGCGTCATGGCAATATGTTCCAATGTTTCCGGAGCGGTTTTTGGCTTGCGCGTCACCGGCTGCCGCGCGACACGCTTGGGCGCTTCGCCGACGGCCAAGATATCGTCGTTTTTCCCGATGCCGCCTTCCTGAGTATCGGCATTAATCTCATTGATACGCTCGGTGATCGTGACGGCGTCCGCGCGGCGTACCAACGCCCAGCGGCCTGCTTCTTCCATCGTTGGAGCCGCGCTGCGACGGCCGCGCTTTCTAGACTTCGCGCGTTTATGGGTCGGTAACAACATGGCACGCAAGCCGGCGAAGCTGTCTGCATTGACCAGACCGGTGGCTACCAGTTCACCAAGCGTGTTTTCGAGTTCGACCGGCAACTGCCGCGCGTCCTTCGCCAATTCATCGAAAAACATCGCACCGTTATGGCGCAATGCGTCGAGTACACGTACCCCGCGCGGGGAAACCTCCACCTCACTTGCGACCGCCGGCAGCGCGTGCCACAGGCCCAGATGCCGGCGCGGCAGGAGTACCAGGGGTGTGCCGCGCACCGGGCCGCCTGCAGATGACGAAGGTGCGCCTACTCGCGTCCAGACAATTTTTCCGGCCCGGCACAGCTCATCGAGCCATGCGGTCGAGTAATCCTTCATTCGCAGTCTCAGCAACTCGCTCTCCCAGCTCCCGGCTGCGGCCTCATAGCCTTCCAACTGGGACAGAATTTGCGGCAGCGCGTCGCTGCCCTGAAGCTGCGCGCCCTCCGCCAAATGCTGCCATTCAAACAAGAAACGCATGAAATCCTGCCGTTCGACCGGTTCGATTTCGCGCCGCAAGCGCTTGATGGTGTAGCGGTGTATGCGTGCCAACAAATGTCGTTCGCACCATTCTTCGGCTACCGCCCCAGGCGTAAAGCGGCCGCGAATGACATACCCTTCATTTTCGAGCTGTGCCAACCCGATCAGTGTGGCGTTTTCCGACATGCAGAGTGTGGCGGCAATGTCGGCAATCGATTGTGGTCCAAAACCGCTGAGACGCGCACGAAGAATTTCCACCAGCGCGATATTTGGCGTCCATGCCTCGGCGTCACTCGCGGAAAGGTCATTCGGCATCGTCATTTGCGGCATGGGACGGGCGTTCGGGTAGGCGACCTGCAAGCAGGAGAACCGTTCGCGCGCGATCCAGGCATTCGGGCCGCTACCGTCAGCGCTGGCGAAAACGGCAGCACGACCACTAGCGGCCAGTTCCGCCAGCCATTCGCTCCATCCTTCATTGGCCATCGCTTCCTTCGGCGTGATAAATGCCAATGACATCAATGCCTCGTGCATCTCGTCGCTGTTGATCGCACGCGGCCAGGCTTCACTGGCCACCGCTTCAATGGCACCGGCATCGAGGGCACCCAGGTCGTCGGGAGACGTCGGATCGCTCCAGCGGCGAGTACTGACGGCAAGGGTACGGCGTTCTTCCAGAGGTGCGTCATCCAGGAAAGCATATGGTCGGGCGCTCAGCACTTCCATTGCCAGCGGTGACGGCGAAGTGAGATCGCGCGAAAGCAGCCGAACCTCGCCTGCCTCCATTCGCCGCAACAGTGCCAGCCAGCCTTCGCTGTCCATCGCTTCGTGCAGGCAGTCTTGCAGGGTTTGATCGACCAGGGGATGGCTCGGCAATTCGCGCTCGCCGACGATGTTTTCGAGGCACGCTGCCTGGTCGGGGAACACGGCGGCCAGCAAGTCGTCACTGCGCATGCGCTGCACCTGCGGTGCCACCTTGCGACCACCGCTGTATCGGGGAAGGGCCAGCGCTGTGGTGGCGTTCCAACGCCATCGAACATTGAACAGCGGTGCATCAAGCAGGGCCTGAATCAGCACGTGCTCAGCGTTACTCGAACGCAGATATTTCCACACCTCACTCAATATGAAGCTGTGTCCCTCGGACAGTGACAGCACAATGGCGTCTTCAGTTGCGGCTGCCTGCAGTTCAAAATTAAAAGTGCGGCAGAAGCGTTTGCGCAGTGCCAAGCCCCAAGCGCGGTTGATGCGGCTGCCGCAGGGAGAATGCAACACCAGCTGCATGCCACCCGACTCGTCGAAAAACCGCTCCAGCACTAAGGTGTCTCTGGTCGGCAGCGCTGTCAGCGCGGCACGCGCGGTGGCCAGGTATTCCGTTATTTGACGGGCGGCGTTGTCATCGAGGCCGAGGTGCTCGAAAAGCCAGTCGACGGCATGTTCAATTGCTTCCGCGCCATCATCTTTTTCCCCGAGCAGACGGTCGATCTCGCTCCGCAACCTGGAGACGCCAAACGATAGTTCGTCACTACGGCCGGGGGCCTCGCCCAACCAGAACGGCAGATTGGGCTCAGCGCCGTGCGCGTCCTCGACGCGTACCTTGCCAGCCTCTATGCGCTGGATACGATACGAAGTATTGCCAAGTTGGAAAACGTCGCCTGCCAGGCTCTCGCTGGCGAAATCTTCGTGGACTGTCCCCACGTTGAACCCCTGAGGCTCAAGAATGACAGTGAAGTCAGCATTATCGGGGATGGTGCCGCCAGAGGTGACCGCTGTCAGTTTGCTTCCACGCCGGGAACGCAGCGTGGACGTGACGCTGTCACGATGCAGATATGACCCACGTACTCCCTGGCGACCGGTGTAGCCTTCAGTTAACATACGCAGAACCGCGTTATACTGCGCGCGCTCCAGTGTGGCGAAGGGCGAAGCCCGGCGGATCAGATCGAACAGCTCGTCTTCTCCCCATTCGCGATTGCTCACTTCAGCGACAATTTGCTGTGCCATCACGTCAAGCGGAGCAACAGGAATGCGCAACGCGTCCAGTTCATCGCGGCGAGCGCAATCGAGCAGTGCAGCACATTCAATGAGATCGTCACGTGAAGACGGAAACAACCTGCCTTTGGGAAGACCACCGACGTGGTGTCCGGATCGTCCCACGCGCTGCAAAAACGAAGCAATACTGCGTGGCGAACCCATCTGGCACACCAGATCGACATCGCCGATATCGATCCCCAGTTCCAGCGATGAGGTAGCGATCAATATACGCAATTCTCCACGCTTGAGACGCTGCTCAGCGTCCTGCCGATATTCCTTGGCAAGGCTGCCATGGTGAGCTGCCACGTGTTTCGAACCGAGCCGATCGGCCAGGTGACGTGCAATGCGTTCGGCCATGCGTCGGGTGTTGACAAAAACCAACGTGGTGCGGTGCAGGACGGTCAACTCCGCCAATCTGTCATAGACCCGCTCCCATACCTGGTTGGACATGATCGGCTCAAGCGGGACCGGAGGCAATTCAATGCCGAGGTCTCGTTCGCGCACGTGGCCGACATCAACGATCGCGCATTCGCGTCCCGCGCCAGCCAGAAATTCTGCCACTGCTGACAACGGCTTCTGGGTGGCCGACAAACCAATCCGGACAGGGGTTCGCGCGCACAACGCATCCAGGCGTTCGAGGCTGAGCGCCAGATGGCTGCCGCGTTTGCTGCCAGCCACGGCATGGATTTCATCAACAATTACTGTCCGCACGGTGGCCAGCATCGCGCGCCCGCTATCGGAGCCGAGCAGCACGTATAGCGACTCTGGCGTAGAAATAAGGATATGCGGAGCGCACCGACGCATCGCGTTACGCTCTGGCTGAGTCGTATCCCCTGTCCGTACAGCGGTGCGGATGCCATGCGGTGGTAGGCCCAGCGCCTTCAATTCTCGGTCGATGCCCTCCAGCGGATTGAGCAAATTGACGCGAATGTCGTTTGACAGCGCCTTGAGAGGTGAGACGTACAATATGCGCGTTTCGTTGGGCAGACCGGTTTCACTACTTTCGCATACCAGAGCATCGACAGCAGCCAGGAAGGCGGTCAGGGTTTTGCCCGAGCCCGTCGGCGCCGCGATCAATGTCGTTTTGCTATTGCGAACAAGGGGCCAGGCTTGCTGTTGAGCCTCCGTAGGGCTCGAGAAGGTTGCGTCAAACCAAGCAGTTACCGCGGGGTGGAAATTTTGCCGGTTCGTGGCACTAGAGGATGTTTGCATGTCCAGTAGATGATACAGGCGCTGAGTAAGTTCCCCATATCGGAAATCTATACACGCTAACGGTGATGGGAACGGTCTTTGACGGGCTCCCCCGGGGCATGCTCCGCAACCAAAATCTGGACAAGGAGACGACTGTTCCTGCCATGCCACGAGTCATACGTATGCTGCTGAACGAATAAAGGACGGACTACGGAAGAAAATTGGCGCGTCCGAATGAGTGTCCGCTGTGGTTCGGGAGCACGCAGTCGCAGTTTGAACAATTGCGGACACTCACAAAGCACAATTCTGCACCATCAAAGAAAACCACGATAGTCCGCAATGGCCGAAGAGACTGTCTAAACGTTTCTGAAGAAGTCCGTTCATCGGCCATAGCAGTCACTCAGAATTTTCTTGGTAGTGCCGTGTTAAAGCTGCATGAACGTCAGCTTTCAATAAACTCGAATGCGTACTCCCCACCCGTTACGGTCATTCGTGCACGGCTGCAATTTGAATGCCTGATTGGTGATGTGGCTAAGTAAAGCTTTGGTGAAGCCGATAGAAAGTTCATGCAACTTCTCTATAGCTTGGTGGTGGATCATGGACAAGAAACAATTACCCGCTAGACTGCCCTCTAGGCTTTCTTATACGGTTGAGCCGAAGCACCTGAGGATGCAATATGTCAAGGATGAAAATCCCCAGGGCAAGTTCAATTGGGATGTTGATGATCCCTTTGTGCTGGTAATCCACGAATATCTGAGATACATCGCTTACAAGCCGTTCAGATGAAATATATATCGCAGCGACCAATGCTCAAGTTGTCTTGCGACACATTACCTTCGGTCCTAACGGCCTCAAAGAGTGCGGACACCGTCAGCTATCGATTCTAATGCGACATACGTAAATCTTTTTCAGAACGAAAAGGCGAAGTCTCTCGTAGGAAGTCGCTTGTGCATCGTTGTGGCTGATGAATATTAGATCAGGAAATGGTTCTGTCAGCAGCGTAGCGAAACCACTTTCTATAATTCTTTTTGTTTTGTTTCGCTTTTAGCCTTAACCAAATCTGCCATTTAAATTATTTTAGCGGCTCGTTCTACAGCTTTTTTATCGTCCTCCTCTCCAGCCATCATTTTTCGAAGTTCATCTAAGAAATTCGTTTCCAGGATTCCAATTAAATGGGGATAACATTCTTTGCCATGTTCTTCTATATAACCCTCAAGTGAAGGTAGAGCAGCTTTGACTAACTGTATGTTCCCATCTTTTTCAGTAAATTTTCATCACCTATACCCAACTCAAACAGTTTTAATTTTGCAGCGGCTCCTAAAAGAATAGTTTGATACGCTGTGAATAATGCCCATGTCATGGGTGAAACAAATGGCTGCTCTTTTTCTGATACATTAAAAGAATATTTATTCATATCAAAGCCCGCACCTATTTGCTTAAAAAATTCGCGTAACGCCCATAAATGAAATTGATACGGTATCTAATCCTATATGTATTAGCTAGTGCTCATCAACGTTCCTCGTTGCAACGTGAGGCGACATGAGGCGGTCAATGTAAGCCATTGCAACCGCTGAAGCGACGAATGCCATGTGAATCAGGGTTTGCCATAACATGGTTTTTTCGGCCAGATTGGGCGCATTGATAAATGTCTTTAACAGGTGGATGGACGAGATGCCAATAATGGCGGTGGCCAGTTTTATCTTAAGCAAGTTGGCATTGACGTGCGATAGCCAGTCCGGCTCATCTGGGTGACCGGCTAAATCTAGGCGGGAAACGAAAGTTTCATAGCCACCTACTATCACCATGATTAGCAGATTGGAAATCATTACTACATCGATCAAGCCGAGGACAATTAACATGATATCGGATTCACCCAGGTGCGGTACTTTCTCGACCAAGTGTGTCAGTTCCACCATAAAGTGAAATACGTAAACGCATTGAGCAATGATTAAACCTAGATACAGCGGCAGTTGTAGCCAGCGGCTACCAAACAAGATGGACGTCATAGGTTTATAACGTTGGGTGGTATTTTTTTGTTGCATGCTTTTCCTTGAATGATATTAATAAATTCAGAATGTTGTGTTGCTTTGGTGTTCAGAATCAGCCCATTCGAGACTGATTCGCCACTTTAAAAAGAAACAGCCAAACCACTGAAATGGCTTGGCTGCATTGGTCTCCGGTGGTTTCTGGAGACCTTTAGATTGGTGGAGGCGGCGGGAATTGAACCCGCGTCCGCAAGCACTCTACAGGCAGTTCTACATACTTAGTCAAGTTATTTAATTTTATCCGGTAGACGCCAACCGACAGGCTGCTACCGAACGAGTTACCTAAATTTAATGCCATACAAAGTAACCCTGCATGACACGATTCCGTGTATATGACCTCACTCATCGCGGCCTTGCGGCCTTGAGCCCCTCCACGGACAGCAGGGTGTGAGGTCTAACCGCTTACGCGGCTAAAGCGTACTTTTCGTCGTTTGCGACTATTGGTTTTCCAGCTGATTTACGAGGTTGCGGGTCCTCGGTATGCCCTACACTGCTTTGCAACCCACGTCGAAGCCAAGTCGCCCCCGGTTTCGATATGATCTGCTACAAAACTTCGCAGATTGTAGCAGTTATGAGTGACAAAAGCGGAAGAAGTTCCGTACCTTCTCAATTAACTGTAATAGCCGTTTAAGGGGGTATATGGTTCTGGTGCAAACCGCATCGGCGCTACCGTTCCCGGAATCGGGCAACAGGAAATCACCGGGTACATTTGATTAATCCATAAACGGGTAATGGAAACAGACCTGTCCCGGTTATCCGTCACCCGTTGCTTTCATGCAGTGATACCATGCAAATCAATTCGCTGCTTGACTCGTTGAACTACTGTTTTAACAATGATAGATAAAAAACTCGCTTTACTGTTTTCGCCTAATGGTGCGCTGGCCGAGCACATACCCAATTTCCGCGCGCGTCCACAACAGGTGGAAATGGCGCAAGCCATCGCACAGGCAATTACCGCGAATGGGCAGCTTATCGCAGAGGCAGGCACAGGAACAGGCAAGACTTTTGCCTATCTCGTCCCTGCCCTGCTCGCAGGCGGCAAGGTAATTATCTCCACCGGCACGAAAAATTTGCAAGACCAACTTTTTCAACGCGATTTACCTACGGTGCGTGATGCGCTCAAAGTACCGGTTTCGTTAGCATTACTCAAGGGCCGTTCCAATTACCTGTGCCATTATCACCTCGAACGCACGCAATCTGATGGCCGCTTTACCACGCGCGAGGATGCGCGCCATCTAGCCAAAATTGTGAAGTACGCGAAAATTACCCAGTCCGGCGACAAGAGTGGTGTGAGCGATGTGCCAGAGAATGCACTTATCTGGATGCAGGTGACTTCAACGCGCGATAACTGCCTGGGGCAGGAGTGCCCGCATCATAAAGATTGCTTTGTACTGAAGGCGCGCAAGGAGGCAATGCGGGCCGATGTGGTGGTGGTGAACCATCATTTGTTTTTCGCCGATTTGATGCTGCGCGACGAAGGTCTTGCGGAACTGCTGCCAGCCTGCAACACGGTTATTTTCGACGAAGCGCACCAGTTGCCTGAGACCGCAAGCTTGTTTTTTGGCGAAAGTATTTCGACTTCACAAATCATCGAATTGGCACGAGATGTGCGTTTGGAAGCGGCGATTTCGGCTAAAGACTTTGCCGCACTTCCCACCGCTACCGACTCGTTGGACAAAGCCGCGCGTGACTTGCGCCTGGTGTTCAAACAGAGCGAGGGGCGCATGACTGCCATCGCCATTGAAGATTTATCCGGCTGGACGGATGCCATGGTCGTGCTGAACGATAAGCTCAAGCAGGTTAACAGTCTGCTGGAGATGCAAGCAGAGCGCAGCGAGGGACTGGAGAGTTGCTGGCAACGGGGGCAGGTAATGGCGCAAAAAATTTTACAATGGCAGGACAAAGAGCAAGTGGATATGGTGCGCTGGCTTGAAATATTTCACCAATCCGTGCAGCTCAACACCACGCCGTTGTCCATCGCAGAAATATTCGCCAAGCAAATTAATGGCCACCCACGTGCATGGATATTCACGTCAGCTACAATTACAGTGAAGCAGGATTTCTCGCACTATCAGTCCGAAATGGGGTTGTTTGAGGCTCAAACCGCCTGCTGGGACAGCCCTTTCAACTACCCTGAGCAGGCGTTGCTATATGTGCCAAAAAATATGCTCGATCCGAATAATCCTGGCTATACCGAAGCGGTGGTGCTGGCGGCTCTTCCGTTGATCGAGGCCAGCAAGGGACGTGCATTTTTGCTGTTCACCAGCCTGCGCGCCATGCAACGCGCACATGAGATTTTAACGGCTGAGTTCGAACGCAAGAAACTTAACTATCCATTGATGTTGCAAGGCGAAGGTTCGCGTAATGAGCTGTTGAGCCGCTTCCGCGAACACGGCAACGCCATACTGCTGGGCAGTCAGTCTTTTTGGGAAGGAGTAGATGTGCGCGGCGAAGCACTTTCGCTAGTGGTAATAGACAAACTGCCGTTCGCTCCGCCGGATGACCCGGTGCTGGCGGCGCGCCTTGCACAGATCACCAGCCAGGGACGTAACGCCTTTATGGAATATCAGTTGCCCCGCACGGTAATTAATCTTAAGCAAGGTGCGGGACGGTTGATTCGAGATGAAACCGATCGCGGCGTGCTGATGATTTGTGACCCGCGTTTGATAGCAAAATCCTACGGCAAGCGCATATGGCAGAGCTTACCGCCATTCAAGCGCACACGGGATTTAAGTGAGGCGGTGGATTTTTTTGCGTAGTGCAGGAATAATTTTTACTTGCTGGGACATATGATCTGATATCAGGCCATCAAACATTATCAAATCGATAGGCCCCCCAAGACAAATGTTAATGGATGATGCAATTGTTACCCAAAATGACATTGTCGTTGAGCCTAAAAACAAAACCTTTCTGCAAACAACAAGTTCCCCAGCAACATTGAGTAATCACAGCAAAGGTTACGTGAATTGTATTTTCTAGTTAATTAGATCAAAATGAATTATCAGTTATATTTTGGGAGACATTTATGAATCAAAAACTTTTGCAGTTATTGGATGGCGCTGAAGATAAATATCCTCATACACTGGAACAGCAGTTTCCGCATGTTATTAGCAAAATATTGGAGCTATGGGGTTTGCCGGCTATTAATCAATATTTCGTTGATCTGATGTTGCACACGCGTGCCGTGCCGCGGAAAGGCTTTCCATCTAAGGCGGCTAAAGAGATCGCCGATCTAAATCTGATAAATGACGAACAAAGTAAAGCAAAGGAAGGCGCACTGATCAATCGATAATTATGGTAACAAAATCTTACTTAAAGATACAAAACCAGATTTCCGTATCTCATGGAGATTTCGCCCGGCTGATTTCTTACACTCCCGGGAGCTGAATTTAACCGGGCTAATCATGTGTTCACGTCCAAATATTTAATTTAATCGCTACACGTGCAGTTGACAGGTTAAACCGTTTCCGCCCACAAATCGTGTACATCAGAATCAGTGATTCGGACATTCACAAAATCACCAACCTTTAATGTCTGGCCATTACTGATATAAACGAGACCATCGATTTCTGGTGCATCAGCTGAACTACGTGCAATTGCACCCTCCTCGTCCACTTCATCCACCAATACCTGCATGGTCCTGCCTAATTTACATGCAAGGCGTTCGCCACTGATCTCTTCCTGCAATTGCATCAAACGGCCCAAGCGTTCTTGCTGGACTTCAAGTGGAATGTGATCCGGTAAACCATTTGCCACAGCACCTTCCACAGGCGAATACATAAATGCGCCAACGCGATCCAGTTGAGCCATTTCGAGAAAATCGAGCAGCTCTTCAAATTCTGCTTCTGTTTCGCCGGGAAATCCGACGATGAAAGTGCTGCGCAAGGTAATTTCCGGACAGATTTTGCGCCATTGCTGAACGCGCGTAAGCACGTTTTCACTGCTGGCGGGACGTTTCATCAATTTAAGAATGCGCGCATTGGCGTGCTGAAAAGGGATATCCAGATAAGGCAGAATTTTCCCCTGCGCCATCAGCGGGATGACTTCATCTACATGTGGGTAAGGATAAACGTAATGCAATCGCACCCATACGCCCAGTTCGCCCATCGCCTGCACTAGCTCGGTCATACGTGTCTTGATCGGCCTACCGCCCCAGAAACCCGTGCGGTATTTTACATCCACGCCATAGGCACTGGTGTCTTGCGAGATTACTAGCAATTCTTTCACGCCTGCGTTCACCAGATTCTGCGCTTCCTGCATCACGTCACCTACCGGACGGCTCACCAGATCGCCGCGCATGCTGGGGATGATGCAAAAGGTGCAGCGATGGTTACAGCCCTCGGAAATTTTCACATAAGCATAATGCTTGGGTGTCAGCCGTATGCCTTGCGGCGGGACCAGATCGCTGTATGGATCATGCAGCTTGGGTAAATGGGAATGAATGGCTTCCATCACTTCATCTGTCGCATGTGGACCGGTGACTGCCAATACTTTTGGATGCGCTTCTTTCACCACATTGCCTTTGGCACCCAAGCAGCCAGTAACAATAACTTTTCCATTCTCGGCCAGCGCCTCACCGATTGCTTCAAGCGACTCAGCCACCGCACTGTCGATGAAACCGCAGGTGTTAACTACCACCAGATCGGAATCCGCATAATTGGGAGAAATAATGTAACCCTCGGTGCGCAAGCGAGTAAGGATATGCTCGGAATCCACCGTCGCCTTGGGACAACCGAGAGATACGAAGCCAACGCGTGGCGCTGTGATTTGTTTGCTCATGTTTTAACTTTATATATTGGATTGAACATTGTCTTTCCTGAAGCCAGCTTTATCTTCGCTGCGCTCTTAATAATTGCGCAAAGACTGATATTTGGTAATGCAGGAGGGAACATTTTTTACTCTACCATTAACACGCTCATCAACCACACTGTCCCTACGCCCGATACAATCAGCACCACCTGCTGCAAGGTATCCCGTAACTGCACGCGCTTGTGCAAACCGGGTATCAGATCTGCCACCGCAACATAAATCATGCTTGCAGCTGCCAGCGCCAGCAACGATGGTATCCATGACTGCATGGTCTGCAAGGTAAAGTATCCAAGTATGCCGCCTGCCACAGAGGCGAAACTGGATATCAAATTCAATTGAAAGGCACGCAGTTTGCTATAACCCGAATACAGCAGGATGGCGAAATCACCCACTTCCTGGGGAATCTCGTGTGCGATGATGGCCAGTGCCGTGACGAGGCCCAGATGCACGTCAGTAAGAAAAGCCGCGGCAATAATGATGCCATCCACAAAGTTATGGAAAGTGTCACCTATGATAATCATCATGCCACTGCGTCCATGGTCAGACCCATGTTCCGCATCGATTGCTAAATGCGCTTCGCAATGCTCATGGTGGCAGTGCCTCCACAGCACCAGTTTTTCCAGGATGAAAAACAACAGAATACCAAACAACACCGTACCACTCAAAATAGCTACATTGGGGGTTAGGTTGATTGCCTCGGGCAAAATATTGAGAAATACTGCTCCAAGCAACGCGCCTATTGCATAGCTCACCATGCCACCAAGATAATTCTGTGTACGGCTATTGAACGCGAACAATGCTGCACATGCCACGCTCAATGTGCCACCTACAATGCAGGTGGTAATAATCCAGACCAAAATGCTCATGGTGAGTTCAAGAAATAAATTAGGCGCGGATTATACCTAAAGGCAGGCAAGCCATTCTCTAAGTGCGTGGTTAATTGCAGCGGATTTATTTTTTCCAAAAACCTGAAAAGCTGAAAGATCTCGACAACTGCGCTTCAAATACGACATATTTAACGGTATAGGTTTCAGGATCGAAAATAACTTGCACAGTCGGAGACTGTATTTCCCTGCTCATGTTGCCACCTTCGTTTCTACTCCTAATGCTCGAATGCGTGTAGCGAACGCTTCCAATTGCTGCTCTGACAGCGCGGCCAGTTGCGGTGCTTCCGGTTGTAACGTGGGGCGTGCCAAGCTGTAAAGCAACACACCTTCAGGTTTAATATTGTCATGCAGCAATGTGGCCAGAAAATTCAGATAATCGTCCTCATCCTGCTTGCCCGGCGGCTCGCCATCCAGCATGAACCAGCAGGTTTGCAGCCAAGTCGGGCACAGCGCGATGGAGGTGGCGAGGTTCTCGCGTACCTTAACAAGACTTGTGCGGGTATTGTTGATTCGCTGCATGCCAGCCTTGCTGGCACGGTCAACTTTGAACCACACTTCACCATTAAATTGCGCCATCTTGCGCAGGCCTTGCTGCACGTTTTTGCGGTGCATAAGGCTGCCATTGGTGATGAGAACCAGTTTGATATGGGAGGGCAACTCCAGTTCTTGTCGCAGCTTGCCGATAAGTGATATAACTTGCTCAAATTCTTTGGCGCTGGTCGGTTCACCATTGCCGGACAAGGCAATATCGTTAATGCGGCGCGCCCCTTCCGGCACGCGGCGCTGCATGAAATCTCCGTGCAGTAACTCATGAAGAAAACCACGCAGCTCGTGCTCCAGCAGCGCCAGATCAACTCGCGGAGCTGTGCCACGCTTTAGTTCCGGCACCTGACAATATATGCAGCGCCAATTGCAGGCATTATTGGTATTGAGATTGATGCCAACTGACACCCCGCCCGCCCGCCGCGACACCACGGGATAGACATAGCGCAACCCCGCGCTTTCGCGACTATGGTCGGTTACATCAAGACCAGTGTTACTCAAGACTTTACGAGCGGCAGATATTTGGCAGGATCAACTGGCTTGCCAAAGCGGCGTATCTCGAAGTGCAGGCTGACTTGATCGGTGTCAGTGTTGCCCATCTCTGCGATCTTCTGGCCTCTGTTTACGTTCTGCCCTTCCTTTACCAGCAACTGGTCGTTATGGGCATAAGCGCTGAGATAAGTCTTGTTATGCTTGATGATGACCAGCTTGCCATATCCGCGCAGACCATTGCCGCTATAAACCACCTTGCCCGCCGAACTGGCAACTATCGCTTGACCCAGCTTACCGGCAATATCGATTCCCTTACGGCTGGCGCTTTCAGAAAATTCACTTATTAACGTTCCAGACGTTGGCATACTCCACTCCAGCGCACTACCATCGTCATCGGCAAGACCATCGCTCTTGGCCTCGGGTCTGATTTCAGGCTTAGACTGAACTTTGGCCACCATCACAGGTTCATATTTTTGCAGGTCTTCCTGCATTTTTTCAATCTGTGCCACAGCCTGCTCGGTATACGGCAGCTTGGCCACCTTAGGCTGACTTTTGACGGGAATTTCCAGAGGCTTACTTTCAACTATAGTTTTAACCACGGTCGAAGTGCTGGCAGAGGGTAAGCGTAACTCCTTCCCCACTTGGATAATGCCATGATTCTGAATGCTATTCAGTTCAGCAATTTCGCGATAATCCAGACCATAGTTGAAGGCTATGCTATACAAAGTATCGCCTTTTTGTACTGTGTAAACTTGTGGACGCCCGTCTTTATCGCGTGGCACAGCTTTCATGGCTGGCACAGCTACCGGTGCAGCCGATTTTTTCAACTTGGCTCCGCGATCTATGTCGCGTTCTGCTCCACGTTCCACTACAGGCGCGTGATACCCGCTGGAAGAACAACCTGCCACTAGCGCTGCTGCAATAACTGCAATAGCAATGGGCTTTAATCGAAAAGTGAATTTTTCCAGTATCATACTTTCCCCATTAATAGTGGCACGAATTTCACCGCCTCCAAGCGAGTTTCACGGTAGCCCTGTGTCCCACGCTCAATCAGGCATAAAAACTGCTCCTGTGCGCCCAATGGCAGTACCATTCTACCACCCACGGCTAGCTGTTCCAGCAATGCCTGTGATACATGCGTAGCTGCTGCCGCCATAATGATGCCATCAAACGGTGCGACTGCTGGCAAACCAATGGTGCCGTCCGCATAACGCAAAGTAACATTTTTCACCTGCAATTCTTTCATGTAGCCTGCCGCGCGCTCATACAAAGGCTGCACGCGTTCCACCGAATATACCTCATGCGCCACCTGCGCTAGCACCGCAGCCTGATAACCGCAACCGGTACCCACTTCCAGCACGCGGTTTAGTTCCCTGCCATTTCGCAGAATTTCAATCATGCGCGCCACAATGTAAGGTTGCGAAATGGTCTGACCAAAACCCAGCGGCAACGATACATCGTCATAGGCACGGCTGGCCAGCGCTTCGTCGATAAATATGTGGCGCGGCACCGCATTCATTGCAGCCAGCACAACCTCATCCTCAATCCCCTGCGCACGCAACCGTTCTATCAACCTTCCGCGTGTGCGCTGCGAGGTCATTCCAATGCCTTTATGGCGTCCACTCATGCGGCGTCACCTGCCAGCCAGGTTCCCACCGCATCGAGCTGGCTATATTGCGTCAGATCCATCTGCAATGGCGTAATTGATACACGGTGCTGAGCAATGGCATAAAAATCCGTGCCCGCACCTGCATCCTGCGCCTTGCCGGCCGCACCAACCCAGTACACAGTTTCACCGTGCGGATTGGTACCCTTTACCACTGGCTCGGCCTTATGGCGCTTGCCTAGGCGGGTCACTTCGCGACCTTGCAATTGCTCGTAGGGGATGTCTGGCACATTCACGTTGAGCAGCCATGGAAGAGAATGGGTGCGCTTTTCAAATTGCTGCACCAGATCAGCCACCACACGTGCCGCAGTATCGTAATGCGCCAACTCTCTGCCCACCAGCGATACGGCAATGGCCGGAATGCCCAGCAAAAAACCTTCCGTGGCAGCTGCCACCGTGCCTGAATAAATTGTATCGTCACCCATGTTGGCACCCGCATTAATGCCGGAAATTACCATATCCGGTTGACTATCCAGCATGCCGGTAACCGCCAAATGCACGCAGTCGGTTGGTGTGCCATTTACATAATAAAAACCGTTGGCTGCACGGCGTAAATTGAGCGGGCGATCCAGCGTCAGAGAATTGCTTGCACCGCTGCGGTCGCGCTCTGGCGCCACCACTATTATTTCGGCAATGGTAGACAGCGCTTCCGCAAGGCAAGCCAAGCCAGGTGAAAAATAACCATCATCATTGCTAAGCATAAGCATCATATTGCCACTATCCTTTTGTTCTATATGGGCTTGATGCCCGTCGATGCGCTTTGATATCCGTTTTTTTTGGTAACAACCACGCACCGAAGGATTACAACTGAAAGCAATAAAATGTAATTATCGCCTGAATTGACCAAGGTATAAATCCTCAGCGCCAAGGAAGACAGCTTTTTCTCCGGCAACTGCTGGTTCAACTCTCGCCGTCTTCAATAATCTACGCTCACCAGAACTACCGGAAACCAATGCAGCCAAGCCATTTCAGGGGCTTAGCTGTTTTTTTATTCAAGCAGCGATTAGCCCTGAATGGCCTGATTCTGTCCTCGTTTGATCACGCATGGTCACAACCGTCATTGACTGACTGCCTCTTTCCTTCTTGTGTTATCAAGAATGTGCATCATACGCGTCTCAGTTGCTTTCTCTGGACGATCTCTGGCTTTCTGTCGAATAACTCAAACTGTTTCAACTTTTCCTCTGGGCGCGTTACCAACGAAGCGCGGCATAACAGCGGATTATTTCACCCCCAACCTTCGACACTTTGGCGTGACGTTCCGATGGTCAATGTTTGATTCATGTCAAGAATCGTGAATTTCTGCTGAAAAAGATTTGACACTGTGGTTAGATACAAAAACTAATCTTGTCGTGACTAAAAACCAGATTTAGGAGCTTGGCGATGAAGAACCGTCTGTCAACAGATCCAAGATTCATAGATATCGACATGAACCATCAAACTCATCCGGCGCATCTGCCCGAACACACTCATCACGAACCTGCAAACAACGGGAGCACTGCCATGCCATCTGAACCGCAACCCCTGAAAGACCCGGTTTGTGGCATGTCCGTCACAGAGCAATCCGAACATCGATATCAGCACGAAGGCCATCTCTACTACTTCTGCAGCGCGCATTGCAAAACCAAGTTCAGTGCGAACCCTGCCCACTTCCTCGAACCCAAGTCGGCCCCGCAACAAGACCTGCCGGCCGCGGCGGGTATGATTTACACTTGCCCGATGCATCCTGAGGTGCGCCAAAATCATCCGGGCAGTTGCCCAAAATGCGGCATGGCGCTGGAACCCGAGTTGCCCAGTCTCGACGAGGACGACAACCCTGAGCTGCGCGACTTCCAGCGACGGTTCTGGTGGACGCTGCCGCTGACAGGCATCGTCTTTGTGCTGGCCATGTTCGGCCATCGGCTACAGTGGATGGACATGGCTACACAAAGCTGGGTCGAAATGGTGCTGACGATGCCCATTGCACTGTGGGCGGGTTGGCCGTTTTTCTTGCGCGGATGGCAGTCAGTGGTCAATCGCAGCCCGAACATGTGGACACTGATCGGCCTGGGGACTGGTGCAGCCTTCGTCTATAGCGTGGTGGCCACAATTGCGCCCCAGACATTTCCAGCCTCGTTCGTCTCGATGGGCCGCGTGGCGGTTTACTTCGAAGCGGCAGCTGTGATTATCTCTCTGACTCTGCTGGGCCAGGTTCTGGAACTGAAAGCCCGCTCGCAGACGTCCGCCGCGATCAAATCCCTGCTCGGACTGGCACCCAAGACCGCTCGCCGTATCCGCGCAGATGGCACCGAGGAAGACGTGCAGCTGACGCATGTGCATGTGGGAGATATTTTGCGCATTCGTCCAGGTGAGAAAGTACCCGTGGATGGCGTCGTAATCGAAGGCAGTAGCGCGGTCGACGAATCCATGCTAACCGGCGAACCGGTACCCGTGACCAAGCGTGTGGGCGACAAGGTAACCGGCGCAACACTCAACACCAATGGAGCGCTGGTGATGCGGTCCGAGCGGGTCGGATCGGGCACCATGCTGGCGCAAATCGTCCAGATGGTCGCACAAGCCCAGCGCTCCCGGGCCCCGATGCAGCGCATGGCTGACGTGGTGGCAGGCTATTTCGTAGTCTCGGTGGTGACGGTTGCACTGCTGACTTTCTTCGGCTGGGGGCTGTTCGGGCCCGAGCCGCGCTGGGTATACGGCCTGATCAACGCCGTGTCGGTTCTGATCATTGCCTGCCCATGCGCCCTGGGCTTGGCCACGCCGATGTCGATCATGGTGGCCACTGGGCGAGGCGCGACGCAGGGCGTGCTGTTCCGGGATGCGGCTGCAATCGAGAACCTGCGCAAGATCGATACTCTGATCGTCGACAAAACCGGCACGCTGACCGAAGGCCGACCTGCATTCGACCGGGCGATCCCGGCACAGGGCTTTGACGCTGACGAGGTGCTGCGTCTGGCCGCAAGTCTGGATCAAGGGAGTGAACACCCGCTGGCTGATGCCATCGTGCGCGCAGCCCGTGAGAGTGGGATGACGCTGGACAAGCCCGATACCTTTGAATCAATTTCGGGTATTGGCGTGCGGGGACAGGTTGCGGGGCACCAACTCGCCCTCGGCAATACCGCCCTGATGCAGCAGATCGGTGTGCTGGTAGACAACATGGTTCCACAGGCTGAAGCCCTGCGTACAGAAGGCGCCAGCGTGATGCACCTTGCAATTGATGGTCAGCTTGCGGGACTGCTCGCAGTATCTGATCCGATCAAGAACAGCACCCTGGAGGCGCTGACGGCACTCAAAGTATCCGGACTGCGCATCATAATGGCAACTGGCGACGGGCTGACCACCGCCAAAGCAATCGGTACCCGGTTAGGGATTACCGAAGTGCACGGCGGGGTCAAGCCCGCCGACAAACTGATGCTGGTGGAGCAACTTCAAAAAGAAGGGCGTGTGGTGGCCATGGCGGGAGACGGCATTAATGATGCCCCGGCACTTGCGAAGGCGGATATTGGTATCGCAATGGGCACCGGCACCGATGTGGCGATGAACAGCGCCCAGGTCACCTTGATCAAGGGAGACTTGCGCGGCATCGCTGTGGCGCGTGCTCTGTCGGAAGCCACGGTGGGCAATATGAAGCAGAACCTGATGTTTGCCTTATTCTATAACGCGCTGGGCATACCCATTGCCGCCGGTGTTTTGTACCCGCTGACAGGGTGGCTGTTGTCCCCCATGATTGCTGCGCTGGCGATGAGCTTCAGCTCGGTATCGGTGATTGGGAATGCGCTACGTTTGCGCACGAGCAGATCGACCATCAAATAATCTGACGAAGAGAAATCATTAAACCACAAATGCTCGCGTTGGCGCTTGCGCTAATGACCATCTCTGCGCATGCAGAAGTGGTCGATATTCAATAGAATGCAGATGGACGGTTCACGCACGCGGCTGAAGTGTCCGACGGCGGTTTTTTGGAGGTCTGCGGCAAAGCTACCGACGGTAATGGCCATCGATTGGTCGTTCACCAACTCTGCGCCGCTGGAATCCAATGTCCATTACCACGAAGGCAAACCGGTCATCTATCCCGCAAAGCATGCGGCGGCCTCATCGGTGAAGGAACGATTGATCGTCAAAGCCAAGCAGGACATCTGCTGTATGCAATTGGCGAAGGCAAAATGACCACTCCTTGGTTTCTTTGATCCGGCTATTTTCTGCGGTTCCTGTTCCATCAATGATAAGACCCTGCGGCTCCTACTTTACCGCGGAATATCCAATATGAGTGCACGGTGTAAATTAAAATCAACGGAAGCAAAACTGCGGATCCCGTTAACAGAAATGAAAGACTGTTGTCGGGAGCGGCTGCATCCCAAATCGTGACCGAGGATGGCACTATATAAGGATAAAAGCTTAAACACAGGCCGATGAATGACAGTATGAAAAGTCCGAGCGAAGCCAGAAATGGCATTAATTCCCACTTCTTTGTCAGGCCCCAATACAGACCCAGAGCGCACAGGGCAATAAGAATAGGAACGGGGGCGACGTAGAGCAATTGTGGCCATGAAAACCATCGCATCATGAAACGCTCATTGAGAAACGGCGTCCACAGGCTAACGGCACCGATCAGCGCCAATGTCAATGGACCGGCAATCCAGGCAAAGCGATAGGCCGCACGCTGGACATCACCTTCGGTTTTATAGATCAGCCATGTTGCACCCAACAGGGCGTAACCCACTACTAGAGCCACGCCCGTCATGAGGCTAAAGGGCGTTAACCAATCCCACCATCCGCCCGCATAGGTCCGGCCAATGACCGGGATGCCTTGAACAAGCGCGCCCAGCGTAATGCCCTGCGCGAAAGCCGCCAAGGTCGAACCGCTGGCAAATGCCCAATCCCAAAGATACTGGCCGAGTTTGGTTTTCCAACGGTACTCGAAGGCGACACCACGAAACACCAAAGAGAGCAGCATGGCAATGATAGGCACATATAGAGCCGGCATGATGACCGCATAAGCAAGCGGAAAAACCGCAAACAAACCGCCACCACCGAGCACCAGCCACGTCTCGTTGCCATCCCACACGGGCGCGACTGAGTTCATCATCTGATCACGATCTGCTTCGTCTTTGGCGAAAGGAAACAGGATACCGATACCCAAGTCAAAGCCGTCGAGGATGACATAGGCGAGGACCGCGAAGGCAATGATGCCGGCCCAGATCAAGGGAAGATCAAGTGTCATGCGGATGCCCCTGTCTGGCTCGATCCAGCACACCGGCAGACACGAGTGTTGGTGCCGGCATGAGACCCGCGGCGCGAATGGGTTGATCTGGCGCAAGCTCAGGTTCTCCATCCTTCGGTGGCTTGCTCATGAGACGCAGAATGTAGAATGCCCCGGCACCAAACAACACAAAGTAAACCATAATGAAAGCTACCAGTGAGACACCCACCGCCGCCGCGTTAATCGAAGACGCTGATTGCGCTGTCGTCAGCAGGCCATAGACTGTATAAGGCTGACGCCCGGCTTCAGTCGTGATCCAGCCAGCCAAAACCGCCACAAACCCTGCAGGCCCCATCAACACAGCAGCCCGATGCATCCATGGCGCTTCATAAAGATGACGACGACTACGAAGATAGAGACTCCAAGCCCCCATGGCCAGCATTACAAAGCCGATGCCAAGCATGATTCGAAAACTCCAGAACACAATATTGACTGAGGGGCGCTTATCCTTTGGCCATTCTTTCAGGCCCTTCACCACACCGTTCCAGTCATGGGTCAGGATGAAGCTACCGAGTTTCGGGATGACGATTGAGTAATCGATCCGTTCCTGTGCAGGATTCGGCACACCAAAAAAAATGAGTGGTGCACCGGCCTGTGTCTCGAAGTGGCCTTCCATGGCGGCGATCTTGGCAGGTTGATACTTAAGGGTGTTCAAGCCATGCAGGTCACCGGCAACGATCTGCATGGGAGCGACAACAACCGCCATCCACATGGCCATGGAGAGCATGATACGTGCACCAGCATTCGCGCGATTCTTTAACAGGTGATACGCGCCCACTGCACCCACAACAAATGCTGTCGTCAGGTAAGCGGCGAACAGCATGTGCACGAGACGATACGGGAAAGACGGATTGAAAATCACTGCCCACCAGTCGGTGACGATGAACTGACCGGCAGCGTTGATAGCGTAACCGTCTGGGGTATGCATCCAGCTGTTTGCAGCCAGGATCCAGAACGCTGATATGATGGTGCCGAACGCCACCATCAGGGTGGCGAAGCAATGCAACCTCGGGCCAACCCGATTGCGGCCAAACAGCATGATCCCGATGAATCCGGCTTCCAGAAAAAAGGCAGACAACACCTCGTAAGCCATCAACGGGCCCAGCACCGGGCCAGTCTTGTCTGAGAACACGCTCCAGTTAGTTCCGATCTGATAGCTCATGACAATGCCAGAAACTATGCCCATGCCAAAAACAACAGCAAAGATTTTTTTCCAGTAGTCGAAAAGATTGAGGTAAACATTTCGGTCTGTGACCAGCCACAAGCCATTCAATACTGCAAGGTAACTGGCAAGACCGATCGAGAAGGCTGGAAAAATGATGTGAAAACTGATGGTGAATGCGAACTGAATGCGCGCCAAAAAAAAGGCATCGAATTGTTCCATGGGATGCAGATACTTCTAATGAACAGTTTTTATTGTTTACACATAAAAAAGGTACAGTTCAGTGCGATAGCGTACATTGACCTTTCGATACTAGCTTACAACCGTATCTCAGAAAATTATTTTTAAAAAACTCGAACGTTGTATTGTTACCGCAATGAGCTACATTAAGCCTGAACCAAGGTGAAAATTCCTGGTGTGGCCGGAACATATTTCCGGGAGCGAGCATGATTCTCTTTTGCAGCGAGGCTTGCAATTTCAACCTCGCTGCTTTGGTCATTCAGTTTAGCCTAAACGAACATCCCTCCTTCTGGTTCGCAATAAAGCGAAAAGCCAAGATGTTCGAGTTTTGCAATAGTATTTTGTCGCGCCAGCTGCAATTTTGCTCGAAGCTTATCCAGATGCTTTCGATAATGGCAGTCAGACAAGAGTTGATATATCAGTCGCTCGCTCACTTCCGACGTAAACGGATAATTTTCTTTGAGTAGATCCCTCAATGGTAATTAACCGCCCGGCGTGCCATAGGCAGTAAAGCACTCCCCATCTTTCAGTGACAATGCCCTCAAACTTTTTTGATGCCTGTAGTGGTCTAATTTACACGGACATCTCGATAGGTGGGAAATCCACCATCAGAGTAGTACTATCGATCCGGCAGTAACTTGAGAAAAGATTCGGGAAGAGGAAGAAATCCTCACGATTGAATGAAGCGCCCCGCCTGTTCGGCGGGGGCTGACGCATGTTTTTTATACTTGGCAAATCTCTTTATACTTGGCAAATCTAGAAATTAGCTATTAGTGACACCCTTGCAGCAAATGGTGAACCTGGTGAGATATTGTTGTTATTGTGGGCGGAAGCGTAATAATTAGTATCAAACAGGTTTTCGATATTCAACTGGGCCCGCAGATTTTTATCAATCTTGGCATACACTGCCGCATCCACCCGAACGAAGCCCGGCAAGTAAACCGCATTGTCTGTAGACGTGTACATCTTGTCACGGCTGATTACACCCAGCCCGGCACCCCACATTGCATTGAAGTCATACCGGTTCCACAGTGAAAAAGTATTTTTTGGAAGTTCTGCTAAAACAGAACCTGCCTTAATGGTAGAGGATTGCGTGCTGGTAATGGTCCCATCCTGATAGGTGTATCCCCCCATCACGGTCCAGGCTGGAGTAATCCGGCCGGCCAGACCCAATTCAAAGCCCTTGTTCCGCTGGCCATCGGCTAAAATAGAGACGGCTGCATTATTCGGATCGGGAACAATTACGTTGGTACGATCCAGCTGAAACAAGGCACTGGTCAAAGCCAGGTTGGGACGTATATCCCACTTGGCCCCGACTTCAATATTCTTAAATTTTTCCGGTTCCAGTGCCGCAGTGGTCACCGTAATCGAAGTAAGCTGTTCCCCGGCTCTGGGCACATACGCCAGGCTATAGCTGCCATAAACGGATACGTTCTCGACTGGCTTATATACCAGGCCGGCTCTTGGGGACCAGAAACTATCCTTACTATTTAAATCCTGAGGAGGAGTTGCATTATTCTTGCGAAAATCCACATCGTACGTATCGTGGCGCAAGCCGAGAATCGCCTGTAATTTAGGCATGAGGGTAATCTGATCTTGTGCATAAACCGATATTTGGTTTAAGGTACTATGGTTATTCGCATCTGCTGGCCGTGTCGTAAATGTGAGCGGAGCATGAGTAATTGGATTGGTAACGGGAACATTAACCGAAGTGGCAGTTCCATTAAAAAGTCCGGTAGCGCGAACATTATCCGTTGACTGATGACCCAATTCGAGGCCAGCTACCAAATCGTGTTTCATATTTCCTGCATTCAAGGTGTATAACAAGTCAGTCTGGTTGAAGAAATTGTCCCGATTGGTCGTATCATTATATGCGCTAACCGCCACTTGGGTTCCCGCAGCATTGACCGCACCTGATGGGTACACGTTCACGTAAAATTTGTCTTGCGTAGCATAACGTGTACGGTTGCGTAGCAGTACCTGGTTATCAAACTTGTGCTCTATCAGCGCATTGGCTGCCTTCAGCTCGGTGTCCGAATTGCTGCGTTCAGGATCGCCAAAAAATGTTGACCGGTTGGTGATGAATGGTTTCCCCGTTCCCGTCATGGAAGGGATACCGCGGTCAGCTGTGCGCTCATCCTTAAAATACTCTACATTCAACACCACCTTTGTCTTGTCCGAAGGCATGACCGTAACGGTCGGGTTAATTCCATATCGCTTCAAATTCACGCCGTCACGGAAGCTGTCGGAATCCTCATACATGGCATTGAGTCGGACTGCGGAAACTTCGTTCATGCCCTGACCAACATCGAGAGCCACACGCTTTGCATTCCATGAACCGATCTGGGCATTGATTTCCCGGACCGGTATCCAGTCGGCCTCTTTCTGAACCCGGTTAATTACCCCGCCGGAGCCGCCCCGGCCAAAAATCATGCCATTGGGACCCTTCAGAACTTCTACTCTTTCTATGTTGTAAAGATCGCGAAAATACTGAACATCATCCCGGACACCATCGACAAAAAAGTCTGCGGTTGAACGGTTACCGCGAAAAACCAGGGCATCGCGGTTTCCTTCCCCTTGAGAAATACCCATACCCGGAACATAGCGCACCGCATCGGACATGCTCTGAATATTCTGATCTTTGATCGCTTCCTGCGTTACAACTGAGATAGATTGCGGAACGTCAATTAAAGGAGTATTGGTTTTGGTTGCAGTAGAGATTTTTGGTACGGTGTATCCAGAGCTAGTTTTTGCCGATACCGTAATAGTTGGCAGCGTTGATTCTTTTTCCGCTTGACCAATGTCTGATTGAGTTATCTGTAATTTCTGGACAAGATACCCCTTACCCTGAGGCACTGCTTGCAGGCCACTATCACCAAGTAAATGCTTCAGTCCATCCTGAACAGTGTAATTTCCCTGGAGTCCTTGTGTCGTTTTTCCACTGAGCAAGGCAGGATCAGTGAATACTTTAA
Source organism: uncultured beta proteobacterium (assembly GCA_942492745.1). Classification (GTDB taxonomy): domain Bacteria; phylum Pseudomonadota; class Gammaproteobacteria; order Burkholderiales; family Gallionellaceae; genus Nitrotoga. The sequence continues at coordinate 1,161,240 of OW818637.1, forward strand.
CGTCTGCCTGTTTTACAAAAAGAATAAGTGCAGTTTGCAACGACCCCGCGGAAATGTTGTATGTCTGCAAAGTAGGGCTGGCAACAATATTAGGCTGCGCAACTGTAGCACCCGATAAACTAAGAGTGGCTACTCCAAAACAGATTAACGCACTATTCATTGCGATGGCGAGCTTAGTTTGGCGATGGTTGCATCGAGTTTGGATGCCAGCATGTTTTCGCGCCAAGGTAGTAATATATTTGAGGTTACGGGTATACATTATTGCCTTTCCAAATAATAATTAATATCAAATAAAGAAATGTCTGGTACGAAATGCACTACTGGCGGAGGGAGGATTCGGTGCCACATACTTAAAACTGGTACATCCAAACGGTACGCTTTTCCTGATGCTGAATTAGCTCGTCTTATGCAAAATATGGCATCACTGTGAATACTTAATTTGATAAACATAATTTTGCACTTATCGATACCCTCAACGAAGCAATACCCAGCTTGCTCATGCTTTAATCTATCCAATACTGCAAGTGATAATAGTTCGTAATTGTATTCTCATGTTTAATGAGATGCAAGGCTTTACATTATTCAATATGAAATGAGTTTGAAAGCGGATTGAATTTCCAACGAGAAATGATTCTGAGCGGCTGAAGTTCTGAATCGATCATGACGCAAGGCATGGTGATCGACATGGAGGAAGCAGAGCTAAACTTTGATGTAAGTCAAGGCATTTCTGGACGAGAGAGGGTTGCCTTCCGGGTACCCAAGGCAGCGTACTAAACAGCGGCAATGTGACTCATTCATGCGGAATAAAATTGGTCAGACGGAAGAATCGCCTGAACAAACTGCTGACCGATAGCGGTATTCGCCTCGGTGTGGAAGTCAGTGATCTGCACGGTTAGTCGGCACATGCCGTGGTCAAGGCCGACATCGCCGGTCAGCAATTCCCAAGAGGTGCTCAGGCTCACCAGTCAGCGACTCAAAGCCACTCGTGAAAAGCTGTTTGATGCGCTGCAAGGCGAGCTTGCCAATTACCATCATTGCGTCCTAGAGGAACCACCTGAAAATGGTCAGTCATCGAATGAACACGGCAATCCATTCGGATTGCCGTGTTCATCAACAGTTCTATTGTTGAACGCACAATTATCAAAACCGTAACTCCTGCTTTTGCAAGTGCAACGTCAGATCAAATCATGATTGTTATGCTTCATATATCCAAGACGAGTGTGCGCTATCGGGCCAATTGTCCTTATCGAATCCCGACGCATTTTCGAGTTTATCTTTCTCTACATTAAGTATGAAACGTTTGTTTTTTGTGTCTAATGTCAACGCACCCCATGGCACCGCGAAAAGCTTTTCTCCTATTCCAAGAATACCTCCATAGGACAATACTACATAAGCAATTTTGCCGCTCTCCATGTCCAGCATGATTTCCTTGATGTCACCCAAATCTTCATCTGCTTGATTATAGACGTCGTTTCCAATGAGCGTATTTGCCCCCATCAATTGAGGGCCAGGGCCAGCATCATTGTTTACGGTTATCCCATAAGCATTACTATCTTCGTCACTCATAATTCATCTCCAGTAACCAATTTTATTTAAGAAATGTCTGTTGCCATGCACTCAACCATTAATCTTTGTTAATGCATCTGCGCCATATTCGCTTCAGCTGCCTTTCTTAAAATCATTCTTAAGATCATTCTTAAGATCACCAAAGCCAGCTTGGACTTTACCAATGCTATTTTGAATCTTCCCTTCTACTTCCAGATCCTTGTCATCAGTGATTTTACCTGTGACTTCTTTTACCTTACCTTTGATTTCTTCAATACGACCTTTAACTTGATCTTTGTTCATAATAATCTCCTGAAAAATGATTGCCGATATGGCTAGAACACCAGTGCTAAATCATGCGCGAAACACTAAACCCGGTCGGTGCGGTACCGTACTTAACGCTGAAGAACTGGGTTTATGCGGCTCGCCGTGCAAGTTAGGAGAAGTAGGCAAGAATCAGAAGCCGCTGACTGAGCTGGAAATGGAGTGATCACGAAAAAGGCGGCTTCGTTTCCGATAATCCTTACTGCTTGTGCATCCAGTTGTTCGAAGGTCACGTCGGCTTTGAGATGCTGACTGGCGTTGGGTATTGATTTGAATTTTTTTAACGACCGATTCAGAAATTTAATTTCAGACACATTCCTTGGCGGAAATACGATAAACCTTCAGACTCATTTCATATTGGAATGGGTCCACTATTTCCAATTACTAATCATATTGTTATAGAATAATCTGAACAATATTGCTGATCCCCAATACATGAGAAGGTTATTATGAATTTCCATATCCCGGTATTTCATTTTTTCTTGTTTCTTTGTGCATTATTTGCGTTTACTCATGTGTTTGCCCAGAGTGATGAGCATAGCCCGTCTTCGACATTGAAAGTTAGCCCTGCCTCGATCACGATGAAAGTGGGCACTACGACGGGTATCACTGTCACTAATGCTTCCGGCACGGTAACCGCAAGTATTGCCAATAAATCCGTGGCGACTTTAAGCTACACCAGCGGCACAGCCATTGTGAAAGGTATTTCGGTTGGATCTACGACCATCATCATTAAAGACAGCAGGACAACCCTGACCTTGCCGGTTTCTATACTTGCAAACTCTGTTTCCCCAATAGCCGGTAATGGTAATTACACGTTGTTGGCGTGGAATGACCTGGGTATGCACTGTATGGATGGCCTGGATTTTTCTGTGTTCGCCATTTTACCGCCATATAACACGCTCCATGCCCAGCTGAAGGATAAATCAGGTAAGTTGGTCAGCAGCGGTGTCACACTGACATATGAAGCCGTGGCAGATAGTACCGGCTCCATCAATACCAATAGCTACACCAAGACTAATTTCTGGGATTGGGTTGGTAGATTGATTGGCCTATATCCCGCCAATAATATTGGGCTCAACCTGGATGGTCTTGCCACTGGTAATCCCGCACCCGGGAATGCAACACCTTCTTTGGTTCCTGCCCCAATGACTTATAACGCGGAATATCGCTGGTTTGAAGCGGAAGGCATCCCTATTACGCCTTTTGATGATAAGGGTAAAAAGAATTTCTACCCGACTGTCAAAGTTGTGGCTAAAGATTTGACAGGCAAACAGTTAGCGACCACCATCACGGTGCTGCCAGTGAGCGATGAAATGACTTGTAAAGCCTGTCATACGTCAACTGTTTCAACTAATCCTGCTGAAATAGCGGCTAAACCTGCTGCGGGTTGGGTGAACGATGTCAATCTTGATAAAGATTGGAAGAGAAACATTTTGCGCCTGCATGATGAAAAGCAATTGTCCAATCCCATTTACAAATCAGCCTTAATTAAAAGCGGCTACAACTCCGGTGGCTTGTTGGCGACAGTAGATTCCGGCAAACCAATATTATGTGCGGGCTGTCATGCAAGCAACGCTTACTTCGACAAGCAAAACAAGAAATCAGTGATGAGCGGTATGACGGGAATTAGACCGTTAACTCAAGTCTTGCATATCAAACATGCGACAGTAAAAGATCCGTCCACCCAGCTGACCTTGGATAGCAAGGGTGATCGTACGGCGTGTTATTTGTGCCATCCTGGTTCAGAGACCCAATGTTTGCGTGGTGCAATGAGTAAAGCAGTGGATACTAGCGGTAAATTAATGAGTTGCCAAAGCTGTCATGGCCATATGGCGGCAGTGGGCAGTCCAGCCCGTCAAGGTTGGTATAATGAGCCGGTTTGCGAGTCTTGCCATAATAGTGCCGCGCCTAACAAACGGGCACTATCCGCCGTTAATGCCAATGGTGTGGCAATCGTGCCTAAGGACCATACTTTTGCCACCAATGCCAATACACCATTGCCAGGTTTGAATTTGTACCGTTTTAGCACAGGGCATGGTGGTTTACAGTGTGAGGCTTGCCACGGTTCGACCCATGCCGAATACCCATCCACCCATGTTGATGACAATACCCAGAGTCTGGCTGTCCAGGGGCATACCGGGACCATAGTCGAGTGTAAGGCTTGCCATACCACTGTGCCGATGACTATCAATGGTGGCCCGCATGGTATGCACACAACTGGCGATGCCTGGGTTAAAGCGCATAAAAAGGCCAGTAAAATCGGCACTGCAACGACACCAAGCTGCACGTATTGCCACGGTACAACCAGTGCCGGTACGCCGTTGAGTGCAATCAAAGTGGCGAAAACCATCAATGCCGGGCACTTTGGGACCAAAAATTGGGCGGCAGGTTATCAGGTCAGTTGTTTTAGCTGCCACAATAACCCTATGAGGTAAACTGAAGTCAGGCAGGTTAAATCGCAGAAGGAGATCGCCGAGCGTTTGGAATTAGACCGCAGCTACATCAACCGGATAGTGAACCTGACTACCCCTGCACTGCGCATAATTGTTGCGATCCTTGACGATGCCTTACCAAATCTCCTCACGCTGTTTGATGTGGCAGTCGGTTCGCCAGCGTTGTGGAAGGAGCAGCGGCGACGAATTGATGAGGCGACAGGCAAGCCTAGGCGCACGGGAAAGAGTTGTAACGTCTCGCATTTGAAATTTTCCGGGCTTGTGTTTAACGCCACGTTTTTGGCTCACATTGATTTCAAGTGAACAGCAGGGCCTCAGACCATCCACAATCAACGCAAAATAGAAAGAGTATTTTTCGGAAAAACTATGCGCTATAGTAAGACACCTTTAGGGCACCCAATCAACTTTTATGGAACGATCATGAACACACACCTCACCGCCATTCTAGCCATGATAACCAGCATGTTGAGTGCCACAGCATATGCCGCACCTGGTGAATACTGGGAAGTCACTTCCAAGGTGGAAATTCCTGGCATGCCTTTCGCGATGCCCGCTACTCCGACGAAGGTGTGCATCACCAAAGGCGGGGAAAACGATCCCAGAAAGACTTCCGGCGACGAGAACTGCCAGATGTATGACATCAAAACCGTCGGCAAAAAAGTCTCGTGGAAAGCACGTTGCGACCATAACGGTGAGGTAATGACAGGCATCGGCGAGCAAACTGCTACCCCCAACAGCTATGCAGGCAAGATGCAGCTGTCAGGCAAATCAGAAGGTCAAGACGTTAACATGAACATGGCTTTCAGCGGCAAGCGCATTGGAGGAGCTTGCGATTCGGAAGAGATGCTTAATAAAGCAAAAGCGCAAATGTGTGACACCTCAGGGTACGACAGCACAGCTGTCTGGATCAACAGTGCTGATCACATCTTTACCAACTGCGCCGACCAGCGCAAAAAGTTGTGCGACAACGTGCGCAAGGATGCCTCCAAAGATGCGCAAACCTATACCATGCTACTTCAGCATGATCAACGATCAAAAAGCGCTTCCATCGCCAAAGAGTGCAAGCTGGATATGGCTGCCACCACCAAGGCAATTTGCAAGGGCTTCAATAGCAATAATTATCAGCAGCTATCAGCACATTGTCCGACAGAAGCCAAGGTTTATCGCGAGGAAAAACGCCGCAAAGAATGCGAGGGCCGCAGCTACACCGGCAAGAATAGCGCCGAGAGCATTCGATTATGCATGAGCGGTATGGATGACGTTACGGATGGCAACAAGTCAAGCGAAGCGGATGCACCGCATGACTCGAGCAAGCCCTCTGCGAACAACCCAGTCAACGACAAGCCCTCTGCAAACAACCCAGCGAACGATATGTTGGAAGGAATCAAGAAACTGAAGGGTATGTTCGGTTTTTAAAGCATGAAGTATCTGGTCGGGCTGCTCCTGTGGTGCCAAATCATGGCTGCACAGGGGCAGCCCGATCCTTTTCCACAGGCCGCTAACGCCTATCTCGTCAAAGTGGATGGGGCATCCATTTGGGAACATCGACCCAATGACCGCTTGCCGCCTGCCAGCCTGACCAAGTTGATGACCGCGTTGCTGGTCCTTGAGCAAGGACAATTACAAGAAGCAGCAACAATCAGCCCGGCATCTACACTTGAGACGGGTTCGCGTATCGAGCTCAAGGCTGGCGAACGCTTCCGTGTGCAAGACCTGCTCGCCGCCACGATGATAGCGTCGTCCAATGATGCCTGCCATGCGCTGGCCGATCACTTGGGCGGAAGTGAAGCAGGCTTTGTGGATAGAATGAATCGCCGCGCAAAAGAGCTTGGTATGCGCGACACACATTTCACCAACGCCTGCGGGCACGATGCCACCAAACACTATTCCAGCGCACATGATCTTGCGCGGTTGGCGCATGAGATACTCAAATACCCATCATTGTTCGAGATTACCTCGCAAAAAAACTTGCAGATCGCCACGCTGGACGGAAAAAAACTTTACACGCTAGCAAACAAGAACGCGCTGATCGGTCGCTACGATGGCGCACTCGGCCTCAAGACGGGTTACACACCCAATGCCGGCAAGTGTCTCGTAGCCTTTGCCAAACGGGGTAGTCACGAGGTACTGCTCGTGATGTTGCATGGCAAAGACCGTTGGTGGGATGCAGTAGACATCCTCGATCTCGCTTTCGATCATGCCCGCGCGGCTCCCTGAAACGCACTTCGGCGTACTGCTGTGGCTCATGCTGGCAGTATCAATCTGCTACGCGAATGCACTTAACGGCACATTCCAGTTCGATGACTACAACGTCATCGTCAACAATCCGAGCGTGCACTCCTGGACAGGCTGGGCAGAAGGCTTGTCCCTCGGCATCCGACCCCTGCTCAAGTTCAGCTACACACTCAACTGGACAATGGGCACGGGTGTGATCGGCTTTCATCTCACCAACCTACTGATCCATCTGACAAATGCTTACCTGGTCTACAGGCTAGCGCAGACCTTTGTGCAGCAACAATGGCAGCAGGATAAACTCCGGCAAGTTCCCATTTTCGTCGCATTGCTTTTTGCCGCTCACCCCGTTTATACCGAGGCCGTCACCTATATATGCGGTCGTTCCACCTCATTGATGACGCTGTTCTATCTGGCAGGGTTACTCGCTTATATCAGCGGGCGCACGCAGCAAAATAGCGTCAAAGTGTATGGACTGACTCCGCTGCTCTTCGTCATTGCCCTGGGCGTCAAAGAAACCGCCGTGACGTTTCCACTGGCGCTGTTGTTGTGGGAATTTGCTTGTGGCGGCAAATGGAAACGAGCCCTGACGCTGCAATGGCCGAGCTGGCTGGTACTGATTCTGGGCGCACTGATATTTCTGTTCAGCGACAGCTACCTGGCGCATATGGAACGCAGTGCCCAGCTCAACTCCCTGCACGGCAACATAGCAAATCAAGCTTCTGCCTTTTTTTACCTGATGCGGCAATGGGCTTTACCGTTATGGCTGAACATTGATCCGGACCTACAGTTGCAAAACGATTTTTCCGCCATGTTACTGCCACTGGCCTTTTTCTTTGCGCTATTTGCGCTCATGGTAGCCTGCTGGCGTGTACGCCCGTGGATCAGCTTCGCCTTGGCGTGGGCGATGTTGCAATTGATCCCGTTACATCTGTTTTTGCCGCGTATCGATATCGCCAACGACCGACAAATGTATCTGGCCGGATGGCCACTATCTCTTGCTTTGTGTATCGAGCTAAGGTTGTGGACGGACGGAATAAGAACCCAGGCTTTCGTTGCGCTACTGTTGCTAGGCTTGGCTACCCTTACCATTCTGCGAAACCAGGATTACGCTAGTGAAATCCACTTGTGGGAAGATACCGCGATAAAGTCGCCTGGCAAGGCGCGCGTACACAACAACCTTGGATATGCGTATATGCTAGCCCGCCGCCATAATGAAGCGCGACGCGAATTTGCTTCTGCACTGCAACTCGATCCGAGCCTCTACAACGCGCGCTACAACCTCAATCGGCTAGATGAAGAAGTCAGTTTGAGATAGTTCAAGAACCGCCGCCGAAAACGGATTGCATTCCCTTCAATAATTCATCCGCGCCAACCATCGCTTAAGCTCCAAGAACGAAGCACTACGTTATTAATCCGGCCACGATATGTTTGAACTTATCTGCCAGTCAAACTAAACAGTGACGGCACCTTCTACTTCAAACTTCACGTGGCCATATCAAAAGTTCAAGCTATGTCACCCGCTACATGTAATTGTATTCACGTTGACTCATCGTTCTGCTGAATGTAAAGTTAAGCCGCCTAAATTTAAAAATTTGTTTTTTTCAGTAAGTTATACAAAATTTATGTTGCCATAAAATACTAGGATAAAAAGAATAAGGTGTTAAATAAAATAAATACGCTTATGGATCTGATTCATTATTTTTTAAGCACAGTTATTACTACCAAAATATTAACGATTAACAAACTTGGAGCACTGAAATATGGTTGAACTTCCTGCGACAGATCGATTGCAAAATATCCAGAACAAAGCGTTCCTTTGTCCGATATAACTACGCGACGCACAAGCATCAAACAGTCACGGGATGCTTGGCGAAGCACCGTATTTCCATATCCATTTCATCCCGGCCTTAGCATCTTGATTGTACGCTTTTGCCAGCATCTAAAGTGCAAGGTCACTGTGTCTTGCGCCAGGCAAAACTGCATATAAATTAACAAAATCATAGTGGGATATTTTTAATCTCTCCGGGTTCAATTCCTCGTCCCTTGGGGCGAATGCTGGCTGAAAGCCAGCAGCTTGGTGAGCGGTGTTAATACCCGCTGCTTGAGGCGGGGTGCTTGATTAAGGCTTTAACAACCAAGGAACAAACATGAAAATATCTAGATATTTATTGGCAGTCACTGCCGTTTTAGGTGCGGGTGCATCATCTGGAGCTTTTTGCTCTGGGTCTTTATATGGATACCGAAACCACGCAAATTTATGCGAAACCCGGCCCTAACCGTATATTCATGGGCACTTTCAATAAAGTCCAAGACACCCCTGCGAAATCAGTGGATAACTCAAATAAATTAGACACAGCGGAAATTACGGCTATTCGCGATGATTTGGCATTAAAAACTAAAGAAATAAAAGCTCTAAAAGAGAGCTCGACAGAGGCTGCACTCGTTAAACCCAGATTGTCCATTGGAAGCGCGAATCCAATAAAATCAATGGGGTTTCTAATGATATCCATTAGAAATTTTCCTGATTTTTTTCAATGATGCGCTGTTCTAATGGACAATCTGGGTTAAATCAAAGTTTGGAGACAATGGTCTGGAAATTGAGACCAAGGATGGTGATTTAAAAATGGCCATAGGCGGAGATTTGCAACTTGATGGGCAGATCAATAATAACGAGGACAATATTCCGACATCAAAAATGGTGGCCCGGGTGCGTGGGAACTTGCAGCTCGCTTTGACTCCCTGGATATGAATTCTGCGCAGATTCCGGTGGATTTCTACAGACCGGTTCTGTGGCTTTGAACTGGTACCTCAATCCCCATGTCCGACTTATGGCTGACTATGCTCATATATTCACCAATAAAACCATCGATACAGCTTTTACTAAGGTAATGCCAGCTTTAGCCACTAATGGGCAACATCCTGATATCTTTATGACACGTGCTCAAGTCGACTGGTAAGTGTTGAATTGCATCTGACCGCGCCGACAAATAAGAGAATTAGAATGAAAAAGTTGATGGCAGGCTTAATAAGGGCTAAGTCACCTATTTCTTGGTAGCGTCACCGAAAGGGTGGTACAAGTCGCAAAGAAACCGGTGCTGTTGATCCGCGGAAAATAACCGCTATGTGTCCGGTCAGGAGGCAGGCAATGGGTTGACTTTTGCCGCGCCGATCGTTGCACAAGGTTTGCAGCAACTGCGGGGAGAACATCGTATAGCGCGATCCTTACCGCCCTTTCCTTAGCGCACCTTGATGCAATCCGGGGCGCTCTCGATGTACGAAAGTTGCAGCGCACAAAGCTCGGATACGCTCAGTCCTGCGGCGTATCCGAACAGGCGGGAGACCTCATCACGGGAGAGCACACGCGGCAGCGTCTTGTGCACCTTCGCCATCGGAATGTCGAATCTGGCTTGCGGGCGTTTCAATACCTTGTCGAACAAAAAGCGACAGGCGGAGGCTGACTGATTAACGCTGGCGTAAGCAAGCTTGCGCTCGATAATTAGATGCAGATGGTAGGCCTCTATTTCTTCCGCCGTCAGAAAATTCGGCGAGCGGTGGTAGTACTTCGCGAGTGCTCTCACCGCCGCCAAGTTAGATTCTTGTGTGCGTGTTGCAAACCCGCACAAGTTCATGGCATCGTTCATCTGCTCACGTAACGTCTTCATCTTCGTCTCCTTGAACTGGGGACATCCCCCGCGATCAAGGATCGAAGATTTCTACATCAATTGCAGCAATAGGAATTGGAAGGCATGAGAAGAAACGGTGGGATCGGAAACCTACCGCGATAGCGGTGTAGTTCAAGGAATTAGGCCGCCCACTACCACAGTTCGTGCACATAGCGGTCAGGTGGAGTGGCGCTACGTATGCCCCGTGGCTAGGTTCTTGGCACACCAGGCGCCCATAACCAAGTGGCTAAGCGCGGCCGGCCAGAGACCGATTCCGGCCAACCCCAAGGCGAGTCCGGTAAATGCCAGAACAGCCAGAACGCCGCAGTTGTAAAGCAGCATCGCGAAGACCACGCCGCGTCCTGCACGGCCCTGTGCGTCGACCCGCGTGAGCCAGCACGCGAGCCCGAGTGCTACAAGCGCGACCCCGGCGACCCTCCCGACCGTCAAGGCTACGAGAGCGTCGAGCGGCACGCCCAGCAGGAGCGCGGCCAGCTCGGACGGCCGTAGCACAAGTGCAAAGCCCGTTGCACCTTCAAGCACGGCGCTTACTGTGAGCAGCGTTTTCATGTGTTGAGATTGCCTCCTTGTCTCTTGGCCGTCCACGACATCAGTTGGAGGGTTCGGTTGTTGTGCTGCCTAACGAGATTTAGTAGTACATAGCAGTCCACAAAACCCATTATTTATGATGCACTACACTAGTCGCTTTTTTTAACCAGCATATAGGTTATACCCAGAGCGACCAGCACCAAGGCTGAAGCACTTACATATTCGGGATCCAAGTGTTTATAATCAAAAACGATGACTTTTCTCGAAATGGCCATCAACGCAGTGGCTACAACCAGTTTGACAGGAATTACATCACTCCTGATATATATGGTTATATTTATGAAAATTTCGATAGCTATCAATACGGCCAAAAATGACCCAAATGTTTCCAGCAGGTCATTTGTGGTCATCAGAAAATGCGGCGAGTTACTAATTTTTACCCATATAATATAAAGTACTTCAGCAATACTCAACAGGATGACAATAACCATTAATATGGACAAAAACTTAACGCCTATTCGTATAGTACGGTGTAAGTATTTTATAAACGGATCATCATGCTCCATTGGAAGTTCTTCATGACTTTCGGTGCTCACTTGTTTTACAAGTTTGCTACGTAAGTGGGTCAATAAAGGACCAATAATGTTTTTATGCGAAGCAAAACCGGCAGGAGTAAAATCATGTTCAAAGAAGTTATTCAGCCCTTCCATTTTTCTTAATTCTTTGGGATCTATTTTTTCAAAGCCCATGCTCCAGTATGGGAATGCGCGTTCAGTTATATTTAGTTTTTCAATAATAGTGCAGTTTTTGTGACGCGGATCTTTTTCTATTGTCCTGTACAAGTTTTCAACGGTTGCCTCTTCACCCTCCAAGACTTGAAAAAAAGTTCCGTTTGAATAGAGAAGAATTCCGGTTATATTTTTGGCACCGTTGTTTGTCCGGGATTGTTTTAACAGCTCTAACAGATTCTCTGGGCTCCATTCTTGGTTTGCAGTGCTGGCATAAGTCAGTCTAATCATTGTGTGCCCCTCCTCTGTTCAAGATAACTTTCGAGATAATGCGTGGTTACACCATTAAATCGCGCCCCCCATTTTTAAAGTCGGCTGTAATAGGTATTGACGTTCTGAATATGATAGATGCCGCCGACCACCTGCTTGCCTGCGGCGACATTGACGGGACGATGAGCAATCCCCGTGTGTCGGGCGATCAACTTGGACGCTGCTGCACCATTGGTATATAGCTTGGATCTCACATAAAAAGGGCAAACAACAAAAAACGATTTTATATGATTCTAGTCATCTAAAAGAAAATTCGTAACAATCCATGCGGCTACCCCTCAATGAGTCGCTTGCACGATACACACCTCCGTGATCATACTTTATGCCAGTTAAGTACCAAATGCAGCGGGCAATTACGACATAGCTTTTTTCAGTAATAGTTGATTAGTCGTTATTGACATGTATCAATTTGCTTGTGTCAAACCCCAATGCTGCAGCTTTTGCTATAAGAACATTTTTTATATTTTCATTTAGTTGCGGCGTTCTTGCCAGAATCCAAAAATAAGATTTGTCAGGGCCGGATACGAGTGAATATTGATAATTTTCATGGTCAAGTTCAAACACGATATAAGAACCATAGAAGGGGCCAAAGAAAGAAGCTTTCAAGTAACCCTGATCTGACCCTCTTACGAAATAGGCCTTCCCTTCGGCTTCTTTCCACTTATTTTCTTTTGCAGAATAACCACGATTTATTATTTTTAAACCGCCATCATCTCGTAAACTATAATCTGCTGTTACTCGAGATAAACCTCGTTCAAATGAGTGGTCCAGCCTCGCAATTTCATACCACTTGCCGAGATAGCTTTCTAATTTGAAATTTTCAACAGGTCTCACATTTTCAGGAATTCCAACGCACCCCGTTAATATCAAAATCAACGCCATGAATAATTTGTTCATATCTTTTTTCTGCCTGCAAGGCCTAACAAGGCTATTAAAAACCCTTTGATTCCGACCTTCGCGGAAATTACGAATCGCACCATTTGATGGCTGACTCTATAAAGGCCATTAGTTGACAATTTTATTTCAAAACTTCACTCAGTTGGATGCCTAGTGCGATAGCTACTCCTTCGCCATATGCCGGATCAGCTTTCAAGCAATTACCAATATGGCGAATATGAATCTCGCGTGGCGCAGCACCAATGGAACGCGCGGTGGGGTTGGCGATGGGGCCACCCACCTGCTCCTTCAGATCCTTGGCGCGACCATCCCAGAACTGAGCCAGGTTCATGCTGGAGTTCAATACCGTTGGTGAATTGATCGGCCCCTGCTGCCAATTATGGCCAATGGATGTTTGCAGATTATCCGTGCCGCCCATGCTCAAGTTGTGACAGGAATTACAAGAAATGAATCCAGATTTCGATAAACGCGGATCGAAAAAAAGCATCTTGCCTAGTTCTACCATTTCTAAATTCTTTGGCTTGGCGTCCTCGATTGGTTGGATAGGTTCATTAGCAGCAAGCGCGATTGCAGGGACGTAACTGGATCCAATAGATAGCAGTGATATGATTAATGTTCGAATTACCATCAGTAATCTCCTAAAAAACTTATTGTGGCGCAGCCGATTACGCCCATATAAGCCCCGTAAAGTACGTGCACCATGCGTCAGCATGGTGCACGTATCGATCTACCATTGCACTGGCCGATCAGGTGATGAATGGAACAATCAAAACGTTACATTGCGGTCACGTTCGGCTACAGCCTTGATATAGTCCGGCATCCCTTTTATTGATGCACCGGTCACTAGATCCTCTGTCATGATCTGCCGAGCCACGGCACAGGCGCCGCAGACCCAAATCTGCACGCCCGCCGTCTGCACAGCAGCCAGCAATTCTTTTAATGGAGTCAGATTCACGCCGTGTACATGATCAGCCGTTCCTTTGCGACCGAGCATCACGGCTTCGTTCCAGAGCCAGAGCACCACATCATGCCCTTGCTCCTTTGCCGTCTTCGCGGCCATGAAGGGCAACGTGGCCATCGTCGGATCGTCTGTGCCTCGACTGCCGGATATTATGAAGGTTGCCATCGTTTATCTCCTCTCTCACTCATTCGTAAAAATACAGATCCATCATCATGCGTCATTCATGATTCTGCTCTTTCATTTTTCCTTGCATCACTTCTTCAGAACAACCACCCCACATATCATTGACGGAATTTAGCATGGCACTGCACGCAATAACCCATGGTGTCATGCAATGCCTCCAGCGATTTGTTCGTATCTTTCGTTTTCAGGACATTCCCCAATTCATCTCCACTTTTGTGAAAGGCCAAACCTAATTTCTTAAAATCCTGGTTTTCGAACATGTCGCACATTTTCTTCATTTCATCCGTCAGCCCTAATTTCGAATGCGCTACCTGAGCCGCCTGATCAAAGTCCCCCTTGGCTACCAGTCCCACAATAAACTGTACCGCCTCCACATGCGATCTCATGTTCGACAATTGATGCTGCTTCATTTCGGGAGACAGGTTGAGGGAGACTCTGCTATCGCCCGTATCGTGCATTTTATGATGCATCTCCATGTTCTCTTTTTCTTCTGCGGCAAAGGTATTGAAAGCTGCTCCATTTAAGAACACCATACCCAGCAGGAACCAAATCGTTTTCATGTTCCTTCTCCTTAAAGTGTTTAAGTTAACCAGCCTTCCATTTTTTCGCGTTATGGCACACCGCGTGCATGCACCACCTCACCGTTTATCACAACGCCGGGGCGTGGAAATCACGCCATAGCTCATGATGACTGCGAAATCTTCAACCTATTCCAGTTATGCAACGGCCTTTAGATGATCCAGCATCTCTTTTATTGATGTATTTGTCACGATATCCTCTCCGTAATCTGCCGAACTACGGCACAGGCACCGCAGCCCCAAATCTGGCTTCCCTGTCTGGCTTTTACCCTGCCTCACTTCTTCAGAACAATCACCCCACATGCAATCCTGGGGCCACCTGGGGCATCTTTTGTCGGAGGATCGGGAAGGAATTTGTCTTCAAGTCCATGGATAATAAACGCACTCCCATCCGCATCGAAAAGGGTTGTCAATCCGGGAGTCAGGGTGACCCGGCTCGTGATGGCATACAACGTTCCTTTGCGGTTCTCATCAACCACAAGATTCGACAGATCACCTAAATGATAGGGATGATTTCCAAGGCCTGGACTGACATTCGCCTCCGGGTTAACCTGCGGATCGATATTGCCATCGTAATGGCCTTTTGCCGCCGTGAACGGATCGCATGCCCCTGTTTCGTGGATGTGAACCGCGTGTCGCCCGGGCGTTAACTTGCTTTCAGGCGTACCTTGTACCATCATCTTGATTCTGACGAGCCCATCGTGTTCCTCATACAGATGAGCTTCCCCGGTAATGCCCGGACCGGCGATGATCGCTTCTGCACGAAGCTTTTTCTCCGACTTCTCTGCGCGATGGCCACCTTCATTTCCTGCGTGATGCTCAGCTTCTGCAAAAACGGGACTAGTGACGCTGCCCACGATCAATGCCAATGCCAGCGGTAATTTAGTAACAAATTTCATGTGTATCTCCTATTGATTAGTTGAGAAAATGGATTTATGTTGCCGCATATCTGCATCTGTCGTATTGACGCCGTTGTTCGGCGTCCCTTGATCAACGTGCCAGCGATCTAATGTAATGAATAAGTTGCCACACCTTGTCATCGGACAAGCCGGAGAAGGACATCATGCCCGTCCCAGGCGAACCTTTCTTGATAATCCAGAAAAGCTGGCCATCCGAAATGCCCTTCATCATGGCATTGCAGGTAAAGTTTCTCGGTGGTGGCGCCAGTGCTGCTCCCATCATGCCCTTTCCATCGCCCTTCTCTCCATGACACATGGCGCAGGCGGCAGGCTTCGCGGATTTCTGGAACAGCGTTTTTCCAGCCTGAAGTACTTCGGCAGAGGCAGCAAGTGGATTCGTCATGGCCAGGAAACTATCCGGTGCCTTGGCCGTCTGGCGCGGCTGCACGCAAGCATCCGACTGGCCCCCACTTGAGGAAGTTGCAGTGGCAGCAGCTACTGCCGGAGCGGCAATGGCAGCAGCCTTGGCAGGCATTGCGCTGGTAGCTACGGCAGCCACGGCTGGTGCGGCACTGGCAGCAGCTGCTCCAGCAGGTAAGCCCTTGAATGTCGCCTTGAGGTAGGCGATCACATCAGCTACGCCTTGCTGGCCGATGGTCAGGTTCCAATAGGGCATATTCGGCGATTTGCCTATTGCCGGGCCGCCATGGTTGATCACGTTGTACAGATATTCCATTGGTAGTTTTTCAAATGGAATGTTGGCATGAATTGCCGGCTTCGGATCCAAACCAGACGCCGCCGGCCCATCACCTTTGCCTGTCGCTCCGTGACATTGCGAACAATATTCTTTGTAGATGACTTTGCCACGACCGACACTGGCCGTGCCGAATTGCGGACTCGTCCAAGGCTCGTAATACTTGAAGTCATTCACACCCTGCGTCATTAAGTACCCTATCACCGCGCGGAGCTGTGGCTCCGTCGCATCGGCTAGAAACTCGCCACTATGTGGCACAAAGTCTTGTGGATTCAGCCCGAAACGGAAGAGCCAATCTTGGTCATATCGTTGTCCGGACGCCTGAAGCGCAGTGCTCTGCGGCCCTCCGATGATTTTTCCATCCTCATTAATCGTATGACAGCCGATGCAGGCGTGAGCTTTGAAGGCCATTGCACCAAAATCGGCTTCATATTTCGTCACTTTCGTAACATCAAATGCGCCGACGGTAACTCGCGGATCCTTGTTGTGCTCGGCAAAATAATCAGCGAGAGCGTTGGCCTCGGATTCTGTGACAACCGGATGCTTGGACGGAGCCTCGCTCAGATCCCAGCGATAACCCTTGGCATACAGTGGCGCTTCCTTGCCGGTTAGCCATCCGATCAGCCACGGCCGCCGGTATTTGCTCCCGGCCCAGATGAGATCGGGCGCCTTGAGATTAAAGCGTGAATCAGCCTTGCCTTCCAGCCGGTGACATTGAACGCAGTTCTGCTGGAGAATCTCCTTTGCGGCCGTCTGATCACTTGCGAACGACAGCCCAGGAGACGACATCAAGCCCGCCAATGTAATAAGCGCGCTTCCAACGACCATTCTTCTTCTCATATTCATGTCGCAGTCCCTTTCATATTTAATAGCCTCATCTGATTTCTTTCTTCGTAAGGAAAGCTTGGTCGTTGAGGAAAATTGTAATTGGTTTTTTTAATGTTAATGCTTTAAAAGTTTATTAAGTTATTAGGACTCCGTCTGTGTGATGCCGCACATAGCAATTCAAAAAAGGCGTAGGCGCGCTCAATAACCAACCGCAACACCTTGGAGATGCAGCGGACAATAGATAGCCCAGCCGAGCAGGTATGCGTTATCGTTTATAAAATATCTCGATATGAACCAGTCATTATTGACAACCGACCTCAATCTATTTATAGATTTGCCCATAGTTCAAAAATAAGGAATTTGCTTATTTTTATTTGATTATATTACGTATATTATTTGCCTCTATATATTGAAATTTTAATTCCTGTTTCGCCTGTGGCGCTCAATTGGATAGAAAATGGGGTAGCCAAAAGCCTAACAGATGCCTTGGGAACTTCCTACGTAGCAGATCGTTAGATGATAACTGGTTAGCTTGATTGGACTTGCTGCCGCTGGGCCACGGTAGACTTGTTAATTTGGATTAGCATAGTCCCGTTGTTAACTGAATAGATTGGCTTTTGTTTGGCGTATGCCCTGCAGGGGGCAACACCTGCGGCATAGAAAAATAGCTATAGATTTTGATCTCACCATTTAGCCTGACAATTACTGTTAATTTTTTCTATAAGGATGACCATGAATAAAAAATTCTCGCTATTCACATTATTAGCCATGACAATTTTCGCAGCCTATGCCGAAGATGTAAGCAAGTATCAGGAAGAAAGTCGTGCCGTGGCAATGCCATTCTTAAAACAACTCGCTGCCGAAAATCGAAAAGCTATCAATGAAGGCGGTCCTGAGTCAGCTATAAAAGTTTGTAAGGAAATTGCACCGAAGATGGCCGGTGATATTTCCCGACAGAATGGATGGAAACTAACCCGCGTCAGTCTGAAGGTACGCAACCCATTGCTTGGCACGCCGGACGCTTGGGAACAAAAAAATCTGCAAGAGTTTGAAGCCCTCGCTGCTAAAGGTGAAAAGGCAGAAACAATGGAAGTCTCGGAAATCGTGCAAGAGCCTGCCGGAAAGTCCTTCCGCTTTATGAAAGCTATCGCAATGCAACCTGGTTGTATTGCATGTCATGGTAATGTTGAACAAATACCGGTCAATATAAAAGCAAGATTGAGTGAAGAATACCCACATGACAAAGCGACAGGCTATAGCGTTGGTCAGATACGCGGAGCAGTTAGTATAAAGCGTCCGATATAGCCAATGATGGCCTGCAACTGCCGGTCACTATGGTCAGCTTGTTGCGATTGCCGGTAGCGGGGTCTGAACGGGACACAATCGGTATCACATACTTTTTTCTCCCGCACTGTCATGCGCACTCACACCCAAAGTGACCCAGCATTGCGCCAGTAAAAACTGCGGCCGGTTGTTCTTCCTGGCATGGTCGTGCTGAAGGATGCTGGCCGGTGCCTTATTGATTGGCGTGTAATCAGCGTGTCGTCGATGACCAGATCGTTTGAGCGTAGGGCATAGACACCGAATGAAGCGTAAAAAACGTCTTATTGGTCGCGGCCCTGCACGCTTATCTCAGCTAAACTCAGTATGGAAGACCAAGAAATAAGTAAAAACTGCTGTTCCCATCATCTGCGCGCCCATATGCAAAATATACCGGTCCAATTGGGCTGTCCGTGGCTACAAATGTAGCTGCAGACTTAATCAGGTCAGTTGTATTTCCTGGAACAAGCGGATTGCGCATTTTGCCGAATTCAAGCGAAAAGCCCACATACAACCCATCAAATATTTGATATTCCTTCAGCTTATTGTAGTACATCAGACGGCCAAAAGTCAGCGATTCGCCGAGCAACTGCCCGACCTGATAGCCAGATTGGCGCAAAAACCCGCCCCACTGGTTCTGATCATATTTCGGCAGCGTGCCATCCATACTGCCGTTGGCTACTCCGGTGAGAGAAAAAGTATGTCTGTCAAAAGAGCGCACGAGTGTGCCCCTCGCATCCCACTTTGTATAAGCGTCATCCGCACCCAGAGAGGAATTGGCGTTGTACAGAATGGCACTGGCAAGCCACCCGCTTCTGGGAAAGTACACACTGTCAAGCTGGTCCAACAGGAGACTTGCCACAAACGCACCTTCGGAAATGCTATCCGCACCAGGAGACAAGCTGGGCGATCCTATGGCCAGTGACGGGTTTACTACCCCTGCCCTGATACCTAGCCGCACCTGCCCGTACTGCCCCATATCGCGGCCAATATCCAGTCCAATTCGGGACCTCTTAATCCCGTAGCGGGCAATTAATTTATCATTGGAAAAAAGGTCGGTTGTGCTTTGTTTGAGTTCAATCAATGGCGCCACGAAATACCGGTGTTGGATATCGATTGGTTGATAGAATTCGCTCATGATGCGGTCGGTATGGCCAACCTGCATATCAGTCACCCACTCTGCACCGAGCGAGTTGATCCAGGTTTTTCGAAGCCGCCCCTGCACGGTAAAGTGGGCATTCCCCTGGAAATCGCTGTCCAATCCCAGCCCGAAGCGGAAATAATTCGGCCCCCATGATCTTTCCGCTGCGTCCACCGCAAGGACGCGTTGTCCGTGATCCTCAATAATGCGGTAATTCACATGCTCGAAATCGCGAGTACCATAGATCCTGCGTAGATCCTTGTTTAGTACCTCCTGCTTGATCGGCTCGCCAGGTTTGGTATCCATCAGGCTCTTCGCGTATTCCGGATTGACGCGTTTCAGATTCTCAAAACGAATTTTATCAACCGGGCGCAAATCCTGTGCAGCCAGTGTTGATAGACCTTTACGGTACAACGCATATTGCTCTGGCGACAGACTCAGCCTGGAAAGTTGATCCGCGACCTTGCGTGCCGCCGCCTCACCGATGGAAAGCGTAGCGGGCAAATGGTCAAAGTCAAAAGTCGTGAAGTCACCCAACTCCGGCGAGATAAGAATATCGGTGGGTTTCAGCGAAGCAATCGCAGCTTGCACATTCTGCTCGGTCAGGATACTTAACATCTGCCCGGCGACACCTAGAATCGAACCCAGCTCGTTGCGTTTCATCAACGGGGTTCCGACATTAACGGCAATAATGATGTCTGCACCCATTGCGCGCGCGACGTTTACCGGCAGGTTATTGACAAGCATGCCATCGACCAGCAATTTGCCGTCAATTTCAATCGGCGCAATGGCCACCGGTACCGACATGCTGGCCCGCATCACGCTGGCAAGCTCTCCCTTATCGAAAACCACCTCACCACCCGTCTCCAGGTTAGTGGCGACAGCACGGAAAGGGATCGGTAATTCATCGAAATTGCGATAACCAGGTGCCGCAAGATCGCGCAATACCGACTCAAGCTGCACGCCGGATACAACCCCCTGGGGGAGCATTGACCCACCTAGGCTTCCGAGCCCGATTTCAGGGCTAAAAAGAAGACTGCGATCTTCCTGCTTGCGCCGAATCTGTAACTCCGCACGCGGCGGTTGATCGATAAACAGCTTATCAGTGGTAAGTCTATTAATGGTCTTTTCCATATCGGCGACGCTGATGCCGGATGCGTAACCCGCTCCTATCAGCGAACCCATGCTGGTGCCCGCGATGCAATCGATCGGAACGCGATACTCTTCCAGCACCTTGATTACACCTATGTGTGCGGCGCCCCGTGCACCGCCGCCAGACAGCACGAGACAGATTTTTGGCCGCTTGGCGCCACCTGCGACGCCGGATGCGCCATCAGCCTTGGCCGGCGGTGCGATGGCCGCGAGCATAGTAGTCAGCAGCAGAAAAACTGCGGCAGCGAAATATTCAGGATTCAATCTCGTATTAATGTTATCTGATCCCAAGCATCTCGGGGTTGGCCTTCAGCGCCTCTGAATAAGTCAGTGCCAGCGTACCCCAAGCACCGACCAATGCTGTCAGCAGGCCGAGCAAAAAAAATTGCAACGCTTCTTCTCATCGCGACGGCACTGTCACGATTGGAGCAGCCGGTGCTTGGCCGGTTTCTGCCAGAGAAAACAGAATCATTAGAAACGTGAAAGTGCGCTTGCTCACGAAATCGGTATCATCAATCCAATACCAATGTCCCTTGTAGGGAACTGCGGCATAAGCATCAGTTGGCGCTTCCGTCCCCGAACGAATATGCACGAGCGGCTCAGCCCTTGCATCACCGGCTTTCCACCGGCCAGGGCTCGCCCGGCCATCCTTCACATGCGTGGCCGGCAACTCGATACCGTAACCCAGTTGCAATATGATATCCAGCATTGAACGGCTGAGTATGGCCACATCTTGACGGTTGCGCGGGATCAGGCCGTAACTGATATTGAATTCGCGGATGCCTTCCTCCAGCCCCAACAACTCCTGAATGCGGAGCCTATTTTTGATCAGCTTGGTGTCCTTGCCTTCCCGCCGCAACACTACAATGGAAGCGCTGCCATCCGCGCGCGGTTCGATCCTCATGCCGAGGCCAGCAGCGCGTTGAATGTGAGACAACTCCTCAATCAGTTGGCGAAAACCGGTGTCGCCGCCGACACCCAAGGAGTCATTGCGCAGCCCGTTGATCGAACCAACCACGGTCGGCAGCACAATCTCAGCCGGCCATCCACCTTGCATCAACTGGAAAATTGCTGATGGCGGAACGGGTTGCAGCATGGACTTGGTAAACCGGTCGCCCAATACCGGCTGATAGGTCACCGTTGGCGTGTTGGACCAAGTGCTATCGGCACCAAGTCCAAGAACATTCGGGGCGGTTCCGCTGGGAAGCGTTGCCAGTGCACTCGCCTTTCCACCGACGGAATAGCTGTTGATGATGGAAGCAACTTCCAGAAATACCGGCGCATCGGCATAGCGCATCCGCACTACATTCAACAGCGTCTGACGCTTCCAGGAATCCGCCAGCACCTGCCCATAATCCATACGATCCGTCGTGACCCGCTGGGGGGACACGCTTGTGCAGCCCGACAATACCAGAAGGGCAAGTGCGCCAAGTTTCCATCGTTGTAGGCACGGCACCCCAAAAAAATCTTTGGCAAAATTAATTATGGAGATAAATTTTCCCTCGATTTTACGAAGCGTGTTCGAGTTCATAATCTCGATCCTGACACCTCGCTCGGATCGAGATCAATCTTATAGACGATACCATCGTGGCTGAAGAAGAATCCTTTAACCCGGAAACGCCGAAGCCGAGGCATATTTACTTGACGGTATAACCCCGGCCTTCAAAGCAGGGGCTCCATAGGCACATTGAAACTTACTTGACTGTATAGCCCCGTCCCTCGAAGCAAGCTCCATAGGCACGCTGAAAGCTTTGTTGCTGTTGCTGAGAGCCCTGTTGCTGTTGTGCCGCAGCCTGTTGCTGTGCCGCAGCCTGTTGCTGTTGCTGTTGTTGAGCGCCCCTGTTCCTTGCACCTCGCGCAATACCTCCCACCACAGCACCTTTTGCAGCGGCATTGCCGACATCATTGCCTCCAATTGCCCCTATTGTCGCTCCCACCACAGCGCCCTTGGCCATTCCTCCACCCACTGACTGAGTGCTTGCCGGCGCGACAGCTTGCTGCGGTGGTGGCGCTACAGCTTGGGGGGCCGCCGGATCAAAGCCCGTCTGCCCCTTGGCCCACGTGTAGCATTCTGCTTCATCCTTCTGCTGTTGCTGAGCGGACTGACCTTTTGCAGGATAAATGACCTGCTGCGCAATCGCCGGGGCGCTGAGGAGAACTACAAACACTGCTGCTGACTTTATCGATTTCGAAATCATTTTTATTACCTCTCATTTATTTTAAAGAATCCTGTTTGTCTACTTGCGAGCCGCACGCCGAGCATCCGTGGCCTATTCCGCCAGTGGAATCAAGTCTGCGAGTTCGAAACGGACGATGGCGCGAATCTTATTCTCGATCTGCACATAACGCGCTACCTTTACCGCCGGCAAGACCTTGCCGAGCTTGGGCACATATGACTGCTTTAACTTGGCCTCGGCCAGATCAATGGCAATAGCCTCCTCTATAAGTTGCTTTGCCGTGGCGTTCAACACTGCACCTTTTTTGTAAGCGAGAGCATAGTCATTGATGACCTTGATAGTCCGTTCGTTTAGCTTGTCCAGATCCTTCTGGTAGGCATCATAGATAGGCCAAAACCCTTTTTCCTCAGCCTCAGTCAGGTGCATATTCATCGCAACCACCAATTTTTTGTCTGCTTTAAGTTTGTTGTACAGTATCTCCATACTGTTAGTCGATTTTTCACCCGCTTGGCTGGTCGCGCTGTCATCGGCGGCAAATGCAGGCAGCGCCAGCGTTGTGACAAGAACGAACAAAGCGGGGCACAACATGGCTGTTAAAGATTTCTTCATTATTTTTTACTCCTTCAATAGTTAAGTTTAATAGGTTAAGATTTTACGATGTATTGCCCAGTACCTCTCGGTCAATAGCTCCGGGGTGCGCTGGGCGATACGTTGTTATTTCACGCGTTCGGCAGCGCACTATTTCGATATCGTTTTTTTCCCCTCGTTTATTTTAAAATAAATCTTGTTTGTTTTTTTACGAGTCGCACATGCGGAGTATCCGTGGCCTATTCCACCAGTGGAATCAAGTCTGCGAGTTGTAAACGGACAATGGCGCGAATCTTATTCTCGATCTGCACGTAACGCGCTACCTTTGCCGACGGTAAGACCTTGCCGAGCTTGGGCACATATGACTGCTTTAACTTGGCCTCGGCCAATTCAATGGCAATAGCCTCATCTATCAGTTGCTTTGCCGTGACGTTCGACACTGTTCCTTTATTGTAAGCGAGCGCATAGTTATTGATGACCTTGGCCATCCGTTCGTTTATCTTGTTCAGATCCTTCTGGTAGGCATCGTAGATAGGCCAAAACCCTTTTTCCTCAGCCTCAGTCAGGTTCATATTGTGCGCAACCACCAATTTTTTGTCTGCTTTGAGTTTCTCGCTCAGTATCTCCATACTGGTAGTCGAGCTTTCACTGGTTTGGCTGGTCGAGCTGTCATCGGCGCCAAATGCAGGTAGCGCCAGCGTTGTGGCAAGAACGAACAAAGCGGGACACAGCATACTTGTCAAAGATTTTTTCATTATTTTTTACTCCTTCAATAGTTAAGTTTGATTGTTAAGATTTTACGACGTATTGCCCATTACCTCTCGTCCAACAGCTCCGTGGCTGGTCGAGATTTTATGTCATGCGTTCGGCAGCGCAAGTATAGGTTCAGGTATTCATTGTATGTGAACTTAGCTTAGTGGTTACCGCCGCCGCTTGCATTTTCCAGATCCCGCAAAACGCCGTCAAGGTTGAACGAGGCCGGCTTTTGACGTGGCGGGTACTTGATAAGCCCGGGAAGCATTGAGGCTATCACCGACTGCATCTGGCAGGATCAGGATATTGTGTTTTTTTGCAGTCATTAGTGCGTTCCTCCTGACGATATTGGTTCGGCGTACTTAGGTGCGCCCTGCAATTCATGCGGCGCAGCCATTTCAGAACTCAGCCCACTGAATGACGATCTGGGTGCGGCATTGCCATGACAGAAGCGGAATTTTTTACCGCTGCCGCAGGAACAAGGCTTGTAGGGGTCGCGCTTAGCGTCCAATGCAGCGATTGTCTGCATTACATTGGCAGGCGGTTGGTTCTGCCGCAGTAGTTGGGCCATCACATTGAATGTCGGGCCCGCATGCATGAAAAACAGCTCCAGACCCGGGCATAGGTAGTTCTGACCCGGTTCGCCGTCGCGCGAGAGCACAAAGCGATCCTTCGGACAGCCACCATTGCACCAGTTTTTGACCTTGCAACTCTGACACTGGGCGGTAAGTGTGTCTTGCTTATCCTGCCCGAACTTGCGCTGCTCGGGCGAGGCCACAAGCTTGAGCATATGCGTCTTGTGAATATTGCCCAATAGATACTTGGGCTCGACGAAATGATCACAGGAGTAGAGATCGCCGTTGTGCTCCAGCACCGGCCCATAGCCGCAAGTCGGGGCATGAATGCACAGCAGATGGCGGCCAAAAAAAGCCTCCAGCGTCACGTCGAAAAGCTGCACAAAAACTTGGCCCACGTCGTGGCGCATCCACTCCTCGAAGATATCCACCAGAAAGCGGCCATATTGTTCGCCGCCTACCGAACGTTCAGTGACCAGATTGCCGGTCTGCGTGTAGAGCACGCGCTTTTTGCCAGCTTGTTCGCTCCAGCCTTGGTTGGCGATACTGATCGTCTGCTCAGTGGCGCGCTCGATGATGGGAATAAACTGCACCCACTTGGCGCCCAGCTCGTCCCGGAAGAAGCGATAGACATCGCGACCGTGGTGCTGGTTGGCGGCATTTACCGTGCACAAGATGTTGAAATCGACCCCGTGCCGCAGCAAGGCACGCCAGCCCTGCATCACCCGGTCGAAGGTACCCTGTTTGCGGCGGTCGACACGATAAGCGTCGTGAATTTCGCGCGGGCCATCTACGCTCAGGCCGACCAAAAAATTGTGCACCTTGAAAAAAGTGCACCAGTCGTCGTCGAGCAGGATGCCATTGGTCTGAAAAGTGTACTGCACGGTTTGCCCAGGTCGGCGATATTTTTCAACGAGTGCGATGGAATGCTTGAAGAACTCCAGCTTCATCAGTGTCGGCTCGCCGCCCTGCCAAGCCACAGTGACCTCGGGTACGCGATGCGACTCCAGCAGCTGACGGATGTAGGTATCAAGCGTAGCCTCGGACATCCGGCTCTTTTCGTTCGGGTACAGCGCTTCTTTGGATAGGAAGAAGCAATACGTGCAATCAATATTGCAGGTAGATCCGCTCGGCTTCGCTAATAGGTGGAAACCCGGCGGACCGTCGGTCGGTAAATCGGAGAGCGTCACGGTGGGTTCAGCGAGGTTATTCATAGCTTCCACCACAAAAATCACGATTGACTAGAAACACAAGCACCACCATCTAAGTTAATTAACCACTAAGGTAATAATAGGCGCACTTGCCATCAGTTTCTATTGGACTTTAGTCCTACTGGAAGCCGGCACACCAGCCTTACCAAGCTCCCATGATCTGAAAGGGATAGTGTCATTTCTGCTGTGGAACTCAAAGAGCGGATTTCAGTGCAACGACGTAACCCGCGTTCGAAGACATCCCTGAAACAAAAGCACGAAGAACAACTGTGTTCATCTTAACGCTGAATACATTCGCCGACAAGGTAAGCACTGGAGCAATGCTCCGCTTAAAAACTTGCTCCAAGCGTCAAGATCACAAACCGGTTCGCGCTGTCGTCAGGATTGAAAACATACGTTCCGACTGTTACTCGACCCACCGTAAACTGCGCAAAACCGCCGCGCTGGATATCCCGTTCACTTGTATAAACCTTCGAGCGCTCGCCAACCAGGCCAAAGCGCAGCCACGGCAGGGGTCTGAGGCCAAGTTCGCTCCAGGCGTACGTAAAGCTGTCTTCATGTGCATTGAAGTTATGCACATATTCGGTTTCGGTGTAGAAATCGACGATACCATAGGCCATGCTCGCCTCGAGCCCTGGCGCAATACCCTGGGTCGAGCCGAATACCGCGCCGAGAATCGGCCTCAACTTCCAGGTAAGCGCATCGCCGCCCGAAAACGTCCAACCGACGAACAGCGAACCGCTATCGAGCGCCTCGTAGTTGTAGCGTGCTTCAAGGTGCAGCGCGTCACGATCCGCGGTGGCAATGGCAAAAAAGGAGTCGCTTCGACTATAGAAGTAGCCCGTCGCGGATAGTTCCCAATTGGAAGTTTGCACGTGAGGCGAAGGTTTGCCCATGCCCACTTGCGCTGAGCACAGTGCCGGCATGAAAAGTGCGGCCGCGATGGCGCCTTGCAGTCGCACGTTCATCCCCCCCATGTGCAATGGTGACAACCACCAGCGCCACGCCGATTAGTGTCGTAGTTTTCGAAATTGTAGGTTGCGACTAGGACTGCCGAGAGTTCACGGCCCGTTTTCTGATTAAAGTAAGTGAATCGATTTTGCCTGGTGCCAGCTTTCATGGCTGCTTTCTCTCTGTGGTTGATTGGTTTGTTCACTTTCCGCAACCTTATTTATCATACGGGTTGAAATGCAGCGGTACTGCAAAAGATACGTTGTCATTCTTCAAGGATGCATGTTGTCGGGTCAGGTTATAGACGTGCGGTATGGTTAGTTGTTAAATCGGTACCGCGCCATCCTCGATATTGTGCGCAGATTCACCACGACGATCCACATCAATTTGTCGATATGAGTGCCAATAACTTTTTTCGCCAGCAAGCTTCCGAATCCGATCAGTCCGCTTTTATCGCCCGAACCTCCGCAGCATGCTCATCGACCGGGATCGTTGGTAACTCACCTGGGGTCTTGACCGGCAGGCTGCGCAGGTGATCCATGATCGCCTGCCATTCCTTAATCTCGCGGACAGCACCGTTCTCGCCTCCGGTGGCGACACTGATCTTGTCCATTGTGCCCGGCGGCGCCAGTAAGTAACCCGAGTTCTCGTGTGGCGCATCAAGCGCGTCTATCCTCGATGTGAGTTGTCGACCGTCCTTGTTCTTGGCGACGAGCGGCAGCTTGCCCTTGGTGTACTTGGGAATACCTACCAGGATCACGCCGAGCATCAGGGGACAAGTGAGGCTGTACAAGCGCTCGTCCTTGCCGCTAATGTCGATCGCGCGGTAGCCGCGATCAAGGTCTCCCAGCTCGATCGCCGTCACGACATCGAACATCGGGCGCGACTTGTCATAGCGGAACCGCATGCCGGAGGTGCGCGGGAAATACTCGCCTGGGTGGGCCGCGTTGTCCACGAGAAAGTACTCAAGCAGGTTCTTCAGTTCTAGGCCCGTGAAGTAGCCGGTCACCAGAGCGCTACCCGCAGTATTATCCACCACACCGGCGCCAAGCGGCGCCACGCTGAACACATCGTAGACCGTCAGCACGCCCGTCTTCCCTCGCATGAGGGGCGCGCGCATCATGCCGTTGGCGGTAAAGCCGATGTCCGCTTTCGTGGCATTCCTGAATGCATCGGTGCAAAGATTGGCGAGGAGGGTACCGGCGGCAATGTCGGTAAAGGTATTAGGAAGATCCTGCGGGGCCATCGCCAGCGGCTGATAGATGCTGTAACCACGCGACGCGAACATAGTCGCGGTGACCCGTGTTCTTAAGCTTATCGATCTCGTCGGCAATGGCACGATCGCCGGCAATGCTGTCGTCGATCGGATAGAGTCGATAGGACTTGACCTTCAGCTTGTCGCCGTCCAAGGAGACCACCAACTCGCCAAGATTCCTGCCTTCCAATCCGGTCTGGACCACCGGCGTACGGTCGTTGACGATGATAGGTTCCTTGAGTTCGGTATGGCTGTGGGCGCCGATGACGATATCGATGCCCAACACGGCCTTGGGCAGACGCACGTCGTCACCGTCGCTGTAGCGCCAGTCTTTCCCTTTCTCCACTCCGCCGTGACTGAGGCAGATGACGACGTCAACCTTCTCCGTTTCGCGCAGGATCTTCACTGTCACCTTGGCGGTCTCGATCGCGTCGGAGAACGAATGCGCACCGGGACTGGTGTAGAAAATGGCCTCTTTGCCGATCACTCCGAAAATGCCGAAGCGAATCCCTCCGCGCTCGATCACGAGGTAGCGGCGGATTACACCTTCCTTGGTCAGGCGCTGGAGATCCGCGAGCGTTGCGTCGCCCCCCGCTACGTTGGTATTCGAGGCGAGTACCGCCGGCACTCGGCCCGCTTTGGCAGCAACGGCGATAGCCTTGCCCAGGCCGTCCGGCCCGAGATCGAATTCATGGTTGCCGAAAGTGGTGGCGTCGTAACCCATCAGCGACATGAGCCGCAGCTCGCTGCCGGTTTCGCGAGTGACGCCGGCGAACGCAGTTCCCATGCTGTAGTCGCCCGCGTCAAGCGTCAGGACTGGGCCATCGACGCCGCGCGCCTTCCTGCGCAACGCAATCATGCTCGCTAGGCGCGCGAACCCGCCCCGGGTCGCGTCGTCGTTAAGCGTGAACGGCGTGTAGTCCGACGGGGCCCATGCCGATAAAGGCCGAATGCATGTCGTTGGTATGCAATATAGTGAAAGTGTTTTTCATGCGGTTTTCCTTGGTTGCCGCGTAGAGGAGTTCTGTGAGGATCATCGCGCCCTCGGCCACGGAGGCAGTGATGAACTGACGGCGTGAAAGTGCGTTACCTGACGTGTCGGTGGCTATCTGCTTTTCGGCGGCGGGTTCTTCACAGCTGGTTTTCATGATTGCATCCTTTCGCTTGTTTGATTGCGTCATTCATTCCGTGCCTATAAACGAACAGCCAGCTTGCGATGAGAAATTTTGTAAGCATGCCGGTTCTGCCGTGCAATGATTATGTTGCTACCGCGCTTCAAGATCATTTTTTTCGGGCAATACGCGTTACCAGCCCGCGCAGGATCAAATAGGGCAGGATTGCCAGTGCCAATGCAACGATGATCGCCTCGCCCGGATACACGAAGTGCAACACGTAAATCTGGTATGCGACATCAAGCACCAGCGCCAGAATAAACACCTTGCCGACACTCTTCCAGCCGTCCTTGAGCATGTCGACGCGGTGGGACGAGTCGGTAATGAGTGACCAGAAATATGGCGGATTGCCCGTCTTGGCATCTTTCAATCCCGCAAGTATGGCAAAAATCGAAGCCATAATCGGCTGCAATAAGAACCTGAATTTCAATGGCCCGCTGACCCGGTCGGTTATGTTCTCCACGATGCGCATCCAGATGTCATCCATATCAATAACCTTCCACGTTAATAAATGTTTTTTGTTACCCCAACGGTAACAGAATCAAACCATACACAATGCCGCCTGTCATGAATGACCAGAACCGACCGCCTTTTTCAGAAGGCAGTTCCATGATGAGGCTGTTCATGATGATGGCACCTGAAATGAATGCCACCAACAGGGCCAGTACATGGCTGGGCAGAGCAAACAGCTGGCCCATCCCCCAGCCAAGCATGGCCATCCCGGCGAGCACGAAACGGCCGATCCGGTCATACGCAGCGCCGTGTTCGTGCCGCAAGGAGTTATCCAGCGCCAGAAAATGAAAAGTGAGCGCTGTTGCGTAAAGCGTGATCGAAACAGGACTCTCTCCGAAGTGGTTCACCAGCAGATAGGCCATCAGCCAAACGTAGGCTGCAAAACCGCCGATATCGAGCTTAAAGGATGGCCCGGCTTCTCCTTTTTCGGCCGATTCGCGCAGGCGATCGCTCTGATGAGCGAGGCCATAAAACAGCAGAAAGCCCACCAGTGCAAGAAAATAGATCCCCATGCCCTCATAGCGCAGGGAAATGGAGACCGATTATACAAAAGCTAGGCGGGCTTCGTGCAATTCCGGCATGACATGCACAAACACGTAAGCTGCAGACATACCGCCACCAAACGAGAGGAGGCTGCCGCGGTCGCGAATCAACGAACGGAACGGATGGACTAGACCGCCCACCAGGAAGGTGATGGCAAAAAGCAGCGCCGCTGCGCCCGTTGCGACGATTACATTCGTTTCCATGTTCAGAGTAATTTGGTAACGATGCTCACGAAGAAAAACAAGCCTGTGACAGACATAATCAAAGCCATGACGATTGTGGGTCGCCAAACCTTGATGGCGTGATACTCTCGCAAAATTTTTACCCTCTGCCAATATTCGATGGTGCCCGCTACCATCGAGACTGTGCCCAGTCCTGTCAGAAATAATCCGACCATACGAGGACTATAGTCGTGTGGCAAGGCTCCGCCACTTTGCTGCAAGCCTTCTAGAATTTTGTAAATGGTGAAACCAAAACTGATCATGGAGAGCGCGGTCCGAATCCACGCCATCAAGGACCGGTCCGCAGCCATCAAAGTTCGCCCTATCGCGAGATCCGTTCTGTCCTCTGCCAATTCGTTAGGCGATTTCGTTTGTTGGATTGTCACGTTAACCTCCGGTCTAATTCATTTAAAAATACAAATGAGCCAGCAAATTTCTTGTGTAATACCCGCTTGGCGAAAGCATTGGATTTCAAATGCCATCCGGCGCAAAACTCATAAACCGACCAGCCGCGTAAAAAATTTCTCGACCAATTCTGTAACTGGATACTTCAAAAGCAGTAGCGGCAATATCGGCAGCAGCGCAGCGAGCACGAAATCCCTTCCCAAACGCAAGCTCACCGGTACCCATCGCATATTGCGCACGACACTGATGCTGTTACCCAAGTCAGCCAAAGACTGCAAGTCTGATGTGCCCAACAACTCCTGCTTTGGGGGAGGGGCGGCACCCAGCCATTTCTGGTCGAAGCCACTGACGTAAGCCGATGCGAACTCCATGTAATCGATCAAACCCTTTATCCGGCAAGCCCAGAGCTTGGGGGCGAAGATGAACAGGGGCCCTACAAATAGTGCCGCATCCACGACTAGTACAATTGCTAACACCGGATAAATCGCCTCGAAAACCGCCGTACCCGTAGAAATTTCCTCCGCCAACGAAGCGGCCTGAATCGCCGAGATCGCCACGACCAGCGGGGTGAGATGGAGCTGCACAAACTCTAGAAAACCCAGCCCGCCAGCGTTATCTGGATGAATTGGCAGAAGCTTGAGTGGCAATCTCGACACGCGCCAGAGGAAATAACACCACAGACCAAGTCGCCAGATCCAGCGCAATACCAGGAAACGGAACAACGGTATGCAAACCATCCAGTACCACTGGGCGAATAGAGGCAAGTCGGCCAAAGCGCGACCCGCATCGGGCGCAGCCGTCGTACCGGATAGATGCAACTGCGACCCGAACAGCGAATACAACACGGCTGCCAACAGGCACATTGCGTCTGGTAACCAAAAAACATTCCACCGAACAATTCGTGCGATTTCAGATTCAAGGGCCGGCATTGCGCTCTCTGGGACGACCCTAGACCTCACTATGGATTTGACGAACACCGCCACTTGGGGATCAAACATGGATTCGCACAGGAAAAACAGCGGGATAACCACCAACAGACGAACGTGCCCGCCAATCAGCGAGATGGAAAACAGTTGCTGGCTAACGCCCTCGATGACTGCCAGCGCCACCGAGACGCCCCACGTCACCAAGCCGATCGTCAGCCCCAGCGCAACGGTGTTGGTTCCTTTGCGGACCAGGCCTAGGCGACATCCCAGCCGGTGAAACGGGCCACCAAGAAGGGAGAATCCTTCATATTTTTCGCAATTTTCCATCATTCCAGTCGCTCGAATGCAGCAAGCCCCTTGAGCGGCCTACCTCACTGCGGGCAGTTCTCCATTATCGAGTCCAAACGCGTGCTAGAGTTGTCACACTTCCATCCACCATAACCATGGTACTCCGGGTAGCGAAGGGAACAAATTAGACTTTAGTCCTACTGATCCGCTTGTGCCGTTGGCGCGTTCCATAGCCTTCAAGTCCAGTTGCTCGACACTCTCAACATAAATCGCGCTAAGTGATGCACCGGCATTCTTTTTCTCCTTTATGAAACTAAACAACCACCGGCTAAAGCGGGTGGGTTTAAATTACGGACTGAAAGCCCGAATACGCTTCGCCTGAACGACGCATCTTATCCTAGTTCAATTTTTTAAAATCATTGTAAACACGAGCACCCCCACCTAACTTTATTAACCACTAAGGTGATATTGGACGCGCACGCCATAGGTTTCTATAGGACTTTGATTTTACTGAATACCATCGCACCAGTCGTATCAAGCTCCCATTGATCTGGAAGGGATAACGTCATTTCTGCTGTGAAACTCGCAGAGCGGATTTCAGGACAACGACAGGATCTGCATTTGAAGGCATACCCGAGACAGACGCGCGGAGGACGACGGTATTCATTTCGATGGTGTATGCATCCGCCGACAAATAACCTCCGGAGCCAGCGGAACGGATCGTAACGACCAAACTGAACTGATCGCCATTGCCAAGGTCTGCAAGAAAGATTTGCTCAACTGTTCCGTCGCGGGGGCTGATCACGCCAGACGAGAAGAACGTAGTGTCATCATTTAGTTGTACGTTTTGTTTTGAGTAGATGCGTACGCTATAGCTCCCGATCGAGCGGGCTTCAAAGTCGCCCTCAGCAATCACCGCTGTTTGTCCGCTGGGGAGAGCAAGCTTCTGCACAAAGCGTCCAACAGATTCCGCCTGCCAGATGCGGTGGCGGACTTCGACCCCGGCAGGGACGTAGTCGACGATCGGAAGGCGGCTATTGTAACGGAGGAGGCACGCCTCACCACCAAGGCGGATGAAGCGTTCGACCTGCGGGGCATCCGGATCGACGGCCATCAGGGTGCCTGCCATAGGACCGAGTTTTCGAAGAATGTAGCGTTCGAAACCCCACCCGGGAATTTTCTCGGTCTCGAGAGCGCCGCCGAAGAAATAGCGGTTTGCTACATCTGTTTTTACAGTCTTGCCAATGATAAATTCGACCTTGAAAGCACTTTCGTCTTCCTGTTTCTGGAGGTTGATGACGTGGCGCGTCATCCCTTCCTCAGCGGGAGGAAATGCTTTCATGTTATCGGCGGCGTAAGCGAGTGCAGTGGAAACGACCCAGAGAATCGCGATAATTACGGTTGTTCTCATTATGTCGTCTACGCATCGGGCCGCGCCGTCGCGCCAGCAGGGTAAAGTTTCGCTCATGGTGGGCTCTCCTATGCTTATTTGCTGTGTACGACGAAAATCATGCACCAAGATCCTTCTTCTTACAATCACTGTCGCAAAAATCTACAAGGTGCTCCAACTACCGGAAACGTTGTTAGCACCAAGGTTTGAGAATCATGGCATTTGAGAGTTATGGCAACGCATTGAGTTATTCTAGTGTAGTGCGTCAATTAGAAGTGTACTTATTAAAAGTGGTACGAGCGCGGGTGACCTTGGCGAGTATGCCGTTGGCTATAGTGGACCCTGATATTCAGACAATAAATTAAGGTGGTAACCTGTTGCAATTGAGGAGCAGGTTATGAGTGAAGCGAAGCGCAAGAATTTTAGTGGTAAATTCAAGGCCAAGGTTGCCCTTGAAGCCATCCGTGGCATCAGAACGGTGAATGTTGTGGTCAGGAATTTGGGGTGCATCCGACGCAAGTCGGGTTGTGGAAGAAGGAGCTGCAAGAGCAGGCATCCAGCCTGTTTGATGCCAAGCGCGGGCCGAAGCCTGCCGACCCGTCTGCCAGTCCGGAACGACTGTATTCTGAGATTGGCCGACTGAAGATGGAACTGGATTGGCTCAAAAAAAAGTCTGGGATCAGCCAGTAGAAAAGCGCAAGCAATGGGTCAGCACCGTCGAACCACTGGCGCTGACCCGACAATGCGAACTGGCAGGTGTCAACCGCTCCACGGTCTATGCGCCGCAAATGGCGGCAAAAGCAGACGAGCAGGAATTGACGTTACTGGCGCTGATTGATGCCGAATACACCCGACATCCGTTTTACGGCAGCCGCAAGATCAAGGTTTACCTGCGTGGCTTGGGGCACAAGATCAACCGTAAGCGGGTGCAGAGGCTGATGGGCATGATGGGGCTTGCCGGCATGGCACCGGGGCCGAATACCAGCCGCCCACACCCGCAACACAAGGTTTATCCGTACCTGCTCAGAGGCGTGAATGTAATTCGCCCCAATCAGGTATGGAGTACGGACATCACGTACATCCGCCTGGCGCGCGGGTTCGTGTACTTGGTGGCCGTGATCGACTGGTACTCGCGTAAAGTGCTGTCTTGGCGGTTATCGAATACGCTGGATAGTGTGTTCTGTGTGGACTGTCTGGAGCAGGCATTACAGGCATATGGAACGCCCGAGATATTCAACACCGATCAGGGCTGCCAGTTCACCAGCGAAGCATTTACTGGCGTGCTGTTAAAAAAAGAAATCGCCATCAGCATGGATGGGCGTGGCAGGGCACTGGATAACATTTTTGTGGAACGGCTCTGGCGCAGCGTCAAACATGAAGACGTGTATTTAAATGGCTATGCCACGATGTCTGAATTGCTGATGGGATTGGCAGAGTACTTCGTGCTTTACAACACGGAAAGACCGCACCAATCGCTGGGCTATGAAACACCGGATCATGTATACCGTACAGCAAGTGGCGGCGGCGCAAGGATTGTGGACAAATACTGTGAGAAAGAAAAAGCTCACCCAGAAATAGAAGCAAAAAAAGAAACCAAAAACCGGGGCAGCGCCGTTCCGCTGCTTGAAGAAGGTTACCCTCTTAAACTCGGTGCATTATTGTCTTGACGGAGGGGTCCACTGTAGACACCCGTGCCACTGGAAGCGT
Organism: uncultured beta proteobacterium; assembly: GCA_942492745.1. Taxonomy (GTDB): domain Bacteria; phylum Pseudomonadota; class Gammaproteobacteria; order Burkholderiales; family Gallionellaceae; genus Nitrotoga. The sequence goes on from OW818637.1 coordinate 1,196,457, forward strand.
TTGAACAGCTACTAAACCAAAGCTAATTCCTATCCAAAATGCGGTGTAGTGTGACATTTTTTGAACTTAAGCGCTTATTGGCGCCGTCTCTGATTACTTTTTGAAAGATGCATGAAATCACGGCAAGTTACAATGAGTCATTAGCGGCCCTTCGCCATCAACACAGAACTCAAGGAATTTTTAGCATTCACAAGTAAATGTAGTATTCATTAAACGATGATTGATCGCTATCTCTTTATTCTGGAAAATTGCTCACTGTTGGCATGACGGTACCATCAAACTCAGAGAACAATCGCTTCAGCGAGCAAATAACGCGCCTCAAAACTAATCCAGCATGTGATCAACTATCTATCGTTGGATTCTGTACTTTCTTGTGATTGGTTTAAGCCAGCACCATACATTCTGGGACAGCTACGAGGGTGCTAATTGCATTCTGTGTCAACTGAGTTACTTCTAAATTGATTCTCGCAGTAGCGCAAAAAATGAAAATGAGTTATGTTTTTTACCTAACCCATTGATTTACTGGTGCGCCCGGAGCGATTCGAACGCCCAACCCCTTGGTTCGTAGAAGCCGCAGGTTAATTTAATCTATTTATTATCAATAACCTGCAACACTCGTCAACATTATACACAGCTACACAAAGCCTCAAATATAGGGCAGAAAGCTCCATTGAGTTACATTCCGGCTACGTGAACTATTAGTGATAATGTATTATCACCAATAACAAAGAGTTTGACATGTACGTTCCCATTAACTAATTATACCTAGCGTGATATAGTGATCGAAATATACGAAGGTGATCATACGGAGGCTGATTTAAATTTTATCCAGTCAAATCCTTTATATGAAGTCCACGACGCTGATCTAATTAGGGTTTTTTTGGAGCAAATAGCGGTTTCAGAAGATGCCAAATGGTCGCTAACAAAATGGGAAACAATAAACCCTAGTCCGCACTTTAATGTAAGAGCAATAACTTCAATGCAGAGTGCCGGATTCAATCTTTACAGAATTAGGCCGTTATCAAGAAAACTTAAGAAATATAGAATATTGTATGCTTACAATGGGCAGAGTGATGAGATATATCTACTAGCTGTCGTTGTGAAGGCACCCGATCCATTGCCAGCGAATCCTATTATTGGAGGATATGAATATTATGACTATGAACAAAACCATAGAATTACAAAGAGAGTGCTGTGCGAGTACGATCAGATTGGGCTTCCAAAGCTTAATTAAAGATGAAGTAGCTATGGGGTCGCCCGATTATTTTTTGTTGAAGGTTTCGGCTAAGCCTGAACGCTTGTCATCGCACGGCGGAAAACGATCTTTATCAAACGTATTACGTGAACGTGAACAAAATGACGTTTCTTTCAAGGCAAGGATGATCGAGGCGAGAAAGTTGCTTGCCGATGAAATCGAAGATGTGTTGCCAGAGGATTCGCTAACAACGCGCAGACTAAAAAAAGGGTTGTCACAACAAGGTCTAGCAAATATTCTTGGGACAAGCCAATCTCACGTCGCCAAAATCGAGGCCGGCAAGGTAGATATATATTTCGATACGGCAACTAAAATAGCAGATGCTCTTCAAATAACTTTGGATGACTTACGAAAACTGGTGAAAATGTCCAAGCATCCTGAATTAATTATTGTGGCGAGTTAATCATGAGCAGATATGCTTATTGCATTTTTTGCGACGATATCAGGCAAGAAGTTGGCCACAAAATGAGTATGATGGGAATATATCTTGGTGAACTTCATGTTACTGCTGTTCCTGTCGTTCTGCCCAAACTCAGCATTGCAACTTTCTGCAATACCGAGCTTGATAATCCGTTTAATTCTTTGGCGATACGAGTTACTTCAGATGGTGCGATACTGCAGGAAAGCACCATACAGCAAGCTGACTTACAGGAAATGCAATTGGAATTAGCCCAAAAAAACTCTACTGAAGATCCAATAAAACTCATTTCAATTGGAACCCAATTTCATTTAATCCCATTTGTAATTGAAAAAGCAGCGACGCTTCTAGTTACTGTTATCGCAGATGGTACAGAAATGGTTGCGGGGAAACTACGCATTAAGCACAACCCAAATCCTGCTTTGTAAGCAGCCCTTAATATGGCTAATTTCCTTACGGCTGCCCCTAAGCTCCACGTCCGCTACAAAAGACCAGTTAGTTGCGCTCATTGTCAAATAATGCCACATACATAAAATGGTACATGAACATCAATTTCAACTTTGATTTGCAATCGACCGGGTTAAACTTTTTTCACGCTTCGTCCAAGTAAACTACAATGTCTGGTAATACAATCTTTGTTTTTGCTTTTTTGATAATTTGCGTTGTCGGGGTTGTCTATCTGGTGGCCCACGAGAGATTGTCACCTTGGATAGCGTACTTTCTCGTCGTTGTTTTCATGCTCACTACGATTGATTTCGCTCGAAATGGTTTGAAAATCTGAAGTCAATCATTTACCCATATATTGGCGCTCTATACTATTTTAATAGGCCAGAATGGTGACTGGTGAATAACTGTTAGGGTTCACAAAAATGACGCGAGCAGCTCGCGAAGTACTCGAAGACTGTCGCGGTGCAGTCGGAGAAATTGGCGGCGGCGTACAGGGCAGTGCTTGGCGTAGGCGATGGGTGGTCGCAGTTGTCCTACTCCGAACTGTGGGCTTCGTTCTCAAAGAAATCGACGTAAACATCAGTCCCTCGCACAAGATCGCCATCGGGGAGGCGTGGAGTCAACTTGGTCAATCAAAACCGCAAAATGTAATCTTCTGGGAATTCATTGACGCGAAGCGAAATAACATAATTCACGAGTACGAAGTCGGTGCTGGGCAAGGCGTGACGGTTCATCTTGGCCAGAACAAACCTACTGAGCACCACTATCTCATCAACAAAGGACCGTTTAGGGGTCGCGATCAACGCGAAGTTCTGGGAGAGGCAATTGCGTGGTGGGAAACCTATTTAGATCGCATTGACCAAGCGGCAACACGTGAGCCGTAATTCTTTGATATTTAGTTTATTAGAACGAGAAGAATTCGTTCATGTAGGTCACTCAATGTTCAAGCATTTACAGAAGGTTTGGCTGGGAGCTTACGAAGTCACTGATCCCCCTATCTTTAGCCTTATAAGTACGCCCTGATCTAGTAAAAATCCATAGGAGGGCACCACCGCTGGCGCCCTACGCCAAAGCGGTGGGAGGTGACTGTGGAGTTTTGCGGAAAATACAACACTGCTATTGACGTAGCGGTTTTTATCTCTGAGAATACACACCGTCACAACCGCTCTTTAAGAATCTATCAGTGTCTATCTGGATTTAATTATCCGTGGGGCAACATTACTCATTAAATAGACAAAATCATATATCGCGGTAGCACATACATATACTAAAATTCATTCTGATCGCCGAGAAATACACTTCCATTAGAGCCCATCAAAGTCAAATATAAAACGACACCTCTGGCCAACTAAAATATACTCATTCTGGCAAAAAAATCCATATCATAAAATCGCAAAGCTAAAAATCCGCCTACAATCCTAGTCATTTCAAAAAAAATTCCTGTAAGTCCCCGAACACACTTCTATCGACTTGAGAACACATAAGCTCAAGTACCAGATTCGCTCTATAGGTTCTAGACGGCCTGTGACTCCCTTTAACTTTTTTTGGAGTTCATCATGGCAGTTCGTACTAATAACAAGGGTGTTTTATCGCCCTCAATTTCTGGAGCGGGGGGCTTGCCCGGCACCCAGCGGGAGGCGCCGCAAGGCGCCCACGCTGGTGACGGCGCAGCCGCCCCTAGACTTGAAAAGAGGACATATTTCAACACATCCAACACCGCAAAAAATCGCATTACCTTACGCAACTATGGCAAAGGGCTTGCAGAGGTGGGGTGGTCTTTTGTTGGTTTAAGTTCAAGTCATAAAGCTGCTCGTGGTTCGTCAATCCAACGCACCCAAAATGAGGATCGTGCAATTCGCCGTGCAAAATCTCGACTGCGTCAGCTCGTATTGGGTGCGAATCTTACGCACTTGCTCACCCTCACCTACCGCGAGAACGTCACCGATTTCAACCGCGCATCCGATGACTTGAATCGCTTCGTGCGAAAAGTTAAATTCAATTTGCCAGACTGGTTATATGTCGCAGTTGCCGAACAGCAAGAGCGTGGCGCATGGCATTGGCACCTGGCGGTTCGTGGTCGCCAAAATGTGGAGTTGCTCCGCCGATTGTGGCGCGAAATTGTAGGTGAAGGAAATATCGACGTGAGCGCTCCCAAAGGCACTCGCAAAGACCAGAGGCTCTATCTGGTTCAATATCTCGGCAAGTATCTGGTCAAAGCATTCGCAACAGGCGATAGGAAGCTCAACAAGCATCGTTTCCGCTCGTCGCGCAAGATTCAGGTGCCTATGGAGTGTTTTACCCTTTCGCTTCGGTCAGAGCGCCCCGTGATGGAAGTTGCCATCGAAAAATTGAAAGAGGCATCAGGCGGTTCAGTCGGTTTCGTGTGGGATGGGGAAGGCATGCTCGCTGGTTGGGCATGTTCTTGGTGATTGTGAAATGACTACCCTCACCCTGCCCCAAGCCGCCGCCCTGCTCAAGATACATCCGGTCACCTTGCAAGAGAAAGCACGCTCGGGGGAAATCCCCGGTGCCAAGATCGGCAAGTGCTGGGTATTCGTTGAATTTGACCTGATTGAACATATCCGGTCACAATACAAACGGCGGGTGTTGCAGGGTGAACATACGGAGGTTCAACGATGTCACTCTTCCAACGCAAGGATTCACCGTACTGGTGGATCAAAATTATCACCCACGATGGACGACGAATACAGCAAAGCACTGGCACTGCCGACAAGGCAAAAGCCGAAGAGTTACACGACAAGCTGAAGGCGTCATTGTGGGATCAGGCACGGCTGGGGGTCAAGCCCCGCCATACTTGGAATGAATCGGTGGTTCGATATTTGGCAGAAACCACACACAAGGCTTCTCAGGCCAGCGACAAGACGCATTTGCGCTGGCTGGATCGGTTCTTGAATGGTCGCATGCTGGATGAGATCAATCGTGAAATGCTGGATAGGATCATGGCTGCACGCATGGCTGAAAAGGTAAAGAACAGTTCAGTCAATCGCGTGATGGAAGTGGTTCGGGCGGTATTACGCAAGGCAAGCAACGAATGGGAATGGCTGGATCGTGTTCCTCGCATTCGAATGTTGCCTGAGCCGAATCGGCGGGTGCGCTGGATTACCCAAGAGGAGGCAGGCAGGCTCATTGCGGTCTTGCCGAAACATCTGGTGCCGGTAGTGAAGTTCTCTCTGGAAACAGGCTTGCGGCGTTCCAACGTCACGGGCTTGGAGTGGTCACAGATTGATCTCATTCGCCGTACTGCATGGATACACCCGGATCAGGCCAAGACAAGAAAGGCGATTGCAGTACCATTGAGCGCTGCCGCTGTGATCGTGATACGAGAGCAGATCGGCAAACATTCAACACATGTATTCAGCTACCACGGCAATCCGCTGGTGCAGGTCAACACGAAGGCATGGCGGAACACACTGGCGAAGGTCGGCATCGAAAATTTCCGATGGCATGATCTGCGGCATACGTGGGCAAGTTGGCATGTGCAAGCAGGAACACCGCTTCATGTGCTGCAAGAGCTGGGTGGTTGGGAGTGCGTGGAGATGGTTAGGAAGTATGCTCACCTGTCCAGCGAACATCTGACCGAATACGTGGATCGCCTGTCCAGCTTGAAATTAGTAGGCAATGATTCAGGGGAAGTGGCTACGATTGGGCTACGCAGCTAAAAAGATAAAGGCCTACATTGCTGTAAGCCTTTGATTTACTGGTGCGCCCGGAGCGATTCGAACGCCCGACCCCTTGGTTCGTAGCCAAGAACGCTAGTGGATGGGCGCTTCGCTCGAATATGCAGCAAGTTGTTAGCTGCTGGAGGAAGATTAATTAGCGATAATCGTCGGGTATTTAATTGCCGATTATCGGCATGGCGTTGGATAAAACCGTAGAATACATCGACGTATTCCGAGACAATCTACCTAAGCTCACGAAAAACCTATCTATTATGGTTTAGAGCCTGCTCTTTTATAAATAGTAGGAACCGGATATGTCAACACTTACGATATAACAAGCACCTTAATAATGAGTGGGTAGAATGGTAATGGTAGGTATACAAATTAAATGCCGTGCAATTGGCAGTGTGTATATGCGCATATGGCGGAGAGAGAGGGATTCGAACCCTCGGTAAGGCTATAAACCCTACGCTCCCTTAGCAGGGGAGTACCTTCGACCACTCGGCCATCTCTCCTAAAGGCCGCGCAGATTACCCCAATCCATACAAAAGGTCAAACTGCAGCCTCTTCCAATATGAAATGAGCGTAGTAATCGGCCTTCGGCCGCAATAATGGACACCAACGAGTTCATGCCGCCAACCTATTTTCATAGAATTGGCGCTCAAATGCGACAGGAGACAGGTATCCCAAACGTGCCTGTTTGCGCTGCCGCCGGTAAAATATTTCGATGTATTCAGTGATGGCCTGAATGGCCTCGGCGCGAGTCTTGAAGCGCCGGCGATGCACCAATTCATTTTTGAGCAATCCCCAGAAGTTTTCTATGGGGGCGTTGTCGTAACAGTTCCCCCGGCGCGACATCGGTGGCACCATGCCGGACTGAACGAGCAATTTTCTGTACTCATGGGCGCAATACTGGCTACCCCGATCCGAGTGGTGTATCAGTCCACGCGGTGGGCGTTTTGCCGCTACACCCCGAAACAGCGATTGGCTGACCAAGTTTTTTGTCATGGGCTCGCTCATGGCGTAGCCCACCAGGTCGCCACTGAACAAATCTTTGTGGCCTGCCAGATATAGCCAACCCTCATTAGTCGGGATGTAGGTGATGTCGGTCACACAGATCTGATTTGGGGCGGTCGCCTTGAATTTCTGCTCCAGCAAGTTTGACGCATCCGGCATGGCGTGATCCGAATTTGTCGTCGCCTTGAACTTGCGTTTTTGTTTGCAGCGTATCCCCAATTTCCTGCGAATGTACTTGATGCTGTGAACGCTGGTGTTGACGCCGTTTTCAGCCAAGTCTCCCTGGAGTCGCTCTGGACCATAGGTCTCGCGGGTGCGCTGGTGAGCGGCTCGGATTTCCACTTCCAGTCGGCCCTCATCCTGTGCCCGTTTCGATGGCGGACGCCCAAGCCAAGCTTAATACCCGCTCGGCGAAACTTCGTAGATACGGCACATAAACGGCACCGGGTAATTCCCCTGTAATTTCCTTCATCATCGCGTACTTCACCGCACTTACCTGGCAAAGTACGCCGCCGCTTTTTTTTAACAGGTCGCGCTCTATTTTGATTTCCGCCAGTTCCCGTTTGGTCTTGGCCAGTTCCAGTTCAATCTCGGTCAGCGGACGTTATGTCTTGCCGACATCGCCCAACTTCTCTATCTGTGTGGCCTTTACCAGTATTCCAATGTGGAAGCAGGCATCGACAAACGCCGCGCCGCTTCCTTCAGGCTTAGCCCTACTTCTGTGACTTGCTTGACCGCCTGTTCACGAAATTCTTTGCTGTATATTGTGCTTGGTACTCTCTGTTTCATCTCACACCTCCGTTTCAAGTTTAACAAAACGTTGGTGTCCATTTTTTCCAGCCTACCTCAGCTTTCGCGGCCAAACCAATGTCGCAGACGTGACCCGACCACGCTCATTTACGGGCAGGGACGCTCCAGTGACTATTCGGTCTTCGCCGTCGCGGTATTCCACTTTACCTCACGTCTCGCCGCATCGTGTTTCTTTCAAACGCATTGCGGCCGAAGGCCGATTACTACGCTCATTTCTGAATTGGAAAATGCTGCGCAAAAGCCAGAACAAGGCACGCCTTATGACGCATCGCCACTCTTCCAACGCCGACGATTGATGGCGTAATCCGTCACCTTGCCGATGAATGGCAGCAATAGGATGCCCGATAGCCAAACGCAGCGATTGGCCTCACGAAAGGTACTAATGCCAATAGTCATGCCCTCGTGCCCCGCGCGCGGCTGATCACGGTAGGTGCCGAAGAGCCGATCCCACGCGGACAGATTAAAAGCGAAGTTGCTATTGGTTTCATCCTCCTCAATAGAATGGTGTACGCGATGCATGTCAGGCGTCACCAAGAGCAAGCGCAGCACCCTGTCCAGCGCCGGATGTATACGCACATTGCCGTGATTGAACATGGAGGTGGCGTTGAGCAACACTTCAAAGATCGCCACCGCCACCACGGGCGGGCCCAGCACCAGAATTACCGCAGCCTTGATAAGCATGGACAGCACGATCTCGATGGGGTGAAAACGTGTACCCGTCGTTACGTCAATATCGAGATCGGCATGATGCACACGATGCAGGCGCCACAGCAGTGGCACAGCATGGAACATCACGTGCTGGAGATAGATGGCGAAATCCAGAAACATGACCGAGACCAGCATGGCCATCCACAACGGGACTGCAAAATAATTGAATAGCCCCCAGCCCTGCTGGGTGGCAAATGCTGCCACCCCCACCGCCGCAGCCGGGAACAGCGCGCGCAACAAAACGCTGTTGAGCACCACCAGCGCAAGGTTGTTTGCCCAGCGCAAGAGCTTGAAAACGGTAAGCCGACGCCGCGGCGCGGCAAGCTCCCACAGTGACATGCTGCAGAACACTCCTAAGAAACAGGCCAAGCGAATGGCGAGTTCATGTTGCAGCATAAATGCGTTCATAACAGAAATCCCTTTGTCTCATCATAGCGGGGAGTAAGTTTCGAGAGTATTGACAAGCTTACGCAAGCCATTAAAAACTTCACGACTACGTACAATAAAAATGCATTGCCGTTCGTTTGACACAAGCGAGAAGTCAAGGGTGCCGAGCTGCGCAATACTATTATTAACTTGTGAAATTAAACACTGACATCTTCCAAAGCATATTTTTTTAAAAACGTATTTTTAGAATAGAGATGGGATCCTATTTAAGCGCCCCACCCCGCCCGATAAGGTGTGACATCGAATGGTTGTTGCGCACCTGTGATCTCATTTAACAGAATTTCGACGCTGGCCGGAGCCATGGTCACGCCATAACGAAAATGCCCGCTATTAAGGTAAAGATTGTCCAGCTGCGGGTGCCGCCCGATGGTGGGGATATTGTGCGGCGAAGCAGGACGCAGTCCGGCCCAGTGTTGCACCAACGACATGTCGTGCAGGGATGGCAACAATTTTTGGGCACGTTGCCACAACATGCTGCGTGCCTCACTAGTGGTGCGTTGGTCAAAACCTACGTCCTCCAGCGTGCTACCAACCAGTAGATGTCCATCGCGACGCGGGATCAAATACAAATCGTCTTGCAACACGATATGACGGAGCGGCAACACATCGAACTTGAACAACAACATCTGCCCGCGCATCGGCTTAATATCTAATCGTAGCGCATGTCGTCCCAATACCTCCTTGCTCCACGCTCCGGCAGTAACGATATAGCCCTGTGCGGTAAACTTGCCGTTGGACGTGATGAGTGTTTGTACTCGCCCATTTTTGACCACAATATCGCTTACTGCACAGTGCTCGATGATACGCCCCCCAAGCGATTCCACATGCTGACGCAAAGCGCGCAATAACCTGGGATTGCGTACCTGAGCGACTTCCGGCAAATACAGTGCATCGCCTTGAGCGAGTAGGTTATAGCCTGTTGCACGGACTCGATGCACTGAATAAGCATTATGCGCCGCACACCATTGCGCTGCCGCCTGTGCATCAAATGGTGGCAAAACCAGCATTCCGCTTGTCTCATATTCCGAATTTATGCCAGTAACCGCATGCAATTCTTTTGCCCATGCCGAAAACAGCTCTGCGCCACGTGTAGTCAAGCGCGTAACCTCATCGGGATAATTCCACGGACAAAGCGGCGACAAAATGCCGCCGCCTGCCCAAGAAGCTTCCTGACCGACTTCTCCGCGCTCCAGCACGGTAACTTGCGCCCCCTGCTGCAGCAATCGCTGCGCAGTCGACAACCCGGCCACTCCACCCCCAATAATTAAAAAATCGGAATTCAAGTATCCAGCCCCTGACTACGGTCACCATCCGACCTGACATAATAAAACTGTTGGCGCACACTTAAAAAATTTCCCAACGATTAGCCTTATAGAATAATAACCAATTGATTACAATTTAATTGTTCTATGAAAAATAATATTAACAATCAAAATTATTACGGCAATTCCGAATCAAAAATCCCAGGCGGATTCAACTCTGAAGTGCAACTTTTGTAAGTGAATTTAGGTGGCGAGCTGCGTTAATATCGGAGCCACTTAAACGACCAAGTAAAAGGAGCACAGATGAAGAAATATAAGCAGCTCACCAGCGGGCAACGATATCAGATTTACGGATTGAAACAAGCGGGTTTGAATCAACCTCAGATTGCCCAAAAGATAGACGTGGACAAGTCGACGATTTCACAAGAGTTTAGGCGAAACAAAGGTCAACGCGGCTGGCGGCCAAAGCAGGCGCAATCGTTACGTGACGAGCGCCGGCAAGCCTGTATCAATGGCAAGCAATTCTCATCGGATAGTTGGGCGGAAGTCGAGAGGTTGATCCGAGAAGACCTCAGCCCAGAACAAGCCGCCAATCGGCTTGAGCTGGAAGGCGAATTGCAGATCAGCCATGAGGCGATTTACCGGCATGTCTACGCAGATAAACGTGATGGAGGAGACCTGTACCAGCATTTGCGTAGCCAGAAACCACGCCGCAAGCGATATGCAAGTGGACAAGAGCGGCGAGGCATGATCAAGAACCGTGTCAGCATTGATGAACGTCCGGAAATCGTTGACCAAAAGACGCGCATGGGTGATTGGGAGGGTGATACCGTCATCGGCAAGAATCACAAAGGTGGGCTGGTTACACTGGCTGAAAGGAAGTCGCGCTATGTGTTGGCGGGGCACATACGCAGCAAACACGCCGATGGTGTAACGGCTGTGACAACGAGTTTGCTGAGTCCCCATAAAGACAAATGCCACACTATTACATTCGATAACGGCAAAGAGTTTGCGGGGCATGAAAGCATCGCAGCAGAACTACAGACTGCGATCTATTTCGCGCACCCCTACCGTTCCTGGGAGCGAGGTCTGAACGAGAACAGCAATGGATTATTCCGACAGTACTTCCCCAAAGGCATGGAGTTGACTGACATTACTGAAGAGCAAGTGCAGCGAGTGGTAGAACGACTCAACCACCGGCCACGCAAAGTGCTGGGTTTTAGATCACCGCATGAAGTATTATTTGGGGTGGAGATGCGCTACACCAAGCCAGCATTAGCTGTTGCACTTCGAAGTTGAATCCGCCAAATAATAGTAAGTATCCCCCGGCAAAGCCGGGGGCTTTAATTTGTGAGCCGCTCAAAGCGGCTTAACGGGGTCACTTACGCGGCCCCTGCTCTTGTGGCCACCTTTCGGTGGCAGGTCAGCGCCATAGGTGCATCTGCTCTAGGCGCTTGTCCTCTTCCTCTTGGTACCGAATGTACTGCTGGATCGACTTCTTATCTCGGCCTACCGTTGACACAAAATATCCTCTCGCCCAAAAGTGTTGCCCTACAAAATTACGCTTGCGCTCACCGTATACTCGCGCCAGATGGATTGCACTTTTCCCTTTGATGTACCCGATGACTTGAGATACCGAATACTTCGGCGGAATCGATATCAACATGTGCACATGATCAGGCATCAGATGTCCTTCCTCTATCCGACTTTCTTTGTATTCGGACAGCCTCTTGAACACTTGGCCAAGGTGCGGCCTCAACTGCTCGTACAACGTTTTACGTCTACACTTCGGAATGAATATCACGTGATATTTACATTCCCATTTACTATGGCTTAGGCTTTCGCTGTCGTCCATCTCGATCCTCCCTTCTTCGTTTGCTTGGCGGCTCACGATTCAGAGTGTCGCAGATGGATTCCCGTAAATGTCATACTTCTACTGCCACCCCGGCATAGCCGGGGGATTTCCTATGCTCGGTTAATGCCAACCGTAAAAATACTGCAGATTATGTTACTGAGCCAGGAACTGCGCTGGGTGTAGGGGCTGCATGCCCGGCAGCGGCGAGCTCCGTCGCCAGTGTGGGCAAGAATGAATGGTGCAACGCCCTTATGGGTGCAGCTGAAGTGAAAAGCGGGGTTTCGGCGGCGAGAACGATGATAGGCGCACGCGGCTGCATTTATCAAATTGCATCACCCACAAGCAAAGTTGCAGCGCCCTATCTGGCCGTAGTTGCCTGGCAAGAATTGACAACACTAAAGCCCCCGATATTTAGTACAGCCACCTCTGCTGGGAAGCGCGGTAAGGTTGAAAAGTGATATGAACGGCGGGATTCGAACCCGCCGTTTGAACAAGCAGGCCAGCGTTATTTTGCGGTCACGCTAATCGTGCTACGCATTTTTTCGCCATAAGAAACATGCGCGCCATTAGCAAATTGTAATGTCAACGTATGCGTACCTGGAGCTAATTTGATCAAAGTTTCCGTTTGACCTTTACCGAAATGGAGATGCTTATCACTTCCGGTCGGAACGGCTTCTCCGACATTCAGCTGCTGCGGTGCGTCTATCAGCAAATGATGGTGTCCAGTATTCTCTCCTACGGTGCCAGCAGGCTTGATCTCCATGCCTTGCACACCCATCACAACTTTAACTTCGTTGCCGACTACTGCGCCATCTTTGGGTTCGATAAAATAAACTCGTTGCTCCGGCGATTTTTTTAAATCGTGATCGTTCGCCAATACATTATGGGCGTAGCCGATTGATGCAAATAACATAAACATCGGTAACCCTAGCTTTAATCTCATTATTCTATCTCCTAAGTTAAGTATCTCCAGCATTATAATTTTAACCCGTAAATTAATATTCGCAAGAAATAACTGGCAAAATGTTAACTCTTACTGAAGAACCAATAAGATACCATCTTGTCTATCAAGTATGGTTGGGTATCCACTTTCCATTATCTGGATAGTCAAATGAATATAGGGACGGTCAGGAGACTGATAAGAGTATAATTTAAAATATAAACAATATATAGATTATCTGAGTCGCTGTGCAACTTGGTCAGAAGGTGCCAATGCTATCAAATATCTTACAGAATTTAAGGAGGCTTCCATGAATCGCTGGATTTTTCTTTTTCTGCTACCAAGTGCTGTTGCTGGTTGTACCACCGTTCCAAAGCCGCTGGCAGTCGGCTCATTTGCCGAGGTGACACCAAGCGCCGCTCTAAACGATAATTTTGTAAGTCAACGTGTACGTTGGGGGGGTAGTATTGCAAACTCCGAACCAGGCAAGAATGAGACATGTTTTGAGATAGTGAGCCACCCACTGGGCAGTGACGCTAGGCCTCTGGCAACGGATATGACATGGGGACGCTTCATTGCCTGCGCACCCGGCTTTTACGATCCCGAAGTGTATTCGAAAGGCCGCGAGGTGACAGTAATTGGTAACATTCAAAGTACTGCCGTGCGCAAGCTTGGCGAATACGAATACGAATATCGCTATCCACAGATAAATGCCGAAACAGTCTATTTATGGCCGAGGCTCATTCCATATTTTGTCTTCTAAGTTAAGTATCTCCAGCATTGCTGTTTTAACCCGTAAATTAATATTCGCAAGAAATATCTGGCAAGAATGTAATTCTTACTGAAGAACCGATGAGATATCATCTTGTCTACCAAGTATGGTTGGGTTTCCGCTGCCATTATCTGGATAGTCAAATGAATATAGGGACGGACAGGAAAATGGTAAGAGTTTAATTTAAGTTAAACAATATATACATTTTCTGAAAAGGTGTGCAACTAGGCCAGTAGGTGCCAATGCTATTAAATACCTAACAAAACTTTAAGGAGGCTTCCATGAACCGCTGGATTTTTCTTTTTCTGCTACCAATTGCTGTTGCTGGTTGTGCCACCGTTCCAAAACCGCTGGCAGTCGGCTCATTTTCTGAGGTGACACCAAGCGCCGCTCAAAACGATAATTTTGTAGGTCAACGTGTACGTTGGGGGGGCAGTATTGCAGACACGGAACCAGGCAAGAATGAGACGTGTATTGAAATTGTGAGCCACCCACTGGGCAATACCGCAAGACCTCTGGAAACGGATATGACATGGGGACGCTTCATTGCCTGCGCCCCCGATTTTTACGACCCGGAAGTGTATGCGAAAGGCCGCGAGGTGACAATAATTGGTAACATTCAAGGAACTACCGTGCGGAAACTTGGCGAATACGAATATCGCTATCCTCAGATAAACATCGAAACAATCTATTTATGGCCGAAGCTCATTCCATATTCATATTATGGGTCGCAGTATCCTTACTATTATGGGCCATACTGGTACAACCCTTGGGGTCCATGGCATGGCCAGTTTGGAAGTCCTTACTGGTAATAAAAAGCATGAGGCCAAGCACGAACGCCTATGTGTTTCGGGGGATCAATATTTCAGTTAGTCAAAAGGAAGATAGTTCAAGCAGGGAGATTGCATAGCTATGAATTTCAAAAATTGCCCATCCCTGCTCGGATTTTGCGTTGCTTATAGCTTTCCCTTTACCCAAGCCGATACAGATGCGAGCGCGGTGGCCAGAGATTCTGGTTGCGTACCCCCTGCTTGAGCCATATCCGCACGGCCACCACCCTTTCCGCCCACCTGCTGCGCCACCGCATTTACTAATTCTCCAGCCTTTACCTTATTGGTAATATCAGCGGTAACACCAGCGATAAGCATAACTTTTCCATCAGCCACAGCAGCTAATACGATGGCCGCCGATTTAAGTTTGTCTTTCAGCTTGTCCAATGTCTCACGTAATATCTTGATATCCGCACCTTCCAAAAGCGCAGCTACTATCTTGACGCCGTTAACTTCTATAGCCTGACTTGCCAAGTCTTCACCTTGCGAAGTAGCCAATTTAGATTTCAAGGTGGCGAGTTCTTTTTCCAGCGCTTTTATCGCGTCCTGCATTTGCGCAACGCGCTGGGTTAGTTCGTTTGGCTGCACCTTAAGCGTGGCAGCGACTTCATGCACTCTCGCATCTAGCTGTTGCACCCAGTTCAGTGCGCCCTCCCCGGTTATCGCCTCGACACGGCGGATGCCAGCAGCCACACCGCTCTCCATCACAATTTTGAATAAGCC
Organism: uncultured beta proteobacterium; assembly: GCA_942492745.1. Lineage (GTDB taxonomy): Bacteria > Pseudomonadota > Gammaproteobacteria > Burkholderiales > Gallionellaceae > Nitrotoga. Next base: position 1,211,621 of record OW818637.1, read on the forward strand.
AATATCGCCGGTACGCTGTACATGCGTACCGCCGCATAGTTCAGTGGAAAATTCGCCCATGCCCAGCACGCGCACTTCATCGCCATACTTTTCACCAAACAGTGCCATGGCGCCGGACTTGAGTGCATCATCATAAGTCATCACCTGCGCGTTCACCGCAGCATTCGCTTGTATTGCATGGTTCACTCGACTTTCCACCTCGCGGATTTGCATATCGGTCATCGGTGCATTGTGGCTAAAGTCAAAGCGTGTTTTTGTCTGATCTACCAGTGAACCCTTCTGTTGCACATGTGCACCCAATACATCACGTAGCGCCCGGTGCATCAGGTGCGTGACTGAGTGATTGCGGATGGTGCGCGCGCGCGCAGCTTCATCGACAATAGCTTCGACCAAGTCGCCCACCTTGATAACACCACTCTTAACCTGTCCGTGGTGGCCAAACACATCGGGTTGAATTTTCTGTGTATCTTCTACAACAAACAGCGTTGGATTATTGGAAGATATCTGCAGCACACCCACGTCACCCACCTGCCCGCCAGATTCCGCGTAGAACGGCGTATTATCTAACACCACAATACCTGTATCAGCAGCGGAAAGCTCTTGCACAGCCACGCCATCCTTGTACAACGCTACGACCTTGCCCTGCGTAACCAGTTTTTCGTACCCATGGAATTGCGTTTTCACGCCCTCATATTCCAGCCCCGCAGCTATCTTGAACTTTCCCGCCGCGCGCGCCTGTTCGCGCTGGCGTGTCATGGCATCATTAAAACCAACTTCATCGACTATGACACCATGCTCACGGCATACATCCTGTGTCAGGTCGAGCGGAAAACCATAGGTGTCGTGCAAAGTAAAGGCAATATGTCCCACAAGGATTTTTGGTTGAGGCAACTTGCCCTCACCTCGACCCTTTTCATTGCCCGATCCAACATCAAAACCAAGGCCACCCGTTACGATTTTATCGAGTGCTACTTCTAGCATTTTCATACCATGCTCAATAGTCTCAAAAAAGCGCTCTTCCTCGATGCGTAGCACTTCAGTCACCCGCGTTTGCGCTGCGACCAACTCTGGATACGCCCCGCCCATTTCCCTGGCAAGATCAACTACTATCTTATGGAAAAATGCTGTGCGACAACCCAGTTTATAGCCATGCCGGATGGCACGACGGATAATGCGGCGCAGAACATAACCGCGACCTTCATTACCGGGAATCACTCCATCCACGATTAGAAAGGAACAAGCGCGAATATGGTCAGCGATCACCTTGAGCGAATTGTTGGTAAGGTCGCTGGTATTCGTTTCGCGTGCCGCCGCGCAAATAAGATTTTGGAACAAGTCAATATCGTAGTTGGAATGCACGTTTTGCAATACTGCCGCGATGCGCTCCAGACCCATACCAGTATCCACCGATGGCTTGGGCAACGGGTGCAGCACACCGCTCTCATCGCGGTTGTATTGCATGAATACCAAGTTCCAGATTTCAATATAGCGATCACCATCGGCCTCCGCACTGCCCGGAGGGCCGCCCCAAACATCAGGCCCATGATCATAAAAAATTTCCGAACATGGACCGCATGGGCCGGTGTCTGCCATCTGCCAGAAATTATCGGAGACATAGCGTGCGCCATGATTGTCACCGATACGCACAATGCGCTCGATGGGTACGCCCACTTCATTAGACCAGATGTCATAAGCCTCATCATCCTCGGCGTAAACTGTTACCCACAGCTTATCAGCTGGCAGCTTATAAACCACGGTGAGCAATTCCCATGCATACTTGATGGCACTGTGTTTAAAATAATCCCCAAAGCTGAAATTACCCAGCATCTCGAAGAATGTATGATGCCGCGCTGTATAACCCACGTTCTCCAGGTCGTTGTGCTTGCCTCCTGCACGCACGCAGCGCTGCGAAGACGTAGCGCGTACATACGGACGCTTGTCGTGGCCGAGAAAACAGTCTTTGAACTGCACCATGCCGGAGTTGGTGAACAACAATGTAGGGTCATTGCTTGGCACCAAAGGGCTGGAAGGCACGATAGTGTGCTCTTTGGAGGCAAAGTAATCTAAGAATTTCAGACGGATTTCGCTGCTGTTCATCTGTTCACCAATCTTTAAAAAAGCAATTATTCTTATGTTTCATAAGGTGCGAATAATACCATCCGACTCTACCAGGCTGCACCTCCCATTTCTTATAGCAAACAGCTGGTGTAAGCGACGAAACCATTTTTAGAGGGATAATTATGGAGCTAATCTGATAACAGTATCAAACGAACCATCTTAGATGGCGTTTGCCATGGAACAAAATATATTGTTAAATCCTAAAAACATAAATGACTTCATTGCTTAGTCCGCAAAGATTCTAGTGGGATTAGCGCACATCTGATTAAGTAATTTTGGCAGGGAAGATTTTATCGTGTTTATTTGCACGAAATATTCTGCAGCTTTATATGATGTTTTTTGTAATGAGGCCACATGACTTTAAAAACTGATGTTTCACAATCCCTACTACTGCGCTTCGATCCGCGTGCCGACAATGCTAACGGCGAAGACAGGCTTTGCGGTCAGATCTCGGCAGTAGTCCAGGCCGAGGGTTACCTTTGGGTCGCGTCCGACGAATCGAACAGCATAGAGCGTTTTTCCCAAATAAAGTCCGGAATTTACGCACAACACCAAACTTTTCCCCTAACCAACTTCCTGACGCTCCCGGGTAACGAAAAAGAGGAAGTTGATATTGAGGGACTAGGCTATGACAGCGGCTATATCTGGGTTGTCGGATCGCATAGTGTCAGGCGGCGGAAGGCCGATAGCAAAGAAAAAGTAGCAAAGCAGATTCGCCGCCTTGGCGAGTTGCGCACTACCGACAACCGTTATCTGTTGGCGCGCATTCCCTTGGCACCAGATACAGCAGGAGAATGGACGCCGCGTAAACATGTCAAAGGAGCGAAGAAGACTAGTCGCACGGCCGCACGGCTGATGGGTGATGATGGAGGGAACGTTCTTATGGACGCACTACGGTTAGATGAACACATCGGGCCTTTTCTTTCGATCCCCAGCAAGGACAATGGATTTGATATTGAAGGACTCGCAGTGCACGGCAACCGGGTATTTCTCGGTCTGCGCGGACCTGTACTGGGCGGTTGGGCGATAGTTATCGAGATATTACTCAAGGATAATGCGCCTGGCTTTATTGGACTCGCTGCAATCGACGATGATGATCGGCTGTATCGTAAACATTTTCTTGATCTGCGGGGATTAGGAGTGCGAGACCTTTGCTTTCATGGCTCTGATTTGCTTGTCCTTGCTGGTACTACCATGAGCCTCAACGGCCCCGCTGCCATTTTTCGCTGGGCTGATGCTTTGGACGCCACAGGGGAGACATTATTGACGCGCACTAAGTTGCCTGAGGTAGTAGAGCTTCCCAACACGACTGGAACGGAAAACGTAAACAAGCGTCCGGAAGGGTTCACGATTTATTCCCAGGATAAAAAATCCACAGCGCTGTTGGTGGTCTATGACTCAGCGGGAATAGTCGGGAAGCCGGAAGAAAATGATCTTCAGGCTGACCTGTTTCCGCTTAAGTGAAGCATCAATTCGCCCATGCGGCATAAATACGACACAAAATAGAATCAGAATACTTTGGCGCCAGATCAATATCTATACATAAAATATTTTATAAAACAATTACTTGCCATATGATATTTTGAGGAATTGTTCTGACCAAAAAATTGGGCGACTTCATCATTTGGCAAGATTACTCTTAGAAAATACTACTTCTATAGCTCAAATAACCCGCTACCTGAAGAGAGAAGTTTGGTGAATTTCTCAGCGCTTACCGGTTGACTGAAGTAATAACCCTGTATCTCGTCACATCCCTGCTGTTTCAGGAAAGCCAATTGTTCGGCGGTTTCCACCCCTTCGGCGATAACTTTCAGCTTGAGACTATGAGCCATTGAAATAATGGTGCTTACAATCACTGCATCATCTGTGTCTGTCGTCAAATCGTGCACAAATGATTGATCAATCTTAAACTTATCAATTGGAAAGCGCTTGAGGTAGCTTAAACTGGAATAGCCCGTGCCGAAGTCATCCACCGACAGCTTGAGCCCCATTGCCTTCATGTCCTCCAGCAACAAAATTGCGGCTTCCGCATCCTGCATGACGACACCCTCGGTAATTTCAAGCTCCAGGCCAGATGGAGCCAGGCCGCTTTCATGTAGAATCGCTTTAATTATTTCACCGAGATTTTTCTGGCGAAACTGCACCGCCGAAAGATTTACCGCCATGGTAATTTTCATCAACCCCTGCTTGCGCCACTCCTGATTCTGGCGGCAAGCCTCGCGCAACACCCATTCACCCATTGGTGGGATCAGACCATTCTCTTCCGCAATGGGGATAAACTGCGCTGGCAAGACATTTCCATACAAGGGGTGATCCCAGCGAAGCAGCGCTTCCGCGCCGATGATGCGGCCACTTTGCAAATCCACTTGTGGCTGGTAAAGCAGAAATAATTCGTTCCGATCCAAGGCGTGACTCAACTTATTCTTGATCGCCATTCGTTCAAGTGTACGCCGATTCATCTCATGGGTGAAAAACTGGTAATTATTTCGTCCGTTCCCCTTGGCCTGATACATCGCGGCATCAGCATGTGCTATCAGAGACTCACTGTCGTCTCCATCTTCCGGGAACACACTAATTCCGATGCTGGTTGTCACTTCAATTTCGTTGCCATCAATTACACAAGGGCCAGCAATGGACGTCAGAAGCTTTACGGCAATCGTCGCAATATCATCCGCATTTTCAACATACGGCAACATGATGGCAAATTCGTCGCCGCCTAGCCGACTTACCGTGTCACTAGTGCGTGCAACACTGCTGATGCGGCCGGCAACAATCTTTAACAGCTTATCACCGACAAGATGGCCCAATGTGTCGTTGATAGCCTTGAAGCGATCCAGATCAAGGAACATAACGGCCACCTTGCGCTGTTCACGTTCAGCATGGGCAATCGCCTGTGTTAGGCGATCATGCAACATCATGCGATTTGGAAGGCCGGTGAGAAAATCATGCTGCGCAATATAAACCATACGTTCTTCTGCCGCTTTGCGCTCGCTGATATCGGAAACCACCGCAATATGGTGACTAATTTCGCCTCGATTGTCCTTCATCGTGCTGATGCTCAACCACTCGACATAACTCTCTCCGTTCTTGCGGCGGTCTGTTATTTCGCCCTGCCAGCGGCCAGTCTTTTTGATACTCTGCCACATCTTGTCGTAAAACACCTTGTCCATCAAACCGGAATGAAGGATTCGCGGGTTCTTGCCGATTGCCTCAGAAGCGCTGTAACCGGTAATGGCGGAAAAAGCCGGATTGACTAACATAATATTGTTAGTTGAATCTGTCACTGCTACGCCTTCATTGATAGTATCGAATATGCGCGCGAACAGTCGGAGCCTTTCCGTGGACTCTTTTCGTTCGGTAATATCCTCGATCACCTCAATAAAATAATCCGGCTCACCAGTGGAAGTGCGCGTAAGCGACCATGTAAGATTGACCCACACCAATGAACCTTCTTTGCGCACATAGCGTATTTCCTTGGTAGAGCTAGGAACTTCGCCGGCCAGCAACTGCTGCATACTGTCCAGTTCGTCGGGCATATCGTCGGGGCAAGTGATGCTCGGACGATCGCGTGTCAGGAGTTCTTCCTCAGTATAACCAGTGATGATGCACAATTTGTGGTTGACGCGCAGCCAGCGGCCATCCAGCCCGACATGTGCGATGCCAACCGCGGCCTGTTCAAACGTCGCGCGGAAGCGCTGCTCGGACTGGAAATGAGTGCGCCGTGCCTGTGCCGCCTGCAACTCGCGCTCAATGGCGGGAATCAGACGCTTCAAATTGCTCTTCAGCAGGTAGTCATGCGCCCCAGCCTTGATCGCCGCCACCGCCAAATCTTCACCGATGGCACCGGAAACAATAATAAACGGCAGATCATGTCCACTTTGCTGCACAATTTGTAACGCAGCAAATGAGTCAAAACCGGGCATAGCGTGGTCGGAAAGCACCAAGTCCCATTCACCCTGTTGCAGGGCCTGACTCAAACCGTCCGCGCTGTCTACCCGTATATGAATAAGTTCATATGTTTGCTGCAAATGTAGCGTCAATAGTAGTGCATCATCTTCCGAATCTTCAATGATCAGCGTACGCAATATCGGCTTGTTCATTTCGCGCGCCTACCTCCTGGAGGAGTTTCGTTGATTGCCAACCAATATATACCGAGGTTGCGCACCGCCTCAGTGAATTGATCGAAGTCCACTGGCTTAAGGATATAGCTGTTGAGACCCAGTTTGTAGCCCGCTATCAGATCATGCTCCTCGCGCGAGGAGGTGAGAATCGCCACCGGCAGCAGTGCGGTTAAAGGGTTCGCACGCAGTTGCTTCAATACTTCAAGGCCATCCACTTTAGGCAATTTCAAATCGAGCAAGATTAGCGCTGGCATCGCATTCAGGTCACGCCCCGCATACTTTCCTTTACCAAATAAATAATCGAGCGCTTCCACCCCATCGCGCGCCACCACTACTCCGTTCTCGATACGGTTTTGCTTGAGCGCACGCAGGGTAAGCGCTTCGTCATCGGGATTATCCTCGACCAGTAAAATATATTTATTACCCATGCTGCGGCTTCCTTATTTGTCAATCATTACTTAATTTATTACTCATTGGTGGTGGAACACACGCCTGCTTATGGCAAAGTAAAATAAAATGTCGCGCCCTTGTCTGGTTCCCCTTCCGCCCATACTCGACCACCGTGGCGGTGAATGATGCGCTGCACTGTAGCCAATCCAATCCCGGTGCCGGGAAATTCAGTCATGGCGTGCAGCCGCTGAAACGCAGCAAAAAGTTTACTGACGTATGCCATGTCAAATCCTGCTCCATTGTCACGAACGAAGTATACAGATGCTCCGACTTGGTGCGTGACACCGAGTTCTATACGTGCTTGTTCTCGTTTAGAAGTAAATTTCCATGCATTGCCCAATAGATTTTCCAGCGCTACTTTCAGTAAGTGGGCATCGCCCCGCACTGTCATCCCTGGCATACAGACAAATTCCACGCGACGTTCGGGCTGTGCCTGTTGCAATTCGTCGGCCACCGTCTGTGCCAACACGCTCAAGTTTACCGTCTCAAAATTCATTTCACTGCGTGTAACGCGCGATAGCTTAAGCATATCGTCAATCAACTGCCCCATGCGCTGGGTAGCAGCGCGTACCCGTCGCAAATAATCTTTGCCCACCTCGTCCAGCTGCGCACTATAGTCGTCGAGCAAAGCTCGGCTGAAGCCATCTATGCTGCGTAGCGGCGCGCGCAAATCATGCGACACCGAATAGCTGAATGCCTCCAGTTCTTGATTGGCCGCAGCCAGCTGGGTGGTGCGCAGCACTACTTGATCTTCCAAATCAACTGACACACGCCGTAAGCGCGTAACTACCAATGCAAGCGCCCCCAACCCCAGCGCCAGCAGCATGCCAAAGAGAATGAAGATGTCGCGCAGATCGGCTCGACTTTGCGCTACTACACTGTCCAATGGTCGAACAATCTCCAGCACACCGCGCACATCACCTACTTTCCAGTCATGCTTAGGGCTGTCCGGACGTGCATTGTGGCAGCCTACGCATTCCGCGCGCATTACATCCGCCGTGGCGTAGCGTAGCGATGCGCGTCCATGGAAGTCTTCAAAACGGTAGTAGGGCTGTTGAGGATTCGCCTGCAATGCCACCAAAGCCTGCTGCTCAAAATCATCATGCGCACCGCCATCCTTGCGCCAAGGAAAGGGGTAATTGCTGTATAAACGCACCACCATGCCAGAACCGTGCAAGCTAATCCTTCTGCCGAGTTCCATACTGAAGGTAGCGGGTAACGGGATAGCTCCAGGCTTTTGCCGGTAGTCGTGTGCCACTTCAATGTTATGGCCGCTTACGCGATCCACAACTTCAGAAGTGTATAAGTTGCGCAGTTCCATTAAAGACGCTGCATGCAGAGTAATGCCCTGTAGTGCAGCGGATTGCACCAGCGTGGTAGTAGCGTTAGTTAAATACCACAAAGCGAGCAGCGTGCCGCTACAAAAGATAATACTTAACACCAGGATGGTGTGCTTATAGAGCGGAAGCAGGAACGCTGCCCAAAGCCTTTTCAATTGTTGACGCAAGTCGAATGAAATTACTGATAAGTTTGCTGATCGCATGGCGCATTCCCCTCCAGACATACAGCTAGAATAATTGGGAAAATACTATAAAATAAACGTTATCTACTATAACCTTACCACCTAAACTTAATACGGATTCTATGTGAATATTCATAAACCTCGTAAAGCACTTTACGCTGGCAGAAGCGGATGGGCAAGCGGTTGGTGATTTTACGGAATCACAATGGGGCATCCAATTGCTTAGTTGGCAGATCATTTACAATTGGACACCCCATGTCTGAACATAGTGCACAGATTAGGCGTCGCTATATGTATTTCACCAGTTGCTTAATTTTTTCTTGAGCATGAGCTAATGCTATCGTTAAATATCCAAAAGTCCAGACTTATCTATAATAATGGCTTGCATGGTATTCTGTTACTGCATGCGATCAGAATGCCATTGAAACCAAGATTAAGTCCATTCAGAGAAAAGTCATGACAGCAAGGAAATTGTAGCTCCTCACAAATTTCTTGATTTAGCACGCATCATTGCACGGATACATTAAAAATGCGCTCACGCCACATGGAACGGCACCTCGCTGGACAAATCGGCTGGCTCCGCCCCGCAGTATTGGGGGCGAACGACGGTATCGTTTCCACAGCAAGCTTGGTGCTGGGTGTTGCAGCTGCACATGCAACCCACGACAACATATTGATCGCGGGAGTTGCTGGCCTTGTCGCAGGAGCCATGTCAATGGCTGCAGGCGAATACGTGTCCGTCCGCTCACAGGCAGATTCCGAACAGGCTGACATTGAACGTGAACGAAAAGAACTCGAGACAGATGATCCAGGCGAGCGCAAAGAACTGGTAGCGATATATGTCGGCCGCGGCCTTGATCCTTCGCTTGCGAAGCAGGTAGCCGATCAACTCATGGCACATGATGCGCTTGGTGCACACACTCGCGACGAACTTGGAATATCTGAAACGCTTAATGCGCGTCCACTTCAGGCTACATTTGCGTCAGCAGCCAGCTTCGCTGTTGGAGCAGCCATGCCTCTCGTGGTCACAGTATTTGCTCCGGAAGCCAGCCTGATTCCCATAATCTCAGTTACTTCGCTTGTGTTCCTCGCACTCCTGGGTGGTGTGGCTGCGCGCGCCGGTGGAGCGCGAGTGGCTGTAGGTGCAATACGCGTCACATTTTGGGGCGCTCTAGCCATGGGATTGACCGCTGGCGTAGGCGCACTGTTTGGAACAGTTGCATGAGCTTAACCCTATATCTCGCATAACGTCCCATCCGAAAACAGCAACGCGCAGCGAACCATTTTTCCAACATAAACGGCCTGCATCGCGATGCGATATTCTTGCATCTGCACGCTATGAGACACAGGGTCTATCGTTGTGCCGCTCTTGTAATCGAGTATCCATACTTCGTCGTCAAACTCTACCAGTCGGTCGATACGGCGCAGTTCGCCGCGCGCATTGACATAAGACATTTCATTGCAAGCCCCACAGTAATGCTGCGGATCGAAGAAACGTTGCAATGCCGGTAATGTCAACAGGTGTTGTGCCTGATTCCAGAGTGATTCCATATCGCTGGACGAGATGTCGCATTGCAGTTGCAGCGCCGCCTTTTCAGTCATCTCCCTCTTCTTCATTGCATCTGCTGCAAATAGAACGGAGGTGCCTGGCAGAGCTGGCGAAGAAGCGCTTAAATGTTGCAGCATCGTGTGTAACCAATTACCTTGCCGCTGAGCAGCAGTGGAGCGCATTGCGCGCTGACCAGTGGGTAATGGACACAATAATGCCGCATCGATCTCAGTAGTGGCTACAGGTAAAACAGAAGTAATATTATCGGCCTCAATCAACAAGGGATTATCACCCTCCTCCACAGCCGCCAAAATGCGGCCATACCAGGAAGTTTCTTTCAATTCGCCATTCCCGCTCACTAGCAGCGCTTGTTTCGCACGCGTCATGGCGACATACAGCAAATTCATTTCTTCACGCCGAATATAATCTTCATCGGCATCAAAATAAGCCGCTCGCTTGGCTCCGCGTCTACGCTTATCCGTAAAAAGCGAGAAATGCACTGGTTGCGGTGCGTTGGGTGGCCAATCGAGCAGCACGCCATAGTTGTCTGGTTTGCGTTGCGTATCGTTGGCATCAAGCAGCCACACGATGGGTGCCTCCAGCCCCTTGGCCTCATGCACGGTGTAGATACGCACGGCATTACCAACCTCACCTACCTTGCCCTCGTCTGGTGATTCATTGTTGTCAGCTGTGCGAAGCTCTCTCAACTCAGCAAGGAAGCGGGGCAAACTGGGGTAGCGTCCGGCATCCACATTCAGCGCAATCTCCATAAAGGCTTGCAGGTTAGCGCGAATCGTTTCATACATTTCGACAGGCAGCGCAGCTTCATACCGATGCAACAAATCACCCTCAAAATAGATGCGATCAAGCAGATCATGAACTGGTAACTTGTCGGCGCGATCTAGCCAGTTATTCAGCAGGCGATGCGCACGCGACAATTCGGCAGATGCTGCGCCGCTCTGTTCAAAGCGTTGCAGCCGCGACCACCAGCTACCACCGATTTCGTCTTGAGCCAATTGCATTAAATCGCCATCGGTGCAGGCGAAAAAGGGAGAACGCAGAACTTGCGCTAATTCCAAATCGGCGAATGGGGTGATCAGAAAGGTCAGTAAAGCCTGTATGTCTTCCGCTTCCAACGTGTCCAGCAGCCCGCCGCGTCGCGAAGTTAAAAAGGGAATGCGGTGCGTACGCAAGGCGCTCTCATACACTCGTAAATGGGTGCGCTTGCGTACCAATACCATAATGTCCGAGTATTCTGCGCGCCGCACTGTGCCGTTCGCATCGTGCACACTCCAGTGCGCCATGATGTCGGCAATGCCAGTGGCAAACTGCTGCGCCTCAGCTTCACGTTCGCCAGTTTTTTGTTCGATACGCGCTTCTTGCAAAGGGTTACGCAACCAACCTGGTCTACCCGGCGCGTCAATCTCGACCGAATTTTCAATTACCGCTAGCGGCAAGGCGGCGACGAAACCAGGTAAATTCGTGTGATGCGCGATGTGTGTTTCAAAATCCACGAAGCCATCCGGCTGCGAATCAAGCACACTATTTACCGCTCGCAGTACTGCCGGGGCATTGCGCCGAGTGACATTCTGACTAAGGGGATACGCGCCAAATTCTTGTTGCAACCATGCACTCACTTCTCCGAACAAGCGCGCATCGGCACGACGAAAGCGGTAAATAGATTGTTTTGGATCACCCACCACAAAAACAGTTGGGCGCGATTCCACTGCAGCAGAAGCTGCAAACCAAGCTTGCAGAATCAGCCATTGCACCGGGTTGGTATCTTGAAATTCATCCAGCAAAACGTGTTTGTAGCGGCTATCCAATTTGTACTGCATATACTCGGCACAATCGCTCTTACTGAGTAGGAGACACACTTGCCATTCCACATCAGTAAAATCCATTAACTGCTGACGCAGCTTCAAATCCTGATAATGTTGCAGCAATGCTGCCCCGCAATGCAATGCTGCCTGGTTCATACGCAGCACTTCGCGCTCTGTCAAAGCGTCACGCACGGACTGCATACATTCGAATAGCGCACAACAAAGGCTGGCATAGCGCTCTGCGTCCTGTCCTTTATTCGCCTTTAGTTTGCGCGGCTCACCCTTATCGGTATAAAGCCCGTCACTTAGTGCTTCGAAACGCGCGCGTGCATCTTGTAAACGTAAAGCATCAGCCAGCATGCACGCGTCTTTCTGTTGCGCTGCCGAACCGCTTTGTAACAAGCTTGCAAAGGTCTGTACGATTAATTCGAAATCTTTATCCAGCAGCGCCGCCAGCGGAGCCTCCTCGGGATCAACATCAAGTTTGATACGGAGTTGCTCCATCGCATAGCCCACCGCGTCTTCCTGACCGCTGGTATAAGCCCACCATTCGGCTCGCTTCTGTACAAAATTCTTCAGCAGCGTGCGCGTATTGTGCAAACCATATTCCGTAAACAACCACTGCATCTCTTGCGCAGTTACCTCGTCGGGTGCGGCACGCAGACTATCGGCAAACATTTGCCATGCTTCCTCATGCAGCACCGAAGTACGCTCCAGCAATTGCATCCCAATAAGCAGACCAGAATTCAAAGGTGCGCGCTGGATGATCTGCATGAACCAGCCGTGAAAAGTATTGATGGTAATAGCAGGTTGCGCCATTAAACAGTCGCGATACAGACTTCGCGCGCGCGCCAGCAGGTTGTCGTTTATATCGTGCAATTCGCGTTCCACAAGAAAAGCACGTACCGCAGTGTCATCTTGCGTGGCAAGAAAATGTAACCATTCGTGCAAGCGCGCCTGCATTTCCTGTGCAGCTTTTCGAGTGAAAGTGATGGCTAAAATTTCTCCAGGCTTAACACCGGCCAACAGCAAGCGCAGAATTCGTGACACCAGCAGCCAAGTTTTGCCGCTGCCCGCGCAGGCTTCCACGACAACGCTGTGCTGAGGGTTGAGAGCAATGAAATTGTTCATTGCATGCTCCGCATTCCTTGCATCTCCTTCATTAGCGTTCACTCCATTCCGATTTCCGGCATAGCCCGCGCATCTCGCAATACTGGCATGCCTCTGCCGCCCCATGCGCGGGCAATGCTGCACCACTGCGCATCTGTGCGAACACTTCCAACAGGCGCGCGATATTTGCCTGCGCCAGTTCAGCCACGTCCTGTGGTGGCGCAACTGCAATCACCTTGTCTTTTTCGATACTGATAAATGCGGCTTCTTCAGCCTCATATACGTAGGCATAGCAAGCCAGTTGCACGTCCTCGCCTGCTTCTTTGAGCTTATTGCGCAGTCTGGCCGCATCCATCATCTTGTAATCCAGCACGCGCACTGCACTACCTCCCTTGGTCTGCACATCTACACGGTCTAACCGTCCATGCATGAGCAAATCAGCAGTCAATGGCAATTCAAACGGCACTTCTCCATTTTGATATCGCCAACCTTCCGCTTCATTTTTTAACTGCTCATCCAGATATGAGGCGATTGCTTGCTGCCAACGCAACAGCCAGGCACGCGCTAAATAATCGCGTTGAACAGCAGGCGCAAAAATCTCGACACTGATGCGCAGCAGGGCCGAATCCAGATCGGCGCGCAGATGATTGCCCAGCACCTGATATTGCTCATGGAAGCGCCGCAGAATGTCATGTACCCATTCACCATAATCGCGTTTCTCCACGTCTTCACGCACCTCATCCATCTCATTGAGACGCAAAATATGGCGGGCATAAAATTGATAGGGACAAGCCACCAGACTGTTATAGCCGCTGGCTGAAATACGTCTCGGAATAAGACCTTGCAGCGCGACTGGCGCAGGCATTTCAGCCGCCGGTGGCAGTGGGAATTCTGCACTGCGCACTTGCGTGCTTTCAAGCAACTTATCCCATTCCCCCTGCTTTACCGTTAGATCGTCGCCATAAGCCAACTCGTGCAGGGCACGCAGCATTTCGAAACAGGGGCTTAACAGATTTGCTTCGCCGCTTTTGCTGGCTTGCCAAGTAACCAATATGCTGTCATTCATGGCGAGCAATGCCAGTAAGTCATCGCGCTGCTGTGCCAAATACACTTCGCGCGTTGGCAAGCCAAGCGTTGTGCGCACCGCATCATTGAACCACCGTCCGCTGTTGTCAGTGCTCGGCAGATGTGCAGCATCACAACCGAGCATCAGCACTGCATCGAAGCTGCGCCAGCGCGTTGCGGCAAGATGAGTGAGTAATACCGGGCTGTCGATAGTTATATCAAGGAAGGTGTGCTCATCGAGTTGTTGCGCCAGCCAATGACGCCACTCGGTCAGGCTAACGTGCGTGGTATCGAAATGCAGTTCACGCTGCCAGTTTTGCAGCGCCTGCAGCAACTGTATACCGGCGTCATCCATCTTCAGCCCCTGCACTATGCCGAGAATCTCCAGGCTGGCGTAAAGCGCGCATAGCCAGCCGGACAGCGTGTCGTTTTTTTTATGCAAAACCTCCGCCGCCTGACGCAACCGTATCAGTGCCATCCGCATCTCAACATTACCCTGCATCAAATCGAGAAATGTATCAAGATGCGCCACCACACCATGCCTGCGCACCAGTTGTTCAAGCTGATACACCGTCTGCTTACGCTCGCACACGGCTTGATCGGCAAAGATGAATGGCGATTTGAGCAGGTCGAGTAAATCCTGATAGTAGAAATCACTTTGCAGCGCATCCAGCCAGCGCATTAACACCGTGCTTACGGATAACGTAGAGAACTTCCAGCCTGTTTCGTCGCATACCAGTACACCAGCGCGCTCCAGCAAAGCACGCATACGTCTTGCGACTATGCGATCTTGTGCGACGATGGCTATGTTTTTCTTGCCTGCAAGCAACCAGCGCCGTATCTGCACCTCGGCGGCACGCGCTTCCTGTTCCAAACCATGAGCGCCAAAAAAGCGCAGGCGGTGCCCCAATGCAGCTTGAGGGAAATGTTTTTGCAGGTGCTTGGCTTGCTCGCGCAATGACAGAGCATTCATTTCCTCCACCCTCTCCTGCGTGCGCAAGTTATCGTGCCCCCCCCTCTCATATTCCGTTGGAATATGGTCAGGAAAGCGAGGCCGGCTGGAGGAAATAATGCGCATCGCCGCACATTCTGGCTGTCGTGATGTCATCTCGCGCAAATCAATAATCATCACAGGCGCGCGTTTATGATATGCCTCCAGGAAGCGGGCTTCAGTCGCAGCAAGTGTAGAAGTCAATAACACATACAGCGGTAACTCAGCTTGCTGCGCGAGTTGTGTCAAACTTTGCTGATAAGCGCGTGCGGTATCGAATTCGCCACTATTGTTCATCGCATACCATAGTTCATACACTACGTGTGCTTCGAACTGCATGGCGATGCCACGCTTGGACTGATAGGCTTGTTCCAATTGCGATAGAAAATCTTCGGCATTTTGTGGCAGCGTGACATGATTTTGTGTCAGCTCATCCAACAAAATCAACAGTTCGCGCGCGATACTCCATAGATCAGCATCGGCAAACCAACGCCGCGCGCGCAGTGCCTGATACAAAGTGGTGATACGGCAAGTGTCGGGAATAACAGATAGTGCGCAGGGAACGGACTGAACCCAATCATAGAGCGTGACCATCTGCGGCAATAAAATCGCAGGCAGGTTGGCTACACGTGCCAAACTTTGCGCCAATGGTTGTGACACATGGTAATTGGGCAACAATACCCTGGCACGGCGCAGATCAGGTATTTCGTGAAAGTGCTGCGTCAGAATGACGCGTGCAACAGAATCAAAAAAAACAGCGGCGGTTGATGTATTACTTTGCGATATCGGGTTCAACGCTTATTACCTCTATCGCCATTCCCGCGCAGACGAGCGTCATCAATACTTGTCGATTGAACGATACATAAATTACGTACTCACTGATGTACTACGGTGCATACCCATGTTCTTCATTACTGCTTGCGCGGGAACAAAGAACTATGAGCCTTCAGCCGATATCACTGAAGCAATAAATAACGAGGGGATGCGCCATCATTTGCAGGTCACTATCTGCAAATTCAGCACTTAAAAACATAATTCCGCTATGATGGAAGAAGCATTTCAGCGCATCAGCAGCTTATCCATTCCTGTCAAGCCATCCTCATCCTTCCCATCCTTCGATCCGCCAGGATAGTTCCGTTCCTCTTCGCCAGGAGCATATTCCTTCTCCAACAAATGCAACTTGTTCTTCACTTCTTTCCACTCATCTGCATCGGCAGGCGGATCTTTTTTCTCGACGATACACTTCCATACCTTACATAGTTCTGCATTCAGCGCGCTGAATTGCCGCTGGTCTTCTGGCAAATCATCCTCGGCATAAATTGCATTGACTGGACATTCGGCAACGCACAGGGTGCAGTCTATACATTCATCCGGGTCAATCACCAAACTATTCGGTCCTTCGTAAAAACAATCCACAGGGCAAACTTCAACACAGTCAGTATATTTACATTTGATACAAGCTTCGGTAACTACGTAGGTCATGGATTCAAACTCCTATTGAAATATAATTGCCATTTTAAACAAAATACAGGTTAGTGTCAGCTATAGCTGACCTAATTATTCAAGCCAGGAACGCAATGTTAATAAAATTGACGAACGACGAAAAGCAAGCAGTATACCGTGCAAGCATTTCATCGACGGCAATTCCTGACAACAGTTTAACGTTAATCGTACTGCCCGCCAGCTCGGCAATAACTTGATTGCCATCATAGAGAAACCCTATGGTCTGTCCATTGACGGTTTTTCGATGCGCCGGCCAAGTGCGTCATAGGCAAAGCTGGCGGTGAGACTCGGTCCGGTGATGGCCGTCAGCCAGTTACGTGTATTCCAAGTGTACGTGGTCGCTTGCTCGTTGGTCTGGCTGGTCTTGCTGACCAAGTTGCCGTTATCGTCATAGGCCAAATTGAAGATTTCACCGCTGCTCGTGAGAGTGAAGGTAAGCATGCGGTCGGCTGCGTCATAGGTAGCGGTGAACGGGGTTTCGTCGCGGCTGGGCAGCATAGTGGTTTTGCTGGTGCGCTGGCCTTTGGCATCGTAGCTGTAGGCTATGCTGTTGATGACCGTGTTGTCGGGTTTGCGATAGGTGATCCCGAGTAGGCGCGATGCGGCGTCGTACTGATATTCCATGCGCACACCGTTGGACAGGGTTTTGACAGTGAGACGGCTGGCGGCGTCCCATTTGTAGCTAACCGGCGCTTCGTTGTTGAACTTGATGCTGGACACCCGTCCGGCCTTGTCATAGCCATAGGCGGTGGTGTCGAGGTTGTCCAGATTGCGCGCAATGCGACGGCCCAGACAGATTAAATCGGGTTTGACCCAATTTGATTTTGTAGCCAGATTCACAGCGGAGAAGTATGTGCCTCCTGCTGCATCGGCATGTCGGTGGCGCATGTGTTCATCCCCATGTGATGTTGGGCTTCATTTCATTCAACCCAACCTACCGGGCTGCTACGAAGAAAAAACGCCCATCGGGATCAACCCTTGAAATCGGGTTCCCCCCGACATAGGTATACGATGTGCGCCTTACGCGGGTTGGGATTCTCAAAAATGAAGCTTCAGTAAGCGTTGTTCTCGATCCTAAGGGAGAAATTGGGGTCAGACTCGAATGGCACTTACTTAATGCCAACCTTTTGATTCAATGAATAAAAGCAGACTGGCTCGACGAGTGGTAAGGTGGAGTTGCGAAACACCCGCCCATCACCCGAGGAGCCAGCCCAAATGCATGTTAACCACAACGCCCGCACATCACAACAGCATCGTGTTCACAAGCAGGCCAGCAATAGCGACGCGTATGCATTCTTCAATCTTCTGACGGCCGAGCAGTTGCTGGGCAAAGTCGAGTCGTTGTTACCGGATCATCGGGAACGGCTATTTCCTCCAACGGAGACCCTGTCGATGTTCATGGCGCAGGTGCTGAGTGCTGATCGTTCTTGCCAGAAGGCGGTCAACAAGGTCGCGGTGAAGCGCCTGTCCGGTGGATTGCCCCAATGCAGCACGCACACGGGGGCATATTGCCGGGCGCGCACACGCTTACCGCTAGAGATGGTTAGCGCTCTTGCCCGCTATACTGGACAAGAGATCACGGCACGCGCGCCCGATGCGTGGCGCTGGCGGGGCAGCCCGGTGCGACTGGTAGACGGAACGACGGTAACCCTGCCGGACACGCCGACCAATCAGGCAGCCTACCCGCAATCGCGCAACCAGAAGCCGGGGCTGGGCTTTCCGCTGTGCCGCATCGTCGGACTCGTGTGTCTGGGCAGTGGGGCCGTGCTCAATGCCGCGTTTGGCCGCTATAGCGGCAAGGGCGGCGACGAGCAATCGCTGTTGCGCTCGATGCTCGATACGCTGGAGCGGGGTGACCTGCTGCTGGGCGATGCGTTCTATGCGACGTATTTCCTGCTGTGCGAATTGAGCGTTCGGGGTGTCGACGCGGTATTCGAGCAACACGGCTCACGCCAGCGCACGACCGATTTTCGATTGGGGCGACGGCTGGGTGTGCGCGACCATCTGCTCGTGATATACAAACCCGCCGTCAAGCCAGGCTGGATGACGCAGGCGGATTACGACCAGGCGCCGCAGTGCATGACGGTGCGAGAATTGCGCGCCGGGCACAAGACGCTCGTGACAACGCTCCTATGCCCGAAGCAAACCGACAAAGCTGCTATAGCGTCCCTCTACCAAAGCCGATGGCACGTGGAATTGGACTTGCGCAACATCAAGATGACCTTGGGGATGGAACGTTTGAGTTGCCAGACACCCGCCATGGCGATCAAGGAGATATGGGTCTACCTGCTCGCCTACAATCTTATTCGGCTGATGATGGCGCAAGCCGCACTGTGCGTTCACCTGATGCCGCGTCAGATCAGCTTCAAACATACCGTGCAGATGTGGATTGCATGGAGCGGACAGGGTCATGCCATCGAGTCCGGGGACAAGCTCTACGAGCTGTTTGCCCTCATCGCACAGCAGCGGGTGGGTGAACGCCCCGGCCGCATTGAGCCACGTGCCGTCAAGCGACGACCTAAAACCTACCCGCTATTAACCACTCCACGTGCGCTCGCACGCGCACATATTCGAAAATATGGGCATCCTGAAAAAATTAAGTAAGTGCCATTCGGGTCAGACTCGATTTAATCCTTATCGTCCTCGTTACCATTTATTTAATCGACCCCATTTATTTAAAAATCAAACGCATCCAGAAATAGTACGCCGCATGTGATATCGCAACAATTTAATTATTATCGCTTTTATCCCATTCTATCAATGCATAAGCCGAATGATTATGTATCGATTCAAAATTCTCCGACTCAACCACATACGCCTCAATACGTTCGTCACGATTGAGCGCTGCTGCGACATCGCGCACCATATCTTCAACGAATTTGGGGTTATCATAAGCTCGTTCAGTGACAAATTTCTCATCTGGACGCTTAAGTAAACCATATAGTTCGCAAGACGCCTGCTCCTCGGCATAACGCACCACCTCCTCTATCCATACAGAACTGCTGGTACGCACGGTGATAGTCACATGTGAACGTTGATTGTGCGCGCCCCGCTCAGATATTTTTTTGGAGCATGGACACAGGCTGGTTACCGGCACTAATACCTTCATGGTGAAGCGGTATTGCCCATTATTAATTTCACCAATAAAGGTAACATCGTAGTCCAACAAGCTTTGCACGCCAGATATCGGTGCGGTCTTGTTGATAAAATAAGGAAAGCTCATTTCGATGTGGCCGGACTGAGCCTCTAACTTCTCAATCATCTCGCGTAGAATGCTTTCAAATGACTCTACGGAAATCTCCCGCCCGTGATGGTTGAGTATCTCGACAAAACGCGACATGTGCGTGCCTTTGAAGTTGTGCGGCAGGTGCACATACATATTAAAAGTGGCAACCGTATGCTGCACCCCCACGTTTTTGTCTTTAACTTGCACTGGATGGCGAATACTCTTGATGCCGACTTTGTTGATCGCCAGATGGCGCGTATCAGCCATATTTTGAACATCAGGAATAAGAGTAGCTTGGAGAGAGCTCATGTTTGCTGTCGACCTTCGAAATAACACACTATCGATATCGCATTCTTCCCTTTGATAAAATCAACCATATTCAAAACCGAATACTGCAGCAAAATTCTTGAACACAGATTGTCCATGAGTGCTGACCCAAGAATAACGGGCAGGACACCATGGAGCATAAATTTTATAATGGACACGAATAGGAAATACTAAAGTTACTACGTACTATAAGCAGGAGGATTAACGTAGCTTGGATGGTGACGACTAGAATCGTCTAACCACACCAAGTTAAACGCACATAAGCCCAAGCATTTAAGTTCAAAGACAGAAATATCAATACGACAGACAAAATAGGTCAAACTTTGAGGAACCTTTCGGCAAAAGCCGGAAGATTACCTCATTAAATTTTTGACTAACTCGGTTGCTTGACTACACGTAAATACGGTTTAACTGTTTTCCAGCCTTCTGGAAACATTGCTTTTGCATCATCATCAGATACCGAAGGTACGATAATTACATCATCACCATCTTTCCAATTGACAGGTGTAGCAACTTTATATCTAGCAGTTAACTGCATGGAATCCAACACACGTAAGATCTCATCAAAGTTTCGACCTGTAGACATTGGGTATGTAAGTGTCAGTTTAATCTTTTTATCTGGACCAATAACAAAAACTGAGCGAACAGTTGCATTAGTAGCCGCAGTACGACCCTCAGATGTACCCGTTTCTTCAGCTGGTAACATGTTATAAAGCTTCGCTACAGTTAAATTCTCATCTCCAATCATAGGATAATTAACAGCATAACCTTGCGTTTCTTGAATATCTTTTGCCCATTTTGTATGGTTATCCACTGGATCTACGCTTAAGCCAATTATTTTGCAGTTCCGTTTTTTAAATTCCGGCTCTAGTTTTGCCATATACCCTAATTCAGTTGTACAGACTGGCGTAAAATCTTTTGGATGAGAAAATAGTATCGCCCAACCGTTGCCAATCCACTCATGAAAATTAATGGTGCCTTGAGTTGTGGGGGCAGTAAAATTTGGTGCTTCATCATTAATCCGTAGTGACATGGTTAATCCTCCGTTTATATTCAAAATTATGTCGCAACACATCTTACTACTACATATTAATTACACATTTATTTTTTGCAATCAAATATATTTATAGTTTATGACTTTTTTTGCTTGTCAAAAGTATACTTCAAAAATAAATTTAATATTCCTTTGATCTGATTTATATATTTGTCGAGACACATATACTAGATTAAGAATATCTTTATCAATTACAAATTCCGTAGCAATACAACGCTTGAATTTATAAAGACATTTTTTGACGAATTGAGGTAGCGATGCCTGTTGCGTCCAAACCGCATGTAGCCAACATTTTTTCTGTCTCTCCTTGCTCCAAAAAACTATCTGGCAATCCAAGTTGGAGCAGCGCGTTTGTCATACCGTGTTGTTGCAAACACTCCGCCACCGCGCTACCCGCACCGCCTTGGATGGTGTTTTCTTCTACAGTTACCAGCAAGGTGTGCTCGCGTCCCAAATGCAGCACCAACTCTATATCCAGAGGCTTAACGAAACGCATGTTGGCCACCGTGGCATTGAGTGAGTCCGCAGCGTCAAGAGCTGGGCCAAGCATAGAACCAAAGGACAAAATTGCCACACCTGAGCCCACACGACGCACTTCACCCTTGCCTAAAGGCAGCGCCTGCATTTCCTTACGTGATGCAACACCCGGTCCATAGCCGCGCGGATAACGCACAGCAGTCGGGGTGTCCAGCTGGAACGCAGTGTATAACAACTGGCGGCACTCATTCTCGTCAGCAGGAACCATTACCGTCATGTTGGGAATGCAGCGCAAAAAACTCAGGTCAAAACTACCCGCATGCGTAGCACCATCAGCACCAACCAGCCCGGCACGATCTATCGCCAGCAGCACCGGCAGGTTTTGAATCGCGATATCGTGTATCAGTTGATCATAAGCTCGTTGCAAGAAAGTGGAATAAATCGCCACTACCGGCTTGTAACCTTCACAAGCAAGCCCGGCGGCGAAGGTCAGTGCATGCTGCTCGGCAATACCTACGTCAAAATAACGTTGTGAAAATTTTTTTGCAAATTCAACCATGCCGGAACCCTCGCACATGGCAGGGGTAATGCCAACTAAACGCTTATCCTTTTCTGCCATATCGCACAGCCATTCGCCAAAAACCTGTGCATAGGTAGGCTTGCTGGCTTGCCCTTCAATATTTCTCGGAACAGGTTTAGTAACAATGCCTTGCTCTGGATCAAACTTGCCAACGCCGTGATAGAGCAGGCAATCTTCCTCTGCGTGAGTGTAGCCTTTGCCTTTTTGCGTGACAACATGCAGAAATTGCGGCCCTTTGAGCTGACGTATGTTACCAAGAGTTGTAACTAAGGTATCAAGATCGTGCCCATCAATTGGGCCGATGTAATTGAAACCAAATTCTTCAAACAGCGTACCCGGCGTAACCATGCCCTTGACATGCTCCTCGGCGCGCTTAGCGAATTCAAGTACAGGCGGCATGCCTTTCAGCATTTTTTCACTGCCGCGTCGCATGGCGGAATAAAAACGTCCTGACATCAGCTTGGCAAAATAATTATTGAGCGCACCCACTGGCCGCGAGATGGACATGTCATTGTCATTGAGGATCACCAACAGGTTGGTATCCATCGCACCAGCATTGTTAAGTGCCTCAAATGCCATGCCACCGCTCATCGCACCATCACCAATAATAGCCACCGCACACCGATCACTTCCATCAATTTTCGCCGCCACTGACATTCCCAGAGCTGCGCTGATCGATGTACTAGCGTGCGCGGTGCCAAAAGCATCGTAAATACTCTCAGCGCGATTAGGAAAACCTGAAATACCACCTGCCATGCGCAGGGTTTTCATCGCTTCGCGCCGTTCCGTAAGTATCTTGTGTGCATAGGTTTGGTGTCCCACATCCCACACCAACCTGTCATACGGTGTATTAAAAACGTAGTGCAATGCGATGGTTAATTCTATCGTGCCGAGATTGGAAGACAGATGACCACCAGTCTTACTCACAGACTCCACCAAAAACTGACGCAACTCATTCGCCAGTTGAGGCAATTGCTTGCGATCCAGCTTACGCAAGACTTCTGGAGTATTGATGGTATTGAGTAGCGAAACCATCAATACTTTCTTAATAAGATAAAATTAGCCATCTCACATAGGCGACGTGCTGGCTCGCCGAACCCCGCCAGAGCATCCAACGCTTCACTGTGCAATTCCACCGCCATCTGTTTAGCTGCCTGCACGCCAAGCAGTGTGACATAAGTAGGCTTGTCTTGTTCGGCATCCTTACCTGCGGTTTTGCCTAAGGTTACGGTGTCCGCCTCGCTATCAAGTACGTCATCCACCACCTGAAAAGCCAATCCGACGCATTTGCCGTAGCGATCAAGCCTAGCCAGCTCCACCTCTCCCAGCGCAGGCCCACACTGCGCACCGAGCAAAACAGCAGCACGAATCAGCGCACCAGTTTTATGGATGTGCATGAATTCAAGTTCCGGCACACTCAGCTGGTTACCCACGCTCGTTAAATCAATCGCTTGTCCGCCCGCCATGCCACGCGATCCGGATGCTGTAGCCAATAACTTGATCATAGCCAATTGTTGCACGGCATCATTACTGAGCTGATGCTCGGCCAGCAACTGAAACGCCAAACTTTGCAAACTATCGCCGACCAGCAGCGCAGTGGCATCATCGTACTCAACATGACAAGTGGGTTTACCTCGTCGAAGCACATCATTGTCCATGCATGGCATGTCGTCGTGCACCAATGAATAGGCGTGAATTAGTTCGACGGCAGCGGCAACTATGTTGACACGCATGCTGTCTGCTCCGACCAAATCACCAGCAGCAAAGGCCAACAGCGGGCGCACACGCTTACCACCATCCAATACACTATAGCGCATGGCTGCGTGCAGGCGCTGCGGAGCAATATCCGGTTGTGGCAACAACTGTTTTAGCTGATCCTCGAAACGACTCTGGTGGGAACTAGCCCAAATCTGGAAATCAATGCCAAGCATCTTAGGTCTAGTCATTTTCTCGCTTGGCAAAATCGCTCGCACTAGTAGAATTGGTAGCAAAATTTTGTAGCGTGCCCTCTTCCAGAATGCGCACCTGCTGCTGCGCATCCTCCAAACGGCCTCGGCAAATCTGCAACAGCTCGGCACCGCGCCGGTAAGCTGACAGCGAGTCTTCCAGCGACAGCTTGCCCACCTCCATGTCAGCGACTACCTGTTCCAGTTCGGCCAGAGCTACCTCAAAGCTGGGTGTTTTTTGGGATTTTACTGCCATGTATGTACATTCCATTTGCTAAAGTTGCGGCGTATTTTACCTCAACCTGAATCTTATGGTCTTTCCGTCGCGAAATGCTTTGAATCAACGCCCAACATTTTTTCTATACGATCATTTCCAACCTGTTCATTACTCCCAAGTCATGTCTATGTAACATTAATCAGGCAGAAAAGTCTTCAACCGATATAACCAATAACATTTCCATCCGGAGAATGATTTCGTTCCTCCAACGACAGGTGTTTCTCTCTCACATGATGTTGCAACAGCGGTCTTATCTCTATGCGCTGTTTGCATCCTTCAGACAATCACCGGCATATATGATATGCATAAACGCAATATGTCTAGTATTTGGTGTTATGCATACTGAATAGACTATGTCGCTGGATACGCTCACTCCCAATAGCCACCCTTTTACTATTTATTGTTTGCAAATAAGAAAAAGGTAACAAAATACTGTAGAGTCGGCCATCAACAAATAGCGCAATACGTCATTCCTGCGAAGACCAGAACCCAGATGTTCTAATCAATCTATTTGATTACCAGCCCTAT
The DNA here is from genome assembly GCA_942492745.1 of uncultured beta proteobacterium. Classification (GTDB taxonomy): domain Bacteria; phylum Pseudomonadota; class Gammaproteobacteria; order Burkholderiales; family Gallionellaceae; genus Nitrotoga. Next base: position 1,236,288 of record OW818637.1, read on the forward strand.
AAGATGCAAATTTATGGCAGTGTTCTGGCAACGCGAAACCCAAGGTTGTTGATGCGTTCCGTAGCTTCGATTCCCTCACGATAACTTACGTTTAAATACTCTGGACCGTATTCAAAAGACCCGCCTCGAAGAACCAGCTTTGAACAATCGCCTTCCCTACAACCGTCCGTCCATTGCCAAACGTTGCCCAACATGTCATACAGACCATAGGGATTAGGCTTGAAACTTCCCACTGGCATTGGGGCGGATTTTTTTTTCTCATACCTGTTACCACAACCATGGCAATTGGCATTCTGAAACCCGAGATCATCTCCCCAGTAATACTCAGTGGTAGTACCGGCACGCGCGGCAACTTCCCATTCATGTTCGCTCGGTAGACGGTAGGTTTTACCAGTCTTGTGCGATAGCCATTCAATATAGCTCTGAACATCATTCCAGTTCACATTAACCACGGGTTGCTTGCCACGTCCCCATTCTTCATCTAATGGTTTATAACCATTACAACCACCTTCTTCCACGCATGCATCCCATTCATCGAATGTGACAGCATATTTCCCAATCTCAAAATCCGAGCCTGGAATCGGCACCATTTCAGGGCAGACGGTGCATGCCTTAAGCGTTTCTTCTACTTTTTTCTCCTCAGTCTTAGCAGTTTTCAATCGCTCAGGTTTGGCCCGTTTGCCTTCGGCGTTGAGTTTCGGCGCGCCCAATAACACTTCGACCCTTTTTACTACGCCATCGCCCACGCGGATTTCTTGTTCAAATATGCGATCACTAGAGGCATCGACTTTCTTTTGCACCTTCAGCTTCAGCGTGCCAATAGGTACCTTTATATCCAACGGGCATTCGCCCTTGAATTTTCCATTAACCAAAACTTCGGCACCCACGTCATCACCTTTACAAACAACACTCAATACAGAGCCAGCCGCGTAGACGTTAGCGGATGACGCGGCCAGAACTGACAAGAACAAATAATAAATTGATTTCATGAAATCTCCGTTAAAAATAAAAAATGGGCAAACTCTTAAAGCACTCTTAACCTATTTTAATGAGGTTTTATTAATTAGTACTTAAGATTTTTAATAGGGACCCAGACTCAAATTTATTCTAGTTTCCCATGCTATTCCCATTCCACAACCGCCTTTTTATATACCCATTCATTTATGATACAAATTATAAAAAAGACAAAACCAAATACTAACCCAGAATTCTTTTATTTCAGCGTCATGGCAAGTCTAAATCCGCTGATATGATAACGTTCAGTCACATCATCCTTGAAACGAGTAGCTATGCGAATGTTTGTCGTGGTGTCATTCCAAGAGCCGCCACGAAGCACTCGCTTCTTACAATCGCCTTCCCAGCAACTATCCGTCCATTGCCAAACATTGCCAGACATGTCGTATAGGCCAAAGCCGTTTGGCTTGAAACTGCCAACTGGCGCGGTTGTCTTGTTGTCCCACTTGCTTCCACAAGCATTACAGTTAGCATTAGCACTAGAGGCCGAATCTCCAAAAGGGAAAATGCCCCAATAATATTCGGTAGTAGTGCCAGCTCGCGCAGCGATTTCCCATTCCTCTTCAGTCGGCAGACGGTAAGGATTACCGGTCTTGTTCGATAGCCATTGAATATAAGCCTGAGCATCATTCCAGCTCACATTAATCACAGGACGATTGTCACGCCCCCATTCCTTATCCGAAGGACGATATCCATTACAGCCACCATCTACCACGCAGGCATCCCAATCTTGGAACGTGACAGTGTATTTTGCCATGGCGAAATTGGTGCCTGGAATCGGTACCATCTCGGGACATTCGACACACTTCTTCTTTTCTTCCTGTAATGTTTTTGCCTTACCTTCCAAGGCTACCATCTTAGGTTTCTGCCGTTTGCCTTTGGCGTTAAGCTGCGCTGCGCCCAATATCACATCGACCTTTTTTACTACGTCATCGCCCATACGAATTTCTTGTTCAAATATTCGATCACTAAAGAGATCAACTTTCTTTTGCACCTTCAGCTTCAATCTGCCAGCAGGCACTTTTATGTCTAACGGGCATTCGCCTTTAAATTTGCCGTTAACCAACACTTCTGCCCCCACATCCTCACCTTTACAATTGACGCTCAACACGGACCCGGCCGCGCTTGCGTTAACCGATACCGCGAGAGACATAATTAGCAGGAACAAAACACAAACTGATTTCATGAAATCTCCATTCTAAAAAATTGGGACGCATTGTTATATTCGCCTAAGAAAACTGCAAGGAGTATATCCACTTTGCCGCAAATATTTCTCTTTGCTACGAACATATTTACTGGCACATTGGCATTTTTATACTTATCACCCCTCACCATTCCTTTGTTTCACTTTTGCGGCTCAAGATAATTTGATAATTGGACAGCATTTTGACAAGAAGTTCGATTAAAACTTCAGACCAAACAAGAGCGCAATAACAGTTTCTAAAAATAGCCCACACGGCTTGTCGCGCCCATGAGTCTTGAAACTGCATAAACAAACGCAAACAGATCGAAGAATGTTTGACTAAATGAAAGACATTGGACTGATGCGTAAATTGAGCAAGGAGAACTAACTAAGAGTTTTTCAGCAGCCTGTTAAAAAAACCCATTACAGTATTCCTCGCTCTGCAAATGACAAACACCCGGTTCCTGCCACAATTAAGTGATCTAGCACGCGCACATCCACCAGCGCGAGTGCCTGTTTAAGCGTGTCGGTAAGCAGGCGATCGGATTGACTGGGCTCAGCCACGCCTGAAGGGTGATTATGTGCCAAGATGACTCCAGCCGCGTTGTGATATAACGCACGTTTAACCACTTCGCGCGGATACACGCTAGTTTGGGTGAGTGTGCCGTGGAACATTTCCTCTGATGCAATCACACGGTTTTGTGCGGTGAGGAAGACAACCAGGAACACTTCTTGTTCGCGGCCACGCAAAAGCAATCGAAGATAATCGCGTACCGCGCCCGGTGAGTTCAACGCATCGCCCATGCGCATTACCTCTTGCAAGGCACGCCGCGACATTTCCAGCACCGCCTGCAACTGAGCATATTTGGCCTGCCCCATACCATATATGGTGCAAAACTCTTCTTGGCTAGCTGCGAATAAACGGGTAAGCGTGCCAAACTGGGTGAGCAGGTCACGCGCCAAATCTACCGCACTTTTGCCCACCACACCGGTGCGCAGAAATATTGCCAGCAACTCGGCATCCGAGAGTGAGGCAGCACCGCGTTGGATTAACTTCTCCCGCGGCCGTTCTCCCTCAGGCCAATTATTAATTCCCATTGCTCTCCCTTGCCTGAGCATAGTGGTTTTTTGATAAAGAACAGCAGTTTTTGCTAAGATGCACAGCATTATGGAACAAATTCAAACGAAGCGTATTGTGCTCGGTCTCACCGGAGGTATTGCCGCCTATAAAGGCGCCGAATTAACTCGCTTATTAGTAAATCAGGGCATACAGATACAGGTTGCGATGACTGAAGCTGCGTGCCATTTCATCACGCCGACCACCATGCAGGCGCTATCCGGCAAACCGGTATTCACCAATCAGTGGGGCGAGCACACAGCTAATCATATGGCACACATTAGTATAAGCCGTGCCACCGATGCCATCATGATCGCGCCGGCCACAGCTGATTTCATTGCCAAGCTTGCGCACGGCTTGGCCGATGACCTGCTTTCCACTCTATGCCTGGCTCGCAATTGTCCGTTACTGGTCGCCCCTGCAATGAATCGACAAATGTGGGAAAGTCCAGCCACGCAACGCAATATCCAGCAACTCATTGCTGATGGTGTAACAATTTTAGGCCCTGTCAGCGGTATGCAAGCATGTGGCGAGGAAGGAATGGGACGCATGCAGGAACCAACAGAGTTAGCACGCGCTGTGCTCACTTTTTTTCAGCCAAAATTACTATCCGGCGTGAAAGTTCTGCTGACTGCCGGGCCAACCTACGAAGCAATAGACGCAGTGCGCGGCATTACTAATCGCAGCTCCGGCAAGATGGGCTATGCCATCGCGCAGGCCGCACTGGAAATGGGTGCGGAGGTTACATTGATTTCCGGTCCTACAGCCTTATCCAGCCCCTATGGCGCTGCACTGGTGAATGTCACCAGCGCAGCGGAAATGTTCGAGGTAGTCCAAAAACATGTCACAAATGTCGATATTTTCATTGGGGTGGCAGCCGTGGCCGATTATCGCGTAGCACAACCGACCGAACAGAAAATCAAGAAGAGTACAGGCGGACTAATACTGGAACTATTACCCAATCCAGATATCCTTGGATATGTCACCGGGCTTCCAAAGCCACCATTCTGCGTGGGTTTCGCGGCCGAAAGCCACAACCTGCACGAATACGCTGCAACGAAGCGCAAAACCAAAAAAATTCCACTACTCGCAGCCAATCTAGTGCAACAAGCAATTGGAGCAGATGACAACGAGTTGATTTTATTTGACGATGCGGGCGAGCATGTATTACCGCGCGCGGATAAGCTTACACTGGCGCGAGCTTTGTTGCAGCACGTAGTCAAACTTTATCGGCAAGGAAATTAATTATGAAAAAAACTGTGGATGTTAAAATTCTCGACCCCCGCTTGTATGAGCACCCGCCCGCATATGCCACGCCCGGATCGGCGGGAATAGATTTGCGCGCCTGTATCGACCAGAGCATGATTATTCAGCCCGGCCAATGCGAACTCATCCCGAGTGGCATTGCAATTCACCTAGCCGACCCGCAGTGCGCCGCGATGATCTTGCCGCGCTCCGGGCTTGGACACAAACATGGTATTGTACTGGGCAATTTGGTCGGACTAATCGACTCTGACTATCAAGGACAGATATTCATTTCTATCTGGAACCGTGGACAGCACCCGTTCACTCTAATGCCCCTGGAACGCATGGCGCAACTGGTTATCGTGCCGGTACTGCAAATGCAGCTCAATATCGTCAAGGATTTCCCCATAAGCCAGCGCGGAAGTGACGGCTTTGGCAGTACCGGCAAACATTGATGGTATCTTGACGGATACGTCCTACGAATCACAAACCGGGTAGCCAAATATATCACAACGTAAATAATCCGCTTAGCGGAGGACTTTTTGTTGCGGTGGTTTGTTACTTTTTTGTTGCTTGATACGCCTGTAACGCAATGAAGACCATAGAGAGGCGGCAATGAAAACCACCCCTACGAAACCCGTGAAAATCTCAGGGATATGGAACTTCATACTAGCAAGCATAATGACAGCCAGAATTCCGATCGCATAATGCGCACCATGCTCAAGGTACACATACGCATCAAGGGTTTCTTTACGTACCAGAAATACAGTCATTGAACGCACAAACATCGCGCCAATACCAAGGCCAATCATGATGATGACAATATCCTTGGTAATGGCAAATGCCCCGATCACTCCATCGAACGAAAAAGAAGCATCCAGTACCTCAAGATAAAGAAAGCCACCTATCCCGCCGCGCTTAACAACATCGCTGATTTTTGAGTCATCTTCTTCTTTTTCAAGAAGACTACTAATCACGTCTACGCCTACGTAGGACAGCACGCCCCAAAGGCCAGCGACTAGTACCACCAGTTGCTTGCCCTCCTCGACCATGGACAAACTGGCCAACAGTGTGCCAAGCGCAATCATTACCGAGATTGATGCCACCTTTCCAAAGGTGGAAATTTTTTCCTCTATATGACCAAGCCAGTGCAATTCCTTTTTTTCATCCAACAGAAAGTTAAGGAACACCAGCAATAGAAAAATCCCTCCAAACACGGCCACTTCGGCATGATGGTTGATCAAATGAAGCGCATATTCATCGGGCTTGTTCAGCCCCATATTCCACACCTCTATTAGTCCGAGGTCAGCCGCGAGCGCAACAATCACAAGCGGAAAAAGCAAACGCATGCCAAACACAGCAATCAACATTCCGATAGTCAGGAAGATGTCCTGCCAAAATTTGTTCCAGCTTTTCAGTACAGAAGCATTGACGACTGCATTGTCGAAGGAGAGCGATACCTCCATGACGCAGAGGATAGCAGCAATCCCAAGAGCTTCAAGCGCGACCACCAAACCACCACGGCTATAGCCCCACCATGCCGCAAGCCCAAGGCCCACAAAAGCAATAAAAAATGAAATTTTAAAATAGCGCATGCCTTCCTTTCAAAATTAAAACTCGCGGTGCAAAATCCAATGGATACTTGATGCAATGCACTTTTATTCCAAAATATCATGGAGTTATGAATTCCAGCGCTATTCTTGTTAGACACATAAATCAGAGTGAAGTTTTAATAAAAGCTTAGTTAAGACCTATCGCTCGGGTTAAGGCAATATACTACTTAAGATGTTTATAACCTTCATTTCTCCACGTATCCCGCGGATTTGAGCAACACAAATATTGCACCAATTTATCCAGTGCCGTAGTAAGGCTGAGGGATTAATTACGCTATGTAGGTTTAAACCTTAAGGTGGGTAAAAACTATCTCCGTCATGTGCCGGTAGTTTACCCAACACAGAAGCAAGATACGTAGTTGGACTGAGGTGCTAAGTCTGCCCGGAGCCAATTACCAGCTCAGAGCGTGCTTGTCAGAGATATCAAGTCAACTTGTCAAGTTGGATTGCTCCCTTCGCGGAAAGAACAAATTCATGATTGATTGAAACGCTCACAATTCAGATACCTACCCCACTTTTAGGTACTGTACCCCTTTCACCCTCCCATCTCCGCCAATAGACTTGACAGATCTTCGGCATGTTCCTCCTCCATCGCCAAGATGGATTCCAGCATACGCCGTGTTGTGGGATCGTCGTTACCCAGGTAGCTGATCATTTCGCCGTAGCTATCAATGGCAATACGCTCAGCAATCAGGTCTTCGCGAATCATTTCAAGCAGGTCATCACCATCGTGATATTCGGAATGGCTTCGCATTGCCAGACCATCGGGAGAAAAGTTCGGTTTTCCACCCAATTGCACAATGCGCTGAGCAATCTGGTCAGCATGTATCTGTTCTTCAGTTGCGTGTTGCAAGAACTCGGCCGCCACGCTTTGCGCATTGATGCCTGTAGCGGTATAGTAATGCCGTTTATAACGCAACACGCAAACAATCTCTGTAGCCAACGCCTCGTTTAGCAGCTTGACAACAGTGTCACGGTCACCACGGTATCCAGCGGTAATAGCCCCCTGCTCTATGTGCTGGCGGGCGCGTTCACGCAGGATTTTAATATCGGTCAGAAATGATTTTTTCGTCATATTCGTCTCCTTTAAATTATATTGTCATTGATTGTCGACATAGATTCATATTTTATTCATCATGTAGCATGTGATGCTTAGTAAGTCTAGCTGTAGCTCAAAAATTATTAGAAACTTTTTTGGCCGCATCCCAACCAGAAAAATTGTTGGCCGGCGGCAAGTAGCGTACTAACTCATTCAATGCCAAACGGTAAACATCCCGTTTAAACTCAATCACACTTTCCATCTCAACCCAATAATCGTTCCAACGCCAAGCATCAAACTCGGGGTGAACGGAAGCGCGCAGACAGACATCACAATCGCGTCCAACCAGTCGCAGCAAAAACCATATTTGCTTCTGCCCCTTGTAACTGCCACGCCACTCACGCTTAACCCAATGTTGCGGCACCTCATAACGTATCCACTCCCGCGTACGGCCAAGTATCTGGACATGACAGGACTGCAAACCTACCTCTTCCTGCAATTCGCGATACATCGCTTGTTCCGGTGTTTCACCACATTGAATGCCACCTTGCGGGAATTGCCACGCATGCTGCCTGATGCGCTTGCCCCAGAATACCTGATTCTTAGCGTTAGACAGAATGATGCCGACGTTGGGGCGATAACCATCCCGATCAATCATCTTCGCCACCTGTTAAATTAATTTAGATAGTGTGGATTTTTTCACATTTCACACCAGATTGAAAGCCGCCTAATCACAATCGGTACAGCATGCTTACTTCGTTCGCTGTAAAATTAGCACCCTGATAATTCGATTTGACAAACATACTATCATGCGCGTTTCACAATTTTTCATCTCCACCCAGAAAGAAGCTCCCTCCGAAGCCGAACTAGTCAGTCATCGTTTAATGTTAAGGGCTGGCTACATCAAGAAACTGGCTAGCGGCCTGTACACTTGGATGCCGTTGGGTCTACGCGTGTTGCGCAAAGTGGAATCAGTGGTGCGCGAGGAAATGAATAATGGGGGCGGCATTGAGCTGCTAATGCCCGCCGTACAGCCAGCCGAACTTTGGCAAGAAACTGGGCGCTGGGAAGTATTTGGGCCGCAAATGCTCAAAATTAAAGATCGCCATGACAATCTATTTTGTTTTGGCCCCACTCACGAAGAAGTTATTACTGACATCGCACGCCGTGAAATTAAAAGCTATCGTCAGTTACCAGTGAATTTCTACCAAATCCAGACTAAGTTCCGAGACGAGGTGCGTCCCCGTTTTGGTGTGATGCGGGCACGCGAATTTCTAATGAAAGATGCTTATTCATTCCATGCCAGCTTCGACAGCCTGGAACAGACCTACCGGGTGATGTATGACACCTACAGCCGCATTTTCACCCGTCTTGGACTTCAATTCCGAGCCGTTGCTGCGGATACAGGCGCAATTGGCGGCAGTGGCTCGCATGAATTCCATGTGCTAGCCGATTCTGGCGAAGACGGGTTAGCATTCTGTCCCACTTCCGATTACGCCGCAAATGTGGAACTGGCTGAGGCCATCGCACCAAACATCTTGCGCGCGATTGCCAGCGAAAAATTACAAAAAATCATTACGCCCGGACAAAAATCCATCGAAAGTGTCGCCACTTTCTTAAATGTGACGCCTGAACAAGTGCTAAAGACAATCGCCGTGATGGATGCCGGTAGCAACTTTACCCTGCTTCTGCTGCGCGGAGACCATATGCTGAATGAAATCAAGGCAACCAAGATACTAGGCGAATTCCGTTTCGCCAGCGACGACGAAATCCATCAGAACATGGGCTGCCGCACTGGTTACATTGGTCCGGTCAATACGGTCGTGCGAATCTTGGCTGATCATGCTGCTGCTGCCATGAGTAATTTTGTCTGTGGAGCCAATGACGACGGCTTTCACTACATTCACGCAAATTTTGGACGCGACATCAGCTTTGACGAAACCGATGTGTATGATCTCCGCAACGTAGTCGCCGGTGACCCCAGCCCTGATGGAAAAGGCACGCTGGAACTCTGTCGTGGCATCGAAGTTGGCCACATTTTCCAGTTGCGCACCACGTATTCCGAAGCGCTCAATGCTAATTACCTCGATGAAAATGGCAAATCTCAATTCATTGAAATGGGTTGTTATGGTATCGGTGTTTCGCGCATCGTCGCTGCCGCAATAGAGCAGAATTATGACGAACGCGGCATTACTCTACCTGCTGCCATGGCTCCGTTCCAAGTGGCACTTGCCCCTATCGGAATCAATAAGAGCGAATCCGTGCGCCTAGCGACAGAACAACTTTATGCTGACATTAGCGCGGCAGGAATTGAAGTATTGCTTGATGACCGCAACGAACGTCCAGGCGTAATGTTTGCTGATTTAGAACTCATCGGCATCCCACACCGTATCGTAATCGGAGATCGCGGTCTCAGCCAAGAAGTACCCATGGTTGAGTACAAGGGACGGTGCGATGAAGAAGCACAACAAATCCCGTTGCGAGATATTGTTAATTTTGTTAGCCGCAAGTAGTAATGTTCAATTTCTCCCAAATAGAAATGTCCGCTGGTTATTAAACTCACCCCTGTTAAAAACTAAAGTGGATATTTAGGATATGGACAAACTCATGAGTCAAAAAGAAGTTCAACGAGCACAGGCATTGGATCTGCTGAAAAATGACAAAATTAGCCAGCAAGAAGCATCGAAGCGGATAGGTGTCAGCACCCGTCAAGCAAGACGGTTGGCCAAGCGTTATCAGGCTGAAGGTTTGTGTGGATTGGCTGGACAGCTTTCTGGGCCGGGAGCCTGTGGTTGCCGCCTGCTGAGAAAAACGCCGCTATCGCTGTTGATAAATCGATTTCACCGACTGAATTGGCCAAACATAAAGCACCAGAAAACTGCTGGATGGCCATTCGCGGTAATGTCTATGATTTAAGCGCTTATTTGCCCGAACATCCATCGCAGCCGGATATCGTACTGCCCTGGTGTGGCAAGGAAGCGACCGAAGCTTATAACACCAAGACCAAAGGGCGTCCGCACTCCCCCTATGTGATGAATTACTGGTCAAATACCGGATCGGGATATTGACTTCGGGAAAACCATAATGGCTACCCGCCACCGACTGGTAATTATACATCTATAGGACCAAAGTCTAATTGATCCTTTCGGAGCAAGAGCCTAATCTAAGCATCTCATCAACGCTGGGGAATTTCCTTGCGCCACTTTAGAATAGAAAAAATATTCGTACACATTGTCGACGACGATGAATCGGTACAGAAAGGAATGTCGCGCCTGATGCGATCGGTAGGTATCGAGAGCCGTGCTCACGAAAGTTCAAAACGCTTTCTTGAGGAAGTGCGCAACGAAAGCCATGCCTGCATCCTCCTGGATATGAACATGCCGCATATGAGCGGACTGGAGTTGGCCGCACAGCTCAAGCAGAAAGGCATTAAATTGCCGGTGATCGCGATATCGGCGCGGGACGACGATGAAATTCGTCAGTCGGCTCGAGATCTGGGCGTGAAGTTCTTTTTGCGCAAACCCGTGGATGACCAGGCCTTGATTGATGCGATCTCATGGGTAATGCAAAATAAAGTCGGTCCATAAGCGCAGAGCGCATGTAGAGGTCATCGCAGTCTTGCCTGTCACGTGCCGGTCGAACCTTCTGATTTACCTATCTCCGTGGTAAATCGGTAAGGTAAAGTGAAAAGTGACGCCTCGGTCCTGATTAGCTTCTACCCAAAATGCGCCATGGTGCGACTCGATTATCGACCGGCATACCTCCAAGCCTACTCCTAGCCCTTGAGGCTTAGTTGTGTAGAAACTTTCGAATATCCGGCTCATCTTATCCTCCGGAATACCTATGCCATTATCGCGGATCGATACCTGCACTTTGTCGTCAGTGCGTTTTGTCATGACCAGCAGAATTCGTTCGCCTGCCGGTTGCTCCACCATAGCCTCCATGGCGTTCATCATCAGATTGAGCCCCACCTGCTGGATTTGCGTCTTGTTCGCCCATACCGTTAAATTGGTTTCCTGCATGTACTCGACATCAACGCCGAGGCGGATAAACTCGCTGTGCAGCAGTTCAATCACTTCTTCCATGCACGGGGCCAAATCGATTTTGGCAAATGGCGTTTCCTGCTGCTGCAGCATGGCGCGTAAACCATTGATCACAGCCCCGGCGCGTTTATCGTCACGCACGATATCTTGAAGTATGTCTCGTATTTCCGCGAGTTCGACCTCGTCTTTGGCCAGAAAACGTAGGCCTGCCTGTGCATTGTTGAGGATGGCGGACAGGGGCTGGCACAACTCGTGGGCGAGCGAACCAGCGATGGCTTCTGTGCTCGACATGCGGGAATTTCGCCAGACCTGCTGGCGAAATTTGTGCAGCGCTTCATCCTTCTGCCGGGATTCTGTGATGTCTAGATACATGCCAACCACCGCATAGGGAAGGCCATCCGGGCGCAGCAGCGGAAACTGATGCGACTCATAGATGTGTGGCTTGCCGTTCCATTCCAACTCCTCCTCGCTCTTGACCTCCTCGCGCTTTTCGATCGCCAGAAGTTCATTGGTGCGGAAGGCCTTGGCTTTCTCTAGAGAGAACAGGTATAAATCGGTCTTGCCGATGATTTCAGCGCTGGCGACGTGAAAAAGTGTCTCAAATTTGCGGTTGATCAGTTGGTAGCGCCCGTTCAAATCCTTCAGACAGATTGCCGCTGGCAAGTGGTCTAACACGGTACGCATCCGCTGCTTCTGATTCCGCGGTTCCAACATCATCTCAAAGTCCATCAGCACCAGCAAGGAGACGAAACCGAATTCACTGGTGTGGACAAATTCGATGAGCCCCCAGTGGACGGCCACATTGACCAGGATTATGCCGAGAAACAGGATAAGTGCCCAGGCCAGTACACGGGCCTTTCGTTGTTCTCCTTGCCGGTATTGAGAGAAGCACGCATAGAGGCTGTACGCCATAAGGGCGAACACGCCCATCCACATTATGTGCTGCCAAACGTTGTGCTGATGCACGCGCAAGTCCACCACTCTGTCGCCCCAGGGCAGTTCGAAATAGCTCAGGCGGGGAAGCTCGATGAACTGGACGCCATAGGGCAGGATCAGATTGACGGCAAACAGCAAAGCCCAGAAGACGGACAGTCCGGCCAGCAATTTTCGCGGACGAATGTCTGTGTATTCGGCGATGAACCAGGGAAACAGGGAGAAAAAAAGGCAGATAAACGAAACTTCCCAGCGCCGAATCCCCACCAACGCCAGCGACGTTTCCGCCTGGTAGGCGCCCGCTTTGGTCAGAATGATAGCTGTCAACAGTAGGCACAACAACGCGAACAGGAGATGGATGCGATTCACTCTTCGGCGCATAACAGCGAACCCGTGATGTAGTGCCGCGAAGATACAGACGCCACTCATGGCATACAGGGTGGGAATGAAAATTCCGCTCATTGGATTGATTTTGTTTAAGTTTGTTGCGAATCGAGTTAGTTTACTCGAGATTCTCGGAGAATGGTAAATTGCGAGTGCTAGTGTTTCATTGCATAAGTTAAGGATATAGACCAGGCACGATTTATAAATGAATAATTCTTGATTTTCGATGTCTGTGGGCTATGGAAAAAGAAGATGCCCGCAAACAGTCGCAAGAAGTACTGCATGAACGACGCAAGCAAGTCATTCGTATGCACCGTAAAGGTGTGGCGGTGATGAAGATCGTGGCGCAAACTGGACTGAGAGGCCTAGAAATAATCAAATTTTTCTTCGGCACATCCTAAAGGGAATTACTGTCAGCAAAATCGCCATCAGAAATATAATGCCAAACTTTGTCCAACCGATGCTTTTATTGCGCTAACTCAAGTTGATTCCCCAAATTTTACTCCTTTTTCTCCATCATCCTGTCATTGCAGGAATTGCGGACGCACTTATCCCTATGCCCAATAATTGCGGTACCAGTTTTACCATGCGCATGAAGTTGTGTGCCAGCGCAAACCACAACGCGACGCACTTGACCTTCGCTCTGCCCCGCACCGGCAATAACACCAAACCGCGATTGCGTGCTTGCACAAACAATATCTGCGGGGCAATCGCGCTGCGCCCTGCGCTACCTTGTCGTGCCTTGATGATGTCGTACAAACCTTTGAGGTTTTGCTGCTCTACGTAGCTCCAAACCAGACGTGCATGATGTCCTTCGGGCAGTAAAGATTCAAGGTTGCTGGGGTGAAGCTCCATTTGCAATCAGTTGGGGGTTAACACGCGTGCAGGTGCGTTTGGGTCGTGGCGATGGGCTTTGGGATTCTTGTTTTGCAATTGGGCTATTGCGGGTAATTCTGGAATCAGGCTCTGGAAATCCTGGTTTAGCATCGGTTGATCTTTGTTGAACGAGTGCCTCACTATAATGCGTGAGTGCAATGTTTCGATGACAGGTGTGAAATATTTTTTTTATTTTTTCACAGGCTCCCAGCGCACCGCCCAGCAGCTGTTCATGTGCTTGCAGGCTAAAACTCTATACACACGAACTCAAAAATAAACGACGGAAATTTGTTGTAGTAGCACGCCCTACCTCTGAAAGAGAAATGCCACGCAATTTGGCTATTTCTTCAGCTACATGCTTAACATAAGCGGGCTGGTTGAGTTTGCCGCGATATGGCACCGGAGCAAGATAGGGTGAATCAGTTTCAATCAATATGCGCTCAAGTGGAATATGCCGCGCTACTTCTTTCAGCAAAATGGCATTCTTGAAAGTAACGATACCGGAAAAAGAAATGTAGAAGTTCATCTCAATGGCTGCTTGGGCGACTTCCAGGCTTTCGGTAAAACAGTGCATGACGCCGCCAATCTCGGCAGCGCCTTCTTCAGCCATAAGACGCAGAGTGTCCTGTGCCGCCTCACGGGTGTGAATAATGAGAGGCTTGCGGCACTCGCGCGCAGCGCGAATATGTGTGCGGAAGCGCGCACGCTGCCACTCCAGATCACCTTTTAAACGGAAATAATCGAGTCCGGTTTCCCCGATAGCAATGACTTTAGGGTGTTGTGCCAGCTGTACCAGTAACGCTTGCGTTGGCTCGGTATCTGATTCGTGGTCTGGGTGCACGCCAACAGAAGCATAGATATGCTCATATTGCTCTGCGAGTATTTGAATTTGAGGAAAGTCTTCTAAATTTACCGAAACGCACAGCGCATGAGAAATTTCGTTCTGGCGCATGTTTGCCAGAACTTCATCGAAGATTGCGGTTAGTTCCGGGAAATTGATATGGCAATGCGAATCTATAAACATAAGGTGTTATTTAGTAAAAAGATTATTATGGCGCTCTTGGTGATCATCCAGCGTCATATATTAGCTCCCAACATCATGTGTCGGTAAGATAACAGAATAGATTCAAATAATAGCTTGGGATTCAAAGGGTGCAACGCCTCGCGTTTTGCGATTATTAACTCATTTTGAAAACGCAGCAGATCGAATATGGCAATATTATTTGATAGATTTTTTATTAAATCAGTAAGATCAGTATGATATCTAACCTTTCCCGTGAGCATTGCACTGCCTAGATCGTAACACCATTGCTGCAACCAATGAATGACATGAAACGGTTCTGTGCGTTGCAACTGTTCAGCCAAAGCAAACACATCGAACTTGTCAGGCCGTTTGATTTCCTGCAAAAAAAGGCTGTATTCCCCTTCCTCTATAACTTCCTCAGCCAGGCGTACCGCTAGTAACGGAGCAAAGCCGGCCCGTGCCAACATCGCTGCTGGATGGGCATAGTTCTGCTGTTGCAGCCAGGTAGAACTGGCCTCAAGTGATGGCATTGGGGCCGCGAGCGTCAGGCAACGACTTACGATGGTGGGTAACAATTGCTGTTGTTTATGGCTAACCAAAATTATCAGCATCCGGTCGGGCGGCTCTTCGAGCGTTTTGAGTAATGCATTCGCTGCATTGGCATTCATTGTTTCCGCGGGATGAATCAGCACTACACGATGGCCACCCTGATGTGTGGACAGATTGATGAAATTCGCGAGCGAGCGCACTTGATGAACAGAAATCTCTTTGCTCGGTTTTTTCCCTTTCTTCTGTTGTTCGTCAAGTGCTTCTTCAGCGATTCTCCTTGTCCAACTCTTCAATATCAAAGATGCTTGAGTTTCACTGGATTCCTGCATTTCGATCGACTGTGCGCCAGATAGAAGCAAACGAAAATCTGGGTGAGCACCTTGTTCAAACCAGTGACAGGAAGTGCAAGCTTGGCAAGCCAACTTGTTACCAAGTGATTTTTTGCATAGCAAAGAACGGGCGAGATTCATGGCGAAATCTAACTTGCCTATTCCTTGCGGCCCTTTCAATAAGATTGCATGCGGTAAACGTGCATGTAATCCAATCCAGCGTTGCCAAAGTTCATCTTGCCATGCGTACAGTTCATTCATTAGCAAATAACATTATTTCAAAAATATTAGAGGTAAATCACTTACGTTCTCCATCGATGCTGCCGTCGCATGAAGTGTTTCGGAAACAAAAGAGTATTGGCGCATCGCGGATAAAGCATCTCTGACGAGTATTGAATTAGACTAGCGTATTTCGTATTTCCTGCATGCTCACTGCTTCAGCATGTTCACTGCCCCCTATAGCGAACTGAATCGGCGACCTGCATCACAGTACGTGGAGGCACTTCGCCAACCACCGTTACCAAGTAATCGCCCTTTACTTTACTGTATACATGGATCGCACCTCGGCTGGATAGACCAAGTTTTTTATCAAAATTATTACCCAATGTTTCGATAAAGACTGAGATGCCAGCCAATCCGTCTGAGAATACAAAATGGATTACGTCTGTCTTTTTACCGTGCAGCAAGCGACGCATTTCCATGATTTTCTTAAAGCCGGTGGGCATGGCAACTATCTTCCAGTCACTCGTTGCAGCCTGCGCACTTGTTTCGGACGGCGTGACAAAATGAGAATATTGCTCCAAGGAAGCGGCGGATTGACCCGGCATCACCTGCGTACGCTCAATGTCACCGCCTATTTTCAACTGGATAAAAGTATATTGCTCCACCATCTGTTTACGTTCGTCCAGCACGACAGCTTTCAACAACAAGCCGGAATCCCTGTGCGCCCACATTTTATGGGTATAGCGCAAAGTATCTTTAGGCTGGAATACGATGGCTTGAGTGTCAAAACCGGCGATGCGAGCCTGTTCAGCGGTATGAATCAAGTAATTTTCGTTAAGTGCGGATAGTTGCTCCGGCAACAGAGCAGGGAAACTCTTGCCACTATATTGTCTTTCGACCTGCACGGCTTTGTGGTCACCCAAATACCACCAGATTTCATTGTTATTGCGGATAAACTCACGACGTGGGCCGTCCAGACTTTCAAGCTTCTCATGTTCACCGCGCTGGTCGGAAATGTGAGTAATGCGCGCGGTTTCCATATGACCGTCATGCTGATATACAAAAGTCCCGCTGTAATTGGTTTGGTGCTTTGCAAAAGCAATAATTTGCGGCCAATCCAAGTCAACCTGCCTGCCAGTATCGGCGAACGCTGGAACGACGGTAAAAAACAAAACCACGATCCGCGCAAATCTGGCCTTCATGGCTACTTATCCTCCTGCTGGCGTGCCACTGTATGAACATAGGAAGTCATACCATACACATCGGAGCTGGGTGAAAACTCTTGATGTGCAATCAGATAATCGTCCAAGCCGTTCGCGGGCAGGCTAGCTGAATGCACAGCATTTGACTGCTGCATGGCGATTTGCGGAGCGGTTTCCGACCCAACTTGCACCGATAGCCATGCTACTAGTGTGAATGCCATAACCGATGCAACGGCAGAAAGTGCGAACCATCTGGCATTATGGCTAGCACGGCTGCGCGGCGCGAGAACCGTGGGTTCAGCCTGCAAACGCTCACGTATGGCAATACTGATATTGGCATGAACATTATCGGGCTGGCGAAGTACATCGCTAATCAGGTGATAGGTTCGCCATTCTTCATGTGTGTCAGGATTTCGCTTCAATTTGTCGAGAACTGCTTCCGCATCGTCATCGAACAACTCACCATCCATCAATGCTGAAATTTCCTGCTTCATGTTCACCACCTCTTATCTTTACTAGTTCCCAGCAATGGGCGTAAATTTGTTGCAATCGCCTCACGAGCTCGAAAAATACGAGAACGCACGGTGCCGACCGGGCAATTCATCGCAGCTGCGATTTCCTCATAGCTCAACTCTTCGATTTCACGCAAAGTGAGTGCGGTACGTAGATCATCAGGCAACGCCTGCAAAGATGAGTTCACTACGTCAACCACTTGTTTACTCATTAATTCATTTTCAGGTGTGCTAACTTCATGCAACAACCCCGCATCCTCAAAGCCTTCCGACTCTTCCGCATCGAATATGGTTGTGGTCGGAGTCCGTCTCTTGAGCGTCTGCAGATGGTTCTTCGCGGTATTAATGCCAATGCGATACAGCCAAGTATAGAATGCACTTTCTCCGCGAAACGTCGGCAAGGCGCGATAAGCCTTTATAAAAGCTTCTTGAGTCACGTCCTCGACCTCGGCTGAATCGCGCACGAAACGCGAAATTAATCGCGCCAGCCGACGCTGGTACTTGGCGACCAGCAATTCGAAGGCGTGCTTATCGCCGCGCTGCGCGCGATCAACCAATTGCTGATCGACTTCCCTCTCGCCCATTCTGTTACCCTAAGTTTTATCATGCCCCCCTGAGGCGGCTCGCTAGTATAACCGGACAGGCGAGAGGAGTCAGGCTCACCTTTTTAATTTGGCACAGGATAATGAAATTAGTTCATATATAGCAAAGGTCATTTTCCGCAAGCAAGCAAGATTTGCTATAGTTCAAATTCAATAAAAACATGAACTTTAGGTTTATTCTAGTCTGTGGATTAAGATAATTGCCTTTAAAATTAACAACCAACCGGATGGCTAGCATGCTGCAATTTGATGTTTTGATTATAGGCAGCGGACTGGCAGGGCTTTCATTGGCACTGAAACTTGCCGATCAGCGAAAAATCGCCGTCATCACCAAGAAATCGCTATTGGAAGGTGCAAGTGTTTGGGCACAGGGCGGAATCGCTGCCGTGTTATCGCAAGAAGATTCTCTAGCCGAGCATATACAGGATACCTTGACCGCCGGTGCTGGTCTCTGTGATCCAGCCACCGCGCGATATGTTATCGAACATGCCAAGCCGGCAATTGACTGGTTAATTGCCCAAGGTGTGCCGTTCACACGTGATGCCAATACCGATACCGGCTATCACCTGACACGTGAAGGCGGCCACAGCCATCGACGTATCATCCACGCCGCCGATGCCACTGGCCATGCCGTACAGGAAACGCTCGCCTCCAAAGTTCTGGCACATCCCAACATCACGCTGTTGGAACATTATATTGCCATCGATCTGATTACTGGCAACAAACTCGGCCACACGCACAATCATTGCTATGGTGCTTACGCACTCAACAGCCTGAGTGATGAAGTCAGCACCATCGCTGCTCATGACACAATTCTGGCCACCGGCGGTGCTGGCAAGGTATATCTTTACACCACCAATCCAGACACCGCCACTGGCGACGGCATTGCCATGGGTTGGCGTGCCGGTTGCCGGGTGGCCAACATGGAATTCATTCAATTTCATCCGACCTGTTTATATCACCCGCACGCCAAGTCTTTTCTCATCTCTGAGGCGGTTCGTGGCGAGGGTGGCATCCTTAAACTGCCCGACGGCACACGGTTCATGCCTGCTCATGATGAGCGCGCCGAACTCGCGCCGCGCGACATCGTCGCTCGCGCCATCGATTTCGAAATGAAAAAGCGTGGTTTAGATTGCGTGTATCTCGATATCTCACATCGGTCGGTAGAATTTCTGCAAGCGCATTTTCCTACCATCTACGCGCGCTGCCTGTCGCTGGGTATCGATATCGCGCACCAGCCCATACCTGTGGTACCGGCAGCGCACTATACCTGCGGTGGCATCGTTACTGATCTGCATGGACGCACCGATCTCGCCAATCTCTATGCCGTGGGCGAAACCGCTCACACCGGCCTGCACGGGGCTAACCGATTAGCAAGCAATTCGCTACTGGAGTGTATGGTGTTTGCCGAGGCTGCCGCGCGCGATATATTGGCCACGCCGCAAAGTCAGTTCATTCCACTGCCGCAATGGGATGAAAGCCGGGTGACCGATGCCGACGAAGAAATTATTATCTCTCACAACTGGGCGGAATTACGCCAATTCATGTGGGATTATGTCGGAATTGTGCGCACCACCAAAAGACTGCAACGCGCGCAACACCGCATCCGATTATTGCATGAGGAAATCAACGAGTATTACACCAATTTTCATGTTACAGCTGATTTGCTGGAATTACGTAATCTAGTGTTAACGGCCGATCTCATCGTGCAAAGTGCATTGTCTCGGCACGAAAGCCGCGGATTACACTTCAGCAAGGATTACCCCGATACGCTACCGCTGGCCGTACCGACCGTGCTCACTCCATCTACATAAGGTATGTCTCTAAAAAATCACATCTTGCCTGGGATGAACTTCAACAGCAGCAACATTGTCAAAATTGATAATCCGCAAGTTAGCGCATTGTTTGGCAATTATTTTTGAAATGTTAGAATACTGCCCTCGCTTTGCACAAGTAAAACCAATAATGGTGTCTGACATGTAGATAAGTATTGTAAGAAATAAATTTTTTGCGAAATGCAACATTAACTATAAGCAGGCAATAGTACTTAGCGTACTTAGTCTATTAAGGAGACAGAGTGGAAAAGATTGAAAAAGATGTTGCTAAAGACTATTGGGAAAATCAGGCTAAAACCCATAAAGGCTCACATCTGGCATCTTGGAGCGATAACTTTATGATTGAACTTGAAATCGATGCCGTAGGAGAGCACATTTCAAGTGGGGATCATGTTCTTGATGTAGGTTGCGCTAATGGATATTCCGCGTTCCAACAATTGGAACGACACAAAGATGTTGGTTCGATTACAGGTGTTGATTTTGCTGAAAACATGATTAAACAGGCCAATATGCTGAAAAAAGCTCAGTGGGTAGGCGATATTATAAAATTTGAAGTAGGTGACATTAATTCCCTGCAATTTCCTGATGATACTTTTGATGTAGCTTATGCCACACGAGTGGTTACCCTTATGTCTACTTGGGAAGAGCAACAAATTGCTATCAATGAATGTCTGCGGGTTGTTAAGCCAGGCGGCAAGGTGATTTTTTCTGAGCCTTTTTTAGAGCCATTTACATTGCTCAATGCAATGAGGCAACTTAAGGATATGCCCCCATTGATCGAGCATGACTCAAATCGATTCTTTAAAAAAGCTGTATTAGAGGACTTTCTCACGCAAAAGGGTTTGACGTTTAAGGTAAATGATTTTTCATCAATTTATTACCTGGGATCAAGATTTTTGAGAGAGTTAGTAACAGACCCGGCAGCATACCCGGGCTTCAATCCGATTAACCGAATTTTTTATGATATCGAGAAAGATTTTTCTGGCGGCGGCTTTGGCATTCAGCAGGCTTATATTGTTACAAAATAAAAGCATATTGCATGACTCAAACCAGAATAGAGCACGACACATTCGGCCCCATAGAGGTTGCAGCAGACCGGCTTTGGGGCGCGCAAACGCAACGTTCGCTTGAACATTTCCATATTTCCTCCGAACGCATGCCGGAGGAAATCATCCTTGCACTCGCTATGGTCAAGCGCGCTTGCGCGCTGGTCAATCGCGATTTAAATCTGTTAAGTGCTGCCAAGGCAGATGCTATTGTGCGGGCGGCGGACGAAATACTGGCTGGCCAGCATACGCAAGAGTTTCCACTTTCTGTTTGGCAGACTGGTTCGGGTACCCAGACCAATATGAACCTGAACGAGGTGCTCGCTAACCGTGCTTCTGAACTGCTCGGCGGAAAATGGGGCAAAGACCGACTGGTACATCCCAATGATGATGTGAATCTCGGTCAATCATCTAATGACATTTTCCCCACTGCAATGCACGTCGCTGCCAGCCTCAGCATCATTCAATCCCTGCTTCCTGCCCTACGCAAGCTGCGCTCGACATTGGAGGAAAAATCCCGCAACTTTGACGGCATCGTCAAGATTGGGCGCACGCACTTGCAGGATGCTACTCCGCTAACGCTTGGACAGGAATTTTCCGCTTACGTGGCGCAGTTGGATTATGCAGAATCCATGATTAAAGCTACCCTGCCCTCGCTTTGCGAACTTGCGGTCGGGGGTACTGCAGTTGGTACAGGACTCAACACACATATCGAATTCGGAGAGCGCGTTGCTGCGGAACTGGCTCGCAGCACCAGCTTGCCATTCAAAAGCGCTGCCAACAAGTTTGCGGCTCTGGCCGCACATGATGCTCTAGTGGCGGCACATGGCATGCTCAAAACACTCGCTGCCGCACTCATGAAAATTGCCAACGACATCCGCTGGATGGCTTCGGGACCACGCTCTGGTCTTGGGGAAATCAGTATTCCTGAGAACGAACCGGGCAGCTCGATCATGCCGGGCAAGGTTAATCCCACACAGTGCGAAGCACTCACCATGCTGTGTTGCCAAGTATTTGGCAATGACGTTGCAATCAATATAGGTGGCGCTTCGGGAAATTTTGAACTCAATGTTTTCAAGCCGCTCATCGCTCACAATTTCCAACAAAGCGTGCGCCTACTTGCTGACGGAATGGCAAGCTTCGAGACACACTGCGTGTACGGCATCCAGGCCAACCGCGAGCGTATTGCAGAACTTCTGGAACGATCGCTAATGCTGGTGACCGCCTTGACCCCGCATATCGGCTATGATCGAGCCGCCGAAATCGCCAAACAAGCACACCGGGAGGGCGGCACGCTAAAACAGACGGCATTAGCACTAGGCTATGTTACAGAAGAAGAATTCGACTGCTGGGTACAGCCAGCGAAGATGACTTGATTTATCTAAAACCACTCAATGTATCCAATCCTCGCGTAGATCAAGACCCATGCTGTTCAATTTCATATTTTCCCCTCTCCCTACTCGTCCACCAGATGTTGATCAGGGTATAGCACATCGGTAAAGCCAAATTGGCTTAGGTCTCTAATACGCATGGGATACAGAATCCCGTCCAGATGATCGCACTCATGCTGCACCACGCGAGCATGAAAACCGTTTACCGTACGATCTATCATTACACCATACTCATCTCGTCCCTGGTAATGGATGGATTGAAAACGCGGTACCAGTCCGCGCAATCCCGGCACGCTCAAGCAACCTTCCCATCCTTCCACCATATCCGGATTCATTGTCAATCCCACATGCGGCTCTACTGCACTTAATGGCTTACCTGATTTTGTTAGAGGAGTAATAATGGGATTGATCAATACCGTTTCCGGCACTATTTCGGCATCGGGATAGCGTGGATTGAACTGCACACCGAAGATCACTACACGCAAATTTACGCCTATCTGAGGTGCTGCCAGTCCTGCGCCGTCCAGCGCCTGCATGGTGTCGCGCATGTCGACCAGCAAGGCGTGCAGTTCCGGCGTATCGAAATCAATTACCTCTTCCGCGCAACGCAACAGGCGCGCATCGCCCATACGCAATACTTCCCTAATCGACATCAGAATCCACCACGCATTCGAGGATGTTGCGCACGCGCGCCATGGCAGGTTGTGCCACTGCACTGATGGTTTCCAAATGCACGCCATCGCGGCTGCTACCTCGCCCGGCAGCATGGTTCACCACTACCGCGATAATGGCGTAACTCAAGCCGAGCTCTTTGGCCAGGGCGGCTTCAGGCATACCAGTCATGCCCACCATATCGGCACCGTCCCGCTCCAAGCGGTTAATCTCCGCTGCCGTATCCAGACGCGGCCCTTGAGTAGCAGCATATACTCCGCCATCCAGACAAGGGATGTCGGCACATCTGCCAGCATCCAGAATTTGTTGGCGTAGTTCCTGACTATAAGGCTGAGTAAAATCAATATGCGTTACCGAGCAATCGCGCCCATCAAAGTAGGTGAACTCGCGTCCATAGGTGTAATCAATAATCTGATCTGGCAGCACAATAACACCGGGCGACAGGTCAGCACGGATACCTCCGACTGCCGCGACAGAAATGATGCGTTGCGCACCCTGTTCTTTCAACGCCCACAGATTGGCGCGATAATTCACCTCATGCGGCGGGATCGTATGGCCATACCCATGGCGAGCAATAAACATCACCTCATGCTGGCGCAAGCGACCAAAGGTAATCGCTCCGGAAGGCTCACCATATGGCGTTCGCATCACCTGTCGATGTGATATTTCCAGATTGGTCAGTTGCGTCAGCCCCGTGCCACCAATAATCGCTAACATTTGTTATTACCTTTTGGAAAATCTACTAATCATTATTCCCGCATCACCGGAAATTCAACAATTCAGGGAATGCGAAAAATAATTATACATAATGGATTAAATCAATATATAATCTTTAAAATTGAATGTAATACTTTAATATATTTGGTTCTATTTTTCCCTCGTTGCGTAAATCGCAGGTAGATTACGCCATGCGCCATGTATATCCATACCGAAGCCGAATACAAAGCGGTCAGGCAATTCTACCCCGACAAAATCGGCACTTATCGGCTTAGCCTTTCCAATCCGTTTGTCAGCAAAAACCGCACTGTAAAACTTGGCGGCACCCAAATCCAGCACACGCTGCTTAACCGCGGCCAGCGTCTCGCCCTCGTCGAGTATGTCATCCACCACCAACACCACGCGGCCAGTTACATTTTCGCGCGGTTCGACTTTCCAGTGCAAGGTTCCGCCCTGCTGGTTACTACCATAGCGCGATACATGCACATAATCAAAATCGAGCGGAAAAGTAAGCAGCGGCAGCAATTGCCCGGTAAACACCACCGCACCACCCATCACGGATAGCAATAGTGGATGTGCGTTAGCCAATACAGCATTTACTTCCCGCGCGACGCTCATTACGGCCGCCTGTACTTCTCCAGCTGAAATAATCAACTCGGCTTGATTCAGAATATCGCTCGCCTGCTGATTAGAGAGCATTACTTGATCGTTGCCAGATAAGCGGCAAACTCTTCACCCAATTCAGGATGCTTAAGGCCGAATGCCACAGTTGCCTTGAGGTAGCCGAGCTTGGAGCCGCAATCGTAACGAATACCGTTAAACCTGTATGCCAGCACTTTTTCTTCCTTTATCAGCGCTGAAATTCCATCGGTCAGCTGAATTTCGCCACCCGCGCCCGCCTGCAACTTCGCCAGGTGATGAAAAATACGCGGCGTCAACACATAGCGCCCCACCACCGCCAGAGTGGAAGGCGCATCTGACGGGCTGGGCTTTTCAACGATAGCATGCACCTGCTCCACATTCTGTTCCAGATTGCTACTACTGACTATGCCATAGTGACCCGTCTGTGAAGGTGGCACGTCCTCCACACCGAGCACAGAACATTGATAGCGCTGGTATACGTCTGCCATCTGCTTAATGATGGATATGTCCCCGGCGATCAAGTCATCAGCCAAAATCACCGCAAACGGTTCGTTGTGCACCACCGGCTGCGCGCACAGGACTGCATGACCGAGCCCAAGCGTTTCTGACTGGCGGATGTAGATGCAATTCACATGCTTGGGGATTACTTCCTGAACTGCACGTAACAGCTCGCTCTTGCCGCGCGCGAAAAGTTCAGCTTCAATCTCATAAGCCGTGTCGAAATGATCCTCAATAGCGCGTTTGTTGCGACCAGTGATGAACACCATGTCAGTAATACCAGCTGCCACCGCCTCTTCCACCGCATATTGGATTAACGGTTTGTCGACTACCGGCATCATTTCCTTTGGACTGGCCTTCGTGGCGGGCAGGAAACGGCTGCCCAATCCAGCTACCGGAAATACAGCTTTAGTAATTTTATTCATATTGAAATGCCTTTCTGCGCCGCTTTCTCCAACGCCTTTTTGGTTCTATCCATCTTTGTTTTAGCTTCTCGCATTTCGTTTTCGGCCAACTTCATTTCTACAAGCAATCGAGCAAATTCAGATTTGCTTATCCAAGTCTGCAATTCATCCATATCATTAGCGCCAGATATAGCACATGCACCGGACATGTCGCTAGTCATTAACTGCATCTTGTGCTTGCACCATTTGCCAAACAAACCGGCAGAACACCCGCAATATACATGCAGCTTCCCCGCCTCTAAGACAAACGCTACAACATAGCTTGTAACTCCGTCACTACTCTTAATTTCGAATTCTTTTTTCACTTCAAATTTCCAATGCCAACTATCCTGTTGACGCAAGCATCTTTAAGAGACCATTCTCATCAAGAATTTTGATTCCCAATTTTTGGGCATCCTGTAATTTACTTCCAGGATTTTCGCCTACAATCACGTAGTTAGTCTTTGCCGAAACACTTCCCGTCACCTTCCCACCTGCGCTTTCAATTTTCTGTTTAGCCCCTTCTCTTTTCAGATTTGGTAAATTTCCTGTCAATACAAACACCATTCCCTCCAAGGGCAAGCGGTGATTGGGTATTTGATCGCGCACACGATCATCCCAGTGCATTCCGAATTTATGCAATTGCTCTTCAACCTGCAAAGCATATTTAGCTTTTTTGCAGTCTCTAAAATGATTAACAACGCCCAGCGCAGTATTTTGGCTAACCGGTACAGACAACAATTCTTGCTCGCTAGCCGTGATGAAATATTTCAACGTACCAAAATGATCCGCAAATTTTTTAGCGTAAACTTCAGCGACACCAATGATGTTTAGCTTTTTAATCAAATCAGCTAAGGTTGGTTTGCTTGCGATTTTTACGTCAACCGCTTTATCGTCCCCCAAATCAACCCCAAGCCGATTTAATTCATCAATAACAGTTTTGTTATGTTGATCAGAAAAAAATTCATGGATAGCTCTAGCCGACTCTATGCCCACATTCGGTATGTATCTGAGCACTTCCGGTAACGCCTCCCTCAATCGGCTTAGACTGCCCATGGTGCTAGCTAAATCTTTTGCCGTGCCCTCCCCAATTTCAGGGATACCCAACGCAAAAATAAATCGAGCTAAGGTAGGAGATTTACTTTTCTGGATAGCTTCCAGTAAATTCTGTGCTGATAGTTCGCCCATTCGATCTAACGACGCCAACTGTTCAAGTTGCAAGTGGTATAAATCAGCTGGGGTCTTCACCAATCCAGAATCTATCAGTTGGTCGACTATTTTTTCACCAAGGCCGTCAATATTCATTGCTCGTCGACCAGCGAAATGAATGATGGCCTGTTTTCTTTGCGCAGGACATTGGAGCCCGCCAATGCATCGGTATGCTTCTTGAGTCCTGATATTAATTTTTGTTTTAAGATGGGTCTCTTTCACGACCTTAATTACATGGGCACCACAAACAGGGCATTTGTTAGGAAATATAAATTCTTTTGCATTGCTGGGGCGCCTATCCTTCACGACCCCAACCACCTCTGGAATCACATCGCCTGCGCGGCGCACGATTACGGTATCGCCGATATGCACGTCCTTCAACCGCATTTGCCCCTCGTTGTGTAGTGTCGCATTACTCACCTCAGTGCCTCCAACATGCACAGGTGTAAGTCGAGCCATGGGAGTAAGTATGCCCGTCCTGCCAACTTCAACATCTATGTTAAGGATAGTAGTTAATTGCTCTTCGCCCTCGAATTTGTGTGCAACAGCCCACTTTGGATCACGGCTTCTCATCCCAAGCCGTGTCTGCAAATCCAAGTCGTTAACTTTATACACAACGCCATCAATATCGAAAGGTAGCTTGTCCCGCCTTGCCTCAATACGCCTGTGAAACTCGACTAAACCCTGTGGCCCGCTTATTACTGACCGCTCATCACATACAGGTAGGCCCATCTCCACTAAGGCATCTAGAACTGCACTGTGAGTTTTTGGTATCGACCAACCCTGTACCTCACCCAGACCATAGGCATAGAACGACAGCGGGCGCTGCGCTGCTATTGTGGAGTCTAGTAGGCGTACTACTCCGCCAACTGTATTACGCGGATTCATGTAGGTCTGTTCACCGCGATCACGCAGTTCTGCGTTAAGCCGCTCGAAATCATCGCGACGCATGTATACCTCCCCACGCACTTCTAATACATCTGGCGAAACCCCTTTAAGTTTCCGTGGAATCTGATGAATAGTACGTATGTTTTGCGTTACATCCTCTCCAGTCTCACCGTCGCCGCGCGTGGCGGCCTGCACCAGCACGCCGCGCTCATAACGCAGATTGATAGCGATGCCATCAAATTTCAATTCAGCTATATATTCTATGGGCGCATCGCTTTCTTGAAATTTGAGGTTATTGCGTACTCGCGAATCAAAAGCCAACGCACCAGCTTCGGTGATATCAGTCTCTGTTTCAATCGAAAGCATGGGAACAACATGTCGAACAGGTTTCAAACCTTCTAGCACCTTACCACCCACCCGCTGGGTCGGCGAATCAGGTGTCAGAAGTTCAGGATACTGTGCTTCAAGGGTTTGCAATTCACGGAACAGCTTGTCATATTCAGCGTCGGGAATGAGCCGCTCGTTCAGCACGTAATACTGGTAATTGTGTCGCTCGATTTCCCCACGCAAATACGCGATACGCTGCGGCACCGATTCACTCATCAATGGAACCTAATCTGAAAGAAAAATCTAGGAAAATAGCCTGCGCGCTTGGGCGCTGCCAGCAATAATGTGGCTTGCTCGCATTTCAGCCTCAACAGCAGCAATCCGCTTACGGATTAGCGAAATACTACCTTCGCTTAATGCCACATGGTGGGCGTCCACTATTGTTGCACGTAGTTCGCTAGCCAGTTGTCGAGCCAAAACCACCATTTGGTCAAAACCTAGTGAGGGCTGCTCCACACATGGCACATCCAGCAACAAAGTCAGGCCGGCTACATGCAATTGGTCTAAAGTATGGTGTTGAAATGGTGTGTTGTCTTCATTGCTCAGGCTGAACAGAGTATGTCCGTGCGTATCAATTAAGTGGAACGCACCGTCCGCTTGCAAACTTAAACCGTACTGCTCAGCAACGCGGGCGATATCGTTGCCAGACAGCATGTGCTCATCGCTGGGTAAAATATTAAGGCCGATCATCTGATCTACACCTGCGCAGAATTTATCCAACTCTACCGCGCGCGCGGCAGTTTCTGCCACATCCGGCAGTACCACACCGGCATGCATTTGTGCTGCAATCATTCGCGCCAGCTCGCGAAAATCCATCAATTTAGCTTCACTCACCGCACCGGAGCGATTAACTAGTTGTAACGCCAGTTTAAACGAGGTATAAGCCAATGGACTATCCGCAATCGCTTTTTCCCATTCGCCGCTTGTAGCATTCAGGCCGCAGACATGCACGCTTTTACCAAAATCAAAGCGTTGCTGCCACAATAATGTTAGCGCATCTGCACCCACCGGGCTTTTAGGCGAAATCACT
Organism: uncultured beta proteobacterium; assembly: GCA_942492745.1. Taxonomy (GTDB): domain Bacteria; phylum Pseudomonadota; class Gammaproteobacteria; order Burkholderiales; family Gallionellaceae; genus Nitrotoga. The sequence goes on from OW818637.1 coordinate 1,264,933, forward strand.
GCAATGTAATCGGTTGCATCACCCAGCAACGCACACATTGCATCTACCGTGTGCCCGTGTTGCGACTCATTGGGCAATATACTAATGGGCACGGCCTGCTCCATCTTCTCGACTAGCGATTCATCCGTCGGAATTTCTACAGCTGGGCGATACAATGCATCCTCATGCCGATGCTTGAACGCCGCACCGAACTTGCGCCGATATTGGCGTTGCTGCCACCAATTGTAAATATATATCGTCAGCACCACGGCGATGCAAATGCCGAGCAAGCTAATTTGTAGTTCACTCATATTGAGAATAATACGGTAGATTAATTTTCTGCATGCGTGGCACGTTACACCATTATTTTTGGATTATCGCAATAGAGCTGAGAAATGGCAAAGATCGCTGAACTCTACTGAGTTAGTTTAAATCTTACTTGTTATATTAAAATAGTTTCCACATTTAAGTAACCACATGAATACACTTAAGTAGACATTTCATCGTGATTATAGAAATCAACATCTCTAAATATTATTAGATACAGTTATAGTTAATTTGTAATTGTTAGTTATATCAAACCAATAGAATTGCTTTCTCTAAACTTACTTTAACTTGCTCTGGCGTTTGGGTAGCATCAATCAACACGAAGCGATCTGGATGTTTCTTACGACGCTCCAGGTAAGCTTGCCGCACTTTCTCGAAAAAGCTGTCTTTTTCCTGTTCGAAGCGATCCAGCGTTATATTCTTCGACAGTCGTTGGCGTGCCACCTCAATCGGAAGATCAAACAACAACGTCAAATCCGGCTGAAAATTTTCATGTACCCAGCGTTCCAGTTGTTCCAGCTTTGCCACGTTCATCCCCCTGCCCCCGCCCTGATAGGCAAAACTGGCATCGCTAAAACGGTCTGACAACACCCAGGTTCCCCGCTGCAAAGCTGGCTTGATAACCTGCTCGATATGTTCAAGACGAGCCGCGAACATTAACAGAGCTTCCGTTTCTGGATGCATGGGTTGGTTTAGCAGAATGTCACGCAGACATTCACCCAAGGGGGTGCCACCCGGTTCACGCGTTACAAGCACCTCCTTGCCGCGTTTGCGCAAGGCCTCAGCAAACCAGGCCAGATGGGTACTCTTACCTGCCCCGTCTACCCCTTCAAAGGTAATAAATTTTGCTTTATTCATTTATTTTCCCAAAAAATCATTTTCCGTGGTGTGGCGTGCATTTTCCAGACAGCAAGCTGGCCGAAACAATCAGTACTGCACCGATAACTTCCCGTAGTCCCATTTCCTCATTAGCCAATAAATACGAGGATACGGCAGCAAACACCAGCTCGGATAGAAACAGTGTAATAGCCTGGTTGGCGGGCAGATAAGTCAGTCCGTATTGCACGGCAAAACTAATAGCGCATAACACCAATCCAATCAGCCATAGCAGCCACCACGCATCCGGTTTGATGCTCTGCAATTGCTCTACGATATTGCCCTGGTACAACAGCAACACGGAAGTGAACAGTATCGTGCCAAACCATATGCTGGCCACTTTGAAATTCACGCTCAGGTGATGCGTGCGACGCACCAATACATTCATCAAGGCAAAACTACCTCCCGCTGAAAGACCTATCCATTCCGCCTGGTTTTGAGGCAGTGGCAAACCATGCTGCATATCCCACAGCATAACGAACGCACCACCCAATGACAGCGCGATAATGGCGTAGCCGTAATGATTTAATTTTTCACTGAGCAGCCAACGCGAAAAGATTACCGTCCACAATGGCGCGAGATAGAACAACAGCAGCACACGCATCACTTCGCCGTCCAACGTGGCCAGCACATAGCCTATATTAGTCCAGCCCGCACTTGCCATTAATGCAATACTCAGCCACCCGGCAACTCTGAGCTCACGCCATATTGGCCCCAGAAACAACAGGCCTAATATCATTGCCATAGAATAACTGAGCAGCGTAGATAATTCGCCGCCTACCCCCATATTGTTTAATGCGCGATAGGGATACCACATCAGTCCCCACACCAGCGCGCCACTCAACAAGCCTATCACCGACAAAATTTTTTGTTTTGATGCCACTCGCTACGCCTTTATAATCGTGCCTATTCAGCTTAAGCAAAAAATTATGAATCCTGATCTTGATCGTCTGCAGCCCTACCCGTTCCAGAAACTCGCCAATTTATTTAGCTCAGTTACACCCAATCCAGCCTGCCGGCCTATCAGCCTGCACATCGGGGAACCCAAACATGCCACTCCGCGATTCATTAGTGAAGCATTAAGCGCCAATCTGGCGGGACTTTCGAATTATCCCACAACCGCAGGTAGCGACGCGCTACGTGGCAGCATTGCCAGCTGGCTTGCGCAACGTTACGATCTTTCTGCGCTGGATGCGAAATCACAAGTCTTGCCAGTAAACGGCAGTCGTGAAGCGCTATTTGCTTTCGCCCAAGCAGTGATTAACCGTACGTGCGACAACCCCACCGTGATTTGTCCTAATCCGTTCTATCAGATATATGAAGGCGCAACTCTGCTGGCTGGTGCCACGCCCTATTTCCTCAATACCCTGCCGGAAGATAACTACGCGTTGAATTTTGATCAATTGCCACAAGATGTTTGGCAGCGCACGCAGTTGATTTATGTGTGCTCGCCTGGCAACCCCACCGGGCGTGTAATTGAACTTGCAGAATGGAAGGCACTATTCGATCTGGCCGACCGTTACGGCTTTATCATCGCTGCCGACGAATGCTATTCTGAAATCTATTTCGATACGCCGCCGCTCGGTGCGCTACAAGCTGCGCAGCAACTGGGACGCAACGATTACCGCAATCTGGTGTCTTTTTTCAGCCTGTCCAAGCGCTCCAACGTACCCGGCATGCGTTCCGGCTTTGTGGCGGGTGATGCAAAAGTAATAGAGAAATTCACGCTGTATCGTACTTACCACGGCTGCGCCATGAACCCGGCAGTGCAAGCTGCCAGTGCCGTCGCCTGGCAGGATGAAGAACATGTCGCCGAAAACCGCCGCCTGTATAAGGAGAAATTTTCACAGGTAATCAGCATCCTGAAACCTGTGCTGCCGGTGGCACTGCCAGATGCCAGTTTTTACCTGTGGCTACGGGTGCCCGTAGTTGACACCAGCTTCGCGCAATATCTGCATCGAGACTATAATGTCACAGTGCTGCCCGGCAGTTTCCTGGCGCGCGATGCACATGGCGTAAATCCAGGCGAAAATTTTATCCGCATCGCTTTGGTAGCAGAGCTGAGCGAGACTATGGAAGCCGCGCATCGCATCGCCGAATTTACCCGCAAACTTGACTAGGAAAATCATGGAACAACTGCAACAGATCATCGAACCCGCCTTTGAACACCGTGCCGAGATTACACCACGCAACGTAGACGCAAAATTGAAAGATGCGGTGGACACCGTTATCGGCCACCTCGACCATGGCATTCTACGTGTTGCGGAAAAAATAGATGGTCAGTGGGTAACCCATCAATGGCTGAAAAAAGCAGTGCTATTGTCTTTCCGCATGGAAGACAATGCTTTCATCAAGGGCGGCTTCACCAATTATTACGACAAGGTTCCGTCTAAGTTCGCCGACTACAACTCGCGCGATTTTCGTGAGGGCGGCTTCCGCGTAGTGCCTCCAGCTGCGGCGCGCAAGGGTTCATTCATAGCCAAAAACGTGGTCTTGATGCCCTCTTACGTCAACATTGGCGCTTATGTTGATGAAGGTACTATGGTGGATACCTGGGCGACGGTCGGCTCTTGCGCGCAGATTGGCAAGAACGTGCACTTGAGTGGCGGAGTCGGCATCGGCGGTGTGCTTGAACCGGTGCAGGCCAACCCGACCATTATCGAGGACAACTGCTTCATCGGTGCACGCTCGGAAATTGTCGAAGGCGTGATTGTGGAAGAAGGCGCGGTGATTTCGATGGGTGTGTACATCGGGCAAAGCACCAAGATTTTCGATCGCGAAACTGGCGAAGTGCATTATGGTCGCGTACCGGCTGGCTCGGTGGTAGTGTCCGGGAACTTGCCCTCAAAGGATGGCAGCTACAGCCTGTATTGCGCCGTGATCGTAAAAAAGGTGGATGCCAAAACTCGGGCAAAAGTCGGTATTAATGAGCTACTACGCGGAATTTAAAGCCAGATTTAACCCGGGGACAAGATTATGATCATTACACCTTTTTTACAGTTGGCTGCCGACAAACAGGCTTCTGATCTTTTCTTCTCCGTGGGTGCACCAATCAATATCAAGATCAATGGCGTGGTTATGCCAGTGAACGCAGAGAAACTTGATAGCGAAACTATTGAGCGCATTGCCTATGAAATAATGACACCGGAACAAATCGCGACTTTCGAATCCAGCATGGAAATGAATTTTTCCTATCGTGTCTTGGATGCCGGAAATTATCGGGTCAATATTTTCCGCCAACGAGGCAGCATTTCAATTGTCATTCGTTACATACGGTTCAGCATTCTCAACGTCGAGGAACTGAATCTGCCACCGGTATTGAATCAGCTTATTATGGAAAAGCGTGGACTGGTATTGGTTGCTGGTGCGACTGGATCGGGCAAATCCACCACAATGGCAGCGATGATTGAGCATCGCAATAGCACTGCCTCCGGCCATATTCTGACCATTGAAGACCCAGTCGAATACCTGTTTGAATATAATAAATCCATAGTTAATCAGCGTGAGATCGGCACCGACACGCTTTCCTATGGCAATGCCCTGGAAAGCGCCATGCGCGAGGCGCCTGATGTGCTAATGATAGGTGAAATCCGCGACCGTGAAACCTTCAAGCATGCGCTGGTCTTTGCACAGAGCGGCCATTTGTGCCTGTCCACGCTGCACGCCAATAATAGCTACCATGCACTGAACCGCATCGTAAATCTCTTTCCGCAAGATACTCGTCGAGCAGTACTCGCCGACATGGCAATGAGCTTGCGGGCAGTAATTTCTCAACGTTTGGTTCCAAACGTGCATGGCACGTTGGTGCCTGCTGTCGAAGTTTTACTTAACACAACACTTATCTCAGAACTGATTAAAAATGATGAGATCGACAAAATTCGGGATGCTATCGATCAAAGTGTATCGCCCGGTTCACAGACCTTCGAACAGGCGTTGTACAAGCTGTTCAAAAATGGCGAGATCACCAAGGAAGATGCTTTGCGCAACGCCGACTCGGCCAGCAACTTATCATCCTTGATCTATTACTCATAGCCCATCCCGTCAGATTGCTGTCGATTTCGGCTATGTCACACTGATCGAATAAAAATATTAATGGATTCAGCAATATGAAATTGTATGGCATTGCAAATTGTAACACTGTCAAGAAAGCCCGCGCTTGGCTGGAGCAGCATTGTGCCGAGTATCAATTTCACGATTTTAAAAAACAGGGTCTTGAACCGGAACTGGCTCAGTACTGGCTGCAACAGATAGGATGGGAAAGTCTAATCAACCGTAAGGGCCTGACTTGGCGCGGTTTGTCGGCAGAACAAAAACGAATTATCAAAGATAATACCAGCGCATTACCACTGCTGCTGGAAAAAACCAGCGTTATTAAACGCCCTCTATTGGAACAGAATGGCAAGCTGCTGCATATCGGCTTCGACGAAGCCAGCTACGAAAAAATTTTCAACTTCAAGTCATAATCTATATATGTCCACCACCCTGGAACTTGCCAAACAACTTATCGCCTGCCGTTCACTCACACCGCTGGATGAAGGCTGTCTGGCTCTCATCGGCGCGCGCCTCGAGCCACTTGGATTCAAGCTGGAAACGATACGCTACGACAATGTGGACAATCTGTGGGCGCTGCGCGGTAGCAATGGCCCCGTGGTGTGTTTTGCCGGCCACACCGATGTCGTGCCGACCGGCCCAGTGGACCAGTGGCATAGCGACCCATTCACTCCAACCATACGCGATGGAATGTTATATGGACGCGGAGCTGCCGACATGAAAGGTTCACTGGCTGCCTTCGTTACCTCCATCGAACAATTTGTGGCAGCGCACCCGAGTCATGCCGGTTCAATAGCTTTGTTACTGACTTCCGATGAGGAAGGCATCGCCGTTAATGGTACAGTCCGCGTGGTAGAGGTATTGCAAATGCGCGGCGAAACAATGGATTACTGTATCGTGGGCGAACCCACCTCATCTGCCAAAATCGGCGACACCATCAAAAACGGACGGCGCGGTTCGCTTTCAGGCACGCTTACCGTGAAAGGGGTGCAAGGCCACATCGCTTACCCGCACTTAGCCAAAAACCCCATTCATCTCGCCGCTCCGGCCATCGCCGAGCTGGCCGCAATGGTATGGGATAATGGAAACGCTTACTTCCCAGCCACTACCTGGCAGATTTCCAACATACACAGCGGCACCGGAGCAACCAACGTTATTCCGGGCACGGTGGAAATCGAATTCAATTTTCGTTTTTCAACAGCGAGCACAGTGGACGAACTGAAAACCAAGACCCACGCCATTCTCGATCAGCATAGGCTGAATTATGAGTTGATCTGGTCACTGTCCGGCAAGCCCTACCTCACACCACGCGGCGACCTGGTAGATGCAGTGGGCGCTGCTATCAAGGAGGTAACGGGTATCGAAACCGAACTTTCCACCAGTGGCGGCACATCGGACGGGCGCTTCATAGCCGATATCTGTCCGCAAGTGATTGAGTTCGGTCCGCTTAACGCAACGATACATAAACTCAATGAATGCGTATCAGTGACCGACTTGGATATATTGTCCGAAATCTACTACCGCACACTGGTCAATCTTCTGGTTAATAAAATATGAGTGTGTTGCACCATTTCGATTGCACCAACGAACTTCACACCGTACGTGACTGGCTGCGCTTTACGGTAAGTGCATTCAACGAAGCAAAGCTCAGTTTCGGACATGGCTCGGCCAGCGCATATGATGAAGCAGCCTACCTTATTCTGCACACCCTGCACCTGCCGCTGGACACACTGAATCCTTTCCTTGATGCGAGACTAATTGCTGACGAAAAAAATGCATTGCTCGCATTGCTCAAGCAGCGCGTAGACAAACGAATTCCTGTCGCCTACCTGACGCATGAAGCTTGGTTGGGGGACTTCCGCTTCTATGTGGACAAGCGCGTCATTGTGCCACGCTCTTTTATCGCTGAACTGATACAGGAGCAATTTGCGCCCTGGATAGCCGATACTAAGGTCGTGACCAACGTGTTGGATCTATGCACTGGCAGCGGCTGTCTCGCCATTTTGGCTGCTCACGCTTTCCCAGATGCCGTAGTGGATGCTGTTGATATTTCTCCAGACGCCTTGGAAGTTGCACAACGCAATGTTGCTGACTATGGCTTGGAAGACCGAATCAATATAATAAAGTCAGATTTATTTTCCAATCTGAAGGGCAAACAATACGACGTCATCATCAGTAACCCACCTTATGTGGATGCGCCATCCATGGCCACGCTACCGTCTGAATATCTGCATGAGCCGCAACTCGCGTTGGGCAGTGGCGCAGATGGGCTAGATGCCACACGCGAAATACTTGAACATGCGGCCGACCACCTCAATTCCAATGGATTGCTGGTGGTAGAGATCGGCCATAACCTTCCCACACTCGAAGCAGCATACCCCAATCTGCCGTTCATCTGGCTGGAGGTATCAGCAGGAGACGAGTTTGTATTTATGCTGCGGCGCGAGGATTTAATTTATAGCAGCCTCAATTTGATCTGACACTGCACTTGCAGAAACTAGACTTACTGTGTCTGAAAACGTAGTGCGAGAGTTGATTACCCGCGAAACCATCGCATTCGTGTGCGAACGCATTTTTAAAAGTCAAAAAGCCAAACTATCTTGGCAGTTTCCAATGTGGGTTCAAATACGGCGGCCACATGATTGAAGCAATAGTCCAGCCGTTCATCTACTTGATTCAATGCTTCGGTTGTCCGGATCGCGGCAAGGCGGGTGGGCGCAAGAAGAAATTTTCCAAAAAAGAAATTCAGCTGGCAAGACCGCTGATGGATGCTGCGGTCTTGCCTGTCAAAGAGGTGGCCGAGAAATTCGGGGTGAGCGTCGTTATGCTCCATAGGATATAAAGAAGCTGTTTGAGGCAAAGTGAAACTGAACCTTTCCACTGGAACTTCCATTTCTTTCAGCGGAAAGATAAACAAGCTGTTGTTTGGTTAGTGGCGATTCTCGCCCTTTCCGCTAGTCCAGCAAACCAAGTTTTCTAAGATCACCGATGCCAGTATAGAACAAAGACTTTGAATGGCCCGATAGCCCGCCTAATAACCTGGGGGATACCCAGTTAAACCGGCTGCCTGATCGCGTAAAAAGTCCGCATAAGAATACACGGGGCCTTGCAAATAATGGGGCGGCAAATCAAACAGAGCCCAGTAATAATTCTTTCGTCCCCGGCAAATCTGCGGCGGCAAACAATACGATAACCAGTTATGTCCAACCTCCTCTCGATACACTCCACCAGTATCGAAAAAGAAAGGCACTAAACGGAATTCCCGTAAGGCGGTGAGAAGTTCGGGCGGAGCACCTTGATCCTGCGCAATCTCAAGCTGCGAAATTAAACTGGCCTCAGTTTCTATCACCATCAGGGTACTTTTGCCCTGGATATCAAAGAAAAGGATGCCGGCCGGGTTTGGGAATAAATAATATTCTTCAAAGCTGTAGAAGCTACAGAGTTGACCAACGAGTGCTCCCAGGGCGGGATCGGTTAGGAAAGAGTAAGAATGGCGTGACAAAAGATCTTTTAATGTGCTTGTCTGACTATGAAAAAACTCCTTTTGCAATTTGACTATTTCGGCTTCTAGATGATTAAGTGCATCGGGGTCATTTTTTTTAATGAAACAATCAATCAATTTGCGGTTAAATGCGTCAATGGCGATTTTTTCGTCGGCCTGTCCGGTTAACAGGATTTTTTTGCAAGGCAAGCCCTGGACAGCCTGACAAAATTCCACACCATTCATCTGCGGCATAGCATAATCAATCACCAGCACAGCCGGCATATCAAAACGGTGCCGATTCATCACAATACGGTAAATTAGATCAAGATCAATAGAGGCACAACACCGCTCGAAGGAATCTGTCAGTTTATCGTAGCCAACACGAATCGGCTCATTTTGATTTTTAGTGGAATGCCAATGTGTATGGTGTAGCCAATTAATAGCAGCATCAGTATCGTGAAAAGACTTGCATGCCAATTGTGGGTTCAATTGGAATGCAAGACTGGTAAGAAAGCTCTGGCTATCGTCTATCAGTACAGTCAACGTTGGATATTGATAAACAGATAATTGATTGTCCATTTGGCTGCAATTAAAGGCGCAACGAATGCGCACCCACCTCATTTGTAATTAGATCGATAATTTAACAGAGAATGATGTTCGCCGCATTCTGTTGCGCAATTGGCAGAAGTGTCAGGGGAAATGCACTTTGTTTTCGTTCTGCAATCTTTCTGGTATTGTGATCGTTTAACGCACGAGCCCAACAATCATCGGACGGCATAGATGCCCCGCCCCGACTTTCCTGAACGTTACCTTGCACACAAAATCACAAATAGACCCATTGGTTAGCTTCCGCAACGTGGAAGGTGAGGCGGTTCGGGGGACAATCATCAACCTCCAGAGAAAATCCCTCGTGATGGAGATTTACAATCCGTATTCCATCGTGCAGGTCAGCGAAGTCCTCGGCGAACTCACGGTGCGATTCGGCACCAAAATTGCTTACCTCGGCAAGGCAGTCGTCATCAGCCTAGTCAACACCGGCCTCACCGCCATTGTTTCAGTGACGCTCATAAACGAATGGCGTGAATTGAATGATGTCGTGGTAGTGCCGGGGGCGGTCGGGGCGGAAGCGCAGGCATTCGTCCAGGACTGGACGAAGCGTTTTCAGATTCGGCGTGACTATCAGGTTGTGGTGAATGAAATGCGCGCCTACCTGTCCGACGTTGCGCGCTGGGTTGAGCAAGTGGATCTCTCCGAATCTCTTCCCAAGGTGAATGGGCAACTGAGATCGGATGTTTTTTATGAACTTGCTGTTCCATTAGTGGAAAAGACAAAATATTATCTTGATACGCTGGAAAGCGAAGCATCCCAGGTTAATGCAGAACACTCCCCCGCTCACCGTTCCTTTGCGCAAACTGCACTGCATCCCCTGCTGCTCAGGGCGCCATTTGTGTTCCGTACCTATACAAAACCATTGGGATATGCGGGCGATTACAAGATGGTCAACCAGATACTGGATGATCCGCGTCAGGGGCCGAGCACGTATTTCCAGATAGTGAATGCCGCCTTTCTGCAAACGGCCGTTGCAATTGCCCACCGCAACCGTATAGATATTCTGGTGGATTTTTTGAAACGCATGGCCGATACGGCCAGGCATTCAGGAAAAACATTCCATATCTTGAACGTCGGATGTGGCCCCGCCATCGAAATACAACGTTTTCTGCAAAATTATCCGCACCCCGAAATTCTGTCTTTCGAACTCGTTGATTTTAGCGAAGAAACTTTGGCATGGACGCGTGAAAAACTTTCGTCCATCATCGAACAGAGCGGGAAGCCTGTCGCCATCAATTATGTGCATGACTCGGTGCACAAACTGCTCAAACGCCGCGTTGACCCAATGCAGACCAGTGCGCGCAAGTTCGATGCTGCGTACTGTGCTGGTCTATTTGATTACCTGTCAGATAAGGTTTGCTCGAGGCTGATGATGCACTTCGCTTCATCTATTCGTCCCAGCGGTACGCTTTTGGTCACAAATGTGCACTCGAGTAATCCAATGAAGTTTGTGATGGAGCATCTGCTGGAGTGGTATCTTATTTACCGAGATGCTGCCAATCTGAATTCTTTGCTTCCGGCGCAATCGACCACTCGGAAAATTTATGTTGATGCTACCGGTGTGAATATTTTCGCAGAAGTGACTATTCCCTGACCAATTGACCATTATTCATGAGCAACGAATACTCCTCAGGATATGAAAAAGAAGTTCGGGAATTTCGTCTCGGCTTCAGCCGAGCCGGCGCATATACTGCTATCGTTCTTATTCTGCTCGGTATCGGCTTGGATTACGCGCTTTATCCGCATATGCAGTATTTGTTTGGTGCCGCACGGGTGATTGTTTCACTGCTAATCTATTGCATTATTCTTATCTTGCGAACGAAGTGGGGGCAGGATAGGACTGAGGCGTTGGCGTTCGTTTGGCTTCTTCTCCCCCAGATCATGATCACATGGATGATCGCTGTAACTGAAGGGGCGACATCCATGTACAGTATTGGACTATACCTCGCTATTTTTGCGTCCAGCATAGCACTACCGTTCAACTTTTGGCATAACCTTGTTTTAAGCCTAGTCACCTTTTTGCTTTATGTTGCCGCATGTTCTTTTCATCCGGAAAGTTTTGTGTTGCGAGGCGTTTTTGTTATCAATTCATTGTTCCTACTGTTTGTCATTGTTATAAGTGCTGTCTGTACCTACTTCAACGAACGCACCCGATTCATGTTATTTCGGCTCAAAACAGAGGTGGCTGAAAATAATAATCAACTGGAAGAGACTAATAAAAATCTTGCCCAAATCAAAGGCCAAATGCTGCAACAAGAAAAGATGGCAGCCATCGGCACACTCGCGGCGGGGCTATTGCATGAAGTCAATAATCCCGTCAATTATTGCTTGATGGCTATGAACATCGCGCTAGAAGATCCTGTTGCCAGAACCAGTGCATCACTCAATGAATGCCTGGTAGATGCCAAGGAAGGTATGCAGCGAGTTCAGCATATCGTTTCAGACCTGAAGACTTTCGCCTATCGAACAAGCGAAACATCGGCTGACGGAACTGTTTTTCTTTTTGAGAAAGTTGTCGATTCCGCCATTCGCCTTGTCTGGCACGAAAGCAAAGGCGTCTCCATCACACGCGATATGCCTTCTGACACGCTGGTGCGTGGGGACGAGGCGGCCATCATCGGTGTATTAATCAACTTGATCGGTAACGCAGCCTTGGCAATGCGCGCAGCAAATCGCACCGAGCCCGCCATACATCTGTCCGCAGCGTGGGAGGACGACCGTCTCCGTGTCACGGTGCGGGACAATGGTCCGGGTATCCCGCCTGAAAATCTCGCGCGGGTATTCGAGCCATTTTTTACCACCCGTGAGATCGGGCAAGGTCTCGGCTTGGGACTGAGCATAAGTTATAGCGTGATTGAACAGCATGGAGGCACATTGGTCGCCGAGAGTGCTGTCGGCGAGTGGACGAAAATGGTTTTTGACCTGCCGCGAGCCGCGTGATGAGTGTAGCGATGGACAATCTTGAGCATGGGATCGCCACTATATTGTATGTGGATGATGAGGAAATGGCACGGAAGTACTTCATCCGTTCTGTCGGTACAGGCTTTGAAGTGCTGACGGCATCGGATGCGGATACTGCGATTGAGATATTGCAGGACGAAGACAGGCAGATCGGCATAGTCGTCACAGATTACCGTATGCCAAGTCGAAATGGCGGAGACCTGCTGCGCCAAATAGAGCGCGAATTTCCATATGTTGTCCGTATTCTTGTGACGGCATATGCGGATCGGGAAGTGCTTCTGGATACAGTGAATTCCGGTGAAATTTTCCGGATCATTGAAAAGCCTTTGGATTTGGACGAGGTCAGGAACACCTTGCGTCTAGCAAGTGAACTGTCACGGGAACGCAGCGCAAGGCAGCAAAAGTTGAGGGCAATTGATGAGACGCTCGCTTTTCTTGCACACGAGCTTAATACGCCGCTTGCCACGATCATCAATTTTGCCCGAGGTGTTCAGTGCCGAGTCGCCGATAGGAGTGTGTCGCCTCAGCAACAAACCGAGATTGGAAAAGCCGCGCTGGCAATGGATAACAATGCCCGATATTGTCTTTCACTGCTATCTACCTTTGTCGAATCGGTTCAAGGAGCCGGTGCGTTATTTACCCATCACTCCGGCAGCACGGCACAGCAGATGATTTTATCCCTGCTCGATACTTATCCGCTGACTCCCGTTCAGCGAGCCTCCATCCATCTCGACATACAGGAAGATTTCCGGATTATGACGCTGCCGAATTGCGTTGCGCTGGTGTTGTCTTCCATATTAAGTAACGCGCTACGCGCCCTCCATGACCATCCTTCGCCAATGATTCGCTTCACGGTGCTGATAGAAGAAAATCCGCAGATTCGCATTATTGACAACGGCCCCGGCATACCGCCTGATATTCTGGATCGTCTGCTGGTTGATCCTGTCACTACCCATGCAAATGCCGGTGGAAAGGGCTGGGGCATGATCTTCTGCAAGCGCATCATGCAATCATTCAGTGGCAGTATCCTTATTCACTCATCACCAGACATACACACTAACATCACACTGAATTTTCCGACTATTAATAATCAAGTCAAAAGGAGCGATCAATGACCGAACATGACATTACTGCCCCGCTAATCTTGTTCGTTGACGACGAAGCAACTGCTGTCAAATATTTTCAGCGGGCGATTGATTCATTGGCTCCCGTGGTTACCGCCGGCACTGTGGAAGAAGGCAAGCGCATGCTTGACAAACACGCACTGACGCTGGCGGTGCTAGTGTCCGACCAGCGCATGCCGGGAGGGTACGGCAATGAGTTGCTGCAATACGCGCGGCTCAAGTATCCGCACATCACGCGGATTCTGACTACAGCATATTCCGAACTCGAGCATACCGTTGAAGCCGTCAATCAAGGGCAAATCCACCGCTACATCCAGAAGCCGTGGGAAATATCCGCCCTAAGGATGGAATTGAAGCAAGCGCTCGAATTGGCGGCCTTGCGCATGGAACATGCCCTGCTTCTGCGTGAGAAATTAATGGTACGGCAAAATCAGACTATATCGAACCGCATTGGTACGCTGTATACCATTTGCGCCAGCCTTGCCGGGCCGGAGCAATTTTTGCCTGTGGAGAGCTATCTATCTGCCGCCGCAGCCGTCGGCGTTAACACCCCCGAACCTGACTGGCAGCTAATGGATTATTCGGACGTGGTCAGCGCGGAAGCTTATCGTAGCGGCCAATTCGGGTATGCCGTATGCAACAGGCTTGCCGAAATCAAACAGCGCTATCAGGGCTGGCAATTTGAAGATGGGCTCAAGCTGCTGTCAGAAGTTATGTCCAGCAAGGTTCAAGTTTCAGGCGATGAGACTGTCGTATTCCTCGATGAGCGAATTTTTGCGGAGTTTCTGGAAACTCCGTCCAATGCGCCAGTCTCGCCGCAACATATATCCTGGCTGGCATTCCTCATCTGGCTGCACGGCTTGGGGTGGTCATTGCAACTGACGAAACAGGAAACTGGCATGCAGTGCCGTCTGGAAACATGTGCTAAGCCTGTTTCCACGGCACACTTGGCTGCCTGGATCGACCAATTTTGCAATATGGAAGATAGTGTTAATTTCATGGATAATTGTGACTGAGTGTTACTAAAATTCAGCGCAAATCCGTAGCTGATTCGCTTTTTAAGGGAAAGGAATATTTTGATGCCTATTCCGGTCAGTTCATTCAGGTGATCTGTGATGGCTTTAAGCTGATCTGTTAAGGTGATCAAGACACCGTTGCCCATTCCAATCACCTTGCGCGAGAACAAGTCCAGCACTATCGCCAAATAGAGCCAGTCTGAACCGGTGCGGATAGCAACGAAATATACATTCTCTCCATCGCCGCGATCATTCGCCAAACTTGCGGATAAACCAGGTCTTCACCAACTGGGTCAAGATCATATAGCACAGCAACATGATCGCCAGCAGCAGCCAGTACAGCGGCGGCAGCGCGACAAAACCGAGCGTGTCGGCCAGTGGCGAAACCGTCAGCAAAGCGCCCACTGTAACGATGATCAGCGAAGTGGCAATCAGCTGCCAGCTGGCCCGGCTTTCGATGAACGGAATCCTGTTTGTGCGAATAATGTGGATAATCAGCGTCTGGGTGAAGATTGATTCCACGAACCAACCGGTATGGAACAATGCCGGGTTTTGCCAGCTGTTGAATAAGTACAGCATGATGAAGAATGTCAGGTAGTCAAAAATCGAACTGATCGGGCCGAAAAACAGGATAAAACGCTCGATCTCACCTATCGCCCATTTACGCGGCTTGGTCAGCCAGTCGGCGTCCACCTCATCGGTGGGGATCGTGGTCTGCGAGAAGTCGTACAGCAAGTTGTTGATCAGCACCTGGATCGGCAACATCGGCAGGAAGGGCAAAAACACGCTGGCCCCGACCACGCTTAACATGTTACCGAAGTTGGAACTGGCCGCCATCTTGATGTACTTGATGATATTACCAAATACCCGCCGCCCCTCCAGCACACCCTGCTCCAGTATCAGCAAATTGTTTTCCAGCAGGATGATGTCCGAGGATTCCTTGGCGATGTCGACCGCGCTATCCACTGAAATGCCTACGTCAGCAGCCTTGAGAGCCGGGGCGTCATTGATGCCATCGCCCATGAAGCCGACTACGTGATCCTTGCTCTGCAACGCGCGGATGATGCGCTCCTTGTGCGCCGGAGCAAGCCTCGCAAACACGCTGCTTGCAGCTAAGGCAACAGCAAGTTCGTCATCGCTCATCGCCTCGATTTGAGAACCGAGCAACAAATTCTCGACCGGCATGCCCACTTCCTTGCAGATATATGAGGTGACAATTTCATTATCGCCAGTCAGGATTTTAACGTCCACATTCAGTCTGTGTAGCCGCTTCAAGGCCTCGGTAGCGGTGTCCTTAGGTGGATCGAGAAAAGCCAGAAAACCCAGCAAGATCAGATCCGACTCATCCTTGACCGAGTACACCGGCTCATCCGGTGCGCCCTGCATTTGCTTGTAAGCCAAAGCAATCACGCGGAAACCTTGACCATTCAGCTCGTCCGCAAGCTGCCGGCGTCTGGTGTCATGCTCGGCCTGAACAGCAATCACCTCGCCATTCAGTTCCACCCTCGTGCACAGACTCAGCACTTCCTCGACGGAGCCTTTGCAGATCAGCGTGTTCAGTCCGCTTTCATCTTCCACCACCACCGACATCCGGCGCCGCACGAAGTCGAACGGAATCTCATCTATCTTTCGATACTTCTCCTGCACTTGCAGGTGTTGTTCCAACTCCTCATGCTTGAGGATGGCCTCATCCAGCAGGTTCTTCAAACCAGTATGATGAAAGCTGTTCAGGTAGCCAAAATGCAGTACCTTCTCGCTGTCTCCGCCGTTAACGTCCAAGTGCTTTTCCAGCACGATCTTGCCCTGGGTAATCGTGCCGGTCTTGTCGGTACACAGCACATCCATCGCACCGAAGTTCTGAATGGCATTCAGGCGCTTTACAATCACTTTCTTGCGCGCCATAGCCAGTGCCCCCTTGGACAGGTTGACCGTGACTATCATCGGCAGCATCTCGGGCGTCAGCCCGACTGCCACGGCCATAGCAAACAGAAATGCTTCCGTCCAGTTGTGTTTGCTCAGCCCGTTGAGCAGAAAGACGGTCGGCACCATCACGGCGATGAACAGGATCATCAGCCAGGTAAATTTGTTGATGCCTTTGTCAAAGCTGGTCAACTGACGCTGTCCGACTATACTGGCAGCAAGCGATCCCAAGTAAGTCTGCTTGCCGGTACAAATGACAACCGCCGTTGCGGCACCACTTTCCACGTTGGTGCCCAGAAAGCAGATATTCTCAAGTTCCAACGGGTTGTGAACATCGGCAGGCGCAGCGTCGGCCTTTTTTTCCACCGGCAGGGATTCGCCGGTAAGCGCCGCCTGATTGAGAAACAAGTCTTTAGCGGACAGCACCCTGACATCGGCCGGCGTCATATCACCTGCTGCCAGCCGGATGATATCGCCGGGCACTAACATCTTGAGCGGGACTTCCTTTTCCTTACCGTCTCGCACCAACGTAGCCGTATTGCTGACCATCGCCTCAAGTTTCGCGGCAGCGTTATCGGCACGCATCTCCTGCACGAAACGCAACACAGTGCCCAGAATTACCATAACGAAAATGACGACCGTCGCGCGCAAGTCGCCGGTCATAAAAGAGAGAACGCCCAGCGCCACGAGCAGCAGTACCAATGGATTCTTGACGTTGCTCAACAGGCGCATCAAGGCAGATAGCCGCTGCTCCCGGGCAATCGCATTCAGCCCATATCGTTTCAAGCGAGCACCGGCTTCAGCCTGCGTCAGGCCATCTAAGCGCGATGCAAGCTGCTGCAATGCTACAGCTGCATCGGCGTGCCCCATTTCCAGCAATTGACCGGAAATATGCGCATCTTTCACGTTAATGGGGTTAGCTGTGCTTGTATTAGCTGGCTGCGGTGATAATTTCATGGTTATTCTTCAACCCTGACGAGACTGGTTTTGCAGACATGGAATTAATAATTCGTGTGGCGAATGCCCCGAATATCCAGGCCTTCCACGATCTGGACAAAACCTTCAGCTTGTACTGGCTCAAAAGCTCACTCCTCTTTTGGCCATTAGTATGATGCTGGAACGAAGGCCTGCATGATAATCCTGCGGGTGGGCCAAGGTCGGCTCTTCGCCTGCGGCAAATTGGGGGGAACTCGCACGATGGTAAAGGTTCTGAGAGTGGACACTACCAGCGTTGCGCTGGCATTAGCGTTCTCGCGGTTTGAAGCCACATCTGGTGCGTAGCTTAAAGAAATCGCGCGATCCCAGATTTTGTTCAGGTAAGCCCTTTTGGAATTGGGAATACTACATTTTCACTAATGCCATCCAATTCACGAACGCTCTCTGCACCCAGCTCTTGTAACCGTGCAATCACGTCCTGCACCAGCACTTCCGGAGCGGAAGCTCCGGCCGAGATACCAATATGAAATTTTCCGGATAGCCATTCCGCTTGCAATTCACCTGCATTATCAACCAGGTAGGATGGGACGTTCATGTTATGTGCCACTTCGCGCAAGCGGTTGGAATTAGAACTGCTGGGCGAACCCACCACGATTACTACGTCGCATTGGCTGGCCAGATGCTTGACCGCATCCTGCCGGTTCTGCGTAGCATAGCAAATGTCATTCTTACTGGGGCCGGTAATACCCGGAAACCGTGTCTTGAGCACCGCGATGATGGTGGCGGTATCATCCATGGACAGGGTAGTCTGGGTGACAAAGGCGATATTATTTGGGTCTTTCACCTCCAGAAGCTGCGCGTCTGCAGGCGACTCCACCAGATACATGCTTCCGTCGCCCTGCCCCATCGTGCCTTCCACTTCAGGATGCCCAGCGTGTCCTATCATTATAATTTCCTTGCCCCGCTCGCGCAGACGCGCAACTTCGGTATGCACTTTGGTTACCAACGGGCAAGTTGCGTCGAATATCGTGAACCCACGTGCCGCCGCTTCGCTTCGTACCGCTTGCGATACACCATGTGCGCTGAAAATTAGGATGCTGCCCGCTGGCACATCGGCTAAATCATCAATGAACACTGCGCCTTTTTTTCGCAAGTTAGCAACCACAAACTCGTTGTGTACCACTTCGTGGCGCACATAGATTGGGGCACCATGCAGGATCAGCGCACGCTCGACCATTTCGATGGCGCGATCAACTCCAGCACAGAAACCACGGGGATTAGCGAGTAATAGTTCCATTCCATCTCTATCAATAAATAATGAATACCTCTAAAAATAAGGACTTATTACTTGCATATCAAGCATATGCAGCAATTTTTTATTTTTTCGCGCCTTGAATTTGGCGAACTCTGTATTTTTAGAAGCACCCTAATTTGTTATTCCCGCGAAGGAAATACATGCTATGTTTTTTTTATAAAACTTTCCCACAGCAACAACCCCGCGCCACAGGTAACCGCGGAATCTGCAATGTTAAATGCAGGAAAGTGATAAGTGTTCCAGTAAAAATCCAGGAAGTCCACCACATAGCCATAAGCAGCGCGGTCTATCAGATTACCCAGTGCACCACCTAGTATCAATGTCAGCGCAAAACAAAACAGCTTCTCCTGCTTATGTTTGCGTAGTAGCCAAATTATCCATACCGAAGCTGTCACGGCGATGGCGCTGAATAACCAACGTTGCCAGCCTCCAGCATTACTGAGGAAGCTGAACGCCGCACCACTGTTGTGCACGAGTACCAAGTTAAAAAAATCTGTCACCACCATGCTCTCGCCATAGACAAAATTCTGGCTTACCCACAGCTTGGTGATCTGATCGAGGATGATTATTACCGTTGCCAAGCTTAACCAGTGTATCAACCCCGCACCTCCCCCAACCGGCTTCGTCATTCTTTTCCCATAAGAGGTAGAAGGGAATGAAGTTTTTGCTTAAGCATACTTCCGCACCTCGCCGTCACCCGATAAATTACTGACGCAGCGCCCGCACAAAGTAGCGTTTTGAGGATCGCTCCCTACATCGGCACGGTAATGCCAGCAACGTTCACACTTGATATTCTTGCTCGGCGTTACTTCAATGCGCTCTTCCGCTTCAGATGTAACGCGATGCATTGTGGCACGCGAAGTTATCAGCACAAAACGCAGGTCATCACCAAGACGGGCAAGTACATCGAAATTTTCATCCGCTGCGTAAATTTCAACCTCGGCGGCCAGCGCCTGGCCAATAAGCCCGGCAGCGCGTACCTCTTCAATGTGCTTATTTATTCTGGCACGCCAATTACAAATTGTCGTCCAATTTTGCACCAAAACTTGATCGTCTGTTTCCGGCAAATCTGGCAGGGAAAGCCATACCTGCTGAAACACACTCACGTCCTGCTGGCCACTCAATATCTCCCACGCTTCTTCTGCGGTAAAGCTTAGTATCGGCGCCATTAATCTCACCAGACTATGGCTAATATGGTGCAGTGCATTCTGTGCAGAACGTCGTGCGCGCGAATTTTTCGCCGTAGTGTAGAGGCGATCTTTGAGAATATCCAGATAAAATCCACCCAGTTGCTCGGAACAAAAAGTCTGTAATTTCTGTGCTACAAGATGGAACTCGTAGCGCGCATAATCGCCTTTAACCTCCATCTGCAACCGGCTTACCAGCGCCAGTGCATAGCGATCAATCTCCAACCATTCTTCCACTGGCAAGGCATCTCGCTGCACATCAAAATCGGCAGTATTCGCCAACAAGAAGCGTAAGGTGTTACGGATGCGACGGTAGCTTTCCACCACACGCTTAAGTATCTCGTCGGAGATGGTCATCTCGCCGGAATAGTCAGTGGACGCAGCCCAAAGGCGCAAAATGTCCGCACCCAGCGTATCAAAAATTTTCTGCGGCGCGATGACATTGCCCTTGGATTTGCTCATTTTATGTCCATGGCCATCCACCACGAAACCATGGGTGAGCAATGCGTTGTATGGTGCACGGTCATTCATTGCGCAGGAGGTAAGCAGTGAAGACTGAAACCAGCCGCGATGCTGGTCCGATCCTTCCAGATACAAATCTGCCGGAAATGACAAATCCTTGCGTCGGTGCAACACCGACTCATGGGTAGTGCCGGAATCGAACCACACGTCCAGCGTGTCAGAAAGTTTGCGGTATTGTGCCGTTTCTTCGCCCAACAACTCTTTGGCGTCCAACGAAAACCACGCTTCGATACCCTGCTGCTCAACGCGCTGCGCGACCTGCTCGATCAACTCAAGCGTGCGCGGGTGCAACTGCGTGGTTTCATTGTGGACGAAGAACGGCATCGGCACGCCCCAATTACGCTGGCGAGATACGCACCAATCCGGGCGGTTTGCAATCATCGCTTTCAGTCGTGCCTTGCCCCATGCCGGATAGAATTGTGTGGCTTCGACCGCATTGTTGGCGAGATCGCGCAAGTTTGCTCCCTCTCCCGTCTTCGAGAGGGACTGCGTTGGGTGAAATTGTTCCATGCCGATAAACCACTGTGGTGTGGAACGAAAAATGATCGGGGTCTTGTGCCGCCAGCAGTGCGGATAGCTATGCTGTATTTTTTCCAGGTGCAGCAGATGCCCGCTGGCCTGAAGTGTGGCAACCACCACGTCATTCGCTTTCCATACGAACAGACCGCCGACCAGCGGAGTGCTGGCGAGGAACTTGCCATCGTCGCCCACCGGGCTGTCATTTGGCAACCCGTACTTCTGACCAACAAAATAGTCGTCCAGGCCATGTGCCGGGGCGGTATGTACCAAGCCTGTACCAGCTTCCAGTGTTACATGGTCACCACAAATAATTTTTACCCCGCGTTTATCGAATGGGTGATGTAATGGCGTACCATCCAGTGCAACGCCCTTGCAAGTAGCGAGTGTTTCTCCATCCAATTCATAGCGATCCAGGCATGCTTGTTTCAGATCAGCAGCCAGTATCAGCAATCCGCGCGGTGTTCGTACCAGCACATAATCTAAATCAGGATGTACGCTTACTGCCTGGTTAGCGGGCAACGTCCATGGCGTGGTAGTCCAAATGACCGCATAAGCTTTTTCATCACCCGGCAAAGACACGCCAAAAACCTTAGCCAACGAATCGATACTTATGACTTCAAAACCCACATCAATCGCGGACGACGTTTTATCCTCATGCTCGACTTCTGCTTCGGCCAGCGCGGACTGACAATCTAGACACCAGTTCACAGGCTTGCGCCCTTGGTAAAGATGGCCGCGCTCGAATATTTTTCCCAAGGCACGGATGATGTCCGCCTCGGTTTGGTGGTTCATGGTGAGATATGGATTGTCCCAATCACCCAGCACACCCAGACGAATAAAATCCTTTTTCTGTCTCTCGATTTGCTCGGTGGCGTATTCGCGGCACAGCTCACGAAAGCGAGCGGGCGGCATCTCCTTGCCATGCTTCTTTTCCACCTGCAATTCAATCGGCAGACCATGACAATCCCAGCCGGGCACATACGGCGCATCGAAGCCGGATAAAGTCTTGCTTTTGACAATTATGTCCTTGAGCACCTTGTTCACCGCATGGCCAATGTGGATGTCGCCATTAGCGTAAGGCGGGCCGTCATGCAGGATGAACTTTGGACGTCCCAGGCTGGTGGCGCGTATTTTTTCATAGCGTTGCTGTGCCTGCCATTGAGCGAGCATCTGCGGTTCGCGCTTGGCCAAATCGCCGCGCATGGGGAAAGGCGTATCGGGAAGATTAAGAGTTTTTTTATAATCAATCATGTTGTATAAACCATTGCTTTGCATTGCACACGTCGAGCTCAATCTGCTGCGTCAAACTTTGCAGGTCAAGGTACTTCACTTCATCGCGCAGCTTGTGCAGGAAATCCACGCGCAAATGTTTGTTATAAATTTCGCCCGAAAAATCGAAAAGATGGACTTCCAGTACTGGCTTGCCGTTTTGTTTCACCGTGGGACGTACACCCAGGCTCGCTACCCCCTGCATTGGCAGCAGATCATCCCCCTGCACCCTTACTACAAAAATACCGGTAAGCGGCGGCCGATTGTGCTTCAACTGTATATTTGCGGTCGGGAACCCCAGCTGCTTGCCTAAACCGTCGCCATAAACCACACGCCCGCTGATACTATAAGGCCGCCCCAAATAACGCTGTGCCGCACGCAGATCACCTTCAACCAGCGCAGCGCGCACCGCCGTGCTGGATATGCGTACGCCATTATGCGACACCCTATGCATGACCTCCACTTTAAAACCTTGCTGGCTGCCTATCTTCTCCATCAACGCAATATCGCCGCTGCGTCGGTTACCGAAACGAAAATCATCGCCAATCAGCACAAACTTTGCCGCCAACTTCTCGTACAGAGCATGAATGAAATCCACCGCGCTCATCTGTGCAAAACCACTATTAAAGCGACATACATATACGCGATCCACATCAAGTGTCGCGAAAAACTCAAGCTTCTCGCGCATGCTGGTCAGCCGCGCAGGAGCCTCCTGCGGTGTAAAAAATTCACGCGGATGCGGCTCGAATACCAGCACTGCTGTTGGAAGTCCGAGCATCTGCGCTGCCATCTTTAATTGCTTGAGTAACGCCTGATGACCCAGGTGTACTCCATCAAAATTGCCGATAGTTAGTGCAACTGGCGTTTTGCCTGTTGAGTTAAGTCCGCGAAAAATCAACATTCAGGCTGGATCGCCGGTAAAAAAGGAGTGCGATTATACCGTGAGAGCAAAGAATGGGAGCGAGGCATGGAAGATATTCTGCTTCAATACCTGCCTTGCTCAAATGGCATACCAATGATCTGGGTCATACTTAATGGACGGAAAAATCCATTAAGTATATTTATATATCATTCAATATGACTAGATAATCCGTTTGCGAGTATGAGGCTTTGTTATTTCGACAGAACCGGCTTCATTCTCACCCACTTGTAAAAATCCTGGAATGCCGACCAGGTAACGGTTCGCTTCTGATCGGCTTTCCTGCTTCAGAAAATCCAGAAAAGTGCTGCCGACCACCGACAACCGTTTGTCGGCAGGATAAACAGCGTGCCATTGGCGCCTGATGGGGAATCCTGCTACATCCAGTATGGAGAGCTCTTTGCTGTTTCGTTCCAGCGCCAAGGCATGCGCCGACAGCACGGCTATGCCTAATCCCCCCGCCACTGCCAGTTTGATGGCCTCGCTGCTGCCCAACTCCATCCTGATTTTTAGCGCTAGTCCCTGCTCGTTAAAAAACCGCTCGAGGGCAAGTCGGGTACCCGATCCTGGCTCGCGCATCAGAAAGGGCTCTTCTGCCAAGCGAGACGATGGAACATTCCTTTTTCCCGACAAGGGATGATCGTACGGTGCCAGAACCACCAACGGATTTTCCATGAAGTAATCGGCATGGACATCTATGTGCACGGGCGGCTGTCCGAGGATGTATAAATCGTCTTCGTTGTTTTCGAGACGATGCAGTATCATTTCTCTGTTGGAAATATTCAGGAAAACTTCAATACCGGGATAGCGTTTATAAAATGACCCAAGCAAGCGCGGAATGAAATACTTGGCAGTAGTAACTACCGCCAAGCGTAACTTTCCCGTTTTCATCCCTTTTCTGTCCGAAATCAGCATCTCAAACTGTGACAGCCCCTCGAAAGTGTCGCGACACAGCACCAGCAATTCTTGACCCAAATCGGTCAAAAAAACCCGCTTTCCGATCTGTTCCAGTAATGGAAGGCCAACAATATCCGTTAATTGCCTGATCTGGATCGAGACGGTAGGTTGAGTAAGATGCAATTCGTCCGCAGCGCGAGTAAAACTCAAATTGCGCGCAACCGCCTCAAACACCTGCAGCTGGCGCAATGTTGCGTGTTTCATGTTCACACTATTTATCATAGACTTTAATCTATCATTAATATTAAAAAATACAATTGTTATTTATGACTGTGCGTAGATATAGTTCTGCTACGCTCAAACGAGCTAGAAGCCGTTCCGAAAGGATCGATACACGTTAACTTGAAATCAAGGAGCCTGCAATGGCAGTCAAAACCTACAACGCCGGTGTGAAAGAATATAGGCATACATACTGGACGCCAGAATACACCCCTCTGGATACCGATATCCTAGCCTGTTTTAAAATCACTCCGCAACCTGGGGTGCCCCGTGAAGAATTGGCCGCTGCTGTTGCCGCCGAATCTTCTACTGGTACCTGGACCACAGTTTGGACCGATCTGTTGACCGATCTGGATTACTACAAGGGTCGCGCTTATCGCATCGAAGACGTTCCTGGTGATGATACCTGTTTCTTTGCTTTTGTGGCCTATCCGATTGATCTGTTTGAAGAAGGCTCTGTGGTCAACGTACTGACTTCACTAGTCGGTAACGTGTTTGGATTCAAGGCGCTGCGCGCCCTGCGTCTGGAAGATATCCGCTTCCCGATTGCTTATGTAAAAACCTGTGGAGGCCCACCTCAAGGTATTCAGGTCGAACGCGACAAGATGAACAAATATGGCCGTCCATTGCTGGGTTGCACCATTAAACCCAAGCTGGGTCTGTCTGCCAAGAATTATGGCCGTGCCGTTTACGAATGTTTGCGCGGCGGCCTGGACTTCACCAAGGACGACGAAAACGTTAATAGCCAACCGTTCATGCGTTGGCGCGATCGTTTTGAGTTTGTACACAATGCAACATTGAAGGCTGAACGCGAAACTGGCGAGCGCAAGGGACACTACCTTAACGTTACAGCTCCAACGCCCGAAATGATGTACGAACGTGCTGAGTTTGCCAAGGAAATCGGCGCGCCGATCATTATGCACGACTACCTCACCGGCGGTCTGACTGCCAACACCGGCTTGGCGAACTGGTGTCGCAAGAATGGCATGCTGTTGCACATTCACCGCGCCATGCACGCCGTGCTCGACCGTAACCCGCATCATGGTATTCACTTCCGCGTGCTGGCCAAGGTATTGCGCCTTTCCGGCGGTGATCACCTGCACTCCGGTACCGTTGTAGGAAAACTGGAAGGCGATCGCGAAGCCACACTCGGCTGGATCGACATCATGCGCGACAAATTCATCAAGGAAGACCGCAATCGCGGCATCTTCTTCGATCAGGACTGGGGTTCCATGCCAGGCGTGATTCCGGTTGCCTCCGGTGGTATCCACGTATGGCACATGCCAGCGCTGGTAGCTATCTTCGGCGATGATTCCGTTCTACAGTTTGGTGGTGGAACGCTGGGTCACCCATGGGGTAATGCTGCAGGTGCTGCAGCCAACCGCGTGGCTCTGGAAGCTTGCGTGGCAGCCCGTAACGAAGGGATTGCCATCGAGAAGGAAGGCAAAGCTATCTTAACCAAGGCCGCTGCACACAGCCCAGAACTGAAGATCGCCATGGAAACCTGGAAAGAGATCAAGTTTGAGTTCGACACCGTTGATAAGCTGGACGTGGCTCACAAATAATCAAACAGTAGCGGGTTGCAGGCTGCGGTCTGCCCCTTATAACTAAATAAAAGGAGTAAATCATGAGTGAAGTAATGGATTACAAATCGCGTCTAAGCGACCCGGCTAGCCGCAAGTTCGAGACTTTCTCCTACTTGCCTGCCATGACTGCGGATGAAATCAAGAAACAGGTGGCATACCTGCTTTCCAAAGGCTGGAACCCCGCAATCGAACATACCGAGCCGGAATACCTGATGGACTACTACTGGTATATGTGGAAATTGCCGATGTTTGGTGAAACCGATGTGGACAAGGTAATTGCTGAAGCCGAAGCCTGTCGCAAGGCGAACCCAAACAACCACGTACGCCTGGTTGGTTACAACAATTTCAACCAATCGCAAGGTGCGGCGATGGTGATTTTCCGCGGTAAAACTGTATAAAGTAGTATTTTCTCTGGCGCCTGCTTGCTATGTTGCAGGCGACAGGGAATTTTTTGGCCTAGTCAAATTTATTTTTTAGCACATGGACGCAAGTGACTGCAAATGAGCGGGCATTTGCTCCCCTGGGTTAAAAACGATCAAAAAGATGGAAACTGAAATGAGCGACATCATCGAGCAATACAGGATTAAACAAGAACCTTACTATCGCCCCGTCTCGGACGAAATTGAGCTGTATGAGGCAGCCTATTCCGTACGCATGCCAATGATGCTGAAAGGCCCTACCGGTTGTGGCAAAACCCGCTTTGTTGAGCATATGGCATGGAAGCTGGGCAAACCCCTGATCACTGTGGCCTGCAATGAGGATATGACCGCCTCTGATCTGGTTGGACGCTTTCTGCTCGACGCCAACGGCACCCGCTGGCAAGATGGCCCTCTGGCTATCGCCGCACGCTTTGGCGCGATTTGCTATCTCGACGAAGTAGTCGAGGCGCGTCAAGATACAACTGTGGTAATCCACCCGTTAACCGACAATCGCCGCGTACTTCCGCTAGAAAAAAAAGGCGAACTGGTACATGCTCACCCTGACTTTCAATTGGTTATTTCCTACAATCCTGGCTATCAAAGTTTAATGAAGGATCTGAAGCAGTCAACCAAACAACGTTTCGGTGGCCTCGACTTCAACTATCCCGACCACAAAATTGAAACCGAAATTGTTTCTCATGAAACCAACGTTACTCCCGAAATTGCCGGCAAGCTGGTTTCCATCGCCGAGCGTGCTCGCAACCTGAAGGGACACGGACTGGACGAAGGGATCTCGACTCGTATGCTTATTTACGCTGGCAGCCTTATCGCCACCGGCGTCGATCCGGTCAAGGCTTGCCGTGTTGCGTTGGTGCGACCAATCACCGATGATCCCGACATGCGCGATGCGCTGGATGCTGCGGTGACTACGTTCTTTTGATTCCGCGCTGTATCTAACGGGCATGGCAAAGATGCCGCCCCCGATGATAATACTCGCCATGCCCGTTTCCCTCACCCCGACCCTCTCTCGGTGGGAGAGGGAGCAAACGAATTGCTGCGCGAGTTCCACGTTAACGTCCTTACTGGTGGAGTAACCATGTCAATCAGTCTTGAAGACTATCAGGAATTGCTTGATTCGCTCTCTCCTAAATTGCTGGAGAGTCTGCATTCTGCGTGGCATGAAGCCACCAAGGTTTTTAGCGCACGCGGCTTGGACAATTACCTTAAGGGGGCTTCCGCGCTGAAAAGTCTGGGCAAGGATGACAGCCTCGTTGCCACCTGGATTGACCATGCGCCTCTGGTAGCCAAGGAGATCGGCGAGGATGCCATACCCGATCTGGTGCAAGATGCGCTGGCAATGGCCTCCAAAACTTCCGGCGCAGTAATCGAACTGGTTCTCAGCACAGCACCCACAGCGGCCAACCGTCTCGGCGACGAAGCCCTGTTCCGTTCCTATCTGCAATTCCTTAATACTCTCGTGTCTCAGGCACCGCGCGGAGTGCGTCCGATGCTCGAAAACCTGGAAATGCTGTTTAGTCAGCTCACCCTGGGTGGTTTACGGCGCTGGGCACTGTGGGGCGCGCATGCTTACCGCACCAATTATCCGGAGCAGGCCAGCTATTTCAGCCTGAAATCCAAAGAATCCCTGGCCATGCTGCAGAAGGAACGAAAGGGCACGCTGTTTATTGATGTTCAGCGTCGCATCAACATGTATCTACGAGCATTGTGGGCGCGCGACTTCTTCATGAAACCCACATCGGGGGACTTCGAGACAAGAGAAGGCTACCGGCCCTTTATCGAGGGCTATTTTCTTCATATACCGGATGCTTATGACGATTTCGTCCTGGGCGAAACTAAATTACCCGGCTTGGAAGTTTACCGCGCTGCCGCTGCACATTGCGCAGCTCACATTGTCTATACCAGCGAGCCAATTTCAGCCGAGGCACTTAATCCCTGGCAGATGGCGGTTATCAGCGTGATCGAGGACGCACGCGTTGAAACACTGGCTGTGCGCAAGTTCCCCGGGCTCAAGCATTTATGGGCGCAATTCCACACTATTACTTCCGGTCAGGGCAGCACAGCAGGGGATTTTCTTAATCGTCTGGCACGCGCTCTGCTAGA
Source organism: uncultured beta proteobacterium (assembly GCA_942492745.1). Taxonomy (GTDB): domain Bacteria; phylum Pseudomonadota; class Gammaproteobacteria; order Burkholderiales; family Gallionellaceae; genus Nitrotoga. The sequence continues at coordinate 1,293,248 of OW818637.1, forward strand.
CGATAGCTACCATGACGATGATCCCTGGATAACCCAGGGACGGGTATTGTTCAAAATGGCTGCAGAGCGCCTCGACACGAATCATATTTCCTGGGATATCGGGGTACAACTGGCGCATGAATTCATGGCCAAGCATATTGGCTTTGCTCCCCGCAGCGATTTACTCACTGCTCCTTATCGTGACGATAACCGTTACATTTGGGAATTCGAAGAATTTGATTTCGACAAGGCAATGGCAGCTGGATATAACGCTCCCAAGCAGGTTCGCAAATATGTCAGCGCAGTTGAGCTTGCCAATGAAGTCGAGGTAGAAAACGCCGGCGACGATGCGGAAGAAATTTGGGTTCTGGACACCGAACTCTTCCCCTACGAAGACATGGGTAAGTCCTTCAACGAACTGGAAGGCAAAGAGCCTGTATCCGAGCCTTATTACTACTCGGAATGGGACTACCAGATACAGCTTGACCGTCCTTCCTGGGCTACCGTGCTGGAAAAGCGGCCGAAGGCGGGCGATTTGCAGCTGATTAACGATATCACCTTGCAGCACAAGAGAACTATAAACCGCTTGAAGTTTCTGCTGGATGCGCTGCAACCGCAGGGCGTAACTCGCATCCGCAAGCTGGAAGACGGTGACGAGGTTGATATAAATGCCGCCATTCGGGCCATGATCGATATTCGCATGGGGCAGCAACCTGATCAGCGCATCATGATGCGCTCAGTGCGTAAGGTGCGCGACATTTCGGTGATGGTGCTGCTGGATTTATCCGAATCAACCAACGAGAAAGTGGCCGGACAAGAATACAGTATTCTTGATTTACAGCGACAGGCCACCGTGTTGCTCGCAGACGCAATCAACAAAATCGGTGACCCCTTTGCGATTCACGGTTTTTTCTCGGATGGGCGCCACAAAGTAGAGTATTCTCGCTTTAAGGATTTCGATCAGCCTTACAATGAAATTCCGAAATCCCGTTTGGCAGGCATGAAGGGGCAGTTTTCCACGCGCATGGGAGCCGCTATACGCCACGCCGGGCATTATCTGAAATTGCAGAAATCTGCCAAAAAATTGTTGCTGTTGATTACCGACGGCGAGCCGGCAGACATAGATGTACGTGATCCACAGTATTTACGTTTCGATACTAAAAAAGCCGTGGAGGAAATGGCCCGTTCCGGCGTGACCACATTCTGCATTTCACTCGACCCGAGAGCAGATCAATACGTTTCGCGGATTTTCGGAGCCAAAAATTACATCGTGTTAGACCATGTAGAACGGCTGCCGGAAAAATTACCCGCACTTTATGCAGGACTTACACGATGACACTACAACTTTATGTCGGCGTCGACAATGACGCACAGGGCGGATTGACCCATTTGGGGCGCATTGTGCGCGATGCCTGGGTATTCGGTATCTTGCCCGAAACTGAAACCTGTGCAGGCTGGGATTCTGCACGCATGCAAAATTTGTACGAACAGGTTTATGCCGCTTGGGAACCTTACGCACATCTGCCCAGCCGATTACCAGAAAATCTGCGTGAGAAACATGCGCATTTGTATGCACAAGCTATCAAGACCGCCCGTAGCGAGGGATGGGATGCAGAACTGGACAAGGACGAATGATTCATTGCCTAAAAATGAATGATGTTCTAAGGCATTAAATTTGAGCACACATACCAGTCTGTTCTCTTATTGTTAATCGCATATACTGTGCAAATGGTACTTCTACCTGTATATATGACACGAGATTAGATGCACCGGCGCGATAATAGACGGCCTGATGTATCCGATCTGGGCAAAAAACTTCTAAATCAGTAGCGTTTCAATGCTTCAAATTGGTCAAATAAAGCTTTTTTCAGGTAGCTGGTAATTTTCAGAAAAAGACCCATTACATAAAACTATTTACACCCTCTGGTTAACTGGTACTATACGCAGGTCAAGGCGACCTTGATCCTATAATTACTATCCTTCCAACTTCATATTTAGGAGCTTTTCATGAAAAAGAGTCTTATAAATATCACAATTATGTCCTGTTTTGCATTGGGTGTTTCTTTGGCAAACGCTGATTCCATGGTGGGTGTTACTACCTCTGGCCTGTATAGCAACTCTGGGACATCCATTGGCCCAGCTGGTGGCAGAACTGGCCAAGTCGGCGCTACTGGCCAAGTTCAACCAGATGCAACCGGACAAACCATTCAGACCGAGCCGCCAGCAAATTACCCACGTTACTCTCATGTCTCTAATCAAACCAACATTATTCAGTCCGGATTTAATGGGCCGTTCGGTCAATTGGGAAATCCAGGAAGCCTAACAGGCCGGTAATTTTCCAGCAGCGGTTTAAAGGGTATTAAGATGCATTTTGGTGGCAATGAATGATCATATACTCTTAAAAATTAAGGCCAGCTTTAAGCTGGCCTTAATTTTTTGCACATGAAATAAAAACTACTTGAGTACCGTTTCAACTAAACGATACTCTTATAGAGTCGGCCATAAAATAAATCATTTAATTCGAAGCTAGGATAACTGTCGCTTCGGAAATATCCTTTTCGAACTTCACTGACATTTCTTCGGCACTCTATGACTCGGTTACTGACAATAACTTGCATTGCCCTCAACCACGGCTGTCGCGGTTTCGCCGGAGCATTAGCGCCAACATGGTGGCGTTTAGTGGGCGTCGGAGCCATCGCGTGCTAGGGATGGAGCGCGCAGGCAGCTGTAACGTTCGCCCCGGTGGTCACCTATGCGGTTGGCGTCAATCCATACTGGATAGCGCTCGTTGATTTTAATGCAGACGGTAATCTCGATATTTCAGTGACCAACCCAGGCAGCAACACCGTTTCCATCTTGCTCGGCAATGGCAATGGTACGTTTCAGCCGACGATCAACTCTATTACAGGAAGCGCGCCACAAGGCATCGTGGTGGGGGATTTGAATGGCGACGGCAAACTTGATCTAGCTATCGCTAACAATGGCGCCAGCACCGTTTCAATTCTTCTCGGCAACGGAGACGGCACCTTTCTGCCCAAGACTGATTATGCAATGGGGTCTCTGTCCTTCGCGGTGACAGTCGGTGACTTTAACGGCGACGGCAATCTCGATGTCGCCGCAGTAAATCAGAGCAGTAACGACGTTTCGATTCGATTGGGAAATGGCGATGGCACTTTTCAAGCCGTAGCCAACTTCGCCACCCAAAAAGATCCACGCTCGGTAACGGTTGGTGATTTCAACGGCGATGGCAAACTCGACCTCGCAACGGGTAATTTCTCTCCGATCTCGAGCACGGTTTCGATTCTTATTGGCAACGGCGACGGCACGTTCCAACCAGCGACTAATTTAGCGGCAGGGCTTAACCCGTTTTCAGTAGCCGCCAGGGATCTTGATAGCGACGGCAAGCTCGATCTGGCGGTGGCGGGTTTCGGCACCAACTCCGTTTCGATTTTCCTTGGCAACGGCGATGGCACGTTCGCTCCGCTGACCAGTTTCGCGACAGATGCGGGCCCTCGGTGGTAATCGGCGATATGAATGGCGATGGCCAACTCGATATCGCTGTATCAAATCAACTTGCCGGCACTGCTTCCATTCTTGTGGGCAACGGTGACGGAACCTTTCAAGCTGCGACCTCGTTTGTCACTGGGGGCTCACCACGCTCAATCGCCATTGGTGACTTTAGTAGTGACGGCAGACTAGACCTGGTGAGCGGGAACGGAAGCAGCGCTAATGTGTCGGTGCTGTTAAACACGTCTATTGCGCCGGTAGCTGCACTCGCGGTGCAATCGGGTACGCCGCAGATCACCTTGGCCAACATCGCATTCCCCAGCGCGCTTAGCGTCGTTGCACGGGACATGGCCAGCAACCCAGTACAAGGCATAGGAGTAACTTTTACCGCGCCAACTTCCGGGGCGTCAGCGACATTTACGGGCGGCGTAAGCATGGTCACCATCACTACCGATGCGGCGGGTATCGCTACGGCGCCCGCGTTAACCGCCAACGGGACACTTGGCACCTATAGTGTTCAGGCAACGGTATCACCCTTGAGCGCAAGCTTCACGTTGACTAATGGCCAGCCTCCTGCTTTGACAAATAGTGCCTTGCCAAATGGAACAGTGGCTACGCCCTACGCTTTTACCGTGACTGCAAGCGGCACTCCCGCCCCAACTTTTGCGGTGACCACTGGCGCTTTGCCGACTGGCGTGGCGCTTAACGGCCCAACTGGTCTCATTAGCGGAACGCCGTCAATCGCGGGAAGCTTCAACGGCACCATCACCGCGAGCAACAGTGTTACGCCCGCTACCACACAGAATTTTAGCATTACGATCGCTCCTGCAAATCAGACTATTGCCTTTGATGCACTTGCAAATAAGACGTATGGAGATCCACCGTTTACGGTAAGCGCCACAGCATCCTCGGGCCTTGCGGTTTCATTCACCTCCCCCACGCCTGCGGTATGTACATCGAGCGGAACCAATGGTAGCACCATCACCCTGGTGGCCGTTGGCACCTGCACGCTAAGGTTAAGTCAGGGAGGCGATGCAACCTATATGGCAGCCCCTGATATGGATCACAGTTTTAACGTGAGTGCAGTGGTGCCGGGAGTACCGGCGATAGCCAGTGCCAGTGCCGGCAATGTGCAAGCAGTCATTAGCTTTACTACCCCGGCATTTAGCGGCGGAGCCGCGATTACGGGCTACATCGTCAGCTGTAACTCCGGTGCGATCACAGCAAACGGGGCGACGAGTCCGATCACGGTGACCGGGCTTAGTAATGGCACGACCTACAGCTGCAGTGTGCGGTCCATCAACACCGTAGGGACTGGTCTAGCCTCAGCAACGGTCAATATCACCCCAACCCAAACCAGCTACAGTGCACCGGCTGCGACTGGCAGCGGAATAACGAGTTTGAGCTTTAACGGAGGGGGGCCAGGCTGCACTTTTAGCCAAGTGCGCTTTATTCCAGTGACCGGAGGTCCAAGCTCACCGCCTGCGCTACCCCCTGGGGTGAGCTTTCCTCATGGCCTTGTAACTTTCACCACCAGCGGTTGTACCCCGGCATCAACCTTGAACTTTACCTTGACCCTACCTGCAACGATGCCAAGTACCGGGGTTATTTACTGGGAGTATGGAGCCGAGCCTGGTGTGGCTCAAATGCACTGGTACCCCTTGCAAGCAACCGTGACCGGCAATACCGTCACCTTCTCCATCACCGATGGTGGGCTAGGTGACGCTGATCTCAACGCCAATGGCTCCATTACCGATCCCGGTGGGCCAGGGATCAGCGTTGCTTCAGCAATTTCCATTAAGCCGATCCCAACGTTGAGCCACTGGACTGTGATATTGCTAATCGCTCTGACAGCTCTTTTCGGATGTATCGCAACGCGAGCGCGCACCAGGCGCGCTGTTATTTAAAATTTACCGTCTTTGATGGCACCTCTACATTCACCACCAATCGCCCGATTCGGGTCTTGCGAAGCCAATGTATGATCGGTCCGCCTTGATTCCCCGCCATAGGCATACTCCAAGTCAGCTTGACCACGCAGAGTCATATTCATTTATCGCTCACAATTTTGCGTTCAAATAACACTTATTTATGTTGCGCTTCTCCATTCTCTTCGCCGTAATCCTGGTCACGCTGTTTGCGGCCGAGTTGACGCAGCCCATGCAAAGCGCCGTCGTGCTCCCGTGGACCGCAGCGCTGGTGCGTATTAGCGCCGGCCTGATCAATCTCATCGATTCGCACGTTACCGCTTTCGGCAAGATTATTCAGAGCACTACCAACGGCTTCGCGGTTTCCATCGAGGCGGGATGCAACGGCATTGAGGCAGCCATTGTTCTCATTGCCGCCATGCTCGCTTTCCCTGCGCCCTGGAAATACCGCGTGATCGGCATCTTCGTCGGTCTGTTTGCGGTGCAAACGCTGAATATCGTGCGTGTGATCAGCCTGTTCTATCTCGGCCAATGGAATATGAAGGTCTTCGAGTGGGCGCATCTTTATCTGTGGCAAGCGCTCATCATGCTCGATGTACTGATTGTCTGGCTTATCTGGCTTCGGATGCTGCCACTGGCTTTACCCTCTATCTCGCCCCCTCCTCTATCAGTAGGTACCGTGGCGCAGCAAGCGACAACACCATGACGGCGGAGGCTCCTTCGCTCGGAAAATTTGTTCTACGCACCATCCTTTGGCTGCCGCTTTGCTTCACGGCGTGGTATTTCAGTGCGCAGTATCATGCAGCCGTCACCGGCGCCTTTGCTCGTCTATTGGTGGATCAGTTCAAATCTGGCATTGTGTCGGCGCTGGAGCAGCCGGGATTAGATTTGGTATTTGTAACTACCATTGAGATGCACCCCACACCGGAACAGAGCGCATTACTGCTGTCGGAAGTGAATCCCCTGCTCTATTCCTACGGCTTGCCATTTTTCCTCGCGCTGATGCTTGCCACTCGTGCCAAGTGGTGGGAAATCCTTGTCGGCGTCATTACTCTCCTACCTTTCCAGAGCTGGGGCATCGCTTTCGATTTCCTGGCACAAGTCGGCATAAAACTTGGCCCCGAGGTTTCCGCTCAAACGGGTTTGTCCGGTTGGCGCATGGAGACCATCGCGTTAGGTTATCAGATTGGCTACCTCATTTTCCCTAGCCTTATACCGGTAATATTGTGGGCAGTCTTTAACCGAAGATTCATCGATAACTTGTTGCGCTTACAGCCCGCAATACCCTGATCTACTCTCGATGATCCAGAAAGTCGTCTAACCGCACCAAGCTAAACGCATATGAATCAGTGCATCCATGTGGTGATTTAAACAGAGCGGATGAGTGATATATGCAGTTTGCATGGCAAAAATTGGGCGTCGATACAGTGCTATCATGCCGATCAAACATTCAAACTAACGCGCAAAATCATGGGCAAGCACTACCTCAGCGCACTATTCTCACCCAAGTCCGTCGCTGTATTTGGCGCGAGTGACCGGCCCGACTCGGTCGGTCAAATCGTGTTTCAGAACATGCTGGGAAGCGGCTTTAATGGTCTGCTTTATCCGGTCAACCCGAAACACGCAGAGGTGCAGGGCAAGCGCGCCTACGCCTCGATCGCCGACATCGGTGAACCGGTTGAATTGGTGGTGATCGCCACGCCGCCGCGGACCGTACCGTGCATCATCGAAAGTTGCGGCATCCACGGCGTAAAGGCAGCGGTCATCATTACCGCTGGATTTTGTGAAGCCGGCGATGAGGGAAAGGCACTGGAAAAGGAATTACTGGAAATCGCACGCCGCTACGGCATTCGCCTGATCGGCCCGAATTGCCTGGGCATCATGCGCCCATCCATCGGCCTCAATGCCACCTTCAACAAGGGCGGCGCGAACACCGGCAACATCGCTTTCGTTTCCCAATCCGGCGCACTATGCACCGCGATCCTGGATTGGGCGCAGAGCAACGACGTAGGTTTCTCCAGCCTGGTATCCATGGGCTCAGCGGTCGATGTTGATTTCGGCGAAATACTCGATTATCTGGTATCCGATGCAAATACCCACAGCATCCTGATGTACATCGAAGGCATCCGCAACGCGCGCAGTTTCATGAGCGCGCTACGTGCCGCCGCGCGCATCAAGCCCGTGATTCTGGTCAAGGTCGGTCGCCATGCGGCAGGCTCCAAAGCAGCAATGTCACATACTGCCTCGCTGGTTGGCGCGGACGATGTGTTCGATGCGGCGGTCAGCCGGGTAGGTGTGGTGCGGGTGCAGACCATCACGCAACTGTTCGCCGCCGCCAAGGCACTGTCATGCGGCTTCCACCCGGTCAGCAACCGCCTTGCCATCGTCACCAATGGTGGCGGCCCTGCTGTGATGGCGGCGGATCGTGCCGCCGACTTGGGGCTCACGATGGCCACTTTGTCGGATGCCACGATTAAATATCTCAATCAGCATTTACCGCTGAATTGGCCGCACGGCAATCCTGTAGACATCATCGGCGATGCTCAAGCAGATCGTTACCATCATGCAGTCAAAGCCTGCCTGGAAGATGAAAACGTGGACGGTGTGCTGGCCATCCTCACGCCACAGGCGATGACCAAGCCGCTGGAATCGGCGCAAATCCTGATTGAACTTTCCAATACGCACAGCAAACCGCTGTTGGCCTGCTGGATGGGCGAGACGCAGGTCGCAGATGCACGCGATGCATTTTCCAAAGCGCACAAACCGCACTTTTGCACACCGGAGTCGGCGGTGGAAGTTTTCTCGTATCTGTCCAGCTACTACCGAAACCAGAAGTTGCTGACGCAGATGCCCGGCCCGTTCTCGCACCACGTCGAGCCTGATGTTGAAAGCGCGCGGCTGATTATCGAGGGCGCCATGCAGGAACATCGCAAGGTGCTGACTGAAATGGAGTCCAAAGCCTTGCTGTCCGCTTTCCATATTCCCGTCGCAAAAACCATAGTCGCCCATTCGCCCAACGAAGCGCTGCTGATTTCGCAGCAATTGGGATTCCCTGTGGCGATGAAAGTCAATTCGCCCGACATCACGCACAAGAGCGATACCGGTGGCGTGCTGCTCAACTTGAATAATGCGCATGAAGTTCGCACTGCCTACCAGCAAATTCTCGATAACGTTCAGCACAATCGCCCCAGCGCGCAGATTGACGGCATTTCCATCGAACCGATGATCGTCAAACCGAATGGCCGCGAGTTGATGATAGGCGTCACCAGCGACCCGGTGTTTGGGCCGGTAATCACGTTTGGCGCGGGCGGGACTACCGTCGAAATCATGGGTGACCGTGCCGTCGCACTGCCGCCGCTGAACAGCTTCCTGGTCAGAGAGCTGATCCAGAATACCCGCATCGCCAAGATGCTGGGCACATTCCGCAACATGGCTCCGGCCAATATGGCGGCGCTGGAGGACGTGTTGTTGCGCGTGTCGGAAATGGTCTGCGAACTGCCCTTGCTCAAAGAGATGGACATCAATCCTCTGATCCTCGACGAGAACGGCGCATTGGCCGCCGATGCGCGCGTGGTCGTGGAATATCGTCAGCCCAGCGCCGACCGCTATGCACACATGGCCATCTATCCCTACCCCATCCAACTGGTCACCCAATGGCAACTCGCCGATGGCATGGACATCGCGATACGCCCAATACGCCCGGAAGATGCCGAACTGGTGAACAACTTCGTGCACAAACTATCCGAGGAATCCAACTATCTCCGCTTCATGGACAGCATGCAAGAACTCACCGAAACCATGCTGGTTCGCTTCACCCAGATCGATTACAACCGCGAGATGGCCCTGATTGCCGTGACCCCCATGCAAGACAAGGAAATCGAAATCGGCATCGCGCGTTACGCCATCAACCCGGATGGGGATTCCTGCGAATTCGAACTGGTGATAGCGGATAACGTGCAGGGTAAAGGGGTGGGACAAAAACTCATGGTCTCGCTGATGGATGCGGCGCGCTCCAAAGGTTTGTCAGTGATCGAAGGAAAAGTGCTGAGCAACAATCACAAAATGCTCAAACTCATGTCGCGCCTCGGCTTCACCATCAAAATCAGCGAGGAAGATCAAGGCAGCATGAAGGTCAGCAAGACGCTATAGGTGAGAGCTTAAAAATTTGCAGGCGGGGGGCAGTGAAATCAACAGATCCTCGGTAATTGCTCACCTGCCAGCCAATCAACGATACGACGACCGCCGAGCTTGGTGGTCATTTGCACGAATCCATGGGCATCTTCTGTGACCTCGCCGATGATGGCCGACTCACGGGCCAGCGGATGAGCGCGCATCACTTCAAGCAAGCGTCCGGCATCCTCCGGCGCACAAATGGCAACCAGCTTGCCTTCGTTGGCGACATATAGCGGATCCAGCCCGAGAAACTCGCAGGCTGCTTCAACCGGCTGATTCACCGCAATGGCGGATTCATGCAGCATCATGCCCACGCCGGATTGTTTGGCGATCTCATTGAGTGTCGTCGCCAACCCGCCGCGCGTTGGGTCGCGCAGCACGCGCAGCTTCGCCCCGCTGTCCAGCATGGCTGCGACCAGCCCATGCAACGCCGCCGTGTCCGACACGATGGGTGCATCGAAAGTCAGGTTTTCACGTTGCGAAAGCACCGCCATGCCGTGATCCCCTATCGTGCCGGACAGCAGGATTGTGTCGCCCGGCTGCGCAAGATCGCCGGACAGAGTGATATCCTCGCGTGCCACACCGACTCCGGTAGTGGTGATGAACACCCCATCGCCCTTGCCCTGCTCCACCACCTTGGTATCACCCGCGACGATGGGTACACCCGCGACTCTTGCTGCGTTCGCCATGGACGCGACGATGCGTTTCAGATCGGCTAGAGGGAAGCCTTCTTCGAGTATGAAAGAAGCCGCCAGATACAACGGCCTCGCTCCCATCATCGCGACATCGTTGATGGTGCCGTGCACCGACAGGCAGCCGATATCGCCGCCCGCGAAGAACAACGGCGACACGACATGGCCGTCGCAAGACATCACCAGCCGCCCGGTGATTTGCGGCAGCAACGCACCATCGTTGCCCTGTGCCAGATATGCATTATCAAAACCGGCAGTAAACAACTCGGCAATCAATTGCGCCATGGCGCGCCCACCAGAACCATGCGACATATCTACCCGCCCCTGCTTGAAATCAAGCGGACGCGAGTAATTTGGTTTGATTATATTCATTGGCTCTATATGAAATAGAAGTGGGTAATCAATTTTCAACCTCCCCAAGAAGTAAATCCGTTCGTCCTGAGCCTGTCGAAGGATGAGCGGATTTACTTCTAGCCAAGCGAGAAACTTCCGTCCAGTCGCCGCACATCATGGCTTCTTTTTTCTTGCGACTCCAGCCTTTGATTTGCATCTCGGCCGATAAGACATCTACCCGCGTGACACACTCCTGAGACCAAGCAAGCTCCACCGGACGGCGCGTTGCGGTATAACCCTCGCATTCTCCGGTCTGGTACTGGCCGATGCGCCTTTCAAGATTGTCGGTATGACCGGTGTAATAGCTACCATCGGCACAGCGGAGAATGTACACCCAAAACATTTCATTTATCCTTTTCAGCAATCCATCCATCCTTCGACAAGCTCAGGACGAACGGAACTCGAAAATCCATTTGTCCTGAGCTTAAGGATGGGCGGAATTTATAAACCCGCTCGTCCTGGGCCAAAGGATAGACGGCACTCAAAAATCCATTCTCCCTGAGAATAAAAATAAGCGAAATTCAAAATCCTATTCGTCCTGAGCTTATGGGAATGAATAAAATTCAAAAATCCGTTCGTCCTGAGCTTGTCGAAGGATAAAAGGATTTTAAGCTTATTTTTCATCTTGAACTCATCGAAGGGCTCCCCAACACGAATCACATAGAGCCCTATTCATTAAGCAGCATCCCGAAATCGCCCATAGCTGTAATGCGCGGCACACGCACCTTCCGATGACACCATGCAGGAACCGATTGGGTTGTCTGGCGTACACACCGTGCCAAAGATCTTGCACTCTTGCGGACGCTTTTCGCCGCGCAGGATAGCCGCGCATTCGCAAGCCTTGTGATCGCGCACGGCCACATAATCGATGCTGAATTTCAGCTCCGCGTCGAATTCGGCGAACTCTGGCCGCAGTTTCAAGGCGCTGTGAGGAATGCTGCCCAAGCCTCTCCACTCGAACACCTCGCGCAACTCGAAAACCTCTTGAACTAATGCCTGTGCCTTAAGATTGCCTTCGCGTGTCACCGCGCGAGTAAATTCATTTTCTACTGCTGCACGGCCTTCGTTGATCTGGCGTATCAGCATGAGTATCGCCTGCATCACGTCGAGCGGTTCGAATCCGGCGATCACCACCGGTTTGCCGTAATCTTCGGCGAACACTTCATACGGTTTGCTTCCAATAACTGTGGAAACATGCGCCGGGCCGACGAACCCGTCCAGTGCCACCCCGCCCTCTACAGATAGAATCGCGTGCATCGCCGCCGGAGTCAGCACGTGGTTGCACAGGACGCTGAAATTCTTCAGCCCCTCGGCTGCCGCCTGTTTGACCGCCACAGCCGTCGGTGGGGTGGTGGTCTCGAAGCCGATGGCGAAAAATACTACCTGTCGATCCGGGTTATCCCGCGCGATCTTCAGCGCATCCTGTGTCGTGTAGATCATGCGCACATCCGCTCCGCCCGACTTGGCGCGCATCAGGGTAAGATTATCGGAGCACGGGACGCGCATGGTGTCAGCATAGGTGCACAGGATCACGCCATGCTCGCGTGCCAGCCGTATCGCCTGATCCACGCGACCGATCGGCAGCACGCAGACCGGACAACCCGGGCCATGAATCATGCGTACACTGGCTGGCAGCAAGTCCGCAATGCCGTAGCGGGATAGGGCGTGGGTATGGCCGCCGCAAAATTCCATCAGGCGATAGCCTGATGCTGCGGTCGCTTCGCGCGCGATGTTGGCGGCAATATTCTTGGCCAATTCACCGTCGCGAAATTCGTCTACATATTTCAAGCTTCATCACCGTGCAATTCATTCATCGTGCTCATCTCGGCGAACATCGCCAGCGTGTGTGCGGCTTCTTCCTGGTCAAGCTTTTGCAGCGCGTAACCGGCATGCACGATCACATAATCACCCACCGAGATATTCTCGACCAAGGCGAGCGAGACTTCCTTGCGCATCCCGCCAAGATTGATGATGGCGCTCTCTTCAGCGATTAATTGTTCGATTCGGGCGGGAATGGCAAGACACATATTCAGATTCCTTGTTTGATCTCAAAAAGGCTGTTAAATCTGTTTTAACCGTGGACTGCCTGCTTCACCACCTTAAAGTTTGCAACTAATGATATTGCCTACGTAAGGTATAGCAGGGGAAAACACGGTTTTCAGTCAAACATATTGCCAGTCGAAAAAAAACGTGGGGTACCTCTATTGCTTGGCAACATTGGTGTGCAGTGTTAGCTCTGAAACATGTCGTATTGGTCATCTGATTCCAGTGGTACGATTTTGCGCAGTATTATGGTTGGCTTCTTTTCAGCAACCATTCTTTGTTTGGTCAGCCGAGTAATCGTGCCTTCAACGACGCAATGAAGAAAAAGAGCAGGCTTGAATTTCCTAATACTCCCATGATCAGGGATACAGTTGAGTATGTGGCCTTCGTACTCAAAACCGACAGAATTGGAAGACTCATTACCACGAGTCAGCTTTCCTTCGAGCTTTACTAGGTCTCCGTGGACAAGCTCGGGAAATAAAATATCTTCATTCTCAAGATCGAAGTCCTCTCTGGAAAATAAGATCTTCTCTGTAACCGTGACAGTAGCCTCTCGGTAACTCTGACCGTCCTTGACCCCAATTGTTAGCGAGCGTTCTTGCGTTACTGCTTCAGTGAGCTTAGAAATTATTCGCGGGGGAAGTGACATGTACCATTTGAAATATTCTAGCGGTAAAAATACCAAATCTCCTTCATGGTTAGGCACACCGATCAGCGTATTGTTATTTTTCAAAACCAGCTTATCTGTATCCCACCCTTGGTTTCGTCCGGTGTGTTTGACCAAATTTACAAAGTACATCATTGCTTCTAGAGACTTCTTTATAACGTCTTTAAGGCCAACGTCCTTGAAGTCGTTTTCTGCCATTTTTTCACCGGCTTTTTTCAAATAGCCAAGTGCAAATGCGCCCGCGCCGCCTCCCACTGCCCCAAGAACCCAAGCCACCCAAGAACCATCAGTGATCTTGACAGGAATTTCATAATCTATTCTTGCAAACTCTGGGGAGTGCTTCTCATTGAAAAAACGAACAGCCTCATCCAACCCAATGAGTGCCATGCCTGCACTGCCCGCGTTCATTATTCCTGACGGGACCGAACTACCCTGATATTTGATGAAACCAACTTCTTCAAGTTCATTGTTAAGCATAGAACACCTATTAAGATATAGCAGTGTATAGCTGAGCCTCAGGCGTCAACAAGCGTAGCGCATTGCACCAATGCGGCGTAATACCCGATGGTTATTGCACCCTACACTCGCTGTCTCACAACCTATGCGGCCATTAGAACCGACGGCGGGAATAAGTGCGGAGAATTCATGCATAAACGAAGCTTACCAAATCGCTCTGTCACAATGCTTGCGTATCAGGCGATCCTTACTTACCAGTGCCACATCTGCAACCATGGCATGTGCAACTATCATGCGATCGAACGGGTCGCGCGTCCAGGTTAGCGTGCCGGCCATTTTCATTACTTGTGCTAACGACACATCCGCCACACTTAAGCCTATATCCTTGGCCAGAATACTCAGCACATAACTGCCCTCGCGGCTGACTCGACCAATTTCGTGCAGATAGGCCAGTTCGAGTTGCACCACAGGAGAAACCTGCAACAAGCCAGATTCGATGGCCTGCAATGCCGCCGGGGTCAGCAATTCAGAGCGGCCTTCGTACAGCCAGCAAACAATATGCGTATCGAGATGAACTAGGCCAGATTTTCCAACTCGTGCCATTCTCCGACCTTCACAGTATGCAGTGATTCAGCGTCACCACTGATCAGTTTCCTGCGTTTCAATTTTAAACTTTTCGATTTATTTAACTCGACTGCAGAACAGAGCAACAGCACTTTGCCATTGCGTTCAATGCTAACCGGCTGGCCTGTCATCAAGACCTCATCAGCGATCTTGAAAATTTGCTGGCGCAGGGTAGTTAAGGTTAGTTTTTTCATAACGTCCCTCCATTTATGTACACCTTTGAATATTATATGTACATGTTCGACATGTCAAACCAGAATACCTGCAATCGCACACCAATTTTATTTGGTGCCACTAATAGTAGTTCAGATTCCTCGTTTAATAGATTGCAGTGCGACCCACGCCTGACCTAATGAAATCGCACTGTCATTTGGCTGCATCTGCTGCGCAGTCAACACCTGTAGCCCATTCTTAGCAAGCCTGTCAGACAATGCGCGCAACAAGATGTTATTGTGAAAGCAGCCGCCACCCAAAGCGATATAGGAAATGTTGTGCTCGCCAGCGGTACGCTCCACCCACTCGGCCAGACCTGAGGCAAGCGTGGCATGGAATAGTACCGCGCCATACGATGCGTCGCGGCAATCGGCTAGCACCGCGAGTAACGGCGAAAAATCCAGCACGCGATTATCGGCGATCCGGTAGCCTTCAGTCAGCGACGCGATCTGGCCATGACGCTGCGCCAGCTCCTGCAACTGTATCGCGGCTTGTGCTTCAAAGGTTTGAATCTCGCACACTCCCAGCAATCCTGCAACGGCATCGAACAATCTGCCCATGCTGGAGGTGGCCGGGCAGTTCAAGCCACGTTGCAGCATGGTTGCCACCGTATTCGCCCCCGGCTGATTGGGGAAACGCTGTGCAATCTCGTCGCCACGTCCCAACTGGAACAACACCGCCGCCGCCATGCGCCACGGCTCACGCGCGGCACGGTCACCGCCCGGCATGGCGAGTGGAGCCAAATGCCCCAGGCGCTGGAAATCCGCTCCCTCTACGCGCAACAGTTCGCCGCCCCACGGCAAGTCATCAATGCCCAGCCCCACGCCATCCAGAGCCAACCCCAGCACGGGCTGGATGACACCATGTTCAGCACAAAGGGCGGCAATGTGCGCATGGTGATGTTGCACCGCTACTATCGGTAATCCGCGCTGCGCAGCGTAGGATTGCGCAAATTGAGAACTGTAAAAATCGGGGTGCAGATCGTGCGCCACCATTTCCGGTTGCACATCAAGATCCGCACACAAATCCGTTACGCTTTGCTCCAGCATCAGCCTCGCTTCGGCACTATCCAGATCACCGATAAGCTGCGAGACATAAGCCTGGTTGCCGCGAGTAACGCAGACAGTATTTTTCAGCCACGCGCCGCAGGCCAATATCGGTGGGCCGGAAACTGGCAGGACAATGGGTTTACTCAAGCAGGACTTTCGGTTCTGCTACGCGCTGTGTTGCGGCGACTGCATTGCGGCAACCCATTGCTATCCAGTCCAGCCATTCCGTCATTCCCTCGCCACTGCTGGCGGATATGCGGATCACTTTCAATTTGGGGTTAATGCGGCGCGCATAATCAACAGCGAGCCCGGCATCGAATTCCAGATACGGTAACAGATCGCATTTGTTCAGCAACATCAAATCGGCGGCGCGGAACATGTCGGGATATTTGAGCGGCTTGTCTTCGCCTTCGGTCACCGAGAGGATCACGACCTTGTGCGCCTCGCCCAGATCAAAGCTGGCCGGACAAACCAGATTGCCGACGTTCTCTATCAGCAGCAGGCTGTGGTCCTGCAAGTGCAGTTGCTGCATGGCCTGACCGACCATGTACGCATCCAGATGGCAGCCCTTGCCAGTGTTGATTTGCAAGGCTGGTGCACCGGCGGCACGAATGCGTGCTGCATCGTTGTCGGTTTGCTGGTCGCCTTCGATCACCGCAATTGGAAGCGATCCATGCAAGGCTGCGATGGTTTTTACCAGCAAGGTGGTCTTGCCTGAACCGGGACTGGAAACCAGATTGAGCGCAAAAATGCCGTGCGTCGAAAAGGTGTCACGGTTCTCGGCGGCGTAATCATTATTTTTTGCGAGGATGTCGCGCTCGATCTTGATCATTCTGGATTGGCTGATGCTGGGCGCATGCGTGCCTGCCGCACCCGCGCCAAAGTCCAGCACTCCATCCAACACACCATGTTGATGCGTGTGAGGATATGCGAGTTCTACACCCTCCTCATGCACCCGATAGCGCATAACCTCACCTGGTTTGCGCGGCTGTTTAAGCGCATGGCCTGCGATGAGCGTCTGACCGATTCCACATCCGCATGTTGTACACATATCTAAACCTTTCCAAAGGACACTTCTAAAAAATCAGATTCCGTCACAATACGTTGTTGCTCACAAAAAATGTTTCCTTACATATCAGTTATATGCTGCGTCAACATTTTTTATTCGCGCCTAGTCTTGTTTAGAACTCTGAATTTTTAGAAGTGCCCAAAACCTCTACAAAAATCTTGCTATTCAACCTCAAGTTCTTTGACCCGCATCTCGTCGCCACAGATTACATGAATCTCATAGCTCCCGCACTTTGGGCAAGCTTCATAAAGCGCAGCAATCGGCATTTCAACCGAGCATTGCACGCAACGCCCCTGCCCCGCTATCTCGGTGATTTCCAGCCGCGCCTGATGGGCAATGCTGTCGCGCATCACCACATCGATGCAAAAACGCAGAGACTCCTGTTCCACACAAGCCAGTTGACCGATCTCCAGCCATACCGTCTTGACCCGCGTGTACCCTTGCTTGCGCGCTGTATCTTCAATGATTTGCAGCACGCTTTCGGCCAGCGACATTTCATGCATGACTTATTGATTCGGCCAGATTATGTTTGAAGTCCGTTCGCCTTGAGCCTGTCGAAAGGTAAATGGGCTTCGACAAGCTCAGCCCGAACGGAGTTAATACTTCACCGTGCCGGATCAATAGATGATCCGTTTCCATGATCAGTTCACGCAACCGAATCTCCTTTGTTCACCAAGCACCGCCGCCAGCGTTGCAGACTTGCATCCATGCACAACTCATGAACCAGTCTTGTTGCCGCATCAAGATTGGCCGCAGCTTGTTCGGTCAAAGGATCGCCCAACGCGAAATCGTATCCGCGTATGCGCAACAAAAAAGCCGGTGGTGCATCCTTCCCATACACCTGTCGATAGGCGTATAACAAGGCCGTCGGGCTCATCGCATGGCTGGTATAGCTGCCATCTTTTTCGGCTGAAATTTCGGAAAAATCGCAAGGCTCCGCGCAGGACATATCGGCATCAATGAACAAAACCCGGTCACAAGCAGCCAGGTCAGTGACGTGCTCGACTTGCAGTTGCATGTCGTTCTGACACTCGACACCGGCAAGATGCAATTGCGCAATGTAGCCGATCAACTCCGGACCGAGAGCATCGTCTCCGCGCCCGGGATTCCCATATCCGAACAGGAGCAGCTTTACCATGGCGATCAGACCGTTCGTTCGATCACGCCATTGCTGCCCTTGACCAGCCGATCAAGCAGCGTACCGTCGGCATCAAGCAACTCCACCTGCAACGGCATTTTGCCCAAGGCATGAGTGGCGCAGGACAGGCAGGGATCGTAGGCGCGCACTGCGACTTCCAGATGGTTCAGCAAGCCTTCGGTGATCTCGCGGCCTTCCAGGTATTCATTGGCGACCGAGCGCACCGATTCGTTCATCGCCTGATTGTTGCTGGTAGTCGAGACGATCAGGTTGGCCTTAACAATCAGCCCCTGCTCATCGATCTGATAATGATGGAACAGTGTGCCGCGCGGCGCTTCGATCACGCCAATCCCTGCACTGCGCTTTTCGCCCAAATCTGCGACCAGATCGGTGCCGGTAATATCTGGATCATGCAGAAACTCCTGAATCGATTCAGCGCAATGCAGCGCTTCGATCATGCGCGCCCAGTGATAGGCCAGCGTGTCTTGCACGAAACCGCCCCGGCCGAATTCCCTGAAGTGCTTGCGCGCGGCTTCCGCCAAAGGCGTTGAAATGGAATCGCAGTTGTTCACGCGCGCCAGTGGACCGACACGATACCAGCCTTGCTCCTTGCCCAGCTCGACCAAATACGGGAACTTCATGTAGCTCCAGGGGCGCACCTCTTCGCACAGGATGTCCTGAAAGCCGCGATAGTCAAACTGGTCGAAAATAATCGCACCCGTCGCCGAACGCGCACGCAATCCGCCGTGATACAACTCCAGCTCTCCGCCGCCACCTACCACGCTCAGGAAGTTGCTGCGAATAGTGGCGAAGCGGTAATGCTCTGGATGCGCGGTATGAATCTGCTCGTTCAGTGCCAGCGCATCCTGGCTCCAGGCCAGAATGTTTTTGATATCGACCAGCAAGGCATCGCGCTCGGCAACGGCGAGCGGCTTGTTCATGCCACCCGGCACGGTGGCGGTGCCGTGGATGCGCTTGCCGGTGATCGCCGCGATGACCTGTTGCCCGTATTTGCGCAGTTTCACGCCTTTCAGCGCGAGATCGGGATATTTTTCCAGCACGCCGAAGATATTGCGCTGCGCCGGCTCGCTGCCGAAGCCAAACAGCAAGTCAGGGGAAGACAAATGAAAAAAGTGCAGTGCATGCGATTGCAGGGTCTGACCGAAATGCAGGAGACGGCGCAGTTTCTCAGCCGTGGGCGTGAGCCGTTCCACGCCGACCAACTGATCCACTGCCTTGGCCGCCGCCAGTTGATGACTGACCGGGCAGATCCCGCACAACCGCTGAACGATAAACGGCACTTCCCAGTAGGGGCGTCCCTGAATGAATTTTTCGAAACCTCGAAATTCGACGATGTGGAAACGTACCTCATGAATATGGTTGTCCGCGTCGAGCAGCAGCGTGATCTTGCCATGCCCCTCAACACGCGAGATGGGGTCGATGGCAACACGCCTGAGATTGGGCGGAGAGTCAATGTCGGATGGGGGTGCGGCGTTCTGTTCCATAGCCAGGTTCCGTTAATCGTAATGCAGGAGGTTCTGGGGGAGTGAAGGCTCTTTACCCGCTAACAGATCACCCAGTATCTTGAGGAACTCATCGGCCGACGGCGGACAGCCAGGCAGGTAGTAATCGACGCGCACTACATCATGAATAGGGTGCACTTTGTCGAGTAACAGCGGCAGTTCCACATCATTCGGGATCTGTGGATTTTCCACGCCCACTCCATTTACATAAGCCTCTTCCAGACATTCGCGTAAATTGAAATGGTTGCGCATTGCGGGCACTCCGCCATTGATGGCACAGGCTCCGACCGCGATAAGTATCTTGCAGTTATCGCGAAATTCGCGCAGCACATTCACATTTTCCACGTTGCATACCCCGCCCTCGATCAGGCCGATATCGCAAGGACCGCAATACTTGATGTCGGTAAACGGCGAGCGATTGAACTCGACATGTTCCAGCAAGGCGACCAGTCGTTCATCCATATCGAGGAAGGACATATGGCAGCCGAAACAACCTGCCAGCGAGGTGGTGGCAATTCTGATTTTACTCATCGGGTTGCCTCACTTTTGTCAGGATGGTTTTTTCCAAACCAATCTCGCTGACTTGGTGCAGGTCAAAGGTGCGCTGTCCGATCGGCACTTCATACCCATGTTCCTTGATCAGGATCGCACCTACCGGACAAATGTGTGCCGCCATGTCACTGGTTTCAAGATCGCTATCTACCAGCTTTCCGCTCGCTGAGTTCACGATCAGATGCGCATTGATTCCACGTCCTGCAATCGCGAACACGTTCTTGCCATCCACTTCTCGGCTGGCGCGCACGCACAACTCGCACAGTATGCAACGGTCGCGGTCCAGCATGACGGTCGGATGCGAGGCATCCACTTCGCGGCGCTGGAAGAACTGCGGAAAATGCCCGTCCAGCATTCCCAGATGATAGGCCATTGCCTGCAGCGTGCAGTCGCCGCACTTTTCGCAGGATGGGCAGATATGATTGCCTTCGATGAACAACATTTGCGTGATGGTCTTGCGCACTTCGTTCAGCGCCGGCGTGTTGTTGCTGATCTGCTGTCCGGCCACGGCGGGCATGGTGCAGGCCGATGCGCTCCTGCTTGCGATATCAACCACACAAAGCTTACAACTGCCATGCGGCGTGAGCCCCTGCCGGTGGCACAGATGCGGGATATAGACACCGGCTGCCAGTGCCGCATCCATGATGGTCTGCCCAGCCAGAAACGGTATCTCCTGTCCATCTATCGTGATGGTATTTTGAGTGATGGAGTTTTGTTTTGTGTCCGCGCTCATGTTGCCACTCTCATTCAATGTGAGCTGCCGCATCATCGCGATGGCTGATCTGGCGCGCTTCCTCAAGTGCTGCGTCCAGATTGAAATGCGGCTCAAAATCGCGATGCACCAAGCGTTGCTCGAACGCCTGCGGAAAACGCTGCAAACCATCCAGAATGGGGTTCGCTGCGGTCTGCCCCAGTCCGCAATGCGAGCGGAATTTGACCAGCGTGGCGAGGCGCTGCATTTCATCCAGATCATATCGCGTGCCGTGTCCGCCGGCGATCTTGTCCAACCCGTTTTTGAGCAGCGTGGTACCGACCCGACACGGGGTGCAAAAGCCGCAACTCTCATGGGCGAAAAAGTGCGCAAAATTGACTATGACCGCCAGCAGATCTCGTGCCTGACTGAAAACCATTAGCGAACCACCCGTGGACAAATCATCGAAGCCAAGTCTGCGATCGAATTCTGCACTGCCAATCAATGTCCCGGAAGGTCCGCCGACTTGTACCGCCCGGGCATCTTTAGCTCCGCAGTCGTCCAGCACCTTCCGGATAGTGACACCAAACGGATATTCATAAATTCCCGGTGCAGCACAGTCACCGCTGATGCTCAGAATCTTGCTGCCAGCCGACTTCTCGGTACCCACAGCCTTGAACCAAACACTGCCGCGAAGCACAATATGGGCAGCCGCGATGAACGTCTCGACATTGTTGACGACGGTAGGTTGACCGAGATAGCCATGTGTCACCGGGAATGGTGGACGCACCCGCGGAATACCGCGTTTGCCTTCCAGTGATTCTATCAGCGCCGATTCCTCGCCGCAGATGTAGGCTCCTGCTCCCACCACGATGCCGATGTCGAAACTGAATCCAGGCTGACCGAGGATGTCGACACCCAGCAAACCCAGTTCGCGGCGGCGCGCCAATACGGATTGCAGATGCGGCAGCAGGTATCGGTACTCGCCACGCAGATAAAGGTAGCCCTGTTTTGCCCCGACCGCAAAGGCACACACAGTCATGCCCTCGAACAAACTATCTGCATGGCTGTGCAATAGCACGCGGTCCTTAAATGTGCCGGGCTCGCCTTCATCGGCATTGCATACCACGTAGTGCGCGACACCCTGCGCTTCGCGGCAGAACTGCCACTTCATGCCGGTACTGAATCCCGCCCCCCCCCGACCGCGCAAACCCGACTGGACGATCTCGCTCAATGTGTCTGCAGCGCCGTGCGCGAGCATCGCACGCAGACCAATACCCGCTGAAAGATCATCTTTGAGCAACAAGCCGCTGACACGAATGTTGTCGTCGACCTGGAACCACCCGGCTGGCCAATCCTCCAGCGGCGTCTCTGCCTCAACCAGAGCGGCGATGCGGGCTATCATGGCAGCATCCAGACTGACGATCGGCATGCCGTTAACCAGCAATGCCGCGCCATGGTCGCACATGCCGATACAGGAAGTCTGGTCCATGCTGACCAGCCCGTCGCCGCGCGTGTTGCCGGCAACGATGTCCAGCTGCCGACCGAGCATAGCCATCAGATCCACGCTCCCGGTCATATAGCCGCAACTGGTACAGTTGCTGAACAGAATATCGTATCGTCCGTGCGGAGTTTTGTGAAAGAAAGAATAAAACTCGACCACCGCATCCACTTGGCTGTGAGGAAGATCGAGATGTGCGGCAACTTCGCGAACAGCTTCATCGGAGATATGCAAGAACTGCCGTTGCAGTGCATACAACACGTGCAACAAGTGAGGCGATTCCGCATAGGCTTCAGTGATAATCGAGCGGAGCAAGCCGATCGTTTTCGCAGTGTTCGAATCCAAGACCGAAACATTCCTCAAGATGGCACCCCATACTTTGTACAACTGTTAAAAGAATACTCTATATGAACACACCTATTTATTTTTAATATAAACAAATTTTACTTAAGGCTACGCTGAACAAGTCCGTTCGCGTTGAGCTTGTCGAAACGCACTCCTTGCGAATCAATAACTTGCAAATGGCTTCGACAGGCTCAGCCCGAACGGAGGGACTTGCTCAGCATTGCCTTAATGTCAGACGGAGGGTTGTCCACTAATAATGCGGATGTCACGCTGCGGATAGGGAATTTCTATGCCTGATGCCTGGAATTTACGCCAAATTTCCATATTGATGTCGGAGCGCAGGTTCAGTTGTCCCTCTTCGGGGTCGTTAATCCAGATACCCATTTCCAAATCGATACCGTTGTCACTGAACGACTTGAGATAAACTTTCGTTTCAGGGTCGGCCAGTACCCTGGTTTGATTCTCTGCTGCCTGTTTCATAATTTCCATAGCAAGGTTCAGGTCACTCTGGTAGCTGATTTGCACAGGAATGCTGATGCGTATTTGGCGGTTAGTGAAGGAATGATTGATAACCGTGGAGGTGATCAGAATTTCGTTTGGGATAATTGCCTCGGTGCCATCATTATTTTGCAATACCAAGTAGCGAGTGGTTAATTGCGAAACCTTGCCGAAACGACCATCCACCGTCAAGATATCGCCCGGATGGATAGAACGGTCCAGCAGGATAATGAACCCGCTAACGTAGTTGCTGGCAATTTTCTGCAAACCAAAACCTATGCCTACGCCCAAGGCCCCGCCGAATACGGAAAGCACGGTAATGTCGATGCCCGCCAAAGGTAACGCGATCAAAATACCAAGTACGACCAGACAAGCACGGATCAGCTTGGATAGCACTACGCGCAAATTCATGTCCAGGTTTTCTGTGGCCATTACCTTATGTTCAAACGCCTGTCCAAGCCACATCGCCACAAGCATGGTGACAAGAATTGAGAGAATGCCGCTCAGAATAAGGAGCAGTGAAACTCGCTGCCTGCCTATGTGGAAGCCGAAGTGATCCATTGCATCAAGGATTTCAGGGAGATATCCTGTGAGGTATAGGGCGAACCCAACCCAAATTGTCATCGCAATGAAGTGTTCAGAACCTTGAAGCCAACTCCTCGAAACAAAGACTTGGCGAATGATGTATACGACAAGGCGAATCAGCATCAATGCAAACAGGAGGGGCACAACAATATTCAAGATATTGATGGAGTACCAATTTTTGAGTACGGCTCTTCCGATCAGCACCATCAATAACGCCATCAACGGAAAAGCGACTCGGGATATACCACCCAAACCGATTTTCGACACCCATTCCGACTTGGAAAGTCGGCCCAACAACAAGTGATTTATTCCCCAGGCAAGTACCAAGCTCAGTGCCAGCAGAGCTAACTGCCAAAGAATGGCGGTTTGCTCCAAGTCGGAAAGAAAATCAATGAGCAGATTGCGGGTAGAACTGGACATAAGCCGAAATCAGTATCAGGTAAACAGGCTAAATTTTAGCATGCTCGAGGTAATGAAATTCAACAACATAGATCCAAAACTGTCTTATGCGACCGGCAGTTACGTGTCAGAACCGGTCTCTGCAAATAACACTCAAATCCTTTGCAGGAGGGATGGGGTAACGCACGAATAAAACAATGCTTCCTCTCAAGCGGATCTAACTATGCAATTGTTTTAAATTATATTTTATGAAACACTTGGGGAAATTTGCAACTTCAGTTCGATTGCCCTGTTTTACCTCATGCGCACTGGGCTCACATGTAAGCAAATTGTTTATTCTTGACTTAGTAAAACCCTGCCGAATGGATGCAAAAAATAGACGAGAATTTTTAAAGGGCACCTTTAAAAATCCAATTTTCGTCACAATACGGCGTTACTCGAAAAAAATTATCGCTTACATATCAATTACATGCCGCGCTAAAATTTTTTACTCGTGCCTTGTCTTGCCTAGAAACTTGAATTTTTAGAGGCGCCCTAAAATTTATTCGTTACACTTTAAAAGGCAAACACCGAAGTTTCAACATACAAGAAGTTTGAATTGTCCTTACGTCCGGGATCTAATTTCTGGGAAGTCTTTATCGTAAAATCTCCTGCCTTGAAGTAGGCATAACCTATATTCAGCGCTAGGTATTTATTAACTGGATATCGAAAGCGGATATCAAATTCTGAACCTACGTCATCACCACTTTTACCACTCGTGTCGCGCAGGCCCGCGTTATTCCAGCGGTCCGTGGCACTGGCCAAATTGTATGAACTGACGCCGGCATCAACCTTAAGCTTTTGTAGAGGGGTAAACTCAACGCGAAGCTTGTTGGTGACGATGTTTTCCATCTGGAAATAATCATTATTGGACCACGGCCGAGCAAAGCCTAATAACCTTTCAAACCGTTGACTTGAACCGTCTGTTGGATTTTTATCACCGCTAGCAAACCCAAAGC
Source organism: uncultured beta proteobacterium (assembly GCA_942492745.1). Lineage (GTDB taxonomy): Bacteria > Pseudomonadota > Gammaproteobacteria > Burkholderiales > Gallionellaceae > Nitrotoga. The sequence goes on from OW818637.1 coordinate 1,318,268, forward strand.
TCCAGCTGAAACGGGGCTTCCATGGAAGTTCGGCGGTATAGCCTGCTTCCAAGTTATAGGCGTAGGCATCGTGATCAAGGGCGCCATCCCACCCCCATTGCTTGGCGTAATTCAGATCATAATCCAGGCCGGTTTTACCAACCACACCAAAACCACGCAAACCTGCGGTATGAATTTCACGATCTTTCTTGCCGCTTGCGGGCGCAACAGCTCCATTCTGGCCATATTCAACTTTGCTGCCATTTTGCTGGAGCAAATAATAATAAGGTTGCAGGGAAACAATTTTTGACCACTTGCGCCAGTCTCCAACCGCGGCATAGAGCCACTGGGCTTGATCGGCCTTATCTCCGGAATCGATAAAGCGGATTACTGGCTGCAAGGCAAACAATTCAGCCTGCCAGTCACTTTTTTGCTGCCCTAAAGTCGCCCGCACACCCTGGAAGGAATTCGTGGTATTGCGCCATTCATTACGCGCAATCAGGCGCCGATCGGATAACTCGAAGGCCATGCGCCCGGCTTTCACGCTTACGGGACGGGCATTACCCAAGTCATCTGTGCCCAGTGCATCTTTGAAATACAATTCTCCGTAACCCTGGATTACATCCAAGTAGTTATAATCCCGGTTGTCCGGTGCAAACTGGCTGTTAAAACGCCGGGAATCCTGAATTTCAACAGTAGCGCGAAACGGGTCAAATTTGCTTTTTACGGCAGCATAGAATTTAGTGCGTTGCAGGAATGGTTCATCCAGAGTCTCTTTTTGACGCCGATAGTCATTATCGCGATATTCGTAGCGAAGCCGGTATTCCAGCCCCACATCCAACCAGTCCGCTCCTTTAAAGGCTTTCGTATCATTCAGCCAAGTCTTGTTCGCCTGCCTTACATAACGGGGAGGTTCCGATTCACGCGTCAAACCATAACTGCGTACAGGAATATAATATGTGGGTTTTTCTGCCTTGGCCGATTCCTTAACCTTCAGGGCACCATTTTCCATTTCTAACTCCTGCAATCGTTCTGATATGCGCCTTTTTTGATCCAGCTCATATTCCTGCTCGCTTAATTGCGGTGCAATTTCCTGCGCAATGGCAATAAGCGGCGTTATGAATACGGTACCAGCCAGCAGACTGGCTATTACCCGCAACCGGGAAGCTTTTCTCTTGTGAAACTGCAATGCTTTCATTCAGGAGTTCCTTAAAATTATGAGATGTCCAGTGTCCCGGTCAGTCTGGAAAAAACCCTTTATTGTGTATCTCATTCATCCGGTTATAATTTTGCGAGTGATACTTTGGTAGATTTCACTAGTGCCACTACGTCTGAGCCAACACTCAACTCCAGCTTGGCTACGCAACACATCCGACGAATCAGCCAGAAATTCATAATCGTTACTTTTTGGAATAAATCTGATCGAATACGCCGCCATCAGCAAAGTGTTCCTTTTGCGCCTTGCTCCAACCACCGAACTCCCCATCAATGGTAATTAGATTCAGTTTCGGGAATTGTTTGGCATACTTTGCGGCCACTTTTTCATCCGTAGGACGATAGTAATTTTTGGCGGCGATTTCCTGACCTTCAGGGGTATAAAGATAGTTCAAATACGCCTCTGCCACTTTACGTGTGCCATGTTTGGTAACGTTCTTGTCAACCACGGTAACGGGTGGCTCAGCCAGAATGCTCAGCGAAGGTGCCACGATGTCAAATTTATCCGGTCCCAGTTCCTTAACGGCAAGGAAAGCTTCGTTTTCCCATGCCAGCAATACGTCGCCAATTCCGCGCTCAACAAATGTTGTTGTGGAACCGCGCGCGCCCGAATCTAATACAGGTACATTGGCGAACAATTTGCCGACAAACTCCTTGGCCTTGGCCGGGTTGTTGCCATTCTTCTTTAATGCATATCCCCAAGCTGCAAGATAATTCCAACGCGCACCACCAGAAGTTTTAGGATTAGGCGTAATTACAGATACACCGGGTTTGATCAAATCATCCCAGTCGCGAATGTGTTTTGGATTACCGTTGCGCACTAGAAACACGATAGTGGATGTATAGGGCGAGCTATTATGCTGCAAGCGCGTTTGCCAGTTAGCCGGGATCAAACCGGTCTTGCTTTGCAAAACGTCCACATCGTAACCCAGAGCTAGTGTCGCTACGTCTGCTTCCAGTCCGTCGATAATGGCGCGTGCTTGTTTACCAGAGCCGCCATGCGATTGCTTGATAGTGACATCATCGCCGGTCTGTGCTTTCCAGCGCTTGGCGAATGCTTCATTGAATTCCTGATAAAGCTCACGTGTTGGATCGTAGGAGACGTTCAGCAACTTGATGTTTGCCGCCAATACGACTGGGCTTATAGTGGTAAATAGAAATGCCAGTGTCGATGTGATAATAATTTTTTTCACTTAAATCTCCTTTAAAGTTGAAGTCCATTTACAAATTTGTCGCGAATATTCATGAGCGAGGTGTGCATTCTGGAGAGGTTCTTTTACTGCGTGAACCAATTAATTCTTAATTGCATATCTGTTTTTTGTATATGGGAGAAAAGGAAAGAATGAGATGTGCCATGCATCGAACCATGCAACGAACCATGCAACGAAATTGACAGTCCCGCGCAAAACACGGAAACTACATACCAGTGCCGATTTGACATCAGCTTGCGGGGCACTTTAAAAATTCCAGCTAAAGCGAAGCAACCCGCTCCGCTCAAGCTGAACGGGTTTTGTTTTTAGGGATTCTTAATTGAACGCATCAAATAGCATCGGCATCGTCAGCGCGCAGCGCGCGCAGTTCAACACCCCTTTTTCATGTAAAAGCGGGGCTGTGTTGCCGAGTTACGAGCTGGTATATGAGACTTACGGCACTTTAAACAGAGATAAATCCAATGCCGTCCTGGTCTGCCATGCGCTTTCCGGCCATCATCATGTAGCCGGCTATTACGCGGATGATCCGAAAAACGTCGGCTGGTGGGACACTATGATAGGCCCCGGCAAGCCTATCGACACTGAGAAATTTTTCGTCATCGGGCTGAACAATCTTGGCGGCTGCCATGGTTCCACGGGGCCCATCAGCACCAACCCGGAAACTGGCAAACCTTATGGTGCAAGCTTTCCCGTGGTGACAGTGGAAGACTGGGTTGAGTCGCAGGCGCACCTGGCCGATAAGCTCGGCATTAATCAATTTGCTGCAGTGATTGGCGGCAGCCTGGGCGGGATGCAAGCGTTGCAATGGTCGCTGGCATATCCTGAGCGCGTGCGCCATGTACTGGCGATTGCCTCGGCACCTCGCCTGACCGCACAGAATATCGCGTTCAATGATGTGGCACGCAGTGCGATTTTGACTGACCCAAATTTCTACGGCGGCGATTATTATGAGCACGGCGTGGTGCCTACGCGTGGCTTGCGTTTGGCGCGCATGCTGGGGCATATCACCTATCTTTCCAACGATGCGATGGCTGACAAATTCGGGCGTGGGCTGCGCTCCGACAAGTACAGCTACAGTTATGATATCGAGTTCGAGATCGAGTCTTACCTGCGCTATCAGGGCGACAAGTTCGCCGCATATTTTGACGCTAACACCTATTTGCTTATGACCAAGGCGTTGGATTACTTTGATCCCGCCCGGGAATACAATGATGACCTGAATAAAGCTTTCGCCGTTGCTCGCGCAAACTTTTTAGTACTTTCATTTACCACCGACTGGCGCTTTGCACCGGAACGTTCGCGCGCCATCGTCAAAGCACTGCTTCATAACCGCCTTAAAGTTAGCTACGCTGAGATTACCTCGACGCATGGGCATGATTCTTTTCTGATGAAGCATACGCATTACCATAATGTGATGCGCGCTTACTTCGACAATATTGCCAGCGAGTTTACTGCATGAGCACGCACGATCACTCCACTCTTGCCGCGACCCGACCTGATTTTGCTGCAATAGCGGCATGGATTCCACAGGGCGCTTCAGTCCTGGATTTGGGTTGCGGTGACGGCAGCCTGCTGCGCTATTTGCAGGGTACGAGCAAGGTGCAGGGCTATGGAGTGGAAATCAGCGACGATAACATCGTGGCATGTATTCAGAATCAGGTGGATGTAATTCAAGGCGACTTGGAGTCGGGACTTTCCGGCTTTGAAAGCAATGCCTTTGATTATGTCATCCTGTCGCAGACGCTACAGGCCACTCGTCACACGGAACCACTGATGCAGGAAATGCTGCGCGTGGGACGTGAGGGTATAGTCAGCTTTCCCAATTTCGGCTACTGGCGTAACCGTATGAACATATTGCAAGGCAATATGCCAGTGTCTGAAGATCTGCCCTATCAGTGGTATGACACACCCAATATTCATCTGTGCACGCTGCATGACTTTGAAACATTCTGCCACGATAATAAAATATGTATTCTCGACCGACGTGTCATGACAGGCGATAGCGAGATAATGCTATTGCCAAATCTATTAGGCAGCACAGCGGTGTATCGCTTCAAGCGTGCTGTTTAATCCATGAGTGTGATGGCGCAGCTGTTCACGCGGCGCATGTTGATTTGTGTATTTACAGGATTCAGCTCCGGCCTACCGTTGTACCTGTTGTTCAATTTGGTACCCGCCTGGCTGCGTAGCGAGCAAGTTGATCTCAAAACCATCGGCCTATTCGCGCTGATCCAGTTTCCCTATACCTGGAAATTCCTGTGGTCGCCACTGCTGGACCGCTATGTCCTGCCTTTCCTTGGGCGACGGCGCGGCTGGATGCTGCTCACCCAGCTGGGTTTATTGGCAGTAATTGCCTCGATGGGTGCGTTTTCGCCGCAAAGCGATTTACGTACTATTGCCTACATTGCAACGCTATTGGCATTTCTGAGCGCTACTCAAGACATTGTGCTTGATGCCTATCGACGGGAATTGCTAGAGGAAAGTGAACTGGGATTGGGCAATGCGGTGCATGTAAATGCCTATCGCATCGCTGGCTTGGTGCCGGGGTCACTGTCACTGATCCTGGCAGATTTTATGCCGTGGAGCATAGTGTTTATCATTACAGCGTTGTTCATGTTGCCCGGCATGGCGATGACGCTGATGGTGAAAGAGCCATTGAATATTAACCCGCCGAAATCCCTGCGTGATGCGGTTGTCGAACCGTTTCACGAATTCATCACTCGGCATGGTTGGCACAGCGCGCTGCTCATCCTCACCTTCTTGTTCTTTTACAAACTCGGCGACAGCATGTGCACCGCGCTGGCCACTCCTTTCTACATGGATATGGGATTCTCTAAAACACAGATCGGCCTGATCGCCAAGAATGCCGGACTGTGGCCCGCTGTAATTGGCGGCTTGCTTGGCGGATTATGGATGGTAAGGATCGGCATCAATCGCGCCTTATGGTTGTTTGGTGTTGTTCAAGTGGTATCAATCTTTGGTTTTTTCTGGTTAGCATCTGTAGGGTTCCATGCCGAAATTACCACCGTGGAACTCACTCAACTCGCCATAGTGATTGGCATAGAAGCCTTGGGCGTGGGGCTGGGTACAGCCGCGTTCGTCGCCTTCATTGCGCGCACCACCCATCCCGCCTACACCGCCACACAATTCGCGCTGTTCACCAGCCTCGCAGCTATGCCACGCACCTTCGCCAACGCAGCGACTGGCTGGTTGGTGGAAGCAATCGGCTGGACAGGATTCTTTTTGCTGTGCGCTCTGCTGGCACTGCCAGGAATGGTATTGCTATTAAAAGTGGCGCCGTGGAATGGGTCGAATTCATTGACACATCAATGATGTTAGCAAAAAAAGATTTGTATCTGATTAAATTCACGACTATTCAGTCGGTGAGACTAGCGCTAACTATGTATGACCGGATAAAGTACACTGCTGATTGTCCAGCTCAATCTGAATAATGACAAAACCCAAACATCCTCTCCGATTGGTGCCGTACCGGGAAGAATTCCCCCAAGGCATGTAGTTGAACAACAGGATGATAGCAATTTCCGATATCAAGCCTAAAATAATCAGTGTATTGTGAATCTCCTTCTTTTTGTCAAGAAAGAAACCTCACAGCGGCCAACATATAGGTCAAACCTTTAAGCCATTTCCCTTTAATTTCATCAAAATTGCCGGACTGAGCAAACTGCGCATTGAGTTAAAATACGGCGACTAAAATAGCACGTGCTGGCGATAAAAAAAATTTAATAAGTTGTGTCGCTATCAAACATAAGGGGAATCTGACATGGCATCAAAAAACTTAGTTAACTTGGATGCGATGATTCTTCGAGAAGACTTTGCGCTTCAAAGCAAATCCACATCCCCAACTTTTGATGGCATTACCGCTATCTCTGTTCAAAATTTTCTACCTGGGAATTTTATAGCTCCAATTCTAAGAAAACCAGACTTTCAGCGAGAAACAAATCACTGGACACCAGAGCAGGTCGTTTCACTGCTTGAATGTTTCATAAGTGGCGATTTGATTCCCTCCGTAATTTTATGGCGCTCACCGACATACCTCTTCGTTATTGATGGCGGCCATCGTCTCAGCGTCCTCAGAGCTTGGATAGAAGATGATTATGGTGATGGTACAACTTCAAAAAAATTCTTTGGAGATGACGTAATACCGAAGGAGCAAAAATTAGCTGCAAAAAAAACCAGAGAGTTGATTTCAGGTGGAATTGGTTCATGGCAGCAGTTTCAATCCTTAGCAAATTCACCACAACCTAGTGAAAATGACTTAAGAAAAATTAACACAGTAAATACGCGGGGCTTACCGATTCAATGGGTGCAAGGTGATGCTGATAAAGCAGAAGCTTCATTCTTTAAGATAAACACAAAGGGCACCCCTTTGGATGACATTGAAGAGCTCCTTTTAAAAAACAGAAAAAAACCAATTGCGATTGCTTCCCGCGGCGTAATCAGATACGGAATGGGGCATAAATACTGGGCGCCATTCACCGATGAAATTGGCAACCAAATTGTACGTTTAGCAAAAGAGCTACATACAACCTTATTCGACCCTGAACTGAACAGCCCTACAAAAACTTTGGATCTTCCACTTGGAGGATCAAAGGGCGTAAGAGCAGCGCTTCAAGTGCTAATCGAATTTATACTCACTGCAAACAAAAATCATTTGGGCAAGCCAAGTGGCATCGACGAATACGATGATGACGAAAGCGGTGAAAAGACTGTTGAGGTTCTAACTAAAGCTGTCGAATTAGCAAAACGTATTTCCGGAAACGACCAAGGTAGCCTAGGTTTACATCCAGCTATTTATTTTTACGGCCCTACTGGCAGACACGTGATTCCCTTATTTATGGGGACATCAGCGCTGATTGGTCAAAAACTAGCTAACAATGACAAGGCATTTTTTAACAAATTTACTTCTGTGCGCAGCAAGCTTGAATCATTGCTCATAGCGGATAAACCTCTTATCGCGACGATTCTCCAGAAAACCATTAGCCCTAAACGAGTTGCTCAATATGCCAAACTGCTAGACAAAGTTATTTCCCATCTGGTTGAAAAGGGAGATATAACTGACAACGATCTAGTCGAATATACTGAGCTAGTTGGAAAAATATTCGTTGGTAGCGAGAAGACCAATTCTGCTAATTTCTCAGATGATACAAAAAGTGCGACATTCATTAGCACAGCACCTAAATCAGCAATTAAGTGTTCCGTTTGCAACGGATATCTTGATCCCCAAAAATCCATCTCCTACGATCATATCAAGCCGAAACGTGAAGGTGGGTTAGGTTCCATCGATAATTGCCAGCTCGCGCACCCATATTGCAACCAGTCCGTCAAACAGTAACCCCTGACGTATGAGCCGTAGACAATATTTACGAGCAAAATGTGCAACTCATAGTTTTGTACTTTTTTATTATCTTAAGTCTCCTTGGTGAGGCAATCACATGAAAATCGGAATACCCAAAGAAATCAAAGCAAACGAAAGCCGTGTCGCACTGGTTCCATCCGGCGCAGAATCGCTTATTACGGCCGGGCATTCTGTGCTGGTCGAGGCAGGCGCAGGATTGGGCAGTGATTTCAGTGACGAGCAGTATCTTGCTGCAGGTGCATGCATCGTCCCCGATGCCGACACAATATGGGCGGATGCCGATCTGATTGTTAAAGTTAAAGAGCCGATTGAGCCGGAATGGCAGCGCATCAAGCCTGGTCAAACACTGTTCACCTATTTTCACTTTGCCGCTGATGAAAAACTAACCCAAGCACATCTTAATTCCGGAGCAACTTGCATCGCTTACGAAACGATTGAATTGCCTTCACGCGAATTACCACTGCTTACACCAATGTCTGAGGTCGCCGGACGCATGGCCGTGCACGAAGGGGCCAAATATCTCGAAAAATTATATGGTGGACGAGGCGTTCTGCTAGGTGGTGTACCCGGTGTGCCTCCCGCGCATGTTGTCATCCTCGGCGGCGGCGTAGTGGGCATGAATGCCGCCAAAATGGCAGCAGGTCTGGGTGCGAACGTTACCATCCTCGACATTTCACTGGAGCGGTTACGCCATCTTAGCGATGTCATGCCAGCCAACGTACAGTTGATTTTTTCCAATCGACACAATCTGCTGGAACAGATTGTCACCGCCGATCTTGTCATCGGCGGAGTGTTGATCACCGGAGCCATTGCGCCCAAGCTAATACGCCACGATGATCTCAAAATCATGCGCCAAGGCTCGGTGATAGTGGATGTTGCAGTGGATCAAGGCGGCTGCATTGAAACAACCCATCCCACCACGCACGAGAAACCTATTTATATAGTCGAGGGTGTAATTCACTATGCTGTTGCGAACATGCCCGGTGCCGTACCACGCACCTCCACGCTGGCGCTAACCAATGCAACTTTGCCTTATGTGCTGCAATTGGCAAATAAAGGCTGGAAGCAGGCACTTAAGGACAACGCTGCGTTGCGCAAAGGACTCAATATCGTGAATGGAAAAATCACTCATCACGCTGTCGCGAAGGCATTCGAAATGCTTGCCCACGCACCGGAAAATTTCCTCGATTAATTTCTCGATTAATTCCTTAATTAATCCCTAACTTAATCCATGGCTCGCCAGCCTCCAGCCAGCGATTTTATCGGGCTGGGGGTCGTGGCAAGTTGTGCGACAACCTCACCCTCGTAGAACATCCACAATGTGCCCGGCATCATGGCTTGCCAAGGCTCGTTGTCGGTAAGCGGTGAGGTGGCGATGATGGCCACGCGATCGTTAGGCGTGGTCACGTGGCTGAAATCGACTGTCATATCCTCATCCTTGAGATGCGCCACATTGAATGGGCTATGGCGGATAAGATAGCTTAATTCGGTAGAGCAATGCGCAAAAAGGCATTCGCCGTTAGACAATAGATAGTTAAAGATGCCCATACCAGCAAGCTGATCGGTTAGCTCATGCAGTGCGGCAAAAAGAACATCACGCGTTGGAGGTGTGTCATTAAAACGAATTCTCAGACTTTGCAGCAACCAGCAAAAAATACGTTCACTATCGGTGTTTCCCACAGGAACAAAGCCACCATATAACTCAGGCTGAAATTGCGGCAAATTACCGTTGTGCGCAAAAACCCAGTACTGACCCCACAGCTCGCGCACAAACGGATGGGTGTTTTCCAACGATACCAAGCCTTGTGTCGCCTTACGAATATGCGCAATGACGTTGAGGGATTGGATAGGATAGTTGCGCACCAGTTCAGCGATAGGCGATTGGGCTGAAGGTTTTGGATCCAAAAATAGCCGCACTCCCTTGCCCTCGAAAAAAGCGATGCCCCAGCCATCCGCATGTACACCCGTTTCTCCGCCCCGTTTCTGGAAGCCGGTGAAGGAAAAACAAATATCAGTGGGGATATTGCAGTTCATGCCGAGCAGTTCGCACATTTCTCAACTCCTGACCTAGTCAAATTAGAAGTGTATTGCATCTCTGCATATCGTGCTTATTCCCAAATATGATAAGCAAAGCTGAATTTATGATTTTTACGATATCCCTGGCGTCTATACACTGCAGGACTGACTTGAATAAAGGATAATTTAATGGCGCCATTCAAAGCGCACAGCGTGTTGCCGGGATTCAATCTGGCACTTGGCTTCACGCTTCTGTATCTCTCGTTGATCGTACTGATTCCGCTATCTTCGCTGTTCTTCAAAACAGCGACACTAGGCTGGGGCGGTTTTTGGGAGGTGGCCACGGTCGAGCGGGTGCTGGCATCATTGCGTGTCACCTTCGTAGCTTCCTTTGCTGCTGCGGTACTGAATGCCATTTTTGGTCTGGTGGTCGCATGGGTGCTGGTGCGCTATACCTTCCCCGGCAAGCGCTTAGTGGATGCGTTGGTGGATCTGCCATTCGCCTTGCCTACCGCCGTAGCGGGCATCACACTAGCCATGCTGTATGCGCCTAATGGCTGGATCGGCCACTACTTTGCCGAGCATGACATCAAAATAGCGTACACCCCGCTCGGCATAGTGGTGGCACTCACTTTCATCGGCTTGCCCTTCGTGGTGCGCACGGTACAGCCAGTACTGGCTGATGTTGAGGCCGAAGTAGAAGAGGCAGCCGCAAGCTTGGGTGCAAGTCGCTGGGATGTATTTCGTCGGGTTATTTTTCCTTCAATATATCCCGCTTTGTTGACAGGCTTCGCATTAGCTTTCGCACGCTCGATTGGTGAATATGGCTCAGTCATTTTCATTGCGGGCAACATGCCGTTCATTTCAGAAATCGCGCCATTGCTAATCGTCTCCAAACTGGAGCAATACGATTATGCTGGTGCCACGGCAATTGCCTTGCTCATGCTAATAATTTCATTCGCCCTGTTATTGGCTATCAATGGCTTGCAGTGGTGGAGCAACCGCCGGGAAATTAGATAATGTCTTCACCTCAACAATTGATCAACAATCGAAAAATAGCCACGCATGAATCCAAAGCGGTGACGCTGGTGCTCATCACTGTTGCGCTGTCATATCTGTTGCTTTTTCTTGGCATACCGTTAATTGCTGTGTTCTACGAAGCGCTGGGCAAAGGCTGGGCTCTTTACTGGGCCGCATTGCAAGACCCTGATGCATTGTCGGCCATCGAACTAACCTTGATTACAGCAGTTATTGCGGTGCCAGCCAACCTGGTGTTTGGAGTCGCGGCGGCTTGGGCTATTGCCAAATTCGAATTTCGCGGAAAAAGTGTTTTGATCACACTGATTGATCTGCCATTTGCCGTCAGCCCGGTAGTGTCCGGCCTGATCTATGTACTACTGTTCGGCGCGCAGGGCTGGTTCGGGCCGTGGCTGCAGGAACATGACATCAAGCTTATTTTTGCTGTGCCGGGTATTGTTTTGGTCACAATTTTCGTTACCTTTCCATTCATTGCACGTGAGTTAATTCCGTTGATGCAGGCACAAGGCAAAGATGAAGAAGAAGCGGCGGTATCGCTAGGCGCTTCCGGCTGGCAAACCTTTTGGCGCGTCACCGTGCCCAACATCAAATGGGGTCTGCTGTATGGCGTGATTCTGTGTAATGCCCGTGCGATGGGCGAATTTGGCGCGGTGTCAGTGGTGTCAGGGCACATCCGAGGTATGACCAATACCATACCGCTGCACGTTGAGATTCTTTACAACGAATACAACTTTGTTGCTGCCTTCAGCGTGGCCTCACTGCTGGCTTTATTAGCTTTGGTTACGTTGTTCGCCAAGTCAATAGTCGAATTTAAGGTCAAGAGCAATGGCGACAGACTTCCTCATGGAGAAACGGAATGAGCATCACTATTCAGAATTTGAATAAGCAATTCGGCAATTTTACTGCACTAAACAACATCAATCTCGAAGTGAATAGCGGCGAATTGCTTGCGTTACTGGGCCCTTCCGGATGTGGCAAAACATCGTTGCTGCGCATTATCGGCGGACTGGATGTACAGAATTCCGGAAAAATTTTTTTTCATGGCAAGGACGTTGAACAGCGCGATGCACGTGACCGCAATGTCGGTTTCGTGTTCCAGCATTACGCGCTGTTCCGCCACATGACAGTGTTCGAAAATGTTGCATTCGGTCTCCGTGTGAAACCGAAAAAGGAACGCCACAACGAAACCGAGATCAAGCGCCGCGTACATGAGCTGTTGCAACTGGTGCAACTCCATTGGCTGGCGGACCGCTATCCGGCACAGCTTTCTGGTGGCCAGCGGCAGCGCATCGCTTTGGCACGCGCATTAGCAGTTGAACCACAGATCCTGCTGCTGGATGAACCATTCGGCGCGCTGGATACCAAGGTGCGCAAAGAACTACGCCGCTGGTTACGCCGCTTGCATGACGAGCTCCAAGTCACCAGCGTGTTCGTCACTCACGATCAGGAAGAAGCGCTGGAAGTGGCGGATCGCGTCGTGGTAATGAACAAAGGCAACATTGAACAAGTTGGTTCACCAGATGACGTATATGCCAATCCTGCCTCACCTTACGTGTATCAATTCATCGGCAATGTAAATTTATTTCACAGCCGAACTCATGCCCTTTGGACGCAGCAGCAAGGCGATGCCGTAGCCTACGTACGTCCGCATGATATTGATATTAGTATGATACCGCAGCAATCTTCCTTGCCGGTAGTTGTGAAGCAAGTGCGCGCCATCGGCTCGGTCGTACGACTGGAAGCGGCAATCGGGCAAGACGGTGAAGTAGTGGAGATCGAACTAAGTCGCGAACGTTTCAACATCACACCTGTGGCTGTAGGTGACGAAATATTCATCCGGCCACGCCAAATTAAGCTGTTCGAAGCATAACGGAGGAAATCATGAATTTTCAACAATTGCGTATCATCCGCGAAACGGTCGCAAATAATTTTAATCTCACCGAGGCGGCTAACGCGCTGTTCACCTCTCAGTCAGGCGTCTCCAAGCACATCAAGGATTTGGAGGATGAGCTGGGCATTGAGTTATTCGTGCGAAAAGGTAAGCGGCTGCTGGGATTGACCGAACCGGGACGTGAGCTTGTAGGAATTGTTAATCGTATTCTATTGGATGCGAACAATATAACGAATTTGGCTAACCAATACAGCGGACGTGATGAAGGCCGCCTTACCCTGGTTGCCACGCATACCCAAGCACGCTACGCCCTGCCTGAAGTAGTGACAGAATTCAAGAAAGCATTTCCCAAGGTTCATCTGAAACTGCACCAGGCCAGCCCTAATGAAATAGTTTCCATGCTGCTGGATGGCCAGGCAGACATTGGCGTGGCCACTGAAGCACTCTCCGATGTTGCCGGACTCGATATATTTCCCTATTATTCCTGGCACCATGCGGTAATTGTACCTGCCGGGCATCCGCTAGAGAGTGTTCATCCGATCTTATTGGAAGCTGTTGCAGATTATCCCATCGTCACCTACCACGATGGCCTAACTGGACGGGCCGGAATAGACCAATCCTTTGCTGCGGCCGGACTGGAGCCAGACATCGTCATGTCCGCACTTGATGCGGACGTAATCAAGACGTATGTAGAACTGGGACTGGGCATTGGGATCATTGCCTCAATGGCATTCAATCCATCCAAGGATACCGAGCTCCGCTTGCTCGCCAGCTCACACTTGTTTGGCAAGAACACCACTTATATCGCCTTGCGGCACGGACACTATCTGCGCAACTTTGCCTACCGTTTCATCGAGCTTTGTTCTCCCGCCCTGGATGAAGCGGTGATTCGAGCCGGTGTGGCACCGCTTCACGCTGAAGAAGTTAATGATTGAGGGCACCTCTAAAAATTCAATTTTCTAGGCAAGACAAGGCACGAGTAAAAAATTTGAGCGCGGCATATAGTTGATATGTAAGCGATAATTTTTTTCGAGTAACGCCGTATTGTGACGAAGCGGGATAAGCAGGCAAGCCGCAAAGCGGCTGCTCGCAAAATTGGATTTTTAGAGGTGCCATTGACTGTTCTTGCTCAACTCACTAAGCAGCGTTCAATTTTTCCAGCAACTCACGTATTTTTAGCGGATCGTTAGCGCGCAATATCCTTTGCGTCAGCGTGACCAGGTCTGGCAGGCTTGTGTTAAGCACGCACTGTTTCACACAAAGCAGTTGCGCTGAATTCATGGAAAATTGACGCAAGCCGAGGCCGAGCAGCAGACGAGCGTAATCGGCATTACCAGCCATTTCTCCGCACACCGAAATCGGAATGCCCGCCTTATTTGCGTTACCAATGATGTGCGCCAGCAGGTATAGAACAGCGGGATGCAACGGATCATACAAGTGGGCCACTTCCTCATCTGTGCGGTCTATTGCCAGCGTATACTGGATCAAATCATTGGTGCCGATGGAGAGGAAATCCAGCTTCTTGATAAACACGTCGAGCACCAGAGCGGCTGCTGGAATTTCTATCATGCCGCCAATTTGTATTTCGCGATTATAGGGGATACCCTCATCATCCAGGCTTTGCTTGGCATTGACGATGAATTGCATGGTCTGGTTAATCTCCGACACACCGGAAAGCATGGGAATCAGTATTTTTACATTGCCGTAGTGTGAAGCGCGTAGCAATGCACGTAATTGAGTGCGAAACAATTGCGGCTCAACCAGGCACAGCCGGATAGCGCGCAGCCCCAATGCTGGGTTGCTGGCAACGCGTTGGACACCCTCAAGCTGTTTGTCCGCACCGAGGTCGAAGGTGCGGATGGTAACAGGCAGTCCTTTCATTCCTTCTGCCACAGCGCGGTAAGCTACAAATTGTTCTTCTTCATCCGGCAGGACGTCGCGATTAAGGAACAGAAATTCACTGCGAAATAACCCTATGCCGGTGGCGCCATTTTCATAAACTTCCTCCAGGTCGTTTGGAAGCTCAATATTCGCGTGCAGCTCGATGGCGGTGCCGTCAAGTGTGTTCGCGGGCGTGGATTTGAGGCACTTAAGTTTTTTCCGTCCCTCTTCCCATTGGCTCTGAAGCAGTTTGTATTCGACAAGAACTTGCTCGTCCGGGTTAACAATAACGACACCTTGCCCACCATCCACAATGAGCAGATCATTCTCACGTATCAACTGGCGCGCACGATGCAAACCCACCACACATGGCGTACTCAGGCCGCGCGCTATGATGGCGGTGTGCGAGGTGGCACCGCCCAAATCAGTAAGGATAGCGGCAAATTGATGCGGTTTGAGCTGAATCAAGTCAGCCGGGCTGACATCATGCGCTATCAAAATCATTCTCACGTCAGGCCTGGCGGCAGGCGGCACACTGCCCGGCTGGCCGGTAAGCTTTTTAAGCACGCGCTCCACCACCTGCACTACGTCAGTTTTGCGCTCGCGCAGGTAGGAATCGTCGAACGCCTCAAACTCGGCCACCAGCGCATCCATCTGCATTTTGAGCGCCCATTCTGCATTGCACTGCTCGCGCTCTATCATTTCGCGCGATGCCAGGTTGATGTGTTCGTCGGCCAAGATCATCAGGTGCAGATCAAGAAAAGCATCGAACTCGGCTGCTGCGTGCAGCGGACGATTCCCGCGCAACCCGGCCAGTTCCTGACGTGTGCTTTCCATCGCAGCGTCGAAGCGCGCAACTTCCTCATGCACCAGCTGCTTGGGCATCACATAGTGCACAACTTCCAGCACTGTGTGCGAAAGAAGATGAGCATAGCCAATGGCAATGCCACTGGAGACTGGAATGCCATGAAGGGTGAAGCTCATTCGGCTTCTCCGAAACAATCATTAATCAGGGCAACGATTGCATCCATCGCCTCCCTCTCTTTTTCGCCGTTGGTTTCGATGTTAATGGTGCTACCCTTGGCAGCGGCCAGCATCATTACACCCATAATACTTTTTGCATTCACGCGCCGACCTGCACGTGACATCCATACCTCGCAGGGAAACTTTGAGGCAAGCTGAGTCAGCTTGGACGAGGCGCGTGCATGTAACCCCAACTTGTTAATGATTAGTGCATCTTGGTTCAACATGACATCCCTCATCAGCATCCATTAAAACAATACATTCGCGCCCGCCTTCCAGCGCCTTCTGAGCGACTTCGGCAAGCGGCTTGTGGCTATAGCAAACTGCGCGCAACAGCATAGGCAGATTTACTCCGGTCACACCTACTGCCCGGCCAGGCTGAAACAGCCTTCGTCCGATATTGCACGGGGTCGAGCCACATAGGTCGGTTAACACTAACACACCTTCCCCTGTGTCCAATTGCGCCACAAGCTCCCGTCCTTCGTCTTCTTTACGTTGAGGATCGTCATCTGCCAGGACCGACAATACCTTCAGGTTAGGCGACACATCGCCCATGACATGCCGTACGCAATCCACCAGGCTGTCACCGAGACCATTATGGGTTATCAATAAAATTCCGATCACTTCAAATAACTCCTAAACGATAAACATATAATAAGAGAAAACAATCAGCAGAAACGCCCCAACAATAGATTGCACAATAGCTTATATCAGGATACGGTTCTGCTTATCGTCGTAATCATGGCTCAACCTTCGTGAGAGTAGTTTTGGCTGTGAATTCTAGCCGCTTCTGTAGTTCGGCAGTAAGATGCACCGTGCCACTGTCATCAATCAACAGCGCTTCCGTCAAATTCATTTTTTTCGCTGCACTCCGCCAGCCCTGGCTTCCGGAAACAAATAATGGTTTGGATGTGGCATCAGATAACACACCGGCACGTGCACCATGCGTTAGCACGGTGACTGCCTGTACCCCCTGCACCGGCCTTCCGTTGCGTGGGTCGATCAGGTGGCAGTAGCGTTTATTGTCCACCATGAAATAGCGCTGGTAATCACCCGAGGTGCCGATGGCCTCTCCATCATGCAATTCCAGAGTAGCAATCGGTCCCGGCTGACGCGGATGCTGGATGCCGACGCGCCAGGAACGTGAGCCATGCGTGCCTATCGCCAGCACATTGCCGCCGATATTGATCAGCGCATTGCGAATTCCCTGCTGCTTCAGCAACGTCGCGGCACGATCCAAAGCGTAGCCCTTTGCATAACCACCTAAATCGAGCTGCACCGCAACATTGCGACTTCCAATCCGCCCTCCTTTCCCGCCTGTGGGAAAGGGGCTGATGGAAAAATAAATATCGCTCATCTGTGGATGAGCTGAAACCAATGCAGCAAGCTGGTTTTCATCCGGCAACATGGGCTTGAATTCGTTGGCGTGAAAGCCCCATAGCTTCACCATGCTTCCAATGGCGGGATTAAACAGCCCATCGGACTGCGCGGAAAGTTGGACAGCATCTGTCAGCATGGAAGTAAGTTCAGGCGAAACTTCACTGCTCTCTCCCTTAGCAAAGGCAACATTCAATTCGCTTAACGCGCTGGGTTGCCAGGCGTGCAAAAGATCATGCAGTCGCTGAAATTCAAGCATCACAGACAACACGGACTGTTTGGCTCGCGCCTCGTCTTCGCCATACACGCTAACTTCAACAAGCGTGCCAAATACATAACCTTGTTCCTGATATAACGGTTCTTTACCGCAGGCAGAGAGGAGAAATGCCACCGTAATCGGGGAAAAAAACGCTACAAGCCATCGCGCACAAAAAGTAAACACAAGAACACAAAAACGCAGAGAACTGCCTAAGTAATTAGCAGATTTTTTCACATCTCTGGGCCAACAAAAGACCTTTGACGTTTGCCCTTGTTTATCTCTCTGTCTGTGCGCTTTTATGATGAGAGTATCTTGAATCACGTTTCCATTTCTTCCAGCTCTAACGCCGCCGCCAGCAGTGCAATTCTGGCCACGACAGCGTATGCGTAAAAGCGATTCGGCATGTCGTCCGGTGCACAATCCG
Organism: uncultured beta proteobacterium; assembly: GCA_942492745.1. Classification (GTDB taxonomy): domain Bacteria; phylum Pseudomonadota; class Gammaproteobacteria; order Burkholderiales; family Gallionellaceae; genus Nitrotoga. The sequence goes on from OW818637.1 coordinate 1,335,959, forward strand.
GATTAGGCAGAATGCAGCTGGTCTCGAACGCCAGCGGAACAAAGTGCATGCCCGGTGCATTGAGATTCTCATCCACGGCACGCCCGGTATGCACGCGATAAAAACCGCCCACTACGAAATGATCGATCATATACACCACCGGCTCGGCTACTGCATCATTAATACTCTCAAAGGTATATACACCTTCCTGCACCAGCACATCCGAAACGTGCATTCCTTCCTTCACCACGGCCATTTTGTTGCGTTGTTTGCGGTTGAGGCTCCGTACTTCACTGGCGTCCTTCACTGTCATGATGCCCATGCCGTAAGTGCCGGCATCGGCCTTGACGATAACGAACGGGGCTTCCTTGACGCCATATTCAGCATACTTCACTCGCATCTTCTGCAGAATGCTGTCCACATGCATGGCCAAACACTCTTCACTGGAACTCTGCTTAAAATCAACCTGGCCACAGCTAGCAAAATAGGGATTAATCAGCCAGGGGTCTATATCGAGTAGCCGGGCAAACTCGGCCGCAACGCGGTCGTACGCGCTGAAATGCTGCGACTTCCGCCGCGTGGTCCAACCCGCTGCCAGCGGCGGAAGCGTGGTCTGCTCCAGATCTTTCAGTATGTCCGGCACCCCAGCGGAAAGATCATTATTGAGCAGCACCACGCAGGGGTCGAAATTGTCCAGCACCAAACGGTTGCCTTTACGCTGCAAAGGTTCCAGCGTGAGCGCACTGCCATTGGGCAATGCCAGTTTGGTGGGCTGAGTAATTTCCGGCAACATGCTGCCAATACGCACATTCATACCCGCCCGTTTAAGAATCAGGGCGAGCTGTGCCACGTTTTGCAGGTAAAACATGTTACGTGTGTGATTCTCGGGAATCAGTAGTACACCGCGAGCTTCAGGACAAATTTTTTCAATTGCACTTTGTGCAGCTTGCACGCACAGCGGCAAAAAATCTGGATTAAGGTTGTTAAAGCCGCCCGGAAAAAGGTTAGTATCCACCGGTGCCAGCTTGAAACCACTATTGCGCAAATCCACCGAGGTGTAGAACGGAATTGTGCGCTCTGCCCATTGCGAGCGAAACCAATGCTCGATTGTGGGCTGTGCGTCGAGCATGCGCCGCTCAAGATCAAGCAGTGGACCATTTAGGGCAGTAGTAAGATGTGGAATCATAGTGTCTTTAAATATGTGAACTATTAAGAAGAAATACAAAGCGGACATTGTAGCCCAGCCGCCGTAACCGGTGTGAGCCGCACACATGGTAGAATGCGCGCCTTAATTTTTAGAGTACGCCATGTTATCTACCGCTAATATCACTATGCAATTCGGCGCCAAGCCGCTGTTCGAAAACGTTTCTGTAAAATTCGGCGATGGCAATCGCTATGGCCTGATCGGCGCAAATGGCTGCGGCAAATCCACCTTTATGAAAATTTTGGGCGGGGATCTGGCGCAAACTTCCGGTAATGTAATGCTCGACAAGGGCGAACGCCTTGGAAAGCTGCGCCAGGACCAATTCGCCTTTGAGGACAATACCGTATCAGAAGTAGTGATGATGGGGCACGCCGAAATGTGGGAAGTAATGGTGGAACGCGATGCAATCTATGCCAACCCGGATGCCAGCGAAGAAGATTATATGCACGCCGCCAACCTTGAGGCAAAATTCGCCGAATTCGATGGCTACACTGCCGAAGCGCGCGCGGGCGAATTATTGAATGGCGTGGGAATACCCCAAGAGCTGCACAATGGGCCAATGCGTGCGGTAGCACCGGGTTTTAAATTGCGTGTGCTATTAGCTCAAGCACTGTTTGCCGATCCTGAAATTTTGTTGCTGGACGAACCGACCAACAACCTCGATATCAACACCATACGTTGGCTGGAAGACTTGCTGAACGCCCGCAAAAGCACCATGGTTATCATCTCGCATGATCGCCATTTCCTGAACAGCGTATGTACCCATATGTCCGATCTGGACTACGGCAAAATCACCACCTTTCCCGGCAATTATGACAATTACATGCTTGCCTCCTTGACAGTGCGCACGCAACTTGCCACTGACAATGCCCGCGCCAAGGAAAAGGTTGCTGAGCTTAAAGCTTTCGTCGCTCGTTTTTCGGCGAATGCATCGAAGTCAACCCAGGCGCAATCCAGGGCGAAACAGATCGACAAAATCAAAATTGAAGACATTAAGCCATCTAGCCGCCAGTATCCTTTCATCCGCTTTGATTATGATGAGCGCGAGAAACTGCATCGCGTTGCAGTGGAAGTGCAACACATGAGCAAGGGTTTTGATCGCCCGCTATTTTCTAATTTTAATTTCCGTGTGGAAGCCGGTGAGCGCGTCGCCATCATCGGCCCCAACGGTATTGGAAAGACTACGTTACTACGCTGCCTGGCGGGCGATCTTGAAGTAGATAACGGCACCATTAAATGGACAGACAAGGCCAATGTCGGGTACTTCGCACAAGATCACGCACATGACTTCGCCAAAGATATCATCCTTACCGATTGGATGACATATTGGAGACGCGAGGGAGATGACGACCAAAAAGTACGCAGCGTTCTCGGCCGTTTGCTGTTCTCGGGCGACGATGTCAAAAAAAGTGTAAAAGTTCTGTCGGGTGGCGAGAAAGGACGCATGATGTTCGGCAAACTAATGCTGCAGAGGCCCAACGTATTGTTGATGGATGAGCCAACCAACCACCTTGACATGGAATCCATCGAGTCGCTCAATACCGCGCTGACTGAGTACAAAGGCACGCTGATATTTGTCAGTCATGACCGCGAATTTGTAACTTCACTCGCTACGCGCATTATCGAAATTTCCCCACAAGGTATATCCGATTACCATGGTACGTATGAGGAATATCTGCGTGATCAGGGCGTGGTAACCTAAATCCACTCGCAGCCTTACTCTGGCATACCCTGCCAGAATAAAAAAGATTCGCGTTATTTCGGCCAGAGCCATGCACAGAAAGGAGCGCACAATTTATAAGGGTCCGCTTCCGACACATTGCCGTCAGTAGAGATTCCCAAAAGCAGACTGTCAGCATTTGAACTAAGGGGCGCCGTTAAGCGTCCCGCTTGAATGATGGTTAGGTTTAATCATTTTCTTTTAACAGGGACTTGCCAATAAAAAATATACTAATTGTTGCGCCTATAAACGATGGCCAATCAAAAGTAGCAATTTTTATAAAATATACAATCGGGAATAAAAAAACACATGCCAAAAAGAAGTGTGTACTACCTTCAGCAAAAGGTTTTTGGAATCCCGTTGATATTAAGCCCCATGATAAGTAAATCATGAATGTGCCTAAACACCCGAAAAATAGGCCTCCGAAGAAATGTAATATTTCTTTCACATGAACTCTATCGAGGCTGTTGAAAAACCTGTTTTTCAACAAAAACAGGTAACGTAACTTGCTCGTTTTTCATGAGGCGATTTTCCACGTTTGAGTTTTTTCTACAACCTCAACCTAAAACTTAGGGGCTGCGCGCTTTTGCCCAGTCCCTGTTGACTGCCGAGTTAGAGCCCACATTACGTGACTCCACATTGTCGAAGGAAGGGCTCGATTTCAGCAAGGGAATGTGCGGTGCCGTACTCATAGATTCGATACGCGATTTCCTTGAACTGCGACTCACCTTCGGCCGTTTCCTGAATGGAGTACACTTCCAGTTTAGTTTCGATGTTCCGATACAGCATCCCGACAACCTCAGTTCCGACAAGCAGTAGGGTACCACTAAATCCATTCAGGCTCCCAATGGAAACCTCGACTAGAGAAGGTGATGGGAGGCCTAGTGGATCGGCGGAGAACCTCCCAGATTTTCAGAAATAGCACACTCTTCGCCGTCACAACCGACGCGCCCTGTCGGAGGTTGCTCTTGATATTGATTGCTATTGGGATCGATCGCAGTCTCGCTCACCAGTTGGCCAATCATTGCTCCAACGCGCAAATCATCCATACGACCGAAGTGATTGAGTCGGATGCACCCTTGCCGATCCAGAAGAATCAGCGTCGGTGTGCCCCTCATATTAAATGCCTCCATCGTATGTGGAATGTTGCCTGTTGTTGATGGTCGATCCACAGCAACCGGGAAACGGATACGGTATTCATAGAGGAACGCCTCTAAAGCCACGGGTGTCATTGCGTTGTGGTGCTCAAAGACACAATGAATTCCGATCACGGCAACATCTGCTGCCGGAAAAGTTTCATGGATAGCCGCAGCCTGTGGCAGACCATGTGCCACACAACCGGGACATAGCATCTGAAATGCGTGCAGTACGACCACACGTCCACGTAATTCCGCAAGCGTAATAGAACGTAGCGTATTAAGCCATTGAGATACCTGTAGTTCTGGAGCTACTGAGTTGATATTAGTCATACAATTATTCCTGAGTTTAGTCATTATAACGCTGCGGCATCCGTTCCATATATTCGGCTTCTGATAGACTTATGTCCGAACCGAACTACGTTCTACACACCTCACTGCTCTTCATAGACAAGCTTCAGCCAAGCGCTGCGACTGATACGATTCGCGATCTTCATTTGTGAAGACTAACAACATCTATTAAGCATCGCGTTTTTAAACATTTTCATTATTTAAAAATAAGGATTTTGCTTATTTTAATTATTATGTATTTCTGTATCGTGAGCATCTGATCGGAGTATTAAATTTCTGGCAGTGGCAATTAATTCGAATTGAGTTATGCGATAAATCCAACTGGCGACAAGTTCGTTAGCGATGGCCGAGGCATAGTTAGGAACGTGTAGCCAAATATTGATTACGCCCGATGCGCGGAAATTAATTTCCGGATATTTTACAAAATATTAGGAGGGCATCGTGAAATACACAAAATCATCCTTAATTCCGGCGGCACTGGCCATTACAGCAGTCATCGCGCTGAGCAGTAGCTCTGCATTCGCCGCTCCGATCATCTACGGGAGTTTGGGCAATTTTGACGTCATCAACGATACCGGCCAGTCAACTAATGGCTTTGAAATAGAGCTTGAGGGCATCAAGCCTGGGGAGGTCGTTTACACCTTCGGAGACGACGGAGCTATACCACCGACACTATATATTCGCTACGGAAAGCCAGAGATCCTGGCGAATGGTACCGGAACTGGCACAATTGTTCGTTATGCAAGCAGATATGATTCGGTCAACAAGAAATTCACCGATGCCACTCCCGCCGCTGTGTCACCCTATCCGGCCACAATGGGGCACCAGTGCTGGTTTTTTGGCGACCCGACGAATTATCCAACTAGCGGCTGCGAGCACTTCGGTATCTCTTTGGTAGCAAATCCTTCTAAGACCACATATCGGTGGCTTGTCGGCAACAATACGACGGGGACGCTGAGTGTGGTCGGCAGCCCTGGCAACCCGAGCATTCCAGCGCCGGTGCATGTTCCACCACCGGTGTGGAATGTCAATCAACCGCCACCTCCGGTTCCGGGTGATCCTCTTCCACCGCCGCAGGTGGTGGCTGTCGTACAAGCACCGCCTGCGCCGCCGGTCCCCCCCGGTGGCATAGGTCAGTGGGGCGAAGCGATCTGGATGAAAATTTACAAAACCGAGTTAGCTGAAGCCGTTGAGCTCGAAGACTTATTGCTCGGACAAAGGGGCGTACCAGATCCTGAAGTGGAACCGCCGGAGATCGAATGGCAGTTATTGCAATCGCCGCCTATAGGCAAGCTGGGCGCTTGGGACGATAGTGAAAATGGTGATGAGCCGGATGCTGGCAATGAATCGGTCAGCAGACGCTATGAATATTACAAGTACACCGGGCAATATGACACCGACCCGGAAAACTTGGGTGAGGCGTTTTGCGATAATCCAACGGCGCCTGATCAGCAAACTCCGGACAGGTGCGGCACGGCCATAAATGGTGTGGCAGGCGTCGGCGACTTACTTGGCGCGCAGAACGCAGCGGCAAACCTTGTGCCGTTGTGCGCGGCTGATGTCAGTAATTCGATTTCAATCAAGCGTTCCGGCTACTCCTTCAATTTCGGCACGAGACTTTTTTCACAGAAGATCGTGTTGACCAACATAGGCAATACGACGGTGTTCGGGCCGCTCTCGCTGGTGCTTGACAATTTGAACCTGAGCAGCGGCAATGACGGCCTATACAACTTGTCTGGCAAGACCAGTTGCACTGCCCCATTGAATAGTCCGTACATCAACGCAGCGGCTATTACCAACGCAGCGGGATTGATGCCGGGAGCAAGTGTGACGGTTATTCTTCAATTCAGTAATGCGAACAGGATCGGAATCAGCTACAGCACGCGTGTGCTGTCCACCTCAGGATCGAGATAAGGAGACTCAAACATGAATATCAAACAACTTCTAACAGCATGTGCTTTTTTGATCGCGCTGGCATGGACAGGGGCGGTTCACGCCAACGTGATCTACACAGTAAGTTTGAACACGAGCGCAATAAGCGGCGCGGCGGGATATGCCCTCGCTTTTTCATTTACGGACGGATCGTTAGCGGGAGATAACAATAATAACGTTACGCTCGACAACTTCAACTTCGGTGTTGGCGGCAGTGCCGCCGGTTCCGCTGTTCCATCCGGCGGAGGGAGCGGTAGTATTGGATCTTCCGTGATCCTGAGCGACAGTGATTTTTTAAATACGCTAGTTGAGGGGTTTACCCCGGGAGCGAGCTTGTCGTTCAACGTTAAATTGACGACAAACGTGGATGCTGGTGGTACTCCGGATTTTTTCGGCTTTTCGCTTCTGAATGGCGGCATTCCACTCCTGACTCAGGACGACACACTTGGCGATAATCTGCTGTACTTCAACATCGATTCTGACAATCCGGCACCGGCTGTGTTTGCAACTGCGGCAGGAAGTTTGGCCACACTGGATGCCCCGACCGTTACGCTTGCGTCGCCAAATGGGCAGGTACCTGAACCCGGCAGTCTTTTTTTGCTGACGGCAGGACTCGCAGGCCTACTTGGGGTTTGTCGGCAAGGAGCGAAACAACAATAATCCGATCACCGGTCAAGCCATAGCGGTGTGACGCACTGGAACACAAATGTTTGGACGCAATTCCGAGCATCAGTTTTGTTCACAACCTATCTGCATCTTTATGTACGGTCAAATATAGATGGGTGCTTAAGAGCTTAATACACTTTAAGATATATAAATTTCTGCAATGACAAAAATGCAGCGGATGTTACGATATTTATTAACATGCCTTTAAATTTGATTACGGATTCGACACCCAAATCAAACTCGGTAACGCTCACCCTCTTAAACTAGATACATTATTGTCTTGGTTCAGGGGTTCACAGTAGGAGGAATGTCAATGTACAGAATTATATTGGCTTTACTCAGCATAATTGCTGCTTCAGCCTCGGCACAGACTATGCCGCAGATCATTACTCCTAATGTCACATCGAGATTGCTGTCTACCCCAAATATCACACAAGGTCTGCTGTCTACCCCAAATATCACACAAGGTCTGCTGTCTACCCCAAATATCACACAAGGACTGCTTTCTACTCCAAATATCACATCTGGTCTGATTTCGTCCCCACAGTTCTCTACTCCTCCTATCTTTATTCCTCACACGTTCTCTACTCCAGGAAATTTAAATCAAGGTATTCCAATTCCAGAGATTTCTACTCCATTTATTCCAACACCATAGATTTTTGCAAATAGCGGTGTAAGAATATATTACATACTTACTTTCGAGTCGGTCGAGGAATAAAAGTGAACCAACCCAATACCCTATAAGCTGACGTATTTTGCGTACTGCGAAAGGCAGAAAAAACGTATACAGTAAATTTTATGTAACTATTAAATGTGGGGTGATAGTGAAGGGCATAAGCGAACGAAAAAGTGTAAGCTTGATTTATGAGTCACGACAGAAACGCTTTGCGATTTTCATCTGTAAAAGAATGGCTTCAGACTGATTGCCGCGCTGAATCAATTTATTCGGAAAGCAAGTAAATACTGTTCAACTTAATCTGAACATAACAGGGGACTAATACATATAACGGGTATGGCCAAGAAATTCTTTCCACTGTCCAAGGTCTATGGCTTACTTGAGCCTGGGCCAGTCGTCATGGTCACGACCGTACGCGGTGGGTATCCAAACATCATGACCATGTCGTGGCACACCATGATCGAGTTTGAGCCGCCGCTAGTGGGTTGCGTCATCAGCAATCGCAACTATTCCTTCGGTCTGTTGAAGGCAACCAAAGAATGTGTCATTAATATTCCTACGGTGGAGATGGCTGAAAAAGTCGTGGGCTGCGGCAATACATCAGGTGCGAATATAGACAAGTTCGAGATGTTTAACCTCACGCCCAAACCTGCTGCACGAGTCGGCGCACCTCTCATCGATGAGTGCTATGCAAATCTAGAGTGTCGGGTAGCCGACACAAGGATGGTGGCCAAGTATTGTTTATTTGTTGTTGAAGTCATCAAAGCATGGATCGACCCCGCAGTGAAAAATCCAAAAACAATTCATCATCTTGGGAGCGGCAACTTTATGGTTGCCGGTGAAAAGATCAAGCTAAAGTCAAAGATGAAGTAATACCAAGATGTCTCTTCTGGACTGGCTGCTGGTTGGGCGTTTAAATAATTAATTTTGTGACTGTTTAAAAATAGAGGGATCGAGCTGGTGTCTCTGGAGTAATTTATAAAACTCGGTTCGGTTGCGTTTGGCTAAACCCGCAGCTTTAGTAACATTACCTGCCGTAATTTTTAGCACACGTACCAGATAATCTCTTTCGAAATTCCTGCGCGCATCTTCAAACGAAATTAACCCTTCTTCTTCTTTTTGCATGGCATCGTATACCAGCACGGGAGAAATGAGTGGAGCAGTGCTTAAAACAACGCATTGTTCAACAATATTCATCAGTTGTCGCACGTTGCCAGGCCAAGAGGCGCGTACCAGCATTTCCATTGCATCAGGAGAAAATCCATTAATTTCTTTATCGTATTTTGCGCAAAGCAAGCTGAGAAAATGGTTTGCCAGCATAGGGATATCTTCACGCCGTTGTGACAATGCCGGGATTGTCAGCGCTACAACTTTTAGTCGATAATAAAGGTCTTCGCGAAAGTTGCCCGTACCGATTTCAGCCAGAAGATCACGGTGGGTAGCAGAAATAATACGTACATCCACCGGAATTGTCTGTACCGATCCTACAGGGCGTACTTGTCTTTCTTGGAGAACTCGTAATAACTTGACCTGGAGCGGAAGCGGCATATCGCCAATTTCATCAAGAAGAAGCGTGCCCCCCTCTGCCAATTGAAACAAGCCCTTGTGATCTCGAACAGCTCCGGTAAATGCTCCTTTGACGTGCCCAAACAATTCTGATTCCAATAACTGTTCGGGAATTGCAGCACAGTTGACGGCTACAAACGGCCGATTATGGCGCTTGGATGCATCGTGAATGGCATGGGCAAACAATTCCTTGCCGGCGCCACTTTCTCCGTAAATAAGCACGCTTGCATCGCCTTTTGCGACGAGTTCTGCTTTTGTGAGGATATCCTCCATCACGGCGCTTTGTGTAATGATATCTTTGCGCCACGATGCTTGAGATTCTTCTTTTTGGAGCGCAGTGCCAGGCACCAGTCTGAGAGCCTGAACAACCTGGGCCAGCAGAATTTTACTATCGAAAGGTTTGGTCAGGTAGCCAAATACACCTCGCTGCGTCGCAGCAACGGCATCAGGTATAGTGCCATGTGCTGTCAGGATGATTACGGGCAAAGTAGGTATGGTGCGATGAATATGTTCGAACAATTTCATTCCATCCATGCCGCTCATTTGCATATCGCTAATAACCAGTTGCGGGCGCGACACGTCCAAATAATTAAGGGCTATCTCGGCGCTTTGTGCCAATTCCGTTTTATATCCAGCGGCCGTCAAACGAATGGAAAGCAGTTCTAGCAGGTCTGTATCATCGTCGACTATGAGGATTTTTTGATTAGATTCAGTCATTTTTTGTATTGTACTCAAGGCTTATCCCTGAGAATGAGATTTTTTTCCATATTCTTGATGTCATCAATCTGATTTTTTAAAACTTCAGAGTGTTTTTGCTCTTCTTTCAACTTTTGCGATAGCTCATTCACACTGCCGTTAATACGCTGCTGTTCAGCAAGTAGCGCTGACAGTAAATGTTTGAAGCTGCGCATGCTGGTGGACAATTTCGCATCCTTCGAAAATTCATTGAGCAGATTAAGTGCGGCACCAGTATCGCGGAAGGATGTATTGGGCAATATAAGAAGCAGTGCCAATTCTGCTCGAGTAGTATCGCTCTTGGCCAAGATTAAATTTTGCTTCGCTTTATCATGTTCTTTAACCTGTTCTGTTGCGGGCATTTTTCTGATGTAATCGTAATATTGCATCAATACTTCCAGTTGGCTGGGTATAGCAAGAGGTTGAGGAGGCAACATTACTATAGGCGGCTGGTTCGCTGGTATGACGATAGGCGACTGGTTCGCTGGTATGGTTGAACAAGCGTTCATGGTGAACAACATCATTGTTGGAAGAACCCATAATTTTTTGGGGATGATACTCATGAGCAACTTTCTGGATCATGGATGGGCAAGGTAAGGCGGAAATGGGCGCCTGCCTTAGTTTGTTGCACTAGATCAATATTGCGACCATGAGCGAGAGCGGATTCATCGTTGCTCCGCCGTTCAGAAGAGCGGTTTGCCATGAGCTCAATATTGCCACCGTGAGCAAGAGCGTATTCACGCGCAATGGACAGCCCCAACCCCGTTCCTTTAACATGGCTTTCAGGCATTCTTCGCCCCTGATAAAAGGGCTCAAATACTTTGTCTTGGTCAATTTCGTCTATGCCTGGACCGGAATCTATTATGTCCAGTTGTACCGAATCGTCAACCTTGTTTGTCCATATTTTGATGCGACCGCCGAGTGGGGAATATTTCACGGCATTTGATAAAAGGTTGTCAATAATGATTCTGATTTTTTGTTCATCACAGTCAATCATCAATTCCGTGCAAGCTAGATCGATTTTCAGGTTTTTATTCATAATGGCGAGGTTCTGATCTTGCAATACGACACTCAAAATGGCCGCCAAATTCGCTTGATGCTTCATAAGTGCAGATTTCTCGGTCTGCAACGCGCTGTAATTTAATAAATCTTCGATGCGTTTTTGCAGTTGTATGCTGTTGCTATGGAGAATATTTGCGATCTGCTGTTGTTTTACGGTCAGTACCCCAACCACTCCTTCTGCTAGCAAGTCCGCGCCTTCGCGCATTGATGTGAGGGGTGTTTTGAGTTCGTGAGAAACGTGTCGAAGAAATTTGGTTTTTTGCTCTTCCAGTTTAAGCAACCGCCGACGCATCCAATCCAAGCGTTCGCCAAGGTACATTAAATCCTGTGGGCCATCGACACGTACTGTTTTTGATAACTCCCCCTGTCCCATGTTACGGATAGCTTCATCAATTTGACGAATTGGACGTGTAATCAACACAGAGAATCCAAGTGCCAGCAATATCGCGAACGGGATCAAAGCGAACAACTCCCAAACCATAACGGTATGTGCATGCTCCGCCATATTCTGCATTTCATCCACCTCTAGTTCTATTAATGCATAACCGACGGCAGAAAAGCTGCGCGCAGAATCCAGCAGTGGCGCAAAGCTTTGAACCAGCTCGCGTAGTTTTTCTGGAGCTTGGCTCGCAGCCGATACCTTCAGAAAAATCGCGTCTTCAAGCGATTGCAGCTGCTCCAACATCTGTTTCTGCTCAGTACGTGATGAGAGTTGGAAAAGGTTTGCGGCTGTTTTTCCAAATTTCGTGTGTGCTTGAAAATATCCCTCAAGCAAGGATTCATCACCAAGAATAAGCGTCTGCCGCACGCTTCGTTCCATTATATTAATTTCATTTGTTAAAGTATGGCTGGCAAGCGTGATTTGCACTGCCTGATATACAGCCTTGCGACTTTGGTCTGCCAAGCGGTCGATGGATACAGCACTATTAATGAGCGCAACAATGAGCGGCAGACCAACAAGCGTAAATCCGAGCAGAATCAGCTTCAGGAAGGATTTTGGATTGTGCCGAAATCGTCCTAAGGCGGTGGCAGCAAGCCCACCTTCCGTTCCTGCAGTCTCAGAGGCTATGAAAAAACCCATTATTTATTCAGTATCAGTAAAATAACTATGACGATATATAAGGTATGGCCGGTTGGCTAGAGGAAAGGTTAGTGCAGCAAATTTCAGGCAACCCATTTCCCAGCACTTTTCCTGCCACCCCTTCATTCGAATCAAGAAAGAGCCAACCTCAAAATGTTTTGCATCTAGATGCTGTATCGAGAAAAATAATTGGTTACTTTAGCCTTAAATTGTATTGAGTCGCAATAACTATTTGGATTGATTTAATTCAGGTTTCGCGCATTGTGGAGAGCATCGGCAAGTTGGTACACTGACATAGCGTAGAAGATGTTGTTGTTGTAAAGCATAATGACTTGAAAATTTTTAAATGCCAGCCAGAATTCCTTGCCTTCGGATACAGTAAAATCCAGCAGCCACGCAGATTTAAGGTCTGCGGTTTGTGTCACTGGAATCACTCCCATCTCAGCCCAGGCTGCCATGCTGTGTGTTTCTTTGATATTTAATTCAGTCTTTTCGTTTAAGTTGACACGAGCCGCCACAGGCTCGCCATTCTGCCAGCCATATTGTTTGAAATAATTTGCCACGCTACCGATGGCGTCCTCCGGGTCATGGAATAAATTAATTATTCCATCGTTATTATAATCCACTGCATGTTTTCGGTAACTGCTCGGCATGAATTGCGGAATGCCCAATGCACCTGCATAGGAGCCTTGTATTTTGAATGGTTCAAATTTTTGTTCGCGTGCCAGTAGCAGGTATTGTTCCAATTCGTTGCGAAAAAAGTCGGCACGACGCGGATAGTCGAAGGCTAAGGTAGTAAGTGTATCCAACATATTGAATTTTCCTGTATTGCGGCCGTAATTGGTTTCAACACCAATTACGGCGATGATCATTTCCTGCGGCACACCGTATTCCTTTTCCGCACGTTGCAGCGCGCTTATATGGTTTTGCCAAAACTTTAGTCCACCGCTTATGTGCTTATTATTGATGAATGCGGCTCGGTATTGTGGCCAAGGTTTGATAGTAGCTGGCGCGGAAATCATATTGATGACCGCTTGGCGGTATTGTGCGCGTTGAAATATCAGCTCCAATTCGTCATGCTTGAACTGATGTTTTACCACCATTTCGTCAATGAATTGAGGTATGCCTGGTAGCTCTATCGCACCCACGCTTGGAATAGAAAGCAGTAGCAGAGCGAAAAATAGCCAAGTCATCATATCGTTTGTATTCTACCCTGTTTGAAACAATGAGATCGGCTGGAAATATTGGAGTCCAACGGGTAAAGCAGCTTCTGGCTATCCACCTTATGCAGTCGCATTGCCCACTCCTGAAATTTCCGTGCGTAACTCATTTTGGCTATTCGTTCCATCTTCACCCTCTGTCTCTGTTTCCAGCATTTTATAGAAACGTTGGTCTCCATTTTTTTCAATCTCGTACGTTAAAAAACGGAGTCCAACAGATTGAGGGCTGAGTTAAACTGGGCAAATCATGTGCTACAAAACCAGACAGTTTATTTGGTCGCTACATGTTTGTATTTTACCCTCGACAATCAGGTGCACCACTGTTAAATTTCGCTCCCCGATTGCATTTGACTGGATAATTTTATTTCTATGGAAAAACCAACACAGCATCACCGTCTACTCATTCTTGGCTCCGGTCCCGCCGGTTATACTGCCGCCGTCTATGCTGCACGTGCCAACCTTAAGCCCATGCTGATAACCGGCATGGCGCAGGGTGGCCAGCTGATGACTACCACCGATGTAGAAAACTGGCCCGCCGATGTGATGGGTGTGCAAGGCCCCGAACTGATGACACGCTTCCAGCAACATGCGGAACGCTTCGATACACAAATTACTATTGACCACATTCATACCGCCAAGCTGCAGCAGAAACCATTTACTTTGATTGGCGATGCTGGCAGTTACACTTGCGATGCACTCATCATCGCCACTGGTGCTTCGGCACAGTATCTGGGTTTGCCTTCTGAAGCAAAATTCATGGGTAAGGGTGTGTCCGCTTGCGCCACCTGCGACGGTTTCTTTTATCGCGGGCAGGATGTGGCAGTGATAGGGGGCGGCAATACTGCAGTGGAAGAAGCACTGTATCTTTCTAACATTGCGCGCCATGTCACGCTCGTGCACAGACGCGATACCTTCCGCGCTGAACGCATCACAGTGGATCACTTGATGAAGCAAGTTGAGCAAGGCAAGATTACGCTGCAATTGCATCAAGTAATAGACGAAGTGTTAGGCGACGACAGTGGCGTGACTGGTATGCGTCTCAAACATATGCAAACCGGTAACATGCAAGACATCTTGCTGGCCGGTGTGTTCATCGCTATCGGCCATAAACCTAATACTGACATTTTTTCCGGTCAGTTAGAAATGGAAAATGGCTACATAATCACACGCGGCGGGCTGAATGGAAATGCTACAGCCACTAGCATTTCCGGCGTATTTGCGGCAGGTGATGTCCAGGATTATATTTACCGTCAAGCGGTAACCAGTGCCGCTACTGGATGCATGGCAGCGTTGGATGCGGATAAATATTTAAGCGCGCAGAGCCTTTGAAAGAGCAATGAAGAAAAAGAAGGATCAGCCTGCACCAGTGAATACCGAGCTATTCCAGCATGCACTGGATGGTGTTATTCCATTGCCGCCATCCAATCGCATCTCCTTGGCTCAACCACTACGTCATGCATCGCCACGTGGTACTGCAATTTCCACTCACTTAATCGAGGACACACTTTCCGACAATGATACTGGGGGTGATGTTCCGATCGAGTTTCTGCGCTCTGGCATGTCGCGCATGACCCTGCGCAAGTTGCGGCGTGGGCGATGGCCGATGCAGGACACCCTGGATTTACACGGTTTTCAAAGTGATGCGGCGCGCAAGCTGTTGCTTGAATTCTTGCGCGATGCGGTGCAGCATAGTCTGCGCTTTGTGTGCGTGATACACGGCAAAGGGTGGCAAGCAGGTGGCAAGGAAGGTGTACTGAAAAGCCGTGTGCGCCATTGGTTGTCCCAATATTCCGAAGTGCTGGCATTTTGCGAAGCGCCGCAAAATGCTGGTGGTAGCGGCGCGGTTTGGGTATTGCTTAAGGCAGG
This sequence comes from uncultured beta proteobacterium, assembly GCA_942492745.1. GTDB lineage: Bacteria > Pseudomonadota > Gammaproteobacteria > Burkholderiales > Gallionellaceae > Nitrotoga. The sequence goes on from OW818637.1 coordinate 1,351,153, forward strand.
CGACCAAAGCAGCGACATTCCTGGGTAAATGAGAATCGGCAGAATATAAAATTGGGTATCCCCTTCAAGCACGTATTGATGACTTACCATAAATAATGGAACTATAAGATGCTGGGCTAACGGCAGCAACTTGTTTGGCCAAGCGGTAAAAGAGCCGTCCGCGGGCGTTTGATCGACGGCGGTTGAAGCGGAACATGAATTCATCAAGGTAATAATCGAGATGCTGTTGCTGAACGCCGCCCTGGAGGGTTCCGAGCAGCCATCGCTTGAACAGAGAGGCAACGTTATGAACGGGGGTGTCCGGGATTTTGTGTAAACGGGGTTTTAACCCAGTAAAATCCGTTCATCAAACTGGATGGCCGCCTCCGCCAAGGCACACTCTTTGCGCACTAATTCACGCTTGAGTTGCTCATTCTCGTCTTCAATACCCGAATTTCACGCGTACCTGGCGCGGCTTTACCATCGGCACAAAATGCCGTTTTCCAACTGGTCAGGTGATGGACAAATTCCCCGTTTTCACGACACCACTTCTGCAAGGCTTCGCCTGATAAGCCATGGGTTTTAGGCAATGCCACCAAATGTTCCTCAGCATTCCAATCCTGCGGGCGCTTCTCTGTTGTTGTCGACACACTGATTTTGCCCACCGCTTCCCTTTTCATTCAATTCTTTACCGTGTGACAATTGACGTTCAATCCTTCCGCGACCGACTGCACCGTCCGGTTGCTACGAGAATAGATCTTGACTAACGCTTACTCGATAAATGCTTCTGAATACCGTGTGTCTCCATTGCTGCCTTCACTTCTGAAAGTTAAATTCAGGAGGCGACAACTAGTCTGGCACAGGTAATAAGCTTTCCGATGCTTGCGCCATAAATTCACCTTATTTTATTGCCGTAAAATTATTTTATATAATTGATTATAATTAAAAATGTTAGCTTTAAGCTCATTTTAGAATACCTTAATTCTGCTAATGGATTATTTGGGTTGAATGCAAGTATCACTTAAAGTATTCATGTAACTTGCCGTTAAACAACTATCTTAAAGAGCATGAAATGTGAAAGTGGGTTTTATAGAGTCACCCTTAAAACTATGCGACTGATTCAAAAATGTTATTTAAATTACATTATGCTACCCTTGCTGGCGGCAGGATTGCTATTCGCCCACGCAACACACGGCGGCGCACAAACTTATCAACCGCTATCTGCCAGCGTGCAAATCTCGTTGAACCACTCCGTTTCTGATCAAGCGCCACCCAAGCTGACATTTGCATCGCAACAGGAATTCGACACTTGGTTGAATGACACATCGCGCCGCTTGGAGAGACGCATTCCGGACGCGGACTATCGCGCAGACTTCCTCAAGACTGTATATTACGAAGCCACGCGCGCCGGATTAGATCCGCAATTGGTATTGGGACTAATTCAAGTAGAAAGTGGTTTCAAGAAATATGCCGTGTCCAGCGTGGGAGCGAGAGGGTATATGCAAGTAATGCCGTTTTGGTTGAATCTCATCGGCCAACGTGAAGGCAATTTGTTCCACCTGCGCACCAACCTACGATATGGTTGCATCATCCTGCGTCATTACCTCGATATAGAAAAGGGTGACCTCTACCGCGCTCTGGGCCGCTATAACGGTAGCCTAGGAAAACCCGAATACCCCAATCTAGTCAATGCCGCATGGCAGAAGCGCTGAGACTTATCAAACCGCATAGCCAGCTCCTATTCTAAGGTTGATGACGATTTTAACTGGACTTTAGCCCCATTCTTAAAAAGATCACGAAGCGAAATATCAGTCATGTCCGCATAACACTGCCCCAAGCGCGCCAACCAGGCACGAATTTCTGCGTCGTCATGCTGCTCGGCCAGCATTGTCTGATCGAATATGAACAAGCGATATAATTCACCGACATGCACGTGCTCTTCATCACGTATCATTACCCAATCATTGTCCGCAAGTTTGCTCACCACGTTGATCTGTGCCAGTTTTTCCAATATTTGTTCGATGGAATCGAATCCAATATGCAATTGTTTGGAAAACATTGGCAAGGTGTGCACTATACCGCTATGCATCCCTTCGCTCATTATTTTAAGAATTCGAAGGGCAAAATAAAGTTGTACTGCTGGAAGAATATTCTTGGAGGAGCCGCTATTCCAATGGGACAATGACGCTGCTATCAGCGCACCCAACAAAATAGTCAACCAGGATAGATAAATCCACAGCAGAAAAATTGGAATACTGGCGAATGCGCCATATACCAGCTCATAAGTCGGGAAATAGGCAATGTAAAATGCAAAAGTGCGATTCATGTATTCAAAAGCCACGGCCGCCACCAAACCACCAATGAGAGCATGACGTAATGGTACATAACGGTTCGGCACCACTCGAAATAGCAGGCTGAAAGCCAATGTCGCAAGTATTACTGGTGTCACCTTCAGCATCACCACGCCAAAAACCGGAATTTGTTTGGTATAACCCATAGACAGACCAGCCAGCCAGGAAGTGAGCGATAGACTGCCGCCTATCAGTAATGGTCCTAGCGTTAGCACCACCCAGTAAACCAGAACGCGCTGCACCATTGAACGCGGTCGCGACACCCTCCAAATGGTGTTAAAAGCATCCTCAATGGTAAGCATCATTAACATCGCGGTTAGCGCCAAGGATATGATGCCCACAGTGGTCAACTTGGCGGCACTCTGGGCAAACTGCTCCATGTAGCGAGAAATCATTTTGCCGCCAGTTTCCGGCATCATATTGGCAAGCAAGAATTTTTTGATTTCTTCAGAAAAATCAACAAAGACCGGAAATGCCGAAAACAACGTAAGGGCTATGGTAATCAGCGGCACCAATGACAACAACGTGGTAAAAGTCAGGCTGGCCGCCATCTCCGCACATCGATCCTGTCTGAAACGGTCTGCGATGAAACGCAGAAAATGCAGCAAATCCGTCCAGAAAGTTTTCATGGCTCATTCTTTTGTGTGATAAAACAACTTTTTTGCATAATGTGACATTTGAATACAAAGCTTATGATAACCGACAAAGAAATCCTAATACTGTACTACAGCCAGCACGGTGCAGTGCGTCAAATGGCTCAACTGGTGGCGCGCGGCGTTGAACAGGTGGCTGGTGTACGGGCGCGGCTGCGCACCGTAGCTAAAGTTTCCACGGTATGTGAGGCGACCGCGCCAGGCATACCGGAAGAGGGCGCCCCCTATGCCGAGTTATGCGACCTTAAGGAATGCATAGGCATTGCGGTTGGTAGCCCCACGCGCTTTGGCAACATGGCCGCACCGATGAAGTATTTCTGGGATGGCACTGGCTCGCTGTGGATGCAACACACCTTGGTCGGCAAGCCCGCTGCCTTTTTCACCTCGACTGGCTCCATGCATGGTGGACAGGAAAGTACACTGCTATCTATGATATTACCGCTAATGCATCACGGCATGATTATCGTTGGCCTGCCTTATTCCGAGCCGGAACTCGCCACCACACAGCAGGGCGGAACACCTTATGGCGCCAGTCATTTCGCAGGGATGGCTAATGACCACCCCATCAGCGAAGACGAGAAAAGGCTGTGCATCGCGCTCGGCAAACGGCTGGCGCAAACTGCGTTGAAATTGGCCGCATAAAATTGAGCATAATAAATACCTCAAATTTTTTATTCCCGCTTTCCCGGGAATGACAACATAACTAATTTTCAGGAAAATCCATGAATAATGCGCGCGAAGCTCGCCAAATGTTACGCGCTCACCGCTACGGCGCGCTTTGCACGCTGTCTAAAAAATTTGATGGCCATCCGTTCGGCTCTATTACGCCCTACCTGGTTGACCATGATGGCAGCCTGCTCATTCTGATTAGCACATTAGCGGAACACACTAAAAACATCCAGCATGACCCGCGCTTGAGTCTAATAACGCATAACCAAGATAGCCCCCACATTCAGACACAAGGACGCATCACCGTGGTGGGCACAGCGCAAATCATTATGGAAAAAAGCAAAGCTGGCACGCGCTATTTGCGCTACTTTCCAGAAGCGCAAAGCTACTTTGACATGCATGATTTTTCGTTCTACCGCATCATGCCGCGGTCATTACGTTATATCGGCGGGTTCGGTAAAATCCATTGGGTCGAAGCGGATAGCTATTTAGTGCCATCCTATCCGTTAATCCTGCAAGAAAATGACGTGATATCTCACATGAACAAGGATCATCGCAACACAATGCGCCACTACTGCCAACACTTTCATAAAATCGAAGTGCTGAATGTGGAAATGTTAGGCATCGACTGCGATGGTTTCGATGTACGCGCTGATGAAAAAATATTACGTTTTGATTTCCCCGAAATGGTGCTCGATGCGCAACAGGCTCGCCATGCTTTAATCGCAATGTCACGAGAAGCTGGATAAATGTCCATGCCACATACTCTTTTTTATTTATTTAAAATCAATATAGTGAATTAAGCAGTCAAGAATTTGTGGTCTGTACTTTAAAGTAACGACTTAGGACAGGCTCAAAATATATTCAATTTAACCAACAAATAATAGGAAATAGAGATACGTGCCTCATAGCCTCAACCTGATCACTACGATTGCCGCCAGTTTTGGACTTGCATTGGTTCTTGGTTTCATCGCTGCACGCTTTAAACTGCCTGTTCTGGTCGGCTACATGATTGCCGGCATAATTCTTGGTCCCGGTACGCCCGGATTTGTTGCAGACATTGGACTTTCCAGTCAGCTTGCTGAAATCGGAGTAATTTTACTAATGTTTGGCGTTGGGCTGCACTTCTCCCTAGACGACCTCTGGGCCGTTCGCCGAATAGCCTTGCCAGGTGCCATCATCCAGATCACGGTTGCAACGGCGCTAGGTATAGCTGTCTCTAAATTTTGGGGCTGGAGTCTTGGCGCTGGTATCGTGTTCGGCCTTGCTCTTTCAGTGGCGAGCACGGTAGTGCTCCTTAGAGCGCTAGAAAATCGCGGTGTCCTCGAATCCGTAAATGGGCGCATTGCCGTTGGCTGGCTTGTGGTCGAGGATCTGGTGATGGTCTTGGTACTCGTGTTTCTACCACCACTAGCCGGATGGTTAGGAGGCGATGCAAATGGACTTACCGAGAAATCAGGAGACGGTATCCTGAAAATGCTTGCGATTACGATCGGAAAAGTGTCGATATTTATCGTGCTCATGCTTGTTGTTGGCCGCCGCGTATTCCCTTGGTTGCTGTGGCAGGTCGCCCGGACCGGTTCGAGGGAGCTTTTTACATTAAGCGTCATTGCTGTTGCCGTCGGTATAGCCTTTGGTTCAGCCGAACTTTTCGGCGTCTCCTTCGCGCTCGGGGCTTTTTTTGCCGGGATGGCCATGAGGGAATCCCAATTAAGCCATCGAGCAGCTGAAGAATCCCTGCCGCTTAGGGATGCTTTTTCCGTTCTGTTCTTTGTGTCGGTTGGAATGCTATTCGATCCGGATATTTTGCTACAACAACCTTTACAATTACTTACAGTAGTCTTGATCATTATTTTTGGTAAGTCATTGGCCGCTTTTTTGCTCGTCCTTGCGTTCCGCTACCCACTTAATACAGCAATTACGGTATCGGCCAGCTTGGCGCAAATCGGTGAATTTTCGTTTATTCTGGCAGGTTTGGGGGTTGCTCTTGGTCTCCTGCCAATTGAAGGTCAAAGCCTTATTTTGGCGGGTGCGATTATCTCAATCGCACTTAATCCTCTGCTATTCCACGCTATTGAACCTGCACAAGCGTGGATTCGATCCCGCTCAACAATAGCTCGCCTTCTTGAGCGCTCCGATGACCCGCTGGCAGAGCTTCCCATGAGTGTTGATCAAGCTCAGCTGACAGGTCATGTCGTACTTGTAGGCTATGGCCGCGTAGGCCGCCGCATCGGTGAAGCGCTGACCAAGCGCGGAGTACCGTTCGTTGTGGCCGAACAAAATCGCGAACTGGTCGAGGAATTACGCAAACGCGGCATGCTGGCCGTCTCCGGTAATTCTTCTGACCCGGCCGTACTAATTCAGGCGCATATTGCGCGGGCGCATATATTGGTGGTCGCTACTCCGGATTCGTTTCATGTACGACAAATAATCGAGATCGCGCGTATGCTCAACCCAAATATCGAGACAATCGTGCGCACCCATAGTGATGAAGATGCGGCTCTCCTCAAAAAAGAGAATGCAGGAAAAATATTTATGGGTGAGCACGAACTTGCGCTGGGCATGACACGTTATGTGCTCGAGCGCATCGCCAAAAGAACCGAAAAAAACACTGTGGCTGAATAATCTATTTTGCTGGTTTCCTGATTTATCACCACATCACTGGTTATATATATTCCCAATAAAACAATAAGGTAAAGTTGAAAAAATTAAAATCTCTCACGTATTAAATGCTGCCAATCTCCTATGAAACCTTACTCTGAATCATGCGAACAAAACCAAGGTCCTATACTTGGAATTCTACAAGAAATTCTTGCCAATCAAGAGCATGTATTGGAAATAGCCAGTGGGACCGGCCAACATGCCGTCTATTTCGGGAGTGCGTTACCTCACTTGACCTGGCAAACCAGCGAATTAGCGCAAAACCATGCGGGCATCCTGGCCTGGCTGGATGAAGCAAAACTGATCAATGTACTTCCACCCGTGGTCATCGACGTTAACGATGGCCAATGGCCTATCGAAATAGTAGATACAGTGTTTAATGCCAACACAGTGCACATCATTTCGTGGCCGGAAGTAGAACGAATGTTTGCGGGCATAGCACGCGTTTTAAGCGCAGGTGGCATTTTGTGCCTGTATGGACCCTTTAACTATGAGGGTAAGTTTACCTCCGAAAGCAATGCGCGTTTCGATGCATGGCTCAAATCACGCAACAGGAACAGCGGTGTGAGAGATTTTGAAGCTATCAATCGGCTCGCCGAAACGCATGGGCTGTTTCTATTGAGGGATGTGACCATGCCCAGCAACAACCGAATCCTGATATGGCAACGCGCTCCCAACATTCTTGAAGCACCATGAGCATAAAAATAATCGAATCAATGGCGGACATTTCCGAGACGCAATGGAACGCTCTCGCGGGAAGCAATCCGTTTCTTTCCCATGCCTTCTTACGGGCACTACAGGAAAGTGGCTGTACCACTCCGCGTACCGGCTGGGAGGCGCAATTTCTCACGGTCTGGCAAGACAACCTCCTTGCTGGCGCCATGCCGATTTATCGCAAGCATCACTCCTATGGCGAATTCGTTTTTGATTGGGCATGGGCCGAGGCTTATCAGCAACATGGGCTGAACTATTACCCAAAATTATTGTGTGCCATACCTTTTACGCCTATTACCGGGGCAAGGCTTCTGGCGACAACCCCCGAAGTACGGACACAGCTCATTCGTTCCGCTCTGCAAATGGCCCAGGAATCAGGCGTATCTTCACTGCATTGTCTATTCCCCGATGAAAACCAGGCACTTGAAATGCAACAGGAAGGAATGATGTTACGTCGCGGGGTGCAGTTTCACTGGCAAAATCCTGGATATGCCGATTTCGATGCCTATCTTTCCAGCCTGCGTCAAGACAAACGCAAAAAAATCAAACATGAGCGGCGCAAAGTGAAAGAATCCGGCATTAGCTTCGAGCGCATCCGCGGAGAAGAAATCTCTGAAGCTCAGTGGGATTTTTTCTTCCAGTGTTATACCCATACCCATAGTCAGTACAACTCTCCGCCATCATTAAATCTGGATTTTTTCAGACGCATCGGCGCGGCCATGCCTAACAACATTCTTCTGATCATCGCATCGCGCAGCGGCAAACTGATTGCCAGTGCACTCAATTTATTCAACCGCGATGTTCTTTACGGACGCTCATGGGGTACGCTGGAGTATCATCCTGGTCTGCACTTCGAAACCTGTTACTACCAGGCAATTGAATTTTGCATCGAATATAAAATCGCCACCTTTGAAGGCGGTGCCCAAGGAGAACATAAACTTGCCAGAGGATTTATGCCCGTCACAACTTGGTCGGCACATTGGCTAGCACATCCGCAATTCTCACGAGCAGTGGAAGATTTTTTAAAACGTGAGACAGGAAACATCACCCAGTATGTGGATGAGCTAAATGACAGCAATCCCTTCAAACGCTAGCCTATTAGCAACAAATAGATTTATCCGGATTTCAACACTTAGACTCAACTTTGGATATTCAGCACCACACACCACACATAACCCGCGACATACTGACGCAACGCTGATAGGAAATCTTGTGTGCACCCAGATGTAATCGAGAAATGCCTGAATTACGATGAACAGAACCGGCTGATAAGAATTTATCAACGCCATAAGCTTGAAGCTGAGCAGCAAAATGCATGGAAATTACTAGGCGACCATTTGCATATAATGATTAACGGCTCGAGTATTTGCTGAGCCACACATTTATAGCTAAGGCCCAGTGCTAGATTTGTCTAATTATAATGATACCTTGCCAATGTCGATTTCGGCATCGACAGCCGTTTCACCACCGCTTCAGCACTCAATCTTTCTTCAATTACTTGCTTGACCGCCTGTCCTCGAACATTCTGTGCTGTATATCGCGTTAGGGACCCTCTGTTTCATTGACACCTCCGTTTTAAGTTTATCAAAATGGAGGTGTCCACTTTTTACACACCAAATAATTTTTTGCAGCAAATTAACTCAAGATAAAAACTACCGAAAGTAGCCGCAAGGAGACCACAAATTCCCTGATACCCAAATTTATTTCCCTGTTATAATGTTCGCGAGTTCGAAACTGATGCTCTGAAAAACGCATGTAGGCTGGCGTAACTTAACATGTACTCGCAAAATACGTCAGAAAACCGTCGATACTCCCTGTAAAGTCCCTGTTATCGGGAATTTACAGGGCCAAGTTGGCAGTAGACTCAGTCCACCAGTAGGACAACAATATTAAAAATAGTTTTGCGCCCGTAGCTCAGATGGATAGAGTACTTGGCTACGAACCAAGGGGTCGGGCGTTCGAATCGCTCCGGGCGCACCAGTAAATCAATGGGTTAGGTCATAAATGGCTTAACCCATTATCTTTTTGATGGGGACTTTTTGGGGACTTTCATTCCCAATCTGTTCCCGCCGAATCATTGCGAGACTACGATTGACCCGACTGCCTTCATTGGTAATGCGGTTTAATGCCGCCAGCAGCTCATCAATCTGTACTACCGAGTAATGAGCCGTCATACCTTGTCTGGTATGCCACAAAATGTCAGCAATCGTTTCTTCACGTGCGCCAGCCTCTCGCAATCGCATCCCAACCGTATGGCGCAGATCGTGGATATGCAGGTCAGGAATCCCCGCAAGCTTCCTCACTCGTTGCCATGAGTTGTTGTTCATGGTCTCAACCCGGTGCCCCTGATAGGGAAACACATACTCGGCATGTCTCCCGCGCTGTGCTTCAATGATGCTTTGAGCCACCGTATTGCAGACCAGAACGCGACCCCGTTTCCGTCCCTTGACGTTCTCCCTTGGAATATCAAACACCGATACGCCAAGTTCAGGAATAGAAATTTCCCATTCCCACTTCAGACCACAAACCACCCCATCCCGTGCGCCCGTGTTCAAATCGAACAAGACCATCGTTGAAAGATGATCCGGCAGTAACGGCAGGATGCGCCGTTGTTCTGCCCAAGTAATGGGGCGTGGTTCACGCTGGTGCCCTAAGAGCGGCAGCATGGTGATAAGGGGGGCGTTTCCAGCCACGTCTTACCATCCTCATCCCGCCAACTGCGCGCAGCAAGGTTCAGAATTCTTCGAACCAGCCCAAGACCCAAGTTAATGGTTTTGTGTGCTAGCCCTTTGTCCTTCCGATCCTTGATATAGGACGCCAGCGTTCCATCGTGAATCTGATCCAGCGTCAGCTTGCCTATAAATGGCACCAACCTTTCCAGCAAATAAATGTCCTGTTGTAGCGACACCTTCTCCTGATGGTCAAGCAGATATTTCGCGGCCGCTTCGTCATAGGTCTTTTTTGGACGAATCCCAAAAAGATGTAACTTGCGAAGTTGCTCAAGCTGAAAAATTAACCAGCTTTCCGCTTCTTCAAACGACTCGAAACGGTTGCGAAGTCGAGTGCCTTTGTATATCCGATCGACACACCAGAAGTTTTGCTTATCCTGGTGGATGCCTGTTTGAGCTCGGCCCATGTGTTACCTCCTTTCTCCACAGGCCGCCCGTTCCGCTGGATATGTTGTTCTAAAAGGCGATCAAGGTCAAATCTATCAAATACCAGTGAAGTGCCGATTCGAAACCCTGAGAGAAGAGGACGAAAATGTTTTTCAAATGCCCGGCGTTTGATACCGAGGTAATGGGCTGCCTCTTGGCAGTTATAACCGCGCTTATCCATCATTAACCGCCTTTCGATGCCTTGCGATAACATTCAGCAGCTATTGCGGTTTCTAGTCGCTTTTGTTCTTCGAGTCTTCGTTCCTCCTCAGAGTTATTCAAAAGTGTGTTGAACTCTCTTGCACGCAAACGGACTTTTTCGATCAGGAAATCTTCCGCAGACAGTCCCATAAATTCACCTTTGGTTTGAAGGTACGCGTAAAGATCAAACAAAAAACGATCAAGGCCGTCTCCATAATTTGTAATGCCCTGCTTTGCCATGTATGAAGCAATCGAGCTCGCACCTAATGAGAATATCCTTTTATCGTCTGGCAATCGCGTTGCCTTGAATGACCTTGTAAGCGCCCCTCCATCAGTCTCCCAGTCAATTGAGGACAGATATGCCCATAGAGGATGAACAGGCCAGCGGGAACGCGTCTGATCGTCTGGGTTAGGGATGGTCAGGCGAAGCCACTCCGTCGAAGCGTAACTCCACAGTCCATTCAGATTAGCCAGTACGCTATCGAGGCTAACCAGTCCGTGCTGGGCTAATACTTCTCGTCTGAATTGAAATTCCACACGCCAGATCGATTCTTCATACTTCCATCCTGCTGCTTGCCACACAGGAATGAGATCACCACGCCCACTGCTAAAGGTTTCCAGCAGCTTGTTATACAACCGGCAAGCCATAATGCCGCCTAGACCAACCGTCCAGCCCGTGAACTGTTCAGCAACAGCATAAGAGGCTATATTTTTACCGCGTGTTACCCATGCTCTACGATCCCATGACTCCATATCTTCATTGGAGACAAAATCGGCACATAGGTCGATGCGACTAACATGAGCCGAATCGGTGAGCTTGCCCAACTCTTCCAGAATTGAGCGTAGGTGTAGTTCTGCTTCTCTGGGTGTGACGCTGGACAAATACTGTGAAGACAGCTTCACGTAAGCCATAGGCGTGTGTTTACTCGCTTTGGATAGGCTAATGCGGAATGCACCATCTTCAAGGATGTAGGGGAACACCGACGAGCCTTTATCTTTAACCTCAAAGATATGACCCGCGATGGTGTATTGCGCGAGCGCTTGCTGATTTATTTCGGAGTGCTGTGCGAGTTTTTTGAGATTTGCTAACCGTTCTTGCACATGTTTGAAAATTTCACCTTGATAGGAAAAATAAAGACTATCAACCCTAACCCCTAAAAGCTTGAAATACTCATTATTGCTGTTATAGGGTACTGTGTTACTAGGCGGCGTACCCTTTGCCACCTCGCCACGAGTCCGGCCAGCCGCACGGTGCACGCTGGCGCGTGCCCCCATGCGTCCGTCTGGGCTCGCGTCTGCGGCGGCTTTAATTGTTGTGTCGCTCTCTGAACAGAGAGAGTGACGATCTGTTGATTTTTTCTGCATAATAAACTCCTTAACCACTGGCGGACATGCGATTGCTTTCCGCTACGGTTGAGGAATTTATGCTTCAAGGAACTTGACCTGAATGCACTCAAAAAAGATTTCACTGCATTGACAAACTGATTTTTTTCCAAATGCGATATTCGATCAAACGCTTGGTCAGATAAGTTACATCTTCAATCCTGTTTTGATACTCATCTAATCCAGCACCTTCGCAAATATCCAAAAGCTCGTCGTGACTAAGCTCATCAAGCCAGTTAATGGATTCTAAAATACCGAACAGCATATAAAGGCCTGGGTATTTGATTTTGCTGTGTAGAGGTGGCTTAGATTCACGGTATGCAAGTTTTGAGAGGAACGCTGTTTCTCCCTCACTTTGCGCCCTAGCTTTTCGATCACGGAAATATGGGTGATGGAGTAATAACATGCGGTCAATCTGCACTGCCTTTAGGAAAGCATCATCATCACCAGCTATGGCACGAGGGACAAGAGAGGTCATTTTCGTGCCATGCACCATCAACGAAAGCATGTTAAAAAAGTAGCTAAAGAAAAAACACCAGAAGAACGCACTTTGTTTTTCGAGTGCTTTGCGCTCATCTTCTGGCCATTTAGCCGCTTCATCCCGAGCCGCTTTCCATTCCGCCGGACTTTGTGGAAGCTTGATTGAATCCATTGCTTCCGAGATTTCGTTTACGAGTTCAGAGCTGGCAAAAGAGTCTAAAAACTCTTGCTGATCCTCTTTGGACAATGCTTCGATTTCTTGATTAAAGTCCTTTAAGCCATTTTCGCCAAGGAAGGCAAGAATCAATGCGCGACCTATCTTACGTTCGTCATCGTAAATCAGAACATACCGTCCGACAAAATTCTGGATTTGTGCAATTTCTGGAGAAAAAGAAATACGCCCACCACCTTTTTGAAGGTCTCTTAACAACTCCACACACTGAGGAGATAGCCGCTGGGCAATGTTCAGGGATGATTCTTTTTCAGGTCTTAGCTTTAAAGGCGAATTGTCCATGCTTTATTACCCGAAAACCATCACTGGAATGAATAATCTGCTTTAAATACTTGCGTCGCCTTAAAGCAGACACTGGCGAAATGGGGCTAACGACACATACCGGCCATCCGACTTTCCGGAAAGCAGATCTTCAACGGACTAAGGTAACCGGTGTGCCGCCGGAGACGTTGACAAGAACGAAGACCTTAACCGGCACGTCCGAGTTGACCGCCGGGTTAGGCATCCGACGCATCGAGCCGAAGTTGTTCAAGGAAGTTATCCGAGTCGATCCATGCCTGCATCTCCGCGAGGTTCCGCTTGAAAGTGTCGATCAATAGTTTCAGGGCGTCCAGTTGCTTGAGTATGCGGGAATTCTGCCCGTCCAAATTTTCGATGAGCGCCTTGCAGCTCTCAACCGAGTTGTGATTGAAGTGCACCAAATCGTGATGAATAAGCTTGTTCCGTTCTGCTATGAGGGCGGCGAGATCGCGTTTACGCTGTTTGGTTTCGTTAGGATCGGCCTTGATCTTCATCGAGACCGAGATCCAGATTTCGGAGATACTCGCAGGCGCTTCAGATGTGACGTCATCGGCAAAAACTTCGCGGTGGAGCGCATCGGCAAGGTTGCCAAGAGATTGTTTGCGGACGCGCGCCTCCTTCGCGCGCTGGCGATCGGCAACGTTTGTTGGATTACCTTGGATGCTGCACATTACGACTAAATACTTAAGACAAGCCTCGACCTTCTGAAAGTTGACGACATTTCGGCCCAGCTTGCGCAATGCCTCTGCGCGAATTGCGTAGATGTCCACTGGCTCACTCATGACGCCTAACGTCTGACATAACCGGCGCTGCGCGGCTTCATTGCGCAGCGTCCGTGTTGATGGATGGGTTAGCCATCTTCGGGCAGTTGCTGTAGGTAACCTTTGAAGTAGTGCGCGGGGCCACCAAGTAGCGTCTTGTTGGACTGCTCTTCCGATTCGGCCGATATTTCATAGAAAGTCTCTGTTGGGTCAAACCCACCAACTATGCGATGAATTGTGTAGGTAAAGCCTTTGGATACGACATGCACCTGCTTTGACTGCGTGGACGGCTTCTCGAACACAATGCGATCAATGTAGATTGGGGGCGGATCGAACGGTACATCTTTTGCTGGCTCGCGCCGGGCTCCGGCATGTTCCTGCTTCTTGAGGACGATCCACACCGCGCGATCTAAGCAGTAACGAGCGTTGGCATCATTGGCATTACTGGCAGGAAAGTTGGCGTCATATGTGACTGACCATCCAGCCTTCGCCGTAGATCGAAAAACCTCTGGGGTAAGGCGTTGCAGGTTTTGAAGCTCAACCGTATGAATTCCAAGTTCCATGGCTTGAAGCCGAAACTTCTGATAGTCGATTTGAATGTAGTCAGTAGGAATCTTTACGTTCTTATCGATCCAGTCCTTGTAGCGGGTCCACGATCGTGCTCTCCCTCCTCCGCGAAACGCAGACGCCATCAATCCCTCTTGCCTGGCCGTCGTAGTCGCGCCACCCGTAGATGTTGTAGTCCTCCTCGAACTCTACAAAGATGGCTTTGCGTGTTTCAATCAGCGCATCCAAAAAACGACCATCTGCAATAGCAGCCTCTGCGGACTTTAGATAGCCTCTGGCTTCGCTATCCGCCAGAAGGTCAGCGATGAATAGGTCGCGTATGGATCGACCAAGTACCTTCTTGCAGGTGACTTCTAAGGCTTCCTGGGCGGCCTCAAAGTAGGAACGAACGGTAATTGGCTCGGCTACTTGAGCGTAATGCTTGGTAAGGAGGCGTTGTTTGTTCAAAGCCTTCAACGTACCCGATTTGGGGACTGGGATACCCGCCGCTTTAAGTTCGCCGACGAGTTCATCGAAACTCTTACGCTCGATACTCTTCTCTTCATCTATACCTATTTCTATCAGCAGCGCATAGAAGACAGCTTCCAAGGCGTCTTGCAGCAATATCAGGCCAGCTGAAGCGAGATACCTATCGTCCGACGCGCATAGCGGCTCGGATCGCTCCAGCAGCGTTCGCGCAATAACGAGCGAGTGAATCGTGGTGTCCTTCATAAGATGGCTAACAGTAATTAGACGGACGCACCGGTCCGTATATTAAAAATAGTGAGGCGCGCATTATTTTCATAACCAATTGATTAATTGTGAATCACATTTTTTGCCTGTCCGCATATGCATAATAGTATAGGCAGACCAGTTTTGTATAACCTTGCTCATTTTAACCACCAACCAAGGAGCTACACTTATGGGGTCACCCCGCCCCTGCCCACCCCCACCACGCCAATTCCAGCACCCATCCACCTCGCTTCATGGATCAAATTCATAAAGTCTCCAGTCCGCTTGATGCGTTGTGATGCGAAATTGTTTATTTGTGCGCAGTTAAGGATGTGCGCTGAAGATGGTGAAAGCCAGACACTATTGATCATCAGCGCACTCATACGTATGTCAGCTTTGAAGAATATTCTCGAAGGACTGTAATTGGCACACAACGGAACTTAGTCTATTAGAATTGCATTCTTGAAAGCGGCCATTAAAAAATTCACTTGCCGTTTGCCTCTCAATGGTTACAAATGCTACGCAATTGTGTAGGCATGGTCACAGACTTACTGCGTAAGACTGTGGGGACTTTCTGGTGACTTGAGGGGTAATTACCTGACAATACTGTGCAAAAATGAGGAACGAGCGGCACAGTTATAATAAATAAAAACAATTAGTTACAAAACAAAAACAAACTACGAACCAAGGGGTCGGGCGTTCGAATCGCTCCGGGCGCACCAGTATCAAAGGCTTCCAGGGATGGAAGCCTTTTCTTTTGCGCTATAGAATGGCATTTGCACTATTCAAGTCTACTTTTTAGCCGAGGGGAAACATAACCATGGCTTTTTTTTTCGCTAACGTCGGGTGGAAATTCATTTCACGCAGGAGACGTCCTACTCTCCGGTGAAGTAATTACACCAAGATTTGGTATGTCATCGGTGTGTAATCTCAAGTGCTAGCCGTTGATACAGTATTCGTCCTCGGTGCCGGGGCAAGTAAGCCGTTTGGCTTTCCGACAGGTGCTGAGCTCCGGGCAAGGCTGTGTAACGAACTTGTACTTGGCAATACCATGTACCTTAACCTGTTGGAATGCGGTCATTCAGAGCAAGAGGTGGAGAGCTTTCGATTTGCTTTCGAGCGTTCTGCTATCAATTCCATCGACGCCTTCATCGCCCTTAGGCCGACTTTTCAGACCATTGGCGCGCGAGCAATCGCTGCCGCACTAGTGCCACTGGAGAACGAGAACACCCTTACCAAAGGGAACTGGTATCAGTTCGTGTGGAATGAGATGCTAGAAGGGGTCTCAACGTCAGATGAACTTCTGTTAAATACGATTCGCTTCATCACGTTCAACTATGATCGCTCGCTCGAGCAATACCTCTTTGGAGCGATACAGCATGCCTTTGATCTCGATTCAGAAGCCGCGTATAAATGCTTTTCAAGTATTCCAATACATCACGTATACGGATCTCTAGGTGCATACACAAGTGGAATAGGCTTCCAATATCACGAGCGCAAGGATGATCTCAAACAGGCGATTCTTAACGCACAGCAATCCATAAAGACTATTCCCTCTGTACGCGGCACGCTCGATACGAAAGCCGCAGATTGGCTGTCGCGCGCAGAGCGTGTCTTCATTCTCGGATTTGGCTTTGACGCCACGAACTGCGCACTAATTGATCTACCGTCGGCTTGCACAAAAACGGCGCAGCATATTCCCCCAAATATCTTTGCGTCAGCCTTCCAACTTACTCATGCGGA
This sequence comes from uncultured beta proteobacterium, assembly GCA_942492745.1. Classification (GTDB taxonomy): domain Bacteria; phylum Pseudomonadota; class Gammaproteobacteria; order Burkholderiales; family Gallionellaceae; genus Nitrotoga. Next base: position 1,367,713 of record OW818637.1, read on the forward strand.
GCAACTCAGATGCGAAAGAAGTGCATGTACACAAGGCCGGGGTGGCCTCAATTGGACGCCTGGTGACTGCTTGACTCTCCTACGCGACCGACGCGACCAACTGACTTGAATCCCCACGTCGTATAGTCCGATGGGAACTTTTTATTTTGCGCTATTCAATTTTACTTTTCAGCGGATCGACCATCTCCGGGATGACATCCACGTGGTTACGGTTATTCTTCTGCGCCGGGTCTTTCAACGCAGTGAGTACGCGGGAACGCTTTATCGGATCGCTGTCATACACCAAGTCCGCCACTTTTAGGGTGCGGCCATCACTGGTCTGCACCAGATGGAAGCCGCTGACCGGGTCAACGCCTTTCCATTCGCCTAAACCATGCATGATTTCGTTTACCTCGCGCTCCTTGTCTTTGAGACTTTCGCGCGAAATGGTTGGGGAAGTCCGGGTAGGTGCAAGCGATGGTTTCGCCACCAGTCAGCTCTTCGGCTTCAAGGGTCTGCCCGTCGGTGGCGAGGATTAACTTGGCACAGGCTTTGACAGTGGCCGGGCTGGCGCGCAACGCTTTTAGGGTTTCGCCCACGGTGCCGGCTTCGCACACGGCGATCTGGATGTTGTTGCGCTGGAGCACGCCACCAGGAACATCCGAAGCATTGTTGTTGCCAGTACGCAGGCGCTTGAGTGCCGTGTCCTTATTGCCGAAAGCGGCCAGAAACGCGAACGGGAACTCCGCCGCGTCGAATGGCTGAAGGGCCAGTTCCGATATGGCTTCCTCGATTTCTACTGCATTCATGGGGCATCTTGCCTGTGTGATTTTCCCCCGCTCGTATCCGGCTGAGGTTTCAGCCCAATAGCAGCAATGGCCGAGAAATGGACGGTCGAAGCGATTCGACTGGCAGACTGTTCCTTGTACTTTGTAGATGGTCAAATTCCCAGTTTTTACCGTTCCGTGAATATCAGGTTCAGTACAGATACCGGACATTCATCAGCACAACAATTCTCCCTCTCTCGTAATATCATGCAGTCAGGCGGTTGCGGATGGATGCGCCCATATTCTGAACGCTCATGCCAGACTCTTTAGATACGGGCGCATCACGTTGGCCACGCGGCAAACCTTGGCGTAGTACCAAATATCATCACTCGTAATTCGCTTTGCATGACTAGCCTCACGCAGCGCTTCAAGCGCGACATCGAGACCGATCTTGTTGCGGTATTTCAACAGTCTGCAACAGTCTTTGCAACACCGGTGACGCGGATGGTCACACCATCCACGACGTGTTCCTCGATCCCCTCGGTAAGCGCCGCACCGGAGAAGTGCACGATGCACAGCGGCGGGTAATCGAGCTTCGGTTTGACGGCCTTGTTTTCAACCGCCAGCCACAGCGCAGCTGCGAAAATGAGAAAATTGGGTCATGCCGATATAACGCCGAAGCTGAATACGCGCATGAGGCAACCTTCGTTACTTATTGATACGTGACTGGGTTAATCTCAAACAAGCTGTATCAGGTCAGGATTACTTACTTCATCATCCTTATGTAGCGGGGTGTTCAGGGATTTTCTGGGATGTTTACGGCAGTAGGCGGAATTGCGGGTAAGAACGCTGATCAGCGCTTCAGGTCACGATAAAAATTTTCGTGAGGGCCAATGGCTTCCAGATAAACCAGCTGTACACCATCGTCGAGTGTGTAACCCAGCAGATAGAGTTGCCCTTGGCTGTGAAATTTGTAGACAAACAAATCAGCCAGGTCACCTTTTTTTCGTTCGCCGATGGAAGGCTTTCTGGCGACCAACTCGACCGCATCATCGACATCAGTCGCAACGTTGTCATGCAGCTTTTTGTACTGTCGAGCAAATCGCCTCGTCTGTACAACAGCGTAACTCATGCATGCCGTTTGCGTGGCACAAAGGGTGTGGCCTGATCGCGCGGCTCACGCATCGATGCCAGTGCTTCCGCCACAAAACTCACCGGCAGATCCGGGTTGTCAAGTGATGCACGACCGATCGTCGCCCAATACTCAATCTGCCCGGCAATGGTGCGGTGCTCAACCAGCGCTTCAGCGCGCGCCTGCTCGTACAACGTGTCATCAATCCTGACTGGCATTCCCATCATTGCTCTCCTAATAACCATTGCTACAAAAGTAGCGACATTGTAGCCCTAGCGAAGTAAATATGGCAACAGCAGCATTTCCCTGCAATCGGTATCGAAAGCGGCAGGACACGTTTACAAACGCGCTTTGCGGGTGTTCAATGTCTGACAGACATGCAAGCCTGTTCCTGTTCCTGTTCAATTCACAGCGGGAAGGCACACATTTGGGCGGAATGGGGTTTAATAGCGCTTGGGCGCGTGCAATGGCAAAGGCAAAGGCGATGGAGCTGTAAGTCTGACCTAGACATTTGCAGAAAACGACCTGCGCGCAAAAGTAGCCAGCGAAGTTGTGGAATTAGGACAGAATGCCATCGCCATGTTGGGGCATTCCAGCGACGCAGTTACCAAGCGCCACTATCAGCGTGGAACCCAAAAAGTTGAACCACTTCAAAAAAAGTATTAGACAAACCATTTTTTATTAGACAGTCAATAACTGAAAACTGCGCTAACTATTTGATATATTGGGGTGACTGATGGGGCTCGAACCCACGACAACCGGAATCACAATCAGATTGTAATATAAATAATTTCAATTGGTTAGCATACTATTTTTGTAAGATCTTACGCCCGCAAAGACACTATCCATGCGGACACTTTTGCGCATCTTACAAAAATTATTGCCCTACCGATATCTGATTCCGCTTGGCGATTGATGCTCTCAATACATCGCACTGTTTAATGCCCAGTTGGGCAATGCCCTGCTTCCCTGCTTCATCTGTTACCAAAATACTGCGCTATAGATCCGGCCATTAAATAGTTTGAACTTTTGGGGATTTGCATGCCAAAGTTGCATGGAAAAAATAGACGCCAGAACCCTCAAAGACGAAGCACTGCATGAACGCCGCAGGCAAGTCATCCGACTGCATAAACGTGATGGCACCCCTACGCAAATAGCTCAAGTTTCGGAGTTGAGCTACCCCGCTGTAAGGAAGATCATACGACTCTATGAAACAGGCGGCATGGCTGGAATCAAACCCGGTAAGCGAGGCTGCCGTGCAGGTGAAAACCGCAGCCTGACGGAAGAGCAAGAGCGGTTATTGCAACATCTCATTTGCGAAAAACGTCCTGTGCAGATGAAAATGGATTTTGCGTTGTTGAATCGTACTGCGGTAAGTCAGTTAATTAAGCAGGAGTGCAATATTTCCATGCCGATCCGGACGGTCGGGCACTATCTCAAACGTTGGGGATTTACACCGAAAAGCCGATCAAGAAAGCTTACGAACAGCGGCCTGAGGCGGTAAAGCAATGGCTCGACGAGCAATATCCGGAGATTGCCAGGCGCGCCCGTACCGAAGGCGGAGAAATTCACTGGGGTGATGAGACGGCACTGGTCAATACCGATGTACGCGGGCGTGGTTTTGCGCCTAAGGGAAAAACGCGGGTGTGGCCTATGCACCCGGTACGCGGCAGCGGCTGTCGATGATTGCCACTGTGACCAACAAAGGCTGTGCACGTTGGCAGATTATCGACGGAAATTTCGACTCGGATCGCTCATTGAATTCCTTGAACTACTGATCAAGGATGCGGGGAGGAAAGTGTTCTTGATTCTGGATAATTTGAGAGTGCACCACAGCAAGCCAGTAAAGGCTTGGCTGGAAAAAAACAAGGAAAAAATCGAATGCTTTTATTTGCCCAGCTACAGTCCGGAATTGAATCCAGAAGAAAGATTGAATTCAGACCTGAAGCAAGTTATCGGATCGAAAGTACAGGTGCGTACCAAGGACAAATTGCGTGCCGCTGCCAACGATCACATGATGATGCTGGAGAGCAATCCAAGACGCGTCGCTTCTTACTTTCAAGACCCACGCGTAAAATATGCCGCTTGCAACTATTTGATGGCCGAGTCAATAGTTACGTTCGAAAGCGGCATAAATGTAGAGCTCAGGGATAAGCCCAGTCTGTCCTAACCGAGAATGTCACGGCGAAGCCGCCATCCTGTGCAACGACACCGACTGCTTCGCTGCGAACTCCATATGAGCGCACTTGATTGTCGGGAAGGCGAACGGAACCGGAACTCAGCCACAACGGGCGGAAGCTCGAACTCGCGAGCGCGCCGGCAGGACCAGCAGCGGCGAGTTGGATCGGTTGATCTGAAACTGGCAATCGTAGAAGTCCCAAGGTCACTGGTACCGACACGGGCTGGGTAACCAAGGCCTCAACGTGAAGATTCTTGTCGGCCCCTAGACGAAGACCTAGCCCAACGTGAAACTTGCCGGCAGCCTTGCCAACGACGGTGTCTGAGTAGGAAAACGGCACGCCTGCGCACGGGTTCAAGCGGATCTGGAATGGAACATGAATATTCGCGGATAGTTCGATATCGTACTGTGCTCCAAGAACGGTACCGCTGTTCAGTACACTTTGAACGCGTACTAGTCCGCTGGGAAGGTTGCCCGGGACAGGATAGACCCCCCAGCCCTTCTCGCCAGGTTGGCTGGGAGCACCAGCTGTCGCATTTGCGCATACGCCCTGACACGTCCATTTTTCGCCAGCTATTCCACCAGCGGCGGACGTACCGCGGAACGCGATGTCAAAGGGGAAGGCGCCAGGTATAGCCGAAGCAAAGTCGCCAATGGCGGAATTTGAAAACCAAATGCGCGCATTGATGCCTGTGAGCACGTACTTTGAGGAGAGGGCGCGGACCTCAGCATCCAAACTTGCGACCTCGGCCTGCAAGTGCGCTAAGCAATCGGCGTCGCAGGCGGCGACAGTCGGGCTGCCGACCAGCAGGCCGGCGCAAAGCATACATGCGGCGCGGCACAGGGCAAACGCTGTGCAGCTATCGATCAAGCCGCGCATAAATCCTGATCCCGTCTTGCAGAAAGAGGACGTTGGTGACGCGCACCGACCCACTCACTGACCGCGGAGCGACAGAAAACTCCCCCACCAACTTCATGTCTCCGATATCCATAGATTGGGTCTGCGTCGCACTTGAATCAATATTAAACGCTTGGTTCAAGGGTATTTGAACCACAGCTATTTGGTCGACAAGGTCCTGTCCTTTCAATCGGAGCAGATCCTGAATGAACCAATTGAACCATAGGCGCCAAGGCCCCCATCGAGCTTCGGGAACAACAGATGCAACATGGGTCCGAAGCTCCAGCACGGGCGAATTGGAGGTCTGCTGTCGAAATTCAATGGAGCATAAGGTTCTGAGCTGGACGGTAAATCCAAGCCTATGATGCTTGGCAACTAAGGTCAGGATGACATCTGGAGTTGCTTCCGCGAACGCGATTCGGAATTCACTGATAGAAAACGAGAATTAATCATAGCCGGTAAGTTTGAACGGGATGCCGACGGCTTTCGAAAGCACGGAGTTGACAAAATCGCTTCCGACATAGATCTCGACATCGGACTCCCTTACCGGAAGCGGCGTAGTTGCGAGCAGATCCTTTGCTGCGACTAACGCAGTCTTCTTTGATTGAAGCCGTTGGTATTCGAGCTCTCGAATTCTGGATTCAGTGCTGCATCCACCGAGCACGATGCAAACGAACAAAGTGAGGAGTTGGATCAGGCGCATTCTTGAAATGGCTTCTTCAAGCATTCAAGATTTCGACGAACCCTCTCCGGAACGACTACTTTCCAGAAATGCGAGATCTCCGGTAGTTTTTCAATCAGCTGGAAATATCGATTGAAGTCGTTGGAATACTTGAGCACCGCGAACGCATAGAGGTGCAAGTCATCGTCGGTGAGCGCCGCTATGGCAGCTTTTATTTCATCCTGATGACCAAAGGCGTAAATGAGATCTAGCGTCGCGGAATTGAAGTGATGTTGGACCACCAAAATTCGGGCGGCTGCAGCTTGATCGCAAGCCAGCAGCCCTTGATAAATCCGCACGAAATCATCGTGCAGATCAATGATGTCAAGCCGATCGCCAGCTTCGGTAAGCGGAACTTTGTACGCCTTCTCCGGCCAGCACTGCCGTGCTTCAGGTGGGAAAGGCCGGTCGAAATAATTCGAATAGTTCGCGTCCTACCACAATTGCCATCCATAGCAATCAGCTCGCGCGCTCGGACTAGCAAGCAGCAGTAAGAGCACCGCAAGAACCTTCAAGACATTTCCCCCTCACCGAGTATAGGAAAAATAAACCACCTTTACTATGAGTTTTGAATGTACTGAAAGCTGGCTCAGTTGTCAAACACGGTGATAATCCATCGAAAAATGACTATATTTCGGTTCAGTTAGCACGAAAAATCAAAGATTTTGCCGCATTTTGGCGCTTCAGGTTGAATGTGCCTGTTGTGCGCATGCACAATCCAGCTCTTCCGGCTTTCGGAGATAGGCTGAGTACTACAGGGCTGGCACCAAAGGCGGTGGTGGGGGCGGTGGTAGGAGTGGTGATGCGCAAGCTGGCGCAGCTTATTACGGGGTGATCAAATCGGGGCAGCCGTTTGATGTCAGTTTTGCAGGCCGCAATCTTGACTTGCACGACGGTATCTGACCCTTTTGCCGGTTTGTTGAGTAGATTGAGGATTTATACAGCCTCAACGTTCGTCATAACCAGCGTGCAAAAGCAGAGTGAAGCGCCGCTTTTGCACGACCGTGTTGATAACGTTGTTGAACGAAGCCGCTATCGCGGAGAAACACCCCTCAGCAGCCAGTTTTAATAACATAATTCATCCTCACCCCGAAAGGGATTTTTTTGTACTTTACCATGAGGATGAATCGTAATGACATCAGAATTTCCAGCGCATTTTGCGTGCAATTATCAATGTCTGCTCAATCGTTTGAAGTTGCACGGGATGCAGCCAAAAACCATCGCACTGTATTCACACGGCGTACGTCGAGCCGGGGACTATTTTGATTATCGGATTGATGATTTGACCAGGCTTCAGTTGACCGATTATTTCGTACATATCGTCAATTCGCTATCCTGGAGTTCGCTCAAACATGACCTGTATGGGCTGAAGTTTTATTACGCCCAAGTATTGAATAAACCGTGGCCGGGCGCAGATTTGGTCAAGCCGCCCAAGTCACACACACTGCCGGATATTATTACCGTGCCACAGGCCCAACAGATATTCATGGCCACGCGGGTGCTCAGTTATCGCGTGTTTTTCTTCACCCTGTACAGCTTGGGGTTACGGCTGGGCGAAGGGTTGCGTTTGCTAGTCGGGGACATTGATGCGGACCGGATGCGGGTGCAGGTGCGTAACGCCAAAGGCAATCGAGACCGCTTTGTCCCGTTGCCGGAGAACACCTTGCACATATTGCGCCGTTTCTGGCAGACCCACCGCAACCCTGCGTTGCTCTTCCCCAACCGGAAATGCGGACTCAACAAAGCCCACCTGGCCACCACCCCGCTGGATCGTGGCGGCATCCAGACCACCCGCGATTGCGGTTTAAAAAAAGAATTACGCCACACAGCTTGCGCCACAGTTATGCCACCCACCTGATCGAAGCAGGCGTTGATCTGCTGGAAGTGCAAAAAATCCTCGGGCATCAATCCATCCTCACCACCATCCGTTACACCCACCTCACCGACCATACCAAAGATAACGCCGCAGACCGCATCAATGCTCTGGTAGGCCAGATCTCAATCGGCTGGGGCAATGTCAAATGATCCGGCTGACACACATTGTTGACATCTATGCGGCCGAGCTTATCGCACAAGATGGCCATCGCCTGTTAACCAGCCAATTGGCGGCGTTAAAATCCTTTCAAATTTGCCGCAGCAGCATGAGCCCCAAGATGCAACTGGGTTGTGATAATTGCCAGGAGCAAAGCTATCTACCGCACTCCTGTGGGCATCGCCACTGCCCGCATTGTCAGGCGCATGAATCGCAACGCTGGATAGACCAGCAGTCGCAAGCTGATTCCCAGCAATTACTTCATGGTAACGTTTACCTTGCCCGCCCAGTTCCGTACGCTTGCCTGGCAGCAACAGCGCGTGATGTATGACCTGATCACCCGCAGCGCGTGGGAGACCGTCAACACTTTCAGCCGGAATGACAGAAAACTGCGCGGCACCACCGGCGCGGTGACCTTGTTGCACACCCACAACCGTCGGCTGGATTATCACCCGCATGTACACCTGGTGATGCCATCCGCCGCGTTCGACAACAAACGGCGGCTGTGGCGCAACAAAGACGGAAGGTATCTGTTTGACCACAAAGCACTGGCCAAAGTATTCAGCGCCAAAATGCTGACGGGTATCAAACAAGCCGCATTAAAACTGCCGGACGCTTATCCCACCGAGTGGGTGGTGGATTGCAAAGCGGTCGGGGGAGGTCGACAGGCACTGATTTACCTCGGGCGTTATCTGTATCGGGGCGTGATACAGGAGAAAGACATTTTGTCCTGTGACAAGGGTAACGTCACGTTTCGTTATCAGAACAGCCAAACCAGACGGACTGAAACCCGCACGCTCAGCGGCGTGGCATTCCTGCGCCTGATCTTGCAACACATCCTGCCCAAAGGTTACCGCCGCGCCCGCAACTTCGGCTTTCTGCACCCCAACAGCAAACTGATCCTGCTGGTGCAACTACGCAAACGTGTCGTGCTCCCCATACAGCAATCACGCCCGGCGAGTCGTTGTAAATGTTGTGGCGGGGAAATGAAGATTACCGCACCCGCATCAAAACATTCACCTACCGATTACGGACTCTTACGTCGAACAGGGAGAGGGCCATGTAACGCAACACACACCGCCAACCTGCCGGACTTGGCAGGCGGGGGCGCACTCGCCCTGAAAAAGGGGGAAATCAGGTTAAAACGGATCAAAAATGGCGGGTTGAGCAGAACAGGTTGCTGCAATGGCAACTTTTAGCGGTGGAATTTTGGGTTTGACGCGGAACAGGACCCGATGGCATCGCACCGATCAGAGAGATATTTCCATAACAAGCAGATTCACAGCGGCCTCACCGGGCTTGTACAACAAACGGTTCAGATTGTGGCTCGCTTCGCGATCACAATCTAACCTTACTCGTTAGGTTTAGTACACCTGCATCCAATCTACAATGCGGTCGAATTTTGGTCTTGATATACGGGTTGAACCATTACCTGTAGATGCACCAGTCGTATGAATACAGGCAACTTTCTCGCCAGCATGCCCAGTAAAGGTCGACCAAACGCCACTGCCACTTTGACCGCCCATAGTGTCTATGTCATAGAAAGCATTCTCCTGAGTCAATGATTTAATCGCATCTGCGTGCGTCCACATCTGCTGTCCTCCTTTGTCTCCTGGATACCCGGTAACGTTGACTCGCTTTCTGATCAGTTCACCATCGTTAGGAACGGTGATAATCCCAAACCATCCAGTTTGTGCGCCGAGATCGGATTGAAGAATCAACATTCCCATGTCGTAGGCTCTGTCATTGTTGCTAGTCCATCCTGTAACACTTAGAAGTCTGGTGGCAGAAACTGAGCTATACGGTAGGCTTCCGTCATTCTGGGCTGCGTTAAACTGAACTGATGTTGCCCAACCACCATCGTCTTTTGAATATACACAGTGGCCGGCTGTCAGAACGTGATGTTTACTCACCATGGTTCCGGAACCAATGTAAACCTTGCCATTTGGAAATCGCATGACCATGTGCCCCTGTACGGTATATGGCCACGCCCGTGTATTTGTAACTCGAACCCGATCATCTGGCCCAATAATGACTTCCGTCTGATACAGATATAGCTTCTGGCCTGAGCTGGCAGGGTGGCATTCTTTGCTTGGGGCGCATTCCGTTTCAGAACGGAATCTCTCGATGTACCCTGTAACTGGCTCAGGATTATTGGCGGATTTCTTTTCAACGCCTTCCGGGGAGAAGCTCTCCGTTGATGCTCCACCGTCGAGACTTGTGATAGTGATCGTGTTGCTTGCGTTGGGTGAATCACCAAGAACTGCGGTAGTTGTTTCGATACTCATTGCATACACTCCTTTTAAGATTGGAAAGAGACGAAGTGCGCGATAAGCTGCGGATTATGCATTACAGTAGTCGCACCTGGTAGCCTCGTGAGAGACATGATAAATTAAAAGTAAAATATACCAATAAGCAAATTCTTTATTTTGATTAAGTTACGCTAATTACTTGAATAAGGGGTCTACCATCGTATTTTGCAGGATGACAGGTAACAGAGAACCATAGTTTAATATAACCAACGGTCGGGGATGTAGCTCTTGGGGTCAGCGGCTGGGATTCTGGTTAGCTAGACGAAATGCCGTCTCCGTCCTCCTGCATCATCCGGAGTGTCGTTCGGGGTGGTGCACTTGATTTTTGAATGCGGGCCGTGACCCCAAGCCCCGCAATAACACGATGACGGCGGGAGAAAGGGACATCTCTACTTCGCAGGCGAGGGGACATCTCTATTTAGCGTTGACATGGGCTAGAGTACTTATGGGCGTCCGATTCCTAATAAATTTTTTTCATTATTAGATGTTAGGCGGATACAAGTTCGAAGTGCAACAGTTAATGCTGGCTCGGCGGAATGCATCTTTACCCCGGATAATACTTCATGCGAATTGGTGCACGAGTCCAAGCCAAGCGACTCCGCTCCGAAATTTTGCAGTGCGTTCAAGTCCAGGCAGGCGGGCCGTGATCCAGATAATCGTGGATCTCCATGTAGCGTAGCGCGGCAAAGCGGTTGCCAGGTGTATGCGACGGCTTCCATCGTCTGGCTGAAGCCTACAGTTTCATGTGCTTGATCAGGCGGTCGTGCTGCTCATACACCTTAACCGGCCATTCACGACCGGCAATGATGGCGATGTCGCCTTTTCTTTCACCGGGGGCGACTTCGAACTGGCCACGTACCTCATAGAAGCCGAGCAAGTTGGCGCGCGCGGTAACGGCAGCGATGAAGTCCTTGCGGGCTAGCGGGGCGTAGATTTTGAGCTTAGATTTGTTCATGGGGATTTCTTGTCTGTCCGTTCATGTTAAGGGACGGGCCAGGATGTCTGCCTGGTTCTGCGCCATTTGTTTTACATCGTTTGCCACGCCGGGGTGCGCCACTACTTGCCGCCAGTAGTCGCACGCCAAGGGTAACATTTCCCGCCAAATTGCCAAGGGTGGATTGATACCTATTTTGGGCATCGGCAACGCATCAGGGATTTGCCCGGAGGGGCGTGGCGCCAATGACATGGGCAGCATGTCGTACAGGGGCGCAAGCGTAAACTCTGGCACATGTTTGGTCACATCATCGACAAAGAATGAGAGATTGCCGGGGTGCATATCGCTATTACCGATGAGCACGCCAAAGGCAAACAGCTTTTGCACTTGCAGATAGGCAGTTTCATTCAGATGCCCGGACTGTAAGAGTGCGGCGGCAATCTTGGGCCAATCGGCAGCCAGCCCGACAAACTCATCATCGAGCGCCTTGAGCGAAACCACGCAACGGCGGCCACGCTCGCCAATGCGGTCAAAGCGCGGCACCTCCAGAAATAGTTGATTAGCCACCCCGCCTGTTTCAACCTCCAGCAAATGGCTATGGCTGGTCGGCAGCACCCCATTCAGCGCTTGAAAGGCCAGGTGTTCGCAGATCAACAGGCTGCGCCAGCGTCGCGTCGCGGCGTTGTCCTGCGGCGCGCTAAATTTGACCATGACGTGAACCGGTTGGCCGTCATGCAAGATTTCAATATCGAACTTGGGTTGCTCGCCGCCAACCGAGGAGCCCACCACCTCGCCCGCCAAGGCGAGGCGCGCGAATTCAGGATATTTCTGCAAACGTTGATCGGCAGGTACCGGCGGCAATGCCCTGTCCACCGTAGTAAAAAGTGCGCCGGTCTGATATATCGAAGCGGCTTCTTCGCCGACCAGCAGATTACCCGGACAGTCGTGCCCCGTGTTGGCCAATGCCAGTAAAGTTTGGTCGTCGCTCCATCGATTGGGATCGGTAGGCAGACCCTGCAACGGGCCATGAAACCGTGCAAATGCACGACCAAGAAAGCCTTGTGGCCGCATGTCCTGCAAATACCAGGGCAGCCCTTGGTGAAAACCCATCTTCAGTTCATCGGCATGGTTCGCCAGGGTTTCGACCAGATAGGATTCGGGCATCACAGGATGAAGGATTCCCCATTGTTCGAGGGTGCCAGTTGCGCTGATATGGCACAGCGGAAACTTTTCGTGTGCGCCAATTTTGCGCCGCAGCGCATATTGGGTTTGGCGGGCTTTGCCGAAACGGAGAATGGATACTCCAAGCTGCGCAACCATGCGCGAAAGCGTAGGCTGACTGACACCTAGCCGCTCGTATAGCACTCTGGCTGGCTGCGAGCCTTCACGTAGCAGTTGAATGAGGGTGTCGTGAGCAGCCATTTTAGCGTTAACTTTGTCGAATATATGAATAAATAATGAATGGATTATACATGAATAAATAAAAATACTTACACCTGTTCGGCATTGTCATTGTATCTACGCACGCTGCCCAGTCTTGATTGCGGCAAGCAATTCAGCCATATCTTAAATAACTAAATATAAGTAATTGTTTTATATAGATACATATGGAGTGACCTTCGGGCTAATTTCGGCCTTGGCTCGATTACTCGGCTAACAGGTCTATCACGCGATGCGCTCCGAACAGGTTATGATTATCGAAGGCAAAGAGAAAGGCGGCAACACGGCGACCAGGGAGTTTTTCGATGTGCTCAACGCCGATTTCAAACGCCTATACGCAAGTGCTCAGCGAACATCACCGCACGCTCCCCGGTTTGCACGACCGGTGGCAAATATTGAGGAAAAAATGATTGAGGCACCCATTAGCACCCCACCGCAAGCATACATGGACATCATCAGTTCGCTGATCGACAAAGCGCGGGGCTTTCTGGAGGCCGGTGAAAAACTTCAGGCATTCGCTTTCGTTGGCAATCTGACCACCAAAGAAATTATCCCGGTGATGATTCATCCTGAAAGCGTCGTGGACAAAGATCAATCTGCGCGGAAGATAAAGTCAGCGGCGTTGGCATTGGATGCTGATTTTGTGTTCGCGATTATGGAAGCATGGACGCTTCGGCCAAACAAAATACAGCAGATGAATGCAATCCTCGACAAGTACGGAAGCATAGGCGCCTCGCCCTACGCGATAGACACGTGCTCGTTTACGTTGGAAACGAGGCATGGGGTGTGGGCCGCACAACCGCAGATCAAGCCCAAGGGAATTTCCAAAAAGAAACGGACAATTGGGGTAGTCGAGTTCCGTTATTTCAAGGAAGTTGAAGGCCGATTCATGCACCTGCTGCCCAAGAAGAAAGACGACGAGCCGCCGACGATCTTACATTGATGGATGAGGTTGAATTCCTTTTTTTAGTTGTTATTTTTTTGTTGGCTCGTAAAGATTGGCAAGCAATTTAATCACAACCCAGCCACCCTTTCAAATAGGTTTCACTTGCCTCGCAGCCCAATATCCACAACAATCCGCAGTGGATTTTTAACCACCGCCATAAGAGGGAGTAACAACATGAACCGTAAAGAACTGATCAATGCACTGGCGGACAAAACCGGCAGCACTAAAGCGGATGCAGCTCGCAATATCGCAGCACTGCTTGAAATCATTTCCGCAACACTGAAAAAAGGCGACAACGTTGCCTTGGTTGGTTTCGGTACGTTCGAAGTGCGTAAGCGCGCAGCTCGTATGGGCCGCAACCCAAAGAATGGAGCAGAGCTTAAGATCAAAGCATCCAAGCAGCCAGCATTCAAGGCTGGGGCTACGCTCAAGGCTACGGTCAACGGCGTCAAGAAGTAATAATGGCTATATAGACCGGTGACAAAAACAGATCTTCTTCACAGAACTTGCAGCCAAAGGCGAGGTGATGGCGTGCCATTCGATTTGGAAATATGGTGATTCTTTTCATGAGCGGCGGTAACAAGAAATCCCAGAGCCGCGATATTGAACGGGCAATCCAATTGCTTATAGGCTGTGAGAAACGAAATGGCTAAAACTCAATCTTGATAGACCCGTATCGTGCCCAGCCACCAATGGGAAAGTATGGTCATTACGGTTGCGGGGAGTGTTTCTGCCCCCCGGTGTGTGATGCTCAGCGGGCGTGGCTCGAGTAGCAATGTGGACAACTCCGGTCGCTAAAGCTAGAATGCCAGCAGGTGCCCTCCTTACTTGCACACGAGTAAAAAAAGGCTTGTTGTCTTTCTGTCATTGAAAACTTATCTTTGAGCCTCGTCGTCGGGGACTTAAACGTGTGCGTCTGACCCGAAATCGGCGTGGCATTAAGAAAGGTTCGTCATGACAATCAAAGAATTCGCATACTCTGCGCAGCAGCATCTTCATACCCGTACTAGCAGCTCCTTCAAGCGAGCCCACATCTACGAGTTGCTGGCAGCCTTGTTTGGCTTCAACTCCTACGCTGCACTGTGCGCCGAGGCCGTTTTCACGCGGCAGCGACAAGTCTCAAAATATTCCTCGAAGCACAACTCTGCCATCAAGCAGCGATGCGTCGAGCTGGGATATCAGCCAGCGACAGCAGATGTCGCCTCATCTGAGTTAACTTCCTTCGTTGCAGAGCGTCAGATCGAAGTCGTAAGGCTTTCAGATTTGGTGGTCGAACTGCGCGGCGAATCGCCGTTCCTGTCTGACCCTCGCGACGAGGAGTTTTCGCCAATACTGATGGATGGGCTTGAAGCTGCGGCCAGAAAGGGCATTGAGCTTGCTCACTACGCGCTGGCACTGATCCATGCTCCCAACGAATATGACGATAACCAGAAGGTCGGTAGCTCTTACTGGTATTCCCAGGCACAGCAAGGTCATGTTCTCAACGGCGTGGAAAAGGAATGGGCCGAAGCCCACGAGGCTCATCTCACTCAAGCCGAAAAGTACACCCGCCATCTCCGAGAGGCTGGTCGACTGGGCAATCAGCACGCGCTTCTCGACTTGGCGGAACGCTTTGACGACCCGTCCTTCTTCGAACAGCCTCGTCGCGATGTTGACTCAGACCCAGCGGCAGTTGCCACTATCGCAGAACACATGGGGCGTGCTGCTGATGCCAAACATTGGCTGACTATTGCTGCCGAGAGCGGGGATACGGATGCCATACTCCAGCTCATCGAGGAACACGATCAAGGTGATCTGCTCCGATGCTGGACGTGGGTGTATCTCTCGAAGCTGTTTGGAACGGATCTGACCGAGGACGCTCACTACGCGATCAACGAGGACGGTTCGGAATACGACGATGACATCGGCGGGCCAGCCTATGTCGCAGGTCGCAACAGTATAATTCTCGAGCCACTCAGTGCAGAGCAAGACGCCACCGCCAGGCTTGCAGCGCTGGATCTGTTTGAGAAGATTTAACTGACTGGTGAAGTGAGACAGCTGGCGTAGCATCTGGACGGAGTGCATTGCCACCCAGATTGTTCTCTCTGGTAGCCGATGCAGCAATCCAACTGCTTGATTCGTCCGCGCGTAGCCTATTGTTGCTTATGGCTATAAATGGGGCCATTGCGGACTTCTGGTCAGTTTCAGGGAACGAGGTCAGAACGAGGAATGCCCAGGAGAGAGTGAAGTGTGACCATGAACGTCTAATGCGGGTGGCGATGTCCGCAGGCGTTCGCAGGAACCCGCACAGGTACGCTGGATTAGGCAGAGGCAGATCGGGTAGGCGACAGGGTCACCCCTGCCGTCCTCCCACACAACACCGGACGCACAGATCACGTATCCGGTGTTTCCTGCCTACTGGGCTTCCCCAGTGAGCTTCGTCCCGTTCGATGTGTCACCTGCCTGCCAATAGGCACCCACAGCCACTTTCGGAACTTCCGGCTCCTCCAGTCTAGCCGTAGGCCCTCTGTTACCAGAGGCTTCTACCCTGACCGCGCAGAGAAAACCAGTTCAATCTGACCACCTTCATCAGACTCTACATAACGAGCATATGCACGCCAAATTCAGCGTACTCTTTAATGCCCATGGCCATAAGCGCAGGTGACATTGCCTCCGTCACAAAACCAAGAGACTTACTCATGACACATCTCCCCTGCTTTCGCAGACTTAGTGCCGGCTTTGAGTATCTTGTCGGCTGCTGAAAAAACCCGTGATGCGCTTTTTTTGCTGAATTCTTCGGATCGCTCCTTTGAACCCAACCAGCCCTGAATATAGTCACGACTTTCTTCAAGCCCTGGCAATCCAAGTGTTGCGCAACACAGATAGGCTACCGCTTCCGCTTCGGCCTCCTTGATGTCTTTCTGCATCAAATCGCCGTCAGCCATCTGCGCCTCTTTCGAGTGCATCAGGCAGTGAGCCATTTCGTGGAAAAGCGTCTTCCAGGGCATCAGCGCTACGGGAGACACGGAAAGCTGTTTCTTGTTGGGAATGGAATACCCTTGCGTGTTTCCATCCAGCAACTCAAAACGTTGTTCCGTGATTCCCAGTCCAAACAAGGCTTGCACCTTGTTCCACTCTGGAATCGTCACCTCGTTGGTGTAGTCCGCTCCCTCTGTTTGATCCAAACAAAACCAGATATTTTTCAGCACAAACATCGTGCGTCCTGAACTTTTGACTTCCTTGGTGTTGTCATTGGATCCAGCACCGTTTTCAACCTCATCATTGGACTTGGTTTTGACGGTAACAGGCATGACCAATGCAATTGCCTTCTCACCTTTCTTTACGCATCGCCCCAATTGCTTCCATTTATTGAAGGAAGCGATCGGAGACAGTGGCAGCCCCTTGACGGTTAATTGCATAGCGGCGAGGATGGAATTGCCAAGGCTGTAATCGTGAAATACCGAGTACGCCTCAGAGACCTTTCCTGGGCAGGAAAGAGCGTCCGAAAACAATGTGCCCCAGTTGGTGCGATTTAATTTTTCTTGCATGGTGTTCTCCTATTCATGAAAAAAAAGCGGAGTCACCATGCCCTTGCCGGGGAGGTACCCCCGCTGAGGTTCAATAAATCTCTAATTTTGATACGCCAAATGTGCTTTTCGATTTACCAAATAAATTTCCACATAGGCTTCCAGTATTACCTGCGGTGTATCGAGCCGCTTGATGATGGCATCAACAGTATGTTTAGCCAGATCAGCAAGGTCCTGCTCTCGTTTGCAAACGGGACATTCCTTTGTGTTGTACACATCGGAATGCATATATTTCCAGGACGAGTTGCATTGATCGCAATACACCTTTTTTTTCAATCTTTTCAGAAATGGCACACTCATATCAAACCTCGTTCGGCAAAAGACAATGCCTCTTGCTCGCCGATCACAATGTGATCGAGAACTCGAACATCTACCAATCCAAGAGCTTGTTTTAGTGCATCAGTTAGCGAGCGGTCGGCACTGCTGGGCTCTGCCACCCCTGAAGGATGGTTGTGGCTCAACATTACCGCTGCTGATTTGTGTATCAAGGCGCGTTTGACAACCTCGCGTGGATACACGCTAGTCTGTGTCAGCGTACCGTGGAATAGCTCTTCCGAAGCGATGAGACGATGCTGTGCATCGAGAAACAGCACCATAAATACTTCCTGCTGCCGTCCACCCAACACCAACCTCAAATAGTCCTTGACCACCTTTGGTGCAGTAAAGGATACGGGGTGGTTGTGGATGTCCTCTTCAAGTGCGCGCACAAAAAGCTCCTTGGCTGCCGAGATGATGGGTGCGGGCACATACGGAACTTCGTTTTCGCAAACCATTTCCTGACGATTTGCACGCATTCCGAATAAAACGGAAAGTGGAACTTGTGATAGCTTTTTAGCCATCCTTTTTCCTACCAGTACGGACAGCAAGTCAGGTGTGCTGCATTTTTGGATATTCATTTTGTGTCTCCTTTAAATAAAGAAAGGGACACAAACCCTGGGCGGGGAGGTGTCCCCGCTGGGTAGTTATGACGATTGCTCGTCTTCTGTTTGTTTTGATTGGTCAGCCGCCAATTTCAACTCAAGGCTTAGCCATGAGGATGAATTCTCTTTTTATGGCGCACTCATCGAATGCGTCATGAAAAGCCCCGCAAGCGAGGTAAAACCACCTTGGGCAGGCATGTCCATGAGACTGGGCTGCTTACCGTGCGGCGGTTTTTTTGATGATTGCCTGATAGGCATTGCTATTGACAACATCCAGCCAGTCAACAGATTTCATCCCTTGCGGAATATCTGTGTCAGGTAGCTTGATGCTGGCCTTTACGCCTTCTTTCCATAGGCGTTTTACCAGTGACTTTGCCGAACTTAATCCGTGACCTTCTGGATGAATCATGGAAGGCCGGTCTTTGTCAGCATAGATCACCACATCAATACCTTTTGGCGGTACGAAGTTTTCCAGCAAGTAGGCGTTTCCAGCAGCCCATACAGGCACATTAAAAGCACCCATGATGGCCAGTGCTGTTTCGACACCCTCTGTGACTGCCAATACCTTGCTGCTGCCCTGTACCGCTATCCTCATCGCGCCAAACAAATTGTCGGCGCAGTGCCGCATCATTTTTTTGGGTGATTGGATATTTGCTTTCGCACCATCGTGTGTAATGTAGGTGCGATGTACGGTCGAAGGACAACCGTTTGCATCGCACACCATGGTGACAATGGCGGGATACCTGTTGACCAGCTTTCCCTTTTCGTAATACTCAAGCGAAGGGACAAAACGGATCATCTTGCTATCAATTTTTCGATAGTCGATCTGCCGGATTCCACGGTTTGCAAAATACAACCTTGCTGCCCGCGCTTCGGGAGAGGTCAGAGGAATGCTGGCTTTCCACACATGATTCAGAGAATCGCGAATGTCTTGCCTGTTTTCCTCTTTTTTGACACACACTTTTTTGGCTGGCAAGGGTGCGTAATGCTTCTCGCCGCTTCCCAATAGCATGTCGTGTATGGCGCGGTGGGTAGTGAGAAAATCCCACCTATTAGCCCACATGAGTAGCGTATATCCATCGTGATGGATGCCGCATGTGTTGCACACACCGCCACCTGTCGCATCAAAATCCCGAAACAACCGGAAGCCATCTGTCCCGCCATGCACGGGGCACGGCACATGATTCGGCGTGCGCTCTATTGCCTGACCAAGATGCGGGGCGAGCGATGTAACAATGCTTTTCCAGCGTCCTGCGGCCAACAACTTTAGTTCTTTCGCTTCCATGATGCCTCCTTGGTATATCCCACACGGGACACACCAGAGCACCCGACGGGATGTTCTGGCGTGTCCCGTGTGGGCGGGTGGTTGTAAAACCACCGGCAAAGAAGCACCCCATGGGGGATGATTCCCCCGGTGGGTGGTTGAGTATTAGAAAGGTCCCTCATCAAAAAAAAGATCCATCGTCAAATTCAGGCTTTGGGCCTGTCTTTGTGGATTTGCCGTTGTTAGCAGCGGACTCAGCAGGTGCTGGTGCTGCAACGTGCGACTCACCATCCGTCTTGTTGCCACCGAGCATTTTCATTTCGGAGACAACAATTTTTGTGACGTAACTATCCTCTCCGACTTCCTGATATTTCCCAGAGGAGAACGATGTCCCTGTGAGGGTGATTAAACCAGGCTGCCTTGTTCAATGATCGCGTCTTTGCATTGGCGATACTCGCGCAGAGCGACTTCAAGCTCTGTATCCTCCAGATCCACTTCAGCACGGATATAAATCTCATCCAATGCTTCCACAGTGCTGGCTGATTTCAAAGCCGCGACAACCTTGTCCAGCTTATCGAGTTTGCTCGGTTCTTTTGCCGATTGCGGGTGGCTCTCGGTTTTGGCGGGCACTTTTTCTTTGATCTCCACGGCCTCATCCACGACATCAACCGGCGCGTAACTGCCGTCGATCACATCGTTTAGATTCAGGTTTTGACCTTGCCCTGCATGCGCTTTTTCATCCATCGCCAGTGCCGTTGCCAGCTCAGGTGATTTAGGCAAGAACTTGCAGATGCGTCGAATGACCGTTTTCAGCCCCATCGCCACAAAGTCGGTATCCCAGACGGATTCCTTCTTGTACCTCTTGGCTGCCTGGTAGCCGCGACTGCCATCACGGATGCTTTCGACTTCTTTACGGCCCATTGCGACAAACGTCTTGCTATCATCTTTGAGAACACCTACCGCATAGAAGCCAACCACCTCTCCGCGTTCTTCATCAGACGTAGGGAAACCACCCGGTGCAGTCAGCGGTTCGTGCTCCAGGCTTCGTTCCATGCCGAGTTTTAGCGCGAACGTGTCGTTCATGCGTACCTCGTGTGCATAGATATCCTGTACTAATCCACTCTGGCGCGCCAGCTTCATCAATCCGGTATAACCCGGAATGAGTTGGCATTGGTTGCCAAACGGGACAAGGTGAGCTTCGCCCATGAGCCCGACTTCAAGTCCAAGTTGCGAGGACTGGATGACGGCAGCAAACACACTGCGCGGGTCACACTCCCCCAGCTTCGGGGTCATGCGAAACGCCGTGAGCGCAATGCGTGCCATGCGATCAGGATTGATGTGCTTGGGCAGCGCACGGGCGATTTCTCCCTTGAACTGTTCAAGCATTGCCGGGAAGCCTTGGGGTTGCTCGTTCTTGGCTGCGGCGGTACGATTTATGTTTTTGAGTGCTTGTAATGACATGGTGTTTCTCCTTTTTGTTAAAACAAAAAAACGGAGACACCACGCCCCATAGGGACAATGAATGTCCCCGTGGGGTTGCTTGAATCGAACCGGTTGCCCGGAACGATGGTTAATGCTGTTTTACCTTTCGGCAAGGCCAGCTGCCTTTTTCACGTCACTGCATTACGCAGCAACTTGAATTTTCTTTCGCACCCTCTTCTTCTTTACAGTCAGAACAGGAAAAGCTAATCCACGCCGAATGAATGTGGGTGTTTCAAGATCTGCCCAGTTTGGCTCGTTTGGCATTGATGCTGCCGGCGTCCTAGTTGCAGGCTTTGCTCTCATGCGTGGTTTGATAAATACCATCACAGCTCGAATGGCCGAATAAACCGCCCATGCCAGCATTAACAAGATATAAATTCCCATTTTGCGTCTCCTCATTTGAAATAAAAAAGGGGACACAAACCCTAGTCGGGGAAGTGTCCCCGACAGGGTTGTTGTTACGCTTCGATATCGAAATTTGCTGCCCAGCGCGGAAGATCAATACTCTCAATCTCGCCGCTCGGTTGATAGCCAGGGAACTGTTTGTTTTCCTGGCACCATTTCAGCAACTCAAGCGCACCGCGATACTTGGCACGCCCTACTTCGATCAATTGTTGACTGGCGATGTAGCAAGCCGTCGAATATGGTGCATTTTTTTCCACTGCGATAAAGTAAAAATTGACTGATTTTCCTGTCACCGCCTTCATGCCGTCAGTGTAAAAAGCGGCCTGCACGTCATAGCCAAGATTGGCTATTGCTTTGGAGAAGCTGTCTTTGCTCGCACCACAGCAGCTTTTAAGGTCTGCCATACCGTACTCGCTCATCCAGTCTGGACGTATCCTGCACTCTAATCCCGTGTACTCATCCGTCCAAAACAGAGATGTCTCAGCTTCGCCATCGTCAAGCATTCTGGCTGCGCCCGCATGATTGAAAACGCTTACCCTCATTGCAGCAAGTGTGTCCATCTGCTCTGTGCTCAAGGATATCTTGCCCGCATTTTCAGCATCCCACTTTGCGGCTATTTCCTTGCCTTCCTTGGTGCGTCGGTCGAACTTCGGCGCGAGCACATAATCTTTGGCAAAGACCTCGGGTTCAAGGATAAAGCCGTGAAATGCCGAACCAAATTCCATTGCTGGCGTTGGCTCGACTGACCCCATCTTGTATTGCAGGTAGTGTTCTGGGGACTTGAGTAGTTGAACAATTCCACTGTGTGATATTGCCTCACTAGAGTGGTAAACTTGTATAGGCAAGTCTCTGACGATGCGTTTCATTTTGTGTCTCCTTTTTGAAAAAAAACGGAGACACCATGACCCTTGCGGGGAACGATGTCCCCGGTGGGTGATTATGACGATTGCTCGTCTTCTGTTTGTTTTGATTGGTCAGCCGCCAATATCAGCTCAAGGCATTAAGCACATGAAGCAAGATGCGGCAGACACTACACCGGTTTTATTCTTTCTTCCATGCGGATAATCCGCAAAATCGCCGACTTTCGCTCAGATTTTTCTGAAGCGCTGTTTCACTATTTAGTTCTGTAATTGTTCTGCTTTTGGTTCAACAACCGCAGAGGAGAGTTTCGTGGAAAACGGTAAAACAGTGAAAAGCTCATCAAAAAAGAAATCTGATGAATTCAGCAATCCATTCCTCGCCCAAGAGGTGAAGATACATTCGTCACCTGCCCAGACTGTTTTTGAAAACGGCTACGAAAAATGCGATTCGGCACTGCATAGCTTGAGCGTTGTTCTGCCAGCAGTCCTCAAAAATGATAACGAAATAATGACCGTTAATGGCGCGGTCGATCACTTGATTAACAATGCGTTTGCAAATCTGCGCAATGAAAGCGCGCGGCTCAAAAAGATTGCCGAGGACAACGGCATTGAGATTGGCAGGGTCAATTACACGAATGTCACAACTTACCAAGCCAAAATAACTTGCAGCAAATCCGGCCAATATCTGCAAATGATCCGTGAGCTCGATAGGTTGATGGAGTTGGTGCATTCAACATGGCTTGCCGGATTCATCGCCGACGATGCGAAGGGCGCATTGGAGCGGCAATGGCGCAGAAAAACGCTGGGGGTTTCGGCAGAGATTTCTGCAATCCTGACGCTCGCATTCAGTGCCGCGCAGAAGCTTAAGCATGATGCTCAGGCAGAATCCGACCAAACAGCAGCGGATAGCCCCGCAGACGAGGCAGTAGAAAGACCTAAGAAAAAGTCGCACAAGACGAAAACCCAGACATCTGATAGTGCTGAAGTGAACTAGTCTCAATCTGATCTGACAATGCACTCCACCATATTTGTCTACTACGGTTATAACGCGCGACCTGTGAGATCGGTGGACTTAATCAGCGTAGCCCTAGGCATTTTACGAGATATTCAGCGTACGGCTCAATATAAGCGGGATAAGATATTTGTTGTAGAGCTCCAGGATCGAAACCGCTAATATCTTGCCAGATTCTGGGCTGATCATCACTGGCTCATTTGCAGATTTTTGGTTGCGCTCAAAAAAGTTATTCACTAGTGCAATTCAACAGGCTAATTTGTTAACGCCAACTCAACCGTCGCATAGGATCATTCTGCTGATTAAGACAGATTCAGGTAGTGGTATGTATTTTCCCAAAAAAACTGCTCTCGGAATATTGAAAGTGGCTTTCTGTCATCGAATATTCTTAAGAAAACATCCAAGTAATCACGCGGATGATTCATCATTGATGGCATGTGCCAGTCAGATCCGTAGCTCATTTTTTTCGCCAAATCATATTCTCCATCTGCCTTCGACTCTATAGCGTGCAATAGATTTTTTTCAAAGCGTTGAACCGCAGCTTCCCGCTCTTCTTGAGATCCTTCAATAAGCTCTGTGATGTAAGCGAATTCACAATATACGTTCTCATATGTCCGGCAAAGTCGGGCGACCGTGCACGCGTAATTATTGGGGTCATCCCACTCGGCCTCGCTGGCGGTCCAACCTGGCGAAGTGAAACTACCATGTTCCATTCTCCCTCCGCCAGCGTGACCGAAGCACAATCGAAGATTAGCAAATCTATCGCCATCTTTTGTGAGCAATTTCTCCCAGTGCTGGGGGGCTGCATTCAAGCCATCTTTCAATTTTGTCTGGAATCCATTCGGAGTGCAGTGAGCGAATACAGGAATATTTTGTTCGATACATTGATCGAAAAATTTGAGAACTCGCTGTTCAATTTGTAAATCTTTGTTCCCAATTGGCAGATAGCCCATGGCTGGGTAAAACTTGAATCCCTTGAATCCAGTAACGATCGCTTTATCGAAGATATCCCGCCAATTGGGACGGCGAGGATCGAATGCGGCAAAGCCAAAAACCATGCCTTGATTATGTCTGTCAAGGTCTTGCATCCGTAATAGCTGAGTATCGTAAAATATATATTTTGGTTCGACCATGGTAGCTGGGGTGTTCTCGGTGACGTAGGCCATCTGCATATCCATCATATGATGTACGAACTGCAGTGGAGGAAGGCCATCACCATAGTCTTTGATCATGGTCTGCACCATGCGCTCTTCCGAAGTCAGCATATTAAAGAAGAATTCTGCATAGTTCTTAATTTCGTCCCTCATCGTAATGAGGTATTCAAGTGTGTGAAAGGTCACTGAAACGATTTTTCTGGCCCAACCCATGACGTCGCTAACACCCATGAATGCACTTTGTGGAAGACCCATGTGACCTTCCGTGCCCAATACTTTCTCAAGTTCACGAAGACATTCGTAGAGATCGCTTTTGATAACCTTTTGTTGTGCAAGGTTAAATGCTTCTGACATATACCCCCCCTGAGTCACAGTTGTCGGCGACCGATTTTCTCTAAAAGGAGCGGACAGTTCATAAGCAGTTAATTCGCACAACTGATTAACAAAAAAGTCGACGGGATACGCTTCTCTGTTGAAGGTAACTTGTGGTTTATACTCTGCCTCAGTCAATCGGTTTAATAACTTGGCTGTGGCACGTGCAAGAGGACTTTCGCTGGCATCTTTACCCATTGCATTGGCAATAATACCTGGTAGCGGAAGGCACCGTGCATTAAACATGTGCGTGTGAAGATCAACAATGAGTTTGGGGTGTTTTGGCACATTCTATCCTTTTGATAATGAGGGATCCGGATGTCATTTTTGGTCCTCCCGTAAGTTTTACCGTGCCGAGGGGCACGCTTCTATTGAAGCTGGATCCATGCGAAAGGGTAGTGATTCCTTGTTAAATGCCCATTTGATTTTATTTTAGTAAGTTTCACCACACTGTGTAAGCGTTTCGAATCTCAACTAGAGTCCGCTCATCGTGGAATGGAGGATCGCCTGCAGGTGATTTGACCACGACGTCGAAAGAGACGTAGCGATAGCGTTTGGAATCAAGATCGGCTATGTGCTTCGCAAGTTCGGTTTTGATTTCCTGCAGTATGCCACCTACCGCTGCATCCCAACTGAATTGTTCATTTATCTCCGCATGAAATATCCCCAATGGATGCATTCCCCATCCGGAATCTTGACTCGGGGCTATTCGCCAGTCAATGCTTTGGCTAAAGTTAAGCTTAGTTGCTAGGCGCGCATGGACATCGAGCCTAATTCGACCCGAAGGTGCCAACTGACCGCATAGGCTCTGAACCACATCATTCAGCCATCGCGAGGTGCTAGGAACCTGAGAGTCGGTGGTTTCATCTTCCAACTTGCGGATAACGATGGAGTAGTTGGGCGCTGCTTCACGGGCTGGGGAAACGGCCGCACTGTTCAATATGAAATCGCAATTGATGTCCTGGATAGCTGCATTTCCAAGAACTTGTACAGTTGGGAAGACTGCTTGGTACTGCGACACAGTCCACGTGTCGGATGTGTAAGTTACATCCACTGCGCCACCCTCCACCTGTTCAGATTCCCAATGCTGTTTGTCCTCAGGATCGTATTTGACGACCAGATCGTCGGCGCCAATGCTGACTGCAAGCGTTGTTGACAACGCTTGCGCAAATGTCCCAAGCAATTTTTTGATCTCTTGAATTGTTTTTATTTCGACTGGCGTGATCGACAGTTTCTCGCGCAATTTCGGGATCCGAACGCTTGCTTGCGCCAGTATGTTCGCCAACTGATCGTTCGACATGGCGCTCATGGTGGGTTCTTGGCCATGATAAAGCTTTGCCGAAATAACAAACTGATCATTTCCATTGACCAGGAAGCGAAACAAGCGGGATGTGCACTTGTAGTTCCATTGTCCGAGGGCCTGCACGGTTGTTTTCGGAAGAGGCTTCGCAAAGTGATCTTGAATCACCGGCGCTTGAGGCAGCCTGCGTTGGATATTCTCCAGTCGCGCCGGGCTGGTCCCGACGTTAATGGGGTTGATAAGCTTGAACCACCGCGTCCGTTTTGGCTTCTCGAAATCACCACGTTTCGATTCAAGGGTCTCCTCAATGTAACGAATATGGGCATCAATGGAATTGACAGTCGCTGCCTGTCGTTCCGAGACATATCGATCCACCACAACGCCATTCGGAACCGAAGTCGGCGCCGTTGGCATACTCACCTTAATCATTCCAAGATCGATTCCAGGTTCATTGGCATTGCGACCGTAGTAGGCATTCCCGACGGCCGAGTAGCGCTCCCAAGCAGGACATCCTTGCGGTATCGGGTCGAATTGAACCACTGCAACAGTGGATATATCGTAAACCGAACGAAGGTTGTTTGCGATTTCGTTTTGCCAGCGAGCAACCACGGTCTCGGGGATGTTCGGGCTCGACTTGAAAATTGATCTGACGCGGTCGCCATATGAGCGGGCGATCAATTGTTTATGCGCGAGCAAATCTCGGTACAATTGCTCAGTCTCGGCCTTTGGCTGTGAGAATGCGGAGGTGACGAGATTAGGATTCAGAACAAACTCTCCTAGCTCGAGAAGGTTTGCGGCTACAGCGTCGGCATCAAACTCGTGTAAGTTATCGTGGTAATCCTTTCCGGTCATCAGCCGCTGGGCCAAGGGTTGAGGAGCAAACTGTGGCAAACGGTCGAGTCTTGTTTGCTGCAAGCGCTTAAATGCAGGATTAATAATCCACACTGAATTTATGGACTCGTTTTCGTCTGTGCTAGTTCGTATCCCATCCCGCCCCGACTCCTTATCGAGCAGTCGCGCGACACAGAAGTTTTTATCGACCGTAGCACGAAGGGCGGTCTCGAAATCGCTCCAATCCTTTTCTGTATTCAGGCTCGTGACACCTTTTTTGGTGGTTGTACGCACGGCCGGCAGTACTGACATTTCGAATGACGCCACTCTCGGCTCCATCGACGCCGCGGCGAAGTCAACCAGCGAGGAACGTCGTACTTGCAGACGCAAACTAAGAGGTGTGAGCAAATCTTGTCCCGGGTTTCCGATAAGCTGCGGCGAAACTTGGAACAAGAAGAAAACGTAAGCGTCGTCAAACTTGAAAGACTTATGTTGTTTAATGTTATCGCGCACTTTACCCAACTCTGCCTCGTATTTCCGGAGGTACTCATCGACGATGCTTACTTTCAGGCGAGCTAGATCTGCCCTGATTATGTTGAAACCAAACAGTTGCAACGTTACCTTAACCTCGGGCTGGTTGTATTGATCGATAGCGAGCTCGACTTGCCGGATAGTTTCCTGAAGAAGGATTTCACGTCCGTGCGAGAATTCTTCTGTACTGCGTCCACGGAAGTGCAATGCAAGGAATAAGTTATTGGCAGATTCCGAAATCGTTGGCTGAGGGCCGAAGAGAATTGACAAGCCGGGGATGTCTTGAAGACGAACCATCGCGTCTCGATAAAGGACAGAGAACGGTATATTGCACTTAGCCAAGTGATCACGGGGTAGGAGGTTACCAAATGAGTCACGGAACCCAAGATGAATATTGAATTTTTCGCCAATCCCAACATAGCGCGACTTCGGTACAGATCCCTGCTGCATGAAATTGACATACGGAATCGCTACGTCGTATCGCCAAAACTCCGTTCTATTTTCTAATTCTATGATAGTACTCGGAAAGATTGGGAAAATCTTGTTCCGATCGACCTTTGCGTCCCCATCTCCATCTACAAAGTAGTCCATGAGATGGAACTTCTGGGCAAGGTACCAAGGCTCTAGGTCGGCCGTAGTCTCAGTCGGTTTCTTCCTGTCTACAGTGATTGACAACGTACCGGGCGAACAGGTGGGGAGAGCTTCTCCCAACTGGGGGTCGTCAAATTCGATACTGTGCGGTACAAGTGTCGCGCTGTTTCCTGGCACAAGTATTCCTGTAGCAAAGGCAGGCATCGGCTGAGGATCCTGTTCGTTGGACACTGGCCCTCCGAGGCACGAAACCAGGAACGTCAGGCGGACGTTTTTCCTATCGTTGGTGAATAGGTCTTTCAAGAGCAATAAATTGGAGTCCTCGTGAACATAGAATCCTAAATCGTTAGTCAACGATTGACGGTAGAGAACTCGAAAAAAACTTTCCCAATCACTGCGCAAGGAGGCTACCGGATCGAAGTCGTCGGACATGGCCTTTATTTCCCCCTGCAGCGGAAAGGTCTCCGTCGACAAATTGGTGCAAATGGCGAGCAGGTTCCAGTCGGCAGACGCAGAAATGACGCGCTTCGTCCGCGACTCGGTCGCCTTGCCATCATCATTCGTTGCCGCTGGATCGTCCACAAGTAAGCTGACCTCTATCGGGAGTCTATCCAGCGAAACGCCTGAAGTCGTTAATTCGCTTGGTGTCAGTAGTGCTGCCATGCGTTGCCGCGTTTCAAGGCTCGTACCTACTATCTCGAAGATGTTGCCCAGCAAGGGCACACCAGACCCGATTCCCGGCACTTGCCGAATGATCACATCGAGCTCAGCGGCCCAGTAGAACTCCACGCAGTGTCTTTCGCTTTTTCCGCACCCCCCTTTTGACATAGGGCCAGCGCCCAGCAAGACAATGCCAGGACTGGCCGCTGCAAGCGTATTCAAGTAAAAAGCATATGCCTTCGCACCGCGTACCTCGCTGAATCTCATCGACGCAGGAAGTGGGTGGAACACTCCAAAGGAATTTCCATCACTAACGAGTTGTTGTGGCCTACCGAGGGCTTCAATTAAATTCCGAACCTCGAATGCCGGTCCGATCGCTACGCGCTCCAAGTCCGTATTGCTTACGATTTGCTCGGGAAGAATGGTTGCGATCCGATCAAACCGCTCGGCACGGACTATTGGCCACCACCAGTCATCTGGAACACAGAGTAAGTGTGAGTCTAGCCATCCGCCGACAGCCCAAGTTGGCTCCATGTAAAAGTGATCTCCGGTTGTTCTTGGCCAGTCGAAGACGAGTCCAGTGAGATGGGACTGGGTTACGAACGATACTTTATTGGCCGGGTCAGGCAGCCGTAACCCTGCCGAAACCAATCGAGCTGCCGCCTGGAACGACGACTCGATGTCTGAGGTGCCTATGCTACCATCCTTTAACTTGATTATAAGCTCCCCCCATTCGGGCGCCTTTCCCACTCGGTCCACTTGGTCTCGTACCCAGAGCCGTGCTCGACCGACAAGGACTCGAACCACGGTCATCACCCACTCGATGAACAGCTGTTCTGACGCGGCTCTGGATCCTATGGCGTCCAATCGCGCGTACGAATCAGATCCACTAAGGAAATACTCCCGGGCGTTCATGAATTCTTCCTGGAGATCAAGGAGGTATTCATCGGAAATCATAACGACATCCTGTTGTGGCCGCAGCAGACCTTGATGCACAATCAAGTAATCAGAATTGCGCTCTGTCCAGTTCAAGCCAAGGCCTGGCAACCATGGGAAAGGTAGCGCGTGGACTGGAACAATTGAACCGGGCTCATCCACAGGAATCTCTTCTGTGTGCCGCTTCATACCCTTTAGCATGAAGGTCAATGCTACTTTCTCAACGAACTCCTGTATCTGGGGCCAAGTAGGATAATTTGTGTCGAGAAACGTATCGAGTTCGGCAAAGTCATCCGTCGAAAAGACGGATGACTCATTTGAGGGCTTCAGAATCCACTGAAGGAGCGCAATGCCAAGCTGAGTGATCGCCCCAGTTTCCGAGTGCTCTGCCGTGACGATAGGATGCTCACGGTCGATATCCACGCTGTCCAGCGGTGTCAGAAGCGATGCAATTACAACAGGGATGGTTCGTTCCGCACCATCTTCAACTCGCCGCGTCCAGGTCAACGAGGTGCCTATCCAGAGGAGAATCGGATCCACCGAAGTCAAAGTCGGAGGAATGTCCCAAGAGAAGGAGCGCGATGCATGATTCGCCCCGAGGGCCTCATGCGCGCACATGTTTGGTAAACGGCCAAGATTGAAATCCTCGTGAAGAACTGTCGAGAAGGAGAATTGAACCTTGATCTGAAAGCTCCCATCAAAAGGAATATCAATTTCCGCGATGACAACTTCGACTGCGATCACAATGCCAAGCTCTACATACAAAAGAATTTCGGTACCCGGTTCAAGTGTCAAACCACTCTCTGCCCAAGCGCGCGCGAAAACTCCAGCCTTGACGATACCGAAATCCACGTACCCGAATGCTTCGAGCATTATCCCGGCGCGGCCTGCAAGCCGCCAATGTTTTTCATAACATGGATCGGGACATGGATCGCTTCCGCCCGAGGCAGGAGAGTAAGTTCCAAAAACCCCTTGGAACACACTGTAGACAGTTAAGGAAACACCAGCACGAAGGGGACCCTTTGAAATCTCCTTGCCGAAACCTACCCGAGCGGCGACTCCGAACTCCAGAATTGGTGAATAAGAATGTCTCTTGGGATCCCAGCAGTTATTAGGGGCTAATTTGGACTGGCAGTCGGGGAGCGCCTTCGGCGCAAAGGTTAGAGTGACACCGGAGCGCTCACCAATATAGAAGCCGCCGTATCCTATAAAGGGAAAGATTTGGATATTCGCGGAGCGCGAAAAATCCTCGCCTTTAGGCATTCCTGCCTCAAACCGCCAATCCCCGTTCGTATAAACATCGAGGTTAAGCACTGGCAACGTAACAGTAACCGCTCCAAAGTCTAACTGCCTCAACGGAAGTTCAATCTCCGTCGAATAAACTCCTACGTGTTCACTGACCCTCTGATAAAGCACATCAATATCGAAAGTTAGAGGACTCGTGCCGCGGGCGCCACCTCCGGGAATCCGCACACGAATCCCATACATTCCGCCGGGACCCGCACTGTCCACCATCGCAATGTCCACATCGGCGAATTTACCCAGGGTAGTTCCGATCGCTAACGTCCAGCCTGCCTCTGCGTTGAAAACGATCTTTCCGCTCAATGGATTGTTTGGATCGGTTGGTTGCTCGCTCCAAGCCTCGACGATTTCCTTCGTGGACAGCGCATCATCCTGTTCGTTCTGTTTGTTCAAGGTGACT
Organism: uncultured beta proteobacterium; assembly: GCA_942492745.1. GTDB lineage: Bacteria > Pseudomonadota > Gammaproteobacteria > Burkholderiales > Gallionellaceae > Nitrotoga. The sequence continues at coordinate 1,398,639 of OW818637.1, forward strand.
CGTTGCCCGATAGCCAGCGATCGGATAGTTAAGCCAGCAACATCCCCTAAGTTCCTCTCCGACAGTAGCCAGCCTACTTTACCAGAAGAATCTTTAGGCACGAACGCAAGTACATTGAACTCCCCCGGGGGCATGGCGCGCCCCAGAATCTCAACTCTTGCGTTTCGTAGGATAATTTGCGCCTGAATTTTTTCCGGTAGATTGCTGGTGGACATCTTCACGTTTTCAGCTAGTAGCCGTATGACATTCTGAATGCCGACTTCGAGCTTCCCGTCTGCGCCGCGAAACTTGAATCCGAACGCGAAATCCCATTCGTCGCCAGCGTTGGCAGGCCAGTTCCATCCGAATGCGAGGCCAGCCTCTAGCTTTGCGCCTAAACCCGCGAGATTGCCAAGCGAGCCGAAATCGATGTCGAAATCGAGACCAAAATCGAGCTCCTTCGGGCCGTTGATGATCGGAAAAAATCCAAACCGTTGCATCAGGCCCGCGCCCGCGCTAGATGTCTCCGCACGTTTGCGGCGCCCCGACCAAAGGATTCCACGAAGCTTGAGCGGCCACTTGCTAAGTGATCCGGATTTGATATTAGACAACCCGAAACGTATATCCCCTGGATCAAACCCAATGTCCAGATTCTTCCATTCACCTTTGTCTGGGTCTAGCACAAACTGTATGGAAAAATTTGAATCGGAAAATTCCAAGGACTCAATGTCAATCAGATCGGCGCATGGTTTGAAATTTAGGCTTCCCATCAGCGAGAGTTTGGCTTCTACAGTTTGCTTATCACCGGGCAACGGGTTCGGGGGCTGCGCTTTAGAGGAGAGCGCCGCTCGGGATATTTCCAGGTTCTTTATAACCGGGAAGCTTGACTCGAACAAGATATTGATCCGGTCCGTGGTGGTGAACGAGTAGCGATCTTCCTGCTGACCATTAACTAGGATGCTTTCATACCTGCCGGTGAGCGCGATAATACCTTCTCGGTCACCGGCGCCACCAGCTACCTCTAGCCGCGCTCCGGCAGGATCGAACATAGTTGTTGAGGATGTTTTGCCGCCCATAAAAGAGGCAACACCGAATTCCATGAGGCATTCAAAACGGCTGATTCGAGAATCGACAATTAGCAGTTCCAGTGTCCTGACTACGCATGAGTGCTGATCGGAATTGCCCCCTTCCTCCTTCTGTGCCTCACGCACTTCTGTCGCTGAATTTTCGGCGTTAGGGTAGTCGATCAAAGCGACCAAAGTGGACCGGCCGATCTTTATCTCGGAAGCTGATCGTTCCGTAGGGCTAGAGTCGATGAACAAGTAGTTGGCCAGGAACTCCTTCTTCTTTTTACTGATCCCCACACGGATCCCTATCGCACCCTCTGGAAATCCCAAGGGGCTCAAGTTAAAGCAGGCTATACCATTCCAATGCGGATCGAGTATTCTTGATTTTGCGGGTTCATAATTGTTATTTGCGGTATTCCTTTGTGCGGCCAAATTCACCAGCTTGGTGAGATTGGAAACGAGCGCATCCCTGAGGGTGTTCGCAAGCGCAGGATACAACACATCGGCCAAGCTCCAGCATCGGATATCGCGAGCCATTTCTAAGAGGGAGTGCAGCGTCGCCTCCCGTTGTATTCCAGGTGCAACAAACTTGATGACGATGAATGGCGCCGTTGCGGGATCAAATGCATTTCGCCCGGCGGGCAGAGATTCATTCATTCGAAATCCGAACTTCCATTTCGATATTGCAATCGCTGGAGTTAGCTCACCGAGAGACTCTAGAGAATCAGCCAATGTCGGGATAACAAGAAAGACATTGGGCTGCTCCAAAGCCTCTTGGAGTTGCCAGGGCTTCTTGGGGTCTGGGCGCTCGAACCAGACCTCATTGTCCCCGCAAGCGATGTACACCTTGGTCCAGATTCCGCCTTGAGTTTCGACCAGAATTCCATGTGGAGTACGAAAGCGGGCTATTGGGCCTGTTAAAGGCGAGGTCGAGATATATCGTGCAGGCGGAAGACGTCCATCGATGACTTTATGCCGGTTCGGCCCGATTACTATCGTTTCCAGCTCATCCGCGAGTTTCAAGTCGCCATCAACCATACGGCCACGAGGAAGCGACGGGAATGGACAGCTAACAATAATCGACTTAGCGAAGTCCTCAAACAAAAAACGATCCAGGTTGGCGATCTTGGTTATATCGGACTTGAACAACGGCGCGATTTCCGGCTGTCGCACGTAGGACAACTCCTGCCCCTCTGGTATCTGTTGAAGTGCGCCTTCACCGCGGACTCGAAGAGCGTTCGCAATATTCTTGTGTTGGCGGAACAACCGAATCCAAGAGGTAGTGAATTCGCCGCTCAGGACTTTTTTCTGTTCATTTGGCGAATACAGGTATGTTGCCGCACTGCCCGCTTTGAATTCCACAAAGTCACCATAATCCGGCGGAGGCGTTCCAATTTCAAAATATTCTGTCGCCTGCGCGCCCAGAACAAGCTTGGATGGACTCCCTTTGGCGAAGGGAGCGGCAATTCTGAGGATGCCGTCTATGCACATATTGGGTTGTTTCGGCTGTGTCAAGCTTTGGCCAAGGCTTTTGGACAATACGAATCGTGCGACACCCGGCCCCGCTCCCTCCAGATAAAATTTGGCTCCGGAAGCCGAGGGAAATGCTGCGGGAACTGCACCAAGGGTCTTGATATCGAAACGCGTGAAATCGTCGAACATGGGATCGAACAATAGGCGCAGGGGGTTCAGGAAAAGCTGCGCTTCTCCGAAAGGAGAGTCAGCGACAACGGTTGCATCTTCTTGCAAATCAAACACCGGCGCTCGCACGGAATTGTAGAGTTTGTTGGCGTGATCCAACTTGACGTATTCGATAACTGGCGCAAAAGCACGTTCATAGTTATTTTGACCAAGCCCCACGCTGGAGCCATCCAGGCTAAGCCTAAGACGAAGCCCTAATTTCTGCTCGGAAGGGTCTAACTCGAAACTGTTAAGTGCGGTGGAGCTTCCGAACGTGCCCCATGTATCCCGATGAAAGCTGATGCTGCTACTCTGTGTTCGAGGTGCGAACTGTATAGAGGACTGATTCGGTCCAAGAACGGCCTCAATCCCCCCCTCGAATTCAAAGTACATGCCGGATCCGATATCCCAGGTTTTCACTTGCTCGCTGTAAAAGGGAATGGAGGCAACTACGAATTTAGAAACGAAATAAAGATGGTTGGGATGCCTACTATTCAGAAGGCTTACCAGTGCTTGCCATTGACCCCACCAATCTCCAGGGGCACAGATTGCGAAGCGCGCGTCAGATCGATGACTAAATGCGTCTGCTAAAGATAACTGATCCGGTTGACCTTTGACTTGAAGGGCAAGAAAGGCATAACCTGGCGCAGCATCCTGTGGTCGGAGGCTCCATAGATAAATATCTTGTGTCCCTACTACACGAAAAAAGTAGGATGCGGCAGAAGTGTTCACCATGAAAGTCGGTCTCCCGGTAGAAGGGGTGCACAGAGTAAGGACGAAGGAGCGTCATAACGAGCTTCGGAAAAGCCAAAACTGAATCTTCGTTCAAGTTTTGGTATTAGAACTGTAGGCGGCTGACCATCGCTCCAGGGCACGTCAATGAGTTTCTTGTCGCTGGATCCGCATAACGATGAGGAAATATGGTTAGTGCCTGGATCCGACTGGATAATGTCGGTGACCAAGCTGCCTACGGGCACCCATAGTTGTCGACCGTTTGCAAAAACGCTAATACGCGCAACACCGATCGTGGCTCCGGTGAACTTGAAACAATACATCCGCCGATTCCACCCCCTCTCACACTGAGCTGGCTTGTCACCGGTCCTTAAGTTAAGTAAAAATTTGTACGGATGTTCAGAGAGGAGGTCATTTTGGGAGCTAAGAAGAGTTTGTCCATAATCAAGGACCAGCCAAGTGGCAGTTTTCTGTGCTTTGGGGTCACTGAAATTTGTCCAATAGCCGCCAGTCTGATTATCTTGCGTCGGATTGCTCTTTGGGTAGACCAGGTAAGCAGCAAGTGGAAAAGTCGCCGTGACTGCCCCTTCGCTTCCTCGATGGAGCATGGACCATGCTCCATCGAAGTACACGGGTTGCGGGTCGGCAATACTATGGTCTCTAATAACGCCGCCTAATGTAATCGCGCCCGCGAAGTCCAGTCCCCTTTGGATCGAACCAGTTTTGCCATTATGAGCGGGTACGACGGCGTATCGCTCTATCAACTGCAACTCAGACTGAAGAATTCCTCCGAAGGGTGGCGGAGGTGTTTCGGGGGGCGGGGGGATCGGCGTCGATGACAGCAAATTCATCCCGGGCTGCAACTGAACCGCCCAAAGCAAGGCATTGTCCACAAGCTTATCGTCTTCAGGATTGCCGGGATTGCCCCATTCGAAGATTCCGAACTGGTATCGGAGTTCATCGGATAGCGTGTGAGGTAACGAAGAAAAAACGGCGGTCATGCCGCGTTCGATCCCACCATCTTTGGACGGAGTCTTCAAACACGCGGAGAAGAACTTAAAAAGGTCGGCAGCAAATGGACCAAACCGCTTATCAACATCCGCATCTGAGAGCGCATTGCTTGAGTTGCCCTGATCAATCATCCGCCGTGGAAGGCTGCGATCTGCAATAAATCCCGGGGCGCCATTTCGGATTCCCGGACCCTTCAATACTAACGTGACGGGTGACCTCACTAACGCCAAGTTAAACGCCCGAATCGAGTAAGGCTCACTGCCGACATTTGGACGAATCTGGTATTCTGCCGTACAATTAGCATCCTGTCGGTTCCAATCAGATGCACTGATCGGGAGCTCGATCGTTAGATCGGTACCCAAATTATGTCCTGGCGCGCGGATATGACGAACTCCGGCACTATCACCCGCGATTAGAAAGTGACTTCGATCGCCCAACGGAGCGCATGCTACGTTAAGCAGGCCCAGAAAAATAACAAGTAGCCATCTCATAGAATCTCCCATTATATTTGTTAATATGATTCGAACCTTTCCCAGGAAAGCAACGAACCAAAGATAGCAAACACACCGCGCGAATGGATCGCCGTTGCATAGCGGTGCGTTCTGGAACAAAACCGCAACTGCGTTTATATAAGGGGTTCAGCAGACTGAACCTCCTGAGAGATCCGACAGGACAGAGGCTGCACGTGAAGTATGCGCCTGACGATGTTGGTTAAAGCATGCATTTAATTAAACCCAAATTGTTCATTGGAGAGTGAGACCATTAAACTTGAGGAATTTCTAAGCGTAAATAAATTAAACCTCCTTATTCAACGCGGTGATCTTCCTATTGGATAGTACGATTCGTCATCGCCGCACAGGCTGGAATTCAGATGTTTTATCAATCTGTTTGAATTGAATATTCCCATCTTCGCCAACGCACTACAACACCAAAATACTAGACCACTTAATTACAGCATATTCAGCTCCTAACATTTCATCTGTGCGATACCACACATAGCAATGCATCGATATGAATGACATGTGAGAACACAACCTTTCAGTGGCAAAAAACCTGTTGGAGCGGAAAGCTGGCTATACCTGGCTGGACTGAAGTATTTGTTCAATGGCAAACAGGTCAACGATGCTATGAGCGAGCGGATGACGTAAGCTCTGGTTATACTGGCATTGGGGGCATTTATAGGAAGCACCCAGCCAACGGGCTTATTCTTCAATCGGATCGAAGTAGCCAAGACCAGCTTGACATGACGGGCACCCTAATAAATCAACTATATAAATGAGATCACACTTCGCCACGTTCTTATTGATATCTTGCATCGCAAACGGTGCCATTGGAGTGACCCAACAAGACTTCGCGATTCCGCCGCCACCGGAAACGCAAGTTGCCAATTTTAACCTTTGGGCGACCTACTACTATGTTCATAGCGCAAAGGAATCGGCGTCAGGAGCTCCACTGCGCGATAAGACGGGTAAGTCACTGACAGTCAACATCTCACCGAGAGACTGGTGTTTAGGAGCAATCGAAGGCACGATTCAAGTCGTCTCTGAAGATAACCGCAGTACGTTCAGTTATGCTGGCATTGGAAATAGCGCGCAGGTCGATTGCGCTGCCGTATTAAAGATCGACCCAAAGACAAATCCATGGATAGATTACGTTGGGCGATCTTTTTATGTAGCTACCAGCGGGCCTTTCGGTGATGGCGTTGCAAGATACATACTGGTGCCATTCCGCACGATCGCCGTTGATCCGAACAAAATTCCCTTCGGCACAGCTTTGTATATCCCGCGCGCCAAGGGGTCTGAAATCTCTCTCGCTCCTGGTATAACCGTCAAACATGATGGATATTTTTTTGCGGCAGATACAGGTGGCGCGATAAAGGGTCAGCACATTGATGTGTTCTGCGGGGCGAGCGCAACCAACTGCCTGCCGACAATCATCACTAGCAACGAATCTAAAGGATTCAAGTCACTCATTGTTAGAGATCCTGCGGTGCTATCGTCATTGAAGGCTTTGCACACACGATGAGTTCTTAAAAGAATTCTGTAGAAAAACTGGCCTGTCGGCAAAGCTTGATTGCAGAAAATAACGAAACGGGACGGCATCATACGCGAGAGCAGCGATATAAAATGGCGTCACTTCCCGCCGGACACGGTCCTATTGAAGGTGCGCTGGTACCTGTTATCAGTTTACCTAAAGAAAAACTGATTCACTAGTGCTGCTGCGGGCTTCGAAATACCCGTAACCAGCGAGTCCGTAGAAGTACCTAAGCTAGGGGGCGGGGTGAAGATTTCCCACTCTCACCATGCCAATTTTCATGGACATACTCACACATCAACATTACAGATTCACTCTCACCGAGGTATAGGTCAAACCTTTTGTGAGTCTCTCGGGCAGAACAGGGGGTTTGCCTCAGTGAATTAGAACAGCACCGCATTGAAAAATAATGAAAATTACTAATGGATACCATTAGAACCCCCATTTATTTTAATGGACTCGCGCTCCCAATGAACAATCTGGGTTTATTTGATTCCTATGTGGGATATCGCACAGACGAAGCCTTAATAGTTTATGACAATTTAAACTAAGTAAAGATTTATCTAGCAGCCTGTCGGACTTCCCCCCATTAAAAATAACAAATTGCAAGTGTAAATTGGTACAGTTTTAGCTGTTAATCAATAAGTTAAATGGCATTCTATGAGTCGCTTCAAGCCGATAAAACGTGACATGAACTACCTGTTTCCGCCTTCGACGAGCGACTGGTTACCGGCGCATCACTTGGCGCGATTTATCGTTGAGATTGTCGAGCAACTGGACTTGAAGGCTATGGAACGCGCCTACGGCACCAACGGAAGTGCCCCGTTCCACCCCGCACTACTGCTGTCCATTCTGGAAATGCTACAACGGCCAGATTGTGGTGGGCATGGACAGCATGTTGATCGTGACGACCAACACCGTGCAGGCGTGTAATGACAAGCAGCAAATTGAACCGACACTCGAACAGCTCAAGGCGTTACCGGTTGAGCGGGGCAAGCCGGACAGCCTGGTGGCGGATACGAGCTACTTCTCCAAGGCCAACGTCAACATTTGTTGTGAGCAGCAAATCACCCCGCTGATTGCGCTGAGTCGTGAGGAACATCACCCTGATCCACTGGCACGCTTTACCGAACCAGCGCAACTGAAAAAAGACGCTACGGAGGTAGAAAAGATGCGCCATTTGCTCCTGACAATGGCGGGTCGGGCGCTCTATGCGAAACGCAAATGCACGGTGGAGCCGGTGTTTGGTATCATCAAAGCGATACTGGGATTCCGTCAATTCTCACTGCGGGGTTTGGAAAACGTCAAAGGCGAGTTGAATTTGGTCGCGATGGCGTGGAACTTGAAGCGAATGTTTGTATTGGCAGGGTGATTGATTGCCGCAGAGGTGATATTTACTACAGCAATGAGCATTCTGAGAAGCTGAAAATTCAATTTATGAAATTACGATCAAATCCACTCGCCAATACCCAGGTGGCTGGCAGAGTTAATGGTTAGCCCGACAGGCTGCTAGTGTAGTGCGTCAATTAGAAGTGTACTTATTCAAAGTGGTACGAGCGCGAGTGACCTTGGCGAGGATGTCGCTGGCCTTTGCTGTCCAGATAAACGGCTTCGGTTTGGCGTTATGCACAGCGATATATTCGTTGATGGCGGCCTCCAGTTCGGCCACGCTGGCGAAGGCGCCACGACGAATGCGTTTGTCTGTGATGTCGCGAAAGAACCGCTCGACGATGTTGAGCCAGGAAGAACTGGTGAGTGTGAAATGGATATGAAAGCGCGGGTGCTTGGCCAGCCAAGCCTTGACCTCTGGGTGCTTATGGGTTGCGTAGTTATCCACGACCAGGTGCAGATCCTTGGTCTTCGGCGTCTTGCGATCAATCATCTTGAGAAACTTCAGCCACTCCTGATGCCGATGGAGTGGGTCGGTCATTGACAGCACCTTGCCATCCAGCATATTCAGTACAGCAAACAGAGTCATTACACCATTGCGTTTATAGTCGTGTGTCATTGTTCTGCCTCGTCCGCGCTTGAGGGGTAGGCCAGGTTGCGTACGGTCAAGTGCCTGAATCTGCGTTTTCTCATCGCAACACAGCACCAACGCGTGCTCGGGAGGATCGAGGTACAGGCCAACGATGTCCTCAAGTTTTTCAATGAAATGTGTATCGTTGGAAAGTTTGAAAGACTCAACCCGATGCGGCTTGAGTCCATGGGCGCGCCAGATGCGGGCAACGGCAGAAGCGCTGGTGCCCAAGTGCGCAGCCAAGGTGCGCGTGCTCCAGTGCGTCGCGCCTGCAGGAGTATTTTCAAGCGTGATCCGCACCACCTGTTCCACGTTGACCGCATTGCGCGCCGTGCGCGGACGACCAGGACGCGTCGCATCTTGAAGCAGTCCATCGACACCAGCGGCGAGAAAGCGCGCCCGCCAGCGCGCTACAACCCGGCGACCAATGTCAAGCTTCTGCGCGATGTCCTTGTCCGTCATCCCGGCCGCAGCTAACAGCACAATGCGACTGCGAATTTGAACGCGCGCTTCAACACGTTTGCGCTTGGAAAGAATTCGCAGGCGGCGATCATCGTCGGAACTCAACTGAATTGGCTTGGCAACACGCATGGCACTGACCTCCTAAGCAATAAGCTTTTAAAGGTCAAGCCTTCACATAAGTTCGATTATTTATGACGCACTACACTAGGAAGCAAAATGGTATTTGATGCCGTCCTCGCGCTCATAGAGAGTAATAGGGATGATAAAAGTGCCGCAGGGCGCCAGATCTTTGACCGCACAACGCAAATATTCATTGAACCCAGATTGTCCATTAGCGCGAAATCAGCTATGTTTCAAGCGCGGGTGATCTAACTGTGCATACTTTTTCTAATGGATACCAATAGAAAACGATGCGGCTAGGCAATTGATTAAATGGTATAAGAAGCGATAAATGAGGTGATAGATGGCGACCGACTCTGACTTTGAGATTCGCTTCAGTAATCGAGAGGTGAGTGCATGGGGTGGATTAGCATTCCTTAAGCGCATGCTCAATGTAATTGGTTTTCGTACGGCTGCTCGAAGCTGGGATTTGCCACAGCCTGGCTCAAACCGTGGCTATCAACCGATCCAGATTGTGGAACAGTTTATTGTCAGCATCTGCTGTGGTGCCAATCGTTTTGCCCATGCTGAAATCACCCGTTTCGACAAGACCCTAACGCGTCTGTTTGAGTGGAAACATGTAGCGGGTCACAAGTCCATTGTGCGATTGTTCGCCAAATTTGACATGGCACGTAACGAGAACGTGCAAGCCAAAATCTATCGTTGGATATTTGACCACATCCGATTCGATCGGATTACGCTGGATATGGATTCCACCGTGATAACGCGCTATGGCACTCCAGAAGGCGGCGCAAAGGGTTACAACGCTGCCAAACCGGGGCGGTTACGCACCACCCACTGCTTGCATTTGTAGCCGAATGCCGCATGGTGGCTAACTTCTGGTTACGTCCAGGTAACAGCAGTAGCGCCAACAATACGCTGCAATTTTTGGAATCAACCCTCCACCATCTGGAAAGCAAGATCGTTGGACTATTACGTGCTGACAGCGGGCTTTACGATGATGCCATTCTCACCTTCCTGCAAGGTCGCCACATCGACTACATCATCAGCGCCAAGCTCATGCATGGACTACAACGTGCCATTGCCGGGCAGGTCACTTGGTGGAGCGTTGAGCGTGGACTGGAGATCGCTGAACTGAATTATCAGGCTCAAGGCTGGAGTGCGCCGCGCCGTATCATAGTGGTGCGGCAATACGCTGTGCAGAGAAAGAAAGCGATAGGCAAAACCATGAGCCTATTTGCCGATGATCCTGACCAGCAAGGCAGGCGTTACGGTGCGATGGTCACTACGCTGAATTTGCCCGCACTGGAGATATGGCGTTCTTATCGGGGGCGGGCAGATTGCGAAAATCGTATCAAGGAACTCAAAGCAGACTTTGGTTTGAGCAGCTTCAACGTCAATGATTTTTACGCGACTGAAGCGGCATTGGGCTTTGCCATGCTGGCATACAACCTGATGAGTTTGTTTCGGCAAGCTGTGTTACGAGGCTCGGTACAACATACCCTTGCCACCTTGCATCACAAGGTATTTGCAGTAGGGGCGTTCTAGCACAAAGACCCAGGCAAGCGACAACTAAACTTGGCGGTGAGTCGACAACGAAGAGCTTGGTTTGAGGGACTCTGGGCTAATGCAGGTAATGTCTGGCATGACGAAAACACTGTCCCGCAGAATCTCTAATGGACAATCTGGGTTGAAGCTAACCAAATTCCGATGTTGGCTTTGGCAGATCAATCACTTAATGGCGAAGGAAAATTCGAAGATGACTATTCGTCTTATTCTGGCGACTCATTGTCTAAGCTGATAGCGATGAAGAGGAATCGACCGTCTTTTTTTGCTTTACCTCCACCTCGTGTTATTGCATTCACTGACCCAAATGACTTGCTGTCCTACATTCTTGTGCCTGCCAAGGATGTTGTGAAGTACGACGTGGTAGATGTTGTCGTGTCTAACGAAAAGACTTATTTGGGGTTTTTGGAGCGGCCCGACACTGCTCACATTGGATATCAGACGAACCCCGCAGTGGTCAAGTTGATAGCGATAGCTTGTGGTACACCCACCAGTAGCAGGCTCTGCAAATTACAGTAAGGAGTAAAGCCGGAAACAACACGTTCCTTGCTCCTATTACACATTGATCACGATAAGCATAATTACACACTTTTCAGTGCATACTACGACTTTGCACGGCATGAGACTTCCCAGATCAACTGAGCTAAAGATGGCAAGCCGCTTTTCCTCCTCCTCTTGCGGGCAATGTGGACTCGCATATAGGCGCTAAAGGCCATAATCAACGAATGTGTCCATGTACGTGGCGAATCAGTAACTGTACATGGTCAGTAAGGACTCGCTTTGTGTAGGCAGATTGGCTGCTCATATCTCCCCATATTAGAGAATTTGTTGAGACGCGCCCCCTCGAATGGTGATGGCGTTAATGTTAAAACCATTAAGGTTGGCGGTCGTTTAATCCAGCGCAACGCCATTGACTGCAGGCAGAACCATATCGCTACTCGCCCGCTACAGTCTGGGCCACCTCTTTCGCAAGTGCTAAGATATCAAACGAAAGGATTTTGCATGGCTGAGTATGTGATGAATAACGACGGCAATCCGAAGAAATTTGCCGTCAGTGAAGCGCAGGCGTTTAGTACTGCGATATGGGATCGAGCGAGACAGAACGAAGCGTTGAGCGTGATCGTTTATGTGCACGGACGCGACATGAAAGTGCTTCATTTAGGTAAGGATGGTGAGCCCAAAAGCTCGTTCAAGGAAGGCATTGTTGCTGAGCTTGAGTCGTCAGGGTCTGTAGTTGCTATGCTCCATTGGCCGCACAAAGTGCCTGTCGGAGACTTCAACTACATGCCGATTGATGATGCGGTAGAAGCGGGGCCCTCACTGAGGATACTCGTAATCGCGCTGGCGAGAGCAAAGCCTTTAGACTTGACGACGCGGTTGATACTTCTCACACATTCGATGGGCGCAATCGTTCTAAAAGCAGCTTGTAGCTGTGAGGAGGAAGCTTCATGGAATTCGTTAACTCATGTGGTGATCTCGGCGAGCGCTGTCAACGTTGCGGGATCACGATCCTGGATAAATAAACTTGCCGTTTCAACATACGTCATGCTCAATCCACAAGACAAAATGCTAAAAAATGCGTCCAACGGAGGGCCTTTCGTAGGGCTACAGAGTGGTCCGACGTTTCCAGCATCCGAGATTGCCGACAATGCGGTATATCTAGATGTAGCGAAGCTCGATGTGAATCATCGATATTTTGTGAAGGCGGGTAGCAATAGCAACGCAGCTGGCCTGGAAAAAATCGCCAATAGAGTCTTTCGGCCACTGTATCGAGGTGATACATTGGACATGTCGACGTTTGGTCCCGTGGGTTTGTCGGGTCGCATCTTCGAAATCGCCTAATCAGTTACACTCACGTAATTCAAATGAACATCTATCCACGTCGATGTTGTGTGGGGGCGGCGATTTTTCATTTAACCGGACAGTAGTGATACCCACCGTCATTTAATTCACGACCTTGACACATTGCTGGATTAGGAGATCGGCCAAGCCACACAACAGGAGGAACCATGAAACCAAGGCTAACGAGAAGACATATCATGTGGCATCCAGCGATGGCGGCGGCCGCTGCCCTTCTGGCCGCGTCCTCGCCGCCGGCCAGCGCGGAAGTGCCTCTGTCCGATTGTAGCGAGAAGGCAATCCATGCCACACGGGCCCGGCTGATGGACGGAAATAAGCCAAGGCCAATCCTGCTGTCCGTCGACGTGCTGCGCATGGCCATGTGCGAGGGCATCGATGGCGTCTCTGACTTCAACGCGCTGAAGGGCAAGCTGGAAGGCTATGTTGAGGAAACTGCCGAACTGACTATCGGTACGCGCCTGCCAGATTGGGCGGTAGGTGCAGCCGAGGTGTGTCCCGACGCAGACGAGCGCGGCAGATGCTTTGTCGAAATTTACCGCCTGCGCGGCTACCAAGAACCGCTCGAAATTCCTTTCGGCAAAAGCGGCGGCCTGCCCTTCGCCGCGTTTCTTGGCCACACGGGCGACGCCGGGCACTTTGAGATCACGGGTCGGGCCGCGAAGGACGTCGAGAGGCGCCTCAACATGACATGGTCGCCCCTATCGCTGGCCCTGCTCCAGGACGCCGCTCGCGACGCGGACTTCTACGAATGGGATAACCCCGCCGCGCACGCCCAGACACGCAACGATCCAAAGACAGCCCTCGTGGATGAATCGGCAAGATCGCAGGCGTCAGGCGCATTCATCGAGTGGTCAACCAACTTCCTGCGTAGAGCGATAAATGCCTGCAAGGCTGGCAAACCGCGCGATGCGCTGTACCTCACCGGCTACGCGCTGCACGGCATCCAAGACCTGGTCTTCCACAAAGGAATGACCAATGCCGAGCATTCGTTCCGCGACTTTGTGGAGGGTAAGCACGTCGACGATAGCACCAACCCCGCTTACGAGGACAACATGTCCAGCGCCACGCGCGCCAGCGGCAACATTCTATTCGGCATGAGCCAGCACCTGCAAACCGCGGCACCCTCCTGCTGGGTGGCCATGACGTCGTGGTCAGGCGGACCAAGGATTTCCAGTGATGAGCGAGCCAATCTCATCGGTACGACAGGCATGGACTTCGGAATACTGGCTTACCATAAGTACAAACGGCTCGCTAACAAGGTGCGCAATGAAAAAGACGGCAACGTACCGGACAACAAACTCTTCATCATGCCGCGCTGGATCACGCTCGGCGACTATGGAACCATCCACGTATATGTATCCGACATCCTTAACCGTGTGGCGCGTTGAAACCTCGCAAGGGAGTAACAGATGATGAACCGAAAATCCATTTTTCTCCTCGGCATTGCCCTGATGTCCGTAGCAGAGGCCTTCGCTCAAACCAGCTTTTCTATCAAAGTCCTCGAGATGCAACCAGACGGGAAGTTGTCGTCCGTGATGCGTCCGCTCAGCAAGGACCTCAAGACCGTGCAACTACCAGATCAAGACGAATTCAACGAAATCCAGGCCATCAAAGGCAACCTAGTCAAGGACGGTGCGAAGTTCGAGTCCCTCGGTGCCGGAACCTGGCAGAAATTAGACCGCCAGGCCCGAAGGAGCCTGCTCGCCAACTACCGGATCGCCAAGCAAGGGCAAGTCAATGCCGACTTACAGCAAGCGCTGGACAACCTTACCAGCAAGGCGAACCTGCACGCCCTTTCCGCACTCGCAAAAAGCGGAACCGAGGATCCTCGGATCGCGAACGAGTTCAAACTACCTCAAAGTAATCTGCTGGCACAGCGTTGGACGATGCCCGTGGGCAACAAATTGACGCCCATCGCGATGCCCACCGTACAGGAATTAGCGAGCTTGAACTACTACCAAGACTGGCATGATTTGCGGCACGGCCTGGACGATTTCAATCGTGCTGGGGCCAAGCCCATCCTCACCGGAGGATGCGGCGGTCCGTGTGCGGTCGTCGGTAGTGGCGAGCCGCAGCCTCGGGCGCCGGGCGAGCAACTCACGCCGGTCACGCTCGCCTCAGCTGAGACCATCAAGCCCGTTCCCACTGAATCTAGGGCGCCGGCGCGGCGCCAGCGCCCATTCAATCCGGCGGGGTTTCTCGAAGTAATCCGCATCGAATATTCGTCGGATACGGACTCCTGCTCGGGCACGCTGCTGGCGCCCACGCTCGTCCTCACGGCGGCGCACTGTGTCCATAAGCGCGCGGATCAGACGATCGAGGTCTTAGTACCGAGTTTCTCCGCAGAAAAACTGGCCAAGTGCAAAAAATCCCTCACCGAACAGGGCATATACGAGCAATGCGTGAACCTGACTAAGGTCGCCGTCGCCAGCGTCAAACGGCACTCGGCCTATGACCACGTGAAGAAGGACAACGACGTAGCACTCATCACCCTAGCACAGGCTGTGCCCGGGTCGTACAGCGCGGCCATCCATTTCGACGCGGCCAAACCCGAGGCCATCTCCTTGGCGGGCTACGGCATCAACGGCCCGGCTAGCAAAAGGACGCTGGAAATGAGCCGTGCGATCGAAGTCGGTTGGCACAGTGGCGCCGTGGTGCATGGGCAGGACGGAAGGATCGGCTGGCAGTTCTCCCGCAGCAGTGATGACAGCGCCACATGCGCCGGGGATTCGGGCGGCCCGATCTACGCAGGTGACTATGACGGCGGCACCGACGCGGGCAAGCACGCCATCTTCGCGCTGGCCACAGCAGGCAGTAATACCAGCTGCGAGGACTTCCATGTCATTCAGACCCCATTGGCAATGCCGCTCATTCGCAAATGGCTCTGTGAGGTGCCACAAGTGAGTGAGCTGGTGCCGGCCTGCGCAGGCCCCGGTTGAACTCGCGCCCAACGGGGCGGCGAAAAAGCGCTACGCCAGTGATGCCAGCAAGTCCATCGAGCCGTGCAGCTTCGTGTAAGCGAATCTCGTGCACGTCCTAGTACTCACGCTAGATGAGCATGACGGGCCGCTTCACGTACTGCTCGCAACGTCAGCTTCGACTGAGTTGTGTTGAATTGGCGCGACAACAGGTATGAGACAGAAAAACTCACTCGGGAACAAAAACAAAAAACCGGGGCAGCGCCGTCCCGCTGCATGTTAAAGGTTACCCTCTTAAACTCGATGCATTATTGTCTTGACAGAGGGGTCCACTGTAGTTTTGTAAATGTTGAGGACGGGTCAAATGAAAAAAAATAAATATGCATTGAGAACCAAGTACCTTACGGGCATGGTTATTGCCATGTCTATGCTCGCATCGCTACCATCGACAGTTTCTGCGTCGCTGGTGATGACCGATCAGGGATCGAAGTGGACTGACTCTAGCCGGAATAAATATTATTCAGAGGATCAGGGCTCTCGAATCATGCCGTTGAAATGGATCAACGCCCTGAAACAAGCGAACGGCGATCCCTTCATGGCGGACAGCCTTGGGCGGTACGGCTATCTGCCCAATCCTAAGAGTGCAGAGCCTGGCCTGCCGGTTGGTTTCAGCGTCGCGAAGGAGAATGGCGATAAAATCATCGGCTTGACCTGTTCTGCTTGCCATTCGCGTCAAATCGATGTTTCCGGTACCGCCTACCGGATCGACGGCGGCCCTGCAATTACCGACATGCAAAGCTTGTTTACCGATCTCGACAGGGCAGTCAATACGGTACTCACTGACGCCAGCGCCTTTGCAAAATTTGCCAGTGCCGTGCTTGGCTCGTCACCCAGGAAGCAGGACAAAGACAAATTGCACGCCGATGTTGCTGCTTGGTTCTTGCCTTATCACACCATCATGAGCGCTTCGTTGCCGACAGACTCTCCTTGGGGGCCGTCTCGACTCGACGCCGTGTCGATGATCTTCAATCGGGTATCCGGACTCGACATCGGGCCCGCTCCGACCTACATGATTCCAGAGAACATAAAACGAGCCGACGTACCGATTCGCTTCCCGTTTATTTGGAATGCATCAGTTCAAGATACCACGCAGTGGCCTGGTTTTGCCCCAAATGGTAATCGCATATTTGGTCTTTCCCGAAATCTTGGCGAAGTCTTCGGCGTTTTCGCCGCTTTTCATCCTAAAAAAGACGAGTCACGACTGCTCAAAATCAACTATGTGGACAACAACTCGGCTAACTTTCATGGTTTGAATAAGCTGGAAAGCTTAATCAAGAAGATCGGTCCGCCGAAATGGCCCTGGAAATTGGACGCAGTGCTTGTTGCCGAGGGCGAAAAGGTCTTCAACAAAAAAGATCCTGCCGAAGACAATGAAAGTTGCGCCGATTGCCACGGTATCAAGGATGGCAAGATGCGCTCTTTGAAGCACAAAACCTGGGCTACGCCGCTGTTGGATGTCGGTACGGACTCCAGGGAAGTGAACCTGCTGAGCTCACAGGTTAAAACCGGCGTACTCGAAGGTGCGGTGATTTTTTCTGGTAAGCCACCGCTCAAAGCTGTCGACTCGGCTTTTTCGGTTTTGGGAACTGTGGTCAGTGGTGCCATTCTTCAGCACTATCTACCGGTTAAGCTTAACAAGCAACAACAAAAGGGGCGAAGCAAGCTGGATCGATTGAAACCGATGTTTGTAACGGAAGTCGAAAAACATGAAGACCTCGGCGATTTGGGCAGTTTGGACGACCTCAAGGAAACTTTCCAAATGAAGGAACCTGTCGCCACTCAGCCCTATCCTTACGAGTCCCGTGTGATGCAGGGGATTTGGGCAGCTGCGCCATACTTGCATAACGGTTCGGTGCCGACTTTGACCGAATTATTGACGCCAGCCGAAAAACGGATTGCCGAGTTCAAAGTCGGCCCAGCCTATGACACGGATAAAGTCGGACTGGCGGTTAATCAAACCAAGTTCAATTTCACCCTGAAAACGACGGATTGCAGTAAAAGAGATTCCGGCAATAGCCGCTGTGGCCACAATTACGGCACCACCTTTAGCGATGCAGAGAAAAAAGCCCTGCTTGAATATCTAAAGAACCTGTAAGTTCCGACAACCGTTGGGTAATGGGATGGAGCCTATTCACCATCCCGTTATTTTTGGCACAATACAGAGCAGCACGATGCGACGACCGACGTGGATAAATTTCCGCTGGATCGGCGCTGGATGGACACCAAGCCATTAGCGTTCTTCAAAGGATTATACGAAAAATGCCCTATCCTGGTAACACTGGAATGTACCTTACTGACACGTTTCGATGATGTTACCGAGGCATTAAATATGCCCAAAATCTTCACTGTTGAACTTTATATAGCGAAAATGGGCGACTATCTTAATGGCTCATAATAGAATAATAGGAGATAGACCATCATGGCAATCGGTTAAGGCCTTGCTGAGCAAAAACAAAGTCCCTCGCGACTTACCGTGGTACGACTTGCCGTGGTACGGTTAGCAAAAATCACGGGGTCAGATACGAATGGCACTTACTTAAGCTTTTTCGGATGCCCATATTTCATCACTTGCTCCCTTGCCAAATGCCTTGTTTTTGTCAGTAGCGGATATGGTTTGGGGCGTCGCTTGATTGCCCTTGGCTCGATTCGTCCGGGGCGGTTGCCGACAGACTGCTCGGCCACCAGCGCCAGTAATTTTTTGAGGTTATCCTCGTCATCCTCTCGCGCTGACATCCCACTCCAAGCCAACCAAAGCTGGAGGGTGTGTTTGAAGCTTAGCGCCCATGGCAGTACATCGGCCACCAACGCGGACTGCGCCATGACCAGGCGAATCAAATTGTAGGCCAGAAGATAAACCCACAGTTCTTTTTCACCCATCTCCGGGGTTTTGCAGCACAGGGTTTATATACCCAGTGTGGATTTGATATTGCGTATATCCAGCTCCACCTGCCAGCGGCGCTTGTATCAATCCTTCAGCGCGCTTTTCGAGGTTGTATTTGGGCATGTCATCGTCGTCACCAGCGTCTTGCCGCCAACCTCCAGTTACCTGATGTCGAGTGTGTCGGGTGCAGACTCGTACTGCTCGACCGTCATCCATTCCGGGCGGACTTTTGGTTTGGTCAGCGTGATCAGGTGATCCTTGATCCCCAGCTTTTTACCCAGCCGAAAATCGGTAGAACGTTTGCGCATGCCTTGTTGTTCAAACAACGCGTCCACGCCGCGCGAACGGAGTTCGGCCAGCAATTATTGATCCGGCAATAAATTGTTGAACTTAAGCTGCATACTTTACAGGAGCATGTTCAAAGTAGCTTTTTACACGCGCGGGTGATTTCTGTAGCTTGCGCATGTGACTGGTAGTCGCTTTGAGTAGTTGCCCCTTTGTTCGCGCAGGTGCCTTGGTCGTCACTGCCTGTTTGAGATCGGCATTCAGCATTTCATCTGGATTCAACTCAGGGCTGTAACTCGGCAGATAAAATACTTCAATCTCGTCCTGATGTTTCGCTAGCCATGCCTTAACCAGCTTGGCATGGTGGACGCGCAAGTTATCCAGAATCAGGAATACCTTGCGCTTGGCATCTTTCACCAACCGCTTCAGAAATGCGATGAGCTGATCTGAATCCAACGCGCCGTTCAGCACCATCCACCTGACCTTGCCTTGGTTCGTGACAGTGGATATAAGTCCCACGTTCTCGCGTTTACTGTTGACCCGCACCACGGGTGTTTTTCCTTTGGGTGCGAAAGAACGTCCGCGCACGTCATCGCTGCGCAATCCAGTTTCATCTCCCCAGTGGATTTCAGCTCCTTCTGCTTTAGCGCATTCAGCAATCACCGGATAACTGTTATCGAGCCATGCCTTCACCTCGACTGGGCGTTGCTCATAAGCTTTTTTTATCGGCTTTTGGGGGGTAAATCCCCAGCGCGCCAAATACGTACCAACAGTCCAGACAGGTAGCTTTATCCTGAACCGTTGCCCTATCAATTCCATCACCGCCGTGCGACTCCACAGGGCGTAAGGCATCTTTATCTGGTCAGGAGTCTTGTCGCGAATATGTTTCTGAACTTCACTCTCCTGTTCAGCAGTCAATCTTCGCCCTACTCCCGTAGAGCGTCCACGTGGTTTTAATGCCATCCCCGCCCAACCACCCAGACAATATGCCTTATGCGCAGCGATGACCGTGCCACGCGATAGCTCACACTCCCGCGCAACGTCATTCACCAGCATTCCTTTTTCCCGAAGTTTGACTGCACGCCTGCGCCTTTCGGCTAATGCCTGTATCGGTAGTGTCCTTCCGTCTTGTCGTTCCATGCTCAATCTGACAAGGCATCATCAATTAAGTTCAATATTTAACTGCCGAGTCAATAATACGTGCCATAGAATGCGTCCCCCAACATCACGTCGCCGGACTCAAATATATCCAAGAGAGTCCGCAGCAGCGCCTGCTCGCCGCTGCCTTTGCCTTTGTACCCGCCCATGGCCGCGTCGAGCACGGCGCCGCTGGACAGGCAGGTTACCCCTACAATGCGGCAGATGGGAGAACCCAGGCCGGGTTTCTGTCCGCGCTGTTGCGGGTAGGCGGTTTGGTTGGCCTGCGTGTCCGGCAGTGTCACGGTCGTACCGTCAACCAGCCGCACCCGCCGCCCGCGCCAGAGCCACGTATCGGAGCCTTCTGCACAAATCAAGCGGCCCGTGTGGCAAACCATTCCCGTGACCGTTTCCAGCGGCAGCCGCTTGCGGGCTTTGCAGTATGCCCCCGTGTTGGTACTGCAATGCGGCAAGCCGTGGATCAGGCGTTTCACCGCAGCATCATCGACGATGCCTTGGCACGAACGATCCGGTTTCAGAGTTTGCGCGAGGAACATGGACAGCGTCTCTGTTGGCGGAAATAGCCGCTCGCGATGCTCGGGCAATGAAGTTTCCAGCGTGTCCAGCAGATCGGGAGAAGTGAGCATATTGAAAAAATCGAATGCGTCGTTGGCGGCAGTGTAATGTTGGACGCGATGTTGTTTAGATAACGCAGAACGATTAATATGCATGCGGGCTGGCTAGGGTGGTTGCGATGGTTTGGCGACTAAATCGCACCACCATGCCAGCCTGTTTCTTTTGTTATTTCATGCGGTTAAGCATTAAGTAAGTGCCATTCTGGTCAGGCCTTACATTTTAAATTATCCATCCTATTTTCCGCTTGTTTCACCGCTCTGCTCACAGTGGGGTAACTCACACCAAAATATTTACCCACTTGGGAGAGTGTATAGTGCCCACTCCAATACGCTTGGGACAGGCTTTAGTCGTGGGTTTTATATCGCTCAGAAAAATAGCTCAATGGTTTTACGGGAGCCTGTTTTTTCTTTTTGGGTATGTCTTTAAGCGATTGCTCGGGGTTAAGCTTGCATTGCATGTTATTTACAAAATCGTCATCACCCAGAAAAATCTGATTTTTCAACTGTTGCCAGGGTGATGGCTGTCCTTTGCCTTCTTGAACAAAATCACGATAGCGTTGTTGTAAATGAGCCGTGGGGTCTCCGTTGCGATTAATCATCTTGAGAAACTTCAGCCACTCCTGATACCGATTGGGCGGGGAAGATGTCAACTTGCTTGAGCCGCTTCCCAGGCGGCACGTACACGCTGCATCAAACTTGGATGAAGCACACCGAGCTTTGGTGTTTGGCCGTTTGATTCACTGGGCGGCACCTTGAGCCATTCGCTGTTGTATGGCAGTTCAACCGTGTTATGGAAACTGAATTTTGTCGAGTAGCTTAAGCCTGCGAGTTGGTAAGCCGCCGTCTCGCGATCAGCAATAAGAAATTCTCCCGAGCGGAGTTGATCAGTTTTCTGGCTGGTGCCCTAGGCCACCAATACAATGAAGTGGGGCGCTTGGTCGTCAAATACCTTGATGATCAAAGCAGGTCTAGGCTTCGGCCCCGGCTCAATTCCCTTGTTTTCCGGGAAGTGACACCATACGATTTTGCCTGCTTCCGGAGCCAGCCACCAATGTTTCCCCATGCCTCAGAACAAGCTCGATTTGACCGATTTTGCACGGCCTTGGGGTATTGCTTTGCGAATTGCGGCCAACTGTGTCGGCGTCAGTTTGCCGTCGTCGGCTTCATAGGCCGGTAGCACTTCTTTCGCCAGCTTGCGCAACGCATAGTGAATCACTTGTGTTTCCCCTGTGAAACCGAGATATTCGGCCAGTTTTTTCACGGTTGAACGGCTGATGCCGTTCTGCGTGTCGGTTGGTCGGAAACGGAGTAATAGTTGATCTGGTTTTGATGTGGTCGTCATGATGTTCTCGAAAGCGATAAAAGATATATTGGATCAGTAGTGTCCGGCAATTTAATTGCATAGATTCAGTTGGTTGTTGTTTTGCTGTATAGTCATTTGCATCTCCGAATTTTTAAGTAATTGATCGAGTGGTATTTTATCGAAAAGAGTCAGGCTCAAAATCTGTAGGATTGTGTAAAGCGAAGCCTCTGTATTGAGCCGTTTTTTCACGATGGCTACCAAGAGGTAAACCGAAATTGCAATCCATATTTGTGTCTTCACTGCATTTTCGGTAGTTCCATAGAACCGATTGATCCGAAGATGCTGTTTAATCCATTTGCAGAATAGTTCGACCTGCCAGCGGCAACAATAAAGCTGAGCGATGGTCAGCGCAGGCAAATCGAAGTTGTTGGTCAGGAAGACCAGATGTCTGTTGTGTTCGGCATCGTAGAACTTGATGCGTCGCAGGTGCTGCGGGTAATCCTTGCCGGCCTTCGGCGGGGTCAACACAATGGTTTGATCGCAGCACAGTCCCGTGGACTTGTCCACGGGGCGAGAGTAAATGCGACGAAAGAGCAGATTGGATTTGCCACGAATGACAAAGAATGCCTGCGCTTGATGCAAGGTGAACCAGCGAGCGAAGTCGGTGAAGCCACGATCCATGATGTAAAAGCTGCCAGCTTCGGGTATCAAAATGTCGAGTACATTGACTTCGTGCATCTTGCCATCGGTGATGTGAATGAAGGTTGGAATGTTGCCGCGCAGGTCGAGCAGCGTATGCATCTTGACGGCAGCTTTTGCTCGGCGAAAATGTGCCCATGGAAAGACACTCAAACACAAGTCGATGGTCGTGGTGTCGAGTGCATAGGCCGTTTGCTCCAGTTCCACCGCAAAGCAGTCGCTGGCGTAAAGCATTCTGGCGATCTGAATAAGGCTTATCGCGAAATCTGCATAAATGCGGCAGTCGCGTTGCTCGTTGGCATCTGCCAGCGTGCTCTTGGCGATGTTGCCTCGTATGCCCAAGTGATAGAGCTTGGCTTGATGGGCACGCAGGCAAGTTTCGATGTCGCGAAGACTCTCGCGATAAGTCAGTTGCGCGAAAGCCATGCAGAGAAACTGATCGAGATGCGAGAACTTGAGCGTTGGGTATCGACTTGGATATTTGGCCACGCACTGACGAAACGTGTGCAATGGTAGGTGCTCCATTAGCTGAGCGAAAACCAGTTTCCCTGCGTGCATATGCGGACTCCTGACAAAAGTCAGAAGCTTGGCGCAAGTTGAAATCGGTTACAGAGAAATATGCCACTTAATAATGGTTGCTCAAAGGGTTATCATGCATCATCTATCGAATCTCCGGACACTACTGATATTGGATATATCTTTCTTTACTACCTTTGTCAATTGCCGAGAATCTTTGCCGCCTTCACCAAATCCATCCCTTCGCTCGGCGGCATGCCATTTCGGCATAAATTCAGTTCGTAATTCAGCGCAAAGTCCGTTTTATCGCCCTCTTTGGTTGGCGTGTTAGGCTGAATTAATTTAACCGCAAGGCGGCTACACCCTTCCTGATTAAATTTCTTGATTGTTGATACCTCCGCGCTAACTGGATCGGACGCGCCGGTTGCAGTGTGAATTGCATCTGCTTCTTTGCCCTCTACAATCCCTTTGGCTGCGCCATTTGGCGCATTCAATGCCTGCATGAGCAATGCCTTCACACTAACGCTTTCCGCTGCGTTTGCCGCAGTTACCAAAAGAGTGATTGTGGCAATGGTGATAAGGCATTTTGTAACGATCATTGACGACCTCGCGTGTAGTAGTTATTCAGCTTGCGCTGCATGGTGGCAGTGCTATCGGCGTTGATAGTGCTTGCGCTTGGCATTCTTACATTCGCCATAATCTCGTTAGTGAATTCGGTAAGGTCGATTCTCGAAAAATCCAGACTGGAAAACTCGGTTGGCGTGAAGCCTGTGCAGTCCGTGACAGGCTTACCAATTTGCACGCCGCCTGATGTATTGATAATTCTTGCCAAACGGGAATTGAAACAGCAATAACTTTCCGTTGTCTGCATACAGGTGCCGATAATTGGAATCTTTATTGAACAATGGCTCCCTGTGTAACGACAAAGGTTCTGCCCTTTTTTCATGGCGAGCATTTTTTCTGGCGGGTCGCATGACAGGAGTTCCTGAAGAATCATCAGTCCTACTTGGATCGCGAGTGAGGTGGGGTCGAATGCAAAGCTAATCCCACCAAAAGAACCCAGTGCCCCCGGCATTGCTCCCCACGTTGCGGAAAAGCCGTAAAGCGAAAAAGCCGGACTGAATGGCATCGACGACCCACCGGCGAGTGATCCGACCGGGGTTGATGCAAGCACCGAGTCCAATCCGCGCACAATATGAAAGTTGTCAAACAGCGTGTCATACATGTAACTGCTGCCATATTTCAGTGTCTGTCCACCGGCACTCACGGCGTACCCCATGACAGAAGCATTGTTTAGTGCCGCACCACCTCCACTCGGCTTGCAGCAGTTAACCAAACCAAACAGTGATTTTTTACAACTGGACCCCTGCCCTCCAAATATACGCAGGCTCGCCGCATCCATGTAATTTCCGGCTTGCCGCGTGACTTCCATCATGGTGGCTGTTTGAGCAAAGTCCGTGTCTGGCACATGGCCGGTATTGAAACAGTTGCCGCCTGTGCAGTAGGTGTTTCCACCGCAATCTGCAACTGTGGAAGACGATCCGGGTTTGCTTAGGCAGCGATAGGTTTTTTCGGTGAGGCTGCACTGGTTGTTGATAGCTGTTGTCAGGCATTGCGATGTGTTGAGCGCGCATCCTCTAGTCTGCAATGCGCCACAGTCCGATTGCGGCGTCCCCAGACACGAATAGTTGTCTTGCCAACTCCAGCAGTCTTTGTACACCGGCAATCCGTTAATTATGCGGGTTGCCGCTGGCTCAACGCAGATGTGCGACGCAATCGCGCAGGTTGGGCTGTTTGCGTACGATTGGCACTGGGTGTTATTGAGGGTGTCGGTCACTATGGTATAGCTATCAGCTACCCTTATTGTGTTCGGCGGCGTGGATAACGCCGGGTTGCTACACCGCCATGTGTTATCCCATTGCATGCAGCCAGTGCCAAACGTGGTGTCGGTAACCGCACACGTTGAGCTTACTTGCCAACACCCTGGAATTTGTTTGAAGGCTGAACAATAGTCGACAGCGTTGGGTTTGATGCAGGTATAGGTGTCCTGATATTCCCAGCAACCGCCAACCTCGGCCAGCGTCACCGTGACACCGGCAATCGTTTTGCTGGCCGTGGTATCAACGCAAGTGGAACTTGCCAGCCGACAA
The DNA here is from genome assembly GCA_942492745.1 of uncultured beta proteobacterium. Taxonomy (GTDB): domain Bacteria; phylum Pseudomonadota; class Gammaproteobacteria; order Burkholderiales; family Gallionellaceae; genus Nitrotoga. The sequence continues at coordinate 1,423,754 of OW818637.1, forward strand.
TCAGCTGCAATTGCCCGACCGCAGAGCACCATGGCTAAAAATATCACTACAGAGCCGACCAATAAATAGTGTGCCATGCACCCCGAGGTTGTCGAAGAGACAGGTGGTTCGACAAGCTCACCACGAGCGGATTTTAATACGGATTTCAATCTGTTTAATGACCGAACCACTAACGCTAGCACCTTCATTACTGTGCTCGCTGTTGCAAGACGACGCACTCATTGGACGTCCAGGTGCTTACCGTCGAGGCACCTCGCCGACAACTCAGGGATTCGTAGTTTTTTGCTGTCTGGCTGCATTGATAGTTGGCATCGGCATCCACCACAATCGTGCGTCCGACAATACACATGTGACTGGTTGTGGTCAGATACTCGTTGCAGACTTCGGTGGTATAGGTTGGCGGCTTGGTGATAGTTTGAGTCGTGCATCCGGTAAAAGCCCCTATTGCAGACGGACTGGCATACCCCAATGATGTTGCTGCCAGTGTTCCGGGATTGGCTTCTATGATTCTCGATCTTGTGACATTCGGATCGCCCGGTGTAAGGGTGAACTGCGGTCGCGTTGTCGGATTGCGCGCCATGTAATTGATGGCTTCGCAATTTTGCTGGAGGAAAGCGTTTGGGTTGACCGGTCCGGTCTGACAGGCGGTCACTTTCCCTGCCCCTGGCGTAATCGTGTCTCCGCTTCCCCCCATGAAATAGCCCGCTTCTGGCGCGGTACTACTGTAATTGTAGTAGCTCGGATTGAAGCTGTTAACCGTAGTCGCTATCGTGCCGTTGATGATGTTTGTCGATGCACTGGGGTTGGCACTTTGCGCGGTGGCTTGACCATCGATAAACGCCTGCTCCATGGGTGTAACAGCGTGTGACAGCAGCGGCATTGCGCCACTCAGATACAAGACCATGGCAAACTTTCTGCACCCTGCTCTCATTGATGATCCATTTTGACTTTGTCGCCAAACAAGCGCGCAGTCGCCGCCCATTGCGGTGCCGTGCGCTCGATGTATTCAAGTGCGTAATCCTGACTTACGTCGCCCGTAACCTTCACGTACCGATCCGGTTGGGCGCAGCCGCTGTCCAGTTGGTCGCCAGCGTCGGATTGAGCGAGCACCAGTGCAGGTACTTGATTCACTTTGAACTGAGTAAACGCGGGCGGATGGATGACCGCTTCAACACGATGATTGCCTAGCAGCGCGCTGAGGTGCTTTGACATGTCGGTCATTTTGTCGCTATTGAAACCACGGAAAATCAGTCGCGCACCGGTTTTTTCCGACTGTTCAACAATGCGCAGCAAACTTTCTCGCGGCATTGAGAACGACACAAATATCATCATCTCTGGTGTTGCTGGCTTTGTTTGCAAGGGCTGCTGGCGGAATTGCTTTGCCGCGTCTTCCAGGTTTGCGGTGGTCGCCGGTTGAGGCAATGCGGTTACATCAAGTGCGGGCGCACGGTATTGATCAACAACGCGCTCGTTGATCTCCTTGAGAATCCGGTTTGATCTTTCCAGTACCGTTTCCGCGCTGGCTTGCTGAACCAGCAAAACAAGCACACAGGCCAATGTGATGCGTGGCGTGACGTTCACCATCAGAATGCTCCCTGGCAACAGTTCCGCTTGCGGAAGATCATGTAGGCAAAGTCTTCGCCAACGGCCGGTATTTCTTTGCCAGCTCCCCAAATGACAGTTGTGCGGCCCAGCGGCTGGCAACACTTTCCATTGATCTTGTCTTGCGCTACCGGAAAGTGCATTTGGTATTTGTAGTTGGTCTTGTCCATGAGCAGTTGCGGGTAGTATCCACACAGCCCGGAACTCCCCGATGCGGCCCACATCAGCCCTTCGCGATGCATCTTGGCAATGATGCGCGACACCAGCAGGCTCGATGCCTGCACGCCTCCAATATGTGAAGCGACATGTCCATTCAACGGGTACATCGAACCCTGACAACCGGCACACCAGAACAACGTGTTGCTGCCGAATCCGAGGGAGGACGCAACGCAATCCGCACCACAGGCGAGTCTGGCTACCAGGTTGCCAAACAGGAATGAATCCGGATTGAGGATGCTGGTCATTTCGTCGTCATTCCAAAGCGGATCGAGTTCGGTGAGATAGGCCACATCGAACACCTGTTGTTCGAGACACGGGCTATCTACAACGGCTTGGAGCAATATCAATATCGGATCAACATACCAATGCACCTGATAGAACGAGCTGGTGTCGGAGTTGTCTTTTTTTCTTTGTGTGCCGTGTGGTGCGTCGAATCCGGGGTTCATATCAATACCGCCCAATGACGTCATGCAGAATGGTTTTCGCACCACGTCAACGTGACGCACTGGCTCCCAGAAACTGATCTTGATGCCGGGATTGACGCCGCACAGGCAAATCGGCGCACCACCAGGATTCGGTGTGTCCTCTTGCCCGAGCGCGATGGGTAGCGACAGCGTGCCCGCACCGAACGTGATCGGGAAAACACAACTCCAACAGATGTCGGTAATCGGATTGGGGAAACGCCCCTGGCACTCCAGGGAGGCCATCGCATTCTGTCCCCATAGCAGCAGGCCGAACGCACAGAGTAATGTTTTAGTAACGTAGTTCATCTATACGCAGCCTCTTCCCTTCTTGTCTGACGATGGCGGGCACCTGGGTGATGGCGAATCGTCTGGTCAGTCTGCCGCCTTGATCGAAATAAACGGGCATTTTCCATTTACGCATCAACTCCAGTGGGGTGCCTGCTACCAGCACTAACTTGACCGGCCTATCGGATGCTGCGGTAATTCTTTTGCTGAATTCCAACTGCTTTGCATCACGCGCATCCACGAACAACAAGTATTTATTCCAGCCGATGTAATCGAGCGGATTGACGCGCGTCCCACGGGGATAAAGGATTTTTCCGGTTGCGTCAGCAATATCCTTGTCCGTGACAATGGAAGGGTCGTAATAGTGTGTATTGGCTGTTTCTGTGGCTTGTATGCCAGGTATCGGCTTGGGATGTTCAATGCCGGACATCACGCGGTTTTTGTATTCAGTCTGTCGTTTCGCCAGCTCGCCGGTTTTTTCCATGTGGCGCAATTTGTCCTTCATGAACTCGATGAGGTCGCGTTCGGCAATTTCATATGTCTTGCCGATGACACCGAGGTCTTCTGCGTGAACCAAACCGATCTGAGTGGCGATCAGCACAGCGCAAAGCGCGGCTATTGATCCGGCACGATTTATCCAATAATCCGTTCGCATTGAGCTTGTCGAAATGTGAGCGGATTCGAATGCTTCGACAGGCTCAGCACGAACGGCAATCGCGCTTAGTTTGCGCCGGGTCAATAGACATGGATGGTTGCGCATCTCACCGTCCGTTTTGCAAGTCTGAATACATCGAATGCCAAGCCAGCCAATGCCCGTGCGGATCAGTGAAGATGATGATCTGTTTTCTGTTCATGTTCTCAATTCCGTGATGTCGGAAGGTCTGATGCCACGCATGAGATGGGCTGCAACTTTGACGCCCACTTTCTGCTGCACCAACAAATTGATGTCACGCTTGGTCAGTTCTTTGCCGCCCTTCTTGGCCGCTTGCAACAATTCGTTTAGTTTGGCTATTTGGCCAGGCAGATCAACAGGCGGTGGCGATTGATCTTTGATCACAGCATTGCTAGTCGCGCTTGGCTTTGGCGCAGCATGCTTCCTTGGTTTGCTATTGGGAGGTGTGACGATGTTCTGCTGCTCAGTCACATCGCTCGTGACAGGCTGGCGAACTGCCTTTGTCTCCGGCTGCGGATCGGATGCGGGAACCGTAGTGACAGTGGCGCATTGAGGCGCGATTGTTGCGCACTGCGGGAAAAGATTGCTGATCGACTGAGTAAGCCTGATGGCCTTGGCTACGCCGCTGGCGAACTCGGCTTCACCTACTTTGGCAACATCACTGTCTGCTTCCATCCAGCCGCGCTCGGTCAGGCCATCCAGTATCTGTTTGGGGGTGAATTCATAACCGGCAAAGGCATTGGGCCACTTGAGGCGCAAACAGCCATCCTCGGAATGCAAAGCAAGATCATTCAATGTTTTTTTGCCGGTTCGGAAATCCTCGATCAGTAGCTTGAGTAATTCGCCCATGCTGCCGGTGAGCTGCTCGGTGGTGTCAGGGGTTGCTGGCCCACGGGTTTCTGACTCAGCTATGCTGGAGACGTGCTGCAGGTGTACTGGGTTTTCTGTGCCGGTGTTGATCACTTGCTCAGACTTGCTGGAGACGTGCTGGGGACGTTCTGGGTTTTCTGCGTCAACTTGGGTTTCGTTGCTGCCGATCACGCAACCGGCGACAGGCGCAATCGGCATCGTGCTGATGAGCGCCTGATCGCGCAGCCGTATGGACTTCAGTTTCAGTGTGGGAATTTTTTCAGTGAGTACGTCGGGCGCAATGTAGAAGTAAGGATCACCGTCGCCTTCGCGCATACAGGCAATCCCTCTTTCAACCATCATGTCGAGAATGCCATCCGGGGTTTTGGGTAAGCCGGGAATATCTTCATCGTTGGTGCGCCGGGCAATTTCTTCGCCCGCCATCGGCCAGACAAGGTAGGTAATGCCGTCGATATTCCATACTCGGGCGGAGGGTTCGTTGATTCGCCACACGCCCTCTCGCACCAGACGACGCATGATGTCGGTCAGATAGCGCTCGACTGGCACACCGATCTCGTAGCCTGCCATCGCCACGCCCATGGTTTTCAGATCACGCTCGACGCTTAACTGGTCGGCTCTGACCACATAGTCATGTATCTGGTTGGTTTGTCCGGGGTTGCTGTTGAGCGATTCCGTCAGCCAGATCACCACATCCGTGCTGCCATCGCTAATCCAGTCGAACGACTCTTTGGCGATCACCGCATCAATCAGGGTGCTGGACACATTGGTGTGATGCCTTCCCCTCCCCTCTTGCCAGTGCAAAAAATAATTCTCAATGTGGTGCGACAGCGCCCAGTCATAAACACCCTGGCTGTAAGGTCGCCACCTTTGCGCATTCGCGCGGTCGGTGACAGTCAAGTCGGTCACCACTTTGCCAAGGTCGTGGCAAATGCCAGCCAGGAACACGGCCAGTCGCCAGCGCGGCTCTATCACCCGTCGTTGCTGTGGCGTGGTCACACCGCGTATCAGCTTGCCCTCGGTTTGTTGCAGTGCCCACAACCCGACTTCGAGAGAGTGGCGCAACATGCCGCCCGCCCCGCGATGATGATGCGCTTGCGAGGCCGGCAAGAGATGAACGAAGGCGGCAAGGCGCAACATCGCCGGGTTGTAGTGAGTTGCCAGCAGCTCCGCGTCAGCAATCAGTTGGCGAATTCCGCCCGTGAGTTCGTGTTGCGTGGCGAGCAATTCTGCAGGGGCATACACCGGCAATCCCTCCATGAATGGCGGGTAGCGCGGTATCCTTTGCAAATCTTCAATCCGCCTTGCAGACACAATCTGTTTGATTTGCACAGCTTCATGCGCGCTCGGCAGAAAGCGGAATTTGCGTAGCAGTCGATCGGTTAAGGTTTCCATGAATCAGAACAGCTTGAACGCCTTGCCGATGACGTGGCTGGCTGACACCAATCCGACCGCTTCATACCGGGAATCAAGACTCAGCGGATGATCGGCCATTACATAGTAGTGACCAGCGGGGATGATGCCTTTAAACCCCAGCTCCCGAATCGGTTGCCCGGTGCGGGTCGCAGGTTTTGCCTCACCCACAAATGTCTTATTGACATAGTATTTGTGGTCGCGGGATTCGACAGAATCGCCCGCTGTACCCATTACGCGCTTCAAAAAGCGTGTGCCTTGTGGGTACAGAAAATTGCTCTGGTAGTTGAAGGCGACATACTCCCCTCGTTTGGGAAGCTCTCCCTTCTCTATGAGGTACAGCGTACCCGGCAGACTTCGGCTTACGTTGACGGCAAACTCAAAGCGCAACGAGAAAGCGAGATAGGTAAGCAGCAGCAAGATGTAGGCTTTGTACTGGCGGCATAAATGCTCGTACAGCACATCCATCTTGCCTGAAAACCAGAATAACGCCTTGAGGGATTGAATGTCTTCCATGCAACAATTGTTGCGCGGGAAGCACAATAAAGTCAGGTGAGTTCTGAGCAATTATGTGCAGAATCTGTGTTGCAATTTATGGGGTGGTGTGAACAGAGATCACATGGGATAGCGTACCAACACATTGTTCACACGTTTATGGCACTTATTGCACTTAACTATCACCTGCTAAAGCAGGTGGGTTAGAACACCCGCTTCCATAGACATTGCTGAACGCTTGTATAAAGTAATTCGAGGGGCGGCAGTTCGGCCATTGCGGACGGTGGTGAATTTGTGAAAAGACGGTCAGTTATGTCTGCGATAATGTCTGCTTACAAGTTTTTCAAACAGTCACTTTTAATTCATAAGGGGGTATGCTCACTTGGAATATGCATTTTTACAGTTAATGCGACAGAACCCTTAATTAACGCCTCCTCTCTCCGGGGCCATACACCTAGCTTATCGACATGGAACTTAAAGCTCATTTCTCGAACATCCACAAGGTGATCATCAATCACTTGGAACACGCCCAATCCGAAATCGTGGCGGCGATCGCCTGGTTCACGGATCGTGACATCTTCGAGGTGCTCTGCAAGAAAGCCCAAGCAGGAATCAAGGTGTCGGTTGCACTGATTGGTGACGAGATCAACCAGGGGCCCGGCGGGCTGAATTTCCATAGGCTTAGCAATCTCGGCGGCCAGGTGATCATTCTGCCCCCCGGTAGCCGCAACGAGCGGACCATGCATCACAAATTCTGCGTCATCGATCGCGCAACCGTCATCACCGGGTCCTACAACTGGAGCCACAAAGCCCGCAGCAATGACGAGAACATCACGGTCGTCACCGATTCGACAGACTTCGCAGGCAAGTACCTCGTCACATTCGACAGCCTCCTCGTCCGCACAGGACACGGTGCCTCCATTGTCGCCGACGCCGACGCGGCGCGACGGCGACTGGAGATGATTCGCAACCTGGTCCTGCTTGGCGAGCAGGATGACGTCGCCACCCATCTGCGCAAATTGCGTCCCGTTGCCGAAGCGCTCCAGTTGGATCAGATCATCGCAGCCCTCGACAACGGAGAGTACAAGGCGGCGCTTGAGCAGATCGACGCCTACCTGCGCAAGGCGACCGCCCTGGTGGTGGCGGGATACGCGGACATTCCCCGTCTCCGCTTCCAACTCGAAACTCTGGAATTGCGCCTCGAATCCCTGAGTGACGAGAAGGGTGATCTCGAACGTCGCCTGATCACCTTCAACCGGCGCCATGACGACGCGTTGGGCGACCTGATCCAAAACATCCTCAAGGCCCGGGCTGAACTGGCACGACTCCTCGTAGCACTCAAAAAGAAAGTTAACGAGAACACCGAGGCGGAAGCGGATGCCCGAGAGGCCGAAGAGGCTTACCGAGACTATTCCAGGCAGCACGAAGACCTGCAACGGCTGGAACCTTTGCCCAAGCTCGACGAGGAGGCCGAGCGGGAGTTGAAATCTCTTTACCGCAAGGCATGCGGCCTTTGTCATCCCGACAAGCTTCCCGAAGAAAATAAGGAAGCTGCGCACCACGTATTCGTTGAGTTGCAGGATGCCTACAAGTGCAATGACCTGCCTCGGTTGCGGAAAATCCATGAAGTGCTCTCTGCCGGCGGCCTGCCGGGAACCCGCTCTACTACCTTGAGCAAGGTCGAAGCGCTGAAGGCCGCAATTGCCGAAATGGAGCACTCCATCGCCAGGCTGGTGGCCGAATTGAAGGCGTTGCAGGAAAGTGACGGCGTCAAGCTGATGGACATAGCCGGTGCTACCGAGGCGGACTGGCAATGTTTCTTTGAACAGCAGCGTGAGACACTGGTGGTTGAACTGGACACGATCGTGTCGAACCTTCTGGTCATAGCCGTGCAGACTGAAGAAATAGGATTACCATGAGCAAAAGAGAAACTGACCACAACGCTCTGACCCTTTATGGGGCGAGCTACCCGGCTCAGGTGAAAACGGCCAGCAGGCAACTGTTTATTGCTGCACAACTGAACCAAGAACTGGAACGGCGGCGACTTGTCGGCATCCTGAAGCGGATTCACTCCAAGGATGCTGTTACTTTTCTATCGCTTAAGCAGGCGCTTGATGGCGAGTTGATCGGGAGCTTTGCGGATCACTGGAACTGGGAGCTCCTCTCCACCAATGAAGCCCTGCCTTGGTCGCTTGAGCTTATCGAACGCTATAAGGATCGCTGGAACTGGTATGGTCTCTCCGTAAATAAATCTCTACCATTGTCGCTCGAGCTAATTGAATGCTTTGTGGATCGCTGGTGCTGGGGGGAGAACTTTGTTGGTGGTGGGCTCTCCACCAATGAAGCCCTGCCTTGGTCGCTCGATCTTATCAAACGCTTTGAGGATCGCTGGAACTGGGAGGACTTATCTGGTGGTGGGCTCCTCTTCGAGAATATAGCCCTGCCTTGGTCGCTCAAGCTAATTGAACACTTTGCGGATCGCTGGAACTGGGAGATGCTCTCTCACAAGACAGACTTGCCCTGGTCGCTCGATCTGATCGAACGCTTTGCGGGTCGCTGGGACTGGGGAAATCTCTCTGGGAATACAGCCTTGCCCTGGTCGCTCGAGTTGATCGAACGCTATGAGGATCATTGGAGCTGGAGGAGTCTCTCCCTGAACAAGACACTGGCCTGGTCGCCGGCTCTGATCGAACGCTTTGAGAATCAATGGGACTGGGGGTGGCTCTTCACCAATAAAGACTTGCCGTGGTCGATCAATCTGATCGAACGATATGAGCATCGTTTTAAGCGAAGTTTGTTCATCGGCAGGGGTATAGCCGGGGTGAAAGCACTGCCCTGGTCGCTTGATTTGATCGAACGCTTTAAGGATCGCTGGGATTGGTGGGGTCTCTCCGAGAATATAGCCCTGCCTTGGTCGCTCGAGCTAATTGAACACTTTGCGTATCGCTGGCACTGGAAGAAGCTCTCTCAGAATACAGACTTGCCCTGGTCGCTCGAGCTAATCGAACGCTTTGAGGATCGTTGGGACTGGGAAAAGCTCTCTCAGAATACAGCCTTGCCCTGGTCGCTCGATCTGATCGAACGCTATGAGGATCACTGGAGTTGGTATGGACTCTCCGACAGTACGGCCCCACCTTGGTCGCTCGAGCTAATTGAACGCTTTGCGGGTCGCTGGGACTGGGAAAATCTCTCTGGGAATACAGCCTTGCCCTGGTCGCTCGAGTTGATCGAACGCTATGAGGATCACTGGAGCTGGTGGCAGCTCTCCGGGAATGAAGCCCTGCCTTGGTCCCTCGAGCTGATCGAACGATTTAAGGGTCGCTGGGACTGGGCGTCCCCCTCCAACAATGAAACCATGCCCTGGTCGCTCGAATTAATAGCACGCTTTGAGGATCATTGGGACTGGAGCTATCTCATCCGGAATAAAGCACTGTCCCTACCCTTGCTCCGTCCGGCGGATATTGTTGAAATCATGGCGCATCATTTCACTGCCCCAGAGGAAAAAGTACTGCCAGTCGACAATAACAAGCTTGATACTTTTGACGACCATATTTCGTTTTAGCAGGGTGCGCGCGAGATAATGGTGGTGGCAGAACAAATGGCCATTTTTTAGGAACGATTCATGATATTTTCTGATGAATCATATCGAATACTGAAAGATATGAGGATTGATCCAAGTAAATATGAAGTGTTCATCAAGTTAAACTATGGAGAGGATTTTGAAAAATTTGAGCTTTTGTTAAGCCAATTCAAAAGTTGTAAATATCAAGAGCTTTCAGGTGATGCTTTCAATGCTTTTACTTATGAGTCTTCAATTTCCAATGATTCTCCACTGCAAAATCAGCTTTATGATCTATTTAATTATTTAAGGATGTATCGTGATGGCGGCGTATTTACATTATTTAAAGGCCGCCAAAGTGAATGGAATGGTCCAAAAATTAAAATCACGAAAACCGATGCACCCTCATCAGATGTTCATAAGTTGGGAGCACAAATAAATATTTATCGCGGTATGTCCATGTTAGAGCATGAATCACTTTCATACGGTCAGTCTTGGACAACTGACTTGATAGTAGCCAGAAAATTTGCTTTTGAAACGTACTCTGATTTCCCACGAGGTGTTGTCGTCAAAGGTACTGTAGATAGAAATTCAGTAATCTATTTTAGCCAATTGGATAACGAGTCAGAAGTAATCATTGAATATGGTGCTATTCGTTCAGTTAGCATTACGGAAAAATAGCAAACAACGGAGCCACGGGGTCAGAAAAGGGGTTCTGTCGCATTAAGCGAGATCATTCAGGGAAGCGTGGGTAATCGAGTAGGAGGCAGGATCACTCCTGCCGTCCTCTCACACCACCGTACATGCGGTTCCGCATACGGCGGTTCATTAAACATGCTGGAAACGTTGCTGTGTATCCAGCAGCGAAACCAACCCCAGTGCATCAAAGAAGCGTTTTGGGTGCGTAACGTTCATATGGCTTGCTCCGGCGTTCCACCAAGGGCCACGTCCGTTGTCTGCCGATTTCCGTGCGCGCATTTCATTCAAACCCACAATAATCGGGGTCAGAGTAATATTATCTATACCAAGAAAGGCAGGGCGACCACAAAAGAAAATAGACACCCCCCAATAAATGCTACTCTGACCCCGTGATTGCTTCGAGAGAGCCCCTTGCAATGTGAGCACAGATGGCGCACAATTTAGCCATTAATCTCTGGGAGTCCAACATGGAAACCACAACGCTCAAGGAAAATCGCCTGAATATCCGCTGCGACAGCCGCACTCGCCAGTTGCTGGATAAGGCGGCCAGTTATGCCCACGTCAGCATTTCCGAATTTGTCCTGTCGAATGCATTGGCATCCGCAGAGCGGGTGGTGCAGGAACATGAATCAATCACATTGAAACCCAAAGACTTCGAAGCGTTCCTGACAGCGCTGGATGTACCGGCCAAACCCAATGCAGCACTGAAGCGCGCTTTCAAGCGTCACGCCGATCAAATTCGCCGCTGATGACTTATTGCATCAGGCCGCTTGATGCATTCATCAATGCTGCGGAATTTCTGTGCGGTAGCGAGCCCCTGAATGACTATATCCGCCGCTATGCGTCGCAGGATGTGCGCAGAAATATTGCCCGGGTTTTTATCGCCACACCGGAAAATGATCCACGGCAACTGTCCGGATTTTTCACCCTGAGTGCAGGGAGCGTGAGTTGTTCGAGCCTCCCGGCATCCCTGGCGCGTAAGCTTCCCCGCTATCCGGTGCCGGTTGCACTGATCGGTCGGCTGGGAGTGGATAAAAAATTCCAGGGCAAGGGGTTGGGTTCAATCCTGCTTGCCGATGCCTGCCAAAAAGTATCGCAAGCCAGCACCGTCCTGGCCGTGGCTGGAATCATCATTGACGCCAAAGATGATGATGCAATTTCGTTTTATAAGCACTTTGGTTTTATCCCGCTGCAAGGACAAGCAGGCAGGATGTTGCTGCCAGCTTCTGTGTTTCAGGCAAAATAGGCTCGCAAGAAAATTGGATGCTGACATATAGGCAAGACTAAGCGGTGATTTCTAATAGTGAAAAAACAAGATTGGATTTTCGCAGCGCGCCATGAATTGCCGTTCAGGCAACTTTTCCAGATGCCCGTTCCTCGGCCTTATGTGGAGCGCCACATAAGGCCGATAAGGAAATAGTGATTAAATAATCAGTTGAGGCACATTACTGCCTCTCTTATCAGAGTCGGCTTCTGGCCTTTTCCAAGTGGCCATCGACACAGCATTGGCATCATTGGATCTATGACCCCAACACAAATCGAGCGTGGGCCCATTTGGCTAGACAATACTGATGAAGCTAAGGTAGGCAAGCCAATCAGCGATGAAGAACTAGTTCGACGAACGGGCGTAGAATTCTTGCCTGATTTTCACCGTGATTGAAAGGCTATGGCGAGGAAAATAATATGTGTGGCCGATTCGCACTGAAAGAAAATCCCAAGAAGCTCGGTGAATACTTCCAGCTGACCGGCGACTTGGAATTCCTGCCTTCCTGGAACATTGCCCCATCGTCTCGCATCTGTTCCATCACTGCTGATGCAGAAGGGAACATACATCTCCACAAGATGCGCTGGGGCTTGATTCCGTCGTGGGCAAAAGATGTAACAATAGGCAACAAGCTCGCCAATGCACGGGGCGAAACCGTTGCAGAGAAGCCATCATTCAGGTCAGCCTTCAAGCATGGGCGCTGCCTCATCCCCGCATCGGGCTTCTATGAATGGAAAACAGAGAATGGCATCAAGCATCCGTGGTATGTCAGTCTCAAGTCCGGTTCCCCCTTAGCTTTCGCCGGTCTATGGGAGATATGGCATCCTGAAGATGGTGAGCCAATTGAAAGCTGCTGCATCATCACAACCGCCGCGAATTCGCTCATGGAACAGATCCATGACCGTATGCCCGTGATCCTGAACCCAGACCAATGGATTACCTGGCTGTCACCACAAGAACAGCAAGCCGCTAAACAGCTCCAGATGATTCATCCGTGTGAATCTGATTCCCTGCAAGTCTGGCCGGTCACCCGCGAACTCAATCGAGTTGGATTACGGGATGATGCCGGACTGATCGAACCCCTACCAAACATTGCTTGACCTGTACTTATGATTATTGTTACGATAATCATATGAAACAAACCAACCCTAAATCACCAACACGTGGCGGCACTCGGCCCGGTGCTGGCCGTAAAGTCGGCTCAAGTCCTTATGGTGAAAATACAAAGCTCATGCGTATCCCGGAAAGCGTAGTCGACACGGTTGGGGATATCCTTACGGCTTGCAAAGCCCAACGGCTAGAGGCACGCTTCAAAAATGATATTTTATACCCGGCCTTGGATAACCAGCCCATCCGGGTGCCCCTGTTTAGCCATAAAGTGCCAGCCGGATTTCCGTCCCCCGCCGATGATTACATCGAAGCCAGGTTAAGCCTGGACCAACACCTGATTACAAACAAGGATGCAACCTTCTTTGTGCGCGCCAAAGGCAACAGCATGGTTGACGCTGGCATCTTTGATGGTGATTTGCTCGTAGTCGATAAGTCCTTGACCCCCTCATCTGGCAACATCGTTATAGCCATAATAGATGGCGACTTGACGGTTAAGCGTCTTGTCCTGCGGGATAACAAGACCATCCTCAAACCAGAAAACCCACGTTTCAAAGAAATAGAACTCAAGGACGGACAGGAGCTGCAAGTGTGGGGAGTAGTGACCTCCACAGTGAAGAAGTTCATCTGATAGTGAACCATGGCACTCGCCCTCATCGACTGCAACAATTTTTACGTCTCTTGCGAGCGCGTTTTCCAGCCCAAACTGGAAGGCAAACCAGTCTTGGTGTTATCCAATAACGATGGCTGCGTCGTCTCCCGTTCCAATGAAGTAAAAGCGCTTGGTCTCAGGATGGGTGAGCCATGGTTCAAGCTGGAAAAGATGGCCAAACAGCATGGCATCATTGCGTTCTCAAGCAATTACACGCTCTACGACGACTTATCCAAGCGTGTCATGTCTATTCTTTCCACGTTCTCTCCCCGCCAGGAAATCTATTCGATTGACGAATGCTTCCTTGATCTTGATGGCTTTGATCCGCTATCGCTGATGGCTTACGGCAAGACGATGCGGCAGACTATCATGCGCAACGTCGGTATTCCTGTCTGTGTTGGTATCGCTGATACCAAGACGCTGGCCAAGCTGGCCAACCACTGCGCCAAAAAAGGATTTGCTGGTGCGGATGGCGTATGCGACTTCGGACTGCTGGATGATGCCCAGCGCAGTGCGCTCTTTTCCAGCATTCCGGTCGGAGATGTATGGGGAGTTGGGCGGCGTATCTCCGAAGGACTCCTTGCCATGAAAATAAAGACCATTGAAGACCTACGCACGGCCAGTCTAAAGCGAATCCGTAGTCAGTTCTCGGTCGTCCTGGAACGCACTGTGCAGGAACTCAACGGCGTCTCCTGCATCCAGATGGAAGAAGCCAGTAAGCCACGGCAACAGATCATTGTTTCCCGCTCCTTCGGCACCATGGTGACGGGACTGGATGACCTGTCAGAATCCATTGCCTACTACACCACACGGGCAGCCGAAAAGCTCCGGCGAGATGGTTCGGTTGCTGCCAGCATTTCGGTTTATATCCATACCAACCCGTTCAAAGAAGAAGCGCCTCAATACAATGGGGCCATCACAGTGCCATTGAATCAACCGAGCGACGACACGATGGAACTCATCGATGCTGCGATCAAAGGCTTGAAGGAAATTTATCGCAGTGGCTTCCACTACAAAAAAAGCGGCGTGCTGTTGATGGGGCTGCAGAGCAAGGGATCAGTTCAAGCCACGCTATTTGATGACACAGACAAGCAGGTAAAGTCAGTCAATATGATGCGCACCCTGGATGCGATCAATAAGAAAATGGGGAAAGGGAGCATGACCTTAGCCGCCTCTGGTTTAAAGCATCGCTGGGCAATGCGGAGGGAGAGGCAATCGCAGAATTACACCACCGACTGGTTTGAATTGCCGGTAGTAGAGTAAACACCCTTGATTACGCGATCCTTGAGCTCTTTGCCGGCCTTAAAGTGTGGCACGTATTTCGCAGGCACTTCCAATCGTTCACCAGTTTTTGGGTTACGTCCATTGCGTGGCGGTCTGTAATTCAATCTAAAGCTGCCAAAACCACGTATCTCAATACGCTCACCATTCGATAGTGTAGTGGCCAGTGCATCAATGATTTCCTTGACTATGCTTTCGACATCTTTAATTTGAAGTTGAGGATGCAGGTCGGCTAGGTGTGATATTAGATCAGAGCGATTCATGCTTGTGCCTTTACTAACTTGTAATAGTTCACGGCTGCAGAACATCCTCTTTGCCGTAAAAAGCAGACTATTTAGCAAAGACGGAAGCAAGTAGCTCGTTAGTGGAGTGGTCAGTGCAATCAAGGAATGCCTTACTTATTTATTGTCGGCAACTTTGATTATTAGTTGAGGGTGTAACTAGGCTAGGCGTGATATATCAGGCTGGAGCGGGCCATTTCCAGTGGCTAAGGAGCTGTGAAGCGGAATTCTTCATCACCAAAGAAGCCAGCCGAACTCATCATCAAGTGTTAATGCCTAGACTACCTGGCTCAGGTAAACATATTCCCATGCACTCCGACGATCTCGAAAATTAAATGCCCAGATGCTGCCTGTCGTGATGGTCAGCAAACGACACATTGCAGTCATTGGCTCATTCCAGAAAGCTGTCACTCAGCGTTGGATTAAGTGGCCAGCTCTTCAGTAAGCAATCTATTCAAGGTGTGTAACAAATCCCTAGGCAAGAGTGAGGAGTGGTCTGCAAGAACAGTCTCTACTACATGACACATTAGACCACCAGCGCGGTTGTTTTTTTGCTTCAGAAAACCAAATGACTGGGTGATCTTTGCCTCAAGATGATGATCATCTAAGTGCAAGTATTCTCTTGTAACTTTTAAAGTCATGCCGTTGAGATATTCTACCGGAATGGTTGCTCTCTGTGATTGTTGGGCTCCTAGGACTATATTCTGGAGTACATCAATGGCGCGCTGCCAACGTACCATATTCCAGTTAGATATTGATGTGTAGCTGTCAATAGGATCAAGAATTCCATTGTCCTTGGCATACTTAGCGTTCAACCCCGCAATCGTGACAACCATCAATGCAGGATCAAATAATAAAGATTCAAGCCCATCACGGACACCTGGTGACAAAACATGAATTCGTCCTTTTGACTCGCGTTCCCCATCCCAGTCAACTAGGCCAAGAACACTTTGATTTCCTCCAGTAGTTAGACTGTCAACTAGTCTCGAAACTTGTGCGCATCCAGCATTCTTTTCGCCGCCAGAATTATCGGTATTGCCAACCTCCACGAACACTAATGAACGTTCCGAACTCAAATGCCCTTTATAACGCTGATAAAGCAAGTCGTAGAGGTTTGCATCCGTACGACTTTCAACAAAAATTTGACGGCGACCATCGAAAGAAACGGAAAGCGTTGGAACGCCAGTCGTCAATATGGATAAGGCCTCGCCCTTGCTGCACTTTTCAATAATAGGGCCCGTAGGGTTCATCTTGTATAGCGATACTTCAGGAGCTAGGGCTACTGTAGAAGGGCTGTGAGTAGTAAGAATAACTGATATATCTTCCCCATCCACCAGTACGGTCTGAATGGTATTAAGCAGAGACACAACCATGGAAGGATGCAGAGGTGAATCCACTTCGTCTAAAAGCAGCAACTTGGGGAATTTCTTTTTTTGTCTTTTGTCACTTGCGTTGTATAGGCATAGTGCGAATGACATAAGCACTTTCTCACCAGAAGAAAGATCATTGAATCTCATCTCGACATCAGAAGATAATTTCTTCAGCTTGGGTTCAAATGATGAAATTTCATTCAAGGGTGGGGCATTAACTCGAAAATCAAGATTGCAGGTTTCAAGTATTTTGTTAACGAAATCCCATGGTGGAATTCCATGTTCTTTGATGAATTGCGTTTCATCAAGAAACTTTTGCCCGTCCTCCTCTGGAGGCGGGTACTTCTCTAGCCTATCGTTGTGATGAATGATGTCTCTATACGTTGAGAACAGCCTGCCAAAAGCCTGTTCAAATGGATCTACTTCCCCCCAAAGGAAACTTTTATCACTAAAGAATTTTGATTCCGAAGTTTCTAGGAATAATTCTGGCCGCTCTCTAGCAACTACAGGGGCGAGTTTTTTTAAGCTCTCATCACCTATGTGTCCTAGCGTGTTCGAAGAAATGTTTTGGCCATAAGTCTTTAAAGTTTGCTTAATTTGATTGTATGCATTTTCTGCTGCAGCTTCATCGGCGATGAATTCTCCAATTTTGTGCCTACTAAGATTCTTAATTTTATACAGGGACGTGCAATGCTCTGGTGGTACTCCCATGGCAATCGCTTGCTGTCGAATCACAGGGAATGCTTGGTCTTGATGAGTTCTAATTTGCGTGAACCAATTCGATTGCTGTGTTAGGTGCTTATGCGTATGAAAAACGCCCGTGTCTTTAGGAATTATGCTATTCCAGTCATAAAGTAAAATTTCCGTATTATGATTTTCCGTCAAACTTGACTTGACTTGACCATTTTTTAGCGCCTCAAGCAAGTGTGTTTTGCCCGACCCATTACGTCCAGTCAATACAACAAAAGCAGGAAGATCAATCGCAGCAAGGCTAGTGATAGATTTATATGCGGATGAGAAAGTAAGTTGATTGCTCATGTTGTCCAAAGTGTAGAAAGATATGCTGACGGTTATTACCGCTCCGCATGTACATAATAGTACGGGCGGGCGCGAATGTCTCTTACTGGCACACAACGGAACTTAGTCTATTAGAATTGCATTCTTGAAAGCTGTCATTAAAAAATATTCTTTGCCGTTTGCCTCTCAATAGTCACAAATGCTACGCAATTGTGTATGCATGGTCACAGACTTGCTGCGTAAGACTGTGGGGACTTTTCGGTGACATGAGGGTTAACTACCTGACAATACAGTGTAAAAAGAAGGAACGAGCGGCTCTGATGCATGCAATAAAAACAATAAGTTACGCCATAAAGACAAACTACGAACCAAGGGGGCGGGCGTTCGAATCGCTCCGGGCGCACCAGTAAATCAAAGGGTTAGGCAGAAATGTCTAGCCCTTTTCTTTTCTGGCTAGCACCGGACTAGCGGCCGGACCGATTTTAATGACGGAAAAAACCGACGGGCTATCTCTACACCAGCAGAATTACGCGAGGAAAGTATCTGTCCCCCTTTACGCAGCAGCCTGTGCGCGCAATGTCTCGTAAAGCCCCACATTGTTGAGCAAAATATCTTTCATCCCGCCCTGTATTGTCGGTGAATTCAGAGCCTGAGTGCTCATCAGCGTGTGTGCGTCGAGAGCGCCCATGATGGCGTTCATGAGTTCGGTTTTCAGGTCGGGTGAATTGGCGAATTGCTCTTTTGTGTTGTTCGTTGCCTGTTGTCGTAGCGTTTCCGATTCCAGCAGCTTGCCCTTGATGACGTTGTTCACATAGACTAGTTTGTCCTGATCGGTAAGTTCACCGTCAAAGAGGCTGTTCACCCTTTCGATAATCTCGTTCAGCCGTGCTTTCTCTTTCTCCTGCACACTGCCGCTACCGGCTTCGGTGATCGGCTCAATTTTTGGAGTTTCGCCTTCACCCAAGAGCATGGTGTGTTTACCCTTGTTCTTCAGGTCGTGATGGGTCAGCACCACTTTCGAGAGGTCGATGCCCTCGCGTTCGCGGCCAAACTCCAGCAGCGGCAGCAGGCGCTTGTAGAAGATGGCGCGCTTCTCGATGTCGGTGTTGCCGTAGTCGAAGATTTGCGAAAGGAAGGTATAGAGCCGGATGAAGGTGCCCATGTCGGCCTTGAACAGGATCAGGGCGTTCAGCTCGTCCTGTGCCGCCTTGGTTGCGTATTCATCCTCTTTAGCCTGTGCCGCATTCAATGTAGCCTGTGCAGCCTTGTATCGCTTCAGTACGCGATCCCGCACCGGCTCCAGCGCGGCGACCAGTTCGCTCTGCTTGGCGTGCGGGTTTAATTCCACGGCCACCACGCGATTCACCTCGAAGTCGTCGTAATGACCGGCGGCATCCAGCTTTGCGCGCAGGTTGAAAACGAGATTCGGGTCGGTGGTCGTCGAGAGTTCTGCCGTAGTGTGATAAGTCTTGAAAGAGGCCAGCACCTCTTCAGGGTCGTTTACAAAATCCAGCACGTAGGTCGTGTCCTTGCCGGGATAAGCGCGGTTCAGGCGTGACAGAGTTTGCACGGCCTGAATACCCGCCAGCCGCTTGTCCACGTACATGCCGCACAGCAGCGGCTGATCGAAGCCGGTCTGGAATTTGTTCGCAACCAGCAGTATTTGATATTCGTCACCCTTGAAGGCCTCGCGGATGTCGCGGCCTTTCAGGTTGGGGTTGAGTGCCGGACTGTTTTCGGTAAAACCATCGGGGCCGGATTCCTTGTCGTTCACCTCGCCGGAGAAGGCGACCAGCGTGCCGATCTTATAACCGTGCTCCTTGATGTATTTCTCGATGGCCAACTGCCAGCGCACCGCCTCCAGCCGACTGCCGACCACAACCATCGCCTTGGCCTGCCCGCCCAACAGCGGGGCCACGTATAGTCGGAAGTGCTCCACCACGATTTCGATTTTCTGCGCGATGTTGTAAGGGTGGAGCTTTACCCAGCCCATGATCCGCTTCAGCGCCGCGCTGCGTTCGACTTCCTTGTCGTCCAGTTCCTCGCCTTCGTGCGCCAGCTTGAAAGCCAGCTTGTAGGGCGTGTAGTTCTTCAGCACGTCGAGAATGAACTTCTCCTCGATGGCCTGGCGCATGGAATAGACATGGAACGGCGCCGGCACGTTGTCCTTCGCCGGCTTGCGCGAGGGATCGGGCCGGGTGCCGAAGATCTCGATGGTCTTGTTCTTCGGCGTGGCGGTGAACGCCACGAAGGTAATGCCGCCATCGTCGGCTCGTGCCGCCATCTGCGCGGCAAGGATGTCTTCAGTGCTGATTTCGCCACCGTCGTTCAGCTCCGCCAGCTCCTCTGGACTCAGCAGCGCCTTAAGCTTGGAAGCTGCCTCGCCGGTCTGCGAGCTGTGGGCTTCATCGGCGATAACCGCAAAGCGCTTGCCTTTTGTTGCTGCCAGTTCGCGCACGGCTTCCAGCGCGAAAGGAAAAGTCTGGATGGTGCAGACCACGATTTTCTTGTCGCCTGAGAGCGCCTCGGCCAGTTTCCCGCTCTTGCTGCCGTCCTTATTGGTGATGGTGGCGACCACGCCGCTGGTGCGTTGAAAATCAAACAGTGCTTCCTGAAGCTGGGTGTCGATGACGTTGCGGTCAGAGACCACCAGCACGGTGTCGAAAACCTTTTTGTGCTGCGCGTCATGCAGCTCGGCGAGAAAGTGCGCCGTCCACGCGATGGAATTTGTTTTACCCGATCCGGCTGAATGCTGGACGAGATACTTGCCGCCCGGCCCGTCGTGGAGCACGGCAGACTGGAGTTTGCGCGTCACATCGAGCTGATGATAACGGGGGAAGATAATTTCCTTGATCTGCTTCTTCTTGTCGCGCTGCGCGATGAAATAACGGCCCAGGATTTCCAGCCAACTCTCACGCGCCCATATTTGTTCCCACAAATACGCCGTGCGGTGGCCGCCCTGCGGGTTCACCGGGTTGCCCGCCGCGCCGTCGTCGCCCAGGTTGAAGGGCAGGAACACCGTGGTCGGGCCGGCCAGCTTTGTCACCATGTGGACTTCGCTGTTGCTCACCGCGAAATGCACCAGCGCACCTTTGTGGAAGGACAGCAGCGGCTCGGCGGCTTGCCCCTTGGACTTGGGGTTGCGATCAAAGCGATACTGGTCAATCGCATCATTGATGCTCTGGGTGAAGTCGGTCTTCAGCTCCGCCGTGGCTACCGGCAGGCCGTTGAGGAATAAACCGAGGTCGAGGCTGTTTTCGTTGTGCAGCGAATAGCGAAGCTGCCGCACTACGCGCAGCCGGTTGGCGGCATGGCGGGCGAGGATGTCGGAGTTGATCGCCAGTGCCGGTTTGAATTGCGCGAGCATCAATGGCGCTTTGAGGCCCAGCAGTTCGATGCCGTGGCGCAGCACATGCAGCGTGCCCAATTGATCAAGCTGATTCCGTAAGCGAGCCAGCAGAGTTTCACCGGCCTGCGCGCCGTGGTTCTTGGTCAGGGTTTCCCAGGCTTTGGGTTGGGTTTCTTGTACCCACGCCAGCACATCCGCCGGGAACAATGCCCGCGCCCGGTCGTAGTTTGCCGCGTCAATTTCAGCATATAGCCAGCTATGCTCGGCGAGGTGCTGGCAGATTTCGGTCTCGAAGCTGATTTCTTTGTGCAGGCTCACGCTTTTCGCCCTTTAAATGTGTGCTGGGTTAAAGCCCAACTTGTTTTTTGAGTATTTCTATCAGGGCAGCCTCGCCCACCTTACCAACCGCCTTCCCGACCATATCAAGCAGTCCCGAGTCAGACGAATCAAAGTTCAGCGACTCGCCCGTCTTGACGGTGAAGTGGTGTGACAGACGTTCCATTTCATCACGAGTGGCTTTGGCGTTCTCAGCCATGTGATGCAGTTCCACATACCTCGCCACGGCAAGACTGGCCATGAACACACCTTGCACCAATGTCTGGCGAGCCGGGTCACCTTGCCAGTGCACGGTAACAAAGCCCACGTCATCCTCACCTCCCTCTTCATCGAAAGGAAGAATCAGCGTGCCATCGGTCAAGCTGCGGGCACACATAACGCCATTTACCTCGTCGTGAATGTAGAGCGGGTGCAGGTGGTCGATGAACTGAACGATTCTTTGGCTGAGTTTCATGCTACAACCTCCGCGACTTCCGTTGGCACCAGCTCGCGAACATCAATCTGGCCGGTGACGGCAGCGGAGATCAGCGCGGTGCGGCGTTCTTGCAGCAGGTCGATGGCGCGCTGTGCTTCGGCGGTGAGGGTGCCCAGCTTGGAGGTTTCGGTTTTGAGGTAGTTAACTATGGCGGCTTGCTCGTCAAGCGATGGTATTACGACCATGACGCTATTCAGATGAGTGGGGCCAAAATTCGGCTGACACGAGCCCGTCATTGCGAGTCCGAGTTGTTCGCGAACCAAATCAGACTGGAGCAACATTGCGATGTAGTCGCGCTTGAGTGGGGCGCCTTCGGCTTCGTTTAGGCGAATCGTGCTTGTGTTGAGAATTACTTCCTCATTGCCGTCGTAGATCGCGACTTTGCCCCATGAGTTTCCCGAGCTCGATAAAAGCACGTCCCCAGGTCGCACTGTGAAATGCTGATAGCTTGAGTTGTATTCCTCAGTAGAGATGAACTTCTCCAGACGAGAGAAGTCGATGCCAGCTTCTGTGATATTTGTGACGCAAATCACACGAGTGCCTTCGCCTGTGAATTGCCAGTTTCGAAGTCCAGGTCCTTCCTGCATGAACACAGTTCGACCAAGTTTTATTACGGTCCAAGCTCGCGGCACATCCCCGAGCCATTCAATGCCGGAAGGCTTCATGGGGACTCGGGGGTTGAGACCTTGAGTGACGGCGTGTGAGATGACGGCTTGGCGCTTTTCTTCCAGCAGTTCCATCAGCCGCCGCTGCTCCGTCACCAGCTCTTCAATCTTGGCTGTCTCGCGGTTGAGGAAGGCGGCGATGACAACTTGTTCCTTGGAAGATGGCAACAGCGTTGGCATTCGTTTGAGGTCGGCGAACTTCATCGACTGCCGTAACCCACCACCCATTGAGTAGAAGACCTTGGTCACGTCATACGCACGAAAAAGGTAGCTCATGTATTTGGAATCGGGGCCGCGAGGGACTACCGCAAGATAGGCGGAAGTTATAATTCCGGTCTCTTCGACGATCGCTGAACGCAAACTGCGTTTGTCGTTCTGAAGATCGGTGAGGCGGAATACTATGTCACCCGGTCTGACAACCTGATACGTCTCGAATGACTCAGGAAGTAGCCCATCATTTGACGTGATGTCTTTCTGGACTATGCGGCCGTAGCTAAGCGAAAGGAGGTTGTCTTCGACCATACCTTTGTTTGGCTCATCTCTCTCGACAACGGAGCTATAGAGCGGCTGCACATCCCAATGTCCCGGCACCTCCCCCACCCACTCCACGCCGCTGTCCTTATAGCTCGAATAGCGCGGAAAACTCATGCTGTCAGCCCGGCTATCATGGCCAGGATGCGGTCGGTGACGCCTTTCAGTTCGGCGTCGATCTCGTCCAGCGGGCGCGGCGGCTTGAAGACGTAGAAGTGGCGGTTGAAAGGAATCTCGTAACCCACCTTGGTCTTGTCGGGGTCGATCCACGCATCCGGCGCATGGGGCAGGACTTCGCGTTTGAAGTAGGTTTCCACGTCCTCAGAGAGCGGCACATTTTCCGTATCGCGCAGCGCTGAATCCGGCATCGGCTTACCCTTGCCTTTGCCCTTGGTGGCCAGTACAACCTTGCCTGCCGCGTCACGCTCGGGGCGCTCGACGGTGATGGTGCGGTAGCCGAAGTCTTCGTTTTTGAATATGCGGCTGATGGGCACGCTGTTGCGGGTGGATTCCTCGAAGTGGCCAAACAGGCGGGTGATGTCCTCTATGTGTTCCGGGCTGAGTTCTTTGCGCTTGCTGCCCAGGCTCTTGCGCATCTTTTGCCAGAAGCTGCTGGCGTCGATAAGTTGCAGCTTGCCCTTGCGGGCTGCGGGTTTGCGGTTGCTGACGATCCAGACATAGGTGCTGATGCCGGTGTTGTAGAACATGTCGGTGGGCAGGCCGATGATGGCCTCGACCAGATCGTTTTCCAGCATGTAGCGGCGAATCTCGCTTTCGCCGGAACCGGCACCGCCGGTGAACAGCGGCGAGCCATTGAGTACGATGCCGAAGCGGCTGCCGCCATCCACGGCGGGGCGCATTTTGGATACGAGGTGCAACAGAAACAACAGCGAGCCGTCGCTGACGCGCGGCAGGCCGGGGCCGAAGCGGCCATTGAAGCCCTGTTGCTCGAATTCCTTGCGGATTTCTTTTTCGATCTTTTTCCACTCCACGCCGAAGGGCGGATTGGAGAGCATGTAGTCGAAGTGTTTGCCGAGCAATCCGTCGGCGGAGAGGGTGTTGCCGAAGATGATGTTGGCGATGTCCTGCCCCTTGATGAGCATGTCGGCCTTGCAGATGGCGTAGGACTCGGGGTTCAGTTCCTGCCCGTACATCACCAGCCGGGCGTCGGGGTTGAGGCTGGCTAAATGTTCACCGGCCACGCTCAACATGCCGCCAGTGCCTGCCGTGGGGTCGTAAATTGAGCGCACCACGCCGGGCTTGGTCAGCGCCTGGTCGTCCTCGATAAACAGCAGATTCACCATGAGGCGGATCACCTCACGCGGGGTGAAGTGCTCCCCGGCGGTTTCATTGGACAGCTCGGCAAACTTGCGGATCAATTCCTCGAACACCGCACCCATTTCGGCATTGCTGACGACATCTGGATGGAGGTCGATATTGGCGAACTTTTCGGTGACGAGATAGAGCAGCCCGGACTTGGCCAGCTTGTCGATCTGCGTGTGAAACTCGAAGCTCTCGAAGATGTCGCGCACTTCGGGCGAGAACGCCTGCATGTAAGCGCGCAGGTTTTCGCCGATATGATCCTGGTCGCCCATGAGCTTTTTCAAATCCAGCGGTGAGGTGTTGTAGAAGAGCTGGCAGGAGGTCTTGAGCAGAAATGGTTCAGGATTCAGCCCGGCATTTTCGCGCTTTTCCTTTTCGGCCAGCACGGCAGGCTTGCTGGCTTCCAAGCACGCAATCGAGGCGGCGCAGCACAGTGAACGGGAGAATGACCTTGCCGTATTCGGATTGCTTGTAGTCGCCGCGTAACAGATCGGCGACCGACCAGATGAAGGAAGAGAGATTCGGATTAGCCATTGTTAGGTGATGCTTTCCGGGTGATGAACGATGCAAGGGTGCGACGACTATTGACTGCCAATCTGAGAGTATCTGTTACTCCTCTATTTTGGGCAATGGCATTGAAGAGTTGGGCTTGTATGCGGATATTGATATGAGGTATCAATCACCATAGCCAATGCCTGCTATCTGGTGATTACGTCAAATGAAAAGCTGCAATGGAGAAAGTTATTGTTCGGCCGGTTTTGGCTACCTTGATTAGCTACTTTGAGCAATTGAGATACTCACCAATACCCAAAGGAATGGCTGCTTCTCGGCCTTATGTAGCGCTCTCCATAAGGCCGATTATGTAGACTGCTCGATTATGGAGAATAGCAACGGTGAATTATCGCGGAAGCCATGCGCCAAGCGACTTCGCTGATGAAATTGATTGTGCGAAGTCAACATAATTTCTGGAGCTGGGTAACTGCCTGTATAGGCAAGATCGGTCATAGATTTCCAGTGAGACCGCACAGAGGCTGGTAATGCCGCGATGATGATCCTGTGAGTGTCACCTCGACAACATCGCCCCACCCTTGGTGGGTTGCAGATTATGTAGACCGTCCCCTTCACGTTCTCCGCGTCAGCTCAAGGCTTATTGCGGAAGCAGAGCGTCAAATCCACATAATCAACTGGTCTACATAATCGGCCAAACCGGACTGTTGCGATCTTATTAAAAGGCTGCCGGCGCTGCCTGCCAGGATGTCCGCTTTCAACTTTTTCGAACCGCCACATAGAACAGCCACTCAGTCTGCTGAAATAGAACAGCCACTCAGTCTGCTGAAGAAGGCTCGCGTTTCTGTTGGGTCTGTGAGAGGCAACTGCGATTGACGGCGGTTTTTTTGTCGCTTGGAGTGGCTCTATTAACTTGCTTTATGGAAGTGCTTGGCGAAGTAATCAATGAGTTCCCCGGCCTGGGTGCCACGCCGAAATTCCTTCTGCTCATCAAAATTAAGGGAAGGCACCAAATGGATGAATTGATCATAGGCGTACAAGCTCAACAATTGTTCTGCATTGGTTCCTGACTCGCGCAAACCGGCTAAAGAATTCGCCGCCTCAACCGCTGCACCTATTAAAACATCGGCAATCTGTACTGCCGGACTTTCCTTGGAGTCGACTTGAATCACCTCTGACAACTTAAGTGGAAATCTGAGGGATGCAATTTTGGACTGCCTAAACTCGACGGCATGTTCATGTGTTATGAAACTCTGGAGAATAGTATGGTAGTTAAGTAGATTTTTCGATCTGTCGTGCTCGACTCGATATGCTCCCTCAGCCATGACTTCCATTCGAGTGATCAAAGACTGGAGAACAATAAACGCGGCATCGGTTGTCACTCCAGAAGTAGCGATAGCCGTCAAACATTCGGGCGATGCGGATGCCAGCGGGCCCAGCGCTTCGGGTAATTCCTCCCATCTAACACTGCGAACGGTTAATACGAGATGAGTGATAGCCTCGTGAGTCTTGTCTTTTATCGCTCGCTGAAAAGCAGCCATCATGGCGTCGAAACCAACATTTCCCAATATGGTCGGTCCGATGTGATAGAGCAGCGAGGCCAACGAATAATTTTGTCCGTCTTCGTAAAAATCCAAACCCTGTTCATAGTAAAAAGGTTCCACAGCGTAATCCATGAACATCAGCATCAGCAAGAAGCGTTTGTCACAAATGTATGAGACGCACTTGTACTGAGACAGGACATCTCTCTGCAAATTGAACAGGCGTTCGCGGTTAACCGGCCGACGCGCTAGATCTCGATACTTGAGTTCGGACGCCTGCAGTCTTGGGAAATGCTCCTTAATCAGCCTAGCTGCTTCATCGTCAGTTATTGAAATGGCAGAAGCTCCTTGGAATCGCTGATTCGGGTTCAGCAGATCAAAGCCTGTGTAGCCACTTTCATCTATGGAAAAACGCTCCATGGGTTCACCAATTGTTCAGGATAGTGTGTTCAAATATCCGGTAATGGCGGCGCAAAGTGATCGCCTAGCGAAGGCAATACATAGCGGGCATCCAGATGGTGTTGGAATTTACCATGCTAATGCCATGAGGACGGGTCCCGTTTTACAAAATCAATTGGGCTCCGTCCCAATATCATGCCTGATCCAGGTCATGTGAATGAGTAAATTCAAGCGGGGAGACTAAATGAGCATCGCAGGTATTCGCTCCAACCGAGGTGATGTCTATCAGACATTAGTAGCACTTGATTTGGCATTGTCCGTCTTATCTGATCCGGACTTCCAATGGATTGAAGTGGATTCGGCAACGTATTTGGTAGACGACGTGGTAGTCGGGAAAGCGGACGGCTCGCTGATTTGCTGCCAGTGCAAAAAGAACCATATTGATTTCAAAGCATGGACGATAGCCGACCTCGCGGATGAGTTGGACAAGGCGACCAGTTTGCTGGTCAATAATCAAAATGCTGAGGTTCGCTTTTATTCGCGCAGCGAGTTTGGCGCGCTCGCAAAACTACGTGAGTACAGCACTGGCTATGGTAACGAGGCAGACTATCGTGCAAATTTTACCAAAGAGCATATAAAAACAGATTGCGATCTGGCAGTGCGCCTTGCCGTTCAGGCTCCCAGTCTCTCGACCTATGAATTTCTGCGCCGCTCATCCTTCGAGATCAGCCCCGATTTCGATCGCATGGAAACTTTGCTACATGAACGTTTGCGCCAAATGGCGAACAACTCAAATGCCGCATTCAATGCCCTATGGTCACGCCTCGATAAACTTGGTGGGCGCATAGGAGGTGGCAACTTGTCTGCTACAACCCAGCACCGCCTGACCAAGGGCGACATCCAAAGCATTCTCCATCACGCGGGAGTGATGCTGGCACCGATCATAAGCATAGCAGCAGTGAGGGCATCATTCGCCAGCACTTCGGCCATCGGCAGGTCGTGGCATCGAGATATTGCGGGGGTGCTTATTCCAAACCTGACGGTGGATGAAGTACTCGCCGCCATTGATGCCGGGAATCGCGCCGTCTTGCTTACGGGGCTGCCGGGCTCGGGCAAAACCTGCGTGATGCTTGGGCTGCAAGATGCATTGGAGCAGCGCGCCCAAATCCGCACAGACATGGTGCCGCTCTTCATCCAGTCACGCGAATTCGCCGATCTGACGACGGCGCAGGAACGCCAGGCCCAAGGTTTGTCCGAACAGTGGGTGGAACAAGCTGCCCGCATGGCCGAAGACGCGCGGGTGGTCGTAATAATCGACTCTTTGGATGTATTGTCCATCGCCCGCGAACATCGTGTGCTGACGTACTTCCTGGCGCAAATCGACCGTTTACTATTGATCCCGAATATCACCGTGGTTACCGCCTGCCGCGACTTTGATCGGCATTACGACCGCCGAATTGCCGAACGGCAATGGGATGTCGAATTGAAGTGCCAGCCATTGAGCTGGGATGCCGAAATTACACCGCTACTTAACAAGCTCGGTATCGATATGACGACCATTGATGCCGTCACCCGTGAGCTGATCCGCAATCCGCGCGAACTGGCATTGTTTGTCGAACTGGCTCAGCGAGAGGGCAGCTTTAATATTGTGACCAGTCAAGCATTGGCTCAGCGATATCTCGACAGAATCGTTCGAGCCAACGATGTACTGGGTGAAACAGCGATGCGAGCAATTGAAGCTATCGCCAGTGAAATGCTGAGGTTACGCAGCCTGGCGGTACCTCATCAGCGCTTTGATGCTTCGCAGGATATTCAACGGTTGTTATGCAGCCTCAACGTGCTGCAAGAAACTCAAGATGGAAAATTGACGTTCGGGCATCAAACCCTGCTGGATGTACTGGTGATCAGTGGGGCTGTACGTCGAGGTGTCACGCTAAATGAGTTCATTCAAGGCTTGCCACCGGTGCCCTTTGTACGCCCAAGTATCCGCAGTTTTGTGGCGCAGTTGGCGATGGGAGAACGCCGCGAGTTCAGAAAACAACTGCGAACGGTATTGACTGGTAGTGCTGCCTTCCACATTCGCCGCTTGGTTGCAGAATCGCTTTCCGATCAGATACCACAGGATGATGATTGGCCTTTGGTACGTGATTTGCGCGATAAGCACCGCGAGGTATTTCAGGTGATCTACAGCCAAGCGACAATGGTCGAGTGGCATCGCTTTTGGTTCGTGCATCTGGTTCCTGTTTTGAAAGATGCACGGGATGTCGATGGGCTGACGGCGCATGTTCATCGGGTAGCGCAGTGGAAAAACGAAGATGTTGCTGGAGTGTTAGCGTTTTGGTCGGAGGTGCTGTCACTGGATTGGGTAGATGGTAATAGAATTGCAGAGCAGTTAGGGTTTTATCTATCCGAGATCAAAATGGGAAATTTGACGCTGGTTGCGCCCTTACTTGAGCGACTTCTCAGCATGCCGCGACCAAAGCGCGACTCTCTAGGGCGAGCAGTCGCACGCTGTGTGACAGCAGGCGCTGTGGATGACAACTTGTTATGGCACTATATAGCAGGTGGCCTCAGCGAGGACGATGTTATCGGATATCGGTTCGATAATAAATTGCATTGCCAATCCCATGAGTTTGGAAACAGCAATGACAATTTTTTCCGCCAGCGAATGGAGCAATCCACTACTTTGCTGGACTTGGCGCTGGAATCTATTGAGCAGTGGAGTCGGATCAAGTCATCGCGCTATGGCAATACGCACATGGGCTATCGCAGCGAATTCCTGGACGAAACCTCATACAACAATGTACACACTCAGACTGACCATCGACACATAGACAGTGAAGAAATACTGCTAGATGCAATGGAAGCTGCAATCCTTAGTCACGCCAAAATATATTCTGACTGGTGGCAAAGCAACCGCGAACGCCTGTGCTTCAATCCAGAAGGTGCATTGCGCTATTTTGCCATCCTCGCTTGCACCACCTTCCCCGAGGTTAATGCTGACTTGATCGCGCGCATGTTGTGCGATAGGGAGTCGCTAGAGACCGATCTTTCTTACGAATTTGGGTCGTTGATACAAGCGGTATTCATCTACCTCGATGAGCCCGCGCAGGATGCTGTGTTGCGCGCGATCTTGACCATACGAGAAGAGGAAATGTCAGATGATCACTACCGTTGTCGGATATTGAAAGAACGGGCGGAATTTATATCCACCATTCCATGCCATCTACGCTCTTCCGAAACACAAGCGATACTGGACACTTACGAAAAAATTAATGGAATGTTGGTTCGTCAGCCATCTATCGGTATGCGTGGTGGAATAGTTCCTGCTCCATTCTCATTTGAGATATTTAATGGTGCCAGCGATGCCGGTGTAATACGTTTGTTAGCGCACTACTCAGAACACAAAAAAGATTTCGATGACTTTTTGGTTGGTGGGAAGCGGGAGGTTGGCGGGCAACTGCGTGAAGCAGCGTCACGTCATCCCTCTCGATTCTTGCAATTGTTGTCCGCGCATTGGTTCGGCATTTCAAAAGATTTCCGCGATGACATCATGGATGGCGTTGCCAATTACCTTGCGCATCGTCATGGCAACCTGCAAGCCAATAACACATGGGCACCGCTCGATGAACCCGATGCTCCTGCCTTGGCGAGCCATATCCTAGACGAACTGGAAAGACATCCCAGCCATTGGCAACTGAACCGTTCTGCATCCAATGCACTGCAAGCCTGCGCCCATGTCATACAGGATACGCAAAATGCTGCGCGGCTGGTGTTCCTGGCAATAAGCTTTGGAAATCTCAGAGAGGAAAGCACCATCAAAGGAGATTCGGTCAATTTGATTACCACAGGCATCAACATGAAGAGCGGTCATGTTGCCGAAGCCTTGATGATCTTGGCCAATAAACTCCAAGAACACCGTGTTCCATTTCCCGAGTTGTTATCGCATACACTGCGCCGTTTTTCCGGTAACGAATACCCCGCGATCCGCGCCTTGATCCTGCGGCGCTTACCTTATTTACAACGCTTGAACCCAGAGTTGGGCTGGGATTTATTCCATCTCGCCATGCAAGATGCCACTGGCCTCTGGCAAATCGCCGAGCCCTGTCTTTATTACGCTTATCTCAAGAATTTGGAAAAAGTATCGCCCTTGCTGGCGCGCATTCACAGCGAAGGGCGCGGCAAAGACCTAGAGACGTGGGGACGCATTTCGGCCTTGGCGGCTCTGACGGAGCAAATTGATTTCGCTGTTTTTCTTGAAGACTTGAAAGTTCTGAATGTCACAAAAGCTTGGCAGGGAGCCGCCAGCGTTTGGACCAACTCTGAGAATATCAAACAGCATCGTGAGCAGTGCCTCGCCGGTATTGAGGCCGGGTTGAATACCGGCGATCCACACAATGCGGTAGTCGCGCAGGAAATGGAACATATTTTCCGTGATAACACGCCAGTAGTTTCTATTCCGATAGAATTGATTCGCCTCTGCTTTACCGTGTTCGAAAACGATAGCGATAGCGAGAACAAACATCACCGCCTGTTCGGATTAGATGAATGGCTTAACGCCACTTCGCAGCGCGATCCAGAGCACACTTTAGCCGCAACCGAGATTTACTTGGCCTATGTCAGTCGTGCTAAACCATATTTTTACGATCATGAAAATCGCCTCACCCAGCTAATGACCCGACTCTTTGCTGAAGCCGAGGAACGAGAAGAGACTGATCTCGGTGCGATGCTGCAACGCGTGGTTTCCGTTCAAGACACACTTTTGTCATTAGGAGTAAGCGGCATTAATGATTGGCTAAAGGCGGCTGAGCGACAATGACTATGCCCTTCATGAAAACTGAAAGCTACCCTTCAGCCGACTTGCTTTTAGTGAACTTGCGAAAAGCAGTTTTAGCCAAGAAAAGCAGAAGTTCGTCACCATTAGCCTGCCCGACCGATTTGTGTCGAAGGTGCCCCTCTAAACTTTCGGAAGCAGACACTCGCCGCCGAAAGAATTTTAAAACTTGCTTTGGTCCACTTAGGCCGAAAAGCTGACTAGCGATAATACTGATTATCGTTAGTCGACTGACTTATCGTTGAAATGTAAATGAGGGGGCAAAATCAGAGCTCACGCCCCAAGCGCAAACAATATACCTCCTGTCACCTGATTTGCTTGCGCGCCATCTCATCAGTTCGTTTATCAGCAAACAGGGTGTGCTCAATAATGAAAACTAAATTTCTCGAATAGCCCGATTACCTGATCGGCCCGAGAATCTGCTCATGCAATTCTGCACTTCGATATCGACCTTTGCTGGCTTGCCGCCATACACGCTGCTCTTTAACCAAACCACTTCTGCCTTCAGCGCCTCGTCACCTGTCACCGTGATGTGCCAGCACTTCTTCTCTCCGTCCCAACGATATGATCGAGCTTTGAGCGTATCCTTGGTCTCAAACGGCGAACCGATTGCATAAAGGGTGTAGCTTTTTTGGCCCAGTGAATTCAGTATGGACTTCAATACCAACTCGCCTGATTTAGGGAGCTTCTGTTGCAGAACTTCCAGCAGCGCAAAACAATCCACATCTGCGCGATGTGCGTCGTAGAAAAAACCGAATTGGTATGCGATGTATTCCAGCTTGGCTGATCCGACACCTTCTTCGCTCCAGTCGACCTGTGCGAAAGAGCATCCCCACGGCAGTGTCTCGAAAATAGGCAGCCGCTTTTCCATAAAGACGCGGTCAAATTTTGAGTTGTGTGCGATAACCAAACTAACACCTTCGAGAAACTGTTCTACGCTGGATTCAT
Source organism: uncultured beta proteobacterium (assembly GCA_942492745.1). GTDB lineage: Bacteria > Pseudomonadota > Gammaproteobacteria > Burkholderiales > Gallionellaceae > Nitrotoga. Next base: position 1,455,910 of record OW818637.1, read on the forward strand.
CAATTCGCTTCCCCGTCACCATTTCATCTGTGATGCCGTGCACGGCAGTTGCTTCAGGTGGAATGGGGAAACCCGGGGCTTCCAGTTGATCGAAGGAGTCGAGTACGTTATAGGCAATCCCTGTCTCTGGATCAAACTCGAACAGAACCATTCCCAGTTCGATGATCGCGTCCTTATCTGGATTGATGCCGGTCGTTTCTGTATCAACAACCACTCCTTTCGATAAGACGCAGCCATCGTTTTTTGAGAAAGATTTGCGAGGTGTGATTCGTCGAATGATCTTAAAGTCAGGATGTGCATCCAACAGTTGAACGGCTTCAGTTATATCAAGATCGTTAAGCATGGTCGTCATCGCGTTGTAGGAAGTAAGCGGGCGCAGTAAAGTTCTTCATGGCGCACGTAAAGGCCATCAAATATCAACTCAAGTCCTGCATGAGTTCCACGCATGCCAGCTATAACCTGCGCCGACCAATCGAAATAGGTCTGCTTACGCTCCGCCGACCAGTCCGCAGGCGGAGAAGCAAGAATGTCGCGGAGGTTGCATATCTTGTCAGCCAGCTTCACCAGTTTAGCTTCATGCGAAATATGTGATGCGTGTTCTATCTGGCGCTGCTTCCGAACGTGCTTCTCCAGGGACTTGTCGTCCGTCACCTCGAGAACAATTGACGTCACCTTGCTGCCGAAGAGACCCTCCAACTCGTCGGCGGTCGTTTCCGTGTCCTCAATGGTGTCATGCAGAATGGCAGCACATAAAACGGATAGATCCTGGATGCCACCTTCATTGGCCAGTAAGTTAGCCAAGGCAATGGGGTGATTGATGTAGGGCGAAGCGTCAGCGTCCTTGCGCCGCTGGTCGCGGTGCTTCTCGGCGGCGAACGCCACTGCCTTGATAAACGCGCCTGCAGCGTCCATTCTAATTTCCAACGGTTATCTCCATTTTTTGCCTTGTGCAAGTCCTGTTTGCGATTATGGTATCTTCTTTGATTATCTCGCATCAATACCATTGATGCTGATTGGGTGCACAACATTATGTGCATGATTCGCGACGAGGAAGAGCACATTGATACCAAGTTTTTGGGAGGGTGCTTCAACTACCAAATTAGAGTATGGAGGTGGTTGTAGTGGTTACTGTTTTTTGTATTTGTAGTTGTGGCTAACGACTACTCTGGTCGCAGCAATCAAACTGTTCAAGCCCAGCACCAGTTGTGTTAATACATCGTCAGGTAGCACCCAAATCTGCGTAGAAGGAGCATCTATTCCAGTTGCAGCGGTAATCACTGGCACTGCCCACTCCGCGTCTGGCGTCACGTCAAGCAGGATTGCCCCCTCGGGGGTGTGCATAAAGATGTGACCCCCATGGGTGAGGCAGAAACACACCCCACAACCAATCGAATTGGTCTTGGTAATGTACTGCTGTAATTCCATGTTGTACTGGTTAATCCAAGCTTCAACATGCTCCACCGAGGTTAGTTCCTTCCAAGGTTTCTCGATTGCCCACGTCGGATTATCGGGGTCAATATCCGAGATTATGGCATCTTGTCGTTCTCTTTCAATCATGCGAGTAGTCTACACAACTTATACTGCCGCCATGTGCGGCGGCATAGAATATCAGGACATCAAGGTGTACTTCCCCAACCCGGAAGTGCATTTGCCTGTGCGTACTCGTGATGGTGGAGTTACATGGGTGCCTTGGGGTTACCGCACCCGTAATGACTATACTTTCCCCAACGGGGGCTGGGCACGACACGAGTCTATCAAGATGGGAAAGTGGAAGGCATGGCACCCTCAATATTACCCATGGCATTCCAGGACAGTCATGTGGGATACCGCAGCAATTTATATGACAGGCGTGCGCATCTTGCTGCGAGAGTCAATTTATCACTGGGCGGCTTTGTTTTGCGCTCCGGTTTTTCGCGTCGCTAACCGAATATTCATCGGTTAGGCGGTTTTCCTGTTGCTGTACTATCCGGCAAATCAGGCTCATGCCGAGTCACTGGTCGTCACCGTCGTGCAGAGCGAGGATGGCGGGACATATCAGGAATTCACCAGTGCCTTACGCAAGATTCTCTCCAAATAGGGCATTCCTCTGGTGGTAACGAGCGCCGATAAAACCATTCTGGATTCCGTGCTGGTCATCAGCGTTGGAATGAAGGCTGCTGCAGCGGTTGCGGCCAGCAGCGCGCCATCCGTTCTCAATATCCTCATACCCAGGGCCGGATACGAAAAATTGCAGCGCGATTTCCCGCAACTCGCAGATTCGCGCACATTCTCGGCCATCTATCTGGATTAGCCGATAGAAAGGACGGCGCGCCTGATTGCGCTGTCCTGCCGGGCAGTCATCAAATCGGCTTGTTATATTCCTCTCCCCCGAAAGAACTCACCCGGATCGGAGGTGAGATGGCTAAGCACGGCTTAAACTTGCGCGAGCAGGCAGTCGGTGCACTGACCTTGCCGGAGGCCTTGCATGAACTGTTGCAAATCAGCGAGGTGTTGCTCGCATTGCCGGACTCCGCCATCTACAACGATTCGACCATACTCAATATCCTGCTGACGACTTACTGCAGTGGTGTGCCACTGATCGGTTTTTCACCCGGCTTCATCAAGGCGGGCGCGCTATTCGCGGTATCCAGCACACCGGCGCAGATCGCCGCGCAGGCCGCCACATTAATCCGCCAGTTCGGTGAATCAAATTCGCTGCCCGCAGCCCAGTACCCTCAGGAATTCGAGGTTACGATTAACGAGCAGGTTGCTCACTCGCTGGGATTGCCCATCAAGACCTCGTCCAAGCTAAGCCATGAAATCAAAGCTGCCAAGAGAAGCGCGCCATGAAGCGCCGCAACATAGTAAGCAGCAATAGATCGCAACTGACGCACCCATTGCTGGCATTAAGGTCGAAGATGCTTTGCCATAGCCACCCAATCAAGTAATCCAACTGGTATTGTTGATATGGTATTGTTGACATACCCTGAGATTCGGTTAATGATTCGCCCCTCTTGCACTTCCGCCGCAACGCACATCGCACCGCATGCACGGTGCCCGGCTACCGACGAAATTCCTGACATTAGGAGACTGGCGCAAGTTGCTTCAATTGTTTTCAGAATAAAAATGCCGTTATAGAGTTCGAGACAGAACCACAACGGGAATAAATCAGAAACGAAGAGTAACGTGGGCAACGGAGATTTTCCGTTCCAAACGATTCCCGAGCAGATGGGAACCAGCGCCAGCAGCAATTCTTGTGTTAAAGGGAAATCACGTGGCAATTTCCGTTTTGTGTGCCCATAGCATAGGCCATGGCGACATTAATCCAGACCTTGAAGATTTCTGGAGCAAGGTCATCTGCGACGGCCTCGTCGCATGGAACCATGACCTTCAAGGCGCGATCACCTGCGATTTTCTCAAATACGACAGCCTGTTCAAAGTACCCCCCAATAATCCGATGGACGGCGAGTATGGTGGCGCAATGGATCAGCGGCGCCAGCCACCGCATCGGACGTGCAATCTGCCTGAGCTCAATGGCGAAGAAGCAATACAACGCGACGCACAAAACGCTCAAGCACCACGGCTCCTGCCTGCCCATCATTCTCGAAGCCTGCGGGGAGGAACAACCACCCTATGAGTACCGGCATGGGATGCAATCGTATGGGGCGTTTACTTACAGCCTGGCTGCGACGTTGCGTGCGAGCGAGGGGAAGAAAAGGTCAATCCTTGGTTTGTACAGTTGATTGATGGGGTTAAGGAGCGGTTGAGGAAGTTGAAGTATCCGCAGGTGCCGAGTCTGGTGGATCCGATTGAGGTTTTGAAGCAGGGAGTGCCGTGGGGTGGGGAGAGCATGAGTGATTCACCAAATGGGAAGATGAGGAAGAGATGAGTAGATTGGGAAATGTGTTAATGCAATACCCCATTGTTTTCAACAGCAATTATTGTTTAAGGGAGGTGTGAGATGCGATTCTCTTTGATTCTTGCAGTATTAACTGCGGCTTTGTCAGGCTGCGCTGGAATTGATGCCATAAACCTGACTGACGAGTTGGATAAGACAGATAAGGGGTTTCGATACTACGACACATCACCCTTCTTATTGATGTACACCGACAACAAGGGGGGCTTAAAAAGCGAACTGCTCTACTTGCCTGACACCACAAAGAAAAGATCAATCAAGCCATATAGCTACGGCGCAAAAAATGATACCACCCTAAAGTTCGACAATGGTCGATTGGTTGGCGCTAAATCCGTCATCGACGAAACCATAATTCCAAATAGCATCTTGACGGGGCTTGAGAAAATTGCCACCTCTCAGATTAAGGCGGCTAATGCGGACAAGGAAGAAATTCCAGGGCCTTATTTATTCAGGATCATCAAGAGCGGAAATGACTGGAAATTGGCGGGAGGGCAAGCGTTAAAGAATGGCCAAGCCGCCACAATCCGCTATGCCGTAAAGGGAGCACAATAATGAAGAGAATTAAGATTATTCTGGCGGCTCTCGCAAGCGTTGCTTTGAGCGGCTGCATCACCAATCTCGATGTATCAAAAGCCAATAAAACAACGAATGGCATCAAATACTTTCTGCCTCAGGTTTTTATTCAAGTCACACCCAATAAGGATGGGACGGTCACGGTAGAAAAAATATATCTACCCGACCCAAATAACGAATATGCAATTCAAGCTTCTTCGTTTTTGGGCAGCTACACCATTGATGTAAATCGAACTAAAGAGGGATTTCTTGAAACCGTTTCGTTCAATTCCGACAGCACTGGGATTGCAAAGCAGTTGATGCAAACCGAGGCGAACTTGAAAGCTACAGAGATTGATGCACAAGCTGCCAAATCAAAGGCTGCGGATACCGAATCTAAGGCATCTGATGACAAGAAAGCCGCCAGTATCGCTGCCGTCGAAAAAACACAGAAAGATACGCAATTAGCAGTGGATGTCTCACAACGCAAACTTGACTTGCTCGTAGAGATCAAGGGACAACCTAATCCGCCCTCAAATATTAACGATCAAATTATTAGTGCAAAACTTGCTGTTGCTGAAGCAGTCGTGCGCCGTGACACAGCGTTGGTTGCATATAATAGTACTGTCAGCAATTTTGCTGCCGCAAATGCTGCCGGTGGAAATGATTATCCAAAGGCGCCTGAACCAGCTTTTTTCCAGATTGTGATGTCCGAGGATAACGTTAAACTCGAACAAGTATTCATAGAACAGCAAGATCGTTTGACTTGGAATGTGCCTAAGACTGAGACACCAACATCTGACTTGCTTGTTTTGCCATCCAGACTTGTTGTATGGCCCAATGAAAAAACGCGAGCGATAACTGCAACCGTCAAGTCGGATCAAACACTCGTTGACGCGAAATTTAAAGAAATGCGGGATGCAACTCATAATGTCATTGGCGCACCCTACCCAATATTTTCTCTGAGTCCAGATAGGGTTACGGTAGACATACATTTACCTCCAACAACCTTGTCGGGTGACTACGAGATTGACGGGTTATTCATAACAGGAACTAGTGACAAGCAAAAACAAAATACGCGCACATTTAGTGTTCAAATTAGAAAATGAGCATCAATATTAATCTAAGCGTTGCCACGCTCACCAGTCGTACTGGAATAGAAAATGCCGTAAAGCAAATTCTCCAGCATGTGGCTTCACCATTGATTGAGGCATCCAATCAGGACATCGATCTACAAATTTCTACTTCAGGTAAAAAATTCGGGCCGGAATACGATGGGCTTATACAAAGCGATCAGCTTCATACAGCTTTGGAGTGCATAACTGGTTATCAACGCAACCGAACCAAAGTAACGAACATTGGCTTATTGGTTGCTGACCGATACGAACCGAGGCCAGATTTCTTCGGTTATATGTTCGATGACGACTTTGCACCAGGATTTCCGAATCCATGGGCCACGACGCCACGTGAGGGTTGCGCTGTATTCATCGGCGGGATTGCAGCCAGACGTGATGGGCAAGAATTCTTGGATGAAGTGATTTACACCGCCATCCATGAGGTCGGCCACATTTTCAACCTTCAACACGCAAATTCCCCGTCTTATATGGCACAATCCGCCGGACTTACGCATCCATATAATTTAAACAAAACCAGATTTGGCAACCAAGAATCTTTTCTTCTATCCCAGTGTTCCAGCAGCCCTTTCGTATGGCCTGGAGGATCACTATTTGGAGATTTGGGTCCATTTTTTTCTGAGACAGGTTTCTCTGATGCTGCTAATTCCTCCCCCCTGCAGATAAAGATTGACATCAATCGCGCTGCATTTTGGTATTTTGAGCCCATAGAACTTGACATAGAGCTGTCTACCAAGCATGTGCCAGTCAGCATCCCAGACATGGTTGACCCAGGGTATAAAGCTTTTACGGTTTGGATCGAAGAACCCAGTGGTGAGCGACGACGGTATAGGTCACCCAAACACTATTGCCCCTCCAAGAAGAAAGTCACGATTTCCCCATCTAATCCGTTTAGGCGAGACATCAGCATCTTTGGAGAGTCGGGGGGCTATGCATTTCGCAAAGCGGGGATGCATCGAATCTGGGTAACATTCAACTACGGTCGTGGCAAATGCATAGACTCCAATGTCGTAGAAGTGGAGCTGCTATCTACACCGTCTGAAAATTCTTTTTTTTCTCAGGCGGTAGCAACATTCACTGATCATAATGTGGGCAGATTGCTGTATCACCGGCGACTGACCAGAAGCCGAGCGAAAAAACTTGCACTGCTCACAAGCTTCTGCGAGGCTTTTCCACGGCATCCATCTGTCGCCATGGCTCACTACTCCATTGGAAGGGCTCTGGCTTCACTTGCACGAGAGAAGCACCGAGTAGACAAGCCTATAGGCCACTTGGTTAGAGATTCGAAGCTGCACTTACAAAAGGCTGCAGTACGGGTACAACTTGGAGAGCATAGGCAGCAACTTACCGAGGACACACTTAAGCGTTTGTCGAACCTGAAAATGTAATCGATATTTTGGCGAGCAAAGCACGACGTAAGTTTCACAATGTTATTCTATGGCGAAATTGCGGCCATTGATGCGCAGCTTACCACGGATATCCGGCATCATGCGGCCAAGGATTCCACCGCCAAGTACCAGTATCGTCTGCGAGGATTGCGCGTTGAGTGCACCGGAGACTAGCAACAACGAAGCACTACCCGCAGCAATATGGGTAAAGGCGAGTTTCCTCCAGTCAAATTCGCTTCTGCAAATTACTGACCCACATCCATGTTGCCCAGCCGATGGATACAATCGCCAAAGGAGCAACGACTGAGGGTAGTGATATCGGTAGCACCAGCCAGATTGCTACGCCAAAAATCTCGATCGTGGAGATGAGCACGCCTATCCTGTGACGAATGGGCGACTGCGAAGAAAACTGAAAGGTGCGTATCATCCTTGTTGAATATCCGTCTATCGCCACCGCAATGGTGAATGGCATCAGGATGAACCAGAACAGCATGAGCAGATTGATGCGGTACACGATCAACGAACCCCACAGCCACGTTACGACAATCCGGTTCTGAATCCATTCTTTGAATGCGCCCGGCGTGTCTTTTGCATCTTTGATTGCGTCCGACATGCCCTGAATCTGACTCGCGCTTATCGAAATCATTTTGCTAAATATCCACTGATCGGCTTGCTGCCCAGACAGTTCGGTTACAAACGCGCGTTCACCTGCAAGTGATTTCAGCAGGTGTTCCGGGGTAATAAACATCCATGTGCCGATTGCCACGATCAAGGCAAGAACCATCCATAGGGCAGTAAAGCTCCCCTGCTCTTTCTGGTTTTTCGCCATGCTATTCAGCCTTCAAGATGGGCAATCTGCCTTTGATGATCCGGCCGCCTGACATTCGCGCCAGGAAATGCAGCGGAGGCAGATTGCCAAGCATCGCGGCGGGGAACAACTCTACCTCTTCAGCCATCATGGATTCCTGATAAGACGACTGATATTCGTCCTGGATTTTTGCATCAACGCCATGGCCATACCTGATGCTCAGTGATTGGGCTTTGATCTTGGGTATGCTGTCGGCAATATATTGTTGCGTCTCCGCGTCAATCACACGCAGCACAATTTGATTGTTGATGTTGGCGAGCACTTGACGCGCCTTGTTTTCATCGCCGAGACGCGCAGGAAAATCCGCGAACGTCTGTGCCGCAATCGTCACTCGAAGGAGCGCACCGCCGCCTTTGTTCATGAGCTGGATGGTGGGCTGGTTGATGACCTCCGCCGCTTCGTCGATGAAGAGATTGACCGGTTTGTTTGAGGCGATCCCGTAGTTATAACGGTCACCGGCCACTGCGGTCAGATCGGCCAGCATGATCGAGCCTATGGCACTCCCGACCGTGCCATCAGCCAGGCTATCAAGACCGAGGTAGAGTACCTGGTTGTTGTTGATGATCTTCGCCATGTCGGTCGCGTGTTTTTGATCCCCTGTTTTGAATTCCGGCGACAGGAGTTCCGCCAGCGGCTCGGAGGTCAGCATGGACAGAATCGGGATAAGCGATGCGACCATCTTTTGGAAGTGGTCACGATTATGCTCGAAGGTAGAAATCAGGCCATCCAAGTCTGATGACTGCGCTTCGTGGATGGCAACCTGCTTGTAGAAACCGATATAGGCTTCCAGTATCCGGTCACGATGTTTTTTCACAAACCCGCTGGAACGCGTCTCCCATTCCGGAACGGTGTCGATGAAGTGATGACGCAACGTGTTCAGCAGCAAGTTGTCCGCGCCACCCTCAATATAACGCTTCATGTGAACCAGATTGGGGCTTACGCCCGTTGCCACCAAACCATTCACGATGTCGTTCAGCACTTTCCAGCCAAAGGCCGCAAACGGGTCTGCGCCGGTTTCGGATGGAATCAGAGCGGCGACCCGACTGGCGAGTTCGGTTCGGCGATTCCAGTTACGCATCGGATCAATGGGCGTGGACTTCTCCGGGTGGGCGGGATGAAAGTACACGAAACGTTCCGGCTGCCCCATCGCCGCACATATCCGTTTGGCGTTTTCCGCCAGGGCATGATCCCCTTTCGGATCAATGATGATGACGGTTTCGTCGCGAATGATCGCCTGCCCAATCAACAGTTCCATCATTCTGGTTTTACCAACCCGCGTCGTTCCAACCAGCAAGGTATGGCCGACCAGATTGGCGATGTCCATGAACCGGTCAGCCTCCTTGTCCAGACCATGTATCCAGTACGCGCCGTCCAAGTGGCGCTCGTTGATGATCTTGCCGATGGTCTGGGCAACACCCTGTCCGATCAGCGCGTGCATCTTCTGCGATTCAACATCCGTCCAGTCAAAGCCTTTGCCAAGCCACACAGAACTTTTCTTGGTCGCCACCACTGTCTTGTTTATCAACTCAGGAATGGTGATGAACTCTTTGCCGTAATTGTCCATGCGCGTCAGATTGACGTAACGCCGCCATCCCCCGATGCCGCGATACAAGGCCATGCCGGTACAGACAGTCATCGCAATCGCGCTAAATTTCACAGGAAGAGGGACTGGCATATATTTGGCCGCAATCAGTGTGAACAACGCAGCACCTGCCCATGATGCTGACATCGTTGCTTCGAAGTTTGGTCGCCATGGCGATTCCCACTCATAGAATGCTTTCATCGGAGGCTACCCTCACGCTTGATGATGTGATTAAGCTGCCCGATAGCTTTGCCAATGAATGTCGCTTCGCGCCGTATACCGCAAATATCATGTTCTGTGTCTCGCACCATATCCACTTCCCACGGTTGGGCCAACTTGAGTAGCACATCCATGTTGTAGCTATGTTTATTTTTGGGTTTGCGAATAAGCTTTTTGGTCATCCTGCGAGTTTTGGCAGCCTTTGATCCGTACCAATGAACCTCGTACCACGCAATACCTAGGGTGTTGTCACGCATTCTGGCCTGTGCATACAAGACGCTCTTGTGCTCCCATGCTCTTGTCTTGTTTTCTGCCATGGCAAAATCAAAGTGTTGCTTGCACAAATCTGCCGCCTTCGTTTCAAGTACTTCCAGTCTGACTCGCAAGATGCTGATCACATCACACACTTCCATTTCATCCATGACTTGCTCTTTCATGAGGCTCTCTACCAAAACAACAATGATTTTGCCGCCGTGCGGAATCTGTAGTTTCAGCGCAACTTTACATCTACGCGCATCGCCGATTCCGCGCGGCAGATGAGATCGATTTACAACACATCGACAAGACCAAAGCAGAGCGATTTACAGAATTTACTTTCTTTTTTTTCATTGAGTTAAATGTGGAACGATTTACAGAATCACTCAAACTCAAGCGGAACGATTTACAGGAATCGGCACAAGCCCTGGCGTGGCCCCCGGCAAACGGTAAAAAGTAACCGTCGTCTCTTGCGTGTCCATTTCAATCCGATATTCCGGGATAGCGTTATCCGTCAGCAGCCCTCGAACGGATTTTTTGAACTTACGCAAAGGCGAGGAACACCCGGTTAACCGCTGCAATTCATTGAGGGATACAACCCACGGCTGCCACTCGCCACACTGTATTTTGGCGAACATGTAGATCAGCCTGTGTAATGGCGTGAGCGAGAAATAGTCTGGGTGCATGGCACACACTTGCGTCCAGTCTGTCGCGCAATGATAGAGCCGCTCGGGCAGCTCAATACGCACCGCATCAATGCGTCCATCACGAACCCGTTCTGACTCATAACGAATCAAATTGAAGCTGCTACCGCTTTCCATTATTTCATCTGGTAGTTGAATGTTCGTTGTGATCTTGCTTCCGGCGAGTCTATCCAGCGCCTGAGCCAAGCCATCGTATTGAGTCCCGCCAATCCCGCGCTTGCTGAAAACAAGAAAATCGCGTGCAGTAAATCGCAGATTGCGACTCAAATCCTTGTGCCGCTCATCAAATAGTGCATTGGCCAGCCAACTCACGCAGTAAATCAAGACATCCTTGTCGCGCACAGTCGGAAGCCCCGTTGCGCTGGGTGTTATCTCGAAGAACTGTCCGTCCAGAGCGAACCGCCGAGCCTCTAAATCACGAGCAGATAACGAAAATGGCGAGCAGACGACAGGACGAGTGCTGGCCTTGCCTGCGCTCAACACATCCGCCAAGTAAAGATAAGTGAAGGACTCGGGCGATATGAGAACCGGCATTGGAGGTGTAGCGAAACGAATGTGTTGGTAGTTTAGTTTGTTCGATTTGGCGCGATAGCGAGATTCTCGGCAAATTTGCCGAGAATCTGCCGAATTATATTTTCTCGCTCATCAATAATTCGCACACGTGCTGTGGACGTGCTGTGGCGCTTGTTGGCTACGGTGGCTGCGGTGCAGGCGAACTGGAGACGCTCTGTAGATGTTGTGTAGTTAATTTCAAGGAGAAGGTAATGAGCGTGATTGGAATGGATATTGGTTACTCGAATTTAAAAATTGCCTATGGCGACAATGGTGGCGACCCTGTATTGGTGAACCGCCCAGCAGGCGCAGCCCCGTCGGATCACATCGGGCAAAGGATCATGGGGGATGACGATGCCGTGCGCGTCTTGGTAGATGGTCGCGAATTCGCCGCAGCGATCAGCCACGACAGAATCGAAAATTGGGCGCGCGAACTGCACAAGGATTACACCGCAACGGATTCCTACCGCGCGCTGTTTTATTCCGGACTGGTGCTGTCCGGTTTGAGTGAAATTGACAAGGTTGTGACCGGATTGCCAACCAGCCAATACTTCGATGCAAACCTTCGTGCCCGTCTGGTCGAGACCATGAAAGGCGAGCATCAGGTTACGCCATGCCGGAAGGTTGTAGTAAAGGATGTAAAGGTCGTGCCTCAACCTTTGGGCGGGTTTGTGGATTACTTGCACGGCCTTGCTGATCCGAGCCAGGTTGAGGATGCCAGCGTTCTGGTGGTCGATCCCGGCTTCTTCTCGGTTGACTGGGTATTGCTGCTCAACGGCGAATTCAAGCGGGCCTCATCTGGAACGAGTCTGGATGCGGCCTCTGTCATTCTGGATAAGGCTGCAGTGTTAATTTCCAAAGATCATGGCGGCAACCCCGGCAGGGGAAAGCTGGAGAACGCGATCAGATCTGGACGCAACAGCGTATCCGTCTTTGGGGCGCGGATAGATATTGCACCCTATCTGGCAGATGCATCATCCAAGGTTGGTCACATTGTTGGCGCACAACTTCAAGAGTCTCTCAGAAAAGAGGATTCTGATATCGACACGATTGTGTTGGTTGGAGGAGGCGCACCATTCTACGAAGCAGCAATCAAAGCCGCTTTTCATCAGGTTCCGGTATCCGTAGCTCATGAGTCGGTATTCGCAAATGCGAGAGGGTTCTGGCGTGGAGGTGCTGCCTGAGATGCGCATCACCATCAATTATTTCGAAGGGTATCCTGAATTGCAGGCCGACTTGTCTGCCTTTCCGCTGCGCGCCAGAGCGGAACGGATGCGGATGCTTGCCTCGCTTGGTTTGTCGGTTCTAGGTGGCATGAGGGCAATAAACAAAGGACATGCTGCTACCCATGCTCAAGAAACAACTCCTGATGCAACTCAGCCAGCCAGTCACGGCAACCCGTCCGGAATCGTGAAAAGAATATTCGATCAGGTTTGATGCATGGTGGTGCTTGCAGGAACACAAATTAACATCGAGATGGGTCCGGCAATCGCGGTTGAGAGAAAGATCGGACGGCATCACATCGCGTTTTTCGGGAGATCTCCTTGGGTATGGACTTGAGCGAAATGTCCGACCGCCATCTTGAGGCAGGCTTGTGTGGGTTTACGCCACGCAAAAAACAACCCTGACCTGGATTCAGGATACGTTGCGTCAGGCGGCATTAAGGCGCGGCAAGCGTCGTGACGCTCATCTTTTCAGAATACGAATCGCGGCAAGCTCTGGCACAAACGAGAGCGCACCCATCTCGTCTCTTGATGCGTACCCGCAAGCGGTCAATACCAGGCACAAGAAAAGACAACGGCTGATCGACAGGCATGTGGCAGCACTACAGTGGATTGAGCTTACCGCTGAATCAGTGCGCAATGATCGGGTTGCTGCCTGCTTTGATACGACAATCTCCAATCGTCTGAATCTGGTGGGGATGCCAACAATAGGATGCCTGATAGCCAAGATTGCCGAGCGCGGTTATCGCTGGTGGGTTGGTGTCGCAGTTGACGATTAAGGGCCCAGCGGGGATTGTTGAGCTGATGGTTGCGGGGTTACGAACCCACTCTCGGTGCGTTGCCGCTGCAATCCCTCAGTGAAAAGGCACGATTTACGATGGCAATGACCGTTTTTGAGCCTATAAAAATATTTTGATGAGAAACTGAAGATACAATTTATGAAATGATGATTGAATCCGCTCGGCAAGCCAGAATTGTTAGTGGAATTAAAGGGGAGCCAGACAGGCTACTAGTCGGATTTCGTCAGATTTTTACAAGCCTCCCCCCGGCAAATAATGGGCATAGGATGGGGTGGAGTGCAACGATACCCTTCGCTTCATTCCACCCATTTATAATAACTTACAACCAATTCCCCATCAAAATAAACGGTGCCCAGTAATACGGATGATCGGTGGTGATTTTGCCTTTTGCGGCTGCATCCACACGTTGCGGATTCAGTTTTGCTTCCAGCACCACCTGCCCTTTGATAAACGCCTGTTGTGTTTGTTGTAAGGCTTCTGCTTTAGTCATGCCGGGGTTGCTTTGGCGGATGTGGTAGAACATTTGCATAAACTGCCCAGTGCTTAAATCGTTTATCTGCCACAAGGTCGCCAGCACACTTTTTGCCCCCTGATTTTGTGCCAACACGCCAAAACCTTCAATCTCACGGCCATTTTCTTCTTTACCACCCCCCACGGCGGTTTCGCAGGCCGACAAGGTTAGTAAATCCACATCGGTGAATTGATAATTACCGTTTTTCAGCGCATCTAATGAGAGTTTGTTGCCGTCGCCCAGTAGTAAAAAAGAATTGGTTTCGTTGCCAGGTTGGAATTTGAAATGGCTTGCCACATGCACGACTGGCGGGCTTTGTATCAGGCCGAGTTTGAATGCGTCAGCGGTAAAGGCTTCGTCTAGGAGGTATGAACCTGGCAGGCCTTGTTTGGTCATGCCTTCAAATTCACTTTTTACCCCAGGCAAAGCACCAAACCCGCCGATACTATGGGTTAAGCCAAAGCCAGCAAAGTGCCAGTTGGGATTGGATGGGTCTTTTATTTTGTCTTTTGCGACTTCGGTGAAAATGGCCAAACGATAGCTTTCTGCCAGATATTGCTGACCGTCAAACAGCGCTGCCATCGGCAAATAACGCAATGCCCCATCCAGCGACAACATCAGGGTTTGTGCATGTGCTTGGCGTAAATCATCCGCAATGGGGGCAACCACCAGATCATAAAGCTGCTTGCCTAACTTATTAACCTCAGGGCTGCGCTCGGCAATTGCGTTGCGATATTGGGCGATTAAAGTAATAAGCTCAGCATTGCTGATTATCACTTTACGTACCAGTTGCGTATTGGGCGTGGTGAGCAGAATCCATAAATATTGATCGGTGGATAGATAATGGAGCGTGACCGCACCATGGCCCAATTTTTTTAATGTGTCTTTGAAGCTGTATAACGCATCCAGATTCTTGCCGCCGATTTCCAGCAAGCGTTCGTCAGAATGACTGCTCTGCTTGCTCAGCTCCTGCTTCAGTTGTGTAACGAACTGATTAAATCGGGTGCTGGCCACGGCCAAATCTTCGTCCAGTTGCTGGTAGCGTATTTTGTCCGCTTCTTTCCAGCTCTTTTTTCGGTCCAGCAAAGCCCTATACTCCTGAGCCAAGCTCACCTGGCTAGCTTGAATTACTTCATAACGCTGGTTGATCAACCGCTCTTGCCCAGTGAGTTCGCTACGAGATTTCCTCGGGTCTGTTTCGGCACTGCGCTGGATAAAATCAAAATATTCTGTTTCTTTTAACATTGCCAACACCTGCTGCCCCTCTATTAAACGGCCTTGTGCGAATAGTAGGTCGGCGAGGTTTTTGTATATGTCGACGTTTTTATGTAAAAAACTTTTTTGGGTTTCTTTATCTAGGCCAGTATTGGTGGCACGAACGGTTTGTAAGGTGTTCACGGCTTGTTTGCCGAACCAGATGGCTAGGTCGGGGTGGGTGGTGGCGTAGATAAGGCGCAGACCGCCAAGAACAGTCCAAGTCAGCTCAGGGTTGTTATTGAGGCGGGCAATTTGCCAGGATCGTAAAAAAAGTTTTTCTGCTTGGGCATAACGCCCCATGGTTTCGTATAACCTAGCCAGGTTGTTGAGGCTTTTCCCCGTATCTGGATGCTCTGCCCCGTTGGCTTTTTCGGAGATGGCTAAGGCACGTAAAAACAAAGGCTCGGCTTCGGCATAACGCCCCATGGTTTCGTATAACCTAGCCAGGTTATTGAGGCTTTTCCCCGTATCTGGATGCTCTGCCCCGTTGGCTTTTTCGGAGATGGCTAAAGCGCGTAAATACAAGGGCTCGGCTTCGGCATAACGTCCCGTGGTTTGGTATAACAAAGCCAAGTTATTAAGCCATTTACCTGTATCTGGGTGTTCGGCACCGTTGGCTTTTTCGGAGATGGATAAGGCGCGTAACAACAAGGGCTCGGCTTGGGCATAACGTCCCGTGGTTAGGTATAGCCCAGCCAGGTTATTAAGCCATTTACCTGTATCTGGATGTTCGGCGCCGTTGGCTTTTTCGGAGATGGCTAAGGCGCGTAAAAACAAGGGCTCGGCTTGGGCATAACGTCCCGTGGTTTGGTATAGCAAAGCCAGGTTATTAAGCCATTTACCTGTATCTGGATGTTCGGCGCCGTTGGTTTTTTCGGAGATGGACAAGGCCCTTAAAAGCAAGGGCTCGGCTTGGGCATAACGCCCCGTGGTTTGGTATAGCAAAGCCAGGTTATTAAGCCATTTACCGGTCTCTGGATGTTCGGCGCCGTTAGCTTTTTCGGAGATGGACAAGGCGCGTAAATACAAAGGCTCGGCTTCGGCATAACGCCCCGTGGTTTCGTATAGCCCAGCCAGGTTGTTGAGGCTTGTTCCTGTAAGTGGGTGTTCGGCGCCGTTGGCTTTTTCGGAGATGGCTAAGGCACGCAAATACAAGGGCTCGGCTTGGGCATAACGTCCTGTGGTTTGGTATAGCAAAGCCAGGTTATTAAGCCATTTACCGGTCTCTGGATGCTCGGCGCCGTTGGCTTTTTCGGAGATGGATAAGGCGCGTAACAACAAAGGCTCGGCTTGGGCATAACGCCCCGTGGTTTCGTATAACCCAGCCAGGTTATTAAGCCATTTACCTGTATCTGGATGTTCGGCGCCGTTGGTTTTTTCTGAGATGGCTAAGGCACGCAAATACAAGGGCTCGGCTTGGGCATAACGTCCTGTGGTTTGGTATAGCAAAGCCAAGTTATTAAGCCATTTACCTGTATCTGGATGTTCGGCGCCGTTAGCTTTTTCGGAGATGGACAAGGCGCGTAAAAACAAGGGCTCGGCTTGGGCATAACGTCCTGTGGTTTGGTATAGCCCAGCCAGGTTGTTGAGGCTTGTTCCTGTAAGTGGGTGTTCGGCGCCGTTGGCTTTTTCGGAGATGGCTAAGGCGCGTAAAAACAAGGTCTCGGCTTCGGGATAACGCCCCATGGTTTCGTATAACCCAGCCAGGTTATTAAGCCATTTACCGGTCTCTGGATGTTCGGCGCCGTTGGTTTTTTCGGAGATGGCTAAGTCACGTAAATACAAGGGCTCGGCTTGGGCATAAAGTCCCGTGGTTTGGTATAGCAAAGCCAGGTTGTTGAGGCTTTTTCCCGTATCTGGATGTTCGGCACCGTTGGCTTTTTCGGAGATGGCTAAGGCACGTAAAAACAAGGGCTCGGCTTGGGCATAAAGTCCCGTGGTTCGGTATAGTTCAGCCAGGTTGTTGAGGCGTAATCCAGTAGTTGGATGTTCGGTTCCGTTGGCTTTTTCGGAGATGGACAAGGCCCTTAAAAGCAAGGGCTCGGCTTGGGCATAACGCCCCGTGGTTAGGTATAGCAAAGCCAGGTTATTAAGCCATTTACCTGTATCTGGATGTTCGGTTCCATTGGTTTTTTCGGAGATGGCTAAGGCGCGTAAAAACAAGGGCTCGGCTTGGGCATAAAGTCCCGTGGTTTGGTATAGCGCAGCCAAATTGTTGAGGCTTTTTCCCGTATCTGGATGTTCGGCCCCGTTGGTTTTTTCGGAGATGGACAAGGCGCGTAATAACAAGGGCTCGGCTTGGAGATAACGTCCCGTGGTTTGGTATAGCCCAGCCAGGTTGTTGAGGCGATTTCCAGTATCTAAATGTTCGGCACCGTTGGCTTTTTCGGAGATGGCTAAGGCACGTAAATACAAAGGCTCGGCTTGGGCATAACGTCCCGTGGTTTGGTATAGCGCAGCCAGGTTGTTCAGGCGATTTCCAGTATATGAATGTTCGGCACCGTTGGCTTTTTCGGAGATGGATAAGGCACGTAAAAACAAGGGTTCGGCTTGGGCATAACGTCCCATGGTTAGGAATAGCAAAGCCAGGTTGTTGAGGCTTAATCCAGTAGTTAGATGCTCGGCACCGTTGGCTTTTTCGGAGATGGCTAAGGCGCGCAAATACAAGGGCTCGGCTTGGACATAACGTCCCATGGTTTGGTATAGCCCAGCCAGGTTGTTGAGGCGATTTTCAGTATCTAAATGTTCGGCACCGTTGGCTTTTTCGGAGATGGATAAGGCACGTAAAAACAAAGGCTCGGCTTCGGCATAACGCCCCGTGGTTTGGTATAGCCCAGCCAGGCTGTTGAGGCTTTTCCCCGTATCTGGATGCTCGGCACCGTTGGCTTTTTCGGAGATGGCTAAGGCACGTAAAAACAAGGGCTCGGCTTGGGCATAACGTCCCATGCTGTAACAGAACGTAGCTAACCAATCAAAATATCTACTGGCCTGAACTAACTCTGCGCCATATTCCTGCTCGGTTAACGTAATCGCTTGAGGTATTAAGCGGAGAGCTTCTTCAGGTTTTGCTATTTGTCTAAATTGATGAATCTGTTGCATTAATTCACCAAGCTGAGCTCTGCGAACTAATGATGCTTTACCCTGCTGTTCAAACCAATTACGTGTTTGTTCCACTTGTTGAGTTTGCAAACCACGCGCAACAAATAACTCAAAATCCGCCATCGGCCCCGATAACAGTGATTTTTCGTCTGAAATGAGTGGAATGGTTTTTTGATACCACTGTTGTGCTGTTTCAACCTGGCCTTGTAACAGATAGCTATGAGCCAAATTAACGGTCCAGGCATAACTGTCTGGTGCTAGTGCTTGCGCTTTGCTGCTGGCTATTTGTGAAGCAGGCAGGTCGTTTTGCAGTAAAAGTGACCAGCCCAGATTACCCCAGGCATTAGCTAGATTTGGCTGTAGCTGCGTTGTTTTTTTAAAGTCAGCTATGGCCTGCTCATTTTGTTCGAGCTTGCTTAGCCAATAGCCACGTTGAAAATAAATATCTGTATTGTCTGGCTCTTGCAAAAGCAGTTGATCATAAATGACAAACGCCTTGTCATGCTCATTGTTTTGATGCAGCTTGTTGGCAAGCGTTAATTGTGTAGCGACATCCAGCTTGTTTGTTAGCGATTTTATTTCAACCGTTTGCGCTACTGGCTCCGCACATACGCCCTGATGTGCAGACACTAGGCACGCTAGCAGACTGGAGAGAAAGAAAAGCTTTTGCGCTTGCTTGACTGATAATATAAATACCCCCTGATTAGCCTTAAACCTGTCTATCACAACCAATTCCCCATCAAAATAAATGGTGCCCAGTAATACGGATGTTCGGTGGTGATTTTGCCTTTTGCGGCTGCATCCACACGTTGCGGATTCAGTTTTGCTTCCAGCACCACCTGCCCTTTGATAAACGCCTGTTGTGTTTGTTGTAAGGCTTCTGCTTTAGTCATGCCGGGGTTGCTTTGGCGGATGTGGTAGAACATTTGCATAAACTGCCCAGTGCTTAAATCGTTTATCTGCCACAAGGTCGCCAGCACACTTTTTGCCCCCTGATTTTGTGCCAACACGCCAAAACCTTCAATCTCACGGCCATTTTCTTCTTTACCACCCCCCACGGCGGTTTCGCAGGCCGACAAGGTTAGTAAATCCACATCGGTGAATTGATAATTACCGTTTTTCAGCGCATCTAATGAGAGTTTGTTGCCGTCGCCCAGTAGTAAAAAAGAATTGGTTTCGTTGCCAGGTTGGAATTTGAAATGGCTTGCCACATGCACGACTGGCGGGCTTTGTATCAGGCCGAGTTTGAATGCGTCAGCGGTAAAGGCTTCGTCTAGGAGGTATGAACCTGGCAGGCCTTGTTTGGTCATGCCTTCAAATTCACTTTTTACCCCAGGCAAAGCACCAAACCCGCCGATACTATGGGTTAAGCCAAAGCCAGCAAAGTGCCAGTTGGGATTGGATGGGTCTTTTATTTTGTCTTTTGCGACTTCGGTGAAAATGGCCAAACGATAGCTTTCTGCCAGATATTGCTGACCGTCAAACAGCGCTGCCATCGGCAAATAACGCAATGCCCCATCCAGCGACAACATCAGGGTTTGTGCATGTGCTTGGCGTAAATCATCCGCAATGGGGGCAACCACCAGATCATAAAGCTGCTTGCCTAACTTATTAACCTCATGGCTGCGCTCGGCAATTGCGTTGCGATATTGGGCGATTAAAGTATTAAGCTCAGTATTGCTGATTACCACTTTACGTGCCAGTTGCGTATTGGTCGTGGTGAGCAGAATCCATAAATGTTGATCGGTGGATAGATAATGCAGCGTGACCGCACCATGGCCCAATTTTTTTAATGTGTCTTTGAAGCTGTATAACGCATCCAGATTCTTGCCGCCGATTTCCAGCAAACGTTCGTCAGAATGACTGCTCTGCTTGCTCAGCTCCTGCTTCAGTTGTGTTACGAGCTGAGTAAATCGGGTGCTGGCCACGGCCAAATCTTCGTCCAGTTTCTGGTAGCGTATTTTGTCCGCTTCTTTCCAGCCCTTTTGTCGGGCCAGCAAAGCCCTATACTCCTCAGCCAAGCTCACCTGACTGGCTTGAATTGCTTCATAACGCTGGTTAATAAACCGCTCTTGCCCAGTGAGTTCGCTACGAGATTTCCTCGGGTCTGTTTCGGCATTGCGCTGGATAAAATCAAAATATTCTGTTTCTTTTAACATTGCCAACACTTGTTGGCCTTCTGGCAAGCGACCTCGGGAAAATAGCAGTTCGGCGAGCCTCTTATATATACCTTCATTTTTTTGCAAAAAACTTTTTTGCGTTTCTTTATCTAAGCCAGTATTGGCGGCACGAACGGTTTGTAAAGTGTTCACGGCTTGTTTACCGAACCAGATGGCGAGGTCGGGGTGGGTTGTGGTGTAGATAAAGCATAAATTTATTAGCACAGTCCAGTTTTGTTCAGGTATATGGTTAATGTTGGCAATTTGCCAGGCACGTAGTAAATGCTTTTCTGCTTGGGTATATTTACCCATATTTTGATATAACACAGCCAATTTATTGAGGATACCACCAGTACTATAGTGTTGAGTGCCTAAGATATTTACTGATGTATCTAATGCTGTGCTATACAAATATTCAGCTTCGTAATATCGCCTAGTCTCTTTATAGAGAGAAGCCAATGCAGTCTGAATATAAATATTTATTATTGTTGTTTCGCCATTTTTTTTAGATACATCCAATGTATGGAGTAGCAACGGTTCGGCTTTGGTATATTCACCCATACTTAAATAGAGGTTAGCCAAATGTAAGCGATACCCATTTGTAATCATACTTACATCACCATAATTTTTTTCAGATATGTCCAGCGTGTGAATAATTATTGGCTCTGCTCGAGAATATTGCCCCATAGATATATAGAGTAGCGCTAATGTTAATCGGGCTCTTAGTGACTCATTCTGGTCAACTCCAAAAATTTTATCCGCAATAGAGATGGCGCGTAGAGATGTAGATTCAGCTTGAACATATTTCCCCTTCGCGTAATAACAATCAATCAAACTATAAAGTTTACTTATAAATGCCGAAGAACCAACACCATATAATTTTTCGTAGACGGCTAGCCAGCGAAGAAGCAAAGGCTCTACTTTGGTAAATTGCCCCATGGCAATATAAAGATCAGCCAACCCTTCGAGACTTTTTAATAACCCAGGGTGATTTTCGTTATTGTCTTTTTCGACGATAGACCGTAAGCGGAGAGCTAATGACTCAGCTTTGGCAAATTGGCCCATAGTTTGATAATGTGTAAGCAGATTTTTGACGCTATCTAATGTGTCATCATGTTCAAAACCATTGTTTTTTTCGGAAATGGCTAACGCACGTAGAGCAAATAACTCAACTTTGGCATATTCCCCCATCCCTTGGTAGGTACGAACAAGACTGTTGAGCGAATACCATGTATGTAGATGCTCAGCACCATAGTTATTTTCTGTAATGGACAGCACACGAAGATACAACGACTCGGCTTTGGAATATTGGCCCATCGCTGAATAGACCAATGCTAAGTTATCAAGCGCACTTGATGTATCTCTATGTTCAGGCCCATTAATCTTTTCTGAGATGTCCAGTGCACGGAGCAACAAAGGCTCTGCTTTAAGATATTGGCCCATGTAGCTTCGATAGTACATCCCCAGATTGGTGAGACATCTTCCAGTGTTAAGATGTTCAGTGCCATATTTTTTTTCAGCAATGCTCAGTGCGCGAAGATACATAGTTTCAGCTTTGTCATATGAATGCATTCTTCCGTAAAGCCGTCCTAAATTATCCAGACGGTCTATCTTACTTAGCTCTGTACCATAGGCATTTTCAGAGATGGTCAACGCCCGTAAATACAAAGGCTCAGCTTTGTCATACCGATCCATTAATGTATAGAGAAAAGCCAAATTATCAAGGTATCTCACGGTGCTTGGATGTTCACTACCGTCAGTTTTCACAGATATATTCAATGCACGAAGATACATAGCTTCGGCTTGACTATATAGCTTCATTTCTCTATAAAAACCAGCCAAGTTGTTAAGATTTTTTATCGAATTTGAATGCTCGGTACCATAAGCTTTTTCAGAGATAGTCAATGAGCGGAGATATAAAGATTCAGCTTTGGAATATTGCTTCATTAATGTATAGAGATCCGCCAAATCATCAAGGCGTGCCCCAGTGTTTGGATGTTCACTACCATCAATTTTTTCGGTGATACTCAGTGCACAAAGATACAAAGACTCGGTTTCGGTGTAACGTTTCATGGATCTGTATAAACCAGCTAAGTTATAAAGAGTTATTACAGCTTTTGGACTCTCAGAACCATTGGTTTTTTCTAAAATGGATAAGGCGCGCAAATACAAGGGTTCGGCTTCGGCATAACGTCCCGTGGTTCGGTATAGCTCAGCCAGGTTGTTGAGGCTAGTTCCGGTACTTGGATGATCTGCCCCGTTGGTCTTTTCGGAGATGTTTAAGGCGCGTAAATATAAGGTCTCGGCTTCGGCATAACGCCCCATGGTTTGGTACAGCAAAGCCAAGTTGTTGAGGAGAGTTCCGGTCTCTGGATGCTCGGCACCGCTGGCTTTTTCGGAGATGGCTAAGGCACGTAAATACAAGGGCTCGGCTTCGGCATAACGTCCCATGGTTCGGTATAGCTCAGCCAGGTTGTTGAGGCTAGTTCCGGTACTTGGATGATCTGCCCCGTTGGCCTTTTCGGAGATGTTTAAGGCGCGTAAAAACAAGGGCTCGGCTTGGGCATAACGCCCCATGCTGTAACAGAGCCTAGCTAACCTATCAAAATATCTCCTGGACTGAACTGACTCTGAACCATATTCCTGCTCTGTTAACGTAATCGCTTGAGGTATTAAGCTGAGTGCTTCTTCTGCAGTCTTTGCTGTTTGGCTTAGCACCTGAATCTGCTGTATTAATTTATCCAGTTTGGTTTTACGAGCTAATGGTGCTTTACTTTGTTCTGCAAACCAGATTTGTATTTGTGCTACCTGTTGAGTTTGCCAACCACGCGCAGCAAATAACACAAAATCAGCCATCGGCCCAGATAACAGCGATTTTTCGTCTGGAATGAGTGGAATGGTTTTTTGATACCACAGCTGTGCTGTTTCAACCTGGCCTTGTAACAGATAGCTATGGGCCAAATTAACGGTCCAGGCATAATTTCCAGGTTCTAGGGCTTGCGCTTTGCTGCTGGCTATTTGTGCGGCGGGTAGCTCGTTTTGTAGTAACAGTAGCCAGCCTAATTTGCCCCATGCAATGGCAAACTTTGGCCGCAGCTGAGCTGCTTTTTTTAAATCGGCTACGGCCTGCTCATTTTGTTTGAGCTTGAGTAGCAAAATACTACGTTGCACATAAATATCCGCATTATCTGGCTCCTGCAAAAGCAGTTGTTCGTATATGGCAAATGCTTTTTCGTGTTCGTCGTTTTGATGTAGTTTATAAGCAAAGACCAGTTGTGCATTTACATCCGGTTTGAGTGTTGATGAATTTGTTTCATCTTTTTGGGTAATTTGAATCGCTTGCTCGGCGAGTGTGCTTAGTGGGGATATCAGGCAAGCTAGCAGGCTGGATAGTACAAAATATTTTTGTGTTCGTTTTGTAAATAACATATGTACTCCTAGCCTGCTTTAGTCAAATTTTCACAATCAATCCCCAGTCAAGCAAGGGGAGTGGTTTGCGGTAACGATACGCTTAAAATCAATAGAATGGGAATCGCTATGTGGCACCCATTCTGCGTTTGCTACGCCGTTACGTTTTATGCTGTGGGCGAAAAGCTGTTTGCCGGCGTGCATAAGGGACGTAGAAAATATTGAAATACCGTTTATTCAGGGGTGGATAAGCGTCAGCATCCGCCGATTAATTTTGCACCTTGTTGGTAGATTCGTAGGTTTATCCATTCTACAATTGGGTACATCAAAAAATTCTGAATCAATAAATACTTTTATTTTGCAGGCTGATATTGTCCGCCGCCCCAGGTGTTCAACCAGTTTTGGATGTTGTTGCTGTTACGCCAGGGTTGGGCGAGCTGGAGGCTTTCGAGTGTCCAGCGACCTGCGTCCTGTTTGGTCAACCAGTTAAGGTAATACTGGGTGCGTAGCTCGTCCGGCAGGGGTTCTGTCTGGAGGGCTTCTGGCATGAGGGGGGGGGCTGCGTCAACGATATCGAGTTCAAAACGAATTTTGGCGTGTTTGGCATCCTGGATGCTGAGTGTGTATTGGCCTGTCTGAAGTTGCAGATTAGCGAAATGGGTTTCACAGGCATTTTTTTCCTGGTTGGTGGCAATGCTTTTTCCGGTGGCATCTGCCAGAGTGATGCTGTAGGGGGGAAGGCCGCCTTGCCAGGGTATAAAGAGTGCATGGTTTTTTGAGCTGATGCTGTTTTGTGCGGGTATGGATGTGGCGAATATGGTGCTGATATCGGTGTCTGTATTACGACAGCCGTCAGTCCCTCTTGATCCGGCCATTTTGGGCTGCCCAGGTTCTTTTTGGGGGAGCGTTTGTTTGATCCACTGCCAAAATCTTTCACTAGGTGAGAGGGCTGTTTTATCCATCAGGATGATTTTGTTCCCTTTGTGGGAGCCTTGGTAAAATTTTATTTCTTCTCCTGATTCTGCGCGTATGACTACGGTTACATTGGGATTTTTAAGTTCCAGTATGTCACCTGTTTTGAGTTCGAACATGCTTTGGTCCAGTCTTAGCTTGTCGATTTGCCTGGGTTTTGCTTCATTCTGGCGGGTAATTTCGATGCTGACAACGCCACGTTGCGCGCCGCTGATGCTGTCGATGTAGGCGGTTGCATAGGTGCTGGGGCTGGCGAGTAGTGTGACAATAGCTAAAGTGACGCTTAATTTCTTAAAGTCAATCATGCCGTTTACCCTTCATGTGTGGTTATGACTGTTAGATTTTACGAGTTGTTTGTGTTCGATATTTTCTTCTATACGCTTGATCAGCTGGTGAATTTGTATGGCAATGACAGGGGCGGCAAAATCTAGCCATACACCATATCTAAACATGTAGTAGCTTGCTGGTGCCAATAAAATTATTGTGACCGATGTGGCGATCAGGGTGCCACTGATTGAGCTCCAGCGGGCAAAAACATAGCCAACACCGATAATTAAAATGAGCGCTATTGGTATGGTGAACCAAAGATTGGGGGCGGTTAATACGTAAAATGCTTGCTTGCTGTGTTGTGCGTCGAGCAACATGGAGTCGATGCTATTAAGTAACAGCAGCGGGCCAGGCATTTTCCCCAGCGGGGTGTAGTGTTGATCTTCTGCTTCGTAGAAAGTTTGGCCTATCACGGTAATCGCGTTGTTGAAGTTGGTGGGCGGGATTTTGTTTTTGATGATATCAAGTGCACGCACATCCTTGACTGGGCTGTTACTATAAAGTGCTGCGTCTCCCTGCATCTGGTTAAAGCGGTAGATGATGCGACTGGCCATAGCTTCTTCGGTATGTCCAGGGCCGCTCATGTTGCTATTGGGTGCGAACCAATGCCACATTTTTTCATTGAGTTCGGTGGATTCTTTTTGTTGTTCTGCCAGTTTTTCTGGGCCTTGTTCAACGTTCGTGGCACAGTGCTGAGTGTGGCTGTTTAATGGGGATGCCGATAAATCCAGTTTTGCATCATCCAAGGCCGCGATCAGCAGTTGGACTGAGGGAAGTATCTGCCAGAGTCCACTGCCGTTTTTGGTGGTTGTATTGCAGGCGATTTTCCATAATTCCCAATCCCTTATTACGTGATCTGCGGATGGTAGGTAATAAGTGGCGGCGAGGTGTGCTTGCTTGTTGTGACGGGTAATGACTTGATCCAGCTCGGAACTGCGTAATTCATTTGCAGCACGTGAATCCAGCGCTGTGCGGATGGAGCGTATAAAAATCAGGTGTTGCTTTGACTTCTTCCATTGCTTGGCACTTAAAAGGGTGTCGATTTGCGCGGCAAATTGTTCGTCCTCTGCGGTATTTTTACCTTCGATCAGAATGTCCACAATAATGTATCGCGAGCCGTTGTTTGCTGCGTGTTCTATCAGGGCATATAACTTGTCACGCGGTGCATATTTAGGCTCACCACCTCCCCAGGCCGAATCACGCCAGGTTTGGTTGTCGATATTAATTAACACCAGCGGAAATGGGCGTTCTATCGGTTGATTAGCTTGCGCACGCATTACCGAGTCGAATGCGAAATTTTGCCAATTTTGAATAAAGGGCGAGTTATGCAAAGATATGACTACAGCCTCAATCACTATTCCCCAGAAGATGTTGATCATCCAGTGTCGCTTTACGTGCGAGTGTTGGTGAGGCATCCTGGGCGAGGCGAGGTTCATATTTTGTCGGTGCTTTGCCAAAAAAGTTTATTGATGGGCGTGGTTCAAGCAAGAGTAACATTTTAAGCCCAAAATTATGCGCTACTCATTGATAACGGAACGGTAAATTTGTTCTCAATAATTTATGTAAAAAATAAATGGTCGCATTTTCTTGTAGCGCATGGCTAATCCAAGTTTACGTTGATAATGGTGTGCCTTAGTGGCTAATTTTGCCCTACCCATCGAAAAGGTAAAACTAGCATACCTCTTGTTTTATTACCCGCAAACTTTGGAATTTGAAGTCCAGCGGATCCTTTAACAAAAAAACCGCTAACGAAGCTATAGAAATACCCTATTTTCAACGAAAATGGACATTGTAATTTGTTGATTTTTCATGAGGCGATTTTTGCAATTTTGAGTTTTTCTACAGCGGCAACGTGAAGCTAAGGGGGGGCAGATTTTGCGGAGTGCTTGTCGAGCGTTCGGCCAGCGAGGAGGGGGGCGGCTATACGGCAACATTTGACCGAGATGCGGCCAAGAATTGCGGGATGAGGTTGATCGGCTAAATTGCATAAATGCTTTAGTTACTGGAGGCAGAAATGGGAATCTTGATTTTGTTGGGTATCGCGGTGGTAGCGATATTTGCATGCTACTGGGTGACTGTCGGCGCGTTTCGGTTGCTGATCCGCCTGCTCGGCCTTCCAAAATACCGGGATGTGATCGTGCCGTCCAATTTGACTTCAAAACCGTGGTTGAGTTTGATAACCCTGTTGCCCAGTATGTTTACGATTTAATGGCCGGGTTTAAGCATGTAACCGAAGATGGCGGTATCAAGCTTGGATTGAGTTTTGTGTTTTTTGTCGCCTTGGGTGCAATGACGTCTTTTGTGTGGGTGTTAATCATTGCGGTTATAACCCTGTGGTTTATGCTTTGGGCATCTCCTGCAGCAATGAGGGCAGCAAGATGGCGTGCCAAGACTTTCAAGGACTGCACCGCTGAAGACTGGCACAAGACTCACCTCTGGGCAATGAAGTCCGAATTGCGCCAGCAGGAAATGGCAAGCGCAATCAGACGGAGCGGCGTAGGCGGTTTGCATCGCTGAGGCCAATTGCTTTAATTGTAGTAGTTCAGACTTAAACAGACATTTGCTGTCCGAACAAATCGAATCATATGGCTCGGCACAGGACCAAAAAGGCAATTTGCGAACGACTGGTATTCGGTGGTGAAACAGGGAAAATTAGCTTCTGGAATGTGCCCATGGACTGCCGCTCAATACCCCAACGGGGGATGCACCCTCTTCGGCCAAAGGAGACGCTGGAGGTTTTATGAAAAGGCTGTCGTCTCAGCTTGCGAGAATGTCCGCTCCTGATAATTTAGATGGATCACAATCGATCTGTTGCAGACTGTCGCACTTTCCGGAAAGCGGCCGTTCAACGTTTGAATTAGGCTGCGCCGACAAGCGGCTTCGGCTTGAATGAATTGTTAAGCCTCATGAGCCTATGTGGTGGATTGCACCAATGGATCTTGAGCCGACTATGCCGCTGTTAAGCAAAATGTCGTAACCACGATCATAGAAGGGCGGGGGAAATAGAGCGTGTACGCCGAGCATCTTTCCGTGACCAAGCCAATCAAGTGCATCACCTAGACCAATGCGAACAACTCCTCTTATCTGCGGAGAGTAGTCAATTGGCCGCATGACGGTATCACCTCGCATACGCATCAACAGCCCATGCTGTGAGTGAGGCCGAAGAAAAATGGACGGGGCGGCAATTCGTAGGTCAACGAACTCTGTGTGCTTGCCTAGAACGGTACCTTTCGGTGACTTCTGTGCTGGGTCAGTGTCAGCTGCAACCAAGAGGATGTAGGCAAAACCACCTGGTTCTTTGCTTTCAGTTCTCTGCTCAAAGTGCAGATACTCATTGATTGAGCCTGTAGAGTAAGCACGGTGGCACGCGAACCAAAGCGCAACCCAAATGTTGTCAACCAAATCAATCCAGCTGGTTTTAAGCCCATAGTGCTGCAGAAGTGGTTCATGTATGAACGTATCTAGCTTGCCGAATATTTTGTTGTTGCTGCGCGCTTTGGTAAGGACGGAGTTTAACAGCCCTATCTTGCGTGATTGTCCTGCATGCGTTGATACACCGCGAAAAAGCGTAGGAGGAAGTGTCCCGTACAACTTTGATTCCCCACGGAAGAATATATGTTCATTGCCTTTGCAGCCATGAATATGCTTGAGATATCCTGCGGCTTGAACCAAAGCATGGGGATCTTGCACATGGAAAACGTATTGACCAGTGGATGGGTCAGCAATGTACGTAGCGTTTCTTATCTTGAGTTTACTGAACGACATTCTATGTCCTCTGGGGCATAACAGCTATTCATATGACCGACTCGTCCGGACATGCTTTAAAAATGCGGACAGTTCACAATTGCCCTGCTCGGGTATTTGAACGTCCGCTTTGGGTAATATTATCAAATGCCAGCTTCTGGCACATAGCGCCAATTCATGTGCCATATCCTAGGAATTTGCAACTATGCGATTTTTGAAAAAGGTGTCCATTTCAGCACGTCTTGATTCAGGCAATGCCGCCCGGAGACGACGATACTGCCAGAGTTGCAAATCTTTTACTTGTTGAACAATAGACTGCTTTCTAGTATTGATTCGAAAGTCACTAGCGCTGAACGGCAACAATCTTTCCTTACACGAGACTGAAAGCATCACCATTTGCCTTGCGCTGTAACCCAGCTTCCATTTATGTTTCCAACTTGAATCGGCGAACCGGGTGTCTACTGAAGCCAACTTCATCAACAAAGCAAACGCTCTCTCCTCCCTTGAGTTTGCGGCATACTCAGCCTGCCATTTCCGTAGCAAGTTGGCTTTCGCTTCTTCACCAGTGACTTCACGACCATTTTCATACAAAGGAACAAACTTTGTGATGCATGTTGAGCCAACCCAAAGCGTATGCCATGTCAGAGAGTTCTCGATTTCGTACTGATATCGCAGACCTTCGTGTTCGCAAAGCTCACATATTTCGTCAATGCTATGGCTATCTTCATAGCCTCCAGTGGTTGACCATTCGCGCATTGCTAATGCTAAATTTTTGGTCCTGGATAAGTGAAGCATGTTAGCTGTAGCTTTTTCCGCCCAATTCACCATGATCTCTCCAAAATGCTTTGAATACTTCCGTGTCCGGCTACATCAATACATTAGTTGCCGCCAAACCAACGTTTCAACAACTCACCGACCCGCGACATAATACTCACATTGCGAGTGGAGTGCCGCTCTGTATCCAGTTGATCATATCTGCGTACGTTGGTGATTTGTTGTGCAGACATTTTTCCTGCCCATCGAATATGGCCGTGATCGACCCAGTAGTGTGACTTACACGGAAAACTCCAGTTTCCAATCGAAGGGTTCAAGGATACGGTCTGTCCATGATCGGTCAATGTCCACTTAGCAGGATTTAACGGCGTCACCACCTTTAACCCACACCCGCAGCAGCACAGATGTGTAGCAGTGCGATATTTTTTGGAAATGTAGATCACGCCAGTCTCAAGCTTCTCGGGGATATACTCAACATAGATAGGTTGCAAAACGTTCTGGCGTATCATTTCATTCCTCTTCATCGTTAGCCATTTCGTTGGCTGCTATTGAATAGCTGAAGGAGTAGGCCCGCGACGAATCTCGATAGAATCCGTATAGCTTTTTCCATTGGATGACCGCTAATGCAGCATTCATGGCGTTAAGTTCGGCTATCTGGATATTTGTGGAATATTCGTCTTCTTCCTGCCCACCATCTGAGAAGTTCATCTTCTTGATGATTCGCTCGTGGACATCCATTGTGCAGGTTGTAATACGCATCAGACCGGACAGACTATCTTGGGCGCGCAAGATGCCCATGCCTACCTCTACGAATGGTATGCCGAATCCTATGAGCGCCATAACTACATCTTTTTTGGCAGCACCGCTATCGAGACACAAGAATACAAAGTCAAGCCCACGTAATAACTCGGCGGTTGAAGCATCGACAAATTGGTCGTGTGCATGTATTCCTCGGCGCAGCTTTTGGTAAACGGCAGCAAGGTAAGCCACCTTCTTGGGCTTCGCCCGCAGCTCATCAATGGTCGGAGCTCCTGGGGCACGAAAGGCATTGTGCTGGGAAAATACATCACCGTCGAACAGGTGGATTTCCTTGACACATGTTTTGGATACCAGATCAAGTACATATGAACCTGTTCCACCAAGTCCCACAATACCGATACGCTGGCTTGAGAACCTTTCGTTAAACGCACCTATGCCGACTCGGCTAGTTGCCGTATCAAGATATTTGAAAATAGATTCACCCTCTTCGGTGGCGATCGCAGGAAAGGTCTGCGCAGTCACTGCTGGATTGAGCACCTGAGCCTCTCCAGTTATACGTCCAATGTAGGTCGTCATCTTGTGGTGGTAATCACGATACTCGGCTTTCGCCGAGAACGTGAAGTTCGCCTGTATGCCGTTACCTAAATTCTGCGCCGGACTTTGGTTAGCGATTGCTGATATCTTTTGTCCATTGTTATGACAAGGGTGCTCTCCCGTCCAGTAAGCAACATGGGTATCTGGACGGTCTGTCACGTCGCCGCTGACCTTGAGCGGCGAAATCAGCGTACCACGATTAATTTCACGGCCTGCGGTCACAAACGGCACATCTTTAATCAGCAGAAAAGCATCACGAACTTCGAGGTCAAACCCTTCGTTCTGAAGTTTCTGCAAATCTTGGCTACGAGCGATTAGTTGGTGTGACATCGAATTCCATCCCTTCTTTAACTTGTACCGATTGCCCTTCAACCAACGAGCCCTTCGGTTTGTCGGAGTGTCCACGAGAAAACTGGACTGTGAATTGAACGCCATCGCCCGTTGGCGGATTGTCGAATGACAGGGCGATGACCTCTTCGAAGGTCAGCCGCTCTTTCTCTATCACCTTGGCTGTGCCATTGATGATGATGGTGATTTCTTTGCGATCCTTTTGCTGCTCTGCTTTTTCATTGCTCATTGCGAGGTTCTCCTAAATTGTTTGTCTAAAATATTTCTATCATTAGCAACTTGAAATTAAAGAGAAATTGCTTCAGTATCCCGCCATTCCTTGAGTCATGGATGGATACTCAAATCAATAAATCTTGCCGCTTATGTAGTAAGACTGGCGAAAGCAAATTTGCGGACGCCGATGAAAAAAATTTTTCCCGCGCGTCCGTAATGCCTAACAAGGCAGTCTTAGTGAATAGAACTAGAAGGGGGCTACCGTTGACATGCGTCTGAGCCGTACCGAAGTCGAGACCGAGCTAAGCCGCCTTTCGCTTGCAGATATGCAGCGGATCAAGATTATGGCGCGTACATATTCCTGTGGACTAGCGTATCTGTCACCGCAGGATTTAATTCAGGAAACTTATTTAAAACTAATAGCAGGTGAGCGAATTTTTCCAAGGAATGCACGCCCAATCATGGTGGTGATTAATGCGATGCACAGTGAAGCTTCTAATTGCAGGGAGCGAGAGCAGCAAGGTGCAGTCGATCATCATGTCGATGTTTCTGATATGTCACTGCTCATTGATGACGACGAAGTCACTGCTGTAGTAATTCCAAAGAATGAATTGACACCAGAACGTATTCTACAAGGCAGAATGGAACTTTCTGCCATTGAGGCGCTTGTTGCAGATGATGCCGATCTCCAAGATGTTGTTGCTGTCTGGTCATTGGAACTAAGGGGGAATGATGCTGCCGAATATCTGGGGTGGGAAATGAATCGATATGAGGCAGCCCGCAAAAGGTTGATGCGCCGGCTTGGCACCATGAAAGAGGAGGATAAATGAGAGAAACTGGAAAGTCCGATGAACTTGCCACGTTCCTCAATATGCAGCTCGATGAGCTGCTAGAGATGGCAGATGAGGACATCCTTGAGGGAGTCGACCCTAATGCATTGAAAGCTGAAAATATGGCGATGATTGCGGCGGCAAAAACTGAAGCTGGGCGCCGCCGTATGGCAGCCGCAAAAGCTGGGGTGGTCATTAGCAATGCCTCTGCTATTCCACCCGCGCCTCAAGTAAGTGTAGCTGCAGCTCGTGCGTTTATTGAATCTGCGATGAACGACCCCAGCTACACACTAGCGGCAAGATCTCTTGGCGATATGTCAGATGAAGATGTTCTAATGCTTTACAAGCAACTGCACATTCTCAAGTCAGATGACGAAAGCTCTGGCAATGGCAAGTAACAAGCCTGCTCAGTGTGCCGAGAACCTAATTGATGAGCTGGGTATTACTTCACCAGAAGATATTGATGTTGAGGCCATCGCCTTCGACAGTGGAATCGATGTTCGATATCAAATGCTTGATGGTTGCGAGGCAACTTTAGTCGGGTTTGGCAGCAAAGCAATTGCAACGGTTAATCCTTCATCAAGCCGTGGTCGTGAGCGCTTCTCAGTTTCCCATGAGATTGGTCATTGGTTGCTGCATAGAGGGAAGTCATTTCGATGCAGGGCAGACGACATAGTTCAGAACTATAGTGCCGACATCCGGCTTGAAAAAGATGCAGATGAATTTGCTTCGCATTTATTGATGCCGACCTCGATATTTCGACCAATTGCCAATGCAACAAAGCAGCTTGGCCTGAACGACCTACAAAAAATTGCTGAAATATTTAACGTCAGTATGCAGGCCGCGTCTATCAGGCTTGCAAAGCTCGATACACACCCGATTATCGTCGCATGCTATACAAAGAATGGGCTCAAATGGTCAATAAAGGCATCACACGTCCCTAGAAGATGGTGGCTTCGTAACAACCTTGATGAAGATAGCTTTGCTTATGATGTTTTGAATGCTGGAGAATCATGCAATCGCTTAAGGAAGCAGTCGGCAGATACTTGGTTTGAAAACGATGATGCCGACCAGTATGAGGTGCTTGAACAGTCGATGTTATCGTCCAACGGGCAAGTGCTTGTACTTCTGTATTTGAATAACTTGGAAATGTTCGAAGTTGGGTTCGATCCAAATTTGAAGTTTGGACGGAACAATAATATTCGCTCTAGGTAGCTGTCCCTGTATCTCAATAATAGAGAATTGTTCTATCTAAAGTCGAAAGTGACAAGTGTAAAATCTTGGAACCGGACATTTTCGCAAGCTGAGCCGATAGCCTTTTCATAAAACCTCCAGTGTCTTCTTTGGTTTAGGGTTGTCAGATGCCTGCCCTTAGTCGCAGCCCGAGCAAGGTGCAACGACCCTCAGTGGGGCAGGCGTCTGACAAGCCTTCAGGGAAGAAACCGCGGTGATGATGCCGGTGCGCGTTAGAGTGGGCAACGACCTATGGGGATTTGAGAGATCACACTGTCGCCGAACATAAAAATCCCACCTTCGAACTGACACTAACATTGTTCAACTGACGTAGGTACTCCGCATTGAAGCGAATAGATGCGATTTCTTGTCGAGGCGGTGCGCCAGGAATGGCGTTTTTACACCGCCAGACAACGGCTTCACGTAACGGCATTGACCGATGTCGATTGGATTGACGAATTGTGCTGATGCTCATGGCACACCTCGACACGATGGTGGCGCGCGGATGTTTGATGCGCGTGCTAATATTCCAGTCACGATCATCGCCGCACCACATTTCCGGCAAACGAAGGTCGGTGTAACCGCTTCGTTCGACACATCAATCTCTTTGGGCTCCACCGGTGCCACATTCAACAGTTCGCGCGCCCGTGCAAGATTCTCCCGCCGACCAGAATTAGCGATCAACCCGTAGTGACGGAGACGGTGAAATCCACTGGGCAGCACATGTAATAGAAAGCGCCGCATGAATTCGTCGATCTTGAGCGTCATCGTCTTGTGGCGCGTTGCTCCCGTCTCTCGGTAATCCTTCCATTTAAAAGTCACGCCACGCTCATCCAGCGCGATCAGACGAGAATTGGCGATCGCCACCCGATGGGTGTAACGCGACAGATACGCCAACACCGCAGCAGGCCCGGCGAACGGACGTTTGGCATACACCACCCATTCGCACTTACGCAGCGGTGCAAGCCACTCTGCGAAGGCAGTCGCCTCACTCAGCTGCACGTACTCACCGAAGAACTGTAACTGACCGGTACGATGCGCCAAGTCCAGCTCTTCGATAAAGCGCCGCCGGAACAGCCGCGACAGCACACGCACCGACAGAAAGAAGCCCGGCTTGCACGCAACCCAACGTTCCCCATCCAATGACAACCCACCGCCGGGAACAATGCCATGCACATGAGGATGATGTGTAAGCGCCGATCCCCAAGTGTGTAGCACCAACGTCGCCCCAATGCGTGCCCCCAGATGCTTGGGATCGGCGGCGATGGTACGCAGCGTCTCGGCCGCCACCTCAAACAGCAAACGATAGATCACCGCCTTGTTGGTGTAAGCGATGGCGCTGATCGGCGCGGGCAAGGTGAACACGACATGGTAATAGTCCACCGGCAGTAGCTCGGTCTGACGGGCTTCGAGCCAACGCTTGGCGGCGCTGGCCTGACACTTTGGGCAATGCCGGTTACGGCAGGAGTTGTACGCGATTTCGTCATGCGCACACGCTGGACAATGCAACACATGTCCTCCCAGCGCCGCGCTGCGGCACTGTTCGATGGCTGACATGACCTTCAATTGCCCTAAACTCAAATGCCCTTGCTGAGCTGCTCGCCATGCCGGACCCTGGGCGCGGAAGATGTCCGCGACCTCCAGTACGGGACGCACCATAATGCTGAGTTACACGATGTTTACATCGAATGCAGACTATCCAGGGGGCTGGCCACTTCACGCAGAATCTTGGTCGCCACTTGCGTATAGAGTGCTGTCGTCTCCAGTTTTTTATGCCCCAGCAAAACCTGAATCACCCGAATATCCACCTTCTGTTCCAACAAGTGAGTAGCGAAGCTGTGACGCAGGGTGTGCATCGGGACGCGTTTGTCGATCTGGGCGACCTTGGCCGCCTCATGGATGACTCGGTTGAGCTGACGGGTGCTGATCGGGTCAGCGGGATCTTGGCCCGGAAACAACCAGCCCCCCTTGAGCATCCAACCTGAGGCACGAGCAGCGCGCCACCAAGTCCGCAGACTCTCCAGCAGGACAGGGGAGAGCATCGCGTAGCGATCCTTGCTGCCTTTGCCCTGTTCAATGCGCAGGGTCATGCGTTCGCTATCGATATCACTGACTTTGAGCGCAGCGACCTCGCTGACGCGCAGTCCCGCGCCGTAGGCAACTGACAATGCCGTTTGGTTCTTGAGGTTTCCGGCACAGCCGATCAGGCGCGCGACTTCTTCCTGACTCAAGACAATTGGAATCTTGCGCGGCTCGCGCACCGGATGCATGTGCCTCATTAACTCGGGCTGATCAAGGGTGCTATTGAAGAAGAACTTTAATCCGGTAATCGTGATGTTGAGTGAGATCGACGACATGCCGTGATCGACCAAGTACATCTGATAACGCCTTAAGTCTTCGGCCGTTGCGGTATCCGGCGAACGTTTCAGCCAGTCATAAAACCGGCTGACGGTGCGGAGGTAACCGCTCTGGGTCTTGGGGGTGAGTTTGCGCATCCGCATGTCGTCAAGAAAGCGTTGACGCAACGGACTGAGGGTGTGTGTCGTTGAGTTCATGATGCTGCTCCTATCGAAAAATGAGGCGGATTGCCTCACTTCTCAACATAAGCAGCGGTGCGCTTCTGTCAACTACCCACAAGCGCTAAATCGGAGCGCCAATTACCGCGCGAGCGGTTTAGTCCATGGCCGAAGAGGGTGCGTTCATGGCAATTCTCCTGAAAGACGGCAACCTACCCTTAGCGTGAATTCGCCAATGTCCGATATCGGGAAGCGCAAATCAAAGCAAGCTTGAATTTTTGGGCAATAGAAGTTAATAATCTGTCAAACTTTGCCTGATCAAGTCTAAACTACTACACTTTAATTCTTGAATACCTGCTTCGCTTAATCTCCAATCTGATTGCCAAGGTCATTTGCTTTGTTTACCCCTTCCTTAATGGCATCTAATGCTTGATTGGTTGCGACCGCACCAACCACTGTTCCCGCCACTGCATGGGTTGCATTTACCTCGGCCTCGCGGTTGACTCCGGCCTTTCTGGACGTTTCGCGCTCGGCCTCTCTTCTGGTGTCCGCTGCCGCTTGAGCCTCGACTTTACCCGCTGCCAGACCTCGCTCTTCCACCCTTGCCGCATTGGCAAGGATTTTGCCTTCTGCGACTTTACCTGCGGACTCCCCTAGAATTTTACCAGCGGCATTTCCAACAAATCTGCCAGCCGCCCCTCCCCCAACCGTCAATCCAACATCAAGCGCAGTATCCACAATGGCATCAGTAGTCGAACCTTTGTAACCTTCGGCAACAGGTTTCGCCACACCGGCCTCATCACTGACTAACCCGGCCTTCTTTAGTAGTGACATCGTGCCTGCTGGCATGACGGAGGCTGTGGCATTCTGCGTTGCCAGACTCATGTTATTTTGCCGGGCGGGGTCGGTAAATTTGGTTGCATCTTTCTCCAAGGGCTTGCCTTCTTCGGTAACGGCGCCCCGCCCCGCTTTGATTCTGTCATTCGCCTGTCCAGTCATTCTCTTCACCTGTCCTGTAACGTGGTTGGCGGGTGCTGTATTGGGGTCAACCCCCGCGCCTCTTGCTGCGCCCATTACCCGTGCATCGTTCTGATTGTGGGAATGGGTAACTGCCTCAGTTCCCGGCACGGCTGCTTTGTATTGTTCGTATCCCCCAGCCACGTTATTTGCCGGTTTTTCGATTGCCTGATCTATCTTGGGCACAAGCTGCTCACTCACAAAACGATCCGCGTATTGCTCCAGTACGCTTTTATCATGCAGTGCCATATCGGTGACATCATCAACCGTATAGCGATGCCCGGTGCGGTCGGATTGCGTTTGCATCCACCCTACGAATTCATTGGTATAGTTCGCATCGTAGTTGCCAGCCATTTCTTTGGTGCGCGAAGCCGCCTCTTTAAAGGTGAGTGATTTTTCATGGGCGGCTTGGGCTGATTCATCGTGGGACTTTGCTTGATCGAAGCTGCTTCTGATCCCCTGTGCAGCTTTTGCCGTTTTGTCTTCGCCTTGTGTAAAGGTGTCCTGATGAGCGGCATTCCGCATGGTCGAAATGGCATTCGCGAATCCTTTATCCTGGGCGAGCTGGTGTGCAACATTCTGCATTTGCGTCGTTCCAGAGCTACTCTTGCCTTTGACTGTCGCCCCCGCGCTCACGGTTGCTCCGTTGCCAAAGATATTGATCCCGCCGCTTGCATCTGCGCCTGCTGATGCGAGCAATTCTGCCTCTTGCTTTTGGGATAAGCCATGCCCCGATGCGTAGTTATGGGCGATTTTCTGGGCTTCATTGTAAGACTGAAGGAATGACGCTTGTGAGCTGGTCATGTCCTGTTGTCCGGCAGCTGCACTCTTGCCGTGGCCTTTCTCGAACGAGGCTATTTGACTTAGCGCCGACGTCATTGCCATCCGCGCTGCGACAGATTCGGTGAAGGCGGTTCTTTCAGAGTTTTCGGAGGCAGTTTGGAGTGCGCCTGACGCTTTGCTGCCGAGGTTGATCTTTGCCGGCAGGGTATGTACCGCGCCAGACGCATCATTGATCTGCATTGCATTACCGTTCGCGTCTGTACCCGTAAACCGCTTCACGCCATCCTGTGCGGTGCTCTCGAATCCACCTTGTCGTATCGTGGGTCGGGTGTTGTATTGCAGTCCGCTCATCGTATCGAACGACTGATTACCCAGTGATGCGTTACCCATCTGCAAATTCCCCGAGGACATGCCAGAGGCAATTCTTTCCGATTCGCGCGCAGGGGATACCATTCCGGCAATCGCCTGTGCGCCCACGTCCCCGCCCTTCACGATTGCCGCCGCGATGGCGGGTATCGCGGTCGCCGAGATCATGCCCGCAATGGCTTCATCGCTGATGTAGGCATTGTTCACCAGGCTGTATTGCGACATGGACAAACCAAGTCCGCCGGTCATTGCCGCCAGGTCCTGGGCGTGCATCGTCATCACAAGGTGCATGACGGCATAAAGTGGTGGCCACAATTGCACCCACACAAGGCTCATCACATAAGCCTTCAACACCAGCCCGCCTTTATGTCCGGCCAGCAATACCAGCAACAGGATGATCGGGAAAACCGAATATTGCACGATCTCAACGATATTCTTGACTTTAGGCATGGTGCTTTCTGCCATCTTTGCCATCATCTTGTAGCTCTCGGAGGTGGAGCGTATGGCTTGCGCCTGACCGAGATTGGCTGAAGCGGATGCGGCATCACCGAGTTGCGCTGGCAGCATGTACTGCGCATCAATCATGAAGTTGCTCATGGCGGCTTGTTTGGTCGCATCCAGAGCCGTTGTGGAAACGCCGAGCATGTAGTTGGTTGATGTCTGGATCGCCCCCTGAACTGCTGAATTGGCTGCGGCGGTCGGCAGTCCCGGATAAAGCCGTTTGCCCAGCGTATTCATCTGCTGGGTGTTGACTGCAACAATTTGCGCGGTCAGATAGGTATAGGCGACATCGCATCCATAAGCGTCTGTAGCAGTTGGTACCGGCACACCGGGAATGGTGCGGATTGTGACGAGCCTGCCCGGATTGGTCTTGCCGCTGAGGTAAGTCCAGATGTCGTTCGATTTTGCCAGGTCTGATGCGACGACAAACCCGGTCGAGTATTCCGGTATGACGCATTCGCGGTAGAACTCCATCAGATTGCCGGTCAGGATCGAGTTGTCGAACTTGGTGTGCAGCACCTCCTCTTGCACACGATGGCCGAAGAGTGTGCCGTTGGTGAGGAACTGAATGTCTGCGGGTAGCGAAAAAGTAGTCTCGAATGAACGTGTCAGCCAGTCGCCTATATGACTGATCGAGTGCGCAAAAGCGGCGAGGCCAATGGGCACGTTGGCAACAGTAACCGATGGCTGAGTGCCGGTTCGGTCGGTTATCACCACGTTGACTTTAGGAACAAGCAGCATGGCGTTGAACAGGGCAAGCATGATGACCCAGCGCCCAAAATCCGGCAGCTGGCTAAATCCGGCAAGCACAGCCATGGCCATTGCGAGCAGACCTACCAGCGCGAGCGTTCTCAGCAGACCAAGATAATCGCCGCTACCCACAATTGCGGCCACTGCGTTGAAAACCAGCTCCAGCTCTCTGATATTCCAATATGAAAAAACTTCAAATATCACCGCTCACTCCCAAAGACGGTCATCGAAGTGAATGCTTGTGCCGGGATGCCGGCAACCATTGCCTGGTGCATCAGCTGTATCTGTCTTTGCAGGTTGGCCTCGCCAGATGTTTTGTTGTATTCAGCGATGCGCATGGTTTGCACGAGTGCCGACAGATTGCTTAACCTTGTATGCAATTGAGCAAGCGCCGTCTGTGCATCCGGTGGGACAGCGCCGCTTTCAGCGTTGGCAAGCGATTGGCTGGCCATCCTGATGAGTCCGTTGAAATAGGAATAGGCGATATCAACAGCGATCAGACGTTTGTATAAATCGACTATCTGCGGCTGATTGGTCGCTGTGGCGGTAGTGAGCAGCTTCCACACCGGCACCGATGAAGCATCCACAATCTTGAAGTCATTGATGCTTTGCGCAGCGCGGGTCGTGATGCCGGTGCGCAGTGCATCGATGGATGTGCTGACCTTTTTTACAAATGGCGTGATGGAGACCTTGATCGCAGGGACGGTTGGATTGAGGCAATCCGTTGTGGTGTCGCACACATAAACATCTACCCCGGTGGAAGCGGTTGACGGGTCGTCTCCGATAAAATCTTCCACGCGAATACTGGTGGGTTGTGTGTAATGCCATGTTGGCTGACCGCCGCCATTGGCACCACCGGGTACAGCCGGTGTGATGATGATCGTGCCTGTGATGCTCATAATGAGCCGTTTGTCTTCATCGTCAATACCGCTGACATTTTGCAAGGCTTTCCAGACCACATTGCCGGGTTTGAAGTAATTCGCCTTGGTGGGATCGCTGGCGGCCGCTGCGGCTTTTGCTGCTTCGGCGGCAGTCGCATCGGTCTTGGTTTGTTTCCATGAATCAAAAGAGTCCGGGAACATGTTCGAGGTTGACCCTGCTACATGGCTAAACATTGCCGACATGTTTTTTGACAAGTCAGCGCCTTGCACAAAAGGGATGCCTTCTGTCATTTTGCAGGCATTGACGTTCATGCCATTCACCTTGTTGGCGACATCCTGCAAATACTCGAACAGGCTTGCCATTTCCGGCATGGAGGATTTGATGGCCAGCAGAAATGCATAGCTGATGGAGGTACCAATGTTTTGGAACAATGCGGTTATCGCGGCTTTATTGATGAAAGAGAATGAGCCCGCGTGCAGATCAATACCCCCGCAGCCGATGTCGAGAGACGGTGGGCTGATTTGTGCCAGTTGATAGGTTCTCACCGGCGTTCTGGCGTAGAAACCACCGGCAGAGTATCCATTCATGGTTTGCCCCTTGTAGGACGATGGGGGTGTCGCATTAGTGTACCCGCCCATACTGTCGAACCAGTTTTGCATTCCCGTCCCCACGTTGGCGTTTGCTGGCGCTGCGGTGAGATAGGTCGCGGCAAGAACCGAGATGAATAGTTTGTAGTAGCGCATGCTGAATCCTTCTTAACGGGCGTGGCAACAGCCACCCCTGATATTAAAACTTGCAATGCCCGTTTCCCTCTCCCCAACCCTCTCCCCGAGGGCGAGGGGGCAAACGAATCGCTGCGCGAGTTTCACGTTACAGATCGCCCGGTGTGGTCTGTGTCAGCACGTAAATCCGTTCCACAAAATCCTGTAACGACAGCACACCAGCGCCGAGTATCACCATTTTGTGGGTTTTAACATTGCCGAGAACAAAGAGCGGAACAGCCTCTACCCCCAGTTTGGTGGATAGCCCGTTGTCTTTGACTGAAGGTGGCAATCCCTCAATGGTTGCCCCGTCCAGGCTGATAGGCAGGATCGTCATGTCGTATTGCCGGGTGATCCATTGCAGTGTTGGCACCATGTGCTTGCAATAAGGACAGTCACCACGGAAGAAAAAAAATATCCCCCACTCCCGGGCCAAATCGGTCATGGTTCTGGTTTCCTTGACCTTGCGCTCCCGTGCCGCCACCTTGATAGCGGAGTTGTTCATTGGATTTTTCAGTTCGTAGTTCAGCTCGGCGTTTTGCCACAGCACTCTGCGCCAGACATCGGCGAAGAAGCTGGCGCGGTCAATTTCAACCTTCTGCGCCGCCATGTACGCTTTGATATTGCCCGGTGTTGGATGTACCACCGCGAGCGCACGTTTGGCATCAAGGTCTTTGCGTATCTTCTCCAGCTCTTCGACAGCCATCTCCTCCTTGGACTTTTCTGATTGTGTCTGCTTGTCGGCTTCTTTGGACTTCGGGGATGACCGGGCTTTTTCTTCACAATACCAGTTGA
Source organism: uncultured beta proteobacterium (assembly GCA_942492745.1). GTDB lineage: Bacteria > Pseudomonadota > Gammaproteobacteria > Burkholderiales > Gallionellaceae > Nitrotoga. The sequence continues at coordinate 1,497,680 of OW818637.1, forward strand.
ATTTCTCTTGGCCACGGCACGACCATACTGACGAGTATTCCATACCTGGCAGGTAATCTCGCCCCTCCAACGCCGAGGATGTTGTGGGTAGCAGTGCAGTCGTCAGGACGAAAACAAGACTTGTCACAGCGCGCATGGTTTAATTGCCACTCAAGGTGAGTTCCCGAACACGCTGGGTGTAATCGTAGGTGGTGCTGGGTGAATCTTTGATAATCGCAGCCGAGTTGATGATGGTGCATTTGCACTCGCTCGCCACTTGCGTCAGTGCAACATCAAGATTTTTACCGAAGCGCGAGGCTGACTCGATGATCTCGGCTTGCGCTTTCTGATCCATGCCGGGCTTCATTTGTGAAGCCAAGCTTTTTTGTTGCGAGGTGACAATACCGATAATGTCCACCTTCGCCATCATCGGTGCAGGGTGAAAGTGCTGCCATCCGGCCACGACCGCAATAGCGAATGCTGCCGCGACAGCCCCGGTGACGAAATGTGCGAAGGTGGACATATTGATCTCTGATTAAAGTATTTACAGGTCTGGTTGGTTCAGCTTTTTCGTCTGTCCTCGCGCGTTCCTTTGCGCCTCTCATTTTTAATTCTTTCATTAAGCAGTACCTCGATAGCTTGTTCGGTCGTCATGCCGTTTTGCTCGCGCATCACTTTTATTCGCTCGAAATCTTCGGCGCGCGTGGAAAACAGCATCATCGAGAACGGATCAAGCAGTAAGCGCCCAATTCCAGACCCCATGGGGCTATGCACAAAAATTTCCGAATAATTACCGTGGTCGGTGGTAATAGACGAGAGCTGGCGTTTCATCCATTCATCGATTACGAGCTTTCCCTCTTTGCCCAGACGGTCTATGTTTTCCGGCTTCTGCCGCAGCAAGAACAGCCAGTCGGCATTGTTGATTGACGCTTTGCTGGCCTCGGTCTTGTAGTAGTCATCAACGCTTTGGGTAATAGTGCCGAATGCCCCGCCATATTTTCTTGCGCGACGATACCCGGCTTCAATGAAATGCCCGCTGCTGCCACTACCCATCAAGTCCCACGCCTCATCAATAATCACGATCTTGCGCCTGGAGCGATCCAGATACATTTCCTGGGTAATGCGATACATGATGATTTGCATTACCACCGCCTGAAGGTCTTTTTTGCTTTTGAGTTCCTCAAGCTCAAGAACGATAAAGTCCTTGGTAAATTCAATCGTTGCCCGCCCCTCAAAGTAACTCGCATATACACCATATTTTGTGTAGGGTTCGAGAGCCACGGCCATATGCATCAGCTCCGACTCTCTTTCGGCTGCATCATTTATTTTCCCGGTACACAGCAGGTCGTAAATGTCCGTGATGGTGGTGTCACCGCCTTTTTCTTCCCATACTTGCTTGATGGCGGACGCGAGCGCGGTATAACAAAAATTGTTTAGCGGCTCGCGCGGACTCGCCATTTCGGCAAGTAGCGGGAGCAGCATTTCCATGTCGTTATTGATATCCCTGACCATCGAGAATGGATTAAGACACAACGTGTTTTGGCGCTCATCAGCAAATTCAATGAATTCGCCATCCATCAGTTCGCACAGGTTTTTGTAACTGCGCCCCACATCAATAATCCAGACTTTGGAACCGGCTGCACGATAGCGATACGCCATTTCATTCACGAATACGGACTTGCCAGACCCGGATAGCGCGGCCACTGCAAAATTGTAGTTGCCCCCCGTGTTGTCAAACAGGTCAAACCCCATGATTTGTCCGCGCCGCCCGAACAGAGTAATCAGCGGGGTCTTTGTGCCTTTCCATTCGGCGATCAACGGCGATGTCATTACCGCGTTGTCGAGGGTCTTGGTATATACCCGGCCAAATGTATTGAGGTCTTGTTGCATCGGCCTGGCGAGCGTCATCGGCAGCGATGAGGCGAATGCCTGATGCTGTAGATAATAGTCGCGCGAAATGTCATAACCTCGCGCACGCCATACTGCCCTGACCGCGTGCTCAGAGCGTGACGCATCTTCAACAGACGATAGCAGACAGATTTGGTGGTACATGCGCAACGTGCCCTTGCCTTCATCAAAGGTCTTGAGCACAGAATCCCAGTCTCGCTTGCGATCTTGAAGGTCTGGCTGAAATCTTGCCATGTACGAGGATGCGTTCTGTGTGGCACGAGCCGATTTCATTTGTGCGTAAGTTCTTGCCGATTCGTGATCTTGCACAATCGCGCCCATCGTGATTAAAAATGGGCATGGCATGGACAAAGCCGTTTGATAAGGATCACCGATCATGCTGCCCATGTGATTTAATCGGCTGTACTTCGGGTAGTTTCTGGCGGAGAAAAGCTGCATGACCGTTTCTTTTCCGCCGCTCTTGCAAAACCGTATGCCTTCATCGCTGATGCATGATGCAATCTCACGGTTAGATAATTGTTCGCGAATTATTCGGTCCGGGTTGTATTTCACAACCAGCTTGTCCCTTAGATCAGTATTGGGGGCATCCGCATCGGAATTGAACACCCTCTCGTGATCGAAGAAGTCGCCCACAAAATTCAGCAGGTGATCCGGTGTCCAATCAAACCCATCCAGGTAGGCCGACCTGAGCGTTGCATGGATACTCTCACGCGTCCTGATTGCTTCCTCTACCTCTGTCGGTGCAAACGGCGAAAGCGGCAGGGAAACAGATATGACACATCTGAAATCCTTGAGCAGGTAGGTGTTGCTTGCTAACAGAGACTTGCCTGTGCCGCTCTGGTAGTACCTGTTGCGGCGCTCGGCAATGCCAATGAGCTCATCGTTTTTAATCAACGCCGTTTGGGCTTGCAGCGTTCGACTGATGTCGGGGCTGGCGTACAGCGATACCTGAATACCCGTTTCTGCCGGGCATGAAATGAACAAGCTGGACAGTATCTTTTCCATCTCGTCCGTCGCACCAGTCTGAGGTGCTATCTCAATGGCAAAACCAATAGAAAACTGTTCAGTTACCCCAAATCCACCTTGATCCAGGACAAACATGCATTCGTCAGATAGCCAGCCGACGTAGGGCAGTATGCCAGTCAGTCGCGGCATGGCAACGAAGCGCTCAATAAGACTACGCGGCAAAGCATCCGGCCGGCTGTATCGCTCGTGAAAGAATGCGCGCTTGAGTGTGGTGGCGAATGACATGCTAGTTTACGGTTTGTGGTTGCTGGGCTTGAGGCATCTGGTATTGCGGCTGCGCAGGCTGCGATTCAGATTGTTGTGTTTGCTTTGCGGCTGGCATCCATACGCGGTATTGCTCGGCTATTTTTTTCTTGCTGTGGGCGGCTTGCCAGTGACCGGGGTCTGCAACGGCATACAAGAATGACTGATCGTGCAGCACCATTCTGTTGTCTTCCCACGGAGCAATCCACACGCGCAAGACTGTTGGCACACTCATCACGGGCGTGCCGGTTGTGGGTGCTCCACCCAAAACGTTACTTTTCCCTTGATCATTTTTGCCATAAACAGTGACTTGTTTGGTGGCCGAACCCGGCAGATTGTCCGCCACCGCGTTGGCATAGACGCCAGACAGTGAAGAACAGCTAATACCAGGTGGCGCTTTGCAGGAGAACGATTTTTGAGCATCAAGACCAACCATGCTGCATCCGGACAGCCAGATGCAGAGCAGCAATAGGGTTGCAATGGGGGAGCGCATCAGTTGCCTCCTTTGCCGACCAGCCATTTTTCAATCTGCTCAATCGGTGCCGCTCCGGGCAGTACGCGACCGTCAGCGGCTACCAGTGTGGGCGTGCCGTTGAAATTGAGCTTTTGTCCAAGCTGGACATTACGATCTATTGGGCTGTCGCAGCGCTTGTCGGTCGCTGGCAATTTGTTGTGCAGCATATAGTCGCGCCATGCTGACGATTTGTCGGTGGAGCACCATATCAACTTTGCTTTTTTCGACGCATCCGGGTGGAGTCCATCCAGTGGAAACAAGAAGGTGTAAATCGTCACGTTGTCCAGCTTGAGCAATTTTTGCTCCAGCTTCTTGCAATAAGGGCAATCTGGATCAGAAAAAACAGCCAGGATTCGACTTCCTTCCCCTCGCACAGTCTTGATGGCATCCTTGAGCGGCAACTCCGCGAAATTTACCACGTTTAATTCGTCGAGGCGTTGTGCCGTCAGGTCTTGCTGGGTCTTCATGTCGAAGATGTGGCCAAAAATAAAGAAGCGACCATCGCTGTTTGTGTAGCCAATGTTTTTGCCCATATCGACTTCAAAAAGTCCGCCTATTCCCGTTTTATGCACGCCGGTAATTTGCGTTGCCGGATAGAGTCCATGCAACATTTTTTCCATGGCAATTTCTTCACCGTCAGCGGCATAAGCGGTCGTAACGCAAATGGCAGCAGCGGCCACACCAATAAATAAACTCTTGAACTTCATGTGCTCTCCTTGTATCAATTGATTATTCAGATGGATCGATGGATTTATTTAGTGCCCTTCTGCCGCGTATCCAGATGTCGGTGTATGTCCCCTCTTGTTCACTATTAAGGCCCTCCCCAAACGCAAATCCTTTGGTGAAAATCACCTCAACCGTTCGCCCGGCATCAATTTCAATCACCGGGAACAATTTTTCTGCGAGATCGATGTAATACTGACTGAGCCTGTCGAGTGTTTTGCCCACTCCGGAGCTGATCCCATTCTTGAATTGCTGCCCTTGATTGACTGTCGAGATTGAGCCAAGCGGGTTGATGGATTGTGTGGTCGCGCTATTCTGGAACGCTTGCCCAATTCCTGAGCCAATGCCAGCGAGCAATGCGTTGGCCAGAATCTGGCCTTGCTTGCTGATTAGCCTACCCCGCATCCCGGCTTTTCCATCTTCGCCAACGACGTAACCTTTGACCGTGATATCTACTGCTTTGCCATCACGACGCACACACGACAAATTCTCAAGTCGGGCAAATGCTCGCTCGGAACTGATGTCGCCATAACTGGATGCCAAGATGAAACATTCCTTGATTTCAAATCGGTAGCGGTTTGGCAAAAATGCATTGTCTTGAGTGCGCATCAGAATTGGGTGGGGATCGGTTTGCGCTTGTCCGCCCGTTGGTGCGTCGAGACCCCCCAGAAGGGCGACACGCACGAACGATCCGGCTGGCACGTAACCCTTCTTTGTGTCCGATGATGCCGGGTCCTGCTTCGCTTCTTGGTTGCCGCTAACTTCAAAAGAGGCGATCCCTCTATCTTGTTGCGGAACTGGCATGGGCGGCTCAAGCTTGTTTGTTGGTGGCGATAAGCCAGACAACGGTTGCGGTGCTGCTGGTGGCATTGGCGGGAGCGGAGGCAGAATTGATTGCTGCTGTTTATCAGTTGGTGATACGGCTGATGCCTTTGTCCCCATTTCTGTCATCTGCTGTTTCAAGTCCTTGATGACATCATCCATCTGCTTCATTTGCGCGGTGGATTGCGTCATCCAGACATCTTTGGGGTCAACCGATGATCCGGGTACCGAGATGTTGGTGGGATGTTGTTGAGCCGTTGGTGTGGGCAGGGCTGCCGGTTGGTTATACCAAAGCATAACGCTACCCGCCACCAAGCCCAGGAATACCGTCCCGGCCCCGCCGAGCATGATGTACTGGCGAGCCTTGGGTGTCAGGCTCGCAAGCTTCTCTGATAGTTTGGACATTACTTGCCCTCGCTGAGGACGAATACTGCTGTTGAATCTCCGGTTTCCAGGACTATTTTTTCGATCGACACGGCCTGTACACCATCGCGGTAAAACTCGCGCTCATCCATGACGATTTGCTTGTCTGAGATGTTTGTCAGTCTGTACGCTTCCCCGCGCAACCCTCTTAGATCAAGTGTCCTGACCAGCTCGAATTTAATGCCTTTCCACAATGGAATAAGCTCGCTTTTTGGGTCGCCTTCTCCGTCATGGAGTGACATGATGGTGCTCAAAATTTCTTCATTTCGCGGCTCATTTTTACTGCCCCTGGATTGCTGGGCATGGCCTTTGCTGTCCCGAATGATGATCGTCTCTGCCGGGATGTCTTCTACCTTCAACAGCAGCTTGTAGTGCTGACCCGTGTCGTCGGTAATGAAAATGCTCATCAGTGGTTTGTCGGTGAGTGGTTTTAGCCAAGCCACACCTGTATCTTGCTCTGGCGTTACCGTAAACATGCCTTCTGTCCCATAGACGCGTTTGATCTTGCGGCCGTCCACTTTGAGCAGATTGGGCTCGTTGCGAGATACCGTGGCGGTTGTTGATTCGGTGGGCGACCCCTGAAACAAAATCTGTGCTGCCCCAGACTGAAAACTATTTACCAGCAGTGCCAGTACCAAACATATCCTGTTCGTTTGTTTCCTTGAATTCACTGACATAGAGTCTCCCGTTTAGATACTTGAAACCGATCACAAATACCGTGCGTCTGGCGCTTGCACGCTTGTCTCCCACGAAGGTATCCAGATCGCCAACAATGGCCACCTTCATCAATTTTTCATCCGTATTCAATGTTTGCGCTGTAAAGAGCGTGGATGTGTTGTTTTTGCTCAAAAAGTCGAGCCGCAATGCCATGTCTGCGGCAATCCGTCCGGTGTCGGATGGCGTTGCAAAATGCAGAAACTGTTGTTTCTGGTATTCCCCTGTGGAAGGGGTTACGTTCAATGCTAATCCCGCATACCAGTAAGCCATTTGTTCAAGATAGCTTTTGGATACTTCGTTGCCAGATACCCAGAAACTCTTCTCGATTACCGGGGGAACGATTACCGTCTTCTCCATACCCAGTGTTTTTTGTAGAACCATTCCCTCAACAAGAATGATGAGCAATAGAACGCCTACCGCCAGCCTGAGAAAAGTGATCTCGCTGGATTTATTGCTACTCGTGGAAATGTATTTATCTGAAATCACGGATTAGCCCAAAAAATAGCGTTCGTGTGACGGGGGTGTGATGGCAGTTTTGACAAACAGTCTGCTGGGTATCCACCAATAAATTGAGTGGACAGCGAACTTTGCGTGTTTTCCTGCTTTGAGTTTGCCGTACTGCCAAGCTGCCAAACTTCCGCTCACAATGCCGCCGACCATCATTCCCAATGACAAACCAATGCCGATGAGCAATACGGCCACGATGAACTGGTCTATATCCCACAACAGGAATTGCTCTTGTTTATCCAATGTGCGCGGAATATAGCCAGTCTCATTCATCGCATTTTCCTTAGATCGTCGCGGTCAAAATGCCGGTAATGATCGTTGGCGTGTATTGCAAGAAAATCGCAAAGCCGATTCCGACAAGAATGGGAATTGGATTTGATTTGACGACAGACATCAGCGCGCCAATGGCAACCGATGCCATTGCGATGGCACGACCAAGGTAACCGGTAACCACCCCGTTGATCCAGGTGTACAGAGCCAGAAATTCTGTCCCCGTTGTACCGGCGAAGGCGAAAGCTGGAATGCCGAGCATCGCGCACAGAAGGGCAATACGCGAAACGATCAATTTATTTTTCATTCTTAAATCCTTTGGTAAATTGTTGAATAGTTGGATTGCTACGGTTGTCGATAATCATTTCCTGGTGCGTCCCCCTTTCTCGATTGTCTGCTGCACTTTTGCTTGCACACGGCGCTTTTCCTGCAACGCTGTTTCTGTCGTGTCGTATGGTGCCGGGTGACAGCATCCCCCTTTTGCTTCAACAGAAATTTTGGCATTCACCCCGTGCGATTTAAGCCAGCGCGCCACAAAGTTCATCCGCCTGGATGCCAGCTTGTCGTTGTATTTTTGAGTGCCGATATCGTCTGTTTCGCCGGTCAGCTCGATGGCGACTGCTGCTTGTTTGGCTGCTTTGGTAAGCAAGGCGATGGTTTTGTACCCATTACGGGTCGGTATGCTCTTGCCGAACTCGAATTGCACAATAAAAATGTCGACGTGTTCGTTGGCAGGAATTTCGATACTGACGGGCTGTGTTAATGGCAGTTCGGATTGTTGAATGCTGACCGGTGGAGCTTGCATAACTGCGTAGTCAGCATCATCCAGAATTTTCTCTGTGCGCTTCGGACAATTTTCTCGGCAGATGCGGAATTTGCCGTCCAGATAACCAATGCTGGGATCGGCATAGACGATTCTGTCTGGATGATCTCTGGATAAGTTATTACACCCCACCAACAGGGTTGAAAATGCCATCGCCAAGATCAAGACCGCTACACATCGCTTAATCAATTGAGACCTCTTCGTTGCGCAGGTTTGCTGCAACTTTTCTGGCGTATGCAGCCGCTTTATCATGCGATTTTGCGTTGTACGCACCAACAGCGTTCCATCCATACCCCATACGTTGAAAATTGTTTGCCAATATCCAAGCCCCAACATGGGTGTTGACGCACGAATTTATTAAGCGATCTTTGGTAATCCCATATTTGGCAAGAGTCGGCAGCCAGGCAGAGTTGATCTGCATATGTCCAATATCCCAACTTCCATTTACGTTCCGGTGGAACGCTGCCGGGTTTCCACCAGACTCTACGCGGGAGATTGACCTCAGAATCTGAGCTGAGATGCGGTAACGTTTCGCTGCTTGTTCAAAGCAGGCGATATCCGCCTGTCCGTATGCGACCTGGGCAAACATCACACAGGCAACGATGGTTAGTAATTTTTTTCTCATTGCTTGCCCGGTCCAATGATTTTTATGTCTCGCTCACCGCAATAAGGGCACTTACTTGTTTCCCTAAGCTCGGTATCAAAGATGTATGTCGCTTTGCATTGCTTGCATCTACCCCAAGACACCAGTTCGGCCTTTACGTCTCTAATTGCGTACCATGCCGCGTTGATGTCAATCGCCATTCCTCTTTTGGTAAAGAATTTTCTTGATTCCCACGCTTGAATGAACATCTCGGCTTGTGATGCGGCTGGTGGGTTTGCTCTCTTTTCTACGGTTAAATACACAGCCACTAATGTGGACAGCAAGAGCGATGTCTGCCCCTGCTTGATGTATGAAAGCGTATTGCCTGGCATCCTTCCCGGTAGCGGCGTGGCGTCGCCGTATGTGTCTTGCCAAATCTTGCGCAAAGATCGCCAGGCGACCCCGGTCATGGCGTGTACAAGCGGAATGCGCATGCCCTCGCGAACCAGCGTGGTAGCGCTGATATGGTTTCTGATGAAGATGTCATTGGTATTCATCAGACCTGTGACTGCGCGACGAGAATATTTGTCATGTACGCACGTCTGGTGGTTTTTCTTTCAACCAATGCGCGGAATGTCGCATCGTCAAACTTGAACGTGAAACATGGGGCGATCATGTCTTCTGCAAGTGCGTCAAGCTCGTCAAGCGTCATGCTTTTGATTAGCTCAATCGCGAGCCTTGGCATGCCCGCCAGCAGATTAGATTGTTCGTCTGAGGCTAATTGCCTGGCAAGGAAGAGGAATCTCCTGTTCAAGTCTGCAATGTCTTTGCGTGTGGTTTCGTCCATTCAAACTCTCCCTTAACTTTGCGACATCAGTCTGGTAAGTGATTCGCGAATGCGCTGCGGCAGGCGGTCTAATTGCGCCTGAGACGACTGCCCGTGATCCGGGAGATTTCTTGCTTGGGTGGCTGCCTGTTGCTCATTGGCTTCGCGTTTTTTGCGCAGCTCGGCAATCATCGGGGCTCGTTCCGCTGTAAATGAGCCAGCTGACATGCGCTCTGCCATCCCTCTGACGTAGCCAATGGGATTCGTGATAGGTTTGGCGAGCTGTGCACCGTGCAATTCGTCTATCAGGGTCTGCCAGTGATTGGACTGCACTCCGCTGCCGGATAGCAACGCTCGGATGGCATCGCGCTGGTCGGTCTGGATGGATGATGGAAAAATCAAATCCACCACCACGGTTTGGGGGTCAGGAAATTCTGGCTCGGCGTTGCGCGCGTTTTGTGGTGGTGGTTCATATGGTGGTTTATATGATGTATTGGGTGCAACAACTGTTGCACCGTTAAGTGTTTCGGATTGCACCGTTAAGTGTTCCAGATTGCACCGTTCCGTTAGCGGTGCAGAATTTTCACCGTTAGCAAAATATCCAGTATCCATAAGGGTTTCATCTAACGGTGCAGATTTTGCACCCCTATGATTGGTGCCAGATGATGCATTTTTTTCATCGCCGCCTTTGGGGCTGTAAGCAGGTGGTTTTTTTGTGCTGCTGGTGAAGAATTCAAGATGGATTTTGTATTCGGTGGACTTGTATTTTTCCCCTCTGATCCGACCACCCGCACTGACTTCGGCAACAGAGATAAACCCGATCTGCTCCATCCTTCGGAGTTGGTACTGCACGCTGCGCTCAGACTGGCGCGTTTTTTTGGCGAGTGCGGGTATGCTTGGGAAAACCTTGCTACCCTCGTCATCGGAAAAGTCAGCTAACGCCAATGCAAGGAGCATTTCGCCGCCGCCTTCTGGATAGTGTTCGAAGACCATGCTCATGACTTTGACGCTCATCGTTAAGCTGTTAAAAGGGGGGCGCGCAGCAGTGTTGCTGTCCGGGATACCCCTACCCCTCGCAGAAACTCAGATGAGGTGTGGAGGAGACACCTGAGAAAACAACCCTCACCTGATTTGTGCGCGCCTAATTTGATTACATCGTTGTTCACGTAACACCCGCCGTTCGTATTGCCGAGCTCTCTCCGCTGCATAGGAATAGTTTTAATTGACACACCCATTTATTAAGTATATTTATACTAAACTACAAAGTCAATTAATTATTGACAATGCACTTATAGAATCGTTGTACAATTTAACAATGACTATAGGAGCTAGAATTAGACAATTGCGCGAACGCAACACTCTTTCACAGGAGAAGTTTGGCGATTTGTGTGGCGTATCCAAGGCATCGGTATCTCAATGGGAAATAGGCATCGCTACGCCGCCAACGGATCGCTTGGTAGCGCTCAGGGAGCACTTGGTATTTTCCTTTGATTGGCTTATTGCTGGTGAAATTGACAACAACTTTGCGCTTACCAGGCCGTCAATACAGAAGTTGATTGCTGTGGCTCAACCACTCCCCGATAGCGCCGTTGCAGCCCTGACGCGAGAAGGGGGTGTATATGCTGAACTCATCTCGCCTGAAAAATTACTCAAAGACACAAAATAATATCATCGTGATTCAGATTCAGCTCAAGCTGTTTTGAACCGGCAAGAGACAAAAATACCCGTACCCGATTAAAGCCATCACCCCTAGCTGATTGCCCTGCCGCAGTGGTGTTCAGCAAATACGGGCAATTACTTTTGCCAGCTCGCCTCCTCGCTTGAACCGCATGCTCCATTCGCACTACAGCAACTCTTAATGACCTTGATTGAATCCAGCTTTGTGCAAATACTCATTTACCCCAATGATTAGTTAATATTTACACTAAATCACCATAACGTATATTTATAGTTGACTTTTAATGTATAGTAAATCTATACTTTTAAAAACCTGCGCGAGAGATTTTGCATGAATAAACAAAATGTGCTTCCGGTTCCACCCAAGATGGCGACATCCAGCCTCACTATCGAAGAGGGTGAGCGAGCCAAGCTGATGGCGTTTATGAGCCCTGATTCATGGGAGCGTGCCAAAAAAATACGTCATGCAGCGATTCATGAATGCACCAAAAGCCTTAAGCATTACGTCAGGTGGGCGGAACGCGATTGCCGTAGTTCGCGCGTGTTCGCATATTTCCTCGCTTCACTCTACAACGGTTTTTGCGTCAAGGCAGATGTGAGCGATATTGGAGTGCTTGCCCTGTGAGTTTTGAACACCTTATGAATGTTATGCGTTTGTGTTACATGACCCAGCGCAAACCACATACCTTCATAAATAACGACAGCGAGATATTGAGGGGATTATCAGCCAGTGGGGCATGAGGAAGAAATATAATGGTTAGCACTATGACAATATCCGACACAACCGCCGTATTCATTTTTAATGGCACTCAAATTCACGCCTTCGCCGATGGCAACGGTGAGACATGGTTTTCTGCCAGTGATGTTTGTGCTGCTCTTGGCTATATCAACGATAGCGATGCTATCAATAAGTACTGCCGGGAAAAGGGAATAGCGAAACACGGCTCTCTTGCTGAAGGTAATAATCAGGAACTAACATACATCAACGAAGGAAATCTTTACCGCCTGATCATCAACTCTCGCGAAGAAGAATTGCAGGCCTTTGAAGTGAAGGTGACGGAAGAAATTCTTCCCGCCATCAGAAAAGCTGGGAACTGCACCACGCCACATAATGCGGGCGCACTCTCCCTTGCCCAGCAGAACGCCTTGCGGCAGATCATCTCCCAGCGTTCGGTGAATGCCGATGTCTGGAGTAACTTTAATGATCATTCGAGATTGGCAGTTATATTGAGTTGCCCGCAGAGCGTTTTGTTGATGCGGTTTCTTTTCTTGCCGCGCTGCCCACGAACGAAACGTTGCCCGGTGCGCGATACCAGTACCCACGCGCCATGCTCGACCAACCGCATTTTGTTGCACCGGACGCGGGTAAAGCCTGCTTGTCGCTGTCCATGCTGTCAGACCCGGCACAGTTCGAGTCACCGCTTATGTCGCTGCTAAATCAAATGCACAGCGAGGGACACGACATCAGCGCGCCATTTGAAGAGGCTGTAGCCATGCGAACAGCCATGCAGCAGACAGACAATGTGCTGGACGAGATCAGATTGATTGCACTCAAGGCGAAATCGAGGAGACTGGGATGATTTCGCCCCAACTCAAGTTCGACATAAAGAGCGAGATCATTATTGATAACTTTGCTGGAAGCGAATGTGCATCCACTGGCATTAAAATGCCACCAGGGCAACGTGTGGCTGTGGCGAACAACCATGACCAAAACTGCCCGCCGAGCATTCTCTGGATACCTGAGCGGGCCACCACCCTGACAGGCACAAAATCATGGCTTCTGCGCCTATGCATCACCCACCCCAAGCCGCATGTTGCGCGGCACATCTTGAGGTAATCAAGTGAGACTGTTTCTCACAGCCGATGAACTGCATGAATTGACTGGCTATAAGGTCGGGCATTATCAAGCGCACTGGTTAGAAGCTCGCAGATACCCATTCGAGCGAACTATCAGCGGCAAGCCCCGCGTGCTACGCGCCTTTGTTGAGAAACGACTCGGGCTTGCCAGCGTCGAACCTTTGTCGGACACTGAACCGGATTTTTCATACTGGAAACAGTCTAAGGCAGCATAAATGGTTGGACGCCGAAAAACTGCATCACCCCTGCCACCGCGCCTGTATGCCTACAAGGGCAAGCGGCAGGATACCTATTACACCATCACCGTCACCAACGAACGTATAAACCTTGGCCATGACCTACTAACTGCTAAGCGCAAGCTGCTGGAGTTAGAAGAAGGCCGCAGCATCGTCGGCACGATCGGCGAGCTGCTGGATGATTACCTGAAAGAAGTGGGAGAACAGGTTCAGCGCGGCAAACGATCAGCGCGCACACTCCAGGACAACGAAGCTGAGATCGTCAATCTCAAAAAAGCCTACGGCACCATGCAGCCAAAAGACCTACAACCACACCATGTGTGGGCATACCTGCATAAGTTCCGTGGCAAAGTGGCGCCGGTGCGCGCCAATCGTGAGGTATCATTCCTGCAAGCTGCATTCAACTGGGCACGTGGACAGGGAGTCGTACGCGACAACCCCTGTGTCGGCGTACAACGCAACGAAGAAGAATCGCGCACCCGCATGATCACCGATGTCGAGCTTGATGCCTTCGTCGAATTCTGCCGAAGCAACGGCCACCTAAAAAATGACAGCGAATGCAAAGAAAGCAGCGATGCCGGACTAAGAATCGCTCTAGCTGCACGCATCGCCTACCTCACCGGCAAGGCACAGGCGCAGGTGCTGCGCCTGCACAAAACACAGATCACCGACGAAGGCATCCTGTTCGGACAGCGCAAACGTGGTGCGGCCACGCTTGTAGAATGGACACCTATACTGCGTGGCATCGTGGAAGAATGTAAGGCATTGCCCAGTAAAACTACATCAATGTACCTTATCCACAGCCGTGTCGGCCAGCCATACAGCTCGCAAGGCTTCAAAGCGATGTGGCAACGGCTGATGAAAGAATGGGTAGAACAAGGAAACGAACGATTCACGTTCCATGATCTCCGCGCAAAAGCGGTCACAGATCTGATCGAGGATGGAAGAAAAGCAAGTGAGTTGACTGGCCACAGAACCGAGAGCATCCCGGCCAAAGTGTACGACCGTCGGGCCGTTAGAAAATCCAAAGCGGTGAAATGATCTTACAAAAACAGCGTTTCATCTTACAAAGTAAGCCAGAACCAACCTGAAACTACTTGATTTATATGGGGTGACTGATGGGGCTCGAACCCACGACAACCGGAATCACAATCCGGGACTCTACCAACTGAGCTACAGCCACCACGGGGTAAAAACTTACAAGATATGTCGTTGGCGTGCCCGACAGGAATCGAACCTGTAACCCCCAGCTTAGAAGGCTGGTGCTCTATCCGGTTGAGCTACGGGCACAATTTCCTGTGGAGCCATTCGACTCTGTACCACTAAGATATACTGGTCGGGGTGGAGAGATTCGAACTCCCGACATCCTGCTCCCAAAGCAGGCGCGCTACCAGGCTACGCTACACCCCGAAAGCGGAGCACTATACCTTGCATAAGATAAAAAATCAATAATGTTCGGGTTTTTTGTAGCGGGCTCAATGAAATGTTCTTTTCTGTATAGCCCAATGGCGAAACATTATTTCGTGACGCTTGCCACTAGCAGGCTGCTGAAAAACACCACCAGTGTTGGTAGTTGGTAAAATAGCGCCATTGAAATGGGGAGATATAACAATGCGCGGCGTAGACGTTCAACCGATGAATTTGTTCAGTTACATCCAACTTGAACAGCGTGTTCCAAGGAGGCATCCGCTGCGAGCGATTCGCAAGATGGTGGATGTTGCCCTTGTTGGGATGGACGAGCTATTTTCAGAGATGTACTCGGATACAGGCCGCCCCTCAATTGCACCGGAACGATTGCTGCGCGCGCAGACGCTACAAATATTGTACACGGTACGTTCGGAACGACAGTTGATGGAGCAGATCGACTTTAACCTGCTGTTTCGCTGGTTTGTTGGCTTGGAGTTGGACGAGTCGGTATGGGATGCGACCGTGTTTTGTCATAACCGTGACCGGCTGCTGACGCATGAAGTTGCCGAAACATTTTTCGAGCAGATCAAGGCACAGGCCAGCGCAGGCGAGCTGTTGTCGAAAGAACATTTTACGGCTGATGGCACGTTGCTGGACGCGGCGGCATCCATCAAGAGTTTCATGCGCAAGGGTGCGGAGTCCGGCGAAGGCGCGAAGTCCGACGAGCAACAGCCTGGAGATCAGGGGCGAAACAAGGAAGTAAACTTCCACGGCGAGCAGTTCAGTAATGCGACCCACCAATCCGCAACGGATGGCGAGGCGCGCCTGTATCGCAAGGCAAAGGGCAAGGAAGCTAAATTGAGCTTCATGGGGCATCTGCTGACGGAGAATCGCAACGGTCTGATCGTACAGGCCAGCGTAAGTCAGGCAACGGGAACGGCGGAGCGGGAAGTGGCGTTAGCGATGCTGGATGCGGAGCAAAGCTCCGGCAGACGCACCTTGGGTGCCGACAAGAACTACGACACCCAAGCCTTTGTGGCGGACTGCCGCGAACGCAAAGTAACGCCGCATGTGGCGCAGAAAAAACATACAGCGATTGATGGGCGTACTACCCGCCATGCGGGTTACGAGATTAGCATCAGGAAGCGCAAGCAAATCGAAGAGTGCTTCGGCTGGATGAAAGACATCGGTTTGATGCGTAAATTGCGGCATCGCGGACAATCGTTGGTGAACCAGCTATTTCTGTTTACGGCCGCGGCGTACAACCTGGTCAGGATGAGGCGATTATTGGCGTAACACGCCATAAATCCGCCCAAAAGGCAGAAAAACGGGAAATCCCCGGAAAAATAGGCTTCTACGGGAGCTATAAATTTAGAATCGACCGAAAAAATTTCTTAGGCGGGCGGGTAAGGGGAAATATATGAGCCTTTTTCAGCAGCCTGCTAGAGGTAGACATTTTATGCAACAAAATGCCTCCCGCTATTTGCGGGCAATTTGTGGCAGCGCGAGTTTCAAGTAATAGATCATTGACCACAATGTCAAAATAGCAGCAAGATAAATCAACAACGTACCCAATGTATTAGCAGGCAAACCAACCAGCGATTCATGGCAAAGCAGCAGCAATATGGCACTCATCTGAAATACAGTTTTCACCTTACCCAACATAGAAACCGCGGTGCTCTTGCTTTCACCAAGCTGAGCCATCCATTCGCGTAAAGCTGAGATGGCAATTTCACGACCTATGATGATGAAAGCAATGACCATATCCACATAGCCAAGCTTTACCAGCACAATCAATGCAGCAGCCACCATCAGCTTGTCAGCGACTGGATCGAGGAAGGCGCCAAAAGCAGAAGTCTGATTGAGCGCGCGCGCCAGATATCCATCTAGCCAATCTGTAAGAGCGGCCAACGCGAATATTACCGTGCTGACTAAATGCTTGTGGTGCAGGGAAAGTGTTGTGTCAGGTAGGTAGAACACCCCGAGAAACACCGGTATGAGCATAATACGAAACCAAGTCAGCAGATTTGGGATATTGAGTGGCATGATCAGTGCAATTGTTGATAAATTTTTTCCGCCAGCGCCAGACTAATACCATCTACCTGCGCCAATTCTTCCAAGCTGGCTTGATACACGCCTTGCAGACCTCCGAACCGAGCGAGCAAATTACGTCTGCGCCTCTCCCCTACCCCGCTGATCTCCTCCAGCATGGATGTTGTGCGCGCTTTACCACGCTTGGCGCGGTGCCCGCCAATAGCGAAACGGTGCGCTTCATCCCGCACCTGCTGAATCAAATGCAATGCTGGATTGTCCGGCAACAATTGTAGCGGTTTTTCATGCTGCGGTAGCAACAATTGCTCTAACCCGGGCTTGCGTTCCACGCCTTTAGCTACGCCCATTAACGGGATTTCCATCAAGCCAAGTTGTTCCAACACCTGACAAGCCACACTTAGCTGACCGGCACCGCCATCTATCAAAATCAAATCGGGGCGCTTGCCTTCCCCTGCCTGTAATTTTTGATAGCGACGAAACAAGACTTGGCGCATTGCTGCGTAGTCGTCTCCTCCAGTAATACCGCTAATGTTGTAGCGCCGATACTCGGCAGTACGCATAGCCAAACTGTCGTACACGACACAGGAAGCCACCGTCGCTTCACCCATAGTATGGCTGATATCAAAACATTCGATTCGTGACAATAGCGGGAGCGCAAGCACTTCGCGCAATTTCTCAAGTCGAGCAAGCTGCCCGGCCTGCTGGCCTGCTTGCTGGTGTAATGCCAGCAGAGCATTTTTCAGCGCCATATCCAACCATTGGCGCCGCTCACCACTTACACTGTGGCGTATCTGCACCTTATGCCCTACCTGCTCGCCAAGCAATTCTTCCAAGGCATCTGCCGCGAGAGGCGTGCTGGTGAGAATAAGAGGCGGCACGCTATGGTTTAAGTAATGCTGTGCTAGAAAGGCATGCAGCACTTCGTCAGCCGCCTGCCCTTCGGCATTTTGCGGAAAAAGGCTCTTATCACCGAGATGTCTGCCACCGCGTACCATGGCCAAATTCACGCACAGCGCGCCATCCATCTCAGCGACGGCGACGATATCCGCATCCGTTGCACGACCACTTTCCATGAACTGCTTTTGCTGCACCGTATGCAGCGCATGTAACTGGTCGCGCAGCGCAGCGGCCTGCTCGTAGTGTTGAGCTTCTGCCGCTTGCTCCATTGCTTGGCGCAGCAATCCTTCCACCTCGCCCTGCTTGCCCTGTAATAGTAAATTCGCATTACGCACATCGATTGCGTAATTTGGCTGGCTAATCAACCCAACACAAGGGGCAGTGCAGCGATGAATTTGGTGAAGTAAGCAGGGGCGAGCGCGATTAGAAAATGTGCTGTCCTCGCAAGTACGGATGCGAAAAATTTTTTGCAACAACTGTATACTTTCCTTGGCGGCATGTGAGTTGGGGTAGGGTCCGAAATATTGATGGTGCTTACCAGTCGCTCCACGATAATAAGCCAAACGAGGAAAACCATGCCCGCTCAGGACGATATATGGATAGGATTTATCATCTCTAAAAAGTATGTTGTATCGCGGTTTTAATGCTTTTATCAAGTTATTTTCCAGCAGCAGGGCCTCAGCCTCGGAGCGAGTGACCGTCACCTCAATACGGGCAATATGCGAAACCATCAGGCTTATACGCGGTGAGATATTTGTTTTCTGGAAGTAGGATGCGACGCGTTTTTTAAGCTGCCCAGCTTTGCCGACATAAAGCACTTGCCCTTGACTATCCAGCATACGGTATACACCAGGCAGTAGGGGCAGACTGGCGACAAATGATTTAAGATCAAACTTGATTGTTTGGGTCAAGGCTATTGTTTAGATCAAGGCTCTGCAAATATAGAACAATTGCGCTGAAAATGGCGTGAAACATCGCTTCGTTCAGGCGCTTGGTCTGGGTATTGTAGCGACTGCAATGGTAGCTGTCATACAGCATTATGCCGTTCGGTAGTGCATGCCGCACGCCATGCGTAAATTTATAGTCTTTGATTTGTAAGCCCAGCGCACGTAACACCGCCAGATGGGCAATCGCTCCTAAAGCCAGCACTACTGCGCCTAACGGTAAAGATGTCAGTTCAGCCACCAGATACTGATTGCATTGTCGCACTTCGGCAGGTTCCGGCTTATTCTGCGGCGGCAGACAACGCACAGCATTGGTGACGCGGCAATCGCTTAAAATCAGTTCGGCATTAGCTTGGCCTGCCATGTTCAAAGGCTCGGCTTGACTGGCAAAACCAAATTGATAAAGTGTGGAATACAGCAATTTGCCGGCAAAATCACCGGTGAACGGGCGGCCTGTGCGATTCGCTCCGTGCATGCCGGGTGCCAACCCCACTATTAGCAGGCGCGCCTGCCCGTCGCCGAAGGATGGGACCGGATGAGCATAGTAATCTGGATGTGTTTGGCGCACCTCATCCAGAAAGTTCGCCAAGCGCGGACATAAACGGCAGGTAGTGGAAAATTCCATGCGCTACTTATCCAAATAACCGAAGTGCAAAGCGCTGACTGGAAAATAAATACCGTAGAAATTCATAGTATGGGAGATAAATAAAGTTTTAACCCGCGTCAGCAACTCAATCGTAATAATCTGAATTGCCTTCGCCGTGAACGTTGTGTGCGATGCATTTATAACTCAATTTTTCCATTCTCACACATCCATATGGATATTTCTAATTCGTCGGTTCTCGACGACAATAGTACTTACTCTATTTCAAGTAGTTAGAATTACTAAGTAGGTTTTCTGTTGCCATGTAACGACACAAATATTCCAATTATTTAAATTTTATAAAAAAATAATAATAATCATCTGTTTTTTAATAGAAATTAATAATGGCATGATATATGCTTTACTTATCAATACAGCAATATTGCTGAGCTGATAAAAGGAAACAAAGATGAATTATTCATCAACTTTACAAAATAAAGCGGCCCAATCAATAGCTCTAGTTTCTATGCTGTTAATTGGCGCGACTGGCATCGTTCAGGCTGATTCCATAACAAAAGAAGATACGCCGTCTTGGGTAGCTTACGACACCAACAATGATAGCTTTGTTAGTTTGGAAGAAGCCACAACCAAGCAAATGCCCACCCAGGTATTCAAAGAACTGGATGCCAACCATGACGGCAAATTGAGCAAAGATGAGTTTGCCAAAGAAAGTAGGCAAACGAAATAACCTGAGTTCTGTTCTGTTCTGTTTTTGTTCATAAAAGTTCCCCTTCTGGTGCGTCAGCTCCCCCTGACGCACTTTTTTTGCATCGCCTGAACATATATGGTTCATATTTGAACAGATCGAGTCAAAACTGAATTCCAAATAAGATTTTCATTCGCCCTATCAAACTAGCCCCATCCCGACATTACATCATCCTCATTTCCTAGCGAGAACAACTTGCCGGACTTGCCAAGCAGATTTAATTATGAATTCATAAATTGTATTTTCAGGGCTCGTCAGATCGCTTTTCAGCTTCTAGGAAATGGCCATTAATGTAGTAAATATCACCTTTGCCGCCATCAGTCGCCCTGACAGCACAAGCATTCGCTCAAATTCCGCGCCATCGCAACCAGATTTAACTCGCCTTTGACTTTTTCTAATCCGCATAGCGAGAATTGCCGGAATCCCATCGGAGTTGTTCTGGTGTAAAATTAATAGCTGGGCGAGTACAAGTAGGCATTTTTTACGATTTTGTACTTAATGAATTTGAATTACATAAAATAGTTACTATGTTATTCGCCCTTGTTATGCAAAATCCCGGTTAGGTTGGTTGTAAATTACTGTACATATGACGCACACAGGAAGCCAGTAATGCGATATATGTTCAAAGATACTTTGATTCGCTACGGCAGCTTGCTAGTGCTGGGTCTCAGCATCGCCTGGACGCTGACTGCGTTGAGCTTGCCCCTCAAGTACCCCTTTGCGAACGACAGCACAGGCTATATTCAGGAAGCCGAGTTTTTGCACGCCGGTCAGGGGCTAATACGCACTGCTTCGCTGACCCAGCTACCGCAGCTGTTTGCGCCTTCCGCGCTGTTCCCCCCCGGCTATTCGTTGCTGGTAAGTGTTGCCAGCCTCGGTGGATTATCAGCAGACGTGGCCGCGCTGTGGGTAAGCCGTCTTTTCTGGGTGTTGACGCCACTTGCCGTGGCGTTTGCACTAGCACCGCTTACAAATTTTGCGCGGGCAGCGGCGTGCGGTGTATTGGCTGCACTCTCACCCGGCGTGGTGGAATCCGGTTACATGGCGCTGACCGATGTGCCGTTTTTGGTGCTGATAGCATTATCCCTGGGCTTGCTAGCACGCGCTCAGGGAATGCGGCGCTGGGTGCCTGCGATGTTAGTGGCCGGGTTGTTGAGCGGCGCTGCTTACGCCTTGCGCAATGCGGGCGCAGCATTGTTAGTCGCCGTAGTGAGCACCTATGTACTTGCCGCGCTGGTACGGGCGTGCAGTGTAAAGCAGGCCATCTCGCATACGGTGGTTTGGGCGCTGGGCGTAGCATGCATAATGGCGCCACTGCTTTGGCGAAACCACCTATTGTTCGGTCAAGTCCAACCATATCAAGCCAGTGAGGCGTCATTCGGCTATCTGCAAAGCCTGCGCATTTTTATGTCTGGTTTGTTTATGGAGCTGAGCGGCTCGAAATCGATCGCGCTATTGGCGTTTGATTTCAAGTTGTTGCTATTGTTCGGCGTGCCGCTGGCCGCTTGGCTGCTGTACCTGGCGCTGGTTCAATTTCGCCGCGCCGTGCCAGAACAACGCTTCACAGTCTTGTTGTTCGCAAGCTATGCGGTACTGGCAAGCATCATTGTTATAATTGCGCAAAAACGTTATGGTGCGGATGGTTCGGTACGCTACGCTATGCAATCCGCCTGGGTGATGCTGGGTCTGGCGGCATATGGGCTAACCGGCAAGAAAAAACTATCCTTGCTGCTAATCGGATTATTATTGGCAGGTCGCACCGTGCATTTAAACGGTGATCTGCAGAAGGAACGCTTCATCGCCGAAGCTTTTGCCGTTAACCCTCGCTTTGCCGACGCGGCCACCATGCTGCCCAAGGATTGGATACTCACCAACCGGATCAAGTATGTGCTGGCGCGGGACAGCACACTACCCAGTCTAGTGGCACGCATACCGGTGGATGCAGTGATTGTGTCCAATCAGAATTCCTTCGTGCAGAGGCTGGTGCGTAGTCGCGCCATCATGCACCTGGAATTAGACAGAGCTGCGGATAGCAAGGGCTTTGCGACAGTAGCGCAAATTGCGGCAGCGCGTGCGCCGGGCAGGCCGTTATATTGCTTAATTGTGCCCACCAACCGCATGTTTCGCGAACCGTCGGCGCAAGATTGGAAGCGAAAAGTCGCGCAAACAGCAGCCGGTCAATTTGATGTAATCGAACAACATGAAAATTACCTGTTGTTGAAATGGCGTGACAGATCCGGTGCATACTAAATTTCACCACTGTCATGCCTGCGTCGAAATGACGGTTTGATGTGTGCTTTCAACATTGAAAAATGGTGTTGGCCAAGTAAGGAGAAAAATGCAGCGCAGCGATCAGACTCTCCCTCATTGTATGCACTCACCGAGCTTGGTACTAAGCGCTTGATCATGCCATTGTGTTCCGATTGCAATATCTTTTTATCGCGGGTGCAACCTTTATTTGCTAGGCATGGTTTTGCTGTAGATCTAGCTAGTGCAAGCAGGCAGTCTTGCTCATGACTGACATTCGACCGTCTCGCCCGACACGCAAGTTTGGCTATCAGTTTCTGTTGTTTGCCGGGATGGGAGCAATCGGCACCGCCATGCATTACAGTGTGCTCATTACCTTGGTTCGGCTGGCACAAATAGATGCGGTGCTGGCCTCCATGGCGGGTTTTGTTGTAGGTGCCTGCGTGAATTACGCGCTCAATTACCTATTCACATTTAAAACCAGCAAACGCCATACCGAAGCGTTGCCCAAGTTTTTTATGGTAGCGCTTCTGGGCATGGGGATCAACGCAACCATCATGGCCGGGTTAGTGCATCAGGCTGACGTGCACTACTTGCTGGCACAAATTGTTGCGACGGGATTAGTGCTGGTATGGAATTTCGCCGGCAACAAGTTATGGGTATTCAGGGAAAAACAACTTGAACACAGATGAACCGATCACACTGTCAGTGGTGGTGCCGGCCTACAACGAACAGGAAGTGCTGCCGGAGTTTCACCGCCGTTTGAGCGCGGTGCTCGACACCCTAGGCGTGACCAGCGAGGTGGTCTACGCCAACGATGGCAGCCGCGACGGGACACTGGCGCTGCTGGATAAACTGGCCGCTACCGACCCGCGTGTCGCCATCGTCGACTTGAGCCGCAATTTCGGCAAGGAAATCGCCCTCACTGCAGGCATGGATCACGCGCGTGGCGAGGCAGTTGTGGTGATTGACGCCGATCTGCAGGACCCACCCGAACTCATCCCCGAGTTGGTTAAATACTGGCGCGAGGGTTTTGACGTGGTGTACGCTAAACGTACCGTGCGCGATGGCGAGTCTTGGGTGAAGAAGGCTACCGCCAAGCTCTTCTATCAAGTGATTCGCGGCATGAGTCGGGTCGACATCCCGCAGGATGTGGGGGATTTCCGCTTGTTATCGCGGCGCGCGGTGGACGCGCTGGGTACCTTGCGCGAGCAGCACCGCTTCATGAAGGGTCTGTTCGCCTGGATTGGCTTTCCCAGTAAGGCTGTACTGTATAAGCGCGACCCGCGCTTTGCTGGCGAGACCAAATGGAATTACTGGAAACTGTGGAATTTCGCGCTGGAAGGTATCACCTCGTTCACCATCGCTCCGCTCAAGATCGCCACTTATGTAGGGATGCTGGCGTCGCTAGGCGCTTTTGTGTACGCCGCCTGGATCGTTTACCGCACCCTCATGCATGGTGACCCTGCGCGTGGTTACCCGTCAATGATGGTGGTGATCCTGTTCTTCGGCGGGCTGCAATTAATGGGCATGGGTATAATCGGCGAATATCTCGGGCGCATGTTTGATGAAACCAAGAATCGCCCGTTGTATTTTCTGAAAGGGTACACACCTTCCAAATCAACCAACTCGGAAAGCAAGACCTGATGTAAACACTTACCATTAAACTGGGCGAACACAACTACCCTATATTGATGCTCGCTGCTGCACTAGCCCAATCTGATTCTGCCGCATCTGGCGCAAAAGCACGTTGTCATCGTCACCGATACCACGGTAGCGCAATTTATTTGTAGGCGCTGAGAACGATCTGGCACTGAACGGTGTAGAAGTGGTGCCCTATCGTGCTGTTCGACGATAAGCAGTTCCTGACCTTATATCATCCACATTTCTCAGGAGCCTGTCTGACGTTGCTCGTGACCAATTGATTAAATTGGTACGCCCAATATGTTATTCAAAAACTCGAAATCCGACAGTCTACTCAGAAAATAGCTTAGATCAGCTTAAGAGCCGGATCGGCGAGCCGCTGCAACAATGAAGATTGCGCGCATTTCAGCACAGAACGGCGGGAGGTCTTCGCTCGATACTGGCCATTCGAATCCATTTCCCACGCTTGAAAGTTGTCCTGCAGATAAACTTTCAGTCCTTCATCGATCACGCGTTTTTTCAGCTTCTTGTCGAGCACGGGAAAACACACTTCTATACGACGGAAGAAATTACGGTCCATCCAATCGGCACTGCTCAGATACACGTTATGCGCCAGATTATTGCGAAAGTAGAATATGCGCGTGTGTTCCAAAAAACGACCAATTATCGAGCGCACACGGATATTTTCGGATAGTCCCGGTACTCCCGGACGAAGCGCGCATACCCCGCGCACAATAAGATCCACCTTCACACCGGCCTGCGATGCTTCGTACAACGCCCTGATGATTTCCGGTTCAAGCAACGCGTTCATCTTGGCGATAATGTGCGCGCGCTTACCTGCCTTGGCGAGTTTGGTCTCATTCTGAATAGCGCGCAGAGTCTGGCTGTGCAACGAAAAAGGCGATTGCCACAAATAATTTAATTTGCCCGCTTTGCCCAGGCCGGTCAGTTGTGTAAATACTTCATTTACGTCTGCACACATTTGCTCATTGCTCGTGAACAGGCCGAAGTCCGTATAAAGCCGTGCAGTGCGCGGATGGTAATTGCCGGTGCCCAGATTTACATAGCGGCGCAGCTTGCCGTCCTCGCGCCGCACCACCATCAACATCTTGGCATGTGTCTTGTGTCCAACAACGCCATACACCACATGCGCCCCGACTTCTTCCAAACGGCTTGCCCAGTTGATGTTGGCTTCCTCATCAAAACGCGCCAGCAATTCCACCACGACAGTCACTTCTTTACCATGTGTGGCAGCGGTGACGAGTGCTTCCATTAATTCTGAATCCACACCGGTGCGATACACGGTCTGTTTGATGGCAACCACACTTGGATCGGCGGCGGCCTGCTGGATAAGGTCGATGACAGGTTTGAACGACTGGAAAGGGTGATGCAGCAGAACATCGTTCTTGCGGATGACTTTGAACATATCCGCGCCCTTCTTCAGCAAATCGCTGGGTATGCCGGGAGCAAAAGCAGGGAATTTCAGGTCATCGCGCGCTACCTGGTCGGGAATACCCATCAGGCGCACCAAATTTACCGGGCCATCTACGCGATACAGGTCATCCTGTCCCAGCTCGAATTGCTGCAACAAATACGTGGCTACTTGCGGCGAGCAATTGTCTGTCACTTCCAGGCGCACGGCATTGCCGAAGTGCCGCTGCGGCAATTCGCCCTGCAAGCTGATACGTAGATTTTTCACCTCTTCTTCGTCCACAAACAGATTACTGTTGCGCGTAACACGGAACTGGTGGCAGCTCAACACGTCCATTCCGCCGAACAGCTCGCCAACATGAGCATGCAAAATAGAAGAAAGGAATACAAAGCCATGCGCACAGCCGCTGATTTCAGACGGCAACAAGATGGTGCGCGGCAACACGCGCGGCGCCTGCACAATGGCCTTGGCAGAATTGCGCCCGAAGGCATCTTTGCCTACCAGATCGACAGCGAAATTCAAACTTTTATTAAGTACACGAGGAAAAGGGTGCGATGGATCGAGGCCGATTGGGGTAAGTACCGGCATCACTTCACTCAAGAAGAAGTTTTTGATCCAGGCGCGTTGAGTATCATTCCAGCTAGTGCGGCGCAGGAAACGGATGCCATGCATATCCAATACAGGCAGAATGTCGCTGTTCAGTATGCGATATTGTCGCTCGATGAGACGATGTGCCTGCTCCCGTACTCGCTTGAGTGTCTGGCGCGCATCCATGCCGTCTGGCCCGGAGGAAGCACTTTTAAGGTTAATTTGTTCCTTCAACCCGGCAACACGGATTTCAAAAAACTCATCCAGGTTGCTGCTGACAATACACAGGTATTTCAGACGTTCCAGAATCGGGACGCTGGCATTTTCTGCTTGCGCCAACACGCGCTGGTTGAACTCAAGCTGACCTAGCTCACGATTAATAAAATGCTGCGAGCGAAAATCTTTACTTGCTGTTTGGTTCATTTATAGGTACCAGGCTGCAAGCGCTGTGGGGATGGTGCGCGGGTCTGCCGTTATTAACGGCGATGAGATTCCCGCAAGATAGTTCGAAATTCATTATTCATTCTCTCATCCTGATTTACCGCCTTTGCAAGGTAGGAAAGTCAAGGCACTCAAGTTTCAGAGGATATAATGCAAACACTACTCTGCCACTTCGGTGCCATTTGGGTGAGTAGGCATCCATTCTATAAAAGCCAGATGTAGCTTAATTTTCCTTAGTTTCCCCATGCCTCGATTTCGGTGATGCGAGAGTAGCCGGCGAGCGCGCTGGTGATGTTTACCCGAATCCGGTCGGTGGTGTACGCAGCGAAGCTTACAGTGCGCTTGACCAGATTGTTTCCGCTTACCGTAGCAAGAGTGACCCAAGCCGAACCATCCCAACCCTGGACTGTAAAGCCAGTTACACCCCAAGTCTTAAAGGTCAGCGTATCGGTCGGTTCGATCGGGTTAGTGTAGTTATCCTGAAGCGTATAGACCACCACGCGATCGATCGTTTTCGTACCGTTGAAGTTGATTTTCACCCAGTCGGGTTGCGTGTTGGCTGTTGCATCAGCCCAGCCACCTCCATTATCCCAGTTGACACCGCTGCGCTCGTTGTCGTTGACCGCTCCAACCGGGTTGCCGCTGGCGTAGGTACTTGACGCCGAAGCCACCGCCCCGACGCTGGCGAGCGCGATATTGCTACTCGTCGTTACAGACATCGTCGTTGCCGAAACCGGATTTGACTGCGCTGAGCAGTTGTTTGCGGCATCACACGCTGACAATGTGTAGCTGTAACTGGTCGAAGCAGTCAAACCCGTATCGTTATAGCTTGCCGTAGCCGGGCTCCCAACCAGAGCACCCCCACGATAAACTTTGTAGCCCGTTACGCCTACATTGTCCGTCGAGGCCGTCCAGCCCAGGTTTATCTGACCAGAACTAACGGGTGTGGCAGAAAGCCCTGTCGGTACGGTAGGTAAAGTCGTGTCAGGGGCGGCACCAGACGCGGCAACGCCCCATGCCTCGATTTCGGTGATGCGAGAGTAGCCGGCGAGCGCGCTGGTGATGTTTACCCGAATCCGGTCGGTGGTGTACGCAGCGAAGCTTACAGTGCGCTTGACCAGATTGTTTCCGCTTACCGTAGCAAGAGTGATCCAAGCCGATCCATCCCAGCCCTGGACTGTAAAGCCAGTTACACCCCAAGTCTTAAAGGTCAGCGTATCGGTCGGTTCGATCGGGTTAGTGTAGTTATCCTGAAGCGTATAGACCACCACGCGATCGATCGTTTTCGTACCGTTGAAGTTGATTTTCACCCAGTCGGGTTGCGTGTTGGCTGTTGCATCAGCCCAGCCACCTCCATTATCCCAGTTGACACCGCTGCGCTCGTTGTCGTTGACCGCTCCAACCGGGTTGCCGCTGGCGTAGGTACTTGACGCCGAAGCCACCGCCCCGACGCTGGCGAGCGCGATATTGCTACTCGTCGTTACAGACATCGTCGTTGCCGAAACCGGATTTGACTGCGCTGAGCAGTTGTTTGCGGCATCACACGCTGACAATGTGTAGCTGTAACTGGTCGAAGCAGTCAAACCCGTATCGTTATAGCTTGCCGTAGCCGGGCTCCCAACCAGAGCACCCCCACGATAAACTTTGTAGCCCGTTACGCCTACATTGTCCGTCGAGGCCGTCCAGCCCAGGTTTATCTGACCAGAACTAACGGGTGTGGCAGAAAGCCCTGTCGGTACGGTAGGTAAAGTCGTGTCAGGGGCGGCACCAGACGCGGCAACGCCCCATGCCTCGATTTCGGTGATGCGAGAGTAGCCGGCGAGCGCGCTGGTGATGTTTACCCGAATCCGGTCGGTGGTGTACGCAGCGAAGCTTACAGTGCGCTTGACCAGATTGTTTCCGCTTACCGTAGCAAGAGTGATCCAAGCCGATCCATCCCAGCCCTGGACTGTAAAGCCAGTTACACCCCAAGTCTTAAAGGTCAGCGTATCGGTCGGTTCGATCGGGTTAGTGTAGTTATCCTGAAGCGTATAGACCACCACGCGATCGATCGTTTTCGTACCGTTGAAGTTGATTTTCACCCAGTCGGGTTGCGTGTTGGCTGTTGCATCAGCCCAGCCACCTCCATTATCCCAGTTGACACCGCTGCGCTCGTTGTCGTTGACCGCTCCAACCGGGTTGCCGCTGGCGTAGGTACTTGACGCCGAAGCCACCGCCCCGACGCTGGCGAGCGCGATATTGCTACTCGTCGTTACAGACATCGTCGTTGCCGAAACCGGATTTGACTGCGCTGAGCAGTTGTTTGCGGCATCACACGCTGACAATGTGTAGCTGTAACTGGTCGAAGCAGTCAAACCCGTATCGTTATAGCTTGCCGTAGCCGGGCTCCCAACCAGAGCACCCCCACGATAAACTTTGTAGCCCGTTACGCCTACATTGTCCGTCGAGGCCGTCCAGCCCAGGTTTATCTGACCAGAACTAACGGGTGTGGCAGAAAGCCCTGTCGGTACGGTAGGTAAAGTCGTGTCAGGGGCGGCACCAGACGCGGCAACGCCCCATGCCTCGATTTCGGTGATGCGAGAGTAGCCGGCGAGCGCGCTGGTGATGTTTACCCGAATCCGGTCGGTGGTGTACGCAGCGAAGCTTACAGTGCGCTTGACCAGATTGTTTCCGCTTACCGTAGCAAGAGTGATCCAAGCCGATCCATCCCAGCCCTGGACTGTAAAGCCAGTTACACCCCAAGTCTTAAAGGTCAGCGTATCGGTCGGTTCGATCGGGTTAGTGTAGTTATCCTGAAGCGTATAGACCACCACGCGATCGATCGTTTTCGTACCGTTGAAGTTGATTTTCACCCAGTCGGGTTGCGTGTTGGCTGTTGCATCAGCCCAGCCACCTCCATTATCCCAGTTGACACCGCTGCGCTCGTTGTCGTTGACCGCTCCAACCGGGTTGCCGCTGGCGTAGGTACTTGACGCCGAAGCCACCGCCCCGACGCTGGCGAGCGCGATATTGCTACTCGTCGTTACAGACATCGTCGTTGCCGAAACCGGATTTGACTGCGCTGAGCAGTTGTTTGCGGCATCACACGCTGACAATGTGTAGCTGTAACTGGTCGAAGCAGTCAAACCCGTATCGTTATAGCTTGCCGTAGCCGGGCTCCCAACCAGAGCACCCCCACGATAAACTTTGTAGCCCGTTACGCCTACATTGTCCGTCGAGGCCGTCCAGCCCAGGTTTATCTGACCAGAACTAACGGGTGTGGCAGAAAGCCCTGTCGGTACGGTAGGTGATAAATTGTCTACACCACAATTTCCACCGACCGATCCTGTCCCATCCATTTTAAAAACGGCCGATGTCACACATCCAGCGGCAATAACAAGCTGTGTCGGCGTACTCCCCCCAAATACAACTGGCGCTATCGCCACCCCGTTGTTATAAAGTGGCGGCTGGAAAGAAAGATCAGCGGATGTATCCGAATAAGGTCCGATACTGGAGCTAGCAGTAAATTCTGTCTGTATTACTTCTGCGTGCAGTGTGTAGCTGCCAGGGGGCAGTAGCAATTTAAAGTAGCCGGTATTTTGAATAAGGTAGTCGGAAACAACACTAAACACTTTGTTAGTGCTTACTTCCTTAGCCCAAATGTTGGCGCCACGGATAGGCGTGCCATTGGCTTGGGTGAAGCTTCCGGTAAGCTGTCCATAAACGCTGCCCAGTGTTGCATCTGGATAAAGGGCGCTCACTGCTGAAATATCGTCTTCGTGTAAAGAACTATAACTCCGGTATGCAATGGGGTACATTAATGGATAATTTGAGGGGTTCGAACTCACCAGCCCTTGTGAATTATCCAATTGTGTGTGATCCAAGCCGATCAAGTGTCCGACTTCATGGGCAAGGACTACTTTCATAGTAGTATCGTTTACAGGGATATAGCCGTTGATCACAGCACGGCCTTCCACATATTCACACTGAGAACCGTTATTATTCCAGGCAGAACCCGCGAAACCAAGTACGCTATTTTTTGCACCCACACCGAATATGGAATCAATAATGGAACCATTGGTGTCATAAATCACTGGATTCCAGCCATCCGAGAAGTCATACAGAAACGTCGCATAATTACTTCCAGCAACATCCACTGGAAGATCTGCCCCACGAGAGATTGCCACCGTTGAGGTCACCACATTAGTCCATAGGGATACTGCCTCTGTTACTAGTGCGTCTGCCTGCACTTTAGTACGGGAACCAAGAATGCCTTGGTCGTAGTTGAGCGACACCGAGCCCGCGCCTGGATATTTTGTAGGGAACTGATAACAAACCACCAAAGGGCCACCAGCAAATACGGAAGCCGAAAACGTCATCAGCGCCCCAGATATGAACCTGCGCATAATTCTCAGGCATATCATTTAGCCGCTCCCATTTGCTGGCGCACAAGTTGTTTAAATTCGTCAAGATCAAGCCGCTTAACGGGCCCAGGTGCCTGCCTCATTTTGATTAGGGCTGATGGGGGCACCAAATGATTGGGGATTCCCAAGGTCATTTCTTTGAAATCTCTACCATTGGTTACATGAATGCCTGTTGACTCTTGGAGGATATTAAATTTTCCCTGACCAAGACCTACTGGACTGGAGAATCCTGATGCTGAAACACCATACAAAAAAAGCACATAACGCTCCCCCACTGCAAAAGTAGGCACGCCTGTTGTTTGATTGATTTCCCCCTGTAACTTTCCTCCGATTTGCTTAATGGTATGGATGGCTCCAACTTCACCCTTGAGAACCTCCTGCACTTCAAAAGTGGAATAAGTCACAATTGAATTTGTTTGTGGATCACTTTCGCTATGGTTCTCAAGGGATTTGCCCTGAAATGCGATAGCGGCATCGTTAACGATTTCATCCAGGTAAAGTGGTAACACACTCATGGCTCGTGCAGGTAGCGCAATTATAAGACCTAGCAAACAGGCAAAAAGAAATTGTCTTAACATGGAAGTATGCTCCAAAGGGTAAATCATACGAATCGTGATCCCGAAGTTTTAGCTTAATATTTTACGCGAAGGCAAGAACCAACCCCAAAGCGCTACCTGATTCACATTCTATCTGAGAAAAAAGCCTTTTTTGAAAAGTATGAACTTTAATAAAAAATGAATCAGCCATCCTTATTTGCTTGCTTACCCCAATCCAAGTTCATGCAATAAAAGTGCGCTCGGTGTAATAGCTTTATAAAAACTATCTTCCATGTCCGGGCAATCCATAAACCATAATTGGCACATGGTTTATTAAAAATGCTAAGATGAATATTATGATATTTATCACTAAGCTCTGAGGCTTGGTCGAAAAATATCATTTAAAATCTAATTTGTGCAGGCTCATATTTCATAGCTGATAAATAGCCTTGAAAATTCTGGTGGCAGATGGCGCAGACCACATCGGCTATCGGACTCAATGCCAGTCAGGCCGACACCCAAAGTAAAGGCAACTCAAATTAATAATCCATCAACAGAGCAACGGGAGCAACAACACACATGATTGCCGTAGTAAAAAATCTTGTCGAATACCGCGAACTGATGACAGTACTTGCCTGGAAGAACGTCACGCTACGCTACAAACAGGCATATCTGGGCATTGCCTGGGCTGTAGTAAAGCCGCTCATCCTCATGCTGATCTTTACATTGGTCAAGAGCTTCGTTGGCATTGACAGTGGCAACATTCCTTATCCCCTCCTAACCTTCGCTGCACTAATGCCCTGGATTTTCTTTCAAGAATCCGCATCGGAGGGAGTAAACAGTGTGGTGGGCAATGCAAACCTGATCAAAAAAATCTATTTCCCGCGCGAAATATTCCCCATAACGGCAGTCGTCACCAAGCTTGTGGAGCTTGGCATCAACTTTATCATCCTGGCCGGGCTCATGATTTGGTTTCAATATATACCCAGCATGTACATCCTATGGGTACCATTCATTATTCTTTACACAATTCTGGCAGCCTTAAGCATCGCATTTGCCGGCGCAGCTATCAATGTTTACTACCGGGATATGGGAACCGCCCTGCCCGTGCTGCTTTCCCTGCTCATGTATGCATCTCCGGTGATCTATCCATTGCAACTGGTGAAGGATAAACTTTTGGAGCAACAAGCTGCCGGCGAGTGGTCCAACCTGCTCTATACCCTTTATACCCTTAACCCTCTGGCGGGCATCATTGACGCATTTCAGAGCGTAGTGCTCAGAAACCAGCCACCGGATCTGGCGGCCATGGTACCCGGCATAATCTTGGTTGCGATCCTGCTCCCTCTAAGCTACGCCTTCTTCAAGCGGGCGGAGTCTTATTTCGCGGACGTGATTTGAGAGCAGCCGGGTGGAATTAGCGGATAGCGTGTAAAGATTACAGGTGTTAACTGCTATGCACGTTTTTTAGAATAAACATGAGATTACTACCCAAAGAGGTGGACGCCATTGCACAAGCTGCCCGTGACGCCTTTACGCCTGGTACAGCAGTGTTTCTCTTTGGTTCCCGGGTGGATGATAGCAAGCGTGGGGGAGACATTGATCTGCTGGTTGAGATTCCTGAAGCCATGCCCCCTGCGGAGTTGGTGCGCCGTCGCACCCGTTTTGTGTCGCGCATTTACCGGCTGCTTGATGAACAGCGCATTGACGTCATTATTACCACACAAGACCAGCAAGATTCGCGGGAGGTGGTTGCTGCGGCAAAACGTGAAGGAATCCAGGTGGCGCAAGTATGATGCCGACAGACAAACTTGCTGCTGTGCTTTGGGAGGCGGATCGCCACCTGGATACACTTACGGAAGCATTAGCAGAATGGAGCGTATCGCCTGCGATCACGTGGCAGGCGTTGGAAAGTGATCGCGCCCGTGTCCGAATTGTGGACCAATTGCTTTTTCGCTTTATCAAATTGCAGGACACGGTGGGAGAGCGCCTAATACCAGTAACACTGGCCAGCCTGCGTGAGCCGTTTGAAGATTGGCCCATGCGGGACCGACTAAATCGTTTGGAAAAGCTAGGTTACCTTGATGTGGACAGTTGGTTGGCTTGGCGCGAAGTTCGTAACAGATTGGCTCACGAATATCCAGATCAACCGGAGGTTCGCTTTGCCGCCCTGATGGCTGCAATTGATGCAGCCAAAGCTTTGGCCGCACTTTATAGAAATTGGCGCGCCCGTTTGGAAACCAGTCCGTAGCACTACCGCTGCAGACTACCCACTAACCCCTGTTCGCCACCCCCTATGCCCATCATTGAAGTTAACCACGTCACCAAAGAATACCAGCTTGGCCAGTTGCAGAGCCTGAAACCACTGTGTTCAACCAGTGGCGGCCTCACACGCCAGTCGGTTGTAGAGCGCGCCCCATCATAGCGCTGGTCGACTTCAACATAGAAGCGGGTGAAGTCGTTGGCATAATTGGCCACAACGGCGCCAACAAGAGTAAAATGCTCAAGTTGTTGGCCAACACTCAAAACCGACGCCAAATATTATCGAGTTTAAGGTAGCGCCGCATGTCACAGTGAATTGCAGGCTGGCACGAACCAATACCGTGAGTTTATTGATTCTGCGGAATACAATATGAGATCAAGCATGGACTACAGAGACCGAATCACCATCGAGCCAAGCAAGCACGACGGCAAACCATGTGTTTGCGGCATGCGTCATGACGGTATGCACGAAATGATGTACCCCCAATTGGTTTGTTGTTGTGTTTAACGTTGGCAATTTTTTATGATGTTATCTTCGAGCGAATGTCAAACCCAGCCAGTAATCGCCAAACATAGGCGATTATGCCTCCAGGACTAAATTATTGTTATGAATAAAATTGCACTGATTACCGGCATCACCGGACAAGACGGCGCCTACCTCGCCGAACTCCTATTGAACAAAGGCTACGAGGTACACGGCATCAAGCGCCGCACCTCTCTCTTTAACACCGACCGCATTGATCACCTCTACCAAGACCCGCATATGGCGGGGCGCAAATTCGTGTTGCACTATGGTGACATGACCGACTCCAGCAGCCTGATTCGCATCATTCAGCAAATACAGCCGGATGAGATCTATAATTTGGCGGCGCAAAGCCATGTCGCGGTATCGTTCGAAGAGCCGGAATACACAGCCAACTCGGATGCGCTGGGTACACTGCGCGTACTGGAAGCGATCCGGATTTTGGGGCTAGAGAAAAAGACCCGTTTCTATCAAGCCTCCACTTCGGAACTCTTCGGCAAGGTGCAGGAAATTCCTCAGAAAGAGACAACCCCCTTTTATCCGCGCAGCCCTTACGCATGCGCCAAGCTCTACGCCTACTGGATTACGGTGAACTATCGCGAGGCTTATGGTATCTATGCCTGCAACGGCATTCTGTTTAACCACGAATCGCCGGTGCGCGGCGAAACCTTCGTCACACGCAAGATCACCCGCGCCTTGGCGCGCATCAAGCTCGGCTTGCAGGAGTGCCTCTACCTGGGCAACTTGGATGCGAAGCGCGACTGGGGTCATGCCAAGGACTATGTGGAAATGCAGTGGCTGATGTTGCAGCAAGATCAACCCGAGGATTTTGTCATTGCTACTGGCGAGCAGCAGAGCGTGCGCGACTTCGTGAATGCGGCTGCGGATGAGCTCGGCATGAAAATTCGCTGGGAAGGCACAGGCGTGGAAGAGAAGGGCTACTGGCTTTCTTCCTCCACTCGAATGAGGGAAGGTCGGAGAGAAGAGGAAAGCCTCATCGTGGCCGTTGACCCGCGCTATTTCCGGCCTACTGAAGTGGAGACCTTATTGGGCGATCCGAGCAAGGCCAAAAACAAACTGGGCTGGGTGCCAAAAATCACGTTTAAAGAACTCGTGGCCGAAATGGTGCGCGAAGACTTGAAGGCGGCGGAACGCGATGAGCTGGTGAAGCAGCATGGCTTTCGCACACTTAATTACCATGAGTGACATGATGAATTCTCATACTAAGACAGCCATGATTTGCGGTATCTCAGGACAGGACGGCGCATATTTGGCGCAACTGCTCTTGGGCAAAGGTTATCGCGTAATAGGCACCTCGCGCGATGCGCAGATGAGCTCATTTCGCAATCTCGTGCAACTCGACATCCGCAACCAAGTCGAGGTGACATCCATGGCCTTGAACGATTTTCGGAGCGTGTTGCAGGCATTGGCGCATTTCAGCCCCACAGAAATTTATAACTTGGCCGGACAAAGTTCAGTCGGGCTTTCTTTTGAACAGCCGGTGGAAACATTAGATAGCATCAGTGTCGGCACCCTGAATTTGCTCGAAGGCATTCGTTTTCTGGAAGGCAAGGCCCGGCTGTATAACGCGGGTTCAAGCGAATGTTTCGGCGAGACCAACGGCGAAGCGGCGAACGAAACAACACCCTTTCGACCGCGCAGCCCTTATGCCGTGGCAAAAGCGGCGGCGTTTTGGGAAGTAGCAAATTACCGCGAAGCCTACGGCCTTTATGCTTGTTCTGGCATTCTTTTTAATCACGAATCTCCCTTGCGTCCCGAGCGTTTTGTGACCCAAAAAATTGTGCGGTCGGCCTGCCGTATCGCTGCGGGCAGCGGTGAGCAGCTTAAACTTGGCAACCTCGAGGTACAGCGCGACTGGGGATGGGCACCTGAATATGTAGAAGCGATGTGGTTGATGCTGCAGCAACCAAGCCCTGACGATTATGTGATTGCCACAGGGGAAAGCAACCCCTTGAAGGATTTTGTAGTTGAAGCGTTTAACCAGGCGGGGCTCGACTGGCTCGACCACGTAATTAGCGACCCCACCCTGCTTAGGCCAACTGAACTCATGGTAGGCCGAGCCAACCCAGCGAAGGCGCTCAATCAATTAGGTTGGGCGGCGCGCTCGAAAATGCGCGACGTAGCCCGACTAATGGTCGAATCCGGCCGGTCTTATCGTTCATAAGATAGCCCCACCCGCTACTGACTACCCACTAACTTTTACCCACTGATTCTTACCCACTAACCCTATCCGCTAACGACTAACCGCAATGCCAATAATAGAAGTTAACCACGTCACCAAGGAATACCAGCTCGGCGCACTCAAGAACTTCAAACAGACTGTGCGCAACGCCTTTGCTCGCCTGCGTGGACAACAGGTCGAACAGCACGCCCCGTTCAAAGCGCTTGACAACGTTAACTTCAGTATTGAAGCAGGTGAAGTCGTTGGCATCATCGGCCACAATGGCGCCGGCAAGAGCACGATCCTTAAACTACTGGCCAACATTTCAAAACCCACCAGCGGCAGCATCATCGTCAAAGGCAAAGTTGCTCCGCTGATCGAGGTGGGCGCCGGCTTGGTGGGAGATCTCACCGGCCGCGAAAACGTGTATCTCAACGGCACTATACTCGGCATCTCCAAAGCTGAGATAAAGCGCAAGTTCGACGAGATCGTCGCCTTCGCCGAACTGGAAGAGTTCATCGATACCCCGATTAAGCGTTACTCATCTGGTATGCAGGTGCGGCTTGGGTTTTCCATCGCCACCAGCGTGGAATCGGATATTCTGATCGTGGATGAAGTGCTATCAGTGGGAGACTTGGCCTTTCAGCGTAAATGTTTTGACCGGATGGAGGACTTGATCAAGCGGCAGGGGAAAACTGTTCTACTTGTAAGCCACAACATCAGGCAGGTTGAACGTATTTGCTCACGCGTGATTCTGCTTAACCACGGAAGAACAACTGCTGATGGGAGCCCCACGAAAGCCTGCAATATGTTCTACGACCAAAGTGACGAAAAAATTAAACGCCAAGCGATGCATCCACTATCGTCCCCCAGCGGGGATTCATCAATAACTACTACAGAAGAACTGGAACTCCTGGAAATCAGTATGCTAGATGCAGATAGCCACAAGACCGATCGCATCAAGTATCGTTCAGGGATAACAATTCGCTTACTCTTCAAAGCAAACGTAGAACTTAAAGACCCTACATTTGGAATTGGTGCACATACGCCTGATATGATTTTTGTAGCCAGTGACGACAGTATTCTTAGTATTTCGGAAACTTGCGAAATTCGCCTGGGAGTATTTCAGGTTGAGTATCACATTTCAGAAATATCTCTGCTTCCTGGCGTGTACGCCATCAGAGTGGGCGTGGCGCTTAAGGATAACGACCGCCCCTTGTTCTATGGAGAGAATCTCTGCCATTTCCAAATCTACTCGGACACGGAAAGCCGGAGCCGCACAGTGAATCAAGGATTTGTTTCATTTGGGGGCAAATGGGCCATTGATAATGCCACAAAGCCCATTACTAAACAGATACAAGCGAGCCTGTTATGATTTCGTATGCACAAAATTTTGAAGACGTTATGTTGGCCCGAGCATTCAAGGAACAAATAACTGGCTTCTATATTGATATTGGCGTTTGGGACGCAACGATAGATTCGGTAACAAAGCACTTCTACGACAAAGGCTGGTCAGGCGTTAACATCGAGCCATTGCCCGATAATTACCAGCAAATCGCCGCTGCAAGGCCACGCGACATCAATCTCAATGTCGCCGTAAGCAACCACCATGGCTCCCTTTTATTCCATCACGTAGAAGGAACAGGGCTCTCGACCTCCTGTCGTGAATATGCGCACACACACGCCGAGAAAGGGTTTCAGGTTTCTGAACTAACCGTGCCCACCAAAACGCTCAAAGAAATCTGTGCCAACCATGCAGCCTCCGTTACCATCGATTTTCTGAAGGTGGACGTTGAAGGTGCTGAAGCAGATGTCATCAAAAGTGGTGACTGGAACACGTATCGGCCACGCATCGTTTTGGTCGAAGCCACTGCCCCAAATTCGCCCCTCGAATCATTTACCGAGTGGGAACCCGTGCTCTTGGAACATGGCTATAAATTCGTCTATTTCGACGGACTCAACCGTTTCTATTATCGAGAAGAGGAACCCCATCTTCTGGATTATTTTCGTGTGCCGCCGAACGTTTTTGATGAGTTCGTGCTCTACCGAACGATGGCGTTAGAGACAAAAGCTTCACAACTTGAAGCTCGTCTCAAGTCCGCAATGAAAAAAGCCGATAAACTCGACAGAGTGCGCCGAACCCTCTTCGGTCGAATCGTGCTCCATTTTCTGTGAGGAGTTAATAATGGCAAATGTCAATTATAATATTCCTTACGCGTAAATTAATTTCCCCAGCCTCACTCTCGGAATAGCATTTATGTCAACAGCCAGTATGGGCACAGAAAAAATTCTCGGATTTAACGTCATTGGGTACGCCAGTGGAAATCTGGGGATGGGCGTTTGTGCGCGACAGTTCATTCGGCTTCTGATTAAAAATGGCTATGCAGTAACCATACTCGACTTGGACCCGGGACTGGATAGGGAAGGCCACGACAAGGAGTTTCAGAAATACACAGTAACTTCAGCGCAAGAACTGCCGCACGCTATTAATCTTATTCTGCTAAATATTGCTGAATTGCCAGATTTCTTCCTCCAGCCACCGGAAGGACTATTTCGCGTGGGCAGGCTAAACGTGGGGCTGATATGGTGGGAGTTGACTGTATTGCCACGCCACTGGATCGAGGCATTACAACTCTTTGATGTCCTGATAGCCGGTTCCGATTTTGTTCGACATGTATTTGAATCTAATCTGTCCTACACTCCAACAATTCCCGCCATTCATCCTATTTTTTTGCCAGATGGCGTCCGACCTAACAGACCTAGGTTCGGCTTACCTAAAGACGTCGTGCTATTTCTCACCAGTTTTGAAACCTACAGTGATCCTGCGAGGAAAAATCCCTTTGCCGCTATTCGTGCATTTCAGCGAGCATTTCGCGACTCCACAAACGCGCGTCTCGTATTAAAACTAAACAACACCGATTCTTTTCGGCGAATAGGTGCCAGCGCTGCCGGTATCATCAATGAACTCGAGTTGATATGTGAGGAAGATAAGCGCATACAAATCATTTCTGAATCTCTCACATATTCAGAAGTACTAAGTCTATACGCGAGTTGTGACGTCTTTGTCTCTCTGCATCGAGCTGAGGGCTTAGGTCTAGGCCCATTAGAGGCAATGTCACTAGGAAAAGCCGTTATCGCCACCGCGTGGTCAGGGAATCTCACATATATGACCCATAGAAATTCTTGTTTAGTCGGTTATCAGCTAGTTCCGGTTTCTGGTAACGCTCACATCTATACAAGCAAGTTCTTGGGTGCAAAAGCAAGTTGGGCAGAGCCCTCTATCGAAGAGGCCGCTGCTTGGATGAGCAAACTTGCGGTTGACCCAACACTACGATTGCAGATAGGTCAAATTGCGGAAAAGGATGCTCGTGAACTTCATTCACAGGCGCTAAAAGGAGAATTTGTAGAAGAGCTTAACGCCATATTGGAACAGCACACGTTCTTATCAACAGGGAATACTGCCAAATACTCCAGGCTTCAAGGTCTACGGGATGCGATGTACATGCACAGACTTCATAGTCAATCACGCTGGAAGCGTACCTTAGCGCAATTGAAAGGCCTCCTCGACCGACATGTGTTATGGCGATTTTCATGAGTACTGCCAGGATATCCAATACAGTATGGGTGACTTTTCCAGATGTACATTCCCGTTGTCGCCATCACTTACCCATGCCTGACCACGCATCCTGCAATTTTCGCTTTTTCTCGTCCTTCCGGTTCCTCGCTGGCTCGCACAAGCTAAGCCTTTTCGTCTGCGACATAAACAAACGATAGAGCAAGATCAACGAAAAAGGCTCTTAAGAAATGAAAATCCTCGCTGTGTCTTATGACGTTCCACGCCCCGACCAAAGTGCGGGCGAGCTTCGTTTTTTTACGCTACTTTCACTTCTAGCCCGCAGCCACGAGGTTTATTTCTACTCGAAAGACCAGCAACCCACGCTCGAACAGGACGCCGCTGCCAAGGCATTGAGTAACCTTGGCATCCGCATTGAAAATGGCACTTTCGAACATCTGCTCAGCCGTGATAGCTTCGATATAGTTTTCTTCGAATTCTACTTCGTCGCCGAAGCTCTGCTTGACCACGCACGAGCGTGGCAACCCGGTACCCGAATTGTTGTTGATTCGGTAGACGTCCACTTTCATCGGCTACGTTCCAAAGCGCGGCTAACCGGATCGTCAGCGGATCGGAACCATGCTGAGACTGTGCGTGATAGCGAATTGAGCGTCTATCGCAAAGCGGATCTCGTACTTACGGTAAGCGAAGAAGATAGCCGTGTTTTGCGTGACGAGGGCCTGGGGAGTGATATCGAGGTCATCCCCACTATCCATGTCATGCACCCGCTTGCTTCCCACAACTGGTCAGACAGATTGGAACTGATTTTTATTGGCAGTTATAAATGGGCGCCAAATATCGATGCCATGATTTATTTCTGCCAAGATGTGCTGCCGCTTTTGAGAAAAATGATTCCCAGTATCCGGTTGCGCATCGTGGGCAATGCGCCCACTGATGAAGTAAAGTCTCTGGCTTCGGAAGATGTCACCATAGTAGGTTTCGTTCCCGAAACAGCTTCTTATCTTTTTTCCAGTGATATATCCATCGCACCCCTCCGCTATGGTGGGGGAATAAAGGGAAAAATTGGCGAAGCACTGGCGCATGGGTTGCCCGTTGTCACAACCTCGATCGGAGCAGAAGGGTTTGGTTTCCAAGTCGGCAAAGATGTATTGGTAGGGGATACGCCCCAAGCGTTCGCTGATGCCATCGTGACCTTGTGGCAGGACAGAGACCTCTACGAAAGCATTCGCAAGAATGGCTGGAACTACATCAACGACCACTACTCCGTAGAAACAGTGGATCATCTCATTACATCTATATTCATACGTTTATCTACGTGTAGGGCAAAGCGGATTTCACCGATCAAACGTATAAAAATGCTTGCCCCGCATTACTTAGACAAGCACGTGCTTTGGAGATTTAGAGCATGAGCACGAATAATACTGATGATACGGCAAGTCAACTTCGTCTTATCGCCTTCTACCTCCCCCAATTCCACCCCGTTCCCGAGAACGATGAATGGTGGGGCAAGGGCTTCACCGAATGGCGCAATGTAGCTAAGGCACGCCCGTTATTCCCAGGTCACTATCAGCCTCACTTGCCCGCCGATCTTGGTTTTTACGACCTGCGTCTCCCGGAAGCGCGCGAGGCCCAGGCTGAACTGGCACGGAAGCATGGTATCTATGGTTTTTGCTACTACCACTACTGGTTCAACGGCCGGCGCATTCTCGAACGACCGTTCAATGAAGTGCTGGCCTCCGGCAAGCCGGATTTGCCCTTTTGTCTGTGCTGGGCCAACGAGAACTGGACCAGGATTTGGGATGGGGGCGAGAAAAATGTTCTGCTTGAACAGAAATATAGTCATGAAGATGACCTCGCCCATATCGAAAGCCTGATTCCTGCCTTTAGTGACGAACGCTATATCAGAATAAATGGTAAGCCCTTATTTCTGGTGTACCGCACCGGGCTGCTACCAAACCCAGCTCTCACTGCAGAAATTTGGCGCAAGGCGGCGAAACGCGCCGGCATAGGCGACCTTTACCTCGTCAGGGTGGAAAGTTTCGGCAACGAAGCTGATCCGCGCACCATCGGTTTCGATGCATCGGTGGAGTTTGCCCCATTCGGGGGAGTGATGGGCAAATTAAAGTTCCACGACCCTTTTCACCAATTACTTGCAAATGTGGGGCTGCTTGCCAAGGGGTTTACGGAAAACAGCGTGATCCAATACGACACAATAATGGAAGGCATGCTAAAAAGGCCAGAGCCTGATTACACGCGCTTTCACGGCGTAACGCCGGCTTGGGACAACAGCGCGCGCAGGAAGCAAAACGCTTTGATTTTTGAAGGCTCCACACCTGCAAAATATCAAGCATGGCTGCAAACGGTAGTAGCGAGAACATTGCGCAAGCGTGAGGGCGAGGAACGGATTGTCTTTATTAACGCCTGGAACGAATGGGCGGAGGGCAATCATTTGGAGCCTGATATAAAATGGGGACATGCCTATTTGGAAGCGACACGCAATGCAATGCTCGGCGCAGCCCAACCAGGGGGGGCAGCCTCGACCGCTGAACAAGTACCAGAATTACAGGCCACACTGGCTAGGCGGACCTATTGGAAGTTGATTGCTTTTCTTAAAGAGCAGGCAAGCTTATTACGCATACTCGGTTTCAGAAAGAAATAAAATTGCTTGTTTAGTTGCCTAAAAGGCGTCGCTGCAATTGCCGCCACCTCGGCTTAAGCTCTTCTTCAATCATCTCAACCGCAACGCTGCGCAAGCGTTTCTTCAAACTAAGCGGGTAGGTGCGGAAGTATGGATGAAATATTCGCCCGCCAGTGCCCGACAGTAAGTGGCCAAACACCATGCGCAGAGGCACTTCGTGAATATCAGCGTTTAATATCTTGGCGCGCAACGGCAGCGATCGCGTCGCCGGGTCGTCCGCCCACCATGGTTTGTAGGGATGTGCGGTGCAAAACGGGATGCCGAAAATTTGCGCGTAGATAGGCAGCTTGTATTCCAAAAA
Source organism: uncultured beta proteobacterium (assembly GCA_942492745.1). Classification (GTDB taxonomy): domain Bacteria; phylum Pseudomonadota; class Gammaproteobacteria; order Burkholderiales; family Gallionellaceae; genus Nitrotoga. Next base: position 1,540,291 of record OW818637.1, read on the forward strand.
ACCAAGTTCGGAATCGGGTATGCTTGCGTAATTATCAAGAAACCGTTTCGACAGGCACGCCACGATAAACTCGCAGCAAAGCGGTTCATCGTGATAGGAGTGAGTGGCCTTGATGTATTCCAGAAACTCAAAGTATTCTTGCCGTTCGGCGGAGTTTTCGCGCAGCCACCACCACCAACTTTCCACTTCCTTGACGGGTCGTAAGCCAGAAAGCAGCACCTCGTCTTGTTTTAGGGAAGGGAAAAGCTTTTCAACAGCGCCGAAAATCAACATGTCCCACTGGGCAATAACCACAGTATCCCAAGATAAATCCTTACCCCTGTCGCGATGCCATTGCGCGATCATCAAGTCGCCGTTGCGCCATTTCCAATAAGGATCCACGTTTTGGCTATACGCATAAAAATCATCCAAGTATATTCCCAACACTCTCTGAAACTCTTCAGACTGACTGATATCACCGCCATAGAGACCAAATATAGGTGTATGTTGATTATACTTACGCAAGACCTGCAAACGATTCAGGCATAATGGGGCATCTTTGTAGAACCAGAAGAGAATCGCTAACTTCATAACAGAGTGTGCAGAAATCGCCTTAATTTAAGCATGATAGACGGGAAGGCAAGGCCCTTTAGAAGGCCATTTAGCATTGCTTTTTAGGACGCGATTAAGTATGATATTATGGATATTATACAGCCACTTACACTGACATATCAATAAGCTGCGGTTTGATCATGCACAAATGTCACTCTAACGTAAAATCAAAATGAACAAATTTAGCAAGGATGGCAAGTGCCAATAGACTTTATTTCACGCCAATTGCTGCGCAATGCCGGCACACATGGGCCGCTCGCACTGATGTACCATTCCGTCGTTCACGACAACAGTGTACCTGATTGGAAATGGGCCGTTTCCTACCGACGCTTTGTTGCCCAACTTGATTTGCTGCGGGACGAAGGTTGGACAACGGTCTGTGTGCGTGACTTGGTTCATCCAGCCGGTTTGCCGGATCGCACGGTCGTATTGACTTTCGATGACGGCTATGCGGACAACTACCCTGCCTTTGAAGCACTTACACAGCGCGGCATGCAGGCGACCTGGTTTATCGTGAGCCGTGACGTTGGCTGCGTATCAGGCTGGGGCGACCCCGGTGTAGCGCCCCAGCGCATGTTAAGTGGCGAGCAGCTCCGAACGATGACGACAGCCGGCATGGAAATCGGCGCACACAGTTGCAGCCATGCCCGGTTAACCGAGCTGAACGACGCTGATCTCACAGATGAAATATGTCGCTCGAAAACAGAGCTGGCCGAGATAGTGGGCGAGTCCGTGCAAAGTTTTGCTTATCCTTATGGCAAATACGATGACCGCACGGTGGATACTGTGCGCCGCGCAGGTTACGCCAGTGCGTGCATCACTCGCCCCGGCTGGGCGCTGCGCGATAACGATCCGTTGCGCATTCGCCGCGTCAGCATTTTCGCGCAAGATGATCTCGCCACATTCGCGCGCAAATTGGCGTTTGCCGACAATGATGTAAGCTGGCGGCACATGCTGCGTTACGCTTACGGCCGAGCCGTGGCACGGCTGCGGCCTTGACAGCGCGACGCTTCATGACAAGCCCTCCCACTGCATCCATTATCATCCCGTGTTATAACGGCGAGCGCTTCCTGGCCGAGGCGATTGACGCAGCGCTCGCGCAAACTTATCCCCAATGCGAAGTCATAGTCGTTGACGATGGCTCTAGCGATGGCTCGGCGGCCATCATGCAAAAGTACGCAAAGCGTATCCGTGTCGTGCGGCAAGCCAACGCAGGCCTGCCTGCAGCGCGCAACGCAGGCATCCATGCCAGCACTGGCAGCTACCTTGCTTTCCTCGACGCGGATGATTACTGGCAGCCTGATTTTATCGCGAAGATGGTGCAGGCGCTGGAAACGAGTGGCGCATCCATCGCTTATTGCGGCTGGCAGAATATTGGCCTACCGGGCGAGCAAGGCAAACCTTTTACCCCACCCGATTATGAGCAACCGGATAAGCTAGAGAAGATGGTTGTCGGCGTGCGCTGGCCAGTGCATGCCGCTCTCACGCGCCGAGAGGTGGTCAAGGCTTTGGGCGGATTTGATCCCAAGTGGAGCACATGTGAGGACTTTGCTTTCTGGATACGCGCCGCCACCTTGTACCGCCTGGTTCGTGTGGCGGAAGTATTGGCCTTTTACCGCCACCACGATGGGATCCAAATGACCAAGCAACGCGCTGTGATTGCTCGCAACCATTGGTTGGTGCAACGTGATTTTCTGACGCAGCATCCAAAAATTGCAAACGAATTAGGACGTAGCCGCGTTCGCGACAGCACCCATGGCGAGCTGCTCAAGCGCGGTTACGAATGTTATTGGGATAGAGACCTACCCGCCGCTCGGGCTATCTTCAAGATTATCATGGCTGCTGGTTACGGTACTCTCGAAGACTGGAAATATATGCTACCAGCATGGCTGCCACTGACTTGGCATCAGCGTATAGTGCAATTCAGAGACCAGGTAAAGCACTCACACAATTAGTCAAAAAACACAACTAAACACAACTTTGATGAAGATTGAATGCCGAGTACAGCTGCGGTTCCAACCCACAATTCTTGAAAAAATGTTAGCCGCCTTGAAAAAACAGCCTGGTGCTGTACTAGCTTATTGCGGTTGGGACAATTTAGGTTTTCCCGGATCGCGTGGCAAACCGTTCGTCCCGCCTAATTACGATAACCCGGACATGGCCGCCACCCTACTGGAGGGCTGCCGCTGGCCCATCCATACCTGCCTCACTAGGCACACCGCCATTATCAAGGCAGGCGGATTCAACACCCGCCTCACAGCCTGCGCCAAGTATTACCTCAAACAATTGCATAGCCGGCTGGGACTGGGATGAAGCTGACGCTATCCATCTGCACCCACAACCATCTGGCGGCTCTCAAACAAACGCTTGCCGGGTTGCATGATTTGCATCCTCCTCATGGTTCTTGGGAGCTTTTAATCGTGAATAACGCCAGTCCTGATGGCACAGGAACCTGGCTCGACCAAAATGACTGGCAGCGGATAGATATTGAATGTCGGGTAGTGCAGGAAAACCGGTTGGGCGTGGCTCACGCCCGCAACCGGGCGCTCACGGAAGCAAATGGTGAATACGTGGTGTTTCTGGATGATGATGAAACCCCTGAGACTGATTGGTTGGTGAATCTAGAACAGGTTATTGACTACCATCATCCCGCCGCCATAGGCGGCCGGATCTGCGCACACTTGCCCCATGACCGCCCTGACTGGCTCACAAAAGAATTATTGGGATTTCTGGGCGAGCTGGATTATGGGCCTGTAGAACGAGCACTCACCGAAACTTCAACTCCCATTTTCACCGGCAATGCAGTCTTTCACCGTCAAACCGTTCTAGACGCGGGTGGATTTGACGGTAATTTAGGGCGACGCGGTAATATTCAGTCAGGAGGTGAGGATACCGAACTCTACCGACGCTTGATTAACCTGAAAAAAAGCGTGCGCTGGGCGCCTCAAGCAATCATTCATCATCGTATCGAGCCTTGGAAATTGCGTCGAACTTATTTCCTGAAACTGCACTTTCGTCAAGGCCGCATGGAAGGCGCTCGAAAGCGAGGAGCTGCCTCGCGTATTCCGCCATTTTATCTCATACCACAATTAGCGCGCGCGCACGGCCGTGCACTTACGCAGCGCATTAAACAAGGTGCCCACCATTCGCTGCGACAGGAAATGAATGCAGCATATTTCGTTGGATACTTCTTGGGCTGGCTGCGGGATTCAGCATGAATGCCGCCCTTACCATCCTGATTTGCACCCAAAACCGAGCCGATTTGCTGGCGCTGGCTTCGCTAGTTGCGACATTTTAGTGTTCATGGATGACGACGACGAATTCCCCCTGGACGATATGCTGAATGCGGCCTATGACGTCATCGACAACGAGGGGGCACAATGTGCCGGTAGATACATATCAGTGAATTTTTCCCCCCATGGCCGTTCGGCTTGGCTGGACGTTGAGACTACGGGTTTTCTCAGTGAACTCAACCACGGAGGAGTCCCATTCTGGATACGGAATGGCAGCACCCCAATCTGGAGCAGCAACATTGCCAACGATTTGCGTCTGTTTCGCGACAATCCAACACTGAGGTTTGACCGCCATTACAACCAAAAGAACACAGCCATGGGCGGCGGCGAGAACACCCCAATGTTGTATACCTTTGTCTCGCGCGGCAAAAAAAATCGTTATCGCTCTGACATGGTCATGTGGCATTTCGTCAAACCCTGGCGGCTGAAACGGAACTGCTTCCTCGAGCCGCGTCACTCAGCTGGAGTAGGGCATAGCCGCTATTCAAGGCAGGAATATGTTCAAAGACTATTTGGTATTCCGCCGTTCATGCTCAATAAACCCGGGCAAACTATCCTTGGTGGTGGTTCGGGAAACTCTGCGCTGGCTGAAACAACAACCCAGGGTGCGCTTCATCACGCTGCAGCATCTCGCAGAAAACCTGGGCACGGCGGAAAGCCATGCGGCCTTAAGACTCATCTCAGAAAAGAGCGACTGCACTGGCACTTTCAATGTTTGCTGCCGCGAACACTGCTTATGAATCACGCCCTATGGATATATTTCAAACTTACTACTCAGCGTCCGTCCCTGTGCACACACGCTAACCTATCCCCATGAAACTCACCGTCCTCATCTGCACTCACGACCGCGCCAATCTTCTGGTCCGGGTGCTGGCCTCCCTTCAGTCAGCGGCGCGGCCGCGTGATTGGCAGGTGAACATTCTGGTGTTAGCCAATGCCTGCACCGATTCTACCCACGCCTTGCTGGAGAAGGAGCGTCAAGCTGGGCTTCTGGATTCGTCCATGCTTCCGCTGGACTGGCTGGCCGAGGCCCGTCCAGGCAAGTCCTATGCCCTGAACACCGCTATTCCCCACGTTAAGGGCAGCGACGTGGTTACCTTTGTTGACGATGACCACCGTGTGGATACCGCCTATCTCGCGGAAATATGCCTAGCGGCTGAGTCCTACCCAGACGCCACTATGTTCTGTGGCCGCATCCTGCCGGACTGGGACGGCAGCGAGCCGACCTGGGTGCACGATGAGGGGCCATACAAGATCCGCCCCCTCCCCATCCCGCGCAGCGACGGTGGACCTGAGCCCAGACAATTGACCCTTGACGACCCCACGCCAGGCGGCGGCAACCTGTTTCTACGCGGTGAGGTTTTTGACCGAGTGGGGCACTTTCCCACGGATCTGGGGCCGCGGGGTCATGATTTGGGGGGTGGAGAGGATAGTGTCTTCATCCAGTCCGCCCTGGAACGAGGGGAGCGACTCATGTACGTACCTGGAGTGGTGCAGTACCACCACGTGGATCCTGAACGATTGCGCTTCAACTATGTATTGCGCAAGGCTTTTCACCGCTCCCGCAGCCTGGTTCCCCATCAAGCCAGTCGCACGGGTGTGCCTTTATATATGTGGCGAAGGCTCGCCGGCTATCTATGGGGCAGCGTTCTCTCCCTGAGCCACGCGCGTCGCCGCTTCTATCTGGTGCGCACAGCCGTCATGTTGGGGGAAATTTCGGGAGTGCGCCGGGCTGGTCCACGGCTCTCCTGCCGGAGAGGAGATATGCGACGGGACGCGGCCTACCTGACCGGTATGGCGGTGCCCCTGATGGCCGGTTTTGCCGCCGTAGCCAACTACGCCCCAAACTTGAGCCTGATCGCCCTCGAATCTAGCGGGCTAGCCGCCGGATTGGTCACCCTTGCCATAGGGGTAAAATCCATCGCTGATTTCACCGTTACCGGCCCGCGTATGCAGCTTGATATCCGTATCCATTACCGGCGCTATGTCCTCTTCTCTTTCCTGCGACTAGTGGCCTACGCCTTCGTTATATACCTGCCCTTGGCGGGAATGGGCGTGCTGGTCTATGCCGCCGCCGCATTGCAAGGGCTCACAACAGCCAGCTTACTCCAGGCCACCTTGGCGGGCTTGGTTTCTGTGCTATTGCTAGTGGCATTGCAATTCAGCCGCCACCTGCTCTGGCTGCCAGCCAATATCAGCGCCTCATACAACTATCGCCTGAGCCGCCTCTATCCCTATTGGCAGCATCTCACGCCGACCCGATTGCGGGTGGTCACCTTCCTGCTCCTGGCACTGCCGGCAGGTTTTGTGTTCGGGGCGGGAGCCATCCTGTTGAGCCGAGGTCTCTTGCCGCCTGCGTTGGCCTTGTTCGCGTTTCTACTGTCCTACGGCCTGTTGGGGTTGTGGTTGCGTGATCCCGAGCCTGACACCGTACAGGCCGCACCTCGCTCTGGCTCGCCCAACATCATTATGATCGGGTCGGATACCTTGCGTTCCGACCGTCTGGATGGGAGTTACACTCGCGAAGTAGCCCCCTATCTCCGCGACTTGGTGAATAAGGGCGTGCTATTCAGCCACTGTTATGTACCTTGCGCGCGCACTGCCCCTAGCTTGCTGTCCATACTCACGGGCCGCTGGCCCCACGAAACCGGCGTGCGCGACAACTACGTCACAGATAAACAAACCCGTCTGCAAGCGGAAAGCCTGGCCACGATCTTGGGGAGCCAAGGGTATTACACTGCCGCGCTGTCCGACTGGTGCGGCGCTGACATGGGTAAATTCACCTTGGGCTTTGACCACGTAGATGTCCCCGCCGACCAATGGAACATCAAGTACTTCCTGCGCCAAGGTCCCAAGGAACTACGACTGTTACTTTCCCTGTTCGTCCGTAACCGGTTCGGCAAACGATTCCTGCCAGAGATATATTATCTTGGCGGGGTGCCGTTAACCGACGAATTGGGTCGTGACGCCCGCCGCCTCATCAATGACTTGGTTCGGCGCGACCAGCCCTTCTTCCTCAACCTTTTTTTCTCTACCACCCACGGTCCCTTCGGTTCCGAATACCCCTACTACACCCGACACGCCGATCCCGGCTATACGGGCGAGTCTAAGTTCGTCATGGCTCGCCTGACTGACCCATTTGATATCATCCGCCGCCAGGGTGAGCCCAAGGAAGAGTTCGACCTGGATCAGATCATCAATCTTTACGACGGCTGCGTGACACGCTTCGACGACGAGATAAAACACCTCATGACACACATCGAGCAGTGTGGATTGGCGGAGAATACCTTGGTAGTGGTCTACGCCGACCACGGCATGGAGTTTTTTGAGCATAACACATGGGGACAGGGCAATTCCGTCATCAGCGAAGTCTCCAACCGTATCCCCCTCCTGATTTGTGGGCCTAATGTTCCGCACACGGGTATTATTCGCGACCCCGTGCGCAGTATCGATCTCATGCCCACCCTGGAGGAGTTGTGCGTCATCAACCGTAAGCGAGGGACGGATGGCATATCCCTGATGCCGTATTTCAAGGATCCAAGTGCCCGGATGGAACTGGATGTGTTCAGCGAAACTGGGGTCTGGCTGACGGATTTGCCGGGAACACCACCCGGGCACCTGAGTTATCCCAGTCTTATGGAGTTGCTTACAGTGCGCAACAAAATTTCCGGCACCATCTCACTTAAGCCTGAATATGAAAAGTTGATCATCCGCGCCAAAGATCGGATGATCCGGAAGGGTTGTTGGAAGCTGGTTTATCAACCCTTGCAGGATGGCCACCTTCTCAAACTATTCAACGTGGAAGCAGATCCTGGCTGCAGCCAGGACGTAAGCGCGCTGTACCCAGATGAGGTGAGAGCACTTTGGCTGCGTTTAGCCCGCTGGGTGCGTGCCGATCCCATAATGGCGTACGATGACACACAAGATATATTCGGATAACGAAAAGGAAATCAGAATGAACTCACTCAACAAGTTGATGCTCGCCTTTGCCTCTTTTTACCTCCGTTCCAGCACATTCGATTTCGGACGTTGGCGACTGAACAATCACTTCTTGCCAATGTTGCGCAAAGGCGGCTCTCTCATGGGTGAGCGGGTAGTTAGCACCCATTATGGGTTCCGATACAAGGCAGATTTGGGTGACTGGTTGGGTCAGTATGTTTACCTCACCGGAGTATACGAGCCTCCAACTGCTCACGTAATTTCTACGTTGCTGAGTCCTGGAGATACCTTCATTGATGTTGGCGCTAATTCAGGTTTCTTCACCCTTCTGGCTTCCAGTCAAGTTGGCCCAACAGGCCGAGTCCTTTCTTTTGAGCCCTTGCCATCTATGCGGCGTCGAATCGAAGAAAACCTGTCCCTTAATGGGATGGAGAATGTAACCCTCTATGGTGTAGCCCTATCCAATACCGTTGGTGAGGTCAACTTCTACGAGGGGCCACAGGGCCATAAAGGGATATCAAGTATGAGACCGATTGGTGAGGCGTCCACCATCCTACAGGTGCCAACGATGCCATTGGATGATTTGGCTGACAAAATTTCTTCGGTTAAGCTGATAAAGATCGACGTTGAAGGCGCAGAACAGCTTGTTATACAAGGAATGGCCAACCTGATCGCACAACATCACCCAAACTTGATTATCGAGATTACCGACCAGTACCTAAAGCCTTTTGGACACAGCGCCCAGGGACTCAGTGACTCGCTCTGCAGCTTGGGATATCGGATGTACAAAATTACCACTAAGGGCTTGATCGAAACCTCTCCTGATCGCGCTGCCGACGAAAATCAATACAATGCCCTATTCAGCCAATCAACTCTACTTCATTCCCTATATGAATTACGTGGATGACCATGGCCAATAAATCATTTACCTGCTTGTTTATTAATAACAGTCCACAGCCTGGCCGCAAACATCTTGCCAAGCTTGGCGGTGGTGGCAAGAGTCTCCTCGCGCTGCTCGCCCAGATACCGGAACAAGGCTGGCATGCCCATGTCGTGGTCCCCGGCGAGGGACAGTTTACAGACGCTCTCGTCGATATGGGCATACCGCACACCATTTTTCCGTTCCGGCCCCTCGACTGGCGCCGGCCGCTGGAAGCCGCACGGACCATTCTGGCTTGGCGGCGGATCATGCAGGAGGTGAACCCGTCACTGATCCACGCCAACGGCTTCGACCTGAGCCGCTCCTTCGCCATGGCAGCCGGCAGCTTGGGCATTCCCTATATTACGCATGTGCGCTTCCCTGTTGAACCCAAGGGGGCGCGGTGGGTACTACGCGGCCTGCCCAAGCCTGCCGCCTTCATCTTCAATAGTCAGGCCATGCAGGATAGGCTGTGGCCGGATGTGGTCAAGTACGCACCGCAAAGCCTCCCATATACGGTACACAATGCAGTTGACATGGATAGCTTTACCTTTGCCCCTTGGCCGGAAGGGCCGCCATATCGAATTGGTATTATCGCCAACTTCGCCCCCTTCAAACGCCACGAGGACTTCCTGCGCATGGCCGCGGAAATGGTCCGATCTCGTCAGGATTTGGAGTTCTGGATCGTGGGAGACGATACTGAGGGCATAGGCCGACGGATGGTATTGGAACAACTTGCCGGGAAACTCGGTATAACAAGTTACACCCGCTTTTTAGGCCATCGCTCAGATATTCCGGACATCATACGACAGCTCCATTTGTTGGTTGTCCCTTCTCAGTTTGAACCCTTCGGGCGCGTCGTGATCGAGGCCATGGCCTGTGGACGGCCAGTTATCGGCAGCCGAGATGGCGGCATCCCTGAAATTATTGATGATGGAAAAACCGGTTCGTTGGTAGAAGTGGGAGATTATGCTGGATTTTCCCGGGCAGCACTTGATCTGATCAACAACAGAGAGCGGTGGGAAAATATGAGTAAAAACTCGGTAGAAGCAGTGCAACGACGCTTCTCCATACAGGCACACACCAAAATTATTCTTGATATCTATGGCGAGCTATTAGCTAAATAAGCTTTGTCGACGATAACGAGTGAATGCCTACGATGGGTTTACCTGAGTGAATAAACGAACACTTCTTACGCCTTAGCGACCAACAATACCTTTTCAGCCGATGCACGAGCGCTTATCCATATCGCTTCCGACTGAGTGAATTTAATTGCACTTGAATCGAAATGCCGGCAATGGAAACTTGGATAATCAGTCACTACTAAGAAATCGCTTTATTCGGGAGGACAGAATCGGCACCAAGGATTAGAGGGCGTGCCCATATTTGGTGCCGGAGCTTGCGCTCGCTCCCGCTGCTCCCGCTCCTCTTTCACTGGCTCCCGCTCCTTCGGAGGGGGAGCCGAACTTTCAACAGTCTCAACCGGTGGTGATTTTACTGGCGAGTCTAGTTTTTCCATTTGTTTCGCCGTTACTTGATGCGGTGCCGGAGGCGTGGTACCGCCGAGCTCTTTAAAGCGTCGAAGCAGACCGACAGAACTAGGCGCATAACGCAGCCCTTCCTCGACTATGTTCAACGCCTTTTTCTTATCACCTAAGCGGATATAATAATCACCCAACGCATAATAAGCCGGCAGATAATCGGGCTTCACCTCCAATGCCTTCATAAAACTTGCCGCGGCCTTGAATGAGGGGGCATTTTGCTGCTTGCTTTGGCTCGAGTACGAACGGCCCAAGTTCACGTAGGCCTCAGCCCGTAACGGGCAGTTTTTCCAAAAGTCTCCTTGAAGAACCGATTCGAATTCCGCTATGCTTAGACCCAACCAATACCCGCTCTCACCATTGTGTTTATCGAAGCGTATCCTCGACTTGAGGCCGTCGCAGTAATGATGAGAAGAAGGGCAACCCTGAGGCATGGCATTCCGAAGCGGAGCAGTTATAGTTTCAGGAAGTCCTACAAGGTTGCCGTAATGCGCAGTACAGTAGGGTGGCATTACCGCCAACTCCGCTCTTGTAACGGTAAAACCCTGCACTGCAAACGATGGTGTATGAAGTAATAGAGCCATCAAAATTAATAAGCCGCGTAACATGCAATAATCCTCGCTTCAGTTATTCTGGTATCCTAAATTAAAACTGGATAATTAGATATATGATTCAGGATTAGGTTCCGTTGAGGTAAATTCACTTTCCAAGTGCACTACGCCTAGCTTATTGAAAGTTTTCATGATTAATCTGGCGGATTCAATTTCGAAGTGCAACAGCTAATGCTGGCTTGGTGTAGCGCATCTCCACCCCAAATAATACTTCATGCGGTGATCTACCCCAGCACTTTGCGTGGCCGGTGGTTGAGTCGTTCTACCGCTCGCTGCACTTGCTCTTCAGTAATGTCAGTCAACTCCATGCCTTTGGGGAAGTACTGCCGGAATAACCCATTACTGTTCTCATTCAGACCTCGCTCCCAGGAACTGTAGGGATGCGCGAAATAGATCTCAGTTTGTAGTTCTGCTGCGATGCTTTCATGCCCCGCAAACTCTTTGCCGTTATCGAATGAAATGGTGTGGCATTTGTCTTTATGGGGACTCAGCAAACTCGTTGTCACAGCCGTTACACCATCGGCGTGTTTGCTGCGTATGTGCCCCACCAACACATAGCGCGACTTCCTTTCAGCCAGTGTAACCAGCCCACCTGAATTCACTTACAAAAGTTGCACTTCAGAGTTGAATCCGCCCAATCTTTTGGTAACGTAGAAATTGGGAGACCTGAGTTATAAAAGATTGGTAGCGTTGTCAATAGGAGACCTGAAATAATGCTCCCAATTTTGCTGTCGTAGTGTCACCGTCAAGCATCAAACCCGTTGTAGTAATACGCGAGTCGAACCTTGGTGACATTGAGTGCTCCTTCAGTGCTCCACTTGCTTACATTGACCCGCATATTCACCGTCCGAAACAGCCGCTCTACCCTGCTTGTCGTTTTGCCTTCTAACCTGTTCTCCAAAGCCGCGAACATATCGCCACGAACATTCTCAAGATAAATTACGCAACGCTTGAATCCGTTTTTCCGACAGTAAACGATAACCTTTCCCAGCCGCGCTTTCTTGGATCCAATCATCGCTTTGATCGTATCGGGGCCGTCTACCAAAGACCGGATCGCGCATATTTCCATAAGCTCCACCACAACATGCATCCATTCCCCGCTTTTCCGTTTGACGCCGTCTGACCATAAAACATACTGTGCCTGATAGGGGATATGCCATAAACATCGCTGGACAAGCACCGTCACTTTTCCTTTCAGGCTTTCAAAGATAGATGTATCACCGTCGGTCGTAAGCAAAAATGGTTCCTTGAATTTCTTGATCACCCCGATACTCTTTTGAAACAGCTTGTCCCATGAACCGTTGTAGTTGCCGATATCGATGCCCGCCACCCTGATTCCGCCACTTTTCTTGTACTGCACCAACACCTTCAATTCCTTGCCCCGTTTGGCGATTCCGGTAATCCCAACGCCGGTTCCATCCGCCTCGCAACGCGGTTCCTCATTTTCGTCCAGAACAAATCCATCCCGGCGCCAACCTGTTGCACCGACTTCCAGATCGTCATCTTGTCTATCGCCCACCCGAACATCTTGCCGAACTTCTCCGATACACGGTAGGACGTCAACGCTCCCATCAGAGCCCTTGCGCAGGGTTTCTTCGGGAATCCTCTTCCTCGGCTCCATGCCGAGCAACGCCCGGGTGATGTTCTGCTTGCTGCCGCACCCTTTGCATTCCACCTGGAGTTGTTTGAGCGTGATATAGCGGAACCAGGTAAGAATGGTCGTAGCCTTTCCATGCCGCGTATTCCCTATAAATTTGGCGTCATTGCCACAAAATTTACAGACGAATGATTTTTTCTCCCGGGACATCTCGTACTCGCCGAAGGCAACAAGTACTTTCTGAAAGAAATCTTCCAGCAACTGTGCAACAACATAAGAAACGCTTTCATAATCGATGAAAAATCACTCCGCCCCATGTTGACTCTGAATTGACAGTCAAATTCAATCGTAATATCTTTCTGCTGTGGGGTCGCTCCCATATAGCCCTCCTTTTTGGATTTTGTTTCCGAAAAAAACCAAACACCATATTGGAGGGCGAATTATCTTTTATAACTCAGGTCTCCCAATTTCTACGTTACCAACAAATTAGCACAACCTCTCCTGAAAAACAGTAACTTCATGTTATTCTTGATAAGAACTAAAAAGCTTCAAGCGACCAAAATGATTATTGAAGATGCTCCAATAGTGCACATTCATAGTTTCCCACCAATCGAAAGTGACAATTCAAGCATCCTTATCCTTGGCACGATGCCAGGCAAGGCCTCCCTGAAAGCACAGCAATATTACGCACATCCGCGAAACGCATTCTGGAAGATCATTAGCGAAATTCTTGGCGTCAACGGCGTAAATTCTTATGAAGCCAGGACATCATCAATTATCGCGGCAAGAATTGCACTCTGGGACGTTTTGAAGTCATGCACACGGGAGAGCAGTCTCGATTCTGATATAGACAAGGACACGATCATGCTTAACGATTTTGCGAGCTTTTTCAACAATCATTCGCACATTCATAGGGTGTGTTTTAACGGAGCCAAGGCAGAGAATCTGTATATGAGAAATATACGACCATTTCTTCGAAACTCCTTAAATGTCGAATATATTCGCCTGCCTTCAACGAGTCCAGCGAATGCTGCAACTTCCTTTAATGAGAAATTGGAGGCATGGAAGGCAATAGCAAGCTGAAGCTTAACCTTCTTTATAAGTTCGCTACTGCACAGACTCCTCTCTTAATAAGGAAGATCATTATTATAAATATTGTGAATGACTCAGCGCGTCGTATCTACGGGCGCCTTCCAAACCTCAACCTACTTAAAGGATCACCGCCATATGAAATAAATCCCTCTCATGAAAACCTAATCTTTAATCAATAACCCGCCGATTGAAACACAGAATTCGTCTTAAGCTACTCAATAGCCTACTAATTAACAATAAAATAAAAGGAATATTTATGACTATCAAAAATTTTTTTAAGCTACAAGTCTTTGCATTACTATGTGCTGCAATTATTTCTCCTCTAAGTGCACTCGCTGCACCGGCAACAATAAAGTTTGTCTTGAGTACGCGCGAAATTTTAGATTATCAAAAATCAAGTTGTCCTATTTATAATTTGGGTGGCACGATCACTGGGAAAGGGACTGGCACGATTACTATGAATGGAAAAAGCACACGTTTAGGTGTACTTTCTCTGACAGCCGATGATTGCATTACTCCAATGGAGAATTATTTTACCGCCAAAGGAAGTTTGACGCTTACTGATGGCAATGGCAACAATATCATGGCCAATTATTCTGTTTCCTTTATTCCGATCGATTATCCAATCTATATGTATAAAGATTTTACTCTCCAAATAACCGGAGGAACGGGTCTCTTCACGGGAGCAACCGGATTTGGCATTTTGGAGGGAAATTCTAATGTCGATACGGGATTAGGGGCAGTTGAAAGTACTGTGTATTTAAAATGAGCCTTGCGTAAGCCGATTTGCATCTGTTTTCCCGTGGCTGTCAATTTTCAATTGAATACACAGTTTGAATTTGGCGGCCCACCCCACATACAGTTCTCCCCCCAAATCGATGACATCTATCAGCTGATAATTTGTCGTAATCAAAACCCCATATAATTGTCACCGATTCAATTACTTATGTAGTCCTCCATGAACCACCTATTCTGTTTACACAAAATCCAGATATCTTCTCCTCTATTTATCATTTACTTATCAATGGAATAAAAATCATATTGCCCTCGCGCTGCACGAGCAAAGCGGCACGCATGCCCAGTTCAGCCATCACAGTACGGAATTGCTTGATGCTGGAGATGCGTTGGCTATTGATGGCTATGATAATATCTCCCGGCTGAATGCCTGACTCTGCCGCAATACCGTCAACTGCATCAACCATTACATAGCCCTCTGTGCGCAACATCTGCCGCTCATCAGAATTCAGCTCACGCATAGTCAAGCCAATTTTGTCCGGTGCTATCCCCTTATCCATCTGTCTCGGTTTGGGTGATGTGAGGTCAGCATCCACGTCTCCGAGGGTGGCTACCACCTCCTTTGCTGCCCCTCGACGCCATACGCTCAGTCGTGCAATTGATCCAGGCGCGGCGTCAGCAACGGCGCGAGCCAAATCACCTGCATCCGTCAGTTCTTTACCATTCAACTTCAGAATAATATCCCCGATCTCAAGGCCGGCGCGCGCTGCCGGGGTATCCTTCCCTACCGTAGTAATCAGCGCACCGCTAGCCTTTGTCAGGCCAAATGATCTGGCATGTTCAGGGCTTACGTCCTGGATGGTTACACCAAGCCAGCCACGTTTGACTGTGCCATGCTTCAAAAGCTCGTTCTTTACCTTTATTGCGAGGTTGATCGGAATCGCAAAAGACAGACCCATATAGCCTCCGCTACGGCTATAAATCTGTGAATTGATACCGATGACCTCACCATTCAAATTGAAAAGCGGCCCCCCAGAATTCCCTGGATTGATTGGAACATCAGTCTGAATAAATGGAGTGGTATTCTCACCGGGCAGGCTGCGTCCCATGGCACTTACAATACCTTGAGAAACCGAGTTGGTGAAGCCGAATGGCGATCCAATTGCAACGACCCATTCGCCAACCTCAAGCTTTGAGGTATCACCAATACTAACGACAGGAAGATCTTTAGCTGAAATTTTCAATAGTGCAATATCGCTGCGCTTATCCGCACCTATTACCTTTGCCTTGAACTCTCGTTTGTCAGTCAGTCGCACCGTCACCTCGTCCGCATTCTCGACGACATGAGCATTGGTAAGAATATAGCCGTCCTGACTAATGATGAAACCGGAACCAAGCGACTGACTGCGAAATTCATGCGGAAGCATCTCGCCAGGAGCAAACCGGCGAAAGAACTCATAGAATGGATCATCTTGCTTGGTGCCAGGAAATGCCGGAAATGGAATATGCTCCCTGCGAATCTTCTGTGTAGTGCTGATATTGACAACCGCAGGTCCTTCCTTCTTGACCAGAGCAGTGAAATTCGGAAGAGCAACAACCGCCGATGCAGCACCTACAGCGCCACTGGTAGTCACCGGCGGTGGTGCCTGTTGTGGTTTCTTTCCGCAACTATCTAATGCAAACAAGATAACCAATAGAACGACTGTGAGTAAAGGTTTTCTCATAGTGCGCATCATATTTACCCGTTAGTGCGTCCAACTCACGCGTAACAGATTTTCCTCTTTATTATAGTGAAACCTCAGCTCTCCCTGATAGGCATGATGCAAAGCTTCACCCATACCACGGGCAAGATGTGGATCAGTTGTGGTTACCAGTATCCCGCCATCTTTTTTATCTTCCACTGCCATGATGCGCTTGAGCGGGTGTTCTGTCCGCTCACGTTTTTCCACGTTATGCACGAGATTCATAATTTCCTCGCTATGAGTGGCGAAAAACTTACCCTGTAGAGTAAGGAATCCTGCAGGGTAATGGTCGTGTATACGATGACAGGCAGGACAGGTTTCCCGGTGTGCCTCTGCCGGAGCTTGGCGCCACTGCCAGCGTCCTTCATGAAATACCGCATTACATTGTGGGCAGACAGTTGGATCTTGCAGCTTTCCCTTTAATTTGTAGGCATCGTGCACATGTTCTTGCAACATATGTTCACTTCGTCCGGGATTAAAACCGGTAGGAATGGTTGCATTGCTCATGATAATGTCTCCTATGGTTGATTACCCCAATTCCACTTCATATCGACCAAAACATACAGACAGCTGGCAATAGTTTCCAGATAACCCAAATCCCTTGGCCCAAACATAATCATGTAAAGGTGACTTGCTTACTGGTGACCCCAATTATATGAATATATTATTAAAAATGAGCGAGTTTGAAAATTTTTTATTCATATAAATCAGAATGCTCCGCATGCTTATTAAGTCACTGGATAATATGTAGTTTGAATTTGATAATGAAAAAACATACTAGTGTGTCAACCATGATAAGTGAATAAGCAAATTGCTTATTTTTACCTAAGGTAATATATAAAAAAAGATATTGCGCCGAGCATTAAAACTTAATTATTTCAAACAATATCAATATGATACTGATAATATGCTGGATACTGCTGTCGGATGGAAATCGTTACAATTGAATGATGTCACAAAGAATAGCCAAGCGAACAAGCTGGGCAGTGTTCTGCAATTTGAGTTTTCTCATTATGCTAGCGTGATGAACACCAACAGTTTTGGGGCTAATGGAAAGATTTTCGGCGATTTCAAGTATCGAATTGCCTTCTGCCATCAATTTGAATAACTGGAATTCACGTTTGGAAAGCGCGCTTATTGGATCCAGGGCTGCGTGAAACAACTGCCTGTCAACAACCATGTCTGAAATATGCTCCGGGTCGATATATGTTTTTCCCTGCTTTACTTGGCGTACAGCGTGCGCCATTTGTTTAAGACCGCTTTGCTTGGTTAGATAACCCGTTGCGCCCATCTCCAGAACGCGCTGCACCATAGTTTCATTACCGTGCATACTGAATACCAGAATGTGCGCAACCGGGTCATGCGCCCTGATACGACGAATTGTTTCCAGGCCACCGCTACCCGGCATATTAAGATCAAGAACCACCACATCAGGCTTAAATTCCCGGTAAAGAATATAGCCCGCTTCTCCATCATCTGCTTCCGCCACTACTCGAATATCAGCTGTACTTTCAAGCAAGCGACGAAAACCGTCGCGCACCACAGGGTGATCGTCTATCAGCAATACTGTAATCGGCTGCACGGTAGTGCCCAGGTTCATTGTTTTCTTCTTTCTAACTGATATTTAAGCGGTAATCGAACGTCGATGCGCACACCGTGGCCTGGAGTGCTAAATGAGGAAAACTCTCCTCCCGCTGCAATTGCCCGTTCACGAATGCCGAGCAGTCCGAATCCATTGAATGCCTGGTTTGGGTCGAAGCCTTTGCCGTCATCCGTTACCCTTAGGAACACTGCCTCGGCATCGGGCATCACTCCCGGTTCACGGCTCAAGCAGACCGAAACACGTTTGGCCAGGGCATGGCTGCAAATATTGGTGAGTGCCTCCTGAATAATGCGGTATACAGTAATATTAATTTTCTCACTCAAACCGTTTAAATCACCTTCAAGTGCAAACTCGAAGATTATGCCCGGATTATGTAAACACCATCTATTCGTCAGTTCACGCAGGCTATCCGCTAGTCCAAGTTCATCCAACAGCGCCGGACGCAAGTGACGCAACATGCCACGGATCACTTCATGCATTTCCTTGGCGCTTTCACTAATGGCTTGTACGCTTGCACGGGCTGTAGACTCTCCGTCGGACACATATAAAATCGCCTGAGCTTCCGCATGAATAGCGGTAAGCCATTGACCTAATTCATCATGCAATTCACGAGCCAGGTGGCAACGTTCAGTTTCCTGAACGCTGTACAGGTTTTGCGTAAGCGTGCGGTTTTGCATCAACAATTCCAGATTAATATCTGCTGCCCTTTTAAGTGAACTAATGTCGATGCCGACTCCTAATAGTCCAGCGACATTACCTTCCGTATTATTAAAAGGGGCGAGCACAGTAGACAAATAAACTGCATTGCCGCCTGCATCCGAAAGTCTGCTTTCTACACCCGCTTTGATTTCGCCCGATTCCAGCACTTCACGGTTTATGCGCTGAAAATCCTCGGCTAGTTCGCATGGCAGTAGCTCAAAATCGGTTTTGCCGAGCACATTTCCTACCGGATGACCGAGAAGATCAGCAAACATCTGACTAACGGTCACATAACGCAAATTCAGATCTTTGTAGAACACGATGGCCGGTATCGCATTTAGCAAGGCATCCTGCTCAGTTCGTTTTTGTTGTAATGCCAATGCAATGCGTTTCTGTTCGGTAATATTGGTCATCACCGTGCGGCAGGCACGTATCCCATTTCCCATAGCTGCACTTTCCAGACGGATGTAATCCGGCTCATCATTACGCGTCATGATTCTCAATTCGGTAACAATATTGCCGGAAGAATTGAAAGTTTGCTGCAGATGGTGCGAGAATGCGTGAACATCACTTTTGATAATATGAGTTACAAAAGGCGTGCCCACAATGTTTTCACGCGCTTCACACAGCATTGCGGCTCCAATCAGATTTATTTCCTGAACGTATCCGGCCTCATCCAGAGTTAGATAACCTACGGGGGCAAAATCATAAAGGTTGGCATAACGATCGCGTGTTTCTTCCAGCATCCGTTGTGCTTCCCTCAGTTCGCGGTTCTGCACCTCCAGCTCAATGTGGCGCAATTGCAACTCATGCAACAAATGGATTTTGTCATCTTCCATCTCCCTGTCTGAGGCTCTCCTATGCGCTTCTCTTAATTCGTGATTCTGCGCCTCCAGCACAAGCTGGCGCACCTGTAACTCATGCAATAATTGCATTTTTCCATCTTCCAGCTTCTTCTCTGACGCACTCTTGTTCCGTAAAATAATTTCGTTGAATTGGTTTCCTTTACTGTCGTTTCCGGGGTCATCAAACCTTCGATTTCGATTTGTTTGCATCTGAGTCATCACATCCCTCATTCAGTAATTGTTAGGGGAATTGAACTGCTCGCTTCGCCTATAATTAGAAAATATCTACCATTTTTGCTCTCAACTATCCTTTGGACGGCACCAGATATTACAAGGAGCGCATTTTCATCATGCCTCTAACCTCTTAATCGACATGCGCATGTACTCGCGCGCCATATCGAGAATATATCATTCATTGTAAAATCAAAACGCTGCGCCGGAATGACGAATTCAGGATGTTTAGAGTTGTCCTTGATGCATTTCAAAAATGGGTTAAATTCTACGTTGTTAAGTACTCAGAGGAATGTTACCCACATTAACCAGTTCGACTATATTGCCTCTCCCCTCTTTCCACAAGCAGGGAATGCATCCTGTCTCTGTTAAAATCATTTCACTCTGTCCACACACCGCTAAGCCGCATGATGCAAATAAGCCAACGTTCCTACCCAACCGATACTGCACAACAGCTCATGGACACTGGTATCGCACCGCTTTTAGCACGTGTTTACGCGGCGCGCGGCATTTGTAATGTGACGCAGTTGGATACCGGCCTGCAATATCTGCTGCCCTTCACGCAACTAAAAAACGCACAAAAAATGGCGTGCTTATTGGCTGATGCCATCGCCACACAGCGCAAGCTGCTGATCGTGGCAGATTACGATGCCGACGGTGCTACCGCCTGTGCTGTAGGGCTGCGCGGCTTGCGTATGTTAGGTGCGCAAGTGGATTTCATCGTGCCGAACCGATTTGAATATGGCTATGGTTTGACGCCAGAGATTGTGCGCTTGGCGGCGCAATCCACCCCCGACATATTAATTACCGTGGACAATGGCATTGCCAGCGTGGAAGGCGTGGCCGAGGCCAACCGATTGGGCATGCAGGTTTTGATCACCGACCACCATCTGCCTGGGGAAGTTTTACCGGACGCACTTTGCATTGTCAATCCAAACCAACCGGGCTGCGATTTTCCCAGTAAAAATCTAGCAGGGGTTGGCGTCATGTTCTATGTGTTACTCGCATTACGCGCCGAACTACGGGCTCGCGGCGCATATGCAGAACAAGCGGAACCCAATCTAGGCAAACTACTCGATCTGGTTGCCTTGGGAACAGTTGCAGATGTTGTAAAACTGGATGAAAACAATCGTATTCTGGTACAACAAGGACTACAGCGCATCCGCTCCATGCGCGCTTGTTGCGGCATCAACGCATTGTTACAGGTAGCCAGTAAAAATTATGCACAGGTTTCCAGTTATGAATTGGGCTTTGTCGTGGGGCCACGACTGAATGCAGCTGGACGGCTGGAAGATATGAGCTTGGGTATCGCATGTTTGATTAGCGATGATGTCACTGAAGCAGCCAAAATCGCGGCGCAACTTGATACACTAAACCATACGCGGCGCAATATAGAAGCTGACATGCAGCAAGCGGCGCTGGCCACGCTTGAACACATCACTCCGACTGACAGTTGCAGCCTCACGCTGTTCGACAAAACTTGGCACCAGGGTGTTATCGGCATTCTCGCTTCACGCCTGAAAGACCGCTACCATCGTCCCGTTATCGCTTTCGCACGATCGCTAAATGGTGAAATAAAAGGCTCTGGACGCAGCATCCACGCCCTGCATCTGCGCGATGCGCTTGATCTTGTGTCCAAACGCCATCCGCATCTGCTACAAAAATTCGGTGGTCATGCCATGGCGGCAGGTCTTAGCCTGCGCGAGGAACATTTCGATGAATTTAAGACCGCCTTTGAAGCCGTAGCACAAAGCCTGCTTTCCCCAGCCGATCTTACCAAGATTATTGAAACAGATGGTCTGCTCGCACCTTCCGAATTCACATTAAGCATTGCACGTAGCCTGGAGCAGCAAGTTTGGGGACAAGGTTTCCCGCAGCCATTATTTGAAGGCGAATTCACCATAAAAAGCCAGCGTGTGGTTGGCGAAAAACATCTCAAACTAAAACTAGCTACATCAAGCGCAGCATATGATGCCATTCACTTTTTTTGCGTCGACCCCATGCCGGCCTACATTCGTGCGGTTTTCAATCTGGCTGTCAATGAATACAATGGCAGTGTCAGCTTGCAGCTCATTGTCAGGCACTGGCAAAAAACAGACATAAAGCCATGAGAAATGGTTTTTAAAACTGAAAAGCCAAAGGGCCAAGCTGCGTGCAAAAGCAAGCCAGCTCAGTCTCGCCTGCACGCTTGATTAGGTGAAAGAGAGGTGTCGTGCTGGCGGAGTTGATCACCGTGACGTCAGGCTGAGTAATGTCCTACATCACAATGATTACGGTTCTGACAAGCTGTATGCTCGGTGGAAAATGCACACTCGTTTTATCATTTTGGATCTGCGATTTGAAATGTCGGTAAAACACTCTTCATTTAACTTATATCAAGGCGGGCCAAGCGATGAATCTTCAAATTTGGCAAAGCAACGGTATTGAGGTCCTGCCACAGTTCCTCGCCAGCCTCGCCATCGGCCTGCTGATCGGCCTGGAACGTGAGCGCAAACCTTCGTCCAAAGCCGGATTGAGAACCTTCGCGCTGGTTGCGCTACTGGGTACTCTCACCGCTATGCTCTCCAGCAAAATTGGCTCGCCCTGGCTGCTGGTTACAGGATTCTGCATCGTGGGCGTTATGATCATTGCTGCCTATCTCGCCAGCCCCACCGAAGAAGTCGATCCAGGCACCACCACGGTTGCCGCTTTGCTGCTATGTTATGCGCTCGGCGCACTAATCTGGTATGAGCAAACAAAATTGGCCGTCATGCTAGCCATAATCACCACTACCCTGCTCTATTTCAAACCCGAACTAAGCGGCATGACGAAACGCTTGACGCGCCGCGACCTGGTTTCCATCCTGCAATTTTTGGTACTAACCTTCGTCATCCTTCCTATCCTGCCTAACCAGAACTACGGCCCTTATGACGCATTTAATCCGCATCAGACATGGATGATGGTAGTGCTGATTTCCGGGCTAAGTCTAGCTGGTTATGTCGCTCTGCACTGGACAGGTCAACGCTATGGCGCAGCACTGCTCGGCTTGCTCGGCGGACTGGTATCCAGCACCGCAACCACATTGGTTTACGCGCGCCACAGCAAAACCAGTGAAATCATGGCGCGCCTGTCTGCTGTGGTAATCCTGCTTTCCAGCCAAGTCGTACTGATGCGCTTGACAGTGGTAAGTGCAGTAGTGTCGCCCGGCTTGCTCCCAAAACTATTGCCGGTAATGGGGCTCGGCCTCTTATTTGGACTGGTCGTTACCCTTCTCGACTGGCGCAAATTGCATACCTCTTCAGATTTACCAATGCCAAAAACTTCCAACCCGACCGAGATCCCTGCCGCTCTGAGCTTCGGCCTACTCTACGCAGTAGTACTGTTTTTTTCTGCTTGGCTTTCAGATATTGCCGGCAGCGGCGGCCTGTATGTGGTCGCCTTGATCTCCGGACTCACCGACGTGGATGCCATCACACTCTCCAGCCTGCGTTTATTTGATTTGGATAAACTGAGCGACCATCAGGCAGTAACAGCCATCGCCATCGCTTTCCTGTCCAATATGGTATTCAAATTTGGGCTGATGGTATTTATCGGCGGCATGTCCTTGGCAAAACATGTCGCAGCAGGGTTTTTAGCGATTGGAGCCGGTGTTGCGCTTGGCCTGTTTATTTTTTAATTGGAGACTAACGTGCATGGCAATGATGCCGCCCCGATGATAAAACTCGCCATGCCCGTTCCCCTCATCCCAACCCTCTCCCGGTGTGAGATGGAGCAATCGGATCGCTACGCGAGTTTTACGTTAACCAATTGATTTGCATGAGCGACTCCTGGCAGATAATCGCCCGCAGCATGCTCCTGTCTCAATAGCTGCCTCCTTCGGAACTGAGCTTTCAGATATAATCGCCACCTTTTCCGCACTCGAAAATATAATGGAAGCCGAACAACTCAACGCCCTCACCCACCAGTTACAGGACCTCCGTGTTCGTATCACTGAACTACGGAGGTATCTTTGACTTCGATGGCAAACAAGAGCGACTGGCCGAAGTCGTAATCCTCGCCGAAGATCCTGCCATCTGGCAGGACAACAAGCGCTCTCAAGAACTGGGGCGCGAGCGCAAGATGCTTGAAGGCATCGTTCTCACCCTGAATCAACTCAATCAAGATCTCGATGATACAGCCGAGCTATTTGAAATGGCGCTGGCGGAAAATGACGATGCCAGCCTTAACAGCATCGTGCAGGATGTGCAAAAAATGGAAAAGAAAGTGGCGGACATGGAATTCCGCCGCATGTTTTCCAAGCCAATGGATTCCAACAACTGTTTCCTCGACATCCAGGCAGGATCTGGTGGTACCGAGGCGCAAGACTGGGCTTCGATGCTGCTGCGCATGTACCTCCGATACTGCGAAAAAAAGGGCTTTCAGGTGGAAGTACTGGAACAATCCGATGGCGAAGTAGCCGGTATCAAAGGTGCCGTACTCAAAGTGATTGGCGACTATGCTCATGGCCATTTGCGCACCGAGACTGGCGTACACCGACTGGTGCGCAAGTCCCCATTCGACTCCGGAAACCGCCGCCACACCTCATTTTCCAGTGTATTTGTCTATCCTGAAGTGGATGAATCCATCGAAATCGAAATCAATCCGGCAGATCTGCGCGTTGATACCTATCGCGCAAGCGGTGCCGGAGGACAGCACATCAACAAGACCGATTCAGCGGTGCGCATCACCCACGCACCCACCGGCATTGTGGTGCAATGCCAGAGCGACCGCTCGCAACACCGCAATCGCGCCGAAGCGATGGCAATGCTGAAGTCGCGCATGTATGAAGCCGAACTGCGCAAACGCAATGCCGAAAAAAAGGAAATGGAAGATGGAAAAACCGACATCGGCTGGGGACATCAAATCCGCTCTTACGTTCTGGATCAATCGCGCATCAAGGATCTGCGCACCAATGTAGAAATCGGCAACACTCAGGGTGTTCTGGATGGCGACCTGGATGAATTTATTAGTGCCAGCTTAAAGCAAGGTGTGTAATCAGAGCGAGCTAGCGAGGCCAATAATTTAGACGCGTAGCGTAATGTGTGTCAGACACAACTTACGTTCGTCTCCGCCTTGTTCGACCTTCAAAATTAAATTGGATTTCTTAACATGCCTGGACTTTCAGCTCATGTTCTATTTCCCAACTTTGCAGTCACTTTGTGGTTTCTTATCGCTGTAGAATTTTGACTTGCCCTGTTTGACTTTATCCTGCGTGATCAGAAGTGCGCAACCAGCCCATTATTTTACTTTCATAGCGAATATGATGTGGTCGGATCGCATCGAAAACGCAGGAACTACAAATGTCTGCTTTGTATCTGCGGATGGCTGGGTATACCTTCCAATGTACTCACTTGACCACATTATTGGTTGGCCGAAATACTAAACCCTTCGAAGCCGCCTACCGTTTACCTCCAAATAATCCAGCGCTATAATTTACATCAGATAAACATGATTCTAGATATCTTGGGAATTTAAGCGAACGCCAATTCACAAAAAACAGTTTACTCATGCTCAATATTCAGACCAAAACCATCAGTATCGTCATTGGCCAAGACCAACACCATCTGTCTAAAGAACAAAAAGCGTTCAATACCCTGATCAAGCAAATTGATGCAAAGCGCGTCAGACTGGCCGCTTGGCAGGAGATTATCCCGTCTTACCAGCGAAAATACGCCAGAGAATTAGCCCCGCTTGTCAAAACCTCGCAAGATATAGAAATCGAGTTAGTGCATTGCCTTGATCGTACCAGTGATCAAAAAGGACTTACTTCAACTGAGCGCCGCATGATCGATGACCTGGTTAGTGAATTGGCCGGGAGACTTGCAGCAGAGCGTGATGATGCAACTTTGAAGAACATCTACAACAAACACAGTGGCTCTGACTTCGACGCCGAAGAAACTGCCGCCGTGGAAGGCATGAAATCCATGTTTGAGGACGTGCTGGGTGTTGACCTGGGCGACGACTTTGACATGAGTTCACCCGAAGAATTATTGAAACGGGCACAGGCGCACCTGCATGAACAGCAGACACAAGACCAAGCCGACCGACAGGCGCAAGAAGAACGCCGGGCAAAACGAAAAAAGACAGCCAAACAAATAGCCAAAGAGTCGCAGCAACTGGCTGAAGAGCAACAAACCAGCCAGTCCATTCGCGAGTTGTACCGTAAACTGGCCAGTGCCCTGCACCCCGACCGCGAACCAGACCCACAGGAGCGCGACCGAAAAACGGTGTTGATGCAACGCATTAACCAAGCCTATGACAAGAAAAATCTGTTGCTTTTATTGGAACTTCAGCTGGAGCTAGAGCACATCGACCAAGCCACCATCAACAACATTACCGCAGGCCGACTGAAGCATTACAACAAAATATTAAAAGAACAACTCAATGAGTTGGAGCATGAAATCTTTCACACCGAGGATATGTTCAAAACGCAATTTGGCATCTCCCCTTTTACTCAACTGTCTCCCAGCACCATCATGCGCAATCTCGCCACCGACATCGTCGGCGTCCAACACACCATCCGTGAATTAAAAAACGATTTACTCGTATTTCAAGACATCAAGAAGGTCAAAGCCTGGCTCAAAGACATGCGGCGGCGGCCAAAAATGGATTATTCTGACTGCCCTTTTTGAACTATAGTGGGCAGGTGGGTGGACTATGACAACATTTCCGCTATAGGCAAACTTATGGCCACGAATCTATTTCCTTTCCAGTTTCACCAATTATGCAGCTGATTTACAATCAGCTTTTCTGATGGACTTTCAGGCAATTTGCGGCATCGGCCCGATTACCCCGCTAACCATTCAACCCGGTCGATCGCAATCAGCGCATCAGCTGATTTTACCGTTATGCCGTAATGAATACAGTTCATCATGACGAAGTCGATATAAAACTCACAGCCCGATGGAATACCGACAAGAATCTGTGACCATTGGAATTCATGACAACCTTCATCAACGGGAAATATAGGCGGGCCAGGCTTTTGACGCCGACCGTAAACTGACTTAGTTTTAATCTTTATGCCTTTCCAGCATACTTACCTGTTCCGTGATTTCTAATGTGCTCTTTTGAAAAGACCACATTAGAATCGGTTAAAATTTACCGATTGATAATTCAGGATTTTTCAAACAATGGATACGATAAGTTTGTTTTTCCTGCTGTTGCTAGCCGCGCTGGGGTGGTTCTGGTTCGACAGTCTGCGCGCCCTTGAGATCGCCCGGAATATGGGAAAACATGTCTGCCGCAATGAAAATTTGCAATTCCTCGACGACACGGTTGCCAACATCGGACTAGCTCTGGCTCGTGACAAGACTGGGCGAAGGGTATTGCGACGCACCTATCGTTTCTTATTCAGCGAAACCGGTAACACCAGGCTTGAAGGCCAACTGGTCTTGCTTGGTGACAAGATCGAATCAGTAACGATGGAGCCCTATCAAATAATGCCCTGAACAGATAGCCTTCAAGTAATTCATATACTCTTCTGCCGCTGGTAGACTCGCACGCCGTATGATGAATCACGAACCTTAATGCCTTGAAGCGTCGCTTTTAACCACTGCTAAAATAGCTCGGCGAAACAATGTAAAAAAGATTGACGGACGACTTCAGGGCATGAAGTGCACCTTCGCGATATTCCAATTTATAATTGAAATTATAAATTCAACACTAACTTCATTTATTTGATTGGTATTGTTTTTTGTATGACTTGACGACTACTGCTAATCATTCTAATCGTCGTTTTAGCACTAAAGTGCCGACTTTAAAGCAGAGATGGAGCGAAGCTGAAAAATGATTTCAAAACAATTTAGCAGCGAAGTAACTCCAAAAATTGTGCTAACAGTGGCCTCATTCTTTACGCTTTCTATTATTTTCAGTTTCTACGTCTTTACCGAAAAAAAGATTGATCGCGCAAACGAACAACGGCTAATCTCCTTTCAATTGGCGGATCAATTGCGCCAAAGTTCAGATGATTTAACCCAGATGGCCAGAGCATTCGTGGTGGTCGGCGATCCCCGCTACACAAAATACTATCAGGACATACTGGATATCCGAGACGGCAAAAAACCGCGGCCAGAGGGATATTTTTACGGCTACTGGAATATGGTGCTGGCAAATGCTCAATCACCAAACCCAGAAAATGGGCAGGCCATTGCCTTGCTGGACTTGATGCGTCAGTCCGGTTTTACTGACGAGGAACTTGGCAAGCTGACTGAAGCTAAAACGAATTCGGATAGTTTGGCCATATTGGAATTGGGAGCCATGAAACTGATTGAATCCGTCGGCCCGGACATGGAAATTAACCGGCAGAAGGCGCGCCTGATGCTGCATAATAAAAATTATTATCAGGCCAAGGCAAAAATCATGAAGCCCATCAACGATGCTTATCTTTTGATGGAAAAGAGAACTCTTGATGCCGTCCATAATGCGGAATACATCGCCTTATTGTTCCGGCTGACATTCATCGCGACCACACTTGGGGCGATCTTCATACTCTGGCGAACTTATGCTTCCTTGCGCGCAACACTGGGTGGCTCTGCTAACGAAATTCATAAACATTTAGTCAGAATCGGCAATAGTGATTTTTCTACCGCCATAGCGGTTAAACCCGGCATGAAAAACAGCGTACTTGCTGGCCTGTCCGAAATGCAGATCAAGTTGTATGTCAATGAAATTGAGCGTAAACATGCAGAGGCTGAGCTTCGCATTGCCGCTGTTGCCTTCGAGTCGCAGGAAAGCTTGATGATCACCAATGCGGACAATATGATCCTGCGTGTTAACCGGGCATTTAGCGAGAGCTCAGGCTATACGGCAGAGGAAGTCATCGGCAAAAAGCCGCGCATACTCAGCTCTGGCCGCCACAACGCCGACTTTTACCGTGCGATGTGGAAAACCATCCAAGACACTGGAACATGGCAGGGAGAAGTCTGGGATCGACGAAAAAATGGTGAGGATTATCCAAAGTTACTCACCATCAGTACTGTCAAAAACAGCAAAGGGGTTGTCACTCACCACGTCGGGTCACACATCGACATTACAGAGCGCAAGATGGCGGAAGAAAGAATCACGGAGTTGGCTTTCTTTGATCCACTTACCCATTTGCCCAACCGCACACTCCTGCTGGATCACCTGAAACATGCCATGACCACTGGCTACCGCAATGGGACTTTCGGCGCATTGCTGTTCATCGATCTCGATCAATTCAAGACGCTGAACGACACATTGGGCCATGACAAGGGTGATCTTCTGCTACAGCAAGTAGCGCAACGTATCGCTTCTAGCGTACGCGAGGGTGACACGGTAGCGAGGATGGGCGGCGACGAATTCGTGGTGGTGCTGGAGGATTTGGCTGGCACCATTGAGGAGACGGCCACCCAGACTGAAATCGTGGGCAGAAAAATTCTCAGTACCATCAATCAAATATATCAACTTGGAGGTATCCATTACCGCAGTACAGCGAGCATCGGCGCCACATTATTCGGGGGGAATGAGACATCCATTGACGATTTGCTGAAGCAAGCCGACCTTGCCATGTACAAATCAAAGGCAATGGGCCGCAATGCCTTGCGTTTCTTTGATCCAGCCATGCAGACCGTCGTTATCGAGCGCGCCGCCATGGAAATGGATTTGCGTACAGCGATTCAGGACAATCAGTTTGTGCTCCACTACCAAGCCCAAGTGGTCGGCGATGGTCATGCCACAGGTGCCGAAGCTCTGGTACGCTGGCAGCACCCCCGGCGCGGCATGTTGCCACCGACCGAATTCATCTCTCTGGCTGAAGAAACCGGGTTGATCCTGCCTTTGGGCCAATGGGTACTGGAAACCGCCTGCGCCCAACTGGCACTATGGGCCATCCGGCCCGAAATGGCCCATCTCACGGTGGCGGTGAATGTCAGTGCCCAGCAGTTCCGCGAAGCGGACTTCGTGAACAAGGTGGTGGCGGCAATCGGCCAAACTGGTGCCAATCCGAACCGGCTCAAGCTGGAACTGACTGAGAGCCTGTTGGTGGAAAATGTAGGGGACATAATCGAAAAGATGTTCGCGCTGAAAGCCAGTGGAGTCGGGTTTTCGCTGGACGATTTCGGTACCGGCTATTCCTCGCTTTCCTATTTGAGGCGTCTGCCGCTGAACCAGTTAAAGATCGACAAATCGTTTGTGCGCGAGGTGCTCAGCGACCCCAACGATGCTGCCATTGCCCGGACCATCGTGGCGCTGGCTCAGAGCCTCGGATTGGAGGTGATCGCTGAGGGAGTTGAAACCGAGCTGCAGCGAGATTTTTTAGCCAATATAGGCTGCCATGCTTACCAGGGCTATTTCTTCAGCCGACCTCTACCAGTCGAGGGCTTTGAGGAGTTTGCACAGCGCGCCACACTACACCAGACAGTCTAGCTTCTGCTTGTAAATCCCACAGAATCAGACCAAAATGTTTACATTTATTGCTATAAGATCTATTAATTCAACAACGCAGATAGCATTTATAAAAATGAAAAATATCAAATCCATATACGAAAAAAAGAGCTTTGTCCCCTTCCAAATTGCTATCGCTCGCAAGCTGCGCACTTGCTTTGGCGCGGTGATGGCGCTGGCGTTTCTTCTTGTTGTATCGCCCATGGCCAGCGCGACGGACTTTACCGTCTATACCACGATCTCACCAATGACTGGTTTATGGGCGAATCAGAATGAATCCGGTTGGGGTGTCGGGCTTACTCAGCAATATGGTGTAATTTTCGCTACGCTCTATACCTACGATTTTGAGGGTAGGCCCACGTGGTACGTCGCTTCCAATTGCGTGGTGGCGGCCGATGGTTGTACTGGTGATTTATATGCGGTGGTGGGGGGCTCACCGCTGACAATTCCATGGAACGGGGCTAATAAGATTGTGACTACGGTTGGAACGATCAATTTCGCGTTTACTGATACCAATACTGGCACGATGAATTACACAATCAACGGTGTAGCTGGATCGAGGGCGATTACAAGGCAGATATTTGCCACAGAACCGCCTCAGACTGGTCAATTTCCTTTCGACTTTAAAGGTGTTCGGCTCAACTCCATGGCATTCAGCTCCTATAACATTATTTGCCAAGCTACATTGTCAATTACCAACGTGAGCGCCGTCGCAGTTTCGCCGGCCCTCTACTTCGATGTGATTGTCGATGGTGTAGCAAAAGGTCAGGTGTCTTTCCTCGCGTTTGGGCTTGCGCCAGGTGCTACGGTAACTGCGGTCGCACAACCGGTGATAATAAATGGCTCGTATCTGGCGTGTGGCACCTTCACACTTCGGTTCAATTCGTCCGCCAGTAGGGTAGATTAGGCCGACGGTATGGTATCGACTTAACGTGCTATAAAATTCCGTTTCCTGAGTCGATCGCCAATTATTGATCCGGCAACAAATTGTTGAACTTAAGATGCATCCTTTACAGGAGCATGTTCATAATAGCTATTTATACGCTCGGGCGCGCCTTTCGGCTAATGCCTGTTTCGAGAGTGTCCTTATGGTCTTGTCGTTCCATGCACAATCCGGCAAAGCATCATCAAATAAGTTCAATATTTAACTGCCTAGTCAATAGGAGGAATGCTACGACGATCGCGAGGGATTAAAAGCGCAGGAGAATCGCTGGCGTCGGTGGTATTACGAGTGACGAGAACGCGCACGGTGTCAGACCACAATTTCCGTTTCGTGGAGGAGTTCGCTTCGGGTCCAGGCCGTGTAAAAACGCAGTTACACCTAACTCCGTTGAGATAAATTATTTGTGCCACGCGAGAGTTTTTTCATGTCCTGATTTGCGCTGTTAAAATTTGTATGGCGACAATGGGCAAAGCATTTTAATGCCCCCACCTCTTCGCATGTCCATTGCTTAAATTGCACGTAGTGTGGCATTCGTGCCACAATCCTGCGCCTGTGAAAGCACTCCTGAATTCTTGATCATAATTTATCCGAACATCATGACTACCGAACCAACCATACCTCAGCAAGACGAAAATCAAATTATCACCGAGCGCCGCACCAAACTCACTACACTTCGCAAAGAAGGCGTAGCTTTCCCGAATGATTTTGAGCGCAAAAATCTGGCCGGTGATATACATGCTGCCTACGGAGCAATGAGCCACGACGAACTGGAAACAGCGCATGTCAACGTGGCTGTAGCCGGCCGCATGATGTTGAAGCGCGTGATGGGGAAAGCCAGCTTTGCCACCGTGCATGACATGAGCGGACGCATCCAGCTATTCATTAACAATAGCGATACCGGCGAAGTAGCGCATGATGCATTCAAGCACTATGATCTGGGCGACATTCTTGGTGCAACAGGAGTACTATTTAAAACCAAGACCGGTGAGCTTTCTGTTCGTGTGACCGGGCTGCGTCTGTTGACTAAAGCATTACGCCCGCTACCGGAAAAGTTTCACGGTCTGAGCGACCAGGAACAAAAATACCGCCAACGGCATGTGGATCTCATCACCAATGAGGACACGCGCAATACATTTATCATCCGCTCCAAGGTAATCCAGGCTATACGAGAATTTTTCATACGCCACAATTACCTCGAAGTCGAGACGCCTATGATGCATTCCATTCCGGGCGGTGCATCAGCCAAGCCCTTTACCACGCATCACAATGCCTTGGACATGCAGCTGTATCTTCGCATCGCGCCGGAGTTGTATCTCAAGCGGTTGGTGGTGGGCGGCTTTGAGAAGGTATTCGAAATCAACCGCAACTTTCGCAACGAGGGGCTTTCTACGCGACATAACCCCGAGTTCACCATGATCGAGTTTTATGAAGCCTATCGGGATTATCGTTACCTGATGGACTTCACCGAGAAGCTGTTTAGCGAAGTGGCGCGCAAGGTACTGGGCACCACTGTATTCTCTTATCAGGGACGTGAGCTCGACTTGGGGCAACCGTTCCATCGCCTGACCATTGCACAGGCAATCCAGAAATATCATCCGCAGTTTTCTGACGAGCAGTTGAACGACCGCGATTTTCTCATCAACGAATTACAAGACCTGAAGGCCAAATACAGGGCGGCGGATGGCGTGGGCGGACTGCAACTTTCACTGTTTGAAGAGCTGACCGAGCATCAGTTATTCGAGCCGACTTTCATCATTGACTACCCTGCAGAAGCCTCGCCACTGGCGCGCCGCAGCGATACACGCCCGGAAATTACCGAGCGGTTTGAATTGTTTATGGTTGGACGCGAAATCGCCAATGGCTTCTCCGAGTTGAATGACCCGGAAGACCAGGAAGCACGCTTTGATGCACAGGTAACGGCAAGGGAGGCAGGTGACGAAGAAGCCATGTTCAAGGACAGCGATTATATTCGCGCGCTGGAATATGGCCTGCCGCCCACCGCCGGGGAAGGCATCGGTATAGACCGGCTGGTAATGCTGCTCACCAATAGCCCGAGCATCCGTGATGTAATTTTATTTCCGCAAATGCGTCCCGAAAGATAACAAATAACCTAACACTTGCATTGGCACGATTTGATGGATGCTCCCTGTTGCACGAAGATCCAAGAACGAGTAATCAGGTAATTGCGGCAGCCCCCTGATGGCTGATATGGCTTGCCGACAATTGTGCTGGACTAAGTCATAAGTCGCGTTATGACTTTACAACAGCTCGGTGCATACTTTGCGCTGCGTTACTGTATGAAATTGGTTCTGATTCAACTGGACGACAAGGATGAATACACGAGGCTTTCCCATTTCATTTCTGGCGTCGTTGCTTCTGGCGGGCTGTACCATGATGCCTGCGTATGAAAAACCCCTGCCGCCCATCGCTTCAAATTTCCCGCGCTCCACCCCGGGAGGGGTGGCAGGCGTTACGGTGGCCAACACTGGTTGGGAATCTTACTTTGGCGATAAACAACTCCGGGGGTTGATTGCGAGGGCACTCGGTAACAACCGTGAACTTTTGCTGGCAGTGAGTCGTGTAGAAGAAGTACGATCACTCTATGGCATTCAACACTCGAATCTGCTGCCCAACATCAGCGGAAACGCTTCTGCCAGTCGGTTCCAGCTTCCGGCTGATGTATTGCCTATCCAGCCCGGCACGGCGAACTCGTTCCTGTTGAATCAGTACCAGCTATCGTTTGCTTTAAGCACGTGGGAAATTGATTTCTGGGGCCGCCTGCGCAGTTTGGACACTGCGGCCTTGGAAACTTACCTGGCCACTGACGAAGCACGTCATGCCGTCCAGGCTACGGTGATAGCACAAGTCTCGAACAGTTACCTCATCGAATGCGAATTGGACGAACGCATCGACCTCGCCATGCGAACCTTCAAGACACGGCAGAAATCATTGCGAATTGCACAGAGGCGTTTCGAGGTTGGCACTGCTGCCAAGGTGGATGCTGTCCAGGCCGAGATTCTTCTAAGTCAGGCTCAAGCTGAATTGGCAGTATTGCACCGCTTGCGTGAACAGAATCATAATGGACTGGAGTTGCTGGTTGGCGGTTCGGTGCCGACAGTTCACCGTTCGCTTAGCAGTATCGAGGCCGGGTTTGTGCGCAGTCTCGATGCAGGTTTGCCTTCCGACCTGCTGGTTCAGCGTCCTGATTTGCGGGCAGCCGAGCGGCGCCTTATGGCGGCCAATGCCAACATCGGTGCCGCCCGAGCAGCTTTTTTCCCTCGTATCACACTCACCGGCTCGCTGGGCATTGCCAGCCGCGAACTGGACGGCCTGTTCTCAGGAGCCGGCGGTGCCTGGAGTTTCATGCCCAGCATCAATCTTCCTTTGTTTGATGGCGGCCGCAACCGGGCCAACCTCGATTTGTCGTACGCGCGACGCAACTCTGCGGTGGCCGAGTATGAGCGCAGCGTGCAAAATGCCTTTCGCGAAGTAGCCGATGTTCTGGCCGAGCGACATTGGCTGACCGAACAGATCCAGGCGCAACGTGCCACTCTTAAAGCTCAGCGTGAAAGAAGCCGTCTCGCTGCTTTGCGCTATCAGCATGGCTCCACTAATTATCTGGAGGTGCTGGATGCCGAGCGCTCGCTATTTGCCGTTGAACAGGTGCTGGTGATTGCCCGACGTTCCTACCTCTCCAGTGGGGTCATGCTGTTCGCGGCATTGGGTGGTGGAGGCGATACGATTGGCGGGGAAGTAAAACCGGTGAAGTTGAAATG
This sequence comes from uncultured beta proteobacterium, assembly GCA_942492745.1. Taxonomy (GTDB): domain Bacteria; phylum Pseudomonadota; class Gammaproteobacteria; order Burkholderiales; family Gallionellaceae; genus Nitrotoga. Next base: position 1,574,867 of record OW818637.1, read on the forward strand.
ATGAAAAATCTGAACAAGAAGTGGCTCCTGCGGATCTTGGCTGTGATCATCATTGTGATCCTGGCTGGGCTACTGGCGCGACAATTCCTGGGCAAGGACAAGAACCTCGATGCTATCGCCAGCGGGAACGGGCGTATCGAGGCCACCGAAATCGACGTAGCAGCGCGTTCCTCCGGCCGTATCAAGGATATTCTGGTGGACGAAGGTGATTTTGTGAAAGCCGGGCAGGTTCTGGCACATATTGACTCGGACTCGCTCAACGCGCAACTACGTCAGGCAGAGGCGCAGGCACAACAGGCACATAACGCCATTTTGACTGCGCGCAGCCAGCTTGCGCAACGCCAGGCTGAACGCGCGGCGGTGCTGGCTGTGGTAGTGCAGCGTGAGGCAGAACGCGCGGCAGCGCGCAGCCGTGCGGCGCGATCATCGACGCTTGCTAAAGAAGGCGGTACCTCGCGCCAGGAGGCTGATGATGACCGTACCCAATTGCGCAGTGCCGAAGCTGCCATTACGGCGGCCAAGGCTCAGGTGGCCGCCGCCGATGCGGCGATCGACACGGGACGTGCACAGGTGCTTGGCGCGCAATCTGCAGCTGAGGCAGCCGATGCGACCATCGAACGCATCCGCGTCGATATCGCCGACAATGATCTTAAGGCTCCGCGCGATGGGAGGATCCAGTTTCGCGTAGCTCAGCCCGGCGAGGTGGTTGGCGCCGGAGGCAAGGTACTCAACCTGTTAGACCTTGGGGATGTGTACATGAATTTTTTCTTACCGGAGACACTCGCCGGCAAGGTGGCACTCGGTAGCGAGGTGCGCATCGTGCTTGACGCCGCGCCCGGCTATGTCATTCCAGCCAAGGTTTCGTTTGTTGCCAGTGCTGCACAGTTCACCCCGAAAACAGTGGAAACCGCAAGCGAGCGACAAAAGCTGATGTTCCGGGTGAAAGCCAAGATCGCCCCCAGCTTGTTGAAAAAACACATAAACCAGGTCAAGACTGGCCTGCCTGGTGTGGCCTGGATTAAACTGGATCAGCAAGCTGAATGGCCCAAGGAACTGACAACCCGGATCCTGGAATGAACCCCGCTTCCACTGGCAAATTTTTTATTGCCCGCCTTGTCGGCGTTTCCCTAAGCTATGGGAAGACCCAGGCGCTGAAAGCGATTGATTTGGATATTCCCGCTGGCTGCATGGTCGGCCTGATCGGCCCCGACGGCGTCGGCAAGTCCAGCCTGATGTCATTGATTGCCGGCGCGCGTGCGGTACAACAGGGCCGAGTAGAAGTGATTGGAGGGGACATGGCCAGCGCCCATCACCGCAATGAAGTTTGTCCGAATATCGCCTACATGCCACAGGGGCTAGGCAAAAATCTGTATCCGACACTGTCGATGGAGGAAAACCTGCAGTTTTTCGGTCGCCTGTTTGGACACAATGCGGCCGAGAGGCGGCGCCGTATCGATGAACTCACCACCAGCACGGGCTTATATCCATTTCTCAGTCGATCGGTGGGAAAACTGTCCGGCGGAATGAAACAAAAGCTGGGAATGTGCTGTGCCCTGATTCATGACCCGGATCTGCTGATTCTGGACGAGCCGACCACAGGCGTCGATCCGCTTGCGCGCAACCAGTTCTGGGATCTGATCACACGCGTCCGTACTCATCGTCCAGATATGAGCGTGATCGTATCCACTGCATACATGGATGAGGCCGAGCGGTTTGACTGGCTGGTGGCGATGGATGCTGGCAGGATCCTGGCCACCGGCACGCCGCGCGACTTGCACGAGCAAACCGGTACTGCATCGCTGGAAGCTGCTTTCATTGCGCTGCTGCCTGAAGAACAGAGGCGTGGCCACCGCGCTGTCGTGGTTCCACCATTTGCTGCCGGGGAAGACAACGAGATTGCCATTGAGGCACATGACTTGACCATGCGTTTTGGTGATTTCGTGGCGGTTGATCATGTCAACTTCCGCATCCGCCGCGGTGAGATCTTTGGTTTTATCGGCTCCAATGGTTGCGGCAAGTCTACCACCATGAAGATGCTCACCGGGTTGCTACCGGCAAGCGAGGGAAAAGCTTGGCTTTTTGGTTACGAAGTGGATCCCCATGATATCGCTACGCGGCGGCGGGTTGGCTATATGTCCCAGTCTTTTTCGCTGTACTCGGAACTTTCTGTACGCCAGAACCTGATGCTGCATGCGCGCCTGTTCAATATGCCCGAGGTGGAGATTCCGCCGCGAGTCGAAGAGATGCTGTTTCGATTTGGTCTTGACGAAGTGCCCGAAGCAATGCCAAACAGTTTGCCGCTGGGAATCCGCCAGCGCTTGTCGCTGGCGGTAGCGATGGTGCACAAGCCAGAACTGTTGATTCTCGACGAACCGACCTCAGGTGTTGACCCGATTGCGCGGGATAATTTCTGGCAGTTGATGATCGACCTGGCACGCAAGGATAAAATCACGATCTTCATTTCGACCCACTTTATGAACGAGGCTGAGCGCTGTGACCGTATTTCGCTGATGCATGCTGGGAAAGTTATGGTCAGCGATGCACCGTCCGAACTGTTAAATAAAGGCGGAGCAGCGACACTGGAACAGGTATTCATCGACTATCTGGAAGAAGCCGGTGCGGCGGTCATTCTGCCCGCTGGCGCTCCTCCGTCCACTCCTGTTCTTCCCGCCGCCGCTCCCGGCATGGGATGGCAGTCCAGATTGCGCCGCCGTTTCAGTGTGTCCCGAGCATTCAGCTACACGCTGCGCGAAGCGCTGGAACTGCGCCGCGACCCGGTGCGTGCAGCGATGGCGCTGATCGGTTGCCTGATCCTGATGTTTGTCATCGGCTATGGCATCAACATGGACGTGGATGATCTTCGTTACGCCGTACTCGATCGTGACCAGACCACGCTCAGTCACAGCTACGCTTTGAACCTCTCCGGATCAGGCTATTTTGTCGAGCATCCGCCCATAACCAGCTACGCTGACATGGACCAGCGCATGCGCAACGGCGAACTGTCCCTTGCCCTTGAAATTCCGCCCGGCTTTGCTCGCGACGTGCAGCGCGGCAAACCGGTCCAGATCGGTGCCTGGATCGATGGTTCGATGACCATGCAGGCTGAAGTCGTGCAGGGCTACGTACAGGGCATGCATCAGGGCTGGCTGATCGATATCGCGAAGACCCAGTTTGGCCGGGATGTGGCTACCGGTCCGGCTATCATTGAAACGCGATTTCGTTATAACCCGGACGTGATGAGTCTGCCGTCGATGGTTCCGGCGGTTATTCCTATCCTTATGCTGATGATTCCGTGCATGCTGACGGCTCTGTCAGTGGTTCGCGAGAAGGAGCTGGGCTCCATCATCAATTTCTATGTCACCCCAGTCACCCGTACCGAGTTCCTGCTCGGAAAACAGCTTCCTTACATTGTGCTGGCAATGCTGAATTTCCTGCTGATGTCTGTACTCGCCGTCACCATGTTCGGTGTGCCAATCACTGGCAGTTTTGCCACGCTTGCGCTGGCGGCACTGATTTTCAGCATTTTTTCCACAGGCTTTGGCCTGTTTGCCTCCATTTTTACCCGCAGCCAGATTGCGGCGATATTCGCGACTATGCTTGGCACCATGCTCCCCGCAATGGAGTTTTCCGGCATGCTCAACCCGGTTTCCTCGCTGGAAGGGGCAGGGAAAATCATCGGGGAGATCTACCCGGCATCACACTTCCTCGTAATTAGCCGTGGGGTCTTCAGCAAGGCGCTGGATATGTATGATCTAAGTGCATACTTCTGGCCCATGTTGCTGGCCGCTGTGGGAATTGTTGGTCTATCCATCTCCCTGCTCAAAAAGCAGGACAACTGACAATGACCCGTACTTCCAATATTTATCGACTCGGTATCAAGGAGCTGTGGAGTTTGCGGCGTGATCCGGTCATGATGGTATTAATCGTCTATACCTTCTCGGTGGCGATCTATATCGCCGCTACCGCAATGCCGGATTCTCTGCACAAGGCCGCGATCGCTATCGTGGATGAGGACGGTTCGCCGCTGTCGGGACGCATAATCTCGGCTTTTTACCCTCCACACTTCATGTTACCGGTACTGGTGTCGCTGAAGGAGGTCGACCCGGGCTTGGACGCTGGCAATTTTACGTTCGCGCTCGACATTCCTCCGGAATTTCAGCGTGACGTGCTAGCCGGTGGTTCTCCGACGATCCAGCTTAACGTAGATGCCACGCGTATGAGCCAGGCTTTCACCGGTAGCAGCTATATCCAGCAGATCGTGTTGGGTGAAGTCAATGAATTTATCCAGCGCTATCGGGGTAGTGCCGCACCGCCGGTAGAGCTGTCAATGCGGGTACGTTTCAATCCCTCCCTTACACCAATCTGGTTCGGCTCGCTAATGGAGCTAGTCGGTAACCTTACCATGCTATCGGTAATTCTAACCGGCGCCGCCCTGATCCGTGAACGCGAACACGGCACGATCGAACATCTGCTGGTGATGCCGGTTACACCCGGCGAGATCATGCTGGCCAAAGTCTGGTCTATGGGGGTGGTGACCTTGCTGGCAGGTGCTTTCTCTCTGTTATTTATCGTACAGGGTCTGCTGCAGGTGCCGATTGAAGGCTCGGTAGCGCTGTTCCTCTTTTGTGCCGCGCTGCATCTGTTTGCCACCACATCAATGGGCATCTTCATGGCAACGCTCGCGCGCACCATGCCTCAGTTTGGCCTTTTGGTGGTCCTTATACTGCTGCCGATGGAAGTGCTATCGGGAGGTGCAACACCACGCGAAAGCATGCCTGAAATCACGCAAAATATAATGCTGGTCGCGCCATCCACGCACTTTGTTTCCCTCGCCCAAGCCATTCTTTTCCGTGGGGCCGGACTCGAAATAGTATGGCCGCAAATGCTTGCGTTAGTCGTGATCGGGAGTGTCCTGTTTATTCTGTCTCTGCGTCGATTCCGCAAATCTCTCAGCAGCCTTGCTTGAAAGGCTTCTGCCAGCATAGTGTACTGTCTGCGTGGCGGCAGCGCCGCATAGAACCGGACTCTACCAAAAGGCAGAGAGACGACTCTTGGGAATTAAAATTTGTACATAAACTTCGTTTTGTTGCGGCAAATACATGAAAATGTTTATCTTATTGTTTCTGTCGCTGAACAAACCACATCATTCGTTCTACTCTCGATAGATAATGCCGCTTTAAATTGATAGCTATATAGCTATTTTTTCAGCTATTTAAGTTCAGTGTTTTTCAGCGCCCACAACCGGTACGAGCCACTAATGATAAACTTTTCCTATCTGCCAATTCGAAAACATTTTCTCCGCTAACTCGCGTTGTTCTGGCGTCAAGGTGATTGAATCGCGTAATTTTTTCGCGTTTACGTTACCACCATATTCGACAGCCAAATTGGACCACACATAGGACAGCAACTCGTCCTTCTGTCTTCCAGTACCCAAATAATACGCCAGAGCAAGGTTGTACTGTGCATCGGTATTTCCGTGTGCAGCCGCTTTCTCCCATAACTCAGTAGCCTTGACGGCATCCTTTGGCACACCTTCGCCAAAGTAGTACATTGACCCGAGACTTAACTGTGCGTGGGGATACCCCTGCATCACCGCCTTCTGCCACAACTCAAGTGCTTTGGCCACATTCCTCGGCACACCTTCGCCTTTGTAGTTCATCACCCCGAGGGTGAACTGTGCGTGGGCAAATCCACGCTCTGCCGCATTCTGCCACCATACCACGGCCTTGGCGGCATCCTTCGGTATGCCCTTGCTATCGCGGTACAGCCAACCGAGGTTTAACTGCGCGTCGGCATTCCCCTGCGCCGATGCCTTCTGAAGCCAATCCACACCCTTTACATAATCCTTAGGTACACCGTCGCCGTTGACATACAACATGCCAAGGCCAGCTTGTGCCTTGACATGGCCCTGCATTGCAGCTTTCTCATACCACTCTGCAGCCTTGCTGGTATCTTTGGCCAAGATTTTATTATTCCCACCGGTATCGTACATCCATGCTAGATCGTACTGTGCGTTTGCATCACCAGATTCTGCAACCATTTTCAATTGCGCAAGATTTTCTTCTGCCTCCTGATCTGCCGGCGATTGTGACATTGACTGACCATACGCACTCACCGCAACAGTAAGCAACAACGTAAAGAGCAATTTTCCTGTAATGCGCATATAAGTGTGTACAAATGACATTTTTAGACCTCATTCAAATTCATCATGTCCGCCGACTGGCGAAGTTTTAATGGAAAGACAATTTAGCTTATCACTATGTATTTCTTCGTTAAAAACGTTAAAGCGCATTGTCCACCGGCACCTCTAGATACATTCTCAACCCTGGATTGGCATTCGCACAAAGCAAGAAGTTACCGGCAGTGTGGCTTTCGCGTAGCTCGGATGGAATATAAAGTTGGAAAGTTAATCCAACGCTGACGCCATTTTACCAATCAATTCCATTACCGACTCAATACCTGTCCCGACTTCCAGTTTGCGGACAGTCGTTCTGCTTCGGCGCGCTGGACAGAGTTCAAGTTGGTTAAGTCGCGTAATTTTTTCGCATTTTCATTGCCCTGAGCAGCAGCCAGATTGTGCCATGCATAAGCCAACACACCATCCTTTGCCACACCCTTACCGTTTTGATACATCCATCCGAGGCTGGTCTGCGCTTGAGCAAGCCCTTGAGCTGCCGCTTTTTGATACCATTCCACGGCCTTGGTAGCATCTTTCGTTACGCCTTCGCCTGTGAGGTATATCGACCCGAGTTCAAACTGGGCCTTTGGATATCCCTGCGCTGCCGCTTTCTGATACCACTCTGCGGCCTTGATGGGATCTTTAGCTACACTAGTCACAGCTTCACCACTGCCATACATTGCCCCAAGTTCAAACTGGGCCTTCGGATACCCTTGAGCTGCCGCTTTTTGATACCACTCCACAGCCTTGTCGGCATCTACAGGTACACCTATGCCATTGGCATATATCCATCCAAGACGGGTCTGAGCGCTGGCATCACCAGCCTCTGCTTGCTTTTGCACTTGCTCCAAACTATTTGCTGCGGTCGATACTTCTTCTGCTAAAACATAGCCATTTAATGTTAAAAACAAGATCACAAACTGTACAATTATTTTCATTTTGGCCCCATCGTTATTACGGCATAAAAAATGCATGCCGCATGCATCACTTCCCCAAATTGTTCTGACTAAGTTTGTTTAATATAGTGCCCGGGTATTAATTGTCAAGAGCTAATTTAAATGCCTGCAACAAGCAAATAAAATGTTCAATTTTGAAACAAAAAACAAGTTTTATTTTGAAATCATCAATATAAATTCACGCTAACAAGGACAATGTGACTAACGCAAATGGCGTAGCACAAGTGTTTTGAAAAAACTTGGCATTTCCATCAATTGAATAGCGCGCGCAGTTTTCTTGCATCAGGTTGGTGAATCACTCCTTTTTCGGTAATCAGCGCTGTAACCAATTCAGCAGGTGTAATATCAAACGAAGGGTTGCGAATCTGCACACCCTGCGCAGCCCAGTGAAAATCTCGGAAACCTTTTACCTCGTCTGCATGACGTTCTTCGATGGGAATAGCCACACCGCTTGCGATGGACATGTCTATCGTAGAAAGCGGACAGGCCACATAGAATGGAATATGGTGGCGTTGTGCCAGCACGGCGACCATATAGGTGCCAATCTTGTTAGCAACATCGCCATTCGCGGCTACACGATCCGTGCCGACCACTACGGCATCCACTTCTCCGCAACTCATCATGAAACCGGCCATATTATCAGTGATGAGGGTCACCGGAATTTTTTCCTGCACCATCTCCCATGCGGTTAGGCGCGCGCCTTGCAGGAAGGGACGTGTTTCGTCAGCAATAACGGAAATTTTTTTGCCTGCTTCCACGGCAGACCTAATTACACCCAACGCGGTGCCATGGCCAGCTGTAGCCAGCGCTCCGGCATTGCAATGGGTCAATACGCGTGCGCCATCCCGCAACAACTCGGCACCGTGCGACCCCAGAGTACGATTGATGCGAATATCTTCGGCAAAAATCTCATGCGCCTCGGCCAACAGGCGCATTGCTACTTGCATGTTGGATTCACTCGATACGTTTTGCCATACCTGCTTCATGCGAGCTAACGCCCAAAACAAGTTAACCGCAGTCGGTCTGCTTTGAGCAAGAATATTAAAGCCTTCATTCATGCCGCGCTGGAAGGATTCGTCAGTAGCATCGAGTAAATGCAGTGCCTCCAGCGCCACGCCGTAGGCTGCCGCCACGCCGATAGCCGGAGCGCCACGCACCACCATGCTGCGGATGCCTTCGGCCACGGAAGCGGCAGAATCATATTGCAAGTACATAAAGGTTGCAGGCAAAATGCGCTGATCTATCATCTCCAGCACACCATCCGACCAACGCAGAGTTTCAACTTTCATAATGACGTCTCAATAAATCTATCCCCGCCATCGTAATTATCCAGTTTGTCATTTCTCTGGACTACCACCTTGTATTGGATGGCAGCATCACAATTGATCAGGCATTCAGTCACCCTCAAATTCGCACAGCGCAAACACACTGTAGCCTTTTTTCTCCAAGCGCTTACGTCCGCCGATATCCGGTAGATCGATGACAAAACAGCATTCAACAATTTTGCCGCCAATCTTCTCGATCAGTATGGTTGCCGCCTCCGCCGTACCGCCGGTAGCAATTAGATCATCCACAAGCAATACCCTTTCGCCCGGAGTAATCGAATCGGCATGAATTTCGATACGGTCAGCACCATATTCCAGTTCGTAGTCGTGCCCTATAGTTTCTGCAGGCAATTTGCCTTTTTTACGGATCGGTACAAAACCTTTACCCAAGGCATAAGCCAGCGGCGCGCCTACTATAAAACCACGCGCTTCGATACCTACCACCTTGTCGATTTCCATTTCGGCATAGCGACGTACCAGCTCATCTATGGTGATCCTGAAACCTATCGGATCCTTAAGGAGGGAACTGATATCGCGGAACATGATATTCGGCTTGGGGTAGTGCGGAATGGTGCGAATACGAGATTTGATAGGCATATTTCTTCAGGGTTGTTAGGTGCGTTTTTTGTAATCGACAAACTTTTCCTGCACGTCGTGCATTTGTTGCGGCGTAAGAATGTGCGGTTCACCTGCCTGCAAAGCACGCCAGTACAATTCGCACAAAAATTCGACCTCAATGGCTACCGTCAACGCATCGGCCAAATCCGAACCCAGCGCAATCATGCCGTGGTTAGCTAGCAAGCAGGCTTTTCGGCTTTCCAGCGCGGACAATGCATAATCTGACAGTGTCTGTTCGCCAAACAACGCATAGGGTGTGCAACGGATGCTATTGCCTCCCGCCGCCGCAATCATGTAATGCACGGCTGGAACATCCTTGCGCAAACAGGCCAAAGTGGTGGCAAACGCTGAATGAGTGTGGATGACAGCGTTCACGTCGGGACGGTTGGCTAGAATGTCACGATGGAAGCGCCACTCGCTGGTAGGCTTACCACCGCACAGGGCATTGCCATTCAAATCCATGCGTACCATGTCTGCGGGTGTCATATTCGGCACCGCCATCGCAGACGGTGTAATCAACATGCCATCACCGCAACGCACGGCAGCATTGCCGGAAGTTCCGCGATTCAAACCCTGATCGAGCAAACGCTGGGACACATCCAGTAACTCTAGGCGCAGGCCATCTTCACTGGATGGCATCATGACTTACCCTTCAACACCCGGCCCGCAATCGCATCCAGCTTTTCAATCATGGCTGCATCACGCACTTCCGGCGCAGTAATAAGCGCGAATTCCAACGCCGAGCGACAGCTACAGACATCGGCAAGAGCGTCAGTGCGAACTTTCGGAATGACGTGCGTTACCAGCGTTTTCGCCTTATCAGCATTTTCGGTAAGCATCTTGATGATCTGCCCTACCGTGACATGCTCATGGTCGGGGTGCCAACAGTCATAGTCAGTCACCATCGCCACGGTGGCGTAACACATCTCTGCCTCGCGCGCGAGCTTGGCCTCTGGCATGTTGGTCATGCCAATGACATCGCACCCCCAAGTACGATAGAGATTCGATTCAGCCAGACTGGAAAACTGCGGCCCTTCCATAACCAGATATGTACCGCCACGAACAACAGGGATATTTGCCTCTCTCGCGGCCATCTCAATATGATCGCCAAGCCTTTTGCATACAGGATAAGCCATGGAGACATGCGCCACCAATCCCGCGCCAAAAAAAGACTTGTTGCGCGCAAAAGTACGGTCGATAAATTGATCAACAATCACGAACGTGCCCGGCGGCAAGTCCTCGCGCAAGGAACCAACGGCACTAACTGAAATGACATCAGTCACCCCTGCCCGCTTCAGCGCGTCGATATTGGCGTGAAAGTTAATTTCAGTCGGCGGAATTCTGTGTCCGCGACCATGACGGGGCAAAAACACAATATTGTGACCGTCCAGCTCACCGAACAATAACTCGCTGGATGGCTCTCCAAACGGCGAAGAGACCTTCTCCCAGCGCTTGTTGGTCAGCCCGGCAATGTCGTAAATCCCGCTACCGCCGATTATGCCGATTTTTTCTGGTACATGGATCATAGCTGTCTGTAATCGTTTTATGTTTACAAGCGGATTGAAACAGGAAGTACAATTTTATTCAAGATAATGAATGCTTGCCCACGCTATTGCCTTCAACAAACGTTGGTATGATACCCACCCATTATTACGTACTCAAACTCAGCAAGCGTAGCTTGGGCTAATGTAGGTTGGCGCTGAGCTTGCGAAGCCCAACACGAAATCAAGGGGGCCAGTCTTGACACAACGTTAGGCCGAATGCGTGATGTCAAGACTGGACACCTTGATTTGCTTAACCCCTTGATGTGTTAGGTTCGGCCAATAGAGTTATGTGCATCTTGACTTGTTAAAATCGAAGGAATAGAGGAAATTATGAAAAAACTTAAAATTGCACAAGTCATCGGTGTGCTGTTGCTGCTATTTGGGGTGATTGTCCGTGCCGGTACTGGTGAGATTTACGGGATGTACTTTGTAATATTGGGCGTTCTTATTTATGCCACTGCGAGAGTGACCGCATGGGTCAAATCGGACAAAGACTAACCGAGAAAGGAATCAATGGGGTCAGCAAGCGTAGCCTGGGCTAACGTTGGCGCTGAGCTTGCGAAGCCCAACACGAAATCAAGGGGGCCAGTCTTGACACAACGTTAGGCCGAATGCGTGATGTCAAACCCCTTGATGCATAACGAGTAAGGTTAGATTGTGGCTCGCTTCGCGATCACAATCTAACCTTACTCGTTAGCCGTCATTAGGCTGCTGCGGATGGGTTGGCTGTACAAAGTTTCTCCACCAAGTCGTGCATCTGACCGAGTAGGCCGTGAAGTTCCTTAAAGGAGAGGGTACCACGGCTGCTCTCTAGTCCTGTATTCGTAATCCAGATTCCAGAAGTCGAAGATGCGGGGAGTTTCTCGCCGTGAATCATTCTGTCCATGTGTTTCGAGTCCACATAGACAATTTGCAGCTTTTCCTCGGCGCTAGCGCTTCCGGGCTCGTATACCTTCTCTCCCATTGCTGATGCCAGGAGCTCATAGCCTTGGTAGCACTGCGCTATGCATATTTCAAAGTGCGTAAGTGACTTGAAGTACGGCGACACTACCGTTCTAGGCGAAGCTATGTGCTCCTGGAGCATGTGCCGCGCATCTCGATATGCGGCGCTAGCGCCCTCTGTGCGCCTTAGAAAGTTGAACAGGTATGCCTTGGTCTTCGGTTGCAGGTTGAACTGGAAGATCGACTTCAAAATGAAGTCGTTGAGCCACTTCGCCTCGTCGGCGAGTTCTTCGGCACCGCATTCCTTGAGTTCGGATAGTTTGTGGGATGTAATTGTCTAGCAGGTAGTTCGATGGCTGCATGTTACCCATGGCAGCGAAGTAGTTGCGTTTTATGCCGCCGCAATTTGGGCACGGTTGACGTACTTCGGGTGTGTCGAATGTTTGATCAATCGGCGTTCCGCAGTCACCGCATTCGATTGGAGCATGAGTATTGGTCATGACGGCTAACTACGCTGTAGAAAAACCCTATTCTGAACACCTGATTCAGCTTTGGGTCGAAATTTTCAAACCAAACCGTCTTCTTCATTTCCTGCTCCCTGTTTTTCCCTCGGACATCCTCATTGCAGACTTGGCTAGTCTGACAGGCATATGCCTACGACACATAGGCGAGGATGCATTCTCCTGGCATCCTCAAATCAAGGGGGCAAGTCTTGACACAATGTTAGGCCGGATGCGTGATGTCAAGGCTTGACCCCTTTATTAATGTCATAAATCCCATTACCGCTGATTATGCCTATTTTTTCTGGTACATGAATCATGGCTGTCCGCAATCATTTCAAATTTACAGGCAGATTGAAACAGGAAGTACAGTTTTATTCAAGACATTGAATGCTCGCCACGCTATTGCCTTTAACAAACGTTGGTATGATACCCATCCATTACCTACTTGAACTCAGAACTCAATATGAAACTTGCGGTTGCACAAATCAATTGCATGCTTGGTGACTTGGCTGGCAACTCTGCCAAGATCCTTGCTTATGCAGAAAAGGCCAAGCAACAGGGAGCCACTTTGCTGCTTACGCCTGAGTTAAGCTTATGCGGTTATCCTCCAGAAGACCTGCTGTTACGGACTGGGTTTTACCGCACCTGCGATCAGGCATTGCATGAGCTTGCGCAACAAATTTGGGGGCTCACCGTGGTAGTGGGGCATCCGCATGAGGTAGACGGCAAGCGCTACAACGCTGCCTCGGTGTTGCGCGACGGCAAGATCATCGCCACCTATCACAAGCATGAGTTGCCGAACTACAGTGTGTTCGACGAAAGACGCTATTTCACGCCTGGTAATTCGCCCTGCATATTTGAAATGCAGGGCATCAAATTTGCACTTAACATTTGTGCTGACATCTGGGAGGATCATACAGCGCAACGTGCGTGCGAAGCAGGCGCGCAGGTATTGTTGGTGCTGAACGCCTCACCGTATCACATCGACAAACAGTCATTGCGCTATAAGGTCACTCGTGACCGTATCGGTGAAACCGGCCTGGCGGTAATATATGCCAACATGGTGGGTGGACAGGATGAGTTGGTGTTCGATGGCGCTTCATTTGCGATGGATGCACACGGCGCGCTAACACATCAGTTCGTTTCTTTTGAAGAAACGCTAGGGCTGATTGAAATCCACGACGGCAAGCTAATGACTGGCGAGAGAATTTCTGCTCACACACATGAGGACAGCATCTATCGCGCGCTGTGCCTGGGAGTGCAGGACTATATCGGCAAAAACCGCTTTCCGGGTGTGTTATTGGGTTTATCCGGTGGTATCGATTCGGCGCTGACCATGGCGATAGCGGTAGATGCGCTGGGTGCAGACAAGGTGCACGCGGTAATGATGCCATCGCCCTATACCGCGCAAATCAGCCTGGATGATGCGCGCGAAATGGCCGTCATACTCGGTGTGCGCTATGATGAATTGGACATCAAGCCGATGTTTGACGCTTATCTCTCTTCATTAGATGGTATGTTCAAGGGGCTAACACCGGACACCACCGAAGAAAATTTACAGGCTCGCATACGTGGCAATTTGTTGATGGCCTTGTCCAACAAGTTCGGCTCTTTGGTGCTGACGACGGGCAACAAGTCGGAAATGACCGTCGGCTATTGCACTCTATATGGTGATATGGCGGGCGGATTTGCCGTGCTTAAAGACGTCAGCAAAACCTGGGTATATCGTCTGGCTACCTACCGTAACAGTTTGAGCCGGGTGATCCCGGAGCGCATCATCACGCGGCCGCCCAGCGCGGAATTGAAGCCCGACCAGACCGACCAAGACAGCTTGCCACCTTACGATGTGCTTGATGGCATAATGTCTTGTTATGTGGAACAGAATTTAACCATCGCCGAGATCGTGGCACACGGCTATACCGAGGCGGATGTATATCGGGTGGTGAATATGATCCGAGTCAACGAATACAAACGCCGCCAAGCTCCCGTTGGAGTGCGTATTACCGACCGCGGCTTTGGCAAGGACTGGCGCTATCCGATCACCGTGCGTTATCAGGTCGGCTTTTAGATAAGCTATACTTAATAATATTTATATATTCGAGGACATCCATGAAAAAAATCGAAGCCATCATCAAACCGTTCAAGCTCGATGAAGTGCGTGAAGCACTATCGGAACTGGGTGTCAGCGGATTAACTGTGACCGATGTAAAAGGATTCGGACGGCAGAAGGGGCATACCGAACTGTATCGCGGCGCAGAATATGTAGTGGATTTTTTGCCCAAGATCAAGATCGAAGTAGTGATTGTTGCTTCTCTGCTGGACGCCGCTGTGAACGCCATCGTTAAGGCAGCGCATACCGGAAAGATTGGTGACGGCAAAATTTTCGTTACTTCGGTGGAACAAATCATTCGAATCCGCACCGGTGAGACTGACGAATCAGCAATTTAAGATTTTTATTCGTTGTCTTCGCGAACACATTCAAAATATCAAATCGATAGCCACCCTCCTTCATCCGTGTGCCTAAACGATCATTTCTTATTCTGCTGAATCCCGCTCATTGGTTTCATGCACGAAATGCAATTATACAACCACGACGAATTCTCGTTGAGGGGTGGAAATCCCTGATCTAAGTGCTGTAACACGTTAAATAGTTTTGGATCTTTTGAAATTTACAAGCAAATAGAGGTCATGCACTCTTCCGAATAGTCAAGAAATCCAGTAAAGTAGTTGCCCGCCATAACCAATAAGAGCAAACCAATGAGTACAAAAGGGCAACAATTACAAGACCCGTTCCTGAATGCACTACGCAAGGAGCATGTGCAGGTCGCCATTTATCTGGTAAATGGCATCAAATTGCAAGGTCAGGTCGAATCATTCGACCAGTATGTAGTACTACTGAAGAATACGATCACGCAAATGGTTTACAAGCACGCCATTTCCACCATTGTTCCCGCACGCGCCATAACCATTCCATTAGACGCTGAGTAATGCACAAAAGCACTGCGGTAAATAACACGGCAGTATTAGTCAGCTTGGATTTTGGTGCGCCGGATTACGCAGAGAGCCTGGAAGAATTGCGCCTGCTGGCGGAAAGCGCGGGTGTGCGTTGCGTCGCATTAGTGGAAGGACGGCGACATCGTCCTGATGCGTCGTTATTTGCAGGTAGCGGTAAGGTGGATGAAATATCCGCCATTGTCGAACAGAACGACGTTCCGCTGGTTATTTTTAACCACGACCTATCCCCCGCGCAAATGCGCAATCTTACCGCTAGAATTAAGGCGCGTGTAATTGACCGCACGATGCTGATCTTGGATATCTTTGCCCTGCGCGCTCAAAGCCATGAAGGTAAGGTACAGGTGGAACTGGCACAGCTTAAATATCTTTCCACACGTTTGGTCGGAATGAATACCGACATGGGCCAACAAAAATATGCAGTAGGTGCTCGCGGACCAGGTGAAACTCAGTTGGAGCTGGATAGACGCAAGCTGGATAAACGTGTAGTTTTATTAAAAGAACGCCTGGATAAGCTGCATCGCCATCGCCAAGTGCTGCGCCGGTCACGCACACGCTCAGATGTGTTATCGGTGTCTATCGTTGGCTACACTAACGCGGGCAAGTCTACTTTATTTAATAAATTGACCCACGCGAATGCATATGTTGCAGATCAGTTGTTTGCCACGCTCGACACAACTGCTCGGCGCGTATATATCGAGGGATCGGGTCAGGTGGTATTGTCGGATACGGTAGGCTTCATTCGTCATCTGCCGCATAGTTTAATTGCGGCCTTTCGCAGCACATTAGAAGAAACAGCGCAGGCCGATTTGTTGCTGCATGTAGTGGATGCCAACAGCTCGGAACGGTTTGACCAGATAGCTGAAGTTAATAAAGTATTGCTGGAAATTGGCGCACAGCATATCCCGCAAATTTTGATATTCAATAAGATTGATTTGCAGGATATACCCGCGGGCGTGCAACGTGACGATTATGCTAGAATTGCGCGCATTTATTTGAGCGCTAAAACTGGCGCGGGGATAGATGAATTGCGTGCGGCGTTGGCGGAAGTATGTAATACACGGACACAATGGGATATCCCTGAAACTGAATAATTGATTAAATAGGATGAGTTATGGGATTGAATGACCCTCAATGGGGCAAAAAAAACAGCGGCGGTCCACCAGACATAGAAGCTGTGTTGCGCGACATCAATAAAAAAATCTCCGCGCTGTTCGGCAACAAAGGCAGCGGCACCGGAAACACTGGCGATGGTGGCAATTCTAATAAATTCAATGCCAGCATCGGCCTGATTGCAGTGATAGTCTTACTGATCTGGATCGCTAGCGGATTTTACATCGTGGACGCTAGCCAGCGCGGTGTGGTGCTACGTTTCGGCAGTTTTATCGAGACCACTCAGCCCGGCCCGCGCTGGCATATGCCGTTCCCTATTGAGTCCGTCGAAGTCGTAAATATTAGTCAGGTTAGGACGGTGGAAATCGGTTACCGTGAAAACGTCAAAAACAAGATTTTAAAAGAGTCGCTGATGTTGACCGATGATGAAAACATCATCGATATTCAATTCGCCGTTCAGTACTTCTTGAAAGACCCAGGCGAGTATTTATTTAACAACCGCGCACCAGATGAGAATGTACGTCAAGCGGCAGAAACCTCAATACGTGAAATCGTTGGCAAGAACAAGATGGACTTCGTGCTGTACGAAGGACGCGAACAGGTGGCTGCGGCTACAACCAAACTCGCCCAAGATATTTTGGACCGCTATAAATCCGGGATCCTATTGAGCAAAGTCACCATGCAAAATGCGCAACCGCCTGAACAGGTGCAGGCCGCATTCGACGATGCGGTTAAGGCGGGCCAGGACAGGGAGCGCCAAAAGAACGAAGGCCAGGCTTACGCAAATGATGTAATACCCCGGGCGAAGGGTGCGGCGGCGCGTCTGATGCAGGAGGCAGAAGGTTATCGCCAGCGCGTGATCGCCAGTGCCGAAGGTGATGCCAGCCGCTTCCAGCAAGTGCTGGTGGAATATGAGAAGGCACCTGTTGTTACTCGTGAACGCATGTATATCGACATGATGCAACAGGTTTTGACCAGCACAAGCAAGGTTATGGTGGACCAGAAGAGTGGTAACAACCTGCTGTACCTGCCGTTGGACAAGTTGATTCAAAGCACTGCGCAGAGCGGGCTACCTTTGCCCGAGACACAAGCAGCAGGCCATATTGAACAACAAGCGGTTCCGTCCGTACCGATGAATGAAGCTGCGGCAGTAATGCCGCGCGCGCGCGAGGAATTACGCGGCCGCAACAGGGAGGCACGTCAATGAAAACTAATTTTGTCAATATTTTGATTGGTGCAGCCGCAGTATTAATCTTGCTCAGTCTGAGCATGTTCGTGGTAGATCAGCGCCAGACAGTCATCGTATTACAACTCGGTGAAATGGTGGGAGTGAAGACCGCACCCGGCCTCTATTTCAAAATCCCGCTGATACAGAATGTACGTTATTTCGACTCACGCATTTTAACCTTTGATAGCGTGGAACCAGAACGCTTTATCACGGCTGAAAAGAAAAATGTGATGGTGGATTCCTTCGTCAAGTGGCGCATCGCCGATGTAAAGCAGTATTACGTCAGTGTTGGAGGAGACGAGATCCGTGCAAAAACTCGTTTGATGCAGACGGTAAACTCAATCATGCGTGAGGAGTTCGGCAAGCGAACCATTAATGAAGTGGTGTCCGGCGAACGCGACAGAATTATGAATACTCTGCGTCAAAAAGCCGATTTAGACGCACGCAAAATCGGCGTACAAGTTCTGGATGTGCGCCTGAAGCGGGTGGATTTCCCAACTGAGATCAGTGAATCGGTATATCGCCGGATGGATGCCGAGCGTAAACGCGTTGCCAATGAGCTACGTGCAACCGGTAATGCCGAGAGCGAGAAGATCCGCGCCGATGCTGACCGGCAACGAGAAGTAACGCTTGCCGATGCGTACCGTGATGCACAAAAAATAAAGGGGGATGGTGATGCGAAATCATCTGCAATTTATGCTGCCGCGTTTGGGCGTAATGCAGAGTTTTATGCATTTTATCGCAGCATGGATGCATATAAGCAGAGCTTCAAGAACAAGAGCGATGTCATGGTGATGGATCCCAGCTCCGCATTCTTTAAGTATCTCAAGGGTTCCAGTAAGGCAGGCAAATAAGTAGAGGTTTTCAATATGCTGGCTTATTGGTTTATCGGGTTGGCATTGATGCTGGTTATTGAAGGTATCATGCCGTTTCTTTTCCCTACCTTGTGGCGCGATGCGCTTCGCAAACTGGTGCTGTTTTCTGATGGACAAATCCGTTTTTTAGGCCTCACTGCCATGCTGTCCGGGCTGCTGTTACTGTATTGGGTGAAATAATGCCGAATTCAAATTGGCTATTGCCAGAATACATTCAAGATATGTTGCCGGATGAAGCATGGCGCATTGAGCGCATGCGCGCCGATGTACTTGAATTGCTGCGCCTGTCCGGTTATCAATTAGTAGCGCCACCGCTGCTGGAATATGCCGAGTCTCTGCAGATCATTGGCAACCATGATATGGACTTGCGCACTTTTAAGCTGGTTGACCAATTGAGTGGACGTACCTTGGCGCTGCGCGCCGACATCACCCCACAGGTGGCGCGCATTGACGCACATTTGCTCAATCGTCAAGGCATAACCCGGCTGTGCTATGCCGGAAGCGTGCTACACACCCACCCTGCGGGATTAATGCGCACACGCGAATTATTACAGATTGGCGCAGAGCTGTATGGTCACAGCGGTTTGGAAAGCGATCTGGAGGTGCAGCGTTTAATGCTCCAGGCTTTGACTCTACTCGGTGTTGAAGGGGTTCATCTTGATCTTGGCCATGTTTCTTTGTTTCGCGCGCTAATCAATCGCGCGGGGATTCCGAAAAATCTGGAAGTGGAGTTATCCAACGCATTGCAAGGCAAGAACATGCCTGCATTGCGCCCATTAGTAGCTGATTTAATACCGGAAGTGAAAAATGCGCTGTTGGCATTGCCTAAATTATACGGTGGGATAGAGGTGATAGCACAAGCCCGTGCGACGTTGCCGAATTATCCTGAAGTGGCGGCAGCGCTGAATGAACTGGAACAAGCTGCAGGTCATCTACAACCTCTGGCACACAGCATTGGCATCGATCTTGCTGAGCTGCGAGGCTATCACTACCACAGTGGCATGGTATTTGCGGCTTATCATAAAGGCAGCCATGATGCCATTGCTTTGGGCGGACGTTATGACGACGTGGGCAAAAGCTTCGGCCGCGCCCGCCCCGCCACCGGCTTTAGCATGGATTTACGCCAGTTGCATGGCTTGCTGGCGCAGCACTCGCAACCTATGGGCATATTGGCACCCCATCGTGATGATTCAGCACTACATGAAAAAATCGCGCAGTTGCGCGCACAGGGGCACGCAGTGATAGTGGATTTTCTGGGTGCTGCGGAACTGCGCACTGAACTCAGTTGTGACAGCGAACTAATCATGCGCGATGGCGCATGGCACGTGGTAAAAATGAAGTTTTAAATTTATCACCTACTTGCCAAGGGGTAGGGGCAGTTTTGAATGACAACGGTCAATAGTAAATCAGGAATCAGTAATGTCGAAAAATGTTGTAGTTATCGGTACGCAGTGGGGCGACGAAGGCAAGGGTAAGATAGTTGATTGGCTCACTGATCACTCGCAAGGCGTGGTGCGCTTCCAAGGTGGCCACAATGCCGGGCATACGCTCGTAATCGGTGGCAAAAAAACCGTGCTGCACCTCATCCCTTCTGGCATCCTGCGCGAGCACGTGATGTGTTACATTGGCAACGGTGTAGTGGTGTCGCCACAGGCGCTTCTAAAAGAAATGGATGGTTTGGCCGCTGCCGGTGTGGATGTCTATAGCCGCCTGCGTATTTCCGAAGCATGCCCGTTAATTTTACCTTATCACGAGGCCTTGGATAAAGCCCGTGAGCTGGCTAAGGGCGAGGCCAAAATCGGGACTACCGGACGCGGCATCGGCCCCGCTTATGAAGACAAAGTAGCCCGTCGTGCCATCCGTCTTCAAGACCTGTTCCACCGCAAGCGCTTCGCCGCCAAGCTGGGCGAGGTGCTGGATTATCATAACTTCGTATTGAAAAATTATTTCAATGCCGAAACTGTCGACTTCCAAAAGACATTAGACAGCACGCTGGCGCTGGCTGAGCGCATCAAACCATTGGTGCTGGACGTGCCACGCGCGCTGTATGAAGCGAACAAAGCCGGGTTGAATCTGCTATTTGAAGGCGCGCAGGGCACTTTGCTGGATATAGACCATGGCACTTATCCTTTCGTTACTTCCAGCAACTGCATCGCAGGAGCGGCTTGCACTGGTAGCGGTGTCGGCCCACAGATGTTGCATTACGTACTTGGCATCACCAAAGCATACACCACACGCGTTGGATCCGGCCCCTTTCCAACCGAATTAGACGACGAAGTGGGTAAGCATCTGGCAGAGAAAGGCCATGAATTTGGCTCCACTACCGGACGCGCACGCCGTTGCGGTTGGTTTGATGCGGCCGCACTCAAGCGTTCCATTCAAATTAACGGCGTGTCAGGCTTATGCGTAACTAAGCTGGATGTGCTGGATGGTGTACAGACGTTACGTTTGGGTGTGGGCTATCGTAGCGAAGGGCAGTACAGCGACATCCTGCCAGTTGGTGCGGAATCACTGGTTGGCTGTGAGCCAGTATATGAAGACATGCCAGGCTGGAGCGGCAGCACGGTAGGGGTGAAGCGTTATGAAAACCTTCCGCTGGAAGCGCGCAACTATCTTCAACGCATTGCAGAAATTTGTGAAGTGCCGGTTGACATGGTTTCCACTGGATCGGATCGCGATGAAACCATCGTATTGCGCCATCCATTTGAGTGTTAAGTAATTTTTGGCATGATGTTCTTTGGGCTTACGAGGCTATAGAAAGATCCGAGGATTCGGAAGGAGCGTTGACATATTTTTTTTGGATTACTTTACCCCTCCTTGTGCGCGCCCGGTGAATCACCACACAAGGCAATGAAATTTTAATAACACAGAAAACCCAAAGCATTTATTGTTTCATGATTGCGTGGATGTAATTGCTGGGAATAGCATATGAAATACCGCTCGGGTGAGCTAACACGTTTTCTTTAGTGCCTTTTACGAACACCATATTGAGGATGCCAAAAACCTTGCCAGTTTTAGGGTCAAACAGCGGACTACCGCTATTTCCGGGGTAGGCAGTTCCATCCAGTTGAAATACCAAATATGGTGTGCGAAGCCGCTTGATTATATTGATGTCGAGCTGTTTCGTGGATAGTGCTGGAATAACGATAGGGGTAATTGCCGAAATAATGGCTTGGTGCGTCACCGGGTAGAGCCCCAGCACCATGCCAATGGGAAAGCCGGTGAACGCAACTGTTTCTCCCTCTTTTACAGTATCTGAATCTCCGATAATCAAGGCAGGCAAGGGTTCGCCACTGATTTTCAACAGTGCCAAGTCATGCTCAACATCAACCTCGACTATGGTTGCAGACCGAGCCTTGGCTGATGCGCCGCGACCAACAAAAATAGCCAGCGATTCCTTTTTTTCCGTGTTTAGATTTTGCGGAACAACATGGGCATTGGTAATAATATGGAGACCATCGCCTACAGCAAATCCAGTTCCAAGAAAATTGGCTGGCGGTGCGCGAGTGTGTAATATGGTTCCGACAGCTACAATGGAAGGCCTGACTATTTCTATGGTCTGGGAGAGGTCACTCGCAGATGCATTGCCGAAATTGCAACACAGGATCAAAAAAAAGGTACAAATAACTCCAGTGGATTGTTTTGCTCGACTATCAAGCAAGAGCCCAACCACCTTAAGGCTCTCTCCCATGCGCTTGATGTAGTAACGGCACTGAATAACATAGCGCGTACTATCTCCAGCATCCAGCTTGAACAACAAACGAGCGAACAGGCGACTGAAACGCCAGCCCCCAACAGACAAATCGATAAGCACCTTGGCAGCGGAACGGTTGGATATACAGCCAATATCACTCACAACAACTCCCCAAAAATTTTGAATTTTTCTTTAACAATTATGCGCTTCGGTTGGTATCAAAACAAGCGTAACGAAAGTAATAGCGGCTCGGAAGAACTCGCAGTAGCTTACTAATCGCGCGCCGTTACAAACATGGCATCAACCAGAACCGCGAGAGTCGGGAGAAAATGTCATCGGTCGGAAGAACATGAGCAATTCAAACGTGATGTAGGCTAAAGCGGTAAAATGTCCTGATATATCAATGATCCAAGTGGCTATAACGAGAATATCGAATCGAATCAGATTTATATTTCACGTTAATTGGCATGAGCAAAGAAAATATAAATCGCCCTTATATTTTTCCGGCACAAGAATGATTTGATTAAAAAATTGCGAGCGATTCATAAAATTAGACTGGTCTGTTGAAGATCTTGTTATTGAATTTGTAGTATAGACAACCAAAAATTACATCAAATTAACTGTAGGAACACTGAATGAAGAATAAAGCCCTTTGGATTACGATCGGAGTTTTAATGGTCGCCGGAGTACTTACGATCTTTTTAATATACGGGAAGCATGAAAAGCAAGCTCCGCCAGTGGGACGTGGCGGCATGGATGGTGCAAGTCGACCCGTGCCGGTGACGGTTGCAATCGCCCGGACAGGTGACATCGATGTGGTGATCAACGCATTGGGCACTGTTACAGCACGCAACACTGTAACGATCAAACCCCGCGTCGACGGCCAGCTTGTGCGCGTTGCTTTCCGTGAAGGCCAACTCGTGGAGATTGGAGATTTGCTTGCTGAAATAGACCCACGCTCTTTCCAGTCGCAACTCGACCAAGCGAACGGACAGCTAATGCGGGATCAGGCGTTACTTGCCAATGCGGCGCTCGATCAGGCTCGTTATCGCGGCCTGCTGGCGAAGGATTCTATCGCTAAACAACAAGTCGACGCGCAGGCAGCGCTGGTAAGGCAATATGAGGGAGTGGTGAAAACGGATAGGGCTCTGGTGGATAACGCCAAGCTCCAGCTTGCTTTCACTCACGTTACGGCACCGATTGCTGGTCGCCTTGGGCTGCGCTTGATTGACACAGGCAACATGGTTCGCACCACTGATACTGGCGGCTTGGTTGTTATTACTCAGACCCAGCCGATTACCGTCATTTTCTCAATTCCTTCGGACAATCTCGCTGCCGTAATGAGTAAACTGCAAGCGAATCAACAGCTGACAGTCGAGGCTTGGGATCGTGACGATAAGAATAAGTTGGCGATCGGCACGCTGCTGACTATAGACAACCAGATTGATGCAACAACTGGAACTGTCAAACTCAAGGCAGAATTCACAAATTCTGACAACGCTCTTTTTCCGAATCAGTTCGTCAACATCCACTTGCGCATCGAAACTCGGCATGGAGTTACTTTAATTCCAACTTCAGCATCCCAGCGTGGCACGCAGGGAACTTTTTTCTATGTGGTGGATGAGAATAAAACAGTGAGCCTGCGACCTGTTGTGCTCGGACCAATTTCGGGCAATATTATAGCGGTCGAGAAAGGCTTGGTTCCTGGCGAAAAAGTAGTAATCGACGGCGCAGACAAGCTGCGTCAGGGCTCAAAAGTGGAGATAAATTTCCCTGGCGAACGGGGTGGAGAAAGCAAAGGCCCTCCTCCCAAAGGTGATAGGCGCCAAAATCGGCGCAAACCCTCGGCCGAGAGCAAAGACGGAGCATGAACCCTTCACGTCTGTTTATTATCCGGCCAGTTGCAACCACACTGCTAATGGCCGCCATCCTGTTGTCAGGAATGCTGGCCTACCGTTTGTTGCCAATTTCAGCCTTGCCGGAGGTTGATTACCCGACTATTCAGGTGACTACTTTCTACCCCGGTGCCAGCCCGGACGTGACAACATCCTCAATTACCGCACCACTGGAGCGCCAGTTTGGCCAAATGCCCGGCCTGAACCAGATGTCTTCCAGCAGCTCGGGCGGCGCCTCAGTCATCACTCTGCAGTTCGGACTCAATCTCAGTCTTGATGTTGCTGAACAGGGAGTTCAGGCAGCGATTAACGCTGCCACTTCTTTCCTGCCTACTGATCTACCGATGCCGCCGATTTACAGCAAGGTCAATCCAGCTGATGCGCCTATCGTTACGATGGCAATCACGTCCGAAACGCTGCCGCTGCCGAAAGTGCAAGACTTGGTGGATACGCGTCTGGCACAGAAAGTTTCGCAGCTGTCTGGCGTCGGCCTGGTTAGTATTGGCGGCGGTCAACGGCCTGCGGTTCGCATCCAGGCTAATCCCAAAGCACTTGCCGCAAACGGGCTTAACCTCGACGATATTCGCATTGCTATCGGAAACACCAACGTAAACATTGCGAAAGGAAGTTTTGATGGCCCGGCACGGGCCTCAACCCTGGACGCCAACGATCAGCTCAAGTCAGCCGAAGAATACCGAAATCTTATTGTCGCTTGGCGCAATGGCGCCCCGATTCGTTTAAGTGACATTGCCGACACCATTGATGGAGCCGAGAACACACATCTTGCTGCTTGGGCTGACCAGACTCGGGCTGTAATCCTAAATATTAGGCGTCAACCTGGGGCCAATGTCATCGAAACGGTGGATCGTATCCAGAAGCTTTTGCCGCAACTGCAAGCTACGTTACCCGGATCTATCAATGTCAAGATTCTCACTGACCGAACTACTACGATCCGTGCCTCGGTGGAAGATGTCCGCTTCGAGTTGATACTTTCTGTCGCGCTGGTGGTGATGGTAATTTTCCTGTTTTTACGCAGCGTGTATGCCACCATCATCCCCGGCATTGCTGTGCCACTGTCGCTTATCGGCACTTTTGGCGTGATGTATCTGGCCGGTTTCAGTATCAATAACTTGACGCTGATGGCGCTAACGATTGCTACCGGATTTGTGGTGGATGACGCGATCGTAATGATCGAGAACATCACGCGTTATATCGAGGCTGGTGATTCGCCCTTGCAAGCGGCGCTCAAGGGCGCTGAGCAAATAAGCTTTACCATTATTTCGCTGACCTTTTCCCTGATCGCTGTACTGATTCCGCTGCTGTTCATGGGAGACGTAGTCGGCCGGTTGTTCCGCGAATTCGCTATCACATTGGCGGTGGCGATTCTGATTTCTGCCGCGGTATCGCTTACCCTCACGCCGATGATGTGCGCCAAATTACTGCGTCATGTGCCTGTTGCCGAGCAAGGTTGGTTTTACCGCAGGAGCGGTGTTTTTTTCGATAGGGTGATTGCGCGTTATGGCGTCATGCTCAACTGGGTACTTGACCGTCAGCTTGCCACATTGCTGGTGGCTGGAGCCACACTGGGTCTTACCGTACTGCTCTATATGTTCGTGCCCAAAGGTTTTTTCCCGGTGCAGGACACCGGGGTGATTCAAGGTATGACCCAAGCCCCTCAGTCTGTTTCTTTCGCGGCGATGGCCGAACGACAACAGGCAGTCGCTCAGGTTGTGCTGAAAGACCCGGCGGTGGAGAGCTTGTCGTCATTCATCGGCGTTGATGGCACGAATTCCACGCTTAACAGTGGCCGCATGCTGATTAACCTCAAGCCAAAGAGTGCGCGCGATGCTGACGCCACTGGCGTGATTCGTCGCCTGCAACACAATCTGACAGAAGTGCAGGGAATAGAGATGTACATGCAACCGGTGCAGGATCTAACTATTGAGACGCGGGTAAGTAGCACTCAATACCAGTTCAGTGTCGAAGACGCCAATCCGGTAGAGCTGGCCGAGTGGGCGCCAAAACTACTGGAGCGTCTGCGCAAATTGCCGGAGCTCATTGATGTTGACAGCGACGTTCAGGACCAAGGATTACAGGCCTATGTCGAGATCGACCGCGACACTGCTGGCCGGCTTGGCATTACGCCTGCGGCAATAGATAACACGCTATACAATGCCTTTGGCCAACGACTTATCTCAACCATATTCACCCAATCCAGCCTGTACCGCGTAGTGCTGGAAGTTAAGCCGGAGTCTCAGCGAGGGCCGGAGGCTCTGAATGGAATTTACATCGTATCGCTTAACGGTAGTCAGGTGCCGTTATCGTCGATTGCTCGTATTTCAGAACGTGCGACACCTCTGTCTATCAACCACATCGATCAATTCCCCGCCGCAACTATTTCCTTTAACTTGGCGCCCGGCGCTTCGTTAGGTAACGCAGTGAAGGCTATCCGTGCTGCGGAACAAGAAATTGGACTACCTGTTAGTGTTCAAACCAGTTTTCAGGGAGCTGCTCTGGCATTCCAAGCTTCTCTGAGCAACATGCTGCTGTTGATTCTTGCGGCAATCATTACAATGTATATTGTTCTGGGCGTGCTCTATGAAAGCTATATTCACCCAGTCACAATTTTGTCCACTCTTCCTTCCGCGGGTGTCGGGGCATTATTAGCACTGTTGGTGTCGCGCACTGACCTTGGGGTAATCGGCATCATCGGTATCATTCTGCTAATTGGCATCGTTAAAAAAAATGCCATTATGATGATCGACTTCGCGCTGGATGCAGAGCGTAAACATGGCAAAACACCACGCGAAGCAATCTTTGAAGCCTGCCTGTTACGTTTTCGGCCGATTCTGATGACGACCATGTGTGCCTTGCTTGCTGCGCTTCCATTGATGCTCGGTACCGGTGTCGGGTCAGAATTGCGCCATCCTCTGGGTATCACGATGGTGGGAGGATTGCTGGTAAGCCAAATACTGACTCTGTTTACAACGCCGGTTATTTACCTTGCCTTTGATCAGTGGGCGCAGCGCTTCAAATCGGCCCCAACTGCCACCGTACCTGAGGCGTAACTCGGTCTTATTGCCATGAGTCTATCCGAAACCTTCATAAATCGCCCGGTTGCCACGACGCTATTAGCGCTGGGTATCGTATTATCGGGGGTAATTGCATTTACATTGCTTCCTGTAGCAGCCTTGCCACAAGTTGATTTTCCAACAATCTCGGTGCAGGCCACACTGCCGGGGGCAAGTCCAGAAACGATGGCTGCCACGGTGGCCACGCCGCTTGAACGATCGCTTGGCCTCATCGCGGGTGTTACCGAGATTAGTTCGTCCAGCTCGCTGGGTTCAACCCGAATCACTTTGCAATTCGATCTTGACCGCAACATTGATGGCGCAGCGCGTGATGTTCAGGCGGCAATGAACGCGGCGCGGAATCTGCTGCCCACTGGTCTTCCCAGCAACCCAATCTACCGCAAAGTTAATCCGGCCGATGCGCCGATTATGATTCTTTCTCTCACCTCAGAATCGATGAGTCGAGGGCAGATGTACGATGCGGCATCGACTATCCTCGCTCAAAAAATATCCCAATTGCAAGGTATCGGTCTGGTGACCGTAGGGGGTAGTTCGCTACCTGCTGTGCGCGTATCACTCAACCCGAGTTCCCTGAACAAGTACGGCATAGGCGTCGAGGATGTGCGTACTGCAATCGTCGCCACCAACGCTAACAGACCTAAAGGCTCGCTTGAAAATGGAGACCAGCGCTGGCAGATACTCGCTAACGATCAGGCCAAAACTGCTGCCGAATACCTTCCGACAATCGTAGCTTATCGTAACGGCGCACCCATCCGTCTCGCCGATATTGCACAGGTAAATGATTCAGTACAGGACATCCGAAATGCCGGACTGGTCAATGGTAAACCGGCCGTGATGTTGATCCTGAATCGCCAGCCGGGCGCCAATATCATTGAAACGGTAGATCAGGTGAAGAAATTGTTGCCGTTATTGCGTGCTTCCATACCAGCGGCAATTACCCTGTCAGTGGCGTCGGACCGTACGCCGACCATTCGTGCATCGCTGCAGGGAGTCGAACACACGCTTTTGATTTCGATCGCCCTGGTGGTGTTGGTTGTATTCCTGTTTCTGCGCGATGTCCGGGCTGCTCTAATCCCAAGCGTTGCGGTCTCGGTATCGTTGATCGGCACCTTTGGCGTGATGTATCTGGCCGGTTTCAGTCTGAACAATATCTCGCTTATGGCCCTGACCGTCGCTACCGGATTTGTGGTGGACGATGCGGTGGTAATGCTGGAAAACATTTCTCGTCACATCGAGAACGGTGTTGCGCCATTTAAAGCTGCTGTACAAGGGGCACGCGAAGTGAGTTTCACGGTACTGTCAATGAGCCTGTCTTTGATCGCTGTATTCATACCGATTTTGCTAATGGGCGGTGTCGTCGGGCGACTGTTTCGAGAATTTGCTATTACGCTATCGGCGGCCATTCTGGTATCCCTGGTTGTGTCGCTGACTATTACACCCATGATGTGTGCACGGCTATTGCGTCCACGATCAGAGTCATCGCAAGGACATTTTTATCGGGTAAATGAGCGCATCTTCAATGCGCTATTGAACGGCTACCGGATATCGCTCGATTGGGCACTCGCACACGGTCGCATCATGCTATTCGTACTACTGGCAACGGTTTGCCTTAATATTTATCTTTACACTGCCATACCCAAGGGTTTCTTCCCGCAGCAGGACACCGGCCGCCTGACGGGAGCCATTCAGGCAGACCAAAGCATTTCTTTCCAGGCCATGCGAGACAAACTTGCTACTTTCGTCAACATTGTCGGCCAGGATCCGGCGGTGGATAGTGTCGTAGGTTTTACCGGGGGAGGGCAAATCAATACTGGACGAATGTTCATTGGGCTAAAGCCTTTGGCTGAACGTCAGTTATCCGCTGACAAGGTCATCGCCCGGTTGCGCAGCAAGCTCTCCCATGAACCCGGTGCCAACATGTTCCTTCAATCGGTCCAGGACATTAGCGTCGGTGGTCGTGCCAGCAACGCACAATACCAATACACGCTCCAGGCAGACGGGATTAATGAATTGCATACCTGGGAGCCTCTCATCCGCCAAGCATTGCGCTCGCTACCGCAACTTGCGGACGTTAACACCGACCAACAAGACAAAGGCATACAGACCTCGCTGATCATCGACCGCGATGCTGCTTCACAGCTAGGATTGACGCAGAGGCTGATCGATACGACATTAAACGATTTGTTCGGCCAGCGCCAGGTATCAACGATATATAACCCATTGAACCAGTATCGAGTGGTTATGGAGGCTGCCCCGCAATATTTGCAGAGCCCGGAAGCACTGAAGGACGTGTTCTTGATTGCCCCCGGAGGTCTGCAAGTGCCGCTGGCCGCTTTTGCCCGCTGGGAAGAAACGGCGACGCCACTGGCGATTAATCACCAAGGTCAGTTTGCGGCCTCGACGATTTCATTCAACCTGCCGATCGGCGTGTCGCTTTCAGATGCTACACGGGAAATTGAGAATGTAATGGCCAAGATCGGCGTGCCCACTTCTGTCCATGGCAGCTTTCAGGGAACAGCTAAAGCGTTTCAGATGTCACTTGCCAATCAGCCCGTGCTCATCCTTGCCGCCTTGGTTGCGGTGTACCTCGTGCTCGGCATGCTTTATGAGAGCTACATCCATCCTATAACCATTCTTTCGACGCTACCGTCGGCGGGAGTAGGAGCGATTCTAGCGCTACTCGCGTTCAAGATGGATTTTAGTATTATCGCGTTGATTGGCGTCATCCTTCTAATCGGCATTGTCAAGAAGAACGCGATCCTGATGATCGACTTTGCGCTTGAAGCCGAACGGCAACGTGGCTTGAATCCACGTGATGCGATCCATGAAGCCTGTCTTTTGCGTTTCCGTCCAATTATGATGACCAGTATGGCCGCCTTGTTCGGTGCCTTGCCGCTCGCCCTGGGCACAGGCATGGGTGCCGAGCTGCGGCAGCCACTGGGAATCTCTATTGTTGGTGGGCTGATCGTAAGTCAATTACTAACTCTGTACACGACTCCCGTAGTCTATCTGTACCTCGATCGATTTCGTCTATGGTATCCAAAATTCTGGCAACAACGATTCCAGACTGCATCACTAACAACTACAGGGCGCCTCTAAAAATTCAATTTTCTAGGCAAGACAAGGCACGAGTAAAAAATTTGAGCGCGGCATATAGTTGATATGTAAGCGATAATTTTTTTCGAGTAACGCCGTATTGTGACGCAAATTGGGATCTTTAAAGGTGCCCTACAAATCAATCGTGAATTATGATCAATTTACAGAGGCTGACAATCGGTTCAGGAGTAAATTTTGCTAAAAAATAATTATATCAATTTTGGCCTAATATCTTTAAGTCTGATCGGGTGTACCCTAGGACCGGACTACAAACGGCCTAACGTCATACCCCCAACCACCTACAAGGAAGAAGCAAATCATTGGAAATTGGCAAAACCTCGAGATCACTATCCGCGTGGCAAGTGGTGGGAAATATATGGTGACATCCAGCTGAATGCACTTGTACAACAAATATCGATTTCCAATCAAAATATACGCAGCTCAGAAGCGCAATACCGGCAGGCACTCTCTCTTCTTGACGCTGCACGCGCACGGTACTTTCCTGTAGTAACCGGAACCATTTCAAATACTCGTGGACAAGGCACCGCCGCAACCAACTCTGGGGTAACCATTCCCGGTATCCCCAGAGCAGGCATTACCGAAACGAGTCGATTATTGATCAATGCTACTTGGGAGGCCGATTTGTGGGGGCGAATAGGGCGCACCGTTGAATCAAATCAAGCGTCCGCTGAAGCCAGCGCGGCCGATCTACAGTCGGCACTGCTAAGCCTTCAATCTATGCTGGTTCAGACTTACCTTCAATTGCGTATCAACGATGCACAACGTCAATTGCTAGAACAGACTTCTATAGCTTATAAGCGCTCGCTCCAGATTACCCAGAATCGCTATGAAGCTGGCATTGCAGGACGTTCAGATGTGGTTCAGGCAGAAACACAGTTAAAAGCCACCCAAGCACAGGCAATCGATCTTGGCGTGCAAAGGTCGCAGTTTGAACATGCAATTGCCGTTCTGATCGGCAAGTATCCGTCCAATTTTGTGCTCAAGCCAAGCCCCATTGTTCCAAGACTTCCAGAATTTCCGTCGGGCTTCCCGTCAGAATTACTGGAACGGCGTCCCGATATCGCCGCAGCAGAACGTCGCGTTCAGGCCGCCAATGCACAGATTGGAGTTACAATAGCCCAATCCGTTTTTTTTCCATCCCTTATACTCGGAGCCTCAACTGGCTATCAAGGTTCAGTAATTTCTGATATTTTTTCTTCATCAAATAAGCTCTGGTCTTTGGGGCCTAATATTGCCGCCGCATTATTTGACGGAGGGCTGCGAGCATCACAAAAGGCGCAGGCCGTTGCTACCTTTGACAAAAGCGTTGCAGATTATCGGCAGATTGTTCTGACCGGGTTTCAGGAAGTTGAAGACAATCTCTCTGCGTTGCGCATCCTGAATGAAGAAGCCAAGGTACAGCATTCAGCGAAACTGGCTGCTCAGGAATCCGTTACTCTCTTTAATAACCAATATAAAGCTGGAACAGTGAGTTACCTGAATGTTGTCACCGCACAGGCAACTGCTCTTGATGCGGACATACGCAGTCTCAATATAACTGGCCGTAGCTTAGTCGCCAGTACAGCTTTGCTCAAAGCACTTGGTGGAGACTGGCGATCTGGGAGATTAAACTGATTAAAGTATTTTAATGCGCATGGCATGGTAATTGATATATTAATAAGTAATACAATTGTTGACTGGGACACTAGATTTAATCAGCGTAGCCCTAAGCCGGCTATGACGCCAACTTGCCACATGCTGTGCATCAACCAGCCCAGCATCGTGCCGCCGACCGAATCCAGCGCCCCAGCCCACTGGGTCTTCCCCATAGAGCGTGTATTTTTAGTCAGATTAAACCGCTACGCGGTGCATCTGACAATTTCAGATATTCATGCTCGTCTTTGGCCCTTGCCATAACCAGTTACGATCACCTCATCATCCGGCTTAAAGCGCGAAACATTCGGGTCATATATGAATCGTGCGTTTATCCACTGCCAGAGCCGCTTCATGCATCACTTCGGCCAATGACGGATGTGCATGAATGGTGCGAGCCAAATCTTCACTACTGGCCGAAAACGCCATCGCCAGCACCGCCTGCTGAATGAGCTCAGATGCCATCGGGCCTATGATATGCACGCCGAGGATGCGATCTGTATTGGCATCGGCGATGATTTTAATAAATCCCGTCGTGTCACCCAAGGCGCGGGCACGCCCATTAGCAAGAAAGGGGAATTGCCCAACCTTGTAAGCGACACCCGCTGCCTTAAGCTGTTGTTCAGTCTTACCCACCCAAGCGATTTCCGGGGCGGTATACATTACATTCGGCACCAAATTCAAGTCGCAGCATCCCATCTGCCCGGCGATCAATTCCGCCACCATCACGCCCTCCTCCGACGCCTTGTGCGCCAGCATCGGCCCCCGCACCACATCGCCCACCGCATACACATGCGACAGGCTGGTACGGCACTGTTCGTCCACTTCAATGCGCCCTGCGGTGTCCAGCTTGAGTCCGACCGCTTCTGCACTCAGACCTTGCGTATTTGGCACACGACCTACTGCAACGATCAACTTGTCCGCGACCAGTTCCTGCGCGGCCCCCTGTATATCGCGCCAATTAATTTTTACAGCCTCAGCAGACTGAGTGACACCATCAATCTGTGCGCCCAAGTGGATAGCCAACTTCTGCTTGGTAAAAGCGCGCAACGCTTCTTTCGCCACTTGCTCATCGGTGGCGGGAAGGAATACGGGCGAGGCTTCCAGTAGCGTCACCTCAGCCCCCAACCTGCGCCACACACTGCCAAGCTCCAACCCAATGACCCCCGCACCGATGATAGCGAGGCGCTTGGGCGTCTCGCTAAAACTCAAAGCACCTACATTGTCCACAACCTGCACCCCATCCAGCGGGGTTTGCTGCAAAATGCGCGACGTCGAACCAGTGGCAACGATAATGTGCTTCGCCCTCACTTCCTCTCCATCCGCAATTCCGACACGCCAGACATCGCCATCCCGACCGAGAAATTGAGCCCTGCCGTGCAGCGAGTCAACTTTGTTTTTCTTGAATAACTGACTAATACCCAGAGTGAAATCGGACACGATCTTATTCTTGCGCGCCACCATCTTCTGCACATCCACTCTCGCATTGTCGGCACATATGCCGTGCGCCGCAAAATCATGCGTCAGACGCTCGAAGTTTTCCGAAGACTCCAGCAAAGCTTTGGATGGAATACAGCCCACATTAAGACAAGTCCCGCCTAAACTGGGCTTGCCTTGTGTGCCTTTCCAATCGTCGATGCAGACTGTAGTCAGCCCCAATTGAGCACAACGTATCGCCGCCACATAGCCTCCAGGGCCGGCACCGATAACTACAACATCAAATGATTTCGACATAATGAAATCCTTTTATTCAGTTCTGAACCCGTAAGAAATTTTTCATTTCATTCCGGCCGGGATCGGCAAAAGCGCAATTACAAATCCAGCAACACTCGTCCAGGATATTCCAACGCCTCTTTAATAGTGGCGAGAAATAATACGGCATCACGCCCATCAACGATGCGGTGATCATAAGACAGCGCAAGGTAGTTCATCGGACGAATGACGACTTGACCATTTTCAGCCACTGGTCTGTCTTTGGTGGCGTGAATACCGAGGATGGCGCTCTGCGGCGGATTAATAATGGGGGTCGAGAGCATGGATCCGAACACGCCGCCGTTGGAAATAGAGAAGGTACCGCCAGTCAATTCTTCCAGCGTAATCTTGCCATCCTTGGCACGCGCGCCGAAGTCAATGATTTGCCTTTCGATGTCGGCTAGCGAAAGTTTGTCAGCATCGCGGATGATAGGCACCACCAAGCCGCGCTCACTGCCGATTGCCACGCCGATGTCGTAATAGCCATGGTAGATGATATCCGTGCCATCCACCGATGCGTTCACCACAGGGAATTTATGCAACGCAAGCAGCGTGGCCTTGATGAAAAATGACATGAAACCGAGCTTTACGCCATGCTTCTTTTCAAAAGCATCCTTATAGTGATTGCGCAACTCAATCACTGGCAGCATATTCACTTCATTAAAGGTAGTGAGAATTGCGGCATTCTGTTGCGATTGCAGCAAACGTTCGGCGATGCGCTGACGGATGCGAGTCATCGGCACGCGCTGTTCCACACGCCCGCCCGCTGTGGGTTGCGGAACCGCGTTGGCTGGCACAGCCGCTTTTGCCTGCACCGCAACCAGCACATCTTCCTTGATGACGCGCCCGCCACGTCCGCTACCACTAATCGCAGCAGTATCAATTTTATTTTCTGCCGCGATCTTCTGCGCCGCAGGCATCACAGCAGCTTGCTCCTTGGCCATCACATCTGGTTGCGCGGCTATGCTCACATCAGGTTTGGCATCGGTATCCAGTAGGGCAATCACCTCATTGCTGGTCACCTTGTCACCATTCTGCTTGAGAATTTTGGTCAACACTCCAGATTTAATTGCGGGCAACTCTAAAACTACCTTGTCGGTCTCAATATCGATCAGATTCTCACCTTCAGCCACAGCTTCACCAGGCTGCTTGTGCCAAGATACCAGAGTGGCTTCGGAAACCGATTCAGAAAGCTGCGGCACTTTCACTTCAATTTGCATGGTGTCTTGCTCCTGATTTAATGTCGAGATCGCAGCGGAATGCAGCGTCTATCACCGCCTTCTGTTGTTCATTATGCACTGCCAAATATCCAGCTGCAGGCGATGCCGAAGAAGATCGCAACGCATAAGCAAGCCTCATACTGTCACGCAGATGGCGCAGCAGATAGTGCTGAATGCGATGCCACGCGCCCTGATTGCCCGGCTCTTCTTGACACCACAGCAATTCCGTCGCATTTGGATA
Source organism: uncultured beta proteobacterium (assembly GCA_942492745.1). Classification (GTDB taxonomy): domain Bacteria; phylum Pseudomonadota; class Gammaproteobacteria; order Burkholderiales; family Gallionellaceae; genus Nitrotoga. The sequence continues at coordinate 1,609,804 of OW818637.1, forward strand.
ATTGGCAATCTGTGCCTCGAAAGCATCATGCGGAAAAGGATAAAGCTGTTCCAGCCGGATAATCGCCACCTCTTCCGGAGACAAGGACTTCGGCGAGGTATTTTGAATGCCGCGTTCACGTCGCGCGGCCTTAAGCTCATAATAAATTTTTCCGCTACACACAATGATACGCCGCACCTTGGCAGCTTCCAGCTCATCCACTTCTCCAATCACTGACTGAAATGAACCCTGAGCAAAGTCATTCAGCGGCGAAGATGCATCCTTGCTGCGCAACATGCTTTTAGGCGTAAACACAATAAGCGGCTTGCGTATTGGGCGCAACATCTGGCGGCGCAGCAAATGGAACATCTGAGCTGGAGTGGAAGGAATACACACTTGAATATTGTAATCTGCACACAGTTGTAAATAGCGCTCAATGCGCCCAGACGAATGTTCCGGCCCCTGCCCTTCATAACCATGTGGCAAAAACATCACCAGCCCGCACATGCGTCCCCACTTGGCCTCCCCCGACGAGATGAATTGATCGATTACCACCTGCGCACCATTAGCGAAATCGCCAAACTGCCCCTCCCATATAACCAGCGAATTGGGTTCAGCGCTAGCATAGCCATACTCAAATGCCAGCACCGCCTCTTCCGAAAGAATGGAATCAATCACGATGAAATCAGCCTGATCCGGCGCAATATTTTGCAAGGGAATGTGATAGCCCTTGTCCCACTGCACGCGGTTTTGGTCATGCAGCACGGCATGACGATGGAAAAAGGTGCCGCGCGCACTGTCTTCCCCAGACAAACGAACCGGAATACCCTCAGCTACCAAGCTGGCATAGGCCAGGTTTTCTGCCATGCCCCAATCCAAAGCCAGTTCGCCATTACCCATGGCGCGACGGTCGGTGATAATTTTTTCCACGCGCGAATGTAGCTTGAAATCCGTCGGCACTTCCGTCAGCCGCTGAGCCAATTTTTGCAACTGTTCGTGCGGAATGGCAGTATTCACCGCTACATCCCAAGGTACACCACTCCTGAATTTAGACCAATTTACTGCGTATTCCTTATTAAAATCATTCAGCACTGGTTGAATCGGATTGATGCCCTCATCCATCGCGCGACGATAGGCCGCAATCATCGCCTCCGGCTCCCCTTCCGCAACCACGTTTTGTTCTAACAGGCGTTTAGCATACAACGCACGTGTGCCCGGATGCTGGTTAATATAACGGTACATGAACGGCTGCGTAACCAGCGGCTCATCCTGCTCGTTATGACCCAGCTTGCGGAAACACACCATGTCAATCACTACATCCCTTTTGAAGGTCATGCGGTAATCCAGTGCAATTTCGGCAATTAACAATACCGCTTCAGGATCATCTCCATTCACATGAAAAATCGGTGCTTCTATCATCTTCGCTACATCGGTACAGTGCAAAGAAGATCGGGCATCACGTTTGTCCGAAGTAGTAAAACCGATCTGGTTGTTAATAATGATATGCACTGTGCCGCCCGTCTGATAGCCGCGCGTTTGGGACAAGCTGAACGTTTCCATGATCACGCCTTGTCCGGCGAAAGCAGCATCGCCATGTAGCAATACCGGCATTACCTCTCGCCCTTCCTTGTCGCCGCGACGATGCTGGCGCGCGCGCACCGAGCCTTCTACCACCGGATTAACGATTTCCAGGTGTGAGGGATTAAACGCTAAAGCCAAGTGCATCGCTCCGCCCGGCGTAGGAATATCCGAGGAAAAACCTTGGTGATATTTCACATCGCCGGAAGTCAGCTGTTCACTGTGCTTGCCCTCAAATTCAGCGAATAAATCACGCGGCAGCTTGCCTAGCGTGTTCACTACCACATTCAAGCGCCCACGATGCGCCATACCGATAACAGTCTCGCGAACTCCCTGTGTGCCTGCACGTTGCAATAAATGTTCGAGCATCGGAATAAGCGATTCGCCGCCCTCCAGCGAAAAACGCTTCTGGCCGACAAACTTGGTGTGCAGATAGCGCTCCAACGTTTCGGCAGCAGTCAGCCGCTCCAGAATACGATGCTGCATGTCAGCGCTGTAATTTGGCTGGCCGCGCACGCTCTCCAGACGATTTTGGATCCAGCGCTTCTGCACAACATCATTGATGTACATATACTCTGCACCTATGCTGCCGCAATAGGTCTGGCGCACCAGCTGCAGAATTTCACGCAGCATCATGCGTGGCGAACCCACCAGAGAGCCTGTCTCAAAGGTGATATCCATGTCCGCCTCAGTGAGACCGTGGAAGGCTGGATCCAATTCGGGCACTTCAGGCTTGAGATGCCGGTTAAGCGGATCGAGGCTGGCGCGGCGCACCCCGAGGAAACGATGGGCATTGATAAGTTGCAGCACTGCCACCTGCTTGCGCGCCATATCAGCATCTAGCATTGCGCCTTGCGCACCAGTTAACGGCAAGGCAGCAAAAGCACGCACCACCGGACTATGCGGAAAGTCTTGCAGCACCGCGCTCGGCATGTTTTGCAGGGCATCGAAGTAGGCACGCCACTCATCCGAAACCAAATCGGGGGAGCTCAAATACGCCTCATACAGACCTTCAATGTACGGCGCATTGCCACCAAACAACATGGAGTTGCCCAGCATGGTTTGCATTACCGACGTCATGTGTATGTTACTTTATTTAATTTTGCCGATGGCATTTCAAATGACGCCGAGAATATCTGTATATTCGCTGCGCTTTTGACAACGTTCTTATTGTTGCAGAATGGGCCTGTCACTTTATCCCGGTCCGCCGGTCGAAATTTAAATGATCTTTCTTGTCATCTGTTGTTGGCTCATGCTCATATAACAACCTCTTAACCAATTCTTCAACGTGTATTCGTATCTCGTTTTTAGCAGCGTCACTTAATACGCCAAGTAGGCGTGTGATAATCTTCACGTCAATATTTTCATCGTTTAATTCGGTTTGTTTGGAACTTATCTTAAATTCTCGGTAATTTTCTGTGCTTCCGATAACCATGTCACCTTCGCCAGTATCTATCCATAGCGCGGAACAGCCTATAGCACGCTGCGCCTCTAGCATACCCTGCTTTGATATTCCTCTCGACTCCCAATTCTTGACGGTCTGAGGGGATGCGTTAAGCGCCATCGCAAGTTTAGACTGGCCAGCTATGCCCTTGAGTTTTTTTGCTGCCTCATATAACCGTTCCATTTGTTTATTCATGTCATGAATTGAGCATATATTATTACCCATCTGTTTATATCGCCATGTCTTTGCGCTTCATTGCTTCATCAAACTGCCGCACTTGGATGTCAAATATATTCAATATGATATGACGTCAAAGCGCATGAACATCCTCCACCCTCTATTTTTTCCATGTATAAGTTTTTGCGATCCGACTTTAGCGCTGGGCAAGCGGTATAAAATCCCGTTGCGTCGCACCCTGATATAACTGACGTGGACGACCGATCTTACGTTCGCTGTCAGCAATCATTTCATTCCACTGCGACACCCAACCTATGGTGCGTGCCACGGCAAAGATTACTGTGAACATATTGCTAGGGATACCCAACGCGCGCAGCACGATTCCGGAATAAAAGTCCACGTTGGGATAAAGCTTGCGCTCTATGAAGTATTCGTCCCGCAGCGCAATCTGCTCCAGTTCCAGCGCCATTAAAAATAGAGGGTCATTCTCCAGCTTCAGCTCTTTAAGCACCTCATAACAAGTAGCGCGCATAACCTTTGCGCGCGGATCCATGTTTTTGTATACCCGGTGGCCAAAGCCCATCAGACGGTATTTTTTGTCCTTCACACCTTTCATGAAATCCGCCACGCGCGACACATCACCTATCTCTTCCAGCATCTTCAGCACTGCCTCATTCGCACCGCCGTGCGCTGGCCCCCAAAGTGCTGCAATGCCGGAGGACACACAAGCGAAAGGATTTGCCCCACTGGAACCGGCCAGCCTTACGGTCGAAGTCGAGGCGTTCTGTTCGTGATCAGCGTGCAGAATCAAAATACGCTCCAGTGCACGTACCAGCTTCTGGTTCGGCACATAGTCTTCTGCCGGTGTTGCGAACATCATGTACATGAAGTTTTCCACGTAGCTGAATTCATTCTTCGGGAACATGAACGGAAAACCGGTGTAGTACTTGTAGGTCATTGCGGCGATGGTCGGCACCTTGGACAGCAGGCGTAACGCCGATATTTCGCGATGTTCCGGGTTATTAATGTCGAGCGAATCATGATAGAAAGCCGACAGCGCGCCCACCACCCCAACCATTACCGCCATCGGATGAGCGTCGCGGCGGAAGCCGTTAAAAAAACGGGCAAGCTGATCATGCACCATGGTGTGCTGCGTAACCCTTCCCTTGAACTCGCTTTTCTGTATCGCATTCGGTAATTCACCATGCAGCAGCAAGTAGCATACTTCTAGAAAGTCCGACTTTTCCGCCAGTTGTTCTATGGGATAACCGCGGTAATACAGCAAGCCGGCATCGCCATCAATAAAAGTGATACTGGAAGAACAACTGGCGGTGGAAACGAAAGCCGGATCGTAAGTAAACATGCCGAGTTTACCCAATCCGCGGATGTCGATCACATCAGGACCCAGAGTGCCGGACAGTATCGGCAACTCGATACTACGGCCATCGTCCAGCATCAGTGTTGCAACGCGTTTTTCTTTCATTACGCCTCCTGTTTTCACATCTTAATGTAGAGCAGATCACGCTGCTAAAGTTCAAACTGCCTGAAGTAATTCTAGCACCGCACACCGTTCACTTTGCAGCGGTGAAGGCCGCGTGTTGGTAATCATATCCCACAGTGTCGGGTCGGGCATATCCAGCAACAGATCAAATGCAGCCTGCTGCGCCCTATTCAAACTTGCATAATGCAGCTCGATGAATCGACCCAGCACGATGTCAAGTTCCAACAGACCGCGTCGACAGCGCCAGCGCACTCGTTCCAGCTCTTTCATACCGTACGCTTCACCATCAGAGCTTTAATTTTCCCTATGGCTGCCGTGGGATTCAAACCTTTGGGGCATACATCCACACAATTCATAATAGTGTGACATCGAAACAGCCGGTACGGATCTTCCAGATTATCCAGCCGTTCGCTCGTTGCCTGATCGCGACTATCGACGATAAAACGATAGGCTTGCAGTAATCCGGCAGGACCTACAAACTTATCCGGATTCCACCAAAATGATGGGCAAGCAGTAGTGCAACAGGCACACAAGATGCATTCATACAAACCATCCAACTCGGCACGCTGCGCCGGCGACTGTAAGCGCTCGGTTTCCGGAGGCGGATCGTTATTCACCAAATAAGGCTTGATCGAATGGTACTGCTTGAAAAACTGCGTCATGTCCACGATCAGATCACGTATCACTGGCAGGCCAGGCAACGGGCGCAATTCAATTGGTTGTTTCAAACTGGACAACTGCGTGATGCAAGCCAAGCCATTGCGCCCATTAATATTCATGGCATCCGAGCCGCACACTCCTTCGCGACAAGATTTGCGCAAGCTCAAGCTGTCGTCCTGCTCCCTGATTAGAAGCAGCGCATCCAGCAACATCATATCGCCCGCTTCTATGTCCAGCTCATAATTGCGCATATGAGGCTGCTCATCGGTTTCGGGGTTATACCGGTAAATTTTGAACTTCATGGTTTCATTCCTCTGCTAATCGCTTCGAGTCATCTTTCGTGCAATGGCGGAAACCATGGCGGCTTACGCCACTTCGATGAGGTGGGTCGAGCTCCAGTGTTCTCGCCAACCCGACAAGGTTATCTACCGATCATTTGTTTGATTTAATGGCAATGCATGCTTTACGTTAAAGCCAGCACTTTCAAAATCGTAATCATTTCCTGATACCTGTTTTTCCAACTTATACAGCGAGAAGCAGTAGTGCTAATTTTTTGAGCAGAAAAAGCGCTACGAAATTCATCATCACTAGGATAAACAAATTGCATAGCCGCCAATGCAGCTGCCGCAGTGCCGATATCACCACTGGAAATTTTTTGTGCCACCGAATAATAGATACTCTCTTGTTTGTTCGTCGGCTGGCTGCCAATTACGATATAACGAAATGAAATGGTTATACAACTGCGTAGCACACACTCAAAGTCACTAGCGGAGAACATTCGATGAGCTGCTAAAAGCAATGGAAAAGGCTGGCGCACTCTGAACAAATGCAAGTCCCGAATATGCTCCTTGAGATCAACAGGACATTGTGATGATTCCACCTGGGTAAGCGCCAGATAGGTATTCATATCCTCTTCCATACCCTGCAGCAGCTCGAAGACTTCTTCACGGCTCGTCACTCTGGAGCGTATGGTTTTGAAAAGTTCGGACTGCCTGACAAAGGCATGACGGCTAATCCAGTAGTCCAACAAAAAATCAGGAAAGTTCTCGCTACCCAAGCAAATAACCATTGCTTCCCAGCGGTCTTCCAGCGCTTTCATTTCATGCAGATTATCCTTATCGTCATACAGGACAGAAAAGAGATGGTTTTTCAGCAAATCTGTTGAGGATAGACGTATACCGCGCGCATTGAGCATTTCAAATACTTTATAGGCATTGAGCTCATCAGTAACACTAATAACAGTAAAAAATAGCCTGTCACTGATTGATTCCACAAGACTCGCCAACGTTACTCCCTCATCCTCGCCAGCAATTTTTGTATATTCACTCATTTTGGTCGCAAACCATTCAAGTGCTTTGCACAGTCTGCGCTCGGATTCCTTACAACCACTCTGAAATAAATGATCCAGTGGGATCAAATAATTTTGAAAATAAACATCGTTATTACGATTGAGCGTGAGCTTGGTTCGCGGCACCAACGTTACAGGATCAAGATAAGAAATATAGGTTTGACGAATTTGATCCATTCGTTGCTGATTATTTTCCGGATTATTTTTCTCTGCGATCAATTGCGTGAAATTCTTGAGTGCCGCTAAAATAATCAGCATGAGGGTCGTTAAGCGCTGCTGCCCTTCAATCACGTCGAATGTCCTGTTATCTATCGATTGCAACACAAGATAGCCCATATAGTGCGCCGGTTCGCCATCGGCCTGAATCACCCCCATGATATCCGCCCACAAATCTTCCCATTCATTTTCCGTCCAGCTATAGTCCGGCTGAAAATGAGGTATACGGTAACTCAAGCCGTTACTGATCAACTTGCGATAAGTATTATTTTCCGTCTTAAAATTTGTTGTGGACACGCTTCTATCTCCTGATTAGTACACCCGCGCCTTAAGCGGAAATGATTCCACAGTCAACGGCTTCAGCCGAACCGGCTTGTAATCCAGTTTTTGCCCTTCACTGAAATATAGTGAATGCTTCAGCCAATGGTCATCGTCGCGTTGCGGGAAGTCATCGCGCGCGTGACCGCCACGACTTTCTTGCCTCGCTGCAGCGGAAACCATGGTGGCTTGCGCTACTTCGATGAGATTGTCGAGTTCCAATGCCTCCACGCATGCAGTATTAAACACCTTACTCTGATCATTAATCATGGTATTTTTTACGCGCTCGGCCACTGTGCGGATCATTTCCACGCCTTGAGTCAGCAGGTCAGGGAATCGAAATACACCGCAGTGATTTTGCATCACGCGCCGCATCTCCGCCCCCACTTCGGCCACACTCTCACCATTTTTTTGTGATCGCAGCCTTACAAGACGCGCCAGCGGACGCTCAGCGGCATCGTGCGGCAATGGTTTTGGATGCGGGTTACGCTGCAAGTCCTCGATAATCTGCCTCGCCACCTCACGCCCGAACACCAGCAAATCAAGCAATGAATTACAGCCCAGCCGGTTAGCACCATGCACCGACACGCAAGCGCATTCACCCACCGCATAAAACCCCTGTACCACTTCTTCCGGCCCTGTTTTGTAAGGGGCGACCACTTGGCCATGATAATTGGTGGGAATGCCACCCATCATATAATGCGCAGTGGGCACCACCGGAATGGGGTTCAGGGCTGGGTCAACATGCGCAAACTTTAGGGAAATCTCACGAATACCGGGCAGGCGCTGGCGGATGACAGCATCGCCGATGTGGTCAACCTTCAATAAAATATGATCGCCATGTTTACCGCAACCGCGCCCTTCCTTGATCTCAGTGGCGATGGCGCGTGACACCACGTCGCGGCTGGCGAGGTCTTGGGCGTTTGGCGCGTAGCGCAACATAAAGCGCTCACCGTCCTTGTTGATAAGATAGCCGCCCTCGCCGCGCACTCCTTCGGAAATCAGCACGCCCGCGCCATACACGCCAGTAGGATGGAACTGGAAGAATTCCATGTCCTCCAGCGGAATGCCGGCACGGGCCGCCATGCCCAGGCCATCGCCGGTATTAATGTAAGCATTGGTGCTGGCCTGAAAAATGCGCGCCGCACCCCCGGTAGCAAACAGCGTGGCGCGTGCCTGCAAAATCATCACTTCACTGGTTTCAATTTCCATCGCCACCACGCCGAGAACATCGCCGTCTTCGTCGCGAATTAAATCCAGAGCCATCCACTCCACGAAAAAAATGGTATTGGACTGCATGTTTTTTTGATACAACGTATGCAACAAGGCATGGCCAGTGCGATCAGCAGCGGCACAGGCGCGCTGCACCGGGGTCTTGCCATAGTCTTGCATGTGGCCGCCGAATGAGCGCTGATAAATTTTGCCATTTTCCAAACGATCGAATGGCATGCCGAAGTGTTCCAGTTCGTACACCACTTCCGGCGCGGCGCGACACATGAACTCTATGGCATCTTGATCGCCCAGATAATCCGAACCTTTCACCGTATCGTACATGTGCCAATGCCAATTGTCCTCGCTGATATTACCCAACGATGCCGCAATACCACCTTGCGCCGCTACCGTGTGCGAGCGAGTCGGAAAAACCTTGGACAATACCGCTACCTTCAAGCCAGCCTCAGACAATGCCAAAGCCGCGCGCATTCCCGCGCCACCCGCCCCCACGATTACAACGTCAAATGTGCGTTTCGCCACAGCCATCACATTCCCCACAAAATTTGTACTGCCCAAATCGAATACAGCAGCAGCGCCATTATCACCAGTACATATATAACAAGGCGTGTTCTTGCCGACTTGACATAATCCATGACAATGTCACGCACCCCAATCCACGCGTGGTAAAAAACAGCAAACAGAAACAGCAAAGAGAACGAGCGCATTACCAGGTTCGAAAACAACCCCGTCCAGGTGTTGTAATCGAGACCAATCCAGGCATTGCTTTCAAAATGAGAATGCAGCACCACATAGCCCGCAATAAACAGCGTATAAGCTACCATCAGAACAGCGGTAACACGCTGCACCAGCCAATCCCGCAATCCATAATGCGCGCCGGTTACGATGCGATCTACCATAGCCATGCTCCTATAAGCAAGGTCAAACCCAAACTCACAAACAACACCCACTTGCTGCTGGCACGTGCCTGCGCCAGCCCTACGCCGATATGCATGTCTATCGCGAGATAGCGTATTCCGGCGCAAAGATGGTGTAATAATGCCCACAACAGGCTGATTAAAATTAATTTACTTAAGGGATGCCGCAGTACCGCGGCCAATTGAGTATAAGTTTCGATAGAAAACAGGCTGTACTGCAGCATCCTCAGGAACAGCGGCAAGGCCAAAAAAAGCAACAATCCGCTAACACGATGCAGAATAGAAACAAAGCCCGGCAAGGGCAATTTGATCAAGCGCAAGTCAAGATGTACAGGACGATTTTTATTCATTGGCACACACGAAGTGGAGTAATAAACCAACGTTTGTAATTTTACACCTGATGAGTAATTAATTATAAATCAGAAATATAAACGACAAATGGATACCTGAAATAAGGAGCGGGCAAGTGCGCTATGTCGGCGATGGATTGCCCCGTTGATCGTTCCAAATTCCCCATCCAAATATCGTACATAGTCGTCCACTTTTGCCAAGCATTCGATTGATAACTTTTAGTAGGTACGATTGCAGCTATACATTCGAATTTTGGGGAGGCTAGGCGGTTAGAAATGCGTCTCCGCGAATACATGCCTGTGATAGCATTCAACTGAAGCACGCTCCGTTGGCCCCGAATCACCGGTGCATGTCAGATTGATAACGTTAAAAAAGAGCGAGAGGGGATAACTATGATGATGTTTACTAGGTGGATCGGTTGGTTGGCTGCGGCGGGACTCCTCGCAATTTCGATGCCGGTTGCGGCCCAGCAGAAAAAACCAAATATTCTTATTATCTGGGGCGATGACATAGGCTATTGGAATGTCAATGCCTACAACCAGGGAATGATGGGCTACAAGACGCCAAATATCGACCGCATCGCGAAAGAGGGTGCGCTGTTCACCGACTGGTACGGGCAACAGAGTTGCACCGCTGGTCGCGCGGCGTTTATTACGGGCCAGGTGGGTTTCCGCACTGGTATGCTCAAGGTCGGCCTGCCGGGCGCCAAGGAGGGCTTGCAGGCGCGCGACGTGACGATCGCCGAGCTACTGAAGCCGCTCGGTTATATGACCGGCCAGTTCGGCAAGAACCACTTGGGCGATCTTGATGCGCATCTACCTACCGCGCATGGGTTCGACGAATTCTTCGGCTCGCTCTATCACCTGAATGCCGAGGATGAGCCCGAGCACCCCGACTATTTCAAAGATCTGGAACTGCGGCAGAGATTCGGGACGCGCGGCGTGATTCATAGCTTTGCGAACCCGGACGGCACCCAGACAATCACCCCCACTGGCCCGCTCACCAAGAAGCGCATGGAAACCATCGACGAAGAAGCCACCGCGAAAGCGCTCGCTTTCATGGAGCGCGCGAAAAAAGCTGACAAGCCGTTCTTCCTGTGGTGGAACTCCACGCGCATGCACATCTGGACGAGGCTCAAGAAAGAGTCCGAGGGCAAGACCGGCCTCGGCATCTACCCCGACGGCATGGTCGAGCACGACGGTCACGTCGGCCAGGTGCTCGCAAAGCTCAAGGAGCTCGGCCTCGACGAGAACACTATCGTCATGTACTCCACCGACAACGGCGCGGAAAAATTCACGTGGCCCGATGGAGGTACATCGCCGTTCCGTGGCGAGAAGAACACCAATTGGGAAGGTGGTTACCGCGTCCCCACCGCGATCCGCTGGCCCGGCGTAATCAAGCCCGGCACGGTGTTCAACGACATCTTCGCTCACGAAGATATGCTGCCGACACTGATGGCCGCCGCCGGTGATCCGGATGTGAAGGAGAAGCTGAAGAAAGGCATGAAGGTGGGCGACAAGACCTTCAAGGTGCATCTCGATGGCTACAACCTTACTGACGCCCTCGCCGGCAAGACGCCCAGCCCGCGCAAGGAGTTCTTCTACTTCAATGACGACGGCTCACTCGTCGGGCTACGTTACGATAACTGGAAGGTCGTATTTGCCGAACAGCGCGCGCACGGCATGGACGTCTGGCAGCAACCGTTTGTGCAACTACGTCTACCTAAGGTCATTAACCTGCGCTCCGATCCCTTTGAGATTGCCGACCACGAGGGCATGGACTACAACCGGTGGCGGCTCGAACATGTATTCTTGCTCGTGCCCGCGCAGCAATACGTCGCGCAATTCCTGAGCACATTCAAGGAATTTCCGCCGAGCCAGAAAGCCGGCAGCTTCTCGCTCGACAACGTGCTGAGATCGCTGCAGCAGGGCGGCCAATAACTGTTATTCCCGACGAACTGTGAACTGCATCGGCAGCCGCGAGGAGGGCTAGTTTGTGATATCCACAAAGCTTAGATGAAATGACGATTGTTGTGATGGAAAGGACGGCGGTGGTTTGATTGGCCGTCTTTCCTTCAGACACATTTCTTAGCCGGGCCGGCATGAGTCGAAATAAGAACTCGAGAAGAAGAAAACCCGCACAAATAACAGCGCCAGCGCGTCAGTCTTTCATTTCAGGACTCTCGATGGACGATTGCGGTGGCATTGACGGGTACCGCAGTACTCTTCTCTTGCTCTTAATCGCTGTCGGCGCATGGTGGGCAAGAAGCACTTCCATTTACGCTCCACCGTCGTCTATATCCGTGCCAGCCGCTGCGGAATATGTCGGTGCGAAGACCTGCACAACCTGTCATGCAAAGGAATACCAGGCCCGGTCACCGCGAAGGGTATCCTGCGGTCTTATAATTAATCCAAGTCTGTTGTTTTATTTTCCATCAATTGGAAAAACCACCAGCTTCAGCTGGTGCATTTAAGGTTTTAAACACTACAAGTTTCATCATACGTTCTGTGAATATGGTTTTAGCGGAGTCCGTCGCGGTTTGCCCACTTTTAGTGGGCGGCGGTCGGAGCCTCATCCCACCTACTTTAGGGCGCCTCTAAAAATTCAAGTTTCTAGGCAAGACAAGGCACGAGAAAAAAATTTGAGCGCGGCATATAGTTGATATGTAAGCGATAATTTTTTTCGAGTAACGCCGTATTGTGACGAAAATTGGATTTTTAGAGGTGCCCTTTAGTAGGTGGTAGTTGAGTACCAAAAATTTCTGCAGCAGTAGTACATCCTGATCCAGTTCTTCCAGTCAGCCCTAATAAAATAAAATTTGCAATATGATCGAAAGCTGTTTTCACTGCCGAAGAATAATTCTGCATCATCATCCTTTGAAATTTAGTTTTAAGGCTGAATGGATATATTAGCCGCCTTGAAACTGGTGGGCGTGATCTCCCTTGCCCCGTCCAAGTAACACGGGGGGTATAAATACATCATCATGCGATCTAACAGCAATATACCACTGCTACCAGAACAATAAATAACAGCGGTATCAAGACCGACGAAACAAAGACAGTGCGCACTGCACAGCACGTGCGCTGGCTACTCGACGGGCTAAACACACGCCAGGGCTTTTTTTAACGATTTAAAACCGCCATTCGGTTATCAGACTACAAGACAAGAACCGGGCGCTCTTCAAGTACCGCTGAGTGCAGCCAATATTTGGCTCTTCAATGCTTTGATCAGCGCGGTCTCGTCGGGCGGCAGGCCCTCGAGCGCTGGCAGAACACGGTCTGCATAAAACATGCCGATCTGCACTTTTTGCACCACCAGCGGCAGCACGATAAAACTGCGCGCGTCGGGCAACAGGGCGCGGTGCCATGCAGGCAAGAGATCGCGTATTTTCTCGCTGCTTGCGTCCGATATCATCAGGTCGGTGTTATTTTCCATAGCCAGATGGAACAGATCCCGCTCCGGCGTCATCTGGAATACAAAGCGCGCCTGGCGCGAGGCATGGCCTTCTCCAAGCGCAACGCGGGCGCGGAACTGGCCTGACTTGGTATCCTTTAAACACATGGTCGCAAAACGAAAGCCCATGCTGCGGTAAAGCGTTTCCAGCACCAGCAAGATCAGTTCATTGACTTTGCTGCGGCCCAACGCCCGCATCTGTATTACATCCTGCACGCCGGCCAATAATAAATCGCGCGCATTGACCGGCTTGCCGCTGGGATGAAAACCTTCAGCCTTGGCGTCCGCGCCCATGGTCATCATCAACAACACGTCCGGCATGCCGTGACCAGCGTCAGCGGCCTTAATGTCCGCCCCGCCAAGTTTAAGGCTATCGGACAACACTCGCATTTCCTCGGCAACCGAGGCAAACAACTCGCGCATTTTTTCAGTGTCGAGATTTAAAGCTGCGCCAAAACGCGCCAGCAGTTTTTGTCTATCCGCCTCCACTTCGGCGTCGGCGCGTGCGATCAATTTGGATGCCTCGACACTAAATGAAGCGACCTGGCGCATCCATTCCTGGCGATTGCCCGCCACCCGCTGCCTACCGGCAGGAACAGCACTTAGCGCATGGATGATGGTGGCCGGGATATTCCATTCAGTCAGCACCGCTTCGGCCAGAGCTTCATAGCTGCAGCCGAGTACTTGGGCTGAGGCTTGGGCTGGGCTGTGTTCGCCTGCGGCGACGAGCACTTCAATTTGCCTTAAAGAGGCGTGTTCGTGCGACGCCACCAGCAAACGGCCCAGGTTTTTGAACAAGGCCGCAATCGACGCTTCTTCCGCGCCCTGGTAGTGGCTGTGGCGCGCCAGCTCGCGGCCGACCAGGCTGGCACGCAAGGCGTCGGCAAGCTCTGCACGGATGCTCTGCGCATGCTTATGGTTAGACAAACTATCGACCAGCAGCATGGCCAGTGCGCTGGTTTTTACGGTATCAAAGCCGAGCATAAAAATCGCCCGGGAGATTGTCGTTACGGGCGTATTGACTACCCGGCGATAGGTCACCGAATTCGACAGCCGCAAAATCTTTTGCGTCAGCGCCACATCCGACAACACGTAATACGCGAGATTATGGGCCGCTTCGTCATCGGACGCCGAGAGTTGCACGACGCGCGACACAGCGGAACCAAGCGCAAACAATCCGACATCGCTACTGAGCTTTTGCACAAGCGCATCGCGCACGTTATGTATTTCGTCACAACAAGGTGGTGGTTTGATATCGACAGACATAGCTACATTCCCGGTAAAACGTACACCTGAAAAATCCATCGTCTACCGCGCGCCTTGCGGTGCCAATTAACAAAGGACCAATCAACAAAGGAAAAGATACGACCACTTCCATTTTGATCTATCGGCCAAATCGCACCAATCTTTACGCCTGCAGTACCTGCAACGGCAAGCCCGTCATTCAGGTAAATGCCAGAGCATGGCATAAAGCATTAAAGCAGACCGGGATCGAGAATTTCTCGCTGGCAGGGCTTCAGGCACACTTGGGGGAAAATGACGCGGATATGTGACCTTTAGCACAGACAGGAGTGCAAATTTCCTCTATCTTGCATCTCTTCATAAACCACGTAAGAAACTAAAAATGAAATCCAATAAACTTGCCTTAATTGCCTTGTTGCTCTGGGTTCTTACTATTGCCGTATTCGCATGGTTCTTCATTCGCGGAAATACCACCGCCGGAACCGATGGTAGGACTGCTGTCGTGCTGCAAGTTAGCGAACGTGACTTGATCTTAGCCGAAATGCGTGGCCTGCTTTCTGCAACGCAAGGAATTCTAGAGGGCGTGAATCAAGGCGACATGCAGCATGTTATCAAGGCTTCAAGTGCTGCAGGTATGGTGGTTGCTGCTGATGCAAGCCCGGCACTGATGACAAAGCTGCCAATGGAATTGAAATCATTAGGCATGAGTGTTCACCGTGACATGGATGCAATAGCCCAAGCTGCCGAAAGTAAAGTGCCAGCGCCAGAAATTTTGAAGATGCTGTCTAATACATTAACAAAGTGTGTTGCCTGCCACTCAGCTTGGCAGCTTAAAGTGGCAAATTAAACTGGACATTGATTTGTCCAGAGCCATTCGAAGATTAATGAATACCCACAAAAATTCTTCAACCGAGTAATTTATTTTGACTGCACAACACATGTGTTGAGATGGTGGATAAGACCACTACCATCAAGTCAGCTGTGCGGCTTTAGCAGTTACGATGCAGCAAATAAAAAAGGGCAACCTGAATAATCAGGTGCCCACTTTTATGCCAGACTGGTTTTATGTCAGACTGGTGCGTTGTGAATGACTTCAGAACAACTTATCCAGACAGTTTTAATATGTTCAAATTTTGTTCGAAAACTATCCGATGCGTTCCTCCCCGCCAAGTGTATCCATGAGATCAGCCAACAAATGCGGTAGCTCACCAGTCATAATTGCAAAATCGGTGTCGAATACATCGTCTGCTTCGCTGGCATCAATTTGTTCTTTGATAAAATCAAGCGGGACAATGCGTTTGAGTTGCAGGTTTTCATTCAAAGTAAAAGAGATTTTGTCTCTCCATGTCATGGCTAACCTTGTCGCTTTCTTGCCCTCTTTAACATGCCTGATTATTTCCGCTGAATCGAGAGCGTGGCGTACATAACGCACCGTCGCTTTTTCATCGCCCGTGCCGCATAGTTCACAGTCGCGGTCGATGGTAAATGAAGCTGGCACATCGTCTCCAGCAAGCCATTCAGTCATGGCTGAAGCGGGTGATTTTCCGGTTTTAACCAGTGCAAGTGAACATCCATCAATTGATTTATGTAACAACTCGATCAACTCATCGGCCTTTGCTGCATTCGAAGTATCGATGACAAACCAGCCGTTGACAGGATCAATCCATGCACAGGTCTTGCGACGTAGTGCGAATGCGCGTGGCAGAAGCTCGCTAGTGACGAACTCCTTTATTTCCTTCATTTGCTTGCGGCCCGGTTTGTATCCTTGCTGCTCTTCAATCTCAGCAGCACGCAATTTCGCAAATTGATTGATAACGGAAACGGGGAGCAATTTTTTTTCCACACCCAGAGCGATCAGCATTTGCTGCCCCAGAGTATGCACAAAAGGCTCGTCTTCGGCCTTAGGAGAAACCCAGCCACGACTTTGCATTTCCATGCTGAGGCAATTATGTAGGGTATGCTTTGAAAGCGCTGTTTCAAGCTCAGCAGGTGAGGTATTCCAGTTGGTGATGCGATATATCTGAAGGTTCTTGAACCACATATTTAGCACTCAAATTTTCAATTATACTAAACAAATACCGCCCAGATTTAAACGCCATGATGATTTTATGAATTATCAATAAAGTGGAACTTTTGGATGAGCATGTGCAATTTTTGACATTACTTTTGCTTATGCTTTTCTAGACGGATCGCTTTATCCATTTGCAAACGCGATTGTTTGCTGGCTCTCTCGGATTTTATTGTCAATGCCTTTTGCACCAATGCGCAAAAAGCGATCAAATCCTGCCGGGGATAATCATCCTGCACTCCATTGTCCTGGAAAAATTCGGCAATCCAATGTGCATCCAATTCAACTTTTCCCGTCTCCTGCAAATATTCCGTTGCAGCCATCTCGACATGTTCACTTAATTTGCGCATTTTTCTCCCTTAATAAATAACTCGTACGAACGTAGCAAAAAACCTGACGAGAGTGCATATATAAACCGCAATACTCCAGCCGATACCTGTCAGTAATCATTCATGAAACTCGAAGCAGGTGGATACTGAAAAATTTATTAGCATCAGTCCAAAACTTCTCCGAATGCCAGCCTGCATTTCTCGCCAGATCCTGAAATTCATCAGGCCGATATTTATAGGAATTTTCTGTATGAATAGATTCCCCCGCGCCTATCCAAAATTCCTCACCTGATATACGGATAACTTGATCAAAGCGGCTAACCAAGTGCATTTCAACTCGCCCTGGCACAGGGTTGTAAAAGGCATAATGAGCGAATCCATTCGGTTCGATCTCGGCTCCAAGTTCTCGCTCCATTCGTGCAAGTAAATTGAGGTTAAAAGCCTTGGTCAAACCTGCCTTATCGTTATAAGCGGCATTGAGAACCGCCGGATCTTTTTTGCAATCTACGCCTATCAGCATCGAACCGTTGGGCCCGATTAATTTGGCTGCTTTGCGCAAGAGATGCTGCGCTTCTTCAGGTGTGTAATTGCCGATAGTAGAACCGGGAAAGAATAATACGGGGCGCAAATCACATGATACGGGCAAAGGCAGGGCTTGCAGCTGAGTGTAATCTGCACACACGGCTAATATTTTGATGTTGGGAAACTGCGCGGCCAAGCGCGTTTCAGTTTGTTCTAACTGCGGTTTGCAAATATCTATGAGTACACAGACTGCTGAAGAATCCAAATGACGCATAAGCAATGGTGTCTTCACTGCGCTGCCACACCCAAATTCGACAAGGGCGCAAGGTTGGCCGATGAGGCCCATCATCTCAGCACTATACTGGTCCAGAATGGCCGTTTCAGTACGCGTCAGATAATATTCTGCAGTTTCACATATCTGCCCAAACAGGGCTGATCCTTGCGCATCATAAAAATATTTAGGTGGAATTGAACGCTGCTGCTGGCGCAGACCGGCGCAAACATCTAACCGAAAACCTTCACTCTCGACAATATCTACTGGAACGTGGGGGTATTCCCTTTGCATTACAAATCCTCCGCTAAACGTAAACCTGAGAATACCCAACGACTCCCTGGTGGAAAGAAATTTCGATAGCTCGCCCTGATATGATCCTTTGCTGTGGCGCAGGACCCGCCACGCAGCACCATCTGGTTACACATGAATTTGCCGTTGTATTCACCCAATGCACCGGGAAGAGAGCGAAAGCCCGGATAGGGTTTATAAGGGCTTTGCGTCCACTCCCACAGATCACCATAAAGCTGTGTCAGACCAGAACATCGAGCCCCATCTGGATGGAAGCGCCCGGAATCAAGGAAATTTCCTTCTATCGGCAACTTGGCGGCGGCATATTCCCATTCGCACTCGGTCGGCAGCCGCTTGCCAGACCACCGCGCGAAAGCATCGGCTTCATAGTAGCTCAGGTGGGCTACTGGTTCATTCAGGTCGATAAGCTGTTGACCCGCCAGTCCCGTTAACAACCAGCTGTCCTCTTCTTTTATCCAATACAGTGGTGCTTGCCATCCTTGCTCGTTGACAGTGCGCCAGCCGTCGGAGAGCCAAAGTTCGGCTCGTTGATAACTTTTATCGGCGATGAAAGATAAATATTCTGCATTGGTGATGAGCCTTGTGCCCAAGCGATAGTCTCTGAGAAAAGTTTTATGGCGAGGTCTTTCGTTGTCAAAAGAAAAACCTTGGCCATCATGCCCAATCTCGACAATACCGCCACCGAATTCCATCCAGGCCAATGGCGGTGGCTCTGGGCATCGAATCGGAGGCTGGCTAAGATAGGCCGGTTTTAGGGGGTTAATGAAGAAATTGTATTTCACATCCATCAGTAAAAGCTCTTGATGCTGAATCTCATGCTCAATGCCCAAACGAATTCGCTCAGCAATCTCTTGCCAATTCTGTCCGGCAAAATTCTCCAACATTTGATCAAGTGCGGCGTTTACGTGGCAGCGATAGTTATAAACCTCTGCCACAGTTGGACGAGACAGAAGCCCACGTTGAGACCTGGGAAAGAAAGTACCAACCGTTTCATAATAGGAGTTAAACAGATATCCGTAGGCATGATGAAAAACCTGATAATTTTGCGCGAAAGGCAATAAGACAAAGGTTTCAAAAAACCATGTGGTATGAGCCAAATGCCATTTGGGCGGACTGACATCAAGCATGCCTTGAATACAGTAATCCTCTTTTTCCAAAGGCGCGCAGAGAGACTCCGTACGCGCTCGCACTGACCTTAGCCGCTCAACCAACAAGTGCGGATCAAGATCGAAATTAATTTTGAGGGAATTAATATTCATTTATTCACCTTATCAGAAACCGGGAGATCATAATAGCTTGCGACTCTTTCCATTGACCAAATTTACAGATGGCAAGGGACGTTTTTGATGGGGCATAAAATTTGCTGGAAAACCAACTAAGGATAAGCGTTGTTATCGATTATCAGTATTTCCCATTGTTGATGATGACAAAATGCTGAATACCCCTATGTCGCCTTAACGACATCCGCTAGCACGTGATTGCGCAGCCAGATCAATATCAGTTTATATCAGTAAACGAAAAAATCTGGAATCTTGCAGTAATGCGTGGCACACTTTGATGGTCTCTTCTCTTGATCCATAAGAGATTCCCCAAAGGGTTCATTTGTTCAAGTTCCTTGCGGTCGAGGCTGCTTTCGTTGTGCAGCAGATAGAGCAACTGGCGCGCCACCCGTAGCCGGTTGGCGGCATAGCGGGCGAGGATATCGGTATTGATCGCCAGAGCAGGTTTGAATTCGGCCAGCTTCAACATACCTTTCCAACTGACATTCTCGATGCCGTGGCGCAGCACATCCAGCGTGCCGCGCTGATCGAGTTGACCGCGTAATCGGGTTAGCAGCGTTTCGCCAGTCTTTGCGCCGTGATTCTTGGTCAGGGTTTCCCAGGCTTTGGGCTGCGTGGTTGCACCCAAGCCAGCACATCCATCGGGAGCAGCGCCTGCGCCCGGTCGTAGCCCGCTGCGTCACCTTCGGCATACAGCCAGCCGTGGTCGGCGAGGTGCTGGCAAATCTTGGTCTCGAAGCTGATTTCTTTATGCAGGCTCATGGGTTCAAAGTCAGGTGAACCACCAATTCGGAGTATTGGCGCAACACGCTATCGGTGGTGAGCAAATAGGCTGGCAACGATTGCGCCTGTGCGACCAGCAGACGATCAAACGGATCGCGGTGATGCCAGGGCAAATTCACTAACGGGTAACAATCCTCCCCTTTCACCCGCAGCTCGGTAAAGCCCGTATCCAATGCCAGTCGATGAATATCCTCGGGAGAAAAATCAAAATCCGTCCGATTCAACGAACGCTTGATGGCCACCTCCCAGATGCTCGCGGCACTGAAATACACCGTGTTGGACGCACTCGTTAAACCTGCCACCACCTCTGGCGGCAAGCGTTCCGGTGCCAGCAATGCCGCCAGCAACACATTGGTATCCAGCAAATAAACATGCGCGATCATTTACTTGCCTTGCTCAAACATCTCGACTATTTCGCTGGCATTCAAGCGGTCGAACTGTTCGGGGAAGGTGAAGTTTTTCTTGCCCAGCCCCAGCTTGCGCGGCTTGCTGGTGACTGCATCCAACGCCACCAGGCGAGCCACCGGCTTACCCGCACGGGCGATGATTATCTCCTCGCCCGCTTCGGCTTGATCGACATAACGGGAGAATTGAGTCTTGGCTTCATGGATGTTGACGGTTTGCATGGCGCACCTCGGTTTAATTTGATGGACTAATATTAGTCCGAATCGGATCATTTAACAAGAGGCACATCTATTTTCGATTACGCGCAAACGCAGCGCATGTCAATCTGGCCGGTGACGGCGGCGGAGATCAGCGCGGTGCGGCGTTCTTGCAGCAGGTAAATGGCACGCTGGGCTTCGGTGGTGAGGGTGTCGAATTTGGCTAGTTCGTTGTCGAGAAAGACGGTGATTTGGATTTGCTCATCGAGAGGAGGAACTGGAATTGGCAAATCTCTCACATCGTCCATGCTAAGCTGAATCTTTGTACCGAACATGTCGGTGGGCAGGCCGATGATAGCCTCGACCAGATCGTTCTCCAGCATGTAGCGGCGAATCTCGCTCTCGCCGGAACCAGCACCGCCGGTAAACAGCGGCGATCCATTGAGCACGATGCTGAAGCGGCTGCCGCCATCTACGGTGGGACGCATCTTAGCAACGAGGTGCAACAGAAAAAGCAACGAGCCATCACTAACGCGCGGCAGGCCGGGGCCGAAGCGGCCATTGAAGCCCTGTTGCTCGAATTCCTTGCGGATTTCTTTTTCGATCTTCTTCCACTCCACGCCGAATGGCGGATTGGAGAGCATGTAGTCGAAGTGCTTACCCAGCAGGCCGGCGGCGGAAAGCGTGTTGACGAAGATGATGTTGACGATGTCCTGACCCTTGATAAGCATACGGGACTTGAGAATTCATGACGCACAGCTTAAAGCGGGAAATATATTATATTCAACATATTAAATTTCGCTAACCATTCGAGCAAAACTCCATGCAGGCCAACCAGATATCATCAAACGATTTTTTAGGAAATACGCTGCTGTAACTTATAGACAAATCAGGCTGGGAATATCTGGTTTTTGCCCGATGAGGATGACCTGCTAATTGTGATGAATGGCTTAACTTGTTGAAAATCTCTGTTGTGAATCAGCCTGCCAGACAACTCTTCCAGTATGGCTATTTATGGCATAAACTGCCATACTGCTGCTAATATTTATTTGGGAGAATTGCCGTGTCTATAAACGTATCTTTACCACCTGAATTAGAGGCACGTGTTCGTCAGCGCGTTGAGTCTGGCATGTATGGTTCGGCAAGCGAAGTCATCCGTGAGGCGTTGCGGCTATTCGAAGCCTATGAACAGGTCAAAACAGCGAAACTCGACAGCCTGCGCCAAGATATTGCCAAGGGTTTGAACGATGCAAAAAACGATTTGGCAAAGGAAATTGATTTTGCCAACCTGAAGAAACAAGGTCGCCAGTTACTGAAAACTCGCAAGGCTGCTGCTTGATGCTTCGCATCCGCTTTACCAATTCAGCAGAAGCCGATCTGCTGGAGCTATGGTTGACCATAGCGGAAGAAAATCTGGTTGCAGCAGATGAATCTTTGGATTCCATTCAATCAACAGTTTCACTGTTGGCTACTCAGCCAGAGATGGGTAGGGCGCGTCCGGAATTGGCAGACGGACTGCAGCTTTCCGACAAGCACGTCATATATCATCTTCTACATGCTAGATAATGACGGCCTGCTGGGTGTTCTTATGTTGCACCATACCCGAAATGTTGACGCAGATTGTTTTTTCTATAGTCAGGATTCGGTACTGCTGTTGCCATTATCAAGTGCCGCTTTTGGCTACCTTGAGCAGTTGAGATACTCACCAATACCCAAAAGAATGGCTGCTTCTCGGCCATTGCGGACGCTGGCGATTTTATAAAAATGCTGTTTGTTCGGCCTGCCGGTATGTCTGCTTCGAAATTTTGAATAATCACTTTTGAGTGCCAGGCATAGCCAGCATTCGGATCATTAAGAAATCTAATGCGAAGCTGACCCCTTTAGTTCTGTGTTGGCTATTCAGCCAGAGATGGGTAAGGCGCGTCCAGAATTGGCAGACGGGCTGCGCAGCTTTCCTACACGCACGTCATATATCATTTTCTACATACTAGATAAGGATAGCCTGCTGGTTGTTCGAATGTTGCACCATGCCAGAGATATTGATGCAGATTATTTTTCTTAAGGGATTGGCATCGGTTCTTCTCATTGGCCAAATTTACGGATGGCAAGCGGCACGTTTGATGGGGCATTAAAATTAGTAAAAAGCCAACCAAGGATAAGCGTTGTTAACGCAATTCAGGATTGGTACTGTTGTTGCCATTATCAAGTGCCGCTTTTGGCTACCTTGAGCAGTTGAGATACTCACCAATACCCAAAGGAATGGCTCCTTTTCGGCCAATGCCGATACCGAATGGTTCAGTTTCTAACTTCTGCATCCGACCCAAATTTAATCCATAAGGCGCGGTGAATTGGCGTTGCTGTTTTGAGGTGGTTGGTTACTTGAACCACATAATTATCAATCCCTACTGGTGGTTAAATGTCTCACTATCACATGGATTTTGTTGATTTGCAGTAAGATGACATATGCGGATACTGCATCTAATCACAATACTTAAGAATCAAATGGTTAACACAAAATGACCCGCTTCATTATTATCAATAGTACTGACCGGGGGGTCCGTATATTATTAAGTTAGCTTTCACAGGAAAGTGTTGTGGCAACTAAAATTTCAGAAATAACAAGGCGAGACATCATAGATATGATATTTCTCGACGGTATAAACATTTATGGCCGTCTTGAGGAAGTTGATTTTTTATCAAGAATTTGGGCATTAGAAGAATTGCCATCGACAGATTCAAGATTTAAGAATGCTATAGGAGATATATGGCAGCATACGGTAAGCAACGACGACTGGGATAAAGACTGGGTTTTTCATGACTCTCGTTTCAATCTTATGAGAGGAGATGATGAAACCTTTTTAAGGTTCTTGTGCGAATCAATACATCCAGTTGTTAGAGCTGAGGTAACAGAGTGTGAGCGCCTGTGTCAGCTTTATAATAGCTATCTGAAAAATGATGGTTATCAGTTGGTTGAGAAAACCAGAGTTTCTGGAAAGCCAATATATTCTGGTCGATATGTTGGCGTATCTGGTTCACCAGGTATTAATGCAGTAAGAGAAGCAGTATCCGGCATGGATGTCGGGTATATATCGCAACAAATAACCAGAATGGAAGCAGCAGTAAATCAAGATCCAGAATTGGCCATTGGCACAGCCAAAGAGCTTGTAGAGACTTGCTGCAAAAGCATTCTTTTAGAAGCTGGCGTCGAGTTCACAAAGAACGACGATCTTCCTAAATTGGTGAAAGCAACTGTAACGTTACTTGCGTTAACACCTGACGACATTCCCGAACAGGCAAAGGCAGCTGAAACAATAAAGTGGCTTTTAAGTAATCTAGCTTCTATTACTTATGGTGTTGCAGAATTGCGTAATAATTATGGAACAGGCCATGGTAAGGTAGGTGCCAATAAAGGACTTCAATCACGCCATGCCAAGCTTGCAGTTGGGGCAGCTTCAACACTGGCGGTGTTCCTTGTAGAAACTCATCAAGTGAGAGCCGAAAGTAAAAGCTGACAATTCGCTCAAGGTCGCTCCCTGCGGTCGCTGGACAGACCCAGTCGGCGCATGCTTCGCATCTTATGCGCCGCCTGTGCCTGCCCCTTAGCTCAAACGTTGACGCTGTAGAAAATCCCCATCCATCACACCACTGAATGACTACTGTTCGCTATATTGCTGCTGGTCGAATAAAGTGTGACCACCGTCCCCTTATGACACATTGCTGCCAGTGACGAATAGCCGCAATCGGACAGACTAACCCAGCTTCTGCTCAAATATTTAAGACGTGGCACGTCTGGTATCATTACACCATGCTAAACATTCAAAATCTGACATACCTGCAAGGCGGCACGACGCTATTGCAGCAAGTAAATTTTCAGGCTTACGCCAGCCAACGTATCGGGTTGGTAGGCAAAAATGGCTGTGGTAAATCCACGCTATTTCGCCTTATTCGCGGCGAAGTTTTGCCGGACAGCGGCGAAATATCGCTGCAATCCGGCAAGACAATTGCTTTTGTCGAGCAGGAAATCGCCAATTCGGATCAACCCGCTTTGGAGTTCGTGCTCGACGGCGACGTGGAGTTGCGTAAGCTTGAAAAAAATCTGGCGCGAGAACAGCATGATCCAGCCTGGTTCGAGGCTCAGCACCGCTACGAAGCAATTAATGGCTACGTGGCCAAAGCCCGCGCCGCTCAACTGCTGAACGGATTAGGTTTTGCCAACGACACGCTGGAGCGCCCGGTAAGCAGCTTTTCCGGAGGTTGGCGCATGCGTTTGAATCTAGCCCGCGCGCTAATGCATAGAGCCGATTTGCTGTTGCTGGATGAACCCACCAATCACCTCGACCTGGAAGCGATCCTCTGGCTTGAACAATATCTTGCTCGCTACCCCGGCAGCCTTATTCTGGTTTCGCATGATCGCGAATTTCTCAATGCCTGCGTCAACCGCATTGCCCATGTCCACAACCATGTGATTGATTGTTACAGCGGAAACTACGACGATTTCGAGCGCGCCCGCGCCGAGCGCATAGCACAGCAAAATCAAGCTTTTCACCAGCAGCAGGAAAAAATCGCGCACTTGGAAGATTTCGTCCGCCGCTTTAGTGCCAAGGCAACCAAGGCCAAGCAGGCACAGAGCCGCGTTAAAGCGCTGGAACGGCTCACGCGTATTGCCCCGGCCCATATTACAGACGGCCATTTCGAGCTGGAGATCGAGGCGCCGGAGCGTAGCCCAGACTTATTACTGCGTGCCGATAAAATGGGCTTTAGCTATGGTGACAAAGCCCTATTTCATAACGTCGACCTGGTGCTGCGAGCGGGCGCGCGCATCGCCCTGCTCGGGCCGAACGGCGCCGGAAAATCCACCCTGATCAAGCTGTTGGTGGGCGAGCTTAAGCCCACCTTGGGCAAGCTGGAAATCACGCCCGATATCCGCATCGGTTACTTCGCCCAGCATCAGCTGGAAAACCTGGACAGCGCGGCTACGCCATTGCAACACATGGAAAAGCTGGCGCCCAAAGTAACGACACTGGCACTGCGCACCTTTCTCGGCCGCTTCGGTCTGGCTGGAGACAGCGAAGATCGCCCGGTGGCAAGCTTCTCCGGTGGCGAAAAAAGCCGTTTGGCGCTGGCCCTGCTAGCCTGGCAAAAGCCGCATTTATTGTTGCTCGACGAACCCACCAACCATCTTGATCTGGACATGCGCGACGCCCTCACGCTGGCGCTCGAGGAATACACCGGCGCAGTGGTATTGGTGTCCCACGATCGCAGCCTGATCCGCGCCGTAGCCGATGAGTTATGGCTAGTTGCGGATGGCAATGCCAAACTGTTTGATGGCGATCTGGAGGACTACAAAAATTGGATCGAAACACGCCGCCCGCGCGAAACCGCTCAAGCTCAACCAGAAAAGTCGCGCCAGTCCACCGTATCCAAACCAAATAAGAAGGCACTTCTATCGAAACAATCCAAACTCGAAGCCGCGCTCTCAAAAGCTCAGGCGGAACTGGCAGAAGTCAACCGCCAATTGGCCGATCCAGCTATCTATGTCAATCCTGACCGTGATGAAATCATCAAGCTGAACGCCCTGCATACAACCTTTGAAAATAAAGTGGCTGAATTGGAGGAAAGCTGGCTGGAACTTGAAATGGCTATGGAAGAAGGAATCTAGCTCCGACGACCCAATAACCTTAATTTCAAAATCAAGCACATCACGCCGGGAATACACCTGTGCTCAAGTAGCGATCTCCCCGATCACACACAATGAACACGATGGTTGCGTTCTGCACCGTCTGCGCTACGCGTAGCGCCACTGCCAGCGCGCCACCGGATGAGATGCCGCAGAAGATGCCTTCCTCGCTCGCCAGGCGACGAGTCATTTCTTCCGCCTCTTGCTGACCAACGTTCTCCAGTTTGTCTACACGTTTGGTATCATAAATTTTCGGAAGGTAAGCTTCAGGCCATTTGCGAATGCCGGGGATTTGCGCACCTTCTTCCGGTTGTGCGCCGATGATTTGAATGTGAGGATTTTTTTCCTTGAAATAGCGCGAGCACCCCATGATTGTGCCGGTGGTGCCCATGCTGCTGATGAAATGAGTGATGCCGCCCTGCGTGTCTCGCCAAATTTCCGGTGCGGTACCCTGATAATGTGCCAGAGGATTGTCCGCGTTAGCGAATTGATCAAGGATGACCCCGCGCCCTTCGTCGCGCAGTTTCTCTGCCATATCGCGCGCCAATTCCATGCTGCCCTCCTTGGATGTCAGCACCAATTCCGCGCCATATGCGCGCATACTCTGACGACGCTCGATACTCTGATTTTCAGGCATCACCAGTATCATCTTATAGCCTCGCATGGCCGCTACCATCGCAAGCGCAATGCCAGTATTGCCACTGGTAGCTTCTATTAACGTATCACCCGGTTTAATGTCACCGCGTTTTTCAGCCTGCATGATCATTGAGAGCGCCGGACGATCTTTCACCGAGCCCGCAGGATTGTTGCCTTCCAGCTTGGCCAACAGCACATTGCTCGTCGCACCGGGAATACGTTTTAGCCTGACCAGCGGCGTGTTGCCAACAAAATGTTCAATAGTGTGGTACATCTATATGTTCCTGAAACAAAGGGTATTATCTTACCATTACATACAAGTACAAATAACAACCCCGTCTGGCGTGAGCTTGACGGGGTTGTTATTTGTACCACATCGAAAACAGAGATAAAACTTTGAGTAGCCTAAGGTGACCGGGGTCAGTGCTATCTAACCTGCAATAGGGGACTTACAGGTATCATCTTTGCAGACGTAAAGAAAATCTTAGCTATAAGCTATTTCTTAACTTCATTTTTTTTGTCGGCTGCTTTAAGTGCAACTGGCTTGGCTGGAGAAAGACCGGCCACTGTCAGCTCGGAACGTACTTTTTTTACCGACTTGCTTCCAAAACCTTTAACATTTTCCAATTCATCCACGCTCTTGAATGGACCATTTTTCTTGCGGTAATCAATGATCGATTGAGCCTTCACCGGGCCTATACCCTTAACTCCATCTAAATCATCCTTTGTGGCCGTATTTAAGTTCACGGTAGCCATCGCAATGCTGGTAGAAATAACAAATGTAATAAAAGCCAGTAGCAATTTTTTCATTATAGCCCTCTTGCAAAAATGAACGACGAAGTCGCCCTCTAACCACAAACGCATAACACCATAACAAAGTTGACTGACTAAACAAAACTCACATAATCCGCCTAATTTCCCACCCAATTCAGGGCGCCTTGTCATACTATTAATGGATAGAAGTTATATGCCTGCGCGGATCAAACTTCCCCCATGAAATCAGCCATTACGGCGTTCACCAGTGACTGGCAAAAGTGCGCGTTAGTGAAACGCACGCTGCCTGGTCCGGCTAGGAAGCGCTGGATTTCAGCTTGATAGCGCGCGTGGCTGACGGCGTCGATTGATTGCAAAAAATGCAACATCTCAGCAGGACTATTAAAACGATCGCCATCAATATAGCAACCCTCTGGAACGAGCGCTGTTCCGTGTGTGCTACCAATATAAATCGGTATGCAGCCGCTGGTAAAACAGTCAAAAATTTTCTCGGTCAAATAGCCTGGGCTGCCGCGTGAGTTCTCATAACAGATTGAGAATTTGGCGCGGTCCAAAACTTCTGATTTTGAGTATACCAACCCGCGATAACTCGGAAATGGTCGGCTGGGAACAATGCTGGCACGCCATTCATTCAGACGCTTGATAAGACGTCCTGTTACGCCGGGGCGCACCGCCGGGATGTCCCAACCCTTGCCATATAGCGCAAACAGTTCAGGAGCCTGCGCTTCGAAGAAGCGAATAATCTCAATGCGATTACCATGCAAGCTACGGGGATGAGGATGCAGCAGCGCTTTGTTTGACGCAATCATCACGCAAAACAAATCACGCTCAACAAAACTCGGCACTGGCCGCAAACTTAAATCATTAGGATAATCCAAGCGCAAGATTTGTTTGCCATCGATTAGTGTTTCATTCGATGTAAAAACCTTACGGTAGCGACGCAACTGCGCCATCTCGCTGTTGAGTGGTCGAATAATCGGGTCTTCGTATAAATATGCGTAAGCTGGACATTTTGGCAGGCGGCGCTGCGCGTTGATATGCAGCTCGAATACTACCTCGCGGCCAATGTTCATATCGGCGGTTGAAAGCTCGATCCCGGATTCCCGAAACAGTTCGCGCAACTGGCGGTACGGCAAATGAAACTCGCCTCCATTAGAGCCTGCGCCGGGCTTGAATATTTCATTCCGCTTATGCCTGCCAGCCACAATTGATGCGTACTTCATGCGTTGTCAATTCCTGCAGTAACATGCACGGTTTGTCGCTGAGAAGCAAATGATCGGTCGTGTTCAGTCTCCGCTGCGGGTCGCGCGGCGAGCTTGATAATGCCATTAGCGGTCCAGTCGATACCACTCTTCCTCACTTCACGCACATATGCCTTGTTACGCTGCACAATATTAGCGTCGGCATAACCACGTAAATGTTCAATATGCAGCAGACAAGTACTGTAGCGAATATGCTGCCCGACTATACCGTGGTTGTTCAGGCGCACACCCATCTCCACATCTTCCGCTCCGTATCTTAACGACTCGTCGAATCCGTTAACTGCAATCAGGTCACGCCGCCAAGCCGAACTGTTAGCGCCGTTCCAAGTGCGCTTGACTGGCGTAAGCCGCTCAAGCTTGCGCGCTAACACCATCGGCAATACTGCAGCCTTGAGCAGCACGCTGAACTTTCGCAGTCCAATCTGTGCGACGATCCAGTTCAGCCGGAAAACCTCGCCACTGGCAATACCTTGTTCCGATAGTGCCGACGTTGACCTGTCTGGCAGGCGGATCATCCCGCCAGAAAGGAAGACACCCTCGGCGCGGCGTGCAATGTGGCAGGCAATAAAGTCGGGGCGAGCGACGCAGTCACCATCGATAAAAATCAGGTAATCCGCTTGCGACGAGTCAATTGCTTTGTTCAAGATAGTATTTTTACGAAATCCGTCATCTGGCTGCCAAATATGGCGCAGCGGAATCGGGCTGAGGCGGTGGCTCCAGCTCTCAAGTAGCGTATGCGTCAGCTTGCCGGATCCATCGTCTGCCACGCACACGCTGAAATCGGCGTCGCGCTGACCAGCCAGCGCTAGCAGCACATAGTTCAGTGCTATCGGATTGTTGTAAGTTGAAACAATTACTTCGGTACGCACGATAGTAGGCTGTGTCGCAGTCGGGTTACTCATATCAATGCCATTCGGTCACGGCATAAATTTGAAAAAAATTGGACAAAAACGGAGTAGACATGGATTCGGGTGAAAGTTCGGCACAAGGGCTTGGTGATTTATCGGCATTGTAAAAATAAAAATATCCGGAATTCCGTGAAATCGAGATTGATGGACGCAGTTGTGCGGCCAAGGAAAAAACATACACGTTTCACGGGAAATTCATTCGGTCCAGTGTTCAGATACCCAGGGAGCGGCCTGCACGTAACGGAGCCTTCGGTTACGTCGTCCGACCAGCGCATCGGGTGGGTTTACTTCACCATGAAAAATCAGGATGCGCGCGCCCTCTGGGATCATTGGGGCACGCCAGTAGTTGCTAGGCCAACGCGGAATACAATGATATTTGAAACTACGGCACCAAGCGTCAGGCCAGTAGCTCATCTTACCCTGGCGATGCAACCAGTCAGAGAGAAATGCCTGCTCATGCCGGAAGTTACGTCGGACATCAGCCTGTTTGGCCCGAAATTCGGCCAACAAATCAGCATGTGCGCCAAGTCGAAAGCGGTAAACTGAAGAATTGCCGGTGATGCGCCAACGCCGCTTCCAATCGTGGATGATCAGAAACTCGCCCGGTTGCTCGAAAAAACAGTCAATGTCATCGACGATCACCACATCAAGGTCGAGGAACAGCGCGGTGCCCTGTAATCCGTGCAGGCTGGCCTCGAAGGTGGTAAGCTTTTTCCAACCGCGCTCAGGAATACCTTCTGGCAAAGCCAAATCAGGAATGGGCAAGCACTGCACTTCGGCGCGCACACCTTCGCTTCGATCAGTTAAACAGACGAAACGAAACGGCCCACGCAGATGCCGCGTCACCATCGCATATAGCCTGTTGACATATTCCGGGCCGTACTTAACGCCCCATTTCATACACAAAATGACGCGCTCGTCAGTGCCGCCATAGGGCCTGGTTACGGATTGCTCAGTTTTTTGCGTCATACTGCTCGGACGTGGTTACGCGTCACCCCAGCCAGCGGAATCGCAAACAAAATCATAAATGGCATGCCGAATACGGCGTCTCGCAAGATAGCATTAAACATACCACCAACCATAATTGCCACCCCCAGCATACCCAGCCACATACCAGGGGCACCACCAATTTTCCATGCGACAATTAATTGGGTCAGCCATATCCACAACAAGACAGCAACTCCGATCAACCCAATTTCGGCAGTGTAAAACAGGTAATCATTGTGCGGGGTTTGCGTTCCTTCGCTAAACAAACCTTTGGCATATTTTTGATATTGGGATGGAAAAGTCGCGATCCCGTGTCCAGTCCAAGGCTTCTCGGAAATAATTTTGGACGTAATGCTAAACATTTCCAATCGGATGCCATCATCACTGATATGTTGACCTTGCGAAAAAGATTTAATATCTTCTACCGTGCCAATGACACGCTGCCCCAAATTTGATGCAGATAACCAGGCAACTGCAAGTATGGATACAAAACTAAGCGACCAGATTACACTACGCCAGGACATTATGAAATATTTCAAAAAAAACAATAAACACAATAATATAAAAATCAGGCTAGCCGTGCGCGATTTGGCGAGAAATAGCAACGCGATTACAACATATAAAAATGCCAGCACTTTCAACCAGAGCGATCGTCGATCTGGGAGCGAAACTATTTCGTAAAGCATCCACCCAGCAGCAATTGCCAGCAGGATGGCAAGCAATATAGACTTATTTCCTTTATAGTCCAGATAACTAGCGAACATGTCTACCTTTGGAAGCATCTGGAGCAAATTAAGATAATATAAAGTTGCCGCATAAAGTGCGCCAACAAAAAAAACCCTGACTGCCCGCTTTTGCCAATCTCCTGATCCAACACTGATGAATAACAACAAGAAAATATAAATTTGATAGTGGACAAAGCCAGACCAGAAGGAACCTTGAGGCCGTTCCAATAAAATTGCGGCACAGCATGTTATTGCTGACAAACCTAAAATTGGCCAAAAAAGCGGACTCTCTTTAACTGTCAGCCATTTCGTCCGATAACCCCCAGAGTACAATAAACTTAATATAAACAAAAAGATACCAGTATAAATTATACCAACTGGAAAAAATAGCGTCAGCGGCAAAAGAGATAGAATTGTTTGGGGCAATAAATTGCGCCGGAATACGGAATTCATAATTTCATGGATATTTGGATTCAAATTTGAAATGTAACGATGCCTTCATTATGCTGCTCGGACAGCAGCTTCTTCAAGCAGACACGCCCGATGAATAATCTTCGTACATTATTACGGGCAGCAAGCGGCTACGCGTGCCCAATGAAACTTTTGTTCCTGGGGCGATCATTGACGCGCTCGACCTTTACCCGGACGCTTTCAAAAAAATATGCATGACATTGCCAAACCGATGGCCGCATCACATCATCGCCTCGCCACACATGCGCGCACGATCAAATAGTGGCAAGAAAAAGCTCATTCCGCCTTCCCGATCTGTTTAATAATATTCTGTAATGCCTGCAACGGATCGGCGGCGCGGGTGATGGGACGGCCAATTACCAAATAGTTCGCTCCTTGATCCAGCGCGGCACATGGCGTCATAACGCGCGATTGATCATCGGCAACAGCATCGACTGGACGAATACCAGGCGTAACCAAACAGAATTCGCTTCCACAGTGCTGGCGCAGCAAAGCAGCCTCCCGCGCAGAACATACGACACCGTCCAGCCCGCTATCGCGTGCAAGCATAGCCAAACGCAGCACCATGTCGGCGGGAGTAGCTGCAATCCCCAGATCGGCCAAATCTTCCTGTGCCATACTGGTAAGCAATGTCACGGCAATCAACTTAGGCGATTGGGTATAAAGGCTCATTGCCTCGCGTGCCGCTTCCAACATCTTGCGTCCACCCAGCGCATGCACGTTGACCATCCATACTCCTAATTCAGCGGCAGCTTTACATGCCTGTGCCGTAGTATTGGGAATATCATGAAATTTCAGATCAAGGAATATTTCAAAACCACGCTGCATTAACTGTTCGATCAATCGAGACCTTGCTATGGTGAACAATTCCATGCCAACCTTGAGACGACACAACGCAGGCTCCAACCGTGCCACCAATTCCAATGCAGGCTGTGCATCAGAGTAATCAAGCGCGACAATTATTTTAGGGTCGCTCATATTTTTAGTCCGTTTTCTTCGCTTCTACGTGGCGAATAGGTTTCCCAACCATGACATGCCGGACAATGCCAGTAAAACTGGCGCGCCTTAAAGCCGCAATTGGCACAACGGTACATTGCCAGCGTACGCGTGCGCTGATGCACCAAATTCTTCACCATCTCCACATCAGCACGGTGTTCGATTGATGCTCCCAGCAACTGCGCCTCAAGCAGCTTATCTAGTCCAAGTAATGTAGGGTTGCGCTGCAGTTCATCACGTACCAGCCTATATGCCGCTTCAGCACCATCACGTTGCAGGATGGCATCAAACAGCACGTTCATCAAATCCAACGAGGGGTGTTTGATCAGATAGCCATGCAACTTGCCAATGCCTGCATTTACTCGCCCAGTCTGACGGTAAGCCTGTAACAGACGTTCAGCCACCAAGGGCAGATACTGCTGATTCTGTTGTTCGATGCGCTGCCAGATTTCAATGGCGTTTGCAAAATGCTGTGCCGTATTTTCCATGTCGCCCAGCATCATGGTGGCGCGCACCGACTGAGGATTGGCTTCCAGCGCCTGCTCCAGATGGATGCGCGCGGCATCGATTTGATGCTGTTTTAAATCTACGGCAGCCAATTCGCAATAGAAAAATGCAGCTTCCTTACCATGCGGTTGACCACTTAACACAGTCAGACGCTGTGTCACGTCAATCGCCTTGAACCAATCCTTTTCCTTTTGGTACAACTCGAGTAGAAAATTTAGCGCGGCCTTGGCATAGGATGTAGCTTGTAATTTAAGAAACAACTCCTCGGCACGATTTAATATTCCGGCATTAAGATAATCTTGCGCCAGCTCAAATAACGCCTGTTGTTTCTTGTCTTCTTCCAGGTCGACGCGTTCTATCAAATTCAGGTGCATGCGAATGGCGCGGTCTACCTCGCCACGGCGACGAAACAAACTACCTAGCGCAAAGTGCAGTTCAATCGTCTGGGGATCAACCTTGACCACCTCAATAAATGCCTCGATAGCTTTATCCTGTTGCTCATTAAGCAAGAAGTTCAGCCCCTGAAAATAGGAGCGCGGCAGAGCACTAGATTCAAACAACATTTGCTTGATATCTATGCGCGCTGCCAGCCAGCCCATCCCGAAAAACAGCGGAAAAACCAGCAGCATCCACAGCTCAAATTCCATAAACGACAGATCAGATTAAAAAGGTTATATACAATTAATCAGCTTGAGTATTCATAAGTCGATTGATAATTACACAGAATTGAAATTATCTTGGCACACATCAATTCATGGAATATCTGGATTCATATCGCTAGCATTGGCAAGTTTGTTTTTCAGACGCAACTCGCGTTTTAGAATGGCAATTTCCCTCCGCTGCCGAAAAATATTGCCCAGCACGGCGAGCACACCTACACTAACGCCCACGGCAAAAAACAGCAACAGAATGAGTATCAGTGATGTTTGCCATTCATAGCCAAAAAAATAGTGCAACACCACAGGTTGGTCATTCTTCATGGCAAAACCAAGAAGAACTAAAAACAATACTGCACGCAACAACCAAATCATATAGCGCATAATTCACCTGCAATAATTTTTCGTTGCGACAATAGCACGAATGAGCAAAAAATTGACGGCACTATCTTGCGACAGGCCGCCAATTTTTTTACTGCTAAATAATACTTGCGACTAAACTATCCTGAGTTCTCCAAAAAGTTCAGAACAGACTTCAGGAAGAAGTGTAATCGACCCGTTCACGTAACTCCTTCCCTGCCTTGAAATGCGGCACATACTTGGCCGGAACCTGCACCTTATCACCAGATTTTGGATTGCGTCCTATCCGCGGAGGACGATAGTTCAGCGCAAAGCTGCCGAAGCCGCGGATTTCAATGCGTCCTCCCCGCGCCAAGGTTTCCGCCATGGCATCAAGGATTACTTTAACTGCCAGATCGGCATCCTTGGCCAATAGTTGCGGGAAACGCTCCGCCAACTTAGCGATAAGATCAGAACGGGTCATTCTTATCACTCCTTATTGTGCGTCAATCTTGCTGGTGTCCATCTTAGCCTTGAGCAAGGCACCCAAGTTGGTCGTTCCTGCCGTAGATGTGTTGTCTACAGCAGGTGGAGCAGACTTCTGCATTACTACCGCTTCATCAGCCTTGTCCAACGCCTTGATCGACAAATTAATGCCGCGATTCTTGCGATCAACGTTAATAATCACAGCCTTCACTGCATCGCCTTCCTTCAAATGATTACGTATATCCTCGACACGGTCAGCAGACACCTCGGAAGCCTTGAGGAAGCCCTCAACATCACCATCCAAGGTAATAGTTGCGCCTTTGGCATCAATTGCCTTAACCACACCGTTTACTACACTGCCCTTATCATGTGTTGCGATATAACCATTAAAGAGGTCGCCATCCATTTGTTTGACGCCTAACGAAATGCGCTCACGTTCTACATCAATTGCCAGCACCACAGCCTCAAGTTCATCACCTTTCTTGTAATTGCGCACAGCTTCTTCGCCAGGCACAGACCAGGAAAGGTCAGATAAATGTACCAAACCATCAATTCCACCTTCCAAGCCGATGAAAATGCCGAAATCTGTAATCGACTTGATCTGGCCTTTTACCTTATCGCCTTTTTTATGATTCAAGGCAAAATCGTCCCATGGGTTGGATTTGCATTGTTTCATACCAAGTGAGATACGTCGGCGCTGTTCATCAATTTCCAGAATGATGACCTCAACTTCATCACCCAGTTGCACCACCTTGGAAGGATGCACGTTCTTGTTAGTCCAATCCATTTCGGACACGTGCACCAGACCTTCAATACCCTGTTCGATTTCCACGAACGCGCCATAATCAGTCAAGTTTGTCACCTTACCAAACAGCCGGGTACCTTGTGGATAACGGCGCTCCAAGCCGGTCCATGGATCATCACCCATCTGCTTGATACCGAGAGAAACACGGTTTTTCTCTTGGTCGAACTTAAGTATCTTGGCTTCCACTTCATCGCCAACCGCCAGCACTTCAGATGGGTGTTTGACACGACGCCAAGCCAGGTCGGTAATATGCAGCAGGCCATCAATACCGCCAAGATCCACAAACGCGCCGTAGTCGGTAATGTTCTTTACAATACCTTTTACGATTGCGCCTTCTTTCAGGTTTTCCATCATGGCTTGACGGTCTGCTCCATGGCTTGCTTCCAGCACCGCACGGCGCGAAACAACCACATTGTTACGCTTGCGATCCAGCTTGATAATCTTGAGTTCCATGGTCTTGTTTTCGTAAGGCGCGGTGTCCTTGACCGGTCGGATATCAACCAGCGAACCGGGCAAGAATGCGCGTATGCCATTAACCATAGCAGTCAGTCCACCTTTAACTTTACCACTGACATAACCCTCAACAATCCTGCCTTCTTTCATCGCTTCTTCCAGCTCGATCCATGCAGCGAGGCGCTTGGCTTTCTCGCGCGACAGCTTGGTTTCACCGTAACCATTTTCCAGCGATTCAATCGCCACAGTAACGAAATCGCCAGCCTTTACTTCAATCTCGCCTGCGGCGTTGAAGAATTCCTCGACGGGGATAAAGCTTTCAGACTTCAGACCCGCATTCACCACCACCACATTATGATCGATGCGCACAACATGCGCAGTGACCAACTCGCCCGCGCGCATTTCCTTGCGCGTCAGACTTTCTTCAAACAGGGAGGCAAAACTTTCCAGATCGTTTTCAACTACAGCAGCGTTAGCATTCATTTATAAAGATATCCAAGACAAACCCGCTTCTGGCGGGGCTGGTTAAAAAACCCGAACGATAGGTTCGTTGCGGGGCTATCAAACGTACATCAATACAACTTTCATATCTAACTCATGCGCGGGGTTCAATGCATGGAATGGTAACGTGCCAGCACTTCCTGCACCGCCTGCTCGATAGTCAAGTCAGTAGTGTCGAGCAAGCTGGCCCCGAGCATCTGTTGCAATGGAGCCACGCTACGCTGGCTATCTCTCTCATCGCGCGCGCGAATATTTCTTAAAAGGTCTGGAATACTAGCACCGATTCCTTTTTCCATCAACTGTTTATAACGCCGTTCAGCGCGAACCTCAACACTGGCAGTCAGAAATATTTTTAAAGCCGCATCAGGAAACACCACTGAGGCCATATCGCGACCATCTGCAACCAACCCGGGTGCCCGACGGAAAGCATGTTGCTTGCCCAATAATGCGGTACGCACCGCTGGCAATGTCGCCACTCTGGATGCCGCAATTGCTGATTGCTCAGAACGCAACTCATCATTCACCTGCACGCCATCCAGCCAGGAATCCATTCCCTCGAAGCGTATATCCATGCGCGCCGCCAGATCAGCCAATTGATCTTCCGCATCTAACGCTACTCCATTCTGTTGAGCAGCTAGCGCCAACAGGCGATACAAGGCACCGCTATCGAGATAATGAAATCCAAGCTGCGCTGCAACCAGTTGCGCCACGGTACCCTTGCCGGAAGCTGAAGGGCCATCAATGGCAATGACTGGCACAGCCTTAACCACTCTGGCAAAACATTCAAAGTAATCCGGAAAGGTCTTGGAGACGCATTGAGGATCGTTGATACGAACGCCCGCTTGACTAAATGCGGCAAGCGAGAAACACATTGCCATGCGATGGTCATCGTAGGTATCGATCGAACATTGCGAAGCCAAGGTCGAGGATTGAGGAGGCATGATGCGAATGAAATCCGCGCCCTCTTCCACCGTTGCGCCAAGTTTGCGTAATTCAGCGGCCATCGCAGCGATACGATCGGTTTCCTTAACACGCCAGCTGGCGATATTCCGTAGCGTGGTTACACCGTCAGCAAACAATGCACACACCGCCAGCGTCATCGCCGCATCAGGGATGTGATTGCAATCCAAGTCTATGCCTTTCATTCTGCCGTTTTCCGGTGCACGCGCTTCCATCCAGTTCGGCCCCATTGCGATGCGCGCACCCATAAGCTGTAATGCTTCGGCAAAGCGCACATCGCCCTGAATACTATCGTGACCTACACCCTCAACTCGCACTGGGCCGTCACCAATGGCACCCGCAGCCAAAAAATACGAAGCGGATGAGGCATCGCCCTCGACATGAATCAAACCCGGCGCGGCATAGCGGCTGTCGGCAGAAACCGTAAACGAACTCCAGCCGTCACGCTCAACCTGAACTCCAAAACGCGCCATCATCGCCAGTGTAATTTCGACATAGGGCTTGGAAATCAGTTCGCCTTTCACATCCACCGTGGTTGCACTACGCATCAATGGCAGCGCCATCAGTAATGCACTGAGAAACTGACTGGAAACATCACCGCGCACCGCGATGCGGTTGCCGCTGCCGCTAAATAGCGTAGCAGGATGTATTTCGAGCGGCGGAAAACCTTCCGTACCCATATAACGAATATCCGCACCCAACCCACGCAATGCATCCACCAAATCAGCGATTGGGCGCTCGTGCATACGCGGCACGCCAGACAATTCATAATGCCCTCCCGCCAATGCCAGTATAGCTGTCAAGGGGCGAAAAGCTGTGCCCGCATTGCCGAGAAACAGCTTGGCATCCTTAACGGGAAAATCGCCAGCACACCCTTGCACACGATAAGCATGGTCTCCCAATACTTCCACTGATACGCCCAAAGTGCGCAATCCTTTCAGCATGTGCTCTGTATCATCCGAATGCAAAAGATCACGGATTTCAGTTACCCCATGAGACAATGCAGCGAGCAACAGCATACGATTGGAAATACTTTTGGAACCAGGAAGACGCACAGTACCTTGGGCGCTCAGCATGGGAGGAAGATCAATAAATTTTTGATATGTCATTTCAAAGTAATTAATGCAATCATTGCAAAGTGAATCATTTGGCGGTGTCAGTAGTGTTAATCAATAGGCTGCATATGTTCATTTTTTCCAACTGAACTCACCCGCATAATATTTTTATCATGGCCATATTGCTACAGGCGAAGTTTTGCTGTAGTCATTCCAGCGAGTATTTTTGACTGCTGTTTCCATCAAGGTCACCTCTTCATCCGGCGCGCCACCACCGTCCTCATTATCACTAAGGCCAACCCCATAAATCAGTCCGCCACTCTCAGTAATGATAAAGCGGTTGTGCATTTGTGCTTTCTCGTAAATATGCAATTGCATCCTCACTCCTGAAGGCAACATGGAAACGCTCTGCTGGAAGCGGCGAATCAGTTCGTCGATCGCGATCTCATCGCTGCGATGTATTTCCACAATAGCTTTTCTGCCGGGCAATAGCGAACATATCTGCTCTAGCGGTCGCTGGTAGCGAGGCTTGGTAGGGTCAAAATGTGGATCAACCAGCTTAATTATTTTAGCGTGCCGAATCAAAAACTCAGCACAACCTATCAGTGCTTGGGCTGTTCGAGGAATAGCACACTGTCGAGCGGCTTTGAAGCGCGGGTTTTCTTCATCAACTTCATCTTTCAGCAGCACATCCGGGTGATCTACAGCAGTAGCTGAGATAATCGCAGCAAAGGGTTTGCGTGCATGCTCCACTAATGCCCGATCAATCCACGTCTGAGAACCTTCGCCACTCGGTCGACCAGTATCAAAAACGATATCACTACCAAACTTATTCAGACGTTCCACAATTTTAGAAAACTCGACTTTACCTTTATGCTCCCGCAAAGCCGAATCACAAACCAGCTTTCTCCACTTCTTTGGAAATGCGGAAATAACTCGCCCCTGGCTCACGCCGAATTTCTCTGTGAAGTAGCAGAACTCGCGATAAGACGAAGTGATGGCATCCGGATCTAATGCAAATTCTTTGATCATCAGAACAGCTCTCCGGCTCGTTCATCAAAAAATCCTTTAGGCCAGCTTTCCGTGAATTCACCTGCTTCATCAACCGGCAAGGATTTAATCTGAACCCCACTCTCTCCGCGACCCACATAATAAACCCCGATCATTTCTGGAGAAACAGACGGAAAACCCGACGGTAAATTCCCTTCCGATGTTTCGCGAATCCGGCGCAACAAGCGCAAAATCAGATGCTCGCTGTGCGTTTCAATCAAAAAACTCATATCATGGCGGAGTACGCTGTGGATTAACAGGTCACCCAGACCCACTTGCACCGAAGGGTGTATATGAAGCTCCGGCTGCTCGATAGTCACCAGGCTTGCAGAAGGCTCCAGCGCAGCCACCACCACTGGCAGCACTTGCGAGATGCCGATTCCGACATCTCGTGACTGCATTTCCAGGCCCGATTTAGTATCGATCAAACCGATGCGAGGCTTGGTCAGCAAAGATTCAATTGCTTTATTCAACATCCACTTACGCTGCGGATTTAATTCTTCAGAGCCAATCAGATCCAGCCAATCCGAACGGACTTCGCGCACCCAGCGGCGCTCGATTGCATAACCAGTATTGAGCTTGTCTTCGTCCGCCATCCAGCGACTAACATCATCAATCAGGCTTTGCTGTCCAGTCAGCAAAGCTTCCCACCCAGCCAAACCGTCTGCCCAGCCTGCTTCGTCCTTGGTCAGGCTGGCATCGAAATCGCGTGCGGGCACATGGCGAATGGGCCCGACATAGCGCATTTTGCGCAATTCATCGCGCACCAGCAAACCGGGGCCGACAATCAAAGACGAAATAAAGGCAGTGAACTCTCGGGCGATATAAACGTTCTCCGCCCCGATTACATCTGGTGCCGGGATATGCAGAAGTTCGCCCAATCGAGGCAACGCGCTATCAAAACCGGAAAGCCACTCGCGCAACCCCTCGCCGGTCTTTTCCATGCCCGCATCCGTTACCGTCTCGATAATGTGTGGCCATATCGTATAGTGAGTTTCAATCTTGGGGGCTACAGAGTCACTGGATGCGACTGAATTCGCATTTAATCGCAAAAAATATTCTAGATTATTGCTCAGATCTTCTTGCGTGAACTGGCGCATAAAAATGGGGTTTATCTCGTTAATACTGATGCTGACATCCCGACCATCATCTGTAGCATTTATTTCGGCCAGCCATTCGCCATTGGCACCCACTTGATAGCCGACCACCACAGCTTTATCGCGTAAATGACTCCAGGCAATCACCAACTTCACGCTTACCGACTCAACGCGATTCCGTGTTTCATGCAACAGGTTGTAAAAAGCCCATACCTTGGAATCATCTGTTTGCCAATCGTCAAAGGCTTCCGGCACCAAATCGGGCAGACCTTTCCCACCTAAAGACAACTCAATCTGAATGGCAATATGGCGGGTTGTGTCACGCAGATGAACGAGATTGCGAAACCCTCCCAGATCAACGAAATTTCCACCCTGCAGAGTACGGTCGGGGTTGGCGTTGTTGCGCTCCAGTACTTCACGCACATACTGCAGCGCTTGCATAATGGTGCTTTTGCCAACGCTGTTTGCACCAAAAAGCAGAGTAATCGGTTTTAGGTCAATCCGGATTTCGGAACTGATCCCTTTAAAATTCTCAATATAAATTTTGGTCAGGCCCGTCTGACTAATAGCGGTCGGTGCACTCATATTTTATTTATCCTCATTGCTCAAGCTGCCTCAGACGATGTAAAGACAGATGCGGCAAGACTGTTGAAAAAAAAATTTGATTGAACCAGCTCGTTTGCAATCTTTTCCCTAATGGAAATCATCTTATTCTGAATTAGCGTATAACGTTTCTGAACAGCAATTGGAGGGGTTTGCCATTCTTTCGGATTCGTCACCGGTTCGCCAAACATATCCAAACAAATCGAATGCAAAAAATTGTCTGCCAAGTTGAGTGTGGCACGACGTTTTTTACAGATAGCATCAGCTTTGTCGAGGATCAAGGCGATATGCAACTGCTCTTCCAGGGGCAGAAGCGGGATATCAACATCAGCCAGAATTTCGATTGCATGACCGTTTTTCATCCATTTTTTGACAACAACCTCAAGATTATTCGCCTTTGAGAGCAAAAATTGCTGTATGTAATTCCTGTCAATATCTGGGGATTCAACAATAATTGCCTTTAAATCATTATTGATGGCAACCGGCACATCGTTAATGACAACATTTTCGAGAATCATGCTCGCTGGCACTAGTATGCTTCCGACTGGCAATAAATTGGATGCTGACTCTTTCAGACCAAACTCTGTAATCCTTTCCAACGAATCATTAATACGTGCGCCACGAATATCCTTCGCAGTAACCCAAGGAATCGTACCATTCCAGCAGGCAGAGTTTGATCGGTCAAGCGACCCTCCACAAACAATTCGTGCCACATCTCCCAGCCTAACGAACTTCATCGAAGCATAGCCTCCAACTCAGCCATGTCGCGTTGAATCTCGGCCTCAAGCGTTCGCATGCGCGCCAGAATCACCTTGGGTTCCTCGCACTTCACTTCCTGATGCCTGGTTTCCCTGTAACGGTTTATTGAAAGCTCGAAATTATGGGCTCGAATGTCTGCGGCGGAAACCTTGAAAGCTTTTGCAGTTCGATCAGTAAAATCACTCTCGCCGTTACGCCAACAACGATATTGGGTCAACACATCGGACAGATCATAGTCGGCATTTTCTTGACACTTTTCTTCCTGCGAGAGTCCGTCGGCTTGCGCATCGTAAAAAAATACATCCTGAGTGCATCCACCCTTGGTGAACACCAAAATAGCGGTAGAAAGTCCTGCAAAAGATCTGAATACGCCGACTGGCAGTGAAATCACCCCCTCCAGCTGGTTATGATCAAGCAAATATTCACGTACGGCCAAATGGGCTCTACTTGAGCCAAACAGAACCCCATCGGGCACAATGGTAGCGGAACGGCCACCACTCTTAAGCATGCGCAAAATAAGAACAACGAAAAGTAACTCGGATTTTCTAGTTTGGACAATTTTGAGTAACGAAGGATGCACATCCTCCGCCAGCGTGCCCTTAAACGGCGGGTTGGAGAGGATGATATCCAGCCCACCTTTGTCGCCATCGGCAATGGCCGGGAATTTTTCCGGAAATACTTTTGAAAGCGTATCCATGTAGCGAAGGTCCGGATTTTCCACCCCATGCAGCATCAGATTCATGGCAGCCAAGCGCAGCATCGTGGCATCGAAATCAAAACCGTAGAACATGCCGTACTGAATGTGCTCCTGATTAAGTTCAAGCTGGTCACCAGAGTAGCTTTTGCTGCCACCTTCCAATGTTTCGACGGACTCCGGTTTAGAGTAAGACTTGCGCAGGTATTCCATTACTGCCACCAAAAAACCAGCCGTGCCGCAAGCTGGGTCACCAATTGTTTCAGACGGCTTGGGGTCTATAAGCTCCACCATGAGCTTGATGATATGGCGAGGCGTGCGAAACTGGCCATGTATGCCTGC
The DNA here is from genome assembly GCA_942492745.1 of uncultured beta proteobacterium. GTDB lineage: Bacteria > Pseudomonadota > Gammaproteobacteria > Burkholderiales > Gallionellaceae > Nitrotoga. The sequence continues at coordinate 1,653,128 of OW818637.1, forward strand.
CGTGGTGAGCTTGCTCAGCAGATACTCATATAAGTCGCCCTGGGTGTCGCTATTGCCTAGTGGCAACTTTTCGATCTGCTCCACCACCGAGACCAGCAGACTGACCTTTGAGATTTGGAGCGAGACGTTTTTCATATATTCGCCAAATGTGAATTTTTTGCCGCCGAGAATGCGCAGATGGGGAAAAACCTCGTCGCGCACAAACTTAAGCATGGCCTCACCATCACTCATCCGGCTCCAGTTTTTCCAGCGCAGTGTTTGCTGGTCAACCCGAAAAAGATGATGTGGGGATTCGCCGGAGAGTAAGACATTACTCTCATGTTGTGCTTCTTCCATATCCAGCAGGCGGGCGAAAATCAGAAAGGATATCTGTTCAATTATTATGAGCGAGTTGGAAAACCCTCCCGTAGCAAAATCCAGCCAGAGTCGGTCTATGTCACTTTTGACTTGGTTATTAATCATGCTTATTCCAATGGTACATTTTCATGTGCGGGTAATTCAGGCAGGTGCTCTAATTCGAGTTCTGCCTTGGCCAGCAGATTCTCAGGGAATGTCCCTTGCACTGCGACGCCAAGTTTTTTGAAATCGTTTGCTTGCTTGATCAGATTATCTTTCCCGGAATAGAGTTGACTCATAGCCATATTAAATGAATCCTTGGCCTTGTCGAGTTGCTTGCCGACTCCTTCCATAGAGCCCAGGAAAGTATTAAGTTTTTTGTATACCTTGGCGGCACGATCCGCGAGTTCCGCGGTATGAGCGTTTTGTTCTTCAAATCTCCAGAGTTGGCGCACGATATTGAGGCTGGTAAGCAATGTGGTCGGCGTCGCAACCAGCACATTCTGTTCAATAGCTTTTTGGAATAACGTTTCGTCTGCGCGCAACGCTTCCACAAAAGCGGATTCAATGGGAATGAACATGAAGACCATTTCAGGGGAGTTTAGGCCGGGCAGCTCGAAATAATTGCGATCTGACAGCTCCTTAATTCGGTTGGATATAGCTGCAACGTGCTCTTTCAGCGCCAATTGACGCTCAATTTCTCCTTCTGCATTAACATACCGGGTATAGGCATTGAGGGATACCTTGGAATCGATGACTAGATGTTTCACTTGCGGAAGATAAATAATTACGTCTGGGCGGCTTCTGCCCGTCTCGGTGTTGAAGCTGACTTCACGACGATATTCCTTACCGGATCTCAATCCTGAACGATCCAGGATATTTTCCAATACCATTTCCCCCCAGTTCCCCTGCATCTTGGATTGGCCTTTAAGTGCTGTTGCCAGACCATGAGCCTCCTCGGTAATCTGCCGGTTTAAATCTTTCAACTGATTTAGCTCGGCCTTTAAGGTTGCCTGTTGCTTTGTATCCTCAAGATGAATATCTTCAACCTTAGCTTTGAATTCATGAATTTGAGTCTTCAATGGCCCAAGCAACGCGCCTATGTTCGTTTGATTCTGTTCAGTAAAACGCTTACTTTTGTCTTCCAGAATTTCACCGGCCAGGGACTTGAACTGATTTGAAAGCTGCTCGCGAGCATCAATTAATAATTGCAGTTTTTCTTGTGACTGCTTGCGCTCAACTTCCAGGCTCATAGTGAGCTCGGATACCTGCATACTTAAAAGATTGATATCCCGAGTCAGTAAATCGCTTCGTTCTATCAGAGTGACGCGTTCCTGCTGAAGTTGCACAATATGCTCAGCTTGTGACTCAATGGTCGAGTTAACCATACCAACCTTTTCACGAATATCCGCGATAAATTGCTTAAGAGTGCTTATCTCTTGATTTGCCGCTTCAAGACTAGCCACAAGTTTAGGGACACGATCCGCACGTTCGGCCAATTGCGCACGCTCATCTCCCGCTGCATCAAGCTGGTCGCGCCAGAGCATTGCTTGTTTTTGCAGATCAGCAAGCTGAGTGGCGAGACGCTTTGTATCTTCCTGAGAGGCAATCAAACGCTCATTGAGCCTGGCAATTTCAATCTGGCTTTCGCTTTTTGCCCGCAATTCGGTAGCAGAAATGCGGGCACGCAAAATCAACCAAACAACACCTGCGCCGACTAATAATCCAATAGACAGTGAAACAAAACTATAGATTGATAGATCCATGAATACTGATTTCCTTACCCTTGCGAGTGTTAAGTACCATGACCCGATGGGTGAAGTTTTTCGATTTCCTGAAAAATAACTTTTATTTGTAAATTAAGGTAAGCACAATGACTCTCAGTACAATTTTTTCCATGGGCTAGACTGACATCTTTTTCGATTAGAAGAAAAATTAATAAAAGGACATCGTCGCAGCAAAGACCTTCCTTGCGTATGCGCTCAAGTCGCAAATCACCGGCAGTGCGTGAATTATCGACAGAATCGGCGCCTAGCACGAAATCACACTGCGATCATCCAATTACCTGCAACTTGGTTGAACAAAATCACTGTAACGTGAAATTATGCATTGGTTTGATGCCCTGCTTCAAGAACTTTAGACATGCAGTGGTAACGATTACCAGCATTGAACTCTAGCACCGTATCCATCAAGGGCAATTTGCATTGAGCCGTTTGCATGTGCAGGGGCAAAACGTGCTTGAAATTTGAAACTTGATACTTGCAGCAAATTGCTTTGCACTTACGTGAATTCGTGTAGTCGAAATTTTGCGGTTTGCACCATGCTCTCAAGTTTAAGTTTTTATTGATAGCGCAACGCTTCAATCGGTTCCATGCGAGCTGCTTTTCTAGCCGGATAAAAACCAAAAAACACCCCCACCGCGGCCGCCACCATGAACGCCATGACAACGGAACTCATAGTAATAACCACGGCAGTCTGGGTAATCTGATTCACCAGTACAGCGCCGCCGATGCCTAGCCCCACACCTATCAGGCAGCCAACAATGGAAATAGTGATCGCTTCAAGCAGGAATTGTAACAAGATGTCCCGCTGGCGGGCACCGATGGCAATGCGGATGCCGATTTCCCTGGTGCGTTCGGTAACCGAGACCAGCATGATATTCATGATGCCGATGCCGCCCACCAGCAGGGAGATGGATGCAATGGCACCGAGCATGACGGACATGACACGGGTCGTTTCGGCGGCGGTATTCGCCAGGGCGGTGAGGTTGCGCACCGTGAAATCGTTTTCCGCCGCCTCCTGAAGACGGTGGCGCTGGCGCAACAACTGGTTCATGGAACGTTCGGCCGCGGGCATATCCTGGGCCGAGGTCGCTTGAACCATGATGAGGCGCACGGTGCCCTGAAACTGGGAGCCGAACAGCTTGCGCTGGGCGGTGGTGACAGGAACCAACACACTATCGTCCTGGTCCCGCCCGTCCAGGCTTTGCCCCTTCATGGCCAGCACGCCCACTACTTGGTATGGACTTTTCTTGATGCGGATGGTTTTGCCTACCGGGTCTTCGTCGCCGAACAAGTTTTTCACCACGGTCTGCCCCAACAGGGCAACGCGGGTGGCGGAGCGCACGTCGGAATCGGAAAAAGGGTAGCCGGCGGACAGTTTCCAGTCGCGCACATCAAGATAGCTGGGCGTGGTGCCAATCACCTGTGTGCTCCAGTTGTTGGAGCCATACACCAGTTGTGCCGTGCCGGGAGCGTTGGGTGCGACCGCCGAGATGCTGGGTAGTTCGGCGATGGCCTGTGCATCCCCGATGGTGAGCGTAGGGGTCGCGCCCAAGCCCATGCGTATGCCGCCGGAAGTCGAGGAGCCGGAAAGGACGATGAAAAGATTGCTTCCCATGGAGGCGATGGACTGATCCACCAAAAACTGGGCGCCCTTACCGATGGCCATAATGAGGATCACGGCGCCGACGCCGATCATCATTCCCAGCATAGTGAGAAAGGTGCGCAGCCGGTTCGCACCCATGGAAAGCCAGGCTTCGCTCAACATCGCGCTTATCATGCGTGTGTCCCATGCAATTCGTGCTCTACCGCGCCGTCGTGAGCCAAGTGTCCATCTATGAAGCGCACCAAGCGGTTGGCAAAGGAAGCAATGTCGGCTTCATGGGTCACCAGAATCACGGTAATGCCTTCATCTCGGTTGAGTTGCGTGAACAGGCTCATGATTTCATGGCTGGTTTTGGTATCCAGGTTGCCGGTCGGTTCGTCAGCCAGGATCAGTCGCGGGTGGTTGATCAGGGCGCGGGCGATGGCCACCCGCTGCTGCTGGCCGCCAGAAATCTGGCTGGGACGGGAAGCGCCGTACTGGCCCAAGCCAACCTTGTCGAGCATTTCCTGCGCCCGTCTGTTCCGTTCTGCCTTCCCAACCCCAGCGTAAATCAGGGGCAGCGCCACGTTGTCGATCAGATTGACGCGGGCAAGCAGGTTGTACCCCTGAAATACGAAGCCGATCACACCATTCCTTAGCCGCGCGAGCTGGTCCTTGTCAAGCGTCCGCACGTTGGTTCCGTTGAGGGAGTAGGCACCGCTTGAAGGAGTATCGAGACAACCGAGAAGGTTCATGAAGGTAGATTTGCCCGACCCGGAAGGTCCCATGATGGCAACAAATTCCCCTGGGTAAATGACGAGACTGATGTCTTTCAGCGCCGGAACGGGCCCGGCGGCGGTCAGGTAATTCTTGCCAAGCCCGCTGATACGAATAATCGGTTCGCCATCCATCAGAACATTCTCATCTTCATAGTTCCTGGCGACTGCCCTTCATTCTGGGTTGAAATAGCTTCCTCAGTCACCACCTGATCGCCTGCTTTCAAATCCCCGGACATGACTTCCGTAAACTTGTTATCGGTGATTCCGGTGTTTATCCTGACCAGTTTCAGTTTGCCGCTTTCCAGAACATACACGATCCCGCCCGGGGCTTTTTTGTGCTCTTCTTTACTTCTTGTCTTCCCTTTTTTGGGTGCAGCCTCGGCAGGTTTAAAACGCAGTGCCGTGTTGGGTACCAGCAGCACGTTCTTGCGCTGGGCAATAGTAATGTTGACATAGGCTGTCATGCCCGGCATCAGAATCTGCTCAGGATTGTCAACTGCAACCACCACATCATAGGTCACCACATTTTGCAGTGTAGTGGGATTGAGTCGACGCTGCTTGACCGTGCCATGGAAAGTGCGGTTGGGGAAGGCATCTACAGTAAAACGTACCGACTGCCCTACCCGGATGTTACCCACGTCGGCCTCAGCAAAACTGGAATTGATTTGCATTTTGGAGAGATCCTGGGCGATCGTGAACAGGGTCGGCGTCTGGAAGCTGGCGGCCACGGTCTGGCCGATGTCAATTACGCGCGATACCACCACGCCTGAAACCGGCGAGCGGATGACGGAGTAGCCGAGGTTTGTACGATCCTTCTGCAGTTGCGCCCGCGCCAGGGCAAGCTGGGCACGGGCCGATTTCAGTGCCTGTACCGTCTGATCCAGCTCCTGCCTGGAAACATAGTCCTGCTTGAACAGCTGGCGCATTCTCGCCTCGTTGGCAAGAGCCAGCTCCAGAGATGCCTGGGCGTTGCTCACATTAGCCTCGCTCTGCCCCACCTGTGCCTGGAACAGTGCAGGATCGAGCTCCGCCAGCGTTTGTCCTTCGCTGACCCGGTCATTGAAATCTACATGCAGTTTTTTTACCGTCCCCGAGACCTGAGTGCCGACATTCACCAGCACCACCGGATTGAGCGTGCCATTGGCGGAAACTGTCTGGATAATATCTCCCATCTCTAGTGCTTGGGTTTTGTAACGCTCCGCTAGAGACAGTGAATATGATTTCTGCCAGTAAATATATCCTCCTGCGCCGAGACCGATCAGGGCCAGAATCAGCACTACTTTTATTAACAGCAATTGGCTTGGTTTCATGGGTACATTGAAAAACAGTTAAGGAGAGGTTTTTTCCGGCGCAATAGCGGAAAAATCAAGTTTGCCCATAGCTTGGGCCAGTGCCGCCTTGGCGATGTGCCAGCTGTAAACGGCCTGAATGTTCTGCAACCTGGCGCTGGCGAGCGATGTCTGGACGATCAGAAGATCGAGGATATTCCCCACGCCCGCCTTGTAGCGCCCGAGTGCAACTCGTTCCGATTGAATGGCACTTGTTACCAGAACGATGCTGCTTTTAACCGCTTGGGTTCCGGTAACGACGCCCTGGTAGGCTTTCCACACGTCCAGAGCAACCTGCTGGCTGATTTTTTCTTGCTGGGCGAGGCGGGTTTCGATCTGCGCCTCGGCGGCACGAATGCGGTAAGTAATATTGTAGCCGGTGAAAAGCGGATAATTAAGCGACACGCCTAGTGCCGAATTGTTGGCAGTGGTAAAGATGCTTGATTCGCTATGTAATAAGTTCGACGAAAGGGAAATAGTCGGCATTCCAGCAGACTTCGCAGCTTCTGCGTTGGCCTTGGCGGCGTTGACCTGAGCCTTCGCAGCGGCCAGGTCAGGGCGCAAGCTCCGTGCCTCTTCGATCAGTCCTGCGATATCTTGCTCGAACTGCGCGTCTGCCACCTGAAGGGAAGGAGGCCTGAGTGCAAAAGTGCGATTTGCGTCCATCCCCATGCTGTTTGCCAGCACGCCCTGAGCGTTTCTGGCATCTCCCTCGACCTGTATCCGGTTCAGTACTGCTTGCGAATAGGCCGTCTGGGCTTGCAGCTTGTCGGCCGGCGTGCCCCTGCCGACATTGTAACGGGCGGTGGCGGCATTGAAACTTTCGAGGGCGGATTTTTCCGCTTTTTTTACGGATTCAACGGCAGCCTGGGTGGCAAAAAGCTGATAGTAGGACTGCACTGCGAACAGGAACACCGACTGGATAGTGGCATCCTGGGTTAAGTTTAGTGCGGTAAGTACCTGTCTGGCGTTCTCGAGAGAGGCGGCACGGGCGCCGAAATCATACAACAGGTAATTCAATGAGGCACTGACACTTTGCTGGTCATAGGTTGTCGTGCGGGGCGTAAAGGAATTGCTGCCACCGGTACGGTTCTTCGATACCGCTCCGGCGATGCTGATCGATGGCAGATAGGCGGATTTGCCGACGCCCACCTGGGCCGCCTGGACTCTTGCGTTCGCCCAAGCTTCACGGGTTTGCGGATTGTTGCACAGTGCCCGCTCCACCACATCAGTCAACGAAAGCGGAGTTTTTGAGAATTGCATGTTTTCGCATGGAATAACGAGCAAGGGATGGTGAATGCTCCCCGCCACAGAGCTTGCGGTCAGTCCCTGTGTCGAAAAAGGGTCGGCTCGCTCCGCTAGGACAGGAATCGCCACCCCGACCAGACAGCCGGTTGCAATAATTATTACCGCTTCACGCAAACGGGAATAATTATTCACAGACACAGAAACCACTTTCGATTCTTTCATGGGCAGAAGGTTATGCCTTAATATTCAAGAGGAGTTCATTCACTTTTTTAGAGAGTGTCCTGAATTTTGTACAAACGAAATTTGATAATGCTGCGACATCCACTCATTAACTGGATAGTAAAGCGATCAAGTTCAGCTTTCCAGTCTCTGATGGGCGTCGCCCATTTTCTGCTGATTTTTGTAGCACCAGGCAAACGAATTTCAATAATGCCTCATCAGACGGAAACAAGCCAATGCCGCTCGTCATTCAGTGCCCCGACAATACGAGTGGGGAGTCCGATTTGGCGATCCACTTCAAACAGTAACAACAATCCGGGATCGGGGAAAAATCCATCACCGCTGAAATTGGCCCGGATCATGCAGCCTGTAGTCGTAAAAAAGCGTAACTATCCTTAAGATAGAACATGACATAAACGAGGTACTGTATCAGCTGGACGATTACGTTTCTTGATAACTAAATTTATATCAAATAGTTACAGTGTTGTTTGCCATCTTTGAGAATAATTCTGACTAAATAAATGCTGAGTAGCAGAGGTGTGATCGAAGCACATTTGCGTTAGAATGCGCGCGCGCCTCGGTAGCTCAGTGGATAGAGCGACCCCCTCCTAAGGGGTAGGTCGGACGTTCGATTCGTCTTCGGGGCACCAATAAAATCAATTTCTTGCATCTACGCTGGTCTTTTTTGTTTTCTATTTTTGTAATATGTGACCAGTATGTACCACGCCTGCCCAAGCGCACGGGTTTCAAATAGTTTGTAAATATTTTCAGGAGTATTCATATGAAACTCATCACACTGCTGCTTGCCATTACTATCTCAAGCATAACAATTGCAGCCCCCGTCATGACCAAGAAAATCAACCCTGACGGCACAGTTACCTATGACCCAGTGGGGGACCCGAAGGCTGGCTCTCCAGAAACGGTTCCACAAAAGCTAAGTAAGGAAATTGATGAACAAGCAAGGGAAGTGGGCGTCCAGGTTATCGACATAACATCAAAACCCGTCATGACAAAGAAAGTTAACTCTGACGGGACAATTACTTATGACCCAATCGACCCCAAAGCCGATTTCACGGAAACCGTTCCCAAAAAGAAAGGCAAGGAAGTTGATGAAAAGCTAAAAGAGCTTGGTGTAAAGGTTATCGACATAACACCGAAGAATGACTTAACACCAAAAAAATAATCTTCATTTTCAGTCTTGGTGTCGCCCAAAAACGCCCCCCGTATAGTCGCATCCTCTCTGGCCATGATTGATTCCAGCTTGTCTGTCTGTTAAGTCCATTTGAACTCCTCTTGAATGAGGGAAAAATATACGCGCGTGAAGACAGGTAATTTATAGTCAAGAAGGTCGCAGAAATTTGATACCTTACCCTCTGCCCCAGAGTAATGATATTCAAATATCATGGCTACGGAACCCGTTGCATGATTGCCTGAGCTTCCGAAGCCCATATCTTAAGAGCCTCTACTATTTTTGCATCCTCCAATGACAACCGTTTCTCAGTTACCACCTGCTCCAGGTTTTGAGTTGATGCCTGCGCAGAGACCAATTGAGAATGGGTAAATAAAGATTCTTCTGTTCCGTCATTAAGTCCTGTTTTGATGCCATTCTTTGTCGATATCCTAAGAGCATGCATTTCTTGGGAGGCGCTAAAATCCCCACCTGAAGATAATTGTATAGACGCGATACCATCACCCCTATCGCCTGAAAATTTTAGCGCATACATTATCGAGCTTGTCACAAAGGGGACTTCGCCACATACAACCATCCCAACAAGAACCCCGGAAATCTGAAACTCGCAAAAAAAATTTAATTCTGCTGTCGAAACAACGCCATTCCCTGTAGAGCTTGGTATTCCAGTGTTAGTGCTCAAATTTCGCATTTGTGAAAGCGGCGTTTGGCCTTGTATCCTCGTGAACAACCATGTCCCAAGCAATCCGTCATTCCCGTCGAAATAACCAAAAGGCCTCTTTGAGATGGCCCTTTGTGGCTCACTGGGCAACGAAATGATGCCGTGCTTTCCGCTTGAAAAATTAATTGTAACTGTGCCAGCTGGGTTTAATAAAGACGCGGTTTGATATGGCCCCCCTAACGATGTACCACCATGCAAATCAAGAAGAGAGGCTGTAAAGGTATTATTTATAATCGGGCCAGCCGCGTAATAAAATACGCTACTGCCATTTGCTCGGTATCCGTAATATGTAAAAACGACTATTCCGTTTTCTGCCTCAACCTGGAACCCTCTGCCGGGAAGTCCATTATCCTCAGAATCAACCCCCCACATTCCGGAGGCTGGCATGAATGCCCAAGCGGAAGAACTTATTAAAAGCAACAGAAATGCCAATACGGTTTTTAGATTTAGCAATTTGTTGCCTCCTAAAGTTATAAATTAAGGACTAACGATAAACACATTTTTTGTATCTTACTTGCTTCTTCGATAGTGGCGATGCTTAAGCATACTAGGATTTTCCACACACAAATTTCCCAATCGTTCTGCAAGTGGACACAGCCAGATATTTTTGCCCTCCTACCCATGACCAATGTGTGAAGAAATTAGCCTCAATTCTTGGCGAATGCCACCCATCTGCGAAATCAATGGAATGGTGCATACGGCATGTTGAGTATTTCATCAAGATTCATCAGTTTTCCATTGCGACTCTCAAAATTTTCACACCCCCTGAATCGTAGCGACATCAGAAACTACTCAAGTTTTTATGCGTAATATATTTTAAGTGTTTTTTCCTTAATCAAAAAATAAGCAATTTGCTTATTCGCTTTTTTTGGGTGTCGCCCTACTATTATGTCCTTACCGGAATAATAACTTCCAGGTGAAGACGATAGTTTGATATGAGCAGCAGGAACATTAGCGAAATGTCATCGCTCGAAAAGCCCGTTATCCGAGAATGCATCAGAATGGCATAAACATTGACTAAAAATTCAGCTTTTTATTCTTAAGGAGATCACTATGAAAGAGAATCTAAAAATTTGTCACGACAGACTTCTACCGCTCGATCTTGTCCGCCCACAACAGACTATCAGGCTCGGCACTGGACCAGCACGTGCGGTCTTCGTTTTTAGAAAGATGTGGATCAATGGATCGACACTACGCGTGCGATTCATGGGTGGGACCAATGCCCAACAAGCAATCGCCAAAGAACAAGCACTTTGGTGGCTTCCGCATGCGAATCTGAAATTCGAGTTTAACAACGCACCCGACGCGGAGATTCGCATCGCCTTTGATTCCTCGGACGGAGCGTGGTCCTATATCGGCACAGATTGTCAATCAATTCCGCGCGACCAACCCACGATGAACCTTGGATTTCTCGATGGTGGCACTGCCGCCCATGAGTTTGGCCATACAATCGGTCTTGCACACGAACATCAAAATCCGTCAGGTGGAATTGAGTGGAACGAGGAAGTCGTCCTCCAAGACCTAAGCGGACCGCCGAATAACTGGACCCCGGATCAAATCCGGCACAATGTTTTGAATAAGTATGCGGCTGATCAGATCAGAGGGACGGAATTCGATCCCGATTCGATCATGCTTTACTTCTTTCCCGACACTTGGGTCAAAAGCGGCCATGGCACCAAAGAGAATAACGCGTTGTCAGCGCTGGACAAGGCCTTCATTGCCAGCGAACAAGCCTACCCGCACACTGCGGTTCAAGCGATCGAGTTGGGCGTCAATGCAGCGCCCGTATCAACCTCAATCGGTCTGCCAGGTGAAGAAGACCTGTTCAAATTCACCGTAAAAAAGAGCGGTCGCCATATCATACAAACGGGCGGCCAGACTGATGTGGTGATGAAGTTATTCGGCCCCAACAGTCAGACGAGTCTTATCACCGAAGACGACGATGGTGGCATTGGGCTAAATGCGAGAATCGCAGCTGAACTCATCCCTGGGCAATATTTTGCCCAGGTTCGACATTATAATAAGGCTCAAGGTACTGGCTCGTACAGCATCAGGGTGAACCAAAACTAAAGAATCAGTCTCCCTTCCCCACCCCTGCCCGACAAACTACCGTCGGGCATCATTAATAACTCCCGGTTCCTGTGCAACGTTGCTTTTCGACATACTCAGTGTCTATGACTGTCCAGTTTCACCTGTTATCGCCCACCCAACGGCAGGGTCAGCGCCGGTCCTAGCCCTGTTTTACCGCTTGTTTCCAATCGCGCCAGCTGCATCAGCAACGAAAAAGTCGCCATAGTGTCCTGATCAACTTTATCGATATAGAACCAATAGTCCAGGTATTTGACTGCCACATGCGCGTTAGGTGGCCTGTCTCCTTTGGCCGAATATACGCGGAAGAGATTGCTCGTTATTTTTCGCCAGTCGAACGGCTGGCCAGTTTCATCGGTCGTTGCCTGAACAAATCCTCGTTCCATATGTTCCACAGGAACATCAAGCCCTTTTGAAACGAAATACAACACCTGAAGCAACGAGCGCGTCTCCAAGTCCAAAACGTCTACGCCTTCCCGCGGATGATTTAGTTTGAACGGGTCCAGGTTCTCGATCTTGAGATCATATTTCGGCAGTCCGGGCCGGAGGCCAAAAACCTGGACGAGTTCGCGCATTTCGGCAGAGGCCAATGCTTCTGGATGAACCTTCATCACCGGTTGCCGACTTTTCTTGACTAATATCAATGCGCTATTGTGATCGGGACGAAATTCATATCCTTCTTTGACTGCATCCAGCAAGTCGTGAGCTGTTGGGCTGGCGGCCACAGTACCTTGTTGTGGCTCCTCTCGCTCTTCAGTGCCGAACACGATATGGCCTCGATCCTGCAACGCTTGCAGCGCATTGATGCCGCGCAAAAATTCGGCATAGTCTGGCAAGCTCTTCAACGTCGGGCCACTGCCGTTCTGGGCGTTGGAAACCCAATTAAGATTCTCCAGCCACAGACGAAATACCGTTGATATCGGCCACGTTGTTTTTGTGAGGTAAAGCACACCGTCAAGCGTCATCGGTGTAAAGAGCTTGCGAGTGAACTCCTGGTCGTCAAGCGGTGTCAGCGTGATGGTCGGACGGTCAGTAGTGGATATTTGCGCTTGCGGCAGCAGCGCGGAAAAGTGCTGGGCCGGATCACCGCCGTTCACGCCGAAAAAGGGAGTCAGTGAAAAGCTTTTCTGTACCTCGAATTGCGTCGCAATCGCCGATACTGCCAGGCTGCTCGGTGTATCGTTGTAGCGCAGCCGGACAATGTTGAGCAGCAACTGGGCCTCGGTGGTGCTCTTGATCGCCTCGTTGTAAGTTAGTCGGTCAGTCTCGAGGCTGCGTGGACCCGTGACGCAACCGGCTGTTGACAAACACACGATTCCTATCGCCAGGCACGACAGGAGTCGGTTGCATCCGTATGGAGTGTTGATTTTTTTCAAAGGCATATTCACTGGCGGTCTCCCTCCCATTTTTTATTAGCTCTATGTGAAAGAGAGTGGGTAATCAATTTTCAACCTCCCGCACCAGTTGCATAGCGTTTAAGTGGCATTTCAGGCGTTAGCACGAGCCCATGACACAATGCCGGATACATCCATGGCGCCTGCCTGCCTTGCCACCTCGCGTCCATTTTTGAATATGGCGAGGGTGGGAATGCTGCGGATGTTATAGCGCGCGCCCAGTTCCTGCGCTTCTTCTGTATTTAGTTTAGCTAAACGTATTTTTGGCTCGAGTTTCTCTGCTGCCTGAATAAAGGCGGGCGCCATCATGCGGCAGGGACCACACCATGGTGCCCAGAAATCCACCAGCACCGGTATATCGTTACGCGTGATGTACTTCTCGAAGTTGCTGCTGCTCAGCTCAATCGGATGCGCGTTAAACAGAGCCTGTTTGCATTTGCCGCAGTTCGGCTGGCTGGTTAACTTTCCAGCGGGAATGCGGTTTACCGCATCGCAACTTGGGCAGACGATATTTATGGAGTCGCTCATGATTTTTACCTTGGTTGTGAATGCTCCCTAAATGGGGAACGATAGATTAAATTTCAAACCGCATCGATAAATCTACAGCCTGTATATCTTTGGTCAGGCCACCAATGGAGATGCGTTCTACGCCGGTCTCGGCGATAGCGCGTACTTTATCAAGCGTAATGCCGCCGGAGGCTTCCAGTTCGGCGCGACCGGCAGTAAGTTTGACAGCAACACGCATACTATCGAGATCGAAATTGTCGAGCAAAATTAACTTGGCACCAGCATCTAGCGCTTCACGCAGCTGTTCCAAATTTTCTACTTCAATTTGGATGCTTATACCCTCAGGAACAAGACGGAAAGCTTGTTCCAACGCAGGACGGATGCCACCCGCAGCCAGGATATGATTCTCCTTGATCAGCACGCCATCAAATAAACCAATCCGCTGGTTATGCCCTCCGCCCATTTTTACCGCATATTTCTGTGCCATGCGCAGACCCGGCAGCGTCTTGCGTGTATCCAGAATTTTCGCGTGCGTGCCGCGCACCGCCTCGACATAGTGCCGAGTCTGCGTGGCGGTAGCGGAAAGTGTCTGCAAAAAATTGAGTGCGCACCGTTCGGCAGTCAGCATCGCACGTGCATCACCGCGTATCTCGCACAGCGTTTGCTTGGCTGTTACGACATCACCATCCTGTGCAAGCCAATGAATGATGCAATCTTTATCCATAGCTTTGAAACACGCATCAAACCAAGCCGCGCCGCATATCACTGCATCTTGGCGCGTTATAACAGTGGCGTGTGCTTCTGTATGCAAGGGAATTAGTTGTGCGGTGAGATCACCGCCGCGCAGGTCTTCATCGAGAGCGGTGGTGACGTTGGCATAAATATGGGTGGCCAGTTTATGTTGGTTTATCATTTCGGTTTAGTGGTAGACACTCGTAGTGTGTTTATTATCAAATTATAAATTTTCATAACACTGTCAGCACGTTGACTACATTCATTACAATCCTCGTAAAGCATGGCCGGGTAAATCGCCCTGTTGATTGGCCACATTCAACATTACATGGCTACATTGAGCGGGGAATGACAGCATCGGATTGTGGTGGAGGTGGCAAAGAGGTAATGGAATAGATGGTTAGCGGTGAGATGTTGGGCTTCATTTCATTCAGCCCAACCTACCGAACTCATAGCCACTTTTGCTGCAATATAGCCCTTTATGGCAAAAAAATATCAGAGATGTTTATTTCCCTTTCCCAAAAGTATAACCAAGAGCAAGAGTAATTATCGGAATAAAAATTGACCATGTTGCTTTTATATCTTCAACTAGGCTGCCTGGATTATCGATATGACAGTACATTGGTCTAAAATATAACCCGACTGAGGCTGCCCCTCCTAATATAAAACTCCACCTAATTGTCACCCAGACAATTGAGTTTTTTGCATTTGGCAATTTCGATGGGAGAAAATATTCCTTCGCCGAGGGCGTTGTTGTGATTTAAAAGACTCATAACGAGTTTGTTGTCGGGGCTAATATTTCCCTCAAATCTAGGCGCGCCATCATCCGTCTTAAAACGAAATATTATCGTAAGGCCGGAGATCGTTAATTCGAATTCATCTTGCTCTAGATGAATAATGCCAGAGCTAATTAAATCTTTGTCACCAACTTTAATTCTCAGTGGTATTCCGTTTGAGATAGTTGTATTCATTTATAACTCTCGCTTAAAAATTAAAAAACATTATGTCTATAATTACAGTGACTATTTGTATCTTCAACACAATTTAGCAGCAATAACCCTTTATAGATATAGGTTAAAACTCGAAGGTCAATGGGATATTGTACAGACTGACGTGAGAAAAAGCCGCGTAGGTAAAGCCCGGTAGATGCCGTCGTTAACGTCAAGCATTTTCAGATAATCGTGTTGATACGGCTGTTGAGTTTTGAGTACACCAAAGCACAAATCCACCAGCTTGCGCATTGCGCAACGAGGGAGGACATCTTGGACTTGCCTAGGGCAAGCAGGTGTTCATAAACAGCTTTAACGTGTGGGTTGTAGCGTGTCCCCACGCGGCAGCCCGGTAGGTTGGCGCTGAGGTTGCGAAGCCCAACATCACAACGCGACAATCGCAGGAGCCTGTTCGCTGCGCTACCTTTGTTTATAATCCCGGGACGGAAGGATTTCTCCTTTCAGTCGAAATGACAAAGCTCGGTTGTGCTGAATGTTCCCCTCACTCAATCACGGACTAATGGCCACTGGCGCGCAGTGTGAACCAAGGCCAGCATCCACACAGTTTCGCCGCTAATTTCGTACACTAGGCGATAGCTTTCATGCGGGATCAGCTCGCGGGTTCTTGAATTTTTCCCGGTCGCCCCAGCTTCGGGTGATCGGCCAGCTGTGCAGCCGCATCGCTGAAAAGCTCATCCATGCGGGCGGCCGCTCGCAGGTTATCGGCCGCAATGCAGTCCCAAACATCAACGCGATCCTGCAGCGCTTCAGGCGTCCAGATAACCCTCACGCTTTGTTCGTCACAACTGCACGCCGCGCGGCGAATGTGGCTTCAACTTCATCATTGGCGTGACCGACACCGGCGCGCATCGAGGCGCGGCCGGCATCGACCTTACGACTCAGAAACTCGTCGTATTCCCGCGCCTCTCGCTGACGCTGAACGAATTCGCGCATCAATTCGCGCAGGACCTGAGACGCTGGCCGGTGGGCGGCTTCCGCTTCGGCCATGAACTCCGCGCGTAGCTCAGGCTCCAACTTCATTGTGAAAACAGCTTCTTTGGACATGATGCGACCCTCATAAAATATACTGCTAAAGTATATACGTTTTCATTACTCGTTCGATACGCCTACAAAAAAATACGCCAAGAGCAAAGGGGCAGGTTGATTTTCCTCTGTATACACCCGTTCATACTTCGATACGACTTGCCAAAGCAAGGCTGCTCAGTACAAACGGTCATTCACCTATTTGGTATGCGAAAAAAAATTCGTTCGTCCTGAGCTTGTTTTGCCGAACGTCCTGAGCTTGTCGAAGGAAGGATGGAAGGATGGAAGGATGGAGTTTTCGATCAGCAACAGAAGAATACAGAGTCAAGGATGGATTGTTTGAGGATAAAGCCTTTTTATATTGGCTAAATAGGGCACATCATGAAAACGGCGACATGCCGCCGCACTCACTATAAAACCGTAGACATTTTTGAACTCTAATTTGAAATTTTGTCAGCGATATACGCCTTAAGCTTTTCCAAATCTGCGTCCATCACCTCAACGCGTTGCGGTAATTTCTCCATACATTCTAATCCGGCAGGCCGTTCCGGGTTGCGTCCGAGTGCTTCGATGATGGTGTCTTCAAATTTAACTGGCAACGCGGTTTCCAGGCAGATTAGCGGCAAGCTGGGACGGCGTTGTTCGAGACCGACTTTGATCCCATCGGCGGTATGGGTATCGACCATTACGTCGTAGTCTTCCCACAGTTCGCGGATGATCTTTAGGCGGTCGAGATGCGTACTTTTGCCGGAAGCGAAACCAAATTTAGATAGCTCATGCCAATAGGGCGTGCCCTTGATATCGAACGCGCCCCCTGCATCAATGCTGCTCCAGAATTCGCGCACCTTGGCTGCATCGCGCCCAACCAAGTCAAATATAAAGCGTTCGAAGTTGGATGCCTTGGAGATATCCATCGACGGGCTGCTGGTGTGATAGGTGTGATCCGTCGCGCGCGGGCGATAGACGCCGGTTCTAAAGAACTCATCCAACACATCGTTTTCGTTAGTTGCAAGGATAAGCTGGCCGATGGGCAAGCCCATCATGCGCGCAATATGGCCCGCGCAGATGTTACCGAAATTGCCGGACGGCACAGAAAATGCAACCTTCTCATCGTTGGATTGCGTCGCGGCAAAGTAGCCCTTGAAATAATAGACGATCTGCGCCGACACGCGCGCCCAGTTGATAGAATTGACCGTGCCGATTTTATATTTGGCCTTGAAGGCATGATCATTGGACACCGCTTTGACCAAGTCTTGCGCCTCGTCAAACACGCCACGGATGGCGATGTTGAAGATGTTTGGATCTTGCAATGAATACATCTGCGCACGCTGGAAAGCGGACATTTTGCCGTGCGGCGACAACATGAACACGCGGATGCCGCGCTTGCCACGCATGGCGTATTCCGCCGCCGAGCCGGTGTCACCGGAAGTGGCGCCGAGGATATTAAGTTCTTCGTGCTGTTTATCCAGCACATACTCGAACAAATTGCCCAGCAATTGCATCGCCATGTCCTTGAACGACAAGGTCGGTCCGTTTGACAATTCTAGAATATGCATTCCCGACTCCAGCGTACGCAGCGGGGTAATTTGCTGAGTGTCAGAATCGGCGCGGGCGTTGTGATATATGGCAGATGTGTAGGTCTTGCTAACAATCGCTTTAAGGTCGTCTGCAGGAATATCCGTTGCAAATTTGGACAGCACGGCATAAGCGAGATCAGCGTAAGGCAGATTGCGCCAGTTATCCAAATCGGCTCGCGTTACTTGCGGGTATTCTTCCGGCAGGTACAGGCCGCCATCTGGCGCGAGCCCACCGAGCAGGATTTCGGTGAAATTTTTAGCGGGTGAATTGCCGCGTGTAGAGATGTATTTCATTGCTTTGCTCGCTTCGATTTTAAACCCTATTCCTTTTACAGGAGAGAGGGGTGGAGAGTAAGTTTTTTCAAGTTTCTCTCAATAGAGATGGAATACCTTATTTGCCCAGCTCTTCCATACGGATGCGCGCCACTTTACTCACAACCACTGATAATTTTTCAAGTCTGGCAATAGCTGCATTGATGCGTTTTTCGCGTGTCAAATGGGTAAGCAAAATCAAGTCCGTCTCGTCTTCACCATCACCCGGTTCTTTCTGAATCAAGGCATCAATCGAAATCTGCTCATCCGCCAGCACGCGTGTAATATCGGCCAGCACACCAGGTTCATCCTGCACCCGCAGGCGCAGGTAGTAACAGGTCACCACCTCAGTTATTGGCAGAATGGGCAGATCGACCAATTGATCCGGCTGGAATGCCAAATGCGGCACACGATGTTCCGGGTCGGCGGTGTGCATACGCGTCACATCAACCAGATCGGCAATTACCGCACTGGCCGTTGGTTCTGCACCCGCGCCCTTGCCGTAATACAAAGTCGCACCGACTGCGTCGCCCTGCACTACCACCGCGTTCATCGCACCTTCCACGTTGGCGATCAGTCGTTTGGCGGGAATCAAGGTGGGATGCACGCGTAACTCAATACCTGCCGTGGTGCGTTTGGTAATACCAAGCAGTTTGATGCGGTAGCCGAGCTGTTCGGCGTACTTTATGTCCTTTGCATTAAGCTGAGAAATACCCTCAATATACGCCTTGTCGAATTGCATCGGAATGCCGAATGCAATCGCAGAGAGTATGGTGATCTTGTGCGCTGCATCCACCCCTTCGATGTCGAAGGTGGGATCGGCCTCGGCGTAACCCAAACGCTGCGCCTCTTTCAGCACGGTATCGAAACTCAGCCCCTTATCGCGCATCTCGGATAGAATAAAGTTGGTAGTTCCGTTAATAATTCCGGCAATCCACTCAATGCGATTGGCGCTCAATCCCTCGCGTACCGCTTTGACAATCGGCACACCGCCCGCCACTGCCGCTTCGAATGCAACCATCACGCCCTGTTTTTGTGCCTCGGCAAATATTTCGTTGCCATGTATGGCCAGTAGCGCCTTGTTTGCAGTGACCACATGCTTGCCATTAGCAATGGCCTTAAGCACCAATTCCTTGGCCACACCGCAGCCGCCGATTAGCTCGATAACGATATCCACTTCCGGGTCGTTCACCACAGCGAATGCGTCGTCGACTACACGACAGGTGCCTCGGATAATTTCATTGGCACGCGCTACATCTTTTTCCGCCACCACGACAATGCGTATGGGACGACCCGCACGGCGGGAGATTTCTTCAGCATTGCGCGACAACACAGTAAATGTGCCTGCACCTACGGTGCCCAGACCCAATAGACCTACGTTCATCGGTTTCATTATTTTATAACTCCAAAATTCAATTCTATTATCCATCCCCTCTCGGGGCCCCTCCGACAATAGGGATTGGGAAGGTTAGCGGGGTACTCGGACCGAGGTTGCAAATCGTTCGGAAGCCTCTCATAAGAGTTCATTGTAAATTAAATGCATACCTTGAAAAAATTGAGAGGGCACGTTCGGATTTTCTTAATCAGTTCGGCTCTATGTGAAATAGAGTGGGTAATCAACTTTCAATTTCCCACAGAAGAAGTAAATCCGTTCGTCCTGAGCCTGTCGAAGGATGAGCGGATTTACTTTTTGCCAAGCGAGAAACTTCCGTCCAGTCGCTACGCATCATGGCTTCTTTCTTCTTGCGGCTCCAGTCTTTGATTTGCATTTCGGCTGACAAGGCGTCTTCCCGCGTGACACAATCCTGAGACCAAATAAGTTCCACCGGACGGCGCGTTGCGGTGTAACCCTCGCATTCTCCGGCCTGGTGCTGGCCGATGCGCCTTTCAAGATTGTCGGTATGACCGGTGTAATAGCTACCGTCGGCACAGCGGAGAATGTACACCCAAAACATTTCATTTACCCTTTTAGCAATTCATCCATCCTTCGACAAGCTCAGGACGAACGGATTTTTAAATGATTATTTCTTGTTGTTCATCTTGCACATATCGAAGGGGTGTCCACTGCAAATCATATAGCGCCATTATTTCTTCCCATACCGCTTTCGGTAATGCTCCAGAAAACGCGCAATTCGACCAATCGCTTCGACTAAATCGTCCGTATTAGGCAGGAACACCACGCGGAAGTGGTCGGGATCAGGCCAGTTAAAGCCCGTACCCTGAACCACTAGCACCTTCTCGGTTTCCAGCAGTTCAAGGATAAATTTCTGATCGTCATTGATCGGGTACATCTTCTGGTCCAGGCGCGGAAACATATATAGCGCGGCTTTAGGCTTGACGCATGTAACACCCGGAATAGCGGTAAGCAATTGGTATGCAAGGTCCCGCTGCTTGCACAGCCGTCCGGAAGGCGCGACCAGATCATTGATACTCTGATAACCTCCCAGCGCAGTCTGGATGGCAAATTGCCCTGGCACGTTTGAACACAAACGCATTGAAGCAAGAATGCCCAGGCCATCAATATAATCCTGCGCGTGCTTCTTTCTGCCCGACACAATCATCCAGCCGGCACGATAGCCGCAAGCGCGATAATTCTTGGACAGGCCGTTAAAAGTGACGAACAGTACATCATCTGCCAGCGAAGCGATTGAGGTATGGCTCACGCCGTCATAGAGCACCTTGTCATAAATCTCGTCGGCGAACACAATGAGTCTGTTTTTGCGTGCGACTTCGATAATCTCTAGCAACAACGAATCCGGGTATATCGCACCAGTGGGATTATTCGGATTGATCAGCACGATGGCACGTGTGTTGGGTGTGATTTTGCTGCTGATGTCAGCCATGTCCGGCAACCAGCCAGCCTGCTCATCGCATAAGTAGTGGCGCGGCGTACCGCCCGCCAGCGTGACCGCCGCCGTCCACAGCGGATAATCCGGTGCTGGCACCAGCACTTCATCGCCAGTATTAAGCAGTCCCTGCATGGACATCACAATCAATTCGGATGCGCCATTGCCAATAAAAATATCTTCCAGCCCTACTCCGGCGATATTCTTTTGCTGGGCGTAGTGCATGATGGCTTTGCGCGCGGCAAACAGTCCTTTTGAATCTGAATAGCCTGAAGAGTTGGGCAGGTTATGTATTACGTCCTGCTGAATTTCTTCTGGCGCTTCGAAGCCAAATGAAGCTAAGTTGCCAATATTCAGTTTTATAATACGATGACCATCTTCTTCCATGTGCTTGGCGCGCGCCATCACAGGGCCGCGAATGTCATAGCAGACGCTAGCCAGCTTGGTGGATTTCAGTACAAGTGGCACGATTTCCATATCTGTGCTGTCAGTTTGTTTCAATTGGTTCTCTCAATCTGTTGCTTCAAAACTGTGACATCAATCCGCTGGGTGGTAGAATTTGACACGAACGAAAAATGTCATAAATACACTTATGGCCCTTGAAATTACTGACTGCAAAGGGTGTGATTCTAACCGAGCGCGCTTGGGTCAGCAAATGGAGAACTCGCGTGAAACTGCATCTCAATACCCGCACAAACCAAAATATTTTCACTGCCCACGGCGCTGGCTATGTCACGGTCAGCGGCCTGAGCTTTGAGCATTCCATAGTGGTCACGCCGGAACAGGTATTCACCGATTGGCAGCCGCAAGGTTTCGATGCATTAAGCGAATCGCACTTCGCCTATCTTCTAGCCATGAAACCAGAAATTGTGCTGCTCGGAACCGGCGCGCAGCAGCGCTTTCCGCATCCACGCCTATATCAGCAATTGACTTCGGTCGGCATCGGCGTGGAAAGTATGGATACCCCCGCCGCCTGCCGCACTTACAACATCCTAATGGGAGAAGACCGCAAAGTGATTGCTGCCATCTTGCTATAATTTTTTATGATTAGCTCACTACGCAACGTCATTCATCAGCCCAAGCAAGTCCCATTGAAACAAAGTCATATTATGCTGCCGCCAACATCCTTAGTGTGTCAGTGTATTTATATGAAAACGTAGCATTTAAGTTTCATCTGGACCGATTTTTCCTCAACCGATTGTGGCCGACGAGGTAAGCCGCGCCACACAGAATCCCCACATCAAGTCAGCACTTATCCACCACCTGAATTACAACTTGGCCGTTTTCTGCTGCGCATCCAGCTCGGCCACCCTAATTTCATCGGTCATTAAAAATATTTTTAAAAAAATATGAATTCTTTAGCCAAAATAAGCAATTTGCTTATTCGTTTTTTATAGTCGTTATCATAGGATTCGATCCTGACCAGCATATTTTGATTGATGCATTAATGTTGAAAAGAAAACAATGCAGGCGCTTTGTTTTAGTCGCCTGCTATGTTGCAGGCGACATTTCATTGGCATATTCAGCGGAGGATATATCATGCGAGCTTACCTTCTTGTTGCAGCCGCGATGCTGCTGGTGTTTTTCATACCAGCACACGCTGTCGATGGATTCAATTTGCCCGGTTCCGATTATGCCAATTTCAACGCACATTCGGCATTTGTCTGCAGAAACTCATGCGGGGGCGATTCTCGATGTCAGGCTTGGACTTGGGTCAAGCCTGGAATCCAGGGGCCAAGTGGACATTGCTGGCTCAAGGACAGAATTCCAACTTTAGTTAAGGATAATTGCTGCAACTCCGGCTCACGTGAACACATTTCAAAGCGCGATCTAAAGGCAGAGGATAATACCAATCGACCAGGATCAGACTATAACAATTTCTTGATCGACTCATGGAAGACCTGCGAGACTGCGTGCACGAACGATCAAATGTGTGCTGCTTGGACCTATGTGAGGCGCGGAATTCAGGGGCCACGTGGCCGCTGTTGGTTGAAGGCTGGCGTTCCCCCTCCGGTGAGTGACCAAAACACGGTCTCCGGCGTGAAGTTCCGGCCTAGATCGGTTCGTATTGATTAATTCTGCGCTTAATAATCGACCCATTTTAAAAATTCAATCTACTTAAAAAATTACTTTTAATTCTTGAAGTTATATTAAATGGAGGTAAAAATCATGCACAGGACCAGCAACCAATATTTAGTTTCACTGAGTTTTGTTGTCTTCGTAACGTCCGTGATCGGGTGCACAACACAGCCGAAGGTTCCGGAGCCGAAATTCGACGACGGCATTTATAACCCTTATGGTGTAGTTCTTGATCCATTGAATCAAGTCCGATCGGCATCCACTTCTAAAGATGTAACAGGCGAGTTTTCCGGAACATATGAGATTCCCGTCAAGAATATCTACATAAACGAAAAATATGAAAAGAAAGATAACGATGTTGGCGAGATACGCCCTATCTTGAAGATCAGCCCCGTGCTTCTGGAATGGATCAGTACAAAAAATGCTGATGAATCTGTAGAGATCATTGTCACGTTCAAGGAGGATGCACAGATACCTCGACTGCCCGATCTGGGTTCGGAAGAGAATCGCGAAAAAGGTAAAACCCGGCGATTGGATGCAATCGACAAACTCAAGAGAGCGCGTGAGGAGTCTCAGGCCCAGTCTTTGAAAAAACTGGCTGAGTACGGCAATTTCAGACAATCCGACAGTTTCTGGATCGTCAATAGCGTCGTTGGAACCGTCAAAATCGGGGAAGTAAAACGTCTCTCTGAATCCCGGGAAGTCGTTTATCTCCAACCAGTGGAGGGAGGTGAAGAACCACCGCAAGACGCAAACAACAATAACGATGCTCAAGATGGTCGGGACAGAATTGTCTCGGATCCTTATTTCAACTTGGGACTTACCAACCCGTGGATCGGTCTTCTCGACACAGGAGTTCGAGATACACACGACATGTTCAATTCGCCCGATCACATTGCATGGATGCGGGATTGCGTCAATGGTGGGAATAGCTGCAACGACACCTCGAATCCCAATTTCGATCCTACAGACTTTTCATGGAATCACGGCACGAGTTCCGCCGGTCTTCTGACCGGAAACAATAGACTTGGTAACCAGTACCGTGGCGTTACTGCAATAAACCTGGATAGCTGGCAGATCTATACGTCTGGCGGTTTGAACACAGCGGCTGCCGTGCGAGGTATACAGGCAGGCCTCGCGGCGTTTGACAAGGTGCTGGTCGGCGAGATCCAGGCGAACGAGTCAGAGACTGGCACTATCGCTACAGCAGCCGACAATGCTTACGATGCCGGTATCATTTTCGTCTCAGCCAATGGAAATTTTGGCCCGAACGCATCGACTGTGCGTTCGCCGGGAATCGCGCACAAGGTCCTCGGTGTCGGTGGCTTCATGACTGACGGTGGCGCCCAGTACGATAATCAAGGGCGCGGACCCGCTACCGACTCGCGTTACAAGCCGGATATTCAAGCCCCAACATGGAGCGAGACGGCCAGTAACGCTAGCGATACCGCTTTAAGGGTATTCAGCGGCACAAGTGGCTCCACGCCCTATGCAGCGGCAGCTGCCATGCTGGCCCGCAACTGGTTGCGACAGTTCGGATCATTCGACAATGGTCAGACGTATGCTTTCATGATCCTCTATGGTCAGAAGGAGTGGCCCTATGACAATACAGTGGGTGCGGGACCTATTCAAATGGCGACCAATGGGCACGCTTGGTGGGGCAAGGTGTCCGTTGGGAATCACGTTAATATCGACATTCCCATAAACGTCGGGGTCGGCAAAAGTAATCTGGATGCCGCCTTGTGGTGGCCCGAATCGGCAAGGCAGACTCACAACGATATCGACGTGCATCTGATTGATCCATCAGGTATCGAGCGCGCCAAAGGCTACTCAGGCGTCAGTGTGTTCGAGCGAACTGGTGTGAACGGGTCGCTGCAAGCGGGAACCTGGATAATCCGAATCAGAGGATACAATGTTCCCACAGGGTCTCAAACAGTGTACTGGGCAACCCACGTCCGCAATTAATTTCGATGCTGATAAGAGTACGACGAGCTTTTGTTACAGTCATTCTGGCAGCTTGTCTTGGGATCGGCTGTAAACCGTTCGCAAACACAAGCGAGCCTGGCAAGACGAGCCACCGGCGGCCTACATCGGAGGTGCCGGTGACTCCCGGGCAGTATGGAAAAAAAATCATTTCGCGAGATGAAAAGCTGAAGCCTCTGCAAGTTTTCGCCGGAAAGTCTTTTTATCTGGAAAGGCCGGAACCAGAGGAAGTTCTTATCGGTGTGTTTCAAGTGTCCCATGTTAGAGAGGGACCGAACACCCGCGACATGCCATTCAAGCTGGTTGTTGGTACAAATAAGTTAAACGTGTACGTGGCCGGTCTTGACGTTGAAACCTTTAGGCCATATGTTGGCCATGAGGTCGCGGTTGTCGGCAAACGAATCGATCAGCGCATAGAAGGTTACGGAATCGAAATCTGGATCGCGACTATTGAAAATTCGGTTTCAGCGTCAAAATAAATACCCGGTGCTGTTCGACTACTACCGGAGTACCAACTACCATATATTCGGACTATTCAAGGGAAATATAAAGCGTACAAATACTTTCACATCAACTCAGCCATCTGGTTGAGGCCATAACCTAAGGAGGTCAACATGAAAGGCAATAAAGACATCATTCAGTTTCTCAATCGTCAACTGAAACACGAGTTGACTGCCATTAACCAGTATTTCCTTCATGCGCGCATGTACAAGAACTGGGGTTTCAATAGTTTGGGCAAGCACGAGTATGACGAATCCATCGAGGAAATGAAACATGCTGATCTGCTAGTAGAGCGAGTTTTGTTTCTGGAAGGCCTGCCTAATTTGCAGGAACTCGGCAAGCTGATGATCGGTGAAAAAGCCGAGGAGTGCATGGCCTGCGATCTCAAGCTGGAAATGGCCGCACGCGAAAATCTGGTCGCTGCGATGACCGCTTGCGAAAGTGCTAACGATTATGTCTCTCGCGAAATTTTTAAAAAAATTCTGGAAGATACCGAAGAGCACATTGATTGGCTGGAAACCCAGTTGGACGTGATGCAGAAAGTCGGCATACAGAATTGGCTGCAAAGCCAGATGTAAATCGTTCTGAGTTTGGGGGCTTGATACCGAGCCTCTATGTCAGCAAGGGGCATCCTCCATGAGTTTTTCTTGCTTTGAGCTTCGCAGACCCGCGCCTGCCAATTGCGTGATTGTTCCAACTTGTGGATCGCGGTTCGACTCATCCCATCGCGCAATCAGCTTGCTCGATCTTTTTTCCTCTCACTCACCCAACTGTCATCAATCATAACGAATCAAAAATACGCTATATCAAGCCACCATAAGGTGATGTACTTCAAATTGTAATTCGCGGACTACAAAGGGGAAACTAAATGTCAAAGGTATCAATTGCAAACATGATTGTAGCGAGCTCCCTATTAACCTCTCTAAATGGAGCTGCTGCTCCTCGGGATGAGAAAGCCACAACGGTGTCAGATCAAAAGGAAGTAGCTGTCACGATTTACAACGACAACCTGGCTTTAATTAAAGATGCACGCAGGGTAAAACTGGATCGTGATTTTAATAAACTGGCCTGGCGCGAAGTCTCCGCTCAAATGCGGCCCGAGACGGCGCTATTGCGCAATCTCACCAACCCCAGCGGATTCCGCTTGCAGGAGCAAAATTTCGATTTCGATCTGTTGACGCCGCAGAAACTGCTGGAGAAATATCTCAATAAAGAGGTGACAGTAATTCATACCAACCCAGCCACCGGTACGGCAATCAGGGAAACCGCCACAGTGCTTGCAACCAATGGGGGCACCGTACTCAAATTTGCCGATCGTATAGAGACCGGCGTCCCTGGTCGCTTGGCATTCTCCGGTGTTCCGGAGAATTTACGCGACAAACCTACTCTGGTCGTCTCACTCATCAACCCTGTTGCGGGCGAACAAAATCTTGAACTTTCCTATTTGACTGCCGGGCTATCATGGCGCGCCGACTATGTAGCTGAATTAAATGAACGCGATGACCGCCTTGATCTCAATGGCTGGGTCACGTTGACCAATCAAAGTGGGGCAGCGTATCCGAATGCCAAGCTGCAACTGGTTGCCGGCGATCTGAACCGGGTGCGTCAACCGCAATCCATTTCGCGCAACATGATGGCTATGACGCCGAAAATGGCAGATGCGGAGGAAATGAAAGAAGAAGCACTGTTTGAATATCATCTCTATACGCTGCAACGCGCTACGACATTAATGGATAACCAGACCAAACAGGTGGCACTGATGTCTGCATCCAGCGTACCCATAAATAAGGAGTTTTTGTTGGCCGGTGCGAATTACTATTACTCTGGACAGTATGGTGACATCGGTCAGAAGCTTAAAGTGGCTGTCTTTGTAGAATTTCAAAACAAGGGCGAGGGCTTAGGGATTCCGTTACCCAAGGGGATAATCCGTGTTTACAAAAAAGATGCTCAGAGCAATGCCCAATTTGTAGGTGAAGATCAAATTAATCACACTCCTAAAAATGAGTCTATTCGCCTGAAATTGGGGGATGCATTTGATGTAACAGCAGACAAAAAGCAGACCGATTTTCAGAAACTGGCTGGAACGGGGCGTACTAGTAACATCTTCGAAAGTGCCTACCAGATTGTATTGAAGAATGCCAAGAACGAGTCAGTCACAGTGGTGGTACGAGAACCCATGCCTGGTGACTGGACGATGATATCCGAATCTCAACCTCACACCAAGGCGACATCCGGCATCGCAGAATGGAAAGTAATAGTACCCGCAGACGGCAAGGCCACGTTGACTTACCGGGTGCGCGTCAAATATTGAAGCTACGGAGATTATATTCTTTGGGTAATTCAGCCATGAGCTGATGCAGTATAAAATGCTGGATTTTTGTATTTGAATCCAAGGCGCATAAAATTGAAAACACAACCGATTTGTATGCTGTAAATTATTTACCCAAGAGAACTGACTTATAAAAAAACCACTGGCCGGAGGTGCTGGCGGCGACAATGGCGAGTTACATCTGGCTTTGTAGCCAATTCTGTATGCCGACTTTCTGCATCACGTCCAACTGGGTTTCCAGCCAATCAATGTGCTCTTCGGTGTCTTCCAGAATTTTTTTAAAAATTTCGCGAGAGACATAATCGTTAGCACTTTCGCAAGCGGTCATCGCAGCGACCAGATTTTCGCGTGCGGCAATTTCCAGCTTGAGATCGCAGGCCACGCACTCCTCGGCTTTTTCACCGATCATCAGCTTGCCGAGTTCCTGCAAATTAGGCAGGCCTTCCAGAAACAAAACCCGCTCTATCAGCATATCAGCGTGCTTCATTTCCTCGATGGATTCGTCATGCTCGTGCTTGCCGAGGCTATTGAAACCCCAGTTCTTGTACATGCGCGCATGAAGGAAATACTGGTTAATGGCAGTCAACTCGTGTTTCAGTTGACGATTGAGAAACTGAATGATGTCTGTATTGCCTTTCATATTGGCTTCCTTAAGCTATGGCCTCAACCAGATGGCTGGGTTGATGTGAAATTATTTTGACATGCTTTAAATCAGCCAGAACCTCATTCAAAACCTGCTTGGCGTGGCAGGCACATTTACCGCACTGCGTACCTACACCCAGACAAGTTTTTAAATCCCGCATGCGACATGCGCCTTGGCAGACTGCTTCACGGATGGCGGAATCGGTGATGCCCTTGCAAATACAAATATACATAGTTCTGGCCTTTATCCTATACGGATCAGCTTGTTTTTGTCCCGTAATAAAATTGCTTCTTGATGCTGGGCAACGGGTTCTGGTCAAACTTTTCCACGGCTGACTCTCTAACAATAATGAGAATGATACTTAATAATAAACAAAATGCAACTAATTTGTTGTTTGGAGGGGTGCTTAACTTGGGTGGATAGGCTGGCGAGCCTCTTGCAGATGCAAGAGAAAGCCGAGAAAAGCAGGGAACGCCACACGCCTTACGGCGTGCGATTGCTGCATTCAAGTTATAATCCGCACACCTACACAGCACGCACTTATTATGCAAATTACCCGAAGGCTAGAATTTGATGCAGGTCACCGCATCCCCAGTCACACCAGCCAGTGCCGGCATTTGCACGGCCACCGCTACGCCATTGAGATTACCCTGTCCGGCGAGATCATCACCACCGATGGCTTATCCGAACAAGGCATGGTAATGGACTACACTGAGGTGAAACGCATAGCCAAGGAACAACTGGTGGATGCGTGGGACCATGCCTTCCTGGTATATCGCAGTGACAAAGCGGTATTGGATTTTCTGAACTCACTGCCCAACCACAAAACTGTAGTTCTGGATGTACCGCCCACCGCAGAAAATCTCGCCATGCTCGCATTCAAACTGCTCGACAGCGCCTACCGCCATAGTTATGGGAATAACCTGCAACTGGAACGCGTACGCATTTACGAGACACCTAATAACTGGGCAGACTGCCTGCGCAACTCAAGCTGACTTTGATGAATTAATGATTGCTGCATCTGCACAATCTTGGCATTTTCAGCTCTTGAGTCGGTATCCCGTCTTGAAAATCCACCACACGGCTGTGAGGCACAGGACAAGAAAGAGGAACGTCATACCAACGCTGATGGCCACGTTGACGTCTGAAATGCCATAAAAACTCCATCTGAAACCACTGATCAGGTAGACCACTGGGTTGAACAGTGTGATTTTTTGCCATAGAGGTGGCAGCATGCTGATCGAATAAAAACTTCCGCCCAGAAAAGCCAGTGGCGTGATGATCATCATGGGTATGATTTGCAACTTCTCGAACCCGTCAGCCCAAATACCAATAATAAAACCGAAGAGACTGAAGGTAACTGCAGTAAGTACCAAGAAGATAATCATCCACAGTGGATGCGCAATCTCGAATGAAACGAAAAGCCGCGCCGTGGCCAGAATGAGCAAGCCCAGGATGATGGACTTCGTGGCAGCAGCCCCAACATACCCAATGACAATCTCCACATAAGAAATAGGAGCGGAGAGGATCTCGTAGATAGTACCCGAGAATTTCGGCATGTAAATACCGAAAGAGGCATTGGAAATACTTTCCGTCAGCAGGGCTAGCATGATCAGACCGGGGACAATAAAGGCCCCATAGCTGATACCGTCGATCTCGGTCATGCGCGAGCCGATCGCTGAGCCAAACACCACGAAATAAAGCGAAGTCGAAATGACTGGGGATGCAATGCTTTGCATCAGTGTTCGCCAAGTGCGCGCCAACTCGAAAAAATAAATCGCGCGAATTGCATAAAAATTCATGATCGTCCGCTTACCAAATTAACGAAGATTTCTTCCAGTGAGCTTTGGCTCGACTGAAGATCCTTAAAGTCGATCCCATGCTTGGCAAGCTGTCGTAGAACATCTGCGATTCCTGTCTGTTCTCCCTGGGCGTCAAAGATATAGATCAGCTCATTGCCGTCAGCCGATAGTTCAAGTGGATATCCGGCGAGTTCCTCGGGAATGTGCGTCAATGGAGACTGCAGATACAGCTTGAGCTGCTTTTTGCCCAGCTTATCCATCAATCTGACCTTGTCCTCTACCAGGATAATTGTACCTTTGCTAATTATCCCGATGCGGTCAGCCATTTCCTCGGCTTCCTCAATATAATGGGTGGTCAGAATAATGGTCACGCCGCTTTTTCGTAAGCCCCGGACCATCTCCCACATGTCACGGCGCAGTTCGACGTCAACGCCAGCTGAAGGCTCGTCGAGAAATAGAATCTGTGGTTCATGGGATAGAGCCTTGGCGATCATTACCCGGCGCTTCATGCCGCCCGACAGTGTCCTGATTTTTGCATCTTTCTTGTCCCACAGGGACAGATCGCGAAGCACTTTTTCGATATAGGCCGGATTTGGCGGTTTGCCAAACAGGCCACGACTGAACTTCACCGTGGCCAAAACGGATTCGAAGGCATCGGTGGAAAGCTCCTGCGGCACCAGGCCGATTTTTGATCTGGCCGCACGATAGTCAGAAATTATGTCATAACCGTCGGCCAGAACCTTGCCCTGGCTAGGATTGACTATCCCGCAAATGACATTGATTAATGTCGTCTTACCAGCCCCATTTGGACCCAGCAGGGCAAAGATTTCTCCACGCTGAATCTCCAGATTGATACTTTTGAGAGCCATAAAACCCGAGGCGTAAGTCTTTGTGAGATTTTCGACTGATATGACTGACTGCACGAATTCTCCTTATTGATAATAAATTTTCAATTAAAGCATTATGCTATTGGAACATTAATAGTTCGAGCGTCCAACCCATTGGATTTATCAATATATTCTATATTTTTAAGGAGAATGACTACTGAAATACGCATTTAGACCAATCAAACATGGGAGCATATTTGCAAAAGATGCTTGCACCGTATCCATGAAGGTCAATTAGCATTTAGCCTTATGCTGCGTGTGCAGGATCAAATTAAAAACGGCACGCCTACTGACGTGCCGCTCATGCCTGAAACCAATGAGTAAATTACACCTGCGGATGCGCACGCTCCGCTTCATTGTCCAATTTATTCAGCGCATGCAGATAAGCCTTGGCGGAGGCTACCACGATATCAGTGTCTGCACCTTGGCCATTGACTATACGGCCGCCCTTGGATAGCCGCACGGTCACTTCGCCCTGAGCATCCGTACCGCTGGTGATATTGTTTACCGAATAAAGTTGCAATTCGGTGCCACTTTGCACGATCTGCTCGATGGCTTTGAACGTCGCATCAACCGGCCCACCTCCCTGACCCTCGGCGACAAATTCCTTTCCGCCCACATTCAATCGCACCTGCGCCACAGGCAAAAGGCCAGTTTCGGAATGCGCGCGCATGGATACCAAGCGATAATGCTCGCTAACTTGCCCCACCACGCTTTCACTAACCAAGGCTTGCAAGTCCTCATCAAAAATTTCACGCTTGCGGTCAGCCAATTCTTTGAAGCGGGCAAATGCGTCGTTCACCACCTCCTCGTTTTCGAGCACGATGCCAAGTTCCTGCAACCGGGTGCGGAACGCGTTGCGGCCGGAAAGTTTGCCCAGGGTTAATTTGTTCGTGCTCCAGCCAACATCTTCGGCACGCATAATTTCGTAAGTCTCGCGGTGCTTGAGCACACCGTCCTGATGAATGCCGGATTCATGCGCAAAGGCATTCGCGCCTACAATCGCCTTGTTAGGCTGCACCGGATAACCGGTGATGCTGGATACAAGTTTGGAAGTCGGCACGATCTGTGTGGTGTCTATGCGCGAATCGCAACTGAACACATCGCGGCGCGTCTTAACCGCCATCACGATTTCTTCCAGACTGGCGTTCCCGGCACGCTCACCCAAGCCATTGATGGTGCATTCCACCTGACGCGCACCGTTCATTACGGCAGCAAGAGAATTGGCCACCGCCATACCGAGATCGTTGTGGCAATGGGTAGACCACACTACTTTCCCTGAATTCGGCACGCGTTCGATCAGCTGTTTGATGCGCTCGCCCCACAAAACCGGGATGCTGTAACCAACAGTGTCCGGCACATTCAAGGTCTTCGCTCCCGCTTGAATCACTGCATCAAAAATACGGACGAGAAAATCCATTTCCGAGCGCACCGCATCCTCGGCAGAAAATTCGATGTCGTCGGTATATTCCAGTGCGAGCTTCACTGCCTTCACCGCTGCTTCCACCACTTGGTCGGGCTGCATACGCAACTTCATTTTCATGTGGATGGGTGAAGTAGCGATAAAGATGTGAATGCGACCAGACTTGGCTGGCTTGATCGCGTCACCAGCAGCGCGAACATCGCTTTCAGTGGCGCGCGCCAACGAGCAAATCGTAGAACTCTCGATGATTTGCGCAACACTGCGAACCGCATTTGCATCACCCGGACTGGCAGCAGCGAACCCTGCCTCGATAACATCAACGCCCAGCTTTTCCAATTGCCGTGCGATGCGGATCTTTTCTTCCTTAGTCATGGACGCGCCCGGGCTTTGTTCGCCATCGCGCAAGGTAGTATCAAATATTATTAATTTTTCTTTCATGCTGGACTCCATTGCAATTATTTAATTCGCACGATCCAGACGAATAAAATTCGTCCGGATGCCGCCTGCTTCAAAACTATGGGGATATATGTTTAGCGCGCGACGCGCAGCAGCAGCGCAGCCAGAAGGCTGGATGTAGAGTGCAATTGCGAGATGTGGCGAGAGAAGTGCATAGGTAGAATATAACGACTTTTGTTTGCTTACGCAATATTTGCGCTCTGCTCTACAGCGGGCCACGATCACCTGAGAACAGGTTGGCCTGATCGCGGTTCATCGGTAGATTACCCGAATTCGTCAATGATCAGCAGGCGAAGCTGTGTTAATGGCCCGGTGCATGGCGCCCGATTCTGAGTATGCGGGGAGGCTAGTCTCAGCCGCAAGACCGGCAACGGTGGTTAAGCGTATCTTGATGCCAGCTTGCGCCACCTGAAAATAGTAATGTAGACCTGACCAAACACAATTCAGAAACGTCTCACCTCCGCTGTAGCTGTCCCCAAGGCTGGCTTCCGTGTACGACGGCGCGCTACCGTCAGGGGAAGACTGCTTGGATCCATTGCACGCCACACAGCCGCACGCGGCGCACTGAAAGGCGGCTCGCCGCTTACATACGGGCCTCGACAGCCAGCGCAGAACCAGCGCGAACAGCCACAGGCCGTTCAATAAACGCTTCAGCTATCCATGGTCTCGTACTTTAAAACCCTTTAACATCGTCCGTAACGCTACGAATAAGGGTAGCTTCCCCTTTCTTTCGGGAATCCATGTGGATTAGAATGACGTTGTTGCATACACCGTTGGGCCATTGAACACATAATTAATGTTGCCGGTAAAGTTGGTCTTAGTCATATTCACGTCATAATCAACGTAGCGGTAACCCACACCGACGCCGAAGTGCCGGGTAACTCGGTAATCGACTTTGGCCGTAACATTGACCAGCGTACCATCATAGTCACCGTATTTAATCGAAAAGATATCGCCACGCCCTGACAACAGCCACCTCGGCGTGAATGCGTACGCGCCATACAAGCCGATTGTCGGAAGCGGTGCCAGCGTATCCCTCGCCACTGTCCCAACGTTGCCCGCGCCAAGCGAGGTAGTGAAATCCGTAACGTGGGCTCCAATCGCAACGCCGAGCTCCCCTTCGGTGTTCTTGATAAATGAATAACCAAGAGACAAGCGGAAAATATCGGAGTCGAACTGCGAAGCAACAGTGGTGCCTACGTGATAGGTATTATCACCCCAGTTGATGTCCTTACTGATCGCGCGCGAGCTGCTGCGATTCAGGGAAAAATATTCAGCTTCGATTCTCCATTTCTCGCCAAGCCGCACCCGCCCCTGAATCTCCCCCACCGTTTTATGGTCGCTAAGGCCAAGCACGTCCTCGAGATTTACCGTGGTTCCGGTGCCGTTCTTTGTGCTATTCAGACTTGCGGATGACTTTATATCGGGAGAATACCCACCAAGATCAAACGACCAACGGTCCTGAAGAGCCGGATGAACATTCCAGTTAGCGTCCTGGCCAAAAACAAGGCCCGAAAGAGAAATACCCAATACTGCCATTCCCGCTCCGATGACTACTAGAAACGAACCACGCCCAGAATTTGTATTTTTTTTATGCTGCGCTTCATTCATGTAATCATCCTCTGTCGTAAATATCTCAGCTGTCATGTTACTCGCGTTTTAAGCCCCATACAAGGCTGCAGCCTCTTACAATATGAAATGAGTCTGCAAACCTTGAGTTCATGCTTCGAAGGTCTTTTTCGTAGCGGGCCGCGACTATCTGAAAGAACAGGTTGGCCTGTTCACGGTTCATTGGTAGATACCCGATTTCGTTAATGATTAGCAGGCGATAACTGTTAATGGCCCGATGCATGACGCCCTTCAGCTGATTCTAGGTATGCGCAGTGGTTAGTATCAGCAATAGATCGGCAACGGTGGTAAAGCCTGTATTGATGCCGGCCTGCGCCGCCCTAAAATAGTGATGTCAAAACCTGCCCCTTTACTCCCGTACAGGCCGTTCAATAAACGCATCAGCTATCCATGGTCTCGTACTTTAAAACCCTTTAACAACGTCCGTAACGCTACGAATAAGGGTAGCGTCCCCTTTCTCGCAAGAGCGGAAGAATTCGGCGACTCGCCCAGCCGCTTCCAGGTCGCGCTCGAATTAGTCCGGCAATCGCAGGACGATCGGCAAATGGCAGCGCGTCACTCGTCATCGATTAACGATCCTGCTGACCGTCGTGTAGTGAATCCCGAGGTGCGCGCCGATCTCGGCCAGCGTGTAGCCATACTCGACGTGCGCGGCGCGAACCGCAGCCTGTCTGCGCGCCTTGGTGCTGGTCGCCTTCTCGTCCAGCAGCTTCGCCAGCGCTGCCCGGTGTGCGAGCCGCTGTACGCGCGGGACTTCGCGTAGCGCATTCTTCCTCGTCAGCGCGGGCTTGAGTTTGTTCGCGAACGCCTCCGTGCCGAGAATCACCTGTCCGCGCAAGTGCTCCCACGGCGACGGCGCCCCG
Source organism: uncultured beta proteobacterium (assembly GCA_942492745.1). Classification (GTDB taxonomy): domain Bacteria; phylum Pseudomonadota; class Gammaproteobacteria; order Burkholderiales; family Gallionellaceae; genus Nitrotoga. Next base: position 1,688,398 of record OW818637.1, read on the forward strand.
ATTCCCTCCTTCACGAATGTTCGGTACTTGAGCTGTGCCGCGTGGCGCTGCTTGCCGAACAACGATAGTACCCAGTCGCAAGTCAGAAATGGTGGCACGGCATCGATGCCGGCTGTCGCGCGGTAACTGCTCGACTGGTACTGCTTCGGCTGCTTCACCATCTTCGCGCGCACCGGATTGAGCACGACGTAGCGGCAAAGTTCCAGCAGATAGCAGTCGCGCTCGACCAGGATAGCCTTGAACCGGCCCTGGAACACGTGGCCGACGCGGCCGTGGCGGCGATTGAAGCGCTGGGTGTAGAGGCCGTTCAACTGGCGCATTCCCTTCGAGAGATTCGGGTCGAGCGTCTCGATCAGCAGGTGATAGTGATTGTCCATCAGGCAGTACGCGTGGCACCGCCAGTGAAAGCGCTCAACCACGTGCACTTCGGAGGCCTTTTTCGTAGCGGGCCGCACCTGAAATCACAGGTTGGCCTGTTCGCGGTTCATCGGTAGATACCCGATTTCGTCAATGATCAGCAAGCGATAGCTGTTGATGGCCCGGTGCATGACGCCCTTCAGCTGATTCTGGGTATGCGCGGTGGTTAGTCTCAGCAGCAAGATCGGCAACGGTGGTAAAGCGTGTCTTGATACCGGCCTGCGCCGCCCGAAAATAGTGATGTCAAGACCTGACCAAACACTATTCGGTAACTGTCTCAGCGCCGCTATAGCTCCCCGAGGTTACCTTCCGTGTACGACGAAGCGCTGCCGCTGGGGGGAGAGACTGCTTGGATGCGTTGCACACGACACAGCCGCACGCGGCGCACTATTTGCGCAGCTCGCCGCCGACATAACGGGCCTCGCTAGCCCCAGCGGATTGAACAGAATCAGCGCGAGCAGCCACAGTCCGCTCAATAAACACATCAGCTACCCATGGTCTTGTACTTTAAAACCCTTTAACATCGTCCATCCGTAATGCTACGAATAAAGGTGGCGTCCCCTTTTTTTAATTCCTTGATTGCACATTCTACTCACTAGAAGTAGCATTCAATTCTTGATATTTTATTTCATCAAGTTTTTCTAGTCTATCAGATTTAAAAATCCATATTCCTCCTTGTCCAATAACCGTCTTTCCCGTCTTTTGGAATTCAAAAGGCTCTAATTTAGGGTTGCAGGTTACCCTATTTAAACCATCACATTGCCCCACAATTCCACTAAAGTGAGCCATAAACACATTGGTTTTTTTATTCCATAACAAAACCATCGTACAAGAACAACCTATGCACTGATTTTTCTTGTTTTTGTCTGTATATGTATTTACTGTTACTTCTATATCCTTATCATTTAATTGCTTTATCAATGTTTTTGTTGCTTTAATTCCCGTAATTCCTCTAGAGATCGTATGTAAAGCCTCACCAAAAATTCCACTGCCAGCGGCAGCTTGGATAGGGGCAATCATGACTGTTAACCCAATTTTACCAACAAGATTTACTAGAGATTCTTTATATATCTGATAACACATCGACTTAGCGCGAGATATAAGGCTACAATCATCAAGTGGCAATCTTGCATCAAAACCTGAAAATTCAAGTAACACTTCCACCGATACGTTTTCAATAGTTACCTTATATCCGAATGGGTCAACATAAACCAAAGGGTTTTCTTTAACATATGAATACAAATTCATTCCATCCACATATCCCAGCGGATCTCTTTGCAAAAACCTTCCCTTCACCGGGTCGTAATACCTCGCCCGATAGAAGTACAATCCTGTCTCCTCGTCGAGTTGGCGCCCGGTGAACATCCACGGATTGCCGATCGCGCTGTGCGGCGTGCCCCAAGGGTTGGGGACTATCACAGCGCCAGCGCCATTGAATATTGTAGGTAGTCCATAGGCGTCGAAAGCGTAGCGCTCCACCACATTAGCTGCACTGTCAGTCACCGCTTCCACCGACCACAGGCTGTTCTGATGGTAGTAGTAGGTTTGGCCGGCGCGATCCATCGTCAGAATCTCGTCCACGTAGTTGCCGTAGACGTAGGTGGCCTCCGTTGCACCACTTGTGTTCTGCTCCTCGACGATCCTCGCATCGTCGTAGAAGTAGCGGGTCTCGGTGGGAGTGGGCGGCCCGAGTGTCGGATCGGCGATCTTCTTCACCCGCCGGGAGAGCGCATCGTACTGATACTGCCCCACCAGTTTACTGTCCGACTTGCGCGTCATCGCAGTGAGCCGGTTCTCCTCGTCGTAGGCATAGTTATACAGTGTGTCCTCGCTCGTGTTGCCGTTGAAATCTGAGACGACAGGTGCGCCGTTGATGGCGGTGATTTCATTCACCGCGTTGTGGGTGCGGGTCTCGGGGATCGCGTCCTTGGTCTTGATTTTCCAGTTACCGACGCCATCGAGCGTGTACTGCGTCTGGGTGGTCGGCACGGGAACTGTCGAGCCCGCGAGCGTGCCGACCTTATAGTCGATCAGCCGGTAGATATTGTCGTACAGGTAGGCTTCGGACTTGGTCTGGGAATTCGCCGCGTCGGTAAGCTTCTGCTCGAAGCGCTTGTTGCCCTCGTTGTCGAAGTCGTGATTGAACCCGGCGATGCGTACCACTCCCTTGGTGTGATCGAGGCTCGTGATCCAGTTGTTCTCGTTGTAGGCGTAGGCTGTGTTCGTGCCGTTGCGGTAGGCGCGTGAAATTACCCGGTTGCCCGAATCGTAGGTGTACTGGACGATGGGTGGCGGGGGAGGAAAGATCGCTATGGCCGGTACGTTATCGATGCGTCCGAGCAGACTGTGAACATCAATAGCTTCCTTGATCTCCCGGCCGCCAGGATACCTCACCATGCGCGTGCGCCCCGAGATGTTATAGGTGTAATTGAGCGTCTTGCCGTTTTGAGCTGTGGTGGTGACCCGGTTGGCGCCGTCGTATATATACGTGACCAACCAGCCGCCTCGGTCAGCCGTCAGCAGCCGCCCCGAAAGGTCATAACTCATGTTGTCATCGGCGCTTGTCGGATAGTCGCGCTGAGTTAGGAAGTACAGATCGCTGTAGCTGTAGCTGGTAACCTGCCCCTTCTGGTCGGTGCGGGTCTTGAGATTGCCCACACGGTCGTAGGTGAAGGTACGCATACTAGTGTCCGCGTAGGTTTCCTTGATCAGACGGTTGATGTTGTCATAGTCATAGGAGGTAACTTGTGGCGGGTCGACTGGATCTTCCGTGTCGTTGAACGCATTGATCTTCTTCAGGTTGCCTACGCCGTCGTATTCGTAAGTAGTGACAAATGGCTGGGCATCGGTCATCTGCGTGCGCCGGTTGATAACGTCGTAGACATAGGTCGTGGCGTTACCCTCGCGGTCGGTGAGCTTCAGCAGGTTGCCGACTGCGTCGTAGTCGTAATGCGTGTTTTTGCCCAGCGCGTCGGTCACGTCGGTAATCCGATAGATAGTGTCATAGGTGTTCGTGGTGCCGTTGCCGTTGCCGTCCTTCTGCGTGAGGCGGTTGCCCACCGCGTCGTAGGTATAGGTGGCAACAAGACCTACCGAGTCGTCCACGCGGATTAGGCGATCAAGCGCATCGTAGGTATTGGTCGTGACGTTCAGATTCGGTGCAGTGATGGTATTGGCGTTACCGTTCTGATCGTAAGTCGTGATAGTCGTGTCGCCAGCGGCGTTGATCAGCTTCACCGGACGGTTCAATGCATCGTAGAAGTAGCTCGTCACATTGCCGTTGGGCTCGGTCATTGTGAGACGATTGCTCTGCGCGTCGTAGCTGTAGCGCGTCACAGCGTCGTCGCCGTCGATGACATCAGCAACGTCGGTCTGCTTGCGAATCTGGATGATCAATCGATCCAGTCCGTCGTACTTGAAGTAGGTCACCTTGTCTTCAGCGTCGATCTGCTTGGTGATGAGACTTGATCCTCTGGTTGGGCCGGTGCATTCAGGGCAACCTCCTACCATGTCGTAGAACATCTGCGTGATGTTCGCCTCGGCGTCGGTCTTCTTCACCATCCGGTTCAGCACATCATACTGGTAGCTCGTCGTATGTCCGTTGGCGTCTGTCTCGGTAAGCCGGTTACCAACTCCGTCGTAAGTCATAGTCGTCATGTTGCCGATGGCATCGGTCGTCTTGACCAAACGGTTCTGCACGTCGTATTCGAACGTTGTGGTGTGGTTGTTCTTGTCGGTAGCGGAGATGCGGTTGTCATTGCCGTCATAGGTGTATTTCATCGTTTGACCGAGCGCATCGGTGGTCTTGACAAGGCGCTGGCGCAGGTCGTATTGATAGGTCGTACTATTGTCATTGCGGTCGATCACCTCCACACGGTTGCCCTGGCCGTCGTAGAAAAAACTGGTATCGGCCTGCAACGGATCGCCAACGGGCCGGATCTCGTTTACCAGGCGGTTCAATCCATCGTATTGATAGCTCGTGGTAAAGCCACGCGCGTTGGTGCGCGAGATCACGTTGCCCACCGCATCGTAGGTCATCGTCGTGACGTTGCCCAGCGCGTCGGTCACCTGGGTGCGTTGGCCGACGGCATCGTACTGGTAAGTCGTGACGTTGCCGTTCTTGTCCTTGTCGCTCGTCACGTTGCCGTGAGAGTCGTAGCTCCATTCACGCGTGCCGCCTAATGGATCAGTCTCCTTGATCCGGTTGCCTCGGGAATCGTACTCATAGGTCGTGACCCGGCCGTTGGCGTCCGTCATGCTGGTCATCATGTTGAATACTGGCTCGTATGTGTAGGTTGTCACATAGCCCAGCGCATCGGTCTTCTTGAGGAGGTTGCCCAGGGGGTCGTACTGGTAACTGGTGGTGTGGTTGTTGGCGTCGGTCATGCTTGCCACCTGCAGGGTCGCCGCTTCGTAAATGTAGCTGGTTATGGCGCCGTCCGGAGCGGTGAGCTTGGTGATGTAGCCGTTCTTGTCGTATTGGTAGCGCCACACGTTGCCGCGCCCATCGGTCTTGCTGGTAGTTGATGGCACATACTGGCGCATCAGATTCATGGCGAGCACTGTCTCGTCGGTGGCCCAGTTGTTGATGTTGGTCATCGACAGAACCGGATTACCGCCCCCGTCGGTGATCCTTACCGGCTTTTGCGCGCCATTGTATTGATAGGTAAAGACCCGGCCATCCTTGTCTACCTTGCGAATAACTTGCGCCAGCGAGTTGTAGGTGTATTTCACCGACTTGTTCTCGGGGTCGGTGATCTGCACCAGCGTCCCGGCCGAATAGGTAAAGCGCGTGATGCGCCCCAGGGGATCGGTGACCTGCGTGAGGAGATTGCCGGTGTAACTGAACGCAAGGCTACGCCCATAGGTATCGGTGACCTGTGTAAGTTTACCGGAAACATAGGAGAGAGTCGTGATGTTGTTGTTACGGTCGGTGATGCTAATCAATCGCCACACAGGCCCTCCGACCAAGAACGGCGTGCCGGACACTTGTGCGAACAGGTAGGTGATGCCGTCCTTTTGCCGCAGGGTAAATGAGCCGTCTGGATTCTTCACCAGTGTCTCGAAGTAACCGGGGGTAACGGTGTACTTGCCCCCCACACCCAGCGCGTACTTGGTTACCCGCCCATCCGAACCCAGCCTGAACATATGTCCACGCTGAGAAAACAGGAGCGTGTTGTAGCTGTGCGTCCAGCCGTAGCCCATCACCGCGTTAATGCGTGACTGCGAGCCGTCGGCCTGCTTACTGTTATAGACAGCACTGAAACTCAGGGTGGGGCCAAAGGCGCTGCTGATAGTTGCGCCGCCGTTGTAGCTGTCGCCTAAGCTGCCTTCAGTATACGAAGTATCACAGCCGCAAGAGGGAATGTTGGGCGCCGGACACGCGGCGCATCTGCAGGCACACCCACAAGTGCTACACTTATTCGGCGGCTCGCCACCTATATAGCGAGCCTCGACACCTGTCGACCCGAACAGAATAAGCACCAGCAACCAAAAACCGCTCAAGAACCGTATCGACTTTCCCATGACAACACCTCCAAATTTTAGCTCTATGCATATGCAGGCGAAGCAACAACGTTACTCTTATGGACCAGGCATCACGCCTCTAGCCGAACCAGGCCCGGGCGACGTCTTGCCGCCGCCAACGCTGCCAACCCTGTAATCAGAAGCAGGCCGACGGGGGGCTCGGGAACCACCATGCCGCGCGGATCGGTTTCGGCTTCCAGCAGCAGAGAGTGCGACAGCGGCAAACCATCAAGGTCAAAGGCTGCGAGCGTCACAGTGTTCGAAAGGTGCGTCGAAAACGGCCGCGTGTCTGAATCGCTAGGCCCGATGCTCAGAAGTTCGTTATGGAACAATATTGGGGTGCCGTCGACTTCAAGTGTGAACACCGTTTCCGTTTGCGCAAACACCCCGAAGGCATCGGTCATGACATTGAGCAGCCCGGATATATCGATTGCGAACTGGACATCGACGCTGGGACCGCCGCCGCTGAGGGTGAAAGTATTGAACAGCGTACTGCGACTGCTGCCAAAAGCCGACGCCGCACCGAGTCCGGTAAGGTTGACGGCCGATTGCGCCGAGCCGGTGACGAGGAAGTCAGGCGGGTCATTCGGCGCACTGGCAGTGCCTGTGGCACTCGCCCAAGTCACTGCCGCTGACGCGCTGACTGTGCCAGGAGAGCTTCCAGGCGTAAAATTCTCGTCGATCTGGCCGAGGCTATTATCCGCGTGGGCGAAAGTTTCGAGAAACCAAGGTCCATCAAGCGAAATTTCCCCCGCCGTAGGGGTGATAGACAGATTCTTGTAGTCCAGCTTGCTGTTGGCAATCGCCGTTGCGCTGGCCTGTAATGGCGCGCCCAGCAGGCAGGCTGAGATGAATACAGCAATAACTGGTAAGCGTTTCGACATCATGGGTAATCCTCCTTAAAGAGAAAGCGATGACCCCAAGCATGCGGGGGGACTCGGGAACTCGTGCGATCGTTGTTTAAAGGCTGCTGACTGGCATTCAGCCTATGTGCCCTAACTGACCACAGGATTCTCCAGAATGTACGTTGCAACACCTTCAGTCCGGCCTTCATCATCAGCCTTCCCGTGTTTCAATCTGGCACGGCTCGTTGCTGCGTCCCTCAGCCGCGGCTATACTAAAAATTGATGTGATCTATATTTTTCTCTCCACATGAATTCTCAAGCAATGTTTATGCCCAACTCGCCGCAAAATCTGATGCGACAAAATCTTCGCCGCATGGCGATTCCGCAGTCAGACATCAAGGGAAGTTAACGCCTTGCGCAAACTCAGCCTCAGCAGCGCGAAGTGGGTCCGGGAGGTGATCCATGCCTCGGTTAAGACGTCTTGCGAGTCGCATTTCCTGCACCGGTTGCACTGCGTATTGCTGGTCGCCGAAGGTCGAAGTTGTTACGAGGTCGCGCGTTGGCTTGGGAATGATCCGCGCACAGTCGAGCGCTGGGTGCATGCGTTCGATGAGCACGGAATAGAGGGATTACGCGAGCATCATTCTGGCGGGCGCCCCACCAAGCTGGCCGACAAGCAGATGCAGCGCCTCGCGCTCGACTTGCAGAAGCCGCCGCGCGTATGCGGATATTCTGAGCGGAAATGGAACGGAAAACTCTTAATGCAACACCTGGAGGGCTGCTACGGGATCAAATTGAGCGTACGCCAGTGTCAGCGGATAATGCGCCGACTGACCGACGTCGGGACGTCCGGGGTGGCTTAAATCCACCGATCATGCGGCAACGGTTTTGACGCTAATTTAATGATTTGCGTGCGTATCGGTTTACTTATGGGTCTACGGCATGTCGAGTGTAAAATTTACCGACACGGGATTATCCAAATGCAGTCAGTCCAACTTTGGTCAAAATTCAACGTGACCAGCGATTGTTCGATCCCTCTATTGCGGCTTGAAATTTTGCTTATGCAAAAAGATACTGATGATGGTGGCCTGTACTTACGCCGCAGACAACCATATCAGGGAAGCATACCTAAGGCCATTGGACATTATTACCAGCGTTTATAACCTTTAACCACGGCCACCATACTCTCAGCGCGTTTCTGGCATTTTCGCTGCTTGCTTTTACGATAGTGTCGGCCGGTTGTAAAAGTTCTTGTCTCGGCACGTTCGAATGGCCAGGGCGTATCTACCTTACTTGGCTAAAGGCAAAATAAAAGCATTCGAATACGCGTTCGCTATTTGCAAATCGAGTTTGCGTAAGGTTTGATAAATTTCTATCACTTTGTCCTGTTGACCGTGGCGTGAATAAGCCTCGCCCAAGTTATACCAGACACTTGCTTTTTCCGGTTCGATGCGAACCGCCTCTCTAAAGGCGGAAATCGCCTGCTCGTATTGTTTAAAATTGCCGTAAGCAATACCCAAATTATTCCAGGCAGAGGCATACTCTGGATCAATGCGTAGCGCTTCGCGATAGGCCTGAATTGCCTGTTCGTATTGTTTGATGTTGTTATGGATATTGCCCAGATTATTCCAGGCATCTGCATATTCAGGCTGAATGCGCAGCGCGCTTCGATAGGCTTTAATTGCCTGCTCATATTGTTTAAGGTTTTTGTGAGCAATGCCCAAGCTAAACCAAGCGTCCGCACTTACCGGCTCGCTTTTGACCCACTGCTGCGAAAGCTTCAACATTCCCTGCCAGTCTTTTTTGTGTTCCAGCGCAACTACGCGGTTAAGCCAAGCCAGTCCGCTCTTTTTCGCTACCACCGGAGCGCCTTGAGCCCGTTTCGGCAGCTCCCCTATCCAATCCACGGGCAGGGCGAAATTAAGATTTTGTCCCTCGGCGTGATAAAACGTGGTGATGCCGATTAATTGTCCTTGGTCATCGAATAGCCCACCACCGCTGGATCCGAGAGAAATCGCGGCGGAGGTCTGGATGTATTCCGAGCCTTCATGAGGGCGCAGGCTGGAGATTAGTCCCTCGCTCAAGGTCAACTCCAGGTCTTCCGGTGCGCCGATGGCATAGACGCGCTGGCCTACCTTGAGCTTTTTGGCGGTGCCCAGAACGACGGGGGGAGCTCGCAAATCCGGCACATTTAACTGGCACAGATCGCGACTAGGATCTGAATATTGCATAGTGGCAGAGAATGTTTTGCCGGATTGCCGCACTTGTCGGCTTTTGCCTCTTTTCGCAACATGACAATTGGTAATTACCTGGCCGGCGCCTATCACAACGCCACTGCCCTGCCCTATAAACTCATCCTTCGAATCAAAGATATCCACTACCACAACGGATGGCGACACTTCTTCAAAAATTTGTTCCGGTGTTTTGGCTGCGGCAAGAGTAGAAAGCAAAGCAAGTGTGAAACTAGCAGCCAGCACTGGGTAAAAATATTGGAATCTCATGATTTCCTCATTTTAATTTCTAGTCAATGCCATACGTAGGTATTGGGATCAGTGATAGCGGTTTGTTTACTTTACACGAACGAAGTTTCATCGCTGAAATTTTTGGTCGTTTCAAAAAATATTTAATATATTAAAATTAAGCATTTATTCGAAATTCATTGAGAGCGCAAGCTCACCCTACGATATTTCGCTTTAGATTGGAAGACACGGCGTTAATTTAAGTCCAACAAGTGAATAAACGATAACACAATCGAAGCAGTTACAATCTTTTGTTAAAAATCATAATCGGCACGGATATGTTTATTGTCGGGTACAGAAAGAAATGCAGGACGCCCTTAACGAGGTTCAATTTTCCATAAGTGCTGGGCGACGGACAGCCAAGCGCCTAGCCAACCAAGGTAGGCCGATAACAGCAACAGTGTGGAGCTGTCGCCTACAGAGGGTAAATGCAGAGTAAAGCTGCTGGCATACAAATGCGTCAACTCAGAGAGGCTGTTATTGAGCAAATATAAGCTGATGGTAATGATGAGCCACGCCGCGGCACCACCTAGCAGCCCCTGTAGAAGACCGAAGTACAGAAATGGCCGGCGAATGAAGGCATTGGTGGCACCGATCAGTTTGGACACTTCAATTTCGTCGCGCTGGGTGAGGATTTGCAAACGTATGGTGTTGAAAGTAACGGCCACTAGCGCAAAGCTAAGCAGCACGGCGAGAATGAGTACGGCCAACAGACCGAATTTGAGCATCGCTTCAAGCTTGTGAGCCCAAGCTGAATCCAGTTGCACATGCTCGAGTTTAGGCCATTTTTGCAACTCATCGCGCAACGCTTCCAGCGCTTGCGCATCAGATATTTTTGGATAAACAATATAAGCATCCGGCAGCGGGTTTTGTGCCATTCCGCCGATTACGTCCGTCAGTCCGGTGGTCTGCTTTAGTTGTTCCAGCGCTTGGTCACGTGGCACAAATTTTACCTCGTCGACACCAGCGTGTTGCTTCAATTGTTCGCCGATACGGGCGACTTCATCCTTGCTGGCATCCATACTCAAGAAAATGCTGATCTGTGGTGTGCCAACTTCTTGTTCAGCCAGACTTTGTACGCTTTTCAGCAATAAATACATGCCCGCCGGCAAGCTTAGTGCGATTCCGATGACCAGAATATTTAACAGACTGGAAAGCGGTGTAGTGAGGAAACGACGCAGGGTAAAGAGCAACACGTGGACATGCGCTATCAGCCAGTTCTTCATGGGCACAACTCCCCATTTTTTAGTGCCAGCACGCGTCCCTTGAATTGACGCAGAATGCTTTCGTCATGAGAGGAAATTAACAGCGTGACGCCGACCTGATGGAACGATTTGAAGATACTCATGATGTCACTGGCATAATCCACATCAAGATTGCCGGTCGGTTCATCCGCCAGCAGAATGGAAGGACGGTTGACTATGGCGCGTGCGATGCACAAACGTTGTTGTTCGCCGCCGGACAGAGCGATCGGGCTGGTTTTTTCGCGCTTGAGCAAGCCCACCTTGTCTAGCGCGGCTCGCACGCGCTTGGCGCTTTCACGATGGTCGAAGCCGCAGATTTGCAATGGCAGCATTACGTTGTCGAACACGCTGCGGTCGAACAGTATTTTATGATCCTGGAAAATTAAGCCAAGGTTGCGGCGCAGATAGGGCAATGCACCACCCTTAATCGAACTGACGTTCTGCCCTTTGACTACAATGCTGCCGGAGTTGGGACGTTCAATGGCGGCGATGAGTTTGAGCAAAGTGCTCTTGCCTGCGCCGGAATGGCCGGTGAGGAATATCATTTCACCCTCGGCGATCTCAAAACTAACATTTTTTAGTGCTTCATAACCTCCGGGGTAGCGCTTGTATATTTGGCTGAACTGGATCATTCATCCAGTCCCAGAAGTGCCGCGACAAAGTCTTCCGCTACAAATGGGCGCAGGTCATCCAGTCCTTCTCCCACACCAATAAATCGCAGGGGGATGGGGTGCGCCTTGGCGATGGCAGCAATTACGCCGCCTTTGGCAGTGCCATCCAGCTTGGTCAGTATCAATCCCGTGACGGCCAGCGCATCGTCGAATGCCTTGACTTGGCTTAGCGCGTTCTGCCCGGTGTTTGCGTCCAGTACCAGCAGCACTTCATGCGGTGCACCGGGTAACGCCTTGGCGATAACGCGTTTGACCTTTTTGATTTCTTCCATCAGATGAATCTGAGTAGATAGGCGTCCAGCGGTATCTGCCAGCACTATGTCGATTTTGCGTGCCTGGGCTGCTTGTACCGCATCGAAAATCACCGCTGCGGCATCGCCGCTCTGCTGGGCGATGACGGTAACGTTGTTGCGCGCACCCCATTCCATTAGCTGTTCGCGCGCAGCAGCACGGAAGGTGTCGCCTGCGGCCAGCAGTACTGACTTGCCTTGCCCTTGGAAATACTTCGCCAGCTTGCCAATGGAGGTTGTTTTGCCAGCGCCGTTTACCCCGGCCAGCATAATGACGCAGGGCTTATGTAAGTCAGTTTCCAAAGGCTGAGCCAGAGGCTTGAGCAGTTTGATCAGGTCGTGCGCTAACGCTTCCTTTAGCTGAACTGCTTCAGTAAGTCGCTGCGCTTTGACTTGCCGGCGCAACTCGGCCAGCAAAAAACGGGTTGCGTCCATTCCGACATCTGCGGTAATCAGGATAGTTTCCAGTTCCTCATACAGATCATCGTCAATCTTGCCGCCACGGCCAAACAAATCGGACATTTGATCAGCAGTGCGCGCCAGCCCGCTCTTAAGTCGGCTGATCCAGCCGCTTTTTTTAGGTATGTCTTCGACAGGGGTGGACTTGCTTTCAACAGGGGATTTTTTTAGGAAGCCGAACATTTTAAGGAAATTTTTGGAGGTGGCAGAAAGATAACTAAATAGAGCATAATACATATCAGTCGTGGCGGCTTCTGCCGCCATCGTTATTCTATTCTGATTGAGTTGTTTTGGGCTAAAAAAATGCGTATACAAATATTAAAATACTTGCTGACTATTGCTGTTTTATGGCCTGCGGTGCTTTTATTCGCTGTTGAGGCCCAGGCGGAGGTGTTTGAGAAGACACTCAGCAATGGCCTTAAGGTGATTGTCAAGGAAGACCACCGTGCCCCCGTTATAGTTCAACAAATATGGTATCGCGCCGGCAGCATGGACGAAAATGTTGGGGTCACCGGTATCGCACATGTGCTGGAACACATGATGTTCAAGGGCACCAAAAACGTGCCGGTTGGACAATTTTCCAAGCGTATATCTGCTGCGGGCGGACGCGAAAATGCCTTCACCAGTAATGATTACACTGCATATTTCCAGCAGTTGCATAAATCCCAGTTGCCTCTTGCCATGGAACTCGAATCCGACCGTATGCACAACTTGCATCTGACGGAGACTGAATTCAGCAAAGAAATTAAAGTCGTCATGGAAGAGCGGCGCATGCGCACGGATGATGAGCCGCACGCCCTGATGAATGAAAAATTGATGGCCGCGGCCTATCAGGAGCATCCTTACCGTACTCCGGTCATTGGCTGGATGAACGATTTGCAGACACTTTCCGTAAATGATGCCAAGACTTGGTATAAAAATTGGTACGTACCCAATAATGCGACATTGGTAGTGGCAGGGGATGTAAAGGCGAGCGAGGTATTTGCGCTGGCGCAACGTTTCTATGGCCGGATTCCAGCGCATAGTTTGCCTGCGCGCAAGCGGTTTAGCGAACCTCCGCAGCTAGGCGTGAAGCGCATTGTAGTTAAAGCTCCGGCGCAGCTGCCGCAACTGGTAATGGCTTATCACGCCCCCTCGTTACGCGACCCCGAGAAAGATTGGCAGCCCTATGCCTTGCAAATACTGGCTGGCATTCTCGATGGCAATGCTTCGGCGCGCTTGAACAAAATATTGGTGCGAGAAAAGCAACTGGCCAGTAATGTGGGCGCTGAATATGACGCCACCTCGCGTGGACCAAGCTTGTTTATGTTAGAAGGCACCCCCAGCGAAGGCAAGAGCGTGACAGAGATAGAAGATGGTTTGCGCGAACAAATAGCAATTCTGAAGCGTGACGGCGTAAACGAAGACGAACTTAAGCGAGCAAAGGCGCAGGTAACTGCCAGTGAAGTGTACAAGCTCGATTCGCTGTTTTATCAGGCGATGCAGATTGGACAGATGGAAAGCATAGGGCTGTCATACAAAGCCATTCCTTTGATTCTGAAAAAATTGCAGGCGGTAACAGCGCAGCAGGTGCAGGATGTGGCGCGGGAATTTCTGCAGGACGACCAACTGACCATTGCCGTGCTTGAGCCACAGCCACTTTCCGGCAAACCGAAACAAACGAATAAAGGGGCATTACATGCACACTAAATTACTTGCCGCCATGGTGTTGTTTCTAGCCGTCATCACACCTGCACTCGCCACTCCCCATATCCAGCATTGGCAATCGCCGAGCGGCGCGCGTGTATATTTTGTGGAAAATCATGATCTGCCAATGCTGGATTTGACAGTTACTTTTGCCGCAGGAAGTGGCTTTGATGTGGCGGAAAAATCCGGATTGGCGGGGCTGACGCATAGAATGCTGGATCTCGGTGCAGAAGGTTTGAGCGAGGACGACATCGCGCGAAATCTGGCCGATATTGGTGCGCAATTTGGAAAGAATTTCGATGCGGATCGTGCTGGTGTGAGCTTGCGCACATTGAGCAGTACTGCAGAACGTGTTCAGGCGCTGGATATTCTGGCGCGCGTGCTGCAACATCCGCTATTTCCAGAAAATGTGCTGGCGCGAGAAAAGACGCGCCTGATCGCAGGCCTAAAAGAAGACGAAACCAAGCCGGAAAAAATTGCCGAAAAAGCCTTCGGCAAGGCAGTATTCGGCACCCATCCTTATGGTTTGCCGTTGCCGGGTGAAGTTGCCACCGTGGAAAATATTCAGCGCGCCGATATTGAGGCATTTTATCGCACACATTATTTTGCCAAAAATACCGTGGTTGCCATTATGGGCGATGTGACGCGCGCCGAAGCTGAAGCTATTGCGCAAAAGCTTACCGAGCAATTACCACCAGGCGTTGAGGCGGCGCAGATTGCGCCGGTGGTCATGCAAATTAAAGCGAGTGAGCAGCGCATAGTGCATCCGGCCACTCAGAGCCATATCCTGATGGGCGCACCCGGTTTGGCTCGCAAAGATCCGGATTATTTTCCCCTCTATGTGGGCAACCACATTCTCGGCGGAGGGGGGTTTGTGTCCCGCCTGATGCACGAAATCCGCGAGAAGCGCGGCCTTGCCTATAGTGTGTATAGTTATTTTATACCGATGAAGCTGCCAGGCGCATATCAGATTGGGCTGCAAACCAAAAAGGATCAAGCTGATGAAGCGCTGCAACTAGTGCGCGCTACACTGCGCGAGTTTATTGATAAAGGCGTGACGAAAAAGGAATTACAAGCATCCAAGCAAAACATCATTGGCGGTTTTCCGCTGCGTATCGATAGCAACAAAAAAATAGTTGACTACCTGAGTGTTATTGGATTTTATGAGTTACCTTTGACCTATCTAGATGACTTTGTCGGAAATGTTGATAGAGTCACTATCGCGCAAATTCGCGCAGCCTATAAACGGCGGGTGAATCCGGATGCAATGGCTACCGTGATAGTCGGTGCTCCGGAGACAAAAATACCAAGTATTAAAGAGGGAGCCGTGCAATAAATCGGGTACGCATCATCGGTGGCACTCATCGTCGTCGCTGGGTTGAATTTCCAGACGCGGAAGGCTTACGCCCCACGCCGGATCGCGTTCGTGAAACTTTGTTCAACTGGCTGGGGCAGAATCTTTACGGCAGGCGCTGTCTTGATTTGTTCGCTGGCAGTGGGGCATTGGGATTGGAAGCAGCATCGCGCGGTGCGACAGAGATAGTAATGGTTGAGCGCAATCGTACGGTCTTTCGCGCCTTGCAAGAGACCATCACAAAATTAGCCTGTTCTAATGTATTGCTGCGTTGTGAAGATGGGTTAGAATTCGCGCGCCAAAAAAATGGGCTATTCGATGTAATTTTCCTTGACCCCCCATTTCAGAGTGACTATCTGCCAAAATTGCTTCCACTGCTTGCTGACAAGCTAACGCAAGATGGTATGGTGTATGTTGAAAGCGGTGAGGTATTTGAACCTGACAAGGCTTGGCAGGTGGTGAAGCGCGCTAAAGCGGGGACTGTGCATTATCAATTATTGAGATGCGAAAATGCTTTCAAAATATGATTAAAGTTATTTATCCTGGTACTTTTGATCCAATCACGTGCGGGCATGAAGATGTAGTCCGCCGTGCGGCAGGACTATTCGGCGAAGTTGTGGTGGCTGTGGCGGAAAGTCGCAGCGTCACTTTGTTCACCATGGATGAGCGTGTGGCCATGGCGAGAGAAATTTTCGCTGATTTTGTCAATGTACGGGTGGAAGGTTTTTCCGGTTTGCTGATGAATTATGTGCGAACGCAAAATGCGCGCGTGGTATTGCGCGGCTTGCGCGCAGTATCGGATTTTGAATATGAATTTCAGATGGCTGGAATGAACCGCAGCCTGCATCCTGATGTCGAAACACTATTCCTGACGCCGGCGGAGCATTACACCTTCATCTCAGCTAGTATAGTGCGTGAGATTGCACGCTTTGGCGGCGACGTAAGTAAGTTTGTTTCCCCTTTGGTGGCGATCAAATTGACTGAGAAAAAATTAACTTGATTTATAAAGGAACAGTGTGGCCCTGATTATTACCGACGAATGTATCAACTGCGACGTGTGCGAGCCGGAATGCCCGAACGATGCTATTTCGCAAGGCGATACTATTTATTACATTAGTCCCGACAAATGCACCGAGTGCGTGGGACATTATGAAACGCCACAGTGCGTGGAAGTTTGCCCAGTAGACTGCATTCCGCTCGACCCAGCTCATACGGAAAGCAGAGAGCAACTGCAAGCTAAATATGAAAAGCTAATGGCGGCAAAGGGCAAGTAACAGGTGGTGATTATTTAGCTGAAATACTGATGAATCTGGATAAAATGACCGGTCACCGCAGTGAGGTTTTTTATGCCTCGTTTTCCGCTTGCCATTGCGTACCCCTATTAAATACTGATGGAAAATTGCCCTGCAATGCTTGATGCTCATCAATTGCAGGGCAATTAGTACCATACTACCTTGACTTGGTGCTTGCCATTGTTCGCCTAACACGGACAACACCGAGCGTCTTCTCAAATACTGAAGGGCTGCTGCGTCAGAAAGCGCGCCGCCGCACCTAGGGTAAACAGGTTGGGCGTCTGGTCGGCAGGTAAAAGGGTCTTAATGGCGGCATGGAACTTGGCATAATTGCCGCGGTAGGAGCCGTTGTTCCATGCCTTTAGCAGCTGCTCAGTAAATGCGCCGTTGTGGTCGCCATCCATGGACGTCTGGTTGTCCTGGCAACCTGAGATTAAAATTACCTTCGGCTTGAATTTTTTCGCTATAGCAGTTAGCCGCGGACTCACGGCCAGCTGAGCGAGTGCGCTGTCCGGATCCATTAGAGAAGCTTTGCCAGTGGCTTTGGCCACGTCTTGTTGCAGCTTGTCGTAAAATGCTTGGTGCTCGCGATAGGTGCGCATGCCCACGGCAAGCGGCATCATCTTTGAGCGCCCAATCGTCGGCCAGACCATGCCGGGCTGCGGCGGCGCAACACGTGTTACGGTGCCGCTATGACAACTGTCGGAAAGCACAAGCACGCGCACCCCTGCTGCGAATTGGCTTAATTCGAAATACAACTCGTCGTCGATGAGTTGGCCGTCGTACAGGCACCAAGTCTCGTCTTTTTTGTCCTCTTCTTCTCCAGTGACATCGGGTACTTGGCCGCCATGGCCCGAGTAGGTAAGGAAGAACAAGTCACCGGGTACCAATTGCCTGGCAGCACTACGAATGGCGGCCAGCATATTGGCGCGCGTGCCCTTCTTGGTCAGCAACACGGTGGATTTCATGCCGCGCGACTTGGCAATCGCCGCCATGTCCTTGGCATCGAACTCGCAGGCATTGAGCTCGCCGCTCCAGCCACCATATTCGGTAGGGTTCACAGCATTCAGACCAATGTGCAACGACATTGCCTTGGCTTTGATTGCGGGTAATTTGGCTTTCTTTTCCATTTTAATTTCCTCGGTTAATGCCGCCTCAGCGGCTTGGCAAACCAGCTACACGCATATTTTCAAGTTCAGTCTGTATTTATATCCGATTTTTACTGTAAATGCTAAGTAATCATACGGCTCGGCGTGGATATGTGCGTAATCTGCATCAAATAATTGTTGTATGATGTGCTGTAAATAAAAGCAGTTGTTCTTCCTCGCATTTAACTTCGAATAATAGTTACACTCAAGCAGCCTTACCGCCTGGCCGTATCAAACCGCAGCATAGAAGCAAAACGGTCAAAATTGTTATTGCTCTTGACCGGTATTTCCCAAACCTGCTGGCGAAATAATCCGGACACAACGAGTGTTTAAACTGGCGTCATGAGATACAAAATGCATTGTTGAGATATTTGCCCATACTGTGGGTTGACTAACGGTCAACAATTTTAATTTAACGTGAAATGATACTTCAAGGATTAAAAAATGAGCCTGTTGGATGTGACCACGCTGAACCAGAAATTCGCCATTCCTGGACAACTTGAGTTTACTGAGGACGTAAGTGGTTTGATTATTGCGCGCATTGCCAACAAACAAGCACAATCTACTATTTCATTACAGGGTGCACATGTCATGACCTTTGAGCCTGCGGGCGAAAAACCGGTCATTTGGCTTAGTCCTGCAGCCAAATTAGTACGCGGAAAATCCATTCGTGGCGGTGTACCAATTTGTTGGCCGTGGTTTGGTGCCCATGCAACCGACAGCACCTTTCCAGCTCATGGGTTTGCCCGTACCGTCCCCTGGCAGGTTGTGGCCAGCGAAGCACTATCCGATGGCAGCACGCGCATCACCTTTGAATTGCCACAGAGCTCTATTCCTTCTGCGCAATGGCCGCATGCCTGTCGGGTGCGGAACATCGTTACTGTCGGCAAAGAGTTGGTCGTGGAACTTGTCACCGAAAATACCGGCCAAGCAATGTTTGAAATTGGCGAAGCGTTACATACTTACTTCGCTATCAGCGATGTGGATAAAATTCGCATCACCGGTTTGGAAGGCTGCACTTATCTTGACAAGGTGGGTGATTGCCAGCGCAGAACACAAACTGGCGCAATCACAATAGCCGCAGAAGTAGACCGCCTTTACGTGGATACCGACGCGGATTGTTTGATTGATGACAGCGGCCATAAGCGCAGTATTCGTATTGCCAAGCGCGGCAGTCGTTCCACCGTGGTGTGGAACCCATGGGTGGAAAAGGCCGCGAAAATGGGCGATTTCGGCAGCGACACTGGCTATCGCGGCATGGTCTGCGTGGAAAGCGCAAATGCGGCGGAGAACGTAGTTAAAGTCGCAGCGGGTGCAACTCACTCGTTGCATGTAACCTACAGCATTGAGAAAGCCATGTAGGGTGGGCACGGTTTTGTGCCCACGCGGATTCGTCATTTTGGAGTAGACAGCTATGTCACGTTATCGCCGCGCAATGACTACTGGCTCAAGCTATTTCTTTACGGTGGTCGCTTACCGGCGGCAGTCGATTCTATGTGACGAAGCGATTCGCAACGCATTGCGCGCCTCAATCGAAACGGTGCGTGTGGCGCGTCCTTTCGTCATCGATGCATGGGTATTGTTGCCTGACCATTTGCATTGCGTGTGGACATTACCTGACGGTGATGCCGATTTTTCCACCCGTTGGATGATGATCAAGCGAGCGGTTTCTTTGGCCTGCAGAGAAGATTATCGTCGTGCCGACTGGGTGACTGCATCAAAACTCAAACATCGCGAATCGACTATCTGGCAACGGCGATTCTGGGAACACCAAATTCGTGATGAAAATGATTTTACCCACCATCTCGATTACATTCATTTCAACCCGATTAAACACGGGTATGTGCAACGTGCAGTTGATTGGCCTCATTCGACATTTCACCGCTATGTGCGTGATGGGGTATATGCGCATGACTGGGCTGCTGCGATGGAAAGTACGGTGTCGGGGTATGATTAATGCTGCCCGCGTGGGCACAAAACCGTGCCCACCCTACATGGCTCTACGCTGGGTTTCTATAAAATGAAGTTGCGCGTTCCATGCATGCAATGCTTTCAGGAGTTCGGGAAACCAACCGATGAGTTAATGTCTGTCGAGTTGCGTGATGACGGCCTCTATTCAGCGACGTGTGAACGAGGACACATGACAGTTACCGCTATCCAAGAACAGAAATATGAGGTTCTATTTGATGTCGCTGCTATGGCTCTTCTCGACGGCTATCCGCGAGAAGCCATTGTCAGCATGGCAGCAGCGCTTGAGCGGTTTTACGAATTCTATGTCTTCGTGCTCGCGATAAAACACGATGTTGACACTAAGACATTTGCCACTGTATGGAAACAGGTGGACAACCAATCAGAAAGGCAATTGGGGGCGTATTTGTTTGTTTCTCTACTGGACAATCCGAAGGTGCTTCCCAAGTCGATAGACGAGGCTCTGCCATCACTGCTGGGCGTCTCCAAGGGGCAGACAAAAACATGGCGCTCTTTCCGCAACGCGGTGGTGCATAAGGGATATATGCCTTCGACGACTGAGTGCGTAGCCTATGGCGATATCGTGTACCGCCACATCTTGGAATTGACCAATGAACTCAAGGCAACTTGCGCTGAGTCACTCCAAAAGGCAACGTTTACCCATCTGGCTAGGGCTCACTCTGCGGGTCAGCCCGTATCCACAATGTCTATCCCGACTCTCCTTTCCTTGGTCCGTGGGGGTCGCCCGTCCTCTTTGCCCGAGGCGCTTGAAGAGCTGGATAAGTACCGCAAATGGTTGCATCACAAATGAAACGCAAGCCTGAAAATAACGATAAAGGGGACGCTACTCTATTATTGCGAAGGCAGCTTCCTGCAGACCCATTTCCGTTTTCTCTCAAGATAAAATCAATCCGGTAACGTAATTCAATTCTGATATAATTAGCAAAGTGGTGTTAGTTTCTAGTCTTCTTGCCACTTTCCATACTGGTTTTAAAAACCCATCTATCTGCCTAAGACTGGCGCCATCAACGGCGACAGGCCGATTTTTTTCTAGGAATAATTTATGACTTTCTCAGCCCTCGGTTTGTCCGATGAACTTGTCCGTGCCGTTACCGAGCGTGGTTACACTGAACCAACACCTATTCAGGCGCAGGCCATTCCTGTTGTGCTATCCGGCGGCGACCTGCTGGCTGGTGCACAGACTGGTACCGGCAAGACTGCTGGCTTCACCCTACCTATCCTGCAACGTCTGACTGCTTCTGCGAAACCTGTAACCGGTAAGGCACCAATTCGCGCGTTAGTTCTTATCCCCACGCGCGAGCTTGCCGCACAGGTGGAAGAGAGCGTGCGCGATTATGGCAAATACCTGAAACTTACATCGATGACAATGATCGGTGGCGTTAACATCAATCCGCAAATACAGCGCTTGAAAAGTCGTGTGGATATCCTGGTTGCCACACCTGGCCGGCTGCTCGATCACTTGCAGCAGAAAACGCTAGATCTGTCGCATATAGAAATTCTGGTGCTGGATGAAGCCGACCGTATGCTGGACATGGGCTTCATCCGCGACATCAAAAAAATCCTGGCTCTATTGCCCAAGCAGCGGCAAAATCTGCTGTTTTCCGCCACCTTCTCCGACGAGATCAAGAAGCTGGCCGATGGGCTGCTCAACAAACCGGCGATGATAGAAGTGGCGCGCCGCAACGCTACTGCAGAACTGATTACACAGAAAATTTACCCGGTGGACCGCGAAAGAAAGCGTGAGTTGCTTACCCATCTTATCAAGGAACATAACTGGCATCAGGTGCTGGTATTTACACGCACCAAACATGGTGCCAACAAGTTAGCTGAACAACTCAACAAGGACGACATTCCAGCGCTGGCCATCCACGGCAATAAGAGCCAAGCAGCGCGCACCCGCGCATTGGCGGAATTTAAAACCGGCAAACTGCAAGTACTGGTGGCGACTGACATTGCTGCGCGTGGCATCGACATCATTGAACTGCCGCATGTAGTTAACTTCGAGATGCCCAATGTTTCGGAAGATTATGTCCACCGCATTGGACGCACCGGTCGCGCAGGCAGCGAAGGCGAGGCAAGTTCCCTGGTATGTATTGATGAGCATAAACTGCTGTGGGACATTGAGCGACTCACCAAACGCGAAATTCCGGTTGTGCAGGTGCCCGGCTTCGAGCCCGATCCTCGCATCAAGGCAGAGCCTATTTTAAACGGGCAGAACCGCGGTCAAGGTGGCGGGCGGAAGCAGGGGCAAGGTCAAGGCCAGGGTCGTACTCGGGCAGCGCCGCGCACGGGCAGTGGTCAAGGTCGCACCAGTGTTGTTACTGGCAAGCCTGTTGCTCGCACACCTGCATTGCACCGTTCCGGTGGATACGGTCGCTAAACAATTTCTTCGCCAAGACGCGGGACAGGTAATTAACTGGACTGGCTCCGACAAAGTTAAACAATTTGCTTTTTACTAAAATGAATATCACAACAGATGAAAAAATCATAGCTGCGACCAAACTGTGGTTGGAGCGAGCCGTCATTGGCCTCAACCTGTGCCCGTTCGCCAAGGCCGTTCACGTGAAAAATCAGATTCGCTATGTGGTGAGCAGTGCAACCACGCATGAAGACTTGCTAAGAGACCTCATGCGAGAGCTGGAGGTGTTGGCCGAAACGCCAGCAGTAAATATCGACACAACCTTGCTTGTTCATCCCTATGTGCTCACTGATTTTATCGAATACAACGATTTTCTCGATGTAGCCGATGCAGCGCTGGAAGACATGGATTTGGAAGGTGCGTTGCAAGTGGCCAGCTTTCACCCGCAGTATCAGTTTGCCGGAACGCAGCCTGACGATATCGAAAACTACACCAACCGGTCGCCGTACCCAATGATGCATCTGCTGCGCGAAGCGAGTGTCGTGCAGGCGGTGTCGGCTTTTCCTGAAGCCGAGAAAATATTCGACAAGAACATTGAGACACTGCGCCGTTTGGGTCACGCAGGCTGGATTGACTTGGGGCTGGTTAAGGTCAGCTCTCCCCTGGAAAATTAATGCCTGCGCAAAGAGCTTTAACGGTGACATCGCCTACTTTCTCTTTACTTACCCCCGATTGCGTCATGAACGCGCTGGACAGCCTGAGCTGCCACAGCGATGGCCGCCTGCTGGCGCTTAACAGCTATGAGAACCGCGTCTATCAGATAGGTATGGAAGAAGGCTCGCCGCTGGTAGCAAAATTCTATCGGCCGGAGCGCTGGACGAATGCGGCCATACTCGAAGAACACGCTTTCGTGCAGGAGTTGGTCGAGCGCGAAATTCCTGTGGTACCTGCTTTGGTGCTGGATGGCAAAACACTGCACACCTTCGAAGGATTTCGCTTTGCCGTTTTTCCCAAGCACGGCGGACGTGCGCCTGAATTTGAAGATCGAAACACGCTGGAATGGATGGGCCGCTTTCTTGGTCGCATCCACGCCATTGGTGCGCTCAAACCGTTTCAGCATCGCCCCACACTGGATATAGCGAGCTTCGGTGTAGAACCGCTTGATTTTTTACTGACAAATAATTTTATCCCGGCTGATCTTGATGCTGCCTATCGCAGCGTAACTGAACAGGCTCTGGCTGGTGTGCGTCATTGCTTTGAGCGTGCCGGCAGCAATGTAAGAGCGCTACGTCTGCATGGAGATTGTCATGCGGGTAATGTGCTGTGGACGGATGATGGTCCGCACTTCGTTGATTTTGACGATAGCCGCATGGGGCCTGCTGTACAGGACTTGTGGATGCTGTTATCGGGCGAGCGTGCTGACATGTCGCGGCAGCTGAATGACGTGCTGGCGGGGTATGAAGATTTTTACGATTTTGATTCATGTGAGTTGCATCTGGTCGAAGCACTGCGTACCTTGCGCCTGATTCATTATTCCGCCTGGCTGGCACAGCGATGGGACGATCCAGCCTTCAAGCAAGCCTTCCCGTGGTTTAATACTCAACACTATTGGCAAGATCGCATTCTGGAATTGCGCGAGCAGATCGCGCTGATGGATGAACCGCCGCTATGGCCGGTTTAATTGATGGGCTCAGATATGCAAACTCGTTGCGCTTGCGATAGCAATAAAAATTTCACAGACTGTTGCGGGTGCTATATCGAGGGCAACACGCCTGCCCCCAGCGCTCAAGCATTGATGCGTTCCCGCTATGTCGCTTACACATTGGGATGCGAGGATTACTTACTGGCAACTTGGCACCCATCTACACGCCCCGCCACGCTGGATACGGTTGATAAAATTGAGACAAAGTGGCTGGGGCTCGAGGTGAAGCGACATGAGTACAATCTTCAGGAACCGGACCGAGCCGTAGTGGAGTTTGTGGCGCGCTATAAAGTAGGTGGTCGTGCATATCGACTGCACGAAGTGAGTCGCTTCGTGCGCGAAGGCGAACAATGGTTTTATGTGGATGGAGACATTCGCTAAGTTAGACTTAGCACCTTATAGCCCTTAGACTTGCTTATTTTTTGCATACCCTATTTTCGTGAGAACATTCATCATGGCAACAGATTCTGTAACACAGCCTGTACTACAAGCAATTGACGCACCCGCACCTGTCTCACGTGATTTAATCACGCGCGAAGTGGCGCGCCGTCGCACCTTCGGCATCATCTCCCACCCGGATGCGGGCAAAACAACGCTGACCGAAAAATTACTGCTATTTTCCGGCGCGATTCAATTGGCGGGTACGGTGAAGGCGCGCAAGAGCGGTCGCCACGCAACTTCCGACTGGATGGACATCGAAAAACAACGCGGCATTTCTGTAGCCAGCTCAGTGATGCAGTTCGAATATCGTAACCATGTAGTCAATCTGCTCGACACCCCTGGCCACCAGGATTTTTCAGAAGACACTTACCGCGTGCTCACTGCTGTGGATTCCGCGCTTATGGTTATCGACGCGGCCAAGGGTGTGGAAACGCAAACCATCAAATTGCTCAACGTGTGCCGTATGCGCAACACACCCATCATAACCTTCATTAACAAGATGGACCGTGAAACGCGCGACCCGGTGGAATTGCTGGATGAGGTTGAGTCTGTTCTTAATATCCAGTGCGCACCGGTGACTTGGCCGCTGGGGATGGGCAAGACTTTTCGTGGTGTCTATCATTTATTGCGCGACGAGATTCTGCTGTTCGCTGCGGGCGAAGAACGCGCCGATCAGGATTTTGAAGTAGTTAAAGGTATCGATAACCCGCGCCTTGTGGAAATGTTCCCACTGGAAATAGGACAGCTTAAAGCAGAAGTTGAACTACTACACGGAGCTTCTCATCCTTTTGATCTTGCCGCGTTTCTGGTAGGCACGCAAACCCCCGTCTTCTTCGGCTCCGCTATCAACAACTTCGGCGTGCGCGAAATTCTTAACGCCCTGTTAGATTGGGCACCTGCGCCGCGTGCACGTGATGCTACTACACGTGTTGTTGCACCTAACGAGGCACCTTTTACTGGCTTCGTGTTCAAGATACAAGCCAACATGGACGCGAATCATCGTGATCGCATCGCCTTCTTGCGTGTTTGCTCCGGACGCTTTGAGCGCGGCATGAAAATCAAACACCTACGTATTAACCGCGAAATTCGTGTGTCCAACGTTGTCACCTTTATGGCCTCCAGCCGGGAGCAGGTAGAAGAAGCCTACGCCGGCGACATCATCGGCCTACCCAACCACGGCAACATGCAGATCGGCGACAGCTTTTCCGAAGGCGAGCTATTACAGTTCACCGGCATTCCTTATTTCGCACCAGACTTCTTCCGCTCCGTGCGCATCCGGAACCCGATCAAGGTCAAGCAGCTGCATAAAGGTTTGCAGCAGCTGGGTGAAGAGGGCGCGGTGCAAGTCTTCAAGCCAGTTAGTGGTGGTGATTTAATTCTAGGCGCGGTCGGCGTACTGCAGTTCGATGTGGTGGCCAGCCGCTTGATGGGCGAATACGGCGTAGATGCAGTATTCGACGGCACCAATACCACGAGCGCGCGCTGGGTTACTTGTGACGACAAAAAAATGCTCGCAGATTTTGAAAAGGCTCTATCGCACAACGTCGCTTACGATGCCGCCAACAACATGGCCTATCTCGCACCGAATAGCGTCAACCTCAAGCTCACCCAGGAACGTTGGCCAAGAGTAGTTTTCCACACCACGCGCGAACATGCGGTGAAGCTGTAGTTGATTTTCTTCCATAAAGACTCCCATGCAACAATCTGAATTCAAGCTTAATGGCGAATTTATCGAGCTAAACCAATTGCTTAAAATGGTTGGCGTGTGCGATAGCGGCGGAGCGGGTAAGGTACTGGTCGCTGAAGGTGTGGTGTCGGTGGATGGGCACGTGGAATTGCGCAAAACCTGCAAAATACGTGCAGGGTCAGTGGTGAGCCTAGGCGACGTGCGCATCACAGTGCTTGCATAATTTTCATGCTGTATATCTCCCACAACATTACCATTGCTGATCATGAGATCGAGTTAACCGCCGTGCGTGCGCAAGGAGCAGGCGGACAGAACGTCAACAAGGTTTCCAGCGCTGTGCATCTTCGTTTCGACATCAATGCCTCATCGTTGCCAGAGGCATTTAAAGCGCGACTCCTTGAACTGCACGATCACCGTATCACCAAAGACGGTGTAGTGATTATCAAGGCACAGGAATTTCGCAGTCAGGAAATGAATCGTGGTGAGGCATTGCGACGCTTGAAAGAGTTGGTGCAGAGTATCGCGGTGTTGCCCACCGTCCGTCGTGCAACAAAGCCTACGCGCAGTTCGCAGAGAAAGCGTATGGACAGCAAAGCCAAGCATGGTGCAACTAAAAGTATGCGTGGCCGGGTGGTGGAATAATTTGGCAGGAGCCTACCTCCGCATAAGACGAATCCAGGAGCTATATGGCTATTAAAGCAACCATCTTCAAAGCCAATCTGCAAATCGCGGACATGGAGCGCCACTATTACCAAGATCACGCGCTTACTCTTGCACGGCATCCTTCTGAAACAGACGAGCGCATGATGGTGCGGTTGTTAGCCTTTGCGCTGCATGCCCATGAATATCTGGAGTTCGGCCAGGGGATGACCGCTGATGATGAGGCAGATCTATGGCGAAAAGATTTAACTGGTGCGATTGAATTGTGGATAGACGTCGGGCTTCCCGACGAAAAACTAATACGCAAAGCCTGCGGCCGCTCTAATCAGGTGATTGTTTACACTTATGGCGGGCGCGTCGCTGATATGTGGTTCGCACAAAACAGCAGTCAATTCGAACGGCTCAAGAATCTGAGCGTGATTAACCTGCCAATGGAAAATACACGCGCCATCGCCAAGCTGGCTCAGCGCAACATGCAGTTGCAATGCACCATTCAGGATGGGCAGGTATGGTTGAGCGATGGGAATGATAGTGCGCAGATAGAACGGGTGTTGCTAAAAGTACCGTCCACTCGCGGGCATTAAGCGCAGCTAGTCGGCGCTCAAAGACTTGCTTAATTTCAATCGCTGCCGCCACAACACAGCACTTGCCCAACTTAGCGCGGCAAGCATAACCAAGCCGCCAAGCGAATGCGCCAGCGCTCCCCAGTGTTGAGCATTGGGCCGCTGACCAAAGCTGTCGAGTAAATATATCCAATCGTGCGGGCCGTCTTCTCCGACGCCGCCTCCAAGCAAAATTAATTGCGGTCGCAGTGCATCATAAATGTAGGGTGCAAGGTCTATCAAGCTGACACTTGTCCACCATAGCCCGATCGCTGCGCCGAAGTTGTCGCGATTTACCCAGATAAAGGCGATGGCGATCCCGCCGGGTAATGCCAGCTGGAACAGGCTTCCGCCGAGGACGGTGAGCCACTGGCCGAAGGGCATAAACAACACGTGTCCGGCCTCGTGGATGGGAAGCAGGATATTGTGCATGAAGGATCCGCCGATCTCGCCGCTGCGGTAATCGTAAGCAAAGAGTCTCCAACTCCACCATGACAGAAGTACGAGCAGCAGACAACGCCCATAGAAAGATAGCTTATCCATCTGCTCCTTGGGAGTGAGAAAATCCTCCATGCGTCTGCGCCAACTACGAGTGGTCGTGCCCGGATCGGTATCGTAGATCACGGGGACTTCTGTCAATGGTTGCCACTTAAAAAAATAAATGCCGCAGGCAGGGCATGCGGCATTGCTCGGTAAAGATTGCGGTAACTTGTATCCGCCCTTGGGGCAATCAGTGTAGGTATCAAGCATCACACTCACGCTTTGTCGACAAGCCAGTCGCAGACTTGCCGAAAGCTGTGATGCGCTGATTTAGGTGGACGGGCTTTCATCGTTAGCGCGCCCGGACTGGTCTGAGGAAGGCGGGGTTTTATCTTCTAATTTGCGCTGCTTTTTTTCTTCTTTCTTTTTTTTCTTGGCTAATTCTTTTTGACGCTTTTCGAATTGAAAATTAGGTTGTACCAATTTATCGCCTTTATTAATAGGATTTATTTAAATGCCCGATTTGCAGCCGCTATTTTCACACATTTACGACTATATATGGGGGGTGCTTTTGGAGGTTCCGAAACAGCAAACTCGACCACACGAATTTACGTGAGCGTAAAGGTCTATGCCGCGAGCACCGCATTCCAAATTCCAGGCACACTTTGTTTCTGCACATGCAAACTGCTCAATGCAAATCGCCCTTCATGGATACGGAGCAAGAGTTCAATGCCGGCAATCGAAATCTGCTCCCGTTCTTCAGCGCAAATGCTTGCGCCCTTCCTTCGGATGTTCCATTACCTGGCACGCGCGGCGATAGGCCAGCAAGGTTTTCTGGGCGTGGCCCAGCACGCTGTCATAAGGATAATTGCCCGTCCCGTTCGCGATGCCGATCGAAAGACCGGTGAGCAGCTCTATGCCTTCGCTCGTATGCTCTGCGGTGTAGATATGAAATAAACCTTTAGCGACAGCCTCGATGACCTTATGTTCCAGCATCAGATGCCGGCGGTTACGGTGTGGAATCAGCACGCCTTGGCTGCCGTCCAGTCCGGCCGTTTCGCAGACACGAAAGTATCCTTCTATTTTTTCGTTAATGCCACCCACCGGCAGTACTTCTCCGTGCTGATTGACCGCGCCGGTAACCGCGATACCTTGCTTGAGAGGCAAGCCCGACAAGGATGACAGTAAAACATAAAGTTCGGCGCATGAAGCAGAGTCACCCTCTACACCGTAATAGTCCTGTTCAAACACAATGGATGCATTAAGCGCGAGCGGTGCAATATGGGCAAATAAGGCGGACAAGTAGTTCTGCAAAATGAACACGCCCTTATCGTGGATCGGCCCGGACATTTCCACCTCGCGTCCAATATTGAGCAAACCATCTTCACCGGCAAAGGTGCGCGCCGTGACTCGTATCGGAAAGCCAAAACGGTAATCTCCCAGATCTATCTGGGAAAGACCGTTGAGTTGGCCCACTTTCTCACCATGCACTGTGATCAGCACATCACCTTCGGCAATAGATTCTTGCAAGCGCTGATCGGGGTAATCGTGGCGTAAGATGCGCGCACGCAGCGCAGCCTCTACATCCGCTGCCTCGACCAGAAGACCGGCACGAGCGCGGCAGAACGCAGCACTTTCCATTACCAGCGCCTCGGCGCGGGCGAAGATCGCGCTTTGGCGAGATTGATCATCCGTTTCGCGGTGGGAATCCTCTAGCAGACGAGCCACTGCGGCGGCGGAAAAATGTGGCAGATCCATCTCCTGGCAAGCGTGGGCGATAAAAATTGACGAAGCGCGGCGGGTTTCAGCGCTGGCTAAAAAGCTTTCGGCAAAGTCTACCTTGACTCGAAAGCGGCGTGCGAACTCCGGATCCCCCTCCTGCAACTCATAATACTGTTCGCGCGAACCGATCAAAATTATCTTGACTTCAACATCCACCGCCTCTGGTTCGAGCGAAACGGCCGCAATCGGTGTGAGACCTGTACCCGGTTCTTCGATTTGCAGCTTGCCGCTGCGCAACAAGCGCCGCAGCTTCTCCCACACCAGATCATCGGTCAGCAGATCGCGTAGATGCAGCATGAGGTAGCCCCCGTGCGCTTTGTGCAGGCTACCAGCGCGGATGCGGGTAAAATTAGTTACCAGCACATCATTTTCGGTCTGATATTCGATACTGCCGAACAGTGAACGGAATAATGGATTATCTTCGATGATTACCGGCGCACCGCTCAGGCCATCATTGTCCACTACCAGATTCACCCGGTAACGGGACAATACTTTGCCTAATGCCTCCTGCCGACTTTCCTCATCGGTATCGGAAATCTTGAAGTGATCCAGATTATCGAGTACGTCCTGCATGACCTGCTCCAGATATGCACTAAGTTTGACGTAATCTTTGGCCTCCTGTTTCAATCCGTCCCTGATTCCCTGTAATTCATGATTCAACAACGGCTTCACCACATGGCGTCGCAACGCCGCCAAGGCATCGTTCATAACGCGTTCCAGCGGCCGGGATTTTTCGAAATAGCTGGTAATCTTCGCGCGCAGTTCCTGCTCGGCCTGCTCTATCTCGGTCCGGTGTTCTTTCGGCAAGACAAGCACTTCGTCTTCAGTAAGTACGTGCCCCTTTTTACCCAACAGAGTGAAAACCATGTGTCCTGCCTCACGCTTAATAGCGAACTTGCGGGCTTCGGCAAAAGCCTCGAGTTCGGCGAAATTTTTGCTTTCTTCATCCTTGTAGGTTTTTTCAATGCGCTCGCTTTCGGCTTTAAAATCTTGCCCCTCCAGGCATTGTGGAATTTCCGTCTGCAGGGATTTCGCCATCCGCACCATGAGTTGGCGCAGCAGGTGTCCCTGCCCGGCTGGCAAATACAGAGCCTGCGGTCTTTCCGGTGCATCGAAGTTGTGCAGATAACATAAGTCGGGCGGCACCGGCTTATTTACGGCGGTCGCCTGCATCGCTTGCCTGAGCAGCGAAGAGCGACCACTGCCGACTTCACCGAGCACGAACAGGTTATAGTCGGGCTGATCCATCCCAAGACCAAAGCGGGCAGCCATTTCCGCGCGCTCCTGCCCGATCCAGGGTAGGGGATACGACAGCAATTCTGCAGTATTAGAGAACCCAAGCGTATCGGGATCGATGGTGAAACGAAGATCGGCGGGAGTCAGGTTTGAGATCAACATTTTTTACCCACGGAGTTAAACAGGATTTTCGAATTGTAACCATTAATCTGGATTACATTTCTCCTGTGTCAAAACGGGGACACTTCTGAAGATACCCACAGCATTGCCAACTTAGCCAATTTAATCGCCGTGCTCACCGAGCTTTTCCAGCTTGGCTAGCCACTTTTTGGCAGGCTCGGATTCCATATTTCCGACCATGCCGATCAAGGTTTCATTCACCGGCGCAATGCCCACAAAGCCGAGAATATTGCGTTCGAGCGACTTGATGCTATGCGCACGAAAATACCAGCGATATATCGTCGCAGGCATCCCCATGGTGACGACCACGCGCGCCGACCGACCGGTAAGCCCCTTGTTTGCCAGCGGATTCTTGCCCTCACGCGAAAACGCGAACCCGGGACGTGCCACTTGTTCAAGAAAGGCTTTGAGCAACGCGGGCATGTCGCCTAGCCATAGTGGGAAGAAAAACACCATGTGCTCAGCCCATTTTATTGCCTCCTGTGCATGGGCCAAACTGGGAGGCAACAAACCCTGCTCCCATTCGTGTTGGCTACGCAAAATTGGAAAATCAAGTGTTGCCACGTTGATGCGCTGGATCTCGTGACCCGATGCTGTTGCACCCTGAACGTAGGCATCCTCCAGCGCGTGACACAAATGACGTTGGCTGGCATCCGGGTGGCCCTGAATCATGAGGATATGCTTGCCCACTGTACACCTCGAATAGAATGTATATATGATCAGGCTAGCACATCTGATAGTGGCCAGCTACGGACTGGGATATGATCACACGGGACGGGACAAATAAGCAAAAGCTGGCAGTATAAAAAAAGGATGTTTGGCATTCTATAAATATGGGCAAACTCATAATCCAATCAGTATGCGCTTCCGCCAAATTACACTCGACTTATTGCTTGCCTGCACCCAAATATATTGGACTTAGCCGTGATCACTTTCAAACGCAAAGTTGCGCTCAAGATTACGATGGTATCGCTGGCCCTTGCCAGTATTGCCAGCCCTCTGGCTTGGTACGTATCCCGTCAAAATGCCGAGAAAGACATCGTCTCTTTTGCCAGGGAAGAGTCACGCCGTCTGTTAATGCACCAGGATGACTCTCATGAGATAGGCATGGATGCCGAAAAGGCTGCACGCACCTTGGTAGGGGGATTGTTTGAAATTGCGGAAATCTACGATTCAAACGGAGTCAAACTGGCTGATGCCATGACTGCTGAGGGACAATTGATTGAACAGGAAATCTACCATCACGCGCCGCCAAGCTTTCAAGCCTCCATGTATGAAAGCTTGAATTTGTCCTCAGATCGTTGGGTTTTGCGGGTATTTACGCCCTTGCGGGAGGTGAATGGAAATCTTACGGGTTACTTCGAAGGTGTCCGTCTTGTCCCTGTGTGGCAGCGGAAACAGATTCTGGTGGATTCCCTTACGGTCGCCTTGATGGTGGGATTGGCATCTCTACTTTGTGGTGGTGTGCTATACCCCGTCGTGATTCGGCTCTCCTCCGAAAATCAACGCAAAGCTCAAGAGGTGCTTGAATCGCATATTTCGATGATGGAGGCGCTGGGGCGTGCAATTGCCAAGCGTGATTCGAATACGGGCGCGCACAATTATCGTGTGGCATGGATCTCAGCCATACTGGCCGAGACACTTGGGATCAAGGGAGACGGGATGCAAGCATTGATTGCCGGCAGTTTCTTGCACGATGCTGGAAAGATCGGGATTCCAGATGCGATCCTGCTCAAACCAGGAAAGCTGACAGATGATGAAATGGATTTGATGCGCACTCACGTTACAATGGGCGAAGAAATTATCACCGGCGGTGGCTGGCTGGATGGCGCTAGAGAGGTAGTAGCCTGCCACCATGAAAAATGGGACGGCTCAGGGTATCCGCGTGGACTAGTCGGTGAGGCCATCCCTTTAGTTGCACGGATATTTGCGATTGTTGATGTGTTTGATGCCCTGTGTTCAAAACGCCCCTACAAGGATCCACTACCGCTGAATGAGGTGATGGATATCCTTCAGAAGGGATCAGGCATCCACTTCGACCCGAAACTGCTCAAGGTATTCTCAAGCATTGCCAATAAAGTTTACGAAACTACCATCCACGCGACTGAGGCAGAAGTGAGAGCCCTTATGAAAAAAATGGTACGGCGACACTTTGGCAATTAACTACCTTGCTAAATCCACACACCTTTGCTGAACGGCTAGCAAAAGATAGTGCAGGGTTACATCATGAATTGCCCAGCAAGGCAGATGCAGCCGATGCTCAACAACACGCGAGGCCGATTTTTGTGTTACGCAACGACCTATGGAGAAAAAATATGGATCCGTTCCTGCTAGCAGCAATTGAAGAGGCTGAGCGCGGCTTGTCTGAGGGCGGGATACCCATCGGCTCCGTCCTCGTGCATTCAGGCGCCATCGTCGGCCGTGGTCACAACCGCCGCGTCCAGAAGGGTAGCGTCATCCTCCACGGCGAGATGGATGCGCTCGAGAACGCGGGGCGCCGGTCCGTCGCATTCTACCGCGCGTGTACCCTCTACACGACGCTTTCACCCTGCTCCATGTGTAGCGGTGCCATCCTGCTCTACGGCATTTCACACGTTGTTATCGGCGAGAACCAGTCCTTTATGGGCGAGGAGCAATGGCTTGCAGCCCGCGGGGTTCATATCCAGGTTATCCAGGACCAGCGCTGCATCCAGCTTATGCGCGAGTTTGTCCAGAGCCGCCCATCCCTCTGGGCCGAGGACATCGGCGAGTGACTGGTGTCTTGATTCTCACCTTGCGTCAGTTAGTACCCGGGTGAAAAAAGGGGGAAACGTGAAAAAAGGGGGACACATCCCCATTTTCTCCCCCCATTTTTCTCCAAAAACCGATGACGCTGAACCCTTCTCTCAGTCGTTGCTAGAACCAGCCACTCCACGGGAACGATGAAATACCCTCCTTGACAGATCCCAAGCTCGGGATAAAACTGTTTAAGGGACTAAGAAACTTTTTCTTGGGTTATGCTCTTTACAACGCTACTGTTCTGGCCAGTGCTCACTTCTTCCAAGGATGGAGAAAACATGATCAAGAAATTCATTTTGCTGGGCGTCATTTTCTACATGGTCATTTTTCCAACCATGACTTTCGCTGAATCTTCTTCGGAAAAGGATGCGCAAAGCCTGCTATCCGCCTTTATGTCATACACGGACCTGCGCATCAGCTCTGTTCAAAAGAGTCTCGAAATCTTGGCCTCCACAACCGAAGTGAGATCAGGCAAGTGGGAGAATATGAAGAGCCTGCTTGGCGTATATCAGAAATCGGATGAAGGGCTCATTATCTGGTATGTCCTTCCCGACGGGACATACTACACCGTCGATAAAGGACTCACGGATGAGAAGCTGAACGAAAGGAGCTATTTCCCGGACCTCATAGCGGGCCGGGAAATAATCGGTTCCCTTGTCGTCAGCAAAAGCACCGGTCAGCGTTCCGCTGTTATCGCAGTTCCCATGAAGAAGGGAGGCAAGGTCATCGGCGCGATCGGCGCGACACTTTTTCTTGATAAGCTCTCCGAGCAGATCGGTTCCGTCCTCGCTCTACGGACAGATGCAGCTTTTTTCACCCTGGCCCCGGATGGCCTGACTACCCTTCACAGAAATATAGACCGCCACTTCCTGGATCCCCGGGAATTGGGAAGCGCGACACTGAAAAAAGCCGCGAATGAGATACTGTCAAAAAGTTCGGGTGAAGTTACCTACGAGTTTGATAATGCCACGAAGAGAGCGATATACCGGACATCCCCTTTGACGCAGTGGAAGTTTATGATAACGTTTAGTTCCGTTCCGTAGAAATAGAAGGTGTCTGCGGGCGTGAAGACACGTCTGCCTATCAATTAATAATAACGATAAAGAGGAGGAAAGTGCAATGGCAACATTCATCATGACGGGGAAATACTCTGCTGAGGCAATTGAACATATAAGCGGAGAGCGCACCACGAAAGCGATCGAGATAGTCCAGCAATGCGGTGGAAAGATCGTGGCTACCTATGCCACGATGGGGGAGACTGACTTATTGGCGATCACGGAATTTCCCGGCGTAAGCGAAGCGATAAAGGCTTCTGTTGCCTTAAACAAGGCACTGGGAGTTTCCTTCTCCACCATGCCTGCTATCCGGATTGAGGAATTCGACGAGCTGGTCGGCAGTAAGGCATATGATTTAGCCCAGTAGTTGGTGACTGCGCGGCGCAGTGGCTTGAAGTTTAGCATTAAAAAATACGCCAAATACAATGCAGTTCCTTGACAGGCCGGCCACGCCAACCGGGGCAGCCGGTATCAAAAGACAACCCACCGGTACCGTTTCACCTATACTCGATGCAACAGGCTATCGAAGATGACTTCAGGGCACCTCTAAAAATCCAATTTTCGTCACAATACGGCGTTACTCGAAAAAAATTATCACTTACATATTACCTATATGCCGCGCTCAAATTTTTTACTCGTGCCTTGTCTTGCTTAGAAACTTGAATTTTTAGAGGCGCCCTTCATACTTGTTGTGCTGAGAAACCACCTGCTTTCCGTATCGGTTCTAAGTTTGCCGAAGTGATGATGAAAACACGTGGACGAAAAGAGCGCCAGCGCGCCTTGGCCAAGTGGCTGTAGCTAAGCCACCATTTAAACTAATTAATTCGAACATAGATTGGCGAGCCAACCCAATACACAAAACTCTATTTCCGTAAGTGGATAGCATTTTTCATTGGGATTTACTCAGGGCAAGGTCTGGTGTGTCGGGGGTGTCAGATGGAAATAAATATCATGAGAAAATCTTGTTCCTTCTTGTGCATGATGATTTTGTCGGTTCTGTTTGGATTCGCAGTCGGAGCTCAGGCAACGGCCACGGAAACAGCTGGCTTGAAGATTCTGACGGCAGAGAATCCCCCGCTGAATTTCATCAAAGACGGTGAAATAACGGGCTTGGCAACAGAAGTGGTCAGGGAACTCATCAGAAGAACCAGGAGTGGTGAAAATATCAGGCTGGTAGCTTGGCAGGAAGGCCACCAAGCGCTTTTGGAGCAGCCCAATATTGCACTCTTTTCTACGGTCATGACTTCGAAACGAAAGAACATTCTTCAATGGGTTGGTCCCTTGGTGGCCGTCGATACCAATCTCTACGCGTTAAAGGGATCAAGAATCAAGATTGCGAACCTGGATGATGCAAGGAAAGTTAACAAGATTGCGACCGTTTCGAAATATTATTCAGAACAAATTCTCAAGGAGGAAGGCTTTACCAATACTCAAAGCTATCCGGACAGAGAAACAACCTTACACGAACTCTTAAATGGAAAAGTACAATTGGTTGCCTCCAGTAACACGGAAATACCGGCTGCTCTGAAAAAATTAGGAGCATCCATGGAAGACGTGAAAAATGCTTTTACCATGTCGACTGATCTGGCCTACATCGCTTTCTCGAAGGGAACATCACCGGAGCTGGTCGCCCGTTGGCAGAGCACATTGGATGAAATGAAACGGGACGGTACATTTGCGAAGATTTACGCCAGATGGCTCCCTGCTGAAATTCCACCCGGCATATTCCAACTTATGACCGAAGAATACCCGCCCATCACCTTCATGAGGGATGGAAAGCCGTCTGGATTTGTTACGGACATGGTCAGGGAAATCGCCGTTCGCCAGGGGATTCCGGACAACATCCGATTAACCTCCTGGAAAAACGGCTACAACATGGCTCTGCTCTACCCGAAGGTGTTGCTTTTCAGCGCTGAGCGCACTCCGGAGAGGGAGAACCTCTTCCAGTGGGTGGGGCCTGTCGGGAAAAACAGCGCAATTCTTTACGCAAAGAAAGGCTCCGGAATCAGGGTAAACAGCTTGAATGAGGCCAAAAAGATTGCCGCCATCGCCACTACGACAAATTGGTTTACTGAGCAATTCCTGAAGCGTGAGGGATTCAAGAACCTGCTCAGCTCCCCAGATCCGCGTTCAAACGTCAGGCAGCTCATGAATGGCGAGGTGCAGCTTTCAATTTTCACAGATATCACGATCCAGGAGATTGTAAGAGACGCTGGATACAGCATGCATGATCTGGAGCCCGTTTTCACCGTGGGCCAGACTTATTTTTACATTGCCATGTCAAGAGATACGCCCGCTGATGTGGTGCAAGCATGGCAGTCAACCCTGGACAGCTTGAAAAATGACGGCACCTTCGAAAAAATATACCGGAGCTACTTGCCTAATGTCGATTGAATCGATACAGACCGTTGCCACCTCCGAACAGTCCTACCAGCATGAGGAGACTCGCGAACTCGTTGCTTTGGTGACAGACGCGACAGAGCTGGTCCGCAGCAAAGGAGAAGCGGCGTTTAGCGATTTTCGTGTCTCCGGCAGCCGCTGGCGCCAGGACGAAAGCTATATCTTTGTGCTGGATCCCGAAGGGAACATGCTGGTTCATCCCGATCCGGCGCTGGAAGGCAAGAACCAACTGGACCTGAAGGACGTCAACGGGAAACCAATCATCCGGGGACTCATCGATGCCGCAATGACGGTCCCCGACAAACCGATAGGCTGGTACCACTGCGAGTGGCCGGTTCCGGGCGGGCTTCTGCCCCGATGGAAAAGCAGCTACGTCCGGCTGGTGACGGCGTCGTCCGGTAAGAACTACGTTGTCGGTAGCGGCATGTACAACGACCGCCTGGAAAGATCCTTTGTCGTGGATGCGGTGAAAAATGCAGTCGGACAGATCGAAAAGCATGGCGCGGCGGCTTTTCCGCTCTTTCATGATCGGACAGGCCCCTTCATCGCCAAGGACGAGTATATATTCGTGTATGACATGAATGGGGTCAATCTCGCCCTCCCGCCCTTCCCGAACCTGGAAGGACGCAACCTTCTGGATCTGAAGGATACCCAGGGCAAGCAGTTGATCCGGGAAATGCTCGAGGTGGTTCAAACCCGCGGTTCCGGCTGGGTCGACTATATGTGGCCCAAGCCGGGAGAAAGCGTCTCCACGCAGAAGTCTGCTTATGTGACCAAGGCGAAGATGGGCGACCAATGGGTGCTGGTGGGTAGCGGTGTCTATCCGACCGATGCTCCCAAAGCCGTCCAGGTCGCCAGGACGATGACTGCTCCAGAACTGATGACACTGGTCCGGGACGGAGCAGCCGTCCTCGAAAAACGCGGCGAACAGGCTTATCCCGAGTTCCGCAAGCCGGGATCCAAGTGGTTCCGTGATGATACCTATTTCTTTGTCTTCGCGATGGACGGTACCAGAGTGTTCCATGCCGAGGACCCCGCTAGCGAGGGCCGGGATGACAGCGGCCTGAAGGACATTGTAGGAAGGCCCATCGGTCAGATGATCCTCAATGCGCCGAGGAACGCTTCAGGCGAGGGATGGATCCACTACATGTACCCCGGGCCCGGGAATATCTTCCCGACCTGGAAGTCCACGTTCGTAAAACGGGTGACTTTCCCGTCGGGGAAACCGCACATCATCGGCTGCGGCATCTACAACATGCAGATGGACAAGGCCTTCATTGAGGATGTAGTCAATCGAGCTGCCACCTTGGTCTCGGAACGGGGGAAGGAAGCCTTCGGCCAGTTGCGCGATAAAAAAGGCTCCTTTGTCTTCATGGACACCTACGTGTTCGTCATCACCCCGGATGGCACCGAGTTGGTGAATCCGGCCTTCCCCAGCCTGGAAGGGGGGAACCTCATCGGCCTGAGAGACCTAAAGGGGAAGGCAGCGGTCCAGGAAGAAATCGCCGCTGCCATGAAAGATGGCAGCGCCTGGATAGACCTTTACTGGTATAAGCCCGGACAGAATACGCCCGCGCGCAAGCAGACCTTCGTCCGGAAGGTCAAATCAGGTCAGGATACCTATATCGTCGGGTCGGGCCTCTACCTGGAAGAGTAAACTATTATTAGCGCCACCTTCGTGCTCAGATTTCCATCAATTAAATGCCTAGCCAATTTTCTGATTTCTACAGCAGCCTCGATGCCGACCCGGCCACGCGAGGCAAACAGTTCGAGCACTTCGTCAAATGGTTCCTGAAAGCCGATCCGGAATGGGCTACACAAGTTGACCAAGTGTGGCTGTGGAATGAATGGCCGGAACGATGGGGAATGGATTGCGGCATTGATCTCGTGTTCAGCCACAAGAACGGCGAAAACTGGGCGGTGCAGGTCAAGTGCTATTCGCCCGACTATCACATCACCAAACACGATGTGGACAAATTCCTCAGCGAATCCAACCGCAAAGGCATACACCACCGCCTGCTGATTGCCACTACAGACTATATCGGCGGCAATGCCCGCCAAGTCTGTGAAGCGCAAGAAAAACCCGTTATACGGTTTCTGCTGTCCGACTTTGAACGTGCCGCGCTGGACTATCCCGCCAACTTTTCCTCACTCCCGCAAGCCAAACGCAAAGCTCGTCCCGAACCACGCGACCACCAGAATGAAGCCAGAACCGCTGTTGTGCAAGGGCTGCAAACCGCCGACCGTGGCCAGCTCATCATGGCCTGCGGCACGGGCAAAACCTACGTCACGCTCTGGATCAAGGAACACCTGGACGCGCAACGCACCCTGGTGCTGGTTCCATCATTGGGGCTGTTGTCCCAACTGTTGCGCGAGTGGACATTCGCCGCCGCCACCCCGTTTGAAGTACTATGCGTCTGCTCGGATCAAACCGTCGGAGCCAAGGGCAACGACGTAGCCATCCACAGCGTGGCCGATCTGGCATTTCCCGTCACCTCGGATGCCGATGAAGTCAAACGTTTTCTCAGTGGCGCAGGCAACCGCGTGGTTTTCTCCACCTACCAATCTTCCTCCGTCATTGCCGCCGCCCAAGCCGACCCAGCCATTCCCGCGTTTGATTTGGTCGTGGCGGACGAAGCCCACCGATGCGCTGGCAAGGTCGGCAGCGACTTCACCGCCATCCTCGACAACGCGCAGATACGCAGCTCAAAGCGGCTATTCGCCACCGCCACCCCGCGCACCTACTCCAGCATCGTTAAGAAAGCTGCCCAAGATCGCGGTGTCGAGGTGGTCGGCATGGATAACGCCGCCCTGTTTGGCGAAGTGCTGTATGCCCTGCCGTTCGGCAAAGCCATCGAAAGCAAACTGCTCACCGATTACCGCGTCGTCATCATCGGCGTGGACGACCCCACCATCGCGCAGTGGATCGCCAACCGCGAACTGGTCAGCACCGGCACGGGCATCGAGACAGACAGCGAAACGCTCGCCGCCCAGATCGGCCTGCTCAAAGCCATCAAAGACTACGACCTCAAGCGTATCATCAGCTTCCACAGCCGCGTCAATCGCGCTGAAGCCTTCACCACCGACATGCAAAACATCATGCAGTGGATCAGCGACGAACACCGCCCCAGCGGGACCCTGCGCACCGACTTCGTCTCCGGCAACATGCCCGCCAACAAACGCAAAATCAAGCTCGACCAACTCAAAGCGCTGGACGCAGACGAACGCGGCGTGCTGAGCAATGCGCGCTGCCTGTCTGAAGGCGTGGACGTGCCTTCCCTCGATGGCGTAGCGTTTATTGATCCGCGCAGCAGCCAAGTGGACATCATCCAGGCCGTGGGCCGCGCCATTCGCCTGAGTCCAGACAAGAAGGTCGGCACCATCGTCCTGCCGGTATTTATTGCCGTCGGACAAAATGCAGCAGGCACGATTGAGGCCAGCAACTTCAAACCTATTTGGGATGTGCTGAATGCGTTGAAAGCGCACGATGATGTGCTGGCTGCCGACCTGGATCAGATCAGAACTGAGCTGGGTAGGAAACCGGGTGCAGGCATCAGCGCCGACGACCTGCGCAAAATCACGATTGATTTACCTGCCACGGTGGACGCTAGTTTTGGCAGCGCACTGCGCACCTATCTGGTTGAGCAGGTCACGGCATCTTGGAATTTCTGGATGGGATTGTTGGAGGCGTTCGTGGAGCGGGAGGGGCATGCCACGGTTCCCGGAGATTACAAAACGACAGATGGATACCGCCTTGGTAATTGGGTAATGACCCAACGAACAACAAAAGACAGCATGTCCCCAGATCGCAAAATACGACTGGAAGCATTACCCAGATGGAGTTGGGATGTTCATGCAGATAATTGGGAAGAAGGATTTTGCTACCTTAAAGAATTCGTGGAACGTGAGGGGCATTGTTTGCTTCCTCAGCGATATAAAACAGAAGATGGATATCGAGTCGGTAGCTGGGTAGCGACCCAACGAAAAGCAAAAGACAGCCTGTCACCGGAGCGCAAAGCACGGTTGGAAGCATTGCCCGGTTGGAGTTGGGACGCTTTGTCAGATAAGTGGGAAGAAGGGTTTCGCTACTTTAAAGAGTTCGTAGAACGTGATGGGCATTGTTTGATTCCTGCGCTATATAAAACAGAGGATGGATATCGAGTCGGTGGCTGGGTAATGACTCAACGAACAACAAAAAACAATATGTCACCGGCGCGCAAAGAACGGCTGGAAGCATTACTCGGTTGGAGTTGGGATATTTTTTCAGATAGGTGGGAAGAAGGATTTCGCTATCTTAGGGAATTCGCAGATCGTGAGGTGCATGCCAAGGTTCCCAAAGATTACAAAACAGCAGATGGATATCGAGTCGGTTTCTGGGTAAGTAGCCAACGAACAACAAAAGACAGCATGTCATCGGAACGCAAGGCGCGGCTGGAAGCCTTACCCGGTTGGAGTTGGGATCCTTTCTCAGATATGTGGGAAGAAGGATTTCGCTACCTTAAAGAGTTCGTAGAACGTGAGGGACATTGTTTGCTTCCTCAGCGATATAAAACAGAAGATGGGTATCGAGTCGGTAACTGGGTAAGGAATCAACGAACAACAAAAGACAGCATGTCACCGGAGCGCAAAGCTCAGCTGGAAGCATTACCCGGATGGGTTTGGCGAGTTAAGTAAGGTCGGCTAGTGAATGCCAGCCGTTACTTCGTTTGAAATCAGTTTGCTAAATGCATCTTGGTTAAATATGACGGCCTTATTTGTGTAATACGCGGCGCGTTCATATTGTTTCTTCCCAACTGTGGCTTGATTTTCAGCAACCGCCAAAACATACCCCGGTTTTTTGTCTGCCCGGTACTGCATATAAATAACTTCCGCCTCTAGCAAACGGGTAGAAGATGTTGCCGCGATTATGATAAGTGGCTTGTTCGTTCCGAGTACGTGATCAGCCTTGAGGCCACCAGCAATTGGAAGCTCCACATCGGAATTGCACGGAAGCTTTAACTCTATTGCTATCTCTTGCACGATTTGTTTAATTCGTTCCTTGAAATCGCTAGCCTGCCGATCAACACGAGCAGTAGCGATTGCATGCAACTGTTGCGCCGCCTCTGCCACGCGAAAAATATATGGCGCAATAAGCC
This sequence comes from uncultured beta proteobacterium, assembly GCA_942492745.1. Lineage (GTDB taxonomy): Bacteria > Pseudomonadota > Gammaproteobacteria > Burkholderiales > Gallionellaceae > Nitrotoga. The sequence continues at coordinate 1,730,335 of OW818637.1, forward strand.
GCTCATTACTTGCGAATGCGGATATTTTTTCATCTTCGGTAAATTCAACTGGAGAAACCAAAGATAGTTCTTCTGCCCAACGACCTACCGCTTCAGATTCTACATCTCCACCATTGAGGCTAGCGTAAAAAGCCGCCTCACCATTTTCATCAATTACGAATCCATGTCCATCGCTAGACGGTCGCACTCGAACAACGATTAGATCGTTGCTCCCAGGATACTCAAGCGGCGTAATAACGCGCTGCACATCACCTTCGTCGGCGTGCACTTCAAAAAGCGAACAGATTGCTCGCTTGAGGTCGCTTGTTATCACCATAATAGTTTTGAGTTAGGGTCATTGTCCGGCAATGAAATTCCGCATAATCGACAAAAATCAATAATTAACTTCAGCCGATCTGCGTGAATTTTAGGGTCGGTACCGTACTTCGTTTTCAAGGCCAGTTCTGGCGCTCCGGGTAACACTCGATCAGTGTAATCATAGTTGGTTCGACACGGCATCTTGCAATGGAATCCTTTGTGACTCGGATGCCAATGAAACTCAAATACTGGACTGAGACTCCCGCTCGCAAGGCGACAAAATAAATAAGCGTAGAACGAGCGATCTGTAAGGATTTGTCCATCCCTCCAGTACATGAATGCTACATGATCAGAAGAGACGTCAATCATGCCCGTTGATTCGATTCTGGGGCCTCCAAAGCTTTTAAATGGTTTTGGAAGCTTATTGCGCTTTTGTGGCTTAAACACTGGAATTTCTTTCAGATGCTTTGGAGCCGTTTTGTGTGCCTTCAACTCGCGCGGGGTCATTGTCTTTTTGGTAGCTCTGGCGGATAGTCAGCATCATGCCAGACCAACCTATACACGTAAAGCCCGCAGATTGACAGCCAGCGTAGGGCGCAATGCCCGTTGGTTATTGCGAGTTGATGCGGTCTCGCCTTCGTGCACATACACTCGAGCGCTGGGGTCTAGATTCATAGCACGTCACCGCGCGTGGGGATAAGTGCTCAGTGGCCGTATTGCCAGGAATCAGCTTAGTTTCTTGATTATGGATTTTGCAAGGTTATCGTTGATTTCGTTGCGACGAGGATCGGGTTGGGATTGTTTGGTTTGCTGGTTGGTGTAACAGTCATGCCGACCACCGTGGCGGACGAGGATGCATCCCATGTCTTCAAGTGCCTTGGTCAAGGCACGCCTTTTCATTTACGCAACCATCAGCTCTTCAACCTTGCGGACATATGGCACATGCCCCGATACCAGATCATTCAGCAAATCCTTCAGGTTTTCGGCAAGCTCTTCCTTATACATTCCCTGAGTTTGGTAGTCTGGAGATTCATACAGAAAGCCGATAAAGAACTCGCCGTCCTACCAAAATATAAATTTAACTGTTCGCATAATCAATCTCCTTATGGCAGCAATATTAAGCGTTTTTTCGTCAAAAGCAAGAGCGGGTTGCAATGCTGTCTTATTGAGCAAACCACTAATTTCAACAGGAAAAACTAAAGGGTCAGCTTAAGCCTCGCATTTGTTTTAGTGCCATTAAGTCCCGGTGATTGATATGCCATCATGCAATCGCTTTGCCTCGTGTGCCGATTGGCTTGGTAGAAGCTGCGCGCCCCTTTGCTGCTGGCTCTTGAGCGATGTGATCGAGCAAGACGGGCGGACGGCTGGGGAAACGAGCGACTAGATCGAGTCGACGCCCATTGCCTGGATATAGCGGCGTAGAGTAGAGAGCAACAAGTCGCTGCGGGCGTTAAATGCTCGAGATGGCCTCCTGCCCTATCACCGCCCACCAGCAGGATTGCTGCGCCGCGACTTGATCTACCACAAGTGTCGCGACACCGAGGTTCACGCCAATGCCTGGTTACCGGTGAGGCATTGGATACTCAACAACACGTCGTGAAGTTTATCCTCAGCCTGCCATAGATCATATTTCGATTGCATGTCCACCCACAACTGAGCGCCATTGCCAAGCAATGCACCCAAACGTAGCGCCATTTCCGGGGAGACGCCGCTACGCTCTGCCAGTACCGCATGCAGGGTTTGGCGCGAGACTCCGAGATTGCGAGCAAAGGCGCTTACAGACATTCCCAAGTCTGGCAGTACGTCTTCGCGCAAGATCGCACCGGGGTGAGTCGGTTTACGTTTCCGCATAATGCCTCCTAGTGATAGTTTTCTAAATTGATCCGTAGCGCATTCTCGCCTTCCCATTCGAATGTAATACACCACGGCCCATTTACATGCACGCTGTATCGCTTGGGCTTGCCCTGCTGCAAGGGATGGAAGTCAAAGCCCGGAAGATTCAACACGTCCGGTGTTTTGGCGGTGTTGATGACATCCAGTCGCCGCAATGCGCGCCCCACTAAGGCTTGCTGCACCTTGGCGCTCTTGCCTTTCTCGAAAAGCTCTTCCAGTCCCTTGTGCATGAACGATTCAATCATGGCACAAACTGTAAAGCATTCATTTACACATGTAAAGCACAAAACTGTTGATCTTTACATAATTCATGACGGTTGCATTTACTGCAACCGTCATACCGGCGAAGGCCGGAATTCAGACAATTAACAATGCACCCCATGCATGACCAGAAACTTGGTGGGGTCAATTCACCAGTGATTGGGGCCGATACATTATTTGCTCAGAAATATCCGAATGCGCCATGAAAAATCCCCCTTTGCTTCAACACAAAGGGGGATTCCGGAAAACAAACATTATTGTATATATTGATTAAAAATATCTGCGATACCTCATGATTGCTCGCTCACATCATCAATATTATATTTTTTTACCCTCAATACCCATTGAGGGCCGTATAAACAAATCAGCCAGCCAGCACTTTTTGCGCTGCAGCTACTGCCACGCCATGCTGAACCGGTGCCTTCATCCTGCCTAGTACGTCATCCAGCGCACCGAGACATACCAAAATATTGCTCTGATTGCTGGCGTAACCCATCAAGCCTATGCGCCACACCTTGCCTGCCATTACGCCCAGGCCCGCACCAATTTCCAGTTGATAATCGTTTAGCAGGGTGGATCGCACGGAGGCATCATCCACGCCATCTGGAATGGTAAGGGCATTCAGTTGCGGCAGACGTTCAGATTCAGGCACCACAAACTTCAATCCCATTGCTTCCAGGCCGGCGCGCAGGGCAAGGTGGTTTTTCGTGTGGCGAGCCCATGAATTTTCCAGGCCTTCTTCCTGCAATATAACCAATGCTTCGTGCAGGCCATATAAAGCGTTGATCGGCGCGGTGTGGTGGTAGGCGCGTTTGGTTGAACCGCCCCAATAGCTCATGACCAGATTCAAATCCAGGAACCAGCTTTGCACTTTGTTCTTGCGGTTCTTGATTTTCTCCAGCGCGCGCGAACTGAAACTGACTGGGGAAAGTCCAGGAGTACAGGAGAGACACTTTTGCGTGCCGGAATAAATAGCATCTATTTCCCATTCATCGACCTTGAGTGGCGAGCCGGCGAGTGAAGTGACTGCGTCCACGATGGCCAAACAACCATATTTGTGGGCAAGCGCCACCAAGGCTTTAGCGTCGGACAGGGCGCCAGTGGAAGTTTCCGCGTGCACAAACGCAACGATCTTGGTATCAGGATTAGCCTTGAGTGCATCTTCCACTTTTTGCGGGTCGACTGCGCGTCCCCAATCGTCCTGCACCATCACTGCAATGCCGCCGCAACGCTCAACGTTTTCCTTCATGCGTCCGCCGAACACACCGTTCTGACATACGATGACTTTGTCGCCGGGTTCAACCAGATTGACGAAGCAGGTTTCCATTCCGGCCGAGCCTGGAGCGGAAACGGGCATAGTCAATTCATTTTTAGTCTGGAAAGCGTACTTCAACAGCTCTTTCATCTCGTCCATCATGGTTACGAACACTGGATCAAGATGGCCGATAGTGGGGCGCGACAAGGCCTCCAGTACACGTGAGCTGACATCCGAAGGGCCTGGGCCCATCAAAATGCGTTGCGGGGGATGGAACGATTTTATTGCCATGCTTTTTCTCCTTGCGGGTTGCGATTCATTAATTGTGGCATTTTAACTTTTTTCACTGCTTACAGTCTCCCCTTGTTGGGAAAATGGTTGCAATAGCTCGATCCAGTGTTTCACCGGCAAGCGGGCTGCACTTTCCAAGTGTAGCTGGCAGCCGATATTGGCAGTGGCGATAACCTCGGCCGCGCCCTGTTGCAGCGCACCCAATTTATTTTCCAGCAACTGCTGCGACAGCGCAGGTTGCATCAGAGTATAAGTGCCCGCAGCGCCGCAGCACAGATGGCTGTCCGCAACTGGCGTAAGCGTATAGCCGCAGTTTCGCAGGATAGTTTCAACAACGCCAGGCAGTTTTTGCCCATGCTGCAAGGTGCAAGACGATTGATAAGCGACGCGCACGCCTTTACCGACGTCAGCCAAGGCACTCAAATCTTCGCGGCCCAGAATTTCACTCAAGTCGCGTGTAAGTTCGCTGATTCGTGCCGCCTTCGCGGCATAGTCCGGATCGTGTTTCAGCGTTTTGCCATATTCTTTCACCATCAGGCCGCAGCCGCTTGAGCTCATCACAATAGCCTCTGCACCTTGCTCAATATATGGCCACCAGGCATCAATATTGCGGCGCATCATGTCATGTGCCCCATTTGCATCAGCCAAGTGCTGGTTCAGGGCGCCGCAGCAGCCAGCCCTGGGGGCGCTGATTAAAGAAATGCCCAGTTTATCCAGCACGCATGCAGCAGCAGTGTTGGTATTTGGCGCACTCAGCGATTGCACACAACCTTCCAATACCAGCATGCTGCGCAGATGAATTGCTTGCGGGCGGGCTAACTGTGCCCGTCGTTGGGCCGGAATTTTACGTTGCAAAGAGAGAGGTAATAATGGGTGCACTATGCGGCTAATGCCAAGCACGAACGCAAAGCGCTTGGGATACGGCAGCACTGCCAACAGACTACGCCGCACAATTTTTTGCCACAGCGGACGCGGCGCACGTTCCTCAATGACCTGCCGCCCGATGTCAATCAAACGGCCATACTGCACCCCGGATGGACAGGTGGTTTCGCAGGCGCGGCAGGTCAGGCAACGGTCCAGATGCAATTGCGTCTTCTCGCTGGATTGATTGCCTTCCAGCATTTCCTTGATCAGATAAATACGCCCGCGCGGGCCATCCAGTTCGTTGCCGAGCAATTGATAAGTGGGGCAAGTGGCGTTGCAAAACCCGCAGTGCACGCAGGAACGCAGAATCGCATTGGCTTCGGCGATGTCGGGATTAACAAGGAGTTCTGGAGAAATGGCGGTTTGCATATGGCTTACAAGTTGGCGTAAATGCGCCCCCGGTTAAAAATTCCATGTGGATCAAAACTGGATTTCAGGCGTTGATGAATGACGAGCAAGGGCGCGGCGAGCGGCTGAAAAATTTCGCCATTGTGTTCTCCGCCCCGGAAATGGGTGACATGGCCGCCTACTGTAGCTACGCGTTTGCGTATCAACGCGATGGGTTCGTCACTCACTAGCCAACGCTGTGCGCCACCCCAATCGAGCAGCCATTCGCCGGCAATTTCTAAAGGAGGCACGGCAGGCTTTACCATTACGCGATATAGCGGATTCGCAGAACTAAGTAATGGCAGATGATGTTCGCGTAAGGCGTGCCAGAAGGGTTCTGACTTTTCTATCACTTCGCCACCCAAATGCTCATGGGCATGCTTGACTGCTTGTTCGCTGCCGGACAGACGCAGATAGCAATGTCCCGCGTGATAGCAGGCAGCATCCACCGGCACGGGTTGAGACAACAAGCGACTCATTTTGCTGATGGCTTCAGCTTGAGTGCATTCCTGTATCAGAGTGTGGCTCGCCGCCGGGCGCGGCAGCACTTTCAAGCTGATTTCCAGCAATACGCCCAGCGTGCCGTATGCACCGACCATCAAACGCGAGACATCGTAACCCGCCACATTTTTTATCACCTGACCGCCGAAGCGCAATATCTCGCCCTTGCCATTGATCAGCTTGCAGCCCAATACAAAGTCACGTGCGGAGCCGCAAAAAGGACGGCGCGGCCCGGACAGACCACAGGCAATGGTGCCACCCAGGGTGGCGTTGTCACCAAAATGCGGTGGCTCGAATGCCAGCATCTGCCCGGCTTCTGCCAACGCAGCTTCAATTTCCTTGAGCGGCGTGCCGCTACGTGCAGTCAAAACCAACTCGCGCGGATCATGTTCGACGATGCCACGATGGCCGCTGACATCCAGAATTTCGCCGTGCGTCTCTCGTCCTAAAAATGCTTTGCTATTGCCGCCTTCGATTTTGAGCGGTGTCCCATTACTGACAGCGTTATGCACCTGCTGTTGCAGTGTCTCACTGATATCGCGCTCCAACATCAGAAGCGTTCCAACTCGGCATGGGGCAGCTGTCCGTGATGGACGTGCATCGCGCCAAATTCTGCGCAGCGCTGCAAGGTGGGCACGGCCTTCCCGGGATTGAGCAAGCCGTCAGGATCAAAAGCGGCTTTAACCGCGTGGAATTGGCTGAGTTCGGCCGATTTAAATTGGATACACATCTGATTAATTTTTTCCATGCCGACGCCATGCTCGCCAGTGATAGATCCGCCCACTTCAACGCACAGTTGCAAGATACGCTGACCGAATTCCTCGGTGCGTGCCAACTCGCCATCCTTATTGGCATCGAACAAAATCAGCGGATGCAGATTGCCATCTCCGGCATGAAACACATTCGCCACCGGCAAGCCGTACTCCTCCGACCATAAGCTGATCTGGCGCAATACATGCGGCAATTGACGCCGTGGAATCGTGCCATCCATGCAGTAATAATCCGGCGAAATGCGCCCCACTGCGGGGAAGGCCGATTTACGCCCCTTCCAGAACAGCTGTCGCTCTGCTTCGTTAACGGCAGTGCGCACCTCGGTCGCGCCGCTCCGGTGCAATATTTCGCGCACTTCCATGATGTGCTCGGATACTTCCGCATTGGTGCCATCCAGTTCGCACAACAAAATCGCCTCCGCATCACGGGGATAACCGGCATGCGCATAATCTTCTGCCGCATGAATGGCCACCTTGTCCATCATTTCCAGACCGGCCGGAATAATACCCGCAGCGATAATCGCCCCGACTGCTTCCCCGGCTTTGAAGACATCATCAAAGGCCGCCAGCAAAACTTGCGCGCGCTCCGGCTTAGCCAGTAATTTCACGGTAACCTCGACGATCACCGCCAGCATGCCCTCCGAGCCAGCCATCAATGCCAGCAGATCATAGCCCGGAGAATCCAGAGTTTCAGCGCCGATGGTCAGCAATTCTCCCTCCATCGTCACTACTTTCAGCATCAGGATGTTGTGTACCGTCAGGCCATATTTCAGGCAATGCACCCCGCCGGAATTTTCCGCGACATTGCCGCCTATGGTGCAAGCAATCTGCGAGGAAGGATCAGGCGCGTAATACAAGCCATACGCGGCGGCGGCCTCGGAAATTGCCAGATTGCGTACACCCGGTTGCAAAGTGGCAATCGCATTTTCCGGATCGATACGGAGTATGCGTTTAAATTTTGCCAGGCTCAGCAGCACGCCATCAGACAAAGGCAGAGCCCCACCGGACAAACCTGTACCTGCACCGCGCGCCACAACGGGCACCTGCAAAGCATGACACAGACGCATGATGTCCTGCACCTGCGCGATAGTTTCGGGCAAAGCCACTACCAAGGGCAGACGGCGATAAACCGATAGCCCATCGCACTCGAACGGGCGTAGATCTTCTTTGTCGGTGAGTACGGCTTCTGGCGGCAACAGCTTTCGCAGTTTACGGATCAGATCTTCATGCACGTCACGATTGCATGGCAATCCATCTTCTGATATTGGCATGAAAATTAATATAGAAAATTAAGAGGATGCGGGATTTCAGCAGAGTTTGACACGAAATGCAACCGGCAAAAGTTACTTATAGCGAGAAAAAATACCCGGACTTATAGCATATGACTTGCCCGGTTTTACCCAGCCACTATATGGCGTAGACACCCCGTTTCAATCAGCATTCTGCCAAGCGTTGTTCTATGGTTTTGTGCAGAATTTCCGCCTGTGCCTATTAATGAAAAAACCCGAATCTCCGGGATCTATTAGAACAATAAATCTCGGAGATTCGGGTCTCTCAACTACAAGCTATCTCAGCAATAGCTAGTTACTCGCATTTTCCAGCTGTGCATTTGTCTGATGAACATACGGCAGGTTTCACACATGCCGAACCTTTTGGAAGTGAATGAAGCGCGATACATTTAGATGGAGTCACTGCCAAAAGGCAGGCTTCATTTTTCTTAGCGTCACATACTGTCGTAGCGTTGTCTTTGTTACAAGCATCGCCAATTTTGGCAAGAGCTGCTTGTGAGAATAAAGCCATTGAACCGATCATTGCCATTGTTACCAAAATTTTGCTTAACATATTTTTTCCTTTGTGTTGGGTTGGCTGGATTATAAATTCCAAATTTGAATACAATTTCTGTTCAGTGTATAGGAAAAAATAAACGCCCTTTTTCACCAGATCTGAATGTACCGGGAAACGGTTTGGTCGTCAACCATACCAGCCAGCAATCAAATATTTACAGAATTTTTGCCTGATCGGCAGCAAAAAGTGTTAGTTTTTGATCCTTTTTTGCTATTCACGCGAAAAACGCCTAGAGAGAAAGATCAGCCCAATCATTAAGATGGCTGAGATGAGTGAGTGTGGGATCAAATGGGTTCGAAAAGACCAGCGCGAGCACGCCATGGAAACGAATGAGGTTGAGCCTTGGCCAGGGAACCAGCACAGCCAAACGTTGCATCAATTCCAGCGGTGACATGACGATTTTTGTCTTGTCATCTCGACATAAAGTGTCTTCAGCATCAACAACACCTGCCGATCCTGGTTGCATGCCCGCAGTCAATGTTTTCATATTGCGTTTTATGATCTGGCTGAGCAATTGCTGCAATTGTTCACCTACAGTCCCTTATGCCGCCCCCGGTAGGGGCTCAGTTAATGCGACAGAACCCGCTATGATATATAAACGAACCCTGCCCTATATCGCCTGCTAATCGCCTGCTAATCCCAATGCCCTTTGCGGCGCGGAAGCGTAAGCTTTTCTCGCCCTCCGCTTTCGTAAACCAACTCTCCGACCAAGCGAGCCTTTGATACAATGCCCTTAATAAATGCTTCCGAGCCTCTATCATCCTTAGGGATTTTTAGAGAAAAGTGAATACCCTCGCACACGACGGGCACTACAACTAAGGGACCAGGCTCCCCCTCCGAAAATTGAATTGCCGCTTGCATTCCCGTTCTGGTGGGGACAACTTTAATCTCGACCCCCAGCAGATCACCACCTTCGCGGTTAAAGCTAAAACTTGAAAACGTCCCAAGGCAAAGATTTTTTGCTTCCACTTGTTGAGCAAAAAATATTGGAAACAATAGCGTAACTAATATTTTTCTCATTGGTATGTCAAATTTTAAACGTACTCTGAGCATCTAGAATCGCACCCGATCTACTTCCCGCAGGATTCATATAGAAATGTACGGGGTAAGATTTATTAAATTCTCCTCCCCACGATAAACCCGCATTTGCAGCGGCATCCACAACGCTGCCCCTACTATTTTCAGCTCGGTAGGTTGGGCGCGCCAGAATAGCAAACGGATATGCGTCTTTCACCGATTTCATGGCTGCGCGTGAGTCATCGATATGCCGCACAAATACATCGGAGCGCCGTTCAGCCAGATTCACAGTGAAGAAGTATGTACCTCCAGCTGCATTGGCACGTCGGTAACGCATGTGTTCATTCGCCCCCTGTGATGCTGGGCTTCATTTCACTCAGACCAACCTACCAGACTCTATCCCAATTTATCGTAATCAGCAGCAACCTGAAACGGCTGCACTTTCATCCTGTCCAAACGGCAGCTTGCTGCCACATCCTGCAAAAATCCCATAGTGACGACTGAAATCGCCGATGAAATCGAAGTGTTCCTGGAATCGGGAGTGATGCAGTATGTGCCAAGTATTCCCGCACACAGGAAAAACCCGTCCTGTTTCCATGTCGTGATGTTTGTCGAGCACAAACCGATACGGATGATCGGAAATAGTGCCGCGATAGACTACCGCCTGTCCGAAGTCCTCGCAAGCCGATTCCAGACCGTCTAACTTGAACAGACGATATGTGGCCGAGAAGAAGCGAATATTGCCAGTTCGTTTCGCCAGCTTGGCATCGGTAATGTCGAGCGGCCTATCGGTTACAAGCCTGGGATCAGCAAAACCATGCCGCCGGGCAAGATTTATAAAGTCGTTCCAATACAGCGCGCCACCAAGGCACTCGCCATAAAGTACGGGGTCATTACGAACCTCAGCCGGTACTCTGCGGTCTGCATAAACATCTGAGAAATAGAACTCGCCACCCGGTTTGAGTAAGCGATGAACTTCACGCAGCACGGCATCTTTGTCAGGAGAGAGGTTGATCACGCAATTGGATACGATGACATCAAAGCTGCCGCTTTCCAGCCCGAGTTCACCGAGCTTTTCGATATAGCCTTGTTTGAAAGTGACGTTGTCAAAACCGAAAATCTCCGCGTGATAGGCGCGATAATTTTCTGCAACGGAAAGCTGTTCTTCGGTCATATCGACACCGACGACTTGACCGCGCGCGCCAACCAGTTGTGCCAGTGCGTAAACATCGCGACCAGAACCACTGCCAAGATCCAATATCCGGCAGCCCTCAAGCAGCAGCGGACAAACCAAACCACAGCCGTAATAACGGGACATCACTTCGGGGTGTATTCGGGCAAGCAGTGGCTTGAGCCAGCTTGGCACTTGAGATGCATCGCAGCAAGCAGATGTCTTTAGATCATCCGAAGTCTGGAGCTGTTTACCGTAGTAGTCCTTTACGATTTCATGCATGGGATATTCCTGAATAAATGCGGACGTTATGCTTGCTGCTTCTTATTGATGCAGCCACTTGAAAGTCTGCATGCCCAACGCGGTCATCAGCAATGAACCGCCGAGATGGGCGGCAATAATTGCAACACTCCAGGCATATTGGCCGCGTGACAGCAAAGTAACGGTTTCGGCAGAGAAGGTGGAAAAGGTAGTTAGCCCGCCGAGAAAGCCGGTAATAATGAGCAAGCGCCATTCGGGCGACAGCTCCGGTTGCTGCATAAAAAAGGCCACAGCAAGGCCAATGATATAGCCACCGATCAGGTTTGCGCAAAGTGTGCCAAGCGCCAGTTCTGGCAGCGCGGGATTAAGCCACATACCCAGCCCCCAGCGCAGCCATGAGCCTATAGCTCCGCCCAGGCCAACTGCGATAAAGGCATAGAGTGTCATGCGCACATTCTAATCGACGACACGGACTGGCGCAAAACCGCCGCCAGCTGTGCGGAAATTTGTGGTTTGCCCTTGATACAGCCGCGCGGCAATAAGCTGCACTTGGCCGTCATACACATAGCAGCGCACATCCGATTTAAGCGCAACAGGCTCCGCACCTTCCAGGCATACCATGCGTTCGCCGGGAGGGGCCATGCGCTGCGCTATATAGCCTCCCTGCATGATTTCAGCGAACACCCGGTTCGTGATACTGGCGCCACGGTAGGTGCCCTTGCCGCCATAACCGGTGGCGGGTTTGAAGAACCACTGCTTGCGTTGCTGCCGCCACTGTTCATGCTCTTGCGCGTCCACCAACCTGGTCTGCGGTATGCCCGTACTTAAAGTGGCTATCGTCGTCTCTGCCACACCCATCGCGCGCAGGCGGTCGGGTGCAGTAAGCAGAGCAAGATTGCGTTTGTCAGCATATAACGCATATACATGAGGATGCGGCGTGAGCACCACCTGATTATTCTGGTAAGCAGTGCTTATGGCACTTTGTTGTTGCAAGGAAAAATCGGTCAGGCGGTTGTAAATCAGATCGACCTTGCGTTCACTGAGATATAAACCATCCGTCCGCGCCTCCAGTTCAGCCGGGTCTGCGATGAACGCTGCAATGCCCGCGCGTTCGAACAATTGCTGCATCAGCACAAACTCCGGATAAAAATATTGTTCGCGTGGCTGCTCATCCACGATGGCGATGGTTTGCAGCGGCGCATCGCCCCGTTCCAGGCGCCATTCATTGCGAAACATGTCGAGAAAGACCTGCTCCAAATTGTCAATCGCCGCAGGCTTGCCCGGCGCAACTACATCACGCTGACTATGCAGTTGTAACGCATTGAACAGCGCCCCCCCAGCATTAGTGTTGATTTCAATGAGATGCACACCTTCGGCATTAAGATGAAAGTCGTAGCCGAAGAACACACCTTTGGCACGAGGTGTATATCGAGCGACGGCAGGTGCGTGATGCAACACGGCATCGCGCCATGCAGATAGCGCCACAACCTGTTGGACGGCCTCAATGACTGCGTGCATTTGCTCCATTTCTCCGCTGGAAATAAACAAAGGGACGGCAGCAAACAGGTGGGGGCATCGCTCATTGACACGCTGGTGCCAAACCTCGCCCTGCTCATGCAGGGTGCGTTCCAGCGCGCCACGATCCACAATGGCCGAATGGCAATCGCTGTTCAGTTCTTTGGCAACTTCAATACTCACGGAATAATTTCACTTTCCCAGCCCGGATGTTTCATAAATTCGATTGCGCAGGATTCTAACCGAACGTCCGGACTAAAATGCCTCGAAAATTCCGGCAGCGCCCATGCCCGTTCCAATACACATGGTGACCATGCCGTATTTCAGTTTGCGCCTGCGCAACCCATGCAGCAGGGTGGCAGTGCGGATCGCGCCGGTCGCACCCAGTGGGTGACCCAACGCTATCGCACCACCCAGTGGATTTACTTTGGCGGGATCCAGGGCGACCTCCTTTATTACCGCCAGTGATTGCGCGGCAAAAGCTTCGTTGAGTTCAATCCAGCCGATGTCCTCCAATTGCAAACCGACTTGACGCAGCACACGCGGAATGGCTTCCTTCGGGCCGATGCCCATAATTTCCGGCGGCACGCCGGCCACAGCAAAACCGAGAAACTTTCCTATGGGCGTCAGGTTGTAACGCTTCAGCGCGGTCTCGCTGACCAGCAGCACCGCACCCGCACCATCCGACATCTGCGAAGTATTGCCAGCAGTAACCGAACCATGCTGCGCAAACACGGTTTTGAGTTTAGCCAGCGCTTCCATCGAGGTGTCTGCACGCGGACCTTCGTCCTGCTCCGCCATACTTGTACGCACGTTCATTTCGCGATGTAATAAATCCGGCACATGGCTCTGAATTTGATACGGTGTAATTTCTTCCTTGAATTCATTATTCGTAATCGCTTGCAAGGCGCGGCGATGACTCTCGCAGGCGAAGGCATCCTGTGCTTCACGGCTTATCTGCCAGCGCTCTGCCACCTTCTCCGCAGTCAGCCCCATGCCATAAGCGATGGCGATATTCTCGTCGTGCGCGAAAATGGCTGGATTCATCGCAATTTTATTTCCCGTCATCGGCACCATACTCATGCTCTCGGTACCTGCCGCAATCATCACATCAGCTTCGCCGAGACGAATTCGGTCTGCCGCAAGCGCCACAGCCTGCAACCCGGAAGAACAGAAGCGGTTAACGGTCAGACCAGGCACAGAATTCGGCAAACCCGCCAGCAGCAACGCAATTCGCGCCACATTCATGCCCTGCTCAGCTTCCGGCATGGCACAACCGGCGATGACATCGCCCACTGCGGCAGGGTCAAGTGAGGGACATTGTCCCATCACACTTTTCAGCACATGCGCCAGCAGATCGTCTGGCCGAGTGTTGCGGAACATGCCGCGCGGCGCCTTACCCACTGGGGTGCGAGTGGCTGCAACAATATAAGCTTCCTGAATTTGTTTAGACATGGATTATTCCTTTTGAAGACCGACTCTGTCCTAATTTCATAGGATTGCCCAACAAAGGCGGGGGATTTCATGGCATTCTAAAAATTCAAGTTTCTAAACAAGACAAGGCACGAGTACAAAATTTGAGCGCGGCATACTGTTTATATGTAAGCGATAATTTTTTTCGAGTAACGCCGTATTGTGACGAAAATTGGATTTTTAGAGGTGCTTTTTAATTCCGCAATGGTTTGCTATGCCTCAGCATGTACTCTATGCGTTCCTGAGTCTTGTCCATCGCCAGCAACTCAAGGAAATTGCGCCGCTCCAGATCAAGAAGCCATTGCTCATCGACCATGCTGCCGACTTCCACATCACCACCACACATTACCTCGGCCACGCGGCAGCCAATAGCGTAATCATGCTCCGAGATGAAATCCCCTTCCAGCATGTTCACCATAGACGCCTTGAAGGAGGCAATGCCCGCCCTGCCCGCTACCGGAATCTGAAGCTGTATCAGGGGCGGGCGATACGCCGTGGCTACCAGCGCCAACGCTTCTTGCTTGGCCACATGCAGCAATTCGAAGTGGTTCATCACGATGCGATCAGAGGCTCGCAAATAGCCCATCTCGCGCGCCAGCTCAGCGCTCTTGGATACTTCGCCCATGGCGATATTCTGAAAATAGCGGCGTAGAAACGGAAAAATATCGCCGCCTTTTGCTTCCGCCGCCGCGCGTTGCGTCATTTCCTTGCAGCCGCCTCCGGAAGGCAGCAGGCCAACGCCGGTTTCTACCAGCCCGATATAACTTTCCAGCACAGCAACAATGCGCGTGCATTGAATTGAAATTTCGCAGCCGCCGCCCAGCGCGAGGCCATCTATCGCCGCGACAGTAGGCACCTGCGCATATTTCAGACGCTGCGACACCCGCTGGAATTTGGCGATTACGTCTTCTACACGCGGTACATTACCGGTTGCCGCATTGACGATCTCGCTTAATCCACCGCCACCCGCCACGGTATATTTGACGCGCTGCACCGCGCCTTTAAACTTGCCGAAAAATCCACCGGATTGCTCCTCGCCAACTTTCTGCACTCCTTGCATCAATTGCAGCAAATTGGCACCGGCAGAAAACGGGGGTTCGGTCTGCCAAATAATTAGCGCAAGCCAGTTTTCCTCGGCTTCATCCAGCGTGCGCAAAATATCGTCCAGCAATTCACTGCTGACGATATGCATCTTGGTTTTGAAACTTAGGATGGCGATATCGTTACCGCTGTGCCACATGCGTACCGCTTCGGTCTCGAAAATCGTTTCGCCATATTGCGTTGCCTCACCCGGCAATCGGTCTGGAAACGCCTGACGGCCATATACCGGTAACGTCGAGCGCGCTTGATATTGATTGCTGCCCGGCGAGTATGAACCTTGCGCACTATGCACCTCATGACGGGTTGCATCAGTCACCCAGTCTGGCAACGGTGCCGACGACATTGTCCTGCCCGCTGCGATATCCTCATTAAGCCAGCCCACTACGTTTTGCCAGCCTGCCGTCTGCCAGATTTCGAACGGCCCACTGTCCCAGCCGAAACCCCAGCGCACGGCAAAATCCAGATCGCGCGCATTATTGGCAATGCCTTCCAGATGTACCGCGCAATTATGAAATAAGTCGCGAAACACCGCCCACAGAAATTGCGCTTGCGGACGTGTGCTGGCACGTAGGGCGGCAAGTTTTTTCGCCCAATCGCGTTCGCGCAGTATGTCCTTCACCGCATCATCCAACTTATCTTCCGACAAGCGATAAGTCTGCAAATCAAGATCGAAAACATGAATTTTATTACCGACTTTCTGATACACGCCGCGTTTGGTTTTCTGCCCCAGCGCGCCCTCCGCTATCAGCTTGCTCATCCAGTCCGGCAGCGCGAAATGCATATGCCAGGGATCGTCTGCAAGATTATTGCGCATGGTGTCTACCACACGTGCGAACACATCCAGCCCAACCACATCCAGGGTGCGGAAAGTAGCGCTTTTGGGGCGTCCCAGGTAGCGGCCGGTCAAGGCATCTACGGTATCGAAGGCCAGCCCCAGCCGCTGCGCATGATGCAGCGTGGCCAGCAGAGAAAATACACCTATGCGGTTGGCAATAAAGTTGGGCGTGTCCTTGGCGCGCACCACGCCTTTGCCCAGAGTGGAAACAAGAAACTCTTCCAGTCTGTCCAGCAGCGCAGCGTCGGTGCTGGTGCATGGAATCAGCTCGACCAGATGCATATAGCGCGGCGGGTTAAAGAAGTGAATTCCGCAGAATCGATGGCGCTGCGCTTCTGGAAATGCTTGAGCCAGCTCGTTGATAGACAGCCCGGAAGTGTTGCTGGCGAAAATGCAGTCTGCACTAAAACTGGGGGCGACCTTGCGGTATAGATCTGACTTCCAGTCGATGCGCTCGGCAATCGCCTCAATCACAAGGTCGCAGCCGCGCAGCAATTCGAGGTGCTGCTCGTAATTTGCAGGCTGGAGATATGTCAATTTGGCAGGTGATGCCAATGGACTGGGTTCGAGCTTCTTCAAGCCTTCCAGCGCCTTGGCTACATTGCCATTGGGATCACCCTCTTTAGCAGGCAACTCGAACAGCAGCGTTTCCACGTTGGCGTTGATCAGATGCGCGGCAATCTGCGCCCCCATTACCCCTGCGCCCAATACAGCGACCTTACGTATAATAAAATTCTTAGGCATATTCCATTTCCAAAATCAGAGAAAGAAGGCATGAGCCTTCCCCTTCATGCTCGCGCTTTAAAAACCATTTGAATCAACCAAATCCGACTCTCTACCTGTGCAGCAAAATAATGCACTCATTCATCAGGTGGCACAACGCGCGGCCTGCGGTCCTCGCCCACCGCCACATAAGTCAGCATGGCCTCGGTTACCTTGGCACAGGTCGGCTTAACCGGATCGCGCTGCACATACACCTCGACCTTGACTGTGATGGAAGTGCGCCCTACCTTCACGAGGTCAGCATAAAAGCTCACCACGTCGCCCATGAACAACGGCTGCTTGAAGACAAATGAATTCACCGCCACCGTCACCACGCGTCCGCGCGCACGGGTGAGGGCGGGAATACTTCCGGCGATATCGACTTGCGCCATCACCCAACCGCCAAACACGTCGCCAGTGTAATTACAGTCGGATGGCATGGCCACCATACGCAATGTAGGCTCGCGTTGAGGCAGGAGAATCAACGCTGGCTCTTCCATATTCAGTGCCCTTGATAAAGCTGTTCAATTTCTTTAGCAAAGCGCTCCACTACAGATCTACGTTTAACCTTCAGTGTGGGCGTCAGCAGTCCCTCATCAATACTCCACGGCTCGGACAAGAGCAATACCCGGTTAACCTTGGCATAACCCGGAAATTCCTTTATCTGGTAGGCGATGCGCTGCAATACTTGTTGCTCGAGACGGGTATGACGCAACGATTCCGGCAGATCCGGACGCACCCCGGCCTCTTGCGCGAAAGATGCCCAGCTTGCCGGATTCACCACTGCCAGCGCAACCAGGTAGGGGCGCCCTTCACCATGCACCATCACCATATCGAACAAACGGTCGCGCATAATGGCCTGCTCCATGTCTGCCGGAGAAATTTTTTCACCGTTGGACATCACGATAATTTGCTTCATATGCCCCGTGATGGTGATATGTCCTGACTCGCTAATGGAGGCAATATCGCCACTGTTCAGCCAGCCATCCGCAACAATCATGGCACGTGTTGCCTCGGCATTATTCCAGTAACCCAACATCACATTCTGCCCTTTCACCAGCAAAGCGCTCTGTTCGTTGATGCGCACCTCCACACCCGGCAGAGGAAGACCGACACTGGATGGGAAATTGTTATTCAAGCGATTAGCGCAAACAACAGGGCTGGTCTCGGTCAGGCCATAGCCTTGCAAAATAGGCAAGCCGAGTGCAATAAACACACGTGAGATTTCCGGCTGCAAAGCGGCTCCACCACACAAAGTCAGGCGGAGCCGCCCACCTAAACGCGCCATTACCTTGCTTGCAACCAAGTGATTAAGCAACGGCCATAGCAATAAGGATGGATGCCAGTCAGCACGCCCCTGTTCGTGCTCAAAACGGCGCCACCCTACATTGACCGCCAAAGCGAATAGCTTGCGCCGCAACGGCGAGGCCTCTTCCAGCTTGGCGCGAATCGCCCCGTATACGCGCTCAAAAATGCGCGGCACAGAAACCAGAATAGTTGGACGAATAATTTGTAAATCCTCCGACAACAACTGAACGGAACGCGCATAGGCAACCGTAACGCCAGCCATCACGCAGATGTAATAACCCACCGTACGCTCGAAGGCGTGAGAAAGCGGCAAAAAAGACAGCATGGTGTCCGTTCCGGAAACGGGGCAGGTCAGCAAGGCCGCATGGGCGTCAAACAAAATATTGCGGTGCGACAGCATCACTCCCTTGGGGCGACCCGTGGTACCTGACGTGTACATGATCGTGGCCAGCACATCACGCTCGCGCCCGCGTTCCTCGACCAAAACCGCGTGCGCGGGCAGCCACTCCTCCGCACATAGCAAGCGCGCTTCATCATGTCCGACTATCCTGTCCAGGCTGATCATGCGCTGCATGCATGGAAGCTGAGCACACACGCTGCGCAACTCTTGCCATTGTTCTGAATTCTCGAACAACAGCACCTTCACGCCCGCATCGTTGATGATATAGGCCACGCTATCCTGCCTGTCCTCAGTGTATAACGGCACCACAACAAGGCCGAGCGATAACGCCGCCTGATCAAAAAATACCCATTGCGGGCAGTTGCGCAACATGATACCAACGCGATCACCCACAGCTAATCCCTCACGCATCAGCGCCGCCTGCCAGCGCGCCGTTTGATCGCGCGCCTGCGCCCATGTCATCGATAGCCAAGAATTTTCGTTCGTATCGAAATAGCGATAAGCAATAGCCTCAGGCGTGCGTTTCACACGCTCGACAAACAATCCATGCAAGGTGACTGCCTGTTCCGGCATGATAATGTGATCTTGGTTGTCCGGCATGATTACCCCTTACTATCGGGTACCTCTAAAAATCCAATTTTGCGAGCAGCCGCTTTGCGACTTGCCTGCTTACCCCGTTTCGTCGCAAGACGGCGTTACTCGAAAAAATTATCGATTACACATCAACAATATGCCGCGCTCAAATTTTTTACTCGCGTTTTGTCTTGCCTGGAAACTTGAATTTTTAGAGGCGCCCTAACGTTCAAATAATACTCGACTCTGTCGCCAATTGTTCCGGTGCAAAATCATCCACCATGATGACCTTGCGTTGTAAAGCATGGTCGCGCTCCAGCAGCCGGGCTTCTTCGGCATTGATGTATCCTTTGCGATGCGCTTCTGCAATGCGCATCAACTCGTTCATGACCGTGACCTGCCCGGCCTTGTGCGCCGCATCCACCTTTGCTTGCAAGGGTTCGCACTGCAACGTGCTGTGTAACGCAGCTTCCAGTGCACCGACTGCATCATTCTCGTCATCGGGCAAATACATGCCCGCAGTCAGGCGGTCACGCGCAGCGCCCGGTTGCTGCAACAACACTGATACTTGATGCCCCAGCTTATCCGACGGTGGCGTCAGGTATTTCCCCCTCGGGAAAATCAGCGCGCGCAAGAGCAGCGCAAAAAAACGGCTGGGAAAGTTTTGCAGCACGCCGTCAAACGCAATCTGAATCCTGTACAGAGCATCTTGTATCGCCCAGTGCAGCAACGGCAGATCTTCAACGGGACGGCCATCATCCTCGAAGCGTTTGAGCGTGGCCGAGCAGAGGTACAGCTGGCTCAGCACATCGCCCAGCCGGGCAGAAATTTTCTCGCTCCGTTTGAGATTTCCACCCAGCACCAGCATGGACACATCCGCTGCCAGCGCGAATGCAGCGGAAAAGCGCGTCAATTGCTGGTAATAACGCTGTGTTTTTTCGCCCGCCGGCACCGAAAGACCACGTCCACCGGTAACACCAAAGAAGCACGCACGTAGCGCATTGCTTAGGCTCAAACTAATGTGGCCAAGCAGGGCGGCATCAAAATTTCGTAAAGCACGTTGCGCATCACTATCTTGCGCCGCCTGGATTTCCTTAAGCACATAGGGATGAGAACGAATCGCGCCCTGACCAAAAATAAGCAGACTGCGCGTCAGAATATTCGCGCCTTCCACAGTAATGGCGATGGGATTCTGCTGGTGGGAGCGCCCCAAGTAGTTGCTCGGCCCCAGGCAAATCCCCTTGCCGCCATGCACGTCCATCGCATCATTTACAACCGTGCGCGCGCGCTCGGTGCAATGATACTTAACGATGGCGGAAATCACAGACGGCTTCTCACCCATATCCACCGCTGCCGCCGTTAGCGCGCGTGCCGCATCAATCAAATAGGCGTTACCGCCAATTCGCGCCAGCGCCTCTTCCACGCCTTCAAATTTACCGATAGGCAGCTTGAACTGCTTGCGCACTCGGCCATATGCGCCACAAGTTCGCACCGCCAGTTTTACCCCGCCTGTGGCACAGGCCGGCAGCGAGATCGATCGTCCCGCGGCCAAACATTCCATCAGCATGCGCCAGCCCTGCCCGATGCGATCCATGCCACCAATAATATACTCCAACGGAACGAACACACCCTGGCCCGAAGTGGGGCCATTCTGAAATGCCGAATTGAGTGGGAAATGACGACGCCCGACCTGCACGCCGGGCGTATCCGCAGGAATCAGCGCAAGGGTAATGCCGCGATTTTTTTGCTCGCCAAGCAGACCGTCTGGATCATACAGCTTGAAAGCGAGGCCAATCAACGTCGCAACCGGTGCCAGTGTGATGTAACGTTTCTCCCACGTTACCCGCATGCCGAGCACATTTGATTGCCCGTTGAATTCACCGTAGCACACGATTCCATAATCAGGAATCGATCCTGCATCAGAGCCGGCGAATGGCCCGGTCAACGCAAAACAGGGTACTTCTTTGCCCTCTGCCAATCTGCGCAGATATATCTCTTTTTGCTTCAACGTGCCATAGCGCACGAGCAGCTCTGCCGGCCCCAATGAATTCGGGACCATCACGGTTACGGATGCAGTAATGCTACGCGAAGCAAGCTTGGCCACCACGGCGGAATGAGCAAGGGCAGAAAATTCCAGCCCGCCGTATTCCTTGGGAATAATCATGCCAAAGAACCCGTTGTCTTTGATGTACTGCCATACCTGCGGCGGCAAATCCTGGCGCACATGAGTAATGTCCCAGTCATCCAGCATGGCGCACAAAGTTTCGGTTTCGTTATCTAAAAAAGATTGCTCTGCTTCACTGAGCGTCGGCTTGGGAAAATTCAGCAACTTGCGCCAGTCGGGGTGGCCACTAAAGAGATTGCCGTCCCACCAAACCGTACCCGCATCGAGCGCCTCCTGCTCAGTTTGCGAAATATGTGGAAGTGTCTTGCGGAAAATTTTTAGAATTAGTCTGGTCACCAACCGCCGACGCAGAAAAGGAACGCCCAGCACTGCAACAACCACGGCCAGCACGATAATGACAATTTGAAACAGATCAGCAGAAAGTTTGCTTTGGATAGCAATGATGAAAACAAACACTACCATCGCCAACAACCACCCCCAGATGGAGGACCGAAAGAACGCCAACAAAATCATTACGGCTAGCATCGCTAGCAAAGTCAATATCACCATTACCGTCCCTTCTTGTTCTCAGGGCAACCTCTATAAATCCTGAAAATGGATATCTCCTTGACACACGTAATATTACGTTTCAGCAAACCAGTTACCGTTCGCGGTGAGCTTGTCGAACCGCTGGTTCCGCACCAGCACTGGCCTTCAACAAGCCCAGGCTGAACGGCATCTTGTCATTTTTGGTGAATCGATCTGTTACGTGCGTGAAGTGGATACCCATCATCCTGAATTTCCCATTCCGGCAACGGAATGGCCGCATTTTTAGAGGACTCTTGAGGGCGCCTCTAAAAATTCAAGTTTCTAAACAAGACAAGGCACGAGTAAAAAATTGGAGCGCGGCATATAGTTGATATGTAAGCGATAATTTTTTTCGAGTAACGCCGTATTGTGACGAAAATTGGATTTTTAGAGGTGCCCTTTATATCTGCATGTGCGGAACTTTAACGTCAGTACGCCTTGCTGACAATGCTTAACTTATTGCATGCGATCTACCGCATCTTCCATTAGTTCCACCGAAATGACATTCATACGCGTTATCGCCTGCTTTGGTTTACTGCATTGAGAATTATAGATGTGCTTAAAAACCAGCCGTGCGGCCTCCTGTATTTTCTTCTCCGAGGTTTATGCACGGCACCAGTACTACTTGTATCGGCGACCTCGACAGCTTAACTGAGCCGTGTTGCTAACCACCCCAGGATGTGATCATGACGCTACAGAGGGAGCTCTATATCAAGGCCAAGCAAGTGACGCCTGCTGTTACGCGCTCGATGATTGAGCACAGGTGCGACATCCTCAGTCGCGCCAGTAAACGTAGGTCGTGCAAATGTGCATGCCTTGGCGTGAAGAACATCGGAAAGCCGTGTGCGTTAATAGCGCATGTGCGGTTTGATAAGGGAGGACAGGCGCGAGCCTGTTCTTTACTCTACCTATTTGTTTCCTTCTTCAGTACAAATACTGTAATGGCGCACCCGAATTTCGGCACGTAACCGATCGAGTAGTTTAAGAGAGTCTTGAGAAACAGCTTGAGCTTCCATCCGCAAAATTTTAGGTTGCCCTAAAATTGAAATCCAGTCAAACAAACGACTAATGTAATAAAAAATAGTGAGGAGTTGGTGATGCTTGACAATGCTTGCCGACATAGGCGACATTGCTGGCTTATGAAAATGTTTTCTATATTACGTTAAGCATCGGACATGGCCATCATGTTCTACTCCGCCATTCTCGATCAACACATTGCTCCAGGTATTTCGGGATTCACTTCCGCTGAGATCCCTGACATGTCCTCTTGGGCCGAGCAATCTCCGCACTGGATTGCAAACTACTTTCTCAACTCAGCGCTAAGAACATCGTTCGCTCCCCCGATGAATGCCTATGCCTACAATTACCTCCGCCGTGCCCAATACGCGTTCTCTGAGCACCACCTCGCCCGTGAAGCTACGCTAGGGTTCTTGGCTGGTGAGGCACAGTCAGTTAAGAGTTATGCTGACGCTCTCTTTCATTGGGAGTGCTACTTAGGACAGTCGTGGCACGCACTGTCTATTCTGATTACCGCATGGAAGGGTAAAGCGTTTGATAAGAACGACGCCTCCATAGAACAGCGCCTTAATGCTTTGTACAACCAAATGAAGCATGTCGAGTCTCGGATCGACAACGGCCAAATGCTCCCGGGCGCTACCGTCCCGGTGTGGCTGGAAAACCAGGGACTCAGAAGCGTCGACACAAGCTTAACCTATGCGGAAACAGCTGAGGTTCTAAAGGAAATAGCGAAATACGCCAACGTACTCATGGACCCCGGAACTGCTAAGGAAACTCTTGAACAACTCGACGCCTAACGATTAAGGTTAGATCGTGATCGCGAAGCGAGCCACGATCTAACCTTAATCGTTGGGAGGTTCTCTATGCCAAGCAATCACTCAAAGATGCAAAGAAGCTTGCTGCAAGCGGTCTCAAGACAAAGGTGCAAGAGTTGTTAGCAGTACTTGCAATTGATCCATTTCAAAATCCACCGCCCTTCGAAAAATTGGTCGGAGATCTTGCCGGTGCTTACTCACGCCGCATCAATATTCAGCACCGTATCGTGTATGAAATCTTTACAAAAGAAAGAACCGTTCACGTTCTACGTATGTGGACGTATTATGAATGAGCAAGCTCATTATTCGGCAGTACAGATTGATGAGCTACTGACGGCATTAAATCCGGACAATTTATTGGTCACGTAAACAGGGATCGTCTCTCCAAGGGCATTCGTTTTTTGAATAGGACTGAGGTGTTTTTCGGAAAGAATCTGCGTTACACTTAGCCGCATGAAAACAGAGATTCCTTCCAACAAACTCAAGGTCGGCATGTTTGTCTCTGATCTTGATCGATCATGGGTTGGCACACCCTTTCTGTTTCAAGGGTTCCTGATCGAGAACGATAAACAGATCGGGCAATTGCATGAGTATTGTAAATTCGTTGTAATCGACTGGGATAGATCAGCACAAGGACTTCAAACAGCGAAACCTGCTTCTAAGAAGAAAGCGGAGCCAGACATTAGCGATGCTCCCGACAGCACCAGTCAAACTTCTATCGCCGACCATTCGGCACTTGAATCAGCCAAGGAAAAGCCAGCTGACTTGCAAGCCCCTGTCACCCTGAATGCAAAAGATGTGGTGCTCGAACCGACAGAATTGGGCCATTTAACTCTCACCGGCACAACCCCACAGAACTTAAATAAATATCTCCATGCGACTCCGGAAACGCAGATCAAAGCGGGATTGCTAGCCTCATTTTCCGGCAAAATAAAAGATTTTTTTAAAATCAAATCAGATTTGAAAGATAAATCTTTCGCTCAAATAAATGCTTCCGATTCCGACCAACACCCTGCGACACCGGAAGTGCAAGTGGTGAACGCCAAGCGGCCCGGCTTTATTCCTGCCGGCATCGAGTTAATAATTTACAACGATGTCAGACCTGTCGAGGAGGAGCTTGCTCCAGCCAGCGAGGCTTATGCGCTCACAGAAAAAGTGCTTCATGGCCTTGTTCAAGACATACGCTCCGACAAAAATCTCGACATCGAAGAAGTGGAGGTAGTGATTCAGGAAGTAGTGGACAGCATGGTGCGGAATCCTAATGCGCTGATGTTGATCATGCGATTACGTCAACAGGACAATGTCAGCTATGAGTATGGACTCCAGACAGCCGTTTATCTGATTGCGCTGGGTCGACATATAGGCTTGCCTAAAGACTTTCTCGAGCGCCTGGGCATCACCGGATTGCTGCTTGATATTGGAAATATAAAGTTACCGGGCGAACTGTTGCAAAAGAATGACCGCCTGACTTTGGAAGAATTTGAAATAGTCAAGAGCCACGTACGTTTGGGCCTTGAAATCCTCAAAGAGACGCCTAATCTGCATACTGACATTCTGGAAGGTATCGCCCAACACCATGAGCGAGAAAACGGGAGCGGCTACCCCGCGGGAATATCTAAAGGTGAAATCAGCCTGTTCGGACGCATGGCTGCAATTGTTAATTCATTTACCGCGCTGACCAATACCCGTTTTCATACCAAAGCCGTGTCAGCCTATGAAGCATTGAAAAGTATTAGCACTATGAGCGGCGAGTATTATCTTGACTCCATGGTCGAACAATTCATCCAGACAATCGGCATTTTTCCGGTTGGCTCCTTGGTTGAACTGTCCTCTGGAGAAGTCGCAGTCATCATCAGCCAGAGCAAGGTACGCCGACTGAAACCACGTGTGCTGATCATTAGTGGCCCGGACAAAAGTCCGGCGCCGCATCCCGCTACACTAGATTTACTTTGTCAGCCCGAAACTTCGGCGGCAGTTCATATTCTGCGCGGCCTGCCAACCGGCGCTTTTGATCTCGATGTCCGAGAGTATTACCTGGCATGAGCGGCCACAGCACCCCTTCGCCGAATCAATCCATCATCACGGCGACACGGCAGTTAACCCACAATCAACTGGTCCATTTCCTGCGTTATGAAATCGGTAAAGCCGAAACCAGCGCAACAGCCGTGCTAATCATGAAGTTGAGGCGAGCCAAACGGCTGGATGCCATCATCGGCGACACATCCACACAATCGATCATGCATTACACCGATCAGCGTCTTGATAGTCTGTTGCGTGACGCTGATCGCTATGCACATTTTTCTGACGAACAGATATGTCTTGTTTTGTCCGGCCTTGCCAATAATGCTCAAAGCATACTGGCAGCGATCAAGATTCTTTCAGAACTGCATAAGCCCTTCATTGCCGATAATTATCCAGTCATGCTGCGTCCACATATCGGCATTGCCAACTTTCCAGAACTTGGCCGTGATGCAGGTCAATTATTGATGTATGCCGACATCGCATCAGATATCGCCGCAACCAATGAACAGGGATACCACGTTTATCAGCCTGATGATCGAATTGAGACAGAAGTTTATAGCGGTCTCGACATTGAACTCGGCAAAGCCATCAAAGCGAACGAGTTGCATGTTCACTACCAGCCGCAGATCAATATCCAGACCGGACGTTGTGTTTCCATTGAAGCTCTGTTGCGCTGGACAGCGCCAGGGCAACGTGTGATCAATCCGAGCACATTGATCGGCATTGCAGAGAACGCCGGCCTGATTAACACTTTAACCCTATGGATACTTAACACTGCACTGCGCCATACAGCCGCTTTCTTGAAGGCTGGCATTGATATAGGCATAAGCGTCAATCTTCCGCCCAAAATGCTCGAAGACAAGGAACTTCCGCAAATAATCCAGCAAGCACTCGATATTTGGGGCGTACCCGCATCGAACCTTACCCTTGAGATCACGGAAAGTTTGATAATCGGTGATTATGAATCCTCCCTCACAATGCTATCCAGACTGAGAGAGCTTGGCATTTGCCTGTCAATTGACGACTTCGGCACCGGCTATTCATCGCTGGCGTACCTTAAGCACTTCCCGGTGCAGGAACTGAAGATCGATATACTTTTCGTTCGGAACATACTTAAATCACGCGGAGACAAACATCTCGTCCGCACCATTATTGATCTGGCCAAAAATTTAAATCTGACCACAGTGGCTGAGGGGGTAGAAGACCAGGAAACTTTCGACCTGTTACGCGATCTCGGCTGCGATCTGGTGCAAGGCTTTCTGTACAGCCGCGCGCTGTCTGACACAGATTTCATCAATTGGTATCGTCAACACACCTGAGCCCTGATTCAAGATCTAGGGGCACCCGCAATAAATGCAAAATCCGGAGCGAGACAAGATGTTCTGCGGACAGTAACGACAATCCCTTTTCAGAATCGCTGTTCAAGACCTTGAAATGCCAGCCAGCCTGTTCACATTAGGGCACCTTTAAAAATCCAATTTTGCGAGCAGCCGCTTTGCGGCTTGCCTGCTTACCCCGCTTCGTCACAATACGGCGTTACTCGACAAAAATTATCGCTTACATATTAACTATATGCCGCGCTCAAATTTTTTACTCGTGCCTTGTCTTGCTTAGAAACTTGAATTTTTAGAGGCGCCCATCAAACATTTTAAAATCATCTCAACCGCCAGGCACTGTGTTAGGGGGACGCCAATTTGACATAAATGGATAGCGTCCCAGTTGGTGAGGTCAATCCCCGCGATTACCTTTTCCGAAGACGACAATCTTCGAGTCAGTGATCGACAACAGATTTTCGTCCTTGTCGCCTGATGTATAGTATATGCGGCTGCTGACGCCGATCTCAGGCCACATTGAGCTGACGATAGCCCGGCCTTCGTCGAAGACCAGTTCCGGATTGCAAACAGAGTTACATACGGTAAGCTCACCGGGGAGATTACGTGAGGAGAAGTCGACGGTGAAGTCGGGCGGAATGGCGAAGGCCGTCACGCCAACCGGTGAAGTATTATCGGAGAAACCTTTGAAGTACGAGACAAAGACACGGTTGATCTTGTCCGACTGGTTCGTGACCGACACCACAGTTGCCGACCGAATCCGGCCGCCGGTCTGCGAGTTCATGTAGGTCACCAAATAGCGCGGAACATTCGGGACTCCAGGAATCTTGAAATCCCCTAATTCTCCAAGTTCGATGTGCCTCTCAAGCCGCTTCAAAGCCCGCGGTTCGGTTGGAATGTTTGGTGCTTTCTTGCTTAAGGCGTTCGGCATGACATTACCTCCAAATTGAATTGAGTTAAAAAACCATGAAGAGCTAACACAGTGACGGATTGCAAAAATTCACTGGATCACTGCAAGTTCCTGCATTTCAGATTATGGCCAAACTAGGGATAACCGAATTTGCCAGCGCAGAATAAAGGCGTTCAGTGGGATTTTCTGTGCGTTAACACACGTAAATATGTCTGCAAATTCGCCGAGCCCGCAGCTGCCAGCACGACTTGATCTGCATCACCGGCGCTAGCCTTAAACGGCTTGGATGCGGATGCGCTTTGAATCAGCTCCTTGATCGCAAAAAAATTCTTCGGTGGGTTCATTGCCAGCTCCTTGTTGCAATCGAATTTCGAATCTAAAAATATATTGCAACATTTCAACTATCGTTGTAGTATTGCTACATGGATAAACTTACTGCAACTTCAGTATTCGAATCGCTTTCTTCCGGCGTGCGGTTGGACGTGTTTCGGCTGTTGGTCAAAAAAGGGCTGGACGGTATGGTGGCGGGTGAAATCGCGACATCGCTTGAATTGCCGCCCACCAATCTTTCCTTCCACCTTAAAGCATTGACGCACGCACGCCTGCTAACAGTCCAACAGGAGGGCCGTTACCAGCGTTATCGTGCCAATATTCCCTTGATGATGGATCTTATTGCTTACCTGACCGAGGAATGCTGTTCCGGCAATCCTCAGCAGTGTATTGATTTGCTAACTGCATCGGCCTGTTCCGCAAGCGTTCTCTTACCAATTCCACCAACTTAATCTAAACCCTGAACATGAACGTACTCTTTCTCTGCACTGGTAACTCCTGCCGTTCCATCCTCGGCGAAGCCACCTTCAACCATCTTGCGCCAGCTGGTTGGAATGCCATGAGCGCGGGCAGCAAGCCCACCGGCAAGGTGCATCCGCGTTCGCTGGCATTACTGGCGAGCGAAGGCATCTCCACCGAAGGTTATTGCAGCAAGTCTTGGGAGAATCTACCCGCCGCGCCCGATATAGTCATCACCGTTTGTGCCAGTGCGGCGGGAGAAACTTGCCCGGCCTACCTCGGCCCAGTGCTGCGCACCCACTGGGGCGTGGAAGACCCGGCGCATGCCACGGGCACGAATGACGAGATTGATGCGGCGTTCATGAAGGCTTACCGCATCCTGCGTGCCCGCATCGAAGCATTTTTTTCACTGAATCTGGATATGCTGAAGCATGACAAGCCCGCTCTCAAGGCCGAAATGGACAAGATTGCCAACATCGTTGTTTAAGGAGTGTCATCATGAAATCGATACAAATTTTTGACCCGGCCATGTGCTGCAACACTGGCGTATGCGGTGTAGATGTGGATCAACAACTAATCAATTTTGCCGCAGATGTCGATTGGGTCAAACAGAACGGAGCACAGATTCAACGCTTCAATTTGGCGCAACAGCCGATGGACTTTGCGAATAACCCGGCCGTGAAAGGATTTCTGGAGCGTTCAGGGCAAGAAGCATTGCCGCTTATCTTGGTCGATGGCGAATTCGCCTTGGCGGGTCGCTATCCGAATCGCGTTGAATTGGCGCGCTGGGCCGGTATCACAATCCCGATCAATGAAATCAAGCCAGCAGTCAGCAGCGGCAGTAAATGCTGCTGAATCAACCTTAATCAACCTTTGGAGCCACTGCCATGAAGTTCCTCGATCAGCCACCGCGCTTTTTGTTTTTCACCGGCAAGGGCGGAGTGGGCAAGACCTCGATTGCCTGCGCCACAGCAATCCAGTTGGCGGAAGCCGGGAAACGCGTGCTGCTGGTCAGTACCGACCCGGCCTCCAACGTCGGGCAAGTGTTCGGCATCACCATCGGCAACCACATTACTACCATCCCTGCCGTGCCGCGACTGGCCGCACTGGAAATCGATCCGCAAGCGGCGGCTCAGGTCTATCGCGACCGCATCGTCGGTCCAGTGCGCGGAGTGCTGCCCGAAGCCGTGGTTCAGGGGATTGAAGAGCAACTTTCAGGCGCCTGCACCACGGAGATTGCGGCTTTCGACGAATTCAC
Organism: uncultured beta proteobacterium; assembly: GCA_942492745.1. Lineage (GTDB taxonomy): Bacteria > Pseudomonadota > Gammaproteobacteria > Burkholderiales > Gallionellaceae > Nitrotoga. The sequence continues at coordinate 1,760,009 of OW818637.1, forward strand.
CTCATTACTGACCGACTCGGCCCTGCTCGCCGACTACGACCACATCATTTTCGATACTGCGCCAACGGGACATACTATCCGCATGTTGCAATTGCCCGGTGCCTGGAGCAATTTTCTGGAAGAAGGCAAAGGCGACGCTTCCTGTCTCGGTCCCTTGGCAGGTTTGGAGAAACAGCGGGAACAATACAAGACCGCTGTCGATGCCTTGACCGATGGCAGCATGACGCGCCTGATTCTAGTAGCCCGCGCCCAGCAATCGACATTGCGTGAAGTGGCGCGTACACGCGAAGAACTTGCCGCCATAGGGCTAACCCACCAATATCTGGTTATCAACGGCATACTGCCTTCTACCGAATCCACCAACGATCCTCTGGCTGCAGCCATTCATGAGCGGGAACAGACCGCGCTGCATGCCATTCCAGAAGCACTAAGCGCTTTGCCGCGCGATTATGTCACGCTCAAACCGTTCAACATGGTTGGTCTTGATGCGTTACGCCACTTGCTGGCCGATACCCCTGTGGGAGTGAAAGTCGTAGTTGAAGTGCCCATTGAATTGGACGAGCCCCGCCTGTCCGACCTAATGGATGAAATCGCTGCAGACAGTCATGGCCTGGTGATGCTGATGGGTAAAGGCGGTGTTGGAAAAACCACGCTGGCTGCGGCTATCGCGGTGGAACTGGCGCGTCGCGGATTGCCGGTACACCTCACCACCTCCGACCCGGCGGCACACCTGACCGAAACGCTGGAAGGTGCGCTGGACAATCTAACAGTCAGCCGCATCGACCCGCACACTGAAACCGAACGTTACCGTCAGCATGTGCTGGAGACCAAGGGTGCGAAACTCGACACCCGGGGCCGCGCACTTCTTGAGGAAGATCTTCGCTCCCCCTGCACCGAAGAGATTGCCGTGTTTCAAGGATTCTCCCGCATTATCCGTGACGCAGGAAAAAAGTTCGTGGTGATGGATACCGCACCGACCGGGCACACCTTGATGCTGATTGATGCGACCGGCGCTTACCACCGTGAGGTCGCGCGCCAGATGAGCAGCAACAGCATTTTGCACTACACCACACCCATGATGCAGTTGCAGGACAGCAAGCAGACCAAGGTGCTGATCGTTACGCTTGCCGAGACTACACCAGTGCTAGAAGCGGCAAGCCTGCAAGCTGATTTGCGCCGAGCGAAGATCGAACCCTGGGCATGGATCATCAACAACAGTGTTGCCGCAACTTCTGTCATCTCGCCCTTGCTGCGTAGCAGGGCCGCGAATGAACTTCGCGAAATCAATACCGTCGCAAATCAACATGCACAACGTTATGCGGTTGTCCCCCTGCTCAAGGATGAGCCTGTTGGCCTAGCGCGCCTGCTGGAACTGGCTGCTGGATAAATTCCCGTCCCCGAAGGAGCCTATCATGAGTAAAAAGCAGTACACCGTGCTGTTGTTACGTGCTGACCGTTTGAAAGAAAAGTCCGCCGAAATCCTACGCATAGAGGGATTAACACCATGAGCATTTTCGAGCGCTATCTGACAGTCTGGGTTTTACTGTGCATCGTCGTCGGGGTGATGTTGGGGCAACTGATCCCCGCACCGTTTCACTGGCTGGGTGAATTGGAAATCGCCAAGGTCAACATCCCCGTCGGAATGCTGATCTGGGTGATGATCATCCCCATGCTGTTGCGCATAGATTTCATGGCCTTGCACGAAGTACGCAAATACTGGCGCGGCATCGGTGTCACGCTGTTCGTCAACTGGGCAGTCAAACCCTTTTCCATGGCGTTGCTTGGCTGGTTGTTCATCAGGCAATTGTTCGCGCCGTATCTGCCAGCGGAGCAACTCGACAGCTACATTGCAGGCCTCATACTGCTTGCCGCCGCACCCTGCACCGCGATGGTGTTCGTGTGGAGTCGGCTGGTGAACGGTGAGCCGCTATTCACCCTGAGCCAAGTCGCGCTCAACGACGCCATCATGGTGTTCGCCTTTGCGCCGCTGGTGGCGCTGCTGCTGGGCATCTCATCCATTATCGTGCCTTGGGATACGCTGCTGGTGTCAGTAGTGTTATACATCGTGCTGCCCGTTTTGGTGGCACAGGTTTGGCGCAAGTTCCTGTTAACACGCGGCGGAATGGCAGCACTGCATCATGCCCTGTCCATGTTGAACCCGCTCTCCATCTCCGCATTGTTGCTTACGCTGGTATTGTTGTTCGCCTTTCAGGGCAAAGCCATCGTCGAGCAACCGTTCATTATCGTCATGCTCGCCGTGCCCATCATCATTCAGGTTTATTTCAATTCCGGCTTGGCCTATTGGCTGAATCGACGCTTCGGTGAAGCGCACTGCGTAGCGGGTCCGTCGGCACTGATCGGTGCGAGTAACTTCTTTGAATTGGCAGTCGCTGCCGCCATCAGCCTGTTCGGCTTCGAGTCCGGTGCGGCACTTGCTACCGTGGTGGGCGTATTGATTGAGGTTCCAGTGATGCTGTCCGTGGTGTATCTGGTCAAGCGTAGCCATGGTTGGTACGATGCGGGAAACAGATATGCGACCAAACCTGACCCGCCAGGCTGAACTGATACAAGCAAAAATCAAACTTCACGACTCTTTTTGATAACCTACTTTTCACCATTTTATGTAATATAAACTAATAGACTCGCCAATATTGCGGACGCAATTGGCACTATAATCCAATACCTTTTGCTAGGCTCAATGGCTTCTTCGCTTTTTCCCTGTTTGTAACCATTAAGCATGCTTAGTACCAGATTTTCATGGTGTGCCCAACCACTCACAATCACTCCCAATATGTGGACAACGACCATGCCCAACATGGTATAGGACAGCACATCATGAAACTCTTCTATCCACTCGCCGCCGATCTCGGCATAAACAGCAACACCACTGGCGACTGTGGCTAACCCAAGTAATATCATGGTGTATATTGCATAGCTGCCAGCTGGATTGTGCCCTAGCCAGTGGCTCGGCTTACCCTTAATTAATGCGCCAAGATAGGCAATAACCTCACGGGGTGTGAATATAAATGATGCAAAGCGTGCATAACGCGTTCCCGTTATGCCCCAAAAAATACGGAAAACAAGAACCCCCCCCACCGCGTATCCCGCTGCCACATGAAACAAACGTTGCTCCTCGCTATCACCCGTTATAAAAGTCAAAATAAAAGTAATGACAAGCAACCAGTGTCCGATGCGTGTGGGAACATCCCAAACCAATATTTTGCCCATGGCAACAATCCCTCTGTTTCAATCAATCAAGCACGTGCGATGTCAATCGTAATTCCCTGGCCGTTGCCAACCAGGCACGCGCATAACGTGCTTTGACCAGTCTCCGCGTTCAACTCTGACATGGCAGGTTGGGCAGCTCGCTCTACTTGTGACAGCTGGAGTTTTTTCCGCCGGATTAGACCAGTCGGTGAAATATCGAGTAACAAATGGGCTAAATATGGGACGGTGCTTAAGAGTGAACCAAGGCGTATCTCTGATCCGCAAGCTGGGGGCGGTGTGCTCATTGTTGTTCCCTGCATAGCGTTGCAAGTAATCAAGGATTTCCTTGTTATCCTTTGGATCCAGCACTGCATTATCACCAAAGTGCTTATCAAGCCCTTCCATCACCCTTTTCCAGTCGCCTTGCGTTAATAATTGTGGCGGATAAGCGACATGGCAACTCCCACACTCTTCCTGCCATTTTGGGTTGTCTGGAAAGGGTAATATGACATTTTCTGCATATGCCATTGTGCTTACAATAACGAGAATAAATGCTGCAAGCCCTTTCACGATTAACTTCCTTGAGCGATAAATTGAATAAAGTCCGCTTTTTCCGAAGCCGAACATTCACGGCCCACCACTTCCGTGCAATTACGCTTAAACCATTTCTCGACTTTCGCAAATTTGGTAAAACGCTCCGGATTTACCGCCGGGGAAAATGGAGCAATGTGCTTGCCGGTGATGACATGCTTTCCGTCAACATTTATGTTTTTTCCATGACAGGCCGTGCAATCTGGCATCTTCTGGGATACGCCCCATTTTTTGGTAAAAAATTCCTGACCGCGTTTTGCGGATGGTGCAAATCCAGGCGTTGTCTTGGCAGCTTCTGCAGCATAACCGGCTATCAAGCTTGCGGGTGTATCAGCAAACACTGAATTTACGCTTGCGAGGAACAACAAGGTAAAACAGGTGCTTTTGATAATCATCATAACGGTCTCCTTGTATCTGGTAATTATTTGAAATAATCGATTACTCAATAGCGCACTCATAAGAGCTCCCAATCACCCCATCGCAGGAGTTTATCGATGCAAAGCAGCTTGGACGTCCAGCGCTTTTTTAATACTTTTTGCCAGATCGACTGCCTTGCCCTTACCCCAGTAATGCAGGAACAGGTAGTGCGGCTGCTCCTGCGTCATATGCTGGTGAATCGCCACAATATTGACACCTTCGGCCCGCATGGTCTTTAGGATTGCTTGTAGTTCGTCTTCGAGCAATGCAAAATCGCCATCGACGACCGCTTCATCATCAGAGCCGGCAAATGCAGCCCAAGTGTTAACACCCATTTGATTGGCCACTACGATGTCATGCATTTTGGCTTCACGACCAATTACGACTTTGAACATCTCGTTGTTTGCCTGTCCCTTCATGCCAAACAGCGCTTCCAAAGGAGCGGGGGTGATCTTGTTGTCATTGGCAATTACCCTCGGAAATGCTGTGGCAGGCATAGGACTAGAAGCACGAATTTCGGCAATCTTGTCATAGACTTTCTTTACACCGGTTGCCAACTGATCGACGCTGCCCATGCCGCTGATGTGCATGAAATAGACCTTAGGTTGATCGAAGAAAAAATGATTGTGGAGCGCGGTGACTTCAAGACCGGCATTCAAGGCAGCGCTCATGACCGGATTTACTTCATCCTCGAACACAACCGTATCGCCCATCATCATCGCCTGTCCATTGTGGGCCGGGGTAAAGGCAGCCCATGACGTGAGACCCATAAAGGTCGGCATGGCCCATTGGTCGACCTGGATTTTGACATCGCTGCGCGGCTTGGATACCTTGAAAACACTTTCTTCCTTGGAAAAAATTCCTTTAAGACCGGTCAACTGCTCGATCTTTGCGGTATCCAAAACGCTCGCTGTATCCGCTGCATGGGCCGTAGCCGAATTGAAAGCAAGTGCTGTCACAACGATGAAGCATCTACAGAAAATGAAACGTAACATATTATTTTCCTTGTATATTGTGTAAATGGAAGCGGGGGAAATTAGCGCATTACAGGGGGCCAGTTATGCGTTTCCCTCTGGCAGTGCCTGCACCAAGCGTAGAGCGCGTCGTACATCACCATGCCCTGTTTAAGCATTTCATGGTCATCGGCATATATTTTAGACAGGCCAAGCGAGAGTGCATATAGACCGGGCGATTGTGGTGTTAAATCCAACCGCGAGGTGTCCGCGCCGCGCACGATGATAGCGAGCTGATGCAAGGCTGCATCTTCGAGCTTATACTTCTTCAAGAAGGCGTCGAAGCTGCAGAGCTCGCCGTCATGTGTCAGCTCGACGCCCGGTATGTCGTAAGGAATCGCGCCGGTTTCGTCGGCGATGTGCAATACGTCACCGGCGGGTACGTAGAGAAATTCCGGCTCCTTATCGATGAAACGTGCGATTAGCCAAGGGCAAACAATGCGGTCGATTTTCGGGCGTTCACGGGTAATCCACTTCATAACTAACCTCACAGGATCAGAGTTTGCAGGATCAAACCGACCGCCGCGCAGGCGGCGATCACTTCGATGACATTCCGCTTGAAGCGGAACAAAGCGACGGCTGCTGCCAGTGCGATGACTGCAGAGATCCAGTCGAAGGTTCCGGCAAATCCCTGCGGCCACAGTACGTGGTAGAGGAAAAACAGCGCCAAATTGAGAATTACGCCTACCACGGCGGCAGTGATAGCCGTCAATGGCGCCGTGAACTTGAGGTCGCCGTGCGTGGATTCGACCAAAGGGCCACCCGCCAGGATGAACAGGAACGAGGGCAGGAAAGTGAACCACGTTACCAGCGTGGCCGCCACCACACCAGCGAGGAACAGTGAGTCCGGGCCGAACAACACTTTCACGTAACCGCCGACAAAGCCGACGAAGGCCACCACCATGATGAGCGGCCCTGGTGTCGTTTCACCGAGCGCCAAGCCGTCGATCATCTGCGTGGGCGTAAGCCAGCTATAGTGACCGACCGCACCCTGGTATACATAAGGCAGCACCGCATAGGCTCCGCCAAAAGTCAGCAATGCGGCCTTGGTGAAGAACCAGCCCATTTGCGTGAGTGTGTGATGCCAGCCGTAGACGGCAGTCAGCAGCCCCATCGGCACAGCCCACACCAAACCGCCAACGATGACCACCTTGACCAACCTGCCCCAACGGAAGCGGGCGTGCTCAGGCGTTGGCGTATCATCATCGATCAACGCTGGCCCAAAGGATTTGTCGGCCTTGCCATGGCCGCCACCTGCCTTGAACTTGTCCGGTACGATGCGGCCTCCAAGGTAGCCGATGATGGCCGCCCCTGCCACGATGGCAGGGAACGGCACATTAAGGGCAAAGATCGCAACGAAGGACGCAGCGGCAATTCCCCAAAGCATATTGTTTTTGAGCACTCGCGAGCCGATGCGATATGTCGCTTGCGCCACGATGGCCGTTACGGCTGGCTTTACGCCATAGAACAGCCCCGCGACCAGGGGCAAATTACCAAAAGCAATATATACCCACGACAGCGCAATCAGAATCAGCAACGAAGGAAGCACGAACAGAGCCCCAGCAACGATACCACCCCAAGTGCGATGCATCAGCCAGCCGATGTAGGTAGCGAGCTGCTGCGCTTCCGGGCCCGGCAAGAGCATGCAGTAGTTCATCGCGTGCAAGAAACGCCGCTCGGAAATCCAACGTCGGTTCACGACCAGTTCCTGGTGCATGAGGGATATTTGTCCAGCCGGGCCACCGAAGCTAATGAAGCCGAGCTTGAACCAAAAAGCAAAGGCTTGCCAGAAACTCACCGGCTGAAGTTGGGCATCGGTATGCTCGATGGCGCGCGCATCAGGTTGGTTCATGGGTTAGCGCTCCTTTACCGAAGGCGGTGAGCAAACCGTCGAAAACGACGCTCACGCTCGCCAACAGTTGATCCTCGTCGAGGATGGCTTCACGCAACCCGGCAAGCACACTCTCCACACCGGCAGCCTCGGGTGGCTGAACGCCCCCGACATCAAGGTAATGCACCAGCGCGCCCAGCCGCTTGAGGGCTGGATACTCCAAATCAAAGCTCACCATTAGCACTTCGAAGGTGACGCGAGTGCTAACGTGGCTGAATGTCGCGCCATCGAAGTCAAAGCCCAGAGCATCGACCGGGCAGTCGCTCGGGGACGCCAGCCAGAGCAGTTGAGCTTGTGGATCAATGAAACGTCGGATCAACCAAGCGCTGGCCAGTCGATCAACCCAGGGACGCCGGCGTGTTGCCCAGAGACGGCCTTGATAGTCGGCCACTTGTAGGCGCGCAATTGCACCTTGAACCGGATGCGGTTCGTCTGGTGCCAGCGCTCTGGCCGTGGCCAGTTCAAGATCCTGCAGTGCGGCATCTGCCTGCTTTTGGGTCTCGCCGGGAAAGAAATCAATCTCTGCGATGCTTGTGAAGGTCTTGCGCAGCTTGCGGGCTTGTTTGAGTGACTCCTGCGCGTCGTCTGCAAATAGTGCGTCATGCGCCTTTGCTACGTCAGCCAGCAACACCGCGAAGTCCTCGCTGCGATCAAATAGGTGAACAAAGTTTGCACCATTCGGTTCCTCAATGCGCAACACGAGTGCTGTTCCTTCACCTACCCGCACGTCAGCAGCGATGGCTTCCAATGTGTCGTGACATGAAGTGCGATCCGGCATCAAATAGACACCATCACGCAACACTGCAGCGCCAGATGCCTTGAGTGCACGCCATACCCTCATCCGAATCGTAGCGTTTTCGGTGGGAAGGCTAGTGATAAATAAGAGCCATATATTCATGTAGCATAGTCTACATACTGGTAGAGATTCCTACAAATAAATTTCCTAAATATAATTACCTACTCGCTAAATCTGTGCAGGTTCCTCTCTCTACCAAGCACGCGGGAGATGGCTCATGCAAGCAAGAAAAAACCCCAACTGAAAATAATCGGGGTTTGAGTATTAATAGTGAGGTGGAAACCAGTGTCTCGTCAATACAGTGTTAGGTAACAATTCATAGGTTAACCCCCATACGGCGCAGCAATAGCAGGAAAGCAATGTAGCAGCCAGCAGTTGCTGCCATAGACAAACCAAGACTGACCCAGAAACTCAAACCATGCTTAAGCAGTAACGGAAGCAGTAAAAATAGGAGAAGCGAAGGAAGGACAAGCCAAAAAATTTGGCTTGATAGTTCGGCAATTTTAGCTGGAGAGGATGCCTCCATGTAAAGCCAAACAAAGGCAAGCAATGAAGTTAGCGGAAGGGATGCCACCAAGGCTGCAAATCCTGTAGATCGCTTGGCGATTTCAGAAACGGCAACGATAAGCAATGCCGAAATTATAACCTTGATTGCATAGTAGAGCATTGGATTGGAGCCTTATTTGTTTGCCGATAAATAACACGAATAGCTCGATAAGAGCAGCCTCTGCGTGCTGAAACATAAACACAAAGCGGCCGATCTGGTGGTATAGGAAGGACCGCGCCATGATGTCCTCCCACAGAAATCATGACGCTATTATTTATCTTCCTATTGCGAACAGGTATGGCGCAACTTCCTATTGACAAGCGGCGGGATGGCAGCACTGCATCATGCCCTGTCCATGTTGAACCCGCTCTCCAACTCCGCACTGTTGCTCACGCTGGTATTGTTGTTCGCCTTTCAGGGCAAAGCCATCGTCGAGCAACCGCTCATTATCGTCATGCTCGCCGTGCCCATCATTATTCAGGTTTATTTCAATTCCGGCTTGGCCTATTGGCTGAATCGCCGCTTTTGCCACCATGGTCGGCGTGTTGATTGAGGTACCGGTAATGCTGTCCGTGGTATATCTGTTCAAGCGTAGCCATGGCTGGTACGAAGCAGGAAACAAACATGAAACCAAACCTGATCGGCCGAACTGAAGTAATACAAGCAAAAGTCAAAACTTCACGCGAGAAGACTCAGATCCATGACCGCGCCTCAATACGCAACGTGCCTTTCAACCCGGGGCGAGTCTTCTGTGCGATGGGGATATCAAATGCAATGCCGGCTTCACCCTTAAGCTCGCGCGTGGCTGCGTCAATACCCGGCTTGCCGGGGTTGTTTTCCTGGTAGCCGTACTTGATGCGCCAACCTCCGAGCGCTGCCTCATCGGGGAACGCCTCGACCAGGATGAGCTCGCGCAAGATGTAGCCGCCCTCGTAGTGGCGTTGCATAAAGAGCAGGCCGTCTACCTCATAATCGGGCACAAGCACCTTGATGTCGAACGCGAAACTCACCGAGCCTGACGCCTTGACGCTCTTATTCGGATCGAGAAACACGGAGAAAAGGTGCGGACTCTTGTCTCGATCAGGTAGGCGTGATGTTTTATCTTTGCCGGGGAACAGGTCTTCATAACTGCGGAAGATCGCGGAGTTCTCGCGCACCTCGCGGCGCGTCATCTGCCACTGGCAGCCGCGCACGCTGGCCGCAACCTCGAACTGGTAAGACGTTCGCACTTTCTTGTCGGCCATCAATTCCTTTTGCACTTCCGCCGGCAGCGTGATGTCGTCGATGTCCAGGATGCCATCCACGCGCAGCGCACCAAACAGGAAACGCGTGAGGTTCTGATAGCCTTCCTCAGAATTCACGATGCCGTAGTGACCCGAGTGGCTGCGGTTCACGAAAGCGCGCGGCGAGGTCACTTCGATGCCATCAGAGCCAAGCCCGTGCGTGGTGGCGTTCTCGATACGCACAAGGCCGTCACTCGCGTCCCCGACTGCCCAGGCTGAGAGCCCGCCTGCCGCCTCGTAGTCACGCGGATTGGTGCCCACCAAGTTGAAAATGCGCTCGGGCGGGAAGTTCGTCACGACTGAGACATCGTCGCCATTGGGCAGGCCGAGGTACTTTGCCATACGTTCACGGCTAAAGTTATTAACGTCGCCGAAGGAAAGCCAGCCTGGCACGTTGCGCACGATGCGCATGTCGATGCCGTTGTGCGGCGTGGCGTAGGTGAAAAGCTTGTCCACCGCTTTGCGCGCTGGCGCGCTGCCCAGCTGCGTATTCTGCAAAAATGCGCGGCAGATCAGCCCGCCCATGGAATGCGCCACGAGATGCACGCGGAAATCTGCGGGCGTCACCGCGTTCTTTGGGTTGGCGCAGATCTTGTCGCGCAGGCGAAGGATCAGCCTGTCCAGTCCCTTCGCAAATTGTTCTATAGGTGGCGTCTCACCCGTGCCAAAGTCCTTGCTTGCCTCATCGTAGTAGCGGTAGATGATGATACTGCGGTACGGGATCAAACAGTCGGGGCGCTCGGTCGCCACGAGATCCTCGCCGTCCACGAATACGTCCGTATAGTCGTGGTCCATCATCAGGCGCACAAGTGGCGACTGGAAGAAGAAGCGCTTCACATCGCCGGTCCAAGCCATACGTGCCTTGGTCGAACCGACGTTGAAACCCATATAAGGATCAGCGACGGTTTCCTCAATCTCGCCCTGCGTGGCAGCAAAACCTCGCACATAGATGATCGGATGGTACGGCTGCTGCGAAGTGGTAGGCATCAAGGCTTCTCCGTTTTTTGGTAAATAAATGTCAAGTGCAAACTGAACTTCGATCACCTCGGTCAAAGGCCGCTTCCTTAACTGTGAGTCTCCCAAAGACCTAATGAGTCGGATTGTGGGGTGAGAAAACAGGTGATGAAGTAGATGGTTGTGGTGGGCGGTGAAATGTTGGGCTTCATTTTATTCAGCCCAACCGAGCTTCAATATCGGTCTGTTGTTAAAGGGTATTGACTTCCAGAACGACGAACCGGCACGGGGCTATCCGCCGGTTCAGTATAAACTTGCCGCCCCTGGCTTCGTTTTGCTTTAACTTTTTTAGTTCACTTGCCCAGTTTTCGGGGCGGGAATGGCTTACGGGGGACGGTTTTGCATTTTTCGAATTCGGCTACTATAGTGGTAGCGGCGACTCCTGCAAGCTTAGTGGCAACACCTCTCAAAGCCACATTGAACTCTTTGCTGGTGGTTTGCCCGGATAGGCGGGTGAGGATGTGGGCTAGTTCAACCATTTCTGCAGCGAGAACGGGCTTCCAAGGTAACGGGTCGGGCTCGGAGCCGAAATTTTCGATCCACGACTTGGGGTGGGGGAACGGCCAAGGCCATGGTGGGCACAGTTCGTCACCGGGTTCCCAGGAGGCGGCGAGGGAGATGCTGGCCTGCTTGGCCATGCCCTTGGAAATGTCCATCACTTCTCTGGATAGCGTCTTGTTGGTGATAGCAACAGCAACCGATTTGACCACGTCGGCCACCATTAAGTCGACATGCGCGTTGGAGAAAACAAACGGAGTATGTGGGTTGATAGCATCCCAAGCTTTTGGATTCAGAGAGCCAATTAGATCTGCTTTCGAGTGAATACGTGAAAAATTAACCATGATTTCTCCTTTGAGTTATGGACTTAAATAGGCATAATCGCCTATTTAAACATGATGCTACGCTCGCGATAAGTCGTTGTCAATTTGAGCACGGTAGATTCCGTCTTTAACTTCAAGCATTTTTCAGGTAATCGTGTTGATACGGCTCTTGAATTTTGCGTACACCAAAGCACAAATGCACCAGCTTGCGCATTGCCATATTTTTTTGAAGATTCGAATGCGTGTCAATGTGTGCGTCATTATCCTTTTGTAGCTGGACTAACTGTTTGGCCAGAAACTCAATGCTCTCATGGTGGCGGAGCTATTTGTTCAGCATTTTTTAATACGACACTTGATTTTCATCTGCTGATGTCATTGGCGAACCCGTTGCGCACCCGCTCTTGCCAGACATCCATCCAACCGGGCAAATCCGCAGCCGGCATGGGCCGGGAGACGAAAGCCCCCTGAGCGAGATCACATCCCGTGCGGAGCAGTAGATCCCAATCGTCCCGGTCTTCGACCCCTTCGGCCACGACCTCCATGCCCAATTGTCTTGCCAGAGCCAGGCTGGCGTCGTACATCGCGCGCAACGTCTCAACGGTCCAGGCGCGATGCACGAAGCCTTGGTCGATCTTGAGTTCATCAAAGGGAATGTCGCGTAACTGGGCCAAGGAAGAGTGTCCGGTGCCGAAATCGTCGATTGAAAGGCGAAAGCGCTTCAGGCGCAGTCGGGTCAGGATTTCGAGAGGAATCCGCGCGTCCCCCATCAGCTGGCTTTCTGTCACTTCCAGCACGATTTGTTGCGGCGGTATGCCTGTCTTGGCGGTGAGTCCGGTAACAAAATCCAGAAAATCCAGGGACGCCAAGCTGTCCATAGCCACGTTGACGGACACCCGCAACATCAATCCTGCTTCCTGCCAGGCTTTGGCCTGGGCCAACGCGCTGGTGAGCACTACCCGGGTCAGGTCGTCGATCAAACCATTCGCTTCAGCTACGCCAATGAACTGATCGGGTGGCACGATCCCGTGAACGGGATGGCGCCATCGCACCAAGGTCTCCACGCCCACCAGCTTACCGGTGGCAACCGCCACCTTGGGTTGGTAGTAATTGACAAGTTCGCCGTTATTGATGGCAGCACGCACCTCGTCCGCGCCGTAAACTTTTTGCGCGTTAGGGCTATCCAGTGAAGAAGGTGCCCACTTTTCCAGCAATGCGGACAGTGCCTCCGGTTTGACCGGTTTGCGGATATGTCCAAGCACCGTGATTTTATGCGCCTGCACCAGTTTCTCGACAGTCTGGAGCATCCGTTCATCTTCACCGCTGATCAGGATGAGACTGCCGGTATAGTTCCGTTCAACCAGGTGGCGCACGAATTCGATTCCGTCCATTTCCGGCATGTTGAGGTCCAGCAGGATCAGGTTCGGCCGCGTATCCACGCCGTCTACCCGATCCAGGGCGGCTCGCCCGCTTTCGCAGAGCGCAACCGAAGTGAACCCCTGGTTTGTCAGCATGCGGGCCAGCAGCTTGAGCATGAACGGCTCATCGTCGAGCACCAGAATTTTTACTATGAGTCTTTCAATCATCACCTTCTCTCCCTAATTTTTGCACTGCACGAAATTGTGTTTACAACGAACCAAGATATTCATCCACGGCGGCCATTTCCGCCTCGAAGCGAGGCAACAGCACGGCCAGTGCTCCGGTGTCGCCCGCCTTCCCCGCCTGTTCCATTTCGGCACACAGCTCGCCCAGCGCCAGCGCGCCGACCGAACGAGCCGATGATTTGAGCTTGTGGGCGGCGGCACTGACTGCCGCCGCCTGTCCCACTTGATAGGCTGCGCGCAACTCCGCCGCTATTCTGATCGAACTGGAACGAAAATCCCGCAGGAATTCGCTGATCACCGCCGGGTCGTTCCCTACCAGCCCTTCGAGAACGCTCACGTCCACCGGTCCTGCCGGCGGGGACGGCGGGGACGGCGGTGACGGTGGGGCCGGTGTGACGGGTGTCGCCGGGCTGGCGTCGGCGGCCGGCAGCCATTTCGCCAGCGTGGCTTTCAAGTCCGCAAGTTGCACCGGTTTGCTCAGATAGTCGTCCATGCCGACGGCGCGGCAATGCTCTGCCTCGCCCTTGAGGGCGTTGGCGGTCAGGGCGACGATCGGAATGCGTCGCTTGTCAGCCTTGGTGACCTCGCCTACGCGGATGGCCGCGGTCAGTTGATAGCCGTCCATTTCCGGCATATGCAGGTCGGTAAGTAGCAACGCATAGTCACCGCTCTCCCAGCGTTTCAGCGCTTCGCGGCCGTCGCCGGCAATATCTGCGGCATATCCGAGCAGCGCGAGCTGTTGTCGGATCACTTTCTGGTTGATTTCGTTGTCTTCGGCCACCAGTACCAACCTGCCCTGCTGCAGAGCCATCGCGCGCGAGGGGGGAGTGATCATCGTCTCGATCTTGCCTGGGAGCGGAGACTCATCTTCCTCATGCGCCCGTCCTGCGGCGATGGCCACTGCCAGGAGGAAGGACCGGGGATGCATGATGTCGCCGTCCAGGGTGACTAGATCCACCGTTTCAACGCGCCCCCGACGACGGTGCCCGTGCTCGACCACCACGAAATGCGGTTCCAGGTCAGACCGGGCGCGGAAGGCAGCGCGCAATTCCTCGATCGGCGGCGCATCGTGCCCGGCGTCGATGATGAGCAACCACAGGCCGGACGAAAGTGTGTTGATCCGTTCGCGGGCTGCGATCAGGTCCGGTACCCGCTCAACAATCGCGCCGCTGTCTCTCAGATAGACGGCCAGATCGTCGCCCAACCCGTTGCCGTCGCCCAGCACCAGGCAGGAAAGCCCGGTCAGGTCAACAGTCTTGCCGCCAACGGCGGGCCTGGCCGGCGGCAGCGCAAACGGCAGGCGCACAGTGAAGGTGGAGCCCTTGCCCGGCGCGCTCTGCACCGCGATCTCCCCGCCCATCAGTTCCACCAGATGGCGGGAGATGGCCAGCCCAAGTCCGGTGCCGCCAAAGCGCCGGGTGGTGGAGGCGTCGCCCTGGGTGAAGGAGGTGAAGAGCCGGGACTGGGTTTCCTCATCCATGCCGATGCCGTTGTCGATTATCTGAAACTCCACCGTCACCTGGTCCGGGCCGTGCTTGGCCAGCAATGCGCGCACCGATACCCGGCCTGGCTGTTGCTGGCCGCAGGAAAACTTGATGGCGTTGTTGATGAGGTTGACCAGCACTTGACGCAGGCGCAGAGCATCGCCCAGAACCTCTTCGGGAATCGCCGGATCGATGAACAGGGTGAGCTCCACACCCTTCTTTGTGGTCAGGTGTTCCAGCATACCGCAAGCCTTCTCCACCACGTCCGCCACATGCGTGGACACGCGTTCTATTTCCAGTCTGCCGGCTTCGATCTTGGAGAAGTCGAGAATGTCCTCAATGATGTCCAGCAGAGCAAAAGCCGATTCCCGGATGAGATTGACCATCTCCACCTGGTAGCCACTGAGACTGGTTTGCTGCAGCACGTCGACCATGCCGATCACACCGTTCATGGGAGTGCGGATCTCGTGACTCATGGCAGCGAGGAAAGCCGATTTGGCCTGGTTGGCCTGTTCAGCCTCAAGCCGGGCCTGTTCCAGGTCTTTCATGATACGAGCCCGCTCGCTAATGTCGACGCCAGAAAGAATTAGTTTGACCACCCGGCCCTCGGCGTCGCGAACCGGCACGAGCATGAAATCGATTGTCATGAGGCCGCCGCCGGCTATGCGCATATCCATATCGTGGCGCACTATTTGGCCACTCAGGGCCTGCTTGATGTCCTCACGGGTCTGCGCCTGCACCGCCGGTGCATAAGAAAACCACCCGGTTTCTTCGAACCGCTTACCGATAACGTCTTGGTTCTTTAGACCGCCGACTTCCAGCGCGACGCGGTTGACCTCCACCAGTGTTCCGTCCGGCATCACTTCGCCGACAAAGGCGTTCATATTGTCCACAATGGCCCGCAGGCGTTGCTCGCTTCTGCTCAGAGCCTCCTCCGCCTGTTTACGCTCACGGACGTCGCGCAGAATGCCGGTGAAGTAACGGTTTCCCCCGACGAAGTATTCACTGACTGCAAGATATAGCGCAATGCGTTCGCCATTCTTGTGCAGACCTTCGACTTCACGTCCAATACCGATGATGTGTGCCTGACCGGTTCGGGTATATCTTTCTATATAACCGTCGTGGCTGCTACGGTGGGGTTCTGGCATAAGCATGGAAACGTTTTGCCCGATCACTTCATCGCGGGTGTAACCGAATATTTTTTCCACGACCGGGTTGGCGGAGCGGACGATGCCCTTCTCGTCTATGGTGACAACACAATCCACCATGTGCTCAACCACAGAGCGGATTTCTTCTTCCTTGACCATCATGGCTACATTGGCCTGTTCAAGGTCGGCGGTGCGCGCCGCCACTCTGTATTCCAGCTCCTGATTGAGTTGCCTGAGATCGTTTTCAGCAATTTCCCGTTTGCGGTTACTGGCATTCAAGCGTTCCGTCATGGTGTTGAAGGCGCCCGCGAGCTGCCCCATTTCGTCTCGGCCCTCAACCGACACGCGCTGCTGCAGATTGCCGGCAGCTATATTCTGCGCGCTGCGACTGAGGGTTTTCAAGGTGGAGACCATACGGCGACTAAACAGAATAGCGCCCAGAATGGCGGCAAAGAGCGTCAAGCCGAGGATCATCAAGCCAAAGGTGCGCATACGATAAACGGGAGCAAACACCTCGTCCGCATCCATCTTGACCTCCATACCCCAGCCCATGCGAGGCAGGTAGAGCCATGCAGCGACCACTTCCTTGCCGCGGTAATCCATCTTGAGGCCGCCGCCATGCTGACCGTGCAGGCCACTCCAGGTCGCAGTGGAGAGCGGGGAAATATTCAGCGGGATTTTGAGCTTCAGCGCCGCATCAGGTTCATCTTTCAGTGGAGCCATCACCAGCGCGGTGTGCTCGTCCTCGAGACGTGTCACCACGGTTTCGCCGCTAGCCCCTAGCCCCGTTTTGTCTGTCAGCACCTGAAACACGCGTTCACTATATATTTGCAATGCCAGCACGCCTTCAACTTTCCCCTGAACCACGATTGGAAATGCCATAAAGGCGGCGATTGCGCCGCCCGATGGCACATAGAATTCAAAATCCGAGATGCCACTTTGCAGTGTATTCAGCGCTTGACGGGTCACAGCACCCAAGCCGCTGTTGCGATAGGGTCCAGTGAGCAGGTTGGTGGCGAAATCGGATTCATGGTTTTGGGAATACACCACCGTACCCTGCTGGGAAATCAGGAACAGGTCGTAATAACCCGCATCCTCGATAATGCGTTTGAAGTGGTCGCGGTAGTTGGCATCCAGCTGGCGATAGGCATCTGATTCCACCCCGCTTTGGGCAAACACCCGGGCAAACTCGCGCATGGCCTCGCGCGTAGTGCTGACCGATTGTATAACCCTGGCATCGAGAAGGCGTTCGCGCAGATAAGTGTCAATCTGTTCCGCCTTCATATCAGCGATGGCCGAGACTTGCTGGATCGCCGTTTTCTGCATTTCCGTTTCGAAAGCGCGCAACAGACTGTAGCCAATCATCAAGATTGGCAGCAATGAGACCGCCGCGAACCAGACCGCAAAACGCTGCGTGAGGGAGGTAAACCTCATGGTTTCATCCCATCGACGGTTTGCAGCAGCTGACTCCATTCCTCGCGCGAGCGATATGCGGGGAATGGCGCCGGCTCAAGCGGCCGCCCGGAATCCCAGACGATATCGAACTGGCCGTCACTCCGTGCTTTGCCGATGCGCGCCATTTTCCACAAATGGCGGGTGGCTGGATCAAGTGAAACCACTCCTTCAGGTGCAAGCAGGCTTTGGCGCAAAATCGTGCGCTGCACTTGGGCAGGTTCGGCTGAACCGGCTTCGCGTGCCGCCTGAACCCACAAGTGCAGGCCGATGTAAGAGGCTTCCATCGGGTCGTCGAGCACGGCTTGCTGGCCGAAACGGTCGCGAAATCGTTGCACGAAAGCCTGATTCTGCGGTGATTGAATGCTTTGGAAATAACCCCACGCCGCATAGTGCCCCGCCATCATCGAGGCATGCTTGGCTGCCAACTCCACCTCGGCAATGCTGAATGACAACACCGGTATCTTGTCCGCAGTGATTCCGGCCTTATCCAGTGCCCGAAAAAAGGCGATGTTACTGTCGCCGTTGATGGTATTCAACACCATATCTGGCCGCTGTTTGACGATGTCAGACACTAACTCATCCATGGCGATCTCTTCCAGCGGTAGGTAGCGTTCTCCGGCCAGTACCGCGCCTTGCGCGGTAAGAATATCCTTGATGATGATGTTTACCGTGCGCGGGAAGACATAGTCCGATCCTGCCAGATAAACGCGTTTGCCCAACTCGTTCAGCGCCCAGAGCACGGCAGGAATGATCTGCTGATTGGGCGCGGCGCCGGTATAAATGATATTGGGCGACTGCTCCATGCCTTCATACTGCACCGGATAAAACAGCAGATGCTGGTATTTTTCCACTACCGGTTTCACTGCCTTGCGGCAGGCAGATGTCCAGCAGCCGAACAATACCTTAACATTTTCCTTAGTGATTAGACGTTCTGCCTGTTGGGCGCAATACGTCGGGTCGGACCGGCAGTCGACCACTACTGCCTCGATCTTCTGACCCTTGATACCGTCCGTTGCATTGGCTTCCTCGATAGCCAACTGGAGTGCATCCACCAGTGGTTTTTCGCTGGTCGCCATGCTGCCGGACAATGAGTGCAATACACCAATCCTGATGCTTGGCGTAGCGACCGAATATTCTCGCCATGCCATGAAGGGGATAATCAGCAGGATGATCAGTAGTACAAGCGCAATAAGAATTTTCTGGCTGACTTTCATACTCAGTCCTCCCCGGAGTCAAGCGACTCATCATCCGAACAATTCGGATACTAACTTCTTCATCATAAACACGATGATCATTTTAATCTCCCTAATCTTTGCACAACACGGAATTGTGTTTACAACGAACCAAGATATTCATCCACGGCGGCCATTTCCGCCTCGAAGCGGGGCAACAGCACCGCCAGTGCTCCGGTGTCGCCCGCCTTCCCCGCCTGTTCCATTTCGGCACACAGCTCGCCCAGCGCCAGCGCGCCGACCGAACGAGCCGATGATTTGAGCTTGTGGGCGGCGGCACTGACTGCCGCCGCCTGTCCCACTTGATAGGCTGCGCGCAACTCCGCCGCTATTCTGATCGAACTGGAACGAAAATCCCGCAGGAATTCGCTGATCACCGCCGGGTCGTTCCCTACCAGCCCTTCGAGAACGCTCACGTCCACCGGTCCTGCCGGCGGGGACGGCGGGGACGGTGGGGACGGCGGTGACGGTGGGGCCGGTGTGACGGGTGTCGCCGGGCTGGCGTCGGCGGCCGGCAGCCATTTCGCCAGCGTGGCTTTCAAGTCCGCAAGTTGCACCGGTTTGCTCAGATAGTCGTCCATGCCGACGGCGCGGCAATGCTCTGCCTCGCCCTTGAGGGCGTTGGCGGTCAGGGCGACGATCGGAATGCGTCGCTTGTCAGCCTTGGTGACCTCGCCTACGCGGATGGCCGCGGTCAGTTGATAGCCGTCCATTTCCGGCATATGCAGGTCGGTAAGTAGCAACGCATAGTCACCGCTCTCCCAGCGTTTCAGCGCTTCGCGGCCGTCGCCGGCAATATCTGCGGCATATCCGAGCAGCGCGAGCTGTTGTCGGATCACTTTCTGGTTGATTTCGTTATCTTCGGCCACCAGGACCAACCTGCCCTGCTGCAGAGCCATCGCGCGCGAGGGGGGAGTGATCGTCGTCTCGATCTTGCCTGGGAGCGGAGACTCATCTTCCTCATGCGCCCGTCCTGCGGCGATGGCCACTGCCAGGAGGAAGGACCGGGGATGCATGATGTCTCCGTCCAGGGTAACAAGATCCACCGTTTCGACGCGCCCCCGACGACGGTGCCCGCGCCTGATGACGATAAAGCGGGGCTCAATACCGGGCTGATGGTGCCCGTGCTCGACCACCACGAAATGCGGATCCAGGTCAGATCGGGCGCGGAAGGCAGCGCGCAATTCCTCGATCGGCGGCGCATCGTGCCCGGCGTCGATGATGAGCAACCACAGGCCGGACGAAAGTGTGTTGATCCGTTCGCGGGCTGCGATCAGGTCCGGTACCCGCTCAACAATCGCGCCGCTGTCTCTCAGATAGACGGCCAGATCGTCGCCCAACCCGTTGTCGTCGCCCAGCACCAGGCAGGAAAGCCCGGTCAGGTCAACAGTCTTGCCGCCAACGGCGGGCCTGGCCGGCGGCAGCGCAAACGGCAGGTGCACGGTGAAGGTGGAGCCCTTGCCCGGCGCGCTCTGCACCGCGATCTCCCCGCCCATCAGTTCCACCAGATGGCGGGAGATGGCCAGCCCAAGTCCGGTGCCGCCAAAGCGCCGGGTGGTGGAGGCGTCGCCCTGGGTGAAGGAGGTGAAGAGCCGGGACTGGGTCTCCTCATCCATGCCGATGCCGTTGTCGGTTATCTGAAACTCCACCGTCACCTGGTCTGGGCCGTGCTTGGCCAGCAATGCGCGCACCGATACCCGGCCTGGTTGCTGCTGACCGCTGGAAAACTTGATGGCATTATTAGCGAGGTTGACCAGCACTTGACGCAGGCGCAGGGCATCGCCCAGAACTTCTTCTGGAATCGCCGGATCGATAAACAGGGTGAGTTCCACTTCTTTCTTTGCGGCCAGGTGTTCCAGCATACCGCAAGCCCTCTCCACCACATCCGCCACATGCGTGGGCACGCGTTCGATCTCCAGTCTGCCGGCTTCTATCTTGGAGAAATCGAGAATGTCCTCGATGATGTCCAGCAGAGCAAAAGCCGATTCTCGGATGAGGTTGACCATTTCCACCTGGTAGCCACTGAGGCTGGTTTGTTGCAGCACGTCGGCCATGCCGATCACACCATTCATGGGAGTACGGATCTCGTGGCTCATGGCAGCGAGGAAAGCCGACTTGGCCTGGTTGGCCTGTTCAGCCTCAAATCGGGCATGTTCCAGATCTTTCATGATGCGCACACGTTCACGGACGTCGCGCAGAATGCCGGTGAAATAACGCTTCCCGCCGACGAAGTATTCGCTGACTGCAAGATATATCGCAATGCGTTCACCATTCTTGTGCAGCCCTTCGACTTCACGTCCAATCCCGATGATGTGAGCCTGCCCGGTTCGGTAATACCTCTCCATGTAACCGTCGTGGCCGCTACTGTGAGGTTCTGGCATAAGAATAGAAATGTTTTGTCCGATCACTTCATCGCGGGTGTAACCAAAGAGGTTTTCCACAACCGGGTTAGCAGAACGGATGATGCCCTTTTCGTCGATGGTAATGACACAATCCACCATATGCTCGACCACGGAGCGGGTCTCTTCTTCCTTGATCGCCATGGCTACATTGGCCTGCTCCAGATCGGCGGTGCGCTGCGCTACTTGATCTTCCAATTCAACTGACACACGCCGTAAGCGCGTTACTACCAGTGCGAGCGCCCCCAACCCCAGCGCCAACAAGGTGCCAAAGAGAATGAATATGTCGCGCAAATCGGCTCGACTTTGCGCCACTAGACCGTCCAGTGGTCGAACAATCTCTAGCACACCGCGCACATCACCTACTTTCCAGTCATGCTTAGGGCTGTCCGGGCGTGCATTGTGGCAATTTACGCATTCCGCGCGCATTACATCCGCCGTGGCGTAGCGCAGCGATGCGCGTCCCTGGAATTTTTCAAAACGGTAGTAGGGCTGCTGCGGGTTCGCCTGCAATGCCACCAAAGCCTGCTGCTCAAAATCATCCTGCGCACCGCTATCCTTGCGCCAGGGAAAGGGGTAATTGCTGTATAAACGCACCATCATGCCAGAACCGCGCAAGCTGATCCTTCTGCCCAGTTCCATACTGAAGGTGGCAGGTAACGGTATAGCCCCCGGCTTTTGCAGGTAATCGTGTGCCACTTCAACGTTGTGGCCGCTCACGCGATTCACAACTTCAGAAGTGTATAAGTTGCGCAGTTCCATTAGAGACTCTGCATGCAGAGTAATGCCCTGTAGTGCGGCGGATTGCACCAGCGTGGTAGTGGCATGAGACAAATACCACAAAGCAAGCAGCGCACCGCTACAAAAGATAATGCTTAACACCAGAATGGTGTGCTTATAGAGCGGAAGCAGGAACGCTGCCCAAAGCCTTTTCAATTGTTGCCGCAAGTCGGATGAAATTACTGATAAATTTAGTTTTCGCACGAAGGGATCCTGAATTTTGTGTAATCGGAATATGGACGCCTCTAAAAATTCAAGTTTCTAAGCGAGACAAGGCACGAGTAAAAAATTGGAGCGTGGCATATAGTTGATATGTAAGCGATAATTTTTTTCGAGTAACGCCGTATTGTGACGAAATTGGATTTTTAGAGGTGTCCATATGTTAATGCTACGACATCCGTCCCCCGAACTGGAAGTAAAGCGATCAAGCGCAACTTTTCAGTCCCTGAAGGGCATCGCCCATTTTCTGCTGATGTTCTGTAGCGCCGGACGACAGAGTTTCAATAATGCCTCATCAGATGGAAACAAGCCACGATCCCTTTGGATATCTTCCCCATATTGATGCTCGTTCACCGGATCAATCGCACTAGCGGTGCAGCACACCTGGCTGATTTCTGCGGATAATCAAGAAACGGGGGGGCATATAAGGCCGGGTTCTCGCGGCGACTGAAAGACAAACACATTCGTGTCAGCCGCCAAGCCAAGCGTGAGCGCGGCATCTGGTAGCATCGAATGCAGGATGAAAATAAATGATGGAGTAGATGGTTATGATAAGCGGTGAGATGTTGGGCTTCATTTCGTTCAGCCTAACCTACCGAGCTATGGCGCTGAACGGCTACCGTAAGTGGCCACAGGAACAGTAAGCGACCCCGTTAAGTCGCTTTGAGTGGCTCGCAAATTAAAGCCCCCGGCTTACCGGGGGAAACTTACTTTGACAAACGGCACTTCAATGTATTGGTGCCGCATATTGATAACTTGCATGCGACCATAAAAACGATGAAAAACGCCCATCGGTTTGCTGGCAGCGGTGGTGTTACCAAAACACCTGCATGCGATAGGAACTTACTATCGGGTGATACCGACTCAGAATTCTCTGAGCGCACCTCTTCGTTTTTAGACCCCGACACCCGACGACACCGTCGCTGACTTCTTCGTCACCGACGCCGTTGACACCGTCACCCTGGCGTATACCTCGTCCTTGCGGGGCATAAAGACCGGCGTGTTGATGTCAGCTTCGCCAACCTTCACCAAACCCTTGTCTTCATCGAGCTTTCCGGTATCGATCGCGCGCTTCTCGGAATAGCTTATCGTGCCGGCAGCGGCCACGGTGATGTTCTTGAATGAGAGAAAAATGCCGGAGCCGGGGAACAGGTAAGTGTAGAGCAAGTCGTCACCGACCGCATCATCCGACGGCAACGAGTCGTCGCCTTTATCTTCACCGAAAATCTTGATTTCCAAGCGGTAGGTTCTGCCTACGTCGCTTGCGGCAAAAGTGATGTTGCCCGCGACCGTCACATCGCGCTTATTGTTAGTGGTGGCGCCCAAGGTGAGGGTGGGTGTGCTAAGTGTTGGCATGAGAGCTCTCCTTATTGGTTAATAGTCAAAATTGTAGCATTAAAAATGCTTGGCGTTAAAGACGGTATCTACCGGGCTGATCTACACCTTCCTTCAGACCTTGCCTCGTGGCTATGTACTTTGTTAGTCAGCGCCTATTCTCTGCCTTTGGACCGGAACGGCGGGATGTGACGAGACTTGCTGCCACCGACAACAACAAGATCAATCCGACGATCCCCAGGGCGATCCCCGTAGAAATTTTGTAGACGTCGAGCAGCACCATTTTCGTCCCGATGAACATCAGGATTATCGCCAGCCCATACTTAAGAAGATGAAACCGCTCCGCCATATCGGCGAGCAGAAAATACATCGCCCGCAGCCCCAGAATGGCGAAGATGTTGGAGGTAAAGACAATGAATGGGTCCCCGGTCACGGCGAAGATCGCGGGGATTGAGTCCACCGCGAAGATAAGGTCGGTTGCCTCCACAAGCACCAGCACCACGAACATCGGCGTGGCGTAACGCATTCCCTCCTTGAACACGAAGAAGCTCTCCCCGTGGTACTCGTTGGTGATCTTCATGTGACCGCGCATCCAGCGGAGAATCGGATTTTTCTCCAGATCGGGCTCGTGCGCAGAGAACACCAGCATCTTGACGCCAGTCAGCAAGAGAAAAAGGCCAAAGACGTAGAGAATCCAGTGAAACTGGGCGAGCAGCAGCGCGCCGATGTAGATGAGCCCGGCGCGCATAACGATGGCGCCGAGCACGCCATAGAGCAGCACTCGCTTTTGGAATGCGGCGGGCACGGCGAAGAAGCTGAACAGGGTGATCCACACGAAGACGTTGTCCACCGCGAGCGACTTTTCGATCAGGTACCCGGTGAGGTATTCCAACGCCTTTTCGTTGGCTACCTCCCGCCCAAAAAGCCCGTCGAGGTACCACCAGAACCAAGCGCAGAAAGTGAGCGAGATCGCGATCCACACCACCGACCACGCGGCCGCTTCCTTCACACTCACCCGGTGGCTGCCTTGGGTCTTGAGCATGACAAAGTCGACCGCCAGCAAGACGATGACGAGCAGCGTGAAGCCGAGATAGAGAACCGGGGTGCCAATGGATTCGATCATCATTTCTTGCGCTCCGAATTTGAATTGCGTTTTTCCCAGCGGCTGCGCCGTACCAAGTAATAGCCAAAAGTGAGCGCAAGCACCACGCCCGCCATCCTGACGAGCAGGACGTGGGTGATGATTTGCTCAAATTTTCCTAGGTACAGTAACATGGGGCTGCTTCTCCTATATTGCTGCAACATTGAAGGCGAGGTCGCTGTGTAGGGGCAGGTTGAGCGAATAGTCAGGCCTATTTTATTCGAGCTCCGTGGAGATTGCGCGCTTCTTTGTATTTGCAGTTGCGGTCTTTTCTTCACGGGACTTCTTGATTGTGTCGACTGGGCTCGTAGTTCCGGTGGAACGACAGTCGGGTAGTTCGGTGCTGGGTCGCGCAAGAATGTCCAAGGCTGGCCCCGCCAGAATACGCGCCGTGCTCTATATGGCTACCGTCGTGGGAACACGCTACAACCCACACGTCAAAGCTGTTTATGAACGCCTGCTTGCCTGAGGCAAGTCCAAGATGTCCTCCCTCGGTGCCGCGATGCGCAAGCTGGTACATTTATGCTTTGGCGTACTCAAAACTCAATAGCCGTATCAACACGATTATCTGAAAAATGTTTGACGTTAAAGACGGTATCTACCGGGCTCGTCCACTTATATCCAAAGTCCCAATATTTGACCGCAGCTTAAAATAATTGACGCACTTGATTCAATACCCACAGAGTCTCGGGATCGCTTTCATATAAAGGGTGCCAAATGAGATTTAACCGAAAACCTGGAAACCCTTTAGGCGGCTCAAGGAGGCAGAGGGGAAAATGATTCATTAGCTTTGTCGCGACGCGGAATGGAACACTCAGTAGGTAATCGCTTCCGCTGACAATTTGTGCAGCTACCCAATAATTTCGCGTCGTCACCGCGATGGATCTTTGTAACCCCTGCTCGGCAAGCCAGGTTTCCACAATATTCGTACGCAAGCCTAAGGGCGATGGATAAACATGACGTAATTCCTCGAATTGTTTGAGGCTTAAATGCTGATGAGCTGCCAACGGGTGGTTCTGGCTGACCAGACAAACTAGCCGATCACTGATCCAATTTTCAGAGCGCAATCGCTTGGAAAGCTTGCTGTACGTCTCCACGCCAATGATGAAACTGAGCTGACCGGTTTCCAATAAAGGCTCGGGGTCCTCCGCTGTTAGCATATGTGCAACAAGCTCAACATTTGGCGCTGACTGGCGTAGGCACGCAGCTAACGCCGGTAGAACGACATTCTCACTGTAGTCATTCATACCAATAATGAATCGCGCCCGCGAGGTGTCTGGCTCGAAGGGCTTTGCGGGCTGTATGGTACGAACCACTTGTTGCAGGATGGAGCGCACCGGCGCTTCCAAAGCAAGGGCGCGCGGCGTCGGTTGCATCCCCTTGGCACCGCGCACCAGGATGGGGTCATCAAGCATCTCGCGTAATCGCTTCAGTGCATTACTCATGGCTGACTGACTTAGAAAGACACGCTCAGCAGCCCGAGATACATTTTTCTCTTGCATTAGCACATCAAAAACCAACAATAAATTGAGATCAATCCGACGCAGTATCGAGTTATTATTGATTTCGTGAATACTTGAATCATTACTATTCATTTTACAAATTATAGCAGAGCAACTAAACTTTTTCCGTCGAATATTCGATTACATGAAAAGGCAAAGTAAAATGAAAACAACTCTTGGATTTGGCGTTAAAAAACGTGTCCGAACTTTAGCAACCATCACTTTGTTCAGTGTATTCAGCTTCGGTCATTTTGCCCACGCAGAAGATAAACCGACCACTCCAGCTGCAACGCCTCAGCTGACTCTGGAATTGGCCCAGAAAATTGCGATGTCGACTTTACAACAATGTCGTCAGGAAGGCTATGCTGTCAGTGTCGCCGTGGTCGACCGTAGCGGATTACTTATTACCCAGGTGCGCAACCCAGCGGCGGGTCCCCATACCATTGGCAGTAGCTTAGGCAAGGCGTTTACATCCGCCAGCATGGGACAAGCAACAGCGCGTTTGGCTAACGCCATCGCAGAGAACCCAGCGCTTAACGGTATGCGTGACATGGACTCCAGAATGGTGATTCTTGCCGGAGGCTTGCCCATTGTCATTGATGGTCAACGCGTCGGAGGTATTGGCGTAGGTGGCGCACCAGGCGGAAATCTGGATGAAGCCTGCGCGACGCACGGTCTGCAACAGATCGGCGCCAAGTAATGCGCGAGAGACAACCAAAGCGTATGGAGTTTGCCCGCCAGGGCTGGCTCCAGAACTTATTGCTCGTCATCGCCTTGAGTTGGATTTGTAGTGTGCATGCCAGCGGCGAGCCCACAACGTCCCAATCTGACGTGTTACTTGTCAGCCAATTCAAGGCCCATCACTTGGCTTATGTGGATCCTCAAAAAGGTGTCATCGCGCGGGTCAAAGTAGGGCGTGCCCCATACGGTGTTGCCATTAGCCAGGATGGACATGCCTATGTTGCCACCGCTGAAGGCGTTGCGGTTGTTGACATCCGTTCGCGTCTGCGCACCGCACTAATTCCGTACCAAAGTTCATTGAGCGGCATGCAATGGGGCGAGTATCGGCAAGGTGGCATGGGCATCGCCGTTTCTTCAGACGGGAAAACGGTAGCCGTGGGCGTCAATCGCGGCCATCGCGCCGGGCAGTTGGAGATCATCTCGACGCAATCGCAAACCGTCACGGCCAGTGTGCCAATAGGTATTCGGCCCTTCCAGGTGATATTCAGCAACGAGGGCCACGAGATTTATAGCATTGACCACGACTCGTATTCAGTGACCGCTTATAATCTGAACGACCGTTCATTGCGGGTCTTTGACGTGGCACCGCTCGGCTATGGGGGGTTTGCTAAACCACACTATGCCGCTATTAACGCAAAGGGACTTCTCTTGTTGCCGATACAAGGCCGCACCCTACTTCAGTTGAACCCCAAGACGGGAGAGCAAACACAAATTCCTCTGTCTGCTCAAACACATCAACACGGTGTTGCATTGAGCAACGATGCTTCTACACTATTTGTTGTGGGTACAGGTCCCGCTGGCGAGGTTACCGGTGCAGCCGTACTTAGTCGTATTAATCTGCGCGATGGACGGGAAACACATATTCCGCTACATGGTGACCATGAACAAATTGTGCTAAGCGACGATGGCAAGATAGCCTATCTAACTGGCGGAAATAGTTTTACGGAAGGCTGGAATGGTATTAGCGTCATAGATCTTACGCGCAATAAGATTCAAACCATCCAAGTTGACAAGCAGCCTCTGGGGATCGCGTTATGGAAAAAAAACAGCATGTAAACGTACTGCGGTTGCCTTGAAGTCAAGTAGGGTGGGCACGTCTTTGTGCCCACGCGGGCAGCGTTAATC
This sequence comes from uncultured beta proteobacterium, assembly GCA_942492745.1. Lineage (GTDB taxonomy): Bacteria > Pseudomonadota > Gammaproteobacteria > Burkholderiales > Gallionellaceae > Nitrotoga. The sequence goes on from OW818637.1 coordinate 1,787,751, forward strand.
ATACCCCAGCACCGCACTTTCCATCGCAACAGCCCAGTCATGCGCATATACCCCATCACACACATAACGGTGAAATGTCGAATGAGGCCAATCAACCGCACGTTGTACATGCCCGTGTTTAACCGGGTTGAAATGAATGTAATCGAGATGGCGGGCAAAATCATTTTCATCACGAATTTGGTGTTCCCAGAATCGCCGTTGCCAGATAGTCGATTCGCGATGTTTGAGTTTTGATGCAGTCACCCAGTCGGCACGACGATAATCTTCTCTGCAGGCCAAAGAAACCGCTCGCTTGATCATCATCCAACGGGTGGAAAAATCGGCATCACCGTCAGGTAATGTCCACACGCAATGCAAATGGTCAGGCAACAATACCCATGCATCGATGACGAAAGGACGCGCCACACGCACCGTTTCGATTGAGGCGCGCAATGCGTTGCGAATCGCTTCGTCACATAGAATCGACTGCCGCCGGTAAGCGACCACCGTAAAGAAATAGCTTGAGCCAGTAGTCATTGCGCGGCGATAACGTGACATAGCTGTCTACTCCAAAATGACGAATCCGCGTGGGCACAAAAACGTGCCCACCCTACATGACTGAACCATCGGAGAACGGAATTTATGGAGATTGTAAGGTTTTGAAGTGTGGCGTCAACCCAGTGTCATGAGGGGGCGGCAATGGGTGAAGTTGCCAAGAGCCTGATCGAATGCGCCAGTGTCATCTTGCAAAAACTGCCGTCTAAATATCGCAACTTCCTGACGAACTCGCTCAACTTTGTTATCCTTCATTTGGGCTGACCTCCTGAGATTGGTGGCTTTCGTGTCCCAACAAAAGCTTACCATCAGAAGTGCTCAGCCCATCCTTTTAGAGGCATCATAGTCTTAACCGAGTGCCATGAAGGTCAGACTGGATTGGTATAGCTCCCAGCACAGGGACGGTCTGAGGAAGTCAAAAACAAAACCACCAATCGAGTCTGATCCCATCGATTCATTGCAGTACCCCGTTACCTACAGTTGAACTGAGAGTTGCCAGTTCATTGATTTTGTCCGTGCCAATATCTCGGGCACAGAAGTGAGAAGTAGCTCTCCCGACACATTGTTATATAGAGCCACGCGGTGTTTCTCCTTCAACGTATCGGAGGCGGCGATCTCGCTTTCGGTGAGGGCGAAGAAAAATCCAGTAAAACCAGGGCGCACACGCTCTTGATTGGCGGTCTTAATTTCGATGAAGGTCATTCTTGGCAGAGCTGAACGGACCGTATTGGGATCAGCAAAGTCAATTTGTTCAGCAGTCGGAAAAGCAACGGCGTCAAAACTTGACCCCTTAATAACCAACCCAGTCTCTGCCAAAGCGGACAACAAAACTTTTAGGCCAGCGCCCCGTGGCCGAGGAACCCAGTGTTCCATTTCGGCCAATGCACTGAGTTCGCCGGATGCACCACTTTGATTCGCCATCCGAGCAAGGTGCTGACGCTTAGTCTTGATAACTTCTAGCGGATTCATAGAGATGCCCAACGACGCTGTAAAAAAACCCCATTCTGAACACCTGATTCACCTTTGGGTAGAAATTTTTCAAACCAAACTGTCATCTTCATTTCCTTCTCCCTGTTCTTTTCTCGACATCCTCATTGCAGACCAAACAAGTCTGACAGGCCTATGCACACGACACATAGGTAAGGATGCATTACTCTGGCATCCTTATCTCGCATAACCAATAAGAACAAATCAGGCTACATTTTCAACCGGCGCTTTACGTTTTAATTTTTGAAAAAGCGGCCGCCATAGCGCTTGGTGCGGTTTGTAGAACCTCTCGTTTATTGTCTCCCACTGCGCTCTTTGTATGACTCAGGCTAACTTGCTGTCTCTGTGTATTCCTTGGTTCAGACTTCCCGTTTGATTGCGGCGTAGCGTCGGTCAAACGCATGGTGAGCGCGATGCGCTTGCGTTTTTCGTCCACTTCCAGCACTTTCACCTTCACCACTTGTCCAGTTTTAACGATCGTATGCGGATCTCTCACAAAGCTATTCGACAAGGCGGAAATATGTACCAATCCATCCTGATGCACGCCAATATCCACGAACGCACCAAAGGCAGCAACGTTGGTAACGACACCTTCGAGGATCATGTCTGTCTTCAAGTCAGACAATTGTTCTATGCCTTCCCTGAAGGTGGCTGTGGTAAATTCAGGACGCGGGTCGCGCCCCGGCTTCTCTAGTTCTTTCAGTATGTCGGAAATTGTCGGCAGGCCGAATTGCTCGTTCACATATTTGGCGGGATTGAGCGCATTCAATAGCGTGCTATTGCCAATGACGGATTTAATGTCCTGCTTGATCTCCGCGAGGATACGTTGCACCAGCGGATAGGATTCAGGATGAACGGCAGAGGCATCGAGCGGATTGTCGCCCCCCATGATGCGCAGAAAGCCCGCTGCCTGCTCAAAGGTTTTTTCGCCCAGGCGCGGAACCTCGCGTAATTGAGCGCGAGAGGTGAACATGCCCTTGATGTCCCGGTAAGCCACAATCCCCTGCGCCACACTGCTGCTCAATCCGGAAACGCGCGCCAGCAAGGGAACGGATGCGGTATTAACATCGACGCCGACGGCATTAACACAGTCTTCAACTACGGCATCGAGTGAACGCGCCAATTGGGATTGGCCGACATCGTGCTGGTATTGTCCGACCCCGATAGATTTCGGGTCGATCTTCACCAGTTCGGCCAACGGGTCTTGCAAACGCCGTGCAATCGATACCGCACCACGCAGTGATACATCCATATCAGGCAGCTCACGCGAGGCAATTTCGGATGCCGAATATACCGACGCGCCCGCCTCGGACACCACGACATTAGTCAGTTTCAGCTCTGGATGGCGTTTGATCAGCTCCAGCGCCAATTTATCTGTCTCCCGCGAGGCCGTGCCATTGCCGATAGCGATCACCGCTACGCGATGTTTTTCGGCTAATTTTGCCAGGGTGTGCAAGGAACCCTCCCAATCATTTCTCGGCTGATGCGGATAGATGACTGCGGTATCCACTACTTTCCCCGTCTCATCCACTACCGCCACCTTTACCCCGGTGCGTATCCCCGGATCAAGTCCCATAGTGACGCGTGGGCCTGCTGGGGCGGCCAGCAATAAATCTTTCAAATTGCGCGCGAATACATTGATGGCTTCTTTTTCCGCACGAACCCGCAATGCGCCCATCAACTCGGATTCCAAATGCAAAAAGCTTTTCACGCGCCATGTCCAGCGCACGGTATCCATCAGCCAATTGTCGGCTGGCCGATGTTGCTGAGAAATGGCAAAACGATTTGCAATACGGATTTCGCAAGGATTGTGAGGCGCATTCCAATTTGCTTTGTCCGCCTCGCTGTCGAGGCGCAATCGCACATTCAGCATTTCCTCGCGACGGCCCCGCAATATGGCTAAGGTGCGGTGCGAAGGGATGGTCTTGATCGATTCGGAGTAATCGAAATAGTCGGCATATTTCGCTGCAAGTTCTTCCTTGCCTTCGATCACTTTAGATTCCACGATGCCATGCTCTTGCACATATTCGCGCAGGGATTGCAGCAAGGTGGCGTCTTCCGCGAAACGTTCCAACAAGATTTGGCGTGCCCCATCCAGTGCAGCCTTGATGTCTGGTACGCCGGGGTTGTCGCATTGCTCAACGGTAAATGGCGGTTTCAGGTATTGGGCTGCTTCCTGTTCCGGTTGCAACATCGGATTAGCCAACAATGAATCCGCAAGCGGTGCCAGACCCGCCTCCAGCGCAATTTGTGCCTTGGTGCGCCGTTTCGGTTTGTAGGGTAGATACAAATCTTCCAGATGTGTCTTGTCTTCGGCATGCGTGATTGCAGTCAACAGCCCGGGTGTCATCTTGTCCTGCTCGGTAATCGAGGCAATGATCGTAGCGCGACGTTCTTCCAGTTCGCGCAAATAGCGCAAACGCTCTTCCAGCAGCCGCAACTGGATATCGTCCAGTCCGCCAGTCGCCTCCTTGCGGTAGCGGGCGATGAAAGGGACCGTTGCACCTTCGTCCAGCAAGGCAATGGCTGATGCAATCTGTGCAGGCTTGGCAGCAATTTCTACTGTAAGCCGTTGTTCAATGGATGGGAGCATGGGTCGACTAGCTTAGTGAATTGAATAAAATCCCATTCTGTTATTTCAGAACTGAGGCTATGTGATTTATGCAGAATGTGCTTTATCCTGGCGTGAACAACACCTGCGAAGTTAGCTCTTCTTTTGGATAAATTCGATTTTGTATCCGTCCGGGTCGGATACGAAGGCAATAACAGTTGTGCCATGCTTCATTGGTCCAGCTTCTCTGATTACGCTCCCGCCTTTTTGCTTGACGAGCTCGCATGCCTCGCCAGCGTTATCGACTTCAATGGCAACATGACCATAACCTGTTCCCAGATCATACTTTTCAACGCCCCAATTGTATGTAAGCTCTAAAACAGCACCGTCTTTTTCATCTTGGTAACCAACAAATGCCAGTGTGAATTTTCCGTCTGGATAATCATTTCGACGCAGCAGTTTCATTCCTAGCACTTCTGTATAAAAAGCAATTGAACGGTCCAGGTTACCAACTCTGAGCATGGTATGAAGAATTCGCATAGGTGTCTCCAGCTGATTGATTATAAAAAGCGACTTTCTTTAGGGTAATGCTGAGCCTGTCGAAGCAATTTGCAAGTTATTGATTTTCAAGGGGTGCGTTTCGGCAAGCTCAATGCGAACGGACTTGTTCAGCGTAGCCTTATGATGAATCCAGGCTGCTTGGTAATATCTACTTTTATAGCTTCCCAAAGCCTAACAAATTCATCCTCCTTACCATTCGGGACTGAAAACAAGTTAATGAGAGTCACGGACATAGATACCTCATCTAAATTGAAATTGTTACAGGTTCCAACTGTGCTATCGGTTTGCACCCATAAATAAAAAATTATCCCACTGCAATTACAGTGGAACTATTTCAGAATCTTCTTATCTACATCTTCAGTAAAGCGCAAGCTATACCACGTTTTCTCTCCTTGAACGTGAAGTCTTAAACTCTCCCATTAGTTAAGACATTTGCCCCTGTTCCCATTAGGTTCGGGGGCATTTTTTTCAGGACGAGTTCTACCGGATTTTGGCACCACCCGAGAAGCTAAAATGAGGATTAGAGTATTAATTTACGGGCGGATTTAAGTCTACCATAATTTTTTTTGATCTTTTACTTCAGGATATACCCGCAGTGTTATTGAAACTCCGCCCAACCAAGGATCACGACGGGCTACCAGTGGCGCAATGGTACGATCAAGACTCCGATGAGGTAGGCAAAAATAAGCAGTTTGCTTATTCAATTTCTTTAAATGAAGTTTGATAATGATAAGCGTGCCGGGATATCCAGTTTTTAGCAGCCTGTCGGAGCCCGAGGATACTGAAATTGATTAGTTCGGGATCAATTCAAAATTGTGCTGTAAATTCGATCCCGCTTGATTGGGTCGCAGATAACCTTAACCAGAGGGGTATAAATATGTTAAATCTAAAAAATGTAGTGGCTGCTTTATTTCTTGCGATAAGCTCATCGGCATGGGCGTTCATGCCGGCGACCGGAATGTGGGGCGTTGATAGCGAGAATACTGGCCTTCCCGGCAGGGGATTTCAGGTTGAGGTTGAAAACGAAATAATGGTTTTCACCTACTTCGGTTACCGTGCTGACGGCAGCAGCGTGTTCTACTACGCATCTGGTCCAATCGTAAACAATACGTTCACAGCCTCTCTGCTCGATTTACGTGACGGCACCTCGTTTGGCGCGCCCTACAAACCTGCGTCCTTATTAAATCCAGCCGGCACAGTTACGATGAATTTTACGAGCGGAAAGCACGGCTTCATTACATTGCCGGGCGAGAGCCAGAAAGCCATTTCCAAAATGCCGTTCGGATACGCTGATGGACCTGATGGTTTGCTGGGGCAGTGGATGCTAACAACGTTAGTGGAAGGTAGCGCTTTCTCCGGCGTGAGGACATTTAACAAGAAGCTTGCCGCATCTTCGACAGGTAACGGCGTTGTTACGACTGCTTCCTCTGACGTGGGATGCGAATTTCAAGTGTCCGGTGAATTCGCTGAGTCGGTCCTTTGCGTGGATATACCGTTAACGATAAACACCGATATATTTGCCTTTAAGTTTTCCGGAGATCACGGAACCGGAATTTATTTCTGGGTAACAGCGATGTCTGGCGATACTCCTTCGAGTTTTTCTTCAAATTACGAGGCTCATGCACTAAGACTCGCGACCAAGACAGGCGCTAGAACCGGACTTAACGATGGAACCAAGACGTCGTTATCAACACACGCTCTAAGGGTGCCTGCAAAAATATCAGTCAATCATTCTGCTAAGGATCTTGAAAAAAACAATTCTTCGGGTATGGAAAAGTCATTATCCCCGGAAGATTCCATAAGAATGGCTGCCCTTGCGACGTGGGCTTCAGAAGTCCGAGCGATTTTGCAGACTGGGCAATAGTCAAGAAAGTGGAAAGAAACAAGAGAGTTCAGAATAATCACACATAACCCGTCAGAGATGACGGGTTAATTTATTTCAATATTCCGGATGTATTACTGGGTAAGTTAGTTATAAATGTACTCATGTTTTGTGCGGTTAGGTATAGTGTGTTGTAAAATTTATCGATACAGAAAGACGCAAAGAAAATCATGCTAGGCAACTTAAACTCCAATGTTGTAACTGCTTTATGGGTGTTACTGACGATCATCTCTACCCCATCCCACGCGCAGCCATTTGAACCCATTACTGGCCGGGTCGAATCTTTCACCCTGCCCGCACCCGCTGACGGCAGCGCCTCGCCGTTAAAGCCCCGTCGCGCCAGCATCTCTCCTCCACCGCATTCAATCTCGATTGGCACCATCTCTCAAGCGAAAAAATCTGCCGAAACTAATGTCGATTCGCGCCCCGGTACGCCCCGCAAAATCGGCTTCGGCCGCGATGTCCCCCAACTGGGAAGTATCACTGATACAGCAACCCGATTAAAGTGGCAGATCACGCCCCAGGGCGGAAAGATCGCGGCGATCAGCATTAGTTCACCACAGGCAACGGGAATCCGCTTGGGCATTTTGGTACGCCGCTTGCCAGCGGAAGTCACCTTCCGCTTCTATTCACAGGGGTCAGAAGTCGCCTACGAAATTGCCGGAAAAGAGATCATGGAGACCATTCAACGCAATTTGGATGCGGGCGACAGTAGCGACGCGGCCCGTACCTACTGGTCGCCTCATGTCGAGGGCGAAGAAGTGACCCTGGAAATCGAATTACCATCAGGTATCAGCCCGGATACGCTTGAAATCGCAATTCCCAGCGTCTCTCATTTTTTTTTTGGCCCCCTAAAGGCTGCGCCAGGTGAAAAAATTTCCAAGATTGGACAAGCTGCAAGCTGTGAAATCGATGTGTCGTGCTACAGCGAATGGAGTCCTGAAAGCAAATCCACAGCAAAGATAACCTTCGTCGATTCGGGTAGTAGTTTTCTGTGCTCTGGAACGCTGCTCAATGACGCATCCTCAAGCGGAACGCCTTATTTCCTTAGCGCCAATCACTGCATCACCAATCAGACGGTGGCATCAACACTACAAACCTTCTGGTTTTATCGCTCCGCGGCCTGCAACAGTGGCACACTTAATCCAGAATTCCAAACACGTACCGGTGGCGCAACATTGCTCTATGGCAGCCAAGCAACCGACACCTCCTTCATGCAGTTGAGCGACCTCCCACCTGCCGGAGCGTTATATGCAGGGTGGTCCCCGAATGCACCTGAACTGTATGCTTACGTGGCGGGCATCCATCATCCGCAAGGCGATTTACAGAAAATAAGTTTCGGCAGATTTCTATCTTTTCAGGACTGCACTGCCACAAATCCTGACACGGGCACTTATCAGTGCACGTTCGCAAATAAATCCAACGGGAAATTTCTTGATATTGCCTATGCTTCCGGAATTACAGAAGGAGGCAGCAGTGGCGCCGGTTTATTCGAGACAATCGGCAACGTCCATTATTTAGTTGGTCAGTTGAGAGGGGGGAACCCAAGTTGCTATGGAAGTGGGTCAGATGAATATGGCCGCTTTGATGTCGCATACAGCGACGCACTTCACCAATGGCTGAACGCCGGACCGACGTTTTTACTATCTGTCAGTAAGCTCAATAACGGCAATGGTACTGTAATTTCGTCCCCGAGCGGAATCAGTTGCGGGACGAGATGCAGCGCACCTTTTACCCGCGGAGCCAATGTAACACTTACAGCTACGCCTGCTTCGGGTTCAATTTTTTCCGGTTGGAGCGGAGCATGCAGTGGCACCAACGCTACCTGTTCCGTTGTCATGAATACGCCCCAAAGTGTGACTGCGACCTTTTTCACCGTTGCCCCCACTGGCACAGTCGTCGAATATTACAATCCCGACCTGGATCATTACTTCATTACGGCCGGTCTCGGCGAACAAGCTTTTGTTGACAGCGGAGCAGTCGGACGCTGGCAGCGCACTGGCGTTACGTTCATGTCTGGAGGGAATGTGCCTGTCTGCAGATTCTACGGAAGCATGTCGCCCGGGCCAAACTCCCATTTCTATACAGCTAGCGCAGATGAATGCACTCAGCTTAAGCAATTGCAGGCTACAACACCTGCAACACAAAAGCGCTGGAATTTCGAGAGTCTAGATTTCCTGACGACGGCACCCATGAATGGCACATGCCCCACTAACACCTCGCCGGTATATCGCGCCTATAACAACGGATTTAGCAGAGGCATAGACAGCAACCACCGGATCGTCAACGATCAAACAGCGATTCAGGAAGTAGTGGCACGCGGATGGATCAATGAAGGTGTGGTGATGTGCGCACCGCAGTAAGCCCTACCCCGGCTATTCTGAGATACCTATACGACGATAGAAATATCTTGACTGCTTGGATCGATAAAGTGTACTTTCAATCCGCAGAAATTGAAAAGGTGCTTTGAATTTCCTATTCTTTTTTACATGCTGGTGGGCCCATTCCAGACCGGCGTATCAGGTCGGCACGTCCAAGCTTGAACTCGATAACCCACCCATATCCAAATCGGGGCAACCCACAACCTTTTATGAAGGAGATCAATCTTGTCCTTACCTATCGAACCTGAGAGCCGCGTCAGTGAAGAACTGGCGGAGACCATGGAAGCGATCGTTAATGATCCCGATATCGAAGAGCCTGTGACACTGGGACTGGTGCGCGACAAACTGCGAGAGCAGCTTGCCATGCAGGGAGTCGAGGCGGAACGGCACGACTTTGGCAACGAGGAATCACTCTATGCCGAGATTGAGGCGCTGATCGATGAATTCGGTGAGGATGCCTTCGCAGCGGACTTCACCACAGTCAAAGCGAGCCAGGAGCTGTCGGAGGTGATCGAATCGATTCTGGATAACAGCGAAGCAGACATTGCGCCCACCCTCGAAACAGTTCGTAAGGCCATGACCGAGGGCTGGCTGGCACATTTGGTCGGCAACGGTGTCATTGAGACCGATGGAGAGGAGAGCCTGCTCGCCGAGATCGATTTTCTCATTGAGCGCTATGGCCCCGATTGTCTGGCCGAGGATGTACTAGGGTTCGAGTGACCGGGGAACCTTGGATTTCTTGTCCGCGCACAGGCTACGATTTTTCAAGAAATGGACGGATCAATGTGACTGGGTTACTAGCAGGTCGTTCCGTTAAAACAATTACAAATAATCCGTTCGGACTGAGTATGTCGAAGGCCGGTATTAACGCGAGACTAGCGGTTCGACAAGCTCACCGCGAACGGTAATGGTTTTGCTGGAACGCACCACTAGAGTCAGCCATTAAAAGGTTTAAAATCCGTCCGAGCCAAGCTTGTTGAAACCCACTCATTCTTCGTCAGATTCTGGGCGAACGGCTCACTATTTAATGGCATAATTTTTTAACTTTATGATTCCAGTGGTCGCATGAATTATATTGAGCATCCCTAACGCATTTTCGCCACCGCATCCTCCACCCGCTCCACCGCAATAATTTCCATGCCTGCTATTCCTTGCTTCGGCTTGTTAGCCTTGGGAATAATGGCCAGGATAAAGCCATGACGTTTTTATTCTGCACGGTGAAAAGGGATTTTTAGAGTGTCCTCGTGAGTGGCATTGAGCCATTGATACCGACAATCAAATTGAGTTGCCTGAAAGCGGAAGTTGGCGAGGGGCCGCTCTCGACACACAATAGAAATACAATATTGTAATTATGCTGCCCGCAAGTTGCCCTTCATTTTCCATACCCCAACAACCCGTTGACTTCCAACACATCAGACACAGTCAACACGCCCGCAGCAGCCTTGAGCTTGAACCCCTGAAATAACGTGTCGTAGCGTGCTTTCAACAAATCTCGCTGGGCCGTGTAGAGTTGCCGCACGGCATTCAATACATCGATATTCATGTGGATGCCCAGCTTGTAGCCGATCTGGTTGCCTTTGACCGCGCTTTGGCTGGATTCAACGGCCGACTTCAATGCTTCGATCTGTGCCAAGCCGTTTACGATAGCCGAGTATGCCTGCCTGGCATCGGTACCGGACTGGCGCTGTGCCACTTCAAGTTCGGCTGAGGCCTTTTTCTTGTTGGCGATCGCCTCGGTAACGCGCGAATTGGTCATACCTCCCTCATAGAGCGGAAAGGTCAATTGCAACCCGGCTTGGTCGGTTCTAGCGCGCGTCTCGTAATCGAACGGGGTACTCACATTCCCGGATGAATAATTTTTCCCGGACGAAGCCACCAGATCCAATGTCGGCGCATATTCCGCCCGGTTCTTGCTGACTGCCGCTTCTGCCGCACTGACTGCCGCTTTAGGTGCCAGCACCGCCGGATTGTATTCTCGCGCTTGATCCATCCATGCCCGGGCGTTGTCAGGTTGCGGCTTGGGCACAACCACGGCAGGCTGAAGGGCTGCCAACGTATGAGATGGCTGTCCCACCACTTTCTCAAGCTCGGCCTGCTTGGCTTCTAATTCATTCTGCGCAGCGATGCGCTGTGCACGGGCAAGATCGGACCGGGATTTCGCTTCATGGACATCCGTAATAGCATTCGTACCCGCCCTAAATCCACGTTGGGTCAGTGCCAGTTGCTCACTCGTCGTCTTGGTTTGCATATCGGCAACTTCGATGCTTTCCTGGGCAACCAGCACATCGAAGTAGGCTTGTGTCACCCGCAGGATCAGATCCTGCTCGGCTTGGGTATATTGCGCACGAGCTTGTTCAACCAGAAACGCCGATTCCCTGTATGCGTAGACGTTCTGTGCACGGATCAGCGGCTGGGTCAGCTGCACCGACCATGTCCATGCATGTACATTGCGATTAATATAAGGTGTATTGGAAAAATTGTTGGAAAAATTGGAAGCGGCATGGGTGGAATTGGCGTTGCCATTCACTTTCAACGCCGGCAACAGGCCTGCCCTAGCCTGGGGAATCTTTTCCTGGGCGGCTTCGAATGCATGCTGCGCTGCCTCGAAGGTCGGATCATTTTTTTGCGCCAGTTTATAAATTTTCAGCAGATCTTCTCCGTGCGCCGATAGGCTGATGCACGTTAGTAGAAGAATACCAACGATGCAGCATATGAATCGCATTGGGCCGCATTTCTGCGATCTGTAACACCGTTCCGCTCCCATCACCTTTCATGCCCGCTTTCATCAAGCGTTTTTCTCACCGGGGAGAGCAGATATTTCATCACGGTACAATTACCCTGGTTGATCTCGGCCCCAACTTGCATGCCCGGTACCAGCTTTAGCTTCTTGCCTTGCGATTCGAGAACCTGACTACTTAGCGAGATGATGGCCTTATACACCGATGGCGAGGATTGCTGCTTGTCTTTTGATTGGGATTGGTCCTTAGTCTGGGCGTCGCTATCGCTGTCTGCCTGGATGCGGGTGACCTCGCCTTCCAGCATGCCGTATTCCGTGAACGGATAGGCGGCCAGCTTCACCTTTACCTTCTGGTGTGGATACACAAACCCGACATCATCGTTCTTGACCATGATCTCCGCCACCAGTGGTTCATTCTCCGGGACGATAGACAGCAGCACCGTGCCGGGTGAGACCACAGTACCAATGGTGTGAGTTGCGACATCTTTCACAATACCGGACTGCGGCGCTTTCAGCTCCAACAGCCCGGACTTGTGTTCCTGCTTGAGCCAGTCCTGTTCCAGTTTCCAGTGCTGGCCACCCGCTTCCACTCGCTCGTTCTGCAAGTCGCTGCGATATTTTGAGGTGATCTGATCGATCTGTTTTTTGGCCTGGTTGACAGCGGCCTCGAGGCTGGCAACCGTCGATTGCTGCGCGCGCAAATCTTGCGACTTTTCCAGATAATCGCGCTGTTTGTCCAGCACGGTCATTTGCGGGGCGTAGCCGTCCTTACCCATGTCTGCGTATGAGTCGGCCTGCTGCTTGAGGATGGGGGTGATCTGCTGCAGCTTGGACAACACTTCCTTGGCGGCATGATATTCGTTCTGCGACTTTTTCAACGCATCTTGTGCTTGTTCCAGCGCGTCTGTGTAGGATAGGCGGCGGTCGTGATACTGTGATTCAATCTGGTGGAAGAGATCGCTCGGATCATCACGCCCCTTTACCAAAGCTTGACCAGCCAACTCTGCATCAATACGGCGCAACTGCAATGACCGCATTGCAAGATCGTTACCTATGGTCTTCGCATCCGCTTCGGCGATCTGGGTATCCATACGCATTAACACCTGGCCTTGCTGCACCTGCTCGCCTTCCTTGATCAGTATCTCCTGCACGATACCGGCATCCGATGGCTGGACGATCTTGATGTAGGTCTCGGGCACCAGACGCCCTTCGGCGCTGGCGATGATGTCCAGCTTGCCGAAAATCGCCCACACCATAAGTATGACGAACAGTACGCCCACCGTATACATCACTGCACGCGGCAGGCGTGCAGGAGGGCTTTCCTGTATTGACAGCAGCCCAGGGGCGAAGTCCAGCGCCTCCGGGGATAGAAGAGTGGGTTTAGAGTTCATCAGATTTTAAGGTGGTTGCCCATCAAGAAGTTCGTTGTTTCATGCCCATGTTCAAGCCACTGGTAAAAATAAGATAAGCGAATTATCAGGTGCCGCCATGAAGCCGAAATGCCGATAAAACCCTGCAGCGTGTTCATCCAGTGCATCGACAAAAAACCCAACAACCCCTGCTTCCTGATGTACACGCTGCGCGCGCGAAATAGCATCCATCAGAAGCAATTCACCGAGCCGCTTACCTTGATAGTGTTGATCAACAGCCAGCCGTCCCAAGCGTATGTCGGGAATCCACTTCGGCAGCTTTTTCCGGTAAGTCTCGGGCAGGTAACGGCGATCAACTTCAGTGAGGGTCAGCGCGTAATACCCACAAATGCGCTCGGGGCCGGTTCCAAGAACTGCCACAAAAGTACTTGATAGCCCTTTGCCCAGATGCTGCCTTGCGACCTTGCACAGCCAATCGTTCAGAACTGGCGTGCCACAGTCGAACCTAGTCGATCATGGCTGCCAGTTAAAGGAAGAATCAGCATCGTCGCGCTTGGCTTTTTGATAACGCTTCATGGCGGCTTTCAATTTGGCGTTTGGCCTGGGTGGATTCTCCAGCAAGCCAAGCATCCAACTCCAGTCGCGCGCGGACATACGAATAACCTGTTCACGCTCAATCACGGCCTGCGCTTCCTTCAGCGCCGATTGCACCAGAAACTGATTGATCGTCGCACCGCTTAATTCAGCGGCCCGGCGCAAAGTCTCATATACATCGTGCGGAACTCTGGCAGCAATGCGGTCTTGTTTGGCTATAACGTTTCCCATGGTTATCCTCTTTGGTCAATTGTCCTGATGTGTCAGGGCAGGCGCTCAGTCTAGCACTGTCGCCAAAATGGCATCACCGGATACTTGAACAATATTTGCGAAACTATTTGGCAATCCTAAATAGAAGAAATAATCTTACTTTTCGGATTTCTCTGTTTTGGGATAGGGTTCAGTTTGCAGTTTAGCTGATAGAACTAAACTGGCTCTTATGCAGATGCAGCAAGGAAGGTGAAACCAAGCCTGAGAAAGAATTAACAGGCAAGAAGGCAGATAGTAGTAAAGGGGGTAAATCAGGCGGGAGGACGGGAGCCGAGAAGCTCAGGTCTAAGGAGCGGTCAGAGATTGCTAGAAAGCGGCAAATGTACGGTGGAACGAAAAACAATAACAAAAATTTGTTAACAAAAACAAAATTTATGGTAGTATCCGATTTGTTATCAAATCGGATACTACCATGTCTTATGCAAAAGATATTATTTCAAAATTCGGAGGCCAATCAGCTCTAGCCGAACTACTACAAAAAAATCAAAGTACTGTTCAATATTGGTGGAATATTGGCGCTATACCGATCAAATGGCATCAAAAAATTATTCAGCTTGCCGCAGAGAAAAACATTGATTTAGTCCCTGCAGACTTCCTTTCTTCCTCCACCCAGTCCGCTAGACCGCCAGATAAACAATATATAGAACAGATTCCGTATGCAACCCACTGGGGTGAGCTGGAAATTGGTAGTACTACTATACCTTGTTACGTCTTAAATACGGGAGATCGCGTTTTTAGCTTGAAAGGGGTCGTGGTTGGCCTGATAGGAACAGAAGGCGGTCAGCTTGCTGAATACCTGAAAGTTAAAGCGTTGCAGCCGCATCTACCAATGGATTTGTTGCCTGCAGGAGATGGGCAGATACCGGCACTTTTTAAATTTGATACGGGCGCAGAAAGCTTCGCAAAATTTGCGCTAGGTATCAAAGTTGAAAGATTTAATGATATTTGTTCTGCCTATTCAAACGCCATGCTAGATCATCATTTACGACAGCATGACTCAACGAAAATAGCATTAACAGAGCGTCAAATGTCAATTGCTATAAAGGCAGTCCGTTTCCTGCAGGCGGCCGCCAATACAGGCTTGGTAGCATTGGTAGATGAAGCAACAGGGTATCAATATGAAAGAGCGGAAGATGCTCTGAAATTAAAAATGAAGCTTTACCTTGAGACGGATATGCGTAAATGGGAAAAAACATTCCCGGATCAGCTTTGGATGGAATTTGGTAGGCTAACAAATTGGAAAGGGCCGGTTCATCATCGACCGAAATATTGGGGAAAGCTAATAATGGAAATGGTTTATGGATATCTTGATAAAGATGTTGCCAAGTGGTTAAAAGAAAACGCGCCAAAGCCTAATAGCGGGCAAAACTATCACCAATGGCTAAGCAGTCAATATGGGCTTAAAAGATTGGTTGAGCATATATATTTTTTGATTGGTATGGCTGCAGGATGCAAAACAATGCCAGAACTTAGACAAAAGATGGCGGAAAAATTCGGCAGGCACCAAGTCCAAATGACGCTATACCTACCTATAGACAACAAATGATAAATATTTGACGGACTGCATTTACTGAAGCAGATATTGTTGCGCTGATTCCAGAAGAGGGCTAATGAAGTGCGGTAGCTATAATAAGAAAATTAAATTTTAATAATATTAAGGGAGTGCCAATGAAACCACCTAAAATTGAAATTCCGTACAATGGACAAACATTCTTTATGGATATTGCCGAGGGCAATATGGTTAATTTAAACGAATTGCACGAGCTTTCTGGAAAAATAAAAGGTAAAGAGCCGACAAGATGGACCAGTCTTACAAGCGTAAAAAACATAATTGAAACAGCAAATAACGGGAAAACCGTCATTTTAAAAACTCAACGAGGTATTGGTGGAGGTACTTGGGCGCACTGGCAGCTTGCCTTGTCTTACGCTCAATACCTTTCACCCGAATTGCATCTAATAGTGAACCGGGTTTTTAAAGAAAGGCTTGAAGAAACGATAGACCCCGAGCTGGGCATAAATAGAAGCCAAGCAAGAGCAGTAAAAAAATGGAAAAGCGAGGGGCGGGATGAACAATGGATAGCTGCTCGCATTCATCATCAGTATACCCGTAGGATTTTTGTCGATACATTAATAAACCATGATGTAGACCCAATTCATGGAATTGGTTTTTGCACTAATAGAATGTACGACGGTATTTTTAACATGGACAAAAATGAAATTGAGAAAGACCTACGAAATAGCACCCCTGACCTCCCTAAAAAAATTAACATCAGAGATCATCTAAAAAGATCATCAATAGCGGCAATTGGACTCGCCGAGGCAATGGCAGCAGAAGATATTGATGATTTTGATATACGCGGCGTAAGGAAATGTGCTGAAGTATCCTACAACAAAGGCTTGGCGGTACAAAGCGCGCTAAGTGAGTCGAGGTCGAAATCACCGGCAAAGCTGGCATCTAAAAAAGTTACCCCAGAAAATGCAATGACTAAACTACAAATATTAAAAGAGGCTTTAAAGCCCAAATAGAAATTTAAATTTCAAACTGAACCACTACCTGTTTGGCTTTCTTGCTTTTTGGTAGTTTGTACAACCTTAGGTTTTGGCGGTGCTTGCGCCGACAGAAAAACCTGGACGCTATGCACAGCCAGATTAGCCGCATCGCCAAGTGTAATCCTGAAGGCATATTGAAAGCTGATTTGAACCTTAGACAATATCCTTTTAAGCGCTTACCTACTACTTATCGCTATCCATAGGTAAAGAGATCAACATCCTCCGCACTGTCTGTGGTATGACGGTTGGAAAATAGCTGTTCCTGAAATTTTTATTCTAATTACATGCATTTACAGCTTCATCTACTCGTTCAACAGATATGATTTCCATGCCGGCAATTTTTTGTTTCGGCGTATTGGCTTTGGGAATAATAGCCATAGTGAAGCCGAGCTTTGCCGCTTCTTTCAAGCGTTCCTGCCCACGCTGCACCGGACGTATTTCGCCCGCCAGGCCGACTTCCCCAAATACCACCAATTTTTCCGGCAGCGGTTTATTGCGCAGCGAAGAAACGATGGCCAGCAATACTGGCAAGTCGGCGCCCGGCTCGGTAATTTTCACTCCGCCCACCGCGTTGATAAACACGTCTTGATCAAAGCAGGCAATGCCTGCATGGCGGTGCAATACGGCCAGCAACATGGCCAAACGGTTTTGTTCCAGGCCCAATGATAGGCGGCGCGGATTGGGTGAGTGCGCCTCATCCAGCAGGGCCTGAATTTCGACCAGCAGCGGGCGGGTACCTTCTTGTGTCACCATCACGCATGAGCCCGCCACTTGCGACCCATGC
Source organism: uncultured beta proteobacterium (assembly GCA_942492745.1). Lineage (GTDB taxonomy): Bacteria > Pseudomonadota > Gammaproteobacteria > Burkholderiales > Gallionellaceae > Nitrotoga. The sequence continues at coordinate 1,804,952 of OW818637.1, forward strand.
TGAGACAAAAACAACGCGGAGGGATTACTTACCTCACGCAAACCTTTTTCAGTCATGGCGAACACGCCGAGCTCGTTTACTGCACCGAAGCGGTTTTTGAAGGCGCGTATCATGCGAAAGCTGGAGTGGGTATCGCCCTCGAAATACAGCACCGTATCCACGATATGCTCCAGCACACGCGGCCCAGCCAACGTACCATCCTTGGTAACGTGGCCTACCAGAATCATGGTCACCGCTGTGCTCTTCGCCATGCGCGTGAGTTGCGCTGCGGATTCGCGCACCTGCGCTACCGAGCCGGGGGCTGATGTGAGGTGTTCGGAATACATGGTCTGGATGGAATCAATTACCACCACATCGGGTTTTTCTTGCTGGATGACAGATTGTATTTTTTCCAGCTGAATTTCGGCTAACAGGTACATTCCCCGCGCATCCAGCGATAGTCGTCTCGCACGCAAAGCAATTTGCTGCGCCGATTCCTCGCCGCTGACATATAAAACTTTTTTATGCGACGCGAGATGCGCCAGCGCTTGCAATAGCAGGGTGGATTTACCTATTCCGGGATCACCGCCTATCAAAACCACACCACCACTCACTAACCCCCCACCCAACACGCGGTCAAACTCGGCGATACCGGTTGGAGTGCGCGGCACTTCTTCCGCCCCTACTTCGGCCAGCGTCTGCATCATGCTCGTTGTCGCCAGCGAGCTGTAGCGATTTTTTCCGCTAGTTGCCAATTCCGCCACACTTTCCACCAGCGTATTCCAAGCCGTGCAATGCGGGCATTGCCCCTGCCATTTAAAAACCTGTCCGCCACATTCAGTGCAGCTATATATTATTTTTGCTTTCGCCATAGTTACTTTTTATTTGAAGCTAAACAGGAAAAATTGGCGCTGTCACAAATTAAAATTTCTAAATAAGGCCAGGTTTAAACGAAGTTAGACACGGAGAATTTTTTGCTGCGGGGTAAAAAATATCTGCCACAACATGCCATTGCCTTACAGGTAAAGGTATGTTGTGGCAGATAATAAGCATTCGTCCACTGATCACCAACACCTATGGGTGAGATTTTTTCCAATCATTTGCCAATTCCTTCGCTTCGGCAATTTGGGAGGCCGTCATAAATGATTCTGCGATCTTCAGTCCATTTTTTGCACTTTCATCACCAGCCGCACTGGCAAGATTAAACCATTTATGTGCTTCGATGTAATCCTGTGCAACACCATGGCCTTGCGCATACATGAGCCCCAAATTGTTTTGTGCAACTGGATGCCCCTTTTCTGCGGCCTTACTCCACCAAGTCACAGCCTGCTTTTGATCTTGTTCTACACCTTCACCAGTGTCGTACAAGCCGCCCAGATTTAATTGGGCATCTGCACTTCCCTGCCCTGCAGCCATGCTGTATAAAAACACAGCTTGCTGGTAATCCTGTGTAACACCTATGCCTTTTTCATACATAAAGGCCAGGTTGTATTGGGCCACTTCATCTCCCTGCTCTGCAGCCTTGCGAAACCAATGAACTGCCTGTTCATCGTCTTGAGTAACACCCTGACCTTTTGCATACATGAATGCAAGATTATATTGTGCCTCCGAGTTTCCCTGCTCGGCGGCTTTGAGCAGCCAGAACACCGCCTGCTTGTAATCCTGCGCAACCCCTTCACCTCTGGCATACATGAGCCCAAGGTTATTTTCTGCCAATGGCTCTCCCTGCTCTGCTGACTTGCGAAACCAAGGCTCTGCTTTCTGAAAATCCTGTGTAACTCCCAGGCCTTTTGCGTATATTAGACCCATATAGTTTTGTGCCAGTGCATGTCCCTGATCTGCAGCTTTCTTGAATGATTTTATGGCCTTAGCGTAGTCTTTACTGGCTATAAGCCTTTCACCTTCCTCAAAATCTTTAGTAACCGCCCCTGCGGGTGTTGTTGGCTTCATAATTTCTCTCCGTTATTTTAATCGTGGCTAGCTGCAAATCTAATTAACGCTGTGGGAATAAGTTTAAAAGTCAGAATCATTGATCGCACAATGACTCGCACCTTCGAATGATGTCATCAATCACGCGCCGATGTCGAGAATATATTTTGTTTTTTCTTCAAGCAGGAAGCTGCTGTTTTCAATCGCGCAATTGATCTCGTTTCTGACTAGAATGTAAATAGCCATCTACGGCATCAGCTCTCGCTTTGCGTTTCTGTTTGTTTTTTTTGCGTCACCCCAATGTGCGCATCGCCTCGTTTAAGCGCCAGTTCATTCTGTTTTTGTCGCTCAACAGCACGGGCGCGTGTTTTTTCCGGCAGGATATCAAAGCAATGCGGGCAAGATATGCCGGCTTGATAGCTGGGTAAAGCCTTGTCTTCCTGTGAAACAGGATGACGGCAGGCATAACATTGATCATGCGTCCCAACTTTCAGGCCTTGCCCAACAGAAATTCGCTGGTCGAATACGAAGCACTCGCCTTCCCACATGCTCTTTTCAGCAGGAATATTTTCCAGATACTTGAGGATGCCGCCCTGTAGGTGGTAGACCTCCTTGAAACCCTGCCCAAGCATGAAAGAAGTCGCTTTTTCACACCGAATTCCGCCAGTGCAAAACATGGCAATTTTTTTATGCTTTTCGGGATCAAGATTTTTGCTGATGTATGCGGGAAACTCGCGGAATGTAGTAGTGTGGGGGTCAACTGCACCACGAAAAGTTCCTATATCGTATTCATAGCCATTTCGTGTATCAATTAGCACTACATCTGGATCGGAAATTAGAGCATTCCAGTCTTTCGCGTCCACATAGGTTCCGACCTTTTCGTTCGGATCCACTCCTGGTACTCCTAGCGTGACAATCTCCTTTTTCAGGCGGACCTTCATTCTGTCAAAAGGCATTTCTTCAGAATAGGACTCTTTGTGTTCGATACCTGCTAATCGAGCATCAGCCCACAAGAAAGACATCAATGCATCCACCCCTACACGCGTTCCGGCGACAGTCCCGTTAATACCTTCCGCAGCAAGTAAAATTGTTCCATTGAGCCCTTGCGCAACGCAAAAATCGAGTAAACCGTTCTGCATCTCGCAGTAGTCAGGGAGTTTGGCAAACTTATATAGCGCAGCAATAACAATATTGGACATGAATTATTTGACTCTATTAAAACCTATGTGAGGATATTGCATAAAATTTTCAGCTATTCAGCACGAGGTTCAGGGCGCGTAGACCACTGCATCCGATTATATGCTGGCATTGATTCCAATGTCGCTGTGTGCTGTGTACCACGTACTCAAAATGAATTTTAAACCGGTTCAGAGCGGCTTTCCAGTCTTGGTGCAAGTCAACACCATCTGGCTGGTGTTATTTTTTCTGAACTAGCCACCACGCTCAGGAGCCGGATGTTTCTGCAATTTGCGTTGTAACGTGCGCCGATGCATATTAAGTGTGCGTGCGGCAGCAGAAATGTTACCGCCACAGTCAGCCAGCACCTTTTGCAGATGCTCCCACTCCAGGCGATCCACTGACATTGGTTTCGTTATAATCGCAGCTTCAGCGACGCCTGGCCGATGGTCAAAAGCCGCGACAATTTCATCCGCATCCGCGGGCTTGGCCAGATAGTATGTCGCACCCAGCTTCACTGCCTCCACGGCGGTTGCAATGCTCGAATAGCCGGTGAGCACAACGATGCGCGCGTCAGACTTACGCTCCTTGAGATATGCTACCAGTGTCAAACCTGACGGCCCGGGCATCTTTAGATCAATCACCGCGTGAGTGGGAAGATTTTGCGCAATCCTTTGCATGGCTTCATTCACATTGTTTGCCACACTTACCGCGAAACCGCGCCGTGCAAGGGCCTGCGCTAACACCGTGCAATATGTGACGTCATCGTCCACCAGCAACAGCTTGCGCGGCAACGAGTTTTCCAATCCTGGCAAGATCATATTGAATTCGTCACACGTAAACGGGCCAGGGGCAATGTCACGCGGGTGCACACACCTCCGCCATCCCTATTGGACAATGAGAGTGCACCGCCAAACCGGCGCAGCGCGGCATTAACCAGAAATAATCCAAGTCCCTGCCCGCTTTCTTTGGTGGTAAAAAATAATTTTCCGGCATGAGTTTCCGCAGTTGGGGTCAAACCTGTGCCGCGGTCGGAGACTTCGATCTTCAATTGCTCTGCATTGCAACTGACCTCCACCTCAACACTGTGCTCCGAAGCATCGGCAGCATTGTTTAGAATATTGGTGATAACTTGGCCCAACACCTGTTCCGCTACAATCTGCGGTGCGGGAGATGGGCCCGTCCAGCGATAACTTACCTGCGCCGAGGGACGCATGCTGCGCCATTGCGCAAGCAAGTCTGCAAAATAATTATCAAGCGCGATGCTGTAACCACTTTCCGCACGCGCTTGTTCTGTGGACGAAAGCATGTGGGAAAGCGTATTTTTACAACGCGTAACTTGGTCACGCAACAAGTGCAGCTCTTTCACCAATTCTGGTTGCATCGCATATTGGTGTTCAAGTTCTTTAAGCACTACCGCCATCGTACCCAGCGGCGTGCCTAATTCATGCGCCGCACCCACTGCCAGTGCGCCGAGCGCCACCAGATGTTCATCACGCAGCGCGTTTTCACGCACTTCCGCCAGCATGCGCTCGCGTTCGCGCAAGGTGTTACCCATTTTCACCACATAATAACCGACCAACCCCACGCCAAGCACGAAACCGAACCACATGAACCAGGCACTTGAGTCGAGGCGGGCAACGTGGTCAATATGAAAATGCGGCAGCGGGATGTAAACGAACATCAAGAACGTATAACAGGCCACGATTAACGCGGCCAACGACCAAGCATAGATAGCCAACAGCGCGGCGGAGGCTATCGTGAGCGGCAACAATAGCAGCAACACAAACGGATTGGTGGTGCCTCCGGCCAGATAGAGCAACGCACTCAGCAACAGAACATCCAGCACCAACTGCCCGAACACCTCAATCTCCTGCACTGGCCATGGCAATTTAAACCGGATCCAAGTAAGTATATTGAGAACCAGCAGCACGGTGCCGATCACTGCGAATGGCAACGGCATCCCCATACCTTTGGCAACCACCAGCACCGCCAAGGTCAGACCGACCACGGCGATATTTTTGAGCACCAGCACGCGTCGCAGATTCACTGGCGACGACGTTGATAAAGATACAAGTGGTTTCATTTAAATGACCATACTAATTTGATAGCCTCGGCGTGCGCCGGATGTGAGCTTAACAAGCAGAGCCCGGATGGAATACGATGAATCCGTAGATTGAATTTACACCCAGAATTTGGCTGCGCTATTTCGGATTGCTTGTGGCTCTGTTATTCCTCCGCCGCTGGTAACCGTATGGTGAATTGACCTGTTTTTTCATCACGCACCATCATGAGCAGATTGTGCTTCTGTGCGTCCTCCACCAATTCTTTGAACGAACGATAGCCGTAAGCCGATTCAGCAAAGCCCGGCTTTCGGCGCTGCATGGTTGGCTTGACCATGGAATACCATACTTTTTCCTCCCCCCGTTCTGCAATCAATGCTTCAATGGTTTCGACAATAAAGTCGAGTGCTTCCTGCCGCTTGTCATCTTCAGACTTCAACATTGACTTTTTCGTCGTGCCGCCAGCAGGTGCTTTTGCCGGAGATTTTTTTTCAGCGCGTTTTTTCTGTGCTTCCTGCTCACGCACCAGATCATCATAAAAAATGAATTCATCGCAATTAGCGCTGAGCAAATCTGAAGTCGAGTCCTTAACCCCAATCCCGATCACATATTTGTTGTTCTCTCGCAACTTTGAAACCAATGGAGAAAAGTCCGAGTCACCGCTGATAATGACGAAGGTATCAACATGGGATTTGGTATAGCATAGATCCAGCGCATCTACGACCATGCGGATATCGGCAGAATTTTTACCTGATTGTCGCACATGCGGAATCTCAATCAATTCAAAAGCCGCTTCATGCATCGTCGCCTTGAATTCCTTGTAACGATCCCAGTCACAATAAGCTTTTTTCACAACAATGCTGCCCTTGAGCAGTAAGCGTTCAAGCACCTTCTTGATGTCGAACTGTGCATATTTGGCGTCGCGCACCCCTAACGCAATGTTCTCGAAATCGCAAAACAAAGCCATGTTGGTAATTTCAGGTTGACCAGCCATCTGTGACTCCTAAATTAAATTTGTTAATGCTGCGGCACCTGTTCCCCGAACAGATAGGAAAGCGATCAGCTCGTTGCTTTACCCGACGAACCCGACTATATTTGCCGACTGGCCTCATGATTTTATAACTCGACACACGTCGAGTTTGTTCAAAATGAATCATCGCGGCGCCACGTTTAGTGGATACACGCCATTACGCAAGTTAAAAAAGCGAAGTCCGACATGCTTCTAGCCTCGCGTATTCGACTGCGTCTCGAACTGCATCAGATCCACTAGCGGCTGCGCTTGCCAGCCTGGCTTCCGGTGTTCCGTGACTATGTTAGTGAATATGCCGCCACGAACGTAAAATTTGGCGGTAAGGCGCATGAAACGCGGCTGAATGGCGGCTACCAAATCATCCAGAATGCGATTGGTAACGTCTTCATGGAAATGTCCTTCATTGCGGAATGACCAGATATAGAGCTTGAGACTTTTCAGTTCGACGCAGGTCGTATCCGCGATGTAATCGAGGATCAACGTAGCAAAATCGGGCTGGCCGGTCTTGGGACACAGACAGGTAAACTCGGGGATTTCCATGTGGATGTGGTAATCGCGCTCGAGACTGGGATTGGCGAAGGTTTCCAGAAATTTGCTGGCCACGGTTTTACTGGGCAGAGCGCTCATTTTGATATGCCTTGTGGGTCGGTTAGAATACAACGCATTATAATGTCCAACTGATTGAAATTGCGTCTTTCTCACGTCAAGATCGCTGGATTCAAATCCTTCGTTGATCCCACCCATATTGCGCTACCCGGTCAGGTCGTCGGCATTGTCGGTCCGAATGGCTGCGGAAAATCGAACATCATTGACGCGCTGCGCTGGGTGCTGGGCGAATCTCGCGCTTCGGCGCTACGCGGCGAATCCATGCAAGATGTCATTTTCAATGGCTCCGGCAAGCGCAAACCGGTCTCGCGCGCTAGCGTCGAGCTGATCTTCGATAACAGTTTGGGCAAGGCTGCCGGCCAATGGTCAAGCTACGCCGAAATTTCTATCAAGCGCGTGCTGCTGCGCGACGGTGATTCCAGTTACCACATCAACAATCAGCATGTGCGGCGCAAGGATATAACCGACATTTTTCTGGGCACTGGTCTAGGCGCACGAGCTTACGCCATTATCGAACAGGGCATGATTTCGCGCATCATTGAGGCTAAACCGGAAGAACTGCGCATATTTCTGGAGGAAGCTGCAGGGGTATCTAAATACCGCGACCGCCGCCGCGAAACTGAACTTCGCATTGCCGATACGCACGACAACCTGCTACGCGTTGATGATATCCTGCTAGAGCTGACCAAACAACTTACCCATCTGACCGCACAAGCAGCGGTAGCCAAGCATTACCGCGAATTAGAATCGAAACGTGACACCACGCAACAATTGCTGTGGCTGGTGAATAAACAGGAAGCCGGGACACGCCGGGGGCGCTTTGCCCAAGGAATGGAGAAAACAAAAAACGAGCTGGAAGCTGAGACTGCGCGTCTGCGTGGAATGGAAAGCCAACTGGAATACACGCGCAGTGAGCATTACGCGCAGGCTGATGCGCTGCATGCCAAGCAGGGCGAGCTATATGCCGCGAATGCTGAAATTGCGCGGCTAGAGCAGCAGATTGCCCACCTCAACGATCAACGCACGCGCTTGACCCAGCAGACGGCCAATAGCAAGCTGCAGGTCGAGCAGCAGCGCATTCAGTTGCAAGGCGTGGAGTCTTTACTGGCACATTGGCAGCAACAACAACAAGAAGCAGACATCCGAGTTGAGAGTTGGGAAAGCCGCGCGAACTCCGAAGCATTTCATCTGCCGCAAGCGGAAGAAGCAGCGCGCGCCGAACTGGAGCGCCACAACACGATGCAACGCGAACAGCTGATCTCGCAGCAACAACTGCAACTGGCCGATACGCAACGCGAACATATCCAACGCAATATACAACAACTAGAGGCGCGCCGCTCGCGTTTGCTGCTGGAACGGGACAATCTCCCGCAGGTAGATAGCGAAGCGCTGGCACAGACGCAGTGTCTATTAGTCGAGATGGAGATTGAACGCAAAGCGCAACAACAGCAGTTGGCACAGCTTCAGGCGCAATTACCGGGGGCTGATACGGCACGGCGCGACCAGCGCATCGCAATGCAGGAACTGGAACGGCAACTGTCACAGGCGGAGGCGAGGCTTTCCGCGTTGCAACAGCTTCAGAAACAGGTCGACAACGACAAAAATCTGAAACAGTGGTTATCCAAACACCAATTAGATCAACTGCCACGCCTGTGGCAATCCATCGGCATTGAGGCAGGCTGGGAAGATGCGCTGGAAGCCGTTTTGCGCGAACGTCTCAACGCGCTAGCCCTACCCCACCTGGACAATGCTGCGCGTTGGAGCGATGCGCCACCGGCCAGGCTGGCTGTATTCGCAGCGGACGAAGCGCATAATTTCAAAGTCCAACAAGATATTGGGCTGACCCCACTGGGGCAGTTCGTAAGCTACCAGGATCCACAGGCTGCGCCCGTGGTGATGGACTGGTTGTCTGGTGTGTATGTCACGGAAACCCTGGCACTAGGATTGCGCTTGCGTGAACGATTGCCTGCCGGCGCCTGGTTAGTAACGCCGCAGGGGCACCTGATTGGCGCGCATAGCGTGCTGTTTCATGCTCCGGACAACCAGGTACATGGCGTGCTGGCGCGGCAACGTGAAATTGAACGGTTGCAGGAGGCAGCACAGCAACAGGCAAAGTCATTGAATCATGGCAAACGCCAGGCAGCACTAGCAGAGGAAACCTATCACACTCTCGAAAGCCGCATTGCGCTCTTACGCTCGGCAGACAGCGAATTGCAACACAGCCAACATGGAATACAGGTACAGATTCTAAAATTAACCCAAGCCAACGAACGCAGCCACGAGCGCGCCGCGCAGATCGCGCGCGAATTGCAGGAACTGGCCGAACATTCTGCTGAAGAGCAATACAAGCATCAGGAAATCGTTGAGCGCATGGACATTCTGCGCGTAAGCATTGCAACACAGCAGGTAGAAGTTGAGCAGGTGAGGCTGCAAGCTGCCACTCATGAATCTACGCTGCGCCAACAGCGCGAACGCTCACAAAAAACGCAGCACGAATTGCAGGAAGCTCGTTTTTATGTCAAGACGTGCACGGAAAAAATCGCCGATCTAAAACACAATATTAGACAGATCGAATTGACGCTGGCGCAGTTGGAACAAACTTTGATGCAAAACCATGCGGAGTTAGACCATATAGAAGACGGCACTAGCAAGCAACAATTGCAGGAGGCACTGCAACAGCGTCAAGCGCGCGAACAGGCGCTGGCCGAGACGCGCAGCATGCTGGAACAAACCACTAATAATCTGAACAAACTGGAACAAGAGCGCCTGTCCTGCGAACAAAAATTACATCCACTGCGTGAAAAACTCAGCGAGTTGTCGCTCAAGGAACAGGAAGCACGTCTGCAATATGAACAATGGGCAGAGCAATTGCAAGATGTGGATGAAACAACACTGCTTTCCCTGTTGGAAAGCGGCAATATCAAGCTGAATGCGTTACAGAACGAATTAAATCGCCTTAACAGCGACATAACCGGGCTGGGCTCGGTGAACCTGGCGGCGCTCGAGGAACTACATGCGGCACAGGAACGCAAAACATATCTGGATGCTCAAGCGAAAGATTTGACCGAAGCGATGGACACGCTGAAAGGGGCAATACGCCGCATTGACAAGGAATCGCGTGACTTATTGATGGCCACTTACAATGAAGTAAATCGCCATCTGGCAGAAATGTTCCCAGTGCTGTTTGGCGGTGGCGAGGCGCGCCTGGTGCTAACTGGCGATGAAATACTGGATAGCGGCGTACAGGTGATGGCACAACCACCGGGCAAAAAAAATGCCTCAATTCACTTGCTATCAGGCGGCGAAAAAGCGTTAACTGCGATTGCGCTGGTATTCTCGATGTTCCAGCTTAACCCCGCTCCTTTCTGCCTGTTGGACGAGGTTGATGCCCCGCTGGATGATACCAACACCGAACGATTGTGCAAGCTGATCCAGAAAATGGCTCAGCACACCCAATTCATCTTCATCAGCCACAATAAAATCACAATGGAACTGGCGCAGCAACTGGTAGGCGTAACCATGCAGGAACGCGGCGTATCGCATGTGGTGGCAGTGGACATTGAGGAAGCACTACGCCTGCGCGACGACAGTACAATAGCCACATAGCAATGCCTAGTAGTGAATGTCCAAAAGTGGGACTTGACGGTTACGGTCTTGGAATTAAATTACGGGGTAGCGGGATAAAAGTGTACGTATAGAATTGCCATGTCAAATTTGATCAAATGCAATTTGCGCACAGAAAGGTTAACCACGCCGCGTATTTCGTCCCCGCGTAGCGGCGCTTTCCATCCATTTCTTTATGCGGTTGGCATCACCAACTCGCGTATACTTCCCTTGTGAATCCAATAGCACGATGATCACTGGGCGGTGCATAATATGAGCATGCATCACTAGACAGCGCCCTGCTTCATTGATGTAGCCAGTTTTACTCACACCGATATCCCAAGATGCATTTTTCACCAACGGATTGGTATTTCCAAAACGCAGCGGGGGAAACCCAGGTACCGTAACCAAATGTGACGCCGTAGTGCTGTACTTATGGATGAGCTTATAGTGTTGTGCTGCAATCAACATCTTTACCAAGTCCTGCGCAGTGGAAGTATTGCCACTGTTCAGACCAGTCGGATCACGAAAATGGGTTTTCATCATACCCAGTTCGAGCGCTTTTGCATTCATCATCGCCACGGCTGCACTGGTACCCCCCGGATAAGTGCGCGCTAATGCAGCCGCCGCACGATTCTCAGAAGACATTAGCGCCAGATTGAGCAATTCGCCACGTGTCAGCGTCATGCCAATGCGCATACGCGAATGACTGCCTTTGAGAATATCAAAATCAAACACGCTGATAGTAATTTTTTCATCCAACGGCAACTCTGCGTCCAACACCACAATCGCAGTCATTAGTTTGGTGATGGACGCAATAGGTACGACAGCGTTCGCATTCTTGCTATATAGGGGGCGTTGCTCCTGTTCGTCGTAAATCAATGCAATTGATGAACTCAATTTGGGCGAAGAAGTGTACTTCAGCACCGTCGTAGTCAGATCGTCAACCTGTTTTTGGGTAATTGCTTTATCGGGCGCGGCCTGCACTACCAGTGCAGGCGCTAGCAGCAACACCAGCATAATGAGTTTTTTGCACATATCTTCTCCATAGGGGAAAACTACTAAGCGGAGCATACCGCAACATAGTAATAAATCAAAGTGGAAGACCCTCCCAATATGAAATAAGTCTGAAGCCGGGTCGTATTTCCAACGAGGAATGGGTCTGAGCAGTTGAAGTTCGGAATCAGTCACAATGCAGGGCAAAGTGATCGACATGGACGAAGCATGGCTGCAAACCTTGTCGCAAATTAAAAAGTGGAGTCCGACTGACTTTTAGGCAACACTACTATTCTCAATTTCCATAATATCAACAATAATCCAAGCAGCGCCGTCACGGCACTAAACGAGTACATCACGCTTGCACCCCAGTGCTCCCAAAGCGGGCCACTTAATAATCCACCAACCATACCGCCCGCGCCGTAAGTAATGCTACCAAACAACGCCTGCCCCTTGGACTGATGCCGCCCGCGGAAAAACTGGTGTACCAGCGCCATAGCCACCGCATGAAAGGCACCAAAAGTGGCGGCATGCAATACTTGCGCAAACAGCATCAGCGACAGCAAGTCCACCCCCCAGCCAATCAACAGAAAACGCAGTACTGCACAGGCAAAACTTACAATCATAATTTTCGACAATGTGAAACGCAACATTAGCCACGGCATGGCGAAAAACACCGCAATTTCACAGATTACACCCAGCGCCCATAACCATCCAACCGCGCTTTTTGAATAGTCATTGTCCACCAGATAAATCGAGTAAAAAATGTAATAAGGTCCATGCGCCAAAGCCATCAGAAAACATGCGCCAAACAATACCAACACTTGCGGCTGCAATACCAAACGCAGGATGGGCTGGCTGTCGGTATGGTGCGCCAGCACTTCGGTGGGCGGGATCTGACGCGCGAACAGCAAAATGCCTAGTTTTATCGCCACACCTACCCACAATATCCAGGCGATAGCGATGTAGTCAAACGCATAGCCCAGCCCCAATACCGCCACAATAAAGCCAACCGAACCCCAAGAGCGAATACGACCGTAGCGCGCAGTGTGCTTACCCAGATAGGTCAGCGTAGTCGCTTCCACCAGTGGCATGGAAGCACTCCAGAAAAAACTCATCACCATCATAACCAGCAACAAGCCGGCAAATTCAGTCGTGAAGAACACTCCCAAGTAACTGAGAACACTGCACAGCGCCGCCAGTTGCACCACCAGCAAACGCTTCCCGGTATGGTCGGCCAGCCAGCCCCATAATGTAGGAGACAACATCCGCATCACTGGTTGCACCGACATTAAAACGGCAATTTGCATTGCATCGAAATGAATGGATTGCAGATACAAACTCCAGTAAGGCGCGAACATGCCCACAAAAGCGAAGTAAAAGAAATAGAAACCGGCGATACGCCAGTGATAGTTTTTTTGAAGGGTCACAGCAACAAAGTGGGATCGAACTTGCGGTCAGCATCCGCAAAGATACATTATCTCACGTGAATAAAATAATATTGCGCAATGCTCTTGAAATCAAAAAAGTCGACCCCATTTTTACGCTACGCATTTTTGAAGAAATCATTTTGGAGAAGCAGATGGAACCCACCGAAGCCTCATCCCAACAGTCTGAACAGGCTACCCAAGCTGAAAATACGCCTAACCCAGAGGTTATGCCAAGCATTGAAGAGATGCTGCAACAAGCTGAGCGCAAGGCACAGGAACACTATGACGCTTGGATGTACGCCAAGGCAGAAGGCGAGAATATTCGTCGTCGCGCGCAAGAAGACGTTAGCAAAGCAAAGAAATTGGCCGTGGAGCATTTCTCCAATGAAATGCTGATGGTGAAGGATAGCCTGGAAGCAGGATTAGCTGTTGAAACTGCCACTGTAGAAAGTTTCAAGAGCGGCATGGAACTCACTCTTAAGCAGCTCGCTGCTGTATTCACTAAATTCAATATCAAAGAGATCAATCCGCTCGGCGAAAAATTCGACGCCCACAGACACCAAGCCATCAGCATGGTAGACAGTGAGCAAGAAGCAAACACGGTAGTGAGCGTAATGCAGAAAGGCTATCAACTGCACGACCGGGTGTTACGTCCTGCATTGGTGATGGTAGCCAAGGCAAAGGAATAACACCCCTGTAACCAAGCAGCAGTCCACTGCTTCTAATTGCATTTTCGCGTAGTTTTGCGAAAGATTATCGTAACACTTGAAATACACATCTGCTGCCCACAGATTAATGAAACACAGGCAGCAAAGACTTTCAACATTACAACGAAAAGGAAACATTATGGGCAAGATTATTGGTATTGACTTGGGCACCACGAACTCGTGCGTTGCTGTCATGGAAAACGGCAAACCCAAGGTGATTGAGAACGCCGAGGGTACGCGCACCACGCCATCCATCATCGCTTACATGGAAGACGGCGAAGTACTGGTTGGCGCGCCGGCCAAACGGCAAGCAGTAACCAACCCAAAAAATACACTATACGGTGTAAAGCGGCTGATCGGACGCCGTTTTGAAGAGCCAATGGTGCAGAAGGACATGGGCATGGTGCCGTATGGCATCGTTAAGGCCAAGAACGGTGATGCATGGGTTAAAGTCCGTGACAAAGACATTTCCATTCCGGAAATTTCCGCACAAGTGCTCATGAAAATGAAAAAGACCGCCGAGGATTATTTAGGTGAGTCGGTCAGTGAGGCTGTCATCACTGTGCCTGCCTACTTCAACGATAGTCAACGCCAGGCCACTAAAGACGCTGGCCGCATTGCCGGTTTGGAAGTAAAGCGCATCATTAATGAGCCAACTGCGGCTGCGCTGGCATTTGGTATGGATAAGCAGGAAGGCGACCGCAAGATCGCGGTATATGACTTGGGCGGCGGCACTTTCGATATTTCCATTATCGACATCGCTGAAATTGACGGTGAACACCAGTTCGAAGTGCTGTCCACTAACGGCGACACCTTCCTCGGCGGCGAAGATTTCGACATGCGCGTAATTGAATTCTTGGTAGAGGAATTCAAAAAAGAAAGCGGCATCGACCTGAAGAAAGATATGCTGGCTCTGCAACGCCTGAAAGATGCGGCTGAAAAAGCCAAAATCGAATTGTCTTCCGCACAGCAAACTGAAGTGAACCTGCCTTACATCACGGCAGATGCCAGCGGCCCGAAACATCTGGCCATCAAAATTACCCGCGCCAAGCTTGAAAGCCTGGTGGAAGAATTGGTCGCGCGCACCATCGCCCCCTGTAAGATTGCCATGAAAGACGCGGGCGTTTCTAACACCGATATCTCCGACGTGATTCTGGTCGGTGGACAAACACGGATGCCGATGGTGCAGGAAAAGGTCAAGGAATTTTTCGGTAAAGAAGCGCGTCGCGACGTCAACCCAGATGAAGCTGTGGCAGTAGGTGCAGCCATTCAGGGTGGCGTACTGCAAGGTGAAGTTAAAGACGTTCTGCTGCTGGATGTAACCCCACTCAGCCTGGGCATTGAAACCTTGGGGGGCGTGATGACCAAACTGATCAAGAAAAATACCACCATCCCGACCAAGGCCTCACAAATATTCTCTACCGCCGATGACAATCAGAGTGCAGTGACCATCCACGTGTTGCAAGGTGAGCGCGAAGTTGTTGCTGGAAATAAGAGCTTGGGACAGTTCAACCTCTCCGACATTCCGCCCTCACCGCGAGGCATGCCGCAGATTGAAGTGACATTCGACATTGATGCCAACGGAATCCTGCATGTAGGCGCAAAAGACAAGGCGACCGGTAAAGAATCCAAGATTACCATCAAGGCCAATTCCGGTTTGTCCGAAGCTGAAATTCAAAAAATGGTACAGGATGCGGAAACGTATGCCGACGACGACCGCAAAGCGATCGAATTAGTTACATCGCGTAATCAGCTGGATGCATTAATTCACTCCACACAGAAGTCTATGAAGGAATATGGCGAGCAACTGAGTGCGGATGAAAAAGCTGCGATAGAATCTGCTTTGAAAGAAGCTCAAGATGTAGTGAAAGGCGACGACAAGGAAATTATAGACGCCAAATCTGAAGCACTCTCCACCGCTGCGCACAAACTGTCAGAAAAAATGCACGCCGCTGAAGCTAGCCAATCCCACCAGCCTGGTGAATCTGGTGCACAAGCCGACAGCAAGAAAGATGACAGTGATGTCGTAGATGCCGAGTTCACCGAAGTAAAAGATGAGAAAGCAAAAGACGAAAAAAAATAATATAAAATGGGACAAGAGATGTCTGAAGCGCAATCACCGCAACTTCGAAACTAGTTAATTTGCGTTATGAATATGCCCGCAAAAATTATCTAGACGACATCTCTATTTTTCCTTTCCAAAAAAATATGAATAATTCGGCCTGATACAGCGATACCTGCCCTTGGTTATCGCTGTTATTGGTTCGCTGCTGGAATTGAACACATTGTATCGAGCATACTCGCCAGCCTAATCTATCAAATGAACGATGAAAGACTGAATAAAAAATAGATGCTATTTCTGGATTTGTTATTCAGCTAATGATCTCAATATAGAAACCAATTACATAAATCTTAAATCTTTAACTTCTTAACCCTTTTTCGCTTCATGCACAAATGAAAAAACGTGACTATTACGAAGTACTAGGCGTCAACCGTGACGCGTCAGAAGATGACATAAAGAAATCATACCGCAAGCTGGCAATGAAGCATCATCCTGACCGTAATCCAGACAATCCCAAAGCTGAAGAGCACTTCAAGGAAGCCAAAGAGGCTTACGAGGTACTATCCGATTCGCAGAAACGCGCCGGCTATGACCAGTTTGGACACGCCGGTGCCGAGGCCGGTATGGGTGGGGGAGGATTCAGTGGCGGCTCAGCCGGCTCCCATTTCGGCGACATCTTCGGCGACATTTTTGGTGCCGGAATGAGCGGGGCAAGCTCACGCGGACACAATCAAATGCACCGTGGTGCCGACCTCAGCTACAATTTAGAAGTCACGTTGGAACAGGCAGCACGCGGTACTGAAACGCAAATTCGCATACCGACCATGACCAAGTGCGATACCTGTCACGGCAGCGGTGCCAAGCCAGGCACAAGCACGACTACCTGTACCACCTGCGGCGGGCATGGGCAAGTACGCATGCAGCAGGGAGGGTTCTTTTCTATCCAGCAAACCTGTCCGCGCTGCCATGGCAGCGGCAAATCCATTATATCGCCGTGTGGTTCTTGCCACGGCACAGGTCGCATCAAGCAGCACAAAACACTGTCTATAAAAATTCCGGTCGGGGTTGACAACGATGACCGCATCCGTCTGTCCGGCGAAGGCGAACTCGGCAGCAACGGTGGTCCACCCGGCGATTTGTATGTGGTCATCCGCATCACGCCGCACTCGGTATTCCAGCGCGACCACAACGACCTGCATTGCGAAATGCCGATCAGCTTTGTTGTTGCGGCGCTGGGTGGCGAAATCGAAATCCCCACTCTGGATGGTTCCGCACGCATCAAGATTCCAGCTGAAACACAATCCGGTAAAGTCTTCCGTCTTCGTGGCAAGGGAATCAAAGGGGTGCGCAGTTCAACCTTTGGCGACCTGCACTGCCACGTAATGGTAGAAACCCCGGCCAAACTCACTGATCGGCAAAAGGAATTACTACGCGAATTCGAGCAAATAAATGAAGAAGATAGCGCACGCCACAGCCCACGCGCGAAATCTTGGATGGACAAGGTTAAGGAATTCTTCGGATAGTACGTGAGTTTGCCTCAGGATATTTTGAATAGGCGACATTGCCGATAACCTTTATCGGCTCTCCAACTCTTCCCAGCGCGCCATTAGTTGCAACAACTCATCCTCAATAATAGCGGTGCGTTCTTGTAGCTGTTTGGCGTGTGCGGGATTGTCACGGTAGAGATTGCCCGCGCCCAAAGTGGCAGCAAGTTCTTCCTGCTCTTTTTCCAGGGACGCGATTTGCTGTGGAATCTGCTCTAGCTCACGCGCTTCTTTGAAGCTCAACTTGGTGACAGGTTTGGATTGAACTTCAGTCTGCGGCGATGGCTTGGCAGGTATAGCTACACTTGCGGGCATTCGCTGCACGGCTTGCTGCTTCTTTACGCGTACCCAATCTTCATAGCCACCGACGTATTCCATCAATTTGCCATCGCCCTCGAAGGCGATGACCTGAGTCACCACGTTATCGAGGAAAGCGCGATCATGGCTGACCAGAAACAGCGTGCCATCGTACTCGGCGAGCAAATCTTCCAGCAACTCCATGGTCTCAATATCGAGATCATTGGTCGGTTCGTCCAGCACCAGCACATTAGCCGGGCGGCTGAACAGGCGCGCCAGCAGCAAGCGGTTGCGCTCGCCGCCGGACAAACTTTTTACCGGTGAGCGGGCACGTTCCGGCGCGAATAAAAAATCACCGAGATAGCTAATGATGTGCTTGCGTACACCACCAATTTCAATGAAATCAGCGCCCTGGCTGATGGTGTCGGCCAGCGTAGCCTCTTCATTCAGTTGCGCACGCAATTGATCGAAATACGCCACGGCCAACTTGGTGCCCAGATTCACCTTGCCGCTATCCGGAGCTAATTCGCCCAAGATGATTTTGAGCAGCGTACTCTTGCCAGAGCCGTTGGGCCCCAACAGGCCAATCTTGTCGCCGCGCTGAATACGGCAGGAGAAATCTTTAATGATTTGCCTGTCACCGAATGATTTGCTGATGTGCGACAGTTCCGCCACCAGCTTACCGGATCGGTCGCCCGCCTCCAGACTCATTTCAACTTTGCCCACACGCTCACGCCGCGCACTGCGCTCGCGCCGCAACTGCTCCAGCCGCCGCACGCGCCCTTCATTGCGCACACCCCGCGCCTTGATACCCTGCCGTATCCATACTTCTTCCTGCGCCAGCACCTTATCGAACTTGGCGTTGAGCACCGTTTCGTCCTGCAACATCTGCTCCTTGAAACGCAAGTAAGCCGCAAAATTTCCGGGGAAACTGGCAAGGTTGCCGCGATCTAATTCGACTATACGGGTAGCGACGTTATCCAAAAAATACCGATCATGGGTCACGAACAACACGCTGCCGCGAAAGTTGTTAAGCAAGCCTTCCAACCATTCAATGGATGAGAAATCAAGATGGTTGGTGGGCTCATCCAGGATCAACACATCCGGCTCAGCCACCAACGCCTGCGCCAGTGCCACGCGCTTGCGCACGCCCCCGGAGAGATCGCCCACACGACTGTCGGCATTCAGCTCCAGACGCTGGATGGCGGTCTCAATGCGCGCCTGCACCGCCCAGCCATTTTGCGCTTCAAGCTTTGTTTGCAGCGGTTGCATTGCCTCCAGCAAACTTTCGTAATCGGCATCCGGTTCGGCAAGTTGATGCGACAAATGATGGTAATCGGTAATAATTTGTTGTAGCTCACCCAGCCCGCGCGCAACTTCGTCAAACACAGTCGCTTCAACATCTAATTCTGGTTCCTGACTCACATAACAGATGCGCACACCGGGTGCACGCCATACGAGGCCATCATCTAACACAGCCTGTCCGGCCAGCACTTTTAACATACTGGACTTACCGCCGCCGTTGCGCCCAATCATGCCGACGCGCTCACCTTCGTCCAGTTGGAAATTAACATGATCAAGCAGTGGTACATGGCCGTAAGCAAGCGCGGCCTTATCAAGAGTAATGTATGGCATCAGATATTATATTTTTGAATAGCGAGGAAGAATTGATAGATAAACGAAGAACGCACCGGCCATAGCGCAATAGAAAAAAACATGAGCGCCACAACGAGGTTCGGCAACCGCGATAGAATTACGACAGAAACGAATAACGTCGCAGCCAAAATGTTGCTGACAGGATTTTTCATCCCTTTCCAGCAGCCAATAATTTATTCAAATCCTCAATAATTTCTTTCGAATGACGTGACGTTTCTACCTTGTCATACACCTTGCTAATTTTACCTTGCGGGTCAATCAAAAAAGTATATCGCCGCGCCACCTTGAATATCCCAAGATTCCGCAGCACGGCATAACGCGTGGTCACCTCGGCGTTCTTGTCTGCCAGCAGCGGAAAAGGAAGAGAGTATTTCTTGGCAAAATCGGCATGGCTCTTGCTGTCGTCCACGCTAATGCCTACCACCTCAGCACCGAGTCTAGTTAATTGATTCAGATCGTCACGAAAGTTGCATGCCTGCTCAGTGCAGCCTGGCGTATCATCCTTTGGGTAAAAATACAGCACTAGCCACTTGCCGTGAAAATCCGCCAACGTATAAAACTTTCCATTCTGGTCGGGTAAATTGAAATTCGGTGCTGCTTCTCCAATTTTCGGTAATTCGCCCGCACGTGCCAGCTGGCTTGCTATTAGCAATGCCAATATGCTTAACATACCAAATATTATCAATATCTTAATGCTACTCTCCTCATATTTTATTTTCAGGCAAAACCCCAAAGCCACAGTAATAACTCACCATAGAAACGGCATCTAGCCCAACACCGTAATGATACCAGCCGAACGCCATATCGCGCTTGTACTCAATTCAACAGAAGCCCAATGTTTAAATTTTCTGTAGCGAGCAAATAAACTGTCCGGATTTGTAGCACATGATCTGTCCTGACAAAATTGCTACAAGGGGTTAGGGAAATAAGATTTGACGAAGCTCAGGATGGTTGGGCAAACAGGGCGACTGGCGCAGAAAGAAGCTGCATGGCTAGCTTTAAGCTCATCGAAAACCTGGCTGCCGGACTTCCACCGACATAGTTACGTGCCATGCCCGGTACACACGTGAGACAAAGGGCAGCACGGCTGGGCTTCATTTCATTCAGCCCACCGGGCTTTGTTATGTGCTTCATTTCTAAACTCTAAGAGGAATTTCAGATATGAGGACATCAACATTCGTATATGAGTGTTTTTCAAGAAGCATTTTGACGGTAGACATTTCCAGTGTTGCATCTGGGCAAGGGCCAATTGTTACAGACCTTAGAGGAAGCCTGCCCTCTTCTATGAAAGGTACCTCTACATAAGATGTCAATCCAAACCGGCCGTTGCGGAATTTGTTCTCAAGCTGCAAAGAAGTGGCGCCTGGTTGATAAAACTGCCTGTATTCATTCTCCTCTTCAAACTTTGGGTGCTTTATCGTACATGCAAGATTTGCCAGTGTGCCACCAACCATTCCTAACAGAAAACCAACTTCCACTTCTCCAAATTGGTTATTTTGAAAATAGTCGTCAACACGGTTAAGTATCTGGGAAATTATTCGTTGTGCTTGACTATCTTTGTAAATCACAGCCTCAAGCAGAGGTGTTGAATCGTCTAAAGTGGCAATTCTATCTGTGGCCAGCCCCAAACAGTATCCTACCTTCCCCCCCGAATAGCTTCTCCACTGGCTTAACAAATCGTGTTCTGTCGAATAGCTGGCTACGTATGTTTCAACTTTTTTAAACTCAGAAAGGATCTTTTCAACCAACTGCTTAGAAGAAGCCGGCATAGCGGCACGAACGCAATCTGCTACTACTTTTATTCCATGATGGTACTCACTAGAATCATTTAGTCTTGAAATATGTGTAGCCCATATTTTGCCCGACACAATCATCCCAAGGAGGCCGTTTATATCCGTGTAGTGGTAAATGATTATCGGAGGGCTCTCAGAAATAATTGCAGCCAATTCGGATCTGAGTGATGCCCACCAGCGTTCCATTTTTACGAATCTTTCCTCGAACTCTGATTGTTCCATTTATTTTTATCTTACTTACTCTATCTTGCTGCTGATGCGCAGCCACACATAACGTAAAGTAGACCTCAATAAAACACTAAAAATTTTATCGGATTGGTTTATATACATGGCAATAATTAATTTAAAATCAAGACAGTATGATTTTTATTAGAATGTTAACCAGTTTTTAACATCCCGCCATGCCCACTTACAAAAACCCGCCGAAATTATTCGATCAGGTTCAAGCCGTGTTACGCATGGAGCACTATAGCATCTGTACTGAATGGGTTTATCTGGGTTGGATGCATTATCGTTCATCAGTCGCTCGCCTGCCGCACAATCCCCGGCACAGGAGCCAATGCATTTACTACTGCCAATGGCAGTGGAAACAATTGCCCACATGCAATCGCCGCAATCAATACACCGGAAAGCCCGGCAGTTATCAGTCCGCGCGTGCGATGTCCCAGACTTGTGTATAACCCCGGCAATAGTTCGCCCACTAACGGCATACCTCCCCCGCCAGCCGGACTCTACCGCTGTCAAGGATTCCGCTCGATAGTCGGTACGCTGCACGATGGCTGGGCTCGCTGCCAATGCTGGGTATAAGCGACAAAGTAGTCGTACCCGCAATAATCACACCAACAATGGTGATTTTTTTTTGAAGCTGATGCTTTTTTCCATGCGCTGTGCCACGAAGTAGCGAAATTCCTCCATCACCACGACCAATTCTTCTGTCGATGCATGGATGGGATGCGACGCTTCGACAAATTCGATCTCAATAATCTCGTCATTTGCCAATGCGACTCCTAAAAAGAGCAGGGGGATGGTTGCTTTATACGCATATTCAAAAATATTGGGGGATAGAAACAGAAAATCATTTTGAAAATTTTCATCTGGTGCATGGTCGCAGTAAACCAGAACAATCTCATCTTTGGCTAGTGCTTTGCGGACTTTGATGAGAGATTTTGCATCAGATTTAATTAGGCGTAGGGGCTGGGTGCAGCCCCAATTCCAACCATAGGCTGTTTTTCTGGGACCGCCATTAGAAATACTCGTAACTGGTAATCCGTGTTTTTCTAAAAATCCAAATACGGCCATGGTTAAACCAAAATGAGCGCTACATAGTATAAATCCACCGTATTTACGGTGGTATTCCAAGAGAGCCTGCTCGTTAGGGCTACGAAGGGGGATTTCGATATAAGCGTAGCGAGTTATGGCAGAAAGAATAAATTTTAAAAGCGTTGTTTTATTGAGGAGTGATTTTTGGTATCGACGAAAAACCCAGCGATCAACAAAGACGGCAAAGGGGAAAACCCATTTGACCCATAGAAGTGCAGCCCAATAGCACTGTTGAGGAGTGCACATCTTGGCAATAATGAACCCTGAAACTGTGATGAAGATTTCAATAAGTTGCTTGAATAGTTTCTTTATTATTTCCCGCATTTGTATGGGACTTGTGTTTGGGTTAAACGGTAATGCTTGAGCATGAAGGCCCGTGCTTCAATCACGGTCCTATTGATACGGCCAGGTGAACTTTGAAGTGGGAGGTGCCGTCACGGTGCGGTTTGACTGCCAGATAAGTTCAAACGGATCAATAAAGTCATAAAATTAAAGTGGCCAGGCACCGATTATTCATAGCGCTTGTCATCATAATCCCAATTCCCCTTGTCCTACTTCGTGCACTGGAAATTATTTTACAGCCTGCCGCGTGGCTTGGCCTCCCGCTTTTGTTTAGTCATGGCTTCGCTCTTTGGAGCGTGAATTCATCAGTCACGCGCCTGTCGTACAAGCCCCGGCGCGGGAGCCAATGCATTTGCCACTGCCAATGGCAGTGGCGATAATTGTCCACATGCCATCGCCGCAATCAATTCACCGGAAAGCCCTGCAGTTATCAGGCCGCGAGTGCCATGTCCCAGACTGGTATATAGCCCCGGCAATAGTTCGCCCACCAGCGGCATTGCTCCGGGAACGGAAGCTCTCACTGATGCACGTCCATTCAGTTGCTCAACAACCAATGAATCAATATTCATCGACTTGGCTAGTGCCGGGGATATGTCCGCCAGCTTGGACAAATTTTCTGCATGATCGGATGCCCGCAAGTCCACTGCCTCGTCATTGAAATCATGCGTTGCTCCCAGCACGTGCAGCTCTCCGACGGATGGAGCAAAATAACCATTGGCAGATACAATCATGCGCAGATTTTCGCTATGCGGTGTGGCAGGCAGCATAGTGATCTGCCCACGCACCGGCGTCAGCGGTAAGTGTGACAACGGCGCAAATGATTTCACCTGATAACCGGTACAAACCACCACTACCTGAGCCTCATCAGACCACGTTTGTTGGCGCTCGTCTTTTCCCTCCACCCGCCAGCCTGACTCTACCGCTGTCAAGGATTCCGCGCGGTAGCCGGTACGCTGCACGATGGCTGGGCTCTCTGCCAATGTTGCGCACATCTGTGGCGGAACCAGCCAGCCACCAGCGGGAAACCACAGGCCGCCATGTACCAACTCGATGCCAGCCAGCCGGGATGCTTCAGCCGCATCCACGCGACGTAATACATGCGCTGGCCAATCAAGTGCCGCCAGCCGGTCGATACGTTTCGCTTCCTGCGCAGAAAATGCCAGTTGCAACTCTCCGCATTCCGCACGGGCGATGCCGTCAATGGGAAGCTTTTCATCCAGCAAGGCAAGCGCATGCCCATAGGAGGCCAGCAAAAAGCGTTGCAATGAGTCCATGCCTGCGCTTAATCGAATATGCAATATTCCGCGCGGATTGCCCGATGCCGCCGCAGCTAATGCTGGCGCACTTTCGATCAGGGTAACGGAGACCCCGCGCATCGCCAAAGCAGAGGCAACGGCACAGCCGGCCACGCCTCCGCCGATCACGATGGCTTTTGTTACCGTCGCCCGCACTGGTGGCGAACCAGGCAGATGACCTTGCAGCATTTCGCGTTTGCGTCCGAAGCCTGGAGATTTGCTGACCTGGAATCCCGCTTGTTCCAAACCGCGCCGTACCCAACCGGCACAAGTATAGGTAGCAAATGAGGCGCCTGGCTGAGAGATTCGCACAACGCTCTCGAATATGGACTGCGTCCACATTTCGGGATTGCGTGCCGGTGAAAAACCATCCAGAAACCATGCATCAATGCCACCGCAGATTTCAGTTAGCGCATCGGTTACATCACCTATCACCAGCGTAAGGCGTATTTTTCCATCGGCAAAACTCCACCGATTCCAGCCGGGTACGCGGCGGCGCCAACGGGCAAGGAGTTCATCGGCATACTGCCGCAATACCGGCCAAAGTGCCAAAACATCGGCCAACTCTCTCTCGTCAAGCGGATATTTTTCGACGCTGAAAAAATCCAGACTGCTATTAGATGGGGCGACCTCATCGAACAGTTGCCAAGCACATAAAAAATTCAACCCTGTGCCGAATCCTGTCTCGCCGATGGCAAAACTATCCCCGCTTGATAAAGATGTAAAACGTTCGGCCAGCCGATTGCCTTGCAGAAAAACGTGGCGTTTTTCCTCTAGTCCGGAATCATTTGAAAAATAGACATCGCTGAACCGGCTGGAAAACGGTTGCCCGTCCTGCCAGTCAAGCATGGAGGAAGAGTTCAACAATCGTCCGAACTGGCTGCAGGTAGCTTTAACAGCTTAAAAAGGGTGGATATACATCTTGATGCTTGCGGAAATAAGGTAGTTGTCATGAGCATGAAGATATGTGCAAATGTTTTGTTTAAAAAGTTTGCGGTATGAAACGAAGGGCATCACTAAATATTCAGATCCATGACTCCACTGCGCGGTGCAAGGTCGAACTTGAAATTGTAGATATGCTTTTAATTCGAAATTCGAATCATGCTGAGCTCATAACTACATTCCCAGCTCCCCTAAATAATATGACAACTACCTTGTTAAATTGAATTTATTTCTCTGGCGGACACTCACGCAAACTAAGTAAATTAACTGGCTGCTCTCCATCGTGATCAGTTTTTAAATACTTTTGTCCAAGTGAACTGACAGCGACAACTACCCAAAATGGATAACCCCCTACGTGAGCATAAAATCGCCATTTACCAACTGCAATACCCTCAATTGCCTCTGCCACAGAAAATTTCCAGCGAACGCCTTCAGCATCCACTCCACCTATAAATTGAATGCGCTCATGTGCAAGTTGACTGTTACTCTTTTTAATACAGGTAATTCTCAAGTCCATGCTTTTCTCCTTATAACCACCTTAGAAACCTTCCTAATAAATTTTGCCAATTTATTGCGGAGTCCAGTTGCTACGCACCGAACGGGCAATGCTGAATATTTCTTCCAACTTGGCGCCATCGGCATCCGCAAGCGCTTTATGCAAAGTTTCCAGTTCTTGCATGTAGCGGCCCATCTCTATCAACAACGCATCGCGGTTGGCCAGGCAGATATCGCGCCACATTTCCGGCGAGCTTGCTGCAATACGGGTGAAATCGCGGAAGCCACTAGCGGCGAAAGAAAGTAATAAATCGCGGTTTTCGCGCTGAGCCAAATCGTGTACCAATGCAAATGAAAGCAGGTGCGGTAGATGACTGACAGCAGCAAACACTTCGTCATGCTGCTTCGGCGTTAATTCGCTCACCAACGCGCCACACAATTCCCATGCCAACCTTACGCGCGCCACAGCATCAGCGGAATTTTCCGGCAGCGGAGTCAGAATTACTTTTTTGTTTTGATACAGATCAGCACGCGCCGCAGTAGCGCCACTTTGCTCGCCACCTGCAACAGGGTGTGCCGGTATGAAGCGGGAAATATGGGCGGCCAAATGTTTGTTAGCATGATCAACAACATCACACTTGGTGCTGCCGCCATCAGTAATGAGTGTATGAGCACCCAGATACGGCGCGATGCGAGCCATGATGTCGGCCATTTGGCCCACGGGCGTTGCCAGTAATATCAGATCGGCATCGCCCAGCTCTGCCGCAAGATCTGAACCACTACGGTTGATAATACCGAGTTGCTGTGCCTGTGCCAGCGTCTGCGCGCTGCGTCCGAAACCGACTACTTCATCCACAGCATTCATCCGCCGCAAAGCAAGCGCAAACGAACCGCCGATCAGGCCGACGCCAAAAATAACAACCTTGCGAAACAATGGTTTTGTCACGACTTTCCTCACCTCTCCACTAGCGTGAGACAGGATTAGAGTGTGCGTCCAATCGCTGTGGCGATGCCGCCCAACACGCCCATCAATTTCTTCAATTCTTGAGGAGTCAGCGCCTGATCAGCATCGCACCAGGCCTCACTCGGATTGGGATGCATCTCTACTAATAATCCATCCGCCCCCGCCGCAATCGCTGCCTGTGACAGCGCCGCGACCATCCATGCCTTGCCGCCGGCGTGTGAAGGATCGACAATTATCGGCAGATGAGTTTCTTTTTTCATTACCGGGATGGCGGTCACGTCAAGAACGTTGCGGTAATACGTTTCAAAAGTACGGATGCCGCGCTCGCAGAATATGATGTTATGGTTGCCGCCGGCCGCAATGTATTCTGCCGCCATCAGCCACTCTGAAATAGTAGCCGACATGCCGCGTTTGAGAATTACAGGCTTGTTGATACGCCCCACTTCTTTAAGCAGGTCGAAATTCTGCATGTTGCGGGTACCGATCTGTATGACGTCGACGTCATTTTCGAGAAAGGTGTCCAGCATGCGGACATCCATTAGCTCGGTCACGATGGGCAGCTTGAATTTGCTGGCTGCCTGACGGAACATATCCAGTCCCTCAACACCCTTACCCTGAAAAGTGTAAGGACTGGTGCGAGGCTTAAATGCGCCGCCACGCATCAAACGGCAACCTGCCTCATTCACGTACTGGGCGGACAAGTCCATCTGCTGCTGCGTTTCTACTGAGCATGGGCCCGCAATAACCTGGATTTGCTTGCCGCCCAGCTGGATGCCGCCGATATCAATTACTGTATTTTCGGGATGAGATTCACGCGATACGATCTTGTATTGTTTAACTATGTGCATCGCCGATTCCACCCCGGGTAATGGGGTAAACATTTCTTCGGATAGTTTACGCTCATCACCAATGGCGCCGATCACCGTGCGTTCAATGCCTCGGGAAATATTGGCATCCAGCCCGGCGTCCTTAAGCTTCTTTACCACCACACCTATTTGATCGTCGGTAACATCCTTGCTCATTACAATAATCACGCTGCTTCTCCTAAAGCCTGCGCCAGCGCAGACAGAAATTTCTCATTTTCACTTTCCAGACCAATGCTCACACGCAAATAATCTGGCATATCGTAGTTGGCAATCGGCCGCACAATTACCCCCAATTCCAGCAGGCGACGATACATCGGGCCAGCCCCTTTTCCCTCACTCTGTGCGGGATTCGCAATGCGGCAACATACGAAGTTTCCATAAGAGGGAATGTAATCCAGACCTAATCGCGTCAACCCTTGCGTAATCTGTTCCATGCCGGCCTGATTCAATTCGCAAGTTCGCTTTACAAAAGCCTCGTCCTGTAACGCTGCTACAGCAGCAGCCTGCGCTACACTGTTGACATTGAACGGCTGCCGCACTCGGTTCAGCATATCTGCTACTAACTCACCTGCCAATGCATAACCCACGCGCAAACCGGCCAAACCATATGCCTTGGAAAAAGTGCGGGAAATGATCAAGTTGGGAAAATCGCGCAACCAGCTCACACTATCGTAACGCAAATTTTGCGGCAGATATTCGTTGTATGCCTCATCCATCACCACCAACACCTGCGGCGGCACTGAGCGCAGAAAATCCAGCAATTCCGCCACACCGAGAAAAGTACCCGTGGGATTATTCGGGTTCGCGATGAACACCATCTTCACCTTATGCTGCACCGCAGCCCGCAGCATTGCGGAAAGATCGTGGCCGAACCCTTTAGTAGCTGGCACGCTGATGCCCGTAGCGCCTGCCGCTTGCGTAGCCAGCGCATACACCGCGAAAGCATGATCCGCATAAACCACCTTGTCGCCCGGCGCGAGAAAAGCGCGTGCGGCCAATTCCAGTAAATCATTGGAACCATTTCCCAACACAATGCATGCACGCTCAATCTGATATCGCTCGGACAATGCTTTCTTCAGATCGAAACCACTGCCATCGGGATAACGCGCGATGTCGCTCATCGCCGCATGCATAGCGGCCACGACCAAGGGGCTGGCGCCGAGGGGATTCTCATTGGAGGCCAACTTGACGATGCCACTGATGCCGAGCTCGCGCTCCAGCTCGGCAATCGGTTTGCCAGGCTGATAGGGCGCTATGGCGCGGATATAAGGAGGGGCTAGCTCACTGTAGTTCATTTAAGACCTTGATTATTTTTGTTTCTGTCATTCCCGCGGAAGCAGTCACTCAGTCATCGATAGAGCTAAATTTCGTCTTCACGGGAATAACGATATTATTAAATTGCGCTAGCGGCCTTATATGGAAGCCGGGTATGAACCTAGCGTTTTCACGAACGCGGCGACTTGCTTTAATTCAACCAGTGCGGCCGCCACTTTGGGTTCATGCTGATGTCCTTCAATATCCATATAGAACACATATTCCCAAACGCCGGAACGCGCCGGCCGAGATTCCAGCTTAGTCATGCTGACTTCATTTTTGGCCAGCGGCGCCAGCAAATCGTAGACCGCGCCCGGGCGATTAGGTGCAGACATGACCAGGGAGGTTTTATCCTTGCCGGATGGCGCCACATCCTGGTTTCCGATGACTAAAAAACGCGTAGTATTGCGCGGGTCGTCCTCAATATTTTCAGCCAATAGTGGAATGCCGTAATTTTTGGCCGCCTTTGCGCTTGCGATCGCCGCACTATCTGTCTGCTGTTCCAAAGCCAGAAGAATCGCCTGGGTATTGCTGCCAACTGCCACGCGTTCGGCATTAGGCAAATTCGTATTCAGCCAGACTTGGCACTGCCCCAAAGACTGCGAATGCGAAAACACGCGCTTGATGGCAGAAATGTCAGTCACTAGCGACATCAAGCATTGATGCACTGGCAGCATCACTTCTCCACACACCTTGAGCTGGCTTTGCAGCAACAAATCCAACGTGCGTCCAATAGCGCCCTCAGTGGAATTTTCCACCGGCACCACCCCATAATTTGCCTCGCCGCTTTCTACAGTTTGAAAGACTTCATCTATCGAAATGCACGGCTTACTCAGAACTGCATGACCAAAACGTTTCTCTACTGCTTCTTGGCTGAAAGTTCCACTTGGCCCCAAGTATGCAACACATAGCTGCGTCTCTAATGCACGGCAGTGAGACATGATCTCGGTAAATAATTGCGTGATGCTCTGATTCGGCAAAGGACCGGAATTATTGCTAACCATACGCTGCAATATCTGCGCCTCGCGCTCTGGCCGCAGCACTGTATTTTCACCCTTAAGATGACCGATTTGCCTTGCCAGCGCCGCGCGCTGATTGAGCAACTTGAGCAAATTCTCGTCAATGATGTCGATTTGTTCGCGGTATTTCATGAGTTCATCACTCATTGCTCATACATCCATATTGCTTATGCATCCAAGGGCAAGTCGCGCACCATGAGCACACCGGGGATAGCGGCAATCTGCGCGATCATCTCAGGAGGGGTAGCGATATCTGTATCGACCAGGGTATAAGCCATCTCGCCACGCGACTTGTTTATCATATTGTGGATATTAATACCGGCTCCGGCCAATGCAGTAGAAATCTGCCCCAGCATATTCGGCACGTTGGCATTAGCGATGGCGATACGGAAAGACGATTCGCGCGGCATATTAACAGTCGGGAAATTTACCGTATTGCTCAGGTTGCCGTGCTCCAGATAGTCGCGCACTTGCTCCGCTACCATTACCGCACAATTGTCTTCAGCCTCTTGCGTGGAAGCACCCAGATGAGGCAGCGCAATAACTGCTGGATTGCCCTGCGTCTTCTGCATGGGAAAATCGCAAATATAATAATGTATACGTTTGGCGGCGATACCTGCCAGCACTGCATCTTCATCCACGATACCATCGCGCGCAAAGTTCAACAGCACGCTTCCTGGTTTCATCGCTTGTACGCGCTGGTCATTAATCAAGCCTCGCGTAGCATCTAGCAAAGGAATGTGCAGAGTAACGAAATCGCTCTGCTTAAGCAGATCTTCTATACTGTGCGCCTTCTTCACCTGCGAAGACAGGCCCCATGCTCCTTCCACGGTAATTTCAGGATCGTAACCCGCCACTTGCATGCCCAAGCCAATGGCGGCATCCGCCACCAGACGACCAATTGCGCCCAAACCTATAATGCCCAAGGTACGGCCACGCAATTCAATACCCGCATAATGTTTTTTGCCATCTTCGACCAGCTTGTGCAACGTGGCGTCGTCACCCTTCAAATTGGCGGTGAAATGCAGCGCAGCAATCAAATTTCGCGAAGCCAGCAGCATACCCGCGATTACCAACTCCTTCACTGCGTTGGCATTTGCTCCCGCAGCGTTGAAGACTGGCACGCCTCGCACATTCATTTTTTTAACTGGTACATTATTAGTGCCAGCGCCCGCGCGGGCTATGGCTTTCACACTAGCCGGAATATCCATCTCCAGCATATTGTGCGAGCGCACCAAGATCGCATCTGGTTCTGCAATGTCGCTGCCAACAATATAATTTGCAGCTGGCAACCGGTTTAGCCCCACCGTTGAAATTTTGTTTAACGTTAGTATCTTAAAAGTTTTAGCCATGTTTCTTTGCAAAATGTGTTATGAAATCAACCAATGTCTGCACACCTTCCAGCGGCATCGCATTGTAAATGGAAGCGCGCATGCCACCGACAGAGCGATGTCCCTTCAGTTGCAATAGGCCGTGCGAATCCGCCTGTTTGAGGAAGTCGCCATCCAGACTGGCATCTTTCAAGGTGAACGGCACGTTCATGCGTGAACGATCGGGCTTGACCACCGGACAATTGTAAAAACCATTGCTAGCATCGATCGCCTGATACAGCAGGTTTGCTTTTCTGATATTGGTCTGCCCCATCTGCGCCAATCCGCCATTGCGCTTGAGCCACTGAAATACCAGCCCGGCCATGTAAATGCCGTAAGTGGGAGGCGTGTTATACATTGAATCATTGTCGACATGGATCTTGTAATCCAGCATAGTGGGCGTACCCGGTGACACATTACCAATCAGGTCTTCGCGCACGATAACAATGCACAACCCAGCCGGACCAATGTTCTTCTGCGCTCCAGCATAAATCAGGCCATATTTAGAAACATCAATCTGGCGAGATATGATGTTAGATGACATGTCCGCCACCAAAGGAATTTCACCTGTTTTCGGAACCCAATTGAATTCGACTCCGCCTATCGTCTCATTCGACGTGTAATGCAAGTAAGCTGCATTCGGATCACACTGCCAAGTATCAAACGCCGGTACATAAATAAAATTCTTGTCCGCGCCGCTGGCCACTATATTTATATTGCTAAACTTTTTCGCCTCGGCTATCGCTTTCTTGGACCATTCGCCGGTATTAACGTAATCAGCTGAAGACTTGCCACGTAACAGATTCAGCGGAATCATGGCGAATTGCAAGTGCGCCCCGCCTTGCAGGAATAGCACCTTGTAATTAGCCGGGATAGCGAGCAGACCACGCAAATCGCTTTCAGCCGCAGCTGCTATACCCATGAACTCCTTGCCGCGGTGGCTCATTTCCATAACTGACATGCCACTGCCATGCCAGTCCAGCAACTCCTCACGTGCCTGTTGCAATACCTCATGCGGTAATACTGCGGGACCTGCGCTGAAATTATAAATTGTCATAACTTTTCTATTATCTTTATATCTGGTCTTTAATCTGGTCTTTAATCGGGTTTGATTAAATGGGAAAGATCTTCCGGCTCAGGATCGGCAATGCGGCTCAAACCCGCCAACTTGTCGTCTTTGCCTAGATTAATCAGTGTTACGCCCTGCGTGGAACGGCTCATTTCGCGGATTTCCTTGACGCGAGTGCGGATTAGTACGCCATTAGTACCAATCAACATAATTTCATCTTCCTCGTTTACCAGTGTAGCCGCTACCACCTTACCATTCCGGGCGGATGTTTGAATCGCAATCATGCCCTGAGTACCACGACCATGGCGTGTATATTCTGAAATCGGCGTGCGCTTGCCGTAGCCGTTCTCGGTCGCAGTCAATACCGCTTGGCTTTCGTCGCCCGCCACCAGGAGTGCAATTACATGTTGCTTCGCGGCCAGCTTCATGCCGCGCACACCGCGCGACACACGCCCCATGGAACGCACATCATTTTCGTCGAAACGTACCGCTTTGCCACCATTGGAAAACAGCATTACGTCATGCTTGCCATCCGTCAACGCCACCCCGATCAGATAATCGCCTTCATCTAGGTTAATGGCGATGATGCCAGCCTTGCGCGGGTTGGCGAAATCAGACAACGCAGTCTTTTTCACCGTGCCCTTGGCAGTGGCAAAGAATACATATTGATCTTCCGAGAACACTTTTACCGGCAGAATCGCGTTGATCTTCTCGCCACTTTCCAGCGGCAACAAATTAACAATTGGCCTGCCGCGGGCGGTACGGGCACCCTGAGGTACGTCGTACACCTTGATCCAGTACACTCGACCACGACTGGAAAAGCACAGAATGTAATCGTGCGTGTTGGCGATAAACAGGTTATCTACAAAATCGTCCTCTTTAGGAGGAGCAGCCTGCTTGCCACGACCACCGCGTTTCTGCGCCACATATTCCGCTAACGGCTGCGCTTTCATGTAACCGCCATGCGACATCGTAACCACCACGTCCTCCGGCGTAATCAGGTCTTCCATACTCATGTCTTGAGTATGGGTGACGATTTCGCTGCGGCGCTTGTCACCGTATTGCGCTTTAATCGCAACCAGCTCGTCGATGATAATTTGCGTTACGCGCTCTGACTTGGCCAGGATATCGAGCAAATCGATAATCTTGTCCATCACTTCGCGATATTCGCTGACGATTTTATCTTGTTCCAACCCGGTTAAACGCTGCAAACGCAGCTCCAGAATAGCTTGCGCTTGCGTGTCCGAAAGCCGATATGCGCGCTGCTCGCCCTGCCTTGACATACCGAATTCCGGCTCCAGATTTTCTGGACGCGATGCATCGCTAACCCGGCTTAGCAACTCTTCGACCAGTGTAGATCGCCATGTCCGCGCCATCAAACCCTGCTTGGCAATCGCAGGCGTCGCGGCCGCTTTAATCAGCGCAATGATTTCATCCACGTTGGAAAGTGCAACCGCCAAACCTTCCAGAATATGACCACGATCCCGCGCCTTGCGCAAATCAAATATCGTGCGTCGCGTTACCACTTCGCGCCGATGGCGCAGGAAAGCATCCAGGAATTGCTTCAAGTTAAGCAGCTTGGGCTGGCCGTCGGTCAAGGCCACCATGTTCATGCCGAAACTGTCCTGCAGCTGGGTCATTTTAAACAATTGATTGAGTATTACTTCCGGCATTTCATTGCGCTTTAGTTCAATCACAGCGCGCATGCCGGACTTATCCGATTCGTCACGAATTTCGGAAATGCCCTCGATTTTCTTTTCGCGCACCAGCTCGCCAATCTTCATTAGCAAGGTGGCTTTATTCACTTGATAGGGCAACTCATCAATAATGATGGCTTGGCGGTTATTCCCTTTTTCGATATCTTCGAAATGAGTACGCGCGCGCATTACCACGCGTCCGCGCCCGGTTCGGTAACCTTCCTTTACACCTGCCAAACCATAAATAAAACCCGCAGTTGGAAAATCCGGCGCTGGAATATATTCTATTAATTGCTCGATATCCAGATCAGGGTTTTTCAGTAGCGCCAGACAGGCATCAATCACCTCGCCTAGATTGTGCGGTGGAATATTAGTCGCCATGCCCACGGCAATGCCGGTTGAGCCATTGACCAACAGATTGGGAAAACGCGCCGGGAACACCAACGGCTCATGCTCGGAGCCATCGTAATTGGGTCCGAAATCCACGGTCTCCTTGTCCAGGTCGGCCAGCAACTCGTGCGCAATACGCGCCATGCGAATTTCGGTATAACGCATCGCCGCTGCGTTATCGCCATCCACCGAACCAAAGTTGCCCTGACCGTCCACCAAAGGATAACGCAGCGAAAATGTCTGCGCCATACGAACGATAGTGTCGTACACTGCCGTGTCTCCATGCGGATGATATTTACCAATCACGTCGCCCACAATGCGCGCCGATTTTTTGTAGGGCTTGTTCCAGTCGTTGGATAGCTCGTGCATGGAAAACAGCGCGCGCCGATGCACCGGTTTAAGACCATCACGCACATCAGGCAAGGCGCGTCCAACAATCACGCTCATTGCATAATCGAGATACGACTTGCGCATCTCCTCTTCAAGACTGACTACCAGAATTTCTTTAGCAAATTGTTCCATAGGTATAGCGGATACTCTAAAATTTCTTGTAAAACAATTTGTAAGTTTAACATGTCCACCTCAGGCGAGACAAAACATAATTTCTTTGCTACGCAGCAATCTGAAATTAAGTCGCCTGATTGGCTGGCGGTTCAAGACAAGTTTTGCTACATTCCGCATTTCACCCCCGAATATGAGCACATCATGACCAATGCTGATCCAATTGAACTGGAAAAATTTAGTCAGCTCGCCCACCGCTGGTGGGATTCCAATAGCGAATTCAAACCACTACATGAAATCAACCCGCTACGCCTGGACTATATCAACCGTATCGCGGCTCTGGCTGGCAAAACTGTGCTGGATGTCGGCTGCGGCGGCGGCATCCTGTCGGAAAGTATGGCCGCACTTGGCGCGCAGGTGACGGGCATTGATCTGGGCGACAAAGCTCTGCAAGTTGCCAGACTGCACTTGCTGGAAAGTGGCCAACAGGTGAACTACCGCAAAATCGCCGTGGAAGACTTAGCGGCGGAACAGCCAGGCCACTACGATGTGGTCACTTGCATGGAATTGCTCGAACATGTACCTGACCCATCTAGCACTGTGGGTGCCTGCGCGCAACTAGCCAAGCCGGGCGGTCATGTATTCTTTTCCACCCTGAACCGCAATCCAAAATCCTACCTTTTCGCGGTGATCGGCGCGGAATATTTACTTCATTTGCTGCCGCGTGGCACGCACGATTATGCTAAATTTATCAAACCGTCCGAACTTGCGCAATTTTGCCGCAATGCAGGGCTTAACATCAGCGACATCAGCGGCATGAGTTACCACCCCCTTTATAAAACCTACTCACTCGGCCAGAACACTGACGTCAACTACCTGCTCGCCTGTCGTCGTGACTAGTGCAGTCCTGTTCGATCTAGACGGCACTTTCGCTGACACAGCACCCGATCTGGGCGCCGCCCTTAACCACCTGCTCAACCTCCATGGCAAGCCACCCATACCATTGGAAACGATCCGCCCGCAAGCCTCGCATGGCTCTCCTGGTTTGCTGAAACTGGGTTTTAACATTGAACCAGATGCGCCAAATTTTGCGGACTTGCGCGATGCCTTCTTGGATTATTATGCTAGCCATATTTGTGTCCACACCACCCTGTTCCCTGGAATGGCGGAATTAATTGAAATACTGGAACAACGTGGCTTGCCGTGGGGCATCGTCACCAACAAACCCCATCGCTTCACCCTGCCGTTGATGCAAGCGCTGGGCTATGCGCAGCGCGCTGCCTGCCTGATCAGCGGCGACACATGCACGCGTGCCAAGCCCTTCCCGGATTCGCTACTTAAGGCCTGTGAATTGCTGAAAATCGCGCCACAGCTCTGCCTGTATCTGGGTGATGACAAGCGCGATGCGGAAGCAGCGCAAGCTGCCGGGATGCGCTGCATCATCGCCCACTATGGCTACAACGGCTCTCTGGAGGAGTTATCCAACTGGCCTGCGCAAGGAGGAATTGATTTACCATCCCAACTGTTGCAATATTTAATAGATTGAAAAACAAGTTTATTTTACGAGGTGAGTGCGGAAGATATAGATAGGCAAAAATGATTACTGGAACAGGCTCAGCCATCTTTCGCTATATTTATACGAACGCGGCGCAGCTAATGTTGTCACTTCGACGTTTGCGTATCTGTTCAATCAAATGTAAGGTGCAAAATATAACCCTCCGTTGACCGCATCATGACCAAAATTATCCTTAAGATTGCCATCTTATTGTTCGTCATTCTCCCGATAGTCACCGTCGTTGCAGGACAGGCTGGATTATTCAATGGAAAACGCCCGACCGATCTTGGCCTGCTTGATGGCAAGCTAAAAGCACCACTTGCAGAATCATCCAATAGCATCTCCAGCCAAGCGGCACTGCACCCGCACAGCGACTACCACATCATTGCTCCGCTAACATATCAAGGCGACGGTAAAGCCGCCTTTGTCAAACTGACAGATATAGTGCGCAACATGAATAACACAACGGTGATTACCGCAGAACCAACTTATTTATACGCCGAATTCCGGAGCCGTCTAATGAAATTCACCGATGACGTAGAGTTTGCGCTCGATGAACAGGCTGGCGTAATTAACATGCGCTCTGCGTCACGCCTGGGCAAGAATGATTTTGGAACGAACAGAAAGAGACTGGAAGCTATTCGTGCGGCTTTCGGAAGTTGACACAAGACTCAGAAAACCTACATACATTAATAAATTTTATGCCTCTAAACTATTTTCAGTTTAACTTGATTGTGCGTCAGGCAGGCGTTGAGAAGGCGTAATCATGTCCACATCGCGGACAACTGAATCCTTCCGACCAGCGTTGTTACGCCAGCGCTTAGGCGCAGGCTTCTTCCGGGGAAAATTGCAGCGACAATGCCCGCACCGATGCGCTCGGTTTGGTGTTCGACTCCGACTCGCGCCATGACGGACCTACTTCCGCCACAGCCATAACAACAGAATCAGCAGCAACGACACCAGCAGGCTCGTCATCAACGGGAAGTGGAAGCTGAAGTTCTCGCGCGTGATGGAAATATCGCCGGGCAAGCGCCCGAAGGGGAACCTGGAAAGCCATGGCCAGAGAAGGCCGATGACCAGCAGCGCGATGCCCAGAATGATAAAGACGCGTTGCATTGCCTACTCCAAAAAGATACACGTCAGGTCTTCTTCGACCTGCCGGCGGGTGGATTCTGAAAGTGCCATGGGTGGATGCTCCTGTCAGTCAGCTTTTGTAGTAGCGATAGCAGTTCTCGTGCGGCCGATGGCATTAAGATAAAGCAGCCTTAATCCCTCGCCGCGAGTTTACCCCAGAAGGTACAGCCCCCTCTCAATTTGCCGAAATTGCGGCACACTTGCAGTCTAACCATTCGCCAGCGTCCCTGCCATCCCGGCCATCCTACGGTTTTCCGCAATGTGCTCGCAAACCAATCAGCTGAGATGCGTATGCGACCGCCCCAATTTACTCGCCATTGACTAACCCAATTTGCTATTTGAAGGAAATTATTGAACCGTTTGTAGATCATAATTGAATCTTCGTTGAGATAAGCAATTTGAGCCGCGCAATAATGTGCGTTATGGTACGGTTGCACCATTATAGAGGAGGACAAAGTGGCAAGATTATGGATACAGTCAGACAAACTATGTAGCTTGCTCAAGACTTGGGCGGGACGAATGCTATGCGGAACAGTTATAGCACTATTAGGTTTGAACATTACGGGGTGCACCCTCCTGAAACCGATCCCGGTTGCAGCCCCAATCACGCCGCACGAACCCTGCGCCTGCGAAGTACAGCAACGTGAAATCGAACGTCTGCAACAGCTGTTGGCGGAAAAAGAGGGGCTGATCCGAAACTTGAACGCTCGTCAGCAGGACCAGGCCAAGGCGTTACAGGAAACCACCAGTCAAGTCACCCGCGACCAGGTGAGGTTACGGCGGCTAGCCACACAGCCCGGTGCCGCCTCGTCTATCGCGGAAGCAGAAGTGGTTATGGCAAGTTTAAAGTTATCCCAGATCATAGCGCCCGAACAAACACTGCAGGCACAACGTCTCCTTGATGCCGCTACGGCGTCCTACGCCAAAGGAAACTACGGCACAGCTATGGACCACGCCGCGCAGACACGAGAATTTATCGACATGGTGATGGATAACCGCACCCGCAAGGCATCAGATCCACGCCTTGCGATGGTTCCATTCAATGTCCCCATTCCGTTACGCGCCAAGAGCAACATCACTCTGCGCCAAAAGCCATTCAGCAGCGCGGCTAAGCTCGGAGCACTAAAAAAAGATTCCGCGCTAACTGCGCAGGCCTATCTGGGTGACTGGCTACACGTGCTGACCAGCGATGAGCGCTCTGGATGGGTACCAAACACACTGGTGGAGGTGCGGGTGGGTGACCTTGATCGCTAGTATTACTATGCCACAAACGTAATATCGAACCCTATCCAATTGCAATGTGGACAGTATCCCAGAGCACTTACGAGTACGAGATTCATGGCATAATTTTTTCCTAAAGATTTCCTCCGGCTTGTCGAGCTATCCGATAGCTTAGTAATGGTAAGGAAAGGAGATGTTATGCAACATCAGAAAATGTGGGAACTGGCCGAGTGGGTAAATTTTCTCAGTCAAGTCGATATTCCGGTATTGAAACAAACCGCACGCAATCTGTCTGCATTGCGCCAACATGAAAAAAACCTTAGTGCGCGGGGTGTTGCCTATATTATCAAATACGATCCAATGATGACCGTCAAGCTGCTGCGTCATCTGCAACAGCAAAAACACCCCATTCAAGAGCATGAAGTGATGCAGGTGGACCAAGCATTAATGATGTTGGGTCTCGATATGTTTTTTAAAAAAGTGCCGGCAGAACCGCTTGCGGAGACAGTTCTAATCGGGCAGATGGATGCCTTGAGTTGCTTGTTGCGAGTAATACACCGTTCAAACCGCGCGTCCACTTTCGCTGTGGATTGGGCGGTACGCTTGAGTGATATGCATTTTGAGGAAGTACGTATCGCTGCGTTGTTATTCGATATTGCTGAACTGCTAATGTGGTGTTTTGCGCCTGTAGATATGCTGAAAATCCGTGCCATGCAGCAACAGGATAGAACATTGCGTAGCAATGATGCGCAAGAACGGGTGTTGGGCTTTACGTTGTTTCATTTGCAATCTGCATTGGCATTAAAATGGTCACTACCCAAGCTGCTGATCACGCTGATGGATGGCGAGTGTGCCAATCAACAGCGCGTGCGTAATGTCTTTCTCGCCGTCAATCTTGCGCGCCATTCTGCTAATGGCTGGACCGATGCGGCTCTGCCCGATGACTATACTGATATCGGCAAACTCCTGCACATGCATCCGGAAGAAGTGAAGGTTATGATCGGTGCGCAAGAATAAGGCCTATGCGCACCCGACAAACTACGTCCCTGATTTTTTTAAAAGCAAAATCCTTCACTCACTTTGTGGGTTAGATATTCTGTAGCTGACGCACGGCGGCAAGTACTTGCTGCGCAAGATTGTGGGCTAAGCAATCAAATTTGATGATTTCCGGCATGCCGCGCAGCCACGTAAGCTGACGCTTAGCCAGTTGGCGCGTGGCGATGATGCCTTTGTCCGATAACTCCGTTTCGTTTATTTCTCCGGCGAGGAATTGCCATGCCTGACGATAGCCTACGCAGCGCATGGAGGGCAGGTCGGAATGCAACGAATATTTTTCTTTAAGTGCAAGCAATTCATCTACCAAGCCGAGTTTAAGCATGGCAGCAAATCGTGTGGCGATACGTGCATGCAACTTGCTACGTTCACTCGGAATGAGCGCAATCTGCATGACGTGATAAGGCAGGGGATATTTGTTTTGCTGTTTGAACAGCGCGGACATCGGTTGGCCGGAGAGTTGATAAATTTCCAGCGCACGCTGGATGCGTTGCGCATCGTTTGGCTTTAGAAGTGCAGCCGTTTCCGGGTCAACTTGGACCAATTCGGCATGAAGTGCAGGCCAACCGATGCGTATGGATTGTTCGTCCAAAGCGGCACGCACTTTTGGGTCGGCCTGCGGTAGTTCATTCAGACCAAAGCGCAAGGCGCGGAAATACAGCATGGTGCCGCCCACCAACAAAGGAATGCGTCCGCGCTGGGTGATGTCAGTCATCAGGCGCAATGCGTCATGGCGAAAAGCGGCGGCGGAATAGACATTAGTTGGGTCAAGTATATTGATCAGGTGGTGAGGCGCATGAGCGAGGACGGCAGCCTCGGGTTTGGCAGTACCGATATTCATATCCCGATATACCAGCGCGGAATCAACGCTAATGATTTCTACCGGTAGCTGCTGTGCCAGTTCTACAGCTACTTGGGTTTTTCCGCTGGCGGTAGGACCCATAAGGAAAAGAGCGGTCGGCAGTGTGTTCATTTTCCCCGCATGAACAGCGTATCCAATTCTGCAATGCTCATTTGAAACCAAGTCGGACGACCATGATTGCACTGGCCGGAGCGCTCTGTACGTTCCATTTCACGCAGGATATTATTCATCTCAGGCACGGTTAGGATTTGATTGGCGCGCACCGCGGAATGGCAAGCTAACGTAGACAACAGTTCATTGCGTCGTTCGGTCAGCACTCGAGTGGCGCCGTATTCACGCATTTCGTGCAATACATCACGCGCGGCGGCTTCAGCGTGAGTCTGCTTAAGCATAGCAGGCATGGCCCGCACTGCCAGAGCTGTCGGCGACAATGGAGCGATATCAAAACCGAGTTGTGCAATGGCTGCGTGCTCTTCCTCAGCTGTGGCAATGTCCAATGCTTCGGCAGCAAAGCTCACCGGGATTAGCAACGGTTGCATGGGAATTTGTTGCCCATCAAGTGCCGTTTTAAGTCTTTCGTATACGATACGCTCGTGGGCGGCGTGCATATCCACCACCACCAGCCCATGTACGTTTTGCGCCAGAATGTAGATACCGGCAAGCTGTGCCAGGGCAAAGCCGAGCGGCGGAATTTCAGTTTCTGATGAGAAAGATTGAGAGTGAGTGTTTAAAAAGGGCGCGTCATTGAATTTTTCCTCCTCCCCTCCCCTGCTTTCCTTTTTTCCAAAAAGAGCATCGTAAAAAGCCAGCGGCTGTGATGCCATGGGCAACCGCAGAGGCTGCTGCATTGGCTGTTGTATCGAAGTGGTTCGTTGCACGGGTGGAACCTGGGCTAGTTGATTCGATAGGTCGGACGCGTTTTGTGTCAGAGCCACGGGCGTGCTCAACGCTTGTTGCAGCGTATGGAACACGAATTGATGAATGGCCTGGCTCTCACGAAAACGAACTTCACTCTTGGCAGGATGCACATTCACGTCCACCAATTCTGGCGGCATATCTAAAAACAGCACAAAGGCGGGATGACGCTGATGATGAAGAATATCCTGATAGGCTTGTCGGATGGCATGGGCGACTACCTTGTCGCGGATAAAACGTCCATTCACAAAAAAATATTGAGCTTCGCGTGATGCTTTCGAATAAGCAGGCAGAGAAGCCATGCCGTATAAATGCAATCCAGCTGCCTTGCGTGAGACAGGCACCGCACTTTGCGCAAATTCTTTGCTTAGCATGGCTTCGATGCGCTTTGGTAATGCATCTGTTTTTTCTTCCCAACTTACTTCAGAAAGCG
Organism: uncultured beta proteobacterium; assembly: GCA_942492745.1. Lineage (GTDB taxonomy): Bacteria > Pseudomonadota > Gammaproteobacteria > Burkholderiales > Gallionellaceae > Nitrotoga. The sequence goes on from OW818637.1 coordinate 1,846,580, forward strand.
GAGAGATAGAAGCAAGAGGTGCATAGCCTGAGCGTGGTAGCGTGGGTAATTGCCACATCATGCGGTTGTTGTGCTGCAGGCTGAAGGCAACATCCGGACGTGACAGCGCGATGCGCTTGAAGATTTCCTCACAATAAGCGAGTTCGGTGGCTTCGGACTTGAGAAATTTGCGCCGCGCCGGGGTGTTGAAATACAGCTCGCGAATTTCTACGCTGGTTCCTTGGGCGTGTGCTGCAGGAATAACTTCGCTCTGCGTACCATCCCCGGATTGAATCTGCCAAGCATGCGGGCTTTCCATCTTCCGGCTGGTAAGGGTTACCTGCGCCACTGCGGCCATGCTGGCCAAAGCCTCGCCGCGAAAGCCCATGCTGGCGACGCGCTGCAAGTCGGCTAGTGAGGCAATCTTACTAGTCGCATGGCGCATCAGGGCGAACGGCAACTCATCTGGCGCGATACCATTGCCATTGTCGCGTACACGCAGCAGCTTTATGCCGCCGCCTTCCAGCTGCACGATGATTTCGGTGGCACCCGCATCCAGGCTGTTTTCCAGCATCTCCTTAAGCGCGGCAGCAGGACGCTCGATAACTTCGCCAGCAGCGATTTGGTTGATGAGCAGATCAGGTAAGAGCTGTATGGCGGACATATAAAATAATTCAGGTTGCAGACAATGAATTATAACTTTTTCACGCTATGGCAGTGCGGTGGCGAAGATAAAATCGTATAATCTTACGTTGATAAAAATTATTATTGCCCGGTATAGCCGGGTTTTTTAATATGCTTGGGACTAGAGCGCGGAAGTTTTGTCGGCATGTAAGCAAGGTGCCTCGCTTGCCGCTGGGTGTATGACATCCGGTTTTAAATTCACAGCGCATAATAAATTTAGGAGTTTGCACTGCATGGAAAGCTTAAATTCTCAGCAACGTATCACAGGTACTGATAGTGGAGTAACTCCGCCCCCAGCTTTAAAACTGGGATTCGGAATGAAATTTGAAGATCTCTACAGCTGCGATGGGTTACCCCGCATCGACTCTTGTTTCCTGGCCGAACTTGCTGAAGGCGAACCATTGCTGGCGGAAAGACTGGCGGCGGCGCGTAATGCACCGGACCATATAACGCACCTGGAAGAATCGCAGCTCATTATTAATCTGGCCCCGCATCTGGAAGATTTTCTTGGTCAATTATTTGATATTCAGATTGCGGTACGCGAGTTGGCGGAACAACACCATGAGCTGGCACCGCTGTTTCACTGCAAACGTATTTTTGTGCAGCGTAAGGCAGTACAGAAATATAAGGCGGTGGATGCTGCGGCTTTTGATGACGATGCCCTCAGAACCGTTTTGTTGCAGGCTTTCGGCGACACCACCAGTGAAATGGACGAATTGCTTTTTGCCCGTAAAGTTAACAGTTGGCTAGATGCCGAGGCAGAAAATATTGATCGAATCGATACAGCCATGCGGTATGCGGCCTGGGCTGTGCATACAACCGCGGGGAAAAAGCGTCATGGGCAGGGTGTATTGTTCAGGGTTCCTGCCAAGCTCGATTTCCAGCGCTTGGTGCCTATCATCCCTGTTGAGAAGGTTTCCTATACTGCGCATCGTCTCGCGGATAGCCATCTCCGCCATCGCGAAGGTTTTGCCCTGACAGATAAAGGTACAGACTTAGCTGGTGCCTTGGGTGAAGCGAATTACTGCATTTGGTGCCATGAGCAAGGCAAGGATTCCTGCTCGGTCGGTATGCGGGAAAAAGCCGGGGTTGATGGTTCTCCACCGCCATTTAAGAAAAGCGTTTTCGGCATTCCGCTGGCGGGTTGCCCTGTGGATGAGAAAATTTCAGAATTTCATAAGGTTAAAGCGTCCGGTTTTGCACTGAGTGCTTTGGCTATCATCGCAGTAGATAATCCGATGTGCGCTGCAACGGGGCATCGTATTTGTAATGACTGCATGAAATCTTGCATTTATCAAAAGCAGGAATCAGTAAACATTCCACAGGCTGAAACCCGGTCATTGAAGGATGTTCTGGAGCTGCCGTGGGGTTTTGAAATTTATAGCCTGCTCACCCGGTGGAATCCCCTCAATATTCGTCGCCCCTATCCGCATGCTGCCACCGGTAAGCGTGTACTTGTAGTCGGTATGGGTCCTGCCGGTTTTACGCTGGCACATCATTTGATGAATGACGGCCATGCCGTTGTCGGTATCGATGGGCTGAAAATCGAGCCCTTGCCGGACGATTTATCTGGCGTGGATGCAGGTGGCAATCGAGTGGCGTTTAGCCCGATATACGATGCAAGCGAATTGAGGGAGCCGCTGGATAATCGGGTTATGGCCGGTTTTGGCGGGGTGGCCGAATATGGTATTACGGTTCGATGGGATAAGAATTTCCTTAAAATCATTCGCCTGCTGCTGGAGCGGCGCACGCAGTTCGCGTTGTTCGGCGGCGTGCGTTTCGGTGGAACAATCACTGCCAAAAGCGCTTTTGAGCTGGGTTTCGATCATATTGCACTGGCTGCTGGCGCTGGCCGTCCGACATTGCTCGATATACCAAACGGCATGGCATGCGGTGTTCGCACTGCGTCGGATTTTCTTATGGCGTTGCAATTGACGGGGGCCGCCAAGCCTGATTCCATCGCCAACATGCAAGTTCGCTTGCCCGTTGTGGTAATCGGCGGTGGCTTGACCGCTATTGATACAGCCACTGAATCTCTCGCCTATTATCCGGTGCAAGTTGAGAAATTTCTTTGCCGCTACGAAATGCTGGTAGCAGAAAAGGGTGAGGCGGCACTGCGCGGAATGTGGTCGCCGGCTGAAGCAATTATAGGCGACGAGTTTTTGAGTCATGCTCGGGCTATTCGCGCGGAGCGGGCCACTGCCTCGATCGAAGGACGTAACCCTAATATCCTTCAGCTTATCAAATCATGGGGGGGCGTCACTCTGGCCTATCGCAAGCGCCTGATCGATAGCCCTTCATATACCCTCAATCATGAGGAAGTGGAAAAGGCTCTGGAGGAAGGAATTTATTTTGCCGAAGGTTTGACCCCGGTGCGTGTAGAGGTGGATGCGAACGGCGATGCGACTGCCATGGTGGTGATGAACCAGGTATTAGATGCCGAGGGCGCTTGGCAGAAAGCCGGGCAAATACATCTGCCGGCGCGCACCATCTTTGTGGCTGCGGGCACTCAACCGAACACAGTGCTGGCACGCGAGTTCCCAGAATTCTTCAAGCTTGATGGACGTTACTTCCAGGCATGTGACGAACAGGGGGAACCAGTAAGGCCTGAGCGTAGCAATGCCAAACCGGCCAAGGCACAAGTGCTTCAGTACAAATACCATGATGGCCGCTTCATCAGCTTTTTCGGTGACCTGCATCCTTCTTATTCCGGCAACGTAGTCAAGGCCATGGGCAGTGCGAAGCAGGGTTATCCGGTGTTGAGCAAGGTGCTGTCACAGGTTGCCGCTGCAGCTAAAGAGAACAATCAGGAATTTCTTGCACGCCTGGGCAATGATCTACGCGCCACCATACATCAAGTGGTACGTCTTACTCCCGATATTGTAGAGGTGATCGTCAAGGCCCCTGCCGCGGCACGCAGCTTTCAACCGGGGCAGTTTTATCGTCTACAGAATTACGAGACTCATGCCGCACAAGTCGAGGGTACGCGTATGGTCATGGAAGGTTTAGCCTTGACCGGCGCTTGGGTTGATGCCAAGCAAGGCCTGCTTTCTACTATCGTGCTGGAAATGGGCGGTTCGTCGCAGTTATGTGCCAAGCTGAAACCCGGTGAATCGGTAGTGCTTATGGGGCCAACTGGTACGCCCACTGAAATTGCTCCGGGGGAAATAGTGTTGCTGGCTGGTGGAGGTTTAGGCAACGCCGTACTGTTTTCCATCGGCAAGGCATTCCGTAGCGCCGGCTCTAAAGTTCTATACTTTGCCGGCTACAAAAAAATGATAGATCGTTACAAGGTGGAAGACATCGAAATGGCCGCTGATGTGGTGATTTGGTGCAGCGATGAAGCGCCCGGATTTATACCGGATCGTCCCCAAGACCGAGCTTATGTAGGTAACATCGTGCAGGCCATCAAAGCCTATGCCAGCGGCGAATTGGGACAGCCCGACATCGCGGTGAATCAGGTCGACCGCATCATAGCGATTGGTTCAGACAGGATGATGGCCGCCGTTGGGGCAGCCCGTCATAGCGAACTGAAACCCTATATAAAACCGGATCACCACGCCTTTGGTTCCATCAATTCACCAATGCAATGCATGATGAAAGAGATTTGCGGCCAGTGCATTCAGGAGCACTACGATATTTCGACCGGGGAAAAGACCTATGTATTCTCCTGTTTTAACCAGGATCAAAAACTGGACTGCGTAAACTTCCCCGGTTTGAATGCACGGCTCAAGCAAAATATCGTGCAGGAAAAACTTACCGCGCAATGGATAGCACATTGCCTCGATCGAGATGAAACGTTGACGGGCACATCTTGATGATAAAATTATTCAATTGTGGGTTCATGGCAATAAACAACATAGAACAATTTTTCGCCCTAATAATTCAACCCTGTGGAGAGGCTGTGACCAGTCAAGGCTTGTATGTCAGTTGGAACGGGAATTATGTTGCGTGACTTGAATAATTACTTCTGCCTGGCATACTCGGGCCTTTTTAAAATGGGAGATGTTTCATGCGTATAGGCATTCCTACGGAAACGCGCGCAGGTGAAACACGTGTCGCGGCAACGCCCGAAACGGTGAAAAAGATGCTGGCCGTCGGCCATGCAGTCATGGTGCAGCAGGGTGCCGGAGCAGGAGCGAGTATTCCCGATGCCGACTATCAGGCGGCAGGTGCCACCTTGGTCAGCGCCGCGGAAGTTTATGCTCAGGCGGAAATCATGCTTAGGGTGAAAGCCCCGACTGAAGACGAACTGGCAAAGCTGGCCGCCCAAACCGTGCTGATCGGTTTGCTTTCACCTTTCCAGGCGGACCTGGTTGCAGCCTACGCTAAACAGGGCATTACCGCTTTTGCCATGGAAAAGCTGCCGCGCACGTCACGCGCGCAAGCTATGGATGTTCTGTCCTCGCAAGCTAATATTGCCGGATATAAGGCGGTGCTGGTGGCGGCTAATTTATATAAACGGTTTATGCCGATGTTGATGACGGCTGCCGGAACTGTGAAGGCTGCGCGCGTGGTGATATTAGGCGTGGGTGTTGCTGGTTTGCAGGCTATCGCCACTGCCAAGCGTATGGGTGCGGTGATTGAGGCCTCCGATGTGCGTCCTGCAGTGAAAGAGCAAGTGGAGTCCCTGGGTGCCAAGTTCATTGATGTGCCTTATGAAACTGATGAGGAACGGGAGATTGCCCAAGGCGTTGGCGGCTATGCCCGCTCCATGCCGGCCAGTTGGATGGAACGTCAGAAGATGGAGGTTGCCAAACGTGTGGCACAAGCCGATATTGTCATTACCACTGCATTGATTCCGGGTAAAACCGCACCCGTGCTGGTAACTGAAGATATGGTCAAATCCATGAAGCCAGGCTCCGTGATCGTGGATATGGCTGTCGAAGCAGGCGGCAATTGCCCGTTGTCCGAGTTAGGGAAGACAGTAGTCAAGCACGGCATCACGCTGGTGGGTGAAGACAACTTGCCTGCTTTGGTTGCTGCGGATGCCAGCGCTTTGTATGCACGCAATCTGTTGAATTTCCTAAATTTACTGTGCGACCCCAAAAACAGCGGAAAGATGAACATCAATCGTGCTGACGACATTATCGCCGGATCGTTGTTGTGTATTGACGGAGAAGTGGTTATTAAATAAATATATTAACCCCTCCCCCTCATAAAGTGAGCTGGGAAAGGTTAAAGCTTGCCAATCTCAATATAGGAGTTTTGAAATGAGTAGTGCAATTGATCCTGTAATTATCAATCTGACCGTATTCGTACTGGCCGTGGTGGTCGGCTATCACGTGGTATGGAATGTCACGCCTGCGCTACACACGCCGCTAATGGCTGTGACCAACGCCATTAGCGGCATTATCATCGTCGGTGCCATGCTGGCGGCAGGGCCTGAGCAACTCGATGCCGGCACGGTAATGGGGTTAGTCGCAGTAATGCTGGCGGCAGTTAATGTATTCGGTGGTTTCCTGGTAACGCAGCGCATGCTGAGCATGTTCAAAAAGAAAAGTAAATAAAGCCCAGAACGCTGATGTTCAGACGCGAAGAGATGAAGCGGAGCGATATCAGTCATTAATTTGCGAATGGCTCCCACACTTTTTTGTTGCGCATCACTATGCTTCACCTGATTTGCGAGGTAAAGCTGTTACAAAAAAATTATCAAGGAAAAATTATGTCGGCAAATTTTGTTGCATTAGCCTATCTGATCGCCGCAGTTCTGTTCATCCTGGCGCTGAAAGGTTTGAGTTCTCCAATTTCCGCTCGGCGCGGAAACATGTTTGGCATGATAGGCATGGCCATTGCGGTGCTCACCACACTGACTATCACTCAGAACCTGGTTTATATTGCGCTTGCCATCATCGTGGGCGGAGCGGTAGGTGCGGTGGTCGCCCGGCGCATTCAAATGACTGCCATGCCGGAATTGGTGGCGGCAATGCACTCGCTGGTCGGTCTGGCGGCGGTGCTGGTCGCCATGTCCGCATTTTATAATCCAGTCGCCTACGGCATCTCACCGCTGCACGCCAGCAACCTGATTGAGTTATTCATCGGCACGTTTGTTGGTGCGATTACATTCACCGGTTCCATCATCGCTTTCGGAAAACTATCCGGCAAGCTCGGCAGCAAGCCGCTGCATTTTGCTGGACAGCACTGGTTTAACCTGTTTTTGGGTGTTGTGATGATCGCTTTCGGCATCATGTTCATTTTTACGGAAAGCTGGACGCCATTCCTGATCATGATTGCTTTGGCACTATTGCTTGGAGTATTACTGATTATGCCGATTGGCGGGGCGGACATGCCGGTAGTGGTATCCATGCTTAACTCCTATTCCGGGTGGGCGGCGGCGGGTATTGGCTTTACGCTAAATAATAATATGCTGATTATTGCCGGTTCGTTAGTGGGCAGTTCTGGCGCGATTCTCTCTTACATTATGTGTAAGGCGATGAACCGTTCCTTTTTCAATGTGATTCTTGGTGGCTTTGGCGGTGGTGATGGCGAAGTTGGGGGGGCTGGCGACGTCGAACAACGACCGGTGCGCAGCGGTAGTGCAGATGACGCTGCGTTCCTCATGGGCAATGCGGATAGCGTCATTATCGTGCCGGGCTATGGTCTGGCGGTGGCACGGGCACAACATGCAATCAACGAAATGGCCGAGCATTTGATCGAGAAGGGCGTCAAAGTGCGTTATGCCATCCACCCTGTGGCCGGACGTATGCCGGGGCATATGAACGTGTTGCTGGCTGAGGCTGAAGTACCTTACGATCAAGTATTTGAAATGGACGAGATCAATAACGAATTTGCCGATACTGATGTAGTGCTGGTCATCGGTGCCAACGACGTGGTGAATCCTGCAGCCAAGACCGACCCGAACTGTCCTATTTATGGCATGCCGATCATTGATGCGCACAAGGCGCGCACTGTTCTGGTGGTAAAGCGCAGTATGGCTGTCGGTTATGCGGGACTGGACAATGATTTGTTCTATTTAGACAAAACCATGATGGTATTTGGCGATGCAAAAAAGGTAGTCGAAGATATAATCAAGGCGTTGCAGCACTAAGTTACTAAATGATTTATAGTCAGAATAATATCCCGGCATGCCGGGATATTTATTTAGGGTACTACTAAAAGCTCAGAATTTGCAAAAATCTATCTGAAATTGTATATATATTTAAGCAACGCAATGTAATGGAGAGAATGAAACCTGTATTTTAGAGGTGCCCTAAATCACATTACCTCCCATAATCCATGCCACATAAAAGACGGAATTACATATGCATTCAAGTACTCCTTGAGTGCCTTAAAGTATTTCTACAGATTGTCGTAAGGTAATACTCAAGATGACTATTCATGAGATGAAAAAAGTGAATTTTAGAGGCACCTTAGGGTAACTACGTTCAGCTACATTGCAATTATGGAGTTTTCATGCAAAATATGATGCTAAATTATTAACGTGGTGACCCCATTCACTGCATCACGCATTAATCCCATTCAGCAACTACTATCATGGTCTCCGGCTGTCCGATTTCTACCATGGCTGGTAGTGGTTGTTTCTTTGGCTGTAACCCATCAATTATGGAAGAATGCACAGTACGAAGCTGTACGGGAATTGCAATATGATTTCAATTTCCGTTTGCTTGATGCCAGCAACCGCATTGAACAACGCATGCAATCTTATGAACAAGCACTGCGGGGCGCACAAGGTTTATTCGCCGCTTCCATCAACGTAGAGCGCGACGAATTCCATGCCTATATCGCCGCTCAACATATTGTGGAGAGCTTCCCTGGTATACAAGGCGCGGGTTTTTCGCTGATCTTACCTGCGACACAGCAAGACAAACACACTGCCACCACCCACAATCAAGACATCCCCGCATACACCATTAGTCCTGATGGGCAGCAAGACACCACCACCTCCATCATCTTCATCGAGCCATTCTCAGAAGGTAATCGACGCACTTTTGGTTACGACATGTATTCCGATCCAGTGCGGCGTGTCGCAATGGAGCAAGCGCGTGACAACAATACAGCCGTTATCACCGGCAAGACGAAACTGATACAGGAAAATAGCGAGAGCGCGCAGGCTGGTTTTCTGATGTATTTGCCAATATATAAAAACGGTGCGCCATATGCCACCTTGGCTCAACGCCGCGCCAATATTATTGGCTGGGTCTGTGCTCTGTTTCGGATGGATGATCTTATGCGTGGCATTCTCGGTGCACGTGCTCCTGACATCGACATCAAAATCTACGACGGCGAGGAGATATCGAGTAAGACGCTAATGCATGATGCCGGCAGCACCAACAAAAACGGCATCAAGATGGACTCGCTCTTTCATGCTTCCAAGCGCCTTGAAATTGCTGGCCACACTTGGACGATGGCTATTAGCTCTCTCCCCAGCTTTGAGGCGCAGCTGGTCAAAGAAAAGTCGCAATCTATCGTCGTGGTTGGCTTAGCCGTGAGTATATTGCTGGGGATACTCACAGGGTTGCTGGTACGGGGTCGGGAACGCGCTCTTCGAGCTGCGCGGAAGATGAATGAACGATTAATCGAGAGCGAGGAGCGCCTGCGCCTTAGTCTGATGTATGGCGAGATCGGCACTTGGGATTGGGATATTCGCACTAGCGAACTGTATTGGTGCGACCATATTTCTGCCCTTATGGCCTGCCCTGCAGGAAAACAGAATGGTACTTATGAAGATTTCCTGAGCAGCATACATCCTGATGACCGTCAGAACGTGATCAATTCAATGAATGCCTGCGTTGAGGAAAGCACTAGATACAACATAGAGCACCGAGTTATTTGGCCGGATGGCACAGTACGCTGGTTACACCAGCGCGGCGGTGTCATACGCGATACAGATGGAACCCCGCTGAAGATGCTGGGTGTGGTTCAGGATGTGACCAGCAAAAAACTGGAGGAAATGGAGCTGGCCGAGATCGATACGAGATTGCGCACCATTATTGATGCTGCCCCGGACGCCGTGGTGTTAATGAATTCCGAGGGCATTCTCACAGGCTGGAATGGTCAGGCAGAAAAGATTTTTGGCTGGACCCGGGAAGAAACCATCGGACACATGCTGCACGATATGATCATCCCGCCGCAGTATCGTAATGCACATATTCAGGGCTTGAAACATTTTTTGGCTTCCGGCGAGGGACCTGCACTGAATAAGCGTATAGAGATAGCAGGCTTGCATCGCGATGGCCACCAATTTGCCATCGAATTGGCGATATCTCCGGTTAAGCAGAAAAATAAGTATGAGTTCTGCGCCTTCATCCACGACATCACAGCACGCAAGGAAACTCAAAGTTTGCTGCTGCGTGCCAAGGAAGCCGCTGAGCGGAGTTCCGCAGAGTTAATCAGCTATATCCAAGCCATTGACCAGCACGCCCTCGTTTCCGTCGCCGACCCTTTCGGGCGCATCATTCAGGCCAATGATAAGTTTTGTGAAGTCAGCGGCTACAGCCGGGAGGAGTTGCTCGGTCATGACCACCGTATCATTAATTCCGGGATGCATTCAAGCGCCTTTTTCGTCGAGATGTGGGCTACCATCGCCCGTGGTGAGATCTGGCGCGGTGAAATTTGTAACCGCGCAAAAAACGGCACACTGTATTGGGTAGATAGTGCTATCGTGCCACTCAAAGATGCGAACGGACAAATTGTACGTTACATATCGGTCAGGGTTAACATCACCAAACGCAAGGAATCTGAGCAACACATTCAGTCACTTGCCTACTATGATGTTTTGACTGGCCTGCCCAACCGTACCTTGCTGCATGACCGTCTCGGACAGTTGATCGCTGAATCACATCGCGACAAGCAGAAATTTGCACTGCTATTCATCGATCTTGATCGCTTTAAGTATGTAAACGATTCGATGGGGCATGCGGTGGGCGACAAATTATTGCAGGTAGTGGCGCAGCGTTTGCAGGAATGTGTGCGTGAGGTAGATACCGTATCACGTATCAGTGGCGACGAATTTATCGTATTACTGCGTGAGACTGATGCAAAGGGCGCGGCACGTGTGGCTGGCAAGATACTCAAGGTGCTGACCACTCCTTGTGATGTCGGCACTCTGCAAATCGCCACCCATGCCAGCATCGGCATCAGTATCTATCCTGACAATGCGGATAGTGAAGACGAAATCAATACGTTGATCAAGCATGCTGACGTGGCGATGTATCGTGTAAAAGCTGAGGGGCGCAGCAACTTCCTGTTTTTTGCGCCGGAAATGAATTTCCGTGCCCATCAACTGTTTTCTATGGAAAATGATATGCGCCTAGCGTTGGAGCGCAATGAGTTCATGTTGCATTATCAGCCCCAGGCGAACTTGATCAGCGGAATGGTGTGCGGTGCGGAGGCATTACTGCGCTGGAAACATCCAGAGAAGGGCTTTGTTGCGCCAGCAGAATTTGTTCCGGTGGCCGAAGAAACCGGGCAGATTATACCTATAGGTGAATGGGTGCTGCGCACAGCTTGCGCGCAACTGGCCGAATGGAGGCGTCAGGGGATGTCCTTATTCCCGATATCTATTAATTTATCCATCAGTCAATTGCGTCAGCCTCAACTGGCGCAAATGATCATCGCTGTATTAGAAGAAACGGGGCTGCATCCAAATGACTTGGAGTTGGAAATAACCGAAGGCGTCATGATGAACGAGGCTGAAGCGTCAATGGCTTTCCTGGCCCAGATGCATGAGCTGGGAGTGCAATTGGCCATAGATGATTTCGGCACTGGTTATTCTAGCCTTAGTTACTTGAAAAAAATGCCGCTCGATCGACTGAAGGTTGATCAATCCTTCGTACGTGACGTCGCAACTGATGAAAATGATGCGGCTATCGTGCGTTCCATCATTAGCTTAGGCCACCAGTTTAAATTGCAGGTCATCGCGGAAGGAGTGGAAACGTTGGAACAACTGGATTTCTTGCGTGCTCGAGGCTGCGATGAGATCCAAGGCTATTATTATAGCCATCCGTTGCCAGCTGAAGAATTTGCCATATTTATCAATAGCAATCCAGTACTGGATTAGGATTGAGTATGATTTTGCGTTATTTTATTGGGGCATCGTTCGCCAGAGGCTGTCGGCATTCGCGGGCTGGTCGTCAATGCACGGCACGTCATGAACGATAGCCTGTCTTTTACTTGAAATTCCAGCGCTTCATCCGCTAAATTGTAGAGCCGCTGCAATACCAGCATCTTGAACAGCAGCACTGAGTCTATCCGTTTTCGTCCCGCTGCGCTCTTGCGGGGCTTCTCAGTTATTGTCGACAGGGTGGAACAAAATAACTCCCAATCGATCACTCGGTTCAATTCAATCAGTGGGTCGCGGAACTGAATCAGCTGCGCGTACCGGTTGTCCAAATCGAATAAGCTGCTTTGCATGTTTGCCTACCCTGTTAGTATTTATTTTTAGCATTACAGAATTTCTGTTTACTAAACCAGCGTTGCCTTAGTGTAAAATATTCAACTTATTCACAAGGTGCTCTTGATAGTGCGATCCGCAATTTCAGCATTTATCCCTAAACTGGGTCATCGTTTTAGTGTCGGCAAGCCTTACGCCCATTGGACATTGACCCAATGATATGCACGCGTTGCGAAAGTATGAACGTGCGCCGTTCTTCGTGGAAGAAAAACGAAGACCACATGAACCATTTACTTTATGCGCCGTACCGTTGCCGTGACTGCAAGCATAGATTCTTTAAATTTAGTGGGCCCTTCAAGCTTTCTGTCACAGCTACCTTGGGTTTGCTTGCCGGCGTAGGTTTTCTTGTCACGATTTATCTGCTATCCAAACCTGACCCTACCATCGCCTCTCCACCCATCGCCCATGAGATAAAGCCAAGCAGAACACTTATCCTCGAGAAAGCCAAACAGGGTAAAGCCGATGATCAATACGCTGCGGGTCTCATGTACATGCCAGGTGGCGAGTTCTCAATAAATTACAAGGAGGCGCTGAAGTGGTTTGATTTGGCCGCCAAGCAGGGGCATGCAGGGGCAGAATTCAATCTCGGTCTGCTTTATAGAAATGGGCGTGGCGTATTGCAGGATTTCACCGCTGCTGCTCAATGGATTGAGAAAGCAGCCCACAAAGGTTACCCTGAAGCTCAGTATCAGCTTGGAACATTTTACAAAACCGGTGAAGGCATCCAGCGTGATCTGACGCAGGCTTATGTCTGGTATAACCTCGCATCCGCACAAGGCTATGAACCCGGCATTTCTGGGCGAGATAATGTGGCAAATCTTATGAATGCAGCTGAAGTACTGAAAGCGCAAACGCTATCGCGGAATTTCAAGCTATCGCCATCCAATCATGGTGAGGACAAAACGCTTACTGTCAACGTCGAAAACCTTATTAAAAAAGATATAACTGATACAAGCACAAAGCAACCACCGCAACCAGACGGCTAATCTAACGGTAATGTGTCAGATTAGCCCCAATCGCAACTCACATGCAATTGAGTTCAATATAATCTGGCAATAAATAAAATTATGGCCTGAATCAGGAAGACTTAATCTCGGCAACGAGCACGTATCTCCGTTGGGAACGGACTTAAAACCAGCGCAAATGGTCGAGTCGCTGACAATAAATAGCCCTCATGCTGAAAAATGATAATTATGCCCGCAGAGAATTATGGCAAAGGTTCTTCGCAGAGTAAATCAAGGGCAAGGCGCTGATGAAGGCTTTGTCCAAGCCCTACCGGGCAGTCTTTGTTGGGTGCAACTGCTGTAATAATTGCTTATGCGTGTGATGTTGACGCTTCGAAATTACAAAACCCAAGATTTCCAACAGGTGCTCCTATCAAGTTATCTGCGCCACCTCTCGAACGGCTTGTGCGATGGTTTCCGCCCAGTGCCGAACTTTTTCGCCATCCTCGCCTTCCACCATCACACGCAACAACGGTTCTGTTCCAGAGGGCCTCAGCAATACTCTGCCACAACCATCAAGCGCCATTTCGGCAGCCGTCACCACTTCACGTATGCTGGCATGCGCAGAGCAATCAGCCCCTCTGGCAACTCGCACATTCAGCAATATTTGTGGATACAATGTCAAATCTGAAACAGCTTGAGCCAAGGTCTGCTGGTTAATGCGAAGTGCATGCAATACTTGCAAGGCGGAGATAATGCCATCGCCAGTTGTGTGCCGATCGAGACAGATGATGTGGCCAGAATTTTCACCGCCAAGTTGCCAGCCTTGTTGCAACATCGTTTCCATCACATGACGATCACCCACCTTAGCGCGCGCGAAGGGAACGTGCATGCGTTGCATGGCATGCTCGAAAGCCAGATTGGTCATTAGTGTCCCCACCACCCCGCCCTTGAGCGTGCCCTGCACATGGCGGTGTTTGGCAATAATGTAGAGAAGATGATCACCATCGTACAAGCATCCATCCGCGTCCACCATCACCAATCGGTCGCCGTCACCATCAAGGGCAATACCCAGATCGGCATGATGATCTTTAACGGCTTGCTGCAAATTGGCCGGGGCAGTCGCGCCATAACCGTCGTTGATGTTTTTACCATCCGGCTGCACACCGATAGCTACAACATCCGCACCCAGCTCGTGAAAAACATGTCGGGCAATCTGATAGCAAGCACCGTGCGCGCAATCCACCACCAATTTCAGGCCGCGCAGATCTAAATCGTAAGGAAAGCTACTCTTGCAAAACTCAATATAACGGCCTGCCGCATCTGATAAGCGTTTGGCTTTACCCAGCTTAGCCGAAGGCATGGTTTCTATTGATGTTTCCAGCCTGGCTTCAATGGCGTACTCCGTTTCATCTGCCAGCTTGCTGCCTTGGCTGGAAAAAAATTTGATGCCATTATCCTCAAACAGATTATGCGAAGCAGAAATCACGATGCCAGCCTGCAAACGTAATGCACGAGTTAGATAAGCCACTGCAGGCGTTGGCACCGGTCCGGCCAAATAAACGTCTACCCCGGCGGCAATCAAACCCGCCTGCAAAGCCGATTCAAGCAGATAGCCAGAAATACGCGTGTCCTTGCCAATCAGTACTCCGGGATTTTCACCCTGTGACAAGTGCCAATCTGCGGAAGCCAGCACTTTGCCTGCGGAATAGCCCAAGTGCATGACAAATTCCGGCGTAATAGGATATTCACCCACCCGTCCACGCACACCATCCGTACCAAAAAAATTTTTGCTCACAAGTCGACTCCTTTCACAGCGTTCCAAATTTCACAGCGTTCCAAATTTTCAAAGCATCTACTGTGGCACGCACATCATGCACGCGCACCATGCATGCTCCTCGCATCACTGCCAGCAACGCAGCCGCTACGCTGGCATGTACTCGGTGTTCCACGTCTTGGCCAGTAACTGTCCCCAACATGGATTTACGTGAAATCCCGGCTAGTAGTGGTACACCTAATACAGAAAATTCATCCAGATGCCTTAACAGGGCGAGATTATTCGCCAAGGTTTTGTCAAAACCAAAACCCGGATCGACCATGATGCGCTCCCGTGCGATGCCTGCCTTTTGCACGGATAAAATACGTGAACGCAGGAATTGAAGTACCTCTGCCACTACATCCTGATAGTGCGGCTGCTGCATAGTCTGGGGCGGGCCTTGCTTGTGCATCAGGCACACCGCTGCATCGCTCGCTGCCACAACGGCCAGCGCATCCGGTTGTTGCAGCGCGTTGATATCATTGATCATGCTCGCTCCTGCCGCCAATGCCGAGCGCATCACTTCTGTTTTATAGGTATCCACTGAAAGAGGAACCGGGGCACCGTGCAAGCCTTCAATTACTGGCATGATGCGATCCAACTCTTCCTGCACGCTGATCGATAGCGCGCCGGGACGCGTGGATTCACCGCCTATGTCGAGAAGATCAGCGCCTTCTTGAATCAGTTGGTGTGCATGAACTAGCGCTGCATCACGTTGCGAATGATGCCCGCCATCATAAAATGAGTCGGGGGTAATATTGACGATGCCCATAACCAAAGTGCGGGACAGGTCCAGCTTGAATGAGCCACAGTGGAGAAGCATGTAATAGGGTGAAGATAAAAAGGGAAGTGGGAACATCTAGAAGCACGGAAACATGCACCTCACCCCTTTCCCTTAAATCATCCTTCTCAGCTTTTCAAGCTCCCGGCGCTGGCTGAGGAGCAGATGGAGTTCCCGATGCTGTCGGCGCTGCATCCTGGGGCGGCTGGGCATCTTTGCTCGACTGGATGACCTTGGGCGGACGTGGCGGTTTACCGGCCATAATATCGTCGAGCTGGTCGGAATCCAAGGTTTCAAATTCAAGCAGTGCTTTCGCCATCGCTTCGACTTTGTCCCGGTTGGCTTCGATCAGCCCTCGAGCCAATGCGTACTGCTGGTCTATAATGCGGCGAATTTCCTCATCCACTTTCTGCATGGTAGCTTCTGAAACATTTTTGTGGGTAGTCACGGAGCGCCCAAGAAATACCTCGCCTTCGTTTTCGCCATATACCATCGTCCCCAAGGCTTCCGACATACCCCATTGTGTTACCATGCGGCGTGCCATTTCAGTGGCACGCTCAAAGTCATTGGAAGCTCCGGTAGTCATTTGGTGCATGAAAATCTCTTCCGCAATACGACCGCCGAACAATACCGCAAGCGTATCAAGGATACGATTCTTGTCCATGCTGTAACGATCTTCCGCTGGCAACTGCATGGTCAACCCCAGCGCACGTCCACGCGGAATGATAGTGACCTTGTGAACCGGATCAGTTTTGGGCAGCAACTTGGCCACCACCGCGTGGCCGGATTCATGGTAAGCGGTGTTGCGACGCTCCTCCTCTGGCATGACGACTGAGCGGCGTTCCGCACCCATCATGATCTTATCCTTGGCTGCCTCGAAATCGTCCATCTCTACGAATCGCTTGCTACGCCGTGCGGCAAACAGTGCCGCCTCGTTTACCAGATTCGCCAAGTCAGCACCAGACATACCAGGTGTACCACGCGCCAAAATATCGGCTTTCACGTCAGGCGCAATAGGCACTTTGCGCATATGCACCATCAGAATCTGTTCGCGGCCACGAATATCCGGCAACGGCACTACTACTTGGCGATCAAAACGGCCCGGACGCAACAGTGCTGAGTCGAGTACATCGGGACGATTGGTCGCAGCGATCACTATCACGCCGCTGGCTCCTTCAAAACCATCCATTTCCACTAGCAACGCATTCAGGGTTTGTTCACGTTCATCGTTGCCGCCGCCCAAGCCAGCACCGCGTTGGCGACCGACTGCATCAATTTCATCAATGAACACAATGCATGGCGCCTGTTTTTTAGCCTGCTCGAACATGTCGCGTACGCGCGCCGCGCCCACGCCGACAAACATTTCTACAAAATCAGAACCAGAGATTGAGAAAAACGGTACATTAGCTTCACCCGCAATGGCCTTTGCCAGCAGCGTCTTGCCGGTACCGGGGCTACCCAGCAACAGCACCCCGCGCGGAATGCGACCGCCCAAATTTTGAAATTTGGTTGGGTCGCGCAGGAAATCTACAATCTCGGATACTTCTTCCTTGGCCTCATCACAACCTGCCACATCGGCAAAGGTAACACGTTCTTTAGTCTCGTCCAGCATGCGCGCCTTGCTCTTGCCAAAAGAGAAAAGCCCCCCTCCTTTACCGCCACCTTGCATCTGGCGCATGAAAAAAACCCACACACCAATGAGCAGCAGCATCGGAAACCACGAAACAAAAATGCTCATCAGAAAGGATTGCTCCTCTTCCGGCTTAGCCTCAATCGTGACACCGTTCTTGATCAAGTCAGATACCAACCACAAATCTTGCGGCGCATAGCTGCTAATACGCTTACCATCGTTAGTAACAGCCTTCAGCATGCGCCCTTCGATAGTTACCTTGGTAATACTCCCCAACCTGACTTCTTCCAGAAATCGCGAGTAATCCATCTGCGTCTGCGAGGTCTGCTGCTGGCGCGTGTTGAATTGATTGAATACGGTCATCAGCACCAGCGCAACGACCATCCAAATTCCGATACTCTTAAACAAGTTGTTCAAAGTTACTCCTTAACCAGCGCACAGTCGCTACCATGCATCCATTAGACTACGTCTGACCCGATTACTCAAGGGCACCACTATAAATCCAACAATATTGCAATGCTGCGTCAATTTATAGATTTTACCGCTTACATGTAAAATATGTACTGCGTGTTAAATTTATCTCGCGTCTTGTCTCAACTTAGAAAGTTGAATTTTCAAATGTGCTCTCAAATTTTGAGGTTCCCAAGAGATATAGTTCATTGCTTCGATCACGCGATGAATCTGGCTTGCGCGTCACCACTCGAGCAAAGTAGCTGCGCATCAATTTAATATAGTCCTCAAAACCTACGCCTTGAAACACTTTCACCAGAAATGCGCCGCTTGGTTGCAAATGGCGTAATGAAAAGTCCAGCGCCAGTTCCGCCAAATGCATAGCACGTGCCTGATCGGTCATGTTGATGCCACTAATATTGGGGGACATATCAGAGATTACAAGTCCAATTTTCTTGCCGCCCAGTTTGCCCTCAATTTGCGCCATCACACTGTCGTCGCGGAAATCACCTTGAATAAACTCTACGCCATTTATCGAGTGCAATGGCAACAGGTCGACTGCAATTACTTTGCCACCTTCGCCCACCTTGATGGCAGCGACTTGCGACCAGCCGCCAGGGGCAGCACCCAAGTCAACCACCACCATGCCACGTTTGAGTAGGCGGTCACGCTCATCAATTTCCAATAACTTGTATGCCGCACGCGAGCGGTAACCTTCCTTCTGCGCGCGCTGCACATATGAATCATTAACATGTTCATTCATCCACTGTTTGCTACTTTTGGATCGTTTCATCGTTTAAAATGTCAGTCTTATCAGGAGCCAATAAAATTGCTAACACTATCTGTATTACAACGCCAAAACCTCAAAGCGCGCGCTCATCCGCTTAAACCCACCGTCATGATTGGATCAGCAGGACTGACCCCCACTGTACTGAGAGAAATCTCCTGCGCCCTGAAGAGTCATGAATTAATCAAAATCAGGGTTATGAATGAGGATCGGGAAGCACGCGTGGTTATGTTGGAACAAATTTGCGCACAATTGAGCGCAGTAGCGGTGCAACATATTGGCAAAATCCTGGTTATATATCAACCACAAGAAGATGTACCCGAGAAGAAACCTGCACAGCATAAAGGCAAGCTGCTTAGCAAAAAACAGTTGGGTAGCCGCTAAACCTCCCAGCCTTGCATTACGTCCTGCCACCTCTTAGAGCAGAGGTGAGCGAAACGGCCATACTGCTACCCCTAGATGCTTAAAGGTCACTAGCAGTGATGGAGGGCGCACCTGCGTATTTCTTATGGCTGCCACGGGTGCTTGGAAGGCTTAAATATATTGCACGTTCACGATCTCATATTCGCGAACCCCGCCTGGAGCTTGAACTTCAGCAACATCTCCGCTGTACTTGCCGATCAGTGCCCGCGCAATCGGAGAACTTATGGAAATCTTGCATTGCCTGATGTCCGCTTCATCATCTCCAACAATCTGATAAGTCACCACATCGCCGCTTGCGAGATCTTCCAGCCTCACGGTCGCGCCAAACACACAACGACCGTCTGCGTTGAGGGTCTTTGGATCTATCACTTGAGCATTACCCAGCTTGCTTCCCAATTCTATGATGCGCCCCTCAACAAAGCTTTGGCGTTCTTTAGCCGCTTCATATTCAGCATTTTCCGACAAATCACCTTGCGCGCGCGCTTCAGAAATGGCATTTATCACCCATGGGCGATCAACGGTTTTCAAATGATGCAGTTCGTTACGCAATTGTTCAGCACCTACCACGGTTAATGGAATCTTGCTCATACTGATTCTTCCTTCTTACGTTCTTAATGAATCAGACGCTGATGCTGCGTCTGCAAGTCATACACATTTAATTCAGCGATGTGCTGCATGCCCAAACAAGCTGCGCGCGCACCTGCCAGAGTGGTGTAATAAGTCACACGCCCCTGCAATGCGGCATGACGGATAGAATAAGAATCTTGCATCGCACTGCGCTTACTGTCCACTGTGTTAATAATCAGGCTGATCTCGCCGTTCTTTATCATATCCACGATGTGCGGGCGACCTTCTGCCACCTTGTTCGCCACAGTCACAGCGACATCCGCGGCCGCTAATGCTGCAGCGGTACCACGCGTGGCCAAAACGGCAAAGCCCATATCGCGCAGGCTCTTGGCAATTTCCACGGCACCCAACTTATCCGCACCACGTACACTGATGAACACTTTGCCGGTGGACGGTAACTTCACTCCCGCCGCCAATTGGGATTTAACAAAGGCTTCCGCAAAGGTGTCGCCCACACCCATTACCTCTCCAGTGGATTTCATTTCCGGACCAAGAATGATATCCACACCGGGGAACTTAATAAATGGAAACACCGCCTCCTTAACCGAATAATACGATGGAATAACTTCTTTAGTCACGCCCTGCTGCGCCAAAGTTTTACCAACCATGCAACGTGCAGCCACCTTGGCCAGCGGAATTCCAGTAGCTTTGGACACGAAAGGCACGGTGCGTGAGGCGCGCGGATTTACTTCCAGTACAAATACAGATTCACCCTGAATGGCATACTGTACATTCATCAGGCCGACTACATTCAGCGCTCTGGCCATCGCCTTGGTCTGGCGGCGCAACTCATCCTGAAGCTTTAACGACAAACTAAAAGGTGGCAAAGAACAGGCCGAGTCGCCAGAATGTACACCAGCCTCTTCGATGTGCTCCATGATACCGCCGACGAGTACATCTGTACCGTCACTTACCGCATCCACATCCACCTCAATCGCATCATTAAGAAAGCGGTCGAGCAAAATCGGCATGCGTTCTGGAAAAATATTGGCGCTCTCCACTGCCTCGCGCATATAACGTTCCAAATCAGGCTGGGAATGAACGATCTCCATGGCACGCCCACCCAACACATTACTGGGTCGCATCACCAGCGGGTAGCCAATCTCTTGCGCTGCCAGCACCGCCTGTTCCGGCGTGCTGACCGTGCGATTGGGCGGTTGTTTTAAGTCCAATTGCTGCAACATCACGCGGAAACGCGCACGGTCTTCCGCACAGTCGATCATGTCCGGCGTGGTGCCTATAATGGGCACACCGTTTTTCTCTAAGCCACGCGCCAGCTTCAACGGCGTCTGCCCACCAAACTGCACGATCACGCCGGCCGGTTTTTCCACAGCCACAATTTCAAGCACATCTTCCAGCGTCAGTGGTTCGAAATACAGACGGTCGGACGTATCGTAATCAGTAGACACAGTCTCTGGATTACAATTAACCATAATGGTTTCATATCCATCCTCACGCAACGCCAGCGCGGCATGCACACAGCAATAATCAAACTCGATCCCTTGACCAATACGATTCGGCCCACCACCTAGCACTATAATTTTTTTTCTGGTTGTTGGCTGTGCCTCACATTCCTCTTCATAGGTAGAGTACATATAGGCAGTATTGGTGGCGAATTCGGCGGCACAAGTGTCCACCCGTTTGAACACCGGACGGATACCCAGCGCATGACGGCAAGCGCGCACGGCAGCTGCATCACTTCCCAGCAACTTGGCCAAGCGTTTATCAGAAAAACCTTTGCGCTTTAATCCACGCAACTCTTCCATACCCATACTATCCAACGTACGACCCGCCAGCGCTACTTCGCGCTTGATCAGGTCTTCGATCTGCACTAGGAACCAAGGATCAATTTTGCTTAAGCTGAACACCTCTTCCAGCGTCATGCCCATGCGGAAAGCATCTCCCACATACCAAATACGATCCGGCCCTGGTGCGCCCAATTCAGCGGCAATCAACTCATGATCGGTTGTTTTTCCGTCTAGTCCATCCACACCCACTTCCAGTCCACGTAGCGCCTTCTGAAATGATTCCTGGAAAGTGCGACCGATTGCCATCACTTCGCCCACTGATTTCATCTGTGTAGTTAAACGGTCATTGGCCTGTGTGAATTTCTCAAAAGCGAAACGTGGAATCTTGGTCACTACGTAATCTATTGTCGGCTCAAATGAAGCCGGGGTTGCCCCACCCGTAATTTCATTCTTCAACTCATCCAGTGTGTATCCTACCGCCAGTTTCGCCGCCACTTTGGCAATTGGAAAGCCGGTAGCCTTGGATGCCAGCGCCGAAGAGCGCGATACGCGTGGATTCATCTCAATCACCACCATATGCCCATTTTCGGGGTTAATGGCAAACTGCACGTTGGAGCCACCCGTATCCACGCCAATTTCGCGTAGCACGGCAATGCTCGCGTTGCGCATGATCTGGTATTCCTTGTCGGTCAGCGTCTGCGCTGGTGCCACAGTGATGGAATCACCAGTGTGCACACCCATCGGGTCTAAATTTTCAATCGAGCAGATGATTATGCAGTTGTCAGCACGGTCACGCACCACTTCCATTTCGAACTCTTTCCAGCCAAGCAGTGATTCTTCAATCAACAACTCCTTAGTGGGGCTAGCCTCCAGACCGCGCTCACAAATATCGACGAACTCTTCGCGATTGTAAGCAATACCGCCGCCCGAACCACCCATAGTAAAGGATGGACGGATAACTGTAGGAAAACCCATCACCTGCTGCACCTGCAACGCCTCCTCCATACTATGCGCAATCGCCGAGCGCGCCGATGCCAAGCCAATGCGCGTCATCGCCTGCTTAAATTTTTCGCGGTCTTCCGCCATATCGATGGCCTCGCGCGAGGCGCCTATCATTTCTACGCCATACTTTTCCAGCACACCATGTTTAGCCAAATCTAGCGCGCAATTCAACGCGGTCTGTCCACCCATGGTAGGCAGGATCGCGTCCGGCCTTTCCTTGACAATGATTTTTTCCACTATCCGCCAAGTGATCGGCTCGATATAGGTAGCATCCGCCATGTTCGGATCGGTCATGATGGTGGCCGGATTCGAATTCACCAGAACCACGCGATAACCTTCTTCACGCAGCGCCTTACAAGCCTGTACACCGGAATAATCAAATTCGCACGCCTGTCCGATAATGATGGGGCCAGCTCCGATAATCAGGATAGATTTTATGTCAGTACGTTTGGGCATGTCAGGAACTCTTGCGCATCAGCGCCACGAAGCGATCAAACAAATAATCCACATCATGTGGACCGGGGCTGGCCTCTGGATGACCCTGGAAACAGAACGCAGGCTTATCGGTCAACTCGAAGCCCTGCAGCGTACCATCGAACAGAGATACATGTGTCACACGCGTATTAACCGGCAGGGTCGTCGCATTCACCGCAAAACCGTGGTTCTGACAGGTAATCATCACATGTTTACTCTGCATGTCCTGAACCGGATGGTTTGCGCCTCGATGACCGAGCTTCATTTTCACCGTCTGGGCTCCCACTGCCAAGCTAAGAATCTGGTGTCCCAGACAGATGCCGAACAGCGGCACACCCACATGTAAAAATTGCTGCGTTGCCGCAATAGCATAATCGCACGGCTCAGGGTCACCCGGACCATTTGGCAGTAACACGCCGTCCGGCTTGAGCGCCAACACATCTTCGGCGCTGGTCTTGGCGGGTACGACTGTGATCTTGCAGCCGCGTTCGGCCAGTTTGCGCAGAATATTGAGCTTCGTGCCAAAGTCATATGCCACCACATGGAACTCGGAATGCACATTACTGCGGTAACCGTCCTTCAAATTCCACTCTCGCTGCGTCCAATCGTAATGCTTTTCACAAGAGACATGCTGCGCCAGATCCATCCCATTTAGCCCCACAAAGTCGCGCGCCGCTTGCAGCGCCGCCCCTTCATCCATACCAGTGGCAATGCAGCCGTTCTGAGCACCCTTTTCGCGCAGAATGCGCGTTAGCTTGCGGGTGTCAATATCGGAAATCGCCACTACTTTATTGGCTTTGAGGTAATCGGACAGCGATTGCGTGCTGCGCCAGTTGCTCACCGTCAAGGATAAATCGCGGATCACCAGTCCACTGGCGAACACTCGGCGCGATTCTTCGTCCTCAACATTTACGCCCACATTACCGACATGAGGATAAGTCAAGGTGACAATTTGTTTAAAGTAAGAAGGGTCGGTAAGAATTTCCTGGTAGCCGGTCATCGAGGTATTAAACACCACCTCGCCCACGCACATGCCAGAAACGCCAATGGCAGTACCACGAAACACCGTCCCATCGGCAAGCACAAGAATGGCAGGGTTCGTTTGCGACACCAGATACTCTCCAAGGCTAGCTACTAGCCTGAACGTTTCATAAATTCGCGTGATGATTGCGCAAGATTTTGCGAACTGGGAAATATTTTCCCATCCCAACGAACCTTACTTACTTGATTAGCCAGCTTTGTGAACGAACGGGGTCATACACCCGAGAGAACAAAACCTTGCATGGCAATCAAAAGACCAAAGAGAGCACGCGCCAATTTATGAAACATTCGGGCTAACAGCTCGGATGACATAAAGAAGCGGGACGAACCGATCGTTCATCCCGCCATTACTATTCTCAAATTATACCTGATAGCGGGGGGGGTATCAATTGCGAAACCTAATCTGCCTGCTTAACTGAATTCACTGTCCCACCTGGTAAATAGTCAGGCTACAGCCAGCACTTTATTAATTACCACCCGCAGTTCTGGAGTGAAGTTAAATTTCAATGCGGTTATGTGGCCTTTCTCGGACATTTTTTTCCAAGTCTTGCGGAGAATGTTGAGCAGTTTTTCTTCTTCAAAATGACTATATTTATTAACAAAATCTACCAGATAATATTGAAGAAACACTAAGCCAACGACATCTTCCAATATCTGGCTTTCCGGGTTGGTTTTGAGCTTCTCTTTGCGCAACAGCGCTTGTACATTAGCGATCATTTCCTCATCGTAACCTACCTCTCGCATAATTCCACCAGTTATTTCACCGTGAAATTTATACAATTCAATGCGCCAGCATTTGTAACCCACCCTATCCATCGGATAATTGTTGCGTGGGATTTTCCAGCGGCAGATATGCTGGCAACGCGCTGCAAGTTGCAACGTTTCAGAGGCATCAAGCTCAAAATGCTTAAGCATGGTAGTCATGCGTTTAGCATAGAGTAATTCTTTTGGATAAATTACACCCTCGAAAACAACCTGATTAGGATCAGCGGCGTTAGCGGCATCAAATTTGACAAACGCTTGCTCAAAGCGGGAGATATTAGTAATCATACTGTCATTTTTAGCATTTCAACCCAATATTAAGCAAAATGATTGTGCTAAATATTAATTTTTCTCTGTTGAAGCGCTCTACCTACTCGCTTACTTTAACCCAAGCACATCCTGCATGTCATACATCCCGGCCGCATTGCCCTGCAGAAAACGTGCGGCGCGTAGCGCACCGAAAGCAAAAGTGGCGCGACTACTGGCCTTGTGAGTAATTTCGATACGTTCGCCGGTGCCTGCAAATAATACTGTGTGGTCTCCCACAATGTCGCCGCCGCGCACGGTGGCGAAGCCAATGGTGGATGGATCGCGTTCGCCAGTGACACCTTCACGACCATATACAGCGCATCTAGCAAGGTCACGCCCCAGCGTTTTTGCAATTACTTCTCCCATGCCCAGCGCGGTGCCGGAGGGTGCATCCACTTTGTGACGGTGATGTGCTTCGATGATTTCAATATCATAGCCATGGCTTAAGACTTTGGACGCCATTTCCAGCAGCTTGAAAGTAAGGTTCACGCCTACGCTCATATTGGGAGCAAACACGATGCCGATGTGCTGCGCAGCCGCACCCAACTGCGCCTTCTGCTGCGCAGAAAAACCGGTGGTGCCTATAACCATCGGCACGCCGAGCTTTATACACGTTCCCAGGTGATACACCGTTCCTTCCGGGCGAGTAAAATCAATCAGCACATTCGCACCTTGCAGAGCATCCTCCACATCAGCAGTAATCCTCACGCCGCATGCGCTCCCGGCTAACTCGCCTGCATCCCTCCCAAGCTGTGCGCTGGAGGTATGTTCCAAAGCCGCATGTAATGTCAGATCGTCCGACTGTAATATGCCTTCCAGCAAAGCCTTGCCCATTCGCCCGCTACACCCGGCAATTGCGACTTTTATTTTATTCATCCCTACTCCTTGAATATTTTTCAGGGCTAATTCTCGCCGACTGGTTCGGCCGACACAGGCACGACTAACGCGGGTAGCGCCGGCATATCGCCCTCGTCAATACGAGTTAGGGAGTCCCCCTCGAAATATAGCGTCATACGTTGCTTTTCAAGCAACTTACCCTTTTTTTCGAGCCTATACACGTAATCCCAACGGTTAGTATGAAAGACGTCATTGACCAGCGGCGTGCCCAGGATAGCCTGCACTTGCGACCGCGTCATTCCCAACTTGAGCTTATGACGCATCTCAGGAGTAACCATATTGCCTTGATTAATTTCCATCTTGTGGGCAGTGAACGAGGGTAGCTTGGGCATAGTCATTTCACTGCACGAAACGAGCAACACTGAGACCGCAATTAACTTAATGCGCATAGTAAAAACCATTGGTAACGGAACTTCAGCATGATACATCAAAGGTGCTTCAGGACGACAGACCTAGCCCCGCCTCAAGCATTTCGGCCGCATGTTTGCGTGTGGTGTCGGTAATTCTTACTCCCCCCAACATGCGCGCAATTTCCTCAACACGTTCCCCCTGCTTGAGAATAGATATAGTACTTACGGCGGCGCCGTTTCGTCTTGACTTGCTCACCTGCCATTGTGCATCCGCCA
Organism: uncultured beta proteobacterium; assembly: GCA_942492745.1. Classification (GTDB taxonomy): domain Bacteria; phylum Pseudomonadota; class Gammaproteobacteria; order Burkholderiales; family Gallionellaceae; genus Nitrotoga. The sequence continues at coordinate 1,872,973 of OW818637.1, forward strand.
TCGCTGCCACTTGCGGCAAATGTGTTACGCACATTACTTGATGGCGCTCTCCCAAACGCTTTAGCAAAGCACCAACAATCTCCGCCACACGCCCTCCTATACCACTATCCACTTCGTCAAAAATCAACGTGGGCACGGTGGCCGCCTGACTGGCCGCCACCTGTATCGCCAGACTGATACGCGATAATTCGCCACCAGAGGCAACTTTTGCCAAACTGCGCAACGGCGAACCGGGATTGATCGCCACTTGAAATTCGACCACTTCCAGCCCACGTGCATTTCCTTCGGCAAGCGGTTTAAGTACTACGGTGAAGTTGCCGCCCTGCATGGCCAACGTCTGCATTGCAGTAGTGATTTCAAGCGACAATTTTTCAGCTGCTTTCTTACGCGCCGCACTCAATTTTTTTGCGGCGGACAGATACTGCTCACCTGCGGCAGCCTCTTGCTGCGCCAATGCAGGGAGGTCAGCATCGCTGCCCAGATCATCCAGCCGCGCGACGACACATTGCAGGGTTCCGGGCAATTGCTCTGGCATTACCCGATACTTGCGCGACGCATCCACCACCGCAGCCATGCGCTGTTCTTGCTCGCGTAATTTTTGCGGATCGGCATCCACTTTCTGTGGATAATGGCGTAACGCGTACACGGCTTCCTGCAAATCGTTTTGAGCACTTTCCACCATATTAAGCGTGTCCTGCAAGGATCTGTCGAATTCAACGCCCGCCCGTAAACGGGCAGTAAGCGCATTCAATTGGGCAAGACAGGCAGTATCTGCTTCACTTAATACTTCCACGCCAAATTGTGCGGTTTCCAGCAGTTCAGCGGCGTGCGACAGATGCGCATGATCGGCCTGTAATTCCATCCACGCCTGTACGCTGAAGTTCAGCATTTCCAACTCACGCCGTTGAAACAATAGCAATTCGCGCTCGCTAGCCACCGCTTCAGCTCTTTGCTCCAATTTTATACGGCGACGAAGCAGCGCTTGCCACTCGCGGAATAATGCCGCCAGCGCCTCCACCTCGTTTATCAAACCGGCATAGCCATCCAGCAGGTCGCGCTGAGCATCGGGACGCAATACGGACTGATGCGCATGCTGACCGTGGATATCAAGCAGATACTGACCCGCATCGCGCATCTGTTGCAACGTGGCGCTACGCCCATTTATAAAACCCCGCGAACGCCCGTTGGCATCCAGCAACCTGCGCAACATGCACACATTCGCATCACCTACCAGCTCTTGCTCACGCAACCAAGCTTGCAAATCAGGCAAGTAAGCCATATCAAATTCCGCACTGATCTCGGCGCGCTCACAACCGTTACGCACCATGCCCGCATCGCTACGCTCACCCAATGCCAGCGACAAGGCATCAATTAAGATGGATTTTCCCGCACCCGTTTCTCCAGTAAGCGCGGTGAAGCCGGAGGAAAAATCGAGTTCAAGGGAATCGACGATGACAAAGTCGCGGATACTAAGAAATTTCAACATTACAACGTTTTATTCCAGAGCAATTTTTCACGCAATGTACGGTAATAGCTATGTCCTACTGGATGCAATAGACAAGCCGGCTGTTGATAAGCGGTCACCACCATTTTGTCATTTTCCTGCAAGTCAAAATAGGCGTGGCTATCAAAATGCACACGCGCATCAGAAATGCGGTGTGGCAGAATCTCCACTAGCGATTCGCTTTTAACAACGATCGGACGATTGCTTAAGGTATGCGGACAGACAGGAACCAGAGCAATAAGGTCGAGTGAAGGATGCAAGATAGGACCGCCAGCGGATAACGCATATGCTGTTGAGCCAGTAGGGGTCGCTACAATCAAACCATCAGCACGCTGAAGATATAGAAACTCACCATCGATGCGCACCTCGAATTCAATCATGCTGCTGGCATTGCCGCGGTGCAACACCACTTCGTTGAACGCTAGCGAATTAAATACCTCTACTCCATCGCGCAAAATACATGTAGACAACAACATGCGCTGCTCAGTGACGAAATTGCCGCCCAGCATAGCGGCTATGGTTTGCGGCATGGTATCAAGCGAAATGTCGGTAAGAAAACCCAACCGCCCCTGATTCACTCCCACGAGCGGAATACCAAGGGGTGCCAAGGTACGAGCAATGTTTAGCATGGTTCCATCGCCGCCCAGCACGATGGCCAGATCCACCCCATCCCCCATCGCGTCCAGAGCCATAACGCTATAGTCGTGCCGCTTTAGGTGCTCGGCCGTGAGACTATCCACCACTACAGAAACATCTTGTTCGGCAAGAAATGCAGCCAACCGCAACAGCGGCTCGGTAATTTCAGGCGTCTTGTATTTTCCAATCAGAGCGATAGTTTTAAATGGGAATTTCATAGCAAAAATTGTAGCTCTCTATATCTTTTTGGCAACGTCCCCTTCGGCATCCTCTTTGAATTTGGAATTGGTGGAGTTCAAATTCTAATTTAGAACATAAATTTATCACAATAAAACCATGGATGAAATTAAGCCATAACAATGGCTTAATTTCAAAGCACGAAGCTCAAACATCGCAGTCAGATTAGAAAAATACGGTATTGCCATTCTGAATATTATTCAAGGTTCTCTATAACTAATCCGACGCTAGTTTGAGACAAATAATTCAACTGCATCCCCTATTTTAAGCAAAACAAAAAAAGAGGCTCAATCAGATTAATATAATTATCCCCATCCACCAACTACCCCTCATTAACTTACCTTAAGGTTGATGTACTAATTACGGAAGAGTTCTGGCGAGACGAATTCCAACCTTGTATTCATAACGTTTTATCTCTTCGTTCCCCATACGGTATGCTGCGCGCATAAACTCCGAACTGTATTTCCAAGAGCCGCCGCGAATAACACGTCCTACAGACCTATCATTTCCAGATGTTCTTTGCACCCAAGCACTTCCATTGGTTGGCGCACCTTTATAATTATTATGATAAGTATCCTCCGTCCATTCCCACACATTGCCAAGCATGTCGTACAGACCAAAAGCATTAGGCTGGAAGCTGCCTACCGGGGAAGATGATGCTCCCTCCCACGGAGTGGCAGACCCATCCCACTTGTGACCGCAATCACTGCAGTTAGCATTACTACGTCCGACATCATTACCCCAGTAGCGGGCGGTTGTCGTGCCGGCGCGGGCGGCATATTCCCATTCCGCTTCAGTCGGCAGACGGTAGCTCTTTCCGGTTTTCTTTGATAACCATTGGGCGTAGGCTTGAGCGTCAAACCAATTGACACAGGAAACCGGGCGGTTGTCAAACTGGCTGTCGCCAGCAAGGTCTTTACGAAAAACAAAGTCACCCGAATTGCGGCCAGCACGTTCTTCAACCCAACCGCTTTCGTTGACTGCCCAACATGTTCCTGCGTCATATTTTGTATCACCCACAAATGCCGCATACTGACCTCGGGTAACTTCGGTTGTGCTTAAGGCAAAGGACGGTAGAGTGACCCGATGAACAGGGCCTTCATCAACGCCGTGACCGACCTCATTATCCGGCGAACCCATGTCAAAACTTCCTGCAGGGATGACTATCATTTCTGGGCAGCCTGTGCAGTCTTTGAACGTTCCCTTTTTAACCTCAGCCTGTTCAGGTTCGTGTCGTTTACCTGCAGCATTAAGTTGCGCCGCGCCCAATTGGACCTCGACCTTTTTGATCGCGCCATCTCCCACACGGATTTCTTGTTCGAATATGCGATCATTCAAAGCATCGACTTTCTTTTGCACCCGCAACTTCAACGTGCCTGCAGGCACCTGCACGTCCAGCGGACATGCGCCCTTGAGTTTATCGTCGACGAATACTTCAGCATCCATGTCATCAATTTTACAGGTGACACTCAGCAATGATCCCTTCTTCGCCTCAGTCTGCTCCAAGCTCAACTGCGCTGGCTCCTGATGCTTGCCTTCGGCGTTACTTTGCGGCGCACCCAATAACACTTCGATCGTTTTGAGCACGTTATCGCCCATACGAATTTCTTGCTCGAATATGCGTACATTGGAAGTGTCAACTTTCTTTTGCACCTTCAACTTTAATTTGCCTTCCGGTACCAGCACGTCCACAGGGCATTCACCCTTGAATTTGCCATTAACCAACACATCAGCGCCCACGTCATCACCTTTACAGGTTACACTCAGCGTGGAGTCAGCCGCGTATACGTCAGCGAATGCCGCAAGAGCTAGAAATAGTAGGGTTGAAATATAAACTGATTTCATGATTTCTCCGTTTAATAAAATGATTGGGGTGGAAATTTTATTCATCTTTAAATCTTAACCACCATTATTTATGGGTAGCGTAATGCGTTAAGTTCATCGACGCTGAGACTGGCTTGGTGCAGAATGGCGCGTAATGTACCACGGGCAAGTTCATTATTGTCAGGAACTACTAATTGAAAAAAATGGTTAGTACTTTGCGGGATAATTTTGGGGTGGTATTGGATTTTTTTAGAAACAACCCCCTATAGCGATCTGTACCCATAACCAAATTCTCGAACAATAAGTTCGGCTTGTGGTTTCATTTGTAGTTCCTCGGTTGAACAAATAAATTTAATTATAATATTTTCAGGGCTCGGGTTGCAGAACATCCAAGCGTAGGATATTTGGTAACCATAAATATAACTAATATTTTGTGCCAACTTCATCAAGAGCATACTAAGCAAAGAGTATATTGATTCAATAAGGAATGAATGAATATAATTAATGGTGTTTACCCAAACTTTGCAGACACTAAACTGGAAAGCTTATATCTTTACTTCTTAGAGACTTTTTTTAACTTAAATCAGACCTTAGATTATCATTAAAATAAGCTGTACGGAGATTTATCAAATGCAGAACAACATTAGAATAACTTCCAGCTTACCAAGTGAATATAATGTTCACCTGTGTATTCAAGTCTGAGCATCATGTTATTTTTGATGTGAAAGAAATGCTTGTGCATGGCATAAATGGAACATAAATTATTGTCGAATTCATTAAGTTTTAAACTGCTGATATTCGAGCCGACCTCGCTTATCGACCAACCACGAACACAACAAACCTTTATCGAAGAACGACGCCACTACTTCCAGACCAGATTAAATGTCAACAATTCTTAACAATCGCGCACAAATTTTGCTTAAGACATTGGTGGATCGCTATATTAACAATGGTCAGCCGGTGGGTTCGCGCGCGCTACTACAATTCTCCGGTTTGGAAGTCAGCTCTGCCACTATTCGTAATGTAATGGCCGACCTCGAAGAAATGGGGCTAGTGAGCAGTCCGCACACTTCCGCTGGGCGCGTGCCGACAGCGCGGGGTTATCGTTTGTTTATCGACACATTGATGGTAGTGCAACCGCTGGACAGCGCACGTGTGCAACAACTCGAACACCAATTACAACCGGACAATCCTTCGCGCTTGATAACGCAGGCGTCCAATTTGTTGTCAGAGCTTACCCATTTTGCCGGTGTTGTCGCCACGCCGAAGCGTGCCGCCATCACAGTGAGCCATGTCGAATTTTTACGCTTATCTAAAAAGCGAGTTCTGCTAATTATCGTAATGCCAAATAATGAGGTGGAAAACCGCGTATTGCTGACTCATAAGGATTACACCCAGTCGCAGCTCACTGAAGCTGGAAATTTTTTAAGCCAGCACTATGCTAACTGCCCATTCCAGGATATCCACCAACGCGTGCAGTCCGAGTTACATCAATTGCAGCATGACCTGACATCGCTAATGAGCGCGGCGATGGCGGCAGGTGATGCGGTAATTGCACGAAAAAATGAAGACTACGTGATCAGCGGCGAACGCAATCTTTTATATATAAACGATCTTTCATCAAACATGCAACAACTACGCGGGCTGTTCACCGTGTTCGAGCAGAAAACTGAGCTGCTTCAGTTGCTTGATGCAAGCCGCCATGCACCCGGCGTGCATATTTTTGTCGGTAACGAATCCGGTTTGCCCGGGTTGGACGAGTGCAGTGTGGTTAGTGCGCCCTATACTTCTGACGGCCAGGTTGTTGGCACACTGGCGGTGGTCGGTCCCAAGCGCATGAATTATGAAAAAGTCGTCCCGATCGTGGATATCACCTCCAAGCTGCTCAGCAATGCACTGTCGCAATATTAGCAAAATCAAAATACCAACATTAAAGGCATAGAGAAGTACAGTCCAAAACTTTTCAATTGGTATTCTGTTTGGCTTTTTCTCAGTAGCAAAATTTTTTTGGATAAAACTTTATGCCTTATCAAACTGAACCAACTTATACCCACGGCACACCTGAAAAATGTGCTGTGTTATTGCTTAACCTTGGCACACCGGATGCTCCCACCGCCCAAGCAGTTAAACCTTACCTGCGTGAGTTTCTGAGCGACCCGCGCGTAGTGGAAATTCCCAAGCTGGTCTGGTGGTTCATTCTGAACGGCATTATCCTGAACACTAGACCAAAGAAATCTGCCGCCAAATATGCCAGCATTTGGATGCCGGAAGGCTCACCCCTGAAAGTTCATACTGAACGTCAAACTAGTCTGCTACAAGGCTATCTGGGGGAACGCACCCAGGGCATACCACTGGTGGTGGATTACGCCATGCGTTATGGCAACCCCTCAATTCCCAGCGTGCTAGACAAACTTAAGGCGCAAAACTGTCAGCGCATCTTGCTTGTTCCGATGTATCCGCAATATGCCGCTAGTGCAACCGGTACCGCATGGGATGTCATTTTTAATGAACTCACCAAACAGCGCAACATGCCCGCACTACGCACTATTAAGCACTTCTACGACAACCCTGGCTACATTGCGGCCACTGTTCAAAACATCCGCGACTATTGGACACTGCATGGTCGTCCGGATAAGCTGGTGATGAGCTTTCACGGTTTACCGCGCTACACGCTGGAGAAGGGAGACCCCTATCACTGTGAATGCCAAAAGAGCGGACGTCTGATAGCTGAGGCACTGCAACTTAATGCAGAACAATACACTGTTTGCTTCCAGTCGCGCTTCGGCCGCTCCGAGTGGATCCAACCTTATACCACTGCCATACTTAAAGAGTTAGGTATGAAAAAAACTAAACGCGTTGATGTAGTCTGTCCTGGCTTCGTAGCAGACTGCCTGGAAACGCTGGAAGAGATTGCAATGGAAGGTAAAGAAGACTTTAAGCATGCAGGCGGCGGCGAATATCACTACATCCCTTGCCTCAATGAACGGCCAGGCTGGATACACGCCTTAGCGGATTTGGTGTTGGATAATCTACACGGCTGGCTGGATAAACCGCAAGCTGCGCAACTGGAACAGAGCCGCTTAAGAGCTCTGGCAATGGGCGCTAAGCGTTAGCTTGTAAAACTAAAGTGCATTGCGCCATATGAGTTAACCCATACAGCGGCACAAAAATGCCTTATATCCGAATAAAATTCTCGCGATAATATTTCATCTCATTGATAGATTCGTAAATATCGGCCAACGCTTCATGCTTACCGTGTTTCTTTATTCCCTGAGCAACTTCAGGCTTCCAGCGTTTAGCAAGTTCCTTAAGGGTGCTTACATCCAAATTGCGGTAGTGGAAATAGCTTTCCAATTGCGGCATCCAGCGTGCAAGAAAGCGCCGGTCCTGGCAGATGGAATTGCCGCACATCGGTGATGTGCGAGCGGGCACATATTCCTTGAGAAACTCCAGCATCTGAGCTTCCACTGTTGCGGCGTCCAGCGTAGATGCTTTTACCTTGTCGATGAGGCCAGATTTGCCATGGGTGGCTTTATTCCAGCTATCCATGCCATCCAATATAATATCTGCTTGATGCACTACCAAAACCGGTGCTTCAACAATAGTATTCAATTCGCTATCGGTAATAACCATCGCAACTTCAATAATGCAATCAGTTTCTGGAACTAGACCGGTCATCTCCATGTCTATCCAAATGAGGTAATTTTGATTTTGTGCCATAATTCATTGAGTTTGTTTATCGATATTATCGGGCAGGTATTGTGCCATATCAACACCACAAGCCAATTATTTATAATTAACAAAACTGAGCCGGAATACGCCATAAGATTAAAATAAACAAATAATATCAATTTGTTACAGTACATTTTATAAAAATCAGAATAAATGAATCCATTCCAATTTTCCGCGTTATTTATTAGCGCACTGATTTTAACTACGATCGTCCAAATGTGGCTGGCACGACGTCATCTTGCCCACATTCAGGCACATCGCACCGAAGTCCCATCGAATTTTCGCGAACAGATTGACCTCTCGGCACACCAAAAAGCAGCAGATTACACAAGCGCCAAAACGCGATTGACTATGCTGAGTGCACCATTCAATGCTCTACTGCTACTCGTATTCACCCTCGGTGGTGGGGTGCAGTGGATCGCAGACTTGTGGTTGACCACCTTTACCAATTCACTTATACAAGGCTTGGCGATCATCCTAACGGTGCTGCTACTTTCATCCCTGTTGGAAATGCCATTCAGCCTTTACCGCACATTCGTCATTGAGGCACGCTACGGCTTCAATAAAATGACGCTGGCAATGTATCTGGCCGATGCCGCAAAGGGCTTGTTGCTCGGCGCCATATTCGGCCTGCCATTGTTATTTGGAGTGTTGTGGCTGATGGAACGCATGGGCGCAAATTGGTGGCTGTATGTGTGGGGGGTATGGGTAACGTTCAATCTGCTGCTACTATTCATTTATCCCTCTTTCATCGCACCGCTGTTCAACAAGTTCACCCCACTGCAAGATGAGACGCTCAAAATGCGTATTAAGGCACTATTACAGAAATGCGGTTTCACCGCACAGGGACTATTCGTAATGGATGGCTCCAAGCGTACCTCACACGGGAACGCCTACTTCACGGGCTTCGGAAAAACCAAACGGATTGTGTTTTTCGACACCCTGCTGGAACGCCTCGCGCCAACAGAAATTGAGGCAGTGCTAGCGCATGAGCTGGGACATTTCAAACGTCACCATGTGCTGAAGCGTATCGTTTTCACCTTTGCCTTGAGCCTAGGTTTTTTATGGCTGCTAGCACAATTGATGGAGGCAAACTGGTTCTATGACGGACTCGGTGTTACCACTCCATCGACCGCACTGGCGCTATTACTATTCTTCATGATATTACCGGTGTTCAGTTTTTTACTGCATCCGCTGATGAGCTACTACTCGCGCAAACATGAATTTGAGGCAGATGCCTATGCCGCGCAACAAACCGATGCGAATGATTTGGCCAGCGCTCTGGTAAAGATGTACCAAGACAATGCTGCAACACTTACGCCAGATCCGTTGTATTCTACGTTTTACGACTCGCATCCACCCGCTCTGATGCGTATTGCCCGATTACAAACTTTACAAGGAGCCTAGTCATGAAGAAATTTGTTGCTATATTTTTACTGCTGTGCGGTACAGCACAAGCCGAGTCCTTTGCCGATGGCCAACCTGAAGCCGGTAAAAAATTGTTTGACAAATACCAATGTAACCGTTGTCACAACGGCAAGATGGGCGGTGACGGCAATGCCATTTTCACGCGCCCCGACCGCAAGGTGAAGGATCCGCAGCAGCTAGCGGCACAAATTTTAGTATGCGCTCGTAATGCGCGTGCTAATTTGTCCACACAGGAAAAACTAGACCTCGCAGCCTATCTCAACAAGAATTTCTATAAATTCAAGTGAGCGATGTGACAACTTCCTGTGATTTGGCAAGCAAAAAATGTAAACCTTGCGAAGGCGGTATGCAAGCGTTACCTCAGGATAAAATCAACATTCTGATAAAGCAGTTGGATGGCTGGGTACAGCGCGATCACACCATCAGCAAGGTTTTTGACTTCAAGAACTATTATCAGACTATGGCCTTCGTAAATGCAGTAGCATGGCTTTCGCACCGCGAAGATCATCATCCCGATCTGAACGTAAGCTACAACAAGTGCCATGTGGAATATTCCACGCATGCCATTAATGGCCTGTCGGAGAATGACTTCATCTGCGCCGCCAAGGTAGACGCCTTGTTTAAGGTTTGAATCCACCAATCCAAGGGCAAGTTGTCGCCGCCTTCAGCCGCCAATATATGGTTGAACTGTGTGACGGAGAGATGCTGCCATGCCTGACACACGGAAAAAAAAGCGAAGTTGCATGTGGTGATATTGTAGAAATTCAGCGCATAAGTGATGCGCAAGGGGTGATAGAACGCACCCTGCCGCGCCAGACCTTACTGTATCGTTCTGATGCCTACCGCCAGAAACTTATTGCCGCCAACATTACACAAATTATTGTGGTCGTGGCAAGCAAACCTTCATTCAGCGACGAACTACTGGCGCGCTGCCTCATCGCCGCACACGATCAGCAACTTGCAACTCTCATTGTGCTGAATAAATGCGACTTACTGGATGCAGCAATAATTGCGCGTGCCCAACTGGAACCATATCGCGCGATTGGCTACCGTGTGCTGGAACTGTCTGCCAAAGAGAATGCCTCTCCTCTGCGTCCCTTTCTACAAGGCCATACCAGCATATTGGTGGGGCAATCCGGCATGGGTAAATCCACTCTCATCAATGCTTTGTTACCGGATGCACAAGCACCCACACGCGAGATATCCACCGCACTGAATTCAGGAAAACACACCACCACCCATGCACGTCTCTATCACTTGGATACGGAAAGCCATCTGATAGACTGCCCCGGTGTGCAAGCATTCGGGCTACATCATCTGAATTTTGGTGCCATCGAAGCTGGTTTTGTGGAATTCGCAGCCTTCCACGGCCAGTGTCGCTTCAATAACTGTCGTCACACGCACGAGCCGGGCTGCGCACTGAAAAAAACAGAGCAAGAAGGGAAGATAGATGCGCGGAGACTAAAGCTGTTTCAGGAGATAAGCCAGAATAAGTGTTGACCGGTCTCCTTGAAAAATAAAGGGTATAACATGAATGGCACTTACTTAATTTTTTCAGGATGCCCATATTTTCGAATATGTGCGCGTGCGAGCGCACGTGGAGTGGTTAATAGCGGGTAGGTTTTAGGTCGTCGCTTGACGGCACGTGGCTCAATGCGGCCGGGGCGTTCACCCACCCGCTGCTGTGCGATGAGGGCAAACAGCCCGTAGAGCTTGTCCCCGGACTCGATGGCATGACCCTGTCCGCTCCATGCAATCCACATCTGCACGGTATGTTTGAAGCTGATCTGACGCGGCATCAGGTGAACGCACGGCTTGCGCCATCATCAGCCGAATAAGATTGTAGGCGAGCAGGTAGACCCATATCTCCTTGATCGCCATGGCGGGTGTCTGGCAACTCAAACGTTCCATCCCCAAGGTCATCTTGATGTTGCGCAAGTCCAATTCCACGTGCCATCGGCTTTGGTAGAGGGACGCTATAGCAGCTTTGTCGGTTTGCTTCGGGCATAGGAGCGTTGTCACGAGCGTCTTGTGCCCGGCGCGCAATTCTCGCACCGTCATGCACTGCGGCGCCTGGTCGTAATCCGCCTGCGTCATCCAGCCTGGCTTGACGGCGGGTTTGTATATCACGAGCAGATGGTCGCGCACACCCAGCCGTCGCCCCAATCGAAAATCGGTCGTGCGCTGGCGTGAGCCGTGTTGCTCGAATACCGCGTCGACACCCCGAACGCTCAATTCGCACAGCAGGAAATACGTCGCATAGAACGCATCGCCCAGCAGCAGGTCACCCCGCTCCAGCGTATCGAGCATCGAGCGCAACAGCGATTGCTCGTCGCCGCCCTTGCCGCTATAGCGGCCAAACGCGGCATTGAGCACGGCCCCACTGCCCAGACACACGAGTCCGACGATGCGGCACAGCGGAAAGCCCAGCCCCGGCTTCTGGTTGCGCGATTGCGGGTAGGCTACCTGATTGGTCGGCGTGTCCGGCAGGGTTACCGTCGTTCCGTCTACCAGTCGCACCGGGCTGCCCCGCCAGCGCCACGCATCGGGCGCGCGTGCCGTGATCTCTTGTCCAGTATAGCGGGCAAGAGCGCTAACCATCTCTAGCGGTAAGCGTGTGCGCGCCCGGCAATATGCCCCCGTGTGCGTGCTGCATTGGGGCAATCCACCGGACAGGCGCTTCACCGCGACCTTGTTGACCGCCTTCTGGCAAGAACGATCAGCACTCAGCACCTGCGCCATGAACATCGACAGGGTCTCCGTTGGAGGAAATAGCCGTTCCCGATGATCCGGTAACAACGACTCGACTTTGCCCAGCAACTGCTCGGCCGTCAGAAGATTGAAGAATGCATACGCGTCGCTATTGCTGGCCTGCTTGTGAACACGATGCTGTTGTGATGTGCGGGCGTTGTGGTTAACATGCATTTGGGCTGGCTCCTCGGGTGATGGGCGGGTGTTTCGCAACTCCACCTTACCACTCGTCGAGCCAGTCTGCTTTTATTCATTGAATCAAAAGGTTGGCATTAAGTAAGTGCCATTCGGGTATAACATTTATCAAACAAGGAACCAATGTTGCGGATACGTCAGATCCTTACTAACGTTGCCAATCCTAGCAGTAACAACAACACAATCCAGAATACCAGCGCGCGCCACACCAAACCTACAGTGCTTTGCATGAAATCCACGTCAGCCTCATCCCCTATTCCCAGTTCGGGACGGTCTAGCGGCAAACCGCCCTGTGAAATTGGCAATCCAAGTCGTACACCGATCGCTCCCGCACCACTGGCCAGCACAATGCCAGCTTCTGGATCAGGCCAGTTTTGTGCCTGTGTACGCCAGCAATACACTGTGTCTTCAAAATCGCCGACAATAGCAAAGATCGTGGCGGTAAGGCGCAGCGGTAGCCATTCTATCCAATGATAGGCTTGTCGTGCGAACACGCCGAATTCACCGAGCTCAGCGAATTCGGCGTCATTCTGATTATCCCAACGCGTATAGATGAACTGTGCCATACGATACAATATTGCGCCAACTGGCCCCAGTCCCAGCAGCATTGTAATCACGAACCACGCTATTATTCCGAACACACGACGATGCGAGGCCAACAGTCCTTCTTCAATAGTGACGCGCGCAACTTCCTCGTAACTCAGTTCATGGCATGGCATTCCACGCCATGTAGAAAGGATACTGCGCGCTTTATCCGAATCGTTGTCACGTAGCGCTTGATGAATGTCGGTGTAGTAATGACTGAACTGGCGGAAGCCCATGGTGAGGTACAGTACCAGCACACTGAATGCCCAAGCGAACACCGGATGGATAAGGTACGACAACCAATACAGTGCAACTGTACCGCATAACGGTAATAACACCGCAAGTAGCCAAGCAATCTTGCCATGTTTATGCTCGCCAGTGTTTAAGTGACGCTGAAAAAAATTTACATAGCGTGTCAGCCAAACAAACAAGTATTTGCGCGAAGCAAGAGGATGTAATTGTTCCAGCAACAGGGCGACGATTAGGGAAAACAGGCTCATGGCATTTCAGGGTGCATAGGCTTAGTTAGCCGCAAGATACCACACGCAGGCTTATGCGACACACCATTAACCTAACCGCTTCATCTATGACGCACACATTTGCTGTCATTTGTTTGCCATGAAACATTTTGTTCAGGCGGATGTATGAATCTACACTGCCACGGCACCAAGTCGCACGCGAATTTGTGAAGTTTGCAGGTTATATGATCATTCCCGCCGCAACAGTGTTATTCGTCGCCTCATCAATGACGATAAAGCTGCCAGTAAAACGGTTTTTGATGTAGCTGTCGAATACCAGCGGCTGTTGCACCTTCATCGCCACGCGAGCAATGTCGTTCATATTGAGCGTGGCGCTGCTGTGATGTTCCAGTGTATTGACATCCACACGATATTCAAGGCTCGCAAACAAACACTTCACCACACGCGTGGTGTGCTTGATAATGTATTTGCGATTCAGGTCAAGCGGCGACTCAGATAGCCAGCACAGCATGGCCTCAAATTCCTTGGAAACTTGCGGCATAGTGGCACACTTCACGAACATATCGCCGCGCGAGATATCGATCTCATCCGTCAGGGTTAGCGTGACCGACTGTGGCGCGCAAGCACGTTGCAAGTTGCCATCGTAGGTGACGATCTCTTTCACCTTGGTGGTGCGGCCGGAAGGCAGGATAGTAATTTCATCGCCCGCCGCGATAACGCCTGACTCAATACGTCCCATGTAACCGCGGAAATCGTGATATTCCTGCGTCTGCGGACGGCACACCCATTGCACTGGGTAGCGGAAATCGGTAGTGTTGATGTCATGGTCAATCACCACATTTTCCAGCAGTTCCAGCAGTGGGCTGCCTTGATACCAATTTAAATTTTCGCCGCGCTCCACCACCATGTCGCCATTCAATGCCGACATTGGAATGCAGGTCATCTCATGCAGGCCCAGCTGCGCGGCAAATGCACGATACTCTGCGCAAATCGCGTCAAACGTTTCTTCCGAATAATCTACCATATCCATTTTGTTGACGGCCAGCACAATGTGCGGCACACCCACCAGGCTGGCGATGAAAGTATGGCGACGTGTTTGTGTCAGTACGCCCTTGCGAGCATCAATTAATATGATAGCAAGGTTCGCTGTGCTGGCGGCAGTAACCATGTTGCGCGTGTACTGCTCATGCCCAGGCGTGTCGCCGATGATAAATTTGCGCTTGGGCGTGGCAAAGTAACGATAAGCTACGTCAATGGTAATTCCCTGCTCGCGCTCCGCCTGCAAGCCATCGGTAAGCAGTGATAAATCCACCGCACCCATGCCGCCCCGCCGCTCGCTGGTTTTGGTAATGGCAGAAAGTTGATCCTCGAAAATAGACTTGGAATCGTGTAACAAGCGGCCAATTAACGTGCTCTTGCCATCGTCAACGCTACCAGCAGTAATGAAACGAAGAAGCTGTGTGGTATTGCTCATAATTAAAAGTAACCTTCTTTTTTGCGCAGTTCCATTGATGCCTCTGAAGTCTGATCGTCCATACGTGTCGCACCGCGCTCGGTAATGCGTGTGATAGCTGTTTCTTCAATAATTTCCTGCGCGTTGCGTGCATGCGATTCTACCGGACAGGTACAAGTCATATCACCCACAGTACGGAAACGCACCATCATTTTTTCCACCTTTTCACCTGACCTGGGCTGCACCAGGTGCGACACAGGTAAAATACCATTGTCACGGCGGATCACCTCGCGTTCATGCGCATAGTAGATATCGGGGATATGTAGCTTCTCGCGCGCTATGTATTCCCAAATATCCATTTCCGTCCAATTACTGATTGGAAACACGCGAATATTTTCACCGGGATGTACCCGCGTGTTATATGTATCCCACAACTCTGGGCGCTGATTCTTCGGATCCCACTGACCGAACTCATCGCGGAAAGAAAAAATGCGCTCCTTGGCTCGTGCCTTCTCCTCATCACGACGCGCACCGCCAATACAAGCATCGAAACCAAACTCGGCAATGGTTTCCAGTAAGGTCACAGACTGGAAGGCATTGCGTCCCTGATCTGCATTTTTCAGCACAATCGTTCCCTTCTTGATCGAGCCATCCAGCGAACGTACGATTAGCCGCTCTCCCAAATCAGATGCCAACTTGTCGCGACATGCAATAACTTCCGGAAAGTTATGTTCAGTATCAATGTGTACCAGCGGAAACGGAAAGCGCGCTGGGCGGAAAGCCTTTTCTGCCAGGCGCAGCATGACGATGGAATCCTTGCCACCGGAGAACAACAACGCAGGGTTTTTGCATTCCGCCGCCACCTCTCGCATGATATGGATAGATTCACTTTCCAGCACATCCAGATGGGTAAAAGGTTGATTACTCATTTTTTTCTCAACTTCTAAAAAATACAAATTCAAAATAAATGAATCTATGGTTCAACAAATAAAATGCCGCGGGTAAATGAGGCACGCCTATTCAGACATCTACTTCAGACATCTACCGAAACCCAGAACAGACTATACCTGCTTGATCGGAGTAATCTTGTTAACGTGCAAACCGCACTCCTTATTTTGCGTATCCTCCCACCACCAGCGCCCGGAGCGGATATCCTCGCCCGGTGTGATAGCACGCGTACAGGGAGCGCAACCAATACTGGGATAAAAACGGTCATGCAGCTTATTGTAGGGCACCTCATACTGCTTTAGGTATTCCCACACATCAGCATTACTCCAGTCGAGCAGCGGATTGAATTTCTGCAATCCATTGTCGACATCGAACACCGATAGCTGCAAATCACCCCGCGTGGGCGCCTGCTCACGACGTATACCAGTAATCCAGGCGCGCTTGCCGGATAAGGCGCGACGCAACGGCTCCACCTTACGAATATGGCAGCAGCTCTTACGGAGCTCCACGCTGTTGTAAAAACCGTTCACTCCATTTTGGGCTACGTACTCTTCAATCCGCCTAGCCTCCGGGAAAAAAATTTGCAGCGGCACGCTGTAACGCGCACGAACCTCCTGCATCAGGTCGTAAGTTTCTTGCGGCAGACGGCCGGTGTCCAAGCTAAACATTTCTATGTCAGGCTGATATTTATCGATCAAATCGGTCAGCACCATGTCTTCCGCTCCCAAACTGTTAGCAAAAATAACTGGCGCGTAGTCACGCACAGCATTGGCCAACACAGAGCGTACTTGATCAATTTTTTGATGCAACTCACTCATTTACTGAACCTGCTGTTGTAATTCCATCGCGTTTTACACGACGGAACAGTGGTAATTTTTGATCCAACGAAGTTTGATAGGTTTCTGAAAAGTCAGTCAAACCCTTTAGCGCATCATGGATGTTCTTGTCCGGACGCGGCGCAAAAGCATCAAAGCCGACACGCTGCATGTAGAACATCTGGTCACGCAACACATCACCGATAGCGCGCAATTCGCCAACATAGCCGAGACGAGCGCGTAAATTGTAAGCAATCGAATAACCACGGCCATCCGCGAATTTAGGAAAATCAACAGCGATGACGTTAAATTTCTCCACCTCGCCTTTCAATTCTTCCGGCCTCTCATTACTGGCAAGCCAGACACCCAGTTCAGCACGACTTTGCAGCTTGGCCCGTTGCGCCTGCCACACTTTAAGCGGCACAATGATTTTTCCGGCAGGAACGGTGACTGATTCTGGTGTCTCATTTTCACTCAGGCGGAGGACGGTCCAATCATCGCTGACAACGGCTTTGTTTTTAATAATCATGATCGTTAAAACCTCGATTTACGTTGAACTGTATAATTATCAGGCTTATCTATAAACCCATAAGCATTTTTATCAACAGTATCTTCTGCATTAATTGGTGTTGCATACACATATTCTTTAAAGGGTGTCATGCCTATCCTGCGTACCGTGTCGATAAAAAGTTCTTCTTCAAGACGCTCACGCACATAAACTTGCAGCAGCCTATCAATCACCTCAGGCATTTGTTGAAAGTTAAAAGATGGGCCAATTATTTTTCCGATTGCAGCATCGTTACCCTGTGCACCACCAACCGACACTTGATACCACTCTCCACCATCTTTCTTGTCGACGCCAATGACGCCAATATGTCCAACATGATTATGTCCGCAAGCATTGACACAACCTGACATATTGAGCTCGATCTCACCAATATCATATAGAAAATCGAGGTTATCGAAGCGCTCTGCAATCATTTTTGCAAGCGGGATCGATCTGGCAAATGCCAGGGTGCAGAAATCCGCACCAGGGCAGCAGATGATATCGGTCAGCAAACCAATGTTCGGAGATGCCATGCCATGCTCTGCTGACTCATTCCAGAGGCTAATAAGGTCAGATTGTTTAACGTCGGCCAGCACCAAATTCTGCTTATGAGTGACACGCAGTTCGCCGAAGCTGAAGCGATCTGCCATATCTGCAACGACATCCATTTGCTCTGCACTCGCATCTCCCGGCGCTATGCCCGTTTTCTTCAGTGACAACACCACAACCGCATAGCCCGGAATCTTGTGCGGTTTTACGTTGCGCTGCAACCAATTCGCAAAAGCTTTGTTCTCGGTCTTATATAACGCCACACCGGGATCATTTGCCGGTAATGTTTCATAAGCGGGCGCTGTAAAGTAGGCCGCGACACGGTTCAGTTCTTCAACAGTCAAAGTGCCCGGACCGTTTTTGATATCAGCCCAATCCGCTTCGACCTGGCGTCTAAACTCTTCAATCCCGATGGCTTTAACCAGTATCTTGATGCGTGACTTGTACATATTGTCGCGGCGGCCATATTGGTTGTAGACACGCATGATGGATTCAATGTACGTCAACACATGCTGCCACGGCAAAAAGTCGCATATCTCGCTACCGATAATAGGGGTGCGTGCCGTACCGCCACCTACCAACACGCGGAAACCAATTTCCCCTTGCTCATTTTTTAGCACGGACAGCCCGATGTCATGCACCGCGATCGCGGCGCGGTCTTCAGCTGCACCATTTATTGCAATCTTGAATTTGCGCGGCAAGTAGGCGAACTCTGGATGGAAAGTACTCCACTGGCGTAGAATTTCAGCGTACGGACGCGGGTCAATAATCTCATCTGCCGCAACGCCCGCATATTCATCGGATGTAATGTTGCGGATGCAGTTGCCAGAGGTCTGAATTCCGTGCATTTCAACTGTGGCAAGATCAGCCAAAATATCCGGTGTTTCTTCCAGCTTGATCCAATTGAACTGGAGATTTTGACGGGTCGTGAAGTGACCATAGCCACGGTCGTATCTGCGCGCGATGTGCGCAAACATGCGCATCTGCGCAGAGGACACCATGCCATAGGGCACAGCGATACGCAGCATGTAAGCATGAATTTGCATATAAAGTCCGTTCTGCAATCGCAACGGACGAAATTCATCTTCTGTCAGTTCATCTGACAAACGGCGGCGCACTTGGTCACGATACTGAGCGACGCGCTCATCAACAATTTGATGGTCATAAACATCATATTTATACATTTTTTAATTTCCTTACATTAACGGCGCATTATAAAGCCAAGTTAAGTTAACCCTGCCTCTGCGGCCAATTATTAAAACGCACTTTATCTATCAAGCAACAATTTTTAGTACAGCATCAGCTTGACACCGATAATAGTCAACATGGTCGCCAGAATCGGGCGCAACACCTGGTCTGGAACCTTTATACCAAGATGGCTGCCCAGATAGATTCCGGGCAGCGAACCCAGCAACAAACTGCCCAGCAGCCCGTAATTTACCGTACCCAGCGCGGCATGACCCAACCCGGCAATCAGGGTGAGCGGCACCGCGTGTGCAATGTCAGTACCGACGATCTTGGCCATAGGCGCGCGCGGATAAAGGAACAGCAATACCACCACGCCCAGCGCACCCGCACCAACCGATGAAATTGTTACCAGCACACCCAGAACCGCACCGGTTAAAATAGTTGCACCGGTTAAATGATGCGCATGCAGTTCAAACATTACACCATCCGGACGTCTCCCAAGCTTTATCAAATACGGCTTGAACAGCAGTGCCGCAGCAGTCAGCAACAATGCAACGCTCAATACGCTGGTAATAAGCGACTTCAGATGTTTCTCGTCCAGCGCCAAATAATGGAGCAGCGCCATGCTGAGCAAAGCGGCGGGCAAACTACCCATCGCCAGCAGCTTAACCACCTTCCAATCTACAGTGCCGCGTCGCCCATGCACCCAACTGCCGCCCATCTTTGTCAGCGACGCATACAGCAAGTCAGTGCCGACTGCCGTGGCCGGGGCAATGCCGAACATTAGCACGAGTACCGGTGTCATTAAGGAGCCGCCGCCAACGCCGGTCACGCCGACCACAAAGCCGACTATAAAACCAGAAAATGTATAAAGCCAGTCCATCTAAACTCCCTAAAACGGCGCGCATGGTAGCGCACCTCCATATTGTTATCAAATAACATTATGTTAGTATTTTATAATTTATTGTTATAAGAAAAATCGCTATGAATTTACAACAATTGCGCTATCTGCATGGGATTGTTCAACATGAACTAAACATTTCTGATGCAGCGAAAGCTCTTTATACCTCACAGCCCGGGCTGAGCAAGCAAATAAAATCTTTGGAAGAAGAGCTAGGGATCGAGATATTTGTGCGCAATGGCAAACGCCTCACCGCAATCACCGAACCAGGCAAGGCCGTGCTCGAAATTGCCCAGCGCATGCTTCATGATGTAGACAATTTAAAACAAGTGGGTCAGGAATTCCGCAGCCAAGATAGTGGCTCACTTACCATCGCCACCACCCATACCCAGGCACGATATGCCTTGCCGCCAGTTGTCAAACAGTTCATTAAACGTTATCCAAAAGTCAAACTCAACCTGCATCAAGGCAGCCCCACCCAAATTGCGCAGCAGGTACTTAATGGGGAAGCAGACATCGCCATCGCCACTGAAAGTCTTATTATGTACGACGAGCTGACAACCTTGCCGTGCTATGAATGGCACCACTGCATCGTTGTGCCGATAGGGCACCCGCTATTGGCAGAAAAAAAACTGACGCTGAAAAAAATTGCTCAATATCCCATCATCACTTACGACTTTGCATTTAGCGGACGCGGCAAGATTAACGCCGCCTTCAGTGCACACAACATAACACCTAACATCGTACTCACTGCTATTGATGCGGACGTAATTAAAACCTATGTAGAATTAGGCTTAGGCATCGGCATAGTCGCCCAAATGGCATTCATTCCAGGACGAGATAAACTCTTACGCATAATAGATACTGGCAATCTATTTCAATCCAGCACCACACGCATTGCCATCCGCCGCAACGAATTTCTGCGCGGCTATACTTATCACTTCATTGAGCTATTTGCCCCTCACCTTACTCGCGAGGTAGTGACTAAAGCCCTGCGCTTTAAAGACACCTCTATAAATTCTAAATCCTGAGCGAGATAAAGATCGGGTGCAATTTTCGCGTCGCATCCCAACGAAGAATTAGGCAATGCAATGCACAATTACTGTCAACTTGCAAACCAGGTAGCATGTTGGAAGCAGTAATATTATCGCATTATAACTCTCGCGTTTGCTGCACCCAACTAAGCAGTAACCGACACCGTCAACATCGACAAACGTGAAAGCCAGTCAGAGAAAGCGCATTGGTCAGGGCGCGAAATCCGTCGCCGTTACACCCAAGGAAGATGCCAAGCTAGATGCCGGACAAGCCAAAATAGACAGGATGGAAGATAAAGTCAAAGCCGACGGCCTCCTAACCAAGCAACGCAAGCACATCAGTAAAGAGCAGAATCTGCACAACTAGAAAATTCCACAATATGAAGCACAACGAATCCTACCTGCACTGACCGAATCAATCACACCGTGTTGCCACTGACACCCAAACTACCTCAGTCAGTTAAAGTCATATTGGCAACCTAGTCTTCAAGGTCTAGGTTTGCCTAATATTTTTTTTCAAGCCGGTGAATGCCGGATACCGCTCAATCACGGCATTTATTTAAGCCAGCAATTTCGAAATACGGGTATTCGCTACATCCAGGCGTTTCAACAGGACGTACAAAAATGAATCATCAAACTGAAAACGGCATTCCACTGATGCTCTTGCCAGAGTGTCCAGATTGATCTCAATCAGGGTGACGTCAGTTCCCGTTTCCACCGCAGTGCTGCGTATAAAAGTGCTGTCCGGGAAACGTTTTATCTCACCAAAACATTCACCCTTATGCAAGTGGCCCAACACATTATCATTCTTGAGTATCTTGACCATACCGTTGGCCAGAATGAACAACGTATTGCCTATATCACCCTCTTTCAGGATCACTGTATCCTTACTCACCTTGCGCCAGTTGCTGAAATGCAGCACTTCCCACAACTCTACAACCCTGAATCTCTCGAAAAACGAAAGCGAACGCAGAGTATCGAATTTCTCCGTATCATAAATTTCATTCTGCTCTTGGAACAGTGAACTAAAGGCGAAGAAAGATGATAGGTCTTGAGCGAATTCATCCCAATTCTGGTACCGTTGAGACAAATCTTTCTTCATAGCACGCTGAACGATAGCATTCAGTTCATCTGGGATGTCAAGACGAAAAGTCTTGGGTGGAGGTGGTTCGCCATGAACAATCTGATAAAGGAGGCCGTGGCTGCTATTTGCCTCGAACGGCAACCTGCCAGTGAGTAGCTTGTACATCGTCACGCCGAGCGAATATATATCTGATTGTTGCGTCAATGGCAGGTCACTGATTTGCTCAGGCGACATATAGGCAGGTGATCCCACACCACTGACATGGGTACCCTCATAGTTCTCAATAATCGCTGCGCCGAAATCTGAAAGTTTAATGTCGCTTTCTCCATGCAACAGGATGTTGGCTGGCTTGATGTCGCGGTGGATCACACCTTGAGTTTGCGCGTATTCCAATGCCTTGCAGCACTTGAAAATGATTTCCGCGACGGTGGTGAAAGGCAATAGCTGCCCTGCTTCGGTATATTTTTCCAGCGATCCACCATCGACATATTCCATCACCAAGTAATTGAGGTCATCGCTTAACACAGCATCGAAAATTTTCACAATGTGCGGGTGCTGCAATTTCCCCGCCAAGGAGGACTCAGTAAGGAATAGCTTATGGAACGTTTTTTCGACTGACGTACCATGTGATGAATTCAGTTCAAACAACTTGATTGCAACTTTCTTGTTACTGAACGGATCTATAGCAAGGAACACCTTGCTAGTCGCCCCAGACCCCAATTCCTTGACGGTTATATATTTACCAATGTTTTTCATGAAAAATATTGCGCCAAAAAACGAGGCTTATTAAGAAATTGTTGCAACTGATAGTTAAAAATTATTACAGCATCCTTAAGGTATATTTCACTTGACCATTAACCATTATCGGTCGCTATGTGTTCAAGACAAAGCAGTCCATTCAGACGTTTTGATGCCATGGTTCCTTCTGGCCTATATTAAAGCGTTATTTCTTATGTGTATTCCAGACGGTTCAAGCCATGGGTGTATCCGGCCACCTTTTTTATTACAACGGTGGGTTTACATTGATCAAGGCTCCTTCCGAACTGATAGGAAATAACTCATAGACCATAGACTGAAAACTTTAACCCATGTTGTCCATTAGAACAGCACCGCATTGAAAAATAATGAAAATTCCAAATGGATACTATTAGAAACCCCATTGATTTAATGGATTCAGACTTCCAATGAACAATCTGGGTTTAACGCTCCGGCTGGTATCTCAGAGCGTCGTCCGCTGCAACGGGTTGTCAAGCTTTGCAGATATACATCTACTCGTTAATTCTGTCATTACCAAGCCTCCAAATGGTGCTTTGTCAAGCGCGCATCCAGGTAGGCGCAGGCTGATGCCAACTCGAATTTAACAAAAGCAATGCCAACCCTGAAACATTGATCATACGCATCATGGATGGCGTGGGAGGTCATGCCGTGAACTATCATGATCCTCGGTGCGCCAGGGCCAGCCAATGGGGGTATGTAAATGTGAAGCGTTACGCTGGTGCAGGGGTTAAGGTTACATCCAACCAAGATTGCCGCTCCATGGATAGAAATATCCTTGATTTTTCCTTCATGCAAGTCTTGGCCTTCAACGATGGCGGCAATTCTCCATGAGGCCTTATAACGAGTTCCCTTGCGGAGCTCTTTGACACCTTGTGGCTGCGATGATTTAATCGACGACACATCGTCGAAAGCATCTAACACGGCGGGCGTGTCGTTTTCAATACTAATCATCATGTCTATCCTAGGCTTATCGAAACGGGATACCTTTCAGCAAAGTTGCCAAGTGAGTGCAGGTTATTGGGCACTTCCAATGCTGTCAATTTATATGGGACGAATGGTTAATTTCTATTGACGAGAGGTTCCTAGTGAAAAACCAACCGAGTGTCTGGTAATGACACATTCATTCACGCAAAGCGAATTTAGAATTATTCCTTTTTAATAAGAAGCCTAAACAGGTTACTTGCACAAACATGCTACCTTTCAATCAGCATGGCATCACCGTAACTGAAAAAACGGTATTGCCGTTCCACCGCATGGCTATAGGCGGCGAGCATTGCGTCCATGCCACCGAAAGCGCACACCAGCATCAGCAGGGTGGACTTGGGCAAATGGAAATTAGTCAATAAAACATCCACCACTTTGAAACGGTAGCCCGGAATAATGAAAATGCTTGTTTCACCCTCTCCGGCACGTAGCTTGTCTTGTTGCGCCGCGCTTTCCAGCGCACGTAAACTTGTAGTGCCCACCGCGATAATCCGTCCGCCCCGCGCCCGAGCCTGCAGAATGGCATCCACGGTTGCTTGCGGAATGGCATAGCGTTCGCTGTGCATAACATGATCAAGGACATTATCTACACGCACTGGCTGAAAAGTGCCGGCGCCGACATGCAACGTTAGATAGGCCAATTGCGTACCTTGAGCGCGTAAAGCGGCGAGCATTGCGTCATCGAAATGCAGCCCTGCCGTAGGCGCGGCTACCGAGCCGGGCTGACATGCATATACCGTCTGATAACGCTCTTCGTCTTCGGAATTTGCTGCATGAGTGATATAGGGGGGCAGCGGCAACTGTCCGTATTGTTCCAGCAGTAACGACACATTTTCTGTGCTGTCGAAGCGCAAGCAGAAAAATTCTCGCTTGCGTCCCAGCACCGTAACGGGGAGATAGCCTGCCAGCAACAACCGGCTGCCCGGCTTAGGCGCATGGCTGGCGCGCACTTGGGCCAGCGCATGATGTTCATCGAGAATACGCTCGATCAATACCTCAATTTTGCCGCCGCTTTCCTTTACTCCGAACAGGCGCGCCTTCAGCACGCGCGCATCGTTCAATACCAGCAAATCATGTTCACGTACCAGGGAGGGCAGCTGGGCAAACACGGAGTCTTCTCTAGCCTTCCCGCGTACACACAACAAGCGACTGGCATCGCGCCGCTCGGGTGGGTGTTGCGCAATCAAGTGCTCGGGAAGTTCGAAGTTAAATTCGTCGGTGAACATCAAAAAATTTTGCAGCTATTAGAACGCTTCGTCTTCGCGCAGATAGCGCCATTGCCCGCTGGGTAAATCGCCCAATTTAATCTTGCCGATACGCACGCGCTTTAGCCCGGTAACTTTAAGTCCGACCAGTTCACACATGCGACGAATCTGACGTTTTTTGCCTTCGCGCAAAATGAAGCGCAATTGATCGTCATTCAGCCAGCTCACTCTGGCGGGCTTAAGCATCTCGCCGTCCAGTTTGAGGCCGTGGTTCAACATGGATAGGCCGTTAGCTGAAATTTTGCCCTGCACGCGCACCAGATATTCCTTGTCGAGATCTGAGTCTTCGCCGACAAGTTGTTTGGCGATGCGACCATCCTGAGTCAATACCAGCAAACCCTGCGAATCAATATCCAGCCGGCCTGCGGGCGCGATGCCTTTCAAATGCATAGGAT
Source organism: uncultured beta proteobacterium (assembly GCA_942492745.1). GTDB lineage: Bacteria > Pseudomonadota > Gammaproteobacteria > Burkholderiales > Gallionellaceae > Nitrotoga. Next base: position 1,898,284 of record OW818637.1, read on the forward strand.
GAAAAGACAGCGGCGATTGATCGCTGGCAAAGCGCGATGAAGCATTAATCAGGGTAACTGCGGGCTTGTGGTTGTCTTCCGCCTGCCCGGAAACAAAACCGATAGGCTTATTCAGCAGGATAGTTACGCGCGTTTGTTGTTGTGCCTGGGCGGCGCGGTTCAGCGTGATGCGCTGGGCGGGATCTATTTTCGTGCCCAGTTCAGATACTGGCTTGCCATCCACCAGCACCCACCCACGTTCAATATAGCTGTCTGCCTCGCGGCGGGAACACAAGCCCTGTTCGGACATCAGTTTGGAGAGACGTATTTTTTCCATATTTTTTGTAATCAAGCCTAAAATGCAGTAGCAGCGATACTAACTGGATGGCTATTCAAGAAACGGTGCGGGAGCGCTATGCTACACGATTGCAACGCGTATTATCCCTGTGGTTATGTCATTCGCTAAGAGTGCACTTTAGTTAGATAGCGTACGTGGGAGCCATTAAGATTCATGTTGGCTATTCAGCAAGGAGAGAATTCTCCCTATCAGGAGAGCGTATAAAAATATTGGTTGCAAAACTCTACACAGAAACCGGCTGTTTAGAAAAGTCTAGATCAGCAACCTGATAAAAATTTTCCAAGTCACTTAAATCATCTAGCACCGCTGACGCTCCAGAAAAATCCTGCTTGCTCGTGTAGTGATTAATTGTGATAAAAGTTTTCAATCCAGCGGCCAAGCTGGAGCGCAGACCATTCTCAGAATCTTCCAGCGCAATACAATCAGCAGCATCGAGGCCCAGCCTCTCCAACACCCAATAATAAATGTCGGGTGCGGGTTTCTTGTGTTGAACGATATCGCCATAACCAATGACGTCAAACAGAGCTTCGCTATCCACGCCCAACCCCTGTTGTAAAAGCGTGACGACGTTATCCAGCGAGGTGGTGGTAGCAATGGCAAGCTTCAATCCTGCCTGTTTGGCTTCGGTAATCAGGCGTTTTATATTAGGGCGCAATGGAATATCACCTTCGCGTAACATCGCAGTGTAATGCGCGGTCTTGACCAAATGAAGGTGTTTCACAAAATTCTCATAGTCAACTGGCTTCTGAAAACCCGGCACATAGGTAGTAACAAAATGATTGATTCGTTCTTTTCCGCCGGTCACTTTAAGCAACTTATCATACAGGGCAACGTCCCAGTTCCAGTCGAGATGATTTTCCGCGAATGTTTTATTGAACGAGAGGCGATGCGCCTCTTCGGTATCTGCTAACGTGCCATCTACGTCAAAAATTATAGCTTTAGTTTTCATTCTGCACTTTCCATTAGCGATTTAGCAATTCTCATAAAAAAATTGCACCTTGCATTTTAGTCGAACTCCGAGTCCCCAGAGGTAATTTTAAATAATATTGGAGAAGCCATATAATTGGCAAGATCAATCCAGCGGTAATTTTTAGTGAAATTCATTTCTGCGTATAGAATCATTATAGCTTTTTGTCTTGGCCTGCTTACCGTTCTAGGCTTTGCACCTTTTTCGCTGTTCCCTCTCGCTATTTTTTCACTAGCCGCACTATTCTGGCAGTGGCAGCACGCAAATGGGAAGCGTGCGGCAGCATTGCTGGGGTTTTCCTTTGGTTTTGGCTTATTCAGTGCTGGCATAGGCTGGTTATACATTGCGCAGCATGATTACGGCGACATGCCGTTCTTTCTGGCGCTCTCCACTACCGCTCTGTTCGCTGCATTCTTGGCGTTATTTCCCGCGTTGATTGGTTATGCACAGGCAAGGTTGCGAGCTCCTTCTTGGGTGCGCTTGATGCTTGTAATGCCTGCGTTGTGGGTGCTGCTGGAATGGATACGCGGGCTGCTGTTCACTGGTTTCCCCTGGCTGACACTGGCTTATTCACAAGTATCTGCTAGCCCCTTAATGGGATATGCGCCAATATTCGGCGTTTATGGTGTATCACTAGCAGTGGCGATAAGTGCAGGATTGCTGGCGCTATTGTGGCAAATGCGTTGGAATGCTCAAGGGAAAGCGGCGCTGGCGGCGCTGCTGCTGCTATGGGCCAGCGCTGCGGCGCTGCGTACCATAGACTGGACACAGCCTGAAGGCGAGCCGTTTAAGGTTGCGTTGTTGCAGGGCAATATTCCGCAAGATCTCAAATTCCACGAAGAGAAGCTTGTCGACACGCTGGAAACCTATCGCCGACTGGTGCTGCAGACCGATGCGCGTTTGATCATTTTACCGGAAACCGCACTGCCACTGCTACGCCACGATCTGCCGGAAAATTTCATGGAAATTTTACGCAAGCACGCTAGGCAAAACGGCGGCGATATTCTTATCGGTGCATTTGAAAGTGACAACGAGCTGCACTACAACAGCGTATTCACGCTTGGCACAGCGAATAGCCAAAATTACCGTAAAAACCATCTGGTGCCATTCGGCGAATTCATCCCGTTGCGCCCGGCGTTGGGCTGGATCATTAACGAAATATTGCATATCCCTATGTCTGACTTAGCGCGCGGCGGCGAGCGACAACCGGTATTGCGCATAGCGGGCCAACGCGTTGCCGTGCAGATTTGCTATGAGGATGTATTCGGCGAAGAAGTCATCCGTTACTTGCCGGAGGCAAGCTTGCTGGTAAATGTCAGCAACGATGCCTGGTATGGAAAATCGCATGCAGCCATGCAACACAACCAGATCGCACAGATGCGCGCACTAGAAACAGGACGCATGATGCTGCGCGCCACGAATACTGGCGTAACCTCAATCATCAGGCGCGATGGCAGCATTCAGCAGATGTTGCCACAACATGAGGAAAGCGTACTCACTGGACAAGCGCAGGGCTATACCGGCAGCACTCCTTATGTGCGCTGGGGCAACGCGGCAGTGCTGATTATTTTGCTAATGATGCTCGTCTTAGCCAAACTGGTGCAGCGAAAGTCACACCCTCACTCTCCTTCAGCACACTCTCACAGTGTAAAAAAATCAAGGTGAAAGAATGCATTGGGGCATTTACAATGAACTGGGTTTGCTACCTCATTTGTTGTACGGACGGCACTCTCTATTGCGGCATCACCAATAATCTGGAAAAACGTCTAGCCGCGCACAATGCTGGTGAGGCGGCGAAATATACTCGCGGCCGTCGCCCAGTGCGGCTAATGCATGTTGAGCCATGCGCCGACAAATCCGCTGCCTTAAAGCGCGAGCTACAGATCAAAGAGTTATCACGTGGCGAAAAACAGGCGTTGTGCGGAATTACGTGAGAATAGTCTATGGAGATCAAATAGCGCTGACCTTGTCACCAAGCATTGTTAAGTCCATATAGAGCCGATACGATTAATATCGAAAGGCTTTTTTGACAGAAACAGGTGAAATATATATCATGCGCGCCTTATGTTTGAACGGCAATTTATAGATAGCTTGGACTTTGCTAATAACAACCGGGAATTGCGCGGTGAAATTGCAATGTCTGAAATGCCTCGGCTTCAGGATAAGCTGACTGTTCTTGATGTTTGTTTTGAACACGGTCGCAAAGAGGAAATTAACTACACCTTGCGCGGTTTTCGTGACAGGGATGGCAAACCGATGCTGGAAGTGAAGCTGGACGGACTGTGCCAGTTGCGGTGTCAGCGATGTTTGCAGGGTTTAATCTATCCATTAAAGCTGGTTTCGCAGTTGCTTCTGGTGAATAACTGGGATGACTCTTCTGTCGAGGAAGATGAGATAGATAGCATTCTAGTCGATAATCATTTGGACGTGCTTGCCTTGTTTGAGGAAGAAATTTTACTGAATCTGCCATTTGCACCGAGACATCCTGTAGGCATTTGTCGACCTGTGGAAGAAGGATATGTAGTAGAAGAGATAGATCGGATAGATAAAAACCCGTTTGCAGTTCTATCTGAGTTGAAATACAAGTAGTTTTTTTATTATTGGTTTTGCAAGGAGTTAATATGGCTGTTCAACAGAATAAAAAATCCCCATCCAAGCGTGGCATGCACCGCTCGCACGATTTTCTGGTTAGCCCGGCGCTGGCGGTTGAACCCTCCACTGGTGAACAACATCTGCGTCACCACATAAGCCCAACTGGTTATTATCGTGGCAAAAGAGTTGTCAAAATAAAAGGCGACTAATCACATCTTGCGGTAGCGGATACGCACCAAATAAAAAGGTGCAGACGCGTCTATTAGTATTCCAATATCCAAGTTTGAGCATAGCGTAAGAGGATCGCCTGGTGGATGTCACAATAGCCATTGATGCCATGGGAGGCGACCACGGAACGCGCGTCACCATTCCCGCTGCGGTGAGATATCTGCAACAACATCCAAACGATACTATCGTATTGGTTGGATTGCCTGATGCAATCGAGGCTGAGCTGCGCACCGTTAAAACGTCTATAGAGCCACGACTGCGTATCCAAGCAGCCAGTGAAGTGGTCGGCATGGATGAATCCCCACAATTGGTGTTACGTAGCAAAAAAGATTCTTCCATGCGTGTCGCCATTAACCTTGTAAAAAATGGTGAGGCGTCTGCTTGCGTAAGTGCCGGGAATACTGGCGCATTGATGGCAACAGCGCGTTATGTGCTTAAAATGCTGCCTGGTATAGATCGCCCCGCAATTGCTTCATTTCTGCCCACTTACAAGGGGCAAGTCTGCATGCTCGATCTTGGTGCGAACGTGGATTGTAACGCTGAGAATTTATTGCAGTTCGCCCTGATGGGTACTGCTCTGGTTTATGCGATTGAACATAAAAACAATCCTACGGTGGGTCTGCTCAATATTGGCAGTGAAGATATCAAGGGCAATGAAATCGTCAAGCAGGCGAGTGAACTGTTGCGCCAAAGCGATTTAAATTTTTACGGCAACATCGAAGGCAACGATATTTTCAAGGGGGTAACCGACGTAGTGGTTTGCGACGGCTTTGTTGGTAATGTTGCACTGAAAACAACAGAGGGGCTGGCGCAGATGTTGGGTGGTTTTCTGCGTGAGGAATTTAACCGTAATATGTTTACCAAATTGACCGGGCTGATTGCCACTCCGGTACTCAAGGCATTCAGACGCCGTGTTGATCCTCGCCGTTACAACGGTGCCAGCCTGTTGGGACTGAAAGGTATCGTGCTGAAAAGCCACGGCTCTGCCGATGCGTTCGCATTTTTTTGTGCCATTGAACGTGCCGCCGAAGAAGCCCGCGGCGGCATGTTGCATCACATCAGCGAGCACATAGAAAAATGGCATCATGCATGCCAACAAAAGGTAAGGGAGGTTTCCTGATATATTCAAAAATAATCGGCACCGGCAGCTACCTACCAGCCAAGGTTTTGACTAACTTCGACCTTGAGAAACTGGTCGAAACTTCGCATGATTGGATTGTCACACGCAGCGGAATTATCGAGCGGCACTTTGCCGCTGAAGATGAGCAGGCCAGTGATATGGCAGTGCATGCTAGCCAGCGTGCACTGGAGGCGGCTGGAATTGGCGTGGATGAGGTTGATCTAGTCATCGTTGCTACGACCACGCCGGATCATATCCTACCCAGTACTGCGTGTATCCTGCAAGACAAGCTGGGCATTAAGAATGGCGCGGCCTTCGACGTGCAGGCTGTGTGCAGCGGCTTTATTTATGCGTTAAATACCGCTGATCTGTTTATTCGAGGTGGGCAGGCACATAATGCCTTAGTAGTAGGCACCGAAGTTTTATCGCGCCTGCTTAACTGGGAAGATCGCACTACCTGTGTATTGTTTGGTGATGGAGCGGGCGCGGTGGTACTGCAGCGTAGCGATGTACCGGGCATCCTGTCCTCCAAGTTGCATGCCGACGGTAGCCACCGCAACATGCTAAGTGCCGACGGCGGCATACGTGATGGCGTGATATTCGGCGATCCTTACATAAAAATGGACGGTCAGGCGGTGTTTAAGTTCGCGGTCAAGGTACTAAGTGAAGTGGTGGAAGAGGTCTTGGCCGAGAACAAAATGAAGTGCACCGACATCGATTGGCTAATTCCACACCAAGCCAATATCCGCATAATGGAAGCCACCGCTAAGAAGCTTGGGCTGAGCATGGACAAAGTGGTGGTAACCGTTGCCCATCATGGCAATACATCGGCGGCATCCATTCCGCTAGCGCTCGACACTGCAGTGCGCGATGGGCGCATTCAGTCCGGTCAGCATGTGCTACTGGAGGCGGTCGGCGGTGGTTTCACCTGGGGTGCAGTTCTGCTGCGCTGGTAACTTCTCGTAATATTCTCCAAGTGTTTAAAACTAAATTCGCTTTTGTTTTTCCAGGGCAGGGCTCGCAATCACGCGGCATGATGAACAATTACGCCGACTTTCCCGTAGTGCGTGACACCTTTGCAGAAGCTTCCGATATATTGCAACAAGACTTGTGGCAACTGGTTGCGGAAGGCAGTGATGCGGAACTCAACGATACTGTGAATACGCAGCCTCTCATGCTTACCGCCGGAGTGGCGGTGTATCGCGCCTGGCAAAGCCTGAATGCTCCGACACCGGCATTGCTGGCCGGTCACAGCCTCGGCGAATACACCGCGCTGGTGGTGGGTGGGGCGCTTCCATTTGCTGATGCTTTAACACTGGTACGTTATCGAGCTGAATGTATGCAAGAAGCCGTACCGAAAGGTGCAGGAGGTATCGCTGCCATTCTTGGGTTGGATGACGAAAGCGTGCTTAAGGTGTGCATTGAAGCTGCTCAAAACGAAGTGTTGGAAGCCGTTAATTTCAACACGCCCGGACAGGTAGTGATTGCCGGCAACCGTGCGGCGGTGGAACGCGGTATGGAGTTGGCCAAGGTCAAAGGTGCGAAACGCGCGCTGATGCTACCAATGAGCGTACCATCACATTGCAGTCTATTGCGTGGTGCGGCGGAATTATTGCGCGTGAGATTGAATGACGTGACGATGCAAACTCCCTCCATCCCAGTACTGCACAATGCCGATGTAAGAAGCTATATGGATGTGCCCTCCATTAAAGATGCTCTCGTACGCCAATTATATTCGCCGGTACGTTGGGTGGAAACCGTGCAATGTTTCGGTCAAAAATTTATTACACATAACGTGGAATGTTCACCAGGCAAAGTGCTGATGACTCTAAACAAACGCATTGACGCCAACCAACAGGCTTTGGCACTGAACGATGGCATAGCCTTAAAATCCGCATGGGAAGCATTGGCATAAAACAACCGGAGGGTAAATGAGTTTGCAAGGACAGATCGCATTGGTAACCGGCGCCAGTCGTGGCATCGGGCAGGGTATTGTCTTGGAGCTAGGCAGGCAGGGTGCAACCGTGATCGGTACCGCAACCACCAAACATAGGGCGCAGGCAATTAGTGAATATTTGGCAGCAGCTGGAATCAAGGGCTGTGGCATGGCGCTTGACGTCAATGATGTCGTACAAATTGATCAGGTTATCAGCGATACTCGAAAGCAATATGGTGAAACTTCTATTTTGGTAAATAACGCGGGTATTACCCGCGACAACCTGCTAGCGCGCATGACCGATGAGGAATGGGACGACATCATGTCGACCAACCTGAAATCTGTGTTCCGAATGAGTCGCGCAGTGCTACGAGCTATGATGAAGGCGCGCCATGGCCGCATTATCAATATTTCCTCTGTGATAGGCAGCATGGGCAACGCAGGACAAGCTAATTACGCCGCCTCCAAGGCTGGCATAATCGGTTTCAGCAAATCGCTGGCTCGCGAAATTGGAAGTCGAAACATCACTGTTAATTGCATCGCGCCAGGTTTTATCGCTACCGATATGACCGAGGCATTGTCGCAGCCACAGCGCGACAAACTGGTTGAGAACGTGCCGTTAAAACGCTTGGGGCAAGTGGCCGATGTTGCTGCCACAGTAGCTTTCCTTGCGGGTCCAGGAGCGGCTTACATAACCGGTGCGACCTTACATGTAAATGGTGGAATATACATGGAGTGAGGTAGTTGTTTCATTTGCAGCAATTCTGACTTTAAAACGATGTTAATGTAAAAATGATGGTTGGGGGGCGACTTGAAGAGTGCTTTTTGCTGACATTATCTCTACCAAATCCGAAGCGACAACTGATAACACAGATACTACCGAACGCAAAGCATGTTGGCTTTTTGTTCGAAGTGTCGTCCCATGCACAATTCCTCCATACTTTTTAGCTTTGCCATCACTTTCCTCCGTCAGTCGTAAAATATGTCAGTCTAACCCATGACAAAACTTGCATCAGGGCCCGCCAGACATCCGCACAACAGCGCCACTTCTTGCCTTCAAACAACAAGACTCAATATGAATCAATTTTAAAAGCGCTGGCATCAAGTACATCACTCTATTTACTTTAAAACAAACGTTTGATACACTCGTTTGCTGTTTTTTTAGGAAAGTAAGGAGATGTATATGATCACCGTAGCGCCCGAGATAGCCTACCCTGCTCCAAGCATTTCATCGTTGAGCAGATACCTGCATGATTACTGAAACAAAAATTAGTTTGAGTGAACAGACACGCGAACGCTTGCTTGCGGCCGCTCGTGTGGTTTTCTCGGAAAGCGGTTTTCAAAACGCCACAGTACGCGAAATTTGCCGCCGTGCAGAAGTGAATATTGCAGCGGTGAATTATTATTTCAACAGCAAAGAAGCTTTGTTCGCTGCTACCTTGAATTTTGAGCCGCTGCTGACATTGTGCAAGCAAATCAATCAAGGCTCAACCTGCGCCCAAGAGCGGTTACTTAATTTCATTCACGATTTTTTGATGCAGCTGCTGGATGAAAAAGAATTCTCAGTGCAATGTCAGTTCATGGCGCGTGAACTGGCGGAGCCGACTCCAGTGCTAGGCAAGATCGTGCAGGAGGCCATCGCACCGATACATCAGTTTGTTGCTAATCTTGTGTGCGAAATCGTGGGTAAAAAGATTAGTGAAGCAGAATTACGCCGCTGTGTGTTCAGTATTTTCGGCCAGTGCATGTATTACCGTCACGGGCAACCAGTAATTCAGCGATTGCATCCAAAATTGCGCTATGACCATAGAGAAATCGAAGCCATCGCGAAACATATCGGGGAATTTTCTCTTGCTGGCTTGAAGCATATTGCTCAAGACCAATGCCCGTAATTACCTGCGCTTAGCCATTCAGAAATTATTTTAAAATATTTCGCAGGATGGTGATTTTTAAGGATGACTTGATGAAATTGAAGCGGATGATTTACTGGAGATATAAATGAAACAAGACGCTTTCTTGTCAGTTTGCAAGGCAGCTTGTGCGGCCGTATTTTTACCCATGCTGCTTTCAGGTTGCGGTTCTGGTGACAGTCAAAAAAAAACTGCAGCGGCTACGACCCCTCCACCTCCCGAAGTTGATGTAATCACCGTTACTCGAAGCTCAGTAGTTCTCACTCAAGACCTGCCCGGTCGCCTTCAGGCATATCGTACAGCTCAAGTACGAGCCAGAGTGGAAGGAGTGGTTGAAAAACGAAAATTCACCGAAGGCAGCAATGTTAAAGAGGGTGATTCGCTGTATCAAATTTTTTCACGCAACTACCAGACAGCCCATGATGCGTCCAAAGCAGACGTAGCTGCTGCCCGTCAAACGCTGGCGCGTTATAAATATCTTCTAGACGCAAAGGCAGTTAGCCGGCAAGAATATGAATTGGCAGATGCCAAGCTCAAACAGGTCGAAGCAGCCTTTTCCAAGGCACGAGAAGATTTGGACAATACCCGTGTACCAGCTCCTATTTCGGGCCGCATAGGGCGCTCCCAAATTACCGAAGGGGCGCTTGTAGGCCGTAACGAAGCCACGTTACTTGCAATTATCGAGCAAGTCCATCCTCTTTATGTAAACTTCACGCAATCGGGTGCCGACACTTTCCGTCTTCAGCAGGCAATTAAAGCTGGAAAGTTGACGCGAACCGAGTTAGCTGAAGTTGAGCTGGTTCTTGAAGATGGAAGTGTCTATCCCCAATCGGGCAAATTTCTGTTCTCAGATTTGGCCGTTGATCCCAGTACAAATAGCGTTTCACTCCGGGCAGAGTTTCCAAATCCTAAACAAGAGCTACTACCCGGGATGTTTGTTCGTATTCGCTTCCCTGAGGCGAATGCCGACAACGCTATCAAAATACCTCAACGTGCACTGCTAGCGGATGCACAGGGACAATTTGTGATGATTGTAGATCCACAGAGTAAAGTGGCAATCCAGCGGGTTAAGACTGGCAGTATGGCGAGTGGGGATTTCATCATCACCGAGGGGTTAAAAGGTGGTGAACAGGTAATTGTCAACGGCTTGCAAAAAGTGCGGCCGGGCAGCGTTGTGAAGCCCGTACCCTTAAATCAAACTACAAATACCCCAGTGGCAATAGCCCACACGAAAAAATAGAGGCTGACGTGTTAGCTAATTTCTTTATAGACCGTCCCATCTTTGCCTGGGTCATTGCCATAGTAATCCTACTTGGCGGGGGGCTTGCGCTACGTAGTTTGCCGGTTACCTCTTATCCGGCTGTGGCTCCTCCGGCTCTGGCTATTACTCTTAGCTACCCTGGTGCCTCCGCCCAAGTAGTTGAGGAAACCGCCGTTGCCTTGATTGAGCAGGAATTGAACGGCATCGAACACTTGCTCTATATGGATTCTTCCTCCGAGCTTGGCCGAGGTACCATCACACTAACCTTCGAAGCTGGCTCTAATCTGGACATTGCCTCGGTCGAAACCCAAAACCGCATCAAGCGTGCCGAAGCGCGCTTGCCAGAGGATGTGCGCCGCCTGGGGGTAACTGTGGCAAAGTCAGCGCGAAATTACTTGATGTTCGTCACACTTGTTTCGCCAGACAAAAGCCGCGATAACGTTGCGCTCGGCAGTTATGCGGCTGCTAACGTGCTGGAGAGCATCCGCCGTGTGCCCGGGGTAGGTGAAGGAATACTCTTTGGCACTGAATATTCAATGCGGATATGGCTTCAACCAGAGAGGCTTCATGCATTTAGCTTGACCCCAGGCGATGTTTCGCGCGCTGTACGAGCGCAGAACATACAGCTTGCCATGGGTGAGCTTGGACAACTACCAGCGCTGGACGGCCAGCAATTGAACGCGGTCATCGTTACCCAAGGCAGACTGTCAACCCCTGAAGAATTCGGTAACATTATAGTGCGCGCCAACCCGGATGGCTCCACAGTACGTATTAAAGACATAGCGTCGGTGGAATTAGGGGCACAAGATTATTCCGTAGCCGCACGACTTGATGGTCAACCGGCTTCAGCCATAGCCATTCGTTTATCACCGGGTGCCAATGCCCTGGATACAGCCAAAGCTGTCAAAGCCAAGATGACGGAGCTAGCCAAATTTTTTCCAAAAGGGATCAATTGGGTGGTGCCTTATGACACCTCTCAATTTGTTGAAATATCGATCCGGGAAGTTGTGAAGACTTTGGCAGAAGCGATGGTCCTTGTTTTTTTGGTTATGTACCTATTCCTGGGAAATATTCGCGCCACTATCATTCCCACTATCGTTGTACCGATTGCTCTCATCGGGGCCACCGTGGGACTGTACATTGTAGGCTACTCAATTAACACATTGACGCTATTTGCCATGGTGTTGGCCATCGGCATCGTGGTGGATGATGCCATTGTGGTGGTGGAAAATGTCGAACGCATCATGACCGAAGAAGGACTACAGCCACGCGAAGCCACGCGCAAAGCGATGGGGCAGATTATAAATGCCATTATTGCCATCACTTTGGTGCTAATTGCAGTATTCATTCCTATGGCTTTCTTTAGTGGTTCTGTCGGAGCCATCTATCGCCAATTCTCGGTAACGCTGATACTGACTATAGCCTTTTCAATGTTGATGGCGTTAACGTTAACACCAGCGTTGTGTGCCACATTGCTGAAACACACACCGGAAAATGAGAAAAAGCCTGACAAGGGATTTTTTGGCTGGTTTAATCGTTTTTTCAGCAGAACGACCCAACACTACAAATCTGGCGTGGGACATGTTTTGAAAAAAACCGGGCTCTATCTTATTATCTATGCCGTCATTCTGATTGCGGTGGGGGGACTGTTTTCACGTTTGCCAACCAGCTTCCTGCCTGAGGAAGATCAAGGTTATTTTATTAGCGTGATCCAGTTGCCGCCGGGCTCTACTCGAGAACGTACGCTTGAGGTTCTTACTCAAGTAGAGCAGTTTTATCTTAAACAGTCCGAAGTTGAGCACGTTATCGGGGTAGCTGGCTTTTCATTCTTTGGCCGTGGCCAGAATGCTGCTATTGCTTTTGTTCGGCTTAAGGGCTGGGATGCGCGCCCTGCACCAGAAAACTCTGCTTCTTCTCTAGTCCAGCGCGCCAACATGACATTGTTTCGCATCAAACAGGCCATGATTTTTTCCATTAACGTACCACCCATTCCGGAGTTAGCCGCTGTGGGCGGATTCGATTTTCGCTTGCAGGATCGTTCAGGTCAGGGACGTGAAAAACTACTTGACGCTCGAAATATGGCACTGGGCATAGCCAGCCAAAATCCAGCATTAGTGGGCGTGCGGCCAGAGGGACAAGAAGCGGGGCCGCAATTGCGGCTGGATATTGACCGACTAAAAGCACGTGCCTTAGGCATCGATTTGGCTGATTTGAATGAAACCCTGCAATCGGCACTAGGCGTTGCCTATATCAACGACTTCGTACGTGAAGGCCGCATCCTGCGGGTCCAGATGCAAGCAGAGCCCAGCGCAGGCGCAACACCTGAGGAAATATTGCGCTTGCCTGTACGAAATGCTCAGGGCGCAATGGTGCCCTTGTCCGAATTTACTTCGCCACGCTGGGATATCGGATCGCCAAAGCTGGATCGTTACAACGGCCTGCCATCAATGAAAATTTCCGGTGGTCCCGCTCTTGGTCGGAGCAGCGGCGATGCAATAGCAGCGATGGAGCAAATGGCTAGCCAATTACCATCAGGTTTTGGTTTTGAATGGTCTGGAACCTCTTATGAAGAACGCCTGTCTGGCAGCCAGGCGATATTACTCTTTGGCCTTTCGTTGGTTGCCGTATTTTTGTGCTTGGCAGCACTTTATGAAAGTTGGTCAATACCAGTAGCGGTTCTGCTGGTAGTGCCCATCGGTATCCTTGGCGCATTGCTAGCCATGACGTTTCGAGGCATGCCAAACGATGTTTATTTCAAGGTAGGACTGATTGTTATCATCGGTCTTTCGGCCAAAAATGCGATCTTGATTATTGAATTTGCGCGTGACCTGCAGGAGCGAGGCTACAGCCTGTTTGATGCTACGCTGGAAGCTTGCCGGTTAAGATTCCGTCCCATATTAATGACATCAATCGCATTTATTTTAGGCGTACTACCCTTGGCCATCTCCACAGGTGCAGGGGCTAATGGCCGCCAAGCCATTGGCACTAGTGTCATGGGGGGAATGATAGCAGCAACGGTTCTGGCGGTATTTTTGGTGCCGGTATTTTTTGTTGTCGTTCGTCGCATCTTTCCCGGTCATCCACGCCGACATCAGGAGGATGGTCATGCGTAAACCTAAAAATAGAGCAATCTATTGATATGAAACATTGCACCAATAACTATTTCACGAAAGCCAAAACATCGCTCGTGCTTCTGTTTAGTGGTTCGCTACTAGCGGCATGCGCCGCTGGGCCGAACTACCAGCGTCCAGAAATGGATTTGCCAGAACATTGGGTAACCAAGCCAAGCGCTATTAGTCCTGCTGCAGAAAAGCCGGTAAATGCTGCTGGAGAACGCTGGTGGAGCCTGTATGCAGACCCAGTCCTCGAAAAAATCGAAGATGAGGCTCTTGCTCATAATGTGGATGCCCAAGTTGCCACTGCACGAATATTAGAAGCGCGTGCCCAACTCGGAATAACCGAATCAGATCAGTATCCAAAACTCAACGCCAATGGAACCCAAACCCGCACCAAAAGAAGTATTAATCCCGGACTTTTTATTCCTCCAATACGTATCTTGGACCTCTCGCGCATCACCCTGGATGCAAGTTACGAGCTGGATCTATGGGGGAAATTCCGCCGCGCCAGCGAGGCTTCACGTGCCGATCTATTTGCGGCACAGTTTAACAGAGACTCTGTGCGCTTATCACTAACTGCACAAGTGGCGCAGCAATATTTTGCTTTGCTGTCGGCAGATGCCCAAGAATCCGCGATACGTAGAGTATTAATTGGACGTCAGGAAAGGCTCGCGTTAGATAAAAAGCGTTACAAGGCAGGGGTCATTTCTGAATATGATCTGCACCAATCTGAGGCTGATGCTGACGCTACACAAGCGCAACTCATTTTCATTATTAAAACGCGTGACCAACAAGAAGCAAGTCTCGCGCTGTTGCTGGGTCGCTCGCCACGCGATGTAATGAATGGCAAGTTGGAGCGCGGCAGTCCCACTCTTGCTAACGTTTGGGTTCCCGATGGGTTACCGGCTGAATTGCTACTGCGCAGACCAGATTTACAGGAAGCAGAGCAAAAGTTAATGGCAATGAATGCACGTATCGGCGTAGCGCGCGCGCAGTTCTTCCCTTCAATTAGTTTGACCTCCTATCTCGGCAGTGAAAGTATTTCTCTTTCTAATCTTTTCACCGGCCCGGCGGGCATTTTTCAGTTTGCCGCTGGTATTGGCCAGCCAATCTTTAATGCTGGCCGTATTAAATTTGGGGTACAGGTAGCAGAATCTCGTCGTGATCAGGCGTTAACTCAATATAAGCAGGCAGTCGCCAGCGCTTTCGCCGATGTACGCAACGCTTTGTTCGCACAAGAATCCGCACGCCAGATACTAACCGCCGAAAGCTCCCGCAGCAGGGCGCTTTCGAAGGCTCATAAACAAGCGGAATTGCGATATCAAATAGGTATTTCCAGCCGCTTGGAATTATTGGATGTGGAGCGGAATTACCTGCTAGCAGAACTGACCCGCATAGATGCAGAGCGTGCCCAGCGCACAGCAGTTGCTGACTTATTTAAGGCGTTGGCTGGAGGGTGGCAGCAACCCACCGTTAAGCCGACACAGCGACCATTACCGTCTTGAAATTGAGTAACGTAGGATGCATCTTGAAATAAATTATCTTTGCCCATTCTTGCAGTGGGCATTTCATTGCTTACTACACTGAAATGCAAAAACTTGCAATTTCTTTTCATAAACATGATAATAAGCACGAATTATTCCCATTTGCATTTCATGAATTTTGATAGTATTTTCTAACAGAGAAAGAATTAAAAGCTTCTAATAAGGATTAGTTTCATCATAAAGAGCGGGATTGTAATTTATTATATAGGCCGAATAGATAGACTTCAGGCTACCCCTCCGCAACAAGTTGAACTTAGTCGCAAAAACACTAAGATCAAATAAATCCGGGATGCCAACACACATCGGCTTGCACATCACAAAGGAGAAGTCATGTTTCAGACACTGATGATTACCTTTCGAGAAGGCTTGGAAGCTTTTTTGATCATTGCAATTTCATTAATTTATTTAACACAAACTAACCGTCGCGAATTGATCCCTGCAGTGCATAGTGGCGTGGGCTTGGCGCTAGTACTGTCCGCATTGCTGGGTGTAATGCTAGCTCGCATCGGCGCTATTTCTCCATTTTGGATGGGGATGATGGCACTTGTCGCCGCCATATCAGTCATTTATTGCACAGTGCATATGAGCAAGATGGGTAAGTTTATGAAGAAAGAAATTACCGATGGTTTCAATAAAGCATCGGAACAATCTTCCGGTCGCGCTTGGATGATCGCCTTTTTCTTTTCCGCATTTATGGTGGGACGCGAGGGAGTCGAGACAGCAACTATGATAGCTTCGCTCGCGGCGCAAGCAGAAACGTCGCGTATGGCGATCGGGGCAGTGGTCGGCGTGTTACTGGCAAGCTTACTCGCATGGGCTTGGGTCAAATTTGGCCGGCGAATAAACTTACAGAAATTTTTTCAGTTTACCGCTGTCTTCATGACAATCTTTGCATTGCAATTAATATTCTATGCGTTCCATGAATTTACCGAAGCTGGTGCGCTACCTTTGGTCGATAACGCTTATTGGCATGTGGCCACCGAGCCTTGGTCACCGGAAGGTGAATATAGTCAATGGTTTTCGTACAGCTTTGGCATTCTACCGTTAGGTTGGTTAATCTATGCTTATTTCTCCGATCGAAAAACGAATGCCGCTAAACTAGCCTCTTAGCTTGTCAGCTCTCACTTAATATGCCCTTATATTCAATACAAGCAATGGCTTTTCTACCCCTCGCAATGGCAATTGCAGTATAAAAACGGCACATGAGCGCAGTATCATTATTTTCGGCACCGCATCTTCCTATGATGACTTGGCCGCAGGTCAAGCGCCTAGTATCGTTGGTTTTGATCATCTTGCTGCACATCGGTTTTTTCTATGCACTGCTAAACGGTTGGCTCTACCAAACCGAGCAAGCATTACCAAAAGCCGAACAAGGATTGCCAAAAGAAATATTTGTCAGCTTAATCACAGTCGACAATACACCTGAACCTACACCGCCAGAACCAACGCCGCCGGAACCTCAGCCAACACCACCGAAACCAGTGCCGGTCGTAAAGAAAACTGTCACTCCGCCACCGGTAATTCCGGTTATCAACAAAATGCCGTCAGAACAAGCCATCACAACACCGCCCGTTCCTCCGCAACCACCTGTTCCACCTAAACCGGCCGAAGTGGCTCCGCCATCTGAACCGGCGCCATCTGCCCCGCCTCCGTCTGCGCCTCTGCCCCCGCCCTCTCAACCCAAGACTGTTTCAACCGGTGTAGAGTATCTCCACGCACCTGAACCGGAATATCCACCCCTCGCCAGACGCATGGGTGAAGAAGGGCGTGTTACCCTTCGCGTATTAGTGAATGAAAATGGCCGCCCAACCCGGGTCGATGTACAAAAAACATCGGGCTCGCCTCGACTTGACGAAGCAGCACGGCAAGCAGTCCTGCGTGCAATGTTCAAGCCGCATATCGAAGATGGCAGAGCAACCACCGTTTATGCCATCGTGCCCATTACCTTTCATTTGGATAATTAAAGAAGGAATCATCATGCAAGCAACTCCTTACGGACTAGATAGTTTATGGATTCAAGGTGATTTAATCACCAAGGGCGTCACTGTACTACTTGTCGTTATGTCGATCGCATCCTGGTACGTGATTGTCACTAAGGCGCTGCAACTATTGAGCTATCGTCGGGCGTCACATGCTGCCGGTCACGCATTCTGGGATACCACCAACTTGGTTGAAGGTGTTGCCACGCTTGGCACCAACAATCCATTTTCTGATATCGCACAGGCAGGTGTGATCGCCATGCGCCATCATGCTGCGCACAAAGGTCATTTGCACGACCAGCTATTAGTCAGCGATTGGGTTACGCTGTCATTGAGGCAAGCGATAGATGACACTTCCGGCAAGCTGCAAACCGGTATGGCGGTATTGGCGTCGGTCGGTTCGACCGCGCCCTTTGTCGGTCTGCTCGGTACGGTATGGGGTATTTATCACGCTCTTGTGTCGATCGGCACTTCGGGACAAGCTAGTATCGACAAGGTCGCTGGTCCAGTAGGCGAAGCATTGATCATGACAGCGCTAGGCTTGGCGGTAGCGATTCCGGCCACCTTTGGCTATAACGCTTTGGTCCGAAGCAATAAATCAATTATTGCAAAACTGAATAAATTCGGGTTTGATTTACACGCGCTGTTCATCACCGGCGCCCGTTCCAGCAGTACCGACATTGTCGGCGATAATGGCGCCAAAATTGCCGCCGTCAGGAGTGCATAATGGCAATGGGCTCCCTGTCCGATACAGACGACGACTTTAACCCTGAGATTAATACCACGCCGCTAGTCGACGTAATGCTGGTACTGTTGATTATTTTTATCATCACAATTCCTGTGATAAACCATAGCGTAAAAATTGATTTGCCACGCGCAACCAACCAGCGCGATGAAATCAAACCGGAGAACATCAATCTGTCGATTGATGCGCAAGGCCTTATGTATTGGAATACCGAAATCATTGATGCGGAGCAAATGAATGCCCGTATCGCTGAGGCTTCAAAAAAGACACCTCAGCCTGAACTGCATATACGTGCCGAACGTACTACTCAATACGAAAAAATTGTAGAAATAATGGCTGCCGCACAGTCTGGCGGTTTAAGTAAAATTGGATTCGTAACTGATCCGAAAAACAAGTAACGAACGATAATTATCCATATAGGAGCGGACGCACTGCGCTAATAAAAGTCTTTCATCGCATTCAGCCGCATCAAGACTGAGTTCCATGCTCAGTACAAATCCATAAGAAGATAATGAGCGCTCAACAGGTACTTTTTGTGCGAGGAAAGCTCGATGCCTCAGTGAGGCATCGGTCAATGTTCGCGCGACGGCTGGCCATCAAGAAGCGCCAGTCAAGCGTAATTTGCAGATAGCCGAAAACACGCGGCGTGCGCACCCCCTGGTGTTTCTAGGTTCAAAGTTTGATTTTTGATGACGGCCAGCACACATTACTGTTCGATCTCGATATCGAAATTCAACGGCTGAATTTCGCCAATGCGATGAAATTGCACTTACACACATGACCAGTGTGGTGCAACATAAGAATTTTTCTGGAATTACCCTATGACGACAATTGTTCAATTCAATAAATTTCACAATACCAGCCCAGCGAATGGCGCTGATAACGATCTGATTGATTCCAAAGACCGCGATATCCGTTCACGGCGTGCCATTTTCTTGAAATGGCTGCGCAAGACACATGGCTGGATCGGACTCTGGGGTGCGGCCCTAGGGTTGCTCTTCGGGGTGACAGGAATCTTGCAGAATCACCGCACCGTGCTGAAAATACCGGCTGCGCAAGTTCAAGAAACGATGCTGCAAATCCCTTTACCTACTCCCGCACCGGCCAACGTGAAAGAATTGGCAAGCTGGTTGCAACGGGAATTAATGGTCGATCGCCCTGCCTCACGGGAGCGTAGTGAACCGGCCAAGCCTGTGGCATGGGGTGATAAGACCCTGAAGCAGCCTGCACACTGGTCGGTTACATTTAGCTCGCCTCAAGCCAACCTGCAGGCGGAATATTGGGTCGGTAACAACTTCGTCTCAGTCAAGCGTAGCGACCAAAATATATTCGGTACGTTGAACAATCTGCACAAAGGTAACGGCGTTGGTATACCTTGGATTCTTCTCGCAGATACGTTGGCTGGAAGCATTATCCTGCTGTCATTAACCGGTGTCGTACTTTGGACGCAGCTTAATCGCCGCCGCATGCTCGGCTTCGGTATAGGATTAACGTCGCTCACTCTGTTGATCGGCTTTGCCATGCAGGAGTTGATGTAAATCAATACAACAGCAGGTAGAGCACTCGAAAATATTCAAAACGTTGGTCTGGTAAAGCAATGGTTGCTCCGAGTAGCCTCTTGAAAATATGCCAGGCCGGAAAAAATTATTTAATTTAGGGTATCAAGAAAAGCCGGGTAGACAGCCATTTCTGGCATGATGCGGCTATCAATGACAATATATTTATACAATGGCGGTTTTAAAGAATGAAGCTCAATCAAAAATTTTAAAGGATAACCTAATGACTACGCCAAACCACCTCAAGACTGTCGGCCTCAAGACTACGCTGCCGCGCCTAAAAATCCTCAACCTGTTCGAAAATGCCGAGGTACGGCACTTAAGTGCAGAAGATGTTTATAAAATGCTTATCGGAGAGGGGCTCGATGTCGGCCTGGCAACGGTATATCGTGTACTTACACAATTCGAGCAAGCAGGACTGCTTGTCCGTCACCACTTTGAAACTGGCAAAGCGGTGTTCGAGCTTAATAAAGGTGGACACCATGACCATTTAATATGTCTGCAATGTGGTCGGGTTGAAGAATTCCACGACTCCGCAATCGAAAAACGCCAAATAAAAATTGCCGATGAACTTGGTTTCACGATCCGTGACCATGCGCTTTACCTTTATGCTGACTGCACTAAAGTCAATTGTCCATACAAGACATAAACGCAACTCAAGGGTGAAGAATATGTTTTTGGCTGATTAATGTAAGCACAGAATTAAGCGTGGCTCAAATCCAACGCCCACCTAAATGCAAGAACAAGCCTGCTTCATGACGCGGCATTTTTAACTATGGGGAACGCCACAACATGGTCCACCTCCAAACGAATCCCGATCCACTCTCCGATGGCATGGTTATGGTGGCTCGGCACCAAGGAAAGCACACGGTTGCCGCCCGGCAGGCGTAAGGTATAAAGAATATCTGCACCGCGAAACGCCTTGTGCTCAACTTGGGCGAGCAGGGGACTCGCGTCGTCATGGATAATATCGTCCGGACGTAGCAACACCTCCACCTCGCACCCCTTATTGCTGCCCTCATTGCAGCCTTCCTGAGAGCAAGCACCAGGAATTTTACTATATAGTGTACCCAGCTCGATTTCAACCTGGTTAGCGTCAAGTACCTTCCCCGGCAGCAAAACGCCTTGACCAACAAAATCCGCAACGAAGCGGTTCTTGGGCAGATGGTACAAATTGTAGGCTTTGTCCCACTGCTGAATCTCGCCATCATGCATTACTCCTATCATGTCGCCCATGGCGAATGCTTCATGCTGATCGTGAGTGACAATAATAGCGGTAGCGCCCTGCTGCTTGAGTATATCGCGCACCTCTAGCGAAAGTCGTTCGCGGAGCTCAACATCCAGATTGGAAAACGGCTCGTCCATCAACAATAGGTTCGGGCAAGGCGCTAGCGCGCGAGCCAATGCCACGCGCTGCTGCTGGCCACCGGAAAGTTCATGCGGATAAGCTTGGCCACTCCCTCCCAGGCCTACTGTTTGCAACAATTCTTCCACACGCTTATTGCGTTCTGTGCGGGATTGCCCATGCAAGCCAAAGCCCACGTTGGCGGCTACATTCAAATGCGGAAACAGTGCATAGTCCTGAAATACCATGCCGATACGACGCTTCTCGGCAGGAACAATAAAACCGGGTGCGCTCACTCGCTCGCCGTTAAGCACAATTTCACCACCAGTAATGGGCTCGAATCCGGCGATAGCGCGGAGCACGGTGGTCTTGCCGCAACCTGAGGGGCCAAGCAGGCAGCCAATGTCGCCAGTGTTAAGCACAAAGGAGAGGTCGCGCAGTACTCTGCGTGCAGCGTAGGATTGGCTGACGTGTTTAAGTTCAAGTAGCATGATTAGCAGGCTTCAGTTTTCTCTTCTTATTTATTCAACCACATAGCTGTAAACTCAGAATCCTCTCCAACGGATCCCGAATGTTAAAACTTCCTCTAACTTTTTTTATGAGAAACAAGGTTGCCCTGCCCTGCTTTCGTTCAAACCTGACCCCGACACATCGGAGCTATTTTGAGCGATATCTGGTCAGCACAACCACTGGTGCCAGCCCAGCCAGTACCAGCGCCACAGCGGGTAATGCAGCGCGGTTCCACTCGCCTCCCGAAGTCATCTCGAACACCCTCACTGCCAAAGTATCCCATCCAAACGGTCGAGTCATCAGAGTAATCGGCATTTCCTTCATCACGTCCACAAATACCAGTGCTGCTGCCGTTAATAGGCCGCCACGCAACATCGGCAAATGCACCCGGGCAATCAAGCTGACACCAGACACGCCCAAGCTGCGCGCAGCCTCATCCACGCTCCGGGTAATGCGATGCATTTGACTTTCTATCGGACTGTGGGCCACTGCCAGAAAGCGGACTAGATATGCCAGAAGCATTACCATCAAAGAACCTTGCAACAGCGGCGACTGCGCCCAACCTGCAGCCACGAATTGATTATCCATCCATGCCACCGGAATGAATACCCCCACCGCCAGCACCGCCCCCGGTAGCGCGTATCCAATAGTGGCGATACGTGCCGTCATGCGTAGCAGCAAACCAGGATGCTGGCGCGCGCTATAGCTCAATAGTAAGGCAACTGCTCCTGCCAATAGCGCAGCAAAAGCGGCCAATGCCAACGAATGCCAAAAAAAATCCAGGTAGCGTGCATCTAAATCTTGCTCCACTACTTCTGACGCCCACAACAGTAACTGAGTGACAGGTATGATAAATCCCAGTGCCAGCACTGCCAAGCAAAAACCGGCAGCCAGCCAAGCCCGAGTACCCTTAAGCAGGATGCGAGCCTGGACGCTGTGTTTGCCAGTCTGAGTATAGTGCATGCGTGTGCGGGTCTGCTGCTCTGCCAACAACACCACCAACACGAACACAATCAGCAGTGAAGCTAGTTGCGAAGCAGCTTGGAGCGAAAACAGCGAGAACCACGCCTTATAGATAGCAGTGGTGAACGTGTCGTAGTTGAATACCGCCACGGTGCCAAAGTCTGCCAAGGTTTCCATCAGGGCCAACATCACGCCGCCCACGATCCAAGGCCGCGCCATCGGCAGGGCCACCCGAAAAAACCCGACGGCGGGCGACAGTCCAAGGGACTGCGCCACCTCCAGCGCGTGCTTACCTTGGGTGAGAAAGGCATTTCGAGCAATCAGATAAACATAGGGATAGAGCGCCAATGTCATCACCGCAATGACGCCACCGCTCGAGCGGATCGACGGGAACTCAATCGGCCCCCACCATTCTCGCGCCAAGGTTTGTACCGGCCCGGTAAAGTCAAGCAAGCCGATAGCGACAAATGCCGTCACATAGGCGGGAATCGCCAACGGCAATAATAGTGCCCAAGAAAACTGCCTGCGTCCTGGAAACTCACATACAGCCGTGAGCCACGCTAGGGAAACTCCAATTATCGCCACACCCAATCCCACCCCCAATACCAGCCAGAAAGTATTGGTTAACAATTGAGGCAGCTGATATTCCACCAGATGCGTCCAGATTTCCCGTTCCGGCGTTAGCAATGAACTAAGCACTACAGCAACTGGAACCAAGGTGAGCATAGCAATCAGCAGTGCCGCTAGAACCCATCCACTGGGTAAGCGGAACTTAAAAATAAAAGCGCCCGCTGTGGGCGCTTTTGCAATAGACATAGGCAATCGTTGCATTTAGCTACTTACTTATATCTGGCACGATCCATTAATTTAACTGCAGCGGTTTGCAATTCACCTGCTTTAACTACGTTAAGGGGGTTTTGCTTGAATTCGCCCCAGGCCGCAACCGTAGCATCAGGCTTTACCTTGGGATTGGCCGGATATTCCATGTTTACATCAGCAAACAGATTCTGTGCTTTTTCTGAGGACAGCCATTCAAGGAACTTAACCGCCTCCGCTTGATGTTTAGCATGGCGAGTGATACCAGCGCCGGAAATATTCACATGCACGCCGCTGTCTTTCGTATCCTGATTTGGCCAGAAAATCGCGAGCGGAAGATTGGGGTTTTTCTTCATCAGACCGCCAAAATAATAAGTGTTGGCCACCGTTATATCGCACTGGCCGGCGGCCACTGCAGCCATCGCTCGGGCATCATCCGATATAGGAGGGGTGGCGAGGTTAGCCACCCAAGATTTTATTATCTGTTCAGTTTTAGGCTCGCCATATTCCTGAATCATCATCGCCACCAACGATTGGTTATACACCGTCTTCGAAGTGCGCAAACATAAGCGCCCTTTCCACTTTGGATTACCCAAATCTTCGTAGGTAGAAAGAGCAACTGGTGTCACTTTGTCCTTGTTGTAAATGATGGTGCGGGCGCGCACCGACAAACCGAACCACTGGTTAGCCGGGTCGCGCAGATGGGCGGGAATATTATTTAACAGCGTCTTGGTTTGCACGGGCTGCAATAGCCCCAGCTTGGTTGCTTGCCACAGGTTACCGGCGTCTACAGTAATTAGCATATCGGCGGGAGTATTGGCTCCCTCCGCTTTGAGCTTTTGTAGTAACGCCCCTTCCTTGTCAGTGAGGAACTTGATGGTGGTGCCGGTTTCCTTGGTATAGGCGTCGAATAGCGGCTTGATAAGCTGTTCGTTACGTGCCGAATAAACCACAATTTCATTGGCGGCGTAAGCAGTCATTGCCACCGTTAGCATGGCAGTAGCGGCAAGAATGCCGGAAAGACGATGTAAAAACGACAGGCGTTTGTCCATTTTTATAAACTCCAAAGTGTCAATTAGACAAATTAAAAGAAAAGAAAACCGAGTAAGCGCTAGTTAACCATAAATGATAATAATTATCAAACGCGATAAAAATACCTTGTTACTTGTTATTCTTGAAATGCCTTAACTGTCATCCCGAGCTACAGACTAAAGAACGCGCCTCGCGCCATTAAAGCGTTTCGCCCAATATCGCTCGCCCATATCGGAGACCATCACACTATCGGATTTGCTGCTGGATGCGTGGACAAACCGGTTGTCGCCCAGATAGATGCCGACGTGGGAAAATGTGCGCTTCATGGTGTTAAAAAAAACCAGATCTCCAAGCTGAAGTTCAGCCCGATGAATTTTCATACCAGTCCGACTAATGGCTAGTGCATTATGGGGTAGCAGTATTCCAGTAGCTATGCTGTAGACGTGGCGTACGAAGCCGCTGCAATCCATGCCGGTATCGAAAGACTGCCCGCCTAATTTATAACTCGTTCCAATCAAACTCATGGCATAGAGTAGTAATTCAGCACGCAAGCCATCGTCGGCTGTAGCAAGGATAGGCGCATCATTCTTGACAACGTCATCCGCCCAAGCGGTATGGCACGTGACAAGCAACAAATTAACCAATAGTATTATTATTAAACGCATGCAAACGAAAGAGAAATATAGGTAATAATTCGAAATTGACTTAATGCAACGCATTTTAACTTGAAACGGTTAGCCAGTGTCGCCGTATAATAAATTACACTTTTACTAAGTTTTGGTTTGCATATTAATTGAAAGAATTAGATGGAAAATAAGTACGGTATCGTCACAACTTAACAATACTTTTGAAAGGAATCTTCATGTTAACAACAAAATACTGCGTAACTGGGCGATGGCTTCCGACGTTGATCGCCAGCTTTGGTTTGGCATGGGGAGTTAACGGACATACCTCTCCTCAATGGGATAATTTGCAAGCTGTAAACGAAAGTTACCAACGGGCGGTTAGCAGCCCAATACGGACCGATGAAGACAGGCGTTCTGATGCAACGCGCAAACCAGTAGAGTTTCTGCAGTTCGCCCAAGTGCGGCCGGGTATGCTGGTAATGGATATTGCAGCTGGCGGGGGAAATACCTCGCAGCTACTTGCGCTGGTTGTTGGAAGCAAGGGTACCGTATGGGCACAAGGAGACCAACAACGGCCAGCACTCGTCAAACGATTGGCCGATCATCCCCAGTCGAACATCGTTCCGGTAACAAGCTCTTTCGAAGACCCTATACCCAGTGATATACCCAAGCTGGACTTGATTACCATCATCCTGAGTTACCATGATATTGCCTATAAACCCGTTGACCGTACCAAACTAAACAAACGACTGTTTGATGCATTGAAATCTGGTGGACATCTCGTTGTAATTGATCACTCAGCAAAACCGGGCAGCGGGGTTTCAGCAGCAAAGTCACTTCACCGTATTGACGAAAAGGTCGTTGGGGAAGAATTTCTGAAAGCTGGTTTCCAGCTTGAAGAAGAAAGCAGCTTCCTACACAACTCATCCGACCCTCGTGATCAAGCTTTCTTCAAGATGAAAATTCCGACAGACAAATTCGCCTTGCGCTTCGTCAAGCCTTGATGGAGAGGCATCCATTGCCATGGACGCTTACCTACACACATTTCGGACGTTAGTCCTTTGTGTCTGTAGGCAAGCTCCAAATAAATGAGATGCCTGTTGGGCACATCTTTAAATCCAATTTTCGTCACAATACGGCGTTACTCGAAAAAAATTATCGCTTACATATCAACTATATGCAGCGCTTAATTTTTTTACTCGTGCCTTGTCTTGCCTAGAAACTTGAATTTTTAAAGGCGCCCTATACCTGCTAAAAATATCCTAAACCTTGATATTTTTGAAAAGATTTTTTTGATTACACAATACTGCTTGGGTAGCCGATGGATACTGATGCTAATCGCTATCTTTGGCTTTGTATGCGGAGAATTGGCATGGGGGATAAACGGATACGCCGCGCCTGAATTAAGCAACTCGCGAAAACTATCCGAATTTTACCAACAGGCGGTTAGCAACCCAATACGGACCAATGAAGACAAGCGTGCTGATGCTACACGCAAACCGGTTGAGTTCCTGCAGTTCGCCCAAGTACGACCAGGTATGCGGGTACTGGATCTCGCAACTGGCAATGGATACACGACACAACTGCTTGCGCTGGTTGTTGGAAGCACCGGAACGGTATGGGCGCAAGGAGACAATCAACGACCAGCACTCGTCAAACGATTGGCCGATCACCCCCAGTCGAACATTGTGCCGGTGATACGCCCTTTCGAAGACCCCATACCCGATGATGCGCCAAAACTAGATTTGATTACCAACATCATGAATTATCACAATAGCGCCTACATGTCGGCTGCCCGTCGTGTTAGATTGAACCAGCGATTATTCAAAGCGTTGAAATCTGGCGGATACCTCATCGTGATCGACCACTCTACCAAGACAGGCACTGATATTACAACAGCAAAGACGCTCCATCGCATGGACCAAGCTGCCGTTTTGGATGAGATTCAAAAAGCCGGTTTCCGACTTGAACAAGAAAGCAACTTTCTTCGCAACCCGACCGACCCTCGCAATCAAGCTTATTTTGATATGGACATACCGACAGACAAATTCGCCTTTCGCTTCGTCAAGCCTTGATGGATAGGCAGCGGTATAATCTTTCCGTTTGAGACGGTCAAGGGTGAATTTTTGCTAGAGGCAGCGTAGCGCTTCGGGAGTCATTTGTTTCTTTTCCAACTATTATTCACATCCAGACAGACAAATGTCTGTGGTATTCAATCAAGCAAAACTGAGAGGAAGTTACTGTGCTTAGAAGAAGTCTCGCAATTGTCTCGGTCATGCTCTTGCTTTAATCATCATTATCCCACGCAGCCGGAATCGATTTAATAGTAAAGAACCTTGCCATGGAGGCGGGAAAAGCTGCGTCCGCTGAAGCAGGCAAGAGCGCCGTGGATTATTTTAAAAAAATGTTTAACAAGGACGCCACACTCGCTAAGGAAAAGCAATCTCCACAACTTCTAGATGCAGGAAGTGGCGAGATTGGAAAATGGTTAATTTCATTAGCAGGAACTTTGAGTAAGAGCGAGATTAAGGAGATTGCAAAGACCCTTAAAGCACTTGATCACAATAGAGATCAATCCATAAGCACTAACGTCAACAACAAAGTAGAAGAGATATGGAATACACAAGTCGACAACAAGAATGGTGTCCTATTGACTCGGCAGTTAAATATTGAACTTAATTGATGATGCCTTGTCAGATTGTGCATGGAACGACAAGACGGAAGGACACTCCCGATGCAGGCATTAGCCGAAAGGCGCAGGCGTGCAGTCAAACTTCGGGAAAAAGGGATGCGGGTGAATGACGTTGCGCGGGAGTGTGAGCTATCGCGTGGTACAGTCATCGCTGCGCATAAGGCATATTGTCTGGGTGGTTGGGCGGGGATGGCATTAAACCCACGTGGACGCTCTACGGGAGTGGGGCGAAGATTGACTGCTGAACAGGAGAGTGAAGTTCAGAAACTTATTCGCGACAAGACCCCTGACCAGATAAAGATGCCTTACGCCCTGTGGAGTCGCACGGCGGTGATGGAATTGATAGGGCAACGGTTCAAGATAAAGCTACCTGTCCGGACTGTTGGTACGTATTTGGCGCGCTGGGGATTTACCCCCCAAAAGCCGATAAAAAAAGCTTATGAGCAACGGCCAGTCGAGGTGAAGGCATGGCTCGATAACAGTTATCCGGTGATTGCTGAACGCGCTAAAGCAGAAGGAGCTGAAATCCACTGGGGAGATGAAACTGGATTGCGCAGCGATGACGTGCGCGGACGTTCTTTCGCACCCAAAGGAAAAACACCCGTGGTGCGGGTCAACAGTAAACGCGAGAACGTGGGACTTATCTCCACTGTCACGAACCAAGGCAAGGTCAGGTGGATGGTGCTGAACGGCGCGTTGGATTCAGATCAGCTCATCACATTTCTGAAGCGGTTGGTGAAAGATGCCAAGCGCAAGGTATTCCTGATTCTGGATAACTTGCGAGTCCACCATGCCAAGCTGGTTAAGGCATGGCTAGCGAAACATGAGGACGAGATTGAAGTGTTTTATCTGCCGAGTTACAGCCCTGAGTTGAATCCAGATGAAATGCTGAATGCCGATCTCAAACAGGCAGTGACGACCAAGGCATCTGCCCGAACAAAGGGACAACTTCTCAAGACGACTACCAGTCACATGCGCAAGCTACAGAAATCACCCGCACGTGTAAAAAGCTACTTTGAACATGCTCCTGTAAAGTATGCAGCTTAAGTTCAACAATTTATTGCCGGATCAATAATTAACACAACTGACGGTCCAGTCACCCTCAATACACAAAGTGGCGCGCAAGGTGTCCAGATTATAGGAAACAATAATAACCCGCAGGTGAACATTAACAGTCCAAACGCAATACAGAATGTCAATAAGAAAAGAACCATTCAAATACAAGGTAAAATCGAGCGTGCGATGGAGGGGGGCAACTATGTCTTGAATCTGATATTTTTTCAGACCAAAGGAATATGGGACGCTGGTGAGAAGTTTCAGGTCTTCATTCAGCTCTCTGGACCATTTTTAGATTATCAGTTCTTATCTGGCCTACCTTGGGTACGGTATGAAGTTACTGAGAGGACGAAGAAGGAAAATGGCTTAATTGATTACTCGACAAGAACACCGCTAATAAACGAGCCTGTCTTAATTAGCATAAGGTCTAAATCCCGGTTGGATGTACAAAAAATTAGCATGAGTCCTATAAATGAAGAGTAACTAATTTCCCCGATATCGCACAACGAATAAGGTTAGATCGTGCGAACAAAGCGAGCCACAATCTAATCCGTTTGTTGGACAAGCCCGGCTCCTGAGTGCGGGGCGGGCCTCATAGAAAATATATCTTTGGAATTAACCCTGAATTGAAGTCCTGCCCGGATGCAGAGAGCTTGAAAGCCCGTTTCATGCGTGCCGTTGCGGCAGCCGAAGCTCGATTTTGGCGTTTATTGCCTATTGAGTCCCGATTCGATGCCTCAACTTGTGGGCGCTGATCATCCGACTTTCCGGGGGGCGCTCTGCTTACATGGTTAGCTCGGAGCAAAGGAGCAGGGGTCAGTTCTAACATTCCTACATCGGCCTAACGAATAAGGTTAGTTCGTGCGAGCGAAGCGAAGCCACGATCTGAACTGTTTGTTGGACAAGCCCGGCCCCTGAGCCCGGTAGGTTAGGCTGAATGAAATGAAGCCCAACATCTCACCGCTCACCATAATCATCTACTCCATCACCTATTTGCCCACCCCAATCCGATGCTGCCATTCCCCGTTCAACGTAGCCATGCAATGTTGAATGTGGCCAATCAACAGGGTGAGTGACCCAGCCATGTTTTACGGGATTGTAATGAATGTAATCGACGTGCCGCGCAAAATCAATCTCATCCCGGATTTGATGCTCCCAATACCGCCGCTGCCAGATGCCGCGCTCACGCTTGGCTTGGCGGCTGGCACGAATGTGCTCGCCTTTTGCCAGCCGCCGCGAGAACCCGGCCTTGATGAGCGACCAGCGTAGCCTTAATTCTGCGTTAGAGCTTCTTGACAATTTATCCTGCGTACATACAATGTACTTATGATTAAATTCGAGTGGGATACAACTAAGGCGACCTCAAACAAGAAGAAGCATGGCGTTTCGTTTGAGTAAGCTCAATCTGTCTTTTACGACGAGTTCGCTGTGCAATTCTTTGATGATGATAATTCCGCGTCAGAAGACAGATTTTTGATGCTCGGTTTTAGTGACGAAGCTCGCCTCCTAATTGTCTGTCATTGTGAACGTAACGAAGGCAACATTATTCGGATCATCTCGAAAGGAAAGCTACGAAAAAGGAAAGTAACTATTATCAAGGAATTGGACCATGAAAACTGAATACGATTTGTCAACAATGAAATCCCGCAAAAATCCTTATGCAGCGAAGCTCAAGAAATCTGTCACGATGCGGTTAAGCGAAGATGTTATTGACTACTTCAAACAAATGGCTGACGAAAAAGGTGTCCCGTATCAGAGCCTTATAAATCTTTATCTGAGAGACTGTGTTTCAAGTCATAGAAAAATTGATATTTCATGGCAAAAAATGCCCTAACAAATAAGGTTAGATCGTGCGACCGAAGCGAAGCCACGATCTGAACCGTTTGTTGGACAAGCCCGGCCCCTGAGTGCGGGTCGTGCCCCATAGAAAATATATCTTTGGAATTACCCTGGATTGAAGTCCTGCCAGGAGGAAGAGTGCTTGAAAACCCGTTTAGTGTTCAATCTTCTGGCCAGATGGGTTGCGCTGATATGGCAGGCGGTTATCTTGATGTACATGAATGGTCAAAATATGAAAATGAGCTAACATCGTGATATAGTTTGCATCCAAAAAAACCATACCGATTACATGGTGTTGCATCACCTCAACAAATAAACATACAAATCAAGGGGAAAATATAGTGGCAGTTAAAACTCGACTTCATCGTAGCGAATTGGCCGTTCCGGGCAGTAATTTACGTATGCTTGAAAAAGCGCCAACTGCGGGTGCTGATGTGGTCTTTCTGGATTTGGAAGACGCGGTTGCTCCTGATGATAAAGAACAGGCGCGCAAAAATGTCATAGCGGCATTAAATGACATGGACTGGTCTGCATGTTCTGTTTCGGTGCGAATCAACGGGCTCGATACGCATTGGTGCTACCGCGATATCGTAGATGTGATGGAAGCCGCCGGAGATAAGCTCGATACCATTCTGATTCCCAAAGTTAATAGGCCGGACGATGTCTATTTTGTTGCAACTCTGATGGAACAAATCGAGGCGGCGAAGAAATTCAAGCCGGTCAATATCCATGTGCTTATCGAGACAGCACTCGGTATGGCGAATATCGAACAAATCGCTCAAGCATGTCCGAGCCGTATGGAGGCGATGGTATTTGGTGTGGCCGATTACGCAGCTTCTACACAGGCACGCACGACCAATATGGGCGGCGCTAACCCTAATTACGCCATACTTACCGACGCCGATGAAGCTGGGAAGCGGACGCGTCATTGGGGCGATCAATGGCATTACGCGTTATCAAGATTGGTAGTTGCTTGTCGCGCTTATGGTTTAAGGCCGATTGACGGCCCATTTGGTGACTTTAACGATCCGGAAGGTTTTATGGCAGTTGCGAGCGGTGTGGCCGCACTAGGAGTTGAAGGAAAATGGGCCATCCATCCGTCACAAATTGCGTTGGCCAACGAAGTCTTCACACCCAGCGAGGCAGAAGTTAGCCGTGCCAGAAGTATTCTGGCAAATATGGAACAGGCCGCGCGCGAAGGCAAGGGGGCGGTTTCGCTTAATGGTCGCCTTATCGATGCGGCATCCATCAGACAGGCGCAGGTTTTGGTTGCCAAGGCAGATCAGATACAGGCGGCCAAGCCTGGACTTAAGTGAGTAATATGCTATGAATATTCATGAATATCAAACTAAAGATTTGCTCAAACACTATGGCGTTCCTGTACCACCGGGGCGCGTTGTTCACAACGACGCACAAGCGGCTACTGTTGCGGAAGAAATAGGCGGGTCGCGTTGGGTTGTCAAGGCCCAGATTCACTCCGGGGGCCGTGGCAAAGCCGGTGGTGTCCGGATAGGCAATAGCATTGATGAAGTAAGAGTAATCGCCGATGAAATAATTGGCAGCCTTCTGGTTACACATCAAACCGGGGCTGAAGGCAGACTTGTCCGTCGTGTCCTTGTTGAACAAGCGAGCACTATTGTGCGCGAATATTACATTGGGCTGGTCATTGATCGTGCTACGCGGCGAATCACTTTGGTTGCCTCTGCTGAAGGGGGTGTGGACATAGAGGTGGTTGCGAAACAAACACCGGATCGAATCATCAGGGAAATCATTGATCCAGCAGTGGGACTGCTCGATTTTCAATGCCGCAAGGTTGCCTATAAGGTCGGTCTGAAAGGAGCATTATTGCCGCAGGCAGTAAAGGTCATGAAGGGCCTTTATCGCTGTATGCGAGACAATGATGCCATCATGGCTGAAATCAATCCGCTGGCTATCGTAGACAATGGCCAGCTGTTGGCACTGGATGCAAAAATGTCTTTTGATGACAATGCGCTGTACCGCAGACCGACAATTTCCGAACTCCGGGATTTTGACGAAGAGGATCCAAAGGAGGTGGAGGCTACTGGACATGGCTTGAATTACATTGCACTGGATGGTGATGTTGGTTGCATCGTCAATGGTGCCGGCTTGGCAATGGCAACCATGGATGCTATCACTCTGCATGGCGGAAGGCCGGCTAATTTCCTGGATGTAGGGGGTGGAGCCACACCGGAAAAAGTTGCCAATGCTTTTCACATCGTGCTGCAAGATCCTGCCGTTAAAATTATCCTCATCAATATTTTTGCCGGGATCAATCGCTGTGACTGGATCGCCACAGGAATTATTCAAGCCATGCGTGACCAGAATATAAAAATGCCGATCATCGTACGGCTGGCGGGTACAAATGTTGAAGAAGGACGGGCTATCCTCAGCGCCTCCAAATTCCCGTTTATTATCGCCAGCAATCTCAATGATGCTGCCGCGAAAGCAGTAACTGAAGCAAACAATATTTTACAAAAAGTGGTACCGCTAAAAAAGGAACACTCATGAGTGTGTTATTAAACAAGGATTCGCGTGTAATCTTCCAGGGGTTTACTGGGCAGCACGCCACCTTTCACGCCGAAGAAGCGATGAAAATTGGCACTAAAGTGGTCGGTGGTGTGACACCAGGCAAGGGCGGAACGCAACACTTGGGCTTACCTGTATTTGATACCGTTGAGGAAGCAGTGCAGGCAA
This sequence comes from uncultured beta proteobacterium, assembly GCA_942492745.1. GTDB lineage: Bacteria > Pseudomonadota > Gammaproteobacteria > Burkholderiales > Gallionellaceae > Nitrotoga. The sequence goes on from OW818637.1 coordinate 1,931,169, forward strand.
CAGGTGCAGACGTTTCCGGTATTTTCGCCCCTCCTCCCTTCGCCGCCGATGCGATCATGGAAGCTATTGATGCGGGGATAAAAACGATTGTTGTCATCGCTGATGGCATACCTGTTCAGGATATGGTGCGTGTGGAGCGCTACCGGCTGGGCACCAACTCAATTATCATCGGCCCGAATACACCCGGCATTATTACACCAGGCGTAGGCAAGGTTGGCATCATGCCTTCTCATATCTACAGCCCGGGAAGAATCGGAATTGTTTCACGCTCCGGCACACTAAACTATGAAGCTGTCGCCCAGATGAGCGAGCTCGGCCTCGGCCAATCATCATCTATCGGTATCGGAGGCGACCCAGTAAATGGAACTGACTTCGCGACCGTATTAAAGGCATTTGAAGATGACCCGGATACCGATGCTGTACTCATGATTGGTGAAATAGGAGGTCCGCAGGAAGTAGATGCGGCCCGCTGGGCAAAGAAAAACATGCGCAAACCGCTAATCTGCTATGTCGCAGGCTTATCGGCCCCCCCCGGGCGCCGCATGGGGCATGCCGGCGCGATTATCAGCAGTGAGTCCGATACCGCGACCGCTAAAATTGACACGATAGAAGCGCTAGGCATGTTCGTTGTACGTAATCCAGCCGACATAGGGGCTACGGTATTACGGGCTATAAAATCGTAATCAAAGCACTTCTAAATTGTCGTTATTCCCGCCTTTCGATGAGCTGAAGTCAGGCTTACGTTCGGACAGGTGGGAATCCAGCAGATTGAAGCCGACCCATTTTTGAATGGCTGGATTTCGACACGGGCATCACTTGGCTAGTGATACGTTCCAGCAAAACCATCACCGTTCGCGGTGAGCTTGTCGAACCGCTAGGCCCGCGCCAATACCGGCCTTCGACAAGCTCAGTCCGAACGGATTATTTGTAATTATTACGAATTATTTGTAATTGTTTTAACAGAACGATCTACTAGCCGAGATCTATCTTCATAAAAACAGACAATGTATTCTGCATTGTTCACTCGTCCCCGCCTTGTTCCACTATCGAATTGAAATTGGAATAAAATAGCGCCTTTCACAAATCACGCCGGTTTTGTACATGCTCACATTTCAACAAATCATCCTGACGCTACAGCAATTCTGGGACAAGCAGGGTTGCACTCTGTTGCAACCCTACGATATCGAAATGGGCGCAGGCACTTTTCACACCGCCACCTTTTTACGTGCGATCGGTCCGGAGCCTTGGCGCGCCGCTTATGTGCAGCCTTCACGTCGCCCCAAAGACGGGCGCTACGGCGAAAATCCGAACCGGTTACAGCATTACTACCAGTATCAGGTTGTGCTCAAGCCTTCGCCCGACAACATCCAGGAACTCTATCTCGATAGTCTGCGCGCTCTGGGCATTAATACCGGTGAGCACGATATACGCTTTGTGGAAGACGATTGGGAATCGCCCACGCTGGGCGCATGGGGTTTGGGCTGGGAAGTGTGGCTGGATGGCATGGAGGTGACGCAGTTTACCTATTTTCAGGAAGTTGGCTCCTTGCCCTGCCGCCCGGTACTGGGCGAAATTACTTATGGACTGGAGCGTCTGGCAATGTATTTGCAGGACGTGGAAAACGTATATGACCTGGTGTGGACCAAGAACGGCGACAGCGTAGTGACATACGGCGACATATACCACCAAAACGAGGTGGAACAATCAAAATACAATTTCGAGCACTCCAACGTCGAGATGTTGTTCCGGCACTTCAATGAATATGAAACCGAGGCCAAGCGCTTGATCGCCGTCGAACTGGTATTGCCCGGATTCGAGATGGTGATGAAGTGCTCGCATAGTTTCAATATGCTGGATGCGCGCGGTGCTATTTCGGTGACCGAACGCGCTGCTTACATAGGCCGCGTGCGAACGTTGTCCAGGCTGGTGGCACAGGCTTACTACGACTCGCGCGAGGCACTTGGCTTCCCGATGTGCAAGACCGGGGAGGCAAAATAATGAAACAGACTTTATTGATTGAGCTGCTCACAGAAGAGCTGCCGCCCAAGGCGCTGGAGCGTCTTTCCACCGTTTTCGCCAACGAAGTATTTACTGAACTGCGCGAGCAGGAGCTGGCGAGCGAAGATAGCATTTGCACGCCTTTCGCTACTCCGCGTCGGCTGGCCCTGACAATTACCAATGTTGAATCGCAGCAGGCTGATCGTGTGATAGAACGCAAAGGCCCCGCAGTAGCTGCCGGGATGGATGCCGAAGGAAAACCCAGCAAAGCGCTGGAAGGTTTCATGCGCGGTGCAGGCGTGACGTTTGAACAATTGCAGCGTAATAATGACGACAAGGCGGAATATTTCGTCGCACGGTTAGAGAAAAAAGGCCAGCACCTGGATGTCTATTTGGCCGACATCATAACTCAAGCTTTGAAGAAACTGCCCGTCCCCAAACTGATGCGCTGGGGCGACTCCGACCACCAGTTTGTGCGTCCCGTACATGGTTTGGTTATGCTGCATGGGGATCGCATATTGCCCGGCGAGGTATTGGGACTACAGAGTAGACGGTTAACAAGCGGGCATCGCTTCCTGCACACAGGTGAGATGCCGGTCGTATGCGCAAATAGCTATGAAGAAGCATTGTTGACGCACGGCAAGGTTATCGCCTCTTTTGAAAAGCGCCGCGCCAGTATTGATGAACATCTCAAAGCCAAAGCGCACACACTCAACGCGCGCATTAATCCATCCGAGGGCCTGCTGGATGAAGTCACGGCGCTGGTGGAATGGCCGGTAGTATATGTTGGTGAGTTCGAGGAGGAATACCTTGAAGTGCCGCAGGAATGTCTGATACTCACCATGCAGCAGAATCAGAAGTATTTTCCGTTATTGGATAACAACGGCAAGCTGCTCAATAAATTTCTGATTGTTTCCAACATGCAGGTGGACAATCCCAAGCACATTATCGATGGCAATCAACGAGTGGTGCGTCCGCGCCTGGCCGATGCGCGCTTCTTCTTCAACCAGGATCGCAAACAGACGCTGGAATCGCGAGTCGCCCGGCTGGGCGCCGTGGTCTATCACAACAAGCTGGGCACACAATTGCAGCGCGTCGAGCGCATAACCATCCTGGCCGGCGCCATCGCGCACCCACTTAATGCTGAAAAATCGGTGGCTGAACTGGCAGCACGTCTAGCCAAGGCCGATTTGACCACCGACATGGTCGGCGAGTTTCCGGAACTGCAAGGCGTTATGGGACGCTATTATGCGCTCCATGACGGCGAGAATCAGGTAGTGGCAGATGCTATCGCGGCGCACTACCACCCGCGTTTTGCCGGTGACACACTGCCGCAGGGCGCGGTGGCTTGTGCGGTGGCTCTGGCTGACAAGCTGGACACACTGGTTGGCATTTACGGAATCGGCCTGGTCCCCACTGGCGACAAGGATCCGTTTGGATTACGCCGCCACGCGCTGGGCGTGTTGCGCATTCTAATCGAGACCCCGCTGGCGTTGCCACTAGATACACTATTGCAATTGAGCAGGGATAGCTTCACCGCTGGAAAATTGAGCGGCAGTGTAGTGGCTGATGTGCATGGCTTCATGCTCGACCGACTGCGCGGTTATTTGCGCGAGCGCGATTTTTCTCCCGATGAAATTGAAGCTGTTGTGTGTCAAAACCCGACGCGCATAGATCTCGTGATACCACGCCTGGAAGCGGTGTGTGCTTTCCGCAAACTGCCGGAAGCGGCGGCACTGGCGGCCGCCAACAAGCGCATTCAGAATATTCTGAAGAAAACCGCCAAGGTAGAAGCCGCGATTCAGGTTGGGCTGTTGCACGAAAATGCTGAGCGCAGCCTGTATGAAGTAGTGCAACGCCTCGCACCGCAGGTGGAAGCCGGAATGCAGAAACAAGATTACACTGCTGTGCTCACTTTGCTGGCCTCGGCGCGCACAGTAGTAGATGAATTTTTCGACAAGGTGATGGTGATGGCACAAGATCCTGCTGTGCGGGATAATCGTCTGGCCTTGCTGAAGCGATTGGGTGACCTGATGAATCAGGTCGCTGACATCTCCAGACTGGCAGCCTGAAATGGGGGCAATAATGAAGCTCATCATCCTGGACCGCGACGGCGTTATCAATTACGGCTCCCCTAAGTTCATCAAGCACCCGAATGAATGGAAGCCTCTACCCGGCAGTCTCGAAGCGATTGCCCGCTTGGTGCAGGCGGACTATCGCGTGGTGGTGGCGACCAATCAATCAGGTATAGGACGCGGTCTGTTCGATATGCTCACACTGAATGCCATTCACGATAAGATGCACAAGACGGTGGCGCACGCAGCCGGGCGCATTGATGCAATATTTTATTGTCCCCATGCGGCGGAAACCAACTGCTCTTGCCGCAAACCTAAAACCGGCATGCTGGAAACAATCGCCATGCGCTACAACGTGAGCCTGAAGGGCGTACCTATGGTAGGTGATGCGTTACGCGATCTGGAAGCCGCAGCCAAGATGGGCGCGCAGCCGATATTGGTGCTCACCGGCAAGGGGGCGAAGACCCAGGCCAAGGGCAGTTTGCCGGAAGGCACTCTGATTTATCGTGATCTGGCAACAGTCGTTTCCACCCTAATTTAATGGCATCTCTAAAAAATCGGGATTTTCCATTTCCGCCTGCACGGGAACGACGATATTTCTAGGGTTTCCCTGATATGGTATTCATACGCTCGCTGATTTTTCTACTGCTGCAAATCTTCATTACGCCGCTGTTCACGCTAATTGCAATACTCACTTTTCCGTTTCATCCAATTACACGCTATCGCATCATCTCCGGCTGGGCGCTTATCATGCTATGGCTGTTGCGCGTGGTATGCGGCATCCGCATGGAAGTGCGTGGCGCCGATAACATCCCGAATAAACCGTGTCTTGTGCTGTGCAAGCATCAATCTGCATGGGAAACTATCGCGCTACAAAAAGTATTTCCGCCGCAAGTATGGGTGATCAAACGTGAACTGTTGTGGCTTCCTTTTTTCGGTTGGGGTCTCGCGATGACCAGCCCCGTTGCCATTAAACGTAGCGAAGGCCGCGAGGCAATCAAGCAGTTGCTGCGCCAGGGCAAAGAACGGCTGGCGCTTGGCTTCTGCGTGGTTATTTTCCCTGAAGGAACACGCATTCCTTTCGGTCAGCGCGGTAAATACAAAATCGGCGGCGCACTCCTAGGTGCATCCAGCGGCGTGCCAATAGTTCCAGTGGCGCACAATGCGGGCAAACTGTGGGGACGCAAATCCTTCCTCAAGCATCCGGGCGTTATCACCATGAGCATAGGTGCACCAATTGATCCCGCCGGTCTCAAGGCCGAGGAGATTAATCGACGCGTGGAAGAGTGGATCGAAACCGAAGTCACGCGGCTGCCCTGATGCTTGATAAACTGCGCCGATTTATTACCCCGCTGGCCGTCGAACAACGCACAGTGAACCTGGATGGCACCCAGGTTACCTATATCCTCAAACGTACCAGTCGGCGCCGTAGCATAGGTCTGCGCATCGACAATCATGGGCTGACGGTAAACGTGCCACTGCGCGCCTCCGAGAAATGGCTGCAGGATGTGTTGCAGGACAAAGCGCATTGGGTGGTAAAAAAACTTGAGAATTGGCAAGCGAGGAAGCACATAGCGACACAATGGCGGGATGGACAGTCCATCTTTTTCATCGGCGAGGTGCTTACCCTGCGTGTAGTTGTCAGCTTGTTTGCTACGCCACCGCTACTGCACGGTGGGCAATTGTTCGTGCATGTCACAGATAATTCTAACGAAGCATTGATTGAGCAGACTGTCACACAGTGGTATCAACGTGAGGCGAAAAGCCTGTTCAAAGAACGCGTAGCACACTATGCACCCCTGATGGATGTGGCGCCGCGCATAGTGAAGCTTTCCTCCGCGCGCACGCAATGGGGCAGTTGCACCACACGAGGCGATGTGCGCCTCAACTGGCAACTCATCAAAATGCCGCTGCACTTGATTGATTACGTCGTAGTACATGAACTCGCCCACCTTATCGAGATGAACCACTCTGCTGCATTTTGGAAGGTGGTTGAAATTGCCTGCTCCGATTATGCCAAGCGTCGCCGTGAATTAAAGCAGTGGCAGATTTCGCCGTCTTGGCAGGCTGAGAATTAGTGGTGCGTTCCCCGTGGTGCGCTATGACAACGAGGTGGAAAGGGTGACCACTGGAATTTCGGCACGAAAGAAAGCAGCTACCGATTCAGCACAACAGAGCGCTTGATGGCCGATTTTTAGAAAGACATTGCGAGGTGGAACGATGAAAAAAGTAATTCTTGAGGTTCGCTCGCCCGAGGAATCGATGGCGAATTTTGTTCAATCTTGGAAGGCTGGAAAACCAGAACGGGTTGCACGAATCGCGTTTGCAACGCCAGAGCTACTGTGGCAAGTTCTCACCACCAAACGCTGGGGGCTGCTAAAGATTTTGTGTGGCGCAGGGCCAATCTCCATTCGAGAAGCCGCTCGCCGTGCTGGCTGCGACGTAAAGGCTGTCCACTCCGACATCACTGCCCTGCTAAATGCGGGCATTCTCGAGCGCACCGAAAGCGGCGGTATAATCCTTCCGCTTGAGACGGTCAAGGTTGAGTTTTTGCTAGAGGCAGCGTAACGCTTCGGGAAAATACGCCGAACTCTTCAATCGAGGGGACGTGCCCCAACAAACCGAGGTGCATCCTCTCATGCTATCCACCTCACTAGTCGCCCATTAAGGCCGGGTTCTCGCGGCGTCTGCAAAAAAATGAGATATGTATCTGCCGCCAAGCAAAGCGTGATCGTAGCATCTGGCAGCGGCGGATTGTGGGGTGAGAAAATTATTGATGGAGTAGATATAATTATGGTGATGTTGATGAGTGAAATGTTGAGCTTCATGTCATTCAACCCAACCTGGGCTTTGCGTCCTCTCGACTTATGTCTGCCAAGCGATGAATAGTCGAACAGCAGGCCATTCCCTTCCAGAGATTGGCGACATTCTCTTGCTTGTAAGCAAAAACAAGCTCAGAAAGCCAAATACAGCATACCAGACGGTAGTGCGACGAAAAACCGCAGCCTATTCGCATGTTGCGATCGTCTGTAGCACATATTCAATCATCGATGCAACACCGACAGATGGAGTAGCAATTCGCCTATGGGACGTCATCTCGAAGCAATATGACATCGAACGATCAATGGTTGTCCGCCATCGCCGACTAGCCTCTAGCCCGGAGAAGCAAGAGCATCTTATTCGCCGAATCCTGTACTACTATGCTCAGCCATATTCCCTCATGTCATTGCTCAGCAAGAAGCGGGAATTTAGGGATCGTGAAGGATTGGTTTGCTCTCAATTTGTTGCCATAGTCTTTGAAGAAACAGGTATTCCGTCATCCAGTATCTCACCACGCGAGACTTTGCCAATTGATATTGAGGTGCATACTCGACGAGTGATGGACTGGTCACGATTCGCTTTGTCAAACTACCAACTCGGCAGTTCCTCCACACATGCCGATTCGATTACGGCGAAATTGCATAACTCGCTTAGCTCTTTGGATGAGTACTTCGCTAAGTTCATAATCAAAATCATTACGATTAGCAAGGCAAGTTTGCTACTAAATGTGTTTGCGCAGATGGCCTTGACTGAGTTGGAATCTGGTCGGATGACAGATGAGGACATGGCTAAGTTGCTCTGTATGAGTGATCGAGGTGACTTCAGAATATCCGCCGACGAGTTCATTTTGTTTTGGCGACGATTATTCGTAGAGCCTGAACATCCACCACAGTTTCTCCATGAGGAGTCATTCGATCAGGGTGACCTACAGAAAGGCTTTGTTCGGTCCTGCGAGAAGTTGCTGACTTATGTGGAAGCAACATCTCCGCAGCAGGACAAGTTGATTTATGAAGGAATGAATAGAGTCCAGACGATATGCACATTAATAAGTGAGAGGATAAATGGCGGGATAGATTATGCTGAAGTATTCGGCGCCTTAATCATGGTGCGTCAGTACCTTAGCCAGGCCATCGAACTTAAGGACAACGTATTTGCTAACGTGGAGCAGGAAGATATAGCAAAACGAATCAAAGGGTATCCGGTTTTAATGATGGAACTACAGAACAATCCTAGGGCAGACCTTGACAATGCCTTTCAATGTTTGAAGGCAATTGGGTTATTCGATGAGGCTCATAAGCAGTGGATTGACCTCCGGCAAATAGTCCTCCGTTGTCTCCAACAGGTTGATTCGCTCATTGCCATGGCCAATTCAAATGAAACACCATCACCGTCATGACGTCATCGCTTGAATGTGGCCCAACGAGTAAGGTTAGATTGTGATCGCGAAGCGAGCCACAATCTAACCCGTTTGTTGTACAAGCCCGGTGAGGCTGCTGTGAATCTGCTTGTTATGGAAATATCTCTCTGATCGTAGCGGCGCCATCGGGTCCTGTTCCGCGTCACACCCCAAATCCCACCGCTAAAAACAGTATCGGGTCTTGCTATCCAGTATAAAAAGATCGCACTACTAGCACTTATGGCAAGACCACTCAGAATAAAATTAGCCGGCGGGTTGTATCATGTGACTTCGCGAGGCAACGCAAGAGGTGCAATCTATCTTGATGACGAAGATAGGCTTAACTGGCTCGAACTGTTTAACGAAGTATGTAGTTTTAATCAATCGCTGATAAAAACTGTGACATCGCGACAACCGTCTCGGCATGTTGATGAAATTCAGTTTCAATCACTTCCGGTCTTGCCTTTATAATCTCGCTCTGTTCCATTTAAATGAGAGTACAACCATGCGTATGACCGGTATTATGGTGCTGTTAGCGCTCCTGCTGCAGAGCTGCGGACACAAAGGGCCGCTATTTTTGCCACCGGCGCAGCCCTCAATCCAGCCACTTCCTGATCAAAATAAATAGCCATGACCGATTATTTCAAATACCAGGGTAACCAGCTTTGCGCCGAACAAGTACCACTGGCTGATATCGCACAGCGATTTGGTACGCCATGCTATGTTTACTCACATGGGGCGTTAACCGATAGCTATCGACAGTTTGCTGAGGCGTTCAAAGAGCGCGAGCATCTAATCTGCTACGCGGTAAAGGCTAATCCCAATATCGCTATCCTGAATCTGTTCGCCAAGTTGGGTGCCGGCTTTGATATCGTTTCCGGTGGCGAATTACAGCGAGTGCTGGCGGCAGGAGGCGCGGCGAATAAAGTGGTGTTTTCCGGTGTGGGCAAAACCGTGGCAGAAATGCAGCTGGCCTTGGAAGCGGGCATTCTGTGCTTTAACGTGGAATCGGAAGCGGAACTCACGCGCCTAAATGAAGTGGCCGGACAAATTAACAAGGTGGCATCGGTAAGCCTGCGCGTGAATCCAGATGTGGATGCCAAGACGCATCCCTACATTTCCACCGGCTTGAAACAAAACAAGTTCGGCGTCGCCTATACAGAAGCGCTGGCGTTATACCGCAAAGCGAGCGAGCTATCGCATCTGCGCGTGGTTGGCATGGATTGCCACATCGGTTCGCAATTGACCGAACTCAGCCCATTTATCGCAGCGACAGAAAAAATGCTGGTGCTGGTAAACGCGCTGGCAAGTGAGGGGATTCGTCTTGAGCATCTTGATCTGGGCGGTGGGCTAGGCATCCGTTATCTGGACGAAACTCCGCCTGCCATTGCCGATTATGCCGGTGCGCTACTCAGTGCCCTGCTGGGACGCAGCGAAAAGATCATTATTGAGCCGGGACGGGTGTTGGTTGGCAATGCCGGAGTGCTGCTGACCAGGGTTGAATATCTCAAACATGGCGAAGAAAAGCACTTCGCCATCGTCGATGCGGCGATGAACGATCTGATGCGTCCAGCCTTGTACGATGCCTATCATCACATCCAGCCAGTACAGCTATGTGATATGCCAGCGCAACAATATGAAGTGGTGGGACCGGTATGCGAAACCGGCGACTTCCTTGGGAATGCCCGTAAATTGGCTATCTCGCAGGGAGATCTGATTGCGGTGATGTCATCTGGCGCCTATGGCATGAGTATGAGTTCAAACTACAACACGCGCCCGCGCGCAGCCGAAGTAATGGTGGCTGGTGAAGTCATGCAACTTATTCGAGAACGTGAAACGGTTCAGCAGTTATTTTCCGGCGAAAAACTTTTTTGTTAAAAAAAACTGTTGCACACCATCTTCTAGGTCAGGGCTACTTATTGAGGCTCTTCGCAAGAAATTTTACAGAACAAAAATAAGGAAATTGCTTATTCTCTTTTTTATAGCTGTCGATCTATCATGCTAACCAGTTCAATAGATTTAAAGTCTATGAAATATTCATGGAATCTTACGGAGCAGCTTTCTTTTCCAGAGTTCATTATTAGATTTGGGCTAAAAGCGAAATAAGAAACCATCCCAGCTGCACGCTATCTCTTACGGTCAAACAAACAAACGCTGCAAGCTGATTTTGTCTTCTCAGCAACTTGAGGATTGGGATTGCCCCTTAAGTGTGAGCGTGATTCTATAAACAGGAGAATATCCATGGTAAAGAAACGTGTCCCCACCAAAGCACCCCAATCTGTAGCAGCAGTGGCCAAGGAATCTGCCCCGAAAACCACGCGGCCGGAATCAGAATCTAGACGCGAAAAGCCGGATGAAAGAAGTGTAGAGAAAAAAATTGGCAGAACGCTGGATGCTTTTCCTGACAAGATTGATCTTAAAGACTGGGAATATCTGCCTACGCTGCTTGCCTTGCCCGACGAGATTGTTAACATCCCCGCCGTTCCAGCCATTCTTGATCAGGGCACGGAAGGCGCGTGTACGGGTTTTGCCCTTGCGGCAGTTATCAATTTCTTACTCCATCAACGCAAGCTAAAGCGTCGCATCAGTCCGCGCATGATTTATGAACTTGCCCGCCGCTATGATGAATGGCCGGGAGAAAACTATTCCGGATCTTCGGCGAGGGGCGCGATGAAGGGTTGGGAGCGCCACGGAGTATGTACGCAAAAACTCTGGCCTGACCATTTACATGGTGCGGACAATTTTGATCAACAGCGTGCCGATGAAGCAACCCAGACACCAGGCGGCGCTTACTATCGAGTCGATTTCAGGCAGGTTCGTCATGTGCATGCGGCAATTCATGAAGTCGGCATCGTGTATGCCACATTAATGGTGCATGCCGGATGGGGGCAGCCCGGCCCATCCACAGTTTCAATCAATGGGGGCGCCAGCAGCAAAGCCAAAAAAATTGAAATTCCCGTGATTCAGCGTAAGGGAAACTCAGATGGTGGACATGCGATAGCCCTTGTCGGCTATACCTCACAAGGTTTCATAATTCAGAATTCATGGGGGGAGGGTTGGGGCAAAAATGGGTTTGCCTTGTTGCCATACGAAGACTTCATGATTCATGCCACCGATGTTTGGGTCGCGCAGCTCGGCGTCCCTGTAATGGCGGATCTCTGGGCTCAGGGTGCGGCAGATGTCACGAGCGGAACCTTCCGCGCGGGACAAGTTATCCCTCTAAACGAGATTCGGCCATATGTAATCGATATTGGAAACAACGGCAAACTCTCTGACCGAGGTAACTACTGGACCACGGAAGAAGACTTGAAAAGATTGTTTTTCGAAACCATTCCGGCCAAAACCAAGGGTTGGTCGAAACGACGAGTGATGTTATATATTCATGGAGGTCTGAATGGCGAAGAGGATGTAGCCAAAAGGATTATTGCATTTCGCGACGTTTGTCTTGCTAATGAAATTTACCCTCTACACATCATGTGGGAGAGCGATTGGTTCAATACCACCAAGAACATCCTCAAGGATCAGTTCACTGCCGCTGATGAACGGGCGGGCGGCGCATTTCTGGACCACCTGCGCGAGGCGAAGGATCGTGTGCTTGAGCTAACCCTAGCCACCCCGGGCGGAAAACTGTGGGGAGAAATGGTGGAAAACGCAGAGCTCGCCTCTAAACATGAAACAGGCGCAATGCAGCTCCTGATAAAATATGCGAAAGAAGCGAAAGAAAGTCTGGGCAAGAAAGCGGAGGGTAATTGGGAGCTTCATGTGGTTGGCCACAGCGCTGGCTCCATATTCGCCGCACATGCCATTACGCAACTTGCCAGTCTGGGCATATCCTGGAAGACGCTTCAATTCATGGCGCCAGCAATTCGGATAGATCTGTTCAAACAGATAGTGCTGCCAAAAATAATGGATAAGACCTGTCCCAAGCCCAGCTTGTATATCCTGAGCAAGGTGGGAGAGCTTGATGATGATGTCGGTCCTTACGGAAAATCCCTTCTTTATTTAGTCAGCAATGCCTTCGAAGGGTCTCGGGAAGTGCCCTTGCTCGGTATGCAAAAATTTCTGGAAGAAGATCAAAAGGTACTGAATCTTTTAAATAGTGCAGTCGATGGCCTGCCTGGCATCGTTATATCCGGGTCAGGAGATAAACCCGGGGCAATGTCTAAAAGCGATACCCACGGTGGTTTTGACAATGATCCCAACACCATGAACTCGGTTCTTGTCCGAATTCTTGGTGAATTGCCAAAGACTCCTTTCACCGCTCGAGATCTGCAGTTCTAGTACCGGTATTGATAACAGGGTTGATGAGATGCTCCCTCTTTTAATATGAAATCGAGATTTGCCACTCTAGTTATTTGTTCACTTTGTTATGTTTCAGCTTTTGCTGCTCCTGCTTCATGGTACCAATGGAAAAGCAAATTAAATGACGAACGGTACTGCGCGCAAACTTCTCCGGGCTATGGATGGGAACACGATAATGGTCCTCCCTACAAAGATGCTCGTTGTACGATTCGCGCGGTCGTAAGAAACGAAGTTGCTACTATCAAGCCCGACAGTAAATCGCATCCCATGCAATCTTCCGACACTTCACATTTCCCATCATCGTCGCCGCCCTGACTTTCGGGTGGAAACAGGTAAAGCGCACCCGAAACCATTAATGCGTTGGTTGAACACGACAAACAGACTGAAATGCGTTTACACCCTCTGCGCCCGGGTTGTCTCAAAGTACCCGGCAAGACCAAGCGCATGAAGGTGAACATACTGGAAGATCCTCGCTTCATATTGCCGATAACAAGCCCGGGTGCTTTATGATGCACGCACAATCGACAATGAACGAAGGGTATCGTCATGGAAATGAACACCATGCAAGCAATTGGGGCAGTGCTTTTTGCCTTCGCGTTGCTGCATACATTTGCCGCAAAATCATTTGAAGGTCTCGCCCGCCGTCACCCTCGACATGCAGGCATGTTCCATCTATTGGGCGAGGTTGAGGTAGTTTTCGGATTCTGGGCATTCGTTCTGATTGTTGTGATGGCGCTGGTGTCGGGGGGAGCGAAAGCAATTGCTTACGCTGAGTCACGCCAGTATACGGAGCCCCTGTTCGTGTTTGTCGTGATGGTGGTAGCCGCCTCACGGCCAGTACTGGAGATCGTCAGACACTTACTAATGTTTGTGGCACGCCTGACACCGGCACGTACTAACCTTGCGTTAGCTTGGCTGGGCTTGGCTGCGGTGCCATTGATGGGTTCGCTGATTACCGAACCCGCTGCCATGACGCTTGCCGCGTTGATGCTGGCACCACAGATTTTCCGGCAAGGGATTCCGGAATGGCTTAAATATGGAGCACTGGGCGTGCTGTTTGTTAATGTTTCAATTGGTGGCACGCTGACCTCTTACGCTGCACCACCAGTACTCATGGTTGCATCGGCATGGAATTGGGATACTGCGTTCATGACGTCAACTTTTGGCTGGAAGTCATGCCTTTCCGTGCTAATCAATGCGTCGGGAATCACAATCTTGCTGCGCTCGCATATTCAAGAAGAGGCCCCATCCAAAATTGACAATCCCGCGCCCCAGATTCCCTTGCTGGTCAGCGCAATCCATTTGGCGTTTTTGGCCGCTGTAGTCACCTTGGCCCATCACCCTGTGCTGTTTTTGGGATTATTCCTGTTGTTTCTCGGCTATACGCAAGCATATGAGCGATATCAAAACCCGCTTATTCTCAAAGAGGGATTGCTGGTCGGTTTTTTTCTGGCTGGATTGGTCGTATTGGGCGGTATGCAGCAATGGTGGCTGCAACCCATCGTCTCCAGTCTCGGCCCGACGGCCTTATTCTTTGGTGCCCTCGGACTGACCGCAATTACAGACAATGCGGCGCTCACTTATCTGGGCTCGTTAATTATCGGCATGTCAGATCAGGCAAAGTATATGCTGGTCGCAGGCGCAGTTGCCGGGGGTGGCCTGACCGTGATTGCCAATGCGCCTAATCCGGCCGGCGTGGCACTACTCAGGCGTGGCTTTAACGACGAATCGATTGGGGCTATCGGTTTGCTGCTGGGTGCGCTACCGCCGACAGCTGTTGCAGCGTTATTTTTTCTGTTGTAAAAATCAGAGTAGTTTGAAAAGTTCTGGTGCAAACTTTGCCATGGTCGAAATTGACGATTCTTCCAAAAAAATGGGCACTCCCTTTTTATTTACGGTCATAGCTGCAATGTACAGCGGCGCTTGACTAACGATAATTCTCGGCACGGCATTCCTACCCCCGCGCCTGCGATGGCGGAATGCATTGACAATAAATGCATTAGACGGGAGAGCTAATGCGGTGAAGCGCGGTATCTACCGGGCTTGGTGTTTGTCGCTGCACTCTTTGAGCCACGACAAGTTCTGACAGAACCAAAATAAGTACCGATACCTTCAAGTCACAACACGCAAAACAAGAGTACCGATTGTGCCCCACCGCACAGACAATATACCCCCTCTCAATTATCCTGTAGTTGCTCCCGCTTCTTGCTATTGAGTGCAGATAGTCTGAAAAGCCTATTTGCAGTCGAAGTCTCCCCTGACAGCATTAAGCGGAGGGCTCTCCATTAGCTACCTATTACTTTAATTGTTAAGGAGGTTGCCCCATGAACAAGTACATCGCACTGATAATCGCTTGTTGTTTTACTATTGCACTTACCGGGTGTGCAAATTCAATCCCACCGTTAAGCTGTGGTGGAATAACTGGAAAACTGTGTCCAACAGATCAAGTTTGCATTGATGACCAAACCGACACCTGCGATCCCAAACAAGGCGGTGCCGATTGCATAGGTATCTGTCAATCCAAAGGTACCGCAATATCCAATCAACAACCGAAAGACATGGGTCAGTATTGAAATGGCAACTCGCAAATATGTGTTGCATGCTGAATGAGATGTTTTGTGATCAGTGGGCCAGTATTTGACGGCACCCTCCTACAATCGGACAATCGGAGTGCGGTATCAACCGGGCTCTTATAAATGAATGTAGAAAGTGGTAATTATTGGACGCTGCTTAACAATATGGTCTAGCTTGCAATGGTCGACTTTAGCTCGTGCAGTTGACCTACCTATCCTTATGATGAATAACATGAAACAACTTTGTGCAAAAACGCTGACATATTCCCACAGCAAAAATTCCGGATCATTCCTGATCCTGCTCTGTCTCTTGGTTTGCCTTGGTACAGGTTGCACGTCGCTACGCCCGGACTTTGAGACACCTTCGGTAGTCATCACTTCTTTCAAGCCACTGACCTCTCAGAGCCTCACACCAAGGTTTGAGATTGGCATGCGCGTAGTGAATCCCAATGCAACACAGCTGAGTCTGCGCGGCATAAGCTACAAAGTCTTCTTACATGATTACGAGGTCGTAGCAGGGGCGGCCAATGAGTTGCCTATCGTTCCAGCATACGGTGAGTCAGAGTTTAAAGTAATTGCGACTCTCGGGCTAATCGAGGGCATCCGATTCGTTAATGAACTGCTGCGGAATACATCAGGTCAGGTTGACTACCGGATTCAGACCAAGCTTGATATCGGGGCGATGGACCCGGCAATTCGGATTGATCAAACCGGCAGCTTTTCTCCCTAATCGAATTGCTGTCAGCAGAAACCAGCTGCTTGGCCTCACTCATCGGGTCCGGGGAGAATTAGTACCTTCATCTTGCCCGCAACAGCCGCTCGTCCCTACCCCGTTCGGGTGTTAAGTCTGCTGAGGCGGGGAGTTTTGCGAGAAGCTCTATCAGATAAAGTCGCTGAATTCCCACCTTCACGGGAATGACAAAATTAGAATCTTTAGCTGCTCCCTTAAAAAGGGCTTGCAGGTTCGTTGTACTATCCAGCCGTCCACCCGGCAAGGAGATGCCCCGACATGCTGCTCTGGTTGCAACTTCTGATTTGCCTCGCCGTCATCGGCTACGCGGGCTACTTTCTTTCCCGCTATGGAGACATCATCGCCGAAAAAACCGGAATGTCTGCCTCTTGGGTCGGTCTCATCCTGCTGTCTACGGCCACCTCGCTGCCCGAATTGGTGACCGGCATTTCCGCCGTCACGCTCGCCAATGCGCCAAACATCGCCGTCGGCGATGTGCTGGGCAGTACGGTATTTAATCTCTTTATTCTGGTAATACTGGATGCGCTGTACCGACGCGAGACCCTGTATAGCCGCGCCGCTCAAGGGCATATCCTGTCGGCTTCACTGGGCACAATCCTGATCGCTTTCGCAGGTTTCAGCCTGCTGCTGGATCATGCGGGGATAAGTCCGGCACTGTGGCATGTGGGGCTTTACTCGCCGTTCATCGTGCTGGTCTACTTCGTTGCGATGCGCGCCGTTTACAGCTACGAACGCCGCACCCTGTCCGAATACACCGAGGTATCCGCCGAGCGTTATCCGGATGTAACGCTGCTCAGCGCCGTTAAAGGCTACGCGCTGGCGGCTACAGCAGTGGCTATAGCGGGTTCCTGGCTGCCGTTTGTCGCCAAGGATATTTCCAGCTTGATGGGTTGGGGGCAAAGTTTTGTTGGAACCTTGCTGGTGGCGGCGGTGACCTCAGCCCCCGAAGCGGCAGTCACCATTTCGGCACTGCGCATTGGAGCGCTGGACATGGCCATCGCCAACCTGCTGGGCAGCAACTTGTTTGACATCGTCATTCTGTCGGTGGATGATTTATTTTACTCCCATGGCCCTCTGCTTGCGCACGTCGATGCCAGCCACACACTGACCGCATTCACCGCGGTGATGATGAACGCCCTGGTGACTGCGGGTTTTATTTTCCGTCCGCAAGGGCGCTCCGTACTGGGACTTACCTGGGTGAGCCTGGGATTGTTCATGCTGTATGTACTCAACTCATGGATCATTTTCGGACATGCACAATAACGATAATAATTGGCACACGCTTACCACCGATGAAGTCGCGCAACGTCTGGAGACCAACCCGCAATCCGGCTTGAGTTCGGCCAATGCGGCCAAACGGCTGGCTCAATACGGCGCCAATGAACTAAAGGAAAAGCGCGCTCGTTCTCTCTGGCGCATGCTGCTCGACCAGTTCGCCGACTTCATGATCATCGTGCTGATCGGCGCGGCAGTCGTTTCCGGCATCGTGGGCGATGCCGAAGACACCATTGCCATCATCGTCATCGTGGTCCTTAATGCGGTGATCGGATTCGTCCAGGAATACCGCGCGGAGCAGGCGATGGCCGCGCTCAAGCGCATGGCCGAGGCGGGTGCGCATGTGTTGCGCGATGGCAGGGCGGAAATCGTCAACTCATCGGGGCTGGTGCCGGGCGATGTGGTGCTGCTGGAGGCAGGCAACGTGGTGCCCGCCGATTTGCGCATCATCGAAACGGCACGGCTCAAGATCGATGAGTCCGCACTCACCGGCGAATCGGTCGCGGTGGAAAAGCAAACCCAGGCGCTGACCATCGCTGCCGCTCCGCTGGGCGACAAAATCTGTCTGGCTTACAAAGGCACCATCGTTACTTACGGGCGCGCGCGGGGCCTGGTAGTGGCGACCGGCATGAACAGTGAACTAGGCAAGATCGCCGCCCTGCTCAGCGAAGACAGCGAAACAAAAACGCCGATGCAAAAGCGGCTGGCGCGCTTCGGCAAACTGCTGGCGCTGGCTGCGCTGGCAATCTGCGCGCTGGTATTTATCGTCGGCGTGCTGCGCGGTGAGCCGGTGCTGCTGATGTTCATGACCGCAGTCAGCCTGGCGGTGGCGGCCATTCCCGAAGCCCTGCCCGCAGTGGTGACGGTCTCACTGGCTTTGGGCGCGCGCAAGATGGTCAAGCAGCACGCCCTGATCCGCCGCCTGCCCGCCGTTGAAACGCTGGGGTCGGTCACGTTTATCTGCTCCGACAAAACCGGCACGCTCACCCAGAACAAAATGCGCGTGACAGCGATTTACGCCGACGGTGCGTTACGCGACACATGGCAGGATGAGAACAAGGCAGAACCCTGGCCGACACTATTCCATGCATTGGCGTTAAGCAACGACGCGCTTCTGGATCGCCACAACAAGGCGCACGGCGAACCGACCGAGGCGGCCTTGCTGCACGCCGCGCAAGCAGCAGGCTGGGACAAGACGGCGCTGGAGAGTGAGGCACCGCGCCTCAAAGAGCTGCCGTTCGATTCCGAACGCAAGCGCATGACCACCTTTCACGGCACCGCTGAAAATGTCATCGCCTACACCAAGGGCTCGCCGGAAGCGGTACTGCCTTGCTGCGAGCGGGTGCTGATGGCTGACGGCGAACAAAACATCGACCGGGCAGCCTTGTTACAGCAAACCGAATCCATGGCTGCCGACGGCTTGCGCGTATTGGCGATAGCCTATCGTCATTGGCCGGCGTTACCGGCAAGCGAGCGGCCTGACGAACTGGAGAGCGGACTAATATTTCTCGGTTTCGTCGGCCTGATCGATCCGCCGCGTAGCGAAGCCAGAGGGGCTGTTTCCTTGTGCAAGTCGGCCGGCATCACGCCCGTGATGATCACCGGCGACCACCCCGCCACCGCGCGCGCGATTGCCCGTGAGCTCGGCATTCTCGTTAACGACGATGGCAGAGTGATGACGGGTGTCGAGCTGGAGCAACTGGATCAAACGGCTTTCGAAGCGGAAGTCGAACATGTGCGGGTTTATGCGCGTGTCGATCCCGCCCAGAAAATAAAAATCGTCCAAGCGCTGCAAGACAAAGGCGAAGTGGTGGCGATGACCGGCGATGGGGTCAACGACGCGCCCGCGCTTAAAGCTGCGGATATCGGCATCGCCATGGGCAAGGGTGGAACCGACGTGGCACGCGAGGCGGCTCACATGGTGCTGCTCGACGACAACTTCGCCACCATCGTGCATGCGGTGCGCGAGGGACGACGCATTTTCGACAACATCCGCAAATTTATCAAATACACCATGACCAGCAATGCCGGGGAGATATGGACGATCTTCCTCGCGCCATTTCTCGGCCTGCCGATTCCGCTGCTGCCGATCCACATCCTGTGGATCAATCTGGTCACCGACGGACTGCCCGGCTTGGCGCTGACAGCGGAACCCGCCGAGCGCGGTATCATGCGCCGCCCGCCACGCCCGCTCCATGAAAGCATATTCGCGCACGGCATGTGGCAACACATGATCTGGGTCGGGTTACTGATGGGGGGGATATGCCTACTGGCACAGGCTTGGGCATTACATAGCGGATCAGCACACTGGCAAACCATGGTGTTCACTGTCCTGACCCTCTCCCAAATGGGACACGTGCTTGCCATTCGCACCGAAAAAGAGTCGCTGTTCACCGTGGGCGTGTTTTCCAATCCGTTGCTGGTTTTCGCCGTACTACTGACTTTCGCGTTGCAAATGGCAACGATCTACGTGCCCGCGCTCAACCCGATTTTCAAAACACAACCCCTGAGCATGGGTGAACTTGTGCTCTGCCTCGCTTTATCCAGCGTGGTGTTCTTTGCCGTGGAAATCGAGAAATGGCTGGTGCGGCGGGGATTGATATACCGCTCGAGCTAAATGTTATTACACGTGAGCTGCAATCAGCCCAAGGCGAGTTAGCAAAACGGCTAGTCTTACCCGCATATTCCGCCGTCGTGCCGATACGGATATCATGCTCGCATGCGGGCGAGACGACTGCGCTTCAGCTTGAAATGGATGCCACTACGCTCTAGCCACCTACACATTTTATTGTAGAAACGTGCATTGCGTGACGCGGCTATAATGCCGCCTATCCATTTTTCTCACACCATAATGCGCCCTCGTCCTGCTTCCTCTACCCCTGCGCCTCGTGGCGACTGGAATATCATTCGCATCCTTCTGCCTTACCTGCTGGAATTCAAGGGTCGTGTTGTACTAGCGTTGCTGCTGCTGGTGCTGGCCAAACTGGCTAACGTGACGGTGCCATTATTGCTTAAGGAAATCGTGGATGTTCTGGATAAGCCAAAGGCAATATTGCTGGTACCGGTGTCACTCGTAGTTGGATATGGTTTGTTGCGGCTCTTCAGCACCCTGTTCGGCGAGTTGCGCGATGCGGTATTTGCCAAAGTAACCCAGCGTGCCATACGGCGCGTAGCACTCAAACTGTTCGTTCATTTACATAGCTTAAGTCTGCGCTTCCATCTGGAGCGGCAGACTGGTGGCGTATCGCGTGATATTGAGCGGGGTACGAAAGGAATCAGCTTCTTACTCAATTTTATGCTGTTCAGCATTCTGCCGACGCTGCTGGAAATCGGCCTGGTTGCAGGAATCCTGTTTTATAAATACAACGCGTGGTTCGCGGTTATTACTTTCATCACGCTGATTGTGTATATCGTCTTTACCTTATTCATTACAGAGTGGCGCATGATATTTCGCCGTACCATGAATGATATGGATTCAAAGGCAAACACGCGCGCCATAGACAGCCTGCTTAACTATGAAACGGTAAAATATTTTGGTAACGAGGACTATGAAGCACGACGCTACGATGAACACATGACAAAGTGGGAAACCTCTGCCGTGAAGAATCAAACTTCGCTGGCAACGTTGAATTCCGGGCAGAGCGCTATTATTGCCATCGGCATGACCGCGCTGATGCTGCTGGCATCGAACGGCGTGGTAAAAGGAGAACTGACCATAGGCGACTTGGTTCTAATCAACGTCTTCATGTTGCAACTTTATATGCCACTGCATTTCCTTGGCTTTGTCTATCGCGAGATCAAGCACTCACTGGTGGACATGGAAAAAATGTTCCGCTTGCTCGATGAAAACCGGGAGATACAAGATGCGCCAGATGCGGTTGCGCTGAAGGTTGATCAAGCAGCAGTACATTTTGAGCAGGTGTGTTTTTCTTACGAACCAAAGCGGCAGATTTTATTCGATATCAGTTTCGATATTCCGTCTGGACATACGGTCGCTGTGGTGGGTTCAAGCGGAGCGGGCAAATCTACCTTGTCACGGTTGCTGTTCCGTTTTTATGATGTAAATTCAGGACGCATCCTGATAGACAATCAGGACATTCGCAAGGTGACACAGGCCAGTTTGCGCGCCGCGATTGGCATCGTGCCGCAAGACACCGTACTGTTTAACGATAGCATTTATTACAATATAGCTTATGGCCGCCCCGAAGCCATGCGTGAAGAAGTGTTGCATGCGGCGCAATCGGCCCATATTCACGCTTTTATAACATCGTTACCGGATGGCTACGACACCATGGTGGGCGAGCGTGGATTGAAGTTGTCTGGGGGAGAGAAGCAGCGTGTGGCGATTGCGCGCGCTATCCTCAAAAATCCTGCCATCCTGATTTTTGACGAGGCGACTTCGGCGCTGGATTCAAAATCCGAGAAGGTGATTCAGCATGAATTGCGCAGCGTTGCACATGATCGTACCACTCTGGTTATCGCTCATCGCCTGTCCACCATTGTGGACGCAAACCAGATATTGGTAATGGACGGTGGGCGCATTATTGAGCGTGGTACGCACCGTGAGTTGCTGGCGAAACAGGGCGTATATGCGCAAATGTGGGCTCTGCAACAACAAGAAGAAGAGTGACCCAAAGCTTATTGCCCCTTGATTCATTTTTGCTCAGTTCTTTTCAAAAGTGAATTAGCTTGAACGTCTTTATTTCAGGCCATTGTTGCCACGTCTGATGCGTTGTTTAGCCTGTTCAATCAATAACTTGTTGAATATAGCCTCAATGGTTTACAGCTGTGGCTGATTTCTTGCTATCCCCTACCGCTCAGTATCAGTTCTCATTGGAAATATAGCTCCCTCACCAGGTTCTTGTGTCGAAGAGGCTGTCCGTGGCGGACAGCACACATGCTGTGGCATAATCACGCGCTCTAAAACGAAAGCGAGCATGGGTACACAAACTCTTTACGACAAACTTTGGAATAGCCATGTGGTGCACGAAGAACCTGATGGCACCACGTTGATTTATATCGATCGCCATTTGGTGCATGAAGTGACCAGTCCGCAGGCATTTGAGGGCTTGCGGCTGGCTGGGCGCAAGCCTTGGCGCATAGCTTCCATGCTCGCCGTGGCGGATCACAATGTGCCAACTACGGACCGCACGCAGGGCATTGCCGATCCGATTTCGCGACTGCAAGTGGAGACTCTGGACAGCAATTGCGATGAGCTTGGTATTACCGAGTTCAGGATGGCGGATGTGCGCCAGGGCATCGTACATGTCATTGGACCGGAGCAGGGCGCGACCTTGCCGGGCATGACCGTGGTATGTGGTGATTCGCACACCAGTACGCATGGCGCGTTTGCTGCGCTGGCGTTTGGCATTGGCACATCGGAGGTTGAGCATGTGATGGCGACACAATGCTTGTTGATGAAAAAAGCCCATGCCATGCAGGTGTTGGTGGAAGGCGCGCTCGGTAAGGGTGTCACTGCCAAGGACTTGGTGCTGGCGGTGATCGGCAAAATTGGGACGGCGGGCGGAACGGGATATGCGATCGAATTTGCCGGTAGCGCGATCCGAGCGCTGTCTATGGAAGGGCGAATGACAGTATGCAACATGGCCATCGAGGCAGGCGCCCGCGCCGGCATGATAGCGGCGGATGACACCACGATCAGCTACCTCAAGGGTCGGCCTTTTGCGCCGCAAGGTGAATTATGGGACCAGGCGGTAGACTACTGGGGTACTTTGCATAGCGACGAGGGTGCGCAGTTCGACAAAGTGTTACGACTGGATGCTGCGGAGATAAAACCGCAAGTAACTTGGGGTACCTCGCCGGAAATGGTAGTGGCGGTGGATGGCAACGTGCCTGATCCGGCGCGGGAGAGCGACCCTGTGAAGCGCAGCAGTATTGATCTTTCTTTAAAGTATATGGGATTGCAGCCGAATACGCCGATTACCGAAATTCGGATTGACAAAGTATTTATTGGCTCATGCACCAATGCTCGCATTGAGGATTTGCGCGCTGCGGCAGAGGTAGTGCGCGGCAAGCATGTTGCTGCCAATGTGAAGCTGGCGATGGCGGTGCCTGGCTCTGGATTAGTTAAGAAGCAGGCTGAGCGCGAAGGCTTGGACAAAATATTTGTCGAAGCGGGTTTCGAATGGCGCGAGCCAGGATGTTCTATGTGCCTTGCGATGAATGCGGACAAGTTGGAGCCAGGTGAACGATGCGCTTCAACTTCCAACCGCAATTTCGAAGGACGGCAGGGGCCGGGCGGCAGGACACATTTGGTAAGCCCTGAGATGGCAGCAGCAGCAGCGATTGCCGGCCATTTTGTGGATGTCAGAAACTTTTAGTATTGCTTTGCGTGCAAGAGGAAATGGAAATGTTGAAAATGGTGGCGATGTTGGTATTGCCCTTGGTTATGGTGACAGGATGTAATACCGTAAGCGGATTTGGCAAGGACTTGTCCAAAGTCGGCAGCACGATTGAGAAAACAGCGAATGGAAAATAACAATGGATAAGTTTCTCCGTGTTGATGGCTTGGTTGTTCCGCTTGATCGTGCCAACGTGGATACAGACGCGATCATCCCCAAGCAATTTCTGAAATCGATCAAGCGCACCGGGTTTGGTCCCAATCTGTTTGACGAGTGGCGCTATCTTGACCACGGCGAACCGGGAATGGACAATTCCAGGCGGCCACTAAACCCGAATTTTGTGCTGAACCAGCCGCGTTATCATGGCGCGCAAATTTTGCTGGCACGTGAGAATTTCGGCTGCGGCTCATCGCGTGAGCATGCGCCGTGGGCACTGGATGATTACGGCTTCCGCGCCATCATAGCGCCTAGCTTTGCCGACATTTTCTGTAATAACTGTTTCAAAAATGGTTTATTGCCGATTGTGCTGGATACTGCGAGCGTAGATGACTTATTTCAGGCGGTGACCGCGACGCCGGGCTATCATTTGAAGATTGACCTGGAGCAGCAAAGCATCACTGCTCCGAATGGAATGGTGTATCGCTTTGAAGTGGATGCCTTTCGCAAAAATTGCTTGTTGAATGGATTGGATGACATTGGGCTGACCCTGCAGCATGTGCGAGAGATCAAGGAATATGAAGCACGGCGTAAACTTGAAGCACCGTGGTTGTTTACCTGAATTAATTGCATAGGCCGAGAAGAAAGTTGAGTTTATGAAAATCGCTATATTGCCGGGTGACGGCATTGGGCCAGAAATTGTTGCACAAGCTGCTAAGGTGCTAGAAGTCTTGCGACGCGAGGGACTGCCGTTGGAGCTGGAATATGCGCCTATCGGAGGTGCGGGATATGATGCTTCAGGTGATCCGCTACCGGATGCTACGCTAAAGTTGGCACAGCAGTCAGATGCCGTATTGCTCGGAGCAGTGGGAGGCTATCAATATGACGCACTGCCGCGCTCGCTACGCCCGGAACAAGGCCTGTTGCGCATTCGTAAAGGACTTAATCTGTTTGCTAACCTGCGCCCAGCGCAGCTGTATCCGGAGTTGGCAAATGCATCTCCGCTGCGTCCGGAAATAGTGTCTGGGCTAGACATCATGATTCTGCGGGAATTGACTGGTGATATTTATTTCGGCCAGCCGCGCGGCATTCGGACGCTCGATAATGGTGAACGGCAAGGTTTTGATACTATGATATACAGTGAATCCGAGATATCCCGCGTGGCGCATGTTGGCTTCCAGATTGCCATGAAACGCGCTGGTCAAAATGGTATGGGGAAAGTGTGTTCAGTAGATAAGGCTAATGTGCTGGATACGAGCATGTTATGGCGTGAAATTGTGACTGGGGTAGCAAAGGAATATCCAACAGTCGAGCTGTCGCATATGTACGTGGACAACGCAGCGATGCAACTGGTGCGGGCGCCCAAGCAGTTCGATGTAATTCTCACCGGTAACATCTTCGGTGACATCCTGTCGGATGAAGCCTCCATGTTGACTGGCTCCATCGGCATGTTGCCTTCCGCTTCGCTGGATGCGAACAACAAGGGTTTGTATGAACCTTGTCACGGCTCCGCGCCGGACATTGCAGGCAAAAATATTGCCAATCCATTGGCGACAATTTTGTCATTGGCGATGATGATGCGCTACACATTTGCGCGCGCAGATATCGCACAACGCATCGAGGCCGCAGTGCGCAAGACTTTGCAGCAAGGTTTGCGCACTGCGGACATTGCCGAGGCGGGCATGGAGAAAATTAGTACGGAAGCGATGGGCGATGCCGTGGTTGCGACGTTGCTAAATTAATTTAATGAGGTAAACCATTGGCTTGACCAAGGGATTCCTCAAGGTTAGACCTACAGTCTCTGAGTCATATGAGATGGGACGTATTTATCATGTGGTTTTTATTCCCAAGAGGCAAAAGCGAGCGATATTTGGGCAGCACATGGGTTACCAGCGCCTTTGATATGATCCCGCAATAGACCTCCGGCTCCGCCGGGGGTAATTAATAAAGAGGATGGAAGCATGAACAAGAAATACGATGTCGCGATATTGGGTGCGACTGGTGCTGTTGGAGAGGCAATGCTGTCAATTCTGGAACAGCGCAACTTTCCGGTCGGTAAGCTTTTCCCCTTGGCTTCCAGCCGTTCCGCCGGTTCTACAGTGACATTCCGCAACCAGGAAATTATTGTTCTGGACGTGGAAAATTTCGATTTTTCACAGGTGCAGATCGGCTTGTTTTCCGCTGGTAGCAGTGTGTCGGAAAAATATGCTCCAATCGCTGCGGCAGCTGGTTGCGTAGTGATCGATAATACTGCGCAATTCCGCTACGAGGACGACATTCCGCTCGTGGTGCCGGAAGTGAATCCGCATGCCATTGCGCAATACAAGAACCGGGGCATTATTGCCAACCCGAACTGTTCCACCATCCAAATGTTGGTGGCGTTGAAACCTATTCATGACGCAGTTGGCATAGAGCGCATTAATGTTGCCACGTATCAGGCAGTGTCTGGCACCGGCAAGGAAGCCATTGAGGAATTAGCGGAGCAGACACGTGCTTTGTTTAACCATCAGGAAGTGAAGACCGAGGTTTATTCTAAACGCATCGCATTCAACGTGCTACCGCACATTGACGTGTTCATGGATAACGGCTACACCAAAGAAGAGATGAAGATGGTGTGGGAAACTCGCAAGATCATGGAAGATGAGAACATCATGGTTAATGCGACTGCCGTGCGAGTGCCGGTGTTCTATGGCCATTCAGAGGCGGTGCATATTGAAACACACAAAAAAATCTCAGCAGACGAAGCGCGTGCTTTGTTGGAAAAGGCGCCAGGTGTGCAGGTGATGGACAGGCGCGAGCCTGGTGGCTATCCCACTGCAATCGAAGCAGCAGGACAGGATGCAACTCTGGTAGGGCGAATCCGTGAGGATATATCACATCCGCGTGGACTTAATCTGTGGGTGGTGAGCGATAATGTACGCAAGGGTGCAGCGCTTAACAGCGTGCAGATTGCCGAGATTTTGATTGAAACGTACTTAGCCTGAGCTTTTAGCTTGCGCTGATAACTCCATGATGTTATGTTGTTCATGTTAAATAAAATCTTTATAAAGGTGGCAGTGTGCTGAAATCACTCGTCAAAGCATTAGGGCTAGTTATTGGTTTATTTTTGTCCGGTTTTTCTTATGCGATTAGCATGGGCGACATTAACGTGGCCAACACATTGGGTGAGCCCATGAATGTGTTGATAGAACTTGGGACGGCCAGCAAAGATGAAATAAGTAGTCTGTCTGCGCGCTTGGCTCCGCCCGAAGTATTCAAGGATGCGGGCCTGGATTATCCATCCGGGTTGCCTCCATTGAAATTCAAAATTGAGACAAATGCTAATGGCGAACCTTATATTAAGATAACTTCAGTGCAACCAATTAACGAGCCATTCGTTAATCTGTTGGTGGAGTTGACTTGGTCGTCCGGCAAGCTGTTGCGAGAATACACTTTCCTGCTTGATCCGCCAGGTTATGTTCCAGCACAACCCCAGCCAGCAGAAGTGAAACCAGTAGAGCCGAGCATTGTTGATGTGTCAGAGCTTGAACCCAAAGCCAAAGAAGAGATAATCGAATCTCCGTTGCCAAGCACTACCCCAATGGTGGATGAAAAGAAAGCTGTTGACGAAATACCTGCCGCCGTTACCGAATCCGCCGTTACCAAATCCATTGAAAGTAGTAACGTTGCTTCCGGCGCTATTAAGGTTAAACGCGGTGATACCCTGAGCAAGATTGCACTTCAAACAAAGCCTTCCGATGTTAGTCTGGAGCGCGCGCTGGTCGCTCTGTATCACGCCAATGCCGACGCATTCGATGGCAAAAATATGAATCGTTTGAAAACAGGCAAAATCCTGCAAATGCCAGAGCAATCCGAGCTGGATAATCAGTCGCAGGTGAAAGCTGTGAAAGAAATCCGCGCACAAGCCGATGATTGGCACGCCTATCGCCAAAAGCTTGCGGCAGCCAGTGGACTTGCTACAGGGGAAGAATCCAAGCAGGAAGCCTCCGGCAAAATTAGTACTACTGTGGCTGATAATGCACCCGCAGCCAAAGAATCCGCGAAGGAAGTAGTGAGATTGTCCAAGGGTGAAGCGCCCGGTGACAAAACTTCTGCGGGCGGCAATGCAAAAACTTTGCAGAACAAGATTCATGCACTGGAAGAAGAAGCGATCTCCAAGAGCAAGGAGCTCCAGGAAAGCAATGAGCGCGTTGTAGCGTTAGAAAAAAACGTTCAAGACTTGCAGCGCCTGATCGATTTGAAGACTCAGCCACCTGCAGCGCAGGTGAAGCCGATTCAGAATTCAGTCGAAGGTCAGCCTGTAGCCAAACTTGACGAAGCCCAACCGGGAACTATGCCACAAGTCCCTGTTGCTGCTTCACAAGTTGCTATTGTTGCTTCTGAGGTTGCAGCCGTCAGCGCAGTTGCGACCGTCAGCCCGGTGAAACCAGTCAAGCCCATAACCAAACCCAAGTTGGTCGCTACGCAACCTTCCTTGTTGGAAGTGATACTTGGTCAACCGCTTTATATGGCGGGCGGAGCGGCTGCGCTGCTGGGGTTGATCGGGCTTGGCTATTTACTGACCCGGCGCGGTAAGGTCAGCAGGAAAAATACCAAACTTGGTGATAAGCCGATTGAGCATATGATAGGTTCTTCTAATCAAATGCTTACTCCGGCATCCTCTCCACCGAAGACTGGCGATTTTACTACTGCCGTTACCACGACCAGCGATACTGGCCAAGCGCAGACCGATGATTTTGATCCGATCAGCGGGGCAGATATGTTCCTGAATTTTGGTCGTGATGAGCAAGCGGAAAAAATTCTGAAAGAAGCGCTGATCAAGAATCCGGCTAATCATCAGATTCATCTCAAGCTATTGTCAATTTATGCGAACCGTAAGGACACGCGTTCATTCGCTACCATTGCGCGTCAGTTGCGGGATTCAGGCGATACAAATGCTTGGGAGCAAGCAGCAATAATGGGTATCAAGCTTGAACCGAACAACCCAATGTATGGTGGCAATGTAAGTACGGCGGTTGGGGAATCATTCGTTGCTCCTCACTCTCCCGATGTCATGCTTAATGAGGGCAAGGCAACAAAACCGTCATCTCCCTTGGATTTTGACCTCGATCTCGACTTTAATGCACCAAATGCATCTACAGGTAGCACTGAGACAAGTCAGTCGAGCTCTGTCTCAAAGAGTGCAACGATGGATTTTGATGTGACTGCCAGCCATGCAAAATTGCCTGCGTCGAGTACTGGTAAAGTCGAAACGACTCCAATGAATTTGGATGATTTTATTTTGGATGTAACAACTGATCATGCCCCCACCCATGCAATGACTCAAGAAAAAGCGACAGTGGCTGCTCCTGCGAATGGCAATGAACATATGGATTTCGCGTTGGATTTCCCTATTGCAGATAAGAGTGCGAGCAAGCTTGATGTTTTCCCTGTAAAAGCTGTACCCAAGGAAATAATGGATATCGGTCTGGGCGATATCAGTTTGAATATGGATAAACCTGTTGTTCCTGCTCCTGCTCTGTCAGCGGAGGAAAGGGATGCACAATGGCACGACGCCGCTACCAAGCTTGATCTCGCCAAGGCCTATCAAGAGATGGGTGATGCCGCAGGCGCACGTGAAATTTTGGAAGAAGTTGTGCGCGATGGGGATGAACAGCATCGAGCGGTTGCTGAAGCATTACTGCAGCAACTACCTGTTTAATTGTAATATATGCACACCGAACGGCAGCCTGCAATTCGCGGTTGCCGTTTTTATTGAGTCGACATCCTTCAGCGGGATTGCGGCCTTCAGTGTTGCAAATCGTCTACTTATTTGCATCCGTAAATTTAGTCCAGTTGAAATATAGTGGCTTCTGCAGACAATCTGTGCAATCGATAGTTTTAAGTCTGTTTTTTTTAGAAGCGTTCATTACTATTCTTACCGCTAAATGGATTTAAAGGCTCCCCTGATGACGCACCCTGCCGTGCTTATCCTCCTTTGGGTCTGTCTCGTTATTTCAATTCAATCATTGCAAGCTACAGGATTGCTGCTTGCAGGTTTTCCGCTGCTAGCAGTGGCCTACGCTTTGTCCGCTACCCGCTTGATTACACTATTGCGCCGCACGCGCTGGATTATGCTATCGCTGCTCCTCATCTATGCCTATGCGACACCGGGTGTAGCAGTGTGGCCATCGCTTGCACAATTCAGTCCAACACATGAAGGTTTGACCAATGGCCTGCTGCAATTGTGCCGCCTGGCATTTACCCTGGCAGGTTTGGCTATTCTGTTAAACCTGTTGCCCCGACAGCAGCTCATTAGCGGTCTGTACGTTTTGACTTATCCATTACGATATGTCGGTCTGTCTCGCGAGCGCCTGGCAGTTCGCCTGGCGCTAACCTTGCAGTATGCCGAATCCGTTATATGGAATACTACTGGTAATTGGCGAACCAGCATCGGACAGATGCTCGCCCCAGCGGAAGTTAATCTGCAAAGCATCGAACTGCACACGGCCCCATTCACAAAGCATGATGGCATGATACTAACTATAGGCTGCACCCTGCTTGTATTGGTGCTGCTGTGAGAATTGCACTCGGTGTGGAATACGACGGTAGCCAGTATTTTGGCTGGCAAAGTCAAGCCAGTGGCCATACGGTGCAAGATACACTGCAAGCTGCTTTGAGCGGCATTGCCAACGAACTAATTTCAGTCATCGCAGCCGGGCGTACCGATACCGGTGTACACGCGCTGGAACAAGTAGTGCACTTTAATACCAACGTAGAAAGGCCACTGACAGCTTGGGTACGCGGCGTCAATGCCTTGTTGCCTAACAGCATCGCTGTATTGTGGGCACATCCTGTGCCGGAAGAATTTCATGCGCGTTTTTCTGCCCAAGCACGTAGTTACCGCTATCTACTTATCAACCGCTCAGTGCGCAATGCCATGCAGCATGGTAAAGCAGGCTGGTTTCATGCCCCACTGAATGTGGAAAAGATGTGTGAGGCCGCGCAGTATTTATTGGGGGAGCATGATTTCAGTGCCCTGCGCGCCGCGGAATGCCAAGCCAAATCACCCATCAAAAACTTGGCACGACTCAACATTCAAAAGCAAGGCAATACCATAACTTTCGATCTCAGCGCCAATGCCTTCCTGCACCACATGGTCCGCAACATCGTTGGTTGTCTGGTATATATTGGCAAAGGCAAGCACCCGCCGCAGTGGATGCGCGAAGTGCTGGAAGGTCAAGAGCGTAGCCTTGCTGCACCAACCTTTGCACCAGATGGCTTGTATCTGCGTCGGATTACTTACGATGCAAAATGGGAATTGCCACAACTTTAGTAGGGTGCGCTGGCGTGCTACATGCGAGTGATACCTTGTTCATGACGTCATGATTACCTTGGCTTCTAATGTAAAAATATTTAGGTTGAAATTTTGTCTATCGCTTGTATGCATTACAATGCCGCCTCGATTTTTTATCAGCGCGTTTCATAACTATGACCCGAATCAAGATTTGCGGCATCACGCGTGTGGAAGATGCGCTAGCCGCCGCGCATAGCGGTGCGGATGCGCTCGGACTGGTGTTCTATGATAAAAGTCCGCGTTATGTGACGCTAGAACAGGCTGCACGACTTGCGGCTGCAATTCCGCCGTTCGTGACGCTGGTGGGGTTGTTCGTTAATCCCAGCGCAGAAGCGGTGCAAGAGATATTGCAGCAGGTACCGTTGGATGTGTTGCAGTTTCACGGAGAGGAAGAACAAAAATTCTGCGCGCAGTTCAATCGCCCTTATTTGAAGGCGGTACGAGTCAAATATGGGGTGGATTTGGTACAATGCGCGGCGCGTTATAAAGATGCACAGGGTTTGTTGCTAGATGCCTTCATCGAAGGTACGCATGGTGGCACGGGAGTATCGTTTGACTGGACACTGATTCCGCACAATTTGCCCCTGCCTGTAGTTTTGTCCGGAGGCTTGCACGTAAATAATGTGGCGGATGCAATCAAACAGGTGCGGCCTTGGGCAGTAGATGTTTCCAGCGGTGTGGAAGCTGCGAAAGGAATTAAAGATGCAGCGAAAATCGCCGCATTCATCAATGAGGTTAAGAAAATTGGCTTATAACTATCCTGACAGCACGGGTCATTTCGGCCCTTATGGTGGTATTTACGTTGCCGAAACTTTAATGGGCGCACTGGATGAATTGCGTGTTGCTTATGAGCATTATTCTGTTGACCCTGAGTTCAAGGCCGAGTTTGCCTATGAGCTGAAGCATTATGTCGGGCGCCCCAGCCCGATTTATCATGCACAGCACTGGTCGAAACGGTTGGGTGGTGCGCAGATTTATCTGAAGCGTGAAGATCTTAATCATACCGGTGCGCATAAGGTGAATAACACCGTAGGACAGGCGTTGCTGGCTAAGCGCATGGGCAAACCGCGTGTGATCGCCGAGACCGGTGCGGGCCAGCACGGCGTAGCGACGGCTACCGTGGCGGCACGTTACGGCATGGAATGCGTGGTGTACATGGGTGCGGAGGACATTAAACGTCAGGCCACTAATGTCTATCGCATGAAGCTCTTGGGCGCTACTGTAGTGCCTGTAGAGAGCGGTTCCAAAACACTTAAGGATGCGCTCAACGAGGCAATGCGCGATTGGGTCACCAACATCGAAAATACTTTCTACATTATCGGTACTGTGGCTGGGCCGCATCCGTATCCGATGATGGTGCGTGATTTTAATTCAGTGGTAAGCAAGGAGTGCGTGGTTCAGATGCCGGAATTGGCAGGGCGTCAGCCGGATGCGGTGATCGCCTGCGTGGGCGGGGGCTCAAACGCCATGGGAATTTTTCATTCTTACATCGAAGTGCCTGGTGTGCAGCTTATCGGTGTGGAAGCGGCGGGCAGCGGCATTGCCAGTGGCCAACACGCAGCCGCACTGACGGCGGGCAAGCCGGGCGTGCTGCACGGTAATCGTACTTATTTGTTGCAGGATGAGAACGGCCAAATCATTGAAACGCACTCTATTTCCGCCGGGCTGGATTATCCCGGTGTCGGCCCAGAACACGCATGGCTTAAAGACAGTGGGCGCGCGCAATATGTAGCCATTGAGGATAGTGAGGCGCTACAAGCTTTTCATGATCTATGTCATTACGAAGGTATTATTCCGGCGCTGGAATCCAGTCATGCTTTGGCTTATGCGGCCAAGATCGCACCGACGATGGGGCATGATAAAATTCTGCTGGTCAATCTATCCGGACGCGGCGACAAGGACATGGCGACCGTAGCGCGGGTTTCTGGTATTGAACTGTAACCTTTTCTGGAATTACTTTGCAGGTACCTCATGTCACGTATTCAAACCACTTTTGAAAAACTTAAGCAGCGCGGCAGTAAGGCACTGATTCCCTTTATTACGGCAGGCGATCCCAATCCGCAAATTACTGTTTCGCTGATGCATGCGCTGGCAGAGGTGGGTGCAGACATCATTGAAATTGGCGTGCCATTTTCCGATCCAATGGCGGATGGCCCAACTATACAGCGCTCTTCGGAGCGAGCACTCAAGCATGGCGTGGCGTTGCATGACGTACTCGATATGGTAGAGAAATTTCGCGCCACGGATGCGAGCACACCCGTAGTTCTGATGGGTTATGGCAATCCTATCGAGGCAATGGGCTGGGAACGCTTCGCCATGCGCTGTGCGGAAGTGGGAGTAGACGGCGTGCTGACGGTGGATTTTCCGCCGGAAGAAAGCCATGAGGCGTTTGGTCACCTGCATCGCCATGGCGTGGACCCCATCTTTTTGCTTGCACCCACTACATCCGATGCGCGCATCGAGCAGGTGGCCAAACTGGCGCGCGGTTACGTGTATTACGTGTCGCTTAAAGGCGTTACCGGGGTGGGGCAGCTGGACTTGTCAGCGATAGCACAAAAAATTCCGCACATTCGACAGTATATCGGCCTACCTATAGGCGTAGGCTTTGGCATCCGTGATGCAGATACAGCACGAGCAGTCTCAAAGCTGTGCGACGGCGTGGTAGTTGGCAGCCGCATCGTGCAGGAAATTGAGGATTCGAACGATAAATCTGTAATCTCCAATGTCGCAAGGCTGGTTAAGGAATTGCGCTTGGCAATCAATCAGGCCTAGGGTGTCTCCTGATACTCAAAGTTCCAAGAATCGCTGTGTGAAGTGATTAAAGTAGGTAGACGAAAAAGCTGCTTGCAAAGGAATTTCAGGACGCATTTCTTCTCATGGATGCTTATCAAACAAGTGAGGGTCGCAAGGTTGGCCGTCTTGTCCAGCTCGCGAAAATTCTGCGCAATCATCACGTGACAAATGCAACGTTCGGGTTAAGGATTTAAGGAGGATTGCATGAGTTGGTTTCAGAAATTATTGCCCCCAAAAATCAAGCGTAGGGAGTTGGGGGAAGAGAGCAGGAAGAATGTGCCAGAAGGGCTGTGGCACAAATGTCCATCATGCCAAGGGGTGCTGTATTACTCTGACTTGGAGAAAAACAAAAGTGTTTGCCCCAAGTGCAATCATCACCACCGTGTTACCGCGCGCACTCGGCTGAACTGGCTATTGGATGCGGAGGGGCGTTTCGAGATTGGTGCTGAAGTGCAGCCGCTGGATACGCTGAAATTTAAAGATAGCAGAAAATACAGCGAGCGTCTGACGGCGGCGCAGCGTGACACTGGTGAGAGTGATGCGCTGGTGGTAATGCAGGGAAGTGTGCATGCCATTCCGCTGGTGGCGGCAGTATTCGAATTCAGCTTCATGGGCGGCTCCATGGGTTCGGTAGTGGGCGAACGCTTCGTGCGCGGTGTGCAGCTTGCTACCGAACAGAAAGCCCCTTTCGTGTGTTTTGCCGCCAGCGGGGGTGCGCGTATGCAAGAAGGGTTGTTGTCGTTAATGCAAATGGCAAAAACCTGTGCCGCACTGACCCAATTGAGTGCAGAAAAACTGCCATTTATTTCGGTGCTGACCGATCCGACCATGGGCGGCGTATCCGCCAGTTTTGCTTTCATGGGAGATGTGGTAATTGCCGAACCCGGTGCAATGATCGGCTTTGCCGGTGCGCGGGTAATTCAGCAGACGGTGCGCGAGACGCTGCCGGAAGGCTTTCAGCGCGCGGAATTTTTGATGGAACATGGCGCTATTGATATGATTGTGGATCGTCGCCAAATGCGCGACCAGCTCGCTACGCTAATTACACTGCTTACCAAGCAGCCGACGGTCATGGCAGTGGACGGCTCTAGTGCAAACTCTGCCATAGATTAGTGTAGTGCTTCACTTCTTATAAAATCCACGAAACTTCACTACATAATGCTTTTCACTCACGTGAATTCGTGTGATCGAGTTATTGCCGTTTGCACCAGAACGCTATGCGAAAGATTTGATCATCATTCCAGCCGCTACAACTGAGGACAGAACAGCAAAACTTATTTGCAACTGGGGCCCTGCCAGCCGAGAAGATATTAACCTTCCAACCATCATTCCTACAAAGGCACCAACACAAAACGGTATCGCAACTTCCCAGTTCAAGGCACCAGCGGTAGCACTGAACAGGACGCCTGTTAGTGACACCAACGCGATGACTGTCAATGACGTGGCGACGACAGACTGAATGACCAAATCTGTATAGCGTTGTAAAGCTGGAACAATTACAAAGCCGCCTCCCACACCCAATAAGCCAGAGAATAATCCCGCAATGCCTCCAGATATTGCCAAGGCCCGTGCACAGCGAGTGGTCCAGACGAACTGGCCGCTATTGGCGTTTCGAACACATGCGAGTTTTTGGATGTTGCCCCCTTCATTATTGGTTGAATGATCCATGGTCTGACGGAAAGTCCGATATGCAATGAAGAACAAGACAATGGAAAACAGGATATTTAACCAACGGTTGTCGAGTCTGTGGGCAAGCCATACACCGAAAGGCGACAGGAACATGCCGGAAACGGACATCAACAGTGCCGCTCTATAGCGAACGATACCCGCTTTCAAACCGGCTGCCGCTCCCAAAGCGGCAGCCAGCCCTACGGCTAATAAACCAACCGGCCCTGCTTGGGCAACACTAAGCTGCAGGCCGAATACGAGCAGCGGAACGGCCAATATTCCGCCCCCGGCACCAGTCAGTGCCATTATTGCGCCAACCGCCAAGCCTAATCCCAGTTCGACTATCATTGTCGTCTCTTATTAAATAGCAAGTCGTATATCACAGTAGTCATCGCCATTTGCACACTCGGCTCTGGGAAAATTACACTAGACTGCTTTACGTTTATGCGCGCTTGAGCGCCTATCGTGGATCTCGAAAATCGCCATACCGGCAAGCATGGCGACCACAAAGATCAGTGGCTTACTCCCACCGATGGCAAGCGAAGCCAACGCCGGGCCAGGGCAATAACCGGTCAAGCCCCAGCCGACTCCAAACGCCAATCCGCCCAAAACTAGTCGTCTGTCGATCTGGCGTGCAGTTGGCAAGCGCATGATGCCACCTAGCAACGCTTTCGGGCGAGCGTTAGCAAAGTGAAACGCGATCGCCGCAATCAGAATGGCACCGCCCATTACGAATGCCAACGATGGATTCCATGCGCCAGCAATATCCAGAAAGCCAATCACTTTGGCCGGATCCGTCATGCCGGACAAAATCAGACCCAGACCAAATATCAAACCTGTGATTAATGCCATTAAAACTTGCATCGTAATCTCCTTAACCAATCAGATGGCGAGTGATAAAGACCGTTATAAAACCGGCCAACATGAACAAGGCAGTAGCTACCATCGAGCGCGGTGAAAGCCGCGAGAGACCACAAACGCCATGTCCACTGGTACAACCTGAACCATAGCGGGTGCCTATCCCCACCAGCAGGCCAGCCACAATCAGAGAAGCAGCGTCGGCATCAATCTGAGCCACATGAAGTGGCGCAGCTACGCTAAAGGCGATAGGCGAAAAAATAAGGCCTGCTATAAAAGCGACCCGCCACCCAACATCACCTTTTATTGGTCGTAGCAGCCCACCCAGAATACCGCTGATGCCCGCGATCCGTCCGTTAAGTAAAAGGAACATTGCTGTAGCAACACCAATTAGTAGGCCACCGGCCAAGGATGACCAAGGAGTGAAATTTGCCCAGTCGATTGTCATTTTTTTCCTCTTTTACCCGGTTTACAGAATTGCTCATACAACACTGCCATGACGGCCATCGCTTCCTTGCTGGCAATGGAATAAAAGATCTGTTTGCCGTCTCGACGGGTAGTAACTAACTGTTCTTCACGCAGGACGGTCAATTGTTGAGAAAGTGTCGGCTGCCTAATGTCCAGCAAGCTTTCCAAGTCGCTAACACAATGCTCACCTTGGGTTAACTGGCATAACAATAGCAAGCGGTCTGGGTTGGCCAAGGTCTTTAGTAGCCCGCAAGCGTCAGTCGCGGAAGCGTGCAATGCATTCAGATCAAATTTTTCAGTTGTGATACCCATCAATTCATCCCTTTGTAACAAGAATATCTTTTGCCAATTATACATAGATATATTATATTGAAAAATATATTGTTATTGATGATCTACTATGCTTTGCCAACCGTTCATCAGCGGACATTCTTTTCAGAAGTTTTCATCAAGAGGCAATGGTGGCTTTAACATGCAGTGTGAGTGGCGCGG
The DNA here is from genome assembly GCA_942492745.1 of uncultured beta proteobacterium. Taxonomy (GTDB): domain Bacteria; phylum Pseudomonadota; class Gammaproteobacteria; order Burkholderiales; family Gallionellaceae; genus Nitrotoga. Next base: position 1,968,492 of record OW818637.1, read on the forward strand.
ACAAAACGATCATATCGTTATTGGAATCGCGTTGATTGCCTTTGCATTCCTAGTAAACGTGGATACAATTCAAAGACAAGTAGGTGGTGTTGAGGCAAGAATGTTGATTACTATATTTGTCTGAATCAACCTGTTAAACAGCTTATTTCGAATCAATAGTGGCAAGCAACAATTTTAATTATCTTCTTACCAGAGCAAGTCGCATATTTGCGACGAGATCGTTTGTGAAAAACTCGAGTTAAAGGCACCGCCATGATCTTCCGTCAGTTGTTTGAGCCGTTATCAAGTACCTATACCTATTTGCTGGGCTGTGAGGAAACGGGACAAGCTGTCCTCATTGATCCAGTCATCGTCTCAGTCGACCGTGATCTTGCCGAAGTCAGTCGACTTGGATTAACGCTGGCCTATAGTTTGGATACCCATATTCATGCAGATCACATCACCGCCGCTCGCGAATTAAAAACTAAAGTAGGAAGCAAGATAGCGATGCCAGCTTTTGATCGATTGCCTTGCGCGGATGTGGGGATTGAAGAAGGAACGCCGTTTAACGTGGGTAGCATCCAATTGCAGCCGTTGCATACCCCTGGACATACTGACGGACACTTTGCTTATCTGTTAGGCGACCGGATATTCACAGGTGATTCGTTGCTAATCGAGGGATGTGGCCGCACCGATTTTCAGAACGGCGACGCGGATGCGCTATACAAGAGCGTCAGAGAAAAGCTGTTTTCTTTACCGGACGAGTTTCTTGTTTATCCCGGTCATGATTACAAAGACAGGCGCGTTTCTTCCATCGCGCAGGAAAAGAAACGTAATCCTCGCCTAGGCGATGAACTTACGCTGGCGCAATTCAAAGATATTATGGCGAACCTCAATTTACCATACCCTAAGTTCATTGATTTTGCAGTGCCGGGAAATAAACTGTGCGGCGTTTGTCCAGATCATTTACCTGAAAATCTTGAGAAATATTGTGGTCACATGACCGATAGTCCGCAAGGATAACGGGCATCGAATTGAAAAGATGCACCATGAACCATTTAAACAAGTTCAGATGGTGGGCATTCACGAACCAACCACAGGTCAATGATTAATCGCGGATTTAGCAAGTTCCATATTGAGTAGGAGCCCATTGTAAACTGATACAGGTAAGCGAAATCCGAGCAATTTCCTCGGACGTGCATTCAACCAAGCAATTTCATCTAACTGCTCTTGCCTGTCGGTCGACAGGCCTGCCCTCTTGGGCCATTACTGGCACACAGTGCCCCCTGCCATGAACCCAGATTAAGAGCACACATAAAATCAACTGTAGTCGCACATTCTTCATAACCCACGACACGAAAGAACATTTTTTCTGTAGAACAAATACACCATGATCCAATTAAGAAATATAACAAAAAGTTTCCATCCTAATCATTTAGCCTGGTCTGTGTAATAATTATGTAATAGAAAGTAGCTATAGTTAGGGAGGCTGCTCTGTAGCGAACCTAATTTTTGGAGAGAATATGACCAAACTAAATCGTTTTTTTTATATATTTGGGCTTGCCGCCTCTTTGTCGTTGGCAGTCAATGCTTCGGCCATTAACCTCACCGGTGCAGGCGCCACCTTCCCCTATCCAATTTACGCCAAATGGGCAGATACTTATAAAACTCAAACCGGCATCAGCCTGAACTACCAATCCATCGGTTCCGGCGGGGGCATCAAACAAATTATCGCCAGGACAGTAGATTTTGGCGCCTCAGATATGCCTTTGAAACCCGAAGATCTGGAAAAGGACGGCCTGATGCAATTCCCGGCAGTGATGGGCGGTGTGGTACCTGTCATTAACTTAGCCGGAGTTGCAGCCGGGCAGCTCAAACTGGATGGCAAGGTGCTGGCCGATATTTTCCTCGGCAAGATCACCAAGTGGAATGACCCGGCGCTAATGGCGCTGAACGCGGGCACTAAACTGCCCAATGAAACCATCACCGTAGTACATCGCTCCGATGGTTCAGGCACCACCTTCATCTTCACCAACTACCTGTCCAAGGTTAGCCCGGAATGGAAATCTGCGGTCGGCGAAGGCACTGCCGTCTCCTGGAAAGCGGGCACTGGCGGCAAAGGCAATGAAGGCGTGGCGTCTTATGTGCAGCGCATAAAAAATTCCATCGGTTATGTGGAATATGCTTATGCTCTGCAGAATAAAATGACTTACGCACAACTAAAGAACCATGACGGTCAGTTTGTCAAACCAGATGACACCTCGTTCAAGGCTGCTGCTGCCAACGCTGATTGGGAAAAGGCTCCAGGTTTTTATGAACTGTTGACCAACGAACCAGGCAAAGAAAGCTGGCCCATCACCGGCGCCACTTTCATTCTGATGCACAAGACACAAGACAAACCTGAAACAGCTAAAGAGGTACTAAAGTTTTTCGACTGGGCTTACAGCAATGGCGGCAAAATGGCTGAGGCTCTGGATTATGTACCTATGCCGGAAAAAGTTCAGCAACTGGTGCGTGCCGCCTGGAAAGCACAGATCAAGGATAACAAGGGCAAGACGTTCTGGAAATAATAGTCTACTTAAACGCTCTGGCAGCGTGTATTTGCAAGATATAATTCTTGCTGGATAAAATTCTTGCTGAATAAAATTTGAGGGGGCCGAGCTCCCTCAAATTTTGAGCACTTTTAAAAAATCATGCCGACGTTTTTACGTGAAGTACATATGAAGCGCCATAATTTGCTGGACATTCTGTTCCGCAATGTCACTCGCTTATCTGCATTTGCAGTGCTCGTGCTACTCGTCGCCATAATCGTTTCGCTAATAGTCGGCAGCCTACCCTCCATTAAGGCGTTCGGTTTCCGATTTTTGACCAGCGCGGAATGGGATCCGGTCACGGACGAGTTTGGCGCACTCGTTCCGATAGTTGGCACGCTAGTAACATCTGCCATCGCATTGCTGATCGCCATCCCGGTCAGTTTCGGCATCGCGCTTTTTCTCACTGAACTATCACCACGCTGGCTACGCCGTCCACTAGGCATCGCCATCGAACTGCTGGCTGGTATCCCCAGCATTATTTACGGCATGTGGGGTTTGTTCGTATTTGCTCCGCTGTTTGCTGACCATGTTCAGCCTTGGCTCATTGAAAAACTAGGTCCACTACCGATATTTGGGCCTTTGTTTCAGGGCATTCCCATGGGAATAGGTGTGCTCACCGCGGGCATCATTCTGGCCATCATGGTAATTCCCTTTATTGCCTCGGTGATGCGCGATGTATTCGAGGTTGTTCCCACCCTGCTCAAGGAATCTGCATACGGCTTGGGCGCCACCACTTGGGAAGTGATGTGGCATGTGGTACTGCCCTATACCAAGATCGGTGTGGCCGGCGGTATTATGCTCGGCTTGGGGCGTGCGCTGGGTGAAACAATGGCGGTCACCTTTGTCATCGGCAATGCCCATCAATTAAGTGCCTCGCTATTAATGCCGGGTAATAGCATCTCCTCGGCGTTGGCCAACGAATTCAATGAAGCAGTGGGCAAGTTATATACCTCAGCTCTGGTCGAACTCGGGCTGATTCTGTTCTTAATTACGTTCATCGTGTTGTCGCTGGCGCGTTATATGCTGTATATGCTGACAAAACGCGAAGGATCCACGAGCTGATTATGCTGACACTCTACACACGCCGCCGTTTGATTAATGCCATAGGTCTGGGCATTTCGGCCCTGGCCATGCTGTTCGGTCTGATCTGGCTGGGCTGGATTTTATGGACGCTGCTGGCAAACGGTCTGCCTCAACTGTCTATGGCCATCCTGACCCAGATGACACCACCCCCCAACAGCACGGGCGGCTTGCTCAACGCCATTGCCGGCAGTCTGATGATGACCTTTCTCGCCGCACTGATCGGCACGCCTATCGGCATATTGGCGGGCACCTATCTGGCGGAATTTGGCCAGCGCGGCTGGTTGGCGCCGACCACGCGCTTTATTAACGATGTGTTACTTTCTGCTCCCTCTATCGTGATTGGTCTGTTCATCTATGAAATGTATGTCATCAAGATTGGGCACTTCTCCGGCTGGGCCGGTGCGCTGGCCTTATCCATTTTAGTCATCCCGATCGTCATCCGCACCACCGAAAACATGTTGCGTTTGGTGCCGAATACCTTGCGCGAAGCGGCGGCAGCGCTGGGGGCACCGCAATGGAAGGTGATCAACCTGGTAACGTTGCGCGCGGCACGGGCTGGCATCATTACCGGGGTGCTGCTGGCCGTGGCACGCATTAGCGGTGAAACCGCACCGCTCTTGTTCACTTCGCTGAATAATCAATTCTGGAACAGCGATATGAATCAGCCCATGGCCAACCTGCCGGTCGTGATTTTCCAATTTGCCATGAGTCCCTATCAGGATTGGCAGAGTCTCGCCTGGGCGGGTGCGCTGCTCATCACTTTCAGCGTGCTCTCGCTCAATATCATGGCACGAGTCTTGTTCCGCCAAAAATCAACAACTTATTAAGGATGAGCAGATGAGCGTTGAAAAAACGGTTAATCCGAAGCTGGTTGTACGCGACCTGAATTTTTACTACGGGGCGGAGCGTGCCCTGAAGGATATCAATCTGACGATTCCGGAAAAAATGGTAACCGCCTTTATCGGTCCCTCAGGCTGCGGCAAGTCCACCATGCTGCGCACCTTCAACCGTATGTACCAGCTCTATCCGAAGCAAAAAGCGACGGGGGAGGTTCTGCTGGATGGGGAAAATATTCTCGACAAAAAACAGGATCTCAACACCCTTCGGGCCAAGATCGGCATGGTATTCCAGAAACCGACTCCGTTTCCCATGTCTATTTATGACAATATTGCTTTCGGGGCGAAACTCTATGAAAATCTTAGCCGCCATGATATGGACGAACGCGTGGAATGGGCATTGAGGAAAGCAGCGCTATGGACAGAGGCGAAAGATAAACTGAAACAGAGCGGCACCGGACTTTCGGGCGGCCAGCAACAGCGCTTGTGTATCGCGCGCGCGATTGCTGTCAAACCGCAAATATTGTTACTCGACGAACCTACCTCTGCGCTAGACCCGATTTCCACCGCACACATCGAAAAGCTGATCGATGAGCTGAAAGCAGAATTCACCATCATCATCGTCACCCACAATATGCAGCAGGCAGCGCGCGTGTCAGATTACACCGCCTATATGTATCTGGGCAACCTGATCGAATTCGGCGATACCAGCACGGTGTTCACCAATCCTAAGCGCAAGGAAACGGAAGATTACATTACAGGCCGATTCGGATAATCGTTCGCTCCTGACTGCATTAGGAACAATTCTATTAATCTACAGCCACAACAATATTCTGGGGTAAAGAGATTAAAGATTAAAACTCTGCGCGAATTAACCCCTCACTACAGAATGAAAACTTCAACTCAGGCATTCTTTAATTTCTACCCATAACGACTCATAAGCTAGAGCCGCCCGACACTTGGGAGCATAGCTGGCAAGGGTTGCGCGATTAAGCCCCATCCGTTCTATATCGCTGGCATAGGGAATAGTAGTGTTAAGCAATCCGGCTAAAGTTTTCGGTGGCTTTTCAACGATAAGCCGATGTAGCTGTTTGCGTATGTCCACCATAGAAAAAAATGGAAGCACCAGAAGGTCATTCAGATTACTTTCTTTGCAAAATTTCAGAAGCTGGTCGAACGTTCGCAACGATAAAATTGTAGGAATGGTCGGCACTAACAAGACGTCAGCCGCCTGAAATACGTTTTCGGATACTAGCGAAATACTAGGCGGACAATCCAGAAAAACAACGTCATAGTCGTCATCCAGGCTCTTGAGCAATTTTCGTAATTGCCGCGTGGGTTTTTTTGCATCTTCCAAAAAAAGATCCATATTGCGGAAGGAAAAATCTGCAGGAATAAGGTCGAGATTGGCATAATCAGTTCCCTTGATTAACTCAACCAAATCTTGCTTGCCATCCATCAGCGTTTTTAAGCCTCCAGTTATCTTGGGTTTAACACGAAAGTAGAAAGAAGCCGCACCTTGCGGATCCAAATCCATAACCAATGTGCGGGCACCTTCACGACTTGCCAGATAGGCCAGATTGACGGCCGTTGCGGTTTTACCGACACCCCCCTTAATGTTGTAGCAGGCAATGATCTTCATGAGAGTGGGCTTCCTTTTGAATTTTTGGCTTAAATAGCCTCCTGAATGCTGCGCGATTCTTATTTTCTGCGAAGGTCGCAAAGCGTGCCTTAAACTCTTTGCGTACCTGACTTTGGCGTTGTTCGAGCGTCTGTAGAATAATATCAATTGCCACCAGCGTACGATCAGTCACTCCACTTTCGAATTTCATCTGAGTCCTGAATGTTGCCAATGATGCGATTTGAACATGAATATCCTGATATTCTCCGAGTTGATTTTGAAGCAACTTCAGCGCTTTAATTAACTGCTTGATCTCATCCACTGGGTAGAGGCTTTGAAAAAATTCAATCAAGTACCGCAGTTTTTTGCATGACTTGCGTAGTTCATGTAAATCTTCGGGGGGACTGCTCGCATTGATTGCCACACCTTCTTTAATGACACGTCGAAACATGCGCCATATTCGCTGATTTGCTACATCAAACGTTGAGCAGAGTGCATTGGGGATTGTTGTTCGTGCTGATAATGGAGCTTTCAAGTATGCTAGCCAAGCAGTAATCATTTTTCTATAACGCACTGACTCTAGGTGCATAACTAACTTTTTATGTTCGATTGTCCGATGTTTTCCCAGAAAATAATAAAGTGGGTCAAGATCATCCCTGACGGGTAATGGCAGGCTATTTTTGTAAGCTCCGAAATTCAACAGATAAACATCGAGGTCACGGGTTGGGCCGGTTATTTCTCCTAGCCATGCAAATTTTTGACTAAATTGATCCCACATTTTATGTGGCAAAACACCTCTGATTTGCCCTAAAGCCGAACGACTCCGTCGAACAGCGACGCGGAAGTCATGGAGAAACTCTGTATCCAAATCAGCTCTTATGCCCCACTCATTCGCTTCCATAATCTCGAGCAGGCGCAACAAAATGTTGCGCATTACCACGTCGATATGTGTCTCCGGACTCAGCTTTAAATTCAAATTGGAAGAATATGCCCCAGGCTGTAATTCAACTGCTGCCATTGCCCTTTGTACCATACCCTGGTCATCAACTTTAAGAGCCAACTGTTGATTGATTACTTGTAAAACTTCTTTAAAAACGGTGCCATAACCTTTCACTGATTCTACGTACAATATGGCAGGAAGCTTGCGTGGCTTGGATTCGGTCGATCCCGAAATTCGATTTTCTTCGATACCCAGCCGGGCGACCGTTTTTTTTTCTTTATTCAGCACTATCAGGCCATGAACCATACAGTTCATGCGAAGAAGGGGCAACAAGGCACGCATTTCCAGTATAGGCTCCAGACGTTCGCGCAGATCACAATCAGGCAGATTCCAAGCAAATCGGACCATGTTATTGATTGAGGTGTTGCCATAAATTTCATTGGACACAAAGTTGCGCCAACGCAATGCAAAGCCACCAGTTCCCGATTCCTCTTCAATAACGCCACCGGCACAATAAATTCGCCAGTCAAAACTATCAAAGTAGGTACGCTGCAACACGTGGGTATGCAATTCCTCACAATGCATGCACGTGAAGAATTTATTTTTAATGTCCGATATTTTTATGTCGGCCGGAATGACAAAACTCATCCGATGAACTGTGGCGTTCACCCTTTGTACGGACATGATTTTCTTTGAATATTGGTCATTATTGAGTATTTATATGACTGAAGAAGAGTGGGTACCCAGAACCCATGATGATAGATTGCAATATGCCATATGCATATAATTCTCTGCCTTGTCGCCTGAAATATTCATTTGCTATTTTGAATACTATTACCAGCAGGGTAATGTCGAACATCAGCCCGATTTTTACTGGACTTTATTTTGCATGAGAGTAGCCGCTATAAAGCTTATAGCCTCGGTCAGCCTTGCTTCTATCTTCAGGCTGCAAAGCAATTGATTTCCGCAATTCTCGAGCCAGATCAAACAGTGACTCAGGGGCTCCTGACTTCAATTCCAATTCAACTTCGCAAATAGGAACCTGCTTATTTTTTGCCTGTATTTCGCCTGCATCCAATGCCAGCTCAATTAAACCGTTGGGAAGCTCCATTAGCCAGATCGTGCGCCAGAAATCCGTTACAAATATCGGTATTAACCTGTTTTGAATATCCGGCGTAACAAAACTGTGCCATGGTGATGCGGATAGCTTGTCTAAATCCAGAATGCCGCCAGTAACAGGCACTTCCCATTCAGGACGTTGATGCAGCCCACCCTCTACATTGCCGCTACCTTTCACGGTCTGAATCCAGTGTCCACCAGCCTGACGTAAACGCAGGGCAATCCGCTGGCGCATAAGATCCAGCTCCGGAGTATCAAAGTAAATGCTGTGAAGCTTTTGCCTCAGCGGCCCGGATTTGCACGCCGATTTAAGCAGTGGGTGCTGCAATAACTGGGGGATATTTGAGCTATCAATAAGTAGCTTCAATTCAATTTCAGTATGCATAAGCAGATAGTACGGAATATTTTAAGTCACAAAGATCTGCAGGCAGAAGGCTCTGTTCTCACAGCGTTTATGACTAATAATTAACTAGTTACTGAAAAATTGACTCCCACTGCCTTCCATTCTTTGATCTCTGCTTGTAACGCATTTTCTGTGAGCGGATTTTGCTCAATCCATTTTTTATCAAGTTTAATGCGATACTCATTGCCGCTTCTTTTCAATTGCATTTTAGGCAAGGTCACATCCGTACGACTACGACAAAACAAAACCGCCAGACGCAATGCTAATATTGCGGTCCAATCCTGTATTATTCTTGACAAGTTTGGCACCTTGGAAAGCGAGCCGCGTTGCGCTCTTACTTGCAACCCAAGCTGAAACTGCTCCATTTTAGAAAAACCAGGCATATCAGCGTTTTCCAGAATATAAGCTGCATGTTTATGATAGCCACTATGTGCGATGGAAATACCTATTTCATGCAGCCTGGCCACCCATTGCAACTGCTGCTGCGCAGCTTCAACATCAACGTCAGAGCCCTGCTGCGCCGCTTGCTTGAAAAGCGACAACGATAAATCCTCCACACGTTTGGCTTGTAATGGATCAATATGGTAGCGTCGCATAAATTGGCTCACAGTGATATCGCGCATATCCTGATGATGCAAACGACCCAACAGGTCATATAACACCCCTTCTTGAAGGGCGGCGCCCGCTACGCTCATATGCTGAATATTCAATTCAGTGAAAACTGCCGACATAATGGCGAATCCACCAGGCAGAACAGGAATGCGATCCGGTTTCAGCCCAAGTGTATCCAGCCGCTTGCATTCTCCTGCTTTCAGTAACATGGAACGCAGTTTTGCCAGCCCCTCTGCCGTTATACCTTCATTGCTCCAATCGTTTTGTTTTAACAAATCTGCCAAAGCACGTGCCGTACCAGATGACCCGATCGCTTCTTGCCAATTTCTGCCGGAAAACTCAAAACGAATTGTTTGTAGCTCCATGCGCGCAGCAAGTTCCGCCTGCTGCATGGCATCTTTAGTAATTTTACCGTCGCCAAAAAAACGCTTGCTATAGCTGACGCACCCCATATACAGGCTTTCCATTCGAAGCGGCTCCAATCCCTCGCCAATCACACATTCAGTAGAGCCACCGCCAATATCAACCACCAACCTATGATTTTGCGATGGTGGCAAGCCATGTGCCACTCCCAGATAAATTAGTCGCGCCTCCTCTCGACCAGCGATTACTTCAATCGGAAAACCCAAGGCAACTTCTGCTTTTTCAAGAAAAGCGGGTGCATTTTTAGCTAGCCTGAAAGTATTTGTGCCCACTACCCTTACGGCATGGTTTGGCAAGCCACGTAAGCGCTCGCCAAAACGCTTAAGACACGCAAGGGCACGTAGTTGGGACTCGTCATCCAGAAACTTATCGGGCGTTAGCCCTGCAGCCAGACGTACCGTTTCCTTCAAGGAATCGAGTGGATATATCTGATCTTCCACCACTCGTGCGACTTGTAGCCGGAAGCTATTGGAACCCAAATCCACTGCGGCAATGGTATCGTATACTTGCACAGTAATTACCTATCAATACAAGGTTAGCCACTTACTCGGTGTGGTATATATAGCTTATAAAATTTTAGTATATCCTGGCATGGAGGATTGCAATCATTTTGTCATCGCCTACACTTTCTTCGCTATTACGATAAGGTTCCTCGCGTCCACAGATTTGCCAAAGGCAGCGTCTTAATGATGGCATAGTCACTCTGCAATAATGCGACAAAACTCGCTGAACAACGACACTTCACTTGGGACAACAAAACATAGTAACAACCGCTCAATGTTTAGTTGGCCGACCTGTTTTGAGTATTTCCACTTGCCCTACAACATTAACCAACTCAGAATCAGACAGCTTTGACAAGCAAAGCAAACCGGCTCGCAGCAATTCACTTTTCTTCACATGAACACCAGCCAACAGGCACTTCCTCTTTAATGCGGCAAATTGCGAATAATCATTTTCTGGCATGCTGAAACTATCACGCACCATTTTAATTTTTTTAGGCTTATCTGCCTTTGACAACTTCCCCGTTTTAACTACTTTAGAAGTTGTTACAACAGATTTTGCGGCAGGATTTTTGTTTGGCATTTTGGCTGCTGCCTTTGTGGGAGTCACTGCTTTAACCGTTGGAGCAGGCTTAGGCTTATTATTTGCTACTACTTTGGTTGGCAATGATCTCGTAGCAGTTTTAGATTTAGTAGCAGGTTTGGCTTTAACAGCATTTCTTGCTTTAGTCGTCATGACGCGCTCCAAATTAAATGAGAATTTAAAAATAACTACCTGTGCAGATTCGCATAATAACATTATGTTATAAACAGTTTATATTAAAAAAAATATGCAGAAAAATTTGCTTCTACTCCCATATATTCAACAAATTGAATCAATGCGCTCAATGATCTAAATCAAATTAATGCTGACGAAGGTATAAAGATTAAATCTTATAAATTTAACGAATTTGCTAAAGCTAGTTGTCCCGTCCCATGAGATCGTATCCCCGTCCGTAACTGGACACTGTTTAGAGTCCGTCAGTTGATGCCGAGACATTATTGAGTCATTACAGAGAGAGAAGAAGTCATGAACCAAGTCCATCCATGCGCCCGAACAACCCCTCAAACGCGGTCTGAAATCAATACCGCCTACCAAGCGTTGGCAATCTTTTCAACGGGAGGGATCAAAAAACTGATCAGATGACGGGGAAATTACGAGCAAAATGTATCGTAGTAACAGGAGTACGCGCTAATTGCATGATTGGGATAAATATTTTTTTGGTAAATGCTAAAGATTGGGTAGGGCAGGAGAACACATCCTTCCAGCGAATCCAATTAAGGCAGTCAAGGTAGGCACATCCGAAAACCAAGCGCGAAATTCAGCATAGTTGCGCGGTAATCAACCCCAGCTTAAGGAGCCAAAGATTGTGTTTGAGCCTTCTCTGATTCCATTGAACAATTGTGCAATTACCGCAAATAGCTGGACACCTTATAATTTTTTATAGCACAAGCAATTGAACGTATTGGCGATCATGCCAAGAACATGTCTGAGTATGTGGTCTATATGGTTAAGCAGGGACGTGTCGCCATGTTACGGCTGAAACGATCGAGTGGGAAGTTAGCGAAGTAATCGGCCCCGTGCCGCAAATCGCGCCGAAGAAACACGCCGCTCTCCTGATGTGGCAAAGTGGAATGAGGTGCCACGGAAGACCGGAATAGCAATGGTGCATATTGCCCGAGGGTTAGCGTGGTCATGGGTGACGTCATCGACATTGGTGAATCGGCCTGGCGTTATATGAGCGCTTGGCAGATATCCCGTTTAAGAGAGTGAGCTTGACGACGTACCCGATGTGGCACCACATTCCAAAACGAATGATGGAGATAATCATGGTGCAACGCAAGCAAAAATCAGTATCAAACCCGGCAAATCAAGAGAGCCTTTAACGATCACCCATCCCCATGCGGCTGGAGTCGATATCGGTAGTTCGTCCCATTACGTATCTGGGCCGCCGGACAGGGACGACGAGCCTGTCCGGGAGTTTTCGAGCTTTAGGGCACCTCTAAAAATTCACTGTCTCTGTAATCGAATTTGCTGTGTTTAGCGTTAATGCTAAAAATAAATACAGACAGGGTAGGCAAACATGCAAAGCAGCTTTTTCGACTTGGACAACCGGTACGCGCAGCTGAGTAAGTTGCGCGACCCACTGATTGAATTGAACCGAGTGATCGATTGGGAGTTATTTCGTTCCACCTTGTCAACGATAGCTGAGAAGCCCCGCAAGAGCGCGGCGGGACGAAAACGGATAGACCGGGTGCTGCTGTTCAAGATGCTGGTATTGCAGCGGCTCTACAATTTAGCGGATGAAGCGCTGGAATTTCAAGTAAAAGACAGGCTATCGTTCATGAGGTTCCTTGGGCTGAGCCTCGCAGCTTCAGTGCCGGATGCAAAGACGATGTGGGTATTTCGGGAAGAGCTGAAAGAACACAAACTCACAGAGAAGCTGTTTGACCGATTCGACGAATGCCTACGCGCCCTGAATGTTGAATTGAAATCAGGGCAGATTGTGGATGCGACCTTTGTCACCGTTCCGATCCAGCGGAACAAGCGGGAAGAGAATGCACTCATCAAGGGAGGTGTAATCCCCATAGAGTGGGGCAAAGAACCGCACAAGCTTGCGCAAAAAGATACGGACGCACGCTGGACCAAAATGAATGGCGAAAGCATCTACGGGTACAAGGATCATGTCAACGTGGATCGTGACACCAAACTGATCACGGCGTGGAAAGATACGCCGGCACAAGTGCATGACAGCCAGGCACTGGAGGCCGTGCTCCGCAGCCCGGAAGAAGGGGGTGCGGAAATTCATGCAGACAGCGCCTACCGGAGCGCGGAACAAGAAATTCGACTGATTGAGACTGGACACTTCAGCCAGATTAACGAGAAAGGGTCACGCGCCCACCCGTTATCGGACGAACAAAAAACAGTTAACCGCACGAAATCAAAAATTCGTTCACGAGTGGAGCATGTCTTCGGGGCGATGACCAACGAGATGGGCGGCATTTGCATCCGCACCATTGGACGCGCACGGGCGCAAGTTCAGATTGGTTTGTTGAACCTGACTTACAACATCAAGCGTGTGGCGTTCCTGATTCGCATAAAACATTGGAACTTCGACAGGGTTATTGCGCCTGCTGCAAGCTGAAGTGAGGAGAAAGACGTGAAACAACGTGGAGAATTAAGACAATCCGAGAAACAATCGTCTTGTTGTGTGAAAATTTATCGTCACGAAATGTGACGCGCTCCGTTCATCAGAAATGTTGGATTTTTAGAGGTGCCCTTTACTGTTGACCTCAACGCCTTGGCCGACTGGCTCGACGCTTGCGGCGTGGACACGGTCGCGAATGGAATCCACGGGCGTGTACTGGATCCCTTTGTTCGAGCTTCTGGAATCACGCGGTTTCAAAGTATTTCTGGTCAATGCGCGCCACGTCAAAAATGTCTCGGGCCGCAAGTCTGATGTGCTGGACTGCCAATGGTTGCAGCAACTCATGACCTACGGTTTGCTTCGCGGCGCATTTCGTCCTACCGAAGCCGTGTGCGTATTGCGCTCTCTGTGGCGCCAGCGCGGGATGCTATTGAGAAGCCAGGGCACGCATGTGCAGCGCATGCAAAAGGCGCTCACGCAGATGAACATCCAGCTCACCAACGTCATCTCGGACGTAATGGGCGAGACCGGGCAGAAGATTTTGCGCGCCATTGTCGCTGGCGAGCGCGACGGTCAAGTGCTGGCCGCGATGAAGAATGTGCGCATTCGCGCTACCGCTGACGAGATCGCAAAAAGCCTGCAAGGCAACTGGCGCGCAGAGCATCTGTTTGCGCTCAAGCAAGCGCTGGATATGTTCGATTTCATCGGCACACAGCTAGCCGTGCGACCGTGAGATCGATGGGCAATTGCAAAGCCTGCAAGTTCATGACGGCAAACCGGCGAAGGGAAAGAAGCGTGGTCGCGCCCGCAACGCGCCGAAGTTTGATCTGCGCACGCAATTGTTCAGGATGTACGGAGTTGATCTTACGCGCATCGACGGCATCGACGTCACCACAGCGCTCGCGGTGATCTCGGAGACGGGAACTGACATGTCGCGCTTCCCCACGGCAGGACACTTCGCGAGCTGGCTGGGGCTGTGTCCGGGCACCAAGATTACCAGGGGCAAAGTGATGAGCAGCAAGACCAAGCGCGTTGCCAACCTTGCGGCTCAAGCTTTGAGATTGGCCGCAGCAGCATTGCGCAGCAGCCAGTCGGCGCTGGGCGCGTATTTCCGCAGGATGTGCGGGCGCATGGATAAACCTAAAGCCGTAACCGCTGCCGCACACAAACTGGCACGCCTGATCTACACCATGCTTACCAAAGGTGAAGAGTATACCGATCAGGGGCAGGACTACTACGAAGAACGCTATCGCGAAAGAGTGTTGCGGCAACTGGCACAACGTGCTGAAAAAATGGGGATGAAACTTGTCGTCAATGAATAGCCCGCTTAATTCCGCTTTTTAAAATCAGTTTGTTGAGAGGTGTTTCTTAAGAGAGACGAAATAACGACATCACCCAAGCATTCTCGGTAAGATTGTATGCTGGAATTTACCCCGCTTATTTGGCCTTGGCAATTACACACTATCGATTCCAGCAGCTTGCAACATCACCGTCGGCACCTTGTACCCCCGTATTTGTCAGCGTAAGCGTTCCGCATATATCTCCGGCCATTGAACCCTGCGGTACGGCTTGAAGTGTAAAGGTATTATTTGCCACTGCCTGGAGTGAAATGGTGTACTGTACAACAGCGCCAGTTCTGGGTGATTGAGTAATAGGTAACACAGCCGCAGTATACTGATTATTTACGGTATAAAACCGCTCCATAAATTGAGCATTTTCATGGAGTATTGCCTTGGCTGCCGCCCGGTTGGATCGTCTCACGTGATCCTGGTAAGAAGGCAAGGCGACCGCTACCAGAATGCCAATGATTGCAACTGCAATCATAAGCTCAATCAGCGTAAAGCCCTTTAGCTTGTTAAAATCTGCCTTAATTTTCATAATGTTGTTTACCCAAGCTACAACCCATATTTCATCCGTCATTCGGTTTGACAGAATTGTGCTGCAATTCTGCCTTCAGCCCTTGTAACTACGCCCTATTCGCGTCAAATACTTTTTTCCCTGACGATACTCAAGTAAAAAGTATTTTTCGACTTATCATCCTGGTTGTTCCTGAAAAAAACAGGTTTAGTGAACAAGTTCTCGCCATGTAATCCGGCCACGTAATCCTGCAGGGCCTTTAGTAGCCGGTGTTTTCACCAGCGAACCGTCGGCTGTGGAAGATATTAATACATCATCCATTGCACCCCTGATCCGCATTACGCCACCCACCGCAAATCCAATTTCTATACCTGCAGATAGTCCATCACTCTGGGCAACAACCCCATTTTTATTAATATCGAAAGTTGGAATGGAGAGCATTCCGCCCGTCATGAAATCCACCGCACTCACAAACCCCTTGCCACCAAAATCACAAGGTGAGGCAGATGGAACAATGGTAGTAAATGCTAAAATACCATTCTCCAAAGTAGGTACGCCCGTCAGCCTTTCTCCAGAGACAGGCAAGTCAAAATACCAGCCTTTTACAGTGGCCGAATAAGGCACCAGGTTCTGTGTGGCGGTTCTGACAGTAGCATTTGTCACTACCTGCTGGACTAAATTTGTCAATGTTACCGACGCAGTCAGGTTATAGTCCCGTATCCCATACATAGTCTGGGTATTTGTCGTTGTGGTATCCCCTGTTTCAAGATATTTTCCAGTGCCGAACATAACCAACAGGCCCCCTGTTGGGTGAAAAGTCACGACCGGTGGCGAGGTGATCGGTTTGCTGGTGCCTGACACAAAAAGTGGCGCGCCACTTAAAGCCATACCCCAGCTGGCGGGTGTAGCAGAAGCGACATTAAATTTCCACAGGTTACCTTTGATGTCACCTGCGTAGATCACATCAATCAAACCATTTCCATCACTATCAAAGGGCATTGGCGTGGAAAGGCCATTACCTGTGCCCGCATCAGCGACCAGCTTGATATAATCAGTACCGATTGTCCAAGTGCCATCTTCACCGCCGGTAATAAATAAGACATAAAGTGCTGCTTTGCCGCCAGCGCTGTTATAACCATTTCCCACCACCACAGCCCATTGATTGTTTTCCATCTTTACGATCTGGCTGGATTGGCTGGTAAAAGGATTAATCGGTGGAAGATTATGGCTGTAACCCATATCCGCATCATCGACATTAGTAAACTCCCACAGTAACAAATCAGTTGCATTTGCCGCGGTAAAACCAGCTGGATCTGTTATGTCCAAGGCATAATAACCTTGCCCACCCCCATTTAAACTGCCCGCAAGGACGCTTTTCCATCTGGGCGTTGCACCCACATAAGCATCCGCCACCATGGGAGAACCATCCACAAAATAGCGATGATTGGCATTGTAATCCTTGTCGCTCAGCCTATTCAGATTCGCGTAAATCATGCCAGGTACATAAGCAATTAATTCCTTGCCTTCATCAGCCGCCGCACAGCTAGGTGTTACGCCCTCAATACAGGCGTTAAAACCATGCACCATGCCGTCATTAGCACCCACATAAACTACCGGTGTTCGGTTCTTGAAGCTGGTTCGAAATGCAGCATAACCCGCATGGTCCACGTCGGAATGTCCTGCATTGGGACGGCCTACATAATAAGGCCCGGAATTGACAATATCCCCCAGTTTGCTGGCAGGACGACTACGAAACTTGTTGATAACGCTTGAACTGGCGCAGCTAAAAGTTCCGCTGCCCTCATTCTCCGAAAAGCCACGTAAATAGCGAACCCGTTCCAAACCACAGTTATCGACCGTGCCTGCAACATCTTTATCCAGCAGTGCTTTTTGTGCCGTAGTCAGGTTGGTATATTCAAATGGTACGCCATCACTACTGCCCTTGGTTATGATGACCCGGGTGGCAGGTGCAATTGTGTCCGACGCAAGTGAGACGGCCCCTGCATTCCACTCTATCGCTCCTAACGTACTCGCTGCATTAATGGGGATTGATAATAATTGCCCGCTCCAATCCCCACTATTAAATTTCGCCTGGTATATCCGGCCATTGGTTATCAACGAATTCGAATTGGCGGCCACAGCCGAAGCAGAACCTGTACGTGCCACAATAGTCGTCAAGGCATTAGTCAAGGCATTGGCAAATGTGGCCGCGTCAGCGGCACTAAAGAAATTGCCGCGACTATTGACTGCGGCGTGCCAGAGATCATCTATCTTGGCTGGGATACTCGCGATCCCGGAAGGATCCGGCCATGTTTCCGCGCCAGACGGCAAATGTGTAAGATTCCCACTAACCCCCAACCCCACTGTAAAAGTCACCATATGCTGCCAGAATGCCGGATCGGCGGAATTGGTTGGTACTTTGTTAAGCATATCGGTGCGTAAATCATTTTTCCAATAGTGCATTGCCACATCGGCCAGGGTGTTACTGTAACTATCAGAATAGGGAAGCGCAGCGCTATAGATATACGTTGGTGGCGAAGCCGGAGAAGAATTGTTGGTAATACTAGTGCCCGCCGTATTGTCTGAATTCCCTATCCCAGTAGGAGTGCTACCGTCGTTCCAATAACCATCTGTCATCAAAATATTGAAATTCTGGCGGCATATCTGCTGCGTACCCCCAGCCGTACCCGGCGTCTCTCCCCAAGGGCCTTTATCGTCTGTACGCTTAAAGTATTTGCCAACCTCATCTAAAGCACTTAGCAGCGGTGTGCCTGAAGCTGGAATAATATGCCCGTAAAGGTTGTTAAAGAAATTTGTCCTGTCTGTACCGGTGAACTGTCTTACACCGCTTATCACTGTACCTGCCGAAGATATACCGTCGATAGTAGCAGACCCCTTATTAATGGCTGCAAAGCCTACCCGCATGGTATTTCCCTGCGCAGCGAATGCCTTACCAATACCCGCGCGGGCTAACAATACGCGAGAACGATAATAGGTATACCAATTCGCAAAATTCTGGATTTCTTCGTTATAAGTACAATTGGGTACGGCGACACAATCTGTTCGCGCTAGCCCGCCAACATAAGAAGGCGTGGTGGATTTAATTTGAATCTGCGTATAACTACTGGCCGAATTGATATCGCCACTGTTAAATTTGAAATATACCGCAGGGTAAAAAGTTTTTGATGTGGCAGAAGGTAAAGTCCCATCGCTCTTCAACCATTTAACGCTTTGTGTATCATTGACAGTAAGATTGCGGCAGCCTTTAGGCGTATCCATGGGATTGTGCGGTGCGCAAGTTGGCAGGGCATTACCCATCAGTGACCCATCAGCGTTGCTCCAGGGCTGATATCTTACGGTGGGATTATAATAAATCCTGTTGACATAATTGGAGCGTAAGGAGGCCGTGTACCGATTTAACGGATCGAAATCGACGACATAGTTATTGTAGTCCCCCGCGCCATAAATACCTGTCGCACGCGGAAACATGTAGTACACATTATTAAGAATCAAACTTTCAGGAATAATTTCGAAATGCATCGACCCGGAATCATCCAGCGTAAACATAACATTAGGCGAGATATTGCCACCCAGAAAAAGGGGGTTATTGGAGAGTGGCAACAGGGCATGAGCTGACCCAGCTAAGCCGATGGATAAGCACACAATCCATTTTAATCCCATAGCACATATTAAATTTTTTTTCATTATTCCAATCTCCTTTTTTAAAACCGGATAGCTATGGCCTGAATATTTCCTCCAACCAAACAACCGTACCAGGTCTGGCACCTTGCGCACGCACAGTAACGCGGTAGTAATAACTGAAACTACTACTACCCGGCGGCGTTTTTTTCATACCTTCAATCAGATAAGTAGGTGCAGGTACACCTGCTGGTAAAGCAGGCGCCGTATAGTTGATGGCATCAACCGTAAAAACCGTACCGGGAATATAGGTAAGGGGGCAATCTGGATTGCAATAAGTTATAACTGAAGCAATGAGAGGTGGAGATTGATTTTGACCGTAGTAACAATACCCACCAGTGCATGTCGCATCAAAACCGGTTATGCCATCTATCGAGTTAGGTGTATTGGTTGCGGGATCGTTATCGCGGATATGCTGTTCGGCATAACGTAGTCCCATTTCTGCCGCCTGTAACGCAAGATTGCGGTCACGCATATTGCCAGACATGAGCTCTTCCAGATTCGCCATCTTTATGGCGGTAATACCGAGCAAGGTTAGTACTATCAGTAAAACCATGGCGGTAACGAATACCGCACCGTGTTGTTTTCGTGGCATGCATAAACTCATGCTCATGGCAGGTTATTTACCCGGTTGCGCAAATTAAATGTCGCGGTGAAAGCGCGCCTTAATCGCCTGTCAGCAGGAACGGCGACAGCTGCGCCGTTGCAATTCAGGTAATTACCACCTGCGGGAACAATATTCGTTTGATCTGAACGAATCAGTACGCAAACTCGCGTCGTGATTACTTGATTCCAGTCAGCCGGCAAGGAAACATATTGGTTGACTGACTGGTCGCCAGTGGTATCAATACCGTAAAGAACCTGAAAATCCTCTATATTCTCCAATAATGGCTGGCCGACAACCCCAGCCCCGGGTGCAACCGGCGCAGCACCGATAATTCCAGCACATTGAAATTGCGCATTCGCTGCATCCAGATTAAAGTGGTTTTGGATGATAGCTGCTGCAACTGCGCTAACTGCGACACCTTGACAATCCCGATCCCCAATTGCACCATCGTACTGCACAGCTAATGTATCGGCCGCACTTGGGGAACTTACGGTGCCATCAGTACCCGTAATAGCCGTCCCTGTAAACCCAACCTTAAGACCCGTGAATGGAATTTCTGCATGACCCGCCTGCTTAATGTTACGCCCGAGAATTTCCAGTGCAAAACGACCTCTCTCCTGAATACGGGCGTTATCCTCCTGTACACGAAAAACCTGACGACTGCTGGTAAAAACCGTACCAATAACCAGTAACAATATCAGACCAATGGTCATTGCGATCATTAGTTCCACTAAAGTGAAACCTTGCTGCGAATTAGACTCGAAACTTCCTGAATCAGTACCTGGCCCGGCATGATTAATTTTTGAGATAAGCATCAAGGGGAAAATCTTGTCAAGAAACAACGCGTATCAACTGGCGTACCCATTGGACATGCAGGATCCGCTACACCCCCCATTTCTTTTTCGATCCACATCAGCGTAATTAAAAAGCCAGCTGCCAGGTTACCGGCTACAGTTCCCACACCACCTGGCAACAGGACGGAATTGGCTGTATTCCACTGAGCATGATCATAAATTGACATTTGTGCCGCGGTACAATTTGCAGCCACACAATCAGCACTGACCGGAATAACAGCGGTCAACGCATTGTAATTTCCAGCACGTACACCTGCCAGATTGGCGCGCATACGATCCGCGATGTCCAGCGTTTGCTGGGTAGCTATCGAGCGGTAATGTGCTGTATTGTTGCTACGCAAACCCGTTGTAATCAAGGCTGCCATACCCAACAAACCAAAAGAAACTACCAGAATCGTGACTAGCACTTCCAGCATACTAAAACCATTCTGCTTATGATTATTAATCCGCTTTCTCAAATTGAGCTTGCAATTTATGTGCATGCGCCGCCTCCTTTAACGGTACGCAAACCACCCTGAGCAGTCAAAATTAAGCGTCTGGACGTCGCGGCGCCGCGGCTATCACACAATGAGAAGGTGTCATTAAACCCAAGCGTAAAACCACTTGCTGCGAATGTCACCCTTGTCCTGTTTCCAGATTTCAGCGTACTTTGGCCAGGTATTGCAGTGCCAACCCGGATAATGTCTACAACCGCACCTACTATGCCATCACCATCAGCGTCTTCAAACACTATCCAGCCATTTGTCCAGATTGTCCCTCCAGCGCAGGCAGTACCGTTTGTACTAGGGCAAATTGTAATCGGGCTATTCCTTTTGATTGCCTCGCTTTTAGCTAGCATCATGGCGGAAAAAAAATTATTACTCTGTGCTATTAGCTGATTATCCTGAACAAAAGTCCGGTAGCTTGGTGCTGCCACAGCCAACAGAATACTTGCCACGCTCAATGTAACAAGTAGTTCAATTACCGTAAATCCTCTGTTGATAGCTGTGTACATGACACTCATTCCTTCAACATTCGAACATTTCAAACAGCTTGTAGTAACGGGCTAACTGTAGTAACGGTCGGATCCAGAGTAACTTTAATTTTTTTTAAAACCCAGGAATTCATTAATTTGTTCTGATTTAATGAAACACAAATGCTTCCTGTAGTACACCTTTTGCGCGTTAAACCGTTACTCAAAAAGTCACACACTGTGGTTTTTTCGATAGGGGAAACAGATGATGCGCGTGGTGCAGAACTCCCGATGCAAATAGGGGAAGTCGATATTTCGAAATCAATATTGACCTGAAATCACGCGACGACATACCAAATATTCTGAAGGATCAGCAGCATCTATACATGGATCTACCACTGCGAACAAAGATAGTTCAATTGCTTGAGGCGGAGATTTTGCCGAAGGTTGACAAGGGCAATGGACAACCTGGCATAAAGTTGTGAAGATATTTGTGTGCGATGTTGTGAGGCTGGATTTGTAACGGGAATTATGACCGGCTACATGAGCTGGTGAATCACCACGACACAATACGCGAAATACTGGGGCATGCGGCGTTTGATGAAGAGACCTGCCACTATCAAATGCTCAACGATAACGTCAGCCTGATTACGCCGGAACTATTGGACAAGATCAATCAACTTGTCGTGAGTGCCGGACATGCCCTGGTAAAAAAAGGAAGGCGAAGCGCTGCGTGGGCGTTGCGACGCCTTAGTGGTTGAAACGGATTTGCATTTCCCCACCGACATCAGCCTTCTATATGACGCCATGCGTAAAGTCATCACGCTGACAGCGCAGTGGTGCAATCACCATTAGGATTTGAAGCAAAACTTCAGACTGGGTTATTACGAGAGACGGGGTTGGCGCGGCTTTCACCATTACGCCACGCTGAGTATGGCAGCCTACGATCCTGATGGCGCAGCAATTCAACGTCGGCAACAATGCCAACAGTAAAAAACTTCATTCCCCGCCAACTGCCGGTCGTTCCCAAAGATTACTTCCCTCAGGGAAGCCCAGCGCACACAACGCCGCGTGGCGGACTCGATCACGACGTTGCAACTACGCTTGAGCGTGGCATTTGCAAGAACCCTCGGCCATTGTCCGCACTGCAATTGGTCAAGTCATAGATTAAATTTATGACACGGTAAGACTAGCGGGAAGCACGCTTGCGATCTTGCTCAGTAAGATGACGCTTACGCACACGAATGGACAGCGGCGTGATTTCCACCAGCTCGTCGTCATCAATAAACTCAACAGCAGACTCCAACGTCAGCTGGATTGGCGTGGTCAAGCGCACCGCTTCATCCGTGCCGGAAGAACGCACATTAGTCAGTTGCTTGCCCTTGATCGGGTTAACCACAAGGTCGTTATCGCGACTGTGTATGCCAATGACCATGCCTTCATACAATTTATCCCCGGGGCTGACGAACATGCGGCCACGATCTTCCAATTTCCATAAGGCATAAGCTACGGCCTCGCCATTGTCTTGAGAAATCAGCACTCCATTATGACGACCTGGCATATCCGGCTTGACCGGGCCGTAGTCGTCGAAGACGTGCGAGATAAGTCCGGTGCCACGGGTCATGGTCATAAAATCACCCTGGAAACCGATCAAGCTGCGTGCCGGAATACGATACTCCAAACGCACGCGGCCTCGTCCATCCGACTGCATATCCTGCAAATCGCCGCGCCGGCGACCCAACTCTTCCATCACCGCACCCTGATTTACCTCTTCAACGTCTACAGTGAGCATTTCATACGGCTCACATTTTTCGCCGTTAATTTCACGAAACACCACGCGCGGTTTCGAAACAGCTAATTCAAAGCCCTCTCGACGCATGTTTTCCAGCAGAATAGTCAAGTGCAATTCACCACGTCCTGACACCAGGAAAGAATCTGTCTCACCTGTTTCTTCCACGCGCAATGCCACGTTGACCAACAATTCTTTAGTCAAACGATCTCGAATCTGGCGGCTAGTGACGAACTTGCCTTCTTGACCTGCCAATGGGGAATTGTTCACTTGGAAGGTCATGGTCAAAGTAGGCTCATCCACCTTAGGCATAGGCAGAGCTTCTGGCTGGTTAATATCGGCCAAGGTAACACCAATACCGATATCTTCGATACCGTTGACCAGAATGATGTCGCCAACACCCGCTTCTTCCATTTGTACCCGCTCTATACCACGGAAGCCCAACACCTGATTGACCCGCGCTTTCTTCGGCGGTTTATCGCCATTCAGCACCATGACCTCTTGACCAGGCTTAATTCGCCCCCGCGAAACGCGCCCAACACCGATGCGTCCAACAAAGCTGGAATAATCCAGCGCAGAAATTTGGAATTGCAGCGGCCCGTCCATATCGCCAACCGGCGCCGGCACATGCTTTAACACGGTATCGAATAACGGGCGCATATCCGTGCTCGGATTCGCCAAATCCAATGTCGCGTAACCATTCAATGCCGAGGCGTAGACTATCGGAAAATCCATCTGTGCTTCGGTTGCGCCAAGCTTATCGAACAAGTCGAAGGTATGATCCACTACCCACTCTGGCCGCGCGCCGGGACGATCAATCTTGTTAATTACTACTATAGGACGCAAACCCAATGCCAGCGCCTTGCGTGTAACAAAGCGGGTTTGCGGCATCGGGCCTTCCACAGCATCTACCAGCAACAACACGCCGTCTACCATCGACAGAACGCGTTCCACCTCACCGCCAAAGTCGGCGTGCCCTGGTGTGTCCACGATATTGATATGTACACCTTCATATTCCACTGCGCAGTTTTTTGCCAGAATAGTGATGCCACGTTCCTTCTCAAGATCGTTGCTGTCCATCACGCGCTCAGCGATATGCTGGTGCGCGGCGAAAGTGGCTGTCTGGGACAGCAGCTTGTCCACCATGGTGGTTTTGCCGTGATCAACGTGGGCAATGATGGCGATATTACGGAGTGCGCGCGACATGTTTACGACCTAAGCTAGATAAAGGGCGCGCATTCTAGCATATGGACACCCCTAAACATTACAATTCATTCCAAACTACAATCTTGAGTAAAAATATTGCAGCCTATTTTTCAGATCCAAGGCACCTGCCGATTTATTTTCTGGCTATTTATTACTTAGCTGTGTATAATGCGCACTCGCTGCGTTATTCGTGCAGCGATGGCTCATCGTTTTCTGACCTCTGGCGTCTCTGACGCGTCTTGCTTTTACCGGTTAGCGACGATGTTTTGCGCTGGTAGAGTCTATGATCTCCCTACTAAATTTTAGTGTGTGGCTTTAGCCACGCATGCGCTTTGATTTAAATATTAATTAAGGAACAATCGTGCCTATTGAAAACACAGCCGCACCTATTAAAGTTATTACCTTTGCCTCTCTGGGATTGAACCCCTTAATCCTCAGTGCCGTGGAAGAATCCGGCTATACCGTGCCTTCGCCCATTCAGGCCGAAGCCATTCCCGAAGTGATGGCGGGTCACGATTTGATGGCATCCGCCCAGACCGGAACCGGCAAAACTGCCGCTTTTATCCTGCCCGCTTTACACCGCATCGCCGAACCTTCCGCCGTGCGTAGCAAGGGGCCGCGCGTCCTGGTGCTGACTCCGACGCGCGAACTGGCACAACAGGTTTCAGACGCCGCCACCAAATACGGCAAGAACATGCGCCTGAAAGTCGTTAGCATTCTCGGTGGCATGCCTTACCCGCTACAAAACAAACTGCTATCCAGCCCAGTAGATATTTTAGTCGCCACACCTGGCCGCTTGATTGATCACATCGAGCGCGGACGTATCGACTTCTCGCGCCTGGAAATGTTGGTGCTGGACGAAGCCGACCGTATGCTGGATATGGGTTTCATTGATGACGTGGAGCGCATCGCCGCAGCCACTCCGGCCACGCGCCAGACGCTGCTGTTCTCCGCCACGCTGGATGGTGTAATTGGCAACTTGGCAAAACGACTGCTCACGAATCCAAAGCGCATAAGCGTCGCAGCTACGCAGGCACGCCACGAAAACATCGAACAACGTCTAATGTATGTGGACGACATGGCACACAAGGGCCGTTTGCTGGATCACTTGCTGCGTGATACGGACTTGAATC
Organism: uncultured beta proteobacterium; assembly: GCA_942492745.1. Taxonomy (GTDB): domain Bacteria; phylum Pseudomonadota; class Gammaproteobacteria; order Burkholderiales; family Gallionellaceae; genus Nitrotoga. The sequence goes on from OW818637.1 coordinate 1,993,887, forward strand.
AAGCATTGGTATTCACCGCTACCAAGCGCGACGCTGATGCTTTGGCTGACAAACTGCTGTCCCAAGGACATTCCGCCGCCGCGCTGCACGGCGATATGAACCAGCGCGAACGCAACCGCACCTTGGTTAGCCTGCGCCGTGGGCAAGTGCGTATTTTGGTGGCAACTGACGTGGCCGCTCGTGGCATCGACGTTCCGGGTATTTCCCACGTGATTAATTTCGACCTGCCCAAGGCCGCCGAAGATTACGTGCACCGTATCGGCCGCACCGGTCGCGCCGGATCTTCCGGTATCGCAGTATCATTTGCATCCAACCGCGATGCCGGAAACCTGCAAAAGATCGAACGCTACACCGGACAGAGCATAACCGCTCATATCGTTGCCGGTCTGGAACCAAAATTCAAACCGCGTCCACAGCCCTCCAGCACACGTGGCAAACCCGGCGGATTCGGACGTCATACCGCCCCTGACAGCCGTCATGCTCATCCTGAGGGCGCTCGACGTGAGGGTCAATCTCACAATCGTTTCGGCGACAATGCACCGCGGCGTAATGGGAACACTGGCAACACGAGTCCTGCTGGCCAGGAACGTCGTCCGGCAAGCAGCTACTCTGGACGCGGCCACAACAGCGGCAACCGTTAAGCATTAAACGACTTTCTCGCTAAAAGCAAAAAGGCATGCCTAGGCGTGCCTTTTTTGTTTCTGCTGGTAATCACGCTGTTGGGGCCGCCTCTAAAAATTCAGAGTTCGCCCAAATGCCCAGTGCAAAAAAATTTGCGAGCATCTGCTGCTTGCCTCACTTACATAACACAATAGCTGGGAATAAAGTGGTTTAAAAGAGGCGAACCTGTGCACAGATTGCTCGGATATCTGGATTTTTAGAGGTGTCCTGTTGTGCTGACAGCAGCTATCCACTATGCTTGCCACCGTTTATTCTTAAAATCTAAGGAATTATGTCCGTCAGCATCAAGACCACTCAGGAAATAGAAAAAATGCGCATCGCAGGCCGCTTGGCCAGCGAAGTGCTGGACTACATCACACCTTTTATACAAGCTGGCGTTACTACTGGCGAAATTGACCGCCTCTGCCATGATTACATGGTGAATATACAACAATGCATTCCTGCACCGCTCAATTACGCGCCGCCAGGACATGCGCCCTATCCAAAATCCATTTGCACCTCAATCAATCATCAGGTATGCCATGGCGTGCCGGGTGACAAAAAACTCAAGAACGGCGACATCCTGAATATTGACGTCACCACCATCAAACAAGCCTATCACGGCGATACCAGCCGCATGTTCCATGTCGGCGAAACCTCCATCCAGGCAAAACGTCTGTGCGAAACCACTTATGAGGCGATGTGGCGGGGCATCCGCGTGGTCAAACCCGGCGCATATCTGGGCGATATCGGCCATGCCATCCAGAGCTTCGTCGAAGCGCTGGGCTACAGCGTGGTACGCGAATTCTGCGGCCACGGCATCGGCCGGGGATTTCACGAAGAGCCACAGGTATTACACTATGGCAAGCCTAAAAGCGGTTTGAAACTGGAAGAGGGCATGATCTTCACCATAGAACCGATGATTAACGCAGGCAAGGCTGGCATCACTCAACTCGGTGATGGCTGGACCATCGTGACCAAAGATCACAGTTTGTCGGCCCAGTGGGAACATACCGTTCTGGTAACCGAATCCGGCTTTGAAGTGCTGACTGTCTCTGCTGGATCTCCCCCTCCACCTTAAATAAGTCGTGCAAAGCGCCGCTGAAATCCGCCAGAGCTTGCGTGCTGCACGATTATTCCTGCAACAGGATTATGAACGCCACGCGCAACCAGCCCGCCTGCTGCGCGCCCATGCCAAACTGGTGGATGAACATTTACGCGCGGCATGGCAGCTCCTCGCCATGCCGCCAAATCTAACGCTCGTAGGCGTAGGCGGCTATGGGCGTAGCGAGTTATATCCCAAGTCCGACATTGATCTGTTAATCCTGTTGCCGGAGGAACCGGATCCGGCATTGCAACAACATTTGCAGGAACTGGTCGGCCTGCTGTGGGACATCGGCCTGGAAGTCGGCCACAGCATCCGTACCGTTGCTCAATGCGTAGAGGAATCGGTCGATATTACCGTACAGACCAATCTATTAGAAGCGCGTTTAATTATCGGCGCACCTCAACTGTTTGAGGAAATGGTCAGCACGCTGACGCAACACCTTGATCGTCGCGCTTTCTACCTTGCCAAGCAAAATGAACAACAGCGGCGCCACACACGCTTCATCGACGCGGACTACAACCTCGAGCCTCATCTGAAAGAAAGCCCCGGTGGCCTGCGCGATTTACAGACCGTGCTGTGGATTAGCCGCGCCTGCAACTTGGGCGACACCTGGCGCGAACTGGCCAAGGCAGGCATGATTACCGAGCCTGAGGCGCGCGCCATCGCGCGTCACGAAGCCCTGCTGCAAAACCTGCGCATACGCCTGCATTATTTGGCCGGGCGGCGTGAAGATCGCCTGCTATTCGATTACCAGACCGAACTGGCGAAACAAATGCACATCACTGCTACAGGTGTACGCCGTGCCAGCGAACACATGATGCAACGCTACTACCGCACTAAACAAGCTGTACAACAACTCAATGCCGTGCTATTGCAAAACTTGCGTACATACCTGTTCCCCGAAGCCAGCACAATACATCCACTAAATGCGCGCTTCATAACACGCGATGATTTGCTCGAAGCGCGTGATGAAGCCCTGTTCGAACGCGAACCATCTGCCATTATGGAAAGTTTCCTATTGCTGGAACAACATCCGCGTCTGAGCGGATTTTCCGCCCCCACTTTGCGCGCTCTGTGGCGGGCACGGCATAAGATAGATGCTGCATTCCGACGCAATGAACACAACCGTGCATTGTTCATGGCTATCCTGCGCCAGCCACACGGCCTTACCCATGCGTTGCGACGCATGAATCAAAATGACATTCTGGGCCGCTACCTACCTGCGTTTGGTCGCATCGTCGGGCAAATGCAGCATGATCTGTTTCATGTTTACACTGTAGACGAACATATCCTGATGGTGGTGCGCAATCTTCGCCGTTTAACCTTGGCAGAACACGCGCATGAATACCCCCTGTGTAACAAGCTGATCAAGGATTTCGCGCGCGTCGAGGTGCTGTATATCGCCGGACTGTTCCATGACATCGCCAAAGGGCGCGGCGGCGACCATTCAATACTGGGATGTGCGGACGCTGCACGCTTCTGCAAACAACACGGACTGACGCAGGAAGATACCGACCTGGTGGTATGGCTGGTAGAGCATCATCTCACCATGTCCACCACCGCACAAAAACAAGACTTGTCCGATCAGGACGTGATCGCGGCCTTCGCTGCAAAAGTAAAGAATGACCGTTATCTGGTAGCGTTGTACCTGCTCACCGTGGCCGATATTCGTGGCACCAGCCCAAAAGTGTGGAATGCCTGGAAGGGCAAGTTGCTCGAAGATCTGTTCTGGGCAACGCGCCGCTATATGATTGACGGCAAGATTGCCGATCAGGTCGGCGAAATCCGCGCACGCACACTGGAAATACTCAGCTTGCATGCAATTGCTCCTGAAGTACATGAAACACTATGGGCGCAACTAGACGCAGAGTATTTCCTGCGTCACGAACCGCAGGAAATTGCCTGGCACACTCGCCTGCTGGCACATCAAGTCAATAGCGACACAGCCATCGTCAAGACACGTTTAAGCCCCATCGGGGAAGGCATTCAGTTGATGGTATATAGCCCCGACCAGCCTTATATTTTTGCGCGCATCTGCGGTTTTTTCGAGCGGCTGAACTACAACATCATGGAAGCAAAGATCCACACCACCCAGCACGGATATGCGCTGGACAGCTTTCTGGCAATGGATGCAGGCAACAGCAAGCCAGCATATCGCGATGTAATGAATTACATCGAATATGAACTGTCACGCGAAATAGCCAACGCCAATGAACCCTCCGCACCAAAATCCGCCAGAATATCCCGCCAGCTCAAACATTTTCCCATCGCATCCGAAGTCAATATAACGTCAGATGATAAAGGCAACTATCTGCTTTCCATCATCTCCGGCGACCGCCCCGGCCTGTTGGCGCGGATCGCACATGTGCTGGCGCGCCATGGCATAGCAATACGTAGCGCCAAGATCAACACCCTGGGGGCGCGCGCCGAGGACACCTTCCATATAGCCAGCGCAGCGCTAATTCAACCACAGACAATTACAGCGCTACGCGAAGAACTGTTACGACAGATTTCTTAAATGTTATCCGGAGAATACGTTATATGAGAGAAAAATTAAAAACGGTAGTGTGGCGGGCGATTCATCTTTTTCTCGCCTGTCTTATAAGTGCAGGTGCAGGGATCGCCCATGCCGATATTCCTGACACGAATTCAGCAGTATCCCTTCGCGCGAAATACATGGCATTGCGGGATACACTCAGCCACAACCAGTTCCAATTACCGCTTAATCTGGATTCCAGTCAGACCTCAACTGACTTAAAGGGCGACATCTATGCGCTCATGGATTATCCGTTTGCAACGGTAAGTACAGCGCTCAAGGGAGCAACCCATTGGTGCGACATCCTGATCCTGCATCTCAATGTCAAATACTGCCGCGAATCGGTTGACAAACCAGGCAGCAACCTCACGGTACATATCGGCAGGAAAAACGAGCAATCGCTGAATATCGCCCCCAGAATGGAATTTGAATATCGAGTTAATTCCAAATCGTCGGATTACCTCCAAATTTTTCTGGACGCAGAAAAAGGTCCATTCGGCACTAAAAACTATCGCTTCATGCTGGAAGCAATTCCTCTAAAAGACGGAGGGACATTTATCCACCTATCATATTCGTATGCCTATGGCTTTACAGCAAAGCTTGCAATGCAGGCCTACCTGAAGACGTTGGGAAGCGACAAGGTAGGATTCACCGTCATTAAAAAACTGCCTGACGGCAAGCCCCTCTATGTCAGCGATATACGTGGAGCACTGGAACGCAACACCATGCGCTATTACTTGGCAATAAGCGCTTATCTCGGCGCCTTGTCCACGCCACCTCAGCAACAACTGGAAAAGCGCCTGCGAGACTGGTTTGCGTCCACCGAGCGCTATCCACTCCAGCTACATGAGCTGGAGCAGAGCGAATACCTCGATATGAAACGCAAAGAGTATAAACGTCAGCAAGCTGGAGGTTAATTTGACAAATTGCCCATCCGAATTACGATCACGGCTTGCTTCCGCCCACTAAGTTGAATCTTAATTTATTGATCCAGCACGAATTGAACTTGATTGCCATTCGTGCTGAGCTTGTCGAAGCATAAGAAGCCATTCACATTTCGACAAGCTCAATGCGAACGACTTCTTAAAATTGGATTTTTAGAGGTGCCTTTAAATAATGAGCCACACAAGCACTGCCTGCAAACTATAATTGCGCACCACTTTATTTTTGTAAATTTATGAATAACTCAATATCCCATTTGTGGGCTGCATTCCTGCTCGCAGGCTTTACAAACCATGCTCTTGGCGCAGATGTTCCATCAGTACCAGCCACATCTGCTGTACCGCAAGTTACCGCCCCTGCCGCTCAGCCATCTGTATACGCACGCCGCCAAGCCAGGCGCGCAGCTCCCAATGCAGTCATCAGCTTAAAAAATTCTTCGTTCAATCCTGACATGCAAGGCAAGATGAGTGCTTGGACAGCGATTGAGCATGGCTCAGGCAACTCCTATACCTTTGTGGCCGATCCAGAAAATGCACTTTCCATTCCGAGTAGTGCGCGAATCAGGCGCCACGGCTCTGAACCATATGGTTTGCTCCAACAATCGATTGGCGTCCATCCCTCCTGGCACAACAAGACAGCACGGCTTTCTGGCTCACTTAGAGGCGTAGACATCAGTGGAGCTGGCGGCGCACTCGTCCTTCGTGCAGATGACGGAAGCGGACAAATCCTGGCCTGGAATTTCATGCAAAATGACCGCGTGAAAGGCACGCAAGACTGGAAGCGTTACACCATCGAACTCAAAATCCCACCTTCTGCCTATTCTCTAATAGCCGGCGTAATGCTGGAAGATGGCGGAACACTGTGGGCAGATAACTTGGCGATCGAATTGATCGATTAAGTTGCGCTGTGCGTCGCGTGCCAATGACAGAAAAGGACGGGCGCTACGTCAACGGACTCATTACCGCCACAACATGGAGATGTTTCAATCCTCGCCCGTCCCGAAGGACGGGCGCTAGCCTCATCTCCTGCTTCACGCGCGCCGCGCAGCAAGACTGGCGGCTATTGCGCAACTTTCCGGCAATCGCACTATGCGCAATGCCCAGCGCAAATTTTTCATCCAACGCCAAGCGATGCTGCGCCTGCCTCAGCAGGATGTTGCCGGAGACGGAACCTTCGAGCCGCGCCTTGAACCGCCCTTGATTATTCAGCAACACCAGGCTAATACCGTCATCCGCACAGCGATGCATCAACTCAGGGGAAAGCATGATTACCGAGACACACCACACTGCCCAGATGATGCAGCGGCACCTGCAACTTTTTCTCGCGCTCCACGTCCACTCGCAGCGTGTCATTCTCCAGATGAAATAGGCGTTTTGGGTCATCACATAAAGTGTATTTTGAATTGTGCGCATATTTGTATTACAATTCGTACACAAAAATGATTTTAAGGGTGGCTGACATGGGAACACTGACTTTACGCTTGCCGGAAAAGCTGGATCGGCAATTAACCTTACTGGCGGCACAGACCCACCAGAACCGTTCCGAATTGGTACGCACTGCATTGGAGAAATTTTTGCGCGACCAGAAACAGAAACAATTTATGGATACTCTGGTTTCTGAAGCCAAAGCGGCATACGCGGATGAATCTGTTCGCCGCGAGGCTCGCGAGATCGCTGAGGATTTTTTACCGCTGGACAACGAAGCGCTGGATTTAGCCGAAGGACGCAAGCCCGGTGATCCCGAACCTAAACAGTGGTGGAAATGATGCGACGTGGCGAGATATGGGTAGCGAACCTGAACCCCGGTCGAGGACGGGAGATCGGCAAGATTCGGCCGGTGCTTATTTTGCAAGCAAATGAGCTGAGCGCAATCGGCACACCCATGATCGTCATTCTGCCTGTCACTACGCAGGTGTACCCCGACTATAAAACTTGGCGAGTACCAATTCGTGCCAGAGGGCGTTTGCTGGTAGATTGCCAAGTGGTTGTTGATCAACCCCGCGCGCTGGATCGCGACCGTTTTGGGGAAGGCCCGCTGACCACATTGAGCGAAGAAGAAATGACCAACGTCGAGCACGCCTTTCTGGGTATCTGCGGCATGGCACAGTATCTTATTCAGCAGCATTAAATAATTCCTCGCGCAAAGACTTCAACCTGTGACGTTCCGCCAGCGCATCGGGCTGGCAAATTTCCTTCAGCGAACACTCCTTGCAGCGCGCGTCATTGACCGGAGGTGGCAGCTTGCCGGAATCCATCATGGCGCGAATGGCGTTCACAGTCTCTTCCACCTTGTCTCGCAATTCTTGCGTAACTGCCACCTCACGCCTGCGCCGCGAACCGTGGTGATAAATCGCGCCATGCGTGATGGTCTTGCCGGTCATTTCTTCCAGACACATTGCCTGCGCGGCAAGTTGGAGATCATCGTGAATTTTTTCTCGCTTCTTGCCATGTTTCTATTCCACCGAAAGATATGCCGTCGGGATAAAACTCCACCACGTCACATTTGCCGATCAGCCCCAGCCGCTCCGACCACACCGGTAAAGCACGTTCGGCACGCACGCCCTCGAAAGTTTCAAACCTCGGATCATCCACCCGCTCATGCGCCGCATTCCCACGCATGGTAAAAACATTCTCATCAAATACCTGCTCGATATGAATCAGCGCGCACTGGCGCGGACAATAGCTCCAGTGCTGGAGGGCAGAAAGCATGATGGGATCGGCGGCTTCCATATTTACGGCACTACCAATATCCCGCGAGCATCAGCCAGTCACGTTTGGTTCAGCACGTTGGCAATAGGCTCCATCCATTCCGGCACTGCGCAATACTGCCTGACGATGGTTCCCTTGCTGGCGCGTAGCACCAACTTGGCTTGCTCGCCATCCACAGAGTTGTCATACAAATACAGACGGTCTACCTCACCTGCTACCAGAGAACAATTGGCTATCGAGCGAAAATGCCGGGTGATGATTTTTTGGATCGGCACATCGTGACCACCCTGCATCACCCGGCGGGCAACACGCGCAGCATTGATGGACGGGTCGGCGGTAGCTACAAAAAACACGCGAGTAAAGAAACCGGCTGCTTGTGCGCGACGCACAAAATCCACCTTGTCTGGCGCAGAAAAAACGCTCTCGAAGGCAAGATTGCGTCCTTCCGCCAAGCAACGTTCACGCCGTTTCTGCGCAACATTGGCTGCCTGAAGGACAGCGGTTGCGGAATTCCAATCGCCAAACTCGTCACGTGCGATGAAATCCGGGTTTATATACTCACATCCGGCAAACCACTCATGCGCCAGCCCGCGCTCGGTCACGGTTGTTTTGCCCGCGCCGTTCGGCCCCGCCACTAGCAACAAACGCGGTTGCTCGGCCAATATCATGATGCAGGCACGGCATCTCTAGCGCGCGCTTCGCTCACCGCTTCAGCTAACTTGCGGCGCATCCAGTCATCAGACTCCCGCTTGAGCGCCATTGCAGAATCACGCGCCTCGCTCATCACCTCGGACAGCTCTTCGTCTGTAGGCTCGGTATCAGCCGTCAATGGGTTGCGTTTTGAATTAGGTAAATTAGTCATACAAAACTCCTTCTGGTTATGTTTTTTTAAGAGTGGCACCGGATGTGTGTAGTGGTCAAGTAATTTCGGACACAACAAAGGTTTGTGCCAGTGCCTGCCAGAGTAATTCCAGATCGCCTTCATCGAAGCCGGTTTGCTTGGCGAGGACGGAAGACACAAAGCCGTGGGCGGCATAAAAGCCATAAGGGACGGTAAACTTGCGTCCCATTGTCCTGTTGTCGCCGGATTGTTTATCGGCTTCCGCCTCGGTGGCAACAGCCATGCGGGTAATCGAATGCTCCAGTGCAACGACTGGATCAATATAGCGGGCGAAGGATAGCTGAATCGGGTCGTATATCTGACCGCAATTGATGCCAGTGGGCATGACTGCACCAAATGCTCGCTCGTCAAAGGAATTACGGCACATCCACTGTCTTGCTTCATTATCGGCACACCACCTTTGCGTTTTTTGTCTTCACCTTCAAGCAACTAGGGTTTGCCGATGCCAACATAAGCGCGCTTGTACTGGTTGTTAAGGATAGCCATTTCCTTGACGTAAATCTCGAACCTCTTTTTTTCCTCAATCTAGAGCAGCAACTCAAGTCGTATGATCAGTACATATAAGCAGAGATATCGAATTGAAGATTTAAGTAGAAGAGGTTTGTAAATTAATTATTAATCAAGTAACTTGACCCATTATTAAATACACAAACACACTCATGGCTAGGGGAAATTTCTGACACACGGGTGGTCACTGATACACAATGGGTGATCTGGTGTGGATCCAAAGACCCTTCTACATAAACTTCCAGACTGACTACGACTGAAAACCTCGGATACATTTAAAATGTATCTTAAAATTTCATATCCTTATTGTTAATGGCAAACAGCCTGGTGCTGGCTCGGTCTTGAATGTCGAGCATGCAAAGTGACATTTTTTTGTAACCACGCCATGAGGATGCCCTTAAGCTATAATAAAACGTGCAACATTACTGACTCGACGGCATAGAAGAAAAGGAGCACCTTGAAATGAGCAATGAGGCAGACTACAAGCTAATCGGCAAATCAGCGGTATGTTCGGAAATCACAGAAGACGAAGCCAAGATTCTGGCGGAGAAAATGGGTGTACGCCAGTTAAAGGATGGCGAATTGCTCGTCAGCGAGGGCGAAGCCGTCCAGTCACTTTTCATTCTCGCCTCTGGCAAGCTTGCCGTTTTCAGCGCTGACATCAGTGGCAAGCAGAATTCGATCTACACAATGACTGCCGGCGAGTGCGCCGGTACCCGCGCATTTGTTGACCAGACGCCGCGCAAGGCGACTCTGCGTGCGGTAGGCGATGCCACGGTCTACACGCTCACACCGGAGGACTTTGACACAGTGGTGGACGCCCACCCTCGCCTAGCCTATAAAGTGATGCGCGCACTGTTCAGAGTTACCCACTCCAACTTAATGCGAATGAACCAGGAAACCCAGCAGCTTTCCAATTACATCAACAAAACACAGGGACGCTATTGAAACGCGGATAAACAGAATTTAAGGGGTGGACTTGAGCCGCTCCATTTGATTCTTTAATCTTCCTTCACAACAATTACAGGTGGCACTCAAGGCGTGAGTTTTTACTCATCTGTCGGCTACAGCGCCACTGCCGAGTACGAAAGATCAATCTGATCTCATAATCCGGCTCGACGAAACATTGCGAGCATGGGGTGATGCCGACTTCAGGGTATCTGCTTCTCGGCGCAGCTGGTTTTATTTATTTACTTTAACAAGCAGTTAACAGCACTACCATGAGGGTCAGGACTTACATTTAAAATAATTAGGGTCAGAGTAGTATTGTTGGTAATGTCTATTTTATTTTGTGGTCGCCCTGCCTTTCTTGGCAAAATTAATATTACTTTGACCCCATTTATTCAATATTACTCTGAACCCAATTATTCTCGACTCTTTGGCTCTTTCATCAAAAACAGTCAAATCCTCCTCATTTTCGGCCAACTGTAGTCCTAATGCTCCATCAACTATTTCAGAAAGTGATAATTGGGACGGTATCTACCGCGCTGACACCATTGATCCCGACATCAAACCCAAACCGCTATTTGTCCCAGCCAGCACCATCGAATTCATAGCCTAATAAGTCCTGCTTACTATTCGTGGCGTTTAGCAACTCAATTGTTTCAGGCAGTTGGCGAAACTTCAGAGTCTCTAGATCGACAAGGTCAAAGACCGCACTTTCCAAGACCTTCTTCTCAACCGTAACCGTTTCTTTTATCTCACCATATAGGTTTGCTGCGGTGACAACTGCTTCCACATGAAAACCATCAGCACGAGGATCTATCCAACCGACCATGCGGTACTAATAGTCGTATCCATGCCTAAAATCAGAGCAAGAAATGTGAACCCTAGTGGCACGCTTTGGAACCTCCTGCACGACAAACTCATGCTTCCCAGGTTGTGCGACGGGCTGAAATCGGTGGTTGAGGAAACGTGGTGGCGAGAAAAGTGGTCGAACGTCAGGAGCACTTGGTCCAGCGGGAGATGCGATGACGTAGCGGTCATTGAGCCAACCGCCTTTTGTGGATAGGTGAATCAGCAACGACTCCGCAGGAACTTGCCCAACATTTTCGATACGAAAGACGATTTCTATGTGGCCAAAATTGAGTTCCAACTTGCGCTCGTATTCGCTCACAAACTGTGGGATGACTTGCTCCTCCCATCGTTTGTAACGCACGGAAAGTGTGTAATCATGCTCGCCAAGCGGGTTGTAGTTACCGGAGAAACCCCGTTTTTGATTCTGCATAGGGTGTAGCCGAATGATCGTGTCTTGGATTTTTTTCGTTCTTGAGAGGAAAGGTCGTGAATCCGCTGTACCGAGACAGCATCCTTGCTTGCTCTATACGAAAGTGCCAACTTTGGCTGTCGGCTCTTAATCGCGTCAATCTCACGTTTTAGGGAGTCAGCCCGCTTTTCGGCCTCGGATTTCTCCTTGGGTCGTAGCCAGTTTTCGCCTATATGAAAGATATTTAGTCCATGTTGCCGAGCCAAATTCAGCGGGCGAATATCTTGGCTTAAGACTACCCGATCTTCCTGTGATGGACCACGCGCATTTAATGCCTGCGCGACGACCTTTGAATCCGGTTCGTCAGGGTCAAGATCGGGGTATTGCTCCCAAGCAACTCTAACGCAATCAGCTAGAGCCACCTCAACCAGTGGGGCGGGAGATTGCCTAATGACCACGGTAGCTTGTTTGCCGAGCAATGGGCACATTCTGCGGTTAAAACGCCTTGCGTGATCGCCAAGGCGGGAGTGATTCTTCTTTGAGTCCACCTCTTGGAGTACCGTGGGCGTGACTAGTACAAGAATGGGTCCGTTATGAACTTCGCGCCAAGGGAGTTGCTCTAGTGCGAGGCACTCAAGCGCCACGTTAGAGTCGATGAAGACAACTACAGAGAATTTATTCCAATCAATATCCATTGAATCAGTGTGTCATAAAACGCAAGATTGTTTGTGCACTATTTTTTATACTTCTTTGGAAAATCAATGGGGGCATTCTCGTATACCACTAAGTTCAGGAGTATTGCCAACTCAAAAACAACAGGCTAACCACAACTAAAGTGGCAAAATTCTTAACCTATTGAAACATTGTTGCTTTCCTTCTCGTCACTGTAATAGGAGGATGCCAATGCCTAGAAAGCCTCGTTTTATCATCCCGGGTGTTCCAGCCCACAGAATGCTTGTGGCCTTACAAAATACACAGCAAATGTAACATGCAAGTCCCCGCGCAGTACTCCGTTCAGCGTTTTGGCGGACAACAAAACCTGAAGAGCTGCCTGTGCTTACAATCTTTGCTAGAACAGCCCCTAAAGTCTTAATAAATCATATTCACAACAGCCAACACAATCCCACCGAACATGCATCCGAAAAAGACCACCCGGTCTGGGTCAATTTTGATTTCTTTCCACATGGGTTTCTCCTTGTTGAATTAATTTGGATGAACCCATGATAGTGGGGGCAGTAGCTCATGGCGTGAGCTACTGAAATAAATTTCAGACTTTATATTGCATCAAAGCAGATTCAAGCAATTTACGGACGCTGCCTCTCAGTGCCTTAGGTGCCATTACTTCGACTTCAGTGCCGTGCTTGAGTATGTCCATCAATAGTTCGCGGTCATCGGAATAGGGGACTTCCAAGCAATAATATCCCTCTTTATCAAAACGAGATTTTTGCTCGGGATGCCATTGCTCAGTGGAGACCCATCTTGCCCGCTCTGGGGTAAACCTGAGTTTTGCCCAAGCTACTTTTGTGCCTGAGAATATACCGTAGCCCTTTTCGAAGTATTCCTTGAGTTCATGCTGCGACAATTCAATTGCAGGTGCCTCTACCAATTCCGCATGACGGATGGCATCAATGGAAAAACTGCGGATGCCTTCTCTCAAATGGCACCATGCATCGACGTACCAGTTATCCCGATAGAACAGAAGCTGCTGGGGCGAAATAATGCGGGTGTTTTCATGCCCGTTCTGGCGATTGAAGTGAGTGATCCGCAGTTGCTTCCGTTGCAACGTTGCCGTGGCGATGGTTTCAAAACACTGAAGTGGCAAGGTACGCCTGGTGGCGTGCTCCAACTTAATGCGTTTCTCGACTTCTTCAACGCTATGGTCAGCACTGCCCAGCAAGGCTTTAAGGCGGGTCTGCAAGGGCGCGATATGGCTGCTCAACAAACCATTACCAAGATTGGCGAGCAAGTGCTGCATCGTCAGCAGGGCATGCACTTCTGATGCAGAAAACCACAGTCCAGGCAACGTAGAGGATCTGTCATTTGGATTGATTGTTACGTACCGATACCCCCTGGCGTTCCGATCCCACTCGATGGGCATATTCATTCGGTCACGCAGGTAATCCAGATCACGCTTAAATGTGGCCTGCGAAATTCCAAGCGCTTCCAGAAAGGCGGATATTGGTACTACCCGACGTGAAATCAGCAGTTGTTCAATTTTGTAAAAACGTTCTGTCCGATCCATATGTTTTTCACATGAAGCTGCCTATCAACTGCCATAGTGTCATCTCGACCATAGGGAGAGATCTTAGCGTGCTCAGTTATGCTGCAAGCATCCAGATTCCTCGTCGTATTGCTGTAAAAACACAGCAATGCTCTGTCGGAATGACAAGATGACTAAAGTTTGCACTTATCAAAGGATTACCCACTACGAATTACATAGAGCCCTAAAAAAATTCGTCATTCCCGCCTTCGCGGGAATGACATAAATTTGAATCTTTAAAGAATCCCTACAGATTATCCGAGAGCCTTTTCAATGCAGCTTCGAACCATCCAAAGCCGATTCTTTCTTGCTCAAGCCGAATATTTTTACGTATCCGGTTATCCCGCAAGTCGTTATAAAGAGAAAGCTCTTCGGGGGTTAGTCTAGGCAAGTCGCGCAGCGTTTGCTTCTCTTCCTCACCCCAGAGCGGCTCGAATTTAAGTAAAGTGGCTCGATCCATCAGTAACGATTCCACGTGCGCGAATTGATTGCGAAGTTGATCGAGAATTGCGAATCCGTGTGTATCAATATCACCCCAATAATAAATGCGGCAGCGCGATAGCCAATTGGCGTGTCTCGACATTTCAAATCCATACCCCGCACCGAAGATTACCAAGCTGTCCTTTAGCGGCGGAAAGGCTAAAAAATTGATCTCATTTTCAACAATGAAAACCCGTGAAACCGTAGGATTGAGCTGAGCAAAGCTCGCGGCATCAAGAGTGATGTCTTGTACGTGTGCCGATGGCGTTTGATCAGGATCAAGCAAGCGAAAACGAATGCGCAGCGGCTTGTCGCGGAATCCATAGCGCGATGCAAATCCGCTCACGCCAGAGGCGGTAAAATCAACTGTTTCGGGATCTAAAGCCATATCGAACAACTCAGTCAGCACGCCGCGATTCACTTCAATGAATTTACTGTGAACGCCTGGAATATCGACCTGCCGCAGATACACACCTGGTCTGGGATGAGCCTGCATCCAAACGACAATCGCCAGCAACCGGCTCCAATCGTCTGCTAAAGCCAGCGCGAGCATGGGACGTCTTGCCAGCCAGCCCAGCAGCTTCGGCTGGGACTGTTTTGTTTCCTCTATCAACGCAACAAATCGGGCAGCATCTTTGCGTTTGGATATGAATGTTGCTGCAACATCGAAGCTATCGACCCACACCTCGGCGGGAACGGAGTTCGTCCCGAAAATACGGTGCTTGAACTCCCTCGTCTCCACCCGGCAGTGCGGAACGGCTCGAATCTCTCCGACCCAGGCACGAACCTCGTCAAAGCGATCAGCCATCTCAGCCGAGGTGGGGCACTTGAGTATCAAACGTCGCGGGAACAGTGATTCCCTTGTGACAAGGCTGGACAGCATATCCCCTCGCTCCCATAGCTTTTCTAGCTGAGTGCGGAAATCTCTCGGTCTTGTCCAACTCATCCCGAAATTCTCGCCTTCTCCGCGCGATACTCCTCAATCAAAAGATTGCGTAGCTTGGAGGCGCGACCATCTTCGTTTTGGACGAAACCGACGCTGGACACGAAAGGCTCGATGATGTGAATCTTCTGTAAGGGCGTAACAATCAAGAGTTGCAAGTTCAGCTGGGCAAACAAGCGCAAGCCGTATTGCGCTGACTCGTCAGAGCCTCGTCCGAAAGCTTCGTCGATCACCACGAACCGAAAGGAACGAGATCGTACTGCCCCCCATTCGAGACCGAACTGATAGGCCAAGCTCGCGGCAAGTATGGTGTAAGCCAGCTTCTCTTTTTGTCCGCCCGATTTGCCGCCCGAGTCAGAATAATGTTCGTGCTCCTTGCCGTCCTCGCGCCAGCGTTCGCTGGCTGCGAACACGAACCAGTTGCGCACATCGGTTACTTTAGTTGTCCAGCGTCGATCTTGCTCAGAGATTCCCTCACGTCCGCGAAAACGCTCGATGATAAGCTTCACTTGCAGGAATTTTGCTTCTGAATATTGACTGTCGTCTGAACCCGTGATTGACCCTTCAGTACAGGCGCGCAGTTCAGTTTGAAAATCGCGGATGTCGGCATCAGGCGTAGGCTGAGCTTCAAGCTGTATGTAACGCCCCGTATTGTAGTCAATCCCCGTTAACGATTCGTTGATGCGCGTGATACGCTCCTTGATCGTTTCTCGCTCGCGCGCCAACTGCGATTGGAAGTTGGCGACTTCGCGGATCGTATTTTCGTTCAGCAATTCTTTGAAGCGCGCTTCAAAGCGCGGCAAGTCATCGGCCTGCAGTGCATTAAGCATGGCGCGATATTCGAAAGCAGCTTCGATGCTGGCATCTACCTCTGAGGTTTCCAATTTGAACGCCTCTTTGTAGGCTGCCATCGCTTGAATGATTTTGTCGCGCAAACGTTTGAGTTTTGCATCCTCTGCATCGATCTTGGCCTGCAACCAATCACGCAAATCTCGCTCACGGTTATCACAAGATTCAACCGAGAGCTGATGCTCGCCCAACGCCTCGCCACGGATCGTGTCAAGGCGCTCAAAGCGCACTGAGTGAGTTGCATATGCCGGTTCATCAAGTATTGCTTGCGTTTGCATTCGCAATGCTTCGGCATCTGTTTTTTTCTGTTCTGCTTTGGATCGCTTGTCTTTGTGTTCTTCAAGCAGTCCTTCCGTGGCGATTAATGTTGCCTCCATCACACTCAACCGGTCAGCCAGTTGCTTTAGCACATCGGAAGCCGACTCCAGCCTTTGTTTCTCATCGGTTAATGCCGCAACCTCTAGTACAAGGGGTCGCCAGTCAATTTCACGAAAATCAGCAAACACCTCCAGTTTCGAAAGCACTGTGATGAACGCTTGAAGTTCCCTACGAGCTGATTCAATCTTGCCAATAAGACTACCCACCTCGCCAAGGCGTTTCTCCAAATTTCTGGCTTTATCTTCAAGCGCAGCGATTTTGGCTGCGTTGGTCCAGCCCAGCACGTAACGACTACGATCATCCAACCGATGGCGGTCGTCTTTCTCGTGCCGCTCACCCCCTGCCTTGATTTGTCCTGCACGAGTGATAGCCCGCGTCTCGCGGCGAAATTGCTCTTGAGTGATGCAGCAGGCCACGTCGAAACGGTGTGCCAGTTCACGTTCCAGCCAATCGTAAAAAACAGAGTCAGGCTTAATCGCCAACTTGCGCGCCAAAGAGTCGCGGTGCAGGCTGTGCAATTCAATCCGAGAATTCTGACGTATACGGAAATAAACCAAACGGCCTTTCAGGTGCGTTTTATCAACCCACTCTGCGACCGCCGCGTAACGTTCATCCGGCACCAGCAAGGACAAGCCGAAGCTGCGCAGCAGCCGTTCGGCCGCGCCTTCCCAGTCACGCTCGTCCTCATGTACTTGGAGCAACTCGCCAGCGAAGGGCATTTCCTCTTCAGACAAGTTGAGTGCTTTGCATAAGGCTGCCCGCATAGCCACTTGTTCCGATGGAATGTTGCTGAGTCGCGCTTTCAGACTGTTGATTTCGGCAGTCAACGCGTCATGCTCTTGTTTACCTTGACGCAAGCTCACGCTGTGCTCAGTCAGATTATTTTGCAAGCTGGCATCTCGCGCCCGCGTGGTTTCAGTCAATGCAATAAATCGTTGTCGTTGCCGCAAAAATCCGTCCTCATCATCTGCGGGGCTTTCTGCAACAGCACGCACCAGCTCAGCGTAACGCTGCGCCTTGCGTTCACGCACCTCACGCTCCTGTTCCTTCTTGTTGATCTCTATCGTCAGCCGTTCCAGACGGTCACCACCGTTGTCAGCAATGCTGCGTTTGAGCTCAGCCACTTCGACGCGCTGTGTATCACGTAGGGCTTCAACACGTTTGACCTGGGTGTCTTGTCGTGTCCATTCCTCTAGCAAGTTGGCTGCACGTTTTTCCAACAAGCCGATTTTCAATCCAGCGAAGTAGGGACTGAGCGCATCGCGGCAAGCGCGAAATTCATCGACCAATGCAACTAGCGACGCATGACGATCTCCGTCTGCAACCAAAGGGGCAAGCATCTCAACTTGGCGCTTGGCTTTCAGCACGGCTTCGTGTGCGCGGTTGAGATCATCGAAGTGGCCAATCAAAGCGGTGATGCGCGGCGCAACGTCAAATGGTTCCAGCATGTGGCTGCGCACAAAATCCGTGAGGTTACCCACCGATTTCATCGACACGGTTTGGTGAAATAATTCCAGTGCCTGTTCGTTTTCAATGCCGAAGCGACGCCGGAACCATGCCCCATAAGGTGGAAAGCTGTCGAATATTTCCGCGCCCATTCCTCTCAGTTTTTTCCTGAGTTGTACGATATCCGAACCAAAATGTGCAAAGTCGGTCGTAATCGACAACGCCCGTTCTGCACAGACAAAGAAGCGTGCAGGCTGTGCCTGGGCATCCTTCATCCAGAACACCTGTGCCAGTGTCACCGTTTGGTCATAGCCCGCGTTATGAAAAACGCCCAAAATTACCGAGTAACTATTATGGTCGCGCAGTGCCACAGGCTTGGCCGTTCCACTCACCTCATTGCGTTCAGACTTGTAATGCCCAAGCACATAAGAGCGCAGCGTGCGCTCTTTGTTGTCAGCTCCGGCAGCCTTGTTGTAAGCGATACGATGCGCCGGAACCAACAATGTGGTGACGGCATCCACCAGCGTGGATTTCCCCGATCCAATGTCCCCGGTGAGCAAGGCATTTTTTCCGTCGAGGTTCAGCGTCCACACCCGTGCATCGAAAGTCCCCCAGTTGAACACTTCCAAACGGTGCAAGCGGAATCCGGATAGCGCATCGTCGCTGACAAAATCCAGCCCCAATGTTTGCATCTCATCCATTGGAATCACCTGCTGAAGTTGCATTGATCTGTACCTGATAAGCTGACAGCCGCGTATCGAAATCATTCAGCCACTGCGCATCCACAAAAGCTTTGATGATGCGACGCACCTCAAATGCTCTAGGTTGTCCTGCACCAGTTTTAAGCTTGCGCAAAAATCCCAACTCGACAATCTTGTTGAGATGCGTCTCAATCTGGTCGATGAGCTTCGCTTCATTACTGCTGTCGGGCAAGAACACGCGAACCAACTCGACGAGTTGATCACGAGTCAACACGAGGCGTGTGTCACCACCACTTGCATCGAACTCGGCCAACTTCTTGCGCAACAGTGCCAGCAGCAAACTCACGGGGAAAGTCAGCGGACGGCGCGCTACCAGTCGCGGCAACTTGGCAACACCTTCGCCTTCACTTTCCAAACGTGCTCGCAAGAATGCATAT
The DNA here is from genome assembly GCA_942492745.1 of uncultured beta proteobacterium. Taxonomy (GTDB): domain Bacteria; phylum Pseudomonadota; class Gammaproteobacteria; order Burkholderiales; family Gallionellaceae; genus Nitrotoga. Next base: position 2,012,949 of record OW818637.1, read on the forward strand.
CCCTCGGACTCGTCCAGCACCAATTCCAAGCCCAACACGGTCACGTAATCACGCACACGAGCTTGCAGATTGAGCAAGGCATTCCAAAGGCCGGCCTCTCCTTCTTGGTAGATTACGCCTTTGAGCAAAGTGATGACCAAGGCTGACAACTCATTCGTTGCAGCGGTATTTTCCGGTTCAAGTTCTTGCTCTGTCATGCTCATCTCACAAAAATAACGCGCGGCAAACGTGCCCGTTTCACTTGTTCTTGGCCATCCGATTCTTCTCTGCGCCAGAAAATTTCATCGGTCACCTCTTCGTCCACCACGGTCTTGAAAGTGTCACCTGCAAGCTGGAGATAGGCCACCAGCTCTGCCAGTCCGCGTTGTAGCGGCTGCATTTCGCACAGCTCACGCAACGTGACTTGCGAGCGATCCTGCAAAGCATGTCGGATATGTCTAACCAGTTGCGCCTTATCGATAACGGCTTGCGAGTACAAGGCTCCTGCATCTATTTCGGCATCACCCTCTTCCAGCACGATATCGGCGATTTGCGGTTTGACGGAAGACGTGTGTAGTGGTCGCTCCATCGGTAACTCGATATCGGCAGCCGTATCTGCAATGTCCATCATCACACCTGACGGCTGAGATTCGCGCACTGCTAACGCTTTAGTTTCGATACCGTGCAGAATGTCCATGATGCGGCGGTTTTCCAACCAAGCCTGGTCGTCAAGAAAACGCCGTAACTGTTGCGAAAGTTGGGCGACAGTGCGCTGTGTATGTTCTCCAGCCTCCAGCCAATCATAATGTACGCGGCGTGTTCGGCTGTCAGGCTTGAGTTCAATGACAGGTGGCAGGGCCAACACGCGCTCAAGCAATTCCGACAGTTCCTCCTGCCGTCGACTGGACATCAAAAAATCCCAGAATGCGCGAAAGCTGCGTCCCTGGTCCGAGTCGGAAATTGCATCCCGCTCGCCCATGATCTCTTCCAGTAGCGTTCCTTTTGAGCCTTGCCACAGTGCGATGCGCTCCCGCACGCGCCGATCCAAACCACGAAAGTTATGCTCTACCTCACGAAAATCGCTAAGCAGCTCCCGCGCCAATTGCGTGAATTGCTGGAAGCGGTCTTTCAATGCAGTGTTATCTAACAGCGGAATATCACCCGATAATATTTGCTCGATTTCCCTATCAATTTCATCACGCCGTTTGTGTAATTCAGCAACACGCGTTTGAGGATCGGATTCAGATCCTTCACTCATCTGCTTAAGCAACTCGAACAACGTAAGCAAGCGCGACTCAGTGCCAACAAAGCTGCGCTGGGTGAGCGTTGCAAGCCAAGTAATCGCTTTTTCGGTCGGTGGGGAAAGGTCGAAATGCGGTTCATCCGACCCTTGGACATAGAATTTGCGCAACCACCCCTTCTCAGTGCTCGCCCAGTCGTTGAGGTATTCAAGTGCAGACTTGGGAAAAGCATCTGAGCCTAGACTCTCGCGCAAGGCAAACAGTTCGTCTTCGAGTGATTCTGCCAAATCAGCTTGCGCCATAACGCGCACATTCGGCACGATAAACACTCGCTGCAAAAAACTCGCTACCAGCGGTGCATGATCCGAGCGCAACAAACGCCACGCTGGATGGCTTTGGCGCAATAGATCAAGAGTGACAAAGTCGAAATTCATTGAAAATACAATTCACGATTTAAGCAACTGCCATTACACATATGGCATCATCAACTTCGCAAATCCTAATAGCATCCAAACTGCCCTGCCAATCCATCCAGCATCATATTCACCGCAATCGCAGTATGCGGGATCAGCACATAGCGCCAAGGTTTGCCACCATTGGCTGCTGCGTAGTCCGAAGCATTCTTGCACCACTTGATTGCCGCTTCCTTCTTGGCTAGAACAGTGGCATCTTCCATCTGGTTGCTAGCCTTCGGCTCCAGCATGTAGATCGCATTTTTCGTCTCGGCAACGAAATCGGGCTGATATTCCAGATGGTTTGCGCCCTGCTTGTAGAAAAGCTGAAACTGTCCCTTGGCAGGTTTGAACCACTTGTCGGCATCGCGATCAAGGATAACCGCCAACACGCGCTCCGCTTCCGAATCAAATTTCTGCACCGAGTACAAGCAACGCCTGAAACCGCCGAACACATACTTCGACATATTGCTCTTATCCGCAGGCGAAACCTGGTAATCAGCGGACGGCTCATTAACAGCATAGGTGTAGGCACTGGATTTAAATTCCGTGAATCCTTTACTCACCACCACTTCGTAATCAACGGAATCTTCCCAGCTATGCTCCTGCATTTGTGCATGGATAAACTGCGCAATCGGTCTCTGGTAGCAACGCAACACCTTGCGCGTGTCATCCTCGGATAAGTATGAGCAAAAATGCTTAATGGTTTGCGATGCTAATTCATAAAGAAAATCAGCCTGATCGTCATAAGAAACATCGTCGAAGTCCACCACACCACTGACGACATAATCTTCCATATTCTTTTCTTCAATACCGCCATTACCTAACGTCACCACTTCAAGCTGGCTTGTGCGCAGGTGTTGGATCCATAGCTCCTCTGAGACAGCTGGATACTTCAGCGCCTCCAGCTTCAGTGTGAACGCTTTGAATCCGGCTTTCACCTCGCCCTTGGGCACAACCAGAATCCGTGGAATGTCTATCATCTGTTGCGTCACCAACTCCACCGTTTTTGCCACAATGGCGGCGAAATCCGGTTGCTCTGTCACACCTTCCAACTCCATCTGCTCAGGCCGATGCTGTTCTTGCACTGCCTTGACGATGGCCGCCTGAATCTCCGGGTTTTTCAGGTGTGCCAGCGTTGGCACAGTCGTCGGCTGATTCTCCAGCTTGCGGATCACTTCGTAAGCGATTTGTGCGACCTTCTGTTCTTCCTGCTTGATAAAAATGGGCTGCACATCCTGCCCTGCCATCTGCGTGCTGCCAGTTGCATCGGCTGGTTTCAACCCCAGCTTGGTGGCGAGTTGCGATTGCGAAACGATGGTCGCCGTTTTTTGTCCGAAGTCATCGTCATCCAGCATCACCTCCTTCAGGTGAATGGCAAAACCAGGCCGGTTCGCCTCATTGATGATTTCCTGGAACTTGTCATGCGCGATGATGTTCAGCCTGTCCACTGCGGTTACGCCAGTGCGCTTTCCATAAGGCAAGCGCAAGCCGCGCCCGATGGATTGCTCGATCAGAATGCGCGCATTGGCCGCACGCAATGGCACGATGGTGTAAAGGTTGGTCACATCCCAGCCCTCTTTCAACATGTTGACGTGGATCACGATCTCCGTTGGCTCATCGGTATGCTCCACCTTCAACAAGCGAGAAATCATCTCCTCCTCTTCGGCACCGGTACGGCTTGAATCCACCTGAATGACTTTGTCTTTGTAGCGCCCCTCGAAAAATTCATTCGACTGGATCAACGCCAGCAACTGCCCGGCATGGGTCGTATCCCGCGCGATCACCAGCAGGAAAGGTTTAACGATGGGGTTACTGGTTTCGCGGGCATAAGTTTCCAGCTCCACCTTCACGCTCTCGTGCAGGCGCACACCGTCTTCCAGTTTCATGCGCTCGATCTCTTCGTGCGACATCCCCGCCGGATTGAAATTCTTGCGCGTTACCACGGCAGGCTCCTTCACAAAGCCATCTGCCATCGCCTTGCCCAGCGGGTATTCAAGAATAATGTTCTTGAACTGCACCGACCCCTTAGCAGTTTCCACGAACGGCGTCGCCGTCAGCTCCAGCCCCAGGATTGGCTTCAGCTCGTTGATCGCCTTGATTCCCGCACTGGCGCGGTAACGATGCGATTCATCCATCAGCAACACCAAGTCTGGCAAACCGGCCAGATAGTCGAAGTAACTTTCGCCGATATATTCCGACAACCGCTTGATGCGTGGAGACTTGCCGCCGCGCACTTCGGAATTAATTTTCGAGATATTGAAAATGTTGATCCGCACCCCGCCGAACAGCGTGCCACTGGCCGGATCGTGCTGGTCGTAGTTGTCGCCGGTGATGATGGAAGGCGCATCAATGGCGAACTCCGAGATGCCCTTGAACACATACTTAGGATGCGTGCGGTCGCTGAAATCTGTGATCAGCTTGTTATAGATAGTCAGGTTCGGTGCCAGCACGAAAAAATTATTGATGCCATGCGCCAGATGCAGATAGCTGATAAATGCCCCCATCAGCCGCGTCTTACCCACACCCGTAGCCAGCGCAAAACACAGAGAAGGAAATTCACGCTCGAAATCTGTGACCGACGGAAACTCGCTGCGGATAATTTCCAGCACGGATGCAAGGTCAACATCCTTGCCGGGTGGCGAGATCTCGGTGATGCGATCCAGAATCTCCAGCGAACGGCGTTGCGGCGCGCGCAAACTCAACCGCCCGGCGATCGCATTCACATGGCGGTTCATTGCGGCTTTTTCTCCTCGTCTGGCTTTACACGCACACACTTCCCGTTTCGAAAGACGATAAGCTCAGTGTTCGTGCTGGAAGCAACTTGTACTGCCCGTTTGGCGGCGCGGCGAATTGCAGCCCAGGAACCCGCCAAGTCAGGGTCTTTCGCGAGTTCTATTTTTTTCTGATTCATGGCTTTTCTCCCCAATTGATCTGCACCGGCTCATCGCCCGAATTGTCATACATCGCCCAAGTATCCACCGCATCGCGGTAGACCTGATCAAAATTCCGCAATCCTGCTGCAAAACGCCTGCGGATAATATCGCTCGGTACATCGTGCCCACCTTGGCGCACACGTTCTGCCACCCGCTCAATCGCCATTTGCGGATTAGGCAACGACAGAAAAAACAGCGTGACATGATAACCAGACTCACGCCAGCGGCGAATACGCCGCGCATAAACCAAACCGGAAAGCGTCGTCTCGAATGCAAAACTTTCGCCTCGCCGTTCAAGTTCCGTAATGCTTTCCAACATGATACGCGCAGCCCGCACCGCCGCCACATCCGGCGCAAACGGCGACAATCCCGCCGCTATCAAGTCCGCATTAACGAACTGCGGACACCCGGCCTCGTTGGGCAAAAACTCGCGCGCGAAAGTCGTTTTTCCCGCCCCATTCGGCCCGGCAATAATGATGATTTTCTTCATGATAAAATCCAACGCGAAAGATAATTTCTCAACTCCAGAGCTGCTCCCAGGGCAACTATCCGGAATTTCCGGATAGTTCGCTCCCCATCTATCCCGCCTGATTTCCGAGACACCGTCTTGGAAATTGCCGACCGAAAAAATTTGCGACTCACTACGTCTGAATTTACCCGCGGTAATCGTGTCGGGTATTTCAGACAGAAGCGGCGAAACAGCACCAGATTGATCAGTCCGTTCATTTCTCCATCTCATCGAACAACCCACCCTGTGCCACATTCACCCCGCGCCCCTTCGCATGTGTCCCCTCTCCCGCAAGCGGGAGAGGGCTAGTAGGGTGAGGGGCTTGCGGCAGATTCTCCACCCGCAGCGAATAATCATCATGCCCCCATTCGCAGCGCGACAGCACCTGCTTGGGAATTTTCTTCACGGTGAGATTCGAATACTCGCCCCGACCACGGAAGGCGGTACACAACACCAGCAAACTGCGCTCCGTCCCCACCTCATCGGCAAGCTGCTGCAACTGCTCGTGGTTCAGGTTCGCCGTGGTGACGTAGATAAAATCCCGCTCGGTGGAATGTCCCTGCATCCAGTAATGCGCACCGCTGGGCGCATAGGTGAAGCCCTCCAGCTTGCACAGGGCTTGCGCCAGCATCTCCGCGTTGTATTCCTTGTTGATGACCCACTGCCCGTAAGCATCCTGCCGCAACAGGCTGGGCGCGAGTTTGTAATAGCGGAAACCGCCGCCCCCTTGCCAGTTTACTGCCTCGGAAATGCCACCCTTGTCTTCGCCGTCAATTACCTTTTGCAGGCGCGGGATGATGTGCGTGTGGCAGTGCTCGCCCAGTTCCACCATGATCCAGCGGCGGCCCATCTTGTGGGCGACGGCGCCGGTGGTGCCGGAACCGGCGAAGGAGTCGAGGATGAGGTCACCAGGGTTGGTTGCAATGTGGAGAATGCGCCGCATCAACCGCTCAGGCTTCGGTGTACCAAATACATCATCCGCAAAAAGAGCTACTGCCTCTTTCTTTGCTTCTTGCGTGTGCCCTACTTCTTCATATGGCCACAACGTGCGGGGTACGACACCCTGCTGTACATCTGACAAAAATCTTTTAAGACGCGGAACACCATTGCCATCTTTCCCCCACCAAATCCGATTGTCCGCGTCCAGTTCAACCAGCTTGGCTTTCGATACTCGCCAGTATGTTCCGGGTGGCGGGCCAGCTATTACGCGACCAGCCGGATTGGTGACTGGGTAGGTGCCAAGGCTATATGGATTGCGAGCTGTAAGATTATCTGAGGTCCAAATCCCTCTTGGATCGCTGTCCACATTTTTGTAAATGGAGTCCTGCTTGGCGGTTCGTGGCATAAGATTGGGAACCCAAGAGTTAGCATTCCTACCATAGATCAACAAGTGATCATGATCAATCGATAAATGCCTAGCTGAGTTCTTCGTGGCAAACACCTTTTCCCAAATTACATTGGCGACAAAGTTTGCCCTACCAAACACCTCATCGCACAACACCTTCAGGTAATGCGCCTCGTTGTCATCAATCGTGATCCACAGCGAACCATCATCCGACAGCAACCGCCGGATAATCTCCAGCCGGTCGCGCATCAGCGACAGCCAGATCGAATGCTCCACCCCATCGTCGTAATGCGTAAACGCGCTGCCGGTGTTATACGGCGGATCAATAAACACGCACTTCACCTTCCCCGCAAACTCCGCCTCCAAAGCCTTCAACGCCAGCAAGTTGTCACCAAATATCAGCTGGTTGTCGAAGATGTCGCTATCCGTCACCCGATGCTTCGCGTGATAACTCTTTGCCGAGTCTTCCAGCAAAATGCGCGGCTCCAACTTAGGCCGGTTCTCCTTGCCAATCCAAGTGAGTTCGAGTTTTTGTTTTTTCATATTCATGTCTAATCTGGTCGAATGAATCCACCACTGCCCTCGCGCTTATGATTTACGCTCATTCTTACAGAACAGCTTCCAGCCCTTTGCGCTCCAAGAGATTGAGCAACTTCAATGACGGCCCGCTCGGATGCTTCTCGCCGATTTCCCATTTACGCACTGTCGATAGGCTGGTGTTCAACACTGCGGCAAGCACCGATTGGCTTAACTGTAGATGGTCGCGTAGCGCGCGGATTTTCTCGCTGTCGTAGGCTGGTATCGGGTCAAGACACAGCACGTCGAACTTGCGCATTTTGCGTTTATCGATAAAACCCAGTCGGCTCAGATCACTGGCCGTCTCATGCACGGCTTCTAAAATCAGGCTTTTAGTTTTGGTTTTTTTGGTCATGGAAAATCTCCTGTAACGCACCAGCTTCAACTGCCTCATCAAGCTGCCGGCCTGTTCTGGCCAGTAACTGTTCAGCGATGTCCCGCAACGCCTCCAGTTCATCGTCCGCGATGTTGGCGCGCTCATTTTTCTCGAACCCAAAGACGAAGAACCACCTGTTTCCCTTGTTGGTCGCAACCAGTGTTCTGGCGCCGCCACGCTTGCCCCGGCCTGCAAGCCCGATGCGTTTCTTTACAATACCGCCACCGAGGTCGACATCGATCAGTCCCTTAACCATTTCTTCCACCGCATTTAATAACGTGCTGTCCGTTAACTCTGTTTTTCGCATCCAGCGACTGAAATGGCGGGTTTTGAAAACTCGTTTCATTTATTAATTGTGCCACTTAGTGGCATAGTTGTCCATTGGTTCTCGCGGGCAAAAACATCAAGCAAAACATCGGTGCAGTTTTGCGAGGATCGCCGTTCAGGACGATAGTCTTATTGCTGCTGTTGTCGAAACCTGTTGTCATCATTCCGCCACACTCCTATTGTTCGCAACCGGGGCATCCAATGCCTGAAGGCTCAACCCCTCAATCTCCTGCAACGATTTCCCCGCAATCCCCTGCAAGTCGCCATACATCCCCACCGTCGCCCCCATCACACGCATAATCTGCTCTTCTCGCTTGGCCCATTGCTTCATGATGACTTTTCTTTCCTTGTCGAGGTCTTCCTGCATGGTGGAAAAAGCCTCAACGATGGCTTCAACGCGCTGGCGAAATCGCGGGCCGGTGAGATACTGGTAGACCATTTCGGTCTTGGTCTGCTGGCCTTCTATGGACTGTCGTGCAAGGGCGAGTTCCAGCAATGACTGGCGCAAAACCATAGCTACCGGCAATGCAGCGCGAGGATGTGTTACCCAGACGCCCTCTACCATTTCGAAGGTTTCAACGCCTTTCGGTAATATCTGGCTCACGATCACGGCGATTTCTGCCTTTGCGGTGCGCTGGTCTCCGCGAAGCTTTACCAGCCAGGCATCGCTCCAGTTTTTGGTGCGCTTGAATTCCCACAAAATGGTGCCGCCGGAGTGGCCGCCTGCTCCGACAACACGGTGCAGCACATCCCCGCCAAACTCCCCCTTGGGTACTGGCTCAATACCATCGAAAGGAAATTTGGTGCGCAACAGGTTTTCAAGCTCCAGTTCCTGGACTTCGCCCTGCAATTGTTGTGATCCCTGCTCGGCCCGGCGCTTGAGGTCTTCAATCTGTTTCTGCATCGCAGCAATGGTCTGCTCCTTCTCCATTACCTTGAGCTTCTGTTCGTCCTCGGCTTCTTTTTTGGCTTGCGTGCGGACGTGGGTCAATCCATCCTGCACCCGTTTTTCTACCGTGAGTTCCAGTTCGCGCTTGGCATCATCAAGTTCACGCTGCTTCTTGATGAGTTCGGCTTGCGCCTTTTGTGCCTCGGCCAGTTTTTCATTGTTTGTTTTAAGCACCTCTTGCAATTCGGACAGTTCACGTGCCTTGTTTTCCAGTTCAACGGCACTGGCAAGTTTGGCTTTCTTGGATTCCTCAGCAATAACGCGAGAGCGTTCTGCTTTCAACTGTGCCGCAACTTGATCGGCGACTTGATCGTCGAGTTTGCGCTTGTCTTCTGCAAGCTGCCTTTCCTTGTCGCGCATAGCCTGTTCACGCTGTGCGATGTCACTGTCCTTCTGCGCCAGTTGTTGCTCAAATTGCTTGCGTGTCGCCGCGATCAGCGGAGCGGCAAGCGATTCGTTAAGCTTGATCTCAGTGTTACAACTCGGGCAGATGATAGTTGGTTCTGTCATGAAATCTTCCATTCATACGTAAATAATTGCTTCACTGTTACCTGCTGCGACAATTGCTTTTCCAGCCCATCAATCAAATTGTCGCGCCGGGTCTGATTTCGTCTTGTCACTGATACAGTTCTCGACGTTTGCGATCTCGATTTGCTTCAAGGTCGCGTTGCTCCTTTTGAACCACAAGCTTTTAAGCCAAGGTTGCAGCGCCTTTGCTTTTGGCCCGCGCTTCTTTGATTTGACGGTCGAGCTCTTTGATTTCCCGCTCAAGACCCACTTTCAAATCATCAACCCATGAGTCCAGCTTCTCGGTTTCTTGGGCGAAAAATGTCAAGCTGTGTGTCTCTAGGTTGCTCAGGAGACGCGTATTTTGCTTGCCGATTTCCGCTTCTAGCGGCTGAAGTGAGCCTTGCTGGTCATTATCTGCTGCTGAAATGCGCTATGTACAATGCGGAGGAGTGTCGCATCGAAGCTTCATCATGTCTATATGCCATGATTGCCTATATATTCAATGATATTAATTAATGACATCAAAAAAATATACCATTGATAAAGCCATGAAAAATTCCTGCTTGCCGCGTCTTGTCATTGCCTGATGTTTCCATTCATAAAAGAAAAAAGCCACGTTAATACGTGGCCTTGGGGTGATTTATTACTGGCAATTGCGAGATGTTGCTAATTGTCTATTCATTCCCACTCAATAGTAGCAGGCGGCTTTCCGGAAATATCATAAACCACTCGGTTAATGCCTCGCACTTCGTTGATTATGCGGTTAGAAATTTTGGCTAGCAAGGCATGCGGCAATTCTGCCCAATGCGCGGTCATGAAGTCCTGCGTTTGCACCGCACGCAGCGCCACCACCCACTCATAAGTGCGGCCATCGCCCATCACGCCCACCGATTTTACCGGCAGAAATACAACAAATGCCTGTGCGGTTTTTTCATACCAGCCGGACGTATGTAGCTCTTCGATAAAAATTGCATCAGCACGGCGCAACAAGTCGGCGTACTCTCGCTTGACTTCGCCGAGGATGCGAACACCCAGCCCCGGTCCCGGGAATGGGTGGCGGTACACCATGTCGCGCGGCAAGCCGAGCGCCACGCCGAGTTCACGCACTTCGTCCTTGAACAGTTCGCGCAACGGTTCCAGCAGCTTAAGATGCAAGGTATCGGGCAAGCCGCCGACGTTGTGGTGTGATTTGATGGCGTGTGCCTTTTTGGTTTTGGCGCCAGCAGATTCGATCACGTCAGGGTAAATGGTGCCTTGCGCCAGCCATTTAGCCTGCGGCAACTTGGCGGCTTCGCGCTGGAATACTTCGACAAACTCGCGCCCGATAATTTTGCGTTTTTGCTCTGGATCAGACACGCCTGCCAAATGTTTCATGAATTCCGCGCCAGCATCAACATGGATAACTTTCACGCCCAGATTTTTAGCAAAAGTTTCCATAACCTGCTTGGCTTCATTCAAGCGCAACAGGCCGTTGTCCACAAATACGCAGGTGAGTTGCGTACCAATGGCACGATGCAGTAATGCTGCGGCCACGGAAGAATCCACTCCGCCGGACAGGCCGAGGATGACTTCTTCCTGACCGACTTGGGCGCGGATTTTTTCTACCGCCTCACCGATGTAATCGGGCATGTTCCAATCCTGCCCGCAGCCGCAGATGTCATGCACGAAGCGGCTGATTATCGCCTTGCCTTGCGGAGTGTGGGTCACTTCCGGATGAAATTGTACCGAGTAGAAACGGCGTGCTTCGTCGGCCATACCGGCAATCTGCGTGATTGCATTGGAAGCAATCACCGTGAAGCCCGGCGGCAGCAGGGTGACCTTGTCGCCGTGGCTCATCCATACATCCAGCAAGCCGTGGCCTGCCTCGTTGATACGATCCTGAATGTCGCGAAATAATTTTGAATGGCCACGTGCACGGATTTCAGCATAGCCAAATTCGCGCACCAGGCCGACTTCCACTTCTCCACCCAATTGCGCGGCCATGGTTTGCATACCGTAGCAAATACCCAGCACCGGCACGCCCAGTTCAAATACCGCTTGCGGTGCACGCGGGGCATCACCTTCTGTCACTGAATTGGGGCCGCCCGAAAGAATGATGCCAGCCGGCTTGAAATCGCGAATGAATTCATCACCTACGTCGAATGGATGCAACTCGCAATAAACATGGGATTCGCGCACGCAGCGCGCTATAAGTTGGGTGTATTGCGAACCAAAGTCGAGGATCAGAATTTTTTGGTGGGACATAAAGTTATCAGATGTAAGTTATTAAATGTAAATTATTAATTCATAGTTTGGTGCAGCGATTGCTAGCACTTAAGCAGTTCGATTTGCCTTCACCATAGTTTCTGCTTACGGTATTCAGTCATCTTTACTTCGGCTAACTAGCAACAACTAATCAATATGGTAATTTGGTGCTTCCTTGGTGATCTGCACGTCGTGGACATGCGATTCACGAATTCCGGCCGATGTTATTTGCACAAACTCAGCCTTGGTGTGCATTGTGGCGATATCCGGACAACCCAGATAGCCCATGCTGGCACGCAAACCACCCATTAATTGGTGGATAACCGCCAGCACGCTACCCTTGTAAGGCACGCGTCCTTCCACTCCCTCAGGAACCAATTTGTCTTGATTGGCTTCATTGTCCTGAAAATAACGATCACTGGAACCCTGCTGCATCGCGCCTATACTGCCCATGCCGCGATAGGATTTATAGGAACGGCCCTGGAACAACTCCACCTCACCGGGCGCTTCTTCTGTACCTGCAAACAGACCACCCAACATCACGACGTGCGCACCTGCCGCAATCGCCTTTGCGATGTCGCCGGAATAGCGCACCCCACCGTCTGCAATGAGTGCTATACCGGAACCTTGCAATGCTTCCGCCACATTCTGGATAGCCGATATTTGGGGAACGCCTATACCTGCAACCATGCGTGTAGTGCAAATCGAGCCGGGGCCAATACCTACTTTAACGCCGTCTGCGCCATGATCCATAAGAGCCCTGGCGGCGGCAGCAGTAGCAATATTCCCGCCAATCACATCCACGTTCGGAAAATTCTTCTTTACCCACTTGACACGGTCCAGCACACCCTGCGCATGGCCGTGTGCGGTATCCACTATGAGCACATCCACTCCGGCTTCTACCAATAGGGTAGCGCGTTCGTCCGTGCCTTCGCCCACGCCAATCGCGGCACCAACGCGCAACCGCCCGAGTTCATCTTTACACGCTAGCGGATGTTCGCTGGACTTGAGAATATCCTTTACGGTAAATAGACCACACAACTCAAACGCATCATTCACAACCAATACACGTTCAATACGATGCTGATGCATCAACCCGCGCGCCTCTTCACGGCTGGCATTTTCCTTGACCGTGATTAGCCGTTCTCGCGGCGTCATGATATTTTGGATGGGTTGATCAAGGTTACTTTCGAAACGCAAATCGCGGTTAGTCACAATACCGACCACCTGCTTACCCTGCACCACTGGCAATCCTGAAATATTGTGCTGTCGAATGAGGTTCAGCACATCGCGCACTGTCATCCCGGGTGTGACAGTGATGGGATCCTTCACCATGCCACTTTCAAAACGCTTAACCTTGGATACCTCAACGGCCTGCATCTTGGCGGTCATATTTTTATGTACGATGCCGATGCCTCCTTCCTGCGCCAACGCTATTGCCAGACGCGCCTCGGTGACGGTATCCATGGCAGCGGATAACAGAGGAATATTCAAGGTGATATTGCGGGTAAGCTGAGTACGCAAACTGACATCACGCGGCAATACATTGGAGTGTGCCGGAATCAGCAAGACATCGTCAAAAGTTAGCCCCTTTTGGGTGATACGCATAATAGATCAACCTCAACAAAAATTTACCGATGGATTCGCATTTTATAGGTTTTTACCAGTACCAACTCCAATTTGTGCAAATGAATAGTTACCGTTATCTCGATAAACTTGTACACAGATATGTCATCAGCCAGCGTGTTCTTCAATTCCGCACAGCTAATCAGTTTCTACAGCGCTGTCGATACGCCGCGAAAAAACTCATGCGCTATTTGTCGTGATTGAAATAATCTCCGTCGGAATGTGAATCAGCGCAGGAATTTGCCTGAGACGGACGATAAACTTCCAGCCGATCATTCTCAATGATATGCAGCGTGATTAACGCCGAAGGCCATTAATCTGGCATCGCGGGATTGCGCAGGAATGACTCCACTAAAGGAAGGAGCACCTGCGGCCGCTCTTCCGCTGGAGAATGACCGCTATCATCGATCACAAACAGCCGTGAGTCGGGGATCGCCTGATGGAGTTGCTCGCCGACGCTGACCGGGACTATCCTGTCCTGCTTACCCCAAACGATGAGAGTCGGCACCCGGAGGCTTGGATACTGTTGAGATAAATCTTCTAGGTCCGGCGGCTGAATCTGTCGCGCGCTGGTTACTGCGGCATAGCGCCCCTCAGGTGTCTTCAAGGCCTTGGCATAAACCTTAACCGCATCCTCGGGCACTGCCGAATTTTTTGCATACACCAGTTTCATTACCTCTCGAATTTGAATTTCAGGCGGCACCACTCTCGCAACCAACGGCCCAAGCACGGGGGTTGCAAGCAAACGAATGAACATGGGCATCCGCTGCGGGTACGCAATACCGTCGATCAGCACCAAACCTCTCTGGCGACCGGGAGCCGACTGTTGCAGGTAGAGCGAGGCCACCAGCGCAATACCGCCGCCGAGGGAGTGCCCCACAATAGTTACATCTTTCAGGTCATTATCCACTACGTAATCGCGGATCAACCGTGCCTGTTCGTAGACAGAATAACGCTCGTCGGCCGGCTTTGGAGAATCGCCAAAACCCTTCAGGTCAATTGCGATCACCCGGTTTTGTTGAGCCAGTGCAGGAGCCAAATGACGCCACACATAGACGCTGTTGCCGAAGCCGTGAATTAGCAATACGGGTTTACCCGAACCTGACACCTCCATGTGCAAATCAATGCGCGGCTCATCTTTCAAGGTTGCCGAGTAATCTCGCCAAGCAGGCGTGCTCTTGTCGAGGACAGCGCAGCCGGAGCTAATTGCTAACACAATGCCGCCAAACATTGTCATACACCACCGTTTGGCCTCTAAAATAAAACTTGGTCTCATTTCAACAAGACCCAGTCTCCTAGCTTAAACAGAAAGGTATAGACGTCGAAAAGTGTGCCTGCGGCGAACGCGAACAGCGAGAAAAGCGGCAGCGATGCGGTGATCCAGCTAATCCGACGCACTCTGCGCATAAAATCGGCATCGCCTGAGTTCAGGTAGCCTGGAATGCACACGACAGCGAAAGAAACTATGGCGAGAAACAGACAGAGTCCAAGGGAAAGCGGGAGCAAATTGGATAAATACAGATCAATCGGCTGGAGTTCTTTACCATAACAACATGACTGGCACTGATCAAGCACTTTGGCCGGTACAGCTACGAAGTCTCCCCCTGCATTTGTCAGCTTCCCCGCAAAGGCCTTTTTGCACTCGATAAGCACCATGATCTGATCCCGCTTGGCATTGATCATTTGATAGGACTGCAGAACGATACTGACGGCTCCCCACAGGGCACCCAGCAGGATCAGCGGCAACCCCAAAATGGGCATATCTTTCATGTTCTCTTTACGGGGTGAGTGACACTGGCCAATAGATGCAACTGCCAAACTAAATTGCAGAACGGCCGAGGGTCAAGGCGCATCGTAAGGACTCCAACAAAGGTTGACAGGAGATTAAGGGCGGTGTGTTTTAGGGGTCGCTAATTTACTAATTTTATGAAGTTTTTTTCATGCCCATCATCGAGCACATCTTCCGTATTCATGAGAAACGAATTGTCTTACTTAGTCACAACCACGGTCTATACCATTTGGATACAAACCGTGGCATTGAACGTTTTTATAAGCAGTTGATTGAATGTAGTTTAATTCGAGATGTACTGGTTCATTAACTGGAACGTACTAATCTTACGTGACTAGGAATGGCACTGTATTCACTATACACCTTGCCAACGTAGAAACTGACGAACCAGGATAAGGCGCCATCTGGCGAAGCTGTAAAAAAAGCTGATCCTGGCGTTCCTGGAAAGACGTCTGTGTCAATCGACGGATCTCTACGGCTCATATCCACGATGCTCGACAGCTCTCCTACTGTAGGCAAGCGCCAAGCTTTGCGTGTGGCCTTCGCTTCGCTTTTAGCCAATGCCAACGCATCTTCCAAATTATAAGCGCCAGGAATTCCAGTGCAGCCATCGATACTTGCTGTCATGCCTTCAGCGCAACGCCGCCAGATCAGGCCAGTTTTATTGTCTGTAACTTCAGTACCATCCTCAGAAATGATAAATCGTTCTGCCGGTTGCTCGTCTGGAATATCTGCCTGCGGCTGGGAGTTATCAGTTTCATTTTGCATATTTGATCTTCTTTCTATCAGTTAATTATCAGTTAACAGGGATTCCCCTGCATTTTTGCAAAAAATATTAATAATTACTGCAACGATTTAACTACACTGTTCTGTAGATAACATGTATTTGTAAAATAATTACAATATCTTGTCAATGTTGAATTCTACTCCAGAGCAGCTTCGTTTCGCACCTTCCTTCCACCAGTGCCGCACATACCATCACTGGCCGGAACGCACTAAGCGCACCTGAAGCTTACCGCCGCAGACATAAGTGTTCATGAATCCACCATAAAACATGACATACCAAGCCTTTAACGGGTTGTTCTCCACGGGCGAAGCCGACCAGAAAGGTGTTGCAGGTGTCCCCGGAAAGGCGTGCGTATCAATCGCCGGATTTCCGAAGCTGGCATCTACAATGCTCGAAAGTTCTTTTACATTGGGAAGACGCCATGGCTTGCCACTAGTCAACGCTACGTCATTGGCCAAGGCCAGCGACTGCTCCCAAGTATAAGCGGCTGCGACCCCACTGCAGCCACTGCTGCTGGCCGTCATACCTTCTGGGCAGCGTCGCCAGATTAGCCCGGTTTTGCTGTCGGCGACTTCGTCTCCATCCGCCGAAATAACATATCTGGCCTGAATTTGTGCATCTGAGTTGCCTGGCACAGCTGCTATATCTGCCACGGGCTGGGGAGTGCCGGTTTTCATGATGATGCTCTCCTTAGGATTAATTAAATTAAGGGCACCTCTAAAAATCCAATTTTCGTCACAATACGGCGTTACTCGAAAAAAATTATCGCTTACATATCAACTATATGCCGCGCTCTAATTTTTTACTCGTGCCTTGTCTTGCTTAGAAACTTGGATTTTTAGAGGCGCCCTTAAGCTCGTTGTACTTATTCAGCCCGGAAAAAAGCATAGCAGGCCAAGATTTTATTCCATTAATTTAACCTGTGCATAAAACAGACAATGTAACTGCAATATTTTATATAATGCTTTTTGTACAGAAACGCAATTGTCAAAACAACAACATCTTGTCATATCAAATTTTGTACCGACACAATTTCATTTCCATCTTCTGACCGGCATCTTATCGTGTCTGATCGCCTTTTGACTTTAATCTATTACTATCGCGCATAATATACTGAATAAAATGACAGTATCCGTCTTTGACATTATGCATAATGCAGGACGCCATTAGACTTATGCACATCACTCACCTGCTACACGCCACCTTTCTGGTGGCAGACCTGAACAGGGCGCGCATTTTTTACGAAAATGTTCTGGGGCTGGTACCTGATGGAAAGCGCCCAGAGATGAGTTTTCCCGGCGTGTGGTATAACGTTGGCATACACCAGCAAATCCATCTCATGCAACTTCCTAATCCGGAAGCGAGTCTGCAGCGTCCAACGCACGGAGGACGCGACCGCCATATAGCCCTGTCGATAAACCATCTGAATACGTTGATGCAAAAATTGGATTCAGCCTCGATAAGCTACACGAAAAGCATGTCCGGCCGTCCTGCCTTATTCTGCCGCGACCCGGATGATAATGCGCTGGAATTTATTGAATATGAGCCATCCCTTTGAAATATCAGGTTAACAAATCCGCCCTGTTTAGATTATTGTAAAATTCGTACTTGGTAACGCCTTAATCAAATGAAAACTCCAAAAAGAATTGAGCCGCTCATCCAGGATGGCATAGTTGACAAGGTTGACCGTCAGCTCATGAGCGGCAAAGAAGCTAATGTCTATATTGTCATTTGCGGAGAAAATATCCGCTGCGCGAAAGTTTATAAGGAAGCTAACAAGCGCAGCTTCCGTAAGGCTGTTCATTACACGGAAGGCCGCAAGGTGAAAAATAGCCGTATGGCCCGTGCCATGGAAAAAGGCACCCGCTATGGGCGTAAAGAGCAGGAAGCCGCTTGGCAAAATGCCGAGGTGGATGCTTTGTACAAACTCGCCGCTGCGGGGGTGCGTGTTCCGCATCCCTACGGATTTTACGAGGGCGTGTTGCTGATGGAACTGGTGTCCGACGAGAATGGCGAGCCCGCCCCGCGACTCAATGATCTAGTACTCACTGATGAGCTCGCGCGACAATATCACCAGATATTGATCAGACAAGTCGTGCGCATGCTGTGTGCCGGCATCGTTCACGGCGACCTGTCCGAGTACAACGTCCTCGTCGACAGCAACGGACCGATCATCATCGACTTGCCGCAAGCAATCGATGCTGCCGCAAACAACAATGCCTGCAAAATGTTGGAGCGAGACGTCGACAATCTGGCAATCTACTTTGCCCAATTCGCCCCCGAACTACGTTCTACAGACTATGGCAAAGAAATCTGGTCGCTCTATGAGAGCGGTGAACTACATCCTGAAGTCAAACTGACAGGCAAATTCAAACGCAGCGAAAAGCAGGCTGACGTCGGCGCTGTAATGCGGGAAATTGATGCCGCTCGCGATGCTGACACTGCACGGCGACTCTTGCGACAAGCAGCTAAAGCGGACGGCAGATGAAATATGTGCACCTCTAAAAATTCTGATTTCGTCACAATACTTCGTTGCTCACATAAAATATTTCCTTACATATTAAATATATGCTGCGTCAATATTTTTTATTCGCGCCTAGTCTTGTTTAGAACTCTGAATTTCTAGAGATGCCCATAATCCTCTTGAAAATCGTGAGACTACCCCAACCTATGCGTTCGTCCTGTCTAAAAAATAACGGAGAGAGTAATGACCGAAAATGTAACCAGCAATCGTGAAACCATGGGCTTTCAAGCCGAGGTAAAGCAACTATTGCAATTGATGATTCATTCGCTGTATTCGAATCGCGAAATTTTCCTGCGTGAGCTGATATCCAATGCGTCTGATGCCTGCGACAAGCTGCGCTTCGAGGGGCTGCATAACTCAGCGTTGTTTGAGAATGATTCCGAGCTGACTATCCATGTCAGCTACGACAAAGAGGCAAAAACGCTGACCATTAGCGACAATGGCATTGGTATGAGCCGCGACGAGGTCATCAACAATCTCGGCACTATTGCCAAATCCGGCACGCGCGAATTCTTTACTCAGCTTTCTGGAGACCAGCAAAAGGATGCAAATCTTATCGGTCAGTTTGGCGTGGGTTTTTATTCGGCTTTTATCGTCGCCGACAAGGTGAGCGTGTTAACGCGCCGTGCCGGTGAGAAAATCGATCAAGGTGTGAGCTGGGAATCCGACGGTGGCGGAGAGTTTGCCATTGAGATGGTCGAGCGGGCCACACGTGGTACGGCTATTACCCTACATCTGCGCGAAGGGCAGGAAGACCTGCTAAACGGCACAAAGTTGCGCACCATTATCCACAAGTATTCGGACCATATCGTTCAGCCTATCTTAATGAAAAAGGAGGAATGGAAAGACAACGCACAGCAGGTACTGGACGAAGAGGAGACAATCAATCAAGCTTTTGCGCTGTGGGCACGCCCCAAAACCGAGATCAGCGATGATGAGTACAAGGGTTTTTACAAGCATGTAGGCCATGACTATGAGGACCCTCTGGCATGGACTCATGCGCGAGTTGAGGGACGTCAGGAATACACTTTGTTGCTATACATACCGGCCAGGGCACCATTTGATCTGTGGGAGCGCGATGCGAGTCACGGCATTAAGCTGTATGTGCGCCGCGTCTTCATCATGGACGATGCCACCCAACTAATGCCGCATTACATGCGCTTTGTGCGCGGTGTGGTTGATACCAATGATCTTCCGCTCAACGTATCGCGCGAGATTCTGCAAGAATCGAAGGACATCGAAGCAATCCGTTCCGGCTGCACGAAGAAAGTGCTTGGTATGCTGGAAGACATGGCCGTTAAGGACCCAGAGAAATATGCCAAGTTCTGGGATGTATTTGGCCGTGTGCTGAAGGAAGGAGTGGGCGAAGACTTCGCTAATAAAGACAAAATCGCTGGCTTGTTGCGTCTCGCCTCAACTCATACTAATTCGCCCGGAGAAACTGTTTCTATGGCCGATTACATTAGTCGCATGAAGGAGGGTCAGGACAAGATTTATTACATCACTGCTGATACTTTCAATGCCGCAAAAAATAGTCCGCATTTGGAAGTGTTTCGCAAAAAAGACATTGAAGTGCTTTTACTGACCGATCACGTGGATGAATGGGTGGTGAGTAATTTATCCGCATTCGAGGGTAAGCCGTTGGTGTCTGTTGCAAAAGGGGGGCTTGATCTCGGCAAACTTGAAGACGAGTCAGAGAAACAGGAACAGGAAAAAGATGCCGGTGCATTCAAGGATCTGACCGACAAGATTAAAGCCAGCCTTAGCGAGCGTGTTAAAGAGGTACGCGTAACTCACCGCCTGACCGATTCGCCAGCCTGTCTAGTGGCGGACGTTCATGACATAAACGCCAATCTGGCTCGTCTACTAAAAGCGTCAGGGCAGAAGGCGCCAGTATCGCAGCCTATCCTCGAGATAAACCCCAAGCATCCGGTTGTGTTACGACTTAAAGCCGAAGAGAAAAAGTTTGATGACTGGGCCTCAGTGTTATTTGACCAAGCCTTGCTGGCCGAGGGTGGTCAGCTCGACGATCCGGCCAGCTTCGTGAAACGTATTAATCAACTGATGCTGGAGATGAGCAGCAGCTAACTCTGAGTTCCTGTTTAGCAGGGTATGCTTGCTTGCACGCCATACCCTGCCAGCCAGATGGCCAAACACTAAGCATTTTAAAAAACTGGGCAACATTATTGTTTCTGATGCGCCCATGGTTATACAAGTGAAATCGGTACCACAGACGCATTATTTTAAGATTAATGCAGCTGTGGTACCGATTTCACTTGACACGGATTTTTGCACTTTTGTAACAAAGCAAGAATAAACAAATGCGGAAAAAAGTATGCGGATGCGGACTATATTAATACTCATCATCGTTGTCTGCTTGGCGCTGATATCTGTAATTTATTTAAGTGTCGAAAAACAACCGCTCATCACTGGTATAGCCCAATTTACTCCAGCTCATATCGACCGCGCCAAACTCATACTGTCTCGTAACGATCCGCGCAAAATGAAAGCGGGAGTACTGCGTACCATTACTATCAGTCAAGAAGATCTTGACCTTGTAGTCAACTATCTTGCCAACAGTTACGGCAAGGGCAGCTCCAATATAGATTTACAGCAAGGCATGGTCAGAGTGCGCGCAACTGTCGAATTGCCATCCAATCCAATCGGGCGCTATCTCAATATCGACGCCAAATTTCGCGAAACAAAAGCGCTTCCAAGATTTGAGTATCTGCGCATTGGCAAGTTACCGGTGCCCGCGTTTATTGCAGACGGGATACTACAGTTCGGCATTAAGCAGTTGCAAGCCAGTGAGGACTACGGGGCAGCTGCCGATGTCATCAAGAATGTGAGCACAAGCAATGAGATGCTGCGCATCGTCTTCGAATGGAACGAAGCGCTGCCCAATCAGCTTAAGGCCTTACTGGTGCCGCCCAAGGAGCAGGAGCGACTGAAGGCATATCACGAGCGACTGGTCGAGCTGACCGGCAAACCCGGCTCAAAACGCAAACTGCGGTTCAATGAACTGATGCGAGCGCTGTTCGAGCTCGCAACGCAGCGCACGATCAACGGCGGCGAGCCAGCGGCGGAAAATCGCGCCGCGATTATCGTTATGGCGTTTTATGTAAATGGAAAAGGGCTTGGTGCCATTATTCCGGCTGCCATACAATGGCCAAAGCCGACTTCACGCAGTGTGACCCTGAGCGGACGCAGTGACTTTTCTCAGCATTTCACGATTTCTGCGGCACTCGCCTCTACTGCTGGCAGCCCGCTGT
The DNA here is from genome assembly GCA_942492745.1 of uncultured beta proteobacterium. Classification (GTDB taxonomy): domain Bacteria; phylum Pseudomonadota; class Gammaproteobacteria; order Burkholderiales; family Gallionellaceae; genus Nitrotoga. The sequence goes on from OW818637.1 coordinate 2,034,390, forward strand.
CGGATGTTATCGGCTTGTACAAGGAAATCAAGGATTCTCACGGTGGCAGCGGCTTCAGCTTCAATGACATCGCCGCTGATCGTGCCGGCACACGTTTCGGCGAGCTTGCCACGACAAGTGACGGTGGCGCGCAGAAAGTACAGCGGCAACTTACTGCGGGTCTGCGCGAATCCGACATCATGCCGGAAGTGAAGGATTTACCGGAGTATATGCAGGAAAGCGAGTTCAAACGCCGCTATGGCGGCATCGGCAGCCCGGCTTATATAAAAATGACCAACGAAATCGAGCGACGCATCACCGCACTGCCTCTATATCGCTGACAACATAAAATCACCCTCATGATTTATGAACCCATCCACGAAAAAATGATGAGCTGTGAACTCTGTAAAACAACGAGCGAAACCCTGCTATGGCGCGGCGAGCTTTGTCGCGTGGTGCTGATCGAGGATGCCGATTATCCCGGATTCTGTCGCGTGATATGGAACCGCCATGTCAAGGAAATGACAGACTTGAATGATGGCGAACAGTATGCTTTCATGAATGTGGTATTTGTCGTGGAAAGCGCGCTACGTGAAGTGATGCAGCCCGACAAAATTAACCTTGCCAGCCTCGGCAACATGACACCGCACTTGCACTGGCATATCATTCCGCGCTACGTCCTCGACAAACACTTCCCCAACCCGATCTGGGGCACACCCCAACGTGCAGGCATTCCAAAACCACCGTTAGATTGGCAGGCGCGACTTGCAAAGAGCATACGTCAACGACTTCAATAATCGACAGGTCATTTTGCCGATTAATCCAACTAATAAGTTATTCCAATGTGAATTAAAAACGATAATAATTTTTAGGCAATTTGTTCGTGGTTAACAATTTTTTCGCAGAGCCTTCACTCCTTGGTCCAATTTACACATTCCCCTATAAAATAACGGCCTTCTGAAAGCTCTGAAAATCGAGTTTTTCAGAGCTCCCTTTGTAATAAACCACGCTTGGCCAACAGGGCTGCGCCGAAGGCAGCTTCAGTGTGTTCCGCTACCAACAGTGGCACACCTAACAAGCGTTCGCGTATTTTTTCCCACACTTTATTTTTCGCTCCGCCGCCTGAGGTGGTAACAGATTTTAGCGGGCTTGCACCGAGTTCAGCCAGCTTGGTATAACCCGCCGCTTCGATGCGGCTCAAGCCTTGCAGCAGACCGTGCAGAAACAGTATGTCGTCCACAGGACGCGGGGTAAGACGTGGTGCCAATGTGGGATCGTTAATCGGAAAGCGTTCGCCAGGTCGCGGCAATGGGTAGTAGTCAAGAGGGCTATCAGTGGCCGGATCAATGTGGTGGCTGAGTTCATCGATTTGCGGATCGCCAAAATATTGCCGCAACACTCCGCCGCCTGCGTTGGACGCACCACCCGCCAGCCATAAATCGCCAAAACGATGACTGTATACGCCATATTGTGCTGCTTCTACACGCTGCTCAGAAAGCAGCTTGAGTACCATGGTAGTGCCTAGCGAAGTGACGGCTGAGCCGGACTCATGCATGCCTGCGGCAATAAAAGCGGCGATACTGTCAGTGGTGCCCGCATGCACCATGCACGCCGGGTTAATCTTGAAATGCTGTGCCGCAAATGAGCTGATATTAGCAATTTTTGTTCCGGGGGCGACAACTTGCGGCAGAAAATGGGCATGCGGCAAACTCTTAATCCAATCCGGCCAGCACAGGCGCTCTGTGTCATAGCCACTCTTGAGCGCATTATGATAATCGCTGACGCCGCCCAGCCCAGTAAGCAGCGCAGCGAGCCAATCCGCCTGATGCAGGAAGTGCGCTACGTTTGAAAGTTCGGTGTGTCTTGTCAGCCACAGGAATTTGGCTAATCCTGAGCTTGCGCTGCAAACAATGTGGCCCGGTGGGGCAAGCTGCTTTAGTTGTTCCGATTCTTCTCGTGCGCGATTATCGAAGTAGAGCAAAGCGGGAGTAGTCGGCTCCAACTCTTTATCACACAATAATACTGTGGCAGAAGTAGCAGCAATAGCGATGCTTTGTAGTTCAGCTGCAATAATAGCGGGTAGACGTTTGAGCAGTGAATGCAGTGCTTCGCGCCAATTCAGATGAATTTGTAAAGCAGCATCAGGATAGAAGATATGATCTTCATGGGTAATAGCCCCGACTTTGTCCACAACACAAGCGCGTGCGCCGGATGTGCCAAAGTCGAGACCGAGATAAGATTCCATGTGTGACGTTAAAGGAAGAAAGCAAAGTTAACGTAAAGCTAAAGAGTGTCTCTAAAAATCCAATTTTGCGAGCAGCCGCTTTGCGTCATGCCTGCTTACCCCGTTTCGTCACAATACGGCGTTACTCGAAAAAAATTATCTCTTACATATCAATTACATGCTGCGCTCAAATTTTTTACTCGTGCCTTGTCTTGCTTAGAAACTTGAATTTTTAGAGGCGCCCTAAAGAGTAACGAATATAAATACAAAAACTTCGAAAAGGATACAGTTCGGTTCCCTTTGATGACTGCATTAAACAAAACAAAATTTTCTTACTTATTCATTTGTAAATAATTTATTTAGAACATCGGTTTTTTCTCGGCTGATTTATAGCGCTTGACCCCACTCATGATCTCGGCCTTGGCTTCCTTCACCCCGACCCAGCCATTTATCTTGACCCATTTACCTATTTCCAGGTCTTTATAGTGAGCAAAAAAATGTGAGATTTGCGAAAGCATAAGTTCCGGCAGGTCAGTATGCGATTTTATCTTGCGGTAAAGACTGCATAACTTGTCAACGGGCACAGCCAGGATCTTGGCATCCTCGCCAGCTTCGTCAGTCATCTTCAACATGCCCAATGGCCTACAACGAACCACCACACCAGTAATGAGCGACACTGGTGAAATTACAAGTACATCTACCGGATCCCCGTCTTCCGACAACGTATGTGGAATATAACCGTAGTTACACGGATAATGCATTGCCGTGGACATGAATCGATCCACAAACATGGCGCCGGTTTCCTTGTCCACTTCGTATTTGACGGGATCAGCATTCATGGGTATTTCTATGATGACGTTAAAATCGTTGGGAAGGTCGCGACCAGAATTTACTCGATCTAGATTCATTTCTATTCCTGGCTAAAAAATAACTATTATACCCGTGAGTCTGACAGTTCAACCAGTCTGCATTCCATACGTGCGTGGGCATATTGTCTACAGCTCGCCCCCATAAATTCGTGTATTTCCTTCCCTTCGCTGAACTGATAACGAAGTTGCTCAACAAATCCCTAAATCGAGAAGAAGGCTAGTCAAAAATCAGTAACAGCAGAAAACATGGACGCCCACTTTTGCCACGCTTTCAATCAGTGATGGGTCGAAGGTAAAGATTGCTGGGAGTGCGCTGCACATCCTACCTATAAGGTATATCATTACCGGCAACGCTGGGCAAAGCAAGGAAGCCAAAAAGCACCTAGGCAAGCCCAAGCCGAAAAATGACGCACTCCAGCGTGAGCAACTTCCCGCATGGTTCGCCGCCGTGAAGCAAATCGGCAACCCTGCTATTTCCGCCTATGTGCAAGCCATGACCACCGCAAGGCCTAACGAATTGATAGCTGCCCGCTGGGTTGATGTTGATTTTCAGTGGAACAGCCTGACCATTAAAGACAAGGTGGAAGGCCTGCGCGTAATTTCCTTAACGCCCTATGTGGCAAATTTGATGTTCGTCTTGCCGCGCCGGAATGAGTGGGTATTATTAAGTCCTGCCGCCGCCAGTGGGCATTAAGTGGAGCCGCGTATCACACATGATGATAAAGCCTGCGCTGTTGCCCCGGTTTGGATGTGGCTTTGCACGGTTAACGCCGTAGCTTTGTGAGCCTGTGCGAGTGGTTAGTAGTTGCCCGCCGGTATTGGTGCACAGACAGGGACACAAGCGGCAAGGGGTGCGGGAACAACACTACATCCGCCGCCCGCTTGACCTGTTGCGCATGTGGCATATCAAAATTGTAGCGTGGATATTAGAGCAGGCCGGGATTGAGTTTGTGCCAATTCATGCATGTTTGCGCGTGGCGGCATAATGAATTTTACCATTACCTCTCCTTTGCGAGAGGGAGAAACTGGAATCTTTCACAATCTGGCAATGCTATTCAACGCTTAATGTGAGAAATTTTTGTACCTTCAATGCTTATGGTCGCCATGAGTCCCTGCTGGTCAAATATGAAAGCATAGGAGTCATCTTTTAATGTTGTAGTGGACAAGTTCTTAGCTACTCCCTCATTCATCACAACTACCGACGGCCCCACACCTACTTCCCACCCCTTCGATTTCTCGAGATAATTTAAAGCTTTATCATTCATGAGAAATAAAGCGTAACCATATGACTGTGCACCTGCCTGCAAACCCCACGATACTCCCACCGAATTATAGTAACCTGCAACGGAGCCATTTTTCATTAAAACCCCTTCACCATAACTCCCTCCAAATACAAGTCCGGCTTTTACAATATTGGGGAACACTAGCACGGCCTTAGCAATCTTCGAAAAATCTGCTGCGATAGGATTGGATTTGATTAAAGCTTGAAGTGCTTGAGTAGCCTCTTTGTTCAAGTCTTCCGAGGTTTCAGCGGCATGGATATCCACTGCAGCTAATGAGAATATTGCGACAGTCATGAGAAAAAACTTGTGCAAAACGCGTTGAATTTTAGTCATATTAATCTTCTCAAAAGTTAGCTTTAACTAAATAATCATTTTCTATCAAGAATTTAAAATGATACCCATAATATATGAATTAGGCTGAATTCTTATTTGAACAATGCACGAATTTGCCGAGTTATTCTGTGCGCTAACGCACGCGTCACCGCGATTAGCGAATGGCTGTATTGCGTGGTTTACGTTGACCACGAAAGTACCCGGAAAAATATCAGCTTGCGGAAAGCGCAATCAGGCTTCTTAGTGGCTGCACTGAGGAAGTGCTGGTTCATGCCCGGATAGGTTGGTACTTTTCTTTGGCCGTTCGGTTTTTTGGAAACCGCCTCTGTCTTCTTTGCAGGTTGTCGTCTTTACGGGCACGCTATTACTATTCTTGGCACGATGCCGCAGAGCTTGCAAGCCGCGCCAATTTGCAGGGTAACCGACGGCGTTACCAAACATCATACGACGCCATTGATAGAGATAGCCCGCCAGTTTTTCTTTTCGTGGTGTATGGAGATGCCGCACATCCGGCAATCTTACACCTGTCTTACACGGGCAAAAATCAGGGGAAAGAAAAAAGGCCTGCATCGCTGCAAGCCTTATTCTATATGGTGGGTCGTCAGGGACTTGAACCCCGGACCAAAGGATTATGAGTCGCACTTTCCGCATATTTAATAACACATTAAAATAGATAAGCATAAAACAATCAAATAGATGCGGGCATTATTATATTTCCGCTTGTGCTGTAATACTCTCATTTTTTATTAGCCAGTGTCCCGCTAGTGTAGTGCGTCAATTAGAAGTGTACTTATTCAAGGTAGTATGAGCGCGGGTGACCTTGGCGAGTATGCCGTTGGCCTTTGCTGTCCAGATAAACGGCTTCGGTTTGGCGTTATGCACAGAGATATATTCGTTGATGGCTGCCTCCAGTTCGGCCACGCTGGTGAAAGCGCCACGACGAATGCGTTTGTCTGTGATGTCGCGAAAAAACCCCTCGACCATGTTGAGCCAGGAAGAACTGGTGGGTGTGAAATGGATATGAAAGCGCGGGTGCTTGGCCAGCCAAGCCTTGACCTCCGGGTGCTTGTGTGTTGCGTAGTTATCCACGACCAGGTGCAGATCCTTGGTCTTCAGCGTCTTGCGATCAATCATCTTGAGAAACTTCAGCCATTCCTGATGCCGATGGAGTGGGTCGGTCATTGACAGCACCTTGCCGTCCAGCATATTCAGTGCAGCAAACAATGTCGTTACACCATTGCGTTTGTAGTCGTGTGTCATTGTTCTGCCTCGTCCGCGCTTGAGGGGTAGGCCAGGCTGCGTACGGTCAAGTGCCTGAATCTGCGTTTTCTCATCGCAACACAGCACCAGCGCGTGCTCGGGCGGATCGAGGTACAGGCCAACGATGTCCTCAAGTTTTTCAATGAAAAGTGTATCGTTGGAAAGTTTGAAAGACTCGACCCGATGCGGCTTGAGTCCATGGGCGCGCCAGATGCGGGCAATGGCAGAAGCGCTGGTGCCCAAGTGAGCAGCCAAGGTGCGCGTGCTCCAGTGCGTCGCGCCTGCAGGAGTCTTTTCAAGCGTGATCCGCACCACCTGTTCCACGTTGGCCGCATTGCGTGCCGTGCGCGGACGACCAGGGCGCGTCGCATCTTGAAACAGTCCATCGACGCCAGCGGCGAGAAAGCGCGCCCGCCAGCGCGCTACAACCCGGCGACCAATGTCAAGCTTCTGCGCGATGTCCTTGTCCGTCATCCCGGCCGCAGCCAACAGCACGATGCGACTGCGAATTTGAACGCGCGCTTTAACACGTTTGCGCTTGGAAAGAATTCGCAGGCGGCGATCATCGTCTGAACTCAACTGGATTGGCTTCGCAACACGCATGGCACTGACCTCCTTAGCAATAAGCTTTTAGAGGTCAAGCCTTCACATAAGTTCCATTATTTATGACGCACTACACTAGTGTCCCGCAATATTGCACCACGTTCCACAAAAGAAAAGCCGCCGGGCTATCTCTAGCACCAACGACCCACTCCGCTATGCTACGGGAGCATCCTGGCTACGCGAAAACCGTTGATGACGCTGCGGTCCGCGGGCTCATTCCTGATGCGAAAAGCCGTGCGCGCGAACTGCGGACCGAAGTACCACGAGCCGCCACGAAGCACGCGCGTCGCGCCATCCCCTTGCCATACGCCGCCATTTGTTGGGGCACCGTTGTAACTGTCGTGATAACTGTCCTCCACCCATTCCCACACGTTGCCACTCATGTCGTACAAGCCAAAGGCGTTGGGTTGTTTGCGGCTGACTGGATGGGTGCCACTACCAATGTTAGCCTTATCCTCATACCACGCTACGCTGTCCACATTGTCGCTGCCGCAATAATCGTGCTGCCCGCCTGCACGGCAGGCATATTCCCATTCCGCTTCGCTCGGCAGACGATATTGCTTGCCGGTCTTGGCATTGAGCTTCTGGATAAATGACTGGGCATCATTCCAGCTGACACGCTCCACCGGACAGTCGTTGCCACAACTACTGAAATAGCTCGGGTTATTGCCCATTACTGCACGCCATTGACCTTGTGTTACCTCGGTCTTGCCCAAGGAAAAGGTATTGACCTGAACGTTGTGAACGGGTTTTTCGTCATATTCGCCGTTATATGAACCCATATCGAAGTTGCCAGATGGAATTAACACCATATCCGGACAGGTAGCGCAATCCTTAATGACGTTGCCTCTGGCATCTGGAGTAGGAGTAGGAGTAGGAGTAGGAGTAGGAGTAGGAGTAGGAGTAGGAGTAGGAGTAGGAGTAGGAGTAAAAATTGACGGTGTGACAGGAATTTCTACCCCGTAGGGGTACAGGGCACCTCTAAAAATTCACTGTCTCTGTAATCGAATTTGCTGTGTTTAGCGTTAATGCTAAAAATAAATACAGACAGGATAGGCAAACATGCAAAGCAGCTTTTTCGACTTGGACAACCGGTACGCGCAGCTAAGTCAGTTGCGCGACCCACTGATTGAATTGAACCGAGTGATCGATTGGGAGTTATTTCGTTTCACCTTGTCGATGATAGCTGAGAAGCCCCGCAAGAGCGCAGCGGGACGAAAACGGATAGACTCAGTGCTGCTGTTCAAGATGCTGGTATTGCAGCGGCTCTACAATTTAGCGGATGAAGCGCTGGAATTTCAAGTAAAAGACAGGCTATCGTTCATGAGGTTCCTTGGGCTGAGCCTCGCAGCTTCAGTGCCGGATGCAAAGACGATGTGGGTATTTCGGGAAGAGCTGAAAGAACACAAACTCACAGAGAAGCTGTTTGACCGATTCGACGAATGCCTACGCGCCCTGAATGTTGAATTGAAATCAGGGCAGATTGTGGATGCGACCTTTGTCACCGTTCCGATCCAGCGGAACAAGCGGGAAGAGAATGCACTCATCAAGGGAGGTGTAATCCCCATAGAGTGGGGCAAAGAACCGCACAAGCTTGCGCAAAAAGATACGGACGCACGCTGGACCAAAATGAATGGCGAAAGCATCTACGGGTACAAGGATCATGTCAACGTGGATCGTGACACCAAACTGATCACGGCGTGGAAAGATACGCCGGCACAAGTGCATGACAGCCAGGCACTGGAGGCCGTGCTCCGCAGCCCGGAAGAAGGGGGTGCGGAAATTCATGCAGACAGCGCCTACCGGAGCGCGGAACAAGAAATTCGACTGATTGAGACTGGACACGTCAGCCAGATTAACGAGAAAGGGTCACGCGCCCACCCGTTATCGGACGAACAAAAAACAGTTAACCGCACGAAATCAAAAATTCGTTCACGAGTGGAGCATGTCTTCGGGGCGATGACCAACGAGATGGGCGGCATTTGCATCCGCACCATTGGACGCGCACGGGCGCAAGTTCAGATTGGTTTGTTGAACCTGACTTACAACATCAAGCGTGTGGCGTTCCTGATTCGCATAAAACATTGGAACTTCGACAGGGTTATTGCGCCTGCTGCAAGCTGAAGTGAGGAGAAAGACGTGAAACAACGTGGAGAATTAAGACAATCCGAGAAATAATTGTCTTGTTGTGTGAAAATTTATCGTCACGAAATGTGACGCGCTCCATTTATCAGAAATGCTGGATTTTTAGAGGTGCCCTACAGCAGATTCCTGGCTAAATTTATTGGCAACACATATTTAATGCCTTCCGCTTCTTTCAAGGCAGAGGCTACCATGGCAACAACTTGAGCCTGATCATTGAATACTGGTCCGCCTGAATCCCCTGGGTTGAGTGGGATGCTGGTAATCCATGCACCTCCGGGTCCCCCTGTTCCATTAAGTTTCCCGGATTTTGCACTAAATTCTGTATGCAGTGGAAAGCCCAGTGCATAGAGCTCGGAATCACTTTGAAGGACTTGTCTTGGATCTCCAAAGTGGGCAGGATGAGGTGTAATTGAAGTGTCTTTGAAACGTAGAAGAGCAAAGTCGAAATTCGGGTCGCGCGCAACCAGCTCCATGTCCTCTTTTGTTGCTCCATCTCGGCTCCGAAGAGTCCCGGTAATTTTCATTTTCAGATAGTGATTCGGAATAACATGTCCCGCAGTCAACACGTAACCATCGCTGCTAACAACAAATCCATTACCTGAGCTAGTGGCCTTAGCGCCCGTGCTGCTTTCAGCTTCTACGCTAATAAAGACTGTAGAGGACCGCCACTTCTGTTTGATTTCTTGGGTTGACATTGCCCAAGAACCGAAGGTAGTCATGATGAGTGCAACGAATACGATGTTCCGAATTGCAGAAATCATTTATTTTTCCTTTGACCCAAATATTATTTAAGTATAGGATTTATCAAAATTGCCGTAAAGGATTAATTTTAAAATGGAAACTCGGCAATTAATATTAGGAGCTTCACAATGAAGCTATTATGCGCGATGTGTGCCATTGTGAGTTTGATGTTCCCAGCATCCTCTGTAATTGCAACCGATTTCAAGTGCCTATCTCAACCAGCAGTCTCTCACCCATCTATCACTCGTCCGTCAAGCCGAGTGGTTCTATTGTCCGATACGGATTCTGAAGCTCCTGGCATAACACAGCCGTTGGTCGACCGGTCGACAACTCCTCCAACAACCGAGTTTCTCATCGACACAGTCACAGCTTCAAATACAGGCAACTTACCTCAGATCAATCGAAACCTGCAGCAGGTAAATGAACCGAAGGCTCGCGAGCAAGTAAAAGAAGAGCTTGGTGAAGTGCTTACGTACTCATCTGAAGAGCGAAAGCGCCAAGCCCAGAGCGAGAGTTGTAACAAAGCGTTTAGCAACCTGGAAGCTGTGTTCGAAAAACAACGCAAACCAATGCAGTTCTGGTCGGACACCGAAAAAGGACTCGCACATTTTATCCCGTGGTATTTTCAGCCCGAATTAAACAAACTCCAGCGCGATGCTGCTCAACCTGTGGTTGAGGCTCAGCGTCGCTATGAACAAAGCTGCCTTACAAATCCCATTCCTGCTGAAATGAATCCGACTTTAATAAAAAGAGCGGTTGGACTGCTTCTTTTTGAGAAAAAGGTTATATGCACGGGGTTAAGGACTGCTAAAGAAACGATATACACCGCCAAGCACTGTTTTCTTGTTACTGGTAAGGGTGCTGTAAACCCCGGTGCTGCGAATCCATTCATGTCTTCCGCACTAAAAGGCCAAGGTAAATTCTGGTTTGTCTATGAAGCCGAGCCGTCACATCGGTTTGAGGTATGTACAGCGTCGCTACCTAAACCACAGGAACGGATGGTCTTGCCTTACGAAGACAACGTCAAATTAACTATTGCAAAATCTAACGAGCCGGTGGTACCGATGAAATGGGCAAATTCTCCGCCAGCTGGTGCATCTTTGTATTTACGGGGATACTTCCCCTTCGCATCTGGCTCGGATCTACAGCGACTAAGATCTACAGCTCAAGGTGGTTGTGTGGCACTCCAGGTCAAGGATCAATGTCTGTTCCATGCGTGTCAATCCACTCCTGTCATGAGCGGAGCGCCAGTCTTTCTGCGGCCAGAACCCGGTGGTCCGTTAAGGGATTATCTTGAGCCAGTAGCACTGCATCTCGGGAGCGCTGGCTATGCAGCAGCATCCAGTGGAGGTGGGGTAGTCTGCATCGGTGTAGATGGTAACCGCCTTTCCCTTAGCAATTTCGCTTATCGACCAGTGGAGCAATAAAAAAATGAATACTATTAAAAAGCGGGGTACTCTTGCATTAACTGCATGTTCGCTTATAGCCGCGCTCAGCATCCAGACAACCGCATCGGCGCTGGAAATGAGAGCGACATTCCTTCGAGAATGTCCTACCACTGACCAACCCAAACCAACTACGCAGCCTGAATCACTTGGAGCTATAGCACTTGGTATTGCAGGACCACTAGTCGGATCCTTGGTTGACTCAGGAATGATAATGCTGAAAAAGACCTTAACGCCCGATGCTGTCTCAATGGAGGGACAGTTTCTTCAACAAGGAATGTATGCATATCTAGCAGGCAAAGATGGAGCGGCCAGAGTTATTCCCAATCCGGATATGGCTTGTTTAGTCATTGCAGTAGGTGAGTTTGGAGTCAACCAAGGCAATTGGAAGCTGCCTTTCTTGGCAAAGCGCAAAGATGCACATATTCGGTTAAAAAATGAACTTGGGTTAAAAAAACCACCCACGTTGTACTTTGAAGCAGTTCGGGAGTTTTCAAATGACAACTCTGCCGTGACCTGGAAGCCAGTTCGATTCTATGTTGGTCAACACTTGGCAAGTAGCTTTTGGGCGGGAGAATCACGCGGTCTTCAAATTGAAATGAAGCTGTACGCCCCTGCAGGGGACAAACCTTTTCTTGGGCAGGACTTTTCGTTTCCGGAAGTTACTAAACCGTTCGAATCCAACGGTGATGAAATGATAACGGGTGGCCGGGGCACCTGGATGCACTTGCCTGCACCAAGCATGTCTACCAGCACGACCTTTCCACCTACTCCTGTAGGTAATCCTTTCGACCCATTTACACTAGATATCCGGATAGTTGAGAGTCCCAAGCCCTATCGTTTGGCACAGATGTTTGTCGGGGCGGCGGAGGGCCAAAAGGAAGCTATAAAAACAGAGATAAAAGCCTCCTTGGATAGTCAAGGCAAGAATGTAGCAAAGCAAGACGCGAAAAATGCTACGCTTACTTCCATAGATAGCTTTGTAGACCTTTGGGATAAGGCCAACAAGGCATGTAAGTCAGGAAGCACTGCGGACGAAGCTGGAAAGTTCAATTGCACTATTGCGAAAGACAAAGCGGCTATTGCTCGAGAAAAAGCACAATTGGCCTGTAAAGGCCTGTTTGTCGATAGTTGCGCAAGCCTGCCAAAGGCGAAATAGCTTTAATTGCGTCTTTTATCAGGAGGAATACAGCAAGTAAGTTTCGTTCTACTTAGACTTATGGGGTGTTTTCAAAATAAAGACACATAGAGATTGTTCATTAAGCACAGGCAAAGTAACGATTTAAATCGCGTACACTTCAAAGGTTTTGTTGATTGTCCTGACAGATTTATAGTAATTTCTGGTTGTGCCATTAGTGATTTTAATCAACTGTTTTTAATAATATACCTTTATAAACTGGAGGGAAAATGATTTCTGCACGTCGGAACATCGCATTTGTTGCACTCATAATGACTAACTTTGGTTCTTGGGCAATGTCAACCCAAGAAATCAAACAGAAGTGGCGCCCCTCTACAGTCTTTATTAGCGTAGAAGCTGAAAGTAACTCAGGCGCTAAGGTTAACAGCTCTGGAAGCGGTTTTGTTGTTAGCAGCGATGGTTACGTATTGACCGCGGGGCATATTATTCCCAATATTCCCGCAGAATCGAACCGCAATCTAAAAATTACTGGAAAACCTTCTAGCCGATATGCGATGGGAGAGGAAATGGAATTTATTACGCGTGACCCGTATTTCGACTTCGCACTCCTACGTTTCAAAAACACTTCAATTACACCTCATCCTGCCCACTTTGGAGATCCAAGACAAGTCCTTCAAAGTGATTCCGAGCTCTATGCACTGGGCTTTCCACTGCATACAGAATTTAGTGCAAAATCCGGGAAACTTAATGGAACTGGGGGACCTGGAGGTGCATGGATTACAAGCATCCCGCTCAACCCAGGGGATTCAGGCGGACCAGTATTCAATGATCAAGGTCAAGTTGTTGCCATGGTAGCCTCAGCCTTGAAAGAAGCGGAAGGCATTAAATACGTGTTGCCTATAAATTTTGCTGTGAATCTATTAAATATTATCAGGGTAGAAATTCCTAGCAGACCGACTACTTTTACTTCTACTTCCATTAAAGATTGCGCTACCTGTCCGGAAATGGTGGTAATTCCATCTGGCGAGTTCGATATGGGTTCACATAATGGCGAATCTAACGAAAAACCCGTTCACAGAGTCCAAGTCAGTGCTTTTGCCCTAGGCAAGACCGAAATAACTCAAGGTCAATGGCGTGCAGTTATGGGCAATAACCCCAGCGGGTTCGCTAGTTGTGGCGACGATTGCCCCGTGGATAATGTGAGCTGGGATGATGCCCAGTTATTTATCCAAAAGCTCAACGCCAAGACCGGCAAGCAGTACCGTTGGCCGAGTGAAGCTGAATGGGAATACGCCTGCCGCGCGGGCGGTCAGCACGAGTATTGCGGCAGCAATGACTTGGACAGCGTGGCATGGCATAGAGACAACAGTGCCAGCAGCACCCATCCGACCAGCCTTAAGCAGCCGAACGCTTACGGCTTGTACGATATGTCTGGCAATGTGTTTGAATGGGTTGAGGACACTGCATATGTTGACTACTTAGGTGCCCCAACGAATGGTAGTGCACGGCCACCAGCGAATGGCGCGCAGCGCGTGATACGCGGCGGCTCGTGGTATAACGAGCCACGGTCCTCGCGCGCGGCTTTCCGCGGCTGGATTGTGCCCACGAGCCGCGGCAGCAACTACGGTTTTCGCGTAGCCAGAATGCTCCCGTAACCAGCTTTGGGGGCATCTTTCACCACGTCCTATAAAAGAAAAACCGCCGGGCTATCCTTAGCGGCGGCGGCTTGTTCGTGCTTTGCATCAATTATCGTTCAGGCGGCAACCCAGCAATGTCTGGCGATAAATCTTCAGCACGCATGAAGCGAATCACTTTCACCGGGCGGCTTTGCTTTTTGGCCTGTGCAATCTGTGCGGCTTGTTCGGGGGTTGGTATGGCTTCCCGCTCACAGATAACAAAGCAACAGCTCGAGGTGTGATGTGCTCTTATGTTGTTCCAGTGCCAGCAAACGAGCGTCAAGGCTTGGCATGGCTCATCTCATGGCATAGTGCGTCCTGTTGTTCCCATGCAGCCTTCTCCCATTCTTCCTCTGTCATCGGCGTTGGCAAGATAAACCCATAGTGGTTTATCCAGTGTTCGTCTATCTGGAAAAGTACAGTCGGACAGTTTGCCGCACGGCAGGCAGCGGCAGCACGTTCCCGTAGTGCGCTGTCCGGTTCATCAGGCAGGCGCAATATGTCCACGCGCCCACCATCACAATAAAAGAACCAGCCGGGCGCGGCTTCGGCATCATCGGAATGCACTTCATAAAAAATCACGTTATCGTTTATCTGCGCCTGTTGTTCCAGTACCGTGATGCGTTGGTTAAGCGTTGACATTATTCAAGCCCTCCAGTTGTGCGATGCGTTTTTCCAATTCATCAATTTCTACTATGCGCGCCAGTGAACCCAACCCGGTCAGCAGTTGCGCGCCCTGTCCCGGTGCAAGCGTCCCATCAGCTACGGCGAGCACTATTGCCTTGCCTTGCGCGGTTATGCCCTCGCCAGCGGGTAAGGATAGGGATACCGGCTGTTCCATCGGTTTCAAGGCAGGCAGTACTCTTTCTAGCAGCAGGCGGGCCGCTTGTGCGTCCCCGTCCCGTGCACGCGCCACCAATTGCGCGATGATTTCCGGCAGGTGGGCGGCGATGTCCGCCCGAAGTTTAGCTATCTCACCAGTCCCCGGCTTGCGTCCCTGCGGGTTGCCTGATTCGCCAGTTTTCCATCGACCACGTTTCTTTTTCTCTGCCACTGCCATTTTGCATTTCTCCTGCTTTATCAAGTTTCTGAGAACAATTCACCGTTGCGTACGTCAGTTTCCCTCTCAGGATGCTCTCCAGCACATCCGGCGGTACTCGGCAGGCATCCCATCACCCACAAGTAGAGAAGCGGCTTCCAGGTGTTACAGGAGCGTTGCTTGGATATATGCTAATAAATCGTCTTCGTGCCCACTGATAAGTTTAAGAGTAAAAGCATATGTAATGTTTTGCGATAATGTCCCGCTATTGCCCCATGAAAGAAAAATGACTTAGGTTTTACACCTAAGTCATTGTCCTATATGGTGGGTCGTCAGGGACTTGAACCCCGGACCAAAGGATTATGAGGCCAGAGCAATGCTGCATTTATTCAATTTGTTAAAGAACAACCTTTCTACAAACAGCTATTTTTTTAAGCCTTACAACCTGTTAATGATATGTACAGGACTGAAAATTGTAGAAGGTTGAAACGCAACTGTATGGTCCGAGCTGTGTTGATCCGAGCCGAGCTGTGTTGAGGTGGGGCAAAACGATTTATGGACCTTTTGCCATTTATTTATTTCCTTAATCGACCTATCGAGCAGTCATGCCTCCTAGCTAAAATAGGCTCTCCCGCAACTTGACTAAACTTGACGCTGCTGTAAACTATCACGCCCATGCTAAATATCTCTCAAATTAAATCTACGATGAGGTCCCTTGGCTTATCACAAGCTGAGCTTGCTCTACAATGCAGCGTGAGTAAAGAAGCCGTTTCCAACTGGTTATCTGGCGAATCTATTCCCCGACCTAATAAACTAAAAGCGCTCTCCGAAGTTCTTAGAATCAAGATCGAGGAATTGCTTGGCGGTGAAGGCTCACTTCCGGAGCCTATTGTGGCTTACCGAACACGAAAAAATCTACCGGTTACCGGACCGGCGCAAGAGGCGGCCTCAGATTTGGCTCGGCACTTACGAGAGTTAGTTCCTTTTGTACGTCGAGAAGCTCTTTTTGCGCCTCCGATTCTTGAGATGCCTTCTCTTGATGATCACTACATACGCGAGGCAGCTCAACAGATTCGATCCCGGGTGGGCTTATCTTCCAAAGCACCTTTAAGCAGAGAACAGCTGTTCAATTTGCATCATGACTTTGGGTCGTTGCTTGTTCCAGTGCTATGGGGCACTAACAAGGCGGGGCATGAAAATGCATTGAGTGTATATCTTCCTGACTCAAAAATATCCTGGGTAATATTTAGTCTTAACGCCCATAATGATGATTTTAACTACTGGTTAGCGCATGAATTAGGTCACTGCTATACCTTGCATGCCCTTCAGGGAGATGCAGGAGAGGAATTTGCGGAACGTTTTGCTCAGGAATTGTTATTCCCCTATGAGGTTGCAGTAGATGCATATGCTGGGATTACGTCTGGTAAATCACCAAAAGAACAAGCAAATTGGTATGCCGGTACTTATGGTACGTCCATTGTTACTGTCATACGTCAAGCAGATCGTGTGGCCAAAAGCCTTGGGGAAAATCCTACAGGAATTGAAAGTCCTAAATTCTGGGCAGAGTGGAAGGCTAATCGTAAATTTGTGCCATCTATTGTTGATGTTTTATTCGGGTCCGACAAACTGTCTGCTGAAGAATACATAATAAAGTCAGAAGTTGAATTCAAGACACCCGTATTTCGTGCATTGGCTCAATGGCAAGTCATGGAAGGAGGGCGATCCCCTGCCTTTATTTCTTCAGCACTAAATATAGATCTTGGACAGGCAGTGGAATTGTCGCATGCTTTGCTAAAACTTCATTCTTTACCGAGAAAGTCGGCTGACTCTTTAAATAACCCCTGATATTCTTTCTGCCAACCCCTTATCAGATTTTCCCCAAGTCGCACCCAAGAATCGACTGTATTACGCCTATCATCAGAACTGAGCTTGCCGTTAGTCTCCAGTAAATGGAGTAATTCGAGGCTTGTGAAAAGTCCAATTCCATATTCGTCAGGATCTTCCATTAAATCTTTGGCAACATGTCGGAGTGGCCACTCATCAGTTGCCATAATCCCATTAAGTGCGACTGCTGTAGCAAGAAGTTCAATATCCACCCTGGAGAGGTTTCTAATGGGGAGGATTTGGTTGTGTTTGCAGTAAGATTCGAGTAGAGATTTTCCGAATGGTTTTAATTCCTGTATTCTCTTTGCTACTGCCGCCTTGCTTGGTCCTCGAAGTTTTAATTTAGCTCTCTCCAGATCATTTCGCTTTGGTCCTGATACCACCCATGAGTAATGGGCGGCTAGAGTAGAATTCACATCAAACTCATCCACTAAGCATTCCAATGTCAACAGCCTGTAACCGCCAATATCTTGTCCTAATAATGGAACCACGGGTGATTGATATAACCTGAGAAAACAATTTGTATCTACCAGTACGATGCGAACGGAAGGTGATGTCATAAGCCTTATTTTTTGTTTTCACAACAATAGTATAGATGGCCCGAAAAAAGTTATCAACAATATATATTCTAAACATTCAATTAGTGCCATAATTGGCACTATTAGATTATTTTAAATTGATTCAAAGGCCTATTCGCATAATTCTAAAATGGATCTGACATCTATCACAAATGAGGAGGTTGGCTCTTTTTTAGCCTCCCGAATTCGCTCTGAACGCTTGCGACAGGGATATACACAAGAGGTAATGGCAAAAAAATCCAGGATTGCACTTCGAACCTATAAACGGATTGAACTATATGGAACTGGAAGTATTCAGAATTTGATTATTATTCTACGTACTTTCGAGAGAATAAGAGCAGTTGAGCTTTTGCTCCCTTCACCCGCAATAAAGCCACGCTTCACTATAATTGAACGAGCAAAAAAAATAGCAGACGTTGTCCAAAAATACCGGTAACCACTCCAAACACAAATCCATAGGAGGGCCCCACCCCTGGCGCTCTACGCCACAGGGGTGGGAGGTACCTGTGGAGTTGTGTGATACTAAGGATTGCTGATATCTCCTTTATAGGTTATTGTGGAGTTTCAATACGAGATTATCCATGACCCGTAAAACTCCAGTTCATCCCGCTACTGCTCCCGAACCGAATAAGAAAAAATCTATCGGTGATGCCGTTTTAGATGCTATGGGTCAGCACGTCCTTAAGATTCCAAAGAAACCAAAAGAAGAACGACTTGCCAAACTTACGGATGAGCAAAATCTGGAGTTGCAGGAAATTGAAAATAAAGCTATCGCCAATTTCAGTGGCCAATTAGATGAATTAGAGTCTGCTCTTGGAATGTTACGCCTGGGCCACCACGTTGGCTGGAAGGTACTTTATTTAATTCATAGTAAGCGCACCATACGTAAATACGAAGAGATGCTTGGAGATATCAAGGTACGAGAATTATTCCCCGAACAAGGGCCAAGCAGCTATCGCTCGTATGGGTTTAACTTGGCACAAAGATATTCCAACTTCTGGAAGGTGGCTGGCGGTGATATCAAGATACCAGATCGCAAGAAGGTAGAATAACAAAGGATACTTGACGTTTCCTTTTTCTAGCACTATCATACAAAGGAGATTTCATATTTCCTTTGTATGGACACATTACATCTACATTCTGATCAATCCCTGACTGACGGCACTGCCGACAGCCTGACTGCGCGCGCGGCAGCCCGCAAGGGCGACGTATGCGCTGAGGGCGGCGGCCTCCCCCGTCTGGTAATACGGGGGGAAAGATTAGAAAGTCAAACAAACCCAAGTAACGGAGAGAGATATCAGCTCGTTTCTAAAGGTAGTCATACCCACCTAGTTGCTCACCCGCTTCCAAAAGTAGATGGAGTCGCTTTTGCAGCTATAACTGATTACCTCAATTGCACCTTTCCATTTCATTCATCTCGTCTTCCAGATTTTTTCCCTCAGTTATTTGCATGCCTTGGTGAAAAATTCGCTCCAGCCAAAGATCGCAAGCGCGGACTTCATGGATATACCAACTCATTCACTCTAGGCGCTACCTCTGCTTTTTTTGCCTATGGCGGTCAAAGTGGAACTGGTTTCCTGACTATTCCCGGCGAAGCTTGTCACATGATTCCAGATTGGGTTGCTCTGACTGTATTTTTAAGAGACTCCCTGCAGGGGCGAATAACTAGATGGGACGGTGCTGTAGATGATTTCGAAGGTGGGCATCCCGTTGATTACGCGGTAAAGCTATACCAAGAGGGAAAGTTCACTGCAGGCGGTAATGAGCCATCCTGCAGCCAAAACGGAAATTGGATTAAACCAGACGGTAAAGGTAGGACTTTGTACATAGGGAAACGTGAAAATGGAAAAATGCTTCGCGTCTATGAAAAGGGGATGCAACTAGGCGCTGCGTGGCACCCTTGGGTTCGCTGGGAAGTAGAAATGCACAATGTTGATCGCGTTATTCCTTGGGAGGTCCTCCTAGAGCCAGGAAAGTACGTTGCCGGAGCATACCCCAATGCTTTAAATTGGGTTCAAGAAGAAATGCAGCGTATCCGCACACTTCAAAAAACTGCAACGCTTAGTTATGAGCACCTTGCTCACTATGCGTCAGTTGCCTATGGCAAGTTAATCAATGTCATGTTGCAAGTCGAAGGCTCACCAGAAAAGGTGCTAAAAAAATTAAGCAGAAGTGGGCTGCCATCCCGCCTTGATCTTCCTCCTTTGCCAGGTATCGGAAAAGTGATGCCATGATGTTCCTCACACAAGGTGAAATTGCAGAGTTAACCGAGCGTAAGAATAAGACCGGACAAATTAAATGGCTCAAAGCCAATGGCTATCCTTTTGCAATTGGCGCAAATGGTCACGCAAGAGTGTCACGCGAATATGTACAAGCGCTTCTGAATGGCGTTCACTTATCTGTTGTTAAAGCAATCACTGAACCCAATTGGGCGGCATTGTAAGAGATACATCATGGGACGTAGACGCACTCAACACCACAACCTCCCGCTGAGGATGCACCTAAAGGGAAAAACGTACTATCACGTTTCCACCGATAGCCCGCGAAAGTGGACCCGTTTACATATCGAGCTAGCGCTTGCAAAACGCCTGTGGGCGGAAATCGAAGGTGCGCAACCTGACCCATTGAACAGCACGTTTCGCGGCATCGCAGAGCGTTACCGCAAAGAAATAGTCACAACAAAAGCGCCACAGACCCAATTGGACAACGAAAAGGAGCTTACTAGGCTAGAAGCTGTTTTTGGCTCAATGCCCATTGACGCAATAAAGCCTCATCACATTAAAAGATACCTGGACGAACGGGGCAAAACTGCCAAGGTGCGCGCAAACCGTGAAAAGGCATTATTTAGCCACATGTTTAATTTTGCTAGAGCTTGCGGATATACCGATTCACCAAACCCTTGTGCTGGCATCAAGGGGCACCGCGAAAAAGGCCGAGACAGATATATTGAAGATGCTGAATTTTTAGAAGTATGGAATATGGCACATTGTACAGTGCAGGACGCAATGGATTTAGCCTACCTTACTGGACAAAGGCCAGCTGATTTACTCAAGCTAAATCACAGTGATATCAGAGACAAAATGATTTGGTTCACTCAAAATAAAACCGGCAAAAAATTGCGAATCGAGGTCACTGGTGAATTAGAGGCTCTTATAGAACGAATACTTTTAAGGACACACCGCAACATGTGTGTTGGTGCATTGCTTCAGGACGGCAACGGTCAGCGCCTATCATCTGGCGCATTACGTACACGCTTTGACAAGGCTAGGAAGACAGCAGGGGTGGATTTTCAGTTCCGTGATATTAGAGCTAAGACCGCCACAGATACAGAAGACAGCGCACACGCACAAAAGCTACTTGGTCACAAAACGCGCACTATGACAGAGCACTATACTCGGGCCCGAAAAGGCGACAAGGTGAGCCCTCTCAAGTAAATATTTGTAGAAATGTACGCTTTTTTGTAGAAAACAAAAAGCCTTACATTACTGCAAGGCTTTGATTAAATGGTGGGTCGTCAGGGACTTGAACCCCGGACCAAAGGATTATGAGTCCTCTGCTCTAACCAACTGAGCTAACGACCCAATACTGTTTGGAGTACTCTTCACAAGCACTCATTATAATTAACTCTCGCCGTCAAGAAAGCTTTTTAGCTTGTCTGAACGAGACGGATGACGGAGCTTGCGCAATGCCTTTGCCTCGATCTGGCGGATACGTTCGCGTGTCACATCAAATTGCTTACCTACCTCTTCAAGGGTGTGGTCAGTATTCATTTCTATACCGAAGCGCATGCGCAGCACCTTGGCTTCACGCGGTGTGAGCGAATCGAGAATGTCTTTGGTGACATTGCGCAAGCTGTCGTATACCGCTGCTTCAATGGGTGCCAAAGTATTTGAATCCTCAATAAAATCGCCCAGATGCGAATCGTCATCATCGCCTACTGGGGTCTCCATGGAAATCGGTTCCTTGGCAATCTTCAAGATCTTGCGGATCTTGTCTTCGGGCATTTCCATCTTTAGCGCCATAGTTGCAGCATCCGCTTCCAGCCCGGTTTCTTGCAAGATTTGGCGCGAAATGCGATTCATCTTATTGATGGTTTCAATCATGTGCACCGGGATGCGTATGGTGCGGGCCTGATCTGCGATGGAACGCGTAATGGCTTGGCGTATCCACCACGTGGCATAAGTTGAAAACTTGTAACCGCGGCGGTATTCGAATTTATCTACCGCTTTCATCAGTCCGATGTTGCCTTCCTGGATTAGATCAAGAAACTGCAAGCCACGGTTGGTGTATTTTTTGGCGATGGAAATTACCAGACGCAGGTTAGCTTCAATCATGTCGCGCTTGGCGCGACGTGCTTTGGCTTCGCCGTTGGTCATTTGCTTGTTGATTTCTTTCAGATCGCGAATGGGAATGCCCACACGCTGCTGCAAATCAAGCAGCTTCTGTTGCTGCTCGACGATGGCGGCCTGGAAACGTGACAGTGTTTCACTGTAAGGTTTTTTGGCAGCCACTTCGCGCGCGACCCAGTCTAGCCGCTCTTCATTGCCTGGAAAGGTCGAGATAAAATGTGGACGCGGCATGCGCGACTTGGTAACGCATAGCTCCTGAATGATACGCTCATGGCTGCGCACTTCTTCCACCAAATGGCGCATGGTGTCGCAAAGTGAATCTACCTGCTTGGCAGAAAAACGGAATTGCGTAAGCTCGTTGGAAATCTGCTCCTGCAGCTTGTTGTACTGTGCGCTGCGGTAACCATGCTTCTCGTAGGCTTTGCCGATCTTGATAAAGAGATCTCGAATGATTGCGAAACGCTCCAGCGCATCAATCTTGAGTTTGGCGAGATTGGCTGCGGCAATAGCCTCGGTATCTTCTTCGTCACCTTCTACGTCTTCTTCGTCATCCTCCATGTCTTCATCGCTAAGCTCTTCTTCAACGATTACGGCCTCATCCTCAGGCTCAATGAAGCCATCGACAATTTCGTCAATACGCAATTCCTCGCGTGTAACTTTATCGACTAACGTTAGAATTTCGGCAATGGTGGTTGGACAGGCAGAAATCGCCTGAATCATATGCTTCAGGCCTTCCTCAATGCGTTTGGCAATGACGATTTCATCTTCGCGCGTGAGCAAGCCCACTGTTCCCATTTCGCGCATATACATGCGCACCGGATCAGTGGTACGGCCAAATTCCGAGTCTACTGTAGAAAGCGCCGCCTCAGCAGCTTCCACCGCGTCTTCGTCGGCCACCACGGGGGGTGCATCCGACATGATCTGATTTTCAGCATCGGGAGCATCATCGCACACGGTAATGCCCATGTCGTTGATCATGCTGACAACGCCTTCGATCTGCTCGGCTTCCAACATTTCCGGCAGATGATCGTTGATTTCGCCGAAAGTCAGATAGCCTCGCTCCTTGCCCAGGATGATCAAAGCCTTCAGGCGAGTGCGCCGTGCCTCAATATCCTGCGACAGCTCTACAGGGTCAGCAATCTGCTTTCCAATCGATGCCTGTTTAGCTGAAATAGGTGTTTTCTTGTCTTGCTGAGTTGCCATATTCGGTGGATTCCCATTTAATTAAATGAGTTAACACATTGCGGGTTAACACAATGCTTTTGAAAAGGGTGCAGATTATACCCGACTTTGCAAAAACTTTCCGCACACCAATTTTGCATTGCCTTTATTTGAGTTCACTGCGTTGTAATAGTTGCAAATAGAGCGATCGTTCTTGTTCGTCCAAGCCCTTCATCCCTATGCCATGCATTTTGACATGTAAAGCCTGCAATTGCTGTTTGCGCTGTTCATTGCGTAATCTGGTTAATACGTCTTGAAACTCTGCTACCACATTAAAAGTTTCACCCCATTGCATAATTTCAGCTTGCTCTGCCGCTAATAATGATTCATGCACTGTGCCTTGAAAATTCTGGATCATGGCTGCACTGCTTACTGCTCCTTCTTGCGTGCGCGACCACTCGGTCAGCGCAGTAATCGCTGACGCTTCCGCCCCTACGGCCATCCAATTCTCTGGTAACTCTCGCGCCAGATCGGGCTGAAATAATAAACAGCGCAGTAACACACGCAAGTTTGACACTACAGGGCGCGCCGCTTTTTGTAGCGCGCGACGAGGCGAAGTGCCTATCGGTTTGATCGCATACAGCGCTTCCAATTCCGCTTGGGTAATCCCCGCCAGCGCCGCCACTTCCTTACGCAGCAACAGCGCAGTAGTGGGCGCAGAAATAACTGTTAGCAAAGGCTTGGCACGCTGCAACAAGGCAGTGCGCCCTTCCTGGGTATGCAGGTCAACTTGCGTGGATAATTCACGCAACACATAACTGGACAGCGGCAAAGCCTCTTGCAGTAGCTGCTCAAATGCCGCTGTTCCATGTTCCCGTACAAAGCTATCAGGATCATGTCGCGAAGGCAGAAACAGGAAGCCGATATGCTTACCATCTACCAGTTGTGGTAGTGCATTTTCCATTGCGCGCCACGCTGCACGCTGCCCAGCTGCATCACCATCAAAACAGAACATCACTTTATCGGTCAAGCGCAGCATCTTTTGCACATGGTAGGGTGTAGTCGCCGTTCCCAATGTGGCGACGGCATATTCAATGCCATGCTGGGCAAGTGCTACCACATCCATATAGCCTTCTACTACCAAAACCTGTCGTTTGGTACGTATTGCTTTCAGCGCCTGGAACAGGCCGTATAACTCGCGTCCTTTTTCGAATAGCACGGTCTCCGGCGAGTTCAGATACTTGGGATCGCCCGAGTCCAGCACTCGCCCACCAAAGCCGATCACCTGCCCGCGCGTATTTACAATGGGAAACATGATGCGGTCGCGAAAACGGTCATACCGTTTGCCGTCCTCGTTTTCTATTACAAGACCAGTCTCCAAGAGGCTACTGTCATGATAGTTTGCAAAGACGCTTCCCAAATTTTGCCAGCCCTCCGGCGCATAGCCGATGCCAAAGCGTAACGCTATTTCGCCACTTAAGCCGCGCCGCTTGAGATAGTCAATGGCGGGTGACGACTGCTTGAGCTGGTCACGATAATAACGTGTTGCAGACTGCATTACTTCGTACAAATCAGGTGTAACTTTATGCTGCTGCGCGTGTTCTGGCAGAGGCGCTTCGCGTGGCACCGTCACGCCAGCACTGCGCGCCAATTCTTCCACGGCATCGACAAAACCCAACCCACCGTGCTCCATGACAAACCCTATAGCCGTGCCATGTGCGCCGCAACCAAAGCAGTGATAAAACTGCTTGTTTTGACTGACGGTAAAAGAAGGAGATTTTTCGTTGTGGAAAGGGCAGCAGGCAACATAATTAGCGCCAGCTTTTTTAAGCGGAACGTAACGCTCGATTACTTCCACAATGTCAAGACGGTTGAGCAAATCATGAATGAAATTTTTTGGAATCATCCTGGCTCCGCCTCTCGCGTTACTAATGCGTTATGTACACTGAGGAGTAATTGATTACTGA
The DNA here is from genome assembly GCA_942492745.1 of uncultured beta proteobacterium. GTDB lineage: Bacteria > Pseudomonadota > Gammaproteobacteria > Burkholderiales > Gallionellaceae > Nitrotoga. Next base: position 2,059,064 of record OW818637.1, read on the forward strand.
TTTTAAGTAATTCTTGACAGACTCATATTCACTGCAGCTATCATTATTCGTGAACGCGAAAATGACTGTGTGATTAAGTGGTGGACTACGACTTTATGGTGCGAATTCAATATGTATTCGCATTGCTTAATTTGCTTAAATTAATCAACGCACAAAATACAATGTTACTGAGATAATCGCGCCTTCACCAGCGCTGAAACTTTGCTCATGTCTGCTCGACCCGCCAGTTTCGTCTTGAGCAACGCAATCACCTTACCCATTTCTTGGGCACTCTGAACACCACTACTGGCAATGGCATCGTTGACTGCAACTTCCACTTCGGCTTCAGTCATCGGCTGCGGCATATATGCCTGCAATACGCTGATTTCAAATTTCTCAATGTCGGCCAACTCTTGCCGAGCTGCCGCTTCGAACTGGATAATTGAATCGCGCCGTTGCTTGATCATTTTATTGATGACTGCAATTACGTCGGCATCTGATAACTCGATACGTTCATCTACCTCGCGTTGCTTGATTGCGGCCAGCAACAGGCGGATAGCACCGAGGCGCACCGAATCCTTAGCGCGCATGGCCGTCTTCATGTCTTCTCTGATTTGCTGCGTCAGATTCATGCTGAGTTCAATCTCGCGGGAAATTTAACGGCAGGCTCCGCATCAACGCGTAGTCGCTAACAGTTGAGGATTAATATAGCTTGGGCGGCAGCACTTGGCTGCGCAAGCGCTTGTAATGCCGTTTCACGGCAGCAGCTAGCTTGCGTTTACGTTCCGCAGTAGGTTTCTCATAGAATTCGCGAGCGCGCAATTCAGTTAGCAAACCAGTCTTTTCCACTGATCGCTTGAAACGGCGCATTGCCACTTCAAATGGTTCATTTTCCTTAACACGCACAGTCGTCATAAACAAACTACCCTTCAACAAAAATTAAGGGCGCGATTCTACCAAAATACTGCCCTCTTCCACAACCTGAATTTAGAAGTTCTTTTTTAATATATTGCGAACGCCTGAGCTTCCCCTGGTCTGTTGTCTTCCAGCGAAGGTTTATGCTACCAGTTTTATATCATGCAGAGGACTGCTATGGTATAGGTTAAAATATTACGCATTTATTAAAGGGCACTCTAAAAATGCCCGTTATTTCTGCCCTTCAAAATAATTACATTAACTAAAAATTTATAAAAAGGTAACGGCAATATGAAAGCAAGTATCAAATGGGTAGAGCAGGTTTCCTTCTTAGGCGAAACCGAAAGCGGCCATGCCATCCTGATGGATGGCCCTCCCGAAGGCGGTGGCCGTAATCTTGGGCCGCGTCCAATGGAACTGGTGCTTCTTGGCACAGGTGGCTGCACTACTTACGATGTTATTCACATCCTCAAAAAAAGCCGTCAGCAGGTAACGGATTGCGCAGTAAATATCGAGGCTGAACGTGCCACGGAAGACCCTAAAGTATTCACCAAAATTCATTTTCATTTTATCGTGACCGGCAAAGATCTTAAGCCCGAGCAAGTTGAGCGCGCCATTCATCTTTCTGCAGAGAAGTACTGCTCGGCCTCCATCATGCTGGGCAAAATGGCAGATATCACCCATGATTTTGAAGTAATCCAGGAAACAGATTAAACAATGGCGGTTTGATTACCTCCCTCGATATTAAATTTTTTATGTATAAATCAAGAACAAACCGCCAAAAAGGTTATATACTTAGATTTGCTAAGTTAGGAGCAAAGTAATAGTAAGTTAATAATTTGTTATAAAAAAATTAACGCTAGCTTATTGCCACCTTAATTTTGGTACGTTCAACTAAAGCCTGAACCGAGCAATTAGATTTTGCAGATATTCATCTTAATAACTGTTTTATTGGATTTTTAATAAATTTATCCACATTCAGGGAGGCAACACAATGAAATTCAGAACCAGGACATCATTCCAGAAAATGTCGTTACTCTTTGCCCCGCTGGCATTTGCTGCGCTGGGTTCTGGGGCACATGCAGCGGATACGATTACCGAGGCTTTAACAGGAGGCAAGGTTACAGCCAATTTGCAATACCGCTATGAGAACGTTGATCAGCCAACCAGTGGACTGAAAACTGCCGAAGCATCAACCTTCCGGTTGCGTTTGGGATATGAGACTGCCGAATACAAGGGATTCGGCGCCATGGTTCAAGTTGAAAGCATTGCCGGCAATCACATGTACAACAGCAGGTCAAATGGCCAGACCAGTTATTCTGTTGTAGCAGACCCCAGGGGGACCGAGATCAATCAGGCCTACCTGAGTTACAGTGGCCTTCCTCAAACAAAACTTAAGTTTGGTCGTCAAGTCATTACGTATGACAACCATCGTTGGATTGGTAACGTCGTTTGGCGTCAAAACTGGCAAACATATGATGCCTTTACCGCAGTTAACCAATCACTGCCTGATACTACCGTCTCTTTAGCCTACGTTAATAACGTCAACCGTGTATTCGGTGATTCATCAATTGATAACGGCACCGGTGCATTCATGGGCGACCACAAGATGAGCTCCCCGCTTGTGAACGTAAAATATTCGGGATTTAAGCTTGCTGAAATTACTGGATATGGATATTTCCTGGATTATGATGCTGCTGCGAAAGCTTTCGGAAGAACAAATTCAACGCGAACCTTGGGTATCCGAGCTAAAGGGGAGGCACCGATCAGCGAAGGTGGAACCAAACTTCTCTATGCCGCAGAATATGCTAACCAGTCTGACTATGGCGACAATCCGGCCAACTACAGTGTCCACTACACCTTGGCAGAGGTAGGCGTGGGTTTCAAGGCTGCCGATCTCCCTTCCTCATTCAAAGTAGGGTATGAATTGCTCAGCAGCAATGGAACACAATCCCTCTCCACTCCACTGGCAACGTTGTTTGCATTTAATGGCTGGGCGGATGTGTTCCTGGCAACCCCTAGAAATGGTCTGCGGGATATATACGGATCTGCCCGCACAAAAGTTTATGGGATAGTGTTGGGAGCCGATTACCATGACTTCCAGGCAGACGCAGGAGGTGGTGCTTACGGAACGGAATGGGATTTGATGGCAGAGAAACAAATCGACAAAACCTGGTCTGTTGGTACCCGGGCGGCCTTCTTTAACACAGCCAACGCCAAAAACGCTGCCTGTGCGGCCTGTATTGACACCGACAAGTTCTGGCTATATGGAGCAATGAACTTCTAAGTGTGTTTATGAAGGCTTCGTGAGTCTACGCGTCAATACCATTTATTAGCAATGGGCGCGCGGGGAAATAAAGGGGTACGATTTTTCGTACCCCTTTATTATTAGCGCTACCATTAATACGATTGAATCCCTCCTGAAACCAACCAGCCAATCCAGGCAGAATTTTTCACATTACTGCGGCGAAGATTGTTCTCTATCCAATAGAAATTTCTATTATCGACTTTGGAGCACATGCAACCGAGAGGGATCCTATAATGCTCGCCCATTGCACAGGCAAAGTGACTATCAGAAGCTCCCAACTAAAATAATCTGGAATTCTGTTGCGAAAACGATGCTACAAGCTGTTAGTCAATGTAAATTGACGTTACAATAACGAACTGCAAAAAAGGAAATCTGCAATAAAATTCGCGTCAGCTCTGCCCGCAATACAGCGATTTATCGAAGATGGTTGAAACCGGATCTCGCCGCCATCATCAAATTAAGCCAGAGCATAATTTAAACACCAGGTTTGTTCGAAATGCCATAACTTCTATGGAGAAGAGAGCCCTGTGCTATCGAAAATCAATACACTTAAGGCATTAACCCTGTCCGGCTTATTACTTTCAAGCCCGGTATTTGCTGCAAAAGACATCAGCGATTTCCAAACTTGGGGCGCAGCAACTGCAACTGGCAGTCTGGAATCTTTCAATCCCGCATTAAAGAAATTTAAATACTGGGCAGAATTCCAGGCGCGGTTTGGGGAAAATTCGTCACGCTTATCTCAAGTAATGGTCCGTCCCGGGATCGGGTATGAGATTAACAATAATAGCAGTGTCTGGCTGGGCTATGGTTGGATACCCACTGATGAGCCCTTCACCAAAACCCCATTCAACGAGCGGAGATTATGGCAACAATTTTTATGGAAGGATAAGTATTCCTTCGGTGCTCTCAGTAGCAGAACGCGATTTGAACAACGCTGGGCACCCCGTGTAGGAGATGATACTGCATACCGCTTGCGGCAAATGCTGAAAATATCGAGTCCACTGAACAATGCCCCCGCTTACAGTCTAGTGGCCAGCGATGAATATTTCTTAAATCTGAACGACACTGATTGGTCACCTAAATCAGGTTTTGATCAAAACCGATTATTCCTGGGGATAGGATACAATTTTGACAAGGAAACTAAAACAGAAATCGGCTATATGAATCAATATATTAACCGGTCTAACACCTCAGTAAACCTGAACGATCATATTTTATCGATTAATTTTTTCTTCGATTATTAATCCGTTCAGTCTCAGTCAGCCATAATACAAAACTCAAAAAAAATCCATTCATTCCGTTCAGAATGGTAGCGAGAGATTTGGATTGGCATTTAGCAGCACGCGGCGGAAGTCCTGCTGAATTCTTGCCAGTGCCTCTTCGTTATCCGCTTCAAAGCGCAACACCACCACTGGCGTGGTATTGCTGGAGCGCATCAAGCCAAATCCGTCTGCATATTCAACGCGCAGACCGTCTATGGTAATGATGTCTTGTACATCGGTAAATTTGGCCTCTTTCTGCAGCTGTGTGATCAGAGCGTAGCTCTCACCCTCCTTTAACTTAATTTGCAGTTCCGGTGTGTTAATTGAGTTGGGTAGGCCATTCAGCATGCCATTTGCATCTGACTGCTTGCTCAAGCATTCGAGCAAACGGGCACCCGCGTATAGACCGTCATCGAAGCCATACCATCGTTCCTTGAAGAATATATGGCCACTCATTTCGCCTGCCAGCAATGCGCCGCATTCCTTCATTTTTGTCTTGATGAAGGAATGGCCGGTTTTCCAGAGTGTAGGTTTACCACCATGTTGTGTAATCCAGCCAAACAGTTTGCGCGTGGATTTAACGTCGAAGATAATTTCTGCACCAGGGTTGCGTGCCAGCACATCGGCGGCGAACAGCATTAACTGCCTATCTGGAAAAATGATGTTGCCATTTTTAGTGACGACGCCCAAGCGGTCACCATCACCGTCGAAGGCTAAACCCAGTTCACTATCATTGCTGACGAGTGCATGGATCAGGTCTTGCAGATTTTCCGGTTGTGAAGGATCAGGATGATGGTTAGGAAAGTTGCCATCCACTTCACAAAAAAGTTCCGTTACTTTACAGCCCAACTGGCGATACAGGGCAGCGGCAAAATCCCCGGCTACGCCATTGCCACAATCAACCGTAATCTTCATGGGCCGCGCCAACTTAATATCGGAAACTATGCGGGCAATGTACACGGGGCTGATATCATATTGTGAATAGGAACCTGCACCATGGCTGAGATTGTTTTGCTCGATACGTGTGCGTAGAGCTTGTATGGTATCACCGGAGAGCGTCTCGCCCGCCAGTACCATTTTCAGTCCGTTGTAATCCGGGGGGTTGTGGCTGCCAGTAATCATGACTGCAGAATGCGTATCCAGATGATAAGCTGCAAAATACACCATGGGCGTGGCAACACGCCCAACATCAATGACATTGATGCCACTCTTCTGAATGCCGCGTGCCAAAGCGGCGGCAAATTCTACGCCAGACAGACGTCCGTCGCGACCGATTGCAATCGTGTGCTGGCCCCGTGCTGTGGCTTCTGACCCGATGGCATGGCCAATAATCTCAATAATTTCCTGAGTCAGTGATTTACCAACAATGCCGCGAATATCATATGCCTTGAAAATTTCTTTAGGTAAGTTTTGCATGGTTTTACTCCATGAATTGAATAGGGATGTGAGCATGACTATCAAGAATCATGGAACAGCGTGATAGCGTGAATGCTCGAACCTGATGTGATCGACTTAAAGCGCCCTATGATTCTGCGCCTAGCGGGAATTTTTTAATGATGTCCTTTAGGTAACTCGCCCTTGAACTTGTATAGTGTGCCGCAATAGGGGCAGCGCGCTTCGCCGATCTTGTCAACTGGGATGGCCACCCTAGGATGTGCATTCCATAGGCTCATATTGGGCATGGGACAATAAAGTGGCAAGTCTGCAGCGGTCACTTCTATATAGCGTAGCTTGGCATGTTCGGTTTGCATATAATTCCCCTTAAACGTGTGCTAACCAATCGGCATATTGCGGATTTTTTCCACTGACACAATCAAAAAATAGCGCTTGCAGACGCGTTGTGATCGGACCGCGCATACCATTGCCTATGGTGCGATTGTCCAGCTCACAGATCGGCGTAACTTCTGCCGCAGTCCCAGTAAAGAAAGCTTCGTCGGCGCAATAGACCTCATCGCGCGTGATGCGTTTTTCGATCAGCTGCATGCCCAGATCAGCCGCCAGTGTGATGATAGAGTCGCGCGTGATGCCTTCCAGGCAGGAAGTGAGGTCGGGTGTATACAGCTTGCCTTTTTTCACGATAAAGATATTCTCGCCCGCACCTTCCGCTACATAACCATCCACATCAAGTAGTAGCGCCTCGTCATAGCCATCGTGCGCTACTTCTTGATGGGCCAGAATGGAGTTGGTGTAGGTACCTACTGATTTGGAACGGCACATATTAATGTTTACGTGGTGGCGGGTGAAACTGGAAGTTTTTACACGAATGCCTTTTTCCATTCCCTCTACACCAAGATACGCACCCCATGGCCAAGCTGCAACGGCGACATGGGTGCTAATAGCAGTGGCGGCGATACCCATGGCTTCTGACCCATAGAACACAATGGGCCGAATGTAACAGGACTCCAAATTATTAGCGCGCACTACCTCGCATTGCGCCTCCATCAGAGTTTCTTTATCGAATGGCATCTTCATCTTGAAAATATAGGCTGAATTGAACAGGCGGTCGGTATGATCCTTAAGGCGGAAGATTGCCGTGCCCTGAGTAGTCTTGTATGCACGCACACCTTCAAACACTCCCATGCCGTAGTGCAGTGTATGAGTCAAAACATGAGTTGTGGCATCGCGCCAAGGCACAATTTTGCCGTCATACCAGATAAAACCGTCGCGGTCAGCCATAGACATGGTTGAATTTCCTTAAAAGTATTACAAAGACCGCAATTCTAACGTTTTCCGTGTACTTTATGAAGCAATAGTATTTTTCAAAAATGAAACAATAGAATTCAAGAAACGAGATTTTCAGATGATATCCTGAATTTTTCGAGCTTTTTGCCATGAGTTAAGCTTAACAATGGCTATTTACGCTATGTTAAACTTAAATCGGACGGGTTAAATTATGCAAAGAGCGATGTGCAGCTGGAATCCATGACTGATAATCCCACTTTAAATTATCCCAAATTGACTTAATGCATTCTAAGGCAGCAAAGGGATGCTGGTCAGCGCTGTTGTTTCGGGTAAGCCGAACATAATGTTCATATTCTGTACCGCTTGACCTGCCGCACCTTTAACCAGATTGTCAATTATTGACAATACAACCACAGTATTACCTTGTTGCGGCCGGTGTACCGCGATACGACAGAAATTCGCACCGCGTACGGTACGCGTTTCCGGATGGCTGCCGGCTGGCATTACATCCACAAATGTCTCATTGGCGTACCGCTGCTCATATAACGCCTGTAGATCGGCATCACATTGTAGGCGCGCATATAATGTGGCATGGATACCACGTATCATCGGAGTAAGATGTGGCACAAAGGTCAGACCAATTTTCTGTTGTGCCGCTCGCGCGAGTCCTTGACTAATTTCTGGTAAATGGCGATGTCCAGATACACCATAAGCTTTGAAATTGTCAGCTGCCTCGGAAAACATGATACTAACCTCTGCCTTGCGGCCCGCGCCAGACACACCTGATTTCGCGTCAGCAATCAAGCTGCTGCAATCCACAATCCCCGCTTCCAATAATGGAAGAAAGCCGAGCTGCACAGCCGTTGGATAGCAACCCGGATTGGCCACTAGCCGTGCATGTTTTATCTGCTCGCGGTTGCTCTCTGGCAGACCATATATTGCTTCAGGAACCAGATCAGGACAGGCGTGGCTCATACCATACCATTTTTCCCAAACCGCAACGTCTTGAATACGAAAGTCCGCCGCTAAATCTATTATCCGCACCCCTGCGTCAAGCAATGCGCGTGCATAATGCATGGCAATGCCATTGGGTGTGGCAAAAAACACCAGGTCACATTGATCCAGACGTGACTCATCTTGGTGGGTAAAACATAAATCCACATAGTCACGCAAACTGGGAAACATCTGGCTGACTGGCATCCCTTGGTCGGCGCGCGAGGTAATGGCGCACAACTCCACTTGCGGATGTTGTGCCAATAGCCGCAACAGCTCGACTCCCGTATAACCTGTTCCTCCAACGATGCCAACTTTGATCACTTCTTTCCCCTATTTTGCGTTACCTATGGCAGATACATCTCAGCAGCTATTATTCCTGTGAAGGCGGTCGACAGTGCCATAACCAATTGAAATCGCCATCACGAAAGATGCAGGATCAACGATTACAGCCTGTTCTGCGCGCACTTAAACTGTCAGGGTATTGTTCCGGTTTATGAAGCACTCAACTGTTTGCCAACTATTTATAGACGAAATAGTAAAACAAAAATGAAAAACCGCCCAAAGGCGGCTTTTCCAAACACTCCAAATACGCTTAACGCTTGGAGAATTGTTTGCGGCGGCGCGCCTTGCGCAAACCGACTTTTTTACGTTCAACTTCACGCGCATCGCGGGTAACGAGTCCAGCTTTGCTCAACATTGGCTTCAAGCTCGCATCAAAATCTATCAGAGCACGAGTGATGCCATGACGCACCGCTCCCGCTTGGCCAGATTCACCACCTCCACACACGTTTACCATAATATCAAATTTGTTAAGCATGTCGGTCAGTTCCAGCGGCTGACGCACTATCATGCGACCAGTTTCTCTCGAAAAAAATATATCGAGTGGCTTATCATTTACCACGATATCACCCTTGCCTGGTTTAATGAATACACGAGCTACTGCGCTCTTGCGGCGACCGGTGCCATAGTTGTAAGTCACGTTCATGATTAAGCTTTCAATAGATCAATAGGTTTAGGTTGCTGCGCCGAATGCGGATGTTCAGCACCACCATAAATCTTAAGCTTGCGCAACATGGCATAGCCTAACGGACCTTTTGGCAGCATACCTTTGACCGCTTTTTGCAGCACACGGTCTGGATGACGTTCCTGCAACTTCATAAAATTAGTTGTATAAATTCCGCCAGGATAACCAGTGTGACGGTGATAGACCTTGTCTTGCGCCTTGTTGCCGGTCACGCGCAGCTTTTCAGCATTGACCACGACAATAAAATCGCCCGTATCCACGTGAGGTGTATATATCGCCTTATGTTTTCCGCGTAGACGGGCTGCAATTTGGCTAGCTAAACGACCTAAAATCTTGTCGGCAGCATCTACCAAATACCAGTCATGCTGGACTTCATGGGGCTTAGCTGAAAATGTTTTCATGGCGCTTCCTAAAACAAAAATATAGTAAACTTCGAAGGGCGCGAATTTTATGTTAAAAGACTAGCCCCTGTCAAACAAATTCAATCCTTGGTTCCTTATCAAGGAACATTGTTATTTATATAACATGCTCTTTCTGGCACTTTCAGTTCAATCAGATCGATCGTTCGAAAAACTGATAACTCAACCACTGAACAGCAATTCTGATTACGGGTTAGGCGACTAAATCAAGATCAAGCTGGCTGACATCATCATCCGTATTTACCTTGCCATTTTCACGCGCCGCTTCAATTTCGTTGAGATACTCTGATGTGACATCTCCGGTGATGTAATCTCCATCAAAGCATGAAGCATCAAAGTACACAATATCCGGATTTGTTTTGCGCACTGCCGCTTTAAGGTCATCAAGATCCTGATAAACCAACCTGTCTGCACCGATCTCACGGCAAATTTCCTCATCACTGCGGCCGGTGGCAATCAGCTCCTTGCGGCTCGGCATGTCTATGCCATACACATTAGGAAAACGCACCGGAGGTGCGGCGGAGGCGAAGTACACCTTGCGCGCTCCGGCATCACGCGCCATTTGAACAATTTCACGGCTAGTGGTGCCGCGCACGATAGAATCGTCCACCAACAGGACATTTTTATCCTTGAATTCCACGCTAATTGCATTTAGTTTCTGGCGCACCGATTTTTTCCGCATTGCCTGTCCCGGCATAATGAAGGTACGCCCAATATAACGGTTTTTTACGAAACCCTCGCGGAATGAGATACCCAAACGATTAGCCAATTGCAGGGCACTAGGACGGCTGGAGTCCGGAATGGGAATAACTACATCAATATCATGTTGCTGCCATTCGCGGGTGATTTTGTCGGCCAGGTTTTCACCCATATTCAAGCGTGTCTCATATACCGAAACCCCATTAATCACCGAATCCGGGCGCGCCAGATAAACATACTCAAAAATGCATGGGTTAAGTGTGGGATTTTCTGCACATTGCTGACTGTGGAAATTTCCATCAAAGTCAACAAATACCGATTCACCTGGTGCAATATCGCGCAGAAACTTGAAACCTAGCGTATCCAGCGCTACGCTTTCCGAAGCGATCAAATATTCCGTGCCATTTTCAGTTTGATGGCTACCCAATACCAGTGGCCGGATACCATAAACATCGCGGAACGCCAGCAGGCCATAACCCGCAATCATCGCCACCACTGCGTAAGCACCACGGCAGCGACGATGCACCCCGGATACGGCGTCAAAGATATTCTTTATATCAAGACGATAGCGCATTGTGGAATGTGCTTGCAACTCGTGCGCAAGCACATTGAGCAGCACTTCCGAATCGGAATTGGTGTTTACGTGTCGCCTGTCTTCAAGAAACAATTCCTGCTGCAATTGCTCGGTATTGGTCAAGTTGCCGTTATGCCCAAGCACAATACCGAATGGCGAATTGACATAAAATGGCTGCGCTTCATTGTGATCGATGGCGGAACCCGCAGTAGGATAGCGCACATGAGCTATGCCCGCATTGCCGCGCAGCGCTCGCATGTTACGCGTTCGGAAAACATCGCGCACCAGGCCATTACCCTTGTGCAGGTGAAAGGTATTTCCTTCGATAGTGGCAATACCCGCAGCATCCTGCCCGCGATGCTGCAACACTAGCAAGCCATCATATAGAACTTGATTGGCCGGTGTTTGCGCGACAACGCCTAGAATGCCACACATGTTTTAACCCCAATATTCATTTTTTCAATCCGAAATGCACACGGCGCGCCACGCTATCTGGCAACCAAGCTAGGCTAGCTAGAGCCATGCTTTCCAACGGTTTACTCAGCTTCGCCTCACGCCAAAACGGCTTCTTCGGCAAATCAGTCAACCCCGCCAGCAGCACCAACATCAGCACTAACAGCGCTCCACGTAGCATGCCAAATAGACTGCCGAATAGGCCGTCTATCCAACCGAGTCCGGTTAACTTGATTAATTTCGATAACAGCCATACCACGATACCACTAGCGATCAAGGTAGCCAGAAACAGCAAGACAAAAGCAACTGTGACCCTGATCGCCTCCATCCCCAGCCCTGCCGGCATTAATGCTGCCAAATTTACAGCCTGCCAACGTGCCACCAAGTAAGCCACCACCCAACCGAGTAGCGAAAGCACCTCATACACGAAACCGCGCCACCATCCCAGCAACACCGACCATACGGCGATTATAATGACAGTATAATCAAACCATGTCATGCCTAATACGCTGGACTTACCGTCGGTTTCAGCCCTTGCGCTTCCAGTTTTTTGTATACACTGTCTGCAGCTTCACGCGTGGCATAAGGACCGGCGCGCACACGGGTCTTGCTGCCTACCTTCTCGGTGTAAACCTTGATATTTTGCTTACTCAATTTTTTCTGCCATTGGTGCGCGGTGTCGGCATTGGCAAATGCGCCGACTTGTACCACGAAACCGGAGTTTGGCGTGAGCTGCCTGTTCTCTATGTGTATATCCCCCACAGGCTTGGTTTCAGACTTGACTGGAGCAAGCTTACTTTCAATTACTTGCGATGCCGCGACCACCTGATCTGTAACGACAGGTAGGCTGGGCACTGTTGAAACAGGAACAGCAACCGGTGAAGAAACCACAAGAACAGAGACAGGCGCTGGCGGCATGCCCATCTTGGGCATGAACTCACCCACCTTATCCTTGTCTGGAATGCGCAACTCAATATTCTGCCCCGCTAACTTGGGTTCGCTATCCAACACCATGGGCAGCAGTACCACGATTACGATGGCAAGTGCTACCGCGCCAATCAATCGACGTCTTGCCCGACGCTTCAGACCGACTTCATCATCCATGAGTTGCTTTGCCATCATGTATCTCCGCGCAAATCAAGGGTAGCGCAGATTGCGCACGCATCACCTCTGCTACTGTATAGAATGAACCAAACACTATAATTCTATCATTTTCGACGGCTTCATTACAGGCATGCTGTAGCGCATCTGTTACCGTGACAAACGTCAGCACCGCGTCCTTCACACCTTCGGCATATAACTCTCTGGATAATTCCGTGGCCGTTGCGCCGCGCGGCGCGGCTATGCCCGCCACTAGCCAGACATCCACCTGCTCCTTGAGCGCACGCGCCACACTGGCCATATCTTTGTCTTTAAGCATAGCGAACACTGCAAAAGTCCTACGGCAAGGCGGCAAGGCGGCCAAATTTCGCGCCAGTGAGCGCGCCGCCTGGGGATTGTGCGCAACATCCAAAATCAGCATTGGCCTGCCAGGCACAACCTGAAAACGACCTGGCAGCACTACCCCGACCAAGCCGCGCCGCACCGCCGCCATGCTCACCGGCAGTTTATTCTTAAGCGCATCCAGCGCGGCCAATGCGGCGCTGGCATTGTGCAATTGAAATGCTCCACGCAAAGCAGGATAGGGCAAAGCGCTGCGAGTACCACTCACACCGTGATAATTCCACTGTTGCGCGCTTGCCGTAAAACTGAATTGCTCGCCCAGACACCACAACTGCGCGCCGACATGCTGCGCCTGAGCGCGAATCGTGATAGGCACATCCATATCGCCAAAGACCGCCACTTCCCCAGCACGAAAAATTCCCGCCTTCTCAAACGCAATCTGTTCACGCGTATCACCAAGATACTCCATATGGTCCAAATCTATGCTGGTGACTACCGCACAATCATGGTCGAACACATTAACCGCATCCAGCCGTCCACCCAGTCCAACTTCCAGTATCGCCACCTCTACCGCTTGATCGATAAAACATTGCATCGCAGCCAGCGTGCCGAACTCGAAATAGGTTAACGAAATTTCTGATAATTCATCATTACCCCGCAAGCGGGCATCTATTTTCTGCAAGGGAGAGCCAGCACGCGCCTGTTCTACCCGCTCGAATGCTGCGCACAGCTCCGCATCACTGGCCTGCCGCTGGCCGATACGGACGCGCTCGTTGTAATCCAGTAAATGCGGTGAGGTGTAGCAGCCAACGCGATAACCCGCCGCGTGTAACATGCTTTCGAGCATTGCACACACTGAACCTTTGCCGTTGGTACCACCTACAACAATGATAGGGAAAGTTGGTTTGAGTCCCAGCCGCTGTTTAACTATTGCTACACGCTCAAGACCCAACTCAATGGCTTTGGGATGCTTGGTCTCAAGATAGACGAGCCAGTCGCTCAATGCGCTATGTTTACCTAACATAGCGACCTAACTTTTTGTTTATTGTGGATTTGTGTGAGGGATTTCTCATTCAGGTAGCATACGTGTGAACAACTTTAGCCGCAGACCTTCGTCATCAAGCAACACATAAAATCTACTCTGTCAGCCAAGCTTAAATTCCGGCTAAGCTCCATGGGTGATGCTTAGTGCGCTGCAGCAAGCCAAGAACCAAGAACGGTACAGGCAGTATTCATCAGGATGAACAACTTACCACGACATTGCGCGCCCAATCCGGTGCCGGCGCGGCATAATCTTCCATCTCTGGCTGCTCATCGAAGGGTCGACTAAGCAATGCCAGCAAGCGCTCTACTTCCGAAAAGTTGCGTTCCCGCTCAGCCATGACAATCGCACTTTGCGCCATGGAATTGCGCAGAATATATTTTGGGTTGGCCTTGTCCATGCGTGCCTTTCGCTCCCCGTCCGTTCCTGGCTCGCTTTGCAGGCGTGTACGATAAACGTCAGCCCATGCGTCGAATGCCGCTCGATCGATGAATTGATCGCGTAACTCGCTGTTTTTCTCATCCGGCGCGGATTTGAACAGACCTAAACCGCGGAACAGATTGGTGTAATCCAGCTGGCTTGCGTGCATCATTTCCAGCACCGGTGTAATGAGAGAAACATCTTCTTTGCTGACGTTGGTTAACCCAAGCTTCTTGCCCATCAATTCAGTATAGTGTTCGAAGTATGTCGGCTCGTAATGTTCCAGGGCCTCTTGCGCTTCCTCCACCGCGATAATAGGCGTCAAAGCCTGCGCCAGACAAGCCAGATTCCACAGGCCGATTTGCGGCTGCTGATCAAAGGCGTAGCGCCCGCCATGGTCGGAGTGATTACAAATAAAACCCGGGTCGTAGGTCTCCATGAAACCGAATGGGCCATAATCGAAAGTCAGCCCGAGGATCGACATATTGTCCGTATTCATCACGCCATGTGCGAAGCCGACAGCCTGCCATTTAGCCATCAGCCTTGCGGTGCGCGTGATTACCTCATTCAAAAAACGCAAGTACTTGTCCGGCGCATCGCTGATGTCAGGAAAATGCTTGGCTATAACATAATCAGCGAGCAAGGCGATCGGTTCGTGCTGATCCCTATAGGCGAAAACCTCAAACGAACCGAAACGCACATGCGACGGTGATAAACGAGTAACCACGGCGGCGCTTTCGATAGTCTCACGGTACACCTCTGCATCGCTGCCTACAATGCACAAAGCGCGAGAAGTAGGAATGCCCAAGCCATGCATAGCTTCTGAACACAAGTATTCACGAATGCTGGATCGCAGCACGGCACGCCCATCGCCATTGCGCGAAAACGGTGTGATACCTGCCCCTTTCAATTGAATATCCCAATACTCTCCATCACTGTTTTTTATTTCACCAAGCAAAATTGCGCGTCCATCTCCCAGTTGCGGCACGAAGTAACCAAACTGGTGCCCGGCGTAGAGCATCGATAACGGTTCGCTGCCGGGCAGCAAACGGTTGCCGATGAAATACTCAACGAAATCCGCGCGCTCAACTTCGGTCACATCCAGATTAATTAATTCGGCGGCACTAGCATTAAAACTAACCAGATAGGAATGGGGCAAAGGCGTAGGATTCAGACGGCTGTGAAAAATGTCTGGCAGCCGAGAAAAAGTATTATCAAAATTCAATTGATCAAGTTTTTTCATAGCAATATTTTTTATATTTAGTCGATAAATCCGGTTTACCGAAATCCATACCAGGTTATAAAAAAATTGGGCACGGTGGCGTACGCACCGCCCATGAAAACCATCACCGCCGCCGTGACGCACGCTTGCGCCATTCCCATACCACAATCGCATACCACAGCATGCGCACACTAAAATAACCCACAATAGCAAAACTTAACGCCAAAAGCGGCAAGCCGGCAGCGAGGGGCTTGCCCAATGACACAACCCAATCCAGCATGACGGTAGGCCAGTTAACCCAAGTCATTTCCGGCAGGGAAAGGTTAACGGGCGACTGGCCGTTATTATGCCCGGTAACAAATACACCAAGCTGATATGCCAGCGCATAGAGAGGCACGATGGTAAATGGGTTGGTGTACAGCGTCGTGACCACAGCTACTGGCAAATTTACGCGGAACAGCACTGCCAGCAAAGTTGCGCCAATTATTTGAAGCGGACCAGGAATCAGTCCGGTGAACAGACCGATGGCTACGCCGCCCGACACTGAATGGCGGTTAAGATGCCACAGGTTGGGATGGTGTAGCCAGCCGCCAAACCAGCGCGCCCAACGGCTTTGTTTGAATGTTTCATGGCTGGGCAGGAATTTTCTGAAATATTTTTTCGGCACGGGCATTCGTTAATAAGGCAAAATCGTTGCTAAGCAAATCAGGATAGTAGATTACCTGATTTTATTGAATATGCCAGCCCTCTTTAGAAGTTTGCACATGAGTCCGAAAATACCCGACCCAACTGATACGCGCGGCCTGACGCATGCCGAAGCACGTGGACGACTGCAAGCTGAAGGTATGAACGAATTGCCCGCAGCCAGGAGCCGCGATATCCCGGCGATTGCACTGGAAGTTGTGCGCGAGCCAATGTTCTTGCTGTTGTTGGTGGCTGGAGTGATTTATCTGCTGTTGGGCGATGTCAGCGATGCACTGATGTTGCTGGGCTTTGTGTGCATGGTGATGGGGATCACCATCTATCAGGAACGCAAGACGGAACGGGTGTTGGAGTCATTGCGCGACATCAGCAGCCCGCGCGCGCTAGTGGTGCGTGAAGGTGTTGCGCAACGCATCGCCGGACATGAAGTGGTGCGCGGCGATATCCTGATTCTGGCCGAAGGTGACCGAGTGCCGGCGGACGCAGCGCTGATTTCCTGCAATGATTTTGCGACGGATGAATCAATGCTCACTGGCGAATCAGTGCCGGTACGCAAGATCGGTCAACCTGATGCCCTCAAGCTGCGTCCGCCCGGCGGAGATAATTTGCCGTTTGTGTATTCCGGCACGCTGGTGGTGCAAGGACGCGGCACCGCACGTGTGCTGGCGACCGGACAGCACACCGAACTCGGCAAGATCGGCAAGGCATTGCAGGTCTTGGATAACGAAACCACGCCGTTACAAAAAGAGATCAACAGACTGGTGCGCAACCTCGCAATTGTCGGCGCCCTGTTAAGCTTGCTATTGGTAATCATCTATGGTCTTAGCCGTGGTGATTGGCTGCACGGGTTTCTGGCTGGCATCACGCTGGCGATGTCAATTTTGCCAGAGGAATATCCTTTTGTGTTGATCGTATTCATGGCGATGGGGGCATGGCGCATTTCGCGCCATCAGGTTCTGACCCGCCGCATGCCCACGGTGGAAACGCTGGGCTCGGCCACTGTGCTGTGTGTAGACAAGACCGGCACACTTACGCTCAATCAAATGACGGTACAGCAATTAATCGCTGGCGATGCATCGTTCCTGGTAGCTGCATCGCACAACCCACTACCCGAGACATTTCATGAGTTGGTTGAGTTCAGCATTCTGGCGAGTAAAACCGATCCCTTTGACCCAATGGAAAAAGCCATCCACACGCTCGGTGAACATTATCTGACCGACACAGAACATCTGCACCATGATTGGGCGCTGGCACATGAGTACTCATTGTCGCCGGAACTACTCGCACTCTCGCACGTATGGCGGGCAAGCGACCGCAATGAATACGTAGTGGCAACCAAAGGCGCGCCGGAAGCAGTGGCTGATTTGTGCCATCTGGATGAGCATCAATTATCCATACTTGCCACTAAGGTAAATATTCTCGCTGCACAAGGCATGCGCGTATTGGGAGTAGCCAAGGCCAGTTATCGCGGTCGTGCATGGCCAGGTGTCCAGCATGACTTCGAATTCGAATTTATCGGCCTGATCGGATTGGCTGATCCAGTCCGCCCTACCGTTGCAGCGGCGCTCAAGGAGTGCACTGCGGCAGGCATCCGCGTGGTGATGATTACCGGTGATTATCCTGCTACCGCTGCCGCAATTGCTCAACAGATCTGTCTGCCCGGTGGGCAAGACAGCATCATTACTGGTATGGAACTTAATCAAATGGATGATGCAACATTGCGCGAACGCATCCGCCACAACAATATTTTCGCGCGCATGGTGCCGGAACAAAAACTGCGACTGGTGAACGCGCTCAAGGCAAACGGCGATATAGTGGCAATGACCGGCGACGGGGTAAACGACGCTCCTGCGTTAAAAGCGGCGCACATCGGCATCGCCATGGGTGGGCGTGGTACCGATGTGGCACGCGAAGCGGCCGCACTGGTATTGCTGGATGATGATTTTGCCTCAATCGTACGCGCCGTGCGTATCGGGCGCAGTATCTTCGATAATCTGCGCAAAGCTATGGCTTATATTCTTGCGGTACACATACCCATCGCCGGCTTGTCACTGATCCCCCTGTTAATGGGCTGGACAACAGTATTTGTTCCGGTCCATATCGTGTTTATGGAAATGATCATCAACCCGGCCTGCTCCATCGCCTTCGAAGCGGAACCAGCAGAGCAGAATGTCATGCGGCGCCCGCCGCGCAGCCCACAGGAGCCGCTGTTCGGAAGACAGGTCATCCTGCTCAGCCTATTACAGGGTACGTTGCTGTTGCTAACCACACTCGCAGTACTGGGCTATGCGCTGCATCATGGCGCAGCGGAAGAGGAAGCCCGCGCACTGACTTTTTCCACACTAGTCATCGGTAATATTGGGCTAATTTTGGTCAACCGTTCCTGGCAACTTAACATCTTCAGTTCGCTCAACAATCGCAATTCTGCACTGTGGTGGGTGGTGGGCGGTGCACTTTCCTTCCTTTTGCTGACCCTGCATTTACCCTTTTTACGCGAAATATTTCACTTCGCCCCTCTCACTCCCTATCAAGTCGCGTTGAGTTTTGCTGCCGGTCTGTGCAGCGTACTCTGGTTCGAATTGTTCAAGCTCATTCGGCGGCACTAAACAATCTATGCGCTATGCCGTTTTATTTTTTGCATTTGGCGTATGGCTTTTGCAGCAACAGGCCGTGCTTCCCAACCTCGCTTGGGGTGGACTGACTTTATTGCTCGCTACTGCTTTGATGCTGCCACGTAGCACTCTTTTACAGCGCAAAGCATACCCTGCTCTTCTTGCAGCATTTGCCTTTACCTTTGGTTTTTTCTATGCAGCATTTTTTGCGCAGCAACGTTTGTCCGATGCTCTGCCTGCCGAATGGCAGGGCAAGGATATTCAAGTCATAGGTGTGGTGGGAAAGCTTCCCATACAGAATGAACACGGACTTCGTTTTGTCTTCGATGTGGAACAGGTGCTCACCCCCAATGCCATTGTTCCGCCACACATCCTGCTTGCCAGTTACGATGGTGCACGGGAAGAACCTCTCGACATCCATGCCGGTGAACGCTGGCGACTTACAGTACGTTTGAAGCAACCGCACGGCAGCAGCAATCCTCACGATTTTGATTTTGAAGCATGGATGCTGGAAAACAAGCTGCGCGCCAGCGGTTATATTCATCGAACGCAAGATAACTCGCGACTGGATGCGTTAGTGCAATCACCTGATTACTACATCCAGAGCCTACGCGAAGAAGTGCGCGACCATATCCAGAAAACGTTAAATCCCTTCCCCAATCAGCTTCATCCCCTGCAAATCCCACACGCCGTAAGTGGAAAAAGAGCTCGAGATAGTGCTGAAGTGAGTGTCGTCGAAAAAAATAATTACGTCGGCGTGTTAACCGCACTTGCAATCGGCGACCAGGCCGGCATCCCAGCGGCGCAGTGGCAGGTTTTTACGCGAACTGGAGTCAATCATTTAATGAGTATTTCAGGCCTGCACATCACCATGCTGTCAGGGCTGGCGTTTGCTGCAAGCTATTGGTTATGGCGGCGCAGTGCGCGCCTCACGCGCGCGCTACCGGCACGCAAAGCTGCTGCGCTCATCGGCTTGCTGGTGGCACTCGGCTATGCACTACTGGCAGGATACGGTGTGCCGGCGCAACGCACGGTGTATATGCTGGCGACGATCGCCACCGTGTTGTGGCTCTCACGCACTGTCGCACCGTCGCAAATTCTTGCCGCCGCATTGCTCGTTGTATTGTTGCTCGACCCATGGGCGGTGCTGTCGCCGGGATTCTGGCTCTCTTTCGGTGCGGTGGCATTGATTTTTTATGTGACCGCGCACCGTTTACAGCCTCCGCAGTGGTTAGTAACGTATGGTCGCGTACAATGGGCAATGAGCATTGGGCTGATTCCGCCGCTGTTGGCGATGTTCCAGCAAGTTTCACTGGTGTCGCCCATCGCCAATGCTTTTGCCATTCCGTTGGTCAGCTTCGTGGTGGTGCCGCTCACCCTGCTGGGCGCTGTGCTTCCCTTCGATTGGCCGCTGTGGCTGGCACATCAGGCCATGGGAGTGTGCATCAACCTGCTGGAATGGCTGAATAGTCTGCCCGAGGTGGTATGGACACAGCACGCACCGCCCACATGGAGCATAGCCATCGGCATGTTTGGTGTGTTATGGATGCTATTGCCGCGCGGATTTCCCGCACGCTGGCTGGGACTGATCGCCCTGCTACCGATGTTTCTGGTACTGCCCGCAGTACCGCCAGAAGGTGCGCTACGCCTGGTAATTTTCGATGTCGGGCAAGGCTTGGCGGTAGCCGCGCAGACACACAACCATGCACTGCTGTATGACACCGGCCCCAATTTCAACAGCGAGGCCAACAGTGGCAACCGCATCCTCATACCGGCGCTGCGCGGCATGGGCATCGCGCGACTCGACGGCCTGATTCTTACCCACGATGACAACGATCACACCGGCGGCGCATTATCTATATTGCAAGGTATGCCGGTAAATTGGCTCTCATCCTCGCTGGCAGCCAACCATCCCCTGTTGCAACACGCTTCGAACACCCAGCGCTGCATGGATGGACAAACCTGGGAATGGGACGGCGTGCACTTTGAAGTACTACACCCGACAGCGGAAAGTTATGCAGTAGAAAAAATCCACGACAATAACCGCGGCTGCGTGTTGAAAATCAGCACAGGCAAACACAGCGTGCTGCTCGCCGCCGACATCGAAAAAGAATCCGAATGGCGATTACTGAAACAGCAAGAGGAAAAACTCCCCGCTACGCTCTTGGTGGTGCCACACCACGGCAGCAAGACCTCGTCGGTGAATGCTTTCGTTGCGGCCATACATCCGCGCTATGCTGTATTCACAGTGGGTTACCGCAATCGCTTCGGTCATCCTCGGGAAGAAGTAGTCGAGCGTTATCGTGCGATTGGCAGCGAACTATTGCGCTCGGACAAGGACGGCGCAATTGTTGTGGAAATGGATACGCAGAATATTAGTGTGGAGCGATATCGCAAAAGCCATGCACGATATTGGCAGCAAGCCGTTGATGGTGTGCCTTGAATGAAAGAGATTTGGCATGGAGCGCTTAACCTAAAAATCGTAGGATGACGGGAGATAAGGGCGCTCGATAATATTTTTTAAAACCCCTGCCGTGTGATGTCCCGACTTCCTGTTGAACCATTGACGGAATAGACCATGACGCCATTGTTCGCATCGCTGAACGTGAAAGTCACTGATCCAATCCCAGTTACAACCTTGTTCGAGCCATTCCATGGAGAAGTAAATGGCGAGCCACCGGTCACTTGATACAGATCCCCGGTGCAACCGTTCCCGATCATGGGACAACGGGACGCCACATACCAGATTGCCTTGCCGCTTGCGTCATAGGTGTACCACGTGGCAAATATCATCCCGTATTCCTGGGTGATGGCAACACCCCAACCGGACTCAACCGGGTTCCACCACAAATCACTGTAATCAACAACCGGGGGAATATTATCCATGGCAAAAATCTGCCGCGTGATGAACTTGGTTCCGGCAATACCCGCAAGAGTGTAATTGAACGTCGCGTTATTGGTATCGGCAAACGTCAGCGTGCCCGAACCAACGCTACTGACCACTTTACCGGAACCGTTCCACGGAACAACTGGCTGTGTGCCATCAGTCACTTTGTAGATTTCCCCCGTACAACTGTTGACTGCAATCGGGCACCTGGACATGACATACCAGGTGGGCTGGCCGGTTTGCTCATACGTGTAGAGAGCGCGGCAAAAATCATTACATCGTGCTGGGTGATGCTCATGCCCCAGCCGGATTCGTCTGGATTCCACCAGAGTCCATTATATGGATTGTTGGCAATCCCGAGATTGATGAGAGATTGGACAGGTATGGCGGAATTTATATAGGTGCCATTTCCATTTTGGCCGGATGAATTGTCGCCCCATTCCCATACGCTTCCATCACTCTTTAGTGCAGCAATATTGCGGCCGCCTGCTGCAATGGCCACGACATCATCCAATCAATCAATCAATCAATCAATGGGGTCAGACTCGATTGATTTAAAGTGATTAAGACTAGTTTCCTCAATTACTATCAGCTGACAATGGGAGCTAGTTAGTCACAATCGGGACGCGTGCGGTCAACGCGCACAGCAGCTCATAGCTGATAGTCTCTGCCGCATGAGCTACCTGTTCCACTGGCAAACCTTTTCCCCACAACGTCACACGACTACCCACATCAGCAGCGGGCAACGCACTTAAATCCACATTCAGCATGTCCATCGAGATGCGGCCCAAGATGCGAGTGCGCTGATCGTCCACCAACACTGGCGTGCCGGTTGACGCATGACGCGGATAGCCGTCGGCATATCCGCAGGCGACCACACCAACACGCATGGGAGCCTCGGCGCGGAATAACCCGCCATAACCGATAGTTTCGCCCGCACGCAATTCTTGCACCGCGATGATGCGGCTTTGCAGTGTCATCACTGGCTGCAAGCCGAGTTGTTGCGCGCTGACTTCCGCGAACGGCGATGCACCATACAGCATGATGCCCGGGCGCACCCAATCGGCATGGGTTGCAGGAAAGCGCAACAGTGCGGCGGAATTAGCCAGCGAGCGCGCCATGCGATAGGGCGCGACCAGCGTATTGAAAACATCTAGTTGTGCAGCCACACCGGTCGCTTCGTCAGCCTGGGCAAAATGCGTCATTAGCGTGATTTCGCGTACGGCAGGGTGAGCCTTGAGTCTTTCCAGCGCAGCGAAAACCTTGTCTGGAGCAAAGCCTAAACGGTTCATACCGCTGCCGACCTTGAACCAAACCTCCAAGCTACCACGGCTCGGATAGGCGTCCAGCATGTCGATCTGTTGCTGGTTGTGAATCACACAGGCGAGGTCATATTCAGCCACCAGCGACAAATCGTCCGGGGTAAAAAAACCTTCCAGCAGCAGGATAGTCTGACTGTACCCCGCGTCGCGCAGGCATATCGCATCGCGGATATCCAGCAGTGCGAAGCCTTCCGCAGCAATTAACGCTTCAGCAGCACGTAATAAACCATGGCCATAAGCATCTGCCTTGATCACCGCCATGATGCGCGCGCTGCTCGCGCGACGTGCGACTTGCAGGTTCCATTCTAACGCGGAAAGATCAATGCGAGCTTGAATCGGACGGGGCATGAATGCAAGGTTGCAGGATAAAGTAGAGTCCTGTTAATGATAGCAGGCATCCTATTTTCGTGATATAAAACGCGCTCTTAAAAATTGCGCCTCCCAATGAATCGCGGATTTTATATCATACTTGCGGCGCAGTTCTTTTCCGCACTCGCAGACAATGCTCTGCTATTTGCCGCCATTGCATTACTTCACGAAATGCATGCGCCAGACTGGCATACTCCGATATTGCAAGCAGCATTTGTGGTGTCCTATATCGTTTTGGCACCTTTTGTAGGCGCCTTTGCAGATTCGCTGCCCAAGGGTCGCGTGATGTTCATCAGCAACAGCATTAAGCTGTTCGGCTGTATCGCCATGCTGGCCGGGGTAAATCCGCTCCTCGCCTACGCAGTGGCGGGTTTGGGCGCGGCGGCTTATTCCCCGGCAAAATACGGTATCCTTACCGAATACTTGCCGCCCGACAAATTAGTACTGGCAAACAGTTGGATAGAAGGACTGACTGTCGCCGCCATCGTGCTTGGCGCAATAGTGGGGGGCATACTCATCGGCCCAAATATTTCAGGCCAAATGCTGCAATGGTGGGATGTACCGATAATAGAAACCGGCATTGACTCGGCGCCAGAACTAGCTATCGCCATCATCACTGTTATTTATCTCATCGCGGCGTTGTTCAATCTCTACATCCCGCGCGTGCCAATCGAGCACAAGCCGTTAAGCCACAACCCAGGGTTCTTGGTAGGTGAATTCGCGCATTGTTTCAAACTGCTATGGAAAGACCCGCTAGGGCAAGTATCGCTGAGTGTCACTACACTTTTCTGGGGAGCAGGCGCCACATTACGTTTAATCGTGTTGGCATGGGCCGTCACCGTACTTCACTATGATATGGGCGAAGCCGCCAAGCTCACCGCTTGGGTCGCCATTGGCATCGCTATCGGCTCCGTACTAGCGGCTAAATACGTCAAACTGGAACACTCGGTGAAAGTGTTGCCAGTAGGCATCGCCATGGGGCTAATGGTGCTGGCCATGATCCCGGTTACCAACTCGCCACTTGCCATTGCGCTGCTCATCATTATTGGCGCAATGGGCGGCTACCTCTTGGTACCCATGAATGCCCTGTTACAGCATCGCGGCCACTTGCTTATGGGTGCAGGCAGATCAATCGCTGTGCAAAACTTTAATGAAAACATCAGCATTTTCGCCATGCTTGCATTATTTGCCTTAATGCAAAAACTGGAATTAAACATTCAAACTATTACTTTAGTGTTCGGCCTGTTGCTCTCAGGCATCATGACGGTGTTGTATAAAAAGCACCGACATGATCAGGATACGGGGCAGATGTAGTCTTCTTTAATCTCAAACTAACAATCTTAAACCAACCCCTGCATCGTAACAACTGCCAGGCACAGATCGTCCCATGCTTTGGCTTTTTTCAGCGGGGTGTATAGCAGATAGGTTGGATGGTAAGTGATGATGAGCGGGATGCCTTTCGCCAAACCATGAGAGGATGAACCGCGATAGTCATGCAGCTTGCCACGCAGGTCTGGCAACGTGGCGTCATGCCCCAGTAATAAGGCGGCGGTTTCACCCAGAGCCACGATCAGCTTGGGCTGGATGAGTTGAATCTGGCGTTCCAGGTAGGGCACGCATTGAGCAATCTCATTGGCTTCTGGCATGCGATTGCCGGGTGGGTAGCATTTAACGATGTTGGTAATGTAAACATTATGGCCGCGCTTCAACTTAATTGCAGCCAGCATATTATCGAGCAACTTGCCGGATTGCCCCACGAACGGCTCACCTTGAACATCTTCGTCCGCGCCCGGCCAATCGCCCACGAACAACCAGTCTGCCCGCACATCGCCCATACCAAAAACCGTCTGTGTACAACTCGCACGCAGCTTGCACGCCGTGCAATTTTTCACCAATGCTTTTAACTCAGGCCAGTTGTGACTGGCCAGATTCTGCATGTCTACTTTTTCCACAACAGACTTGCTTGCCACTTGCTCAAGTACAGACGTGGCTTGTCCGCGCCGTTGCCACTGCGGATAGAGATTGAGCTCACGTAATATTGCTTCTTCTCGATTCACAGTAAATATTCCATCACGACTGCGTCTTCGCGCCCATTGTCTGCCGCATAATAGCCACGGCGCAGGCCAATTTCACGAAACCCGACATCAAGATATAGTCCCAGCGCCGCCGCGTTGGAAAGACGTACTTCCAGTAACATGCGCCGCATGTTAAAACCGCGCGCAATTTCAATTGTTGCACCCAACATACCTCGGCCCAGCCCCTTGCGTTGATATTCGGCGACTATGCCGATATTAAGCAAATGTGCTTCATCCACTGCAAGCATGAATACAACATAGCCCAATATCTCACCCTCTGCCTCACACACCTTGCACACGTAATTACTTTTAAGCGCATCGGTAAAATTCCCGCAAGACCACGGACAAGCATGCACGCGTTGCTCAATGCACACTATCCCTGTCAAGTCAGCTAGATTCATATCGCGCATGACGGGGTGGGGACGCAATTGAGACAAACTCATCGCTCGCTGGTTTTCAGCGCCACCTTGTCGCGTAAATAAAACGGCATGGCTTGCGCCGCATCCATGCCTCGACCGGCGACAAATAGCGGCGCGGCAAACTCTGCAATAGCAATGGCCTGTGGCACGGCCTGCGTATTGCTACCAGTAATTTGCCCTGCATAGCGATTATCCAATACAGCACCATACATGGCAAAACCACTGCCTGTGCCAAACCAGCCAGACCCTTGAACCTGCGGAGCCTGTTGCGGCAAACACAAATTCGGCTCGCAAATCGTTACCCATAACCCCGCCCGTTTTTCATATACAGCATGATAAATCTCACCCATGCGCGCATCCAGCGCAGTGATCACTTTATCGTGACCAGCAGCTTGCGCTAATGCTTGCAGCGTACACACTCCCACCACCGGCAAATCCGCTCCCAGCGCCAATCCTTGCGTCACCCCACAGGCAATGCGCACGCCGGTGAATGAACCCGGCCCGGCACCAAATGCAATACCATCTAATGCTGTGAGCTTAACACCCGCTTCATGCAATAAATTATCCAGTATTCCTATCAATAATTCGGAATGGCGCTGCCCAACCAGTTCGCAACGATTGACGACATTACCGTCCTGCCATAATGCGACGGAGCAGTATTCAGTGGAAGTTTCCAGCGCCAATATACGCATCATTATTTTGAATTGCCCCATCGAATAATATGCACTTAAACATTCCCGCTTAAGCGGGAATGTTTAAGTGACGAAATTACATTGTCAAAATTTATGTTGGTTCAGACTAACAATAGCGCGACAGCCTGCGCCGCAACACCTTCCCCACGCCCGCTAAAGCCCAGCCTTTCAGTGGTGGTCGCTTTCACATTCACAGCATTCACCGCTACGCCCAAATCAGAGGCAATATTCTCTACCATGCGCGGAATGTGCGGTGCCATCTTGGGTGCTTGTGCAATGATTGTGGCATCCAAATTGCCTATGCGGAAACCCGCATTGGTCACCATACGCGCTACTTCGCGCAATAAAATGCGGCTATCAATATTTTTAAATTTTACATCGGTATCTGAAAAGTGACGCCCGATATCACCCAGTGCTGCTGCACCCAGCAGGGCATCACAGATGGCGTGCAGCAGCACGTCAGCATCGGAATGGCCGAGCAGCCCCTTGTCATGGCGTATCTCCACGCCACCAATAATTAACTTGCGCCCCTCGACTAATTGATGAACGTCAAAACCCTGTCCGATTCTCATATTTATTTTCTTTGGGCTAACAACAATTCCGCTAACTCAATATCCTGCGGGTAAGTGACCTTAAAATTGCTGTAACTGCTTGTTACGAGTTTGGGATGGAATCCCAGCGTCTCGACTGCGGAGGCGTCATCCGTTACATTTGGGGCGGTTCCTAGCGCTTGTAGCAATAGCCCAGCGCGAAACATCTGCGGCGTCTGCGCCTGCCATACTCCCTCGCGATTCTCGGTATGCGCAATCCGGCATTCAGCATCGGCACGCTTCAAAGTATCTGCTACCGGCACAGCGAGAATGCCGCCAACCTCGTCGTCGCGCAATACTTCAATCAAGCGTGCAAGCTGCTTGTGGCTCAAACAAGGCCGTGCAGCATCATGCACCAGTAGCCAGTCATCGAGTTCAAGTTCTGCGGCCATTAATCCATTCAGTACGCTTTCCGCGCGCGTTGCGCCACCACAAAATAGCGGCTGCAACTTATCCCCGAATAACGACCAGTCATAACTATGCCAGTACGCGTCATTAGGTGCGAGCACTACAAAGACAGTGCTGATATCCGGGTTGGCACACAAAGTTACAAGTGCGTGATAAATCATTGGCTGTCCGGCCATCGGTAGGTATTGTTTAGGTAACTCACTACCCATGCGAGAGCCACAGCCAGCGGCCGGAACGAGTGCGAAAATTTCGGACATTATTTGAAGGGGAAATGCGAACTTGTTCAATCAGGCCGTCTCAAGTCCAATACGAACTACAGCATAGCCCTGATCTGCTTTAACGAGCATAAACATCAACTAGTTGCCACTTTTTCAGAACACTCTATCATCTTCATTTCTCGGTGCACTCGGTCCATTTTCTTAAACGGGTGCTCCGGTAGCCACCGTAATGATCGGTTCAGTCGCCACCATGGTCATACATTTGATCGAGGTTCCAGTTACTCTGATCAAGTAACTGGTAATCATGGCGAGCACAGCCGCGCTTCAGCGACATGCTGTCCGTCTAGCTCCAATTCGGCGCCTGCATATAATGCTGACCACGGTTGCCGGTACTTAGTCCTCGCAGTACGGCAATATGATTGCGAAAAAATTGGCTTATCTGGAGACCAAATCGGCATGATACTGTTCGCCTTATCGACCTCATCCCGTAGTTAGTGAAGAGCATTAGTTTCGTGGCAGCTGTGAGAGCGCCGGATATCGAGGTTGGTAATGTACTGGGTGGCTGCATGGCCAATCTGTCGATGCTGTCGGTGATCCGATTCCTGCGCTGACGGATGTCGTTTACCTCTGCGCAAATCAAGCGCATATGTTGCTCCACTGCTTCAGTGTTGTGCTGATCGGCTGCGCGGGTATCAACGTGCTACTCGGGTCGATGATGCAGGCGCTCGCCATCGGCCATGTCGACTCCCATACGCTATCGATTCTACTTACTGTTGCGTCTGGCCAAGGTTATGGGATGGCACAACTCTTTCGTCGGCGCACTCTGTTGAGCAACAACTCGTTGTTATTCCCATTCTGCCCTTCGTCTTTGCGACTTCATTTCTGATGTTTTTAGATTATTTGATTCGATTTCATCCAAGCACTTGATCGTCGCAGCGCTTCCGTAATTTGACCGGCTGTCATTTGTTCTTCGACAGTCCCAAGAAGATCCCTTCCATCCTCATCGAGGGCAAGATCCTCTCCCTCCTCATCTACAGCTCGGCCAGCAATACTTAACCACATAAACGCTTCGATGAGGTCCTGCTCAACCCCACGCCCTTGAGAATACATAATACCTAGGTTAATTTGTGATGGCGCAAATCGCTGTTCCGCAGATTTACGAAACAAAGCCACAGCTTTCCGTTCATCCTTTGCAACGCCATAGCCATTATTATACATATCACCCAGACAGAACTGTGCCTCTGGGTCCCCCTGCTCTGCTGCTTTTCTAAAACACTTTTCCGCGCTGACATAGTCTTTACTCAAGAAAAAATTCAGCCCCTCTTTAAAGTCGTTTGATTCACTCATATATACTTTCCTACACAGTTTTATTGTTAACCTGTTCTATTATTCTTCGCTTGCTTCCGCTTTTTATTTGACACTCAATATTTAATATCAGCCTCCAATTTCTAAGGCAGCGTATTCGCTTTTTTTAATTGGAGCCTCAGAATTTTCAGTTCTGTGCTGCTATTACTAACAATGAGCAATTGCCGGAATAGAATATCAAATTTTTTACCGACAATCACGCTGTCCGATCTTGCTTGCCCGTCATACTTCAAAAAAAGTAGATAAAAGTTGTAAAAACTTATTCAATTGGCAGACCTTATTTACGATCTATAAGGTTGTATACAATGCCTTCAACGACTTTACGCAGAAGCAGCGAGCCCATCCTGTTCCGGATGAGCGCCCAGGAATTTAGCACATCTTTCGGCAACCGCCATAAATGCCTTTGTTGAAGGAGATTCTGGATAAGCCAGCACCACGGGGATTCCTTTATCCGCACAAATTGTTATTTCGCTGTCGAGCGGGATAGCGCCGATAAATGGCACACCCAATTCATTCGCGACCCTTTCTCCCCCTTCTTGAATACATCAATCTCTCCGCTACAGTGTGGACAGATCAGTCCGCTCATGTTCTCAACAATTCCGATAATGGGCGTATTCCTTTCTTTTACAAAAGTGATCATTTTCCTTGCGTCAAGAAGCGCGACATCCTGCGGGGTGCTTACAACTACAACCCCATCCAGATTGGGAATAAAATCCATGATCGTAATATGTTCATTTCCCGTGCCGGGCGGCAGATCTATTATCAGGAAATCGAGCTTGCCCCATGTAATATTCCCAAGGAGTTCAATGATGAATTCATACTTTACCGCATCTCTCCAAACAACTGGCTCGTTCTGGTCTTCTATCAGCAAACCCAAAGACGCAACCTTTAACCCTGCAGGCATGATGTGCGGGGCTATGCCGTCTTTATCCCCACGAAGTCTTACATTTTCAATACCAAGCATCTTTGGAATGTTTGGCCCGTGAAGGTCAGCATCCGCCAAGCCAACCTTGTAACCCAGTTTTTCCAGGGCACAGGCGAGGTTGACCGTGGTTGTACTTTTTCCCACGCCACCCTTGTTGCTGCCTACAAGGACTTTGTACTTGATATCCGCCATCCGTTTATTAATCAACCATTTTTTATGAGCAGCACGGTCCAGCTTGCAGGTATCATTTTCATCACACGTTTGGCAGCCATGGAAATATCCACAGTCCTTCGCTGGCGCAGCCACTGTCCGGGTGTCCCTCATGTTCTTTATTTCAATAGTTTTCGTCATTTAAACATTCTCGTGATATAAATAATTATCCTCATGGTGGGGTTTATCGCCCCATCCTCAATCGCTCCCTGGTTATTGATGGCCCGACAATTATCTTCATGATCATCTCAGCCAACACAGCTCTCAAGGTTGACAGCCAATTTAGACTCGATTACATGCAGCTTTCTCAGTATGCGGCCATTTCGATATCCGTACCTGAGGTCACATCCCAACCCAAGGGTACTTCCTTCCGCCACCCTCCTCGACTCCCTCCGCCGCTTCGGCCTTATCGAGGGTAGCCGTTTGCCTGATAACGCTCGAATTGGTCGATATATTTGTCTCGTCTTTAGTTTTTTCAACGATCGTTTCTGTAAGAACAGGAAAAAATCTGCTAAAGAATTGGCGCCTTCCCATCACTTTGCCATTGTCCATGAATAACTCCTTAATTCAGCGATCGGCCAGCAAAATGTATTTTTCAAATAAGGTCTGCAGAAGCACATAAAGCACGGCTCTCGATTGATCGCCTTACTAAATATACACAATATAAATGACACTAATTATAACCGACTAATGAAGAGGTAAGGGTTCATCCATTTCAGTGCCTGTCTGTTGGGGACAATCCACAGGTCCCTCATAGTCAGATTTTGGCAATTCTTTTATTCTGCTGTCAACTTCAATTCCAAAAAACTTAAGTTCCGAACCCATGAATTTAGATAACAGCAAACCAAGGTTTCGGTAATAGGCTTCATTCGCTCTCGCTGCAAGATTTTCCCCGAACACGCCAGTCCATTTCCCGATATGCTGCTCAAGGAATCTTCTTTCCGCAGACAGGCATATATCGATGTTTTCTTCCATCGCCTGATCCAGGGCATAGGCTATCTTCAATTCCAGAAAGCTCATAAACTCAAGCTCGACGGTTACATGATCAAATGCAACCCCGGCATCGTCATTCATTACAAAACCAAATGCTTTATAAAATCCACTGATGTCGCCAAGTATATTCGGCTGATTGAAACTGTTCTTCCCATAGGTTGTTTCAGTCAAAGGACAAAACATACGGGTTAAAAACATCTCGGTAAAATCCGGCTGTAGCGCGGTTACGTCAACTGTCTCGATAAGATTAGTAAATGCCAGGTACTCTTCCTTCATATCATACGGAAGAAGGCTTATTGAACTATCCATATCGGATGCAAGTTCGTGCAATGTTATGAGTTTATCTTTGTCTGGATAGACAAAGGCCATTGATAAAAACCTGTAAACATCTGCCCTCGCGAGGGCCAACTCTGTTTCCGATTTCGTCGTTACCATTCTATCCCCTTAAATGAAAAGCGGGGCGGCGTTAAAACGCCGCCCCCCTAATGTCCATCAATTACGACTATTCAATTTCAAGCGGTATCCAGCCTCCGTTTGAATAGTTCTTACGTGGCCCTCTGTTACCGCCCGCACCATCGTTTCTGTTTCTGCCATCCCAAGCAGCGATAGCCATCATGGTCTTAGACCCAGGCTTCAGGACTGAGTCCTGAACATCGCCGGAGTTCAAAGGACGTTTGATGACAACCGACCAGTAGCCAAACCGCCTTACGCCATTGCCGGTTGCATTATTAGTGGCCTGCCTGGTCAATGTTCCAAAGCCAACGGCATTCAGCTCTTCCACCGGAGTTAACCTCTCAGGGTCAACTCTGCTGATATTTCTGAGCTTGAAGGCAGCCAAATATTGCCTTTGTCCTTCGTTATAACGTCTGATAGGTGTATCAATTGTTTGACCAATTGCCGGGATAACTTCCGGATACATATCATAGTTATAATTTGGATAAGCATCCCTTACATCCTGATATCCAAACTCGATATCCCTCTCCCAAGCCGCCTTCCAGTAGACAATGTGAACAGGATTCTCGTCGTCACCCATCATGAATGACGGTTCCGATCCAGCATTCACCGGGAACATAACGGCGATTGCATCAGAAAACTTGTCTTCCATTGTTTCCGTTTCAGACTTGGTTGAATCATACCAAGTTAACAAGAAAGCAATATCCTTGTCGTTATGAACAGACTTGACCTTCACCATCGGTACTGTAGCCACTACTAAACCAGGCATAACCAAGTTCTGCGGGCCCATTGGAACTTCAGTGGCCGAGGCATCATTCCATATCGTTGCCGGCGCCTGCTCCCAGCTCTGATTGTACTGATTGTAAGAGGTTTCCCTTACTGGGTCTTCCTGATGCCATGTCCTGTTCACCGGATCCATCGGGATTTCTCCCTTTACTGCCTTGGATTTGATGACGCCAACATTATACGTTTCACCCCCATCCAGACGGACTGGCGGCAGCCTTTTAAAGGAACCATGGAACGCGTGGCCCCCATATTGACCAGGATTATCGACAGCAATAATTGGAATCGTCAAATCTTTGGCTGGTCCGTGTGCAGCATCACTCCCGAAGGCAGGAGTCGCAACAGGAATCATCAAAAGTGACGCGGCTATTAATAGTTTTTTCATCATCCGCCCCTTATGAGTTGTTGGTAAGAAATGCGCCGGTCTTCAAATTCTTGACCTGCCTGATATAAACAGGTTCAGTCAATGGAACTCGGACAATCTCTTTTCCTTGTGGATCATAACCAACCGTCTCATTACCCTCAAGCTTGAACGTGTCGCATATCCGTTCGGTCGTTCCAAAGAGTAACAAAGCGGCTAACAGTTCCTTGTCCTTGCCTGCATTCCGGTATTGCTTGATGGAGTTCTCAACGCCTGGACCAAATACTTGAGACAGGAAATCAGGGTTGACATGGACAGGTGGCAAGTACATGTTGTTTGGCTCAGTGCCAAACTGCGGATAGATCGGCAGTGCTATCTTTCTAACGTGCACCAGAAAATCGATCGGGTTGTTTTCCCGGACTTGCTTGCTCGTGATCTTATCGAAATCGGCTGACTTGAAGCCGTTCAGACGGATCTTTCCGATACATTGAGTAACGCACTGAGTCATCAACCCAGCCTCTACTTTTGGATAGCACGATATGCATTTTTCGCCGGTCCGGGTGGTGTCGTTGTAGAACGACTTCTTGTACGGGCAAGCAGCAACGCATTCTCTGTATCCGCGGCATCTGGACGCATCAATCAAAACGATCCCGTCTTCTTGCCTCTTGTAGATCGCCTTTCTTGGGCACGCTGCCAGGCAACCTGGGAAGGTGCAGTGATTGCAAATCCGCGGGAAGAAGAAACCCCAGTTCTTGTGAGTAGGACCCTTGATATAATCCCCTTCACCATCCAGAATCTTAAGGCACTCATCTTCCCCAAGGTTCGGATGCGCATAGTCCATTTCATCGGGCAGATAACCCTTGATCCGCTGGTTCATGCCCAGATCTTCAAAGATCGTCGTGCCGTTGTACTTGTTGCCTGACCACGGTTGCGCTTGTTCTCCCAAGAGTGCCAAAACCTTCACATCCCAAGCAAGAGGATAGAATCCATAAGGCTTCGATTCCACGTTATTCCAGAATATCGTTTCCTGGCCTTTACCGGCCGTCCAGGTCGTTTTGCACGCCATAGTACAAGACTGACAGGCGATACATTTATTCAAATCGAATAACATTGTGATTTGCCGACCTGGCCTGTTTTCTTCATAGGGGTAATCCATTTCCCTGCCCAGTTGCCAATTTCTAACTTTTGCCATTGTAGATCTCCATTTACAAAATTATTTCACAATTCCAAGAACGCCGCCCTTATTCAAGGCGGCGGCTGCACACCCGTAATTATCTACTTATGAACCCGCCCTTGAGATATGTCCTCATTTGAAGGCTTTCATAGGTTGGCCTGTAGCCTTTAGCTGCAATATGCCAAACCCCACCGTTTACACCGCCTTTTTCAGCCAGCTCTATCTTCACATATGATTCTTTTGGAGAACCATTGGCGCAGTGGACGTCATTCTGCATACCAATAATAATTTCCTGTCCAAAGACTTTCTTGTTGGCCACGGTGTCAGTCGTGTTGGTCGGGTTGATCCACGCCCTGGTGCAGCTTTGATGGTTTCCGGACCTGAACATTGCCTGATAGTTGGTCCTTGGGCTCTTGGCCAATCCATCAGCCCGGGTCCTCGCACCTTCCATACTGCCATACGTTGCAGCATAGGCGTTGTAATACATCCGCATGGAGCCTTGGGACATACCGGGGAAATATCTGCATCTGACCATGAACCGGGCAAGTGCGTATTCCGGCGTGCCTTCTTTCCATCCTTTGTAAGGCCTGTCGCCAGGGTCAGCGTCGACCCATATATAATCGCCTTCATCAATGCCGAACCGCTTGGCATCGAGCGGATTAACGTCCACGAACCCTTCACCGACTGACGGTTGCCTCTTGTCATGACGGTAGATGTCGCCAAACGGCCCCCACCACAATGTCATCAAGTCCGTATCAATTGGGGTTGTATGGGCGCCGTGCCTGTACTTGGGTGAATTGAAGCAGAACTCATACCCGTGCGGCCTGAGGGGATGGTTGGTCGCCATCAGCTCTTTTGTCGTCAGTATGACGTTTCTTCCTTGCCTGTTCTCGGCAATCTTAAGGCTGTTTCCCATCCTTTCCAAACCACGCATCTCAGGTGTTTCCATCAATGCAAA
The DNA here is from genome assembly GCA_942492745.1 of uncultured beta proteobacterium. Classification (GTDB taxonomy): domain Bacteria; phylum Pseudomonadota; class Gammaproteobacteria; order Burkholderiales; family Gallionellaceae; genus Nitrotoga. The sequence continues at coordinate 2,094,018 of OW818637.1, forward strand.
AGCGCGGCTGTTACCGACGATGACATTCGGCTCGTAGTGGCTTGAATCAATCGGTGTGCGATACACGGTGAGATTCTCGCCCCCATCAATCAACCGGGGATCATCCATGTAAAATTCCAGCCTGCCGCTCTTGGTGTACCAGGGCAAGCCGCCGCCTTCAGCTGTCTGTTCCCAGCCGCTGACCCTTGGGTAGGTTCTGGTCATGAAGATGCTGGGGATACCCTTTGGCTTTTTCCCTTATCTCAGCAAAAACCATCCCTCTAGTGGCTGATCCAGCGTTGAGAACCCTTTGACCGTAAACCTCGGAATCCCTGTCTGCCGGATTTCCTGCAGGATTAGTTCCCACAAATTTGAAGTAGTCGGCAAACCTTTGATCACCGGTCATCGCTGTAAACGCCCTAAAGATTCCGGCAGGAACTTCAGCATCACCAACGGTATCCTGGAATCTCCTCAATGGCGTGATAGGAGATACGGTAAGGAACGGGTTAGAGCAGGAGCAGGCCATGTCGGTATGCTTGTTTTCCAACCAGGAGTCCACGCCCCAAACGATGTCGGAATATTCGCAAGATGCGGTCCAGTTCCAGTCGCTGTAAAATATCGCTTCCCATCTTGGGAGGGTATTGACGACCATGTCATAGTGACCTTTGGCATTTCCCAAAGAGGAGTTGGAGTTAGCCTGCCAGAGCACCTTGGTAGGAGCCGGCATATGCCCAGGGTCAGTCAGCAACCGGGTTCCGTTCCTTAATGGCCGATCGCCATAGTTGTAGTAATGGGCAGATTCGTCATCTGTATAGTGAGCCAATTTGGTGACCATCTTGCGGCCATCCAGCTCGGGATTGAACGGATCTTCCAGAAGGTACTGACCAAACCCGCCAAAAACTGACTGCCTGTAGTTACCTACATAGTTACCGAAGGTACATCCTCCAATATGGCCAACGTTATCGCTCAGTGCCGATAGCAGCATGAAACCACGATCCTTCAGGGTTGAATTGAAGTAGTGATTGGTTCCCGCACCGGTGCTGATGATTCCTTGCCCTCTGTGCTTGTGGAACAGGTTGGCAAGGTCAACAATCGCTTCCACCGGAACGCCGGTCATGATTGAGGTGTTCTCTGGCGTAAATTCCTCAAGGTATTCTTTTTGCAACTGGAACACTGGCACAACCTTAATCTTCTTTCCATCGACCAAGGTAACTTCATACTCGCCAGTCAATGCTGATTCGACTCCCTTCGCGGCATAGCGCGCTCCGCATTCATCCCGGGTAAGCGGAACGGCTTTGTTTGTCTTTTTATCCCATACTACGTTGTCGCCCCAGAATTTACGGACATCTTCTGCAACGAAGGCCGTGGCTTGAAACGCCGGTGGCATCGTTGGATGTTCGCCTGGCTTCATCACCTTGAGATGGTGCGTAAGATCAGCAAGCTTGTAGTCCGCGATGATGTCCGATGCCTTCAGGTTCTTCCAGTTATCCGTTCTGATCAGCAGAGGCATATCTGTATTGGCTCTCAGATAATTCTCGTCATAGTGATTGTTCTTGATAAGGTGATGGCACACGCCAAGACCAAGAGCGGGGTCCGTACCGGGACGAAGAATAATGACGTCATCTGCCTTGTTGGATGTCGCGTGGTAATCGATGGAGATGTCTACAATATGACATCCTTTGAGCCTGGACTCGCTGACCCAATGAAGATCCGGCATCTTGGTACAAACGAAGTTGTTACCCCAGAATACAATAAGCTTGGCATGTTCATATACCATGAACTCATAATCCAGCATCTGGTGACCTGAAACCATAGGGCATCCAGGCGCCAGATCGGTATGCCAGGAATAGCTGTCCAATACTTTTGCGCCACTCGCTTCATCCGGCCCTACATTTCTTACATAGGCGTCCAGAAGAGCCAATCCTTGTGCAAATCTCTTCATCGAATAGATTCTTAAAACGCCGAGAGCGGCCATACCTGCCCGGAATTTCATAGTCTTACAGCCGCATCCGTGCATGGACGCAATCATCTCGGGGTCATAGCCTTGCCTGGTGAGTAACGCTGCGCCCTTGTCACCGGAATAGGTCCTGGCGATGTTCTCCAACGCCCCTGCTGCCAACGCGTAAGCTTCGGTCCATGGCAGTTTGATGAAGGGCTCTTTTCCGCGTTGCAGATATTTTTGGTCCGGGAAGCCGTTTGCTCCCGTCCGTGGGTATCCCGCTTCTGCCCATGCCTTGAAGCCGGTTCTAACCATCGCGCCTTTTGGCCTTCTGTCAGAATAGGCTTTTCTGTTCATAACCATGCCCTTGTTACAGATACGTGGCTCCCATCTGTGACTGGAACGGTTTCCATCCATATCTTCGGCATCTCCGTAGCCGTATGACGGCGAGATGCGGATTACAACGTCATTCTTTACATGGGCCTTAAGAAGGCAGTTGTGCGTATCATTTGGCGCGCAAAGGAATATAAATTCACTGTCAACGTGGAACATATCCCTGTAAACCTTCTCCCAGTCTCTATTCGGGTAGGACTTTAGAGGGTTGTCAACTACATACGGCTTCAGAAATGGTGAAGCTGCAAAGGCGTTATTGGCCATTACAGCTAGTCCAGCGGTGGCGGACAGCTTTAGAAAGCTGCGCCTGCCAATGTTATTCTTTATTTCCATCATTTAGTCACCCCTATGTTAATTTAAATTAAATTATTTTCTCGGCTTTTGTAAGGCATCAATCCGAGTAATTTTCATTCACCACTTTCAGTTGAAACAAAAAACAACAATTCATGCCGCAAAAACTAATTTTTTCAGTATATGCCACATCAGTCACACCCTGAATATACGGATTTTTATGAAGGCAAAAATCGGGTAGTGAATGATCGCGAATCTACGCGGATAAATTAAAGTCGATTTGATCTAGATCAAGATTGTGCTATTTTTTTTGACATGCTATCCCGCCCCAAGATTTCATAAATTGACGCACACCTTACTGATCTTGGACGAATTGATGTAAAAAAATCACTCCGCCGGATACCTAGCAACCTTACTGAAATTTATAAAAATATATATAAATCAAAAGGATGTGTGGCGGCAATATAAGTTTAGACAGCATCAAGACTTATTCGCCTTATATACAATCTTTTATCCGCAGGCATAGTGCCTTCCTCCACCATGAAATTTTTTTCATCATTGAAACATTTAGTTATGTGCGTTACCGTACCGACAAACTTTATATTCCATCGCTTGTCAAATTAGTCTGAATATTAAGCATAAATATAGAGCATCTTCCAAAAACACTTGAGCTTGGAGAGAGCCATATTTCCAATGAGAAATAATCATGAGCGACTTGTGACCAAGTCATCACCCTTTAAATGGTTGATCATGAGAAAGTTGAAAAAATGGATCCCCAATGTTTACAGACGACAGTAAGCGGGTTCAGCTGGATTATCTGTCGCCCACTGCGCTTGAGCGCCAGTCCTACGAAAAAAGATTGGCAGCATCATCAGTGTCCATTATTGACAACCTATTTCAGGGTACTGCACTCTACACAACAGCTGGTTAATCCACATCCAGGTCAGCAAACAATTGAGTGGACAAATACCGCTCACCAAATGATGGGATCATCACCACAATCATCTTGCCAGCATTTAACGGACGCTTGGCAATTTCAAGGGCAGCCCAAACAGCCGCACCGGAGGATATACCGACCAGCAGGCCTTCCTCCTTTGCCAGGCGCCGTGCCATATTGAATGCATCTTCATCTTTAACACGTACTGCCTCGTGGAATATATTTTTGTTGAGTATTTCAGGTATAAAACCTGGCCCAATACCTTGAATAGCGTGCGGGCCACGCTGGCCACCGGAAAGTACGGGCGAGGCATCGGGTTCCACGGCAATTATTTGCACGCCCGACAAGATTTCTCTCAATGCTTCCCCTACACCAGTGATAGTGCCCCCAGTTCCCACACCAGCAACGAAGATATCTATCATGCCGTCGGTGTCGCGCATGATTTCTTCGGCGGTGGTGGTACGATGGATGGCAGGATTAGCACGATTAGAGAATTGCTGCAGTACGAGGTAGCGCGGATCGGCTAAAGCCATTTCCTTCGCCCTCTTCATTGCCCCGGGCATACCGTCCGTGCTTGGAGTTAAAATGAGTTCTGCTCCATAAGCCTTCATCAACAGGCGGCGCTCACGGCTCATGTTTTCCGGCATAACAAAAGCGCACTTATAACCACGAGCTGCGCAAACCATAGCAAGGCCGATGCCGGTATTGCCAGATGTTGGTTCCAAAATAATTGTGTCTGGTTTGATTTTGTCTGCTTTTTCAGCAGCTTCAATCATTGACGCGGCGATACGATCTTTGACGCTGAGCGCGGGGCTGAAGAATTCCAACTTGGCGAGGATAGTGGCATCTATCCCTTGGCTCACGCGGTTTAATTGCACCAATGGTGTGTTGCCTATCAGTTCCAAAACATTTTTTGCAATCTTCATCTGTACTCCCTCTCTTCTATTCATATTCATATTGCAGCATACAGAGCCGGATGAGTCCGTGTGCTGCGTCGAATCAAATAATACCTTACGAGAGGTTTTCCAGTCCAAGCATTTTCGGATCTGATGGTCATGGCACTCGGTTAAGCAATCCTTGAGCGTAAATGATGTCGCGCGTGACTTGACGTGGCACGGTTAACAAAGTTATCTATGAAATGGGAAAGCTCTTGGGCCGTCATTTTTTGCGCGAGGCTGGATAAGATCCATTGGCAATTGATGCATCGTCTGATTCGACCAGTTTCCTGATTGCACACAAAGCGACATCCCGAACCAACGTTACGTTCGCAGCCAACAAACAAACGTCTGTTTCTGGTTACCGAGATTTTTTGCTGTGTACTTCTTTTTTCAAATTTCCAGTTTTCCTATCTTTGGATGGGTCCTTTCGTTCCGTAAGTTGTTCTTTGAGGTCGTTCAATTCCTTTTGCAGTTTGACGACGGTCGCTTTGCGTTGCGCGACGCGCTCATCCCAACGGCTAACTGCTATATCACGCTCCTTGATGGCAGTTTCCACTTCAGCCTGGGCGCGCGCAACCGACTGCTCCTTTTCTTTGACCAACACCTCAATGGGCGGCACCTTGCCAGCGGTTCCCGATACCAGGCTGTGCGTGAGCCGGGTGGCAAGGTCATTTTGCAGTTTGAGTGCTTGCTCCAGTGTCTTGATGTTCATGTTGTACGCTCCCTAAATTTTGACGTTGAAATTGGCGATCGGTAGCGGCGTGACCGTGCCGGTCTGGATGTAATCCCCGGTGGTGATGTTGCCCATCAGCGCAATCTTGTTGCGGTTGGACAGCGACATCGCGTTGACGTTGGCTGCGGCCTTGACGTGATTCCCCATAGCGATCAGGTGCCCACCCCACAGGCGCACGGTGGCGCCCAGGTCGCTCGCCTCGGCGCTAAGGTGGTCGCAGACATTATTGTTGAAGGTCACCTTCTCGAAACGCAGATCAATGTTGTCGGTGTACTGAATGCGCCTGAATTCCACCAACTGGCTGCGGCCCGGGCCGCGGAAGTGATTGTCGTGCACCTGCGCGCTGCCGAACATGTAGGTGATCTCGCCCGCGCCGCCAATGAAACGCAGTGCCAGCGGCCCGATCAACAGCAATGCGCGATGTTCGTTCACTGGTTCGAGCATGGCGGGCTGGGTATAACCGATGCGGTTGCCTCTGATCTGGCAAGCGGGTATCCAGCCGCCGATGCCGATGGCACTGACGGTCGTGACCTGGTTGCCGTCGGCAGAGATGCCGGTGTCGACCACCTCGCAGTTTTCGATGCGCAGATGTGCGCCGGTAGGCGTCAACACCTCTTCGGCGTACACGCCTATGCCTATTGAGAAATTGGGGGCATAGCCGCAGTTGCGTACCCGGTTTCCGAGCAGTGCGGTATTGCCGCGCACGAATAGCGCCATCCCCAGCAGCAAACAGGATTGCAGCGTGTTGCCGCTTACCTCCAAATCGGCTTCCTGCGTGGAGGTGATGCCAGTGCCGGCCTGGTCGATGCGGTTGCCTGTCACACGGTTGCGTTCGCCCTCGCTGAGGTGCACGGCGAAAAATACCTCGCGCAGGTCGTTGTCGTCGATGCGGCAGTCGGTGCAATCATCCACCCGCACACCGTACCATCCGCCGCCTCCGCCATCGAGGTGATTGCCGCTGACAGCCGCGCCGCCGATGCGCGAAATAACAATGCCCGATTGCGGGCCCAGCAATTGATTGTTGCGCACTGCGGTGTGGTCGGCGGCACGGCCATTTTTCGCATCGGCCAGACAATAGATACTGGCGGGCACCGTAACTTGACCTTCCTGTGCGATCGCACCCACGATGTTGGCGGTGATGGTTGCATGGGCGCCGCTGGCCCGGATGCCACCCCACGCAGCGGAGAGCAGGTCGATCTGATTGCCGCGCACCTCGCATCGCGCGGCCTCGATATCGATCGCATAGAGGCGGGCATCCAGGTAGTTGCGCAATTGCACGGCATCACCGGGAAACGTGTCTTGCGTGATGCCGGCGCTGCGGCTGATGCGGTTGTCGGCGACGAGCGAACCCACGGCCTGATGGCGTATTGAGATGCCGACCCAGAAATGGCGGATGCGGTTGTTCTCGATGCGGCAGGGCTGGGTGTGATCGGTGTCAATGCGTATGCCGTACTGGCCGAGCGAGCTGCCGGGCTGGTTGAGGAACAGACCGGTGATACCGTCGATGGCGTTGTCCGCGATGCGCAAGCCGCCCTGATAATCGCTGCTCAGGATACCGATGAGAAAATTGTCCAGACGATTGGCGATTAGCTCGACATCGGTCACACCGCTCAAATTGATGCCGACATAGGAGGGCGGCGTTTGCGTCCCGGGAACCACGACGGCGAGCGCACAGTGTTCCACCCGCACCCGCGTACAATTTTCCAGATACAGCAGCGCACCGATGTTGTTATTGGTAGCCGCAGCCGTTGCTTCGAAGCGTATGCTTTCTACAACAATGTCGCTGACCAGCGCGTTGGCGCCGCCGATCTGCAATGTTCGGTCCAGCCCCGCTCCGCGCACAATGGCGCCGGGACTCTCGCCGCGCAGGATGATGCGCGAGGAGAGTATCTGTATGGTGGCGCTAATGTCGTGCACGCCCGTTTTCAGGCACACGCAGCCGCCCTCGTCCGGCAGCGAATCGATCGCAGCCTGAATGTTTTCGCCGGGGGCGACGTTAACGGTGCAGCAGCCGCCGCATTCTGGCGGCCAAGGCACACGGCAATCGGTCTCGTCGTCGGGGAAGGTGACGAAGGCCAGCCGCGCATAATGGCGATGGATGCCGCGCGACGGCGCTTGCGTGAAAGTCTCCACCGAGGTGTCGGCGGTACGTGCCGCGGAAACCCAATAGTCGCCGCAGTGGAATCCGCCGCCGGAGGGGTCGAGACTGAATTGGATTTGTATGCCGTTTTCCAGCACCACCCACACGCCTGCCGCCGGCACCGGAATCAGGCCGGTGCTGGCCGCCGCGTCAAGATTGACGATGATATTGTTGTTCGCGTCGCGCACCGTGCCCTTTTGATCCCAGCGCCGCACGCGGGTGTGGCGCGCATCCAGCGTGTCGGTGCCGCCGCCGGGAATCAGATTCGCCGGCAACGCGGGTGAAAAGCTGATGGTCTGCTTGGCGTCGTCGACGATGATCTTGCGCATCACGCCGCGGCGCAGCGCGGGGTCGCCATTTTCGCCGCTGAGCTCGCGCCGGTCGTCGAGTATCTCCACCCAGTTACCGGTGTTGAAACGCAGCACCGCGTCACGGCCCAGGCTGGCCAATTTGAGTTCGGTGCTAGTCGCGGTCTGCGAGACGATTTCCGTCACATTGCTCGCCACGCTCGCGTTGTCGCGCGACCACTTGAAGGTTGCTGCGCCCACGGCGCCGCCGTCGTGGATCTCGATGCGATAGAGCTGATTCTCGAGCCCGCGATAGCCGCCGCTGGGCGGCAGTTCGCACGGATCGAGATCGGGCGGCACGCCCTCCGCTTTGATGGACATGCGCCCGGCGGATGGAGCAGTGAGCGCTTGCCAGCCCGCCACCGCGCTGTCGGGTGTAATGCAATCGGCGCCGCCGATATTGGCCAGCATCCGTACCTGCCACACGGTCTGCATGCGCGTGGTGGTGTCCACCCCCACGGCGCTTTCCACCAGATTGGGTTGCTGGAGATGGGTAAGCTCGCGCTGCCAAACCTCAAGATAGGAGAGATGTGGCCCCCCGCCAGGCAGGGCAGGCGGCGCCGGAAAATACGGCTGCTGGTTGTACGCCAGCGCAGTTTTACCGCGCAGCTCGGCCAGCACCGGATCGAACTCCGGCGTGCCGCCGCCGTGATTCTCCGCCAGCAGCCCATCCACATACATGCGGCCGCGGCCGATGGTGATGTTGCCGCCGGCGGCCTCGATCTTGAAGGCATCCGGCGTCTGCGGCGAGACCACCGCCACGCCGGTGATGCCCGGTGTCGGATGCACTCCGAAGGTATCTACGCTCTCGGCGCGCAAACGCCTGTCCAGTACCGCCACCCACTCGTTCCAATCCGAGTCCAGTTGCACGCGCCCTTGCTGCATCAGCACGCCGGACAGGTCGATGCGGGGATCGAATCGAACCCGGCTGTAATCTCCACTCATAACTATTCTCCTTTAACTTCCGTAAATCAATCCCGCTTCCAGACCAAAGCGCAGATATTCTTCCAGCCGCACGCGCAGATTGGTCTCGCGTTGCGGCTGATACAAACCATGCAGTACGCCCATCTCGCTCTCGTCGTGCGCGCCGCGGCGAATTTTGTCCGAGGTGCTCTGCCGCAACTGGCAATAACCCGGGTCGCCGTAACGGAGCGAGGTGAAGTGCGGCCGTGTTTCCTGCTCGCCTTCCTCCGGCTGGCAGTGATAGCGGCGCGGCGTGCGCGAGCCAGGTGGCACCCAGGAAAAGCGCACGCAGCCTTGCTGGCGGCGCTCGGCCCACAGCGGAGCCTTCCATGTGTCGCCTCCGCTAGTGAGCGCGGCGACGAACAGGCAATCGCTGGCCAGCGTCAGTTGCTGGGTGTGAACCTTGCCGATGACGGTGCAACTCTCCAGCGTGAGTGCGCCGCCGGGCGCAAGCGCGTCGGCGCCGGGACCGCGGTAGGAGATGAGATTTTGCACAGTTGCATCCACGATGCATTCGCTCAGCAAGACTTCGGCATCGGCCGCGATGTGCAGCGGCGCGGTGATGCAGCGTTCCAGTTCCACCTTGGCGAAGGCATGACTGACCACCAGGCCGGGAGCTTCGGCTGTGCTGAACGACCCTGGCACCAGCGTGCAATCGCGCAACACGAGATAGCGCGCTTGCGTATCGGCGAAGGCGGCCATCGTCAACGTGCCTCCGCTAATCATCCAGCCGTCGAGGATCAACGTGGCCTCTGCGCCGAGATTGAGCGCGATGTCGCCGCTCGCCGCCAGCAGCGGGCGCGCGCCATTGACCGCGCGCAGCACGACCGTCTTGCCGGCGTTCACGGTAATGCTGGGCGTTTCCACATAGCGACGGCTGTCGAGTACTTCCACCGTGCCGCCGCTCTGCACCGCGTTGAGCGCCGGTTGCAGCGCTGCGCCGCCCTGAACGGTTTGCACCGGCGTGACCGGCACGGCGGGATCGCCGCGTTCATATTCGCCGCCGCCGATGGCGATGGTGAAGCCGTAATGAAAGCTCACCAGCGGAGTCGAGGCCGGCGCATCGGCGAACGCGATGCGGCCCAACACCGGATCAATGGCCACCAGCCCGGAGCCGGCAGTGGGCTGGTGCGCCCACGCGATGACATTGCCGCCGCCGTCCTTGATGTCGCTGAGATCGCAGATGCGGATGTTGTTGCGCGCAATCAGTTGCGGCGGATTGCCGTCCAGTTCTAGCCACAGACTCTTGCCGGGACCGTAGTAGTCGTCAAGATGGGCCTTGAGCCAGCGGCGCGCGAGCGGCATCGGCACGTTGCGCGGTTCGGCGAGATGACTGATCTCTTCCTCCGTTTCAGGCGTGTTGTATAGCGCCATGTCCACGCCCAACGGATTGAAACGGAAGCGCAGGCCGCCGCCGATCACGGCATCGGCCATCGCCGGCGAACGCGTCAGCGGAAACGCGCGTACGCGCCACAGATACAGGCCGATGTTGGAAATATTGTGACGCGCGGCGCCGGTGCTGATGCGCCGCACGTCCACGGTGTGCGCAATCGTGTCGAAGGCGGTGTCACGCCACTGCAGTCTTTCCCAGTTGCGCAGATCCGGCGCATAGTGCGCGCCTGTGCGCAGATGATTCATGTGTTGCGTCCAGCCCAGCAACTGGAAAAACTCCACCGCCCGCGCCGGCCAGCCGGTGACATCGCGCGCCAGTTGCTCGAGCATGGATGCCGTGCCCTTGCGTCGACGGTAGCGGATAGTGTTGGCCACATCGGCGCGCGGCGACGCCACATTGGGCACCACGCCGTGCAGGGTGCGATAGCCGATGAGATCGCCGATGTAAGGCGCTACCCACGGCGCGCAGGTTTCGATGAACTGGTCGTCGTAGAGTTGTTCGAGGTTTTCCTGCATGGTTGCCACCTGCTCGCCAATGACGGCGAGCAGCTCGCGCAGCGGATAGCCTTGCTCCGCGTCGCGGATACGGTGAATCGCGGGCAGCAGCTCGTAGAGGCGGTCAGTGTTCGGGTTCACGTCATCTCCTCCAGATAATCAAATGGGCCGGTGTCGAGCAGCAATATCTCGGCGGCAACACCGTTGCCTTGCGCATTGATGGTCGCAGCGGCCGACGTCAGGCGCTCTTCCAAGGTAATAGTAGTGCCGCGGTAGAAACGATCCAGATCTACGCCCAGCACGCCGTCAACCTCCTGCGCCGCCGCGATGATTTCGGAGCGCGAGACAATCTGGCCAAAGTCGCGTGCGTCAAAAGAGAACGCGGCACGCAGCGCAGCTTCGACGTTGGCAAGCACTTTCTTGGCGTCGTAATCGGGATCGCGTTTGATGCGCAGCGCGAGATGGAAGGTCGCCTCGTTGTAAGCCGCCGTTTCACAGTGCACCAGCGGGTCGCCGTTCTGCTTGAGAGAATCAAGCAGCTTGTCGAGCATCGAATCCGGCGGCTGACCGCCGTCGTCGCCGGCGATGCTCAGGAACACAGTGCGCCCGGCGCGGGTGTTGAGCACAACGGCCTGAGCCTTGGCGACGCCGGTGTAAGCACGCGCGTAGTCTTCGTAATCTTGCACCGAGACCACACGTCCGAGCGTGCGCACGCCCAGCGGCATGTTGCGCCGTGCATCGGCCGCGCTATCCGCATCCACGCCGCCCGCGGCAGGCAGCGGGTTGCTCACTGCTTTCAAGCCCAATGGACGCGAGAGCAGTTGCGAGAGCTGGCCGGCTTGCAGATTGCCCGCTATACCGATGCCCTTACGATAAACCGCGCGCAGATTATCCTGACCAGTGGGCAGGCGCGCACCGTGACGGCCATCGCCGAACTGAATGGTTCCCGTACCGTCCTCGTCCACGCGAAGCACATAGGAGCGGTCATGGGCACCGGCCTGGTAAAGAGTGGACATCTCGTGCCAGCGGATATCGTTGACCCGCACCTCCAATGCCGCCTCGGCGCCGGTCTCGTTCTCGGCCCCAACGAAGGTGAGTGGTGTGTGTTTGAGGATGTAGCGTTGATGGCTCTGGCGCGCCGCACCGCTGCCTATGGTTTCCTGCACGGTCTCACCGTGGGTGGCGCGGGCGACGTTGGCGTATATCGCCACAGTGTCACGTAAATAACTGTGGCCGAGGGTTTTATCAAGTGTTATTACAGTAAAACCAGCCTCAATGATGATATCCTTCAGCTGTACCGTCTCACTTTCAACGACGCCCGTCAGATCACTGCGTTCTCCGGTAAGGATTATTCTGTGCCCTTTTTTTAATCCGAGATATATTCGGTCAAGGGTGATGGTGTCACCCTGCACCAGATCCTCGATAGGTACATCCGCAAGTGGAATTCGCTCGCTCTGAGCATGCACCGTAATATCACGAAGAGCATCAAGTTTAGCCGGCTTATCATCAAACAGGCCGTCGAACCACTTATGCCACAGGGCGTTGTCGGAACCTCGGACAAAGACATCCAGGCGCCCAGCGACCCAGGAAGAAACATCGGGGCCGGAGCTCAGTACCCCGCCTAGTGACTTCCAATTTGACCATCCGCCATCGAACCATTTATGCCACAGCGCATTGTCGGTACCCCGGACAAAAACATCAATTCTGCCCTCGCCCCAAGAAACGGCCGCCGGATCTGAGGTCAGTACGCCACCTAGTGACTCCCAGCCTGACCATGTGCCATTGAACCATTTATGCCACAGCGCATTGTCGGTGCCTCGGACAAAGACATCCAGGCGACCAGCAGCCCAGGAAGAGACATCGGGGCCGGAGCTCAGAGTCCCGCCTAGTGACTCCCAGTTTGACCACCCGCCATCGAACCATTTATGCCACAGCGCGTTGTCGGTGCCTCGAACAAAAACATCGATTCTGCCGTCGCCCCAAGAAACAGCCGCCGGATCTGAGGTCAGTACGCCACCCAGGGATTCCCAATTTGACCACCCGCCACTGAACCACTTATGCCACAGGGCGTTGTCGGTACCTCGGACAAAGACATCCAGGCGACCAGCGGCCCAGGAAGAAACATCGGGTCCGGAGCTCAGCACTCCGCCGAGCGACTCCCAGTCTGACCATGTGCCATTGAACCATTTATGCCACAGTGCATTGTCGGTTCCCCGAACAAAAACATCGACTCTGCCGTCATCCCAAGAAACAGTTGCCGGGTCTGAGGTCAGTACGCCGCCCAAGGATTGCCAATTCGACCATATATCCCACCAGGATTGCGCTAAGGAAATTCGGGTTGTTTTCGAACTGACTCCATAGGCGGTTCGGGTATAAAGCATCACCTGCTCAGCAGAAAGGATTTTGGGTATCCTGCCGGGCTTTTCAATGGCGATATAGCCTCCTGGTAATACAGAGCTATAAGCACTATCGAGAAATAGTTTGGTTTCACCCTCGTCATTCGCCAACGGCCATTCGTCCCAATCCGATGCAGGTTTGGGGTTGTGCGTTGTCGCGTCATAGGTGACCATTTTGGGCGCGTTACAACCAAAAATGGAAGCGCGTTGATGGAAGATGAAGATGCCCTCACCCAGGGCAACAGACTGTTTCGCCGACAGTGTCCTGATACCGCTCACCAAGGCGTCAACCGACCACCCCTGAATTTTTACTAAAGAAGAGAGGTCTTCTTCGCTCCAGGTTTTGCTGATAATATTTTTAACAACATTTTCGTCCAGAGCAATCGTTGTCGGAAAATCACTGACATTACCCTTTGGCAGCAAAGGCCTGTTATATACCGCTGGTGACAACGAAGGATTCACGGAAGTGAAATCAATGCGCGTTGTTTTTGTCTTATCATTGGTGGTAATACTCATGATGCGCACGAGTGTTTTAGTACCACTGACAATCAGCAAACTTTCCCCCGGCTTCAGATTACTTGCAATACCCTGAAGAATGACGCTATTCATTTTTGCTGAGAGTATCTGGGGTTGCGTCAGTCGTGGCTTGATGGCATTCCATTCCGGCCGCGCCTCGATGCTCTCGACGGTCTCGAAGGTCTGCGGCTTTTCGTCGGGACCGGGTATGCTTTGCACCTTGATACCGATGTCCAGCTTCACCTTGTCGGGCACGCCGGAAGCCTGTTTTGGTTCACTGCTCGCGGGTTGCGGCGGCGGCTCTTGCAGTGTGAAGGCGAGGTAGGTCTCCGCGGCAACGCCGGGTTTGAGGCGATAACCGATCAGCCGCGCCAGTTCGCTCAACGATAGACGCTCGCCTGCGGTGCGTAAATAGGATTCATTGGCGAGACGTTCCTGATAGAAGCTCAACACGTCGGCCATGCAGGCATAAGCGTCCAGCAGCGCGATGGAAAAATCATCGCTGTCGCGGGTGCGCAATTTCGCGAGCGCCGGATAATCCTGCGACGACAGCCGCGCCTGCAGGCTGGTCAGCACCTCGCTGTGCGTGCCGATGCGGTAGGAGATGGCCGTAAGTCCCGGGCGGTTGTAGAGCAGCGCCGGTGCCTGGATGCCCACACCTGCGCAACAACCGCATGCGTCTTGCGATGATTGTTCTTCGCCGCTCATTTGCCGCCTCCTATCGAGAGCTTCAACACACCCCGTTCGGGAAAGTTGGGATCGTTGTCCAGTCGCGCGATCTCCAAGCGTCCGACTGTCAGCACACCGTCATCCATAGGTTTGGGGTCAGGTGGCGCACGCAAACGCTGGAAGGTGTTGATCACCACCGAGGCCACGCCTTGTATCGCCTGAGCCGCTTCATAAATCGCGCTGAGATAAACTGGCTGGCCGAAGCTGAAGTTGTCGGGATGGAACAAGGCAGGCGTGCCGTCGGCCAGCCAGCCGCGGCTGAATACGCGCATCAGCGCGACGCGCACATCGGCACGGAAATAATCAGGCTTGACGCATACCGTCATTTCCAGAAGCAGCGGCACATAACTCGGGCCGTTCACCTCCAGGTCATAACCAGCCATGCGATAGCGCTCGACGTGGTCGCGGATGGTTTGCTCATAGACCGCATCCACATCGCCGCCGCCCTTGCGATCGACGGTGAGAAACACCGTGTACCAGCTGCCGGTCCAGCGAAAGGTGGCGGCGGCGCGCTGTACGCTGGGATGCCGTTCCGTAACTTCGGCATAATCCGCCGGGGTTACGGCGCGTTCCTGGGTGCGAAAAGCTTCCGGCGCATCGCGCCTGATGTCCTCGGCGTTTTCAGGATCGCTGCCGCCTTGCGCCGGCAGTGGATTCGACGCACGCAACAGACGCGCATCGTTGCTGACGATGTGCGCGATGGACTCCAGACCGATGTTGCCTGCCACGCCGTTGCCGACGCGATAGCTCGCACTAAATGTGGTGCTGACGTCGGGGCGCTTGCCGTGATAATCGTCACCGAAACGCAATAAGGCACTGCCATCATATTCACTCTCCACCACGAATTCGCCCGCCCCGGCATCGCTGGCGAGCAGATCGGGACGCGGCAACCAAGTGTCTGGCGTGCCCTGAAAATTGCTGGCAAGAGAAATGGCGGGACGGGCACGCTGCGGCTCGGCGGCGGTGATCAATGCGGCGGCATCGGCCAGCGGCGACACTTGCACCTGGCCGCTGTCCAGCCGCAGGCGATAGGCGCTCACGCCGTCAGATACAGACCACATGCCATCGCCGCCTTGCACTACCACCGGCCCCGCCTGTAACAACACTCCCTGCGCCTGCAAGGCATCGTGTAGCGCCGGTGTAAAACTGCGGGTCTGCAATGCGGTGACGATGGCCGCTGTCGCAGCGAAGCTGAACAACGGCGCGACTGTGAGTGGCAAAGCATGAGTGAGTGGACGTTCCGCAAGTTGTGGCCGGAAACGTGGTGGTACAGCCTGCAAGGGCGGACGCTTGCAACTCAATATGTCGCTCTTGGATGCAAGGGTGAGTTGCGAGGCTGACACGACACCCAAATCTTCGCCTGTCAGGGTGCGGCCATGGTCAGCCAGCACAATGTTGCCGTAGGCCGCGCTCACCTCACCGAGATAAGTCGCGCCGTGATCCAGGTCAGTGATGGTCGACAGGCATAATGGAAACGGCAGTGCATCCTGCTCTGCCCAACGAATTTCGGTGACATCCAGCGGATTATTGTTGGGTACTGGCAGAAACAAACCTCCGCAGGGGTCGCTCTCCAAACGCACGTCGGTGAGACGCACCGCCCAGCGATGCGCGCGGTCTGCATCTGCGGCATATCCGGTGCGCGGGCCGAATTCTTCCGCGAACACCAGCACGTCGCCCGCCTTGAGATTGGGATAGTGTCCGTTGAGCGTCGCTCGCGTCGCGCCCTTGGGCAGACAGCATTCACGCTCGCCCCAGGAATAGAAACTAATGTGTTCGTGATCCTGATAAAGCAGAGTGTCTTCCACCGTCTCGAACACCAGCGCACCGCTTGCCAAGGCATCGCGCAGCTGGTCGCCGGAGGGGGCGATGCGCTCGGGCGTGTTGGACACGTGCGTGAGCAACGGTGTGCCGCGTGGAATATTTACACCATCATCGTTGACGAATAGTTGCACCCACACGCGGGCATTGCAGCCCTCGTGCACCATGTAATCCACCAGCCGCGCATGGCGGCGCAGCGAGATGCGCTTGCGCGCAGTAGCGAGATAAGCTTCGGTGGCAACGGCGTCTTGCTGATAGGAAAGCTGATCGCCCACATAGGCCAGCATTTCCACCAAGGTTACGCCGACATCGGCGGCATTGCGGCTGCTCCAGTCCGGCATGAGCGTGCTCATGCGGTCCAGCATCAGACGGCGGAAGCTGGCGTAATCCTTGGCGAGATAATCGAGGCGCGGATTCGTCGCCGGCGGCGTAGGACAGGGAGTAACGCTGGCACAATCGAAATCCGATTCGCACTGCACCTTGAACGAGAACTGAATCTCGCACAGGCGCGGATCAAAACCAGCCGGCGGCGTGTCGCTGCCGGGGCCGCTCAGCAGCCGTAGCGTATACAGCGAAAAGTCACCGTAAATCTTGGTGCGGATCACCATAAATTTATCGAGAGGCACGAGGCCGTCGACCAGGCCGGGCGGCTCACTGGCGGGCAGCGCGTTGGCGATCGCGACCCATGCAATGTCTACGCTCTTGATACGTTCGCCGCCTTCTATACGGAAATTGTCCTTGCCGAGAGTGGCGGGCACTGTACGCAGGAATTTCACGAACAGCGTGAGCTGGCGCGTGGAATCGCCGGAAATACCGCTGTCATGCACCTCCAGATATTCCAGGCCGTTGAGAGTGCCGTTTAACTTCACTACTTCGCGGCGGCGTTGGTCGCAGCAGTAGTATTTCATAAGCCGCCTCCCGGCGCGATGATCTGCGCCACGCCGCGAGTTTGCGTGCGGCGTTCTACATATTGCACGGTGATGAGCAAGGCGCCGTCCTGCGCCTGTACCTCGACGGTATCCACGGTGATGACATCGCTCAGCCATTGCTGCAAGGCGCCTTGAATCAGGAACTGCGTGGTCGCCGCCACTTCAGGACTGGCAGCGGCGAACACCAATTGCATCACGCCGCTGCCGAAGGTGGGACGCATCACGCGTTCTCCCGGCGCAGTGAGCAACACCTGCTCGATGAGGTCGCGAATGTAGCCGGACTCGTCCGTCTGCGCGGTGCGGCCGCGACCGTCGAATTGGAAGGGATAGTCGATCCGACTCATAAGTACCTCATGTCGCGAGCACCCTGGGTTGCACCACCAGCGGCAACAAGCCGGTGCCGGTAGGCACGCACACCGCCTGCCCCGTTTGTATCAGCACCGGCACACCGCCAGCCAGCACCCGTACTGCGCCCACCACCCACTGCGCGGTGACGCAGGGCGGGTTGGGCGTGCCGGTGAGGGCGCAGCCAGTAATCGCATAGGGCGTGGTCAGTGTAGTCACCGGCTGGCCGCTCAGCAGCACACGCGGAAATGGCGTGAGCGGTGTCGCCGGCCCTGCGTGCATGCAGGTTACCGTGGCGCCAAGATGAAGGGCGGGTGCGGGCATAGTGTCGTTCTCCTTATATCACCGTGAGTGCCCCGAGATTGATGTCCACCGTCGGCCCGGTGAGATTGATCACCGCGCCCTTGCCGTTGGAGATCATGATACCGACGTCGGTTACCGAGATCATGGCACCGGTCGCGGTCTGCAACTGGATGCCACCGGTGGGGCCAGGTACGTCGCTGATAACCAGGCCATTCTTGAGCGGAGTCTGCAGCGTGATGCCAGGTACTGCGGGCGGCACCATACGCGACAGCACCGGCAGCTCTGCGGCACTGCCCCAGAAGCAGCCGACCCATATCGGGTAATCCGGATTGCCCTGTTCAAACTCTACCCACACGCCGCTGCCGATCATAGGCAACGCAAACATGCCCGTATTTATCCCGGCCAGCGGCACACAGGGCATCGCCCAGGTCGCGGGAATAAGACCCGCCACATCAGGCACCTGCACCTGCAGCCGTCCCAACTGCATCGGGTCAATATTGTTAAGTACCATGCCGCGGTATTTGCCGAAGAAATTGCCGCTGTCGCTCATACAGGAACCCTCGGTGTAATTGAAACCAGACCGTTACGCGTCAGGTTGAAACTTTGTTTGAACTCGCCGCGCTTGAGCGTGCTGGTGACGCTTTTCACGAAATAGAGGCCGTCGTAAGCGATGCCTGCGCCGCGCACGCCGACCAGCTGTCTGGCTTTCAGTGGTCGACCGTAGCGCAGCACATTGATGCTGCCATTGGCGCTGACTGAATCCTGTGACTTTTTCGCTTCATTGAGTCCTTTTAAAATCGCCTGCATCGGGTTCATCTTTGCAGTGTCCTTCAGTATCTTGAGGTTGCTGATCGTTGTGGAAAGCAATCCCAGCGGTGGTTGCAGCGGATTGATGTTGGGAATCGGGATCGGGATCGGAACGCGCGTGAGTTGGTTCTGGATGAACACGACCGGCAGCACGCCCTTCGTCGGATCGAACGAAAAATTCATGTTTTCGACGTTGGTTAGGGCGTCCATGTCCACGTTGAGGGCGGGTTGCGGTACGCCCACTTTAATCTCAGGTCCGAAATAGGCGATGTTGGTGCCCGCCGCCGGTCCAGGCTCGATGTAAAAAATGTAGCCGGCCTCCTCAGCGAGCTGCTGGATATAGTTAAGGTCGGTGCCCTTATGGGCGGGAATCTTGTCCACCGGGATGGGAACATCGGGAAACAGTACGGGAATAATCAGCGGAATCAAGCCAAAGGCCGCATACTTGGCGCAAATCAGCGCCACACGCGCCTCGATTGGCATTGCAGGATAAGGCAGACCGCTAAAATCGAGCATGTCCATGACCTTGGTAAGGTCCTCCCCGGTAACCGTCACCGTGCCCGGAGAGCCGTTGCTTCCCGCCTGCACCTCTACATTCGTCATCACCCCGTCAAACAGCGGCTGTGGCGTACCGTTAAGAGTGATGATCAGCATGACGCGCAGAGGCGGCGTAGCGGGACCGCTATTCATTGCGCCGGCGATAATGAAAAACGTGTTCAGTTCCGACTTGCTGCTGAATTGGAAGCTCATCTGGAAGCCGCTCGCCGCGCCTGCCGCCGTAGTGACCTGCACGCTGTCGAGCGCATCCATCACCATCTGCGGCACCGGCACCGGCACGATGGGGCCGATCATCAGCGTGAGATGTATCCCCTTAGCCAGCATCGATCACTCCCCGAACGCCTTCTGGCAAGGTAATGCTCAGGCGCTTGCCCACAGTCTCAGTCAATTCATCCGGACGTATGGCGCCGTTGGCATCGCAGATACGCCAGTATTGCGACGAATCGCCGATATAGCGCGCGGCAATATTGTCCAGCCGGTCGCCCGCAGTGACCATGTGCTCCTGCAACAGCGAGAAGTTCTCAGGCGGCGGCACGAAACGGCGCTTCAGGTACGCGACGACCGTGCCGTCCGGCTGAGTGGACTGCACCGCCGCGATGCCGTGGTAGCGGCTCTCGGGCGGAAACAGGGGAGCGACGAGCGAATTCGCCTGCATGAAGGCCTGGATCGGGTCTATCATCAAATACCTCCTATTCCCAGCGTGGAGAAAGCTCCCGCCTGGGCTTTAGCCGCAAGCCGTTCCTTGTTCTGCAAATAACTCATGAACAAACTACCGCCCTTGTGAGCGAAGCCGAGATCGTCCACGTTCAGCACCCTAAAGCCGATGCTTACCTTGGCGAGGATCGGATTCAAGGACGGGTCGAAGGCTTCCTCGGTCACGCTGAAATCCGTAATCCTCACCGGCACGATGCGATTTTTTCCCCACACAAAAAGTGCCAGCGGCGCCTCCATCGGCGCGATCTCCAGCGTGCCGGATTGTGACATTGCATTGCGGTCGAGCAACTGACTGCTGGTCGGGTTGACCAGCGATTCCAGCACCGACACTTGCGGCTGGATGCCGTTTTCCACCACTGCACGATGTTGGTCGGGAAATTCCAACTGATCCGCCGCGTCAATGTCCGCCTCCAGCTTGAACGTCTCCACCGCCGGGCCCTTGAAGCGCATGGCCTCCGAGCGGTTGCCGCCCTCGCCACCGGCACCCTGTACTTGCAAGGTGCGCGTCAGTTTTTCCGGGTTGTACTGCAGCGAAATGATGCGCAGCACCCGGCCCGATTCGGCATCGATCAGCACGATGCCGCCTTTAAGAACTTTTGGGGAATTCGAATAGCCGCTCATGGCATCAGGTACCTGTTTGTCAAGTCAGTATGGGATTGCAGTCTGGTAATCTGTTCATCAGGTTGAGCATGCAAGACGGTGCATTGATTGAATACACTGTGCAAGACTGCGACTCTTGCCCGCAAATTAATTTGCGCACACATAGTCAACATAAAAGCTCTCTCTGATTCAAATTACTGTTCCTTATCATCAATCGAGTCCGAATAATCCTAAGAGTAGTTACGGCGTTCCCTTAGTTTTGCCAGCAGGCCCTTGAAGTATTTCTTGCGGAGGATGCTTCTCCTGTCCCGGTCCATCTCCTACCTCTGGAAATGAAGTTGCGCTGAAAGTCCCCAGAAAACCCTTACAACTATTGTCCTGCGGCTTTAAAGAACTGCTGGCTACGCCATCATGCCAATGCAATGTATCCCGTAATCGCGTCTTTTCTATCTCCCTACCGTATGTGTTCAGCATATCCACAGGGTCTAGCGGTATGTCCTTAAGCCGTTTTTTTGTTTCATCGATCACACTTTTATCCGTCCGGTACCTTCGCTCTGCTGCTGCCTCGTTGTTGATGACTGAGGCATACAAAGCTAATGTCACTTCAAATGCTGCGCGGATGTCGCTGCAGTGCTCCATTTCCCCTGCCCAAATCTTCTTCGCGCCACCTTCTGTTATGTTCCAAAATAAAGGAGCCCTGCCGCCAAGGTTCGGGCACACTCTTTTTCTATCGCTGTCATATTCCATAAATGTAATTATGCCCTCCTGAAATTGCCCGGCCTGTGTTGATGCGGACTTGATCGGGGCCATTCCAGCGTACGTTGGTTTCAACCTATAGAGAGTCTTACCATCCTCCTGCACCGGTTCCGCGGCAATCAGGGGAGGTATCGCAGCTGCAACATCAGGCCACGTTGCCCCAAGAACAAAGCCCGGGCCCTCGCTGGGGTTTTTACGCTGGGGATGCGGAGGTCCTTTTGGCAAGGTCGCTCTAAACTGAATAAACCGTTCCCGCGCCATTGGAGCGACTGCGCATTTTTGGTACAAATTATCCGTCTCCGGAGACCCCCAGCCCCACGTTGCAGGCGCAGAATTTTTTAACCGCCCGCTTGGCTTGCTGACTGCGTCCTCGAATTTATCTTCTGGCTCGCCGGGAACATTCGCCGATGGACCTGGTACCTTATTTGCATCGTCAAACATCTGTTTCAATGCGGGGTCTTCTTGCCGAGACAAGACTGAGCGGCCGTGCGAGATGGCCGGCATGGGAAATGGAGACCGACCCCGTTTTTCATCACTTCGTCTGGCGCCTCTTGTAATTTCATCCGGGCCTGATTGTTGCACCACATGCGTCAACTCATGAGCAATCAGTCTGCGCCCCTCGTGAGACCCTGGCGCGAATCCGCCTGCACCAAACACAATATTGTGTCCCACCGTATAGGCTTGGGCATTCACGTCCCGTGCCGATTGCTCGGCAGCCGCGCCAGTGTGCACCCGCACCCGCGAAAAATCATGACCGAAGCGCTGCCCCATGTCTTGCTGTAGCACCGTATCAAGCGGCCTGCCGGAACTTGCAAGCACGCGATCGACACTGGCGGGCGCCGTATCCGCCTGCCCGGAGGATTGCCCCGTAAGGCGTTGAATGCGCGGCGGTATCCCGCTGACTGTGGAATGTGCCGGAGCTGACAGTACTTGATCAGCAATCCGGTCCGCTTCCTGTTCCAGCGTGTCGTTACTTGAGCCTATGCTGAGTTTCGTTTGCAAACGTTTTTTATTGCATTCCCCACATTCACCACTTAATGACGATGACGCCGACTCACCGCAAGCGCATTTGCGCTGCAACAGCAATCCCTCGTGAGACGATTTGCCCACGAGCGGAGACTTGGCAGTGTTCTGTAGTGGTGCAGCGGTACTCATTACTTCATCTCCTGGTTGTCGATGTACTTACTTGATGACTTTTCTTCTGAGTGGCTAACATAAGCTCTCCCTCGATTATGATAGTCACTATCAATGGAGTCTGACTCCATCGATCCCACTATCTGTTCTTATCATCCTTCAGGGCCTAATAATTCCGCGATAAGCCACTCGCCAAGGATCGGAGTTAGTCTCGGTTCCTTGACATGTATCCACCAGCTTGCCCATAAACGTCAGATCGAAGTCCGCGAAAGTACCTATAAGCACCCCGGGAGCATCCTTCCCTACATACTTCGTTCCTGTCGCTCGATCAGGTTCATATTTCTCGTTCATGGTTTGCTTCTCGTTGCGGTGGCCGTAGCGTGCCTTTGGGTTATTGTCCAGTCCATCCTCCTGGAATACTTTTTCGTCCAGGGGTTTCCCTCCAAAAACTTTTCCGGAAACATCTTTTAGGTCACTACCGTCCTTGTTGGAAGATGTTTTAAGGTAACCTTTGACAAACTGGTGGTACTCTCCACACTCTGCTGCACAGTAGGACGCCTCGCCACGATGTTCAGCACTGGACCATTCCGCCCGTACTTCGAACCTCTCAAACACCGACCCGCTTGACGTGCGGATGATCCCGCTACGACTATAAGGCATAGCTGATTGCACAACGCATGCACCTGGCGATCCAGAAAGCTCACCCTGAGTCGGAACGGCATCTTTGGCATTTCCCGGAACTACGCTAGTGAACTCCGGAGTATCTTTTCCGGATTCACCTGTCCTGGCACATGGCGCACCAACACGGGACAAACCATGGTTTAAACTACCCCTTATTGTGTTAGTGCGATCCGCATCCGACTGCTGGACTACATGCGTCAACTCATGGGCAAGTAGCCGCTGCCCCTCAGGCGACGCCGGCATAAACCGGCCTGCACCGAACACAATGTTTTGCCCCACAGTGTATGCATGGGCGTTTAAATCCCTTGCTGATAGCTCAGCGGCCGGACCGGTATGCACGCGCACCTGCGAAAAGTCATGTTCGAAGCGCTGCCCCATATCCTGCTGTAATGCAGTATCCAGCGGCCTGCCGGAACCAGAAAGCACGCGGTCCAGGCTGGCTGGCGCAATTCCCGCATCTCCTGTCGCTTGCCCCGTGAAGCGCTGAATATGCGGCGCCGAGCCGCTGACCGCGGAATCAGCAGCTGCTGCCAATACCTGATCCGCGACCCAATCCGCTTCCTGTTCCAGTGGATCATTGCTTGCGCCTATGCTGACTTTGCGCTGCAATTTATTTTTGCTGCATTCCGCACATTCACCACTTAAAGATGAAGATGCCGACCCGCCGCAGGCGCATTTGCGCTGCAACAGCAATGCCGCATGAGACGATTTGCTCACGAGGGGTGATTTGACGGCATTGTTCTGTAGTGGTGCAGCGGTACTCATTACTTCATCTCCTGGTTGTCAACGTATCTACTTGGTGGCTTTTCTTCTGCGCGGCTAACAAAGCTCTCCCTCGTTCAAATTATGATTGTTAGCTGTCAACCCAGTCTGATCCCATTGATTGATAACCTCTGTAATTGTTGATCGCCAGTCATTGGTTAAGGACATGTGATTTTTTCGCATGGATTTGTATCCCAGTTGGCATTGCCTGTTTTCTTTCGATGGCAGCATAGGTCATTCAGTACCGCGCTGTCGTAGGCCACCGTCACCGTGGTTATGCCAATCCGCGAGTGGAAGTTGAGGTCGCGAATCTTGGACTGGGTACCGACATGTACGCACGCATGCGAACCGGTATTCAGCAGTCCTTCGTGAATTGCCTGAATACCTTTGAAAAAGATCGCGTAGTTCATGCTACCGGCGCCACTTTTTGAGTAGCGAGCGCCCTTGCCAGTTTTCGCGACGGGGTCTTTCAGGTTGCCGAGGCGAATATTCTCGGAGTCCATATAACCCAGCCCCTCCAGTCGCTTAACTTTGGAATCCTTCACCCGATCGGTCAAGCCAATGCCGAGCATCGTGGAACCACCTGCTATCGGCTGCACGATATCGGATAGAACCTTGCTCGATTTCGTACTGTATTTGGCGGTCAACGTCCCTGTAGGCATACGTGGCTCCAGTTGTCCGGCAGCCTTCGCGGCTGCCGTATGCCCGGTATCGACGGTAGCCGTGTCAAAAGCAATATTGATATTGTCGATCCATGGCTGAGTCTTTGGGTCCGTGAGGGTTTCGTTGGCTGCGTCGAAGGCGATCGTATCCTTGCCCTTGTCGCGATATCTGGAAAGCGTGCCGTTCTTGCCCGTAGCGAAGGTGGATGAAGGCTGTGCCGAATCGGTTTGCTGTACCACATGCGCTAGCTCATGGGCTAGCAAGCGGCGTCCTGCGTCTGACCCTGGCGCAAACTGCCCCACACCGAACACGAGATTATGTCCCACCGTGTAGGCGTGGGCATTGACGTCTTTCGCAGATTGTTCAGCGGCAGCATCTGAATGCACCCGCACTTGTGAAAAATCGTGACCGAAGCGCTGACCCATATCCCGCTGTATCGCCGCATCCAGTGGCTTACCCGAACCAGAAAGCACGCGGTCTACACTGGCTGGCGCAGTATCCAATCCTTCGGTCGCTTGCCCCGCGTAGCGCTGGATGCGCGGTGGCGCACGGCTGACTGAGGAATCTGACGGCGATGCCATCACCTGCTCCGCAACCCGATCCGCTTCCTGTTCCAGTGGATCATTGATTGCGCCAATGCTGAGTTTGCGCTGCAATTTATTTTTGCTGCATTCCTCGCATTCACCACTTAAAGATGAAGACGCCGACCCACTGCAGGCGCATTTGCGCTGCAACAGCAATCCCCCGTGAGACGATTTGCTCACGAGCGGTGATTTGGCAGCAGTGTTCTGTAATGGTGCAGCAGTACTCATTACTTCATCTTCCAGTTGTCGATGTCTTAACTTGATTGCTTTTCTTCTGCGTGGCTAACATAAGCTCTCCCTCGTTCCAATTATGATTGTTCACTGTGAATCGAGTCTGTCCCATTTGACCCATTTATTTATTCCCCGCGCGCGCCTTGGGTTTGGCGAACGCGCCCATCAGCAACATGCCTCGCGGGTCATAATCGGTGGACCCAGTGGATCAGACTCTCGCCAGCCTGCCCCTCGATGACGCCCGTCGTAGTCGACGTGATGCCTGTTTTGAGGATGTCGGCCTGCAACAGCGATTCAAGATTCGCGGCCGAGACCGCGAGCATCTTGGCCACGCCGGTCGCGCTGCGTGCCGACGACGGCAACCATGGAGCTGCGGCGAATATTTCTTCGACCAACGGCTGGTACTTCGTCAGGTCGGTCTTAGCTTCGATCAGTACGCCCCACAGCTGTAGAGCGCCAGCGCCGGTGCCCACCTGCTTAGCGCTACGCACCCGCTCCGCAGTGGCCTGACCGTGCATCTGGTCGAGAATGTAGCGCGCCTCCGCCTTGTAGGCGGTAACCTCGAGGCCCAGCAGCGCCGGGGAGGTCGACTTCCCCGTCGGCGCCGCCGCCTTGTCGTCCTGCGCGTGCCGCAGCTCGTGGATGACGGTCGAGCGGTCGGCGAGGTTGGTGATGTCGAAGTCGGTCGGCATGTAGATCGTGTCGCCTTTCAACCCCGCGAGCGACGGGTTGATCGGTGCTGCCGCGACGTACATCGCGCGCATCGCGGTCTTGACGCCGGGCAGCGCGGTGAACTTCGCTGGCGCGAGCGCATCCATGCGGATCTTCCCCGTCCGCATGTCGGTCGCCAGTGGGTGCGCGACGGCGGCAGCGGTTACGTACGCCGCGGCGGCCATTAGGCGGTCGCTCGGGGTGTCGTCCGAGGCCGCCGTCAACGTCGCGCCCAGCACATCGCTGAGCGGCACGCCTTGCGCCTGCGCGAAGGCGAGCACCGCTGTGATCTGCGTCTTGAACGACGCGCCGACCAGCAAGCGGATCTCCTTGTCAGCAGCGCCCTGGAGCTTGCCACTTTGTTTCCGCATCTCGGAAAAGTCGCCCGCGGCGCTCGCGGCGATCAGCTTAAGCGCTGACATCGACACGCTGGCCGGGACGGCGGGTTGACCGGCCTTGATGACCTGTCTCACGCGCGCGTCTGTGACGGTGCTGAGCGCGAAGGTAATCGAAGCCTTCGAATTGATCGTCGTCGCCTGCAGCGTCGTGACGTTGGCCGCGTCGAGCAGCCCGGCCATGAACATGCGTTCGTGGTCGCTGACCGTGTCACGCGCTGCGGTGGCGTCGGCCTTCAACTTCTCAATGTCGGCGTTGTCCAGTGTGCCGTCAGCGGTGAGCTTCTTGGCCTTCTTGACGAACGCCTCGGTCAACTCGTGGCCGATGCGAAACTCGTACGATACGAAGTTGCCCGCGGCGTCCGTCACCAGGTCGCGGCGCACGACGTTCGGCACGAACGGCTGAGCGACATGGGAAATAGGGGACAGATCACGTTTGTCATTGCTTTGACCGAGGCGAATTCCATTTGAACCCGTCTGCTGCACCACATGCGTCAATTCATGGGCAATCAAGTGCCGCCCGCTGTACGAATTCGGCGTGAACTGGCCTTCGCCAAACACAATGTTATGTCCCACCGTATAGGCATGGGCGTTAACTTCCCGTGCCGATTTTTCGGCAGCAGCGCCGGTGTGCACCTGCACCTGCGAAAAGTCATGGCCGAAGCGTTGTCCCATGTCTTGCTGTATTGCCGGATCCAGCGGCCTGCCTGAGCTGGCAAGGACGCGCTCTATGCTAGTGGGCGCTGCATCCGTCTGACCTGTCGATTCCTCCGTGAAGCGCTGGATGTGCTGCACTGCACCGCTAATTAACGGATTAACAGGCTCTGCCAACACCTGATCCGCGACCCGATCCGCTTCCTGCTCCAGCGGGTCGTTGCTCGCGCCTATGGTTAGCTTGGCCTGCAAGCGATTCTTTTTGCATGCCTCGCATTTTCCCGATAATGACGATACTAGTGGCACACCGCAAGCGCATTTACGCTGCAACAGCAACCCCGCGTGAGACGATTTGCTCACTGGCGGTGACTTGACAGCAGTATTCTGTAGTGGTGCAGCGGTACTCATTACTTCAATCCCCTTGTTGGCGATATTTATAATTCATCTGATCTTTATGGATGATTGCAAAGATTATTTCTGTAAAAATGGTAGCGGCTTCCATTTGCTAAAGTTGGCATCAAACTGGAAGATAGGTACCGGTGCTACCAGGGAAGTAGTTTTTAAGTCTCTGTCCGTTATTTCCCACCACGTGGGATTGCTGGCTTTTAATTGCGCATCAATAGCGAGCGGCGCCGTCAGATTGGCAGCTTTGCCTGCCCATTTTTCGCTAAGCCCAAAGCGTTTGAAGAAGTCCAAATTGTATTTCCAAACACCAAGGGCTGAATTTGGATCCCAAAGCTTATAGGCACCACGTTCGAAAAAAGGTTTCTTGAGGCCTAGAATGTCGGGTTCGGTAAGTTGGACGGAAAGCGTTGAATTACCAGCTTTATCTTTTTCGGGATTCGCATCAGGTTTTTCTTCCTGTTTTTGAATAGTGTGTCTACTCTCTGAGGACAGAGTAAATTTTTCACCGCCTTGGCCAGCATGAATCCCTACCGCACCTGTTTGCTGCACCACATGCGTCAACTCATGGGCAATCAGTTTGCGTCCCTCGTGCGATCCTGGTGTAAATCCGCCTGCACCAAACACTATGTTGTGACCGACCGTATAGGCATGGGCGTTAATATCTTGCGCCGATTGCTCAGCGACGGAGCCGGTATGCACCCGCACCTGCGAAAAATCATGACCAAAGCGCCGTCCCATGTCTTGCTGTATTGTCGGATCAAGCGGCCTACCGGAACCAGATAGCACGCGGTCTACGCTGGCAGGTACAGTTCCTGCATCGCCTGCTGATTGCCCCGTGAATCGCTGGATGCTCGGTGCCGAGCCGCTGACCGCGGAATGAACGGGTGCTGCCAACACTTGATCCGCGACCCGGTCTGCTTCCTGTTCTAGCGGGTCGTTGCTTGCACCTATGGTGAGCTTGGCCTGCAAGCGTGTCTTACCCTCGTATTCATTGGTCAGAGACGACTTTGGCAAGTCAAAAGAAGCATATTTGCGCTGCGACAACAATCCGGCGTTAGGCGAATTGCTCGAAAGCTGTGACTTATCGGTAGTGCTCTCCTGCGCCGCGAAAGTGCTCATATTTTCATCTCCTTACCTATCCCCTTACCTATACCCTGCGCCACTTGCGAGCCGACGCGCTGCGGTTTTGAATTCTGCCCTATGTGTATGCTGCCGACCCGTAGCCGCGACACATCGCCATTCGCCGTCAACTGCTGGGCGGCCTGTGGATCGGCGAACAGACGGGTTAATTCCTGCTGCAGGCCCTCGGCAATACCATGACGGTCCTCGTGCCTGAAACCTTTCAATACCAAACTGTCGATGTGAAGGACGACGCGTTTCATATCCACCCCCGCGTTTCTGCGTCGGTCAAAGGGCGCTCGCGCTTTGATCCCTCGCCGTGGGCGGCTTGCAGCAGATGTACCATGCCAACGGCTTCGCCTGAATCGGCGGCCAGAAATGCGGCATTAAGGGCGATGTTACGGATGTTTCCGCCTGCCACCTGAAGCTGCGCCAGCTTGCGGTAGTCCAGGCCTTGGGTCGGTGTGGCGCCGGGGAATACACTGCGCCAGATGGCCTCGCGCTGTTCGGTATCGGGGAAAGTGAATTGCACAACGAAACGCAAACGTCGCTGAAATGCTGTATCCAGCGACGTCTTCAGGTTGGTGGTCAAGATGGCAAGGCCAGTGTAAGCCTCCATGCGTTGCAGCAAATAACTCACCTCGATGTTGGCATGGCGGTCATGGCTGTCTTTCACTTCGCTGCGCTTGCCGAACAGAGCATCGGCCTCGTCGAATAGCAGGATTGCGCCGCTGTCCTCGGCGGCGTCGAAAACCTTGCGCAGGTTCTTTTCCGTCTCGCCGATGTATTTGCTGACCACTGAGGATAGGTCTATGCGGTAAAGATCAAGGTGCAGTTCGTTGGCCAGTACTTCGGCGGCCATGGTTTTGCCGGTACCGCTTTCGCCGGCGAACAGGGTACTGAGGCCCATGCCGCGAGCACTCCTGCGGGCAAAGCCCCATTCGTCGCAGACCTTGAGCCGGTTGCGCACATGGCTGGCGACCTGGCTCAGGATCACTTTCTGATGTTCCGGCAAGATCAGATCTTCCCAGCGGGAAGCCGGCTCAACACGCTGCGCCAGGTCATCCAGCTGCCGTCGCCCCAAAGTGCGGCAGGCTCGCCACACCAGTTCGTCCGGTTTATCGCTTGCGCTGATAGCACTACTAATCTCGGCACCGGTGCTCAGGATCGTTTGTGCGCTCAATCTGTATTGCGACGCGACCCCATCCAGCGAACCATTGAGCTTCTGCGCCGCTGAACCCAATGCCTGTTGCCACAAGCGCTTCTGATCCGTGGCACCCGGTTTGTTTACGGTGAAGCGCAGGGTGCTGCGTTGCAGCTCCAGCGGATCATGGCTGGAAACAAACAGCAATCCACTTAAGTTTTCCGCGAGCCGGTTGACTGCGGCTGCATTTGCCTGGTCTCGGCATTCGATCAGCAAGGCGCTGGACAGCAGCGCGGATTCGCGTTGCCACAGCACGGCGAAGGCGTTACGTTCATGAACACCCGCTGGTATGTCTTCCGCACGCAGGATATAAAGTTGCATTCCGAGCTCAGCCGCGACGCCGGCGGCGATATCCGCCTGACCGTCGCGGTCATCCCCCAGCAGTTGGATGACTGGGACAGGTGCATTGCGCTCATGCAATGCCTCCAATATGGCTTGTGCAATTTTTCGTTGGTCATCCGCCATCGTCGCTGCCACACCGCTGTTTTGCAGCAGCGATTCCAGGCGGGTGTCGAGGTAATTCATCCCGGCCAGAAAGTGCAGCACCCGTTCGTCTATGCGTAAGCGCGCATTCGCCAGACTGGTTTCTTCGGTAACCTCAATCAGGCGCCACCGGCGCAAGGGGCGTATCGGACTAAGCGCACTCCAATGCGGCTCTTCCAGCGACGCCAGCGCCAAACCGAATGTCGCATAGGATCGCTGGGGATTGCTTTGCGCAGTGGCGCACAGCGATGCAAATTTTGCGTCCAACTCCACGCCTGCACAAAGCAAAAGAACGTCTCGCTCGAAAGTGCTGAGACTAAAGCAATCCACCAAGCGATCTATGGCTGACTGTGCCGATAATACCACGCGAATTTCGGCTGCTGTAGTCATCGCCGATTCCTGGTCCTCACCAGCCAGGCGCGCCTTGATGCGAGCGAGTTCAGCCACCATCAGGCGTTGATTTGCATCGGTCCAATCGTGGCGTGGGTCGGGGGCGTTCATGGTACGGTTAACACTTGTGTGTTGTCGAATTGCGGCGGCGTAGTAAGCCGGTTTATCAGCAAACTGTCAGCACCATCGATGCGCAAGCGCAGCATGTGGTTTCCCGCAGACAATTGTGCATACTTGAATTGAAGGCTGAATGTCGGAATGGTAAATTTCTCTGGCGATGCCTCATATCCTCCTGCATTGAGGCTTATTCGTTGGGCAGGCCGGGCTTGCGGAGAAAAAACAAGATTGATGGTCACACCGGAAGAGTCGCGTGTGGCACTGGAACTTGCTACGTTGATACGCGGTGCCAGGAACAGCGCAAGCGAATTGGTACTGCGTGTTTCGGTCTCGCCGGGGCGTTGTAAAAGTGCAGTTACCTCCCATATACCCGCAGGCCAGTCGATGTTGTCCTGAGCTGTATTGGGCAAGGTCACTGAAAAACTCTCTTCATTCGCATTAGTACCGAAAGAGATATCAATCGGTGTCGTCAGGCTAGGATGCGCGAAACGCACGACAAGATTTGTACCGCTGAGGTTGTAGCCTTGCAGTTTAATGGCCTCGCCTAGACGCGCAGCTATCTGCTTGCTAGGCAGCTCTATGCCAGTGAGTATCGGATAAGGGGGAATAAGACCAGTCACAGCAGTGATGCCACTTTCGTACCATGTATCTACATTTAGCGGATCGGGCTTTACCACAGGCCCCCGCGTTAGCACCGGCAGCGCAGATCGGACCGATTGGGTCGATTCTATTAACACCACACTGGCCATGTAGGCTACGGTTGGACGCAAATGGCTTTGCGTGGCGGTCCAGAGCTTGGACATTTCTTCGGTATTTAGATATTCCGGTGTGATTTTAATCAGCTCGATCTGGTTTTCAAGTCCAGAATCCGCCAACGCTTTCAGCGCCGACGGAAGTGCCGTACCACCTATCGGAGGCGATGGATCGAGTGCCTTCCTAATAGCTTTGCGGCTAAGTATCGGTGTTTCGTGCAAAAGTTGCATGGCATATCCGAGCAGAATTTCGCCGTGCATATCTTCGCTGCCATGAGCAGAAAGCAGATAATGCAGGTTGAGGGCGAGCGGAGCGTTGGATAATCGCTGGCTACCGGAGGCATCGAGCGAAGGAAATCTTTCGTTGCGCCAACCACTATTGGGCGTAACGTGGTACATGAACAGATTCAGTTGGGAGGACTCAGTGCCACCGTTTGCCGGTATCACCCGGTCCGGTGGACCAGCGGTTACCGAGATCGTGGCACCAAGAACGCCGGTTGCGTCATTGTTGATCAGCCCGTCATTGAGCAGATCGCGCAACACTGCGGTCACCCCGGCAATGGCGAGAGCGCTGCTCATGCTCCTCTCCCTCGGCGAGCAAGATATTCATCGAGCGACAACGGCTTGGCTGGCGTCGGAGCCTGGCGTTTTGGCGGCGGCGACTCATGCACGGCAGTGACTTCGATGCGGCCTATGTTCACATGCACTTCGGTGATTTCATCGACCTGACCCTGCCGACCGGAACCGCCGTGTTCGCCACGTTGCGCTGCCGCACTTACATTCAAAGCCGAGGGACGTGCAGCATTCTTCAACGGCAAAAGTGGCGAAGGATAATTGCTGTCTGTGAGAGTTGTGGAATTATTCCCCGGGATACGCATTTCAATTCCATCATCCAAAACTGGAGGTTCGCCCGCAACCGTTTTTTCTATACTTGATTGTCGCAACATCTCTTTCGCCGATGAGGATAGGCCGCTGGGGCGATCCGGCTTTGCATAAAATCCAGTGTCCGGGGCAACGAATATTTCAGGTGACAACGGTGTAACTTCATTGTCGCGAGGTTGTGCGCCAATTTCCGCATAGGTATTAACATGATGTTGTTCTTGGCTGGACACGGGAGCCCATTCCGCACCACTGTTGCCCCTATGTTGGCGGTCATTACCAGTAATATCCAACATAGGGCCTTGCCTGTCCGGTACTACCCTATTTTCAGGTGACAGGGGGGCGGAGTAAGGCGTGCGTACTGCGGAACGCAGGGTATTTGTGCTACCCATGGCCTGCGCAGCGAGCCGATGCAGGAATCCGCTCATACGCCCACCATGTTGAGATAAGCTGCACGCCGTTGCGGTGAAAGCGCGAGTATTTCCGGCTCAGTCCAACCATATGCTTGGGCAAGGTTATGCACTTCGGCGAGTAAGGCTCGGGCATGCACATCGATTTCCTCCCACAACAACATGCCAATATTGAATTCAGCTAGCCAACTGTGACCACAGTCCTCGCAGCTAAGGGACAGGTTGATATCAGCTGCAGGATCAAGATCCTCCATGGCTGCTTCAGCCTCGGCAAGCATGTTTGCAAAACCTGCATTCATTTTCTCTGGATGTCCAAGGCAACATTGTTCCAGAAGCTTCACTGCCGCCGCCTTGAGATCCCGTTCCCCGCAAACCGCCGCGAGGTCGCGGCTGCATGGTACGCGGAAGCGAAGACTGGAGACTTCGAACTCGGCCGGTGTATCGTCGAACTCGCTGGACGTATCGTCATCGTTGATGCCAGCGAGCATCTGCCCGGTATCGAGGGTGATTTCCATGCGTGTGCTGCAACGCTCACAATCAATACAGGTAACGATGCGCGGTCCGAAGCAAGTTTCGCGCAGGCGTAATAGCGCCTTGTTGATTGTTCCCAGCGGCAGATCAGGGTAACGGGATGACGGTAGATCCGGTTGTGCCCAAGCGTAAAGCAGCAGTGCTCGGTCAATCGGATGCCGCGCAAGGCCGCGCTCCCACAGCGCAAGTATCTCCGTTTCACCAGGAACTTGCATGTGCATCAGGCTGGTTCCGTAAAGCTGGGTTCGCTGGGTTCGGTTACATCGTAGTCACGTTCCCAGCCCTCGTTTTCCAGCTTGAGGTGCTGAATGGCCACCGCGTTGGCATTGGCGTCGAGATCAGGCAAGGCCTGGTATTCTGACACCCAGCAACGATACACCTTGTAGGCAAGCGCAAGCTGGCCTGCCTCGTTGTAGACCTCGATGATGAGGTCCTTGCGGAAATCCTTCAGCGAGACCTCGGCGCCCAAACCGGAGCCATAGTTCCAAACCTTGTTGGCCCACTTTTCGAATTCGGTGTCATGGGTGACGCCGCGATCCAGTGTAATTGCCTCAAACTTAGTGCGACCGGGCGACTTGCGCGAAGTTGATGGGTCGCCTCCCTCCCGGTGTTCAACCGGTTCGGTACTGCGTTTGAGCGCGCCAACCTTGGAGATGCCCGCGACATAACGGCCATCCCATTTAACGCGGAATTTAAAATTTTTGTATGGATCGAAACGCTGTGCATTGACGGTGAATGTTGCCATGGATGTCTCCTAATTATCAGGGTCAGGCTTGAATTTGGCCGGCGATCTGCTGGAGCTTGATCACCACGAATTCGGCGGGCTTCAGCGGCGCGAAGCCCACTACGATATTTACGATGCCCAGATCAATGTCATTCTGGGTAGTGGTTTCCCTGTCGCATTTAACGAAGTATGCCTCGCGCGGGCTGCGGCCCTGAAAGGCGCCTTGACGAAACAGGTTCTGCATGAAGGCGCCAAGATTGAGGCGTATCTGTGCCCATAACGGTTCATCGTTTGGTTCGAACACCACCCATTGCGAGCCTCGGAACAGACTTTCCTCGAGAAACAACGCCGTGCGGCGCACCGGGAGGTATTTCCATTCCGAGGCAAGTTGATCCGCGCCGCGCAAGGTGCGCGCACCCCATACAAGCCGGCCGGTGACCGGAAAGGAGCGCAGGCAGTTGACTGCCAGTGGATTAAGTTGGCCATTTTCGCCATCGGTGAGTTTTACCGTGAGCTCGACAACGCCATTAAGTGTGGCATCGTTCCCGGCAGGGGCTTTCCACACGCCACGCTCGCCGTCGGTGCGCGCCATTATTCCGGCCACCGCACCGCAGGGGGCAAAATCAGCCAAGCGATTTTCCTGCAAAGGATCGGGCTGGCGAAGATAGGGAAAATACAGCGCCGCATTTGCGCTACGAGCCAGGCCCCAGCTGACGCTGTCCAGGCCGCTGGCGCCGGTAAGATCGGAAGGCTCGTCCCAAGCCATGAGAGGGTCGACGATATACATGGCGCGCCGCGCGAGGCAATAGGCAGCGGCGGCGCTGCGGGTTTGAGAATTCACGTCGCCGCCTGGTTCACGCGTCAGCGGCGGAACGCACAGCAAATTGAACAGGTCTGCCTTCTGCAGTGCCCATATCCCCTGTTTCGCAGCTTCCAGCGAGGCCAGTGATATCTGGTTGTCGGTGATGGCTGTCCCTTCATTGCCAGTCGCCGTGAACACGGTCGAGGAGGCATTGTCCAGCAACGGATCGGCACCGGCGGGCGGATTGCCGTGAGCGGTGGGACGTAGCGCAGGCACCGTACCGGGTGGTGTGACGATCCGCACCAGGTTGGACTCCTGTTCGAGTACCCGTGTGACAAAGCGCGCGTTATTGGGATCGGTGGAGAGGTTAAGGAAGCGCTCGGTCGTACCGGTGGCGGTGTCGCGCACCGAGAGATTGAACAAACTGTTGGCAGGATCAGTGGGGAGATGAGGACGGGTGTTGTAATCGATTCGCACCCGCAGCTTCTCGCCCCACTTGCCGGGATTGGCAGCAACCAGGTTGAAGCCTACCGCCAAGGTGAGGGTGGCGGCGGCCGCGCCATTGTGAACGCGTACGATAAGGGCATCGGTGCCGCCATTCTGGAAGAACTGTTGCAGCGCGTAGCTCAGAGTGCTGTCGCGCCACAGCCCGCCGAAACGCCGCTCAAACTCGGCGAAGCTTTGCACGCGCACCGGATCATTCACCGGGCCGCGCAGAGTGCGCCCGATAAAGGCGGTGATAGAGGTAGCCACACCGGTGACAGTGCGCACGCCACTGGGCACCTCTTCAATATAGACGCCAGGGTAGGATAAGGTAACCGGCATGTTGCTCCTCCTTTAAAGTGATGGTTATGTTTACGTACAGATTTACGGCGTAGCGTCGCGTCCAAGCAGTATCTCGATGGTCGCGTCGGCGGCTGTGCTATTGGTGAAAGAAAGATTCGCCGCGCCGCCAAGCAGGCTTACTGCGCCTGCGCCGATCAAAACGTGCGGGCCGTCCAGTGCGACCACATTGGCACCAACCTTATAGCTGAGGTCAACGTCGGGTACAGCCGGATTAATGACGAGCAGCGAGACAGTCCCGCTTGGCACCAGATTAACCTGCTGGGTCGCACCGGCGGTGATCGTCACCTTGATCTTGTCGTAGGCGTCCACCTCCAGAGTGCCTGCGCCCGAGACGGACGGGCCGTTGAGTGCCTGCACTACAAAGTTCCAATTGATTTCTTCTGCCATGTGAACCTCCCTGAAGGTTTGAAATTACTTATAAATTGGCTAACTTTCTGATCTTGGGCTGATCACCCAACCTGTTGCCAATCGAGAATCGTTGCTTGTTCTTCAGCATTTAATTACCTGTACAGTTTTCTGTTTTTTATAAGCAAATAAATTAATATTTTCAATGTGTTGCTGTTTTTTTGAGCGCGCACAGTAGACAAATAATTCGTCATTCGCGATGCATCAAATGCCAATTAAATTGAAGCGTACATCTGCTTCATTGCAAACTCTGTGCGGTAGCCAACATAGGATTCGGGTCGCGCTTGCCGCCATTCGCGGCAGAACAAAGCGAACTGTTCGTATCGATACCGGAGGCCGCATGAGCTATCGCGTATTGTCGACCACCCTGTCCGAGACGATACTTTTGTTGTAAGTTTTTCCAGGTTCCGAACAGAGAGGCAACGCAAATTAGCTTAATCTATTCATGTAGTAACCGGGCACTACATAAATTTTCTATTGGAAACTGAATAATTGCTTTGGCAACTTATGTGTGTTGCCGCACATTCATCTATAGTAAACAAGGTGATATACTTCTAACAGTTGTGGGGCATCGCCATTCCCCTGACTTAGCCATTTGTTCGTACTCACCCGCGATTTTCTCCGCATGATCTGCATCCGGGACCATTCCATGTTTTGACAGGAGGTGGCACATGTCTGCAAGCAATCCCAATTCTGCTGTTCTCGACTACGACGCTGGATATGCCCAGCACTTGTGCCTATTGGATCCCAGTCACGATCCAAGATTATTCGCCTATCCCATCAAGGCAATACCTGATAGGCGCCAGGTCGCGTCCTTCCTGGTCTGGCATCGGCAACAATCGGTCAAGCGAATTGCAATCAAAGACCCGGATGTGTATTGCCAGCTGCCATCGCGGTGGCGGATTCCATTCTGCTTCCTGCAGGAAACAAGATGAAATCCGTCCGATCTACCCTCATGACAGTGTCAACCAAAGCGCCGACCGGTATCACCGGTATTGATGAAATCACCGGTGGAGGTTTACCACACGGCCGCACGACGCTGCTGGTGGGCGGGCCAGGCTCCGGCAAGACCGTACTCGCGCTGCAATTCCTGGTGCATGGCGCGCGGGAGTGCAAGGAACCAGGTATTTTTGTCGCTTTTGAGGAAAGCTCGAAGCGCATCGTGACAAATGCCGAAAGCTTTGGCTGGAAACTCGCGGAGTTGCAGCGGAAAAAACTGTTTTTCATGGATATCCAGCCGATGCCCGACTTGGTCCAGTCGGGAGATTTCGATTTCGGCGGGATGCTTGCGGCGCTGGAGGCTAAATCCAATGAAACAAAGGCGCGGCGTATTGTATTCGATGCCCTGGATGTCATATTGACACTGCTGCCTGACGAGGCGGCGAGAAGACGAGAGATCTATAGGCTGCATGAGTGGCTATTGGCGCGCGAACTGACTGGCCTCATTACTCTTAAGGCTGGTGAGGAATATATAAGCGCCAGGAGCCAGCCACCTTTCAGTTTTATGCACTTCTTGGTGGATTGCACAGTGATCCTCAGTCACAGCGTAATTCTGGGCGTGTCTCAACGCAACCTGCGCGTACAGAAGTATCGCGGCTCCAGCTTCGATGAAGATGAATTGCCGTTTGTGATCGGCAAAAACGGATTTGAGGTCGCCTTCGCGCACACACCGATCCGGGTGGACACCAAGGTAACCAGCGAGCGCATTTCCAGCGGAGTGGAGCGGCTCGATACCATGTTGGGTGGCGGCTACTACCGCGGCGCCAGCGTGCTGATCACCGGCTTCTCAGGCACGGCCAAAACCACCTTGAGCGGTGCGTTCGCGGATGCTGCCTGTCAGCGCGGCGAGCGCACCCTGTTCGTCAGTTTTGATTCGGATGGTTCAGAGGTGATCCGTAACCTGGCCTCGGTAGGTATCCGGCTGGATCGTTATGTAAAAAGCGGATGCCTGCGCATGATCTCGGCCCGCACCATCACCGGCAGTGCAGAAACATTTCTAGTGCGTATCAAAACGCTCGCCAAAGAGCATAGGGCTCGTTGCCTGGTGATCGATCCGGTATCTACATGGTCCAAATCCGGCAATGCATTGACCGCGCGCAGTGTAGCGGAACGGTTGATCGACTGGTCAAAGGCCGACGGCACCACCTTAGTCTGCACCAGCCTGCTCGACGAGATGTCCAGTCAGTCGGAAGGCAGCTCGTCACTACAAATCTCGAAGATCGCGGACACCTGGATCCACCTCAACTACTTACTACAAGCCGGGGAGCGCAACCGGGGCTTGTCCATCATCAAGTCCCGTGGCACGGCGCATTCGAACCAAGTGCGTGAGCTGATCCTCAGCGATTCGGGTGTAACACTGACCGACACCTACACTGCAGGCGGCGAAGTGTTAATGGGCGCGCTGCGCTGGCAAAAGGAACGTGCCGACCGTGTCGCGAATGAGGTCAACGAAGTCGCCGCGAAGCTTAAGCGTGTCAGGCTCGATGCCGAAGAGGCCGAGCTCGAGGTGCGAGTAAAGTCGCTGCAGACGGAACTCTTGGCGAAGCAAGTCGAGAAAGAATTGTTGGTCCGCACTACGGAGAGTCGCAAGGGAGAGATATCACAAGGCCTCACCCGCATGGAAGAGTTGCGGGGGGCCGATGCAACGAAGCCGGATCGAAAGTGAATTAACAATGAGCCCAAAAATTATATTTAAGTTCCGGCTCTATGTCGCAGGCGATGCGCCGAACTCCGCGCAGGCGCTTGCCAACCTTACCGCACTTTGCCGGGCGCACCTTACGGATCAACATGAGATCGAAATCGTGGATGTGTTCCGAGAGCCGAAGCGTGCGTTGATAGATGGAATATTCATGACCCCGACTCTGGTCAAGCTTACGCCGTCCCCCGTCCAAATGATCGTCGGCACACTCAGCCAGACACAGATCGTATTGGATGCTTTGGGGCTGGAATCCGTCGCGCCATGAACCCAAAAGACCCGCCACCGCTGGAAAACTTGAATGAGAAAATTTCCGCGTTAATCGAAACGCTGCACCAGACCGGGCAACGCTTGGAGGAAATAACGGCAGGTGAGGTAGATGCGGTGACGGACCGTGACGGTCGGCCATTCTTGTTACGACGCGCCCAGGATCGCTTGCGCCAAAGCGAGACTGCCATCCTCAACGCGTTGCCCGCTCATATCGCTTTGCTTGATACCCAAGGACTCATCATATCGGTGAACGAGGCATGGCGGCGATTTGCCAGCGTGAATGCGATCCTGGGCCAGGGGCATGGGCTCGGCGTCAATTACCTTGAGATTTGCGACAGCGCACGGGGAGATGGCGCATCCGAAGCCCACCAGGCCGCCGCAGGTATTCGAACGGTGCTGGGAGGCGGGGTAAAAAACTTTTCGCTCGAATATCCCTGTCATTCGCCGACAGAACAGCGCTGGTTTTTGTTGACAGTAACCCCCCTGGCTGATGATCATCCGAATGGCGTCGTGGTCATGCACTTGAATATAACGGAGCGAAAAAAGGTCGCGCAGGAATTGCGCGAAAGCGAACGTCGCTTTAGCGACCTGCTGGAAAATGTAGAGCTGGTTTCATTGATGCTCGACTGCGAAGCGCGGATTACGTATTGCAACGAGTATCTGCTCCGTCTGACCGGTTGGCAACTCGGGGAAGTCATCGGGCGAAACTGGTTTGAGCTTTTCGTACCACCAGAACAAATCGATTTAAAAAACTCATTTTTTGCGGCGCTCCTCGCCAATCAACCCGAAGCAAGGCATCACGAGAACGAGATCCTCACGCGTTCTGGCGAGCGCCGGCTCATTCGCTGGAACAATTCGTTGTTACGGTCGGGAGCCGGCGATGTGATCGGCACGGCTAGCATCGGCGAAGACATCACTGAACGCAAGAAAGCGGAAGCCAGTATCGTATACCTCAACCGCGTATATGCCATGCTTAGCAGCATCAACACGCTCATCGTGCGCGTGCGTGAACGCGACGAGCTATTCAGGGAGACATGCCGGATCGCAGTCGAGGCAGGCGGGTTCCGCATGGCCTTGATAGCCATCGTGGATCAAAGCGCAATGAATATTGTCCCGGTCGCCTCTGCGGGCAAGGACGAGGCGCTCCTGACCGCCATCAAAGGCGTTTTGTCATCAAGTGAGACTGCACCAAATACCATGCTCGCGCGGGCGATAAGGGAGAAAAAACCCGTCGTATCCAACGATTCCAAAAGCGACCCCAGGGTTTTGTTCAACAAGAAATACACCGAATCAGAAGTTCGCTCGATGACTGTTTTGCCGCTGATTGTTTCGGATGAAGCAGTAGGCGTGTTCGCGCTGTACGCTAGCGAGAGCGAATTCTTCCATGAAGAAGAGATGAAGCTGTTAACTGAGCTGGCTGGCGACATCGCGTTCGCGATGGATCACATCAAAAAAGAGCAGCAGCTAAATTATCTGGCCTACTACGACATCGTCACCGGACTCCCCAATCGCACCCTGATTCACGACCGCCTGGATCAAGGGATGATGGCGGCACGGCGCAACAAGTGGCTATTGGCGGTACTGACAGTCAATCTAGATAATTTCAAGGTAGTCATTAACACGCTAGGGCACGGAATCAGCGATGGCCTGCTGCAGGAAGTCGCACGCCGCCTCGCGGCATGCTTGAACGGTACCGGCACGGTCGGATGTCTGGGCGGGGACGAGTTCTGCATCATCCTGCCAGAGATTGGCCGTAGCGAGGACGCGGCGATGGTGGCGCGCAAAGTGATCGATAGTTGCGCTGGGCCGCACCTGATTGACGGCAATGAACTGTTCATCTCGGCTAGTGTCGGCATCACGTTGTTTCCGGACGATGCCGGCGATAGCGTAGCTCTGATCCACAATGCCCATACAGCGATGTACCGGGCCATGAATCAAGGACGCAAGACCTACCAATTCTTTACGATGGAGATGAACCGGAACGCACAAGACAAGATGCGGCTGGAAACAGACCTCCGTCACGCACTGAACAATGGCGAGTTCCTGCTTTACTACCAGCCCAAAGTGAGTTGCGCCACCGGGAAAATCACAGGCTTTGAGGCGCTGCTGCGTTGGCAGCATTCTGCGCGGGGATTGGTGGGACCGGACGAGTTCATTCCATTGCTGGAGGAAACCGGCCTGATCGTTCCGGTCGGCGAATGGGTGCTAACCACTGCCTGCGCACAGTTGCGGTGCTGGCACGATGAGGGACTGGGGACGCCGAGCATGGCGGTCAATATTTCCGAACGGCAGGTTCATGTCGCCGACATATGCAAAACCGTCCGACAGGCGCTGGCGGCTAGCAGGCTGGCACCTATTCACTTGGAGCTGGAACTGACCGAGAGCCAGTTGATGAAAGACGTCGATGGCGTCATTGGCGTCCTGGAGCGGATCAAGGAGATCGGCGTGAAAATTACGGTAGACGATTTCGGTACCGGCTATTCCAGTCTGGCCTATCTTAAGCGCTTTCCAATCGACAGTCTTAAGGTCGACCGGGCCTTCGTTCAGGACATCATAGCCGACCCCGATGACGTTTCGATAACTCGCGCCATCATCACTCTGGCGCACAACCTGAAGCTCAAGGTGGTGGCCGAGGGGGTAGAGACCGAGGGGCAACTGGGTCTACTGATCGCCAACCATTGCGATGAGGTTCAAGGCTATTATTTCAGCCGGCCGCTGCCGGCCGAGGAAGCGACAGCTCTGTTGCGCGAGGGTCGAACGCTGGACAGCCGGATAATAGCCAGCCTGAAGCCGAGCCGGACGCTGCTCTTGGTCGACGACGAAGCAAATATTCTTTCTGCGCTGAAGCGGCTGTTGCGCCGCGACGGCTACGACATTCTCACTGCCATGAGCGCGGAACAGGGACTGGAACTGCTCGCCAGCCATCAAGTCGACGTGATCATTTCCGACCAACGTATGCCCGGCATGAGCGGGGTCGAATTCCTGCGCCGGGTCAAGACGCTGCATCCGGAAACGGTACGCCTGGTACTTTCCGGTTATACCGATCTGCAAGCGGTAACGGATGCGATCAATGAGGGGGCGATCTACAAATTCCTGACCAAGCCCTGGGATGACGGCATCCTTCGTGCCAACATCGAGGAAGCTTTCCGCAACAAGGAAATGGCCGACGAGAACCGTCGCCTGCACACAGGGTTGACGTTGGCTAACAGCCAGATGACAGTGGTCAACGAGCAGCTGCAAAAGCTATTGGCGAACAAGGATCTTCAAATGATGCGCGACGAGTCTTTGCTCGACATCGCGCAAGAAGTGCTGCAGCAACTTCAATGGCCGATCATCGGTATCGACGATGAGCGCACTGTCGCCTTGGCCAACACCGCTGCCAACGTGATCTGCGGCAATGGCGAGCCGCTTCTGGGCCGGGATATGGACTCCTCACTGCCGGCGCCGCTCCTCGCGGCGCTGGGTTCGTCCCTGACGGCAGAGTCGGACATTAACATCAACGGTATCCGCTATCGTTTGCGCTGCAGTAGCATGGGCGAGCACTCCCGTTCGCGCGGCACCCTGCTCGTGCTGCTGCCGCACCACCTCTTACCATGCCAGCAATGATCCAAATAATTCCGCTCGACCAAACGTTACCCGGCATGGTGCTGGGCGAAGAAGTGATGAGCGGCAGCAATATGCTGCTGCCACTTGGCACAGTGATCAACACTTCCCATATAGATAGTTTGCGTCGTTGCGGAGTAAGCACGATAGTTGTGCTGGCGCCGAGCGAGCTTACGGTTGCGGAGATCGATGAGCTACGTGAAGCGCTGCGCGGGCGGGTAGAGCGCCTGTTCAGACGAGCCGGCTCGAATGCCACAATGCAGGCCCTGCAGCGGGCAGTGCTTGAATACCGGCTGGGAAAACTCAAATGAGCGAGATCACTCTGCAGATGGTGGTGGCCGATCTAGACCGACTGCCGGCCTTGCCTGAAGTGGTACAGGACCTCATGGACTACCTGCAGCGCCCTGAAGTGGATGTCGGCCAGGTCGCCTACAGAATTGCGCGGGATCCGGCGCTGGCGGCTAAATTGTTGCGTGTTGCCAACTCTTCTTTTTACGGCCTGCAGAGACAGGTAGCGACGATACCGGATGCCTTGACAGTGCTGGGGCTAAGCGCTACCCGCACCCTGGTCACTGGGGCCGCCGTGGTGACACACTTCCAGACCCTGGTAGTGGCAGGCTATGATCAGCGCGCCTTCTGGCTGCACAGCGCCGGTACCGCACTCTGCGCGCGCGCGCTGGCCCGTGAGCTCGGCACCGATATAGAAAATTCCTTTACCGCTGGCCTGCTCCACGATATCGGTCGGCTCATCCTGGCAGCACGTTTCCCTGAGAAGTCCCATAGCGTCACAACATACCGTGCCGAGCACGATTGCCACCCGATCGAAGCAGAGCAAGAAGTTCTGGGCTTCGATCATACTCAGATCGGCGCGGCACTAGCAGTGCGCTGGAAATTTCCCGCTGAGATAGTAGTGGCGATCGCCAGCCATCACAAACCAATGGATATGCCCGCAGGCTCGCTGGTCGACCAGGTACATCTGGCCGATGTAATGGCGCATGCGCTGGAATTTCCGGGTGGCAATGATGATCTGGTGCCGCACTTATCCAACGTAGCCTGGAACAGACTGGGTATCGGTTGGGTCCAATTCAAGCGTCTGCTGGCAGAGGTGGATGCTCAGCGCAATGACGCGGAGTGGGTACTAAGCTAAACAAGAAAGGAATGGCGACAGCATGGAAACAGAACCGG
This sequence comes from uncultured beta proteobacterium, assembly GCA_942492745.1. Classification (GTDB taxonomy): domain Bacteria; phylum Pseudomonadota; class Gammaproteobacteria; order Burkholderiales; family Gallionellaceae; genus Nitrotoga. The sequence continues at coordinate 2,137,671 of OW818637.1, forward strand.
ATGGAATGGATGCCGTTATGCCGAGTAATCAGCCGCGAGAACTGGAGAATTACAAGTATGTCTTGGACCAGCATGCCATCATCAGCGTCACCGATGCCGCCGGGTGCATCGTCGATTCCAACGAATTGTTTTCCAAGATCAGTGGCTTTCCCCGCGAGGAACTCATCGGCCGTGACCACCGGATGCTCAATTCTGGTTACCATCCCAAGAGCTTTTTCGAGGGCATGTGGCTCACTATCGGTGCCGGCAAGGTATGGCAAAGCAATATTCGCAACCGGCGCAAAAACGGCGAATTTTACTGGGTGTCAATCACAATCGTACCCTTTCTGAACGAAAACGGGCAACCCCATAAGTATGTCTCGATCTGCACCGACATTACTGCTCTGATAAAGGCTGAAGAGGAACTACAACGCAGCCTGCAATTGTTCCACGTATTGTCCGAGACCGTCGCCGCAGGCGTAATACTTCATCGCGGCAGTAAGCTGATCTATGCGAATCCTGTAACTGAACGGCTCACCGGCTTTACGCACGATGAACTGCTAACCATGGAGTATTGGGAACTCGCCCACCCCGACTCGCGCGAACTAGCTCACCAGCGTAGCGAAGCGCGCCAGCGTGGCGAAGCGATGGATGCACATTTCGAATACCATATTAATACCAAAAGCGACGCCGAGACCTGGGTTGAGAGCAGTGCCGCAATCACTGAATACCAAGGGGAACCGGCGGTGCTCGTCACCTGTGTAGATATCACCGAGCGTAAACGCGCCGAAGCGGCGCAGCTGCATGCGCAGCAAATCCTGGCCCAGATCATCCATGTAAATCCAATGCCGATGTTCGTTATCGACGCCGATTGCGTCGTGACACACTGGAATCAAGCCTGCGAGATGATCACCGGCATTAGTGCGGCCGATATGGTCGGAACGAACAATCACTGGCGCGCCTTCTACACAAAGCAGCGGCTGGTGCTGGCTGACCTGGTGGTAAATGGCGCCAGCGAGGCTGAAATCGACGAGTCGCATTATAGCAATCTGCGGCGATATTTTCAGCTGTCCGAGGGCGTGTACACTGTCGAAATATTCCATCCCTCCTTGGGTGAGCATGGTCTCTGGTTGAGTTGTACCGTAGCACCGCTGATGAATGAACAAAAGCAAATCGTTGGCGCAATTACGACCTTTCGAGACATCACCAAGCAAAAGCTTTTTGAAGAAAAGCAGCATCATGTACACCGCGACCTGGAGCAGTTGGTCCAAAGTCGTACCGCCGAACTTGAGCAGGTGAACCTTCGGTTGGCAGAGGACGTGCAGAATCGAGAACGGGCCGAAGTAGTTCTGTTGCGACGCAACATTGAGCTGAGTGAACTCAATGCCCGTCTTAACGAGGCGCAGGAGCAACTGCTACAAAACGAGAAAATGGCCTCGATCGGCCAGCTAGCCGCCGGCGTCGCGCATGAGATTAATAACCCGATCGGCTATGTGCATTCCAATATCGGTGCGCTGGAGACCTACCTGAACGACTTGTTCCTAATCCTCGACGCTTATGCTAGTACCGAGAATAAACTGACGGCCGACACAGTGGCACACGTCGAACTGCAGAGACTGAAGGCCGAGCTTAATTTGGACTTCTTGCGCATGGATATTCCATTGCTTATGGCGGAGTCGAAGGAGGGTATCTCGCGCGTGCGTAAGATCGTCCAGGATCTGAAAGATTTTTCTCACGTCAATAGCAGTCAGGAGTGGAAGTGGGCCGACCTGCACCAAGGACTAAACTCGACCCTCAACGTGGTTAATAACGAGATCAAGTATAAAGCCGAAGTGGTCAAGGAATATGGCACCTTACCCGAGATCGAGTGCCTGCCGTCGGAAATCAACCAGGTGTTTCTCAACCTCTTGGTCAATGCCGCTCACGCAATAGCCGATGCCGAGCGCGGCATCATCACACTACGCAGCGGCTGCGACGATCAACGCGTCTGGATTGAAGTCGCTGACACCGGCAGCGGTATCGCGCCGGAAAATCTGAAGCGCATCTTCGATCCTTTCTTTACCACCAAGCCAATCGGCAAGGGCACTGGCTTAGGCCTCTCCCTCTCCTACGGGATCGTAACGAAGCACGGCGGCAGCATTGAGGTGAACAGCAAGGTGGGCACAGGCACGAGTTTTCGTGTCATTCTACCGCAACGGCAAAGACATGAATCGATTCAAGAGGAAGCACAGTGAGCGATTCCAGCATCTTGCTGCCGTCTGCCGCGGACAGAGCGAGCGCAACCCTGTTGTGCGTCGACGACGAGCAGAACATTCTCTCCGCTCTGCGCCGGTTGTTCCGCCACGACGGCTACCGTGTACTGACAACCACCAGCGGCGACGCGGGAATAAAGCTCTTGGAGAGCGAGCAGGTCGATCTGGTGATCTCCGACATGCGCATGCCGGAAATGGACGGAGTACGTTTTCTTGAGATTGTAAGTAGCCGCTGGCCGGACACCTTGCGCATCCTGCTCACCGGCCATGCCGACATCACCTCGACCATTGAGGCGATCAACCAAGGCAAGATTTTCCGCTACATCTCCAAGCCTTGGGACGACCAGGACGTGCGCCTGATCGTGCGCCATGCGCTCGAACACAAACAACTAGAGCGCGACAAATGGCGTCTCGAGGCCTTGACGCAGCGGCAAAACGAAGAACTGCGCGAGCTGAATGCCAACCTCGAAGCCCGGGTCGAAGAGCGCACCGATGAACTGCGCTTAGCCCATGATGCGCTTGCTGTTGCCAACGAGAAACTAAAGACCAGCTTTCTCACCTCGATCAAGGTTTTCTCGAATCTGATCGAGGTGAGCGAGGGAGCACGCTCGGGACATTCGCGCCGGGTCGCCGATCTATCCCGACGCATCGCCGTCAAAATCGGGCTGGATCGAACTGCAACGCAGGACGTGATGCTCGCCGGCCTCCTCCACGACATCGGTAAGATCGGCATGCCCGACGCCCTGCTAGCAAAGTCGGTGAACCAGATGAACTCAGAAGAGCTCATCCTATTTAAGAAACATCCGATCAAAGGAGAGTTAGCCCTAATGGCGCTCGATAGCCTGCGTAATGCCGCCCGCTTGTTGCGTTCGCATCATGAGCGCTATGACGGCCAAGGCTATCCGGAAGGTCTAAGCGCCACTGATATTCCGCTGGGTGCTCGCATCCTCGCCGTTGCTAACGACTATGACGGCTTGCAAATCGGAAGCTTCAGTCCCAAGCGTCTGACTTCAGTCGAGGCGCTCGCTTTCATCCAGCAGTCGCGGGGCAAACGCTACGACCCGCAGGTTCTCGATGCCTTCGCCAGCCTGAATGACAGTGAGATCGTCGACAATGCGGAGAAGGAGTGTGCGTTGGGTCCAAATGCCCTCACGCCGGGCATGGTACTGAGCCGCGACCTGCTTAGCCGCGAAGGCGCTTTGTTGCTCGCGGCCGATTCCCTACTCGACAGCGGACTGATAAAGCAGATCAGGGGTTACACCGGATTCGAAGAACAAAGCGTCGTGATTCACGTGCGTGCCGATCGGATCGAAACCGCCACCAGTTAAAAGAAGAATTGTACTTTTTGATGCCAATTCTATGAGCTGTTCGAACATGGAGCCTGTGCGGCAAGGCCTTAGCACGCAGCCAGCAGACCTGATCTTTCCGTCGCCGATGATGCCGGGAATATCGCTACCCGATTCAGACAATATGCGCATTTCGTCGAACAAGAAATTTCTGATCCACAAGAAAGCCAGTTGAACATAGGCTTTCACGCCAAGCATCAAAAGACGCGATTTATGGGCAGCTTGCGAGTTGCCCCTACAGCTTTGCTAACCAGTAAAGTCAGTTTACAGGCACGGGGGCAGGATCTATAGAGTCGACCACGTCCCCTTTTTTTGTTCATTCCATGGGCATTCGAGCCCCTTTTTCTGCCTGCATCACAGTTTAGAACGGTCAAGGGTCATCACCTTAGTCCACGCCTCAATAAAATCTCGCACAAACTTCTCTCGTGCGTCGTCAGCTGCATAAACTTCTGCGACAGCGCGCAGCTCGGAGTTCGACCCGAAAACAAGGTCAACGGAGGTGGCCGTCCATTTGAGCGTAGCTGTCCCGCGATCACGCCCCTCGTATACTCCCTCGGATTTGGATGACTTCGCCCATTTCGTCGACATATCCAGCAGGTTAACGAAGAAGTCATTGCTCAACGTCCCGGGCCGGTCGGTGAACACACCATGTGCAGATTGTCCGGCATTTGCATTCAGAGCGCGCATGCCACCTACTAGAACCGTCATCTCAGGAACTGTCAGGGTCAAAAGGCTCGCCCGATCAACCAGCATTTCCGTCGGCGATCTGCGGTTATCCGCACTGAAGTAGTTACGAAATCCGTCTGCGGTCGGTTCGAGCACAGCAAAAGAATTCACATCAGTCTGCTCTTGCGATGCATCCGTGCGTCCCGGCGTGAAAGGAACCTGCACGTCATGACCAGCCTTCTTCGCGGCTTGCTCAATAGCCGCGACTCCTCCCAGAACGATCAAATCGGCGAGCGATACCTTCTTGCCGCCCGATTGCGCGCGGTTGAAGTCTGTTTGAATGCCATCCAGACGTTTCAGCACCTTTGCCAGCTCATCCGGATTATTGACCTCCCACTCTCTCTGCGGTTCAAGGCGAATGCGCGCTCCGTTAGCTCCGCCGCGCAGATCGGTACCGCGGAAGCTAGCGGCAGAGGCCCAGGCGGTTCTGACAAGTTCGGGAACGCTTAATCCCGAGACAAGGATCTGAGACTTCAGCTTAGCGATATCCTCTGCATTAATCAGGTCATGATCGACAGCTGGAACTGGATCTTGCCACAGCAATACCTCGTCGGGAACCTCGGCGCCAAGATAAAGTGCGCGCGGTCCCATGTCGCGGTGCGTCAGCTTAAACCACGCCTTTGAAAAGGCTCGTTCGAATTCCTTTGGGTTCTCTTGAAAGCGCTTGGCAATCTTGCGATAGCTCGGGTCGAACTTAAGCGAAAGGTCCGTCGTGAACATGATAGGAGTATGCCGCTTCGAAGGATCGTGAGCATCCGGCACGACGTTTGATCCATTCTTATTATCGGGAACCCACTGAATCGCACCTGCTGGGCTCTTTGTCTGCACCCAATCAAAAGCGAACAGGTTGCCTAAGTATTGTGTAGTCCAGGCAATCGGGTTGGCAGACCATGCGCCTTCCAAACCGCTGGTAATGGTGTCGCCAGCATTGCCGCTGCCGCACTTGTTTTCCCAGCCGAAACCTTGCTGCTCAATGCCGGCAGCTGCGGGCTCGGGACCCAGGCACTTGGAGGGATCGTGGGCACCATGGGCTTTGCCGAACGTATGCCCGCCGGCAATAAGTGCAACGGTCTCTTCATCATTCATCGCCATGCGACCGAACGTCTCGCGAATGTCCCGAGCTGCCGCGAGCGGATCCGGGTTGCCGTTCGGCCCCACCGGATTCACATAGATTAGGCCCATCTGAACACCGGCAAGAGGATTTTCCAGCTTTCTATCGCCACTATAACGCTCATCCGCGAGAAACTTAGTCTCAGGCCCCCAGTAAACCAGGTCGGGCTCCCAGTCGTCCTCACGCCCGCCGGCAAAGCCAAAGGTCTTGAAGCCCATGGATTCCAGCGCTACATTTCCCGTCAGTGTCATCAGGTCAGCCCAAGAAATCTTTCGACCGTATTTCTGCTTGATCGGCCAAAGCAATCGCCGCGCCTTGTCCAGGCTAACATTGTCAGGCCAGCTGTTGAGCGGCTCGAATCGCTGTTGACCGCCACCGGCGCCGCCGCGTCCGTCAGACACGCGGTACGTGCCCGCACTGTGCCAAGCCATCCGAATAAAAAATGGCCCATAGTGACCATAATCTGCTGGCCACCATGCCTGTGACGTGGTCATCAACATTTCGATGTCCTTTTTCACGGCCTTAAGGTCAAGAGTCTTAAACTCCTTGGCGTAGTTGAATTCAGCACCCATTGGATTGGACTCAGCCGCATGCTGCCGAAGAGGCTTGAGATCCAGCTTTTCAGGCCACCAAAATTGGTACGACATCGGTTTACCCTGAGCATTAGCAAGGCTTGATGTCACTACCGATGTCATGACTATCGCTAAAGCGGTAAGCAAATATATTGATTTTTTATGCATCGAAACTCCCTACGTTGAACAAGTACAACCTGTATTACCAGCAGCAGCTTTTTTCATGGCTTAACTTTTTAAATTTAAAACTAGCGTGGATAGTTGAGTAAGTGCGAAACATACCGCTTTCTATGCACCAATATTAGGAAAGTAATTATAAGAATGGAATAAGCAAATTCCTTATTTTTTGGATAAGGCTACGCTGATTAAGTCCACCGATCTCACAGGTTGCGCGTACTAACTATAGTAGAAAAACATGATGGATGGCAATGAAACAACAGACTCTGGCGATGGCGGCGAAATACGAAACTGGAGTTGAACAACACTGCAGGCCGACACGGCACGACGAACTCCTGGATACGATGAACCGCATCGTGCCGTGGGCTGATCTGTGTGCCGTGATAGACCCCACTACCCGAAGCGAGGCAATGGCCACCCCCCGATTGGAGCTGGCATTGGCAATTATTTACTTGTCTCGAAATCGATTGATGGCACAGGTTTGCCCATAGCGGGCAAATAGCTGACGAAAAGCCCAAGGAGCAGCCCGAAAGAGCAAAATAAAGCGGGTTGAACTTGCCTTTTTGCACAATCACGCATATTTCGTAATTGGAATCTTGGAAATGCGAGGCTTGTTCAGAATAGCCTAAAGTATTTTTATGAGCTGCCGATAGTAAGTTAGCTTTGAAGTTTATGTTTGATCGCCATAACCAGTAAATGGAGTAGGTATGTGCCAAGCCGTCATTAATCACGAACTAGGAAGGAAGGTATATGAACGTTGCAGTAAAGGAGGGTGTCGAGACACCATTAATCTTACTGTCTTTACTATGCTCACCTAAAATGAGGACAAAATGAAAACCAAAAAAGGTTTCAGCCTGGTTGAGCTGTTAGTCGCCGTGGCAATTATGGGCATTCTCACCGCTGTCGCTATACCTAGCTACCAAAGTTATGTGGTCAAAGGCAATCGTGCTGCCGTACAGTCATTCATGATGGATCTGGCAAATCGCGAGAAACAATACATGCTGGATGCTCGGACATATGCAGATTTTACTGCATTAGGGGTGTCGGCCCCCGCTGATGTCGACAAACACTACACTATTGCCATAGTTCCGGTTGCAACCCCACCGAGTTTTACCATAACGGCCGCCCCTCTATCCAGCAGTTCGCAGCACGATGACGGCAATTTAACGTTGGGGAGTGACGGCACCAAAGGCCCCGCCGCCAAGTGGTAAAAACGTCCATGAAAACTCTGCGCCCAATTGAATCCGGTTTTACACTCGTCGAACTGCTGGCGGTTGTGGTGGTATTGGGCATACTGGCTTCTGTGGGGGCTGGTGGTTTTCAATCTCTCATCCAAAGTCAACAGGCGAAGAGCGCAAGCTTCGAATTATTTTCCAGTCTCAGCCTGGCAAGAAGTACGGCCATAAAACGCAACGATTCCGTCACCTTGACTCCAATAGTTGCGACTGACTGGGGGAGAGGCTGGGAAATTAAGCATACAGATGCAACAACATCGACTATTACAACCATAAAAACACAATCCGATCTAAAAAAAATAGCCATACCCATACCTAATGCTCCTACCAGCATCACTTACGCTCAGAATGGCAGGATAACGTCCCCAACGTCCCCCCCTGTTTTTTTGCTTGATGTAGTCTCAGCATCCCTGACTGCAAATGCTCGCTGCGTCACGATTGAATTAAGTGGGATGCCGCGTGCCTATAAACCAGTGAATGGAGCATGCTGATGACGCATCGCAAAAAAAACATCGGCTTCAGTTTGATCGAGGTGTTGGTCACCATTGTTATCCTGATGATCGGATTGCTGGGATTGGCTGGCTTACAGGGTCGAGCATTAACATCACAATTGGAATCTTACCAACGTTCGCAAGCATTAATTCTGGTGAGAGACATGGAAAACCGCATTAATGCTAACCGTAAACATGCTGCGAATTATGTGACAGCAACTCCATTGGGTGCGGGGTCTGCATGCCCGGTAGCGGCGGATCCTACCATCATAGCTGACAAGGATAAGGAGGAATGGTGCAACGCCCTTATGGGGGCAGCTGAAGTGCAAAGCGGAGTTTCGTCAGCAGGAGCGATGATAGGTGCGCGCGGCTGCATTTATCAAATTGCGTCACCCGTAAGCGGAGTAGCAACGCCCTATTTGGCCGTAGTTGCATGGCAAGGATTGAACAGCACTAAAGCTCCTGATGTTACTACAGCCACGTCTGCCGGGCAGTGCGGAGCAGGGCAATATGGCAACGAGTCTTTGCACCGCGTGGTTACGCTGCCTATCTCCATTGCAGATTTGAATTGATATGAACCATTCTGCTTACATGCGCACTTTCAAAAACCGGACATCTCAGCGCGGTCTGTCGCTGGTCGAGCTAATGATTTCCATCACAATCGGTCTCCTTATGCTTTCGGCCTTGGCCACACTGTTCGTTAATCAAAGCAAAACTCGCACTGAGCTGGATAAATCCAATCGCTTGATAGACAACGGCCGCTATGCTGTAGAAGTTTTATCCGAGAATTTGCGACTTGCTGGTTTCTACGGGGAGCGTGAACTAAATGCACCAGTAGCGCCTGGGGTCATATACGACCCTTGCACAACAACCCCCGCCGATCCAAACGTCACCGAGATGAGGGATGCGTTGGGTCTGCACGTGACTGGATATGATGCAAGTAGCGTTGGCGCAACCATCGGCACACCGCCTTGCGGCCTGACGTCTGCAGAGCTGAAACCTGGCAGTGACATATTAGTATTGCGCCGCGCTGATACCACGTCAATTCCCGTAGCGTCAGCAGTGAGTGGCACGCATTACATTCAGCTTTCAAACTGTCAATACGACGCAGCAACCTCCGTCCTCAGCAAAACTGCATCTGAGTTCAACCTGCGTCAGCACGACTGTACTTCAGTCAGCACTTTGCCTGTTGCAAATGTGAGGCGATTTTTTGCGCAAGCTTATTTTGTATCTCCGTACAACTTGGTTGGTGATGGCATACCCACGCTGAAACTCAAAGAACTTGATCCAGCCGGGACAGGCGTATTTATCATTACACCTTTAGTCGAGGGCGTCGAATACATTCAGGTCGATTACGGTATTGATGGTGATAAAACTGCTGATGGTTTGATGGACGATATCGATGGCGATGGTGTTGTGGGCATTGGTGTGGTCAACGCAGATAGGGATGGGGCGGCTGATAGCTATATTCAAACTTGTGACATTGTGCCTCACACAGATATTCAAATTGCCGAGTGCTGGTCCAATGTTGTCTCGGTACGACTCAATGTCATTGCCAGAAACATCGAAACGACTGCGGGTCATACCAATACTAACGTTTCTTATACGCTTGGGCAGGCCGGGACATTTGGTCCTTTCAATGACAGCTATAAACGCCGTGTTTTCACCCAGACTGTTCGTTTAACTAACCCTTCAGGTCGAAGGGAGAGGCCATAACTATGTTGCACAAACAACGCGGCAGTACTCTCTTGGTGGCACTCGTCATGTTGATGTTGTTGACGCTGATTGCATTTTCTGCAATGAATGCCAGCATGACGAGCATCGAGGTGGTAGGAAATGCCCAGGTACGTGAAGAAGCAAGCGCAGCTGAACAAAAGGCTATTGAAAGAGTTATCAGCAGCAATTTCACCGACGATCCAGCTTCATTCATCGAACCAGCTAATGCCGTAGGTACCCCATACATTTCAAGTATTGATTGTAAAAGCACTGTAGCGATCGACAACGCCCAACTAGATATCAGCAACCCAGACGACACTGCCTGCCTCGGTAGCGGTTCAGCAACAAACACAGGAATATTGAATGCCTCGGGGGTTGTCGCGGCAACGTCACAGCCATGGTGTTATCAACAAACGTGGGAAGTCAGTGCCACAGTACACGACAGCGGCACTGGATCAAAGACAAGCGTGCACCAAGGCATATCCAAGCGTTCGCCGGCAGGAACAGGTTGTCCTCTCACCTAACACTTGAATTTAAATATTTATTTCAACAACAAAAGAAGTTGTCTTTGTGCAATTTGGAGGTGTCATCATGAAATTGATACAACTTGTATTACTCGGCCTGTTTGTTACCTTGATGGGTATTACCGCTGCCAGTAAAGCGGAGGATGTTGACATTTACAGCGGTCTCGGTGGCGCAGGGGGAAGACCCAATGTGCTGATCGTCTTCGATAATGCCGCCAACTTTTCCTCCAATGCCGACGGCTCAACTTGTATTATCGATGGTGTAGCGACCGCGCTCAGCGGTACGGTGGGTGGCATAGAGCAATGTGCCTTTTACAATGTAATTAGTGCCTTGCCGACCGATTCCAGCGGCAATGCACTAATTAATATTGGCATGATGGTTTATAACGCCAACAATATCAGAGACATCAACGAGGCAAACTGTGGCGGGAGCGACGGCGGCTGCCTGGTTCAACCCCTGATCCCCATGGATGCTGCCCACAGGGCTCCTCTTTTGGCTTGGATCAAGACCTGGAACACGTCGGGAGGTGTAGGAGCTGGATATATCAAATCAGCTGGCGAAGCGACAGCGGCAACCATGCAGGAAGCATGGGCCTATTATGCCGGCAGCACGGGGCTTTCCGGTCGCTCTTACGCTGGCATCAAGCCGGCAGCCGGCTGCCAGCAGAATTACGTCATTTTTATCGGAAATTCATATAGCTCAGCCGGCTCTCCGGGAGACGGCGGCTCCGCCAGCCCGGCAGCTGCACTTGCCAGCGCGCCCGGAGTAACTACGGCGCAGAAGGCGATCATCACGACTACCCACGCTACATCGTGCGGTACATACACTTTTCCCACCGATGCTCATGAAGGAAAAGGATTCTATGCTGACGAATGGGCGCGTTATATGCGCGAAGCTGATATCTACAGCACCATAGAGGGTACCCAAAAAATCACCACGTACACGATTGGTCTGCTCGGGGCTAGTTGTCAGGCAGAATATGCCGCAATCCTAGACAGCATGGCGTTCAGAGGCGGCGGAAAATATTTTGCTACTACTGACTATGTCAGCATTACCCAGGCACTTCTCAGAATTCTCAATGCAGTACAAGCGACCAACAGCGTATTTTCTTCATCCAGTTTGCCCGTCAGTGTGAATGCGCAAGGTACCTTTCTGAACCAGATTTACATGGGGATGTTCCGGCCAGACACGAACGGCCTGCCGAGATGGCTTGGAAATCTCAAGCAGTACCAGTTTATATATGATGCGGCTAACAACAAATTGTCGTTGGGCGACAAAAAAGGAGATAGTGCTATCAGTGATGCTGGCACCGGATTTATCGACCCCACTGCCGTAAGTTTTTGGACATCTCAGAATCTCACGGTGGAGCCCGATCTGAATAAAGGATTCTGGAGAAATTACCCTCCACCGAACGGCGTAGGCTTGGGGTGGGATTCACCTGACGGCGAGCTGGTGGAAAAGGGCGGCGCAGCGCAGGTCATGCGTTTGGCCAATCTGGTCAACGATTACTCAGCTGCACCTGCCACTTCCACCAACCCGCGAAAATTGTATACCTATTGCCCCAGCGGTGATTGCACCGCACAGTTATCCGTTTTGGGAAACGCATTCGACAGCACAAACGCCCTCATTACAGATGCGAAGCTGGGAACCGGTGCAAGAACCATTACGTCCATAACCAGTGCCGCCACCACGCCAGCCACGAGTGCAGTGGCCGGAGCGACGGTTCTCGCAGTTAACGTTTCTATCTCTTCCTTTGCCAAGAGCGGTTCCACTGTCACTGCAACGGTTTCAGCCGCAGATCTTGTTCACATCACTTCTGCAGGTTTAATTACAATAAGCACCGGTGCTGCAAAATACGACTGCACCCCATGCACGGTAACGGCTACCCCAACTGCTACTACCTTCACCTATACCAGATCAGGAGGTGGAGGCGGAACTGCGATTGTGCCCTATGTCGCAACAGTTCCGTCTACAAACATAACTTCCACAAGTGTGGAAATCAGCAAGGCAGCTCATGGTCTGGCGGTTGGCCAGAAAGTAACGTTTTCCAATTGTACTGGTGGGCAGCTGACGGGATTGAACGGCCAGGTTACCAACATCACCGCCGCAGCCGCCGATACCTTTACGGTTAGCGCACCCTCAGCTTTGTTCGGTACAGATAGTACATGTCACTATACGCCCAACACAGCAACGGTTACTTCAGCAGGACATGGCTTGCCTAGCGGGGAAAAAGTCACTATTGCTGGTGCGTCCCCCAGTGCTTACAATGGCAATGATTTGGTCATTACCGTTACGGGCGCCAACACCTTCGATTATCAATATATTGTAGCCGCCCCGTTATCCGCTTTCACCGGATCAGCAACTGCCACCTCCAACACCACCACCAGAACAAATCTCACCCGATGGGTGCGCGGCGAAGACAACAATAGTGATGAATCCAGTCCCGGAGGCAATATCAATATTCGCCCCTCTGTTCATGGCGATGTACTTCACTCGCGTCCGACGGTCATTAACTATGGTGGCACAACCGGCGTGGTGGTTTTCTATGGCGCTAACGATGGAGTATTTCGCGCCATCAATGGCAATCAGACTAACCCTACAGGCAGCACCTTGACTGCCCCCGGCAGTGAATTGTGGGGTTTTATTCCGAGCGAATTTTACCCTAAGCTCAGGCGGTTGCATGACAACAGCCCGGTGTTGAAATTACCCACTACACCGTCAGGTATTATTCCAGAGCCGAAGACCAAGGATTATTTCGTGGATGGCTCATCGGGTACCTACCAGTTATTAAATGCAGATGGAACAACCAATACCGCCCACATTTACCTTGCCATGCGTCGGGGAGGACGACTCATTTATGCCCTCAATGTATCTACACCAACCAACCCACAGTATCTGTGGAAAATAATAAACGACCCAGTTGCTACGGGCGACTTTGCTGAACTCGGGCAGACCTGGTCGCAACCGAAAGTAGCCAAGGTTAAAGGATATACCAATCCAGTGCTTATTTTTGGGGCAGGCTACGATACGGCGGAAGATAGCGAACCGCCCGCACCTAACACTATGGGCCGCGGGATATTCATCGTGGATGCAATTACTGGCGCCATGGTATGGAGTGCCAAGCATGGCACCGCCAATAGCTGCACTGGCACCGCAACAAAAGCGACATGCTCTGTGGTGGGGATGGATTACAGCATTCCTGCCGATATAACTCTGGTGGACCGTGACTACGATGGAAAAATAGATCGTTTGTATGCCGTAGATACGGGTGGTAATGTATGGCGAGTGGACCTACAACCCACGGTAGACGGTATAAACTATATAACGCCTAATCACTGGCAAGTGAACAAGATAGCAGCACTGGGCTGCGATACTGGGGCATGCGCAGCCGGCACTCCCCGCAAGTTTTTCTATCCGGCGGATGTAGTACCTACCAATGAATACGACGCGGTACTGGTTGGTTCCGGTGATCGTGAACATCCGCTTCTTTCCAATTTATCTTACTTTATAAGCAACCGGTTTTATATGCTTAAAGATCTCACTGGCAACAATGGCAGTGGCCAGACAATCATCACACATTCAAACTTATTTGATGCTACCAACACGACTTACGATGGCACCCTTAGGGGCTACTACGTTACTCTGGGTATAGGGGAAAAAGTAGTTAATGCGCCGACCACGGTGGCTGGTTTTACCTATTTCGGTACTAATCAGCCAGAACCACCTAGTGCCAATTCATGTACTGGTAATCTGGGAATCGCGAGAGGTTACAGCCTCAAGCCTCTGACAGGAGCTTATACATCCTCCCAATTCGAAGGAGGGGGGTTGCCGCCGACCTCGATGGCCGGTTTGGTAAATATCGACGTGAAGGATGCAAATGGAGTGGTGACATCGACAAAACTAGTTCCATTCATAATAGGCGTTGGTAAGTCTCCTGTTGAAGCCGAGAAGCCACCAATCAATGTTAAAACGAGCCGCCGCAGAGCCTACTGGTACAAGAATTAAGCATACTAATGCACGTTGTGCTTCATCTTCTTTTCTCAGGTCAGGCGTTGGGTTATGGCTGGTATTGAACCGCACCATTTGCACTATTGATCCGACCAGTTGAAGTTTTCATGCTGCATATTTCACGCGATCATCCTGAAAGTATTTTTTGATTCGCTCGGGTGATTTCTCCAATCTCTGCACATGTTCGGTTGTTGCGGCTTTCAGCTAGGCCTTGTTGCGTACCGGAACCTTTGAATACATAAGGAAGTATTTTTAGCTCATCTATTGGAACTCTTTGCTAGCTGCTGGCTAAATGCGACATATTCGTCAATCAGACGGGTTAGCCCAGCTTTGTCGCTATCAGTCGGATTCGGAACAGCAGCGAGACTGTCGATCCGCCGCGACAAGCTGTCCAACTGTTGAAAACGGCTACCGAATTCGGCGTATTGCAGCTTCGTTATTGCGCAGCTATTAGACCCAGCCACTAAAACTTTCCTGAACTTGTTCGCCTGCTGCAAGGCATCAGATAAAGCTTTAAGTTGCGTCGGGTTCAGTTTTCCAGACAGCTTTCCCTTATCCACAATGCTGGCTTCAAACTCGGCAGAGTTAGCCCAATATTTGGTGGTGAAATTATCAATATTTACAGGATTGCGCATACCATCATCACACTGCACTGCAGGAGCGAGATTGTCCTTGAAGAAAAAAGCAAATATTGCCATCAGGGCAGCCCCGACGATAACCAGAGCCACTGACTTGGTATTACTGCTCATACATAGCCCTTATATTCAGTAGAAGTGGTTGCAGATTTTACGAAGCGCGGATTCTTCTTGTATTCTTCCATTAGGTTAGCCAACAAACAAAATATGCTGGTCTGAGCCGAATCATAAGATAGCAGCTAAAAATAGAATAGAAGACTAACAGCAATGGCTCCATCATAGCCATTGATCCATTAATAGTCGGTATAGCCTTTTCCCCCTGGTGTGTAAAAGGTATTGAAGTCTGGTGAAACCAAGGGACTGTCATTGCGTAGTTTTTCCACCAGATCGGGATTGGAGATGAATGGACGGCCGAATGCGACGAGGTCGCCACGCTGTAAATCGAGATCGGCGTTCGCGCGAGTCAAATCATAACCGCCTGACAAAATGTATTTCCCTTTGAACGCGGCTCGTATCTTTCCTTTTAACGCTGGGCTAACTTCCGGTGCGCCCATAGAGCTGTGATCGACAATGTGAATATATACCAAGCCGATGCTATTTAATTCGGCGATCAAACGTTCGTACAGTGCGTCCATCTCGGCATCGGGAGTCATACCATTGGAAACACCATAAGGCGAAATGCGAATTCCGATGCGATCTGCACCGATAGCAATAGCAGCAGCCTTGGCAACTTCCACGACAAAGCGGATGCGATTTTCAATACTGCCGCCCCAGCGGTCAGTGCGCTGATTGGAAGCTGTGTTAAGAAATTGATCGATTAGATAGCTATTCGCCGCATGTAATTCTACGCCGTCAAATCCAGCTTCAATCGCCAGCTTGGAAGCAGTCGCATACTCGGCGATGGCCTGCGCAATATCGGCTTCGTTCATTGCGGTCGGCACAGGATGCGGCTGCATTCCATTGCTGTCCGTCCACATTTCGCCCGGCGCGGCAATGGCGGATGGTGCGAGCACTCTGGCATCGGCTGGCATGTTCGCGGGGTGGCTAACCCGCCCAGTGTGCATTAGTTGCACAAATATCTTGCCGCCTGCCTGATGCACGCCGTCCGTCACTCGCCGCCAGCCTTGTACTTGTGCGTCGTTAAATAGTCCGGGGATGCGCGCATAGCCGAGTCCGTTCGGCGATGGCGATGTGCCTTCAGTGATGATGAGTCCGGCTCCGGCGCGCAGCTGGTAATACTTTTCAATCAGTTCGTTCGGCACATTGCCGATGGCGCGTGAACGCGTCAGTGGTGCCATGACGATGCGGTTCTTCAGTTGCAGTTTGCCAAGCGTGGTGGGAGTGAACAGGGTAGTGGTCATGTTGTTTTTCCTTAGTAGATATTTTCTCAATTAAGATACGGGCAAGTGACTCTACTTTAAGAAGGCTGAACCCGTGATTCTCCATCCAGACTCATACGACCAGCACCAAATAAGGTGAATGCCAATAGTCCACCTGCCATTGCGAGATTTTTCATAAACATGATCTGTTGCATCTGGTCTGCGCCAGAGTGAAACAACACACCGGAAGCGATGCAAAAAACCGACAATGCGAATGCCGCCAAGCGTGTCTGAAAACCAAGCAACAGCGCCAGTCCTCCCCCAATTTCCAGCGCGATCACGAGGGGCAGAAGCGCGCCGGAGAGCCCGACAGATGTCATATAAGCTTGCGCTCCCGCATAACCCGCTCCCAGCTTGCTGAGTCCTGCGCCAATGAAGATTGCCGACGCTAACAGCCTGGCGGCGAGCACAAACGACGCGTTGACAGCGGGTATTGATACCAATTTTACGATATTGCCATTGATTTGCTTGAAAATATTTTCGGTGGTCATGTCATGCTCCTTGTTGGTTTGAAGTTGTTTGATTCAGGCAAGGCGCCCATTCCTAAAATCATCCATCGCCTGATGGATCTCTTCCTGCGTGTTCATCACGAACGGTCCGTACTGCACAATTGGTTCGTTGAGCGGTCTGCCGGCGACAAGGATCAGACGCGCATCTTCCGTCGCGGTGAGCGTCACGCCATCGGCATTCGATGTGTTGCTCAAGATACCCATGCGATGCGATTCCACCAGCGTGTCACCAATCTTCACTGCGCCGCGATAGACGTAGATGAAAGCGTTATGCGTGGCAGGTAATGCCGTCGAGAACGAAGCGTCCGCAGGCAAGTGGATGTCCAGATACATTGGCTCGGTATCTTCGCGCGTAACAACGCCTGCCACGCCGTTGCTCGTTCCGGCAATCACACGCACGGTAACGTTCTCTGCCGTTACGTATTCTGGAATCTCTCGGCTTGCGATGTCGCGATACCACGGCTCGGCCATCTTGCGCTTCGCGGGCAGGTTGAGCCACAGCTGAAAACCTTCCATTACACCGTCTTTTTGCTCAGGAATTTCCGAATGAATAACGCCGCGCCCAGCGGTCATCCACTGCACGCCACCATTTTCCAGCAATCCCTCGTGACCCGCGCTGTCGTGATGCCGCATACGTCCGGACAGCATATAGGTTACCGTCTCGAATCCACGATGCGGATGATCCGGGAAACCCGCGATGTAGTCGTCCGGGTTATCGCTGCCGAATGCATCCAGCATCAAAAACGGATCAAGGCGTTGCTGCAGCTTGCCCGTAAGCACGCGGGTCAGCTTCACGCCTGCGCCGTCCGATGTGGCAACGCCTTCTATGATGCGGTCGACGCCGCGCGATTGGTGCAGCATTGTTTGGTTGATGGTGTTCATGTTGGCTCCTCGATTGAAGTAAAGTGAGTGCATCATAGACGGCTCGAAAAGATAGATAAAGCCATTAAAATGAGATAGACTGTTCCACAAATGGAACAGAAGAACATCTCCGCTGACGACTACATCCTTTTCGCCGCCATCGTCGAACAAGAAAGTTTGGTGCGTGCAGCAGAACATCTCGGCATGCCCAAAGCCACCGTTTCCCGCCGCTTGACGAATCTTGAAGCAGCACTTGGGCAGCGGTTGCTGTTGCGCACTACTCGTCGCCTTACACTCACCGACTTCGGACAGGAGTTTCTTGATCATTGCCGGCGCGTTGCAGAAGAGGTCGCTACCACGCAAGATTTCGTGCGCAGCCAGGATGTGCAGCCGCGCGGACGATTGCGCGTCTCCATGCCGGGTGACTATGCCAGGCAACATTTCTCACGCGCCATCGCCACCTTCATCGAAACCTATCCCGAGATACAACTTGATCTCGATCTGACTTCGAGGCGCGTTGATCTGATCGGCGAACGTTTCGACCTTGCCATTCGCATGGGTGCGCTGGAAAACGACTCAACATTAGTTGCGCGCAAAATTAACGAGCTTGGATTCGGCCTTTACGCCAGCCCCATTTATCTCGCACTTCATTCAGCACCGAAGCATCCTGATGAGTTGGAGCGTCATTCGGCGGTTCGTTTACTCTCGGCACGAGGAAGCGCAACGCCTTGGAAACTAATATGTGGCAAGGCTGTTTGGGAAGGGGTTCCGCCCGGACGTCTCACCCTGAATTCACCTGACATGATCCAACAACTTTTGCTGGACGGTGCTGGCATCGGTGCGTTACCGGATCGCTTCGTGGCAGAAGACGTGCGCAACAAACGTTTGGTGCGGATATTACCGAAGTGGTGTCTACCCGCCGTCCCCGCCTGGGCAGTGATGCCGATGCGCCGCTACCTGCCAGTCAAGACACGCGCCTTTCTTGCGCATCTTGAACTGTTCATGGAGAGAGGGTGATCAAGGAAGATATTGAGGCTCTCTAATGCTAATGAATCTGGCTGAATCTGGCGCTTATCATTCATCAACATAATTCTGGAGTAGTTTAAAACTGTTAGGTTTAATTCTTTAGGAGCAAGACGATGAATATACGCAATACCACGGACCGTTACGGAACACTATCTATTGGGATCCATTGGTTAATGCTGCTTCTGTTCGTAGCAGTGTATGCATGTATTGAACTACATGAATTTTTCCCCAAAGGAAGCGATCTTCGCGCGACATTGAAGACTTGGCACTTTATGCTGGGCTTATCTATTCTTGTTCTAGCCTCGATACGCCTGGTGGTTCACATATCTGATCGCGTTCCTCGCATTGAACCTGATCCACCTAAGTGGCAGAAGCAATCAGCCAAGTTAATGCATATAGCGCTCTATGCACTGATGATCGGTATGCCGCTGGCAGGATGGCTGTTACTCAGCGCAGAAGGAAAGCCGATACCATTTTACGGTCTGAATCTGCCGGCGCTTATCGGCAAGAGTAAATATCTGGCGGATTTGATAGAAGAGATTCATGAAGCCGGTGGCACGATAGGTTACTTCCTCATCGGCCTGCATGCCACAGCTGCGTTATATCACCATTACTTTGTACGCGATAATACTCTTCGGCGCATGCTCCCGAACCGAGATTGAATCCGCACCGTGCTTGCAACCCCTAAGTTCTCTTTCCGGTCGACACCGCTACGGGGCGCAATCCTGCTTTTTTGTTATAACTGAAACATAATATTTTGGCACACACTGAAAATTGGCTACGTAAAAAAAGCTGACTCCAAATATGAAATTCAATACCTTTAAGTTACGGTCCCTCAAGACAAGAATAACCCTCTTCACGCTGGTCATTTTTCTGGCCGGTATCTGGTCACTGGCGTTCTACGCCAGCCAGATGTTGCGCAAGGACATGGAACGTCTGTTGGGAGAACAGCAATTCTCGACAGTTTCATTTATTGCTGCAGCGGTCAATCAGGAGCTGGACGGCCGATTTAAAGCGCTTGGAAAAATCGCTGGAAGAATAACTCCGGCCATGCTGAGCAATCCGGCGACCATGCAGACATTCCTGCAAGACCATGTGATTCTTCAGGGCTTTTTCAACGATGGCATCACCGCTTACCGGCTTGATGGCACCGTGCTTGCAGAGGTTCCGATTTCGACGGATCGAATCGGCGTCAATTACTTGGAACTTGATACCATGGCCGCCACGCTCAAGGAAGGTAAATCGGCGATTAGCCGTCCAGTCCGTGGCAAGACACTGAACAGTTCAAGTTTTTCCATTTTGGTGCCAATTCGCGATGCTGAGGGCAAAGTTATCGGTGCTCTCGGGGGACTGACTAATTTGGGCGAGTCAAATTTCTTGGACGTAGCCACGGAAAACCGCTATGGCAGAACCGGTGGCTATCTGCTGCTCGTTACGCCGCAGCACCGTCTGATTATCACCGCCTCCGACAAAACCCGCATCATGGAAACGCTCTCCGCCCCCGGCATCAACCAGCTGGTTGACCGTTTCGCTCAGGGCTATGAGGGTTCTACCATTGCAGTCAATCCACTTGGCGAGAAAGTGCTGGCCTCGGCCAAAGGTATTCCTGTAGCAGGTTGGTACGTTCTGGCAGCGCTTCCAACCTCAGTAGCTTTTTCCCCGATTAGCTCCCTGCAATATCGTATGCTGCTGGCCACGATATTCCTGACCCTGCTAGCAGGTGGCCTGACTTGGTGGATGTTGAAGCGCCAGCTTTCGCCGATGCTTGCAGCCGTGAGAGCGTTGGCCATGCAGGATGAGGATCAGCCCATGCAATCCCTGTCCATCACCACGCAGGACGAAATTGGCGAATTGATCGGTGGTTTCAACCGGCTATTGGGCAACTTGGCTCAACGAAAAGAAGCACTGAGGGAGAGTGAATTCCGCTGGAAATTCGCCATCGAAGGTTCCGGTGACGGCGTATGGGATTGGAACATTCAGACCGATGAAGCGCAGTATTCCAGTCGCTGGAAGGAAATGTTAGGGTACGCTGATGCAGACGTCCTGCCCACTAATCAGGAATGGGTAAAGCGTATTCATCCTGAGGACCAATCGTATGTTGCGGGAGCAATGCAAGCATATCTGGATGGCGAGACGGCAACTTATGTCGTTGAATACCGTTTGCGATGCAAGGATGCGAGCTACAAATGGATTCTAGGTCGAGGCATGGTGGTTAGCCGCAGTGACGACGACAAACCCTTGCGCATGATTGGGACACACACCGACATCACTTCGCGCAAGGCAGCAGAGGATGAGATCAAAAATCTGGCGTTCTATGACCCTCTCACTCTACTACCCAACCGGCGGCTTCTGCTGGATCGCCTTCAGCATGCAATGCTTTCCAGCACGCGCAGTGGTCGAGAAGGGGCGCTGCTATTTATTGATCTCGATAATTTCAAGACCCTCAACGACACCCTCGGCCATGAAATCGGGGATTTATTACTGCAACAGGTTGCCGAACGATTGGTTGCATGTGTGCGAGAAGGCGACACTGTTGCCCGGCTGGGCGGGGATGAGTTCGTGGTAATGCTTAAAGACCTGAGCGAACAAGATCTTCAAGCTGCGGCACAGACTGAAGTGATCGGCAATAAAATTCTAGCCGCTCTCAACAAGCCTTATCAGCTTGCCACGCACGAATATCGCAATTCCGCCAGTATCGGCGCCGCCCTGTTCAACGAACACGAACGTGATATAGAGGAACTGTTGAAGCAAGCGGACATCGCCATGTTTCAAGCCAAGAAAGAAGGCCGCAATACCTTGCGTTTTTTCGACCCGCAGATGCAGGACGCTATTATTTCCCGCGTTACAATGGAAAAAGAATTAATCAAAGCACTTGAAGGCCAGCAATTCCAGTTGTATTTCCAAATCCAAATTGATAGTTCGAATCGCCCATTGGGAGCAGAGGCATTGATCCGCTGGGTACATCCTGAGCGTGGATTATTGCCCCCCTTACAATTCATTCCGCTGGCGGAAGAAACAGGCTTGATCCTGCCTATCGGACAATGGGTTCTAGAGACGGCTTGCGCCCAACTCAAAGTGTGGCAGCAAGATACGCTAACCCGTGATCTTATTCTGGCGGTGAACGTCAGCGCCAAGCAATTCCGTCAGGCTAATTTCGTAAATCAAGTGAAAACCACTCTGCAACACCATGAAGTCAACCCGATGCGACTTAAGCTGGAACTGACCGAAAGCTTGTTGCTGGAGAACATCCAAGACACAATTGCAACAATGAATGCATTGAACGAAATTGGAGTTCGGTTTGCGCTGGACGACTTCGGTACCGGCTATTCGTCACTGCAATACCTCAAGAAGCTGCCGCTTGATCAACTCAAGATCGATCAGTCATTTGTCCGCGACATTGCCACCGAAAGCAGCGACCGAGCAATTATGCGCACCATCATTGCCATGGCACGTGGCCTTAATATGGACGTAATCGCCGAGGGTGTGGAGACAGAAGAACAACGACAACTCCTCTTGAACAAAGGCTGCAATAACTTCCAAGGCTATCTGCTTGGCAAGCCGGTACCAATTCAGCTGTTTGACGCGTTACTGAAGCAGGCTGAAAACTTGTATGCTGCCTGACGATATATTGGCGCAGGTTTAGAGCCTATTGGAGACAAAATCATGGAGCATTTATTGGCTAATCGCTCAGTTAGCATCACCGAACTTAAACGCAGCCCCAGCGCTATCATCGAGCAGGCGGGCGATGAAGCGGTTGCCGTGTTGAACCATAATCGCCCGGCGGCGTATTTGGTTCCGGCGGCAATGTATATGCGTCAGATGGCGGCACTGAACGCCGCAACTTTGCGCGAAGCGATTGCGACCAGCCGACGCGAGCAGCACCCGCCAATTCCGGCTGAACAAATGTTCGCCGAAATGAATGTAGCAATTGATCAGGTGGCCATTGAACAAGCCAGCGCGTAATGGCGAAGACGGTACAACAGGAGTTTGCCGAATGGTCGCGCAAAGATTTGTTGGAAATTGCCCGTTACATTGCTCGCGACAACCCGCAACGTGCCCGTAGTTTTGTGAACAAACTGCGCCAGCAATGCACCTTGTTGGTGGAACAACCGGGGCTGGGAGTCGCCAAACCAGACTTGGCCGAAGACTTGCGCCAGTTCTCGTATGAGCGATATTTGATTTTCTTTTCTGAAACTGATTCTGGCATCCTGGTCGAGCGGGGGCTGCACAGTGCGCGCAATCTTCCCCAGCAGTTTGAATAGCCAATTTAGCTAGACTTGCCCCTTTTTCTGCAACGCGCGCAGTGACTCGACCATGACAAAGGAATGGGGTTAACATTCCGGCATGACATCAATTCGGGAAAAAAAGTGGCGGCTGTTCTTCGCGCTATGGCCGAGTGAAACAGAGCGCACTGCGCTGGCCTCATGGCAACCACTATTGCATGAATTGTGCGATGGCAGGGCTATGCGACCTGCCACATTGCATGTCACGTTGCTGTTCCTCGGCGAGGTGGCAGAGAATCGTCTGGAAGCATTGCAGTTGGCGGCGCGAGAGGTGGATTTTCAGCGTTTTCTCATAGAATTGGTAGAGGCGCGCTATTGGGGGCATAACCACATTGTTTATGCTGCGCCTGAGGTAGTCCCGTCCCAGCACGCGTCTCTGGTGAACGAACTTGAAAGCAAGCTACTTAATCATCGTTTTCAATTTGAGCAGCGGCCATATAAGCCGCATGTGACACTGCTCCGAAATACCAAATGGAGCGATGCACCTCTACCGAGACAATCCAAAGTCTGCTGGCAGGTGAGTGATTTTGTGCTAGTGCAATCGCTGAGCGATGAACAAGGCGCTTGCTATGAAGTGCTGGCTCGTTTTTCAGCGAAAGCGGATTAGTTATGATTAGTTGATAAAGTGATGGTGGAGTTTTTGCCGAGATGCGTTACTCAACTCAATAGAAATCGTCTAACTTTCACCATCATTTCTCGAAAAAATGGGGTCGGCTAGATAATTTTCAGGTCTAGCAATGTAGCATCTGCCTATGCATCATTTTCCTTCTCGGGTAACGTGGTAGTACAGTAGTACAGTGGACCCCTCCGTCAAGACAATAATGCACCGAGTTTAAGAGGGTAACCTTCTTCAAGCAGCGGAACGACGCTGCCCCGGTTTTTGGTTTCTTTTTTTGCTTCTATTTCTGGGTGAGCTTTTTCTTTCTCACAGTATTTGTCCACAATCCTTGCGCCGCCGCCACTTGCTGTACGGTATACATGATCCGGTGTTTCATAGCCCAGCGATTGGTGCGGTCTTTCCGTGTTGTAAAGCACGAAGTACTCTGCCAATCCCATCAGCAATTCAGACATCGTGGCATAGCCATTTAAATACACGTCTTCATGTTTGACGCTGCGCCAGAGCCGCTCCACAAAAATGTTATCCAGTGCCCTGCCACGCCCATCCATGCTGATGGCGATTTCTTTTTTTAACAGCACGCCAGTAAATGCTTCGCTGGTGAACTGGCAGCCCTGATCGGTGTTGAATATCTCGGGCGTTCCATATGCCTGTAATGCCTGCTCCAGACAGTCCACACAGAACACACTATCCAGCGTATTCGATAACCGCCAAGACAGCACTTTACGCGAGTACCAGTCGATCACGGCCACCAAGTACACGAACCCGCGCGCCAGGCGGATGTACGTGATGTCCGTACTCCATACCTGATTGGGGCGAATTACATTCACGCCTCTGAGCAGGTACGGATAAACCTTGTGTTGCGGGTGTGGGCGGCTGGTATTCGGCCCCGGTGCCATGCCGGCAAGCCCCATCATGCCCATCAGCCTCTGCACCCGCTTACGGTTGATCTTGTGCCCCAAGCCACGCAGGTAAACCTTGATCTTGCGGCTGCCGTAAAACGGATGTCGGGTGTATTCGGCATCAATCAGCGCCAGTAACGTCAATTCCTGCTCGTCTGCTTTTGCCGCCATTTGCGGCGCATAGACCGTGGAGCGGTTGACACCTGCCAGTTCGCATTGTCGGGTCAGCGCCAGTGGTTCGACGGTGCTGACCCATTGCTTGCGCTTTTCTACTGGCTGATCCCAGACTTTTTTTTGAGCCAATCCAGTTCCATCTTCAGTCGGCCAATCTCAGAATACAGCCGTTCCGGACTGGCAGACGGGTCGGCAGGCTTCGGCCCGCGCTTGGCATCAAACAGGCTGGATGCCTGCTCTTGCAGCTCCTTCTTCCACAACCCGACTTGCGTCGGATGCACCCCAAATTCCTGACCAATTTCATTCACCGTCTTGATGCCACGGATCGCTTCAAGGGCAACCTTGGCCTTGAATTCACCACTAAAATTCTTGCGCTTCGTTTCACTCATAACCTGCTCCTCAATTGCAACAGGTTACCACCTTAATTTATTGTCTAAAAATTGGGGTCCACTATATAGTGGACATCGAGAAACTCGATTCAGATAGTGCGAGACATGGCAAGAGAAAGTGTGTTACTGCTGCTTACTCAATCTTGCGTCATAATGGTGTTGATGTAGGAAAAAAATGATTTCATCGGCAGCTATTGATTTCGAGCTACATTTACTCAAATACTTTCTAGAATAGGTGAACAATGAAAGTCCTAATATTGGTTTCGTCAAATTTTTCGCAAAATGCCATCCGGAGGCATTTGTCATTTCTTTCAGAAGAACTTACTTTTGTCCATTCAGTTCAGGACGCGCGGATGTTTATCGTGGCGAGCGAAATGGACGTCGTCTGCGTCGAAGGCATACTGCCCGATGGATCCGGCATGGAGTTGTGCAAGGAAATCAGGAAACATCCCTCAGGGCATAACATCCCGATTCTGCTGCTCACCGGGTCAGAAGATCCAAATCTTGAAATAGATGCTAAGGAAGCCGGCATCACCCAGATGTTTCACAAAGCTAACCTTGGCGCACTCGCTGACTACATCGCCGAATATGAGAAGGCTAGTCGGACGGCTGAAGCGCTAACCGGTAATGCACTGTTGGTCGAAGACAGCCCAATAATCGCCAACTTTTTGAGCGAAATATTACGCGGCATGGGCCTTACGGTGACGACACTGGCGAACGCCGAAGACGCCTTTGAAATTTTCAGGAAACGAAAATTCGACATCGTGATCTCGGATGTTGAGCTCGAAGGCGATCTCACCGGGCTTGGCCTGGTGCGCGCCATCAGGCGGCTTGACGAACCCTACTGTCGTGTACCTTTTCTTGCCATTTCCGGCACCACCAGCAAAGAGCGCCAGTTTGACGTCATTGGCTATGGTGCTAACGATTTTGTAGCGAAACCGGTCACCCCAAAGGAACTTGAAGTTCGGGTACACAATATGGTCAAGCATAAGCAATTGTTTGACCAAGTTGAGGCCCAACGTGATCACCTGCGCCGTCTGGCCTTTCGTGGAACATCACAGGCAGACAAAAAATCCAGAACAGCTCAAAGGCAAAGAAGGTTAATCACCTTTCAGTGTCTGACCTGTTGATCTCGGGAAAACGTCGTGAGCGCACATTGTCTTTACCACTTTTCTTTACCTCATACATTAATTCATCGGCAGCTTTAAGCATTGCAGGGAACGAACGATCAGCTTCGCCGAACCACGCTATACCGATGCTTCCTTTCACTGGCGGGAAGTTTTGAAGTGCAGCGTTCACCGCAATGGAAATCTTCCGCCCTACTTCAATAGATGCTTCGTATCCAATTTCTAAAAGCAGAACGGCAAATTCGTCGCCACCCAATCGCGCGACTCGATCGCTAGAGCGCGAGGCACCTCGCAGAGCCCCGGCTGTCGCCCGCAGCGCCATGTCCCCAGCATCATGGCCCTTGGTGTCGTTAAGTTGTTTAAAGTCGTCCAAATCCAGAATAATAACGGCCAAGGGATGTGCATAGCGCTTCGTGCGCTCAACTTCGGAAGTGCCAGCCTCGAGAAAGGCCCGCCTGTTGTGAAGCCCAGTCAGAACGTCCCGGGTCGCGCGTTCGTGCTCTCTTTCAAATTGCAGACGAACCTGAGTGGCAAGAAGAGCCACCAGGCTGTAAGTCATTAAGTGGGTTAATGCGTTTACCCACGGAATCCACTGGGTGCTGTATTGTCGCTCTGAAGCAATATCGCCCACGAGCCACATCGCAGATGCAAGGATAGCCACAAACAAACCATTCCTTTTTCCACCTATCCATGCAATCACAAGCACCGGCAGCACCGCCAAGGATGCAAAATCGAACTCGGCGTTAGTTGCTACCCGAAACACAATAATAAGAACGAATACACTGACGCAGATTGACCATACAATCCAGAGGCGCCAACCAGTCCAGAAGGTACCGAGGAGGAAATTAGGAATCCTTACCTTTTTCATATTTATTGAACCGGTCATCAAATAGTGAGCGGTTCGCTCTGTTCATTTTCAAGGTTGGGTGGATTTGGACAAGCTCAGACAGGACGGGTTCAAGTTTTAAAATGGCCGGCTATAGCCCCCCTGCATGATGCGATATTATTTAACGCGGCTTTTCCAAATTTACACTATTCCCCGCTGCTAAGCAGAAGGGCAGATCTAACATTTCAACAAACTTTGTCCTCCTTCACAGATAGCCAGTCCACTCAGACTGGAATTGTCAGGTGCCTTTATCACGTCACATCGCGCGAGGAATGAAATTTACAGTCAGCCGATCCCTCTCTCTTCCAGGGTCACGCGTTCGAGATATTCAGGTATGACACACGGCCAATGCAATTCTTCCTCGATACGATGGCGCAGCGCATCCGCCGCATCAGGCTCGCCATGGGTAATGAAAGTGTGGCGCGGCGGCTGGGTGAATCCTTTGAGCCAGCCGAGAATCTCGTCGGCATCGGCATGCGCGGAAAGATTTTCCAGCATCCGCACTTCGGCGCGTACCGGGATATATTCGCCGTGAATCTTGATTACGTCCGCTCCATTCATCAGACTGGCACCGCGTGTCCCGCCCGCTTGAAAGCCGGTAAACAGAATGGTGTTGCGTGGATCTGGTGCGAACGCTTTCAGGTGATGGGTAACGCGACCGCCGGTCGCCATGCCGCTTGCGGCCAAAATGATCATTGGACCATGCGACCGATTAAGTTGCTGCGATTCTTCGACACTGTTGACGATCCGCGCCGCGCCACATAAGGCATCGCATTGCGCCGGAGTCAGACGGTGCTCACCGTGATGCTGATGGAAAATCCGTGTCGCATCGACGGCCATCGGGCTATTCAGATAAACAGGATAATCGGGAATGGCTTTGCGAGCCTTCAGCAAATGAATGCAGTACATCAACGTCTGGGCGCGGCCCACCGCAAAAGTCGGGATCAATACCACTCCCCCGCGGCTAGCTGTCTTATTGATAATTTCGGCAAGCACAACCAGCGGGTCGGCAGCGTCATGGCGACGGTTGCCATAGGTCGATTCGACCACCAGGTAATCCACCTTTTCGATGCGGGACGGAGCGGACATCACCAGGTCGTGTGGTCGACCGATGTCACCGGAAAACAACAGCGAGGTCCGTGGCGTATTCAGCGCAACGAATGCAGATCCCAGAATATGGCCGGATGGCAACAGGCGGAGTGTGATTCCGTTTCCGAGTTGAACTTCGCGTTCGAACTCGATCGGACGAAACTGGCTTAAACAGCGTTCGGCATCTTCACGCGTATAAAGCGGCAGAGCCGGCTTGTGTTTGGAAAAACCCCGATGGTTTGCGTAGTTTGCCTCCTCTTCCTGCAAATGTCCGCTGTCAGGAAGCAGAATTTCGCAAAGATCACGGGTCGCTTCCGAGCAATAAACCATTCCGGAGAAGCCGTTCTTGGCAAGCAACGGCAAGTAGCCGCTGTGATCGATATGCGCGTGGGTAAGGATTACGCATTCGATAGTGGACGGGTCGCATGGAAACGGCGCCCAGTTTTTCAGCCGCAACGGTTTATATCCCTGAAACAACCCGCAATCAACCAGAATACGGCGCGAGTCATGCTCAATCAGGTATTTCGATCCGGTGACTGTTCCGGTTGCCCCGAGAAATTGAATGGTAGTCATAATCTGTAGCCCTCATTCGCCGTGTCGACGTCTCCCGCGACATACTCGGGTTTAACCTGGAAGTGCAGTTTCGATGATAGGCCGATATGGCAACATGGTATAGCTTTTCCACATGCGCGAAAAGCATCGTTGTTTCGCTACTTTGCAGTGCAATATAGAAGTAGGGGCACGAGCAGCGATGATGTGGCTTATCGAGCAGCTTCTGCCCGTCCGGTTCAGGACTGAAGCTTGGGGGAGCATCCATCGGATCGAGGTCGTTCCCGGCTGAGACCTGATGCTCTGGCGTCAGCGGCGCTTTTTGTCAGGCGCGGTGCCGACTCTCGCCAGTGGTCACGCCCCCGGCGATTATGTGCGCCACGCGCAGGGGCTCCGGCAGATGACCGTTTTGCTGCAGGCCGGCGAGCAGCCTTTCCGTATTCTCCGGCGTGATGCCGCAGCGCTGCACGTAGAGCCCGGCCATAGGTTCCATGGGGCCGGCCGCCTCGATCAAGCGCCATTTGCGGGCTCCGCCCGGCACCCGCTGCAGCAGGGCGTCGCGTATCGCCTGAAAGTCGGGCAGGTGGCGCGCAACCACCAGCACCGGCAATCCCGTGGCTTGGTGCAGCCGCTGCAGATCGACCACATTGAATCCCGCGAAAGCGATGCCCTGCAGCAGGATGGCCTGAAGCTGGTCGAAATATTTGCTGCCGGTAAGGCGGTCAATCAGCCGTTGCGCGGTATTGGCCCCGTCGCGCCTGACCCGGGTCGAGATCACACCGTCCAGTCGTTCGCCGGCAAAGACCGCGCCCACCACCAGCACGTCGCCCCGGTAGCTGCGATCGAATGGGGCATCGTCGAAGCCCACTACATGAGAGATACGCCGCCCGCCGAAACCGGTATCCCCTTGGGCGCGGGGTTGTCTATTGAAATGATTTGGCATAGCCTGTGGCTCCGAGCCGCACATAGATCATCGTTAAAGCAGGAACAAACGGAACTTTAATTATTAATTTACAACAATTAGTTGCGATGCAAAGAGCAACTACAAACCAAGGGGTTGGTCGTTCAAACCGATTAGGCCAACCACACCATCACCAGTTCCTTGAACGTCAGGTCTGCCACTAATGGAGATCATCAGCCACACCCCGCTCTGCTTAAGATAGACCTCACTCCACCTCCCAGTAACGTCGAGCGGAGCTGCCCCTTTGGGAATAATCGTAGCGGAATAGGAGTAGTGGACGACGCCGACCTGCTCCTCGTAAACCTGAACGCTCAGGGGCTTGAGGGCATACTCCCGAACTTCCGGCGAGTCACCTGATACCGAATGAACTGCAAACTCTCGGCCGTGTGGAAGCGGAGTACTCATGTCCCATCCAACATAGTTAGGGTGAAGCGTGGAGCGAATCTTGGATTCATCTCGACTCTGCGACAAAGCCCATAGATCCATAACGCGCTGCCACAATTCCTGCTGATCTGGAGAGAAGTCGATGATGGGTAAATGGACCGTCATGATCTCTCCTGATAGGCGCAACAATTATTAGACCGCCATGCTGGTAAGTGCCCCGTGTTGAAGGGGTAACCGCTCCAGCGCCAGTCACCAAGCTATTCACCATACGCATGCACAGCCGCGATGCCAAGGGCCACAAGGATTGCCTGGTTCTCGGCTGCCGCAAGCGTCGCTTCCGGCAGGTCCATCGCGGTATCGGGACTTTCACCCGACTAGCTTCGCCCCATGCACGGCCACACATTTGATATAAGGGACACGCCTAGGCGCGTCCCGCTTGAGTTATGGTCGCCGCACCATACGCAGTTTCGATATGTTTATTCACCACTAACGGTGTCTAATTTGCCCCAGCCTTAAGCTGGTCCGCCCGCCGATGACCCTTGGCGGCGATGGTGTCACCCATCACGGTCACATCAAAGATGCAGTTGGCGAAGATGGCTTTGTTCTTGATGCCACGGCAAGCTCTTTTGGCGATGTCGGGGCGGGGCTTCCTCACCTTGGGGGTGGGGCCATGCACGGTGGTGCTAGTGCAGGACTTGCCACTTTCGGGCGGCCAGTTAGCATCGGTGAAGTCGGCGGTGGCGGTGCCTGTGGCGTAGTCAAACAAGCTGGTGCTATCGCTCACGCGCCATGCGTCGGCAAACTTGTGGTTGAGCAGCACGTGCCGGTCAAGAAGCGAGGCAGGTTTAGGACCAAAGCTTGAGCCGTCGGGCGCGCGCGGCAACCAGTCTGCCGCAAGAATGGGTCCCATCACGCCTTCGCGCGCCGGGGTGTTGAACACTTGCACGTCCAGGTACCAGTAGCCTTGCGACGCCCAGAAGAGCGGAATGACGACCACGCGCGTGCCGTCGGCCAAGCGTATGTCGACCTCACCGCCTGCCTTGGCTTTTTTGATGACGTTCCCGCCGCCCAGATCGAAGCCTCTCGCGGGGTTAACGGGTACGCCATCCACACGCAGTTGCAGCCGCTCTGCGCTGGCAGACGCCCCACCTTGGTAAGTGATGCGGTGCTTGCCCACGCGCAGGGCCACTGCCATGTTCAGGCTCACGCAGCTTGCCAAACCGGTGTGGGGATTGGCACCAGGGGTAAAGGTAGTGAGCACAGGGCTCTGCCGGGTTTGCAGTTCAAAGTTGGTGCCCTCGTTCTTGAGGGCGGTGAACTCGCCCGCCGCTTGAAAGTCGTAATTGATGCCGTTAGTGGTAGTGATGTGCGGATCACCCGCGTCGGCAGAGCTTGAGTTGGGCGGACCACCGCACCATGCATTTCTGAACGCGTTGGCCACAGTGGATTCGCTGCCGGGGCTGCCCGGAGGCATGGTTCTGGTGATCGCCTGCGCGAGGACTGTGTTGCAGTACGCAGAAATTTGATTTGACAGGTGTGGGAAGCGCCCGTTGCCACCTTTGACGTGGCAAGCGCGGCATTCTACAGGTACGGTGGAGCCGGCCTGCGATAGCTGGTTTTGCGGCCACGATCCCCCTACGATGGGATCGTAGCGGTTGACTGCCATCGAGGGTAAATTCTGTGGCGCTGCGGAAAGACTCTCCCACAACACTGCCGGGCCGCTGGTGGCGAGATTGCTCTTGGGGTGAATGATGAACGGGTTTTCTCCGGCGTGGCAATCGGTGCAGACACCGCCCGGGCCGAATTCAATCTCCTTTCCTCCGGCTTGATACTTGCCCCCGGCTGTGCTTGGTACGCCAATGGGTATCTGGGTGCCCGCCGGGAAACTAAAGGACTGGACAGTGCCGTTTACAGTCCACTGGTTGTCCCAAAAGCAGACTTTGGAACTTTGCTTGCCCATGCAGATCACACCGTCAAGGGAAACCGTGCTCATTGTAGAGTCCGTGTACCGTGGTAATGCATAGCACATGCCCTCCGGCGAAGTACTGCGGTAGGTGCGCACCTCAGCAGGTGATCCTACGATGAACTGGTCTCCCGTAGGAATGAAACCTTGAGATTTCCAGCCAGCCAGCCCAGCGGGGTCCATCACATTGATCGTAGGCGGAATCGGTACGCCGGCTGCCTTGCATTCATCGATGTAGGCCTGCCCTGAGTTGGCGGTAATTGACATCACCTGCCCGCCACCAGCGGGCTTGAATGGCAGGGACTCAAGTCGCTTTAAAACATCCGGGCGCAGGGTGAATAGCTCACGCCTTTCAACCACCTTCAAATCGTCCTGCTCGGGCAGTTTCCAGTTCATGGCGTGCCGCAGCGCTCGCAGCTTGCCTGCCGTTTGAAGCTTAAGATTGACTGACGGTGTGTTGGCCAACAACCATTCAAGTGCCATGTGCTGCACTACAAGCCCATCCTGCCCGTCGGCATTGAGCCCGGCACGCAGGCGTTTTTCATAGTTAGCAAATTCGCGCTTCTTGGCCGCAGTCAAATCCGACAGCAGCTTGTTGCGGTACCAGGTCTGTGCCTCGGCGGCAAAACCCAGCGTCAAAGGAATCTGGCGCCCGTCTGGGCCAAAAAAACCGCCGTGCCCGGCAGCAGCAATGGGCTCCCGCTCTTGGTCTTGCGCCCGAGCGGCTTGTGGCCACAGAACACCTAATGTTCCTACAAGAAAGCAAAATGCAAGAACATAAGTAAGTCTTTCAACAAGATTGTATTGATTTTGAGAGCGCCGATTATCATTCCATCCGAGAGCAGGTATCCACATGATTTGATCTCCTTTACGTCTTTAAAACTGCGCTAGCCTTAACTCACATAGAGCGCGTAACGCAGGACTCTGTTAAATCTTGAACTTATACTTCTACCTTGCCTTTGGTAAGACTTTATAAGGCAAGTGACATTACATCCTACGCAATACGAGCCTAACACCGTGACGACTATTGATACTGCCAAGTGAAGTTTGAAGTGGAAGATGCCGTCTCTGTGCAGTTTGAGTGACAGATAAGTTTAAACATATCCTTGCCGGATCAATCAATTCGCCCGCCAAGAGAACCCTCGCCATAAATTCGCAGTAACTTGACAGTGCCACCGTGCCTGCATAATAGAGCGACACCTAAAATAATTGAATAAGCAAATTCCCTATTTTTAAATAGAAAAAATTCTTAAAATATGCGGCGTATAAAATGTCGGATTCAACTTTGAAGTGCAACTTTAGTAGGCAAATTTTTAGGCAAACTGCGGTAGTTTCAGATTTTTTAAGCAGCCAAGTAGAAGGGACTCCAAAATTCATAAAAGCGGCTGCTTCCCATTATTAAAATTAGGGCACCGCCCCATAATTCCGGAAGCTGATCATCTTCAGATGACAGACGCCTACAGTGTTCATAAACCGTACAGCATTCCGCCATGTATTTCACCACTCCCGCGAATCGACGGTCAGCTCATCGGGGTCTATGAAGAGGTATTAACATGAAATCAGTAAGTTAGACTGATCAGCACAACCTTAATAGTGTTTGCGCGTCCTTGACGGCATTAGTTAACAATTCATTATCGAGGTGAGTTACAAGAAGCTCCTCCATAACGTTTTGAATGCGTGGCATGGCTTCTGGATTGAGACGATGAATCTCTCTAAATGCCTCAATAAATAATAGAGTGTTCCTCTCATTGTCTTGAGCATACTTTTTTAAGTGATCTGTCACTGAGTTGGAAAGCTCTTTCACAAGCTCAGCCATTTCTATGTTTAGTTCGTCTTGATTTGCCACGAGAGCTCCTTTTCGTTGTTGTTGAAGGTGTAGAGCGGAAATAGTAACGCAATTCAATCCTCACTTTTTTGTAATTTATTAAGGAAGACGGTTAGTGGCTATATGCGGTCAGTCGACGACTTCGAATTCAAAAGCAAGATTCGGAGTGCAGCATTTACAAGCGATGGCTAAACTTGAATTATCCATCTTGAAATCGTTGAAAATACACAATGAACATGGGCACCAAAACAGAACGACTTGCCGCAGCAACCCTGAATGATCCACGTTGGGCCGCCGTGGTCGCTCGCGACCCTGCGGCGGAAGGAAAATTCTTCTACTCAGTTAAATCCACCGGGGTCTATTGTCGTCCCTCTTGCGCATCTCGACCCGCCCGGCCCGAGAACGTGCAATTCCATCTTACTGCCGCAAATGCCGAACGCGCCGGTTTTCGCCCCTGCAAACGATGTAAGCCGGATCAACCCCAGATGACCGAACAGCACACTATCTTGGTGGCCGAACTGTGCCGATTCATCGAGAAGGCCGAACAGACACCCAGCCTCCATGAATTGGCGAAATATGCGGGACTCAGCACCTACCACCTGCATCGCATCTTCAAGACTGTCACCGGTGTGTCCCCAAAATCTTATGCGGCGGCCCATCGAGCTTCCCGCGTCCGCGCCGAGCTGAAACGGAGCAACACAGTCACCGAGGCGATCTATGGTGCCGGCTACAGTTCCAACGGGCGCTTTTACGAAAAGTCGAGTCAGGTCTTGGGCATGACGCCGACCAACTACCGCTCCTGTGGGGCCAATACTGAAATACGCTTCGCCATCGGCCAGTGCTCACTCGGGGCGATACTGGTGGCAGCCAGCAAACGCGGCGTCTGTGCCATTCTCATGGGCGATGACCCCGATGCATTGGCGCGTGACCTGCAGGACCGTTTTCCTCGCGCTATTCTGGTGGGCAGTGATGCAGAATTTGAGCAACTCGTGGCCAAGGTGGTGGGCTTCGTCGAAGCGCCGGGGATAGGCCTGGATCTACCATT
Source organism: uncultured beta proteobacterium (assembly GCA_942492745.1). Taxonomy (GTDB): domain Bacteria; phylum Pseudomonadota; class Gammaproteobacteria; order Burkholderiales; family Gallionellaceae; genus Nitrotoga. Next base: position 2,172,412 of record OW818637.1, read on the forward strand.
GGATGTGCGGGGCACAGCTTTCCAGCGGCGCGTCTGGCAGGCTCTGCAAGGAATTCCTGCCGGCGAAACCGTCAGCTACACCGACATCGCCCAACGCATCGGTGTACCTAAGGCTGCTCGTGCCGTGGCCGGGGCTTGTGCCGCCAACGCGCTGGCGGTGGCGATTCCCTGCCATCGCGTAGTGCGTATCGATGGCGGCTTGTCCGGTTACCGCTGGGGCGTAGAACGAAAACGCGCATTGCTTGACCGAGAGGCGCAGGCATGGCTGCTCGAGCAAACGCGGTGACCATCGCCTCAACAGAAGACGTACGGCTATGCCAGGGTAACGCCGTAGTGTGTGCCGTACATCACCCTAATATAGGTACTTCAACGAACTCGTGGATCAGGTAAGTAGACTACTATTTCCAGATCGTTGTGCCCTTGTTATCCTTGATCTGTGTTTTCCAGGCGGCGCGCACCAGTTGCTGAACTTTTTCCGGCATGGGTACATAATTCAGAGCCTTAGCCATTTTGCCGCCATTGCTGTAAGCCCAGTCGAAGAACTTTAGTACCTCTTTTGCTGTTTCAGGTTTGTCTTGCGTCTTGTGCATCAGAATGAAAGTGGCACCGGTGATGGGCCAGCTTTCTTTGCCTGGTTCGTTGGTCAACAGCTCATAAAAACCTGGAGCCTTTTCCCAATCAGCATTGGCAGCAGCAGCCTTGAACGAGATGTCATCTGGTTTGACAAACTGGCCGTCATGGTTCTTTAGTTGTACGTAAGTCATTTTATTCTGCAGAGCATAAGCATATTCCATATAACCGATGGGCAGAGCATAAGCATATTCCACATAACCGATGGAATTTTTTATGCGCTGCACATAAGATGCCACGCCTTCATTGCCTTTGCCGCCAGTGCCCACTTTCCAGGAGACGGAAGTGCCTTCGCCGACCGCAGATTTCCATTCCGGGCTAACCTTGGACAGGTAGTTGGTGAAGATGAAGGTGGTGCCTGAACCATCGGAGCGATGTACTACGGTGATGGTTTCATTGGGCAGTTTAGTGCCTACATTCAGCGCCATTAGCGCCGGGTCATTCCACTTGGTGATCTTGCCGAGGAAAATATCGGCCAGCACCTTGCCGTCCAGTTTGAGTTGCCCGGCTGCAACTCCGGCTACGTTGATGACGGGCACCACACCGCCCATCACTGCCGGGAATTGCATCAGGCCGTTCTTTTCCAGCTCGTCGGGTTTCAACGGCATATCTGAAGCGCCAAAATCTACTGTCCTGGCGATGATTTGTTTGATGCCCCCGCCGGAACCGATGGATTGGTAGTTCAGGCTGATGCCGGTTTGGGTTTTATAAGTGTCTGCCCATTTGGCGTAAATTGGATAGGGGAATGTGGCGCCTGCGCCGGTGAGGTTAATGGCCGAAGCATTGACTGCCAACGGCAAAGAGGCGGCAAGCCCAAATATATATAAAAAACGATTTAGTTTGGTCATATTCTCTCCAAAAATTAGGTTCGCTACAGAGCAGCTTCCCTAACTATAGCCATTTTCTATTCCATAATTATTATATTACACTGCGTGTATCGAAGCATCGTGACCGAATTCTGGTGCCAACCGAAATGTAAGGTCAGTTGGTAATAGTGGGGTCCAAAGCAGCAGATAGATTTTCATAATATCGCTGCATGCAATAAAAGGTTTTACAGGAACACGCCGGTACTGGTGAAAACCAGGAAATAATAATGGTGAAAAAAGAACGCGCATCATATTGCATGCGCGTTTAACCGGAATATAGTGATCTCAGCGGGTTTAGTGGATATGGTGTTAGCTATATTTTATTTTTGAATTTAAGTGTAACAAGGACAGTATGTATTTCAGTCGTTGCGCATCTTCAAATTCTGCGCGAGTTCTGGCCAAGCTGGTGCTGAGTTTATGTCGTGGGTGCCGAAGTTCCTGGTTCAGGTTTAGCATCGTCATGCTAAGGCCAGTAGTGTTACCGTTTGGTCATCCAATCACGAAAAGTGACAGGTAGCACGCATTCACAAAAATGGTTAAACATTTTGTGTTCAATCTCTTCATTGGCGTTGCTCAAATAGACACTCATTTTTGAGGCGACTATCTGGTATCTCAATCGATGCGACTCTCTCACTTCTGCATTAATGATAGCTGAGCTCAAGGCTTGCAAGTTGTTCGGCTGTCCGGGTTGCTGAATCAGGTTAAGCATCGTTATCTCCTGTGAATGTATTGACACAGGATAATGAAACAATGTTTCAGCGAAATTACAGAAAAATGAAAAATTTATTAAAGTGGTGCCGTAGCTTTTGTTTTGGAAGTTAGGAGATTAAGATTCTCCGCGAATTGACCCCTCAACATATACCCCGGCTTTATTGATGTTGAAACATACACCGCCAAGTTGACGGCGAAAGGTGATCCGCTGATAAAACTCAATGCCTAGGTCAACTGGTAAGCCTTTCGATCTGATTTTGAACGTGTGCATGTAAAGGAAAAGCACAGGGGCATTTAGAATGCGTATTGATTTAATGATCTAAAGAAACTCCGGCGACATCACCGCGCGCAGTGCGGTTTGCGTTTCGTCACCGTGCAAACGGTTGCTAAACCACCACACTCCGCCCTTCTTGATGCTCCAGTCGGCCTCGACGCCCGACAGCAACGCAGCAGCTATGCGCCCCAAGGTAGGTTGGTGGCCCACCACAACCACTGCACCTTTGGCATCCGGCCAGCCTGCTGCAGCCATTACCGACATGACGGATGCTCCTGTGCCGACTTCTCTTGTGATTTCGAACTCCCGGTCCAAGGCACTTGCCGTCTGGTGCGCCCGTTTTGCCGGGCTGACCAAGATGCGCGCACCGTCGGGAAGATGGGATTTGAGCCACCGCCCCATCTGTTGAGCCTGTTTTTCGCCTTTTGCGGTAAGTTTACGTGCATCGTCCAACACGCCATCCTCGGCATCCGCATGCCGCCATAAAATTAGATCCAAAGTCCAGCCCTCCTATAATAAAACAGCCATTCTATATCCCGATTGCTACAGCCACTCACAGCCTGCTCAGAATTCGAGCACATCGCCGCGCTTTAGCATTGCCGGACGGAACATGTCGGCGAACTTGCCGATCTCGCGCATAGTCTCGGTTTCCTTGCCCGACTCCATGTGAACTATATAAATAGCCACATTGCGCCGGAGCCGGCGCAGGGCGGTCGCCAGCAGCTCGGGCGTCATATGGCCGGAGATCCGGGCTCCCTCGGCATTGCGGTTGAGGAAGGTGCTTTCGATGATCAAACAGGTGAGATTTTCCATGACGTCGAGCGCATCCCAGAAAGCGTCGCAAAGCGTGGTATCTCCGCTGTAGACGATACTTGCGCTGCCGCTGTCCAACCGGTAACCAACCGCCGGAACGGCGTGTTTGGCGGGCAGCGGCGTGATGTCGCAGGTGCCGATGCGCACCGTCTGACCAATTGCAACTGGGTCGAACACGATATAAGGTTTGTCCGGGGACGGCAAGACGCTGTAATCCAGCCATAGCTTGAAATTGAACATGCACTCTTTCAGTGTCGCTATGGTTTCCGGTAGCGCATGCACCGTGAGCGGCCCATCGCGCAAGTCCAGCGTGGCGTCGCACAGAAAAGGCAGGAAAGCAGTGTGATCAAGATGCGAGTGGGTGAGAAACACGTGCTCGATCGCCGCCATGCGCTCTAGACTCAAGTCGCCCACGCCCGACCCTGCATCGATCAGCACATGCTGCTCCAAAGCCAACGCCATGGTGCGCCGCTCGCCGCCCACCCCGCCGCTACAGCCCAATATTTCAAGCCTCATACTGTTCTCCCTTTTGACATTCACTCCACGCGATGCGAAGAAACGGCAACATTTTTCACCAGCAGCCGCACTATTTGTCTTCTGGTGTCCCTCTCTCCCTTTGATCCGGGTATTTCTTCCCTTGGTTACGTTGGCGCGGCGCCTCCACAAAGGTGGCGTCTACCATGTGGCTGGCGAGAAGAAGATAGTGATGCATCGCATGGCAGCATGCCGGCATTCGTCGAAATCAGCAAAATAAAGAAAAGTAGGAATTTTTTCCAAATTCTGAATTATTCAACAACGCCATGCTGTGTATCTAATTTATAGCAATCCTCACTAAATCTGTCGCAAACGGAGCTGCAGGAAGTGTATATATCGCCTATTTACGGATGTAATGCTTGGCATATTTTTCGTTTAGCCTGGACATGGGCAATAATATGAACAAGTCGGCAGTATTGAAATCTGGATCCCAGGCCGGTTCACCGCCGATGTAAGCGCCCAAGCGTAAATAGCCTTTAATTAGCGGAGGGATATTGACGTCAAGTGTACTGTCTAATGCCTCAAGCGGCAACGGACAGCGGGGAAACACGCGATATTCGACGGGTGCGGCATACAGCTTGTTCAATTTTTTGAAAATGCTGGCTGCGCAATGCCCTCCATCGTTCATGCTGATGCTGGCGCAACCAATCAGGTATTCATGATTGTTCTTGTGCATATAATCAGCGAGACCACTCCATAGTCGGCCGATAGTTGCGCCATCGCGATAATTTGAATGTACGCAGGAACGGCCGACTTCAACCATGCGGTCGCGCAAGTGAGCCAAGCGTGTCAAGTCAAACTCGGTTTCCGCGTAATAGCCGCAGATGGTTCTAGCGCGGTCGGGGGGCAATATCCGATAGGTACCGATCACCTTGTTGGTGCTGTTATCGCGCACTAGCAAATGTTCGCAATAGGGGTCGAAAATGTCGCAGTCAATTCCTTCATGTGCGTTAGCCAGAGAGGCGCCCATCTCTTCAGCAAATACTTTATACCTCAGACGTTGCGCTTCCTCAATTTCTGAGTCGGTTCTAGCCATACTGAGAGTAAACCTGTTGTGCGGCAGGTGATGCTTTTGGTTCAGATTTAACATCGTTGTCTCCATGCGTGGGATAAAGACAAATTTAACGATAGCCTGTTGCAGTAGTATTACAAGCAGATTAAGGATTGATGAAAGGTGCGCGTTATTCGCGAAATTTTGGAAGTGAAGCCCGTGTTGAGCGACAGCGAGGTTGTTCAGCTGAAAAAGCGCAAGATGGCGCTGGCGATTGTGATGTTATTCTGGGCACCTCTAAAAATTTAGAGTTCTAAACAAGACTAGGCGCGAATAAAAAATGTTGACGCAGCATATAATTGATATAAGGAAACATTTTTTGTGAGCAACAAAGTATTGTGACGAAATCTGAATTTTTAGAGGTGCCCTTCTATTATTTGGCCGGCATGACCGGATGATAGATTGGTCAGAGCCGTATGGATTGCTTCTCGCGCCTCGGAGGCCAGCATACGGCGGTTTTTTCCTGTGCATGGGATTGCCGGTAAATAAACCAGAGTGACATGCAGGGAAGGGCTGCACAGAATTTTCCATAGTGACTCGATAAATGTCATGTCCCCCACAAAAGCCGCATCGCCATTAGCCTTGCCAGTGCCGTCGTGATAGCGGATAGCAACCGGACAAATAGTGGATCCAATATCAACAGGGCCTTGCAGTAGTGACGAATGAAAATGGCCAAGTTGAGTGCCATCGGTGGTAGTACCTTCCGGGAACACGGCGATACGATCTCCCTGTTCGAGCATTCCTTTAATTTGGCCGTTAATGCGTGCTGTCTCCTGTCGGATGTCACGCTTGATAAACAGGGTGTTAATACGGTGAAATATCCAGCCCAGGAATGGCCAATCGCCAACTTCAGATTTGGCGACAAAGTATGTCGGAAGCACTGCGTTCATGGAAACAGCATCCAGCCAGGAAATATGGTTGGCAACAAGCAGGCGGCCCTGCGCAGTTGCGTGATGGTAACAACCATAAGTTTCCAAACCAACGTTTAGTACATCCAGAAACTTGCGTGACCAATATTGTACGATGTGCTGTTGAGTTGATTTGTTCAGTAACGGAATTGCACCAGCAAGCAGCATGCCATAAATGATATGGAGTCCTATGCGGACGCCCCGGAAGCAGGCAGTTGGGGTACTTGTCAATTGCTGTGCTTGATATGGAGTTTCGCAGCTGTGAGATGCGGGAGTCATAATAGCCATGTTATTTCGTCCGAGTATGCAGAAGGAATGGTTTCATGGCATTAAACGCGCAAAATATTACACCTGTATTAATTACTGATTGTTTGGAACAAAAATATTGTTACTAGCGAATTCGGCTAAATTCAAGGGCGCCTCTAAAAATTCAAGTTTCTAGGCAAGACAAGGCACGAGTAAAAAATTTGAGCGCGGCATATAGTTGATATGTAAGCGATAATTTTTTTCGAGTAACGCCGTATTGTGACGAAACGGGGTAAGCAGGCATGACGCAAAGCGGCTGCTCGCAAAATTAGATTTTTAGAGGTGCCCTCAAGATTCCATAAAACTGTCATGCCACGGGTAATATGCCCGAGATGGCTCTAGATAGGTGAGCTGGCGGAAGCCAAGCGAATATGCGATATATGTTAGAGATGCGAAGAGCGCCCTATTGCCATCCAACAGATCGAATGCGAAGTGCATGGCATTGCGCTGCCAAATCATCAGGAATGTGAATGAAAGGACTGGGCCAGATTCAGTTTGCGCATCATTGAATTTTTTTTGTTTTGATGACTTTGCATGCGGCACAGAATACCGTTTAGTGTTTCCAGCGCCTGCAATATATGCTCGCCTTTGTTTAACATTACGCATTCAGCTCGATTTCCTAAAGCTGCATCCGAGATTTCTGCTCGTGAGGGGATTCCATTCTTGGCTAAATTTTCCAGCACTTGAGTCGCCCAAATCACCGGTACATGTGCTGCCTCGCATATCCAGAGGATTTCTTCCTGCACCTCAGCCAGTCGTTGATAACCACATTCCACTGCCAAATCACCACGTGCGATCATTACTCCGCAGGCAGCGGATGAGCGCATGGCCTCCAGTAATATGTCAGGCAGATTTTCAAAACCGCTTCGTGTTTCGATCTTGAGTATGATGCCCGGATGGCGCTTGTCGATACAGTCGATTTCTTTAATCAGGTCGACAACATCTTGCGCAGAACTGGTAAAAGACATTGCAACGAGATCAGCATGCTCAACCACAAAATGCAAGTCTGTGCGATCCTGTTCAGTCAAGGCAGGCAAGCGCAACTTGCTGTCTGGCAAATTGATCCCCTTGTCCCCGCGCAGTTTTACGCCGCCAGGCCTTGCATGCAAAATACGTACAAGCAAACCTGCGGCATCATTTTTCTCGACCACACCACCTATCTTGCCATCATCAAACCAGATTGCGTCTCCAACTCGGGCATCCTGGACTACCTCTGGGAGGGTGCATCCTATTTTTGCCGGACAGCGCACTCGGCCAGCCTTATCCAGTTTTGCAGGTACACCAAGCTGTAAGGTTGGGGTAAGGAGCAATATGTCATCACACTGGAGCAGGACGTATCCTTCTGGTCGGGGAGTATTGCCTACCTTGGTTTCATGCACGCGTGACGATGACTTATGCTTTAAAGGGAGATGTTGCAGTATTGTGCCGGGCACAACAAAGGCCGAATTCACCGACTGCGCCCATACTGCATACTTATTAATTTTGACCACTTCCAGATAACGGTCACGATCGGCTGTATCTACAAAGTGAATGCTATCCCCAATGGATAGACGCTTTAGCCAATTAGGACAAACAGGTAAACTTGCATCCGCTGTCAAGGGAGGGAAAAGATTGGATGTTTCGTCAAACAGCCAGACCTTGGCTGGTGCAATCGTCCTGCCATATGCATCTCGTTTTGGACGGATACGTACTACGGCCGGACCGGGTTCAACTGGTCCGGTTCGCAACTTAGGTCCCGCCAGATCCATGAGAACTCTGCAGGCACGTCCAACTTCACGCTCAGCCTGCCGCAAGTATTGAATCATTTGTTGCCAGGCATCCTTATCATCATGAGCACAGTTGATGCGCATGCAATCCATGCCTTGGGTCAACAAGTCACGAATCAAGCTGTAGTGACTAGCTGCCTCGCTGGGCATAGTGACCATGATTCTGACCTGACGCTCTAACGATCCCGGACCCAGCAGCATTTCAGTATGGTGCCGCAACAAACCTGGGCCACTCATGAAACTGGGCGTGGCATCTGCCCTCAGCCCTGCACGCTCCACCCCACAAAGCCGATCGAGCACTGCAAGCACCGCATCAATGCTCGCCAGCACATGCGCTTCGGATCGTCCAAACGATGACAATCCCAGTTGCGATAACTGGGATTGCAGGGGACGCAAATCATGACGGCGTAATGCGATGTAATGCAGCAAGTTACGTGCGCTTTCGCGTTGCTCGGGAATAACTCCTGAGATTGCTATCAAGCTGCTTGTTTCCAGGTCGATCAAGCTCTTGCGGATAGACTGAACTTTCGCCGCCAGCGCGGAATATTCTTTCGTTTTGCTATCTGCCTGGAATGGATCTGGTGGCTTTGCATTTTTCATGGAATTTAATGCTACGCGTCGTTTGTTACGATTTAATTACATGCCAGTAGCCTATCGGCTGTTTTTCAATGGATGATAACTGGCCAACATATCGTACAATTTATTAAGAAATGGATTCCATAATAAATTCATAGGTTGCGTAATCTTCACGATATTCGATTCAACGGAAGCATCATCCAAAAATTTCTATGACACCTCCATCTCCGATTAATTTTATTCTGAAAAAAATAGAATCAATTTTGTAATTACAATTACAGCACACCACTACGCTTTTGATCCGGTCTCAGATAGAAAAATACTAATAATGCAGAAAAAGCCATGAATGCACCAAACAGAAAAGAATTGGCCGGATGTACCAACCATAATGCCCCCGCAATTAACGATGCCGGAAGGCGGATAATTCCCGTTACAAAATTGAACAGTCCAATCGCTGTACCACGCCGATCCAACTCAAGATCAACAACAAATGCCTTGCTTTGTGCTTCGTCAATCCCATAAAAGACACCAAACAGGATGAATAGAACAATCACCTCCCATTGTGTAGTTGCGAAGGCAAAGCCAAGGCACATCAGCAGATATATCAAGTAGCCAAGCAATATCATACGCGCCCGACCCAAGCGATCGCCCAATTTACCGATCAGCGGCGATGTAATGACGCAAGAGATATTAAACAGGACATAAAGCAACACAATATCCTTGACTGAGAAGCCAATGTTATAGGCACGTAACAACAAAAAACTGAAGCTGAAGTAGGCAAGAGAAAATATGGAGGCGGTAATGAGATAACGTTTAAATTCCGGACTGATCGAGCTCCATGTTTGAGCCATTCTCTCGTGCGGGTGTTGAACACCAGGCTTATCCTTAACCAGGCTAAGGATTACAATGCCAAGAATGGCCGGCACAAGTGCGACCAAGAAAACAATCTTGTATGTCGATTCCGTTTCACCCAGCCACGAAAACAGTCCATACGCCACCAATGGCCCGAGCACAGCACCGGTTTTGTCCATTGCCTTGTAAACGCCGAATGAATAGCCCCTGGTGCTTATATTGGCCACAGAAGAAAGCCACGCGTCACGCGGCGGACCGCGGAAGCTTTTACCCAGACGTTCGATTATACGAAAGATGCTGAGACCTATAATCGAGCTGGTAAACAGCAAAATGATCTTAGCTAAAGCAGAAATCCCATGTCCTGCAATAGCAAAAATTTTCCGTTTCCCGCTCCGGTCGGATAACCAACCTGCAATATAATTCAACGAGGAAGCCAACAAATCTGCAAATCCCTCAACTGCCCATAGTAAAGCAGCTGATGCCCCCGAAATCATTGTAAAGTAAACTGCAAATACGGAAAAAATCATCTCGGATCCCAGATCAGCTAAAAAACTCGCGAGCCCAAGTTTCAGGACATCTGGATGAATCTTGACTCTTTTATTTAAATCCTTAACAGGCAAACCTGAGTCATGCATATTTTTCCATTTTTTATTTATTCTTAAATACGTTGCATATCGTATAGATATATTTTTGCTTTCTATTTGACCAATACGCAAATACAACGTAAGGCGAATTCAACTCTGAAGTGCAACTTTTGTAAGCGAATTTAGGTAACGAGCTGCGTTTATATCGGAGCCAATTAAACGACCAAGTAAAAGGAGCACAGATGAATCAATATAAGCATCTCACCAGCGAGGTACGCTATCAGATTTACGGGTTGAATCAAGCTGGTTTGAATCAAACCGAGATCGCCAAAAAAATCGGTATAGGCAAGGGCACGATTTCCCGGGAGTTCAAGCGGAACTCCTGCCGCCGGCTCCTTTTCGGGTAAGCCCGATGCAATCCGCACCTCGATGATAACCCGCCTGATCGTGACCAGCAGCTTGCGCGGCTGTACCGGATAACGCAACCTGGCATGGAACTGACAGCCGAGGCGCGAGAGGCGATCCAAATCCTCGTCCAATCCGCCAAGAGCGATGGCGGGAACGTCGGCCATCGCCTGTCTGCGCTGAGTGCTTACGTTCTATTTCATGCTGGCTGGGTTGACGACCAACACGTCGAACACGGCAGTATGAATTCTCGACCACTGGATATTTATTTCCGCCGGCACGGCTACCGCATAACCATAATTGCGCAGATATTCTCCCAGTACCGCCCGCACATGCGGGTCGGGCTCTACCAGCATAATGTGGCTGGAATGAATGCCGGTAGCGGCAATTTCCGGGTCAGGACTAATGAGCACGCATGCGTACTCCGCATACGGCACGGAAATCAGGTTGCCGGAGCCGAGCTATCATTCCGGCGCAATGTTATCCACCTTGGGACGAGGGCCCTGCAAGGGCGCCCCTGTCACCATCAGGTAGACTTCTTCCGCGATGTCGGTGACGTGATCGCCTGCACGCTCCAGCCCTTTGGCGATGAACAATAGCTGTGTCGCGTCCTTGATCGAATCCGGATCCTGCCGCATCTGTTCTAGCAGAAATACGAACAGTTTGCCATAGACGCGATCCAGTTCGACATCGCTGCTCCAGGCAACGTTTGCCTCATCGGCATCGCGTTCCTGGTAGGCGCGCATTACCTGGCGCAGCATGGCGCCTACACGGTCGCTCATCCAAATGAACTGGGTGCCGATTTCCGTATCCACTTTTCTGCTCAGCGCCTGCGCCCGCTTGGCGGTATTTTTCGCGTAATCGGCCAGCCGCTCCAGATGGGCGGCAATGCGCCCGGCGGCCAGGATATCGCGCAGGTCGTCCGCCATCGCCTGCTGGCGTGCCAGCACGATATTAATGTGATCGTTGATCCGCTCCTGTAGACGGTCGGCGGTGACGTCGCTGGCTACCACCTCCGCCGCCAGCGCACGGTCATCATTCAACAGCGCCTGCATGGCGTGCTCAAGCTCTTGTTCGGCCAGACTGGCAAGTTGCCGGACTTCTTCGCGCAACAACAGCAAGTCCTGGTCGAAAATCGTGAGGATATGTTTTCCTGGCATGTTCCTGTCCCTTGTGTGCGGTCAGCCAAATCGGCCGGTAATATAGTCCGAGGTGCGTTTCTCAGCCGGTTTGGTAAAAAATGAATCCGTATCGTTGAACTCCACCATTTCTCCCAGATGCATGAAAGCGGTAAAGTCGGAAACCCGGGCGGCCTGCTGCATGTTGTGAGTGACGATCACGATGGTGTAACGATCTTTCAACTCGTACAACAACTCCTCCACCTTGGCGGTGGCGATCGGGTCCAGCGCCGAACAGGGCTCGTCGAGCAGCAACACTTCCGGCTCCAGCGCGATGGCGCGGGCGATAACCAGACGTTGCTGCTGCCCGCCGGACAGGCTCAGGCCGTTGCTGCCGAGCCTATCCTTGACCTCGTCCCACAGTGCGGCATTGCGCAGCGCCCGCTCCACAGTTTCACTCAGAGTTTTTTTGTCGTTCACGCCCATGATGCGCAGGCCATAGGCCACGTTTTCAAAGATCGACTTGGGAAAGGGGTTGGGTTTCTGGAACACCATGCCGACGCGGCGGCGCAACAGCGCCACCTTTACGGCACGGTCGTAGATGTCGTCGTTGCCGAGCAACACTTTGCCCTCGATCCGGCAATTGTCCACCAGGTCGTTCATGCGGTTGAAACAGCGCAGCAGGGTGGATTTTCCACAGCCGCTGGGTCCGATAAAAGCGGTGACATTGTTCCTTGGAATTTTCACGCTCACATTCATCAGTGCCTGGGTCGCGCCATAGTACAGATTGAGATCTTTCGTTTCTATGCAAGTGACCGCAGCAAGATGGCCGCTCTCTCTACCATGCGCACGCTGCAACGCGGCGCTCATATCCATGGCATGGGTTTTAGGGGATGGTGTGTTCATATCTGGTGTACTCATCAGTGGTTATCCTGTTCGGGTTATGGCACCTCTAAAAATCCGAACTCCGTCGCGATACGGCGTTACTCAAAAAATTTTAACGCTTACATATCATACATATGCGGCGCGCTAGAATTTTTATCGCGCCTTGCCTCGCTTAGGATTTTGAATTTTTAGAAGCGCCCTTATGTCCTTGTGATTTGAAATTACATGCCTTCTAGGCCGCGATAATTCTCGCGCAACCGGTTGCGCAGCGAGACGGCGGCGAGGTTGAGCGCCACGATCACCAGCACCAGCAGGAACGCGGTGGCATAGACCAGGGGGCGCGCCGCCTCGACGTTGGGGCTCTGGAAGCCGACATCGTAGATATGGAAGCCCAGGTGCATGAATTGCCGCTCCAGGTGGAAATAGGGGAAATGCCCGTCCAGCGGCAGATTGGGCGCCAGCTTGACCACGCCGACCAGCATCAGCGGCGCCGTTTCTCCGGCGGCGCGCGCCACCGCCAGGATCAGGCCGGTCATCATGGCCGGGCTGGCCATCGGCAGCACCGTGCGCCACAGGGTTTCGGCCTTGGTCGCGCCTAGCGCCAGGCTGCCTTCGCGCATACTGCGCGGCACCCGCGACAACCCCTCCTCGGTGGCCACGATCACCACCGGCAAAGTCAGAATGGCCAGGGTGAGGGAGGCCCACAGGATACCCGGACTGCCAAAGGTGGGTGCCGGCAGCGCCTCGGTGAAAAACAACTGGTCGATGTTGCCGCCCAGGAAATAGACGAAGAAACCCAGGCCGAACACGCCATACACGATGGAGGGCACGCCGGCCAGATTGTTCACTGCGATGCGGATGATGCGGATCAGCATACCATGCCCGGCATACTCTCGCATGTACACCGCCGCCATCACGCCCAGCGGCATGACCATGATGGACATGAGGATGACCATCATCACCGTGCCGAAAATGGCCGGGAATATTCCGCCTTCGGTATTGGCCTCGCGCGGATCCTCGGTGCCGAATGCAAGCAGCTTGCGGAAATAGAACCCGATCTTGTCGCCGACGTTCATGGCATTGGCGCGATACACTTCGGACACCTTGGCCAGCGGCACATCCACCACCTTGCCGTCCATCACCTCGGCGCTCAGGCTGTCGCGCCCGATTTCGGCGCGCAGTTTTTCCAGGCGTGTCTGGATCTCGGCGAACCTGGCGTCGGCCGTTGCACGCTCTGTCGCGATGGCCTGTCTGGCGGCATCGTCAAACTTGCCTTCCAGCTGCAACCGCCGCTCTTTCAGGCGTAATTGCTCCAATGTGTGATTGACATCGCCGATGTCCTGCTTCTCGGTGTGAAAGATTTCGTCGAACAGATCGCGTGCGCGTTCGACGCGCTTTTCCAGCTCAGGCATGGCGGATGCGCCTTCAGCAACTACGCTTCCGTTTTCCTTGATCGATTTGAGGTGGCCATAAAAATTACCCCATTCGCGGCGCTCGACGGTCAGGATATCCCTGGGGTACGTGAGATCGGTCAACAACGGCGCCGGATACCACTTGAAATCGAAACCAGACACATCGCGGTTGCCCAGCTTCAGCAGGTAGCGCGTGGTGAATTTCTCGTCGCCGGGTATCTTGAATCCGGACTCGACCAGGCGCCGTACGGCAACTTCTTCCTGCTCCTTGATTTCACCGATGAGGCGGATCTTGCTGCCGTCCTTTTCAGCAAACGTCGTCTCGACCACCTGCGATGGCCAGAAATATATGAGACCGCGTGCCGCAGTTAGCCACAGCACGCCGAACACCAGCACCAGCGCCAGCGAGAGCCCACCGGCCGTGCCCCAGATCCACGGCGTGCCAGATTTTAACCATTCTTTCATGGCCTGCTCCTTTCCCGTTAAATACTGCTGTATTTTTCGCGCAAACGCTGGCGTATCAGTTCCGCCGCCGTATTAACAACAAATGTGAAGACGAACAGCACCAGCGCGGATACGAACAACAAGCGAAAATGGGTCGTACCCACGGCGGCCTCGGGCATCTCCACGCCGACGTTGGCGGCCAGAGTGCGGAAGCCGGTAAAGATGGAGAGGTCCATCACCGCGGTGTTACCGGTGGCCATCAGCACAATCATGGTTTCACCCACAGCGCGCCCCATGCCTATCATCACGGCTGAGAAGATGCCGGGGCTGGCGGTGAGCAGCACGACGTTCCTGAGGGTCTGCCAGGGTGTCGCGCCCAGTGCCAGCGAGCCCGTGGTGAGATGCTTGGGCACGCTGAATATCGCGTCTTCAGCAATCGAAAAAATGGTCGGTGTTACCGCAAACCCCATCGCGATCCCCACCACCAGCGAGTTGCGCTGCTCGTAGGTGATGCCCATCTCGGTGCTGAGCCAGTGCGGCATGTCGCCGCCGAAGAAGTGCGCCTCGATCGGGTGTCCGGCCTGGAACGCCAGCCAGATACCCAGCATTACCACCGGAATCAGCAGGGCCGCTTCCCAGCCGGGCCGGATACGGCTGGTCAGGTTTTCCGGCAGATATCGCCACAACAACGCCGCCAGCATGACCGTGGCGGGTACGAACACGAAGGACAGCAAGGTGCCCGCCAGATTGTTTTCCACCAGCGGCGCCAACCACAGCCCGGCCAGAAAACCGAGAATCACCGTAGGCAGCGCCTCCATGATTTCGATGGAAGGCTTGGCTACGCGGCGCATCTGCGGCGCCAAGAAATAGGCGGCGTAAATCGCGGCCAGCAACGCCAGCGGCGTGGCGATCAGCATCGCGTAGAAAGCAGCCTTGAGCGTCCCCAGGGTCAACGGCGCAAGGCTGAACTTGGGCTCGAAGTCATTGGTGGCTGCGGCCGACTGCCAGATGAATTCCGGTTTTTCGTAGCTTTCGTACCACACCTTCTGCCACAGCGCGGAGACCGACACTTCGGGAAACTCGTTATGCACCTGGGCGGCGTAGAGTTTTCCGTCCGCGCTCTGAATCACCAGCCCGTCGGCGCGTGGCGTGGTTTCAGCGGCCACGATCCCGCCCTTGCCCACCGGCTCGCGCCACAGCAATTTCTGCGAAGTGGCGTAGTAGAGTCCGACCGTGCCCTGGTCGTCGCCCGCCACAAAACCCTTGCGGAAATATTCCGGCGCCAGCGTGGTGACCTTGCCCGGCATCGGCTTGAAGTCGCGGATGTGGGTGAGGGTGTAAGTGTTCTGCGCATCCCGCACCTGGAACCACTGGCTGAGGTTGCCTTTGTCCGTGCCCACGATGAGCGAGAAACCGCCGCTGAGGATGTTGAGGGCGCTCAGGCTTTCTCCCTCCGCCACGACCTGCTGTTTCTGCATCAGGCGCGGTTGGGATTTGTCCGTAATATCGAAATGTGTGATGAACTTGCCACCGTGGCCGATGTACAAATCGCGCTGCTTGACCTCGACGATAATATCCCGAATCTCGCCAGCCACCCCGTCGAGCTTGCCAGCGCTGCGCTCGATCGCGACCGCGCCGGTGATGAGATTCTTCGTTGCCGTCAACCCGACCAGCAACAACCGCCCATCGCGGGTCAATGCCACCAGCGTCGTGGCGTCGTCCTTGCTCTGGATAGCAAGCTTGTGGAGAGGGGTGCGCGCCTTGTCCAGCAGCACAGGCTCTTCGCCGAGCGGGTACTCGATCCCGGGCTGGATCACGCGCTTGTTGCCGGCATCGAAGGTGACGCCATAGTTCTGCTTGACGACGACGACGCGACCGTCGGACAGGCCGTAGGCCGCGATGTATTCGTGCGCATCGCCCACGGCAAAGCTGGTGATGGATGCCCCCCTGGGAGTCTTGATTTTTACTTCCCCGCGCGGCGCGCCATCGCGCAGATTGAAGAAGTGCACCACCCCATTGCCGGTAAAGCGCGCGCCGATTTCGCTCTGTTCCTCGGAAGACAGGTAGACGGTGCGCTCACCTGTACCGCCAGGCACGCTGTAGGACTGCCAGCCGCTGACGTCCACCGGCTTGACCAGCGGATATGCCACACTCGCCAGATAGAAAAATATTAGGCTGATGGCGAAGATGACGCTGATTCCGCCAAAGGTCATCACATACCTGAACAGGCTGTCCATCAGCAAACGCCGGCGCATGGCGCCCGCTATCGTGCGCAGGTTCGAGTTGGTGTCATTCATGAGCTTGCCGGGCCACTGGATCTATGGAATGCATATAGATGAAAGGACCGGGCCAGCCTCACGGCCGACCCGGATTACATTTGCCGTCATTACTTGGCTGTAGCCGGATGCTGCCTGTGAAAGCGCTCGATGGCGGCAGCCGGCTTGCCCTGCTTGGCCGTATCCTTGTTGAGCGCATAGACCACGGTTTCGCCTTTCGGGCCGGTGCCGATCTCGGTATAAGTCAGCGGCACTTCGCCGTGTTTCAGGTAATTCGCCATGTCATTCCATTCGACGAAGACGTAGTAGCGACCGTCCTTGATGACTTCTCCGTAGAATGGCCCCGCCGGCGCCTGTTTGCCGTCGTACATCAACTCGGCAGCGGTCGGGCCGCCGCGCTTGGCGTCGTCCTTGTTCATGCCGAAAATCAGCGTGCGGCCGTCCGGGCCTTCGCTGATGCGCGTGCGCGTCAGGGCGACCTCGTCGGTCTCCATGAAAACCTGTTGCAGCTTCGGATCGCCCAGAACGTAAACCCGGCCATTTTCATGAAAGGTCATGAACATCTGCTGTTCCGCCACGGCTTTTGTCTCTGCCGCAGCAGTCGGTGTAGCGGCATCCGGTTTGGCGCCTTGCGTCGCGCAACCGCCCAGCACACCGGCAAGACCCATGGCAACGATCAGCGAGCTAATGCGGAGGTGTTTGTTCTGCATAAAATTCCCCTGTTTTTAGGCGCATGGCTTCCGGCCGGAAACAGGCCGGAGGCCAGCGCGTTGATGAGCATCGAGATGTTTATTTCAGGATTTCAGCCAGGGCATCTGCGGCCATCTTAGCCGGCATCGGCACGAAGCCGTCCTTGACCACCACGATCTGACCCTGCTTGGACAGCACCAGTTTGAAGAACTCACGCTCCAGCGGCGGCAGCGGCTGATTGGGCTTCTTGTTCACATAAACGTAGAGCACGCGAGCCAGCGGATAGGCACCGCTGATGGCATCTTTCGGGTCCGCCTCGACATAGGGCGAGCCTTCTTTCTTGGACAGAGGGACGGCGCGCACGCCCGAGGTCTTGTAGCCGATGCCGGAGTAGCCGATCGCGTTGATCTGGCCGGTCACGCTTTGCACCACCGACGCGGAACCGGGCTGCTCGGCGACATTCTTCTTGAAGTCGCCCTTGCACAGCGCGTGCTCCTTGAAGTAGCCATAAGTGCCGGAAACCGAGTTGCGGCCATACAGCGCAATCGCGCGGTCGACCCACTCGCCGCTCATGCCCGCTTGACCCCATTTGGTGACGTCGGCAGAGCCGCCGCATTTGCGCGTGGGTGAGAAAATCGCGTCCACCTGCGCCATGGTCAGCCCCTTGATGGGATTATCCTTATTGACGTACACCGCCAGCGCATCGATGGCGACCGGCACGGCAGTGGGCTTGTAGCCGTGTTTTTTCTCGAACGCCTCGATTTCCTTGGCGTTCATCGGGCGGCTCATGGGGCCGAAGTTGGAAGTGCCTTCGGCAATCGCGGGTGGCGCGGTAGAGGAACCGGCGCCCTGGATCTGAATGTTGACGTTGGGGTAAGCGCGTTTGTATTCCTCGGCCCACAGCGTCATCAGGTTGTTCAGGGTATCGGAACCGATGCTGGTGAAGTTGCCGGAAACCCCGCTCGCCTTCTGATAGGTCGGCAAATTGGAGTCCACCTCAACAGCCGCGGAGAATGCGCCCTGGCTTATCAAAGAGGTGGAAAGAAAGCCAAGTATTGCAAGAACCTTTTTCTGAAACATGATTCGTGATCTCCTATTTAAAGTTCCTGAGTTATCTGTAATCCAAATTGAATTATTGATTCAACCATGCCGCGAAGAGCAAATATAGACTATAAATATTGCATAATTATTACAATCCTGAGTTAAGGCTACGCTCCTGAGTTAAGGCTACGCTGATAAAGTCCACCGATCTCACAGGTCGACCGTTTGAGGTAGGCTGGGAAAAATGGACACCAACGTTTTGTTAAACTTGAAACGGAGGTGTGAGATGAAACAGAGAGTACCAAGCGCAATTTACTGCAAAGAATTTCGTGAACAGGCGGTCAAGCAAGTCACAGAATCAGGGTTAAGCCCGAAGGAAACGGCGCGGCGTTTGTCGAGGCCTGTTTCCACATTGAAGTACTGGTTAAAGGCCGCGCAGACAGGGAAGCTGGGCAATGTCATTTGACCTCGTCCTCCCAGAGCGCGCGGAATTTTTTTTGTAGGATCAGCAATGCAGCTGCCTCCGCCAACGCACGCTCTTTGCGGATCAATTCGTGCTTGAGTTGCTCATTCTCATCTTTCAATACCCGTATTTCACGCGTTCCCGATGCAACCTTTGTGTCCTCACAAAATGCCGTTTTCCAGCGGGATATAATGATAGGTAAACAAGCCGTTTTCACGACACCATGTCTGCAAGGCTTCACCCGTCAGACTATGCGTCATGCAACGCCACCAACTGCTGTTCGGTCGTCCAATTCTGCGGCCGACGCTCTTTGGTCGCCAACAAGCCGACCGTGCTCGCTCTTTGTCTGTTTATCCAATTTCTTACCGTATGACAGTTCACATTCAGCTCTTCCGCGACCGACTGTATCGTCCGCTCTCCACTCGAATATACCTTCCTTGTTTATAGGATCGACTCTCACCAATTTTCAGTAACACAATTTCATTCTTTACGTGTAAAACGCGGGTCCTGGAAACATAAGTCTCGAATTTACAATTCGAGACTTATTCAGGATTTACATGATTAACCATTGTGTTACATAAATTTAATATTTCTGTAATATATTCTGATTAAAATGGATTGATAGTGGCACTTAGAAAATTGCATTCAGGTTTCTTTTGAATTATCAGTTAAAAATATTGGAGCTTCACCATGAACTATATGTTTTCGCTTTCTGCACTTGCAATCGCTTTGACCTCTGCTTTTTTTGTTAATTCTCTGCTGATTGCAGAAGCAGCGGAAAATCCCGGCAACAAAAATGATTTTGGCGCAACGGTAGAACAAATGCTGAACGCAAAATCGGAAACACTTTTCGGCTTCAATCAGCCGCTAAACCAGTCCGCTCCAGAAACACCGGTAGACAATGCCTATCGCACCCCTGCTCAGCAGGCAACGGACCAAGTTCTGGTAGCGGATGGTCTTCAAGTACACTACCTGACCCGTAAAGCCGCAGATAAGACGGACATGATGGCATTTTTCCCATTAGAAAATCCCACTCATTTGATTACTTGCGTGGAAGGAAGCCGCCAGGATTTAGGCGGAGGGAAATTCAATCCATCCGTTCAAAGCATTAATCTTTCATCCGGAGAAGTCTCTACAATCCTGCGCGGCATGGATGGCTGTGACGGCATCCGTACGACCCCATGGAATACCATTCTGGCTGTAGAAGAGAGAAACGATGGGGGAGCTTATGAAATTCTGGATCCACTGAATATTCTTAACCAAACGGTCACGGATCGAGCCACAGGAATTACGACTGACCCAATCCACATTGCCAAGCGTACTGCACTGCCGACCATGGCATGGGAAGGATTGGCAGTTCTGCCGTCCGGTGTGGTGATCGCTGGCGATGAGCTGCGTCCGGGCACCCTCCAGCCAGGCGGCGTAGAAGGTGAAGAGGGGGATAAAGATGGCGGCACCATTTTCAAGTTCGTGCCACAAACGGTTCGTGTCGGAAACCAGCCAGTCAACGACTTGGCCAACTCCCCTCTTGCCGCTGGTACGGTGTACGCCTTGCAGGTTTCGTGCGTGAACAACAAGCAACAGTATGGCCAGGGCTGTGGAATTGGCAATGCCGCCTGGATATCGATCTCTAATCCAGCTGACGCACGGGCCCAAGCGAACACGATTGGCGCAACGGGTTATTATCGCCCGGAAGACCTGCATCCGGATTTGACATATGTGGACTCTCTCAATCCAAATGCAGTCCGTTTCTGCTGGACCAACACCGGCAACGAAGATGCATTTAACTTTGCTGAAGTAATTTGCGGCGTGGACGACAATCCATTAGATACCACACCAAATAATCGCACTATCGATGTGAACCGGTTTGTTGAAGGAGACGCGGATTTCAACTCCTTTGATAACCTTGAATTCCAACCAAAGACGGGCAATCTGTACGTGATTGAGGACCACAAAAATGGCGATATTTTTGCCTGCCTGCCAGATGGTACGGACCGAGACATCAAGACAGATGGATGCGTCAAGATGCTTTCCGTGAAAGACTCAACCGCGGAACCAACAGGCTTTATTTTCTCAGCGGATGGAACAACGGCCTATGTTTCGATCCAGCATTCCCATGATGGAAACATGGATAAGGTGGATGATTATCATACCGATGACATCATCAAAATTACCGGTTTTAAAATCAAGAATAAATAAGTCTGTTTCTTCAAAAGGCCGCAGCCTGCGGTCTTTTGTTTGGGAAAAAGCAACAAAAACTTACCAGAAATTTTTATTGAGTTTTTGTCACAATACGACGTTACTCGAAAAAATTATCTCTTATATATCAACTAATGCCGCGCTCATATTTTTTACTCGTGCCTTGTCTTGCTTAGAAACTTGAATTTTTAGAGGTGCCCTAATGACGACATTTTTGGCAGCATTGAATTTGCCTGCAAAATCGGTGGGGCGAAAATAATCGTTGTATTAGGCCTAGCCGCTGAAACGCGATCAAGGGTGCATGTGACAATATCACTTAGCCTATCTTTTCGGTTTATCCCACATTGTCCATTAGAGATTCTGCGGAGCAGTGTATCGTCATTCCAGAACTTACCTGCATTAGCGCAGAGCCCTTCAAACCAATCTCTTCGTCGTTGGCTCACCGCCAAGTTTTGTTGTCGCTTGTCTGGGTCTTTTTGCCAGAAAGCCCCAACTGCAAATACCTTGTGATGCAAGGTGGAAAGGGTATGTTGTACCGAGCCTCGTAACACGGCTTGCCGAAACAAACTCATCAGGTTATATGCCAGCATGGCATCGCACTCCTGCAAATTCCAGCGCCTCGTCGATTGCGCTCATAAATTCAGCTAGTTTGATGGGTTTAGTGAGGTAACGGAAGAACCCTGCTTTCAGGGCATTAGCAATATCATGAGGCATGACATTGGCACTTAGGGCAATGATAGGGATATGTGCCGTAAACGGATCTCCGCGTAAAACTCTCAGTGCGTCGACACCACTAATACCTCCTGTCAGATTGATGTCCATCAGAATTACATCCGACAAATGGGCGCCTGCCAGTTCGATACCGACCTTGCCATTCATCGCGCTCAACAGGCGAATATCGGAGCGACCCGCGATGATATGCTCAACCAGCAACAAATTAGCCGGGTTGTCTTCAATATACATAAGGGTTCGTTGCTGAGTTTGGTCATAAACTTTTGCAGCAGGGGCTGCGGGTTTGCCGCGATCCGTTGCAGGCAGTAATTCATCTGCCACAGTCAGTTCAAGCCAGAACACGCTTCCCACACCGACGGTGCTTTCCACGCCGATAGCACCACCCATCAATTCGACGAGTCGTTTGCTCACCGCTAGACCGATACCTGTCCCTTCGACTGTGCTGGCTTCTTGCCCGAGACGATTGAATGGCTGAAACAATTGCGTTAATTTTTCTGGCGGCAATCCTGCCCCAGTGTCCTTAACGTTGATGCGAATCCGTTCCGAAGTGCTCGCGCTAAAACTTACCTCAACCATTCCCCCATCACGGTTGTACTTAATCGCGTTGGATAGCAAATTGATCAGAACCTGCTTCAATCTAGTTCGATCCGCTCTGACGAATAGCGAGGTATCCAATGAGGAAAAGCTCATTCGGATGTCACGCTTTTGCGCCTGCGGATATATTATGGCCTGGCATTCTGACATGACCTCAATAAGCGACATTGATGTTTGCGACAGCGATATTTTGCCGGACTCGATCGTCGCGAGGTCGAGAATTTCATTGATCAGTTCCAGCAAATACCATCCAGCGCGAAGTATCTCGCTTAACCTGAGCTGTTGGGTAGGCGTAAGTGGTGGCGTACCGGCCTCTATTAACTGGGCAAAACCAAGGATGGCATTGAGCGGGGTGCGCAGCTCATGGCTCATGCTGGAAAGAAAATCCGTTTTTGCGAGATTGGCTTTTTCAGCGACGTTCTTGGCGCGAACCAACTTAACGTGATACTGCTGATGCGCGGTCAAATCGCGAGTGAGTTTAGCAAAACCCTGCAGATTGCCGGATTGATCAAGAATCGAATTACAAGTCTCCCTCGCCCAAAATATGGATCCGTCCTTGCGTTTACGCCAACCCTCGCTTATCGAGCTTCCATCAGCTACTGCCTGTGCTAACTCTTGCTGTGGCTTACCGCTCTTTTTATCTTCATCAGTATAAAATCGGGAGAAATTTTGACCAATGATTTCTTCTGTAGTGTATCCCTTGATCCGTTGCGCTCCGACATTCCAGCTCATCACACGCCCTCCGGTATCCAATTGGATAATGGAGCAATCGGTAACACTTTCGAACATCAAGCGGTTGCTTTCATTTGCCCAACGCAGCGACTCTTCTGCATGTTTGCGCGCAGTAATATCCATCAATGCCAAATGGCACACTTGCCTGTCCACAGTTGTTATGCCCTTCATGAGCACATCGATATATGAATTGTTATGCGTGTTCAGCCTAATCTCGCACGTCTCTTTGGCATGGCCTTTAAACAATTTTTCGAAAAAGGAATTAAATAAGGGCTGTGACTCAACAATGACGAATGCATCGAAACGTTGACCCACGAGCTCCGAACGCTCGATTCCGAGCTGGCTGGCGCCCGTAAGATTCAACTCGTGAATGTTACCGACTTGATTGAGGGTAAAGTAGCCGACCGGCGCGAAGTCATAAAACTCGGCATAGCACTTACTGCCCGAGCAAATTTCCACATGCGCTGTAATCAACTCCTTTTGTTGCATCTCCAGTCTAAGCTGATTTGCTCGCGCTTCGCGCAAATTTTCTTGCATATCACAGTTGCTGCACTGTTTTATGGCCAACGGCTTATTTTCCATAAGCCGCGCTGCGCGATGGCGAAGATTAGAAGTGCCTGTGCTTATGTCATTACTCACTTTCATGGTTTATCTCCTTGAGTGCAGGAATAAAGAATTTTTCTCTGTGTTCTACCCACTCTGCTTCCAAAACCTTGACTATGATGCAGGGGGAAATCGTGCCAATCTAACGCAGGCCCTGATATCATTCGATGCGGCAATACACAGTGTTTGTTTTATTGAAGCGAAAATCGTTGGGTACGCGGTGCAGCAGAATGACATCTTTAACAGGTGACAGCTATAAAACCGAAGTTAGTCACTGTGAGTGGATTACCGGGCGAGAGGCTGTTTCCCCTCAATTTAATTTTTCAAATATGCCCGCACCATTTTAGGTGAATTATGTATCCATGATGAAAGGGCACTATCACATCCTTGCAAATCACTCTAATACTTCGCGCTCAATTTCTTCCACATTGACATGACGCACGTCTTTGCCCTTGACCATATAAACCACATATTCGGACATGTTCTTGGCATGATCGCCAATGCGTTCAATGGCCTTAGCGATGAACAGAATTTCCAGCGCGGTGGAGATGGTGCGCGGGTCTTCCATCATGTAGGTGATGAGGTAGCGTAGGATGGTGCGGAATTCTTCATCAACCAACTCATCCTGACGCACTACTTGGGCAGTATAAAAAAGATCAAGGCGAGCAAAGGCATCCAGTGATTTGCGTAGCATGTCCAGAGCCAGTTCGGCGATTTGATTGATCTCCGTATAACGCGGCAGGATGAGACTTTTTCTCTGCGACAGCAATTTGCCCATGCGTGCTATTTTTGCCGCCTCATCGCCAATACGCTCGAGGTCAGTGATAGTCTTGACCACCGTCATCACCATACGCAAGTCACCTGCGGCAGGCTGTCGCCGCACAATAATATGGTTACAGCTCTCGTCGATTTGTACTTCCATCGCGTTAACGCGATGATCATCATTAATTACGCGGTTCATCAGCGGCACATCGTCACTTACCAGCGCCTCAATAGCCAGCCGGATCTGACTTTCCACCAATCCGCCCATTTGTAATACTTGTGCCCTCACCGCATCCAGATCGGCATCAAATTGCTTAGAGGTATGTTCAGTGGGGGCCATGATTGAGTTCCTTTTTGGATTGATGTTAGTGATGATACTACTCGCGTTCCATGACAATTTTGTTACATACAAAGCGACAAATGTATATCGGAAGAGAGGCTCAACGTCGACTTGAAGCATGCCATTTGTTCAAAAGTTCCGGTGCACACCAAGTCCAAGCTGAATTCCGTGGCCACAGTGCATATGCATATATTGGAGCAATTACGTGAGCGCATCAAAAAAATACTTTCAGTGCCCTCGCATAAGATATACCGTATGAAAACTTCAAACTTAAGCTGGCCGGATCAATAGATTGTTCAGGCAATAAAAAACCTCGATAATGTTATCGAGGTTTTTTATTGAGTTGTGCTTGCCGAGAATCCAGATTCAGATACTCAGATTACATGTAGACCGATTAGTATGCCCACTGTGTACGGAGGGTAAATACATCCACATCGTCTGGTTGACCACCATTTAGTGCTTTCACAGGGGAACCTACAATATCAAAATTTCTGCTGTAATCCGCCATCAAGCGCACGTTTTCGTTCATATACCAGTTTAAAGCCAAGGTCGTTCTTTTCTGACTGCCACCATGGACATTCTTGTCGGTCAAATCGTTCTCGTCATAGCGCAATGCCAGTTCCCAGGCACCCCAACCAGGTTTTCCCAGCTGGAACTTGGTTTTAGGCATAAGGCGCTTGAATTCTCCATCCGAACCTTTGTAAGTACGCGGTTCGCCTGTTAAGGTCCATCCTGCCTGTACGTAGAAAGCATCAAAGTCAAGTGAAGACAGGCCATTATCACGCTTTATATTTGTTTTTATATATTCACCTTGTAATGAGAATGGGCCATGCATAGCAGCCAGTTCCAACCCAACCATATTGGCATCATGGATGTTTGAAATATTGCCCGTATCCGTTAATTTCAGGTTAGACATATGTGTTGTCTCATAACCAAAACTTGGACTGTTGTCATTTAATTCACCCTTGCCATTTGTTGAACGATAACCGGCAAATCCACCAAGATGAATCACGTCATCTTTGGTATTGATTGGTGCAAAAGTCCAACGTGTAGTAGCGCCAAAGCCTTCGTCAGCTTTACCAGAACCAGCATTACTATTGCTCCTATTGGACTTCATGGAATCGCCATAAAACCCCAATTGCCCAGACCAGTCTTTATCTGATGTCTTCAGGTTCAAGCCAATGGCACGATCAAACAGGGGGCCAGTCAGGGCGTTGATCAGCGAACGCTCAGTGAACATGATGTCGTTAGAGCTTTCCTGCAATTCCATGCTGATACTCTGCTTCTGGTGACCGACTGTAATTTCACCAAATTTCCAGCCGGTGTATTGCAGGAACAGATCCTTCATCGCTACTTCATTATCGGCAAAGTCAGCTTCTGTCTGAAAATTAAAGTCATTCCACAGCTTGCCTCTAAAGTCTATACGTGCACGACGAATTTCCGTACCATCGTGTGCTTCTATGGGTTGCCCACTTTTTTGCAGTTTGTCATTATCGTGCCAGGTAGCGTCTGCATGCAGACGACCGCCAAGATTAAACTTAAATTGGCCATCCGCCGATTCAAAGCCTAATCCTTTTTGATCCAGTTGAACTTTTACGTTTTTGGGATCTACTGCGGTAGCTGATTTTGCAGTAACTGGTTGGAATTCACCCATTTTTACTCGGTTGGAACCGGGCTCAGAGAAAATCTGCTTGGTTTCCTGATCAACATAAAGATTCAGTACTTGCGCATCATCCGCAGCAAAGACTTGAGCTGATGCCGCGAAAAGCAATGGAACAATTACTACGGTTAACTTCAGTTTAAATGTATTAATCTTGGTCATTATCCCTGCTCTCCATAATTATTAAAGCCAAACATTGGTTTGGCGCTCAACCGTGCACGCAACCGTGCACGGATTAAAACTAGCTTTAGGGCCCGGATTAAAACTAGCTTTAAGTCATTCGTGCTAAACACCGATGAGATTATCGGGGGGACGTGTTACAGGAATATTACAAAAAAGGAAAAATTGATGAAAAGTCAGTAGTGCCCAATTAAATCTCGAATAGATTCGGTTGATTGCCGTCGCCATGCTGTTCGGATTTGGACCGTGTATTACCGGATTTCTGGATCTAAAAATCGGCTGCGGCGCAGACGCTTCGAACAGTTCTTGCGGCTGGGAAGCCCTGCGTTTGGCTTGGCATGAATAATGAAGAGGTGTGTGTTTGATGCAGCGTTTAAAGTCTTATGAAGTCCAGATAAACTTGTTATTGATAAAATTTGATACTTCCAGTCTGGATTTCGTACATGCCGCCCACAATGGCTATCTCGTTGTTGTCCTGCATCTCGCGCAAAATTTCGCTCCGGTGTTTGATGTTGGCAATCGTCAGGCATACATTGGCCGCGGCAACTTTTTCTACAAACTCTAAATTCTTGGAATTACGATTTGCTGTTGGCTCTTGCACGTGAGCCATTGCGGGCTTGAGTTTGCCGATTAGAGTGGTAAGATTTCCCAGCTTGATATCGTCACATGCGCCTTTGATGGCGCCGCAGCCGCTATGTCCTAATACAACGACAATTTTTGCCCCTGCGATTTTGCATGCAAATTCCATACTGCCAAGAATATCCTCATTAACAATGTTACCTGCTATTCGAATACTGAAGAGATCACCGAAGCCCTGATCAAAAATAAGTTCAGCTGAAGTCCTCGAATCAATGCAACTTAGAATCACGGCAAACGGATACTGCTCTTTTGAAGTTTCGTTCAATTGCTGCAACAGATTGCGATTGACTTTAAGGTTATTCGTAAAGCGTTCATTACCCTCTTTAAGAATTTGAAATGCCATCTCGGGTGTAAGAGACGCCTGGGTTTCTTTGGTATGCGGTTTCATCAAATTTCCTCTGGTTAATTTTCAATAATTATTTTTATCAAGTTATCGATGGCTTATTCAATAAAAAAAGACCGCAAACTGCGGTCTTTCGGTATTAACATTTAACTAAGAGCCGAAATAAAACCATTTGCTACTGAAACGTAATTCTCTCGTTTTGAAAGAAATATTATTTCTTGATTTTAAATCCCGTTATTTTGATGATGTCATCGGTGCCATATCCGTCCACCTTAGGCATATTCGTGTCGTCTGAATGCTGGATCGAAACATAAGCCGTATTACCATCAGCTGAGAAAATAAAGCCGGTTGGTTCAGCACTGGAATCTTTCACAGAGAGCATCTTTACACATCCATCTGTCTTGATATCACGGTCAACACCATCTGGCAGGCAAGCAAAAATGTCACCGTTTGAGTGATCTTCAATCACGTACAAATTGCCAGTTTTTGGTTGAAATTCAAGGTTGTCAAAGGCATTAAAATCAGTATCTCCTTCAACAAACCGATTCACGTCAACAGTGCGCTTGGTTGCATCGGCGATTAGCGGTTTGTCGTCCACACCACAAATAACTTCAGCAAAGTTAAACGCATCTTCGTTGCCGGTGTTGGCCCAGCAGAAACGGACTGCTTCCGGGTTGGCGGAGTCCGTATATAGCAGGTCCTGATGCAAGTCTTCAGGACGGTAATAGCCGGTCGCGCCTTTCGCATAAGCGTCAGCCCGAGCAGTAGCTGCATTGACCGGCAACCAAGCCGCATTGCCGATTTCACAACCTTGGCCGTACTGCTGATTGTTATTCACGCATGAAACTTGCATGGCATAAAGAGAGCCAGCGGCAAGCGGCGAATCGGCCAGATTTTCGATTTTGTCATTTCCGGTGCGAGGCGTTTGCGGCACAAACTTGAAAATGGCGCCGCCATCTGCATCAGCAGGGGTGCCCGGGCGCAGCTCATCGCCAGCGATTACCACTCCGGTCGGCAGAATGGCCAATCCTTCCCAAGCCATGGTCGGCAGCGCATTACGTTTGGCAATGTGGGCTGAGTCAGTCACAGCTCCACTGGTACGATCAAGTACTGTTTGATTGGATACATTCAGCGGGTCAAGTATTTCATAAGCGCCACCATCACTGCGCTCTTCAGTGGCCAGAATGGTGTTCCAGGGTGTCGTACGGATACCGTCGCAGGAGCTCATGCCGCGCAAGAGCGTTTCAACATGCCCTGTTGCAAGGTTAATGCTCTGAACGGATGGGTTGTATTGGCCGGTGGCGAGCACAGCACGGCCCCCTTCAACACAAGTAATTAAATGGGTAGGCTTATCTACAGGGAAAAACGCCATCATGTCCGTGGCATTAGCCGCGTTACGGGTCAGATATTCCGCTTTCAGGCCGCCAGCCACCAGCACCTGGCTTGTTGCTATTTGATCCAGCGTCCGATAGGCACCTGTCGTTGCCGGTGCGGATTTTTGTAGCGGCTTATTAAAGCCGAACAATTTCTCGGATTGCGCGTTCAGCAAGTGCTCTGTCATAGCGCCAAAGTCTTCCTTGCTGTCGGAACCGTTTAAATGGTCATCAGCTAATGCGATATTTGAGAAAAAAATCGAAGTAAGAGCAATAGCAAGCGTAGAACGTTTGAGCATAAAGTTCATCTTGAAACTCCTTAATAAAATATTAACTGGCAGATTGTTGAAATTAAACATGGGTGCAGTTATCTGAATTACTACTGCGAAGCCAGTCTAATCAAGCAACATGACAGAAATATTAATTAACCCGTGTTTCCTGAATGGTGTGTCAACTTCTTTTTCAAGCGGCTATAAATGGCTTGGGATTTTTGTTAGGGCACCTCTAAAAAATTTAGAGTTCTAAACAAGACTAGGCGCGAATAAAACGAACCTGAAGTGCTACGAAGCTTTGAGCGGAAAAGCCTTGCCAACAATTGTCGCAACGCAGGCGAGCAGGCAATGGGTGATGGGACGATGAATAATCAGACGCTACACCAACGGTGGCCTATAAAACTGCCAACTCGAAAGACAAGGCATCCGCGCAGAACTATCATCAAACCCTATGCAAGAACATTATCTGCAATAACCCAACAGCCACTTTAGGCAATGCTGAGCAAGTCCCTCCGTTCGAGCTGAGCCTGTCGAAGCCATTTGCAAGTTATTGATTTGCAATAAGTGCGTTTCGACAAGCTCAACGCGAACGGATTTGTTCAGCGTAGCCTTAACCCAAAAAAATTACTTATAGTGGCTTAAGCGCCGGATCGGCGAGTTGCTGCAACAATGAAGATTGCGCACATTTCAGTACATAACGGCCGGGAGTCTTCGCTCGATAACAGCCATTCGAATCCATTTCCCACGCTTGAAAGTTGTCCTGCAGATAAACTTTCAGTCCTTCATCGATCACGCGTTTTTTAAGTTTCTTGTCGAGCACTGGAAAACACACTTCTATACGCCGGAAGAAATTGCGGTCCATCCAATCGGCACTGCTCAGATACACGTTATGCGCCAGATTATTGCGAAAGTAGAATATGCGCGTGTGTTCCAAAAAACGACCAATTATCGAGCGCACACGGATATTTTCGGATAGTCCCGGTACTCCCGGACGAAGCGCGCATACCCCGCGCACAATAAGATCCACCTTCACACCGGCCTGCGATGCTTCGTACAACGCCCTGATGATTTCCGGTTCAAGCAACGCGTTCATCTTGGCGATAATGTGCGCGCGCTTACCTGCCTTGGCGAGTTTAGTCTCATTCTGAATAGCGCGCAGAGTCTGGCTGTGCAACGAAAAAGGCGATTGCCACAAATAATTTAATTTGCCCGCTTTGCCCAGGCCGGTCAGTTGTGTAAATACTTCATTTACGTCTGCACACATTTGCTCATTGCTCGTGAACAGGCCGAAGTCCGTATAAAGCCGTGCAGTGCGCGGATGGTAATTGCCGGTGCCCAGATGTACATAGCGGCGCAGCTTGCCGTCCTCGCGCCGCACCACCATCAACATCTTGGCATGTGTCTTGTGTCCAACAACGCCATACACCACATGCGCCCCGACTTCTTCCAAACGGCTTGCCCAGTTGATGTTGGCTTCCTCATCAAAACGCGCCAGCAATTCCACCACGACAGTCACTTCTTTACCATGTGTGGCAGCGGTGACGAGTGCTTCCATTAATTCTGAATCCACACCGGTGCGATACACGGTCTGTTTGATGGCAACCACACTTGGATCGGCGGCGGCCTGCTGGATAAGGTCGATGACAGGTTTGAACGACTGGAAAGGGTGATGCAGCAGAACATCGTTCTTGCGGATGACTTTGAACATATCCGCGCCCTTCTTCAGCAAATCGCTGGGTATGCCGGGAGCAAAAGCAGGGAATTTCAGGTCATCGCGCGCTACCTGGTCGGGAATACCCATCAGGCGCACCAAATTTACCGGGCCATCTACGCGATACAGGTCATCCTGTCCCAGCTCGAATTGCTGCAACAAATACGCGGCTACCTGCGGCGAGCAATTGTCTGTCACTTCCAGACGCACGGCATTGCCGAAGTGCCGCTGCGGCAATTCACCCTGCAAACTGATACGTAGATTTTTCACCTCTTCCTCGTCTACAAACAGATTGCTGTTACGAGTAACACGGAACTGGTGGCAGCTCAACACTTCCATTCCGCCGAACAGCTCGCCAACATGAGCATGCAAAATAGAAGAAAGAAATACAAAGCCATGCGCACAGCCGCTGATTTCAGACGGCAACAAGATGGTGCGCGGCAACACGCGCGGCGCCTGCACAATGGCCTTGGCAGAATTGCGCCCGAAGGCATCTTTGCCTACCAGATCGACAGCGAAATTCAAACTTTTGTTAAGTACACGAGGAAAAGGATGCGATGGATCGAGGCCGATTGGAGTAAGCACCGGCATCACTTCACACAAGAAGAAGTTTTTGATCCAGGCGCGTTGCGTATCATTCCAGCTAGTGCGGCGCAGGAAACGGATGCCATGCATATCCAATAGAGGCAGAATGTCGCTGTTCAGTATGCGATATTGCCGCTCGATGAGACGATGCGCCTGCTCCCGCACTCGCTTGAGTGTCTGGCGCGCATCCATGCCGTCTGGCCCGGAGGAAGCACTTTTAAGGTTAATTTGTTCCTTCAACCCGGCAACACGGATTTCAAAAAACTCATCCAGGTTGCTGCTGACAATACACAGGTATTTCAGACGTTCCAGAATCGGGACGCCGGCATTTTCTGCTTGCGCCAACACGCGCTGGTTGAACTCGAGCTGACCTAGCTCACGATTAATAAAATGCTGTGAGCGAAAATCTTTACCTGCTGTTTGGTTCATTTATGGTTACCAGGCTGCGCATAAAGTCAGTCAGATCAAAAGACGTCCTGAACCTGTCGCAGTCAACTTTGATAATTTTGGTTAATGTGACCGAACCATTCGCCCGCCCATGATGATCACGCCGATGTTTTTGCCAATTCTGCCACAGTCATTTCCCGCTTGCGCTTAGCCCTCGCACATTTGACGTCCATCAAACTTGATTGGACTTGTGATCTCCATTATTAGGATCATTGCGACGGTCGATGAACAGGCTGTTGCCGTTTATTTTCTTTGCCTGCTTCTTCGCATCGGCTGCTGCTGTGGCAATCTGGTGGTGTGAATAGTACTGTCCCGGACAGACCTTGACCACGCCGAGCGACAGGCTGATCAACGAATAAAATATTTTTCTCCCCTGCCGGTCTTCGCTGACATAACCGCCACGATCCTGATCCTCGATACTGTAATAATGTCGGATCGCTGACTCGAAGTCGACCAGTATCGCGCGACAGCGTTCTTCCCAGTTCTCGCTCTGGAACAACACTATGAAGTCATCCCCTCCAATATGACCAATAAAATCACGGTCTGGATCACAGTGATCGCTGAGAATCTTGCCCGTCATCTGAATTACGTCATCACCCTTGCGATAGCCATGTACATCATTATATGGCTTGAAATAGTCCAGATCGCAGAAGCACGCGCAAAACCGTGTGTCATTTTGCAGCAAGCGGTCTATGTGCTCATTGATTGGCACATTGCCGGGAAGCTGCGTGAGCGGGTTGGCATAGCGCGCAGCATTGATCTGTATTTGTGTGATCTCGCGCATCAGGTCGTGTCCGGTACCCATGCCAAGATATTTCCCCTGATCCATGATGATGTAACCGTTGATCAGGTGGCGGGGATCCCCTTCCGTAATGAGGCGGCTCAAATCCTGCAGGCATGTGTCCTTTTCCGTCAATAGCGGATCGGCATTCATGAAAAAGGTGCAGAATTTTTTGCCATATAGCTCGCGCTCATAGGGGCGGGCGAAATGTTCAATCATATTGATCCGGTTAATCAGACCAAGCGGCTTGCCGTTGTCAACCACCGGGATGATTTGCAGATCCGGTTCGTTCAAAAAGAGCTCATAGACCTCGTTGTTGAGGATGTCGGATGTGACGGTGGGCACTTTACGCAGCAGTTTTTGAACAGTCGCAATGCTTTGCTGGAATCCGTTTTTTTGTGGATAGACCGCAACGCCGTTACGGATCAGTGCCTTCGCCACTTCAGCAGATAGCGTGGTGGCAGGGGTGCTGTGGGGACGGGCAATGTGATAACCTTGACCGCAGGCAACGCCCAGGTCGCGGATCAGGAGCAATTCTGCCTGTGTCTCTATCCCTTCGGCGATCACGATTGTGCCGGATTGTTCTGCGATTTCCTGGATAGAACGCACGAACTGGAGCTTGACGGGATCGCGATTGATCCCCTGGATAAAGTGCATGTCAATCTTGACATATTCTGGCCGTAGCTCGGACCACAGCCGCAGACTGGAAAATCCTTCGCCCAGATCGTCAATAGCAATCTGGAAGCCCATGCTCCGGTAATGCATCACCGCTTCGAGTAGCAAATTATAATCGTAGGTTGGCTGGCTCTCGGTCAGCTCAATGATCACGTTTCCCGGATTGATGCCAATCTCGTGAATGTAATCGAGCGTTTCGCCATGTTTTGCATCTCTTTGAAGCAGGCTTTCCGGACTGACATTGAGGAATAGTTTTCCCGGCAGACCTAATTCCGCAAACCGCTCCAGTACCACGCGACGGCACAAATGTTCAACTACTACGGTCAGATTGTTCGCCCATGCCACCTTGAACAGACTCAGAGGCGAATGCATTGGACTGTCAGATGGGCCACGGATCAGGCCTTCATAGCCAATAATTTCACCGCTTTGAAGATCTATGATCGGCTGGAAGATCGCATTCAACAGACGCTTGTCGATGATCTCGTTCAGTTGTACCAGCATCATCTCATTGCCGTCATTTTTCAAAGAAGATATCAGCCCTTCGTTTGCAGAAGATTGTTCAAGCGTATATTCAATGTTTGTCGTACGCTGTTTGGCGTACAACATGGTGTCATTTTCTGAAAAATTCGTTAAGGTTGCCAAGGGTATTTCCAGCGCGTCACTGGCGGGCGATGCGCACGATATATCTTGTGAATTCATCATTCCCCTTTGTACCTTTGAACTACGGTTGTTAAAAATCTTTGCTTTATTGACTATAAAAAAATATAACATCTGTGAATGGTAGTCGACATTTATTACAATATTATGACGCCTTGTAGTACCACCTTTCCCCGATGAACATAGGCGGTACTGTAGGTCCAGCCATCCCTGTTAGCCAGATCACGAAACACTACGAGATCTCACGGGCAACCATTTACAATAGAGCCCCCGCAGTGCCACGTCAGTCACTGAACCCAGCCGAACACGAGCGGGAAAAATCACACAGGCAAGATACTCCATGAATGCAGTAGAAATCGAAGAAGCCATATCTGACCTGGCCCTTCAGCCATTCGACGCGGAGGAGTTCCCGTTCGCGTTTCTGGCCGCTTTCGGCAATAAAGACACGGCACTCAAGCGTCTGCGTACTGGCAACAACAATGCTTCTGATGTGCCTGGTGGCGTGCTCCAGCGCAACAACATCCACATCGCCGTGTGCGAAGCCGGTACCGTGGGTGCTTCCCTCAAGGCGTTGCGCGCCAGTCCCGCCACCACTAAAGCCCGTGCCAAGTTCATCCTCGCCACCGACGGGCAGACCCTGGAAGCCGAAGAACTGGTGGGTGGCGAAACCATCGCCTGCG
This sequence comes from uncultured beta proteobacterium, assembly GCA_942492745.1. Classification (GTDB taxonomy): domain Bacteria; phylum Pseudomonadota; class Gammaproteobacteria; order Burkholderiales; family Gallionellaceae; genus Nitrotoga. Next base: position 2,206,982 of record OW818637.1, read on the forward strand.
CGTACCCGGACTTCCCCAACCATTTCGGCTTTTTCCTGCCGCTGGCCGGTATCTCCACAATCAAGGAGATCAGGGATAACCCCATCGACGTGCGCGCCACCGCGCGGCTGAACAAGCTGTATGTTGAACTACTGCGTGAAAACCCGGACTGGGCCAAGGACGAGCGCCGTGCCGACATGAACCACTTCATGGCTCGGCTGGTGTTCTGTTTCTTTGCCGAAGACACCGATATCTTCAACGGCGAGGGTCTGTTTACCCACACCATCGAGCAAATGAGTGAGCGCGACGGTTCCAATACCCATGAAGTGATGGAAACCATCTTTCGCGCCATTGAACATCAAGAGTAGCGAACGCGCCAATGCCGAGCCCCGTTTGCCGAACTGGGCCAATGGCTTCCCCTATGTGAATGGCGGCCTGTTCTCCGGCGCTACCTGCGTGCCGCGCTTCACCCGCATGGCGCGCACCTACCTGATACACGCAGGCAACCTGAACTGGCAACAAATCAACCCCGACATCTTCGGCAGCATGATCCAGGCCGTAGCCGATGACGAAGAACGCGGCGCATTGGGCATGCACTACACCAGCGTGCCCAACATCCTGAAAGTGTTGAACCCGTTGTTCCTGGATGATCTGCGCGCGCAGTTGAATGAGGCCGGAGACAACGAGCGCAAGTTGCTCAACCTGTTCTAACCCGCCTGGGAACCTTCATGCTGCCCACGGAGATGCAGGACTAAAACAGAGCCGTGAACTTGCAGACAAGATAGATCACTGGCTAGAGCTGTTTAATGCGGAACTATCGCAACAGGAGCTGCCTCTCTCTCAGCGTCCATTTCGGGCGCTCATGATGCTGTTTCGTGAAGGTGCTATCGAGGTCAAGGCGGGTGAAGAGCGCGTCGATCAACCAACAAACCTCGCAAAAAACTGGGAAGAGCCCTGGTTTCGGATTCTGTTTGACGCCGTAGAATATTGGTATTTTGATAAATACGGCTCACCCGCCATGAAAGCTAAAGGGACGCCCCCTCTTATTGGTGCGGTGATAATTCGAGACATGCTATTCATCATCGCTGCTCCTGCTAATAGGACGAGAGTTGAAGAGGAAGGCGAACTTGCCTGGATGTATTTCGAGGAAGGGCTTGGGGAAGGCGAAGAAGCAACTTCTTGGATCGTTGGTGGTCCGGATCATTTCAAAACTCAATGATGAGGCTCGTGCGTTAGTTGCTGCCGAGGCAAGGCAGACAGTCGAAGTTTTGCGTTACCTTGAGTTCAGGCGTGTGACTTTTCGCTACGATGGCGATCATGAGGTACAAAAGCTGATTCAATCGACGCTGACCTATTTGAAGCAAGCAGCAGAGCGCTTGGTTTCCTTTCAGAGTCCTGAGATGCCCTGCTTGGTTTGATTTACAAATGGCCAACGAGGCAGCCCTTAAGGCAGTAATTCGCAAAGAAACCGGATCGCAAAAGAAGATTCATCCGCTTGATGAATTGCTGAAGCTAGCGGGCAAGCACGGCGTGACTTTCGATGCGACCAAGCTTTCCACATGGCCTTCTTTCAAGGACATTAGTGATTAGAGGTACGGACTAGGAAGTCCACCTGGAATCACGGAATTGTACTTTGCTTATCGGCTGACACTTGAGTTGGTCCAAGCCGTCATGAATCAGATTACTCCGTCGATAGCCCGGGTTTGGCATCTTGCTCAGGTATCAACCTTGGAGAACGAAGAATGCGGCTGGAAAATTTCGAGCATGATAATACTACCTAGACTTGAATTGTTCACACACGAGCGCAACGACGAGGTGCTGGAGCGCATCTACATCGGCCGCCGTTTCAAAAACGACACTGAGCGGCTAGAAAAGCTGTTTGAGCTTTATACTAAAATGACGGCTGGTTCAGGCAAGCAGGGCAAAGGCCGCAAGTAGCGGCGTTGCAAGTAGGGTGGCCACGGCTGGTCAAAATAATAGCGTTGTGATACAGTGAATACACGCATTCAACTGGGGACTCTTAATATGGCAACTTCGATTCGCCTTGCTCCTGAAATCGAGCAAAGGCTTGATTACCTCGCCTCCCATACCGGGCGCACCAAGGCGTACTACCTGCGCGAAATCATCGAGCGGGGCATCGAGGAAATGGAGGACTATTACCTTGCCGCCGACGTGCTGGAGGGTGTCCGCAAGGGACAAGAACAGGTGTATTCCGCTGCCGACGTGAGAAAAGACCTTGGCCTGGACAATTGATTACGCGGAGACGGCCAAAGCGCAGCTACGCAAGCTGGACAAGCAGACGGCGCGGCGCATCGTTGATTTTATGGATGAGCGGGTCGCCGGACGGGAAAATCCGCGCGACTCAGGCAAAGCGCTGACCGGCTCGCTGGGTGATTTCTGGCGTTATCGCGTGGGCGACTGCCGGGTGATTTGCGACATTCAGGACAGTGTATTGCGCGTGCTCGTGGTGCAGGTTGGCAACCGGCGCGAAATTTACCGATAGGGGGATTCATGGAGGCACAGCAGCGTTTGATCACAATGACCGGTGTCGGGAAGAACGCAGCAAAGACCGCGTTCGATGGTTTGGCATTGGCGGGACGTTTTGCTGATTTTCCCCCTGCACGAAGATATCCCGACTTCTGCCGATGTTCCGCGTTTGGAGCTGCGTCTTGAGGTTGAGGACAAAAATGAGCATGAATGAAGTGTAGTGGTCAAGTAATTACGGACACCTCGATAGGTTGTTTTGCTGCGAACTGTTTTTCGTAAACCATTGGTGCTAAATTTCCCAAGGCGGCGTGCCGTCGTGTGCAGTTATAGAATCCCACAATGTACTCCGTCACGTCTTTAGTGGCCTCCATCTGATTTGCATAATCCCGTTGCCACACCGCTCCATCTTCAAGTTCAAGAAGAAACGTTCCATCACTGCATTATCCCAACAATTACCTTTGCGACTCATGCTGCAAATGATGCCATGTTGTTTCAGCAAGGCCTGGTATTCGTGGCTGGCGTACTGACTACCTCGATCCGAATGCAATATCAGTCCAACCGTTGTTTGCCGCTGTCCAATCTCCATCTGCAACGCCTGACAGACTAAGGCCGCTGGCATCGTGGGACTCATCGCCCAGCCAATGATCTTGCGTGAATATAAGTCCATCACCGCTGCTAAATACAGCCAACTTGTTTTGGTGCGAATGTAAGTAATATCTGAAGCCCAAACCTGATTCGACTCCGGTGGATTGAACTGACGATTCAGTAAGTTCTCTGCCACGGGTAGACCGTGCTTGCTGTCGGTGGTGCTCACAAACTTCTTCTTCCAAACCGGCTTTAAACCCGCTTCGCGACGCACTTTGTATCGACCCACTTTGTATCGACCCATAACAATGTGCTGCGCCTTTAATTCGTCAACGATACGGCGACTGCCATAGCAGCGTTGATTCGCCACGAAAGCGGCTTTAACCTGCACACTGGCGACACAAATGGCTGGCTTCTCGGCGCGTCGCTTGGCGGTGTAATAACCCGAGCGGCTGACTTGTAATACTCGACATGCTTGGCTGATGGCCTTCTGCTGCCCTTGCTTGATGATGTTGTAAATCATCTCAGTTCGCGGGCAAAGAAGGCCGATGCTTTTTTTAATAATTCATTGTCAGAACGCAGTTGGCGGTTCTCGGTCTCCAGTTGGCGTATGCGGTGCTGCTCGGCAGTGATAGGCTTCCCGATACCGGTTTTACCCAATTGCTCAGCCCGGTATTGTTCAATCCAGCGGCTCACTGCTGTGCGACCTATGCTCATGTCTTTAACCACTTGCGTGATACTCAGTCCTTGATCAACTACCATGCGCGCAACTTCTAATTTAAATGCGGCTTCGTAATGCTTGCGATGCTTGTTCATTGGCGATTCCTCTCTAGCTGAATAATAATCCTATCGAGGTGTACATTTCTATTAGACCACTACACTGTTGGCCGGTGTGGAGGTAGCCGCCACCTACAAACTCCACAACCTGAACCGCATCAGGCTGGAAAACATCTTCCACCGCCTGTTCGGTGCAGCACAGCTCGACCTGACCATCGAAGACCGCTTCGGAAATCCGGTGAAGCCGAAGGAATGGTTCTTGGTACCGCTCCATGTGATTGACGAAGCGGTTCAACGCATTCGGGATGGGTCGATCACCGAAGTGGCCTATGACCCAAAGACGGCTCTGTTGGTAGCTTGAGCATGTGCAGAATTCCGTGGATTTGAGCTGACTGCTTCGCATTCCAATGCTGAAGTTCTTCTGGCGCTGACCTTTCGGCAGCTTTGGCCGACAACCAGATCGTCACAACGATAACCCTGACTGGCTGTTCTTGGCACATAGGAGATTATATCTTCTCAATCAATAGGATACTTAGTTCACCTTCAATGCGATCTGCAGCAAACTGAACATTCTCACCAACGCTAAATTTGTCCAGAATTGCAGGATCTTTTACCTTGAATACCATAACCATGCCAGGCATGGAAAGGCTTTGAATCGCTTCATGCTTTAATGTGATTTTCCCTTGAGCATGATCAATTTTCCTGACAGTGCCGTTTGTCATTGACATACTGGTTTGATATTGCCCCTCTTGTCTATTGGCTGCTGACGTTCCCATATCCATCAAGCTGCCATGCTCTTGACTCGCGCTATCAGCATGGGCTTGAATAGACAGCAATGCAACAATAAGCATCAGACTGGATAACCATTTTTTCATTTTTATTTCCTCTTCTTAAATTTACACAGCGAAATTAATACGAATACACACTCCGATGATCTTGGTGCTTTCGAACGGCGAATTCGATACCCGGTCTGACGCTACTACTCTCTTTCTTCCGTTCCATTGGAGGGACTTCAGTGTTTAACTCATAGGCCACTGTACCTTGAGGATATTGATACGGCCCTGGATCCTTGTAGTCATTTTGGGCTAGGTCTTCCCGTATCATAACCATCGTAAACATGCCGCCCATTTCAACCGGTCCAAACTGCCCCCAACCAGTCATCATTGGCAGGGTGTTGTCCGGCAATGGCATCTCCATCGTCCCCATTTCCGCCATACCGGTTTCACCCATCTTCATATAATCAGGAACCAGCGAGGTAATCTGCCTGACTACCTCCTTCTGATCCACTCCGATCATGGTCGGTACATCATGGCCCATGGCATTCATGGTGTGATGACTCTTATGACAGTGGAAAGCCCAGTCTCCTGGCTCTCTGGCGATAAATTCGATCGCACGCATCTGACCCACTGCAATATCGGTCGTTACTTCCGGCCATCTTGATGCATGCGGCGTCCAGCCACCATCAGTGCCCGTGACCTCAAATTCATGTCCATGCAGGTGAATCGGATGATTGGTCATGGACAAATTCCCCACTCGGATTCTTACTCTTTCATTGGTACGTGCAACCATGGGAGAAATACCCGGAAATACCCGGCTATTAAAGGTCCACAAATTAAAATTCAGCATGGTGTTGATTCTGGGGGTATAACTGCCGGGGTCAATGTCATAGGCACTGAGCAAGAAAACATAGTCCCGATCCACAGGCATGTATCCAGGATTTTTCGGATGCGTGATCCAGGTGCCCATCATGCCCATCGCCATTTGCGTCATTTCATCGGCATGAGGGTGATACATGAAGGTTCCTGCACGCTTTGCCTCAAATTCGTAGACATAAGTTTTGCCAGGTTTAATCTGAGGCTGGTTCATACCTCCCACCCCATCCATCCCATTTGGCAAGCGCTGTCCATGCCAATGGATCGTCGTGTGTTCAGGAAGACGGTTGGTAACAAATACTCGCACTCGATCCCCCTCCACGACTTCAATAGTGGGGCCTGGACTTTGGCCGTTATAACCCCAGAGATGAGCCTTCATGCCCGGGGCGATTTCACGAACAACCGGTTCGGCAACCAGATGGAATTCTTTAACGCCATTTTTCATGCGCCAGGGTAAGGTCCATCCATTCAGAGTAACCACCGGGTTATAAGGACGTCCATTTTCCAGCATCAATGGCGGCTGGGTATCGGGTTTGTCGGCCGTGACAAGTTCTGGCAATACCGCCATGGCAACTGAACTGACGGCGGATGAGGCAAATATTGCACCAGTACTTCGGATAAAATCTCTTCGGGAAACCATTTTATTTTTCCTTCTGTGTATTTATAAGAATTAATGCACAACTGGGGTTTTTAGCCCGGTTGCTATTCACGAGGTGTTGGACTCAGAAAACGACGGCTTGCCTATCAAGGACATTTCCATATTGCTTTGGGCCAGCCAAAAATCACGTAACGACTCGATATAGCTATTTACACTGACCACTTGGGAGCGCGCCTCGGCCAGCAAATCGAAAACGCTCACAAGCATTCCGTTATAACGGAGCTGGTTTTCTTCCAGGATGCGCTTCAATAACGGTACAATTTCATCTCGATAATGCCGGGCAATATCGTAGCTGGAGCGATAGCGGAAATAACTCTCACGGACTTCTGACCTTGCATCAATGGCAGCTGCTGAAAGCTGATTTACTGCCTGCATGTAAATGGACTCTGCACGGCCCACTCTTGCCGCCCCCCAATCGAATATCGGCACTTCGAAGGCGATCTCGAACCCTTTCTTATAGGGATCGCCCCTATCTCCTTCCAGTACCCTGGCGGGTCCAAGCTCCAGCACATTAATGAATCGGGTAGTTTTCGTCAGCCCAAGCTGTGCGGCTAGCGCTTCGGTCCGAAGCTTCATGGATTGGAGATCCAGTCTTTGCTCCATGGCAAATTTCTCGATTTCAGGAAGCTCTTCAGCCTTGGCCGGCAAATCCGGGAGTCGTTCGGGAAGCTGGTAGTGAACGTCTATGCCCCAAAGGCTCATGAACCGGGTGAGACGCTCCGTTGCAACGGTCTTTGCCTGCAATGCACGGGCTAATCCCAGCGCAGCGTCTGCATAAAAACTTTGTTCACGCGCTTGATCCAGCTTGTTGAAGTTTCCCGCAACGGCCATCTTCCGGGCAAGTTCAGAGCTCGCTTCAGCCGCATTTTTGACCTGCTGCATATACCGGACCGACTCCTTGGCGGCCAATGCAGTGATATAGGCTTTGCGTGTTTCATTAGCCAGACGCAGAACTTTCACGGAAATTTTCTTTTGGGTTTCCTCAAAACGCCGCTTTTCAATTTCGACTGCACGAGGCATGGTCAACAAAGAATAAATGTTAAATGTAAATGACTGCTCGATCTTGTAATCCCCGCTATTCCGACCGTACAGCATGGCAAACCTTGGGTTCGGCAGCCGTCCGGCTTGTACGAGATCGGCTTCTGAAATCCCTAGTTCATAAAATTCTGCCTGCAGCTCCTTGTTATTGAGGAGAGCAATCTGAACTGCATCCTCGACAGCTAAAGGCTTACTGAGTAATTCATCAATGCGCGAATCAATGAGATCCTGGTCTTGACTGGATCTAGCCCACTGGATATCCATACCGCTTTTTTCCATGGTGATCTTTTCAACCTGGCTGAAACCGCCATCCTTGGAAAAATTGGCACAACCCGCAAGCAGAGTAACTAAGATCAAAATCAACCATATAAGTGGAATTTTCAGGGTATATCGATTTTTTGTAGATTCCATGATGTTCCCCTTTTCACCTAGTGGTGGTGCGAATTGAGCAAACGCTCTCCAACAGGTTCAACTCGCCGTTTAGGCAAAACTGCCGTGCCATGAACACCTTCGTCCGCACTTTTTTCAGGCTGAACCTTTTCATTCAGTTCAAGCCAGGAACCAACTTCAACCTCTTTAAACGAGTGATAAGTACCAATAACTGATTCATAGGTAACTGGCACCTTGAAATCAGATAAAACCTCCTTGTTTAAGCCGGCATTTACCGAATCGCTAACCAGCAAGTACACCATTACAGAAATGCCAATAAGCCCCAACCTAAAGGATTCCAACTCTCGATAATTACTCATTTCCTCATCCCCAGAAATTCTTACGCAATCCGTTCAAACTCTATGAACAAGCAAGCCACATGACATAAGCCTGAAATTTGAAGAAGTCAGGCAATCCGTGCTATTGCCATCGGATTGATCTCATGACTTTCCATCGGTTAACGTATCCAGTATCGGACAATCAGGACGTTCGTCTCCCCGACAACAGTCAACCAATTTTGTGAGCTCTTTTTTCATTGCATTAAGTTCTTTAATTTTTCTTTCAAGCATCTTTATGTGCTCTTGAGCAACGGATTTAACCTTGCTGCTGGGTCGGCCCTGATCCCGCCATAGACCAATAAGATCCGATATTTGCTTGATGGAAAATCCCAGGGTGCGCGCATTCTTTATAAACCGGAGCATATGAATATCTTTTTCATTGTAGAGACGATATCCGCTATAGGTCCTCACCGCCTTGGGTATCAGGCCCCCGTCTTCATAATGTCGAATCATTTTTGCCGTCATGCCGGATGCCTGAGCAGCCTGGCCAATATTGTAGAGATCGTTTTTCATGATTTACCTTTCTTGAATACGCGAGGGTTTCCATCTACGCAACGTCAGGGAATTGGTCACAACACTGACTGAGCTCATTGCCATTGCGGCACCTGCAATTACCGGATTCAGCAAGCCAAGTGCGGCAAGGGGTATACCTATCAGGTTATAGATAAATGCCCAAAACAGGTTTTGCTTGATCTTGCGATAGGTCTTACGCGAGATTTCCACGGTGTCTCCAACCAGACCGGGATCCGCCCGCATCAGGGTAATGTCTGCCGTATGCATTGCCACATCGGTACCGGAAGACATCGCAAAGCTGACATCCGCCAAGGCAAGGGCAGGCGCATCATTGATGCCGTCCCCCACCATCGCGATCACACGATTACCCTGCCTTAAATCCGATATGGCCTGCGCTTTGGATTGTGGAGTCTGTTTAGCAAGGATTTGAGTTATGCCAAGCTCCTCACCAACCATCTCAGCGCTGACAAGGTTATCGCCAGTAAGAAGAACGGTTCTAATCCCCAAATGATGCAAGCGACGCACTGCAAATACTGACGAAGATTTAAGTGCATCTCCGAAGGCGAGCAATCCATACAGTTTGTTCGATCCATTCTCCTCAACAGCAAGCCAGGAAATGGTCTTCCCTTCTTTCTGCAGTCGCTGCGCGGCAGACTGGATCGATTGCATCGACACGCCCAGCTCTCCCATCCAGTGTTCGTTCCCAAGGTAAACCGTTCTGCTGTTCACCGTTGCCTTCAGGCCATTTCCTGGAAAATCCTGGTGTTCAGTCGCTGCAGGAACCTGGATCGATAATCGGTTGGCACAATCCAGTACTGCTTTAGCAAGAGGATGAATACTGCCTGTTTCCAGTGCAGCAGCGATCCGAACCAGCTCCTCGTCAGGGATACCGACTCCCATGATATTCGTCAAAACAGGCTTGCCCTCAGTTAAGGTTCCCGTTTTGTCAAAAACGACCGTATCCACCCTATGGGCATGTTCCAATGCCTTGGCGTCCTTGATCAAAATCCCATATTTAGCGGCAATACCGGTACCAGCCATTATGGCGGTTGGCGTAGCCAGCCCCAGAGCACAGGGACAGGCGATCACCAATACGGCAACGGCACTCAGAATGGCCTGCTCCCAATCCCCGGAATAGCCTATCCATCCAACAAGCGTGACCAGGGCGATTCCGAGAACCACAGGTACAAATATTGCACTTACCCGATCTACCAGTCGCTGGATTTCAGGCTTGGCAGTTTGCGCATCTTCTACCAGGCGGATGATGCGTGACAGGGTTGTTTCTGCACCAATCGCTGTCGTCCGGACCAGCAGCAAACCATCCAGATTGACAGACCCGCCGGTCACTTTATGACCAGCCTCTTTCAGGACCGGTTTGCTTTCTCCAGAAATCAGAGCCTCATCGACATGACTCCGCCCTTCGGCCACTTCTGCATCAACTGGGATTCGTTCTCCCGGGCGCACTGCAACCAGGTCACCAACGATCACTTTGTCTAGCGGAATATCCGTTTCCACTCCTGCACGCCGGACTCTTGCTGTATCGGGTTTAAGTGCCTGCAGTGCCCGAATCGCTTCAGTGGTCTTGCGCTTGGCTCGACTTTCCAACCATTTGCCTAGTAGCACTAAAGTAATTACAACGCTAGAGGCTTCAAAGTAAAGATGTTCTGCCCCATTAAATAACAGGTACACAGAAAGAAGATAGGCCGATGTCGTGCCGATACTGACCAGCAAGTCCATGTTGCCGGACCGATTGACTGCCGCTTTCCAGCCAGACCGATAAAAACCTGCCCCAAGCCAGAACTGCACTGGGGTTGCGATCAGCCATTGCATCCATCCTGGCAGCATCCAATGGATTCCGGCAAGATTTAGCAACATAGGCAGGGAAAGAGGAAGGCTTAAAATGGCAGCAACGACTATTTTCCAACCCATTGCTTTGGATTTCGCGCCCGACGTTTGGTTAAGATCTTTACCAATTATGGTTGCTTCATAACCGGCGTTTCGAATGGCATTCCGCAGTTCAGTAGCAGAAGTCTCATCAGAAAAATTAACGTGCGCCCGTTCAGTGGCAAAATTGACCGTGGCAGATTCAACCCCTGCAACTTCATTCAAAGCCTTTTCCACACGCATGACGCATGAGGCACAGGTCATACCGCCAATGGTTAAATCAACCGAACTAATCGGATGGTTTTCAGAATTTTTCATGGTCATCTCCTTTTCAGATGGCGCCATGTTGAACCTTCCCATTATGGGAAGGTCAATACCTTTATGCAAAAAAATTTTATTGACTTCCCTCTAGGGAAGTCACAAAAATTCAATCTCTGAATCATCACGGTTTCTCAGCCATGATCTGTTTCAGCAAAACATTTCTTCTTGTTTAATTGAATAACGTCTCAGAACCGCCAATTTTCCAAATTGAAGCGCTGGCTACCTCATCACTATTTTTAATAGCAATTTGCGGATTTAATTGATAATAGCCATTTATATGAATTACCCATCTCAAAAAATTGTCTGTTCAGTAACGCACAGAAACAAACTTTCAAATGTTATATTTTTAATAAAAAGTTTGTTCGAAGTTAATCACTCAATTAAAGCATCCCTGCGCTAAGCCATCATTTCCTTTTGCTAATGGGCATGTTAACTTTAATCTTATTAGCTGGGCCAAAATTGCGACATGCCGATGACAGCAGACTAAACCCAACTGAAACTTCTTCAACCGAAATCCTAACTAAAGATTTAAAGTTACCCCGAAATTTTTTTGAAACTTCATTGTAAGCGCTTAATAAGCGCAATAATTACTAGGAGAATTACCATGATTTCACGCGTCGCAGGCACTCTCGTTTTCGCAACTCTCGTTACTGCGGGCAACGCTCACGCTCAGGTTCGCATCGTCAGGGACATTCCGACCGCACTGGCAGTAGAAGCCGTCGCCGCCGCCATCGCTGATTGCTCTTCAAAGGGCTATAACGTCAGCGGAGCTGTAGTCGACCGCGCTGGACAGATCAAGGCGCTGCAACGTGCAGACAATGCAGGCCCGCATACGATCGATACCAGCCGCAGGAAAGCGTACACAGCACTTTCGATGAAAACTCCGACCGCGCGGCTCATGGAAAATACACAGAAGAATCCCGCAGCTGCCAATCTCGTCTTCATAAATGATTTCATTGCCTTGGGTGGCGGAATACCGATTCAAGTGGAAGGCGACACAATTGGTGCCATCGGCATCGGTGGTGCACCTGGCGGCCATCTCGATGAGCAGTGCGCGGAGGCAGGAATCGCTAAGATCAAGGACCGCTTGAAGTGATGTCAGCTGCCAATTGTGGAGTCCAACGGGTCAAGCAGCGAGTTGATTTGCATGGTATCGCTGCGTGAAAGCAAGGGGGACAGGTAGCCGGGACGGGCCTGTTTCCTTTGCCGGCCATGGAATATCCCGATGTTCCCTGGTGATCTCCTGTATGGGCCGATTCCGAAGATACTACCGCCCGATTAAGTATGGTGACTTCATTACGACGCTCATAGAGCCTAGCTGAATATACGGTGATGTCATGTTGGTTCAATAAATTTATTCCATTGAGCAAACACAGCTACAAATTAATCAATGGCGGATTAAAATCAATAAATTTAATAATTTGTTACTTAATTTATTTTACTTGTTAATGTTGCCTTGCTATGGCTGACAATCTTCAGCTTTCAGAGCTTAACGTTTGCCGGGCAACATGCCCTTCATGCCGCGCATCAATTTACCTATGCCGCCTTTGCTGAACATCTTCATCATTTTTTGCGTTTGTTCGAACTGGCTCAACAATTGATTGACGTGCATCACCTGAACCCCCGCTCCGGCGGCGATGCGACGCTTACGGGAAGCTTTAATGAGTTCCGGGTGGGAACGTTCTTGCATTGTCATTGAATTAATGATGCCTTCAGTGCGATTGACGGCGCGGTCGTCCATCTTGGCGCTTGCCGCAGCCTGACCGAGTTGTGCAGGCAGTTTGTCCATCAGGGCAGACATGCCGCCCATTTTGCGCATTTGCACGATTTGCATCTTGAAATCGTTGAGATCAAATCCGTGACCACTTTTGATTTTTTTGGCAAGTTTTTCAGCCTCGGCCTGATCAATCTCACGGTGGACATCTTCAATCAACGACAATACATCACCCATGCCCAACACGCGCGAAGCCATGCGCTCTGGGTGGAAGGCTTCCAAGCCATTGAGCTTTTCGCTCACGCCAACAAATTTGATCGGCTTGCCGGTGATGTGTCGTACCGACAAGGCCGCACCACCCCGCGCATCACCATCCAGTTTGGTGAGGATAATACCGCTTAGCGGCAACGCCTCGCCAAATGCCTTTGCGGTATTCACTGCATCCTGACCGGTCATGGCATCCACAACGAACAGGGTTTCAATTGGATTAAGGACGACGTGCAATTGCTGAATTTCTTCCATCATTGCGGCATTGATCGCAAGGCGACCAGCAGTATCCACAATCAGCACATCGTGGTGATGCTTGCGCGCATAATCAAGCGCCGCCAGTGCTATATCGCGCGGCTTCTGGCTAATGTCAGAGGCGAAAAAATCGATTTCAAGTTGTTGCGCCAGGGTGCGCAATTGCTCGATAGCAGCAGGACGGTACACGTCGCAACTAACCAGCAGCACTTTTTTCTTCATCTGCTCGCGCAGCAATTTGGCAAGTTTTCCACTCGTTGTAGTCTTGCCTGCGCCCTGCAAACCAGCCATCAGAATCACGGCTGGCGGCACGGTGGTGAGATTCAACGCATTGTTGTGTTCACCCATCAGCTTGGTCAGCTCGCGATGTACGATACCAATCAATGCTTGTCCCGGCGTCAGGCTGCTCAACACTTCTTGTCCCAGCGCAGCCTGCTTCACCTGGGCAGTGAATTCTTTAACCACGGGCAGCGCCACGTCAGCTTCCAGCAGGGCCAAGCGTACTTCACGCAAAGCATCCTGGATGTTGCTTTCAGACAAGCGCGCTTGTCCCCGCAGGTTTTTTATAACGCCCGAAAGGCGTTGTGTAAGGTTGTCTAACATGATATCGCTCCTGTTTTCCGCAGCATTGGCTATAGTGTAGAATCCGTGAAGTCTAAAACATCCTGACTAAAAATGTCGAATCTTCCGCTCTATGTAATCACCTTTCTTGCGTACAGCGTGTTAGCGGTTTATTTTTGGCGTGCACAATCTGCCGGAAGTGTAGATGTCTTAAACCGTGGAATGATTGGCCATGCTGTATTGCTGCCGCTAGCACTCCATGCATACCTGCTGTATAGCAATTTATTCAGTGGTGGTGATCTGAACTTGGGGTTAATTAATGCGCTATCGTTGATTTTGTGGCTGACCATGCTGGTGTATTGGGTAGCACGTTTTTTTTACCCGATTGCCAGCCTTCAAACTTTAGTGTTGCCTCTGGCAGCAGGAGGTGCGTTACTGCCGGCGCTGTTTCCTGCAGCCCATCCGCTAACGAACAATCTTTCATTTATCCTTGAGGCGCATATTCTGGCAGCAATGCTCGCCTACAGTCTGTTCACCATTGCGGTGCTGCATGCGGGCCTGATGTCACTGGTGGAAAAACGCCTGCACCATGCTACGCTACCGCGCGTACTGCAAGGCTTGCCTCCATTGCTCACCATGGAAACCTTATTATTCCGCATCATCGGCGCTGGCTTTGTTCTGCTCACTCTGACATTGGCATCGGGCGTTGTCTTTTCCGATCAGCTATTTGGCAAGCCGTGGCAATTCAATCACAAAATGCTGTTCGGTTTCATTTCCTGGTGCGTGTTCGCAGTGTTGTTACTGGGCCATCATTATAAGGGCTGGCGCGGGCGCACTGCGGTGCGGTGGACAATGAGCGGCTTCATTTTTTTGCTGCTCGCTTATCTGGGCACCAAATTCGTGTTGGAAGTATTACTGCATCGCTGATGCCACTTGCCATAACTCTGCAAAGTGTCGTAAAATCTGCGCCCTTTGGCATTTGCTAACGATAAAGTAGAAACTATGGTTATTATTCGATTTGCACGCGGCGGCTCCAAGAATCGCCCGTTTTTTAATGTAGTTGTGGCCGATTCGCGCAATCGCCGTGATGGCCGGTTCATCGAGCGCGTTGGTTTTTATAACCCGGTTGCCCCGGAAGGCCCTGAAGGCATGCGTATCCAACTGGATCGCGTGGCTTTCTGGCAAGAGAAAGGCGCGCAATTGAGCGACGCCGTTGCCAAGTTGGTCAAGCGCGCTGGTGCCGCAGCAAAAGCATAACCAATCAGACTCCATGATAGTTATGGGGCGCGTGGCAGGTGCGCAGGGAATTCTCGGCTGGGTGAAGATTAAAACTTACACCGAGTCCGTGGATAGTCTTGCCGACTATCCCATTTGGTGGCTAGGAGACGAGAAGCATCCTTGGTACGAAATAACTGTGGAAGCCTTTGCTGTGCACAGCAAAGGCTTGGTCGCCAAATTCTCCGGAAGCAACGACAGAACCACCGCCGAAAAATATAAAGGCTTGCTGGTGGCAGTGCCGCGCAGCAGCCTGCCTCTAATGCCTGAGGATGAATATTATTGGTCGGATCTAATCGGGCTGACGGTAGTTAATCTCGCTGACGAATGCTTGGGAGTAGTGGACAACCTTATGGATACCGGTGCTAATCAGGTGCTGTGTGTGCAGGAAGATCTATCAAAAAAAAATCGGGGGGAATTATTAATCCCGTTCATTGCCAGCGCAATCAAGCAAGTGGACTTGACGAAAAAAGTGATACGTGTCGATTGGTCAGCCGATTGGGCAGCAAAACACTGAGCGGCGGCGATGCGCTTTGATGTTATTACACTATTCCCGGAAATGTTCGACGCAATTACCCAATATGGGGTAACGCGGCGTGCGGCGGAGCAAGGCAAGTTTATGCTCCACACGTGGAATCCGCGTGAGTTCACCAGCGACAAGCATCGTTCCGTCGATGACCGACCTTATGGCGGCGGTCCGGGAATGTTAATGTTGGCTGAGCCACTAGCGCAGGCAATCGCAACAGCGAAACTAAGCCAAGCGCAAACTGGCGTGGTCAAAAGTTGTGTAATCCACCTGTCACCACAAGGACGACAACTTACCCACGAAGTGGTAAAGGAATTTTTGGAGCGGAATGATGGATTCATTCTGCTGGCCAGCCGTTACGAGGGTGTAGATGAACGTCTGATACGACAGCAGGTGGATGAAGAACTTTCCATCGGTGACTATGTGTTATCGGGTGGCGAACTGGCAGCAATGGTGCTGATAGACAGTCTGGTGCGGCACTTGCCTGGTGTATTGGGGGATGCCGAATCAGCTCAGCAGGACTCGTTTGTAGCGGGCTTGCTGGATTGTCCGCATTACACGCGGCCAGAAATTTTTGAGGGCGAAGGAATACCGGAGGTTTTACTTTCCGGACACCACGCCGAGATAGAAAAGTGGCGGTTGAAACAGGCGCTAGGACGGACCTGGCAACGCCGCCCAGATTTGCTGGCACAACGCCAGTTAACAAAACAGGAAGCTCGGCTACTGGCAGAGTACCAGCAGGAACAAGCGTCCGTACAACAAGAGGAAATAAAATGAATCTTATCGCAATACTTGAACAAGAAGAAATTGCCCGCTTGAGAAAAGTAATCCCGAGCTTCGCCCCTGGCGATACTGTTATCGTCAATGTGAACGTGGTCGAAGGTGAACGCAAACGCGTGCAGGCTTATGAAGGCGTAGTGATTGCAAAGCGCAATCGTGGTCTGAATTCGTCTTTTATCGTGCGGAAAATTTCCGCTAGTGAAGGCGTGGAACGTACCTTTCAAACCTATTCAACAGCCATCGCCAGTATCGAAGTAAAGCGCCGTGGTGATGTGCGTCGTGCCAAGCTGTACTACTTGCGTGACCGTTCAGGAAAATCCGCACGTATTAAGGAAAAACTCCCTAACCGCAAAGCGGTTTAAGTCTACAGTTAGCAATTCTTTTTCTATTTAAAATAAGAATTAGCAAATTAATTACCTCCGGCAAAGCCGGAGGTTTACTGCTGAAAGCTCCTCAAAGCTCTGGTAGCACATAAGCCACCTAAAAACATCTATAGCCCAACTTTCATTGGGTTGTAACGTTTGTCTTCCTGCTAACGCCAATTCCCGAAATATCACTCCTGAATAAATGCTTGCGCAATGCACCAAATATTGCTTGCTTCCGTCGCTTGGGAATATAAACTACCTGATATTTAAAAGTTCCATCCCATATGGCTCAGACCCTGATATTCTTCTATCTTGAAACTCCTTCTTTTAATAGACACAGAAGTTTTAATACGACCGACGTACAGGTCAAACCTTGGGGAGCCCCCGGCGAAGCTTAGGGTTTGCCTCATGAAACTAGCCAAATGTTCGTGTAAGGAAGTTATATGAATTACCAGGCAAAGCTACCTACACCATTTGGTATGCTTGGTATCCGCTGTGAGGCGGATGCGCTGACCGGCATCGACTTTCTGGAGCCGGGTGCCACGCCGCAACAGCCGAGCCAAACGTTCGCTCGAGAGGTGTGCGAACAATTACAGGCCTATTTCATTGATCCAAATTTTCATTTTAATCTTTCACTCAAGCTTAACAGCACTGCCCATCAAACAAAAGTGTGGAAAGCCATATCTGCTATTCCATCCGGTCAAACACGAAATTATGGCGATCTTGCCACGTTGCTAGCTTCCAGCCCGCGTGCGGTTGGTCAGGCGTGCGGCGCAAATCCCATTCCCATTGTCATCCCCTGCCATCGCGTGGTAAGCAAGTCTGGTATCGGAGGCTTCATACACCAGCGCGGAGGGGATGCGCTGGATATCAAATGCTGGTTGCTAGCATATGAAAAACAATCAAACCAGGGAATCTGTCGGACTTAGCTCGTAACCAATTGATTACACTGATGCGCCTATTATTAACCACACGAATTAATATATAAACAATCAATGCGTTATGTGCAAAATGTATGAACAACACCGACATCCTGGATGAATTCTGCGACTGCCTGTGGCTGGAGGACGGCTTGTCGCGCAACACACTGGAAAGTTACAGACGCGATCTGTGCAAATTTATTCTCTGGATGGAAAAACAGCATAATTCTACCTTGCTAGAGGCCACACACGCTGACGTCCAAGGCTTTCTCGCCTATTTGGTCATCGAACAAAAAGCTAAAGCGAACAGTACCAGTCGTGCCATTTCAAGCCTCAAACGCCTGTTCCGTTATCTGTTACGGCAGAGCAAAGTAAACACTGATCCCACCCTGCAAATCGCCACCCCCAAGCTGCCGCGTAACCTGCCAAAAACGCTCACCGAACAGGATGTGGATATGCTGCTGCAAGCACCTGATATGACTACACCTCTGGGCATGCGTGATCGCACTATGCTGGAAGTGCTATATGCCAGTGGATTGCGCGTTTCCGAGTTAATCAGCTTGAGCGTCGCACAGGTCAGCCTCGACATGGGCGTAGTACGCGTGATGGGCAAGGGTAATAAAGAACGTCTGGTACCACTGGGAGAGGAAGCGCTGGACTGGCTGCGCCGCTATCTGGTTGATGCGCGCCCCGCCTTGCTGGGCAATAAATTAAATGCAGCGATGTTCGTTACTCAGCGTGGCACAGCGATGACGCGGCAGATGTTCTGGTATCTCATCAAACGTCATGCAAAGCAAGGCGGCCTATACAAACCACTGTCACCGCACACCTTGCGCCACGCCTTCGCCACCCATTTGCTCAACCACGGAGCTGATCTACGCGTAGTGCAACTGCTGCTCGGCCATGCCGATATCTCTACCACGCAAATTTACACGCATGTTGCACGCGAACGGTTGAAGCAACTGCACGCGCAGCATCACCCGAGGGGGTAATGGATGTATACATCACCTGTTCAGTCAAATCAGCGGTTGTATCTCCACCGAGCTGGATGCGTGCGACTTGCGCGACGCCATGGCCGATCCCTCTGTGCACAGCATAGTTCCATGCAATCGATAGCCCCGACGCACCAAGGTCTTCTTGGCGTTGCCGACTGAGCTCTCCCCAGCCTGTGGCTGCTGGGCGACACCTAGCTAGGCAGCCGGGGGGCCCCGATGATGCTCTTGAGGTGGCCTCATGCTCGCTTCAGGTGATTTTATGAGACGCCCACTATTACATCACTCACTTATGGGATGTCCATTCTTGATTTTGATGTTGCTTTTAACTATAACCACACCTTCGGTACCCCGAGCAATTTCAATGGCTTTTTCCTCTTCTGATAAAAGGTGAGCAGTACCGCTCAACCATACAACGCCATTGTTATCCGTATCAACTTTAATACTTTTAAACTTGCCTAAATGTTTATCAGCGTGCAGTCGGGTATTTATTTTATTTGTTATATCCGAGTCCTTGACTATTGTCGTGGGATCTGGAAGGTCCGATTTTGAATCGGCGGTAAAACCCATACGGGGTATAAGCAATATACCGACCATAAAACAAATTGTCGCAATTTTGATTTTCATGACTTTACCTCCTTGATAAAAATAAGAGTTATTAAAATAACACTTCTTTGCATAATTTTCAGTTCGCTAACGCTCATAAAATGTGAAATAAACGCCGAATCCAAGATGCTTTTTCAGGCTCTGGTGCCAACATCTTTCCCATTGTTTTTTGTAAAAAATTCGTATCCAATGATGCCATATTTTCAAGAACATTTATCGCCAGCTGTGGGGACATAACATGAGTAATCGAATCTCAAGAAATTTCCGAAATATTTTTCTAGCTCTCATCGCAATTTGCGGCAACGTCTGTTTACCTGCACCAGCGTTTTCACAAAGCGACATCGGCATTGAGTTGAAGGACAAAGGTCAAATCGTCAAGACTCTGACTTTAAGCGATCTTGCTACTGCTTTTCCAGCAGTTTCGTTAAAAATTTTCGAGATCCACGAGAAAAAAGACCACATCTACATGGCTTATCCTGCCCGAGCGCTTTTTGACAAAACATTTGGCAAAGAGTGGAAGAAAGCAGAGGAGATTGTATTCATTTCCATGGACGGATATCAAGCGAGCATTCCGGTCACAAAGTTTCTCTCCCATGATGCCTATTTCGCCTTTGCTCACGACGACGACTCGCCATTTACGATGACCAACATACTACAGAATAACGAGGTAGTACAACTCGGACCGCTCTACTTAATCTGGGACAACATGAAATCAAAAGTGCTGCTTCAGGACGGCGCGTCAGACATGCCTTACCAGGTGAAGAGCATCGAACTCACGACATTTGCGACTCGCTTTCCGAATCTTTCCCCGCCAGCCAAGGCATCCGCAGAAGTGCAGCTTGGTTTCTTGCACTTTCGCAAGTATTGCATGGCATGCCATATGATCAATGGTGAAGGCGGCGGCAAGGCACCTGAACTCAATTACCCGATGAGTGTAGTCGAATACATAAAGCCTGAGTACCTGACACGCTGGATCGAGAATCCATCAAGTATCCGACACAACACGCTGATGCCTGGACTTGCACAAGAGATCCCTAATCGAGCTAAAGTCACAAAAGAAATCATCGAATATCTCAAGGCAATGAGCACAACAAAACGTAGTCCAAAGCGTCAAGACATCCACTGAGCGCCAGCCTGAAGCTATGGAACGAGCGAAGCAAACTTCGGGTAGCGCGAGTTCTCTGCTCAGCTGATCTCATCATCGAATATGTCAGAAATTTTTTTAAAGTTATACTGAAAAACTCCACTGCAAAAACTTCTGATGAAAATTGTTGATTCTTCAAGTTCAAAATTAACTGGCTTTGCGATGGAAACTGGACAAGCTATCACTATCACGCTTTGCTGCGTGGACTGCATCAATCATGAACTTGCCATCAAGGCATTGAACAAATCTATAGAAAGATGCGTCTTTGACCGCGTACTTTTCCTGACGAACCGAGATTTCACCCTTCCAGATATTGAAACAGTAGAAATACCAGCGATCAACTCACGGCAGGAATATTCGATGTTTGTACTGCATGAACTGCATCGTTATATTGACAGTGATTTCGTTCTTCTTGTCCAGTGGGACGGCTACATCATTAACCCCGACGCATGGACGAATGAATTCCTAAGTTTTGACTATATCGGTGCGGTGTGGGGTCATCATAAAGATGGGTTCAGAGTTGGTAATGGTGGGTTTTCGCTGCGGTCGCGTAAATTGTTACTTGCAACGCGGGAAATTCCGTTCGATGAAGAGTTAGCTGAAGATGAACTGATCGGCCGCAAATATCGCCCCCTGCTGGAGGAGCAATACCAAGTGCGGTTCGCGCCAGAATCCGCGGCAGAAAAATTTTCTTTTGAAACCACTTATCCAGCCTGTCAACCTTTCGGTTTCCACGGGTTATTCAACATATGGACGGCCCTTGCTCCAAATGAAGTGAAAGAGTTTATCCATAGCCTGCCGTCCAATGTTACAAATTCCATCCAGTTTTTCCGGCTTGGAATCAATTACCGGGATCTGCGACAATTTCGTTTTGCTGAGGCAGTCTTTCAACGCATCCTTGAGAACAATCCTGAGCATTCAGACGCCCGTAGTCAATTAGCGGCAATGGCAAGTCCTCCTGCTTCAAAATCGATAAGCCGAAACGAAACATGTTCGTGCGGTAGCGGTGAACGGTACAAGAACTGCTGCGGAAAAATTGCCGTGACATCTATACCACGCGGCGCAACCCGCGAAGAGGACATTCAATGGATGCTGTCCGTCGCATTAAAGCACCATCAGCTGGGCCATATCGTTCATGCCAACACAATTTATGGCTTGATTTTGCACGAACAACCGCAAAATGCAGTTGCATTGCAATATTCGGGGGTGATTGCTTATCAGTTAGCTGCCCACGAAAAAGCCTTGAAACTGATTGAGCAAGCCATCCAAATTCAGCCTTCAATTCCGGATTTTCATAATAATCTAGGATTGGTGTATCAAGCCATAGGTAATCATCAACGGGCTGCTGAAAGTTATCGCCAAGCAATCGCGCTGAACGCCAACTATTCGGAAGCATATAACAACTTGGGCTTGATTCTTGAAGCCACAGGACGTCCTGCTGAAGCAGTTACTTATTACGAAAGAGCAATTGCCTTACGGCCCGATTTTGCTCAGGCGCACTGGAACCTTTCACTGGCGTTACTCGCAACAGGTAATTTTTCGCGTGGCTGGGATGAATATGAGTGGCGTCTGAAGACGCCAGAACTGGCTGGTGAAGGAAAACGTTTTACGCGTCCGTTATGGAATGGCGAAGACCTTCGCGGGAAAACAATACTTTTGCACGCAGAACAGGGTTTTGGCGATGCCATACAGTTCATTCGATATGCGCCACTGGTGGCTTCGCTTGGGGGACACATCTTGATTGAATGTAAACCTGCGCTAAAACGCCTGTTTAAAAAGGTGAAAGGAATACATGAAATCATCTTGCAAGGCGAACCCCTACCCCAATACGATTTCCATTGTCCATTACTGAGCCTGCCATCCAGGCTTCGCACAGCTGAGGGGGAAATACCAGTAGCGACTCCTTATCTTTCCCCGAATGAAGGTTTGGTTGAAGATTGGCGGAAACGCATACCAGATACCGGATCAGCATTAAAAGTGGGGTTGATGTGGTCTGGAAGTCCCGGAAACAAGAACAATTTGAATCGCTCCATATCCCTCAGTCAACTTGATTTGCTTGGGACCGTAGAAAATGTGGTATTTTTTAACCTGCAAAAAGGCTCTGGAGAGGCCCAAGCTAAACAAACGCTTGCAAATCTCCATTTCATTGGCTTGACGGAAGATATCGGGGATTTTGCCAGCACCGCGGCATTAATTGCCAATCTTGATCTCGTGATTTGTGTCGATACATCGGTTGCTCATCTTGCGGGGGCTATTGGCAAACCGGCATGGGTGCTATTGCCATTTGCGGCGGACTGGCGCTGGCTGCTGGAGAGAGAAGATAGTCCGTGGTACCCGTCCCTTCGCTTGTTCCGACAACGCAAAATTAGCGACTGGGAAGAGGTAGTGGCGGGAGTGCGAGATGCCTTGTGTACGATGGTAGCGTAATCGCTCATGAGAATTTCATTACGTTTCTGGATTCATATTAAAATATTCACAATTTACTTTCTGCCACTAACGCCGGATTCAACTGCGGATCGTTGTACATTTTGAATTGCCGATAAACTTTGAAGTATGCCCGGCCCGCCTGTGTATCAGCTAGCAACTCGTCCAGGCAAGCACCCAAGTCGCTACGCTGCTCATTCAACCGCTCCAATTTTCTATGGCACATTAAACGGTGAGCTTCGTCAACTTCAATACGCTCGGTCTGCTGACGCATGGCGCATATCTTCAGTGCGAGAATCGACATCCTATCCACGATGCTGCCAGCGGTCTCGCTATTCAAACGCACACCCTTTGTTACTTTGACGATCGGCAAATCAGTTCGCGCAGAGACAGCATCCACCAACTCAAGGGCAATTAACAACTGTTCATCAATGCATTCAATGGCATCATTGCGGGCCTGATTGTAGCGATCAATAGCGCGTTTATTAATGGCGATATCAATGTCGCTGACCTTGATACGGCGAGCCAAATCTTCCTCCGTCCAAAGCAGGCAATTGTTGCAATGATTCTTGATGATCCACTTCCATAACTCAGTCCCATCGGGATTAGGTATGACCGAAGATGCAGACCAAGACGGGTTAGCCAAGTAACTGTCGTGAAAGGTGGCAACCAAATGACTGGCAATCAGGCACATATTAATTTTTTTGCTTATTGCAGATTGTTATTTTAGCGGATTTCACTGTGCACTTGTAATCGCGAGTGCTTGACAAGCAAACTACAATTTTACTACGGGAAGTTTTGTGGGTAGAGTAACTATCGGCGATTAAATAAAATCAAAAGCTGAAAAAAAGGAATCAAAAGTTTCTGCAAGTGCAGGCAAAGGTCGAGCCAGCATCATGAACCCAATGATGGCAATGAAATAGCCTGATGTGGGGAAATGGGCCGTTCCGATAGGTACTCCTGGGGCTAAGTAAACCGACAAGTCATGTGCTACAAGTCTGGACAGTTTATTTGCTCGCTACAGAATGACAGTTTTTGTTGCTCCCCCCTGCACTTTTAAGGGACAATTTGATTCTTTTTGCCCGTAACGTATTCACTTTTTTGCAAGGAAGATGTTGGTATGTCCGAGATCGCCAAGATCTATCAGCTCACCCAAGTTCCCACACAACCGCCATTGCGATGGTATTTCGATCCAAAAATTTTGGAAATTGAGCAGCGCATGCTATTCGATAACGGCCCTGGCTATATAGGTCACGAACTGTTGGTACCAAACATCGGCGATTACCATGTTCTGAACTGGATGGATAATGCCAAGATGTTGGTGCGTAATAAAAATGGGGTGGAACTGCTCTCCAATATTTGCCGTCATCGTCAGGCTACCATGCTTGAAGGGCGTGGTAGCGCTAAAAACATTGTGTGCCCGCTGCATCGCTGGACGTACCAACTGGATGGGCAGCTGTTGGGTGCACCGCGCTTCCCACAAAATCCCTGCCGGCATCTCAATAAAACTCCGTTGCAACACTGGAATGGCTTACTGTTCGCAGGTAACCGCAATATTGCCAAGGATCTGGCGGATATCCCTGCACTAAAAGAACTGGATTTTTCCAATTATCAACTTGATCGTGTAGAGATAGATGAATATGCTTTCAATTGGAAGACTTTCATTGAGGTATATCAGGAGGACTACCATGTTGCGCCGTTCCATCCCGGCCTGGGTAAATTCGTCAATTGTGACGATCTGCGCTGGGAATTCGGCGACTGGTACAGTGTGCAAACTGTAGGCATCAACCATGGCCTGCGCAAAGCCGGCAGTGCCGTCTATGGCAAATGGCAGGAACAGGTGTTGCGTTATAACAACGGCGCGCTACCCAAATACGGCGCGATCTGGCTGACCTACTACCCTAACATCATGGTAGAGTGGTATCCAAATACATTAGTGGTCAGCACTGTCATTCCGCGCGGTGTCGATGCCTGCACTAACATTATGGAATTTTACTACCCAGAAGACATAGTGCTATTCGAGCGCGATTTTGTGGAAGCAGAAAAGGCTGCCTACCGCGAAACCGCGCTTGAGGACGATACCATCTGCCTGAAAATGCATCAAGGGCGTAAATGGCTTTACCAGCATGGAATTGAAGATGCTGGACCGTATCAATCTCCGACCGAGAACGGCCTGCTGCATTTCCATGAGTTTCTGCGGCGCCAGCTTGATCCGCACTTAGAAGAATGATCATCTCAATCGCTACTATAAAATTCCGCACATTTTCATACCCGTGCAGGTGGAACCCCTGTTTAGTAAAACAGCTATATTTCCTCTTGCGCGGAGTTAGCATTTTTTTTTACCCATCCGCTTAAATAATCTATTGGAATGGGCGCGCTATGGATGCTAGTCGCCGGGTTCCTTTTCGGCTGGATGGGGGTTTTTGTCAAACTTGGTGCAGAATATTTTTCTCATATTGAATTAGTATTCTATCGCTCTTTCATTGGGCTATTAATGATCTATGCCATCATCCGCCAGCAAGGACTGTCGCTGTCAACCCATCACTTGAAGCAGCACTTGTGGCGCGGCGTTTCTGGCACCATCGCGCTGATGCTATATTTTTACTGTATTACAGTGCTGCCTCTGGCCACCGCAGTAACGCTAAATTACACCGCACCGCTCTACCTCTCTATCCTGACCATGCTGGCATTCAAGGAACATTTCCGTCCAGCTCTCTCCAGCGCAATTCTGCTGGGGTTTTGTGGCGTGATATTGCTACTGCATCCCACGTTGGCCCAAGATCAATTCATCCCGGGTCTTATCGGGCTGATTTCCGGCCTCTTGGCTGGCATCGCCTACCTCAATGTCAAACAGCTTGGGTTAAGGGGTGAACCGGAATGGCGTGTGGTGTTCTATTTCAGTCTGATTGCCGCTATTAGCAGCGGCGTCGGTATGTTGCTCGGAACCATTCACCCGATCACTGCACCTGGATTCTTTATCTTGCTCGGACTCGGCAGCACTGCCACGCTAGCGCAACTAGCCATGACCCGCGCCTACCGTACCGGGAAAACGCTAGTGGCGGGTAGCTTGTCCTACAGCACCGTGATATTCGCCAGCATATTCGGCATGATCTTGTGGGGCGAAGCATTGCCACTGATGGGATGGATAGGCATGGGACTCATCATTGCAGGCGGTGTGCTAAGCTTGAAACTGGCACCCAAGCACAGCGGCACATAACTAACGAAGAAGAGACTAAATATGATCACAATAGAACAAACCCCCACCCTGCTCAACATTGCTGTACTGGGCGAATTCACCTTGGCCGATTTCAAGCAATTCGAGGAACACGCACTCTACATGCTTAAATCACCCGGCACGGTCAACCTTTTGTTCGACCTACGCGACATGATCAGCTACACGGTCGATGTAGCATGGGAGGAAATCAAATTTTTCAATCGCAAACACGTGCATGACTTCAGCAAGATTGCAGTTATTACTGACGATCAGTGGATCACATGGCAGGCTTGGCTATCGCGCATGTTCGTGGATGCCGATATACGCGTCTTTACCGATTATGAACAAGCAAAAACATGGGCGGACACAGCTTGATAAGCTCTTATTATGTTAAAATAACCAGTTATAATTTACAGCTGATTTCCGGGAGATAGTGAATGTTTTTAGGCTTTATTGAATTGCCGTGGTGGGGCTATGTAGTTGTTGCACTGACCCTCACCCATATTACCATCGCATCTGTTACCATTTTTTTGCACCGCCATCAGGCGCATCGCGCTCTGAATCTGCATGCTATTCCCAGTCATTTTTTCCGTTTCTGGTTATGGCTAACCACCGCTATCGTCACAAAAGAATGGGTTGCCATCCACCGCAAACACCATGCTAAATGCGAGACAGAGGATGATCCACATAGCCCGGTTATTCTGGGCATCAAGAAAGTGCTATTGGAAGGCGCTGCTCTCTACCGCAAAGAAGCCCAGAATCAGGAAACACTAGACAAATACGGCCACGGCACACCGAACGACTGGCTGGAAAACAATCTTTACAGCAAACGCAGTGAACTCGGCATCACGCTGATGCTGATCATCAACGTACTTTTGTTTGGCCCACTTGGCCTAACCATCTGGGCCGTGCAAATGGCATGGATACCTATTAATGCAGCCGGTATTGTCAACGGCATTGGGCACTACTGGGGTTACCGCAACTTCCAGACGGAGGACGCTTCCACCAACATCGTGCCGTGGGGTATCTTTATCGGCGGTGAAGAGTTGCACAACAATCACCACGCTTATGCCTCCTCCGCCAAACTTTCCAACAAGTGGTATGAACTCGACATCGGTTGGTTCTACATCCGCATCATAGAAACGTTCGGTCTAGCACAAGTCAAGCGGCGTGCCCCGCGAGTGCGCCTGAACCAAGCCAAGACTTCATGTGACATGGAGACCCTGCACGCCGTTATCGCCAACCGCTACGAAGTCACAGCCAGATATGCCCACTTACTGAAAAAAACTTACTCGACGGAAATAGCTCGGCTCAAACTACAAGCCTCAGATAAAATTGATGTAGCGCGTATTAAACACTGGCTGCACTTGGATGAAAACGTTTTAACCGAACAACAAAAAACGAAACTAAGCGAGGTAATTAAAGCCAGCGGCATTCTACGGACAACCTATACTCTACGCCAGGAGCTGGCCGCCATCTGGCAAAGCTCTACGGCCACCAAAGAGCAATTAGTAAAACAATTGGAAGACTGGTGTCATCGAGCGGAAAACAGCGGGATTGCGGCGTTACAGGAGTTTTCCCAACGACTGCGTTGCTACGCTTAGCATACTTATTTTGCCAACCTAAACAAAAAACCCGCTTAAGCGGGTTTTTTGTTTAGCATGCATGCGAACAATGCGAATAGCCTATTTCAGCTTGGTTTCCTTGTACATCACATGTTTGCGCACCACTGGATCAAACTTCTTGATCTCAAGCTTTTCCGGCGTAGTACGCTTATTTTTGTCCGTCGTATAGAAATGACCAGTACCGGCGCTGGATTCAAGCTTGATTTTTTCACGCATTTTTTGTTACTCCTTAAACGTTTTCGCCGCGTGCGCGCATCTCAAACAACACCGCATCGATACCATTCTTGTCAATGGTACGCAACCCGGCATTTGTCAGGCGCAAGGATACCCAGCGATTTTCAGTTTCAACCCACAAACGACGGCGCTGCAAATTCGGCAGGAAACGACGCTTTGTTTTATTATTGGCGTGAGATACATTGTTTCCCACCATCGGGCGTTTCCCCGTTACTTGACAGACGCGAGCCATAGCTATTTCTCCAACTAGTTTGCAAAAGAAACGCGATTCTACTCTAAAACCTTCTATCTGATCAACCTGCGGCTGTTTCATCAAGTTAGCGAGATTAACAATGCCCGCTTTCTCCAACGTTAAATCCTCTGAGTTATGACGACTCGGCATCCCTATCTTTCGTTCACACTCATGTCTAGATTGGGTAAAGACTCCCCCTTCTCTATTAATTCCACACGCGCCCAACCATGCGCGAAGGTGATATCGAGGCGTGCACCTACAGGCAAAGCAGCGCTGTCTAAAATAATTGCACCATGTGCATCACGAACCATACTGTAACCGCGCGCCAGCACCTGCTGAGGGTCGAGATGGTCGAGATGTTGCTGTAAGGCACCTAGGCGGGTATTGTGGCGTTCCAGTGTGCGTTGCATGACTTCCAGCAGGTGACGAGCCAAAATTGACTGTCGTGCGCCAAGCTGTTCAATGTTTGGACATACCGCACGTAAACGCCGCTGCAACGACTGCCACCGCCATTGTTGGCGCTGCAAAATATAGGTTAGCACGGTCTGCAAGCGTTGCTGCAGATGGTTAAGATGCTGAGTTTGTTGCTGCACTCGCTGTGCGGGATGCACCAGGCGACGCTGCAAGTAATCGAGCTGCTGCATTACGCGTTCGAATTGGCGCTGCTTGCCGCGTGCTAATCGCTGTGCTAAATGGTACACGCGTTGCAACAACTCCTGTCCCTCCGGTACAACCAGTTGCGCTGCCGCCGTGGGTGTAGCAGCACGCTGATCAACGACAAAATCAGCGATAGTAAAATCAGTTTCGTGCCCAATGCCGCTCACCACCAGAATGCGACTGGCGAAAATGGCACGCGCCACTATCTCTTCGTTAAACGCCCATAAATCTTCGATGCTGCCACCACCGCGACATAACATCAGCACGTCGCACTCCGCGCGCTCATTAGCCAATCGAATGGCTTGCGCGATCTTTTGCGCTGCCCCTTCCCCCTGAACCGGTGTGGGATACAGCACGACAGAAATACTTGGCATACGCTTAGCCAAGGTAATCAACACATCGCGTAACGCTGCTGCCTGCGGCGAAGTGATAATGCCAATTTGTGCGGGGAAGAACGGCAGCGGCCGTTTTCGCGCAGCATCGAACAACCCCTCGGCTTCCAGTTTGCGTTTGAGGCGCTCGAACGCATCATACAACGCACCCAGTCCCGCTGGCCGCATTTGCTCCAGCGTCAACTGAAATTCGCCACGAGCTTCATACAACGTGGCCAGAGCCAACACCTCCACTTGCATGCCATTTTTTGGTAGCCAGTCAAGGTACTGACTTTTGTGACGGAACATCACGCAGCGCACCTGCGCCTGCTCATCTTTCAGGGAGAAATACCAATGCCTGGAAGTGGCACAGACAAAATTGGAGATCTCGCCGCGCACCCATAGCAGCGGCAAGCCATTTTCCAAAATTTGCTTGGCAGCCATATTGAGCTCTTGCACACTGAATATATGATTTTTTTCATCTTCAACTAATTTAAAAATCATATTGACATTCTTTAATAATCCACAATTTGAAGAAAGATGCCATATTTACACCAAAATTATAGCGCAACACCTTGATAATTTAAATTATATATTTGTTTTTATTGTAGTTTTTTAAAAGGCACATAAATTAAGCAGGCAACCAAAATTGGTTACTTGATAAGCAGTTAAGCATCATTTCTAATGCCTTACCCACATAGTTATCCACAATTTTTGTGCATGAATAAACATCACAGCTCCTTCACTCAATGACGCTGCTAAACATATCCAAACAATCATGATACAAACTTAAGGGGCAATCAGGCTAGAGAAGCTGGAGAAATCTTGCTCAAACAAGTGCGACAAGATACAGTTCCGCTTTATTATTTTAAGCATATTTGGAGAAATTTAGTGTTTGCTCTTGTAGAAGCGGCTGGTTGGCCGATTTGGTTTCTGATAGTTGCATCTGTAATTGCAGTTGCATTAATTGCAGAACGCTTGATGACCCTGCGCAGCAAAAAAATTGCACCCGCGGAGCTATTCAACGAAGTGGTCCATGAACTTAAGCAGCGCGGAGTCAGCGATGCCATGCTTTCCCGTTTGGAGGCAGAATCCCCGCTCGGTCGTATCTTCGCCGCTGGCCTTAAGAACATTAAAAGCCCATCTACAGTGATGAAAGAATCTGTCGAGGAAGCAGGACGCGCTGCCGCGCACGAGCTTGAACGCTTTCTCACTACATTAGGCACAATCGCTTCAATAAGCCCACTGTTAGGCCTATTCGGCACGATGGTGGGAATGATTGAAATTTTCGGTGTGCAAAATACTGCAGAAAATGCCCCTGCCGCACTCGCCCATGGCATCTCGATAGCCTTGTACAACACGGCATTCGGCCTGATGGTGGCTATCCCCAGTATGATTTTCTATCGCCATTTCCGCGCCAAAGTAGATGGCCTGACTATCGAAATGGAACAGCAAGCAATCAAGCTGATTGAAATCATACATGGCGCACGCCGAGGTTAAGCCATGAACTTTCAGCGCGGCCGCATGCGTGAGGAACCAGAAATCAACCTGATTCCAATGATAGACATATTCCTGGTAATCATAATTTTTCTAATGGTGTCGACCACATACACCAAATTCTCCGAACTACAGATTAACCTGCCGCAGGCCAGTGGCGAAGAAACGACTCCGCAAGCAAAACAAATCAATGTATCAGTAGATGCTTCGGAGCACTACGCCATCAACAATGCTGCCACGACATTCAATAACGTACAGAATATGTCGCAAGCGCTGCGCGCAGCCGCAGGCGAGCAAAAAGATCCGACCATCGTTATCAACGCCGATGCCAAGGCGCCGCACCAAGCCGTAATTAACATCATGGAAGCAGCGCGTCTCGCTGGTTATGGCCGCATTACCTTCACCACCAGTCGAAAATAACGGGCGGCCAGGCTAAGCGAATGCGGTGGCTAGAGCAACACTGGTATCGCACCACTCCGCTACACCTCATCCTGTTGCCTGTCAGTTTCATATTCCACATGCTGGCGGCAACCCGACGTGCGCTTTTCCGTAGCGGCATTTTAACTAGCGTGAAGCTGCCGGTACCTGTCATCGTGGTGGGCAATATTACCGTTGGCGGCAGCGGCAAAACACCTCTTACGCTATGGCTGGTGCAGCAATTAATCGATAGCGGCTGGCATCCTGGCATCATCAGTCGAGGCCACGGTGGCACCACCCTATCCCCGCTGGCCGTGCATGCGTCAAGCAGTCCCGATGAGGTCGGCGATGAAGCAGTGCTTATGGCACAACGCAAGCTGTGTCCAGTGTGGATCGGGCGCAACCGCGTAGGCGCAGCTCGCGCGCTGTTACAGGCCCATCCCGAATGCGATATTGTGCTTAGCGATGACGGCCTTCAACATTACCGCTTGCAGCGCGATTTTGAAATCGTGGTAGTAGATGGTACACGTCGCTTTGGCAATGGCTTCCTGCTTCCGGCCGGTCCGTTGCGTGAACCACTTTCACGCCTGACTGAGGTGGATGCCGTAGTCATTAACGGGGGAATGGCCACCAAAGGCCAACACAGCATGCAATTACATGGCGAAAGTTTTTACAACCTGCTCAATCCGAATACGACTGCTCAAGTTGCCGATTTTTACGGCCAACGCCTGCACTCCATTGCCGGGATCGGCCACCCGCAGCGTTTTTTCACGCATCTGAACCATCTGG
This sequence comes from uncultured beta proteobacterium, assembly GCA_942492745.1. Lineage (GTDB taxonomy): Bacteria > Pseudomonadota > Gammaproteobacteria > Burkholderiales > Gallionellaceae > Nitrotoga. Next base: position 2,238,508 of record OW818637.1, read on the forward strand.
GGCTGAAGGTACAAACGCATCCTTTCCCCGACCACCATAGCTTCACGCCCGCCGATCTGGACTACACTGATGCAGACGCAATACTCATGACGGAAAAAGATGCGGTAAAATGCACAACATTCGCCAACGAAAAATGCTGGGTGCTGCGCGTGGATGCGCAGCTGGATTCCTTGCTTACCCAACAAATCCTAGAAAGGCTTACTCCTGATGGACGCAAAACTGCTTGAAATCCTGGTTTGCCCATTGTGCAAATCCCCGCTGATTTACCGCAAAACCGAACAGGAATTAATCTGCAAGGCGGATCGTCTGGCATTCCCTATACAGGATGACATTCCCGTGATGCTGGCAGATGAGGCGCGCAAGCTTACCCCGGAAGAAGTCGAACGGCTCCGATGATAGCTTTTCATGTCGTCATTCCGGCACGCTTCGCCTCTACCCGCCTGCCGGGTAAGGCTTTATTGCCGATTGCCGGCAAGCCGATGGTGGTGCGAGTTGCCGAGCAATCCGCGCAGAGCGGCGCGCAACAGATCTGGATTGCCACCGATCACCAATCCATCGTAGCTGCCGTGCATGAATATGGCTTTAAGGCCTGCCTGACCCACGCTCACCATACCAGCGGCACCGACCGTATTGCCGAAGTGGTAGAACAACTTGGATGGTCCGACGACACTATTGTAGTCAACGTACAGGGCGACGAACCCCTTATGCCACCCGAACTAATCAGTGCCGTAGCACAACACCTGCACGATCACCCAGAGTGCGCCATCGCCACCGCCTGCCATCCCACCCATGATGAAGAGGCCATGCGCAATCCCAACATCGTCAAAGTGGTGCTGGATAAACAGGGCAATGCCCTGTATTTCAGCCGCGCGCCGATTCCTTATCCGCGCGATGCGCTCACCCTTGGCACAGCGCTACCGGAAAATCTCACGGTATTGCGCCACATCGGCATCTATGCCTACCGTGCCGGTTTTCTGCGTGCCTTTCGCAAACTCGCCCCTGCCGCCATCGAACAAATTGAAGCGCTGGAACAATTACGCGCCCTGTGGCACGGTTACAAAATTGGAGTTACCGTTAGCGCAGACGTCCCCCCCAGTGGGGTAGATACCGAACAAGACCTGCACGCTACCCGCAAGCTGTTTGACAGCAAGCGTATAATCAACGACCAAATTAACGGAGCACCATCATGAGACTTATACTGCTAGGCGCACCCGGCGCCGGTAAAGGCACCCAAGCCAACCTGATTAAAGAGAAATTCAATATTCCTCAAATATCAACCGGAGATATGTTGCGCGCGGCGGTCAAGGCGGATACCCCGCTAGGACAAGCAGCCAAAAAGATAATGGATGCAGGTGGATTGGTATCTGATGACATCATCATCAACCTGGTGAAAGAACGCATCAAAGAAGCAGACTGCGCCAATGGCTTCCTGCTGGATGGTTTTCCACGCACCATTCCGCAAGCCCAAGCAATAAAAGACGCCGGCATCGACATTGACTTCGTGGTGGAAATCGAGGTTCCGGATAGTGACATCATCCAGCGGATGGATGGCCGTCTCGCCCATCCCGCTTCGGGTCGTACCTACCATATAATATTCAATCCACCCAAGGTACCCGGCAAGGATGACATTACCGGTGAAGACTTGATACAACGCCCGGATGACCGCGCAGACACCGTCAGAAAACGTCTGGAGGTCTACCACGAACAAACCAAACCACTCGTCGAGTACTACTTAAATTGGGAGAAAAGTGGGTCCGCTAAGGGAAAATGCGATGGTACGCGCGCGCCGCACTGCATCAACATTCCCGGCATCGGCAGCGTGGATAGCATACGTGACCGGATATTCAACGCATTGGCAGCACATCAACCATGATCAGCAAACCTATCCTCACGCTTGACGATGCCAAAAAAATTGCTATGGCTGCCGAGGCCGAGGCACTGCGCAACTCCTGGCGAGTAGTGATCGCCATCGTGGATGACGGTGGCCATCTGCTCTATCTTCAGCGCAACCACGGTACCCAATTTGGCAGCGTGGAAATCGCCACCCAGAAAGCGCGGGCAGCGGTCGCCTTTCAACGGCCGACCAAGGTTACCGAAGACGCTGTAATGGACGGTCGCCTGATTCATCTCGCCTTGCCGGGCGTACTCCCTTCCGAAGGCGGGGTGCCACTCATGCATGACAACCAGATCATCGGCGGACTCGGCATCAGCGGCGTACGCTCGTTCGAGGACGGGCAGATCGCGCAAGCCGGTGTGGCGGCGCTCGGCTGATTCATGCTGTACACCCTGTCAGGCCGCACACCGGAATTAAATGGGCAACAGCATTTCATCGCGCCCAATGCCAGCGTCATCGGCTCGGTCATTCTCGAAAATAATGTCAGCATCTGGTTCAACGCGGTAATACGTGGCGACAACGAACCCATCCACATCGGCGAAAACAGCAACATTCAGGATGGCGCAGTGCTGCACACCGACCCCGGCGCACCGCTCACCATAGGCAATAACGTTACTGTCGGCCACTTGGTGATGCTGCACGGCTGCACCATAGGCGACGGCAGCCTGATCGGCATCCACAGCACCATCCTTAATCACGCCGTAGTCGGGCGCAACTGCCTGATAGGCGCGAACACACTGATTACCGAAGGCAAAGTAATCCCGGACAATTCGCTTGTGGTAGGTTCGCCCGGCAAGGTATTGCGCAGCCTGCGGGAAGAAGAAATCACAGCCCTGCATGCCAATGCAGCGCGCTACGTGGAAAATCTTGGTCGCTATCGGAACTCGTTGGTGAGCATTACCTAAGGCTACGCTGAACAAGCCCGTTCGCGTTGAGCCTGTCGAAACGCACTCATTGCAAATCAATAACTTGCAAATGGCTTCGACAGACTCAGCCCGAACGGAGGGACTTGTTCAGCATTGCCCTAGACCCGCTTCGCTGAAAAAAAGCAGCTTCGGCCCACGCTGCTCACCGCACGCAAACGTACTGTCCATATTTCATCCTGCACGAAAATGATAAACGTGCCTTATCCCGTTGCCCGATAAAGAGAACAAAACAATCATGGCTAAATCAACAAAAGAAAACAAAGACGAACCACTGGAAAAGCAGCTCTGGAAAGCCGCCGACAAGCTGCGCAAGAACATCGACGCTGCCGAATACAAGCATGTGGTGATGGGGCTAATCTTCCTTAAATACATCTCCGATTCCTTCGAAGAAATGTTTGCCAGGCTGCAAGCAGGCGAAGGCGAGTACGCCGGTGCCGACCCCGAGGACAAGGACGAATACAAAGCGGAGAATGTTTTCTTTGTGCCGTCTGAAGCACGCTGGTCTTACCTTGTTGCCAAAGCCAAACTGCCCACCATCGGTACTGTCGTCGATGAGGCGATGGATGCCATCGAAAAGGAAAACCCCTCGCTCAAGGGCGTGCTGCCCAAGGTGTTCGCACGGCAAAACCTCGACCCCGCCAGCTTGGGCGGGTTGATTGATCTGGTGAGCAACATCGCGCTGGGTGATGCCAAGTCACGCAGCGCCGATGTGCTGGGACATGTGTTCGAATATTTTCTCGGCGAATTCGCGCTGGCCGAAGGCAAGCAGGGCGGGCAGTTCTACACCCCGCGCAGCATTGTGGAGCTGCTGGTGGCGATGCTGGAACCCTACAAGGGCCGGGTGTTCGATCCCTGCTGCGGCTCGGGCGGTATGTTCGTGCAGTCGGAAAAATTCGTTGCGGAGCATCAGGGCCGCGTCAACGACATTTCCATCTACGGGCAGGAGAGCAACCAGACTACCTGGCGGCTGGCCAAGATGAACCTTGCCATACGCGGCATTGATAGCTCGCAGGTGAAATGGAACAACGAAGGCTCCTTCCTCAACGATGCCCACAAAGACCTGAAAGCCGACTTCATCATCGCCAACCCGCCGTTCAATGTCAGCGACTGGAGCGGCGAGCTGCTGCGCGGCGATGGCCGCTGGCAATACGGCGCGCCGCCTGCAGGCAATGCCAACTTCGCTTGGTTGCAGCACTTTGCCTACCACCTCAACCCGCAGGGCAAGGCGGGCGTGGTGCTGGCCAAAGGTGCGCTTACCAGCAAAACCAGCGGCGAAGGCGACATCCGCAAAGCGCTGATCGCCGACGGCAACCTGATCGACTGCATCGTCAACCTGCCCGCCAAACTGTTTTTGAATACCCAGATTCCGGCGGCGCTGTGGTTCATGAATCGCTCCCGTTCGCTCCCCTCGCCCGCAGGCGGGGAGAGCGCAGCGAGGGGGGCGAAGCCGGCTGAGGGTGAGGGGCTTTATCCACGCAAAAACGAAATCCTGTTCATCGATGCAAGAAACCTTGGCCACCTCATTAACCGCCGCACCAAGGAACTCGCGCACGAAGACATCCAGCAAATCGCCGCCACTTACCATGTCTGGCGGACGGGTGAAGGCGCGTATGAAGATGTGAAAGGTTTTTGCGCCTCCGTGCCGCTGACGCGCGTGCAGGAACTGGACTATGTTCTCACGCCGGGGCGCTATGTCGGCCTGCCGGATGAAGAGGACGACTTCAACTTTGCCGAACGCTTCACCGCATTGAAAGCCGAGTTCGAGGCGGAGTTGCGGGAAGAGGCGGCGCTGAACAAGGCTATTGCTGAAAATCTTGCGAAGGTGAAGACATGACTGCTTGGCAGGAAACTGAATATGGTAGAGCGCCCTCAGATTGGAAAATTATGAGTATTGGTGACCTTTCTGAAAAAGTAACAGATGGGGCTCATTTTTCGCCAAGACCGCAGGCTTCTGGAAAATATATGTGTTCTGTAAAGGATATGACATATGACAGATTCAATTTCACTGACTGCAAACTTATTTCGTCAGAAGATTTTGACAGGCTCGTAACTCAAGGATGCCAACCAAAAAAAGGCGACATCCTCATTTCAAAAGACGGCGCAAATTGCCTTGATCTCATATTTGTTTTTAACCAAGAAGAAGAGTTGGCTCTACTATCTTCAATAGCAATCGTTAGGTTATTACCAACCTCCGATCCATTTTATGTCCGCTATTTTTTATTGTCTCCTAGTTGTCAGGATACGATGCGAAACAATTTTGTTTCCGGCTCCGCAATTCCTAGAGTAGTTCTCAAGGACTTTAAGAAGGTTCCAATTTTACTTCCCTCGCTCCCTGAACAAAAAGCCATCGCCGCCATGCTCAGCAGCCTCGACGATAAAATCGACCTGCTACACCGCCAGAACCAAACCCTCGAAGCCATGGCCGCAACCCTATTCCGTCAGTGGTTCGTGGAAGAGGCACAGGAAGATTGGACGGAATATTCAGTATCTGACTTTGCCGGCCACATTAAAGACAATGTCGTTCCTGCAAATCTCAAAAATGAGTTGTTTCATCACTATAGCCTGCCAGCGTTTGACGATGGTAAAAGACCCACTATTGAGATGGGTAGCGCAATACTCAGCAACAAATACCAAGTGGTATCGCATTCCATATTGGTTTCCAAATTGAACCCAAGAGTGCCAAGGATATGGCCGATAGGCAACCTCCTAAATGAGAATGCGATTTGCTCGACAGAGTTTCAGGTTTTTAAGCCAAAAAATGAAAAGCTATACGGCTACCTATATTTCCTGCTTTGTTCTAATGACGCAGTAGATGCTCTAACAATGGCTGCATCTGGTACAAGTGGAAGTCATCAAAGGGTAAGACCCGAAGATATTTTGAATATCAGAACGAGCTTGCCGTTGCTTGATCGCGCTGAGCAGTATTCTATTTTGGTTATGCCCTGCATTAATAAGGTGCGATCAAATCTTGTACAAATCCAAACACTCGAAAAACTTCGCGACAACCTGCTGCCCAAGCTGATGAGCGGCGAAGTGAGGGTGGCGGCATAGCGTGCTCAAGACGCGCTTGAAATAGGAGGGCAGTCAACTGAAAATGCCAGTGACGAATTGCAAGCGGATGCAGTTGTCCGGTAATTCCGGACAGTTCAAGGGCAATCAACAACGGGATGGTTGCGATGTTTACCGTTTAAGAATAATATTGCTGGCAATATGACGATAATTCTGGACACCAATGTTTTAGTGGCGGCTGTGCGCAGCCCCGCCGGGGCTGCGGCGGAAATTATGCGCCGCATCTTGCAGGGCGATATTAAAACGGTCGCAAGCGTGCCGTTGGATATGGAGTATGAGGCGGTGTTGCTTCGGTCCGTTCATTTAAAGGCGGCGCGGGTATCGGCAGCAGACGTGAATAATTTGCTGGATGTGTTGGCTGGCGTGGTTGTGCCGGTTGAGGTGTTTTATCTGTGGCGTCCGCAACTCAAGGATGCCAACGATGACATGGTGCTGGAGGCGGCGGTGAGCGGACAGGCTGATGCCATTGTGACGTTTAATACCAGGGATTTTTTGCCCTCGGCGGAAAAATTCCATATCAGGGTGATGAAGCCGAGTGATTTTTTAAAGGAGCTACGCGATGGGAACGACTAGCAATTACGCTTTGCGATTGCCCGCTTCACTCAAGCAGTCCGTTGAGAAGGTGGCGCGGGATGATGGCACTTCGCTCAACCAGTTTATTGTGACTGCGATTGCCGAGAAACTGGCAGCGATCAAGACGGCTGATTATTTTCAGGAGCGAGCAAAGCGCGGCAATCTGGATGCGGCGCTGGCCTTGTTGAACCGCACGGGCGGCGTGCCGCCGCAAGCAGGTGACGAGATTTTATAGCCGATGCCTAATAAGCTGACTGAAAGCGCCATCGAAGACTTCGCCATCAAGCTGTTCGAGCGCTTGGGCTACAGCTATGTTTACGCGCCGGACATTGCGCCCGATGGCGAGTACCCGGAACGTGGGCATTATGGCGAGGTGTTGCTGACTGGGCGGCTGGCGCAGGCGCTGAAACGCATCAATCCCAAGTTGTCGCCTGCAATGTTGCAGGACGCGCTCAAGGAGGTGCAGCGCATCAGCTCACCTGAACTGCTGGCGAATAACGAAGCCTTTCACCGCTTGCTCACCGAAGGCGTGAAGGTGAGCCGACAGCAAGATGGAAATCAGCGCGGCGATCTGGCGTGGCTGATCGACTTCGCTCATCCGGAGAACAACGAATTCGTTGTCGCCAACCAATTCACGATGATTGAAAACCATCAAAAAAAGCGGCCCGATCTGGTGCTGTTCGTCAACGGCATTCCGCTGGTGGTGATCGAGCTCAAAAATGCCATCGACGAAAACGCCACGATCAAGACGGCGTATCAGCAGCTTGAAACCTACAAGCAGACCATTCCAAGCCTGTTTACACCCAATGCCTTGCTGGTGATTTCCGATGGGCTGGAGGCCAAGGCGGGTTCGCTTTCCGCAAGCTTGAGCCGTTTCATGGTGTGGAAGAGCGCGGATGGCAAGGCGGAAGCCTCGCATCTGGTGAGCCAGTTGGAAACGTTGATACTGGGCATGTTGAACAAGGCCACGCTGCTGGATTTACTTCGTCACTTCATCGTGTTTGAAAAGAGCAAGAAGGAAGACCCGCAAACCGGCGTGATCAGCATCAGCACGGTGAAAAAAGTGGCGGCTTATCACCAGTATTATGCGGTGAATGCGGCGGTGGCTTCGACGTTGCGCGCGGCAGGCATAGGGGCGCAATTCATTGCGCCCGATAACCAATCAGGGCGCGATGAATCGCGTCCCTACGGTATCAAACAAGACCCCGCCGTTTATCAATTGCCCGGCGTGACCCAACAGCCCAAGGGCGACAAGAAGGTGGGGGTGGTGTGGCATACGCAGGGTTCGGGCAAGTCGCTTTCGATGGTGTTTTACACCGGCAAGATAGTGCTGGCTTTGGATAACCCGACTGTATTGGTGATTACCGACCGCAACGATCTGGACGATCAGTTGTTTGATACCTTCGCTTCATCCAAACAGCTGTTGCGGCAAGAGCCGGTGCAGGCAGCGGATCGCGGACAGTTGAAGGAGTTGTTGAAGGTGGCCTCGGGTGGTGTGATCTTTTCCACGATACAGAAATTCCAGCCCGATGAGGGTAATGTGTACGAGCAGTTGTCCGACCGCCGCAATATCGTGGTGATTGTCGATGAGGCGCACCGCACGCAATATGGCTTCAGCGCCAAGACCGTGGATGAGAAAGATGCCAGCGGCGAAGTGATCGGCAAGAAGGTGGTGTACGGCTTCGCCAAATACCTGCGCGATGCGCTGCCCAACGCGACCTATCTGGGATTCACCGGCACACCAATTGAAAAGACCGATGTGAACACACCGGCGGTATTCGGCAACTATGTGGACATCTACGACATCGCCCAGGCGGTGGAAGATGGCGCGACGGTGCGGATTTATTATGAAAGCCGCTTGGCGAAGGTGGGCTTGAGCGAAGAAGGCAAAAAGCTGGTTGCCGAGCTGGACGAGGAGCTGGATCAGGAGGATCTGACTGATACGCAGAAAGCCAAGGCCAAATGGACAAAGATGGAGGCGCTGATCGGCAGCGAGCAGCGCATCAAGAATATTGCCAAGGACATCGTGGCACACTTTGAGGCGCGGCAGGAGGTGTTTGCAGGCAAGGGCATGGTGGTGAGCATGTCACGGCGCATTGCTGCCGAATTGTACAAAGAGATCGTTGCGATCAAGCCTGAGTGGCACTCCGATGATTTAAACAAGGGCACCATCAAGGTGGTGATGACGGCTGCCTCCAGCGATGGCCCGTTGCTGGCCAAACACCACACTACCAAGGATCAGCGCAAACAGCTGGCCGAACGGATGAAGAACGACGACGACCCGCTCAAGCTGGTGATCGTGCGCGATATGTGGCTAACCGGTTTCGATGCGCCGAGCATGCACACGCTTTACATCGACAAGCCGATGAAGGGCCACAACCTGATGCAGGCGATTGCGCGGGTGAACCGGGTACACAAGGATAAGCCGGGCGGCCTGGTGGTGGATTATCTGGGGATTGCCGCTGACCTTAAGGAGGCGCTTTCTTTCTATTCTGATGCTGGCGGCAAGGGCGACCCTGCACTGGCACAGGAGCAAGCGGTAAGCCTGATGCTGGAGAAATTGGAAGTGGTGTCGGCCATGTACCACGGCTTTGCCTATGAAAACTATTTCGAGGCCGATACCACGCGCAAGCTGTCACTGATTCTGGCGGCGGAGGAGCATATTCTCGGGCTGGAGGATGGCAGGAAGCGGTATATCAACGAGGTAACCGCACTCTCTCTGGCTTTTGCCATCGCTGTGCCGCACGAACAGGCCATGGATGCACGCGATGAAGTGGGATTTTTTCAGGCGGTGAAAGCGCGCCTTGCCAAGTTCGACAGCACGGGCGAAGGTCGCAGCAACGAAGAGATTGAAACCACTATCCGTCAGGTGATCGACAAGGCGCTGGTATCAGAAAAGGTGATTGATATCTTTGACGCGGCGGGCATCAAAAAGCCGGACATCTCCATTTTGTCCGACGAGTTTTTGGCTGAGCTGAAAGGCCACAAACACAAAAATGTGGCCATAGAGGTACTGAAAAAATTGCTCAATGACGAGCTGCGAGCGCGCGCCAAAAAAAATCTGGTGCAGAGCAAAACATTGATGGAGATGCTGGAAAACGCCATCAAGAAATATCACAACAAAATTCTGACCGCCGCCGAAGTGATGGAGGAGCTGATCAAAATCAGCAAAGAAATTGTCGCTTCAGATGATGAGGCCAAACAGATGGGCCTGAGCGATTTTGAATATGCGTTCTACACGGCGGTGGCCAACAACGACAGTGCGCGCGAGCTGATGCAGCATGACCAATTGCGTGCGCTAGCGGTGGTGCTGACGCAGAGGGTGCGCGAAAATGCGTCGATAGACTGGACGATCAAGGAAAGCGTGAAGGCCAAACTGAAGGTGATTGTGAAACGGACCTTGCGTCAATTTGGCTACCCGCCAGACATGCAGTTGCTTGCCACTGAAACGGTGTTAAAGCAAGCTGAGATGCTGGCCAATGAGCTGGCAGGCTAATCACCCGGTGAATAACCAGGAACCGCGCCAGATGCAGACCCATTATTTGATTATCTGGACCATTAAAAATGGAGTAAGATAAATTTCTGCATTACCAATCAATGGTTAGAAAATTCAATAAATTCATATGGAGTCATTAACCACATGATAAAAAAGAACGCTTTTTATGCCCAATCCGGTGGCGCAACCGCAGTAATCAACGCATCGGCTTGCGGTGTGATCGAAACGGCGCGTGCTCACAAGGACAAAATCGGCAAAGTCTATGCAGGCCGTAACGGCATCATCGGCGCGCTGACTGAAGACCTGATCGATACGACCAAAGATTCCGCCAAGTCCATTGCGGCACTACGCTACACCCCGTCCGGTGCATTCGGTTCCTGCCGCTTCAAGCTGAAAGGTATTGAAGAAAACAGATTGCAGTACGAGCGGCTGATCGAAGTCTTCAAGGCACACAACATTGGTTATTTCTTTTATAACGGCGGCGGTGATTCCGCTGATACCTGCCTGAAAGTTTCACAGTTGGCTGATAAAATGGATTACCCCATTCAGGCAATCCATGTACCCAAAACAGTCGACAATGATTTGCCCATCACTGACTGTTGCCCTGGTTTCGGCTCGGTCGCCAAATACGTCGCGGTATCGGTACGCGAAGCCAGTTTCGACGTTGCTTCTATGGCCAAGACCTCAACCAAGGTATTCGTGGTGGAAGTAATGGGCAGACATGCCGGTTGGATAGCCGCTGCTGGTGGTTTGGCCTCGGATGTGAATTGCGAGTTGCCGATTGTCATTCTGTTTCCCGAAATCCCCTTCAACAAAGAAAAATTCCTGGCCAAAGTTGATGCCATGGTAAAGCAGCATGGCTATTGCTCAGTAGTGGTGTCAGAAGGCGTGCAAGGTGCAGACGGCAAATTTCTCTCCGACCAGGGGCTGCGAGATGCTTTCGGTCATGCCCAGCTGGGTGGCGTAGCGCCGGTGGTAGCCAACATGGTGAAGGATGCGCTGGGTTACAAATTCCATTGGGCTGTGGCTGATTACCTGCAACGTGCCGCGCGCCATATCGCTTCCAGGACTGACGTCGAGCAGGCCTACGCACTCGGCAAGGCTGCGGTGCAACTGGCGTTGAAGGGCGAAAACGCCGTCATGCCTACTGTTGTTCGTCTCGCCGACAAGCCCTACAAGTGGAAAATTGGCGTTGCCCAGCTCAAAAACGTGGCTAATGTAGAAAAAAAGATGCCGCGCAACTTTATTACCAAGGATGGCTTCGGCATCACCGACAAGTGCCGTGCATACCTCGCTCCGCTGATCAAGGGCGAAGATTACCCCCCTTATAAAGACGGCTTGCCCCAGTATGTTCGGCTCAAGAATGTGGCGATACCCAAGAAACTGGACGATTTTAAGATATAGCTTAAACACCGCATAAAACATTGCCCAACATATCCGATATTTGAAAAGGTCGTAACAACAAGCAAAATCCACCACCCCGTTATTCTCATTTCGCGAAAACAGCGGTTGCTGAAATAGCATCTATCACGAATTACGTAAAGGCAGGTCCATAACTTATTTTGGTTTTTTGTGTTTGTGCAGTTTGCCGGTTCTTAAAGACTGATTTGGGGCACCCTACAAGGAGAAACTTATGTCTGGTGGGCTGATATTTTCGCTGTTATGCGCAATGGCAGCACTCATATACGGAGCGGTTTCTGTTAGATGGATATTGGCTCAGTCGACCGGCAACGATCGAATGCGGGAGATCGCTGCTGCAATACAGGAAGGCGCTTCTGCCTACCTGAACCGGCAATACAGCACTATAGGTATTGTCGGTGTAACTCTGTTTCTGGTAATTTTGCTTATACCGGAGCTGGGTTGGAAAACCGCTATAGGCTTCGCCCTCGGCGCGATTCTGTCGGGTCTAACCGGCTATATCGGTATGCATGTGTCAGTGCGCGCCAACGTGCGTACCGCACAAGCTGCACATGCCGGCCTCAACGCAGCATTGAACGTAGCTTTCAAAGGGGGGGCCATCACCGGCATGTTGGTAGTCGGCTTAGGACTGCTGGGTATAGTCGGTTACTACACCTTCCTCACCATTTCAATGGGCAGCACCCCTATGGAAGCAACCCATGCCTTAATCGGCCTGGCTTTCGGCGGCTCGCTGATTTCTATCTTTGCCCGGCTTGGCGGCGGCATCTTCACCAAAGGCGCTGACGTAGGCGCAGACTTGGTGGGCAAGGTCGAAATTGGCATCCCCGAGGATGACCCGCGCAACCCGGCGGTGATTGCCGACAACGTCGGCGACAATGTCGGCGATTGCGCTGGCATGGCTGCCGACCTATTTGAGACCTACGTCGTGACCATTATCGCCACCATGCTTTTGGGTGGTTTGCTGATAGCCAATGCCGGCTCTAACGCGGTGATCTACCCATTGGCGCTGGGCGGGTTCTCGATCATCGCTTCCATCGCCGGCACCTATTTTGTGTCAGCACGAGAGGATGGCAAGATTATGAACGCGCTCTACCGCGGCTTGATAGCATCTGCCGTGATGGTGTTGATCGCCTTCTATCCCATCACCCAGTGGCTAATGGGCGACAACGGCGTTTATTCCGTTAACGCGCTATATGGTTCGGCTCTCGTTGGGCTGGCGCTGACGGCCACACTGGTGTGGATCACCGAATACTACACAGCGACCGAGTTCAGCCCGGTAAGACATATTGCTGAAGCCTCCACCACTGGCCACGGCACCAATGTGATCGCGGGCCTGGGAGTATCAATGAAGTCTACCGCTGTGCCAGTATTGGCGGTGTGCATGGCCATCTGGAGTGCCTACGAACTGGCCGGTTTGTACGGTATCGCTATCGCCGCGACTTCAATGCTCTCTATGGCTGGGATCATCGTGGCGATCGATGCCTTTGGCCCAATCACCGACAACGCCGGGGGAATTGCCGAAATGGCCAAGCTGCCGAACAACATCCGCAACATCACTGATCCCCTCGACGCAGTAGGCAATACCACCAAGGCCGTGACCAAGGGCTACGCCATCGGCTCCGCCGGCCTCGCGGCACTGGTGCTGTTTGCCGACTACACCCATGCGCTTTCCGCTAATCATCCGGGATTGACTTTCGATTTATCTAATCACATGGTAATCATCGGCCTTTTCATCGGCGGCATGGTGCCCTACTTGTTCGCTGCCATGGCGATGGCCGCGGTCGGCCGCGCCGCCAGTTCAGTGGTGGTGGAAGTGCGCCGCCAATTCAAGGATATTCCCGGCATCCTGGAAGGTACCGGCAAGCCTGAATATGGAACCTGTGTTGACATGTTGACCAAAGCCGCTATCAAGGAAATGATCGTGCCCTCACTGCTGCCGGTCGCGGTCCCGGTAATTGTCGGTCTAGCCCTTGGCGCACAAGCATTGGGCGGCGTGCTCGTTGGCGCCATCGTGACTGGCATTTTCGTGGCAATTTCCATGACCAACGGTGGTGGTGCATGGGATAACGCCAAAAAGTATATTGAGGAAGGCAACTTCGGCGGCAAAGGCTCCGAAGCCCACAAGGCAGCGATAACTGGCGACACCGTCGGCGATCCCTATAAGGATACCGCTGGCCCTGCTATCAATCCGTTAATTAAAATTATGAACATTGTGGCGCTAATGATCGTGCCATTGTTATGAATCTCATTCAGCAGACCATTCAAGTGGCTACCACTAAGCCCCCTTTTTCCTCACCCTTATTTTCTATTCACTGAATGTTACAATTCGCGTCTTTCAATGCACACAAAAAACTCTCATCATGAGCTCAAATTGGATGAAGATTCAGGATTTTTTTTCGTTGAAAATGCTTTTACAAAATCATGACCAAGGTTGCCAACTATCAAACGCATCAAAAAGACAATCGTACTAATCTCAAGGAATAAAAAATGACAGCTCGCATCATTGACGGCAAGGCCATCGCTCAGGAATTACGCGCCGAGTGGAAAGCGCGTGTGGATGCGCTAAAGACGCATGGCATTACGCCAGGCTTGGCAGTCATCATCGTAGGTGAAGACCCTGCCTCAAAGGTGTATGTTGGCAACAAGGTAAAAGCCTGCGCCGAAATCGGGCTCTATTCCGAACATATCGCCCTACCCGCCGACACACAAGAAACGACATTGCTGGCGAAGATTGCTGAATTGAACGTTAACCCGGCGATCCATGGTCTGCTGATACAACTACCCTTGCCCAATCACATCGACAGTCACAAGGTGCTGGAAGCCATCAGTCCGAACAAGGACGTAGATGGATTCCATCCGATGAATGTAGGCACATTAGTTACCGGCACCACCTTATTTCCGCCCTGCACACCATCTGGTACAATGAAATTGTTGGAGAAAATGGGCATCGAAATCGAAGGCAAACACGCCGTGGTAGTTGGCCGTAGCAACATCGTCGGTAAACCAATGGCACTTATGCTGTTGCACAAAAGTGCCACCGTCACAATCTGCACCTCCAAGACGGTGGATCTTGGCAAGCACACACGGGATGCCGACATTCTGGTGGTCGCTACTGGTAAGCCCCAGATGATTACCGGCGATATGATCAAGCCCGGTGCAGTCGTGATTGACATCGGCATTAACCGTCTGCCCAACGGCAAGCTGGTGGGCGACGTTGATTTTGAAAGTGCAAAAGAAGTGGCAGGCTATATCACACCTGTGCCTGGCGGCGTTGGTCCAATGACTATCACCATGCTGATAGCGAATACCATACAAGCAGCAGAACGTGCAGAGAAGCAAGAATAACTGTCATTCCAACAAAAGCGGAAATGACTAAACCTTAACCAACTCACAAGGAAAGAAATGACTACAACCACCACCCCCTCCGGACTGCAATATGAAGACATTACCATCGGCAGCGGAGGTACCGCCCAAGGCGGGCACACCGTCACCGTACATTACACCGGTTGGCTTACAGATGGCACGAAATTCGATTCCAGCAAAGATAGAAACGATCCCTTCCAATTCACTCTCGGTGCAAGAGAAGTAATAGCTGGCTGGGATGAAGGTGTACAGGGCATGCAGGTCGGTGGCGTGCGCAAACTGACTATTCCTGCATCACTGGGCTATGGCGCGCGTGGTGCAGGACGCGCCATTCCACCAAATGCGACACTGGTGTTTGAAGTGGAATTGCTGGAAGCGTTATACGCGCGCGGAGGATAAATCCATTAAGCGCGAATGCGCTGGTATTTAAATCGGAGCTGCCGGGAGTTAAAAATATAGATATAGCCTGGCAACTTCGTCCACCCTCAAATTTGACCTTTTGTATTACCGATGCGCAACCGGGCAATTGAAGAATTGCCCGGTTTTATTACGCTCAAAACCATATCGAAAACCCCATGCCTTACGTCAACATTCGCATCGCCGGTACCCTTACTCGCGAACAGAAAGCCAAGATCGCAGCAGAGATCACCGACACCCTGGAACGCATCGCGCACAAACCGAAGTCCTACACCTACATTACCTTCGACGAACTGCCGGACGAGAACTGGGCGATTGCGGGAAAGTTGCTGGATGAGGAATAAGCTGAACGCCAAGTCGGTTGCCGTCATCGGCGGCGGACCTGCCGGACTGAGGGCTGCAGAGGTACTGATTCAGGGCGGCGTGCTGGTCGATCTTTATGATGCCATGCCATCAGTGGGACGCAAGTTTCTGATGGCTGGCAAGGGTGGCATGAATATCACGCATTCCGAGCCAATGGAACCATTCCTCTCACGCTACGGTGCACGCCGCGCCCAAGTCAAGCCCCTGCTCGACGCCTTCGGGCCGGAAGCACTGCGAGAGTGGGTGCACGACCTCGACATAGCGACCTTCGTCGGCACGTCCGGGCGCGTATTCCCGACTGACATGAAAGCAGCGCCGCTCTTGCGCGCCTGGCTACACCGCTTGCGTGAGGCAGGCGTGCATTTTCATATGCGCCATCGCTGGTGCGGGTGGGATAAAAATGGTTCGCTTCGTTTTTCCACACCACAGGGCGAGCACACCGCGAAAGCCGATGCAGTGGTGCTGGCACTGGGGGGCGGCAGTTGGGCGCGGCTCGGTTCCGATGGCGCATGGGTGCCGCTGCTCGCGCAGCGCGGCGTTCCCGTTGTGCCATTACAGCCCGCAAACTGCGGTTTCGATGTCGGCTGGAGCGAGTACTTCAGCTCCCGCTTCGCCGGGCATCCGGTAAAAGCAGTGACGGTGACCTTTACCGATGCAGCGGGGCGCTTTCACCGTCGACAGGGTGACCTCATGGTGACGACGACCGGGGTTGAAGGTGGCCTGATCTACGCTTTGTCTGCACTTCTGCGCGATGAGATTGCAGCCACTGGCGCGGCAGTCATTTACCTCGATCTGACGCCCGGAAAAGATTTGCCGCGCGTCATCGCCGAGATAGCGCATCCGCGCGGTTCCCGCTCGATGGCCAGCCATTTGCAAAGCCGGGCAAGCATCAAGGGGGTAAAAACTGGCCTGCTACGCGAACTGGTGCCGCCATCAGACTTCGCCAACCCCGAGCGCCTTGCGGCTGCGATTAAATCATTGCCGTTGCGGCTCATCGCACCGCGTCCGCTGGATGAGGCCATCAGCAGCGCAGGGGGCATTGCCTTCGAGGCGTTGGATGAAAGCTTGATGGTGCGCGCCATGCCCGGCGTGTTCTGTGCGGGCGAAATGCTTGACTGGGAAGCGCCCACCGGCGGCTATCTGCTCACCGCCTGTTTCGCAAGCGGACGCACCGCAGGCTTAGGAGCGCTGGCCCACCTCGAATGCGGAAACATTTAGCCATGGCTAAACTTATCTTCCAGCCCCGGCCAGGCCAACCTCACACCATAAAGTTGATCAAATATTCAATGAGCTGCGCACCACCAAAGCCACCGAAGGGCAAGAGCAATGCGCGTAACGCGGGCTGCTCAGTGACTGGGGCAAAAACGCCCTCACGGGTGTTGCGAATACGCTCCATCAGCAGTTTGATCTGTTCCGCGCTAATTGGCGGCTCTTTCAGCTGAGACTGGCCAGCCACCGCACCATTGACCATGTCAGGTGACGGGCTGCCGTCCTCAGTATTTTCATTAAGATTGTTCTTCAGCGGGGACGGAGCCTGCATGCGCCACAACAGCATTTCGTAGTAATTGAGCGCCTTGGTGCGCGCCGCCAAGGCGCCTCTATGCAGCAGTACCTCGCTGAATAGTGCATAAACCAGCACAAGCCCGATGACAAAAACTAGCACAAGCGGAAAATTCATCGCGTCAAAGAGATCGCTCCGCGCAATTACCATGAACAGAATCGAGACGAACGGCAAGTAGATAAGCCAATGAATGCGTTGTGTGGCGCGCATAACCAACTCAAAATCGAGGTAGTCCGCAAGATACGCGCGCGACACGCCGGTCTCGGTTTCTTTGCGATTGAGCAACCGCTCAGGCCACACGCTGCTCATATTGCTCAGTATCTTGATAAACTGCGCGCAAGCACGCGTCTGGTAGCTGACCCAGAAGATGACGAGCCACAAAATCGACGCGTTGAGAAATACAAGAATGAGGTTCAGTCTTTCCACAAGCTGGCCGCGGTGAGGAAATAATGGCATGCCAAAAATTTGGAACGCCACATAGCCAAGTAGGACTACAATCGCAGTGGAGAGCAAGATCCAGCCTGTCATCTCGCGCAGGCCGGTGGCACACAAGTAGTTTTGCCACAGTGTTGCGATCTCGACCTCTGTGTATCCTGGCTTCGGGTCAACCTTGTCTTCCTTATTGAATGAGGTCAGATCGAGATACGGGCCGGTCAACATTGCAGACCATCTGCTGCGCGCCAGCGTCCAGGTCTGCGGCAGGGCAAAATTAAAGTGTCTGGAGATGAGACGCGCCTCCCGCCAGATCCAAATCCAGAGCACAAGCGCGAGCACAATCGTAAGCACGAAGCCGATGAAGCGTAACACCAGACTCGGCCACACGCTGGTTCCTTCCAACCACACGAACGGCTCACCGATTCCCTGCTTAAGCGAAACATTCACTTCTCCTATGATAGACGCGAAGATATAAAGCACCACTAAAACCAGCAAACCCACGCCCGTCAACCAGAATTTTGCGGCTTTCGCCTTAATAAGAGAGGAAAGCGCATTTTTTGCTGCGCACAACGTCTCATGAACATGACGGCTAGCCATGGCGATCAACAGGAGTCCAAGGGCGATCATTAAGAAAATTTCAGGCGCATGCTCAAATGATGGCCTGAGCAGAGGCCTGGCCGGCTCGATGCCCGTGCACTCCGCCCAATAGTTGTGATCACAAGGTTTATATATCTTTGGAGAGATAGTGCCCTTGGGGTTGGAACCTTCGAGCCTGGAGGCGTCATACCAAACGGTGAGATCATCAACCGTCGGCGAGGCTAGATGCACCGCCTCTGTCCGGCCGATCTCGAAGATCTGCGGATACAGCCACTGCTTCATCTTACCGGTCCAATCGAACGCCTTGTTCTCGAGCGCCATCAATGTAGCAAGATAAGTTGCGGTCTGGTAGCTATCCCGGAATGGCAAGGTCGACTGCTGCAGTTCCGGACGTAGCGACAAGCCAAAGTTGGACGCAACCACGAGGTTGCGCGCCCAATCCTTCTGATCAGCGTGCAGGTAGCGCGCATCAAGGTCGGTGGTGAAGAATATCTTGTCCTTGAAACGGTTGCGAAGCGCCTGAAGGATAAGGAGTTTGTCGTACAGGTCGGAACCAACGATACCAATCGCCTTTATGCCGTTCTCTGCAAACTGCTTATCGCTATTAAGTTGCGTAATCTCGTCGGCAAGCCGCCGTAGGTAGTCATACTGGCTACGTCCTTCGGCGTGCTCTATCGGGATATCGTTGAGTTGCGCGCCTAAGTCCTTTGATTTTCCACCATCATTCTTGTGCGATGCATTGGTGCCAGACTTGTCTATATCAGGCAGCACGCCATCCAGCCCACGCAGGTAGGTAAATGAGCGTACCTGCTTCGACACGCCGGGATCAGTCCCGCAGAGCGACGAAAAGCCGTCGGTGAGATTTCTGGATAGCGTGCGAGCATACGTGGAATCCCGCTCGCTGATTAGCACCAAGCCGTCCTTGCAATTACGCGGAGAACTTGCATATTTCTTGTTATTCACAAGCTGCGCCCAGTTCAGCTGCCACCACGAATCATCATATCCGAACTCACGATTGACCCCGCGCTGCCACAACTCCCACAGCAACGCGGCCGAGAGTGTGTCGTCGGTGCCGATCGTACGGACGATCTGGGGCATTGTCAGATCGTTCGATCGGGGAAGATCTTTTATCTTGATGCAGTCCCACAGCTTCTTCTTGCTGTCATCTCGCCCCCCCGAAACGATTGACAGTTCGCAATTGGAGACGGTCGCGCTGGGCGAGAACATCTGGAGCATAACGTCACTCGTCGACATCATAGAGTTTTGCTTCGTGACATTCCCGGTTGTCGGCAGACCACTATTGGAAACCAGCTTCGTTAGCATCGCCGACCCTGCCGGTCCGACCAGCTTGACATTGAGGCCATCGCTGCTGTTGGCTGGTAACGTAGTATCCGGAGGTGGCGTCAAACCTCTAAACAAGGCATGCAGCTTCACAAGCGGCGCAGTGGTGAACTTTTCCTCGTTCAGCCAGAGCACAAGCACATTAGAAGACGGATCTTTCCGCTCGTACCACTCGTATGGCACAGTCAACTGTAGCGGACGGCTACCGGACTCAGGCAGGTTGATATTGAAATAGCCTATCGCGTCGGCATTCTCAGGATGATATTGATGAAAACCTAGCGCCGAGACCACTGCGAAACGTGAGCGACGCCGATATTCGGCCGCTTCGACGAATGAGCCGCCAAAAACACTCACAGCGACAACCGTCAAACGACTGGGGTCAAGGTGGCGTAACTCATTGATGCGCTCGTGCAGCGCCTCAGTGGTATGCGCCTTGGAGTTAGATGCCTTGAGAGTAGGCGCGACCTCGGCGGCCTGAGCGGAACGCTCCTCATGTTTCTCTATCGCTGCGAACGGATCCTGCCACAGCCGCGCCTCGACATCCTGTTGAGTGGTCGGCATAAACTTCACGCGCTCAGGATCGATCGGGCGCGCACTCTCCAGCGGCACGTTCCTGACCAGCACGCCTGCTGCCAGCAACACCACCATCACAATGGGCAATGGGTTGGCAAACAAGCCTCTGGATTTGTCACTGTTGTTGGCGCTCATAAATTGACTCAATGCAATAGTTAATTTGTCACGATTTCCTGGACCAGGCCCCCCACCCCATCAGCCATAGATGAATTTCAGCTTTGCACAGTTTCATGTACACATTTTTGGCAGACTGGCTGACTTGCACTTGGGGGGCAAGTAAATAACACACTGATTATAAATATATTATTAAAATAATCAGCATGCCGAAATGATCAACGAGCTACGCCCAAAATTCGCTACATTCCTAAGAGTTAAATATTCTGATCATAATAATGGAACGGCGCCAAGAAAAAGAGAATAAGCAAACTGCTTATTCTTAACAAGAAAATCCATTTGTTTCGCGACTTGTCTCACTTAAAATACTTTTTATCAACTGTTCAGACTTTGCAGATACTCTGCATTGTTCATCTTGTCTTGCAGCACCTTCAGTTTTAGCTGATCGATGCCCGATCCACCCCTGCCGCGTTATAATCGCGTTCTTTCTTTCCGCACATAGCTTTCATTCGGAGCCATCGCCATGTCGCATAATCTGTTCAACACTCGTCAAACATTCACACTCGCCAACGGCAAGACTGGCACGCTGTATTCCTTGAAAGCACTCGAAACAGCAGGGTTGGGCAAAATTTCACGCTTGCCAGTTTCCATCCGCATTGTGTTAGAAGCGGTGCTGCGCAATTACGATGGCAAGAAGATCAGCGAAGCGCACATTCGCCAACTGGCGAACTGGCAGCAGAATTCACCGCGCACCGAAGAAATTCCGTTCGTAGTGGCACGTATCGTGTTGCAGGATTTCACCGGCATTCCGCTGCTTGTTGACCTTGCCACCATGCGCGATGCCGCTGCAAAGTTGGGTAAGAATCCGATGATCATTGAACCGTTGGTGCCGGTGGATCTAGTGGTGGATCATTCGGTGCAGGTGGATTATTACAATAGTCCGGATGCGCTGCGACTCAACATGGAACTGGAGTTTGAGCGCAATAATGAGCGCTACAAATTCATGAAATGGGGCATGCAGGCATTTGATACGTTCAAGGTGGTGCCGCCCGGCGTCGGTATCGTGCATCAGGTGAATCTGGAATATCTGGCGCGCGGTGTGCTGCAAAAAGACGGCGTTTATTATCCCGATACGCTGGTGGGCACTGACAGCCACACCACTATGATTAATGGCATCGGCGTGGTTGGATGGGGTGTGGGCGGCATCGAAGCGGAAGCGGGCATGCTCGGCCAGCCGGTATATTTCCTCACGCCGGATGTGGTGGGTGTTCATCTCTCGGGCAAGCTGCGCGAAGGCATCACCGCGACCGACTTGGTATTGACCGTCACCGAACTGCTTCGCAAGCATAAAGTGGTGGGGAAATTTGTGGAGTTTTTCGGTGCAGGCACCGCTGCGCTTACCCTGCCGGATCGCGCCACCCTCGCCAACATGGCGCCGGAATATGGCGCAACAATGGGTTTCTTCCCGGTGGACGATGTAACGCTGGACTACCTGCGCAATACCGGACGCAGCGATGAAGAAGTGGATGCCTTCCAGTCCTACTTCAAAGCGCAAGGGCTGTACGGCATACCTGAGGCAGACGCAGTCGATTACAGCAGCGTGGTGGAGCTGGATTTGAACAGCATCGAACCTTCTCTGGCCGGACCAAAACGTCCGCAGGATCGCGTACCGCTCTCCGGGATGAAGGAGAATTTCAACACCTTGTTCAGCAAGTCAGTGGCGGAGAATGGCTTCAACCAGCCCGCTGAAAACTTGGGAAAACGTTATATCACCGATTTGGCCGACCTTAGCGGAAACGTTTGTGTACCGATCATAGGTGGCGGCCTGCAAGATCAGGAAACCGCACCGGCTGGCAACGGCACTCAAAGCAAGCACAACACCAGCACCGTGACTGAGATCGAGATGATGGACAACCGCCCGACACCCAGCGTGCGCTGCGAAACAAGCGGTGAGATGATACCGGCAGTACAGCTCCGCCATGGCGATGTATTAATAGCTGCCATCACCTCCTGCACCAACACCTCCAACCCCGGTGTGATGCTGGCGGCAGGTTTGCTGGCGAAAAAAGCGGTGGAGGCAGGCCTGCGCGTGCAACCACATATCAAAACGTCGCTCGCCCCCGGCTCGCGCGTGGTGACGGACTACTTAACTCATTCTGGCCTGCTACCTTATCTGGAACAACTCGGTTTCCGCTTGGTGGGCTATGGTTGCACCACTTGTATCGGCAACTCCGGCCCATTGAATGCAAAAATCGAAGATGCCATTCTCGCCCACGATCTGATCGCCGCAGCAGTGTTGTCCGGCAACCGTAACTTTGAGGCACGCGTCCATGCCAACATCAAGGCCAACTTCCTCGCCAGCCCACCGCTGGTAGTTGCCTTTGCTCTGGCTGGCAGAGTAAACATTAATCTGGATAGTGAACCACTTGGCATCGGCCGCAATGGTCAATTAATCTATTTGAAAGATATCTGGCCGAGCAGTGCGGAAGTCCATGCAGCAATGAAATTTGCTGCCGACCCCATGGTGTATCGCAGGCTATATAGTGACCTTACTCGCGACCTGCCACTGTGGAACGGTATTGCTGCCCCCACCGGCAACCAATACCACTGGGACGATTCTACCTACATTGCGCGCCCGCCGTTCTTTGACGATTTTGGCATGACTGTCGGTAGTGTTTCCGACATCCGCAATGCCAAGCCGCTGGGCATTTTCGGTGACTCAGTTACCACCGATCACATCAGTCCGGCTGGCAGTTTTAAATCCACCACCCCTGCCGGCAAATACCTGCAAAGCAAAGGCGTAGCCATCAAGGATTTCAACAGTTACGGCGCACGACGCGGCAATCATGAGGTCATGATACGCGGCACTTTCGCCAACGTGCGCATCAAGAATCTGATGCTGCCGCCCAATGCCGACGGCAGTCGCGTAGAAGGCGGCTACACACTTTACAACGGCGAACAGATAGCGATATACGACGCAGCGATGAAATACATCGCAGACGGCACGCCCACTGTTATTTTCGCCGGGGAAGAATACGGCACTGGCTCCTCTCGAGATTGGGCGGCAAAAGGCACGCAATTGCTAGGCGTAAAAGCTGTAGTGGCGAAGAGTTTCGAGCGCATCCATCGCAGCAATCTGGTGGGCATGGGCGTGCTGCCTTTACAGTTCAAGGGCAACGACAGCGTGGCTTCGCTCAAGCTGACCGGCGAAGATACATTCGATCTCACCGGCATAGCAAATTTCATTAAGCCACAACAGGATGTAATGCTCACCATCAAGCGCCGCGACGGTAGCATGCAACAAGTTGCGCTGCTGCTGCGAATCGACACTCCCGTCGAAGTGGATTACTACCGCCATGGCGGCATCCTGCCTTATGTACTGCGCGAACTGGTAACTCAGTAACTCCAATTCTCGACAGCAACATTAATTAATTATTTTTCATGCCGCGGTGAGTCCAGAGTGTTTAAAACATCTGGGCCCCGTTCTTTCAATAAGCCAAGTAAATGCTGCCTTCGGTACGGCGGGAATGACACTAAACCTTGACTGGCACCACTTTGCTGGCGGCTAGTTTGGCGCGTACTCTCGCTTCGTCGGTATCTACTCCGTTTGCCAACGCCACGCCCATACGCCGTTTGGCAAACGATTCCGGTTTACCAAACAAGCGTAAATCGCTTTGCGGGACACTTAACGCTTCATCGACACCAGTAAAAGCAATAGCCGTTTCTTCCAGTTGCCCATAAATCACTGCACTCGCGCCCGGTGCACGCAAAGCGGTGCTCACTGGCAGACCGAGTATGGCGCGGGCATGCAGCTCAAATTCATTCTGGACCTGACTGCACATCGTAACCATGCCAGTGTCGTGCGGACGCGGGCTGACTTCACTGAACCACACATCATCACCATTAACGAACAGTTCGACACCGAAGATGCCTAAGCCCCCGAGATTGTCCGTAACTTTCCTGGCAATATCGCGTGTGCGCTTTAAAGCCAGTTCAGACATAACCTGCGGCTGCCAGCTTTCAACATAGTCACCTTTAATTTGGACATGCCCGATCGGTTCACAGAAATGCGTTTCGACTTCGCCATTACTGCCCATTGCACGCACAGTGAGTTGAGTAATTTCATATTCGAAATTAATAAAACCTTCGACAATTACCCTTCCCTGGTTCACCCGGCTGCCGCTGGCAGCATAATTCCACGCTTGCTCCACCTCCGCCGGACTGTCGATTTTAGACTGCCCCTTGCCGGAGGAGGACATCACCGGTTTCACCACGCAGGGATAGCCGATGCCGTTATCGATCGCCGCACGCAATTCTTCCAGACTACTGGCGAAAGAATAGGGAGAGGTGGGTAGCCCCAGTGTTTCCGCAGCAAGGCGGCGAATTCCTTCACGGTGCATGGTGAGTTGTGCGGCGCGTGCAGTGGGAATGACCCGCGCCAATCTCTCCCGCTCAATCTCGACCAGCATGTCGGTGGCTATAGCTTCGATCTCCGGCACGATAAGATGCGGCTGTTCGCGCTCGATCAGATCACGCAATGCAGCAGCATCCGTCATGTTGATGACATGTGCGCGATGTGCCACCTGATGTCCCGGTGCATTGGGATAACGATCCACGGCAATGGTCTCCACACCCAAGCGTTGCAATGCGATGATAACTTCCTTACCGAGTTCACCGCTGCCCAGCAACATAACTCTGGTAGCGGAGGGGCTGAGTGGGGTACCGACAGTGAGTTGTTTTTTCATAACAGGTACGAATAAGAAGTTATAGCCTGGAAGGCAATACCGGCCTCAGCGAGGCTAGTGGTGGAATGTTGATCAATTCAATCCATTATCGAATAGCGCGAAAAGCGCTAAACGCTGATTAAACCCAATGCTGTAATAGTATAAGCAACCCGAGCATAAGGCGGCGATTCAATTCAGAAAATGGCCGTACGACATATTACAATCGTGGAAATCTAATACGCAGAGAAATATTAACATCAACTTTACGCAAATGCGTTCATAAATTGATCTTCCTTACAATGCCGTTAAACATGATACGAGCTGCCGTTTCAAGTGTGTGAAAATAACGTGTTAAAAGTTACCCCGTAAGGAGACAAGTTAGGCAATTGCAGTGAAATGCGGCTAACTGCCGTGAGACAGATCAATGAGGTGGTGTGTTAGAACCAGGTGCGCTTAATGTTGTGGCAATTAATGATATTCTGATGATAGGTAAACAGATATATTCCAGCAATATGGCGAGAGATAGGCCATCGTATACTTGATTGCTGTTACTCACGACCGCCACATTTTCAAACATTGCAGGAATTTCTGCCGTTGATCGAATTTCAATAACTGGCAGTGAAGTGCTAACTAACCTATATGCTCAATAGAATCAACCAAACAATGTTGAGATACGCATTTTATTAACCTGCTCGACAATATTAGGAAATTTGGGGAATTAAAACTGAAAAAAAAGCATCTCAGTTTGGACCACGGCGAAATTTTTGACCTGTTCATCAATAAGTTTTTTAACTAGCAAGTGGGGATTATCCCCTCATTTGGAGATAACCATGCAAGAGCTGCAAGAAGTTTGGATCGCATTTAAACTCGGTGGGATAATTATCCTGCCATTGTCTTTACTAGGAGTAATCGCTTTAGCCATCATGCTTGAGAAGGCATTTCTCTATGGGCGTTATGCACGTCTTTCATATGACTTACTTAACCTTGTTGAAACTTATGGCTTCGCATGGGAAGACCTGGAAAAAATACTTTCCGGGTTGAATGAACGTCACTATTACAAGCGATTCTTTGAGGTGGTGATCGCCAACCGGCATCGACCTTCATGGTGGACTGAATCTCGTGCAGCTGATGAAGCCCAGTTGATTGAAACTTCCCTTGCGCGCAGGTTATGGGTGTTAGAGACTATCGTCACTGCTGCTCCTTTGCTCGGGCTGATGGGAACAATTGTTGGAATGATGCATGCTTTCCAAATAATTGGCGGCAGCGGCGTCGTCAATCCTACGGGGGTGACAGGAGGCGTGGCTCAGGCACTTATTGCAACTGCAGTCGGCTTATTAATCGCGCTGATTGCATTATTTGGATTTAATTATTTTTCTCGTTTGCAATCACAAACGATGGATGAGATGGAACGGCTTGGTACGCGTCTGATTGATCACATCCGTTTGGATCAACAGGGAAGCACCCATGAAGCTGCGTAAATCCAGAACGTATCGCAAGGGTCGCATCGAGATCATTCCAATGATCGATGTGATGTTTTTCTTACTGGTGACATTCATGCTCTCTTCATTGTCAATGCAGAATCTTGATTCCCTGCAGGTGAATCTGCCCCAAGGGGAAGCCGAAAAACTCCAAGCTGACGCGCCGGTAACGCTGACACTGACTGGTGATAGCCAAATCTTTATCAATCGCATTCCCGTAACACTGGAAACCCTGGCCGCCACGCTCAGGCCGCTATTGCACGATTCGCAACAGAGCTTGGTCGTATCAGCGGACAACGAAGCACCGCAAGGCATTGTAGTGCAGGCGATGTTGCAGGCTCGATCCGCCGGCGCCCAACATTTTTTGATTGCGGTAAAACATAAATGACGTGGTAAGCATGCCCGAATCTAGATCGAAGGAAATTCGATTCTGGTGGCCAATACCGCTGGCGACCATCATTTGGCTGGCCATCATGTTTGAATTTGGATATTTCCTGGCATCTCCCAAGACTGAGAGTGTTCCTTTGCCTCCAATTGATGCACGCTTTGTAGAATTGCCCGAAACAAAACCAGAACAAGAATCCTCATCTACCCCACAAAAGAGTCCTCAGACTCAACCTGAACCTAAACCTGAACCTGAGCCTAAACCTGAGCCTAAACCTGAGCCTAAACCTGAGCCTAAACCTGAGCCTAAACCTGAGCCTAAATCCAAACCTGAGCCTGAGCCAAAACATGAACCCCCGCCCTCGCCTCAACCTCAGGCTATCGAAACGGAAATACCGATTAAACCTTTACCGAAAAGAACAGTCACAGAGACTGAGGTTCCTTTAGCTATCCCCCCAGCATCACATCCGGCACCTCAGGCTGACCTGGCGAGCTACATTAACGCCGCCAGAGCGCGCCGCCAGGCAGCCGAGATTTCTGATGAACGTGATAACGCAGAAACAATATCTACCCAGCGCCAGCTTTCAGCTGACGAAAAAAGGATGGCCAACATCAGACGCAACCTCCAGCCAGAAGGTACGAGCGGAGTGTTTCAAATTATCAGCATGGGTGTTCGGACCGCCCGATTTTCATTTCGAGGCTGGACAACAGACTATAACAACTCTCGGCGCGAAGTAATCGAAGTCGATGCCGGATTAAATGGTGATGTGGAGCGCGCTATTATTCGCAGGATGATCGAGCTGATTCGCAAGCATTTCAAAGGAGATTTTAATTGGGAATCGCACCGCCTCAACCGCGTTGTCGTCCTGTCGGCACGCATGGAAGATAATGAGGGGCTTGAAGATTTTTTGATGCTTGAGTTTTTTGGCGCTGGTTCAGGATTTCAGCGAAGTCCGCCATTGCATTAATGCATCTTCATGCGTTTAGTACGATTCCAGGATCCTGAATTCGAATACCAGCAACTATGAGAAGGTTGCCAACAATCCAAAAGACTACCAACGATACGATAGGTACAAACCGTTTACACAATCGTATTTGGTTCTGCAGCGTGCGGTTATCCGGCATCCAAACGGATACAAAACTTCGCCTGCCTGCGCCGTTGTTGTTGGTTACTAGTTTCGTTATGCAACTTGGGAGTATCTTCATGAAACGCATCGAACGAAATAACCTAATACGGTTAGAAGATTTGCCGAACATTGGCAAATCAATTGCATCCGATCTTCGAAATATTGGAATCCATTACCCAGATCAACTTGTCAACCGTGAACCTCTAGCAACATTTCGCGAACTGGCTAAGGTCATGGGCCATCGTCATGATCAGTGTGTGCTCTATACTTTAATTTCGGTTAAACACTTTATTCAAGGTGAAGAAGCCCTCCCATGGTGGAAGTACACATCCGAAGGGAAAAATTTGCTGGCGTTATCTAATGAAGGATGAACGCACCTGAATTACGAGCATCTGTCGTGCAAATTGATCGTCGAAATTTTTTAACAGCTTGATATTAAACGGAAACTTAATTTATAGAGCTCCCTCAAGCAAGGCCGAGACTTCCTGAAATCAAGCTGTAATTTTTGGACTATTTTGCAGCAGGTGCACTAACGGATGACGCGGCATTCACTGCAGATTGTCCTTTAGCAGCCTGCTTCATAGCATATGCAGCTTCCGGTGCTATGTAGTTTTCATCATGCTTGGCCAACACCTCATCCGCGCGGAACACGTTCCCAGCCTCAAGCTTGCCATGTACCACCACCCCTTTCCCTTCCTTGAAGAGATCGGGCAAGAAACCTTTGTACACAACCGGCATACTCTTGGCGGTATCGGTTATGCTGAAATGCACTGTCAAACCATCGCTCTGACGCTTGACACTATCCACAACCACTAATCCGCCCATACGGAAGCCGCGCCCCTGCGGCGCTTCTTTATTAAGAACTTGGGTCGGGGTAAAGTACAAGCTGATATTATCGTTTAGTGCATATAACACCAAACCTATGGCGGCACCCAAAGCAACAAGTGCAAGAATTATATATGCAAATTTTCTCTGACGCGGTTTCATGTTATTTTTTTCCAATATCAATATTATTTCAGTCCAAATGTTTTATAAATAGACACAACTTCGATTGCTTTGAGTTTATTTTGTAACGTTTCGTTCCATTGGGAATATGAATACTCCACGCTTGTGTTCGCATAGATAAGCTTTCTTGTCCAATTCGAAGAATTTTTCGCGATCATCGCACGAATTGATGAAACGATTAGGATAGCTGGCAAACCTGTCCTTGAAACATTACGTCATATCATCTTCTGCATTGCGCATCAGGTGTAATTGCTGCAATATAAGTGTTCTTCTGTGGCGCACCATCACAATTTCAATAATAAATATCAGCAGTGCCATTCCGTACGAGCCCCATATATACCAGGCATAGCCATTCATGGCAAAAAATTCACCCCAGTTCATCGCCTAACCTCCGCGAGCTCAGATACCCACTGGGCCTTGCATTCACGCTCTAAAATAATACAACGCACACGTAGTAAAGAAACCGCAATGGCATATAGCCAGACCGCCAGCATCATGGTGTACATGCCCTGCTGCATAGCCACATGCATACTTGTGCCTGTGAATTTTACCGAAGCTCCTTGATGCAGGGTATTCCACCATTGCACTGAAAAATAGATGATAGGGACGTTGACCGAACCTATTATGGCGAGCAGTGCGCTGGCACGGTCGGCACGACGCGGATCATCAATCGAGGCATGCAAAGCGATAAAACCAAGATACAGGAATAGTAAGATGAGCTCGGAAGTCAGTCGCGCATCCCACACCCACCATGCCCCCCACATCGGCTTGCCCCACAATGCGCCTGTCCATAGCGAAAGAAAAGCAAGCAGCGCGCCCGTAGGTGCCAGCGCAGAAGCCATCATGGAAGACAAGCGCGTATTGAAAATCAGCCCTAGCGCGGCATAACCCGCCATGACCAGGTAGATAAACATAGACAGGATGGAAGCAGGCACATGTATGAACATGATGCGATACGCTTCGCTTTGCTGGATATCAGTCGGTGCCACAAAAAAACCAATATAAAGACCCACAACAAACAGGATTGCGGCCGACCACGCGAACCACGGCACCATCTTGCCGGCCACCCCATAAAAGGTGCTCGGCGAAGAATATTTAAACCAGTTTATAGCCAATATCTACTCAATTAAAAATACACAATGTGTTTTATTCCATCGAAATACGCAGAGCGAGGGCTGTAACCCATGGCGTAAATACCAATGCCATCACCAGTAGCGCGCCTAGCAACGATAAGTGGGAACTCACACTTGTGCCACTTACAACGGCTTCCACTGCGCCTGCTCCAAAAACCAACACCGGGATGCACAACGGCAATACCAGTAGCGACACCAACGCCCCGCCGCCGCGCAGCCCCAGTGTCAACGCAGCACCGACTGCACCTATCATGCTGAGTATCGGTGTGCCAAGCAGCAGGGCAGCGATCAATACCCATAATGCCTGCGCCGACATATCAAACTGCAAGCCCAGCACCGGGGCCATAATCACCAACGGCAAACCAGAGACCATCCAGTGCGCCAAAATCTTAGCTAACACGAGTACCGACAGCGACTGCGGTACCAGCATCATCTGCTCCAGAGTACCGTCCAGATAATCCGCCGAGAACATGCGCCCCAGTGATAGCATTGAAGCCAACAAAGCCGCCACCCAAACCACGCCGGGAGCCATTTTTCGCAGCATATCCATTTCGGGACCCACACCCAAGGGGAACAAACTGACCACCATGACGAAAAAAATCAGTGTAGTCAGCACATCGGCACGACGACGCATGGCCAGCACCAGATCGCGACGAATCACCAGGCTCAACAAACCTATCAGCGACAACTTGTTCATGACAGCGCAAGCCACCGCGTTGCAACCCCGACCACTTCCAGTGGCTGATGAGTAGTGTAGATCACCATGCCGTTATTCACCAGATGCTCGCCAATCAATTCCTGCATCAGCCCAACCGCGCCCACGTCCAGTGCAGTGAGTGGTTCATCCAGTATCCATAAAGGGGCATCGCTAAGCAACAAGCGCGCCAATGCCACACGCCGACGTTGCCCTTGAGACAGTACTTTGACTGGCAAAGTTTCCCGGCCGCGCAAACCCATACGACGTAACGCCGCAATTACCTGTTTGTCATCCACCTTGCAGCCAGCCAGCCCTGCACTAATGCGCAAGTTCTCCAGCGCATTCAATTCGTCCTTGATGGCATTCAAATGGCCGAGATAAATCATCTCTGCATAAAATGCATCACCCAACTCACGGATGTTCTGACCGCGCCAACGGATCTCGCCCGCAACAGGCATCATAAAACCGCATAAAGTACGCAGCAAGCTGGTCTTGCCGCTGCCGTTGGCGCCCTGCACCTGTAGCAATTCGCCAGCTGAGAGAGAAAAATTCAGATCAGAAAATAGCAGATGATCTCCGCGACTACAAGCAAGATTGCTAATTTCCAGCATTACGTGGTCGGTTTTCGCTCAATATAAAATAGCGCGGAATTGTATACGATTGCACCCGTGCATGTTAGCCAAAAATTGAAGGTGTCTGCTACTGCGATATAGAGAAAGTCAGATTCGCGGAGAAAACATGAGCTAGAGAAAACGTATTAGCCACGCAATTATTTTTGATAACGATTCACTGCATTGTTATGTTCATTTAATGTATTTGAAAATTGTGAACTGCCATTCCCGCGCGCCACGAAGTACAGAGCATCGGTTGAAGCCGGATGAAGAATCGCCTGTATCGAAGCTAGCCCTGGCAGTGCAATCGGAGTGGGTGGCATGCCTGCGCGGGTATAGGTGTTGTACGGCGTATCCACTAGCAAATCGCGCTTGCGCAAATTGCCATCGAAATTCTGTCCCAACCCGTAAATTACGGTCGGATCAGTTTGTAGCAGCATACCCTTGCGCAGACGGTTGATAAATACGGCCGCTATCATGCCGCGATCACTTGCCTGCCCCGTTTCTTTTTCCACGATAGAGGCTAGAATCAACGCTTCATAGGCCGACTTAAAAGGCAGGTCAGGCGTACGTTCTTGCCAACTTTCCTGCAGGTGCATTTGCATAGTCTTGTAGGCACGCTTAAGCAAGGCTAGGTCGCTTGTGCCTTTGACGAAATAATAGGTATCGGGAAAAAATTGCCCTTCCGCATACGCCTCCGTTGCGCCAATACGTCGCAGAATCTCCTCTTCGGACAAACTCGCGCTATCATGCCGAATGGCCGGATTGGTATTCAATGCTGCGCGGAATTGATTGAACGTCCAACCTTCAATTATGCTGAATTCACTCTGGGCGGCCTGCCCTTCTGTCACGATAGCTAACAATTCCAACATCGTAACCGCAGTTTCCAGCTCATAGTTACCAGCCTGTATCTGTGCAGATTTGCCCAGCATGCGCGCCAACCAGACAAACATCCAATCATTGGGCAACGCGCCAGCCTGTTGCATCTGCCGCGCCGCAGTCTTCAGGCTGCTGCCCTGATTTAGTGAAAATTCCAAGGGAAGCGTGGGAAATGTAAGCGGACGAATAACATAATAGCCAATCGCACTCGCCAGCAGCAAGGCCAAAAGCAATATAATGAGAAACAAGCGTTTAATCGTGCGCATGGCTCAACCATTCCTGCACTTGCATGGAAATCGGGTGATGGCTCCAGTCACTGCCTGACAGCTCACGCACCGGCCATAATCCAAACACACTATTCACCAAAAATACTTCGTCCGCAACAAGCAATTCCGCCAGTCCAAACTGTCTGACCCAGCACGGCACACCATGCTTGGCAGCCCACTCTATCACGCGTTCACGCTGTATACCGGCCACGCCACAGCTCGACAAATTCGGTGTAAACAATTCACCGTTCCGTACCATAAACAGATTACTGCGAACACCTTCAATCACATTGCCGAAAATATCCAGCAACAGACCCTCTGCGATCTCCGGGTCACTCCATTCCGCAGCAGCCAGAACATTTTCCAATCGGTTAAGGTGCTTAATGCCAGCCAGTTTCGGTTGATGAGCTAAGCGTAAATCGCATACTCGGAGCCTGACACCGTGCGAATAATTTATGTCCGGACAGTCAAGTAGAGGAGTGAGACTCAGGATGCGTGTCGAAATCATATTTTCGACTGGAGCATAGCCGCGAGCCGTTTGTTCGCCACGTGTGATGATTATTTTGGCCACACCATCGGGCCGCTGTTCAATCAAACGCCGCAATTCCTCAAACAGCAGCGCTGCTTCTGGACAAGTGATACGCAATGCAACGCAATCCTGCTGCAACTTGCGATAGTGACGCGGCCAACACTGTATGCATCCACCGAGCACACGCAGCGTGCGAAATACGCCATCTCCATATAGCAAGCCGCGGTCATGAATGCTAACCTGATCTCCTGGAACGCCATTGATCAGCATGTAGTTCCTTGAGACGTGCAAGCACTTTAAACCTTGCGAAACACCAAAGTAGCATTGGTGCCGCCAAAGCCAAATGAGTTGGACATGGCGACATTAATCGTCATGTTGCGCGCAATGTTAGGCACATAATCCATATCACAAGCCTCATCCTGCTCGAAAATATTTATGGTAGGCGGGGCAATCTGATGGTAAATGCCAAGCGCGGAAAATATAGCCTCTATACCGCCCGCAGCTCCCAGTAAATGTCCTGTCATGGATTTGGTGGAACTGACCTTGACCTTCATCGCGTGTTCGCCCAGGCAGCGCTTCATTGCCATGGTTTCAGCCAAGTCGCCTAGCGGGGTGGAAGTGCCATGCGCATTAATATAATCCACCTGATCCACATTAAGGCCGGCATTGCGCAAGGCATTACTCATACAGCGCGCGGCACCCTCGCCGTCCTCGCGCGGTGCCGTCATATGGTATGCATCGGCACTCATACCATAACCTGCCACTTCAGCATAAATTTTTGCACCGCGGCTTTTGGCATGTTCATATTCTTCCAGCACTAAAATCCCAGCACCTTCTCCCAGCACAAAGCCATCGCGTCCTTTGTCCCATGGACGGCTGGCGGTAGCAGGATCGTCATTGCGAGTGGAAAGCGCTCGTGCAGATGAAAATCCCCCTAACGCAAGCGCACAAATTGACCCTTCAGAGCCACCTGCGATCATAATGTCGGCATCACCATATTCGATCAACCGGGCAGATTCGCCTATGCAATGAGTGGCTGTGGAACAGGCTGTCACCATGGACAGATTAGGTCCTTTAAAGCCATACATGATGGACAGATTGCCAGAAATCATGTTAATAATTGTACCCGGAATAAAGAACGGTGAAATCTTGCGTGGACCCGCCGCCAGATAGTCGTTATGACTATCTTCAATCATCGGCAGCCCGCCGATACCAGATCCAATATTGACACCGATGCGTTCGGCGTTTTGTTCAGTTACCTCGATCCCGGCATCTTTAATTGCCTCCATGCCAGCTGCCAGGCCGTAATGAATAAATACATCCATACGCCGAGCATCCTTGGCAGAGAGGTATTGGTTCACATCAAACCCTTGCACCTCTCCGGCAATTTTCGATGTAAACAGGCTGGTGTCAAAACGTGTGATGCGGGTAATACCTGATTTGCCATCAACGATATTTTGCCATGCTTGGGAAATTCCTGTACCAACGGGCGAAACAATACCCAAGCCAGTAATGACGACTCTGCGTTTTGCCAAACCGAACTCCGTTATTTTAGGGGAAAGCGAAAGGATGAATTACTTAGGATGATCGTTAACGTAATCGATTGCCTGTTGCACCGTAGTTATTTTTTCTGCGTCTTCGTCTGGAATTTCACACTCGAACTCTTCTTCCAGCGCCATCACCAGCTCAACCGTATCCAATGAATCGGCACCCAGATCATTAACGAACGAGGACTCATTCTTCACTTCAGTCTCGTTTACACCGAGTTGTTCAGCAACGATTTTCTTGACGCGTTGTTCGATATTAGACATGTAACTCTCCCTACTCTGGTTAAAGTTCAAAAAGCCTCGGCATTCTACCAAACTTACCTCAAATTCCCAACCAGCCTCTTCCAATATGATTGGAGTCTGAAGGGTTATCGTATTTCTATCGAGGAATAAGTCTTAAATTGAATAATTGATGGACGTAAATTCAGGAGTTCCAATGTCACTCCGAACAAAAAAGTGGACCATGCTTACTCCCGCCACCACACTCTCTTTTGTGATCCGCTACGTGGTGGGATTGGAAGTTTTCTTACGAAAACCGAGCAGCCACAGCACATAGCCAGATAGGGCATAGCACAAGAATAGCAGAAACAGCACTCCGGGCGGATAGCTGGAAATCAGTATAAAAAATAACGCGACCAGGATAATAACGATAAACGGCACGCTTTTGCGCATATTGAAATCTTTAAAACTGTAGTAGCGCACGTTGCTCACCATACTCAAGCCGGCGAACACCGTGAGGGTGACAGCATACCAACGTGCCTCTTGACCGCTAAATTGATTGTCCAGCATTACCCAAACGAAACCTGCGATCACCGCGGCGGCAGCAGGGCTGGGCAGACCTTGAAAAAATCGTTTATCTACCACTTCAATATTAGCGTTAAAACGTGCCAGCCGTAACGCCGTGCCAGCGCAATAAATAAAGGCTGCGAACCAACCCAATTTACCTAAGTCCTTGAACGCCCATTCATACATCAGCAAAGAGGGAGCCACACCGAACGAAACCATGTCGGACAGGCTATCATATTCCGCTCCAAATTCGCTTTGGGTTCGGGTCAGTCGCGCCACGCGACCATCCAGGCCATCTAGCACCATAGCAATAAAAATTGCTACGGCAGCAAATTCAAACTTGCTATTCATTGCCTGCACGATGGCGTAAAAACCGGCAAACAGCGCCGCTGTAGTCAATAAGTTGGGAAGCAGGTAGATACTGCGCCTGCGCAGATTCATCGGTTTTCTGTCATTCAGGTCAGTCATGATTTTGAAAGATTTTCATCATATTGGCCTTTAGCTCTTGGCCAAAACCGCCAGTATCGTAGTAGTTGCGTATACTTTATCACCAATTGACACTTTTACGGCAGCCGTCAGTGGCAAATACACATCCACGCGCGAGCCGAAGCGGATGAAGCCATATCGCTGACCACGTGTCAGAACATCGCCTTCTTGCACATAACACAGGATACGGCGTGCGATCAGCCCGGCCACCTGCACACTGGTTACGTCTTGCCCATCAGCCCTTTTGATCCATATGGCATTTCGCTCATTTTCCAGCGAAGCCTTAGCCAGATCAGCATTCACGAACTTGCCGGGAAAATATTGGATGCGCTTCACCAAGCCATCTATGGGACTGCGATTGGAATGCACATTAAATACATTCATGAACACGCTGACTTTGATGGCATCGCGCTGCACATAGGGATCCTGCGTGCGCTCCACCGCCACAATGCGACCATCGGCAGGGGATAACACTGCATCTGCATCCTGTGGGATTTCGCGCGGCGGATCGCGGAAAAATTGCAGCACAAACAGCGCCACTAACCAAAACAGGAGCGACCACACTCCACCGCCAAAATATGATACCAAACTAGCGATGAATACGGCGATGGCCAAGAATGGCCAACCCTCGCGTGCAATGATTGGATGGGGGTAATTAGACATTAGAAGGGAAAAACGAAGAGTGGATTTTTAGATTCAGGGATTGGAGAACAAAAATCGTGTAGCTTAGGATTGAGAGCGATCCAGCACTCACTATTCAAACTCTCAATCCCAGCTCCATCATCCCTAGTTCTTGCTTTGGTCAACCAGCTTATTTTTGCTGATCCAAGGCATCATGGCACGCAGTTGGGCGCCCACCGTTTCGATCGGATGCTTGGCGTTAAGACGGCGACGCGCGGTCATCTCAGGGTAGTTGGTACGGCCTTCCAGGATAAACTGTTTGGCATATTTACCAGTCTGGATATCCTTCAAACAGTTACGCATGGCCTCCTTGGTGTCATCGGTAATAATCTTAGGACCGGTGACGTACTCGCCATATTCCGCATTATTTGAAATGGAATAGTTCATATTGGCGATGCCACCTTCGTACATCAAATCGACGATTAACTTTAATTCATGCAAGCACTCAAAATAAGCCATTTCCGGCGCGTAGCCAGCTTCCACCAGGGTTTCAAAACCGGCCTTCACCAGTTCCACGGCACCGCCACACAACACGGCCTGCTCGCCAAACAGATCTGTTTCCGTTTCTTCACGGAAATCAGTCTCGATCACCCCTCCCTTGGTACCACCAATGGCTGCGGCGTAAGAAAGCGCAATGTTTTTGGCCTTGCCGGACTTGTCCTGATATACAGCAATCAAAGACGGCACACCGCCGCCTTTCAAATATTCGGAGCGAACTGTGTGACCGGGGCCTTTTGGCGCTATCATAATTACGTCCAAATCGGCACGTGGGATGACCTGGTTATAATGAATGTTGAAGCCGTGGGCGAACGCCAAAGTAGCGCTCGTCTTCATATTTGGCCCAACTTCAGTGTTATAAACATCAGGGATATTCTCATCAGGCAACAGCATCATGACCACATCGGCACCCTTCACCGCTGTCGCGACCTCCATAACCTTATGTCCAGCCGCTTCAGCTTTCTTCCATGAAGCGCCACTCTTACGCAGGCCGACGGTCACATTGACACCAGACTCCTTTAGATTCAAGGCATGAGCATGGCCTTGTGAGCCGTAGCCGATAATGGCCACTTCCTTGCCCATGATTAGAGACAGGTCTGCATCTTTGTCGTAATAAACTTTCATGTTGGCCTCTTTAAAATAATCATAAAGTTAAAAAAATTAAAGTTTTAAAATGCGATCGCCGCGCCCGATGCCGGACGCGCCGGTACGCACGGTTTCCAGGATTAGGCTGCGGTCTATGGCTTGCAAGAAGCTTTCCAGCTTGTGACCGGTGCCGGTTAATTCAATGGTGTAAGTTTTGTCAGATACATCGATAATGCACCCACGGAAAATATCCGTCATGCGCTTCATCTCCTCTCGCACCGCACCCACCGCACGCACTTTCACCAACATTAACTCGCGCTCCAGATGTTCGCCTTCGCTCAGGTCCATCACCGCGACTACCTCAATCAGCTTGTTGAGCTGCTTGTAAATCTGTTCGATCACTTCGTCAGAACCGCTGGTTACTATAGTCATGCGCGACAGGGTGGCATCTTCTGTGGGCGCCACAGTGAGTGACTCGATGTTGTAGCCGCGCGCTGAAAACAACCCGGAAACACGCGATAAGGCGCCCGCCTCATTTTCCATCAACAGGGAAATAATATGCCGCATTACAAATCCTCCGCCAGAATCACTTCAGACAAGCCCTTGCCACCCTGCACCATGGGGAACACGTTTTCAGTCTGGTCTGTTATGAAATCCATGAATACCAGTTGTTGCTTACGCCCAAATGCTTCTTTCAATGCAGGTTCCACATCCGATGGCTTCTCAATGCGCATACCAACATGACCATAGGCTTCCGCCAGCTTCACAAAATCGGGCAACGCATCCATATAGGATTCGGCATACCGGTTGCCATGGAAGAACTGCTGCCACTGGCGCACCATCCCTAGATAACGGTTATTCAACATGATAATTTTGAGCGGCAATTGAAATTGTTTGCAGGTGGAGAGCTCCTGAATGCACATTTGAATACTGCCTTCACCTGTAACGCACGCTACATGCGCATCTGGATGAGCAAGTTGCACGCCCATTGCGGCGGGCAAACCGAAGCCCATGGTGCCCAGCCCGCCGGAGTTAATCCAGCGACGCGGTTTATCAAATTTGTAGTACTGCGCCGCCCACATCTGATGCTGTCCAACGTCGGAGGTGATGAAGGCATCGCCTTGGGTAACTTCATAAAGCTTTTCGATCACGAACTGCGGCTTAATTATCTCATCCGAATTTTTGTAGACTAAGCTATTCTTGCCGCGCCATTCCTTAATTTGTGCCCACCAAGGCGCAATCGCCTGCTGATCGGGCTTTTCCTTGCTACCGTGCAATTCTGCCAGCAGATCGTCCAACACATGTGCCACATCGCCAACGATAGGCAAATCCACCTTCACCCGCTTGGAAATTGAGGAAGGATCAATATCAATGTGAATAATCTTGCGTTTTTCCTGATTAAAGTGCTTAACATTGCCAACCACGCGATCATCAAAGCGTGCTCCCACGGCCAGCAATACATCACAATACTGCATCCCCATGTTTGCCTCGTACGTGCCATGCATGCCCAACATTCCTACAAATTGCTTGTCTGTCGCCGGATAGCCACCCAAACCCATCAAGGTGTTGGTACAGGGGAAACCCAACAAACGCACCAACTCGGTCAATTGCTTAGACGCATCAGCCAGAATCACGCCACCGCCCGCATAAATCATCGGCCGTTTGGCTGTTAGCAACAACTGCACGGCACACTTGACCTGCTCCAAGTCACTATGCTGCGCTGGATGGTAAGAGCGGATGTTCACCAATGATGGATAGCTGAACTCCGTCTTTTGATTGGATATATCCTTCGGAATATCCACCAGCACTGGCCCAGGGCGGCCGCTTTTGGCGAGATAAAATGCCTTCTTAATAGTGCTGGCGATTTCCTTAACGTCTTTGACCAGGAAATTATGCTTCACGCAAGGTCGCGTTATGCCAACAGTATCCACCTCCTGAAAAGCATCTTCGCCGATGGCATAAGTCGGCACTTGGCCACTGATGATTACCATGGGAATAGAATCCATATAGGCAGTGGCAATGCCTGTGACTGCATTGGTCACACCGGGACCAGAAGTGACTAACGCGACCCCCACCTTATCAGTGGAACGTGCGTACCCGTCGGCAGCATGTACTGCAGCCTGCTCATGACGAACTAGTATATGTTTAACCTGATCCTGAGTGAACAACGCATCGTAAATGTGCAAGACCGCACCGCCAGGGTATCCGAACACATATTCAGTCCCTTCTTCCTGCAAACATCTAATGGTTATTTCCGCGCCCGTCAGTTCCATGTCAAACTACCTTAGCAAACAATAATTAAAGAACCGTGCAAGATAAAGGTTAGACGC
This sequence comes from uncultured beta proteobacterium, assembly GCA_942492745.1. GTDB lineage: Bacteria > Pseudomonadota > Gammaproteobacteria > Burkholderiales > Gallionellaceae > Nitrotoga. The sequence goes on from OW818637.1 coordinate 2,278,395, forward strand.
ATTTTGGTCAACCCCCGCGCTAGAACGGAATTAACAATTATCTATTGATTTATGATTAAATTTGTTAGCATTCGTTACTCATTAATTTAATAGGGCATCTATAAAATTAATACTTCATCCCAATTGCAATGTTATTTGAGAATATACTAACTTACATATCAAAGACATGCAGTGCGGTATATTTTTCTTAGCACCTTGATTTTGGAATTTGGGTAACCCTAGAATTTTCAACGTTACCTAGTAGTTATCACCCAACAGGGGAGCATTTTAATCTGGCCAGCCACGACGAACTTTCCAAATTTCTCGCCGAAACCGAACGCCGCGCCTACAAACAGGCGTTGTTCGCGATACGCGACGAACATGTGGCGCTAGATATCGTGCAGGACTCCATGCTTAAACTTGCCGAAAAATATGGCGGTAAACCTGCAAATGAGTTGCCCATGTTATTTCAGCGTATCCTGCAAAACACAATTCGAGACCATTGCAGAAGACAGAAAGTGCGCTCCAGGTGGATTTCGCTAATGTCCTCGCTGGTTCCACAGCACGAGGAAGCTGAATATGAGCCTCTGGATACCCTTCAGGACGAAGACAACAACAGCCAAGGACCTGCTCCTGATGCATCTTTTGAACAGTCCCAACTTATTGCTCTGATTGAAGAAGCATTAATCATTCTCCCAGCACGTCAACGAGAGGCCTTCCTGTTGCGTTATTGGGAAGATATGGATACTACAGAAACAGCAGCGATCATGGGTTGCACGGAAGGTAGCGTCAAAACACACTGCTCACGCGCTACCCATAGCCTCGCGGCCATTTTGAGGAAAAAAGGAGTTCACTTGCCATGAAAAAAAATGAACTGAGCCATGAAAATATCAAACAATTGCTTAACCACTCTGTCGCACAGCTCGAACGACCCACGCTAACACGTCTGCGCCATGCGCGGGAGCAAGCCATGGCACGCTATGCTACACGTTGTGTAGAGCCAGTATTTGCCCGAGCTGGGCATGCCATATGGCATGCTTTCGGCGTGCGACACAAATCGCGCTTCTGGGCTACCACATTGCTGGTTGCGACTATTCTGATCAGCGCTACAGCTTATTGGAATCAAAATGCGAAATCCGATACAACCGACGTAGATATTGCCATTCTAACTGGTGATTTGCCCATTCACTTTTACGTTGACTAATGCAAATCATGTACCTGATCCGCCATCGCCTGTTCGCACTGAGCGTCGCCGTACTTCTGTTTCTGCCAGCGATAGCTGGAGCACAGTCATGGGAGAGTCTCACCCCAGTGCAACGAGAGGCACTGGCTCCGCTCTCTAAAGAATGGAATACACTGCAAATACAGCAGCAGCAGCGTCTCATCAATTTGGCGAAACGCTACCCACAGCTTGATGCAGTGCAGAAACAACGCCTGCATAACAGACTGGAAAAATGGAGCAAGCTAACGCCCGAACAGCGTAACCGTGCCCGCGAAAAATTCCAGGCATTTAGCAAAGCTCCTTTGGAAAAACGCGAACAGGTCAAACAAATGGTTCGCCAACAAGAAGCTGAAAAATTGAGCATACCTGCTGCAAACCCCGTATTAACCAACACGCCATAATTTATAGCCATGCTTTCTATGGCGGATTCTGGTACACACCGCAACAACTCGATCACACGAATTTACGTGAGTGTGAAGTGAGGTAAGCTGAAAAAAAATGGAGTCCAGCGTTTCTATAAAACGGCTCACACGGCTTGCCGCGCCCCGTATGTGTTAAAACATCTTGCGAGTTCACTGTGATAACACGAGGGCAGTGGCCGTCAGCTTCGTGGAGGTTTCGACCCCGTCAAAAACCAAATCCAAGGGAAGCTGCGACCCCATCTATGGCTGCATCTTTAGGTGACCCTATTTAGGAAACTAATTTAATTCGAGTCCCCGTCCTGCGTCTTTAACCCTCAGAAAAACAAAGTTTACAGGGCTGACAGCGGAAACAAGCCGCCTTGGCTACTTGTCACCCCCTGCTTTCACTCAGCGTTATTATGAAAATCAGCCCGCCACTTAACCCGTTGAACTCCATTATTGTCACCGACTCATTCTGGCTGCGTTTGGTATTTATCTAGCCTTCTGATGCCCCCACCCTCTTTGATCCGAGCATTTTCTTCCCGGTGGTTACGTTGACGCGACACCTCCACGAAGGTGACGTTGTTATAAGATTTCAAGCATTATCAGAATGAGGTATTTGGATGGTTTACCTTCGTATTATTTATGCATCTATAATCTAATTTTTCCCGTTCAATCTTTGGAGTTGCCTTGTTTAAACTAATTGGTGCCTTATTAGGCTTTTACTTTTTGGGTCTTTTCGGGGCATTTATTGGTTATTTACTGGGAAGTTTTATTGACCGTTATAAAGCTTATGGTATTGGCGGAGTTAACCCGCTCAGCCAATCCCAGCGCCAATCTGTATTTCTTGAAACTGTTTTTATTTCAATGGGTAAACTTGCTAAAGCGGATGGTCATATATCGCAAGATGAAATTGATCATGTTGAACAATTCATTCAAAAACTGGGAATGTCAGCTGAGCATAGGCAACAAGCAATTGCTCTTTTTAAACGAGGAGCCGATGCAAATTTTGATATTGAGCCGAGCTTAAAGAAATTTATTGCTATTTGTGGCAATACGAATGACTTAAAGCAAATGTTGCTGGTCTATCTCATAGTCATGGCTTTGTCTGATGGGCATATTCATTCAGATGAAGAGAGAATGCTAAAAGACTTTGCCCGTAATTTTGGTTATGACCAAGCTGCATTTAAGCAAATGCTGGATATGATTTTAAACCAGTCCCACTTTGCTGGGGGACAAACACCTTCCGCCACCAGTTTGGAAGATGCCTATAAAGCGCTGGGAGTCAGCAAGGAAAGTAGCGACCACGAAATCAAACGCGCTTATCGCAAGTTAATGAGCCAATACCACCCTGATAAGTTAATGGGCCAGGGTGTTCCTGAAGACATGATCGCTGTGGCAACTGAACAAGCAAAGGAAGTACAGGTTGCTTATAATTTGATTACATCGAGTCGAAAGAAAACGGGGGTGTAAATGGTTTTATGCAAACGGTCGTATGGCAGGGAACTGCCAACCTTGAATCTGAAACATCATCCACACTTGATTCCAGATACCACCGTTTTTTATTTCCTGCCATAAGTGACAAAATGATATTCCAGTGCCTGGGGGGTTTCCTGGCTACATTGCTCGCGCGCCAATTCCTGCCATTGTTTCTTATCAAATTCCGGAAAGTAAGCATCGCCTGCTACGTCTTGCCTAATTTCGGTGAGGTAGATCGTGTCCACTAACGGCATGGCCAATGCGTAGAGTTCAGCACCGCCGACGATAAAAGTTTCATCATCCCCCGCACAAGCATTTATCGCCTCTTCCAGCGAGTACGCCATGATGCAGCCTTCAATTCTTAATGCGTAATTGCGTGTTACCACCACGGTAGTGCGACCGGGCAGCGGCTTGCCTATTGAATCGAAAGTCTTGCGCCCCATGATAAGGTGATGTCCCATGGTGAGCGACTTAAAGCGTTTAAGGTCTGCCGGAATACGCCATGGCAGAGTGTTGTTGATCCCAATGATACGGTTACGAGCCATTGCAACAATGATCGCAAGCTTACCCTTCCTCTTGTCCCCTCTTTCGTCACTCGTCATACAGCGACTGCGGCTTTAATTGCCGGGTACGGGTCGTAGCCTTCCAGCGTAAAGTCCTCCAACTTGAAGTCGAAGATATTTTTCACATCGGGATCGATATGCATGACAGGCAGCGATCGCGGCTCGCGCGACAGTTGCAGCTCAGCCTGTTCCAGATGGTTGAGGTACAGATGTGCATCGCCGAAGGTATGCACAAAATCGCCTGGTTTCAGGCTGCATACTTGCGCCATCATCAAGGTAAGCAACGCGTAAGAAGCGATATTGAACGGCACGCCCAGGAAAATATCCGCGCTGCGCTGATACAGTTGGCAGGAGAGCTTGCCATCAGACACATAGAACTGGAACAGGACATGGCACGGCGCCAGCGCCATTTGATCCAGCTCCCCTACGTTCCAGGCGGAAACGATCAGGCGGCGTGAATCGGGATTGCATTTAATCTGTTCTATGACATCTGAAATCTGGTCGATGGTGAGACCATCCGTTGCTGTCCACGAGCGCCACTGTTTCCCATACACCGGGCCAAGGTCGCCATCCTCGTCCGCCCACTCGTCCCAGATTTTGACACCGTTTTCGTTGAGATAGCGGATATTGGTATCGCCCTGTAAAAACCATAGCAACTCATGGATGATGGATTTCAGGTGACATTTTTTGGTGGTGACCAGCGGAAAGCCGTCTTCCAGATTAAAGCGCATCTGATAGCCGAATACGCTTACTGTGCCGGTGCCGGTGCGGTCGCTCTTTTTTGTGCCGTGATTTAGCACATGTTTCATCAAATATAAATATTGGCGCATAAAGATTCAGGAGTAAGTGGTGAGTGTTTGTATAATGCCAGCAACACATGAAATTTATTGAGGAACAAATGCTAGCACAACTTACACTCTCTCTGACGCCGCCCAAGAACCTGATTAACCAACATCTGCTGGTGCTGCTACCCAAAGCCAAAACGCTACCCCAAGACTTGCCGCATAGCGACTTACTCAAGACAGTGCTGGCGCGACGCGGCCTCAAGGTAGATGAGCTGACTAACTCGCCGGTTTCTGCTAATGCAGCTAATGGCGCGTTGATGGCCTGGACGATGCTGGATTTTTCCAAGGACGCCTTCTCCATCCATACCCAAGTGCGCAAAGCCATGCAATTGCTTCTGGAAGAAAAGCCCAAAAGCATTGCCATTGTGGTGCTAGGTGATCCTGCGCAACGCAAGCTGGCCGCAGAACTAGCTGTGTATGGTGCATGGGTGAATGGGGCCCTGTTGCCGGAACATAAGAAAAAAGACGAACGCAAACCACTTCAAAAAATTGAACTATTTGGTTATGCCGACAAGCAAGCATTTGTATCACTCAAGTCGCAGGCAGAAGGCAATTTTCTATGCCGCGAACTGACTGTGCTTCCGCCTAACGAGCTGACTCCAGCTTTATACCGGGCGCGGGTAAAGATACTCGCACAGCAACATGGCTGGAAGCATGTGGAGTTTGACCTTAAGAAACTGCGCAAGTTGGGCGCGGGTGCTTTCGTGGCTGTGGCGCAGGGCAGCTCGGACGAAGATGCCGCCATCGTACATCTGCGCTACACTCATCCGAAAGCCAAGCAAACCGTAGGGCTGGTGGGCAAGGGTATTTGCTTCGATACCGGCGGGCACAACCTTAAACCAGCGCGCTATATGCATGGCATGCACGAGGACATGAACGGGTCGGCCGTAGCGCTCGGCATTTTGCTTGCCGCATCACAGGGCAAGCTGGCGGTGAATATCGATTGCTGGCTGGCAATCGCGCAAAACCACATCAGCCCCAAAGCGTACAAACAAAACGATATCGTGACTGCGCTGAACGGTACCACCATCGAAATTATTCACACCGATGCCGAAGGACGCATGGTGCTAGCCGATACACTCACGCTAGCGGCGCGCGCCAAACCAGATCTGATAATTGACTTCGCAACCCTAACCGGCAGCATGGCCGTGGCTTTAGGCGCGCGCTACAGCGGCGTGCTAGGTAACCGCGATGAGCTATTACAGCGTGCGGTCAACGTGGGCAAGCAATGCGGCGAACGTCTATGCGCCTTCCCGCTGGATGACGACTATGAAACTGCGCTGGATTCAAAAGTGGCTGACATCAAGCAATGCACGCTGGACGGCGAGGCCGATCACATCTTGGCAACCCGTTTTCTTAAGCACTTTGTGGATGACACTCCTTGGCTGCATGTGGATTTATCCGCCAGCCGTTGCGAAGGCGGGCTGGGCATAGTAGCGAGCGAAGTGACGGGATTTGGCGTGGCATGGGGAGTACGAATGTTGCAGGGTTCGTAAGGTGCGATCAGGCGCAGTAATAGTTCGCTTGGCGAAGGCAGACAATCGGCTGTTCTTACTACCTGCGCTGGAATGTTGAATAGGTGCCTAGCCCAAGATTGCACTATAAGTGTCAATTCGCAGAAGTGACCTTCCAAAAACCAAAAAAGCCCGGCATTTTCATGCCGGGCTTTTTTTCCAATCAAGAACCGTTTAAGGAGCCTGAATATTGGATGCTTGCTTACCTTTAGGACCTTGCGTCACTTCAAAGGTAACCTTTTGGCCCTCTTGAAGAGACTTGAAGCCGCTCATGTTAATTGCTGAAAAGTGTGCAAACAAATCTTCACTACCATCATCTGGAGTGACAAAACCAAAACCCTTTGCGTCGTTGAACCATTTTACTGTACCAGTTGCCATGTGTATTACTTCCTTAACTAAAAACGGGGAAACCCCCCGCGAAACTATTTGAATCGAAGATTGCACATGGAAAAAACCAGTATCGCAAAAACTTTGAATCAAACGCCAGTTAACCTTATACACTCATATAACGGATATTGTCAAGGTAATTTTCAGAACATCTGAAATGCATGTATATACATCCAGGTTTTAATGGATAAAATATGGTGTTGGTCATATGCTCGCTTATAACGTAACCCGCCACCATTGAATAGGTCTTTATGCCCCCAAATAGAGCTAGCCTTCGTCAGTCAAAAGTGCTATCTCGTTTAAGATAATGCTTGGAAGAGCGTTTCAAGAATCGACCAATTTCCCTAAGTCCATTCCTTCTCGTTGCATCACCATAATCGTCGAGCGCTCTTCAACATTCAGCTGCTTGTAATACTTTCCTGGTTATTCCATCCCAACACCTTATCCTCTCTAATAGGAATTCTCTGTTTCATTGGACGCATTCATTTTTAGTTTATCAAAACATTCGCGTCCACTTTCTTCAACTTACCTCATTCTTCGGGAGTTCAAAATCGAAAAAATGGCCTAAAAATTCTCTCGCATGAGCGGATAAAGGAAGATATATGAGCGTTTTTTCAGAAACCTGCTAAAGCTTAGGTTATAAACAATCATGATTTATACAGATAGATTTCTCGAAATGAACTTTCCCAAGAGCGTTAACGATTTTCCCTGTAATTGGCTTTTCCCTATGCCGGACGAGTCGGCATAGGGAAAATAAATTATTGCTTCAACCAAGTATCGAAATATTTAAGGAGAAAATTTTCCCTCTCCCTAAATCCGACAGGCAAGGTCTGCTGCAACAATATATTTTGGAAGAATTCTGCATTAGTGGTGATGTCCGCCTTCGCCATGCGTATGGCCATGTTCCAGTTCTTCGGCAGTAGCGGCACGCACATTGGTAACAATACCTACAAAGTTTAGCGTTTTGCCAGCAAGCGGGTGGTTACCATCTACGGTCACTTCGGTATCAGTTACATCAACAACAGTATAGAGCGAATAATCGTCATCGTCACCATCTTCCACCCCCCCCTCGAACTGCATGCCGATGGCAATTTCATCCGGGAATAAATTGCGCGGCTCAACGCGTACCAGGTCATGCTCATACTCTCCAAAAGCATCGTCCGGTTCCATCGTAATTTTAAGTTCAGCACCTTCGTCCTTGCCTTGTAGCGCTTCTTCCACAGTCGGGAATATGCCGTCATAGCCACCGTGCAAGTAGCTGATGGGGTCTTCTGTCTTTTCCAACAGGCTGCCGTTTGCATCAAATAACTCATAGCGCAACGATACAACAGTGTCTTTTGCAATTTTCATTTCAACTCCTTTATAAGATCGAGAATTTCATCGTTGTGACCGTGTGCGTGAACACCATACAAAGCATGGCGTAACCTGCCTTGCTTGTCGATCACAAAAGTAGCGCGCTTGATTGAGATTTTTTTATGTTCATCTACCTCTTTGTCTCCGTCCATTTCTTTCATAAAGCATACCGTATTTTATGCAAACTTTAGATTCTGCGTTTAAAACAATAGTGCAGATAAACCATATTTATAACCAAATTCGGCGTGGGCCAAGCATTCGTCGCGATTGATTCGCATTTGCTATCAACTGATAAACTATCATCAATTACGCATGTCGCTTAGCAAATGCCATATGATGCATTCGTTAATTATCCTGCAAGTGATTCCCGCACTGAAGGTTGCGCTTTTATGCAAATCGAATCTAGTTTCATTTGGACGAAAGTATTTCGGTCTGCGTTGGTGTGGGTATAATATTAACTATGAAAACCAATTCCTCCATGCTTGGTGGGTTAACAACAGAGAAGTTTTTACGCGATTACTGGCAAAAAAAACCCTTACTCATTCGCCAGGCATTCTCGCAATTCAATGGGTTACTTGATCAGTTGCAGTTATTCGCCTTGGCTTGCACTGAAGATGTGCAGTCACGCCTCGTAACCCAACGGCACGGTCAGTGGCAAGTGCAAGATGGCCCATTTAAAGCAACAAAGTTTGATAGCTTGGGAAAAAGTAAGTGGACTGTGCTGGTGCAAGGAGTGAATCAGCACCTACCAACAGCAGCCGAGCTATTAAAGAATTTCAACTTCATACCGCATGCGCGTTTGGATGATCTTATGGTGAGCTATGCCCCCAAAGGCGGGGGCGTGGGCGCGCATTTCGATTCTTATGATGTGTTTCTTTTGCAGGGCTCTGGGCATCGTCGCTGGCAAATTTCCGCACAGCAGGATCATTCACTAGTAGAAGGCGCTCCATTGATGATTCTGCAACGCTTCCAGATGGAACAGGAGTGGGTGCTGGCCCCAGGCGATATGCTCTATTTGCCGCCGCATTATGCTCATAACGGCATCGCCGAAAGCGATTGCATGACATATTCCATTGGTTTCCGTACCCCGACCCATCAGGAATTGGCGGAACAGTTTCTGGTATACATGCAGGATCGGGTTTGCTTGGACGGCATGTATGCCGATCCGGATCTAAAACTTCAACGCCATCCCTCAGAAATCGGTACGGATATGCTACGTCAGGTAGAGCAGATCATCCGGCGGATAAAATGGACTAAACGTGACATTGCCAATTTCCTCGGTAGCTATCTCAGCGACCCTAAGCCACATATATTTTTTGATCCTCCTACGAAACCACTTAGTCGTGCTCGCTTCGAACAGGTGATACAAACCTGCGGCGTGGCGATGGCCCTGAAAACGCAGATGCTATGTCATAACGGCGTGGTGTTCATTAACGGCATGGCGCACACCGTCGGTAAATACGCCTATCGAGAATTACGATCTCTCGCCGATGCGCGTCAGCTCGATTCTACTGTAGGCCTGTCGCGGGAAGCAGTTGAATTGCTTTATCTGTGGTACACAGACGGCTATATTGTACCTATTGCAAGCAAGCACATAGATAAATAAGCATATTATTTTAGAAAACTTCGAAGAAAATTGGCATCAATGTTGAGGTATGTTACGCCACTTCTGCCATCCGCCTATAAATTATACTTCATGCCCCTCAAGTCTCGATTCGATAGAATGTAAATGATAGCTTCTACCCTGAATTCCGCCACTGCATTGGATTTGAAAAAATCATGATAGCCATCATTATTTGCTAGAATAATTGTATATATTGGTATAGAATGCCGCGTCTTCGCTGTAATTTAGCGTTGTAGCGGACTGAAATTTCCCGGTTTTTGTATGTAAATTTAATTATTGTGAAGGAAATGTAAATGAAACGTTTTGCTCTAGTTGCTGCCCTGTTGGCATTGTCCCTGACTGCTTGTGGCGAAAAACCTAAAGCACCTGCAGTTGAAACTCCAGTTGTTGTAACACCTGCACCTGCACCTGCACCTGCTGTTGAGGCTGCTGCTACTGCCGCTGGTAGTGCTGCAGAAGCCGCTGGTAGTGCTGCAGAAGCCGCCGGTGCTGCTGCTACTGCGGCGGGTACTGCTGCTGATGCCGCTCATGGTGCTGCTGACGCTGCTAAGGATGCAGTGAAGAAGTAATCTTTCTTTTTGCACCATAAAAAGCCGATGTAAAGTCGGCTTTTTATTTTTGTAGTTTACCTTTAAACAATTTCTCGCCAAGCAAGTCCTTCGTCTTGCTTAGCCACCGCAACCCATTCTGGGTTGCAATTGAGCGCTGTGCTTAACGCATATACCGCCAGTTCAGGCGTATTATTTTTACGGCTTAGATGTGCAGCCACAATATGCTGCAAGCGGCTATAGTCCAACCGTGCCAGCAGAGCTGCCGCGTCCGCATTATTCAGATGGCCGAATCGCCCGCCGACACGTTGCTTAAGACTTAGTGGGTAATCACTGTTAGCCAACAGTGCAGCATCATGATTGCATTCCAGCACCAACGCATCACAGCCACTTAGCGTCTTCTCAATATGAGGCGTGGAACAACCAATATCGGTCAACACCCCCAACCGTTTCACACCATCGCTGAACATATACTGCACTGGCTCAGCTGCATCATGTGGCACGGGAAAAGGCTGCACCAACAGCCCATCAATGGCGAAGGGATGGTGAGAGTCAATTTTTGTCAGCTTGGGTATATTGCCTAGAAATTTGAATTGCGCTCGAAATGTACCGTGCGTCAACCATATCGGAATCGAATACTTACGTGCCAGCCGCGCCACCCCAGCAATGTGGTCGCCATGTTCATGCGTCACTACAATACCGTTAAGACAATGAGGGGCTAAGCCAAGACGCGCCAGACGCATACAGGTATCAGCTAGGGGAAAGCCGCAGTCCATTAATACACAGGTTTTACCAGCTTGCACTACCAGTGCATTGCCTTCACTGCCGCTACCAAGTGAAGCGAAGCGCATCGATTAAGGTCGAACGCTACTTGGTCAACTGTTTGTACAACAATTCGACTATACGCTTTGTAGCTTGGTCCTTGCCAGAATTTCCGTTGAGTGCAACAACTTCACAGCCAGCGTTATTCTCACGCACGGTCACCTGATAACGTGCAGCCGCTTCAGCCGAATTTTTAGTTGATTTGCGGTCGCTATCATTACGCCAGAACATCAAGTCATTAATCCAGCTTTCTTTCTTCGCTATATCCTTGCTCGCGCTCACAAAATATATGCCGCTGACCCTATCCTTGTCCTGTACCTCGATGCCCGCCTGATCTAACGCCAGTCCTACCTTGCGCCAGCTTTTGTCAAATGGCTCGTTCAATATAATGATTTTGTTGCCGTTAGTCTCTTGTAGCTTAGGCATGGTGGCCGCTTCCAATGAGGATCTAGCGACGGTCGCTTGCGACCTAGGTATTTGCCCTGCCTGAACCTGATTTTCCGTGCCACCACCCAACTTTATCATCAATAACTGCAACATGCTGGCTTCCAGCTCAGGATCATTCGGACGCGGCCTCCATTTATAGCCGTTCTTATCTACATCCAGCGCTTCTTCCATGCCGCGATGGCTAATATAAATTTCCGAGCTGCTGCCATCCTTGCTACGCTCCAAGCGAGTGCGATACATATCCTGTTCGCCAGATGAATTAAGTTGATCGAATAGATTGCCAAGTATTTTACTTAAACCACCTTTCTGGACTTTGGCGTTCCTCACCGTCCAATCTGTTTCGATAAGACCAGCCGCAGGATTGTCGGATTTAATGATAAAACCTTGTTCCTGCCAGAATTCTTTAACCACCGGCCACACACTCTCTACTTTGCTACCCACAACTAGCCAACGCTGGGTGCCGCTACGTTCTAAATGCACATTCTTCACTTCTGGCAATACGGTGGTGCCAGCACCAACTTGAGCTACTTGACCTCCCTTAACAAAATCTGAAAAGTTTGCCACGGTCTCGCCGTCACTACTCGGTATGGCATGTTTATCTCTAGTTACAGGAGCAGTCAGGTCAGGCGGGACTTCTAAAGTCGGCATCTTGTTTGCGGCAGATTTATAATCAACACGCTGGTTTTCAAGGCCAATGGCACTGCACCCGGCCAAAATCATTAATGCAATAAATAATGCGGTTACATATAGTGTTCTCATGCCGTTCCTGAAATTGATTATTACCGTAAGTTCAATTATTTGAGCATTGCACTAATGTAAGAAATGCTCTGGCATTTTAGATACGCAGTAATAGACGAAAGTTCCGTCATTTCTCCCACTATGGCGAGGAATTGTACTGGTAATTGGTCTGAATTAAGCTAATTGATCGCTCCTGCCTGGCGCATCGCATTCTCCACTATACCTTGGGAGACTGCAGACAGTGGCGTAAGCGGCAGGCGCAGTACATTCTTCATTTTTCCCATACACGACACAGCCCATTTTACCGGTATAGGGTTGGCCTCAATAAACAAGTAACGGTGCAACCCAAGCAAGCGGAAATTGATCTCGCGCGCCTTGACCACTTCACCGTTCAAGGCGGCTAAGCACATCTCATGCATTAACCTAGGCGCCACGTTGGCGGTAACAGAAATCGTGCCATGTGCGCCCAGCAGTATCAGTGCCAACGCACTGACATCATCACCACTGTATACCGCGAAATCTTTGGGCGCCCGCTGTAATAGATCACTCCCGCGCTCGATATCACCGCTCGCATCCTTGATGCCAACGATATTAGGAATCTGTGCCAAGCGCAGAACAATATCGTTATGCATGTCCACACAGGTACGTCCCGGCACGTTATAGAGGATATGCGGCATATCCACAGCCTCGGCAATGGCTTTAAAGTGCAGGTACAAACCTTCCTGTGTTGGTTTGTTGTAATACGGCACCACTGTCAGCGAAGCATCTGCGCCTGCCTTTTTTGAGAAAGCTGCCAATTCGATAGCTTCTTTGGTTGAATTCGCGCCTGTTCCAGCAATCACTGGAATGCGCCCGGCGGCGTGCGCCACTGCCACCTGAATCAACATCTCATGTTCGGTTAAATGCACCGTAGGCGATTCGCCTGTAGTACCAACCACTACGATACCATCTGTGCCCTGCATAATATGAAAATCAATCAGTGCGCGGAACGCAGTTAAATCCAGACTGCCGTCCTCGTGCATTGGGGTCACGATTGCAACAATACTGCCCTTAATCATGGTTTTTGGCAATGCTGAAATTGAATCGATCATCTAGGCCATTTATTTCTTAGTGGACGCCGAACAATTCAACATCGAAAACCAATGCTGCATTTGGCGGGATAGCACTTCCTGCACCTCGTGCACCATAACCCAAGTCAGCGGGAATAATGAGCGTGCGTTGACCACCGACTTTCATGCCAGCGACTCCTTGATCCCAGCCTTTAATTACGCGCCCTTCGCCTAATGGAAAAGAAAAACGTGCACCACGATCGAGGGAGCTATCAAATTTTGTACCTTTGTTATTTGGTGCGGTCGCACTGTAAAGCCAGCCCGTGTAATGCACGTCGACCGTTTTACCTGCTACGGCTTCTTTGCCATCGCCGACTTTGTGATCTATTTTAATGAGTTTTGTAACGACAGTCGCCGCATTATCGGCGGCAGAAAATGCGTTCTGGGTTAGCACCATCATAGGCAACAGAAACATGCCGGAAAAAAATAATGCTTTAATTTTATTCATAATCAAACCTCAGTAAAAAATAAGTATGCAATAGTATCATTTAAGGAAGCATCTATAAAATCCTGCATTGATCTTCTCCCGAAGATGGGAATCCAGTCTAAAAATACTGGATTCCCGCCGCTTATCCTAAAATAAATAATCTGAAAATAAAATAACAGTATTTTTATATAATCTTAGCCTTTATCAAACCTCATTACCCCACCCAAGCAATGAATCTTGATGGTATCTTTAGCGGCGAAGCGGCCTTCCAGAAGCTGTTTAGCGAGCGGATTCTCTAGTTGCGACTGGATGGCGCGTTTAAGCGGGCGGGCGCCATAAGTAGGATCGAAACCGGCGGTGGCGATTTCCGCGAGAGCGGCATCGGTAATCTCTAGTTTCATATCCATTGCAGCCAGGCGGTTTTCCAAATAGCCCAACTGGATACGTGCGATAGCCTTAATGTTTTTCTCGTCCAGTGCATGGAACACCACCACTTCGTCAATGCGGTTGATGAATTCAGGACGGAAATAACTTTTTACCTCGCCCATCACTGCCAGTTTTATGACCTGGTAATCATCACCTGATAGCTGTTGGATCATTTGACTGCCCAGGTTCGAGGTCATTACAACCACTGTATTCTTGAAATCTACGGTACGCCCCTGTCCGTCGGTCATGCGGCCATCATCCAGCACTTGCAGAAGCACGTTAAATACATCGGGGTGCGCTTTCTCCACTTCGTCCAACAATATGACGGAATACGGTTTGCGCCGTACGGCCTCGGTAAGCCCGCCGCCCTCTTCGTATCCAACATAGCCTGGCGGCGCACCAATAAGACGCGACACGGAATGCTTTTCCATATACTCACTCATGTCGATGCGAATGAGGTGATCTTCTGAGTCGAACAAAAACCCAGCCAACGCCTTGCATAATTCTGTCTTACCTACTCCAGTGGGACCTAGAAACAGGAAGGATCCGTAGGGACGGTTAGGATCCCCAAGCCCAGAACGCGAACGACGGATTGCGTCCGACACTAAGCGTACCGCCTCGTCCTGTCCGACCACGCGCTCGTGCAACTTGATTTCCATCTGCAGCAGTTTGTCACGCTCGCCCTGCATCATCTTGGAAACGGGAATGCCGGTGGCACGACTCACCACTTCTGCAATTTCTTCCGCACCCACGTGCGTGCGCAGCAGCCGATTTTGAGGTTTGGCTGCCTCTGCCTGATTCGCCTCTTTTAATTTCGCTTCGAGTTGCGGGAGTTTGCCATATTGCAACTCGGCCACTTTGTCCAATTTGCCTTCGCGTTGCACCCGGATAATTTCGGCACGTACGCGTTCGATTTCTTCCTTTACCTGCGCCGTGCCATGAGCCGAGCCTTTCTCCGCTTTCCATATCTCTTCCAGGTCGGCATATTCACGCAACAGTTTCTCAATCTCGTCTTCGATAAGCTGCATACGTTTTTTCGATGCTTCGTCCTTTTCCTTCTTCACAGCTTCGCGTTCAATTTTCAACTGAATCAGGCGCCGGTCAAGTTTGTCCATCACTTCCGGTTTGGAGTCAATTTCCATCTTGATGCGGGCGGCGGCTTCATCTATCAGATCAATTGCCTTGTCCGGCAAAAAACGGTCGGTAATATAGCGATGCGACAATTCTGCCGCTGCCACGATAGCCGGATCGGTAATCTCCACACCGTGGTGTAACTCATATTTTTCCTGCAAACCGCGCAGGATAGCGATGGTTGCTTCCACTGTCGGCTCATCCACCAGCACCTTTTGGAAACGACGCTCTAGCGCGCCATCTTTCTCGATATATTTGCGGTATTCATCCAGCGTAGTAGCGCCGATGCAATGCAACTCACCGCGCGCTAGCGCTGGCTTTAGCATGTTGCCTGCATCCATTGCGCCTTCAGCTTTACCTGCGCCGACCATGGTGTGCAGTTCATCAATAAATACGATGTTGCGGCCTTCTTCCATGGCTATTTCCTTTAGCACAGATTTCAGGCGTTCTTCAAATTCGCCGCGATATTTCGCACCGGCCAGTAGCGCCGCCATATCAAGCGACAACACGCGCTTACCCTTCAGGGATTCCGGTACTTCTTCGTTGACAATACGCTGCGCTAAACCTTCCACGATAGCGGTCTTACCTACGCCCGGTTCACCAATCAAAACCGGGTTATTCTTGGTGCGGCGTTGCAGAACCTGAATAGCGCGACGGATTTCATCGTCACGTCCGATCACTGGATCCAGCTTGCCTTGACGGGCACGCTCGGTAAGGTCCATGGTGTATTTCTTCAGCGCTTCGCGCTGACCCTCCGCTTCCTGGCTTCCCACGTTTTGTCCACCACGGACCGCGTTGATCGCTTGCTCTAACGCCGCGCGGACTACACCGTGCTGTTTCAATAGACGACCGCATTCACCCTTGTCCTCAGTTAAAGCTAACAAAAACATTTCCGAGGCAATAAATTGGTCGCCACGATTTTGCGCTTGCTTATCAGTGAGATTAAACAAATTAGCGAGATCACGCCCGACCTGCACCTCACCGCCGTGTCCTTCCACTTTGGTTAGGCGCGCTACACTTTGCGTCAACGCCTCTTTCAAAGGAACTACATTCCCGCCTGCGCGTGCAAGCAGTGAGGCCGCGCCACTATCGGCATCGTTGAGCAATGCCAGCAGTAAATGCTGCGGTTCAATGAATTGATTGTCACTGCCCACAGCTAAACTCTGGGCATCAGACAGCGCCTGTTGCAGCTTAGTCGTAAATTTGTCGAATCTCATAATGGCTCCTTAAAAAAATATTAGTTGATAGATGGGGCAGATGGTTGAAATTTCAAGTATCCCAAAGCCGTATTCGATCAAATTAATACAAACTCAGTTACTCAAGGTTACATATTGCAAAGGGGGCTTATTAATGTATTAAAAAGCATGCCCCGCCAATCTCTTCACCCATCTTTACAATCGAACTGTTTTCGCTTCGCCTTGACTGAGCAATCCTCTTTAGTCTAAAATATTTTTCGTTTTTCCATGAGCCCGGTACGGAAAGCTTGCCGTGAACGGGCGAATGCTGGAGGCTCTTGGGTCAACCGACAGCTCGTGTGCATGGCATCTTGCTGAATGACAACAACATCGTGCAGGCCATCGCCACAAGGAGAAAACAATCAATGGATAACTTCCAGATATATGAATTTACGCCATTGTGGCTGACCATAGACCGCATTGGTCCATTCCTGACGCAACCGGAAGAAATAAACTTCACCGACAATAATGGCGAGTCTTGCAATTTCTTTATGCTCCATTCCAAAAATGGCCGAGGCAAGACGACGATATTGGAGCTGATTCCAGCCTTAGTGGGAATGACAGGCTTTACCAAGCCACAGGATTTAGCCGCAGCTCATAATCGCCGCCTCGACTCACCTTTTAATCTGGAAAACCTGGATCGCGGCCCGGGACGGGCGCAATTGGATTTTCGTATTCACTATAGTGAAGATGGCCATGAACAAGTCGCA
This sequence comes from uncultured beta proteobacterium, assembly GCA_942492745.1. Lineage (GTDB taxonomy): Bacteria > Pseudomonadota > Gammaproteobacteria > Burkholderiales > Gallionellaceae > Nitrotoga. The sequence continues at coordinate 2,295,355 of OW818637.1, forward strand.
GTGCTGTCCCTGCTTGCTGGTCAGATAGAGGCAGATAATAGCTTGCGTCAGTGGGACGAAGAAGCGCTGAGCAAAGTGGGTGCGCAACAGTGGCATCGTTTTGGTTTCTGCCGCGATGAAGCAGAAACCTGGTCGACAATTGGCCTGCATGATAAATGGATTGCAAACTTTATTTCAGGTGTTGATGCAGCCACGGGTGAAAAAATTGGTGGCTTTGAAGAAAGCATACTGGACTGGCCCACAGTCATTTATTTCTCTGCCTATCGTAATATTGTGCCAGTTAATCCGGATCAGCATCGCGCCATTGTTCCCCCTATGAACTGGAATTACGCTCCTTCGCACTCTTTTGGCACAGAAAGCGGCGATTGGCGAGACTCGCTCGATAACCTACTGGTTTGGTTGAAGTGGCTTGATGACGGACGTTTTGATCGCGCGGTAAAATTGGTTAATGAGCGAGTTTTTACCGGTACCGTTACCGCGATCAAGGATGTTCGTAAAGATCCGCATGAGGTTGAAGTCGTACGCAATGGAAATCTGCATCGACTCGACACACTCAGCAACGGGGAAAAAAGTCTGGTGCAATTGTTTGTACGTCTCGGCGCATATATGACGCGTAACACAATTTTGCTGATTGACGAACCTGAAGCACATTTACACGAAGACTGGCAACAACGGCTTCTTTCCCAGCTTAAAAAAATGGCACAGGAGCAGTTTCCTGGGTTGACGATTGTTTTGGCTACCAATTCATCAAAAATGATGGCTACTTTTGCATTAGAGCGGGAAGAAGATAATCTGCGCAAAGGCTGTAATTTATGCGACACCGTAGATGTAAAAGCAAATTTCCCTCGGCCCAAGGAGAGAGTCTTTAGTAGGCCTGAAGAACGATAATCGGATTTCAAGTCAGTTTAGTCGTGGTCTCGGGAAGAAAATCATTTTTTATATTAAAGCTACCACATTTCTGCAGGATTAATTAACTTGAGGCTTTTTTTGGGGCCTCTATTATGCTGAGCACGCATGGGGCCATATAAATTTTATGGATTAAATCTTTTGAAATTTTAGCGGCGCATTGAATCGAAAAAATCAGCGTTGTTCTTAGTCGCTTTAATTTTATCCAGTAGAAATTCCATTGATTCCAATTCATCCATTGGGTAGAGTAGTTTGCGCAGCACCCAAATCTTGGGCAGAATATCTGATTTAATCAGCAACTCTTCTCTGCGTGTCCCGGAACGATTGATGTTAATGGCTGGATAGATGCGTTTCTCTGCCATGCGTCGGTCAAGATGAATTTCCATATTACCGGTGCCCTTGAATTCTTCGTAAATCACATCATCCATGCGGGAACCGGTATCCACTAGCGCCGTGGCGATAATGGTAAGTGAGCCGCCTTCTTCAATGTTGCGGGCCGCTCCGAAAAAACGTTTGGGACGCTGCAGGGCATTAGCATCAACGCCGCCAGTAAGCACTTTGCCGGAAGATGGCACAACTGTGTTGTAGGCACGCGCCAGCCGAGTGATGGAATCCAGAAGGATGACCACATCCTTTTTATGTTCAACTAGGCGCTTGGCTTTTTCCAGCACCATTTCGGCGACCTGGACGTGGCGTGTGGCAGGCTCGTCAAAGGTAGAAGCGACCACTTCACCGCGCACGCTGCGACTCATTTCGGTGACCTCTTCGGGACGTTCGTCGATCAGCAGAACAATCAGATGTGCATCCGGGTTGTTTGCCGCAATGGAATGGGCGATGTGCTGCAACATCACGGTCTTGCCAGATTTTGGCGAAGCTACCAGCAACCCGCGCTGACCTTTACCAATGGGAGCCACAATATCAATGATGCGGCCAGTAACGTTTTCCTCGGCGCGGATATCCCGCTCCAATGCCATTTGCTTAGTTGGGAACAGTGGCGTCAGGTTTTCGAACAGTATCTTGTTCTTCGTATTTTCCGGAGCCTCGGAATTAACCTTGTCTACCTTTACTAAGGCGACGTAACGTTCCCCTTCTTTGGGGGTGCGGATCTCGCCTTCGATCGAATCTCCGGTATGCAGATTGAAACGACGGATCTGGCTTGGGCTAACGTAAATGTCATCCGGTCCCGCCAAGTAAGAAATGTCCGGCGAGCGCAAAAAGCCAAATCCGTCGGGTAATACTTCCAGCGTACCTTCGCCGAAAATACTCTCGCCTTTTTTTGCCTGATTTTTCAGCAAAGCGAAAATTAGGTCTTGCTTGCGCATGCGGTTGGCATTGTCGATCTGGTTTGTTGTTGCCATGCCCACCAGTTCGGTGATGTGTTTGGTCTTGAGGTCAGATAAATGCATATAGGGATGGATGGGTGATATTACGAAGTTTAGGGAGCCTGCTTAGGGAGGTATTACGGTTTGCGCGGGGATGCCGCGTGCATCAACTGTCTTGAGTGTCAGGATTTGTGAGTGTTGTGCAACAGGATCTAACGAAATAAAAAAATTACAGTTTCAGTCTAGATGATTTAAATATGACTGTCAATAAATGCGGTGAGCTGCGATTTAGATAATGCGCCGACTTTGGTTGCTTCAATATTTCCGTTCTTGAACAACATCAGCGTAGGAATACCACGGACACCGTATTTTTGTGGAGTTTGTTGGTTTTCATCTACATTCATTTTAGCTACGGTCATGCGCCCGGCATATTCCTTGGCGATCTCTTCCAGAATCGGAGCGATACTGCGGCATGGCCCGCACCATTCAGCCCAATAGTCTACCAGTACTGGTAGCGGTGCTTGTAGTACATCGGCGGCAAAAGTTGAATCGGTAACATAATGGATGTGCTCACTCATGATGAATCTCGCTTTATATTTAGAAGTTTAAAGATACAATTGATTTTAAAGATACAATTGATTTAAAGTGAAGCCACAATTGATTTAATGTGAAGCTGAGTGAAGGTGCGCTACAGGAGTTAAGGATGCATCCTAACTAAAAAAAGACAAGATGTGAAGTGCTTGCGCATATTTAATGCATGTTTAGTATTTATTGCATGGCAATCCGTTTTGCTCCCAAAGGCTACCTATAGTATGTCTCGTGTCTTCTCCAGTTAAACAGTGCTTGGTATGTTAGCGATCGCCTCCGTGGTGATCGACTATGCGATGGCAGGTCTTCCGGAGGAAGTCCATGAGCTGAACGAACAGTGTCTTGCCCATGTTCATAGAGCCTCCAGAAAAAAAACGGAAAACAGCTATAACGCCTTTCGTCATTCAAATCGGAGACATCATTCATTACTCGGAATCCTGCGTCAGTCATGACTTTTAGCGATACACCATCTTCATTTAACCGGACACTATTGATCAAAATTAAATATAATGAAACATTGTTTTTAATTTTTAATATAGCCTAAGTAGGATGTTCGAGTCTATTTTTAATTAACTCCAGGAGCATGACATGAAAACCGTTACTCACCCGCCGCTGGCAGATGTAGTGGCTGAGCTAAGCGACCCAGATGCGCAAACCCAGGCCCGATATGTAATTTCAACGGACGGCAGTGAAGTCACTGACCGCACAACCGGTCTGATCTGGCGGCGCTGCGCAGAAGGCATGAAGATCATAGCCAATGGCTGTAGTGGGAACGCAACCGCTTTCAGCTCGGATCAGGCACAGAGTTGGGCTAAAAACGAAGCCTTAACCAGTGGCAAACCCTGGCGCCTCCCCAGTCTAAAGGAGCTGTCGAGCATTGTGGACCCCAGCCGCTGTAACCCTGCGATTGATACGGACGCCTTTCCGGGAACGCCAGGATCTCCTTTCTGGTCGGCTCCGCCCGCGGCTGGCGAGCCTTCTTATGCCTGGGGAGTCAATTTCGATTATGGCTACGTGGACTACGGCTCTGAGCATAACAGTGCTGGCTATCGGGTGCGTTTAGTGCGTAGCGAATAATTTAGCGAATAGCGATTAGGCATTCAAGGTCAGTCAACACCACCGTCGAATACCCACCCCGATGTACTTTGCGTCCGGAGACTTATTCCGCCACTGCTTGTGATCTTAAGAATTAGCATCGTTGAATGCTATTTGGTCATGATGCTTAAACTGTAATAATTTTCTCCAATACAGGCAACATGTCTTGGTGCCAATCTGGGAGAATCAGACCGAACGTTTTCCGCAGTTTTCCACTATCAAGCTTGGAATTGGACGGACGGGGCGCAGGCAATGGATAGTCGATACTGGGAATTGCTTCAATTGCACTCGATTTTAACCGTAATTCGACTCCTATCTTCTCAGCATAAGCAATGACGTATTTGGCGTAGTCGTACCAAGTTGTTTCACCGCCAGCAACCAAATGATAGATACCATAAGGAAAGCTTTCTCGATTCAATTCGTTCCAATATCGGACAACAACCTGGGCAGTAACATCCGCAATTAAATGCGCCGATGTCGGAGCACCATACTGATCAACTATTACACGGAGCGATTCACGTTCTTTAGCAAGCCTAAGAATCGTCTTGGCGAAATTTCCACCATGCGCGCCGAATACCCAACTGGTACGGAATATCAAATTGCGGCAACCAGTCGCTGCAATTCCACTCTCGCCCGCAAGTTTGCTTGTACCATATACCGATTGCGGGTTTGGGATATCGTCTTCTACATACCACCCAGCCCGCATACCATCGAACACATAATCGGTCGAATAATGCACGAGCAGCGCGCCTATAGAGGCTGCCTCTTCTGCGAGCACACTGGGTACAGTGGCATTAATTAGGTAAGCAATCTGTGGTTCGCTTTCGGCTTTATCTACTGCGGTGTAAGCCGAAGCATTTACAATAATATCGGGCCGCAGCTGACGCACGATTTCTCTTACTTGCGATAAATTAGCCAAATCGCAATCTTGTCGGCCGAAGGCATGCACCAAGCCAAACGGCGACAATGTTCTTTGCAGTTCGAAGCCTACTTGGCCATTTTTGCCGAATAGCAAAATAACAGGTTTCTGCAATATCATCATTAGCCCTAGCTATTTAGTGATACGTTAGCAAAACAACCAATTATGAATTTTTCTATACAGTACATTATCCTGTTCCTATCCACAGAACCACTCCCCACTACATATGGAGGGTATCGCATTAATATTGGACTTGCGAGCTAAATATTTTCATATACTTACGCCTCACGAGCAATCAAAATATTTCATAAATTCGCGTGTTCCTCGCACAGAATTGATGAAATATCAGGTTACCGCCGCCAAAAATGCGGGGTAAAAATGATCAGCACGGTAACTATTTCCAAGCGCCCGATCAGCATGGCCAAGGTACATACCCAAGTCTGAAAATCACTCAATATCCCGTAGTTACTTGCCGGACCCAACATCCCCAAACCAGGACCAGCATTGTTGATACAAGCAATTATCCCAGAAAAAGCAGATACGAAATCCAACCCACTGATCACCAGCGCGAAGGTCAATACGACTACGCTCATGAAGTAAAGAAAGATAAAGCTCAACACCGAGAACACTATGTTGTCTGGCACCACGCGGCCGCCAATTTTTAACGGATTTACTGCGGCCGGGTGCAACAGTTTGAGGAATTCCCGCCCTGTCTGCTTAATTAAAATGAGCGTGCGTATCATTTTAATGCCACCGCCGGTAGAGCCGGAACTGGCGGAAATACAGCTTAAGAACAGCATCCACAGCGGCGCAAACGTGGGCCAGTGGTTAAAATCCACACTGGCGAAACCGCAATCGGTCGCAATCGAGACCAGGTTAAAACTAGCGTGCCTCAGTGCTGTCCAGAAACTCGGGTAAGTCCCCTGCCACCATAGAAATGTGCCAATGACCAGGCAACTAACCAATATAAGTATTATGGTGGAGAGGGCCTCGGTGTCACGCAAATAAAGTTTCAAGCTCTTTTCGCGCCATGCCAGAAAGTGTGTCGCGAAATTCATTACTGCCAGCAGCATAAATACGATGAGCACAAATTCGATAACAGAAGAGTTGAAGTATCCTATGCTAGCGTCATGTGTGGAAAAACCACCCAACCCCATCGTGGAAAACGCATGACATATAGCATCTAGCCAAGACATCCCAGCCACATTTAGCGATATGATGCAGACCAAGGTAATGCAGAGATATACCAGCCACAAATTGCGTGCAGTTTCGGTAATACGCGGGGTGAGGGTGGAATTCTTCATCGGGCCGGGCGTTTCCGCCTTATACAACTGACGACCGCCGACGCCAAGCAGGGGCAAAATCGCCACCGCAAGCACGATAATTCCCATGCCGCCCAGCCAGATCAATTCGTGCCGCCACAGGTTGATGGCGGGTGGCAAAGCGTCCAGCTTGGTCAACACGGTTGCGCCCGTGGTTGTCATGCCAGACATGGTTTCAAAGTAGGCATCGGTGAACGACAGACCGTTGATCAGCAGCAATAGCGGCAGAGTGGCAAAAGCAGGAATCGCCGTCCACATCATCACTACCAGCAAATAGCCGTGGCGGATAGACAGCTCACCTTTGTTGTGACGTGTAAGCATCCACATCAGGCAGCCCACCGCAAATGTCATCACCATCGCCAAGGCAAAGTCTATCAATGTTCCATCTTGATAAATCAGCGAAGCACAAATAGGCAAGATATACGTTACGCTGAACATGATTAACATCATGCCCAGCGCGTGAATAACTGTCAGTGATCGTTGCATTAAAAGAACTTTATGTCGACCTGAAATAACTTCTCGACCTTGCTAATCATCTTTTTGTTGATCACGAATACGATGACATGATCGTCCGCCTCAATCACCGTGTCGTGGTGCCCCATGATCACCTGCTCGCCACGTACAATTGCGCCTATAGTCGCGCCCTTGGGCAGTTCAATTTCATCAATGCGCCGTCCTACAACTTTAGACGAATGTCGCTCGCCGTGCACCACCATCTCTAGCGCCTCTGCTGCTCCGCGCCTAAGCGCATGCACCACTGCCACGTCGCCTTGGCGCACGTAGGCGAGCAACGAACCGATCGTGACGTGGGCCGGTGATAGTGCAATATCTATCTTACCGCCCTGCACCAACTCAACATATGAACTGCGGTTGATCAATGAAAGCACTTTACGCGCCCTACCTTTTTTGGCTAGCAGCGCGGACATAATATTGTTCTCATCATCATTAGTCAGAGAACAAAACACGTCCACATCACCTACATGTTCGGCTGCCAGCAGGTTCTCATCGGTCCCATCGCCACAGAGTACCAGTGTATGGGTCAACTCGGCTGCCAGGCGTTCACACGCTTTCTTGTTATGCTCGATAAGCTTAACCTGATAATCGCGCTCCAGCGCTCGCGCCAGCCTACGTCCTATATTGCCACCGCCTACAATCATCACACGTTTGGCTGGCTTATCCATATGACGCCACTCTTTCAACACAGTGCGGATATTTTCGGTTGCGGCAATAAAGAAAACCTCGTCACCTGCCTTGATCACCGTACTACCTTCTGGAATAATCGATCCATCTTGGCGGAAAATTGCCGCAACCCGGGTGTCAACATTGGGCATATGTGTGCGCAAATAACGCAATTCTTGTCCGACCAGAGGGCCGTCCTCAAACGCCTTGACTGCCACCAGGGACACTCGGCCATTAGCGAATTCCAGCACTTGCAGGGCTTCCGGAAACTCAATCAATTTATAGATGTAATCAGTGAGTATCTGTTCCGGGCAAATGGAAAAATCGACACAAAAATTATCAGCGCTAAATATTTCAGGATGTTCCAGATAATTTGCGGCGCGAATGCGCGCAATCTTGGTTGGGGTGTTATACAGACTCGCGGCAAGCTTGCAGGCCACCATGTTAACCTCATCGCTTTGTGTAACAGCTAACAACATATCAGCATCTGCAATTCCAGCCTGCTCCAGTACAGAAGGATGGGAAGCATTTCCCACTAGAGTACGTAGATCAAAACGATCTTGTAGCAGACGCAATTTTTCCGCGTCAGTATCAACTATGGTGATATCGTTATCTTCTCCAACCAAACTCTCCGCCACTGTCGAACCGACCTGCCCTGCCCCAAGTATCAATATCTGCACGTCAATCGCCCTTCATGATGTTCAAACTTTTTTGTAACCACCTGACATGATAACGTTTACTTAATTTTCCGCGAAAATATTAATTCGTCTTTGATTATTGAAAGAATAAAGTTTCGCGCAATGCAAATACGGCGTGGCAGCGGCAGCAGTTGATCTGTTGCATATCTTATAAATTTGCGAAGGTTCTCCCCCACCAAACAGCGACAGGGAAGCTTTACTTTAAAATTCAGTGAAAGATTTTTCCATGTGAAAAAATTGCGTCATAACACCGCACATGCACTTTCTCCCCCTGTGCAGCATGACTAATACAATGTTTGAATGAACTGGCGGGCACAATTTATCGTACAGTTGAAATACCTACGGTAGACCTCAAGGATTGAGCGCTCACTATCTTTTTTTCTCTCCATTCGCGCGCCGTTGTGCCAAATTTCGTGCGGAACGCGCGCGAAAAATGGGATGAGCTGTTAAACCCGCAGCTATATACAATTTGACTTATTGTTAAATGCGATTTGGCCGGATCTTGTAGCGCTAATTTGCACGCGAGAAGACGGCGTGTCCAGATCCATGCGCTAAATGTTTGCTCTTCTACTTTGAACAAGCGGTGGATATGAGCCGGCGAAATCTGCAGGGCCTGGGACACGTTCTGGACCGACAATTCCGGATTATTCAGGTTCTGAAAGACATACTGCTTGATCCGGGTTATGTGGAGCAGTTCCAAGTTTGACTTAGCCGTGTCTGACTTGGCGGAAAACTCGGCCACGTTCGCAGCGAATATTTCGGTTAATGCATTTGCGGCATGGGCCATGGTGTGCATGGACAAGGTTTCGAACGAGGTCTGGAAGTAACTGTCGGCCATCAAGGTCAGCAGCTTCGTTGTCGGGTTGTGACTATCCAAGGTAGTCGCTGTCAGTGCATCGATCACCGGGCTCATCGCCCGCATCATCTCCGCGGGAAAGATCAGCACAGTCTGCGAAAACGCGGCGTCAAATGCCAGTTCATAGCGCCGGGCGCTAGAGTACAAGGCCATATCTCCTGGGACGAGCTTGGCCTCGCGGCCATCTTGCCGCACCAAGCTGCTGCCTTGGCGCTGAATATTCAACAAAAAATACTCTTTGTCCGCTTGCGCTATGAGCAGCGCCGTGCGCGCCACTTGCTGGGCGCACGACTCCACTTGTGAAACATCCACATGCGCGATTTTGCGCAATTGAATGGATCCATGAAACTGCGCCTGTGCAATCGAATTGCAATCAACCTGAATTAAATGCTGACAGACCATATCAGCCCAGAACGCTGACCTTTCCTCTTCACACACTGAATCAGTCGAAACGCACTTAATTCCTGCAGTGGCTTGCGGGCGGTTATTCCTATGCATTTTTAATGCTTACCATGAGACGATCAGCAAAGTATTGCGATACTTATGATCAAGCTATATTTTTTCATCAAGTTATAGTAAAAAACTTTGTGAAGCAAGTGGACGTAAGTATTTTCCTTGGTTTTATACGTCAAACCAAGGAAGGTGCATACTGGTTAATTGCAAGGAACCTTGTTACGCATTGACCCGGCCAGGATATGTTTTAACTTATCTGGGCAGTCAAATTTCATAGTAAAGACACCTTCCACTTCATACTTCGCTTGACTGTATTAATAAGTGTAATGAAATTTGCTTGTGATACCTGATGCGTAATTTCTCATTCTTTAATATCATTTTATAACTTAACTTACTAGATAGAGCCTGACCACCGCAACTACTGAATCGCGCACTGCTGAACGCGACGAGTAGTCCATTATTGACAACCTATATCAATTGCCTGCTATAGCGTCTTTATTATTCCAAACGGAATCGCCAACTTGAAACGTTCTCAACATCCCGACGGGCAAAGCTAAAATATACAAACATCGCCACATGACAACTGCCCGCAATACGTTGTATGAAAAAATGGCCCATCAGTCGATCGAGGAAGATCCACATTATGTGACAACGATCACAGAAATGGCGGGCCATAAGGAAGTAATTTCCTCTGAGGACATTTACACATCCAATGGAATCAAGTTAATTACAAAGAACACGATTATTGGCAGTAATCAGCGTGAAGGGTTGATAAAGCACAAGCTATGTAAACCGATCGACCAAAGCCTCATAGTCCAGAACGGTGTCACGGTGGAATCCTTGGCAAAAGAGATCGCCCGTCTAATTAAAGAAAACCCCAGCCTGCAATATTTGGCGGCCTTCAATGGCGATTTACGGGCACTGCCTCAAGAACTCGTCCTTTTGGTGCTATCGCCGCAAATGGCGTTCAAGCTTACCGTTGCCAAAGAGCAGCATCCGCATTTGTTCCAGCACCTACTGCTTGTGACCTTGATTGCCCACTATTTGGCAGTACGTAAAAAACTGTCAGGAACGGACATGGAAAATCTGCTGTGTGCGGCCCTGTTTCACGACTTGGGCGAGCTTCATATCAACCCTGCATTACTGAATTCAACAAACCACCTCAGTGAAACCGAGCGTTGCCACATCTATGCACATCCAATTGCAGGCTATCTTATTGTTCGTGAAGTGGCAGGCATTGATCCAGCTGTTTCGACCGCAATTCTACAGCACCATGAGAGGCAGGACGGCAGCGGTTATCCCTATGGGTTGCATGGTGACCGAATTGGTACTATAGCTCGTATCGTCAGTGTTGCCGATGTCTGTGCTTCCATTTTTGCGCGTTTTGGTTCCAATCTGCGGTTGGCCACCTTGATGCGCCTGAATGTAAAAAAATACGACCCTGAATTGCTTTCCTTTTTACATGAGGGGTTCGGTCGCATGAACAATTGCTCTGTTGCCGCCAACATTGCTGAGCTACCCCGGCTGGAGGCGGTTTCCCAACTATTTGAGACATGGAGTGAGTTTCGTGCCGTCCTTGGTCTGTTAGCTACTGACAGTAGCAGTCCGCCTGGAGAACTGGAGTTTATATTTGATCGCATGGCGAATTTACGTTCAATGCTTTTTCAATTCGGCTTCGACCCGGGCAGTTTGGAGTTGCTGGTCGAAATCGCAATGGCTGATCCCGAGATTGCCCACGAATTGGCTGCGGTGCTAGACGAATTAGATTGGCAATTCATAGATCTCGAACGGGAAATTTGCCGCCGCAGAGAAATCATCCGTGTGGCCTTAAACGAAGGTGAGAACCATCATCTCGATAGCTGGACTAAAGAACTGCTCGCCTACCTCGCAACACGAGGACATTTGCACACCGATCTTATCGCTGTTGTGTCGCGACGAATTCCGGCCAGATTTCCGAAGTTAGCCTGACAAAGGTCATAGCGGGTTTATACGCGCATTGGTGAGCTGGCTAAATCAGAGGTGGATACAATATGATTCGGAATCTTGCAGTGCAAAGCAATGCGATCAGGTCGACACGACTTCATGCGCTAACAGTACTTCGCCGCTCGTTTGGTGCAGGCGTGAAGCAAAGGGGCACTGTTCTACAATAGTATTATCAGTTAACGCAATTAAACACTAGAGGGCACCTCTAAAAATCCAATTTTCGTCACAATACGGCGTTACTCGAAAAAAATTATCGCTTACATATCAACTATATGCCGCGCTCAAATTTTTTACTCGTGCCTTGTCTTGCTTATAAACTTGAATTTTTAAAGGCACCCTAGAAACAATCCTGCTTTGCAGATTAACGATTAGCAAATACATGAAAAAAATTACACCGATAGAACTGGCTCGACAGGCCTTTATACAACTTTCCAATGACAAGAGTCCGCCAACGCCGGACAATTATCGACGTGCCTATAACAAGATTGCAGGAATTGAGTTTATAGATCATTCCGCAATTCTTAATAAATCTCTAGAAAAAGTTTTATATGAGATGGGCAAGGAACATCCCAAGCTGGCATTAGTTGCCGAGTCCATTCATAAATTGGTTGAAAAATCGGATCAGACCGAGTTGGAGGAGTTGCTTCGCAGCCTTCTTTCAACGGGAACTGGTGAAGCCGTTGGAGTGAATTGGACCACGCTTTTACGCTCCCTTCTAAAGCAATTAGAAATAAATCATGGAAATCTTAGCCTTAGTAAAAAAATTGAAAAATTGAATCACATATTGATCAAGTTTGCCAATGATCCCAATCAGTTGGGCCAGAAGATACATATCTTAATCACATCTTGGGGGAAAGGTCCCATAACCCATCAAATTGCTGAAATAAGTCACTTCAATGCGAAGGAAGCAATACAAGAACAATCTACAATTCAGACGGTTGTTCTGTCATCCGATCCAGTACCTCATACTGAGGATAGTCAGCGGGAGCTGGCAATTATTTGGCGCGACATGCTGATCAGAACTATTAATCTAGCCGTTGCTCCACAGCTTGCTGATACTTCAGGTGCGACGCAGAGAATAGAAGCACTGCTAAAACGCATGCGTGAATCTCTGACCATAGAAGAAGTGAATGTGCTGAGCGAAACACTAAAATCTACCCTGCTCCGCGCGGAGTTGAAAAATGATTCGCAGCGTCGCATGCAGGAATTGCTTGTTCAAATGCTGCGCCTGCTGGTTTCCAGCATGGGCGAGATGACTATCGAAGACAAATGGTTACACGGACAGATCACAATCGTTCAAGAGATCATTTCAAAACCGATTAATATTGATTTACTTTACAACGCAGAAAACAGTCTCAAAGAGCTGATCTACAAGCAATCACATATCAAACCGGGACTTATTGAGGCTAAAGAAGCCATTAAAAGAATGGCGGCCACTTTTGTAAGTAATTTGGCAGATATAACAGAGAGCACGGGTAACTATCAGTTTAAAATCAAGAATTATCAGGAGCAAATCACATCGGCACATGATATGACTAATTTAAACACCATACTTGAAAATTTGGTGGTCGACATAAGGAAGATGAGTGTGGATGCGCAACGCAATCTTACAGCCTTCCAAGAAACTCAGAAAAAAGTGGACGAAGCAGAGAAGCAAATTAACGAACTCACTACAAAGCTTGATTACATAAGTGAAGCTGCGCACCAAGATTTTTTAACAGGTGCATTGAATAGACGCGGCATGGATGCAGCACTGGTGCAGGAATTCGAAAGGGCCGATAAACATGGCACACCTTTAACCCTTGCAATGATGGATATTGACCATTTCAAAAAAATCAATGATAGCTTGGGACATTCTACCGGTGATGTAGCACTTGCACACTTGGTTAAAGTTGTTAAGAGCATAATACGCAGTACTGATGTACTGGCCCGCTACGGAGGTGAAGAATTCATTATTATTCTTCCTGGCACAAAGGAAGACGATGCAATAGAGGTAATTAAAGGAGTGCAGCGCGATCTAACCAAGAATTTCTTTTTACATAATAATGAGCGCGTATTAATTACGTTCAGCGCTGGTGTGGCAGAGCGATTTTCGAATGAGACAGTTGATGAGGTATTGCCACGAGCTGATACTGCACTTTATAAGGCCAAACAGACGGGGCGCAATCGAGTGATTGGCGCGTCAGAGCCTAAACAGTAGTCTTGTTTTATTATGCATAGTGGTAGCGCAATTTTCCGTATAGAACGGCCCAGGCGTATCAATGAGCAACTAAAACACAGTTGCCCAGTGGTTGGTTATTAGTGTGAAAGGATGATTTAATTTGTGTTTCACTTATCCTGCCAATCATTACATATGCCAGATAAACAGAGTGGAGTAATGCAGGTCATCCACCTGCACGATTTCATGGTGTGCTTGATCAAGTACGGTAAAGGTGCTGCTGATAAACATTGTACCAGGGCGCATTTCGGCGCGTGCCTTGTGCCAGAGTTTTTCCATCGGCACTGGTGAAAGGTAGGCAAACACTACGTCGTACTGCGACAAATCGCAGTCCCATAAACTCCCCCACTTCACGCGGCAATTGCAGTGGCTGCCTAGCCTGATACGTAACCAACTCCAGAAAAACGGTAAGGGTGCTGCCTCCACGCCGACGTATCGTCCGTCCGGGCGAACGCTGGCAAGATGTGTTAATACCCCGCCCAAGCCGGAACCCAAATCAATGAAGGTGAAACCCGAATCAGCTTTTGCAACAGGCAGCAAGTGCTCCAAGGCATGCCACACTTTATTACTGGAAAGATACAACGGCACTTGCGTGCGAAAAGTGCTCCAATACACAAGCAGCAATACCAGAAATGCGCCGAGGAAAAGAGGAGGCGGCAATTCGATTGCGAGCATCAGCACCAAGGCTGGCGCGAACAGCAGTTGAATGACTAACCACCACTTGGCAAGTCCGGCAAAGAAACTTAACGTGGCGGCGACCAGCCCGCAAAGCAATGCAAACAACAACGGCGATTCGTGCCGCCCCATAACGTTAACCATCAGCAACATGAGTACTACTGCAGCTGATTGCAGCAGTAGTGCAGCGATGGAGGGCGGGAGTTTCTTGAGCAAGGGCCGTATAGTTAACATACATTGCTATCAATCAGATTGTTACAGTAAGCTAACAACGTCTTTTAAGGGCTGGCTGACCATGCTTATAACCGGTTATATTTGCATATAAACCCGGGCACAGCTGTCGTGTAACAATCAGCCTTCCACCCAAGGCGGCCACCATTCGTGCATCACACTCGCTCTATAAACTCCTCGAACTCTTCCAGCGGCAGCGGGCGGCTAAACAGATATCCCTGATAAGCATGGCAGCCGTGCAAATTTAGAAATGCTAGCTGCGCTTCGACTTCCACGCCCTCGGCAATGACGTCCAAACCGAATGTGCGTCCCATGAGGATAATGGCCTGCACAAGGGCTGCATTGCTGGGATTGTCGCCCAGATCACGGATGAAGGTTTGATCGATCTTCAATTGATCCAGCGGTAGTTGTTTTAGATAGGCGAGTGAGGAATAAGCGGTACCGAAGTCATCCATCGAAAAACTAATGCCGAGCGCCTTGAGAGCATTCATCTTGGCCACGGTATCACTGAGATTGTCGACTAGCAGGCTCTCAGTCAGTTCGATTTTCAGAAGTGCCGGATTGATACCAGTTGCGGAGATGGCCTGCCGCACCTGTTCGACGAAATCCGGTTGGCGCAACTCGAGCGCACTGGCATTGAGGGCGAGTTGCAGGCTGCTGGTGGCCGGATTGCCGGACCAGTCCCTGAGTTGGGCGCACGCCGTTTGCAGCACCCACAATCCAATTGGCACGATTAGGCCAGTTTTTTCGGCCAGCGGAATGAATTGTTCGGGAAGAATCAGGCCGCGTTCGGGATGCACCCAGCGGAGCAATGCCTCAGCACCGATGGCACGGCGCTCATTGTCTACCTGTATCTGATAGTAGAGGCGCAATTGCCGGCGTCCCAGTGCATGGCGCAGGTCACTTTCTAGCGCACTACGTTCGACTAACGTGGCCTGCATTTCGGGGTCGAAGAAACGCATGCTGTTGCGCCCCTCCTTTTTGGCATGGTACATGGCGAAGTCGGAGTATTTGAGCAGCTCATCGACCGAAGCTTCATGGCCGTAAAACATGCTGACCCCGATACTGGTGGTGCACCATAACTCGAGACCCTTAACCCTATAAGGCAATGCAACGGCATCGCGTACCTTCTCGCCTACCAATCCTGCCTGAATGGCAGCCTCCTGAATATCCTCACTCAAATTTTCCAGCATCAATACGAACTCATCGCCGCCCAACCGGGCCACAGTATCGCCTTCACGCACGTTGGCATTCAAGCGGTGCGTGATTTCAACCAGCAGCAAGTCGCCGATATAGTGACCGCGCGTATCGTTGAGGTTCTTGAAATTATCCAGGTCCAGGAACAGAAGAGCGCCATAATGCTTGCTGCGACTACTGGCAGCGAGCGCCTGTCTCAAGCGATCAAGCAGCATGCGGCGATTGGGTAACTGGGTGAGCAAATCATAATAGGCCAACCGGTGTATCTCGGCCGACGACTCGGGGTTGCTGGTGATATCGGAATAGGTCCCGACGTAATGAGTGATATTTCCATCGGGCGCAGTGACGGCAGTAATGGTCAGCCAATCGGCATATATTTTGCCGTCTTGACGTTTATTCCAAATCTCGCCCTGCCAGTATTTCTGCTCATTCAGGGTTGTCCACATGCATTGGTAAAAATCCTTGTCATGCCTTCCAGAACTCAGCAGCGCTGGTGTTCTTCCCACCGCCTCTTCCGCACTGTAACCCGTGAGGCGGGTGAAGGCATTGTTTACCCGCTTGATGACGCCGTTAGCTTCGGTCACCATGATCCCCTCCTGTGACTCGAAGGCGATAGCGGCGATGCGCAGCGCTTCATCGGCTTGCTTGCGCTCGGTGATGTCGGTAAATGCGATGCGCGCTGAGTGCCCGCCGTTGCCAGCCTTTATGTGCAGGCAGTCCAGATAGGCATGAAAAATCGGACCATTATTACGCTTGAGTACCAATTCGCAACTCTCCCGCTTATCGTGTTGTAAAACGCTCACGAAAAAACGGTTCCAGCGGTCGCTGTCTTCTTCTGCGACAAAATGTGCAAAACGGCGCAGCAGCAATTTTTTGCGCTCAACTCCCAACAGCACGGCGCCAGTGAGGTTTACCTCAGCGATCAGGGCTTCGCTCGTGAGAGTAAGATAACCAACAGGGGCGAAATCATAAAGATCCACGTAGCGATCACGAGACTCTTCCAGTTCAACCTGCGCCTGCCGCAATTCCTCGTTCTGCATCTCCAGTTCAACCTGATACACCTGGAGCTTATGCAGAAGTTCCTCGGCAGGGCGCGGCGTCCCGTCCTTCTCTGGTGCGCGGGCAAGTTGCGTTTCAGCTTTCATGCGTAGCTGGTCTGGCCCATTTGGCTTCTTGCTCATGTGTTCTTCTGATAGCCCGGTTAAATCCGATTTTTCGTAAGGGACGAATGAATTTGCCCAGTTTACGCCCATTTCATGCGGATACCCACAGGACAGAAGATTCTCTGCGAGGTGAACCCGCACTTGTCCAATTCCATTGGATGTTCCTATAAATCTTTTCCATCGCCAGCAGGATCATCTTGGTATCGCTGGTATGGTCGACGATGCGGCGGACGTTGAGCAGCATGCGGTGATGGCCGTTGCCTAGCCGGTTGCCAGACGTAGATATTTGCCGGTATCTCCATGCACGAAAGAATATTGCCATTCAGGTCGGTCACCGCTGAAGTGGGCGCGAAGGACTGGAGCAGAACCCGCTTCGTTAGCTCGGCGAAGTCGGTTTCCTTGATCTTTTCGTCACATCAGCTTGTGCAGTGCTTCGTTTTTCTTCGAGCCAAGCTTACGATTGGCATGCATGACTTTCTGGAGAATATCATTGGCCTTGGCAGTCCAGATGAAGGGTTTCGAATTTTACTGTGCATTGCGACGTACTCTTTAGATGGCGGCGAGCAGATCTGAACCGTTGCGGAAGACACCACGCACCAGTCGGTCCGTTCACAAGCACTACACTAGGATTTCACCGCCACTACAATTCCAATCATAATTAAAGCCACTCCAGCAAAGTACTGTGGCTGAAAGCGCTCACCGAAAATAAGATGACTACCCAGTGGAACGAGGATAAATGCAAGAGCCATTAAAGGATATACACGTCCAAGCTCCACTTTCTGCAATACCCAAACCCAAGCTATAGATGTAATTGCATAGAGCGTCATTGCGGCAATAAGTATTGAAGCAGTTTTGAACGCGAAAAAACTTCCAGTTTGAACCAGCGAAGTTGCGCTGGCTTTAAATAAAATCTGACCTATCGCCAAACCAAACACACATAAAACCGCAACAATTTGGACGAGCATTTTTAGTTTTCCGTTTTTTTGACTACCGTATGACAAACATAGAACAGGTTTAGATCGATTGAGGGGATTGGGAATGGCCACCATGCTTCGGTGAGCTCAGGAAAATAATGTCGCAACAAGGCAATCAAGTTATTGCATGAATTAACATGTTCTCTAGCCATCACATAGTCGTAAGCAATGCCTTGCGCAATTGCATTTTTTCTCGGCCCCAAGTGCCTGCCTATTCGCCAAGCAATGCCGGGATCTGTTGGGATTAGTACAGAAAGTATGCCCCCATGCTTTACGACTCGTACCCATTCTTTAAGCGCTAAGTGTGGCTGGTAAATATGCTCAAGCACGTGGGTAGCAATCAAACGATCAAAGCTATTGTCGGCATAACTTAGCCCCTCGCCACTTTGTGTTTCGTATAATAGCCTGCTGCCGAATTTATCGTTCAGTTTACGTTTGGCAACTTCAAGTGTCTTGGCATCTAAATCGGATAAAACATATTGATCAAAAGTATGACGAACAAAGCCTAAGTGCTCACCTGTCCCCGCACCAATTTCCAAAACCTTTGCATAGTGATCACGTTCTTGAAAGTGCTTTTCTGTCAGACGATGACTCGCCCGCATCACCGCCGATTGTAAGGGGCTGGCATAGTTTGATTCATCATATACATCAGCAAATTTAGCGCGGTAATCCAACCAAGCCTGATCTTCATTTACCATTCGATTCCCCAATATGTATTAAACCGTTTATTGATTACGGCGCAACGAATGCAATGATCTTCGCGGCACGTTAGCAATATCGTACCCAAGAAATGCCAATATCAATTGCATCCCCATTAAAATAGGCAATGCGGCTAGCATTACCGTGCCGGCGGGTGTAGAAACGCCTTCCTGTAACGAATTTATCCAATGATAAATACCGAAGACGCAACCAGAAATAAACAGCAATACCCCCAAAGGCAGCTCTATGGATGCAAGCGACATGTCACGCAGGTAATAGTTGTAAAAAATTCGTTTTGAAAAATTGCGAGCATGTTTAAAAAGAAATTCGCCGATGATTTTTGAGATTTTTAGGTTGCTCACTTCGTCGCCATATTTGGCATCCATAGGCACATCAACTACAACTGCACGTAGCGTATTAAGCCTAAACAGCATATCTGTTTCAAAAAAATAACGGCGACTGATCTTTAGGAAGGGAAGATGTCGAGCCACATCGGCGTGGATTGCGGTATATCCATTGGTAGGATCAAATAAATCCCAATAGCCCGAAGATAATTTCGTCAGCAGTGACAGCACAGCATTACCAAACAGGCGCACCGGGGGCATCGAACGGATTTCTTCCAGATCGAAGAAGCGATTCCCCTTTGTGTAATCAGCTTCGCCAGTAAGGATGGGATCCACAAAACTCAAAATCAGAGCGGGATCCATTTGGCCGTCACCATCGACCTTGACGATCACTTTAGCGCCATCTGTGATTGCAGCTTGGTAACCCGTCATCACAGCACCGCCAACGCCCTGGTTTGCCTCATGTCGCAATACCACTACGCGGGCATCCCGGCAGTGGGTTTCTACATGAATACCGGACTCATCCGGGCATTTGTCGTCAACCACATAGATGCGCCATACTTCCGGCCCAATTGCGGAAATGACGCCTAGAATATGCAGTGTGACGCAGTGACTGGGGATCACAACTGCGATACGGTTTTCCAGATAATTAAATTGACTGTGCAATAAGTTCATTTTGCCTGGTTCAGATAAAGGTTTCGGTAGGTTTGAGCGACCCTGGATAAAGACAGTACGATATTGTCTAATTGGATTTGACTATCTCTAGGGCAACGTCCGGCAATGCGCAGGAAACCCGCCTTGGTCGGGAAAATGGGTGAGAGGCCGTAAGTGGCACTGAAATGGTAATAGTGTGGTTCTCCGTTGGATACGATACGAAAGTGCAGGCTTTTTGGTTCAACAAACCCCGGCTCGTCCACGGTCCTGAAATATACGGTCCCGAGACCGCAGCTTCGACCAAAGCGGTTTGTTTGCGCAGTCATGTTTATCGAGTAAACATAATATTCTTCATTTTTTGACAGTGCCAGTTCCGGCATCGGGATGTCCAGGCTCCATTGCTTTTCGGTATTACGGTAAGCCCCATTTCCCTGGGCGACTACACCGCTTCCTGTGAGTGTGGCGAGAACTTTTTTGGGCCATTGATACACCTTAACGTGAGGTACCGAGAGAATGTCCGGCATCAGCGCTTGGCTATAGTGTCGGTGCAACTCACCTGCGGTAATTGCTGCGATGATGAAAGTGAAAACTAAGGTAAGTCTCAGTATGGGACGGTGCTGATGCTTCCAGCCGGTTAACAGATGCGTAAAACCTATTGAGGCGAGCAGAATTAGTGGGATTTCAAGGGCTCCCACGCTGTAACGAGGATTGTAAAGCATAGGTATATGCACGAGTATCTGGTACACCAGTGCCCCACCCAGAAACCAGCGCATCAAACGGGGCCGCAATGAGAGCAGCCCTGGCACAGCAAGAATTACCTCAAAAATGCGCAGGGAGCGCAGATTCCAGACCGTATCGGGAAGAACGGCCTTAGTTGTGAAAATGAAAGCGAAAGTTTTTTGAAAGTAGACTGCCAGAATGTGAGAGAAAGTTTGCTGCTTCAGCATAAAAATGGCAACTCCCTTTAGAAGGCTGTCGCCCTCAATGGAGAGGCTGCTAAATTCATGGGTGACAGCACCAATGTCGTAGCCAAGTAAAAAATAGGGGGCCTCGTAACCATCTGTGAGCGGGTGACTTCCAAAATAGAGGGCGGCTCCCACGCCAGTTGCCAGTCCCGGATAACCAAAAACTATCCAGTTTTTGACGATAAACAACAGAGGAAAAAGCAAGGCCAGCAAATGTGCCACAAATAATTGTCGTCCCGTCTGCTGCATGTATCCTTTCCAGCTCATGAACAGGGTTATAACCAAGGTTGCATACAGAAAATAGATATAGGTTCCCCGAGTCAAAATCATGAGCCCACATGCGATTCCGGCTAAAGGAACAAACGCTTTCCGCCCGCACACAATTTCCGCCACGGCCATAAGCCATAGGGCGGTGAAAAAAATAAACGGGGGTTCGCTAAGAATAACCGGCTTGAACTCAGCCAAAATAGGCGAGACTGCGTAAAGGAATGCAGCGGCGATTCCCGCAGGGCGGGAATGGAGCAGCGAGCCGAGCCGGAACATAATCAGCACAATTATGCATGAAAGCACAGTGTTCCCGATTTTTATGGCCTCGGGGTCTGCACCGAAAAGTGCCGGGTAAATATAGGACATCGGAGCAACGCGCAAGGAACGTGCGTCCCCAAAAAAAGCCAGTTTATCCGTCAGCAGTGCGTGCGCGTAAGGGAGATAAGTATTCTGGGCGTCTGGCAGGATAGCATTAGGGAAATGGGGTAATGTGCTGTTGACATTGACAGCGATAGCGCCTGCCATTAGTAAGAAAATGGCCAAATTGGATATTGAGAAAAATGAAGAAAAACCTGTACGGGATAGTCTTGTGAGATAGATCATCTTGTTTGCAACTTAAGTAGCTGTTGGTATCGCAATATCGGAACGCAAAACTCTCGCATCTCAAGTTGCCTTATGGCGCACTAGCCTATCAACAAAAATGTGTGGCATATCGATACTTGATAGAGGACGCGAAACACATGGAAAAACAATCGAAGTTCACGTTGCCAACCTGACTCCCCGCATACATCGTAGCAAAAAAGCAGTCTACAATGGTGGGAACATTCCATTGACCTAACGGGCACGGTAAATATACCCCCCTGATGATGAAAGTCGCCATGCCCGTTTCTCTCTCCCCAGCCCTTTCCTGCAAGCGGGCGAAGGGGGGAAACTCGCTGTGCGTTATAATTATTAAATTATAATGCCCTACGATTGGGTGGCTGGGCGCAACTTGAATAAATCCAATCCTGCCAAATTCCCAGAGCTTACCTATGTTCGTGGGCTGATTGCCCTGTGGGTATGGTTATGCCACGTCTGGTTTATCGCGGGCATTCCTCGGTGCGTGTCAAATCAATCGGGTTGAAGCTGACGCCGTTTTTCCCCTGAACGCGCTCAATAATCAACCACAACACCTTGGAAAGGTTAAGGTGTTGGTGTGCAACAACCAGGAAAGCATTACAAACAGCTGAATGCTGAAGAGCGCTCGACGCATTTGGTGGGCGTCGCCAGTATTGCGGCCAGCTGGGCAAGCAAGACAATTGCCAAGTGGGCAGTCAGCTTGTCACTGGCAAGCGTTCAGGGCAGCATTCCCATCGCATATATTGGATAGGGCCAAGATTACGTTTGTGACACGGCAAGACTAGGATGCAGGAAAGTAGCTCTGTAGCGAATGAATGTGTGCCGCCTGTTATATAAGTATTTGAGAAATTATTCAGAAAGAGCCTTGATAACATTTTCTGGGCTGAGAATGGTACCAAGTGTGGTCGGATTGCCCCAGCGCACGTGATATTTGTTCTCCGGTACTGAGGCGAGAGAGATCAATAAGTTGTTGAAGGCAATTAAATCGTTGGTCTCAAAGTAAGTTATGAAATCGATATCGTCCAGCCCTGTGGAGTGATAGAGCTTGCGCTTGACGTTGACCAGATACGGAAGTGTTGGCACGGTATGGGTCTCCATCTCCTTTAGCCGTTGCTCAACTGATAAATTCCACCACTCTGCGTTTTTCTTCACGGGGATAACGATAACGTAACGAGGCGCTTCGCCGATATACGTTGCTGAACTGAGACCAGCATTAAGTTCGGGTGACCTGTCTTTTGTGATGTAGTTCAAGGGCTTCGTCACGCCTACCAGTGTATCGGAAACGTCAGCGTTTTTACCTATGGTTGTCGATCGGAACTCACGCATGAATGTCTGCGCCTTAGCGAGGTCGTAAGCATTTATACGGAAGAAGAAGTCAGAGTTGGTCTCCAGGCCACGAGTCAGATAAAGGTCCACCAGCACATTATCTTTATGCTTTTCAATCAATTTTGCTACTTCAGCAGCGCTATCCATTCGCTCAGTTGCAGGAACCTTGTTCCATTCTGGCCTCAGTTTAAACATTGTAAATACGCCAAAAACGCTCGGCTGGGTAAGAATCTTGGATCGTTCTATCTTCATTGTGTCCGCTGCCGGCTGCTGCGCAGCAACAGCTGCCGTTTGCATAGTCAGGATAGCTGCGATGGTTCCAGCAACAAGGCTTACATGGAGGTTGCGAATTGACAAACGTTTCATGAAATTCTCCCTTATGGAATGGTTACAAATTTAAAACAGAGGTTATCTGCAATTAAATGATCGAATTCAATTGCTCAACACCAAACAATATTACCCGCAACTATTAATGCGTTCCAGCAAAACCACTACCGTTCGCGGTGAGCTTGTCGAACCGCTAGTCCCGCGTCAATACCGGACTTCGACAAGCTCAGCCCGAACGGGTTATTTGTAATTGTTATGGATTGTTTGTAATTGTTTTAACGGAACGATCTACCAGGCCACTTTTGTCGTAGTGGAGAACACTCACTGTAGCGAAAAAATCATCAGTTCTTGTTGCCCCATATCTGCTTCAGGCGAGCATCGCGACCACAGCTGAAACGATAGTATTTGTAACGAATCGGGTTCTTGGTGTGAAAATCTTGGTGATACTCCTCCGCCGGATAGAATGCTGTAGCGGGCAACAACTCGGTCACAATCGGCTGGGTAAAACGACCAGAAGATGCCAGCGCGGCCAAGGATGCTTCAGCTTGCTGTCGTTGATCCGCATTGTGATAAAAAATTACACTACGGTACTGCGTGCCACTATCGCAAAATTGGCGATTAGGCGTTAGCGGATCAATCGTCGGCCAGTATGCGGCAAGCAGTTTGGCAAAATTGGTCTTGGCAGGGTCAAAGCGCACTTGCACCGCTTCAACATGACCAGTCTTACCGGCAGATACTTGTTCGTATGTCGGATTGATCACTGTGCCGCCGATATAACCCGACGTAGTGGATATCACGCCCGGTATTTTGTCGAAATCTGCTTCGGTGCACCAGAAGCAGCCGCCAGCAAAGGTGGCAACGCCTACCACTGGTTCAGCCCGCTCGTTGGAGACTATGGATGTATTCTGTGCCCTTGACTGCTCACAGGCAGCAAATACGGCAAGTATCAACAAGGCAATGCTAAGCGCACTGCGGGCTTTTTTATCAAAAATTGATGGGTTCAATATTGTCATAATCAGCTCCTGAGCGCTGGCAATGGTTCGTCCTTCGAGATAAATCGCAACGCTACGCCGTTATTGCACCAGCGCTCTTTACGTGGCGGTGGGCCATCGTTAAACAAATGCCCCTGGTGGCCGCCGCAGCGCGCGCAGTGATATTCAGTGCGGGGCAGAATCAGTTTGAAATCGCGTTTTGTCCCCACATGCCCCGCAATGGGCTGAGTAAAGCTGGGCCAGCCCGTACCGCTTTCAAATTTGTGAGCACTTTCGAACAAAGGCAAGTAACAAGCGGCGCAAATATAGATGCCATCACGATGCTCATGATTAAGCTCACTACTATTTGGCCGTTCGGTATCCTCTTCAAACAGCACCTTGTAAGCATCCGCGGAGACCAATGCACGCCACGCCTCATGCGGTTTATTCAGAGGCGTAACTGTGATTGCATTAATGGTATTTGCAGCTGCCCTGTCGCGCGAACAAGCCGAAATCAACGGGAGCGCGGCCAGCATGGCAAGACTTTGCAGTAGGGTTCGTCGCTTCATGGAAATTCCTTATGGAAGTTTGGAAGATTTGACTGTGTACTCACATTATCGTTCTCAGCGTCCGAAGCGATTGTAACAAATAGAAAATTTCAATATTCAGGCTACTGATATCTCGCCTCAAAATCAATCTGAAAACCAAAAACAAAAAACAGTACATCAGACTGCAAGTAAAATTACTCTGTCATTTTGCACTGAACCAGATGTCGCCATACCAAGCCGTGGCCGTGGCACCGGTGTTGTCAGTGTCGGTCATGATCGCCACGGCATCGACGCGGCCGGGTTTTTCGCCGAACAGGCGTTGGTAGTCGGCTCGCACATCGCGTCGCTCGCTTATCCATTGTCCAACCTGGCCGGTGCCGGATTCCACAGCGATCATGCGCGCGTTGCCGGTAAAGGCATTGGGCCAGATACTGTCGACTGGCTGCTTGTTCGACCACACATAATTAATAGCGCGTGTGCGCCAGAACATCGGTCCGCCGGAAAAGACAACATAAACGCGTGCGGAATAATCGTCGCCTGCACGGATGCGCTCATCGGCGCCCGCGAGGACGTTATCGACTTTCCATGTCCAGTTGAGCATAGGTGTTTTGTCAAGTTCGACATTTACCTTGAGGTAGAGTCCCGAGGCGGCTGCGTTACTTTCAGCGCGAAGGGCAAGCCGCCCATCCGAGCTTTTCAGCGAATAGCCGGTCTCGCCGGTAAACACTTTGGGCTGCCACCCACTCAGATCGCCCTGTGAAAAACGAGCGACTTCAACCCGATCATCTGCCGCCCACGACAGCAGTGGCAAACAGACTGCGACCCAGCATATCAATTTCTTCATGGCATCCTCGTGAATAGCGATTCGATGAGAAAAGCATCGTCAAAGTGGCGGCGACCGACAAAAGCGGTGGCGTGGCGCCCCCACTGGCGCATCGCTCCCGGCGAGCGAATGCCCATTGGCCACAATAGAAAACGCTCAGGGCGCTCCGTGCCGGCGATTAAACCATGTATGCCGAACAGGCTGTGGTAACCGTCAGCTGTGGGCAGGGAACGCAATGCATCGTATTCCTCCCAGGCCAACGCTTGTGCCGCTGGCAGTAATCCGGGCAGTGATTCGTCGTGGTAGATTCGCTGAATAAAATGAGTGCGGGGAGCGATGCGCAGCACCAGCGGTTGTTGTTCAGGTGCAGGTTGCGGCAGCAGTGGGGGTTCAAAATAGGAAGTGGGAAGATCGTCGCGCAGACGCAGGTGATGGCTCGGGAAGAATTCGTGGTAGCAACCGCAGTTGTGGATAACGTCATACAGCCACGGCTCGCCGTCCGGGCCTAAAGTCACTCGCCAGTTTAGGCCGTCTAGCTGTCCGGCATATATGTCGTTGCCGGGGCGCGCTGGAAACCAGACAATATAATTGAGTTGCAACAGCACTTGATCGCCGAAACGGGTGTGCGAAACCTTGCGATACACTGTCGGGCGTGCCACGTCCACCACCGGCCCGTTATCCAAGCGTGGCATCCCGATACGATCATTGTTATCCATTACATCCACCTCCCATACCGGGGAAAAGGATTCGAAGAGCCGGTCGAGGTCGGTGACCGTCGGCATGGGGATACCGAGTGGGTCTAGTGAGCGATGCAGAATTTCGCCCACCTGGGGCGTAGCGAGCAGCGCATCGGATGATGACGCCCAGCGTACCAGTTCGCCAGCAACTGGCAGCGCTTCTAACGGCGTGCTGAAGCTGGTGTGTGTCTCGATATGCCAATCAGATATTCTGTTGGAAATGATCAGCGCGGTGAGTGGATAGAGGCCGAGCACCTGCCACCAGTTGACATAATCATCCGGAACAAGTGCGGCATCGCGCAGCATAGCGCGGCGCTCCGGTTGGGTGAGATCGGCCGCAAGCAAACGTTCACGACAGCGGTTAAGTTCTTCACCTAAGCTGTCGTCAAATCGACCTTTCACCGACGTGCGCATGTTACGTAACTCCAGCGCACGCGACTCAGCATCCAAATCTGCCATGTGCGCGGTCCATGCTGTCCAGTGTTTCTCTGCGGTCAACTCGCCGCGGAACGAAGCGAGCAGGCGTGTTGTACGTAAGTAGGGAAAATCTCGAATCGGCGATGAACCGTAGTCGCGTACCCCCGCACGTTCAATGGCCGCATCGACTTCCTGGTACAGCATCCGGCAGGTAGCCAAATCATCGCCTGTAGGTGCCGCCGGACGGGTTTCCACCGTGGCGCAGCCAGTAAGAAACGACGTAACCAACAGCAGGATCAGTTCTGCCATAAACAGCGCAATACGGCGTTTATCGTTAGTGTTATCCATGGCTTCCTGTTCCAAAGAATAAGCAGTGTGGAATATTGTACCGTTCGATACAATAGAATTCACTTTCATACGCTGTCAGAAGCAATAGCCTGGGAGAAATTACTTGAGCAGCAATTTTGACCGCGACATCAACCGTGCCGGTACCGCCAGTGTGAAATATGACGGGCGGAATAACATGTTTGGCACAAGCGAAATCATCCCGTTGTGGATTGCCGATATGGATTTTGCCGCCCCGCCAGCAGTGACCCGTGCCCTCGCCGAGCGCGCCGCCCATCCTGTGTACGGCTATACCCAATACCCGGACAGCCTGTACGAATCGTTGATGGATTGGCTCAGACGCCGCCACGGTTGGGAGATACAGCGCGAGTGGATCATGATGTGCCCCGGCGTAGTGCCCTCGCTGCACGCCGCTATCATGGCTTTTGCCGAGCCAGGTGAGTCGGTAATCGTGCAGCCGCCAGTGTATTTTCCATTTTTTTCAGCTGTTACAAACACCGGTAGAACGCTGCTGCAAAATCCGCTGCGCATGGAGAACGGTCACTATGCCATCGATTTCGACCACCTGGAACAATGTGCAGCCAAGGCGCGTTTGCTGTTGCTATGCTCACCGCACAACCCGGTTGGGAGAGTATGGCGCGAACGGGAATTGAAGCACCTTCTGCAAATCGCCAAAAAATACGATCTGCTCATATTTTCAGACGAAATCCACGCAGATTTGATCTACCCAGAAAATAAACACACCACGCTCGCGACGCTGGCAGAGAACCCGGCCCACATCCTCACTGCCGTTGCACCCAGCAAAACATTCAACATCCCAGGGCTGAATCTTTCCTCACTCATCGTGCCGGATGCTAAGCATCGCGCGGCTATCACCCGGATATTTGACAGGATGCACGTCAGCGCATCCAATCCCTTTAGTATCGTCGCTTTCGAAGCCGCCTACCGGGAAGGCGAGACATGGCTGCATGAGTTACTGGCCTATCTGCGGGATACGCGAGATTACGTCGGAAAGTATATGGCCGCCCATCTTCCGAAAATCCGGCTAATCAAACCAGAGGGCACCTACCTGCTATGGCTTGATTGCCGTGCACTAGGGATGAGCGACGCGCAACTCAAGCATTTCTTCGTGTTAGAAGCCGGCGTGGGCATGAGCCCCGGCATTCTGTTTGGCGAGGGCGGTAGCGGATTCATGCGCATGAATATCGGCGCACCTCGCCATACCATCGTGGCTGCCCTCGAAAATATAAGGAAAGCGGAACGTGAAGCCTGGCGATGAATACATCGGAACTATTGCAAAATTGTTTCCATGTCTTGCATTTGCGCGTAAATTTCGGCACATGGAATGCTGAAATTTCTAATTTATTTTTCACTCTTGTGAAGTTCTGTCTCACTGAGTAGCTGTTTCATGTTTCTCTTTACTCGTAAGGACGGAAATGGATACGGTATCAGTACAATGTTGCATTGCGGGGGGTGGCCCGGCTGGCATGATGCTGGGTCTGCTATTGGCTCGTGCGGGCGTTGAGGTACTGGTTTTAGAAAAACATGCGGACTTTCTGAGGGACTTCCGGGGAGATACGATTCATCCCTCGACGCTGGAAGTCATGCATGAACTGGGATTACTCAAAGACCTACTGAAATTGCCACACCAAGAAGCGCCGCAGATCAATGGTCAGTTTGGTAATTTGAAGCTGACGATAGCGGACTTCACCCATCTACAAACCCAGTGCCGTTTTATCGCTTTTATGCCGCAATGGGATTTCCTGAACTTCCTCGCCGATCGCGCAGCTCGCTATCCAACATTCAGCTTGCGGATGCACTCTGAAGTGACCGGGCTCATTAAAGAAGCGGGGCATGTCGCAGGCGTTCAGGTGATGAGTCCGGAGGGACCATTAACGGTGCGCGCTAGCCTGGTCGTAGGAGCGGATGGCCGACATTCAGTTGTTCGCGCACAGGCTGGCTTGCAGGTTGAGGATTTAGGCGCACCCATGGACGTGTTATGGTTCCGACTCTCACGACGGCCCGACGATTTAGAATATCCTATTGGCCGTTTCGACGCCGGTCGGATATTCATCATGCTGAGCCGAGGCGATTACTGGCAGTGCGGCTTTGTAATTCCGAAAGGCTCACATGCGCAGATTCGGGAGCGAGGGCTGTCCGCGTTCCGCGACGACCTCGCACAGCTTGCGCCATTTATGGCCGATCGTGTCGACGAACTCCAAGACTGGGAAGAGATAAAATTGCTCACCGTTCAAGTCGATCGATTGCGTCAGTGGTATCGCCCGGGCCTTCTTTGTCTCGGTGATGCAGCGCATGCAATGTCTCCGGTCGCTGGCGTGGGTATCAATCTTGCGATCCAGGATGCAATCGCCGCAGCGAATTTGCTGGCTGCACCGCTACGTGCGAACAAATTGACCACCGAAGATTTGCGCCGAGTCCAGCAACGACGCGAGTGGCCGATGCGTATGACCCAAAGAATGCAACTCTTCATCCAAAACCGCGTCATCAGTCGCGTGTTGCATGGTGAGGGTCCGCTCTCACCACCGATTTTTATCCGACTCTTGGCACGGTTCCCATTCCTGCGTTGGATTCCCGCCAGATTGATTGGAATCGGATTTCGCCCAGAACATGTGAATGTGCCAAAAAATTAGCCTGACCGAGGTAGGTAATAATCAAAAATCCAGACAAGACTAAGGGAATCAACCAGCCCCACAAAAAAATGATTCGGATAAGCTTCCAACGCAACAAAATTTGAGAAGAACGGTTTATGTCAAAGTCAAGCAAGACGCATACGCATAAGAAACAGCATTTTGTACCCCAGAGCTACACCAAGGCATGGCACGATCCTTCTGTCCCGGCAAGCTCGACCATGAAACCTTATGTCTGGGTGTTTGACCGCGACGGAGCCAACCCTCGGCGCAAGGCGCCAGCTAATCTCTTTACCGAGACCGACATCTACACGATCGAGCGCGCAGACGGCGAGCGCGACTTGCGGTTTGAACACGGCTTTTCAGAGCTTGAAGACAAGTTCACACGCATTCGCAACCTTAAATTCAAGCGGCGCGAGTGGCCTGACGCCGAACAAATAGACTGGTTGCTAGCATTCGTCGCCACAGCACAAGCCAGAACAGCCGCGAATCGCGACCATCAGCGCCAGCAATGGGGCGGTCTTCGAAAGCGCATGGAAGAGATGCAAGCAGCCTACGAGAACGCATCGCCGGAAATAAAGACGGCGATGGAACGCATGGGGAGCCCGAACTCAGAATTAGGCAAAGGCATAACACTCGACGATGTTCGCGTCCTCGAAAAGCATCCGATCCAACAAATGATCGGAATGATCGCGCAATCTGTGATACCTGTTTTCCAGCGCATGCATGTGGCGGTGCTTTGCACTGCCGATCCGATCGGCTTTGTCACATCCGACCATCCCTGCACATGGTTTGATCCTGAGAGCTACAAATTGCAGCCAATTTACCGAGACCCCGGACTTGGCTCCCGCACCATCGAGGTCACACTTCCCATCTCACCCAGCCAGTGCTTGGCAATCACCCACAATTCCCAATGGCAAGGCTACATTGATGTTCAGGAGAACGTGGTCACTAATCTCAATAGCCGTCACATTGCCCACTGCAATAAAAGTTTCATCTCTTGCAGTCCGCAGACACTTCCCATCTGGTTCGAACAGCGCCCCATGCCTGACGACGCATGGTAAAAAGTTCGAGAACGGAAGATGACATCAGGAGAATGGGGCTAATAGATATACCGTCATCTCATGTTCCAGCTTGGCATAAATTCACGGCAGTGCTATACAAAACACCTGTGACCTCGGCGAAGTTTACGAGGCCGTTTTCAGGCGCTGAAACTATGGCGATTTTGACCCGTAGCCACCATTCCGTGAACCATATCGGCAGCCTTTTCCAGCGCGTTCTTGGTATCATTGAAATTGCCAACCATGGGCATGATCGATTTGCCATGGACCTTGCGTTGGATGATGCAAATTTTCTTGCACCCAACCTTCACTCCGAAGCCTAGCCGAGAGTTGCGGCTGCTGTCTCATAAGATGTAACACCCGCAAGAAAATCTTTGCTAAAACATGTGAAGGAACAACAGAGCTGCAAGAAATCGATTGAATGAAAATAGAACAAGAACAAACTGATAAATCGCTGTCTGGCAGCGTAGATGGCTTGAAGCACACACCCATGATGCAGCAATATCTGCGCATCAAGGCAGAGTATCCCGACATGCTGCTTTTCTACCGCATGGGAGATTTTTATGAGCTATTCCATGAGGATGCAGTTCGCGCTGCCAAGCTACTCGACATTACGCTAACTCAGCGTGGCGCATCCAATGGCCAGCCGATTAAAATGGCGGGCGTGCCTTACCATGCCGCCGAACAATATTTGGCGCGGCTGGTAAAACTGGGGGAATCGATCGCCATATGCGAACAGATCGGCGATCCCGCCACCAGCAAGGGGCCGGTGGAGCGCAAGGTGATGCGTATCGTTACCCCCGGCACACTCACCGATTCCGCATTGCTGGATGAAAAGAAAGACAGCCTGTTGCTGGCGCTGCATGAGCGCTCCGGCAAGGTGGGGCTGGCTTGGATGAATCTGGCTTCAGGCAAATTTTTCGTCAGCGAAACCGATGCACTCAATTTGCCAGCCGAACTGGAACGCTTGCAGATTTCAGAAATCCTGCTTGCCGAAAATGCCATTCAGCCGACACTATGCAAAGCAGCCATCAAGACACTGCCTGTTTGGAATTTTGATCTGGAAACCGCACGGCGCACGCTGTGCCAACAGTTCGGCACACACGACCTGAGTGGTTTCGGATGTGACAATTTCACCCTTGGCTTGGAAGCAGCGGGCGCGTTGCTCGGCTATGCCAAGCTTACACAAGGGCAAGGTATCAGCCATGTGCACGCCATTCAGGTGTATGCCGCCGAGGATTTCGTGCGTATGGATGCCGCTACGCGGCGCAATCTGGAAATCACCCAGACTTTGCGCGGCGAGTCTGCCCCCACCCTGCTTTCTTTGCTGGATACCTGCGCCAGCAATATGGGCAGCCGTTTGCTTAACCACTGGCTTCATCATCCGCTGCGCGAGCGCGCCATTTTGCGTGCACGCCTGGATGCAGTCGACAAATTACAGGCAACTGCTTTTCCGCAAACGGGAGAGGGGCAGCGGAGCTTCAGCAGCAGGCAGGCGATTTATCAAGCTGTGCACGAACAGCTCAAACCCTGTGTAGACGTAGAGCGCATCACTGCCCGCATCGCTTTGCGCAGCGCACGTCCGCGCGATTTATCCGGCTTGCGTGACACGCTCACGCAACTGCCACAATTGCATGCAGTATTAACAAGCACCGACGCTTCTAAGCTGATAGGCGATCTGGCCGCTGCCTTGCAGCCGGATGCCGAACTAATCGCGTTACTCCAACGTACGCTGCGCGCGGAGCCATCCAGCATGCTGCGCGAAGGTGGCGTCATTGCTGATGGCTATGACGCTGATCTCGATGAACTACGTAACATTCAGACCAATTGCGGCGAATTCCTGCTGCAACTGGAAGCACGCGAACGCGCGCGTAGCGGCATTGCCACCCTGAAAGTCGAATATAACCGTGTGCATGGTTTTTATATCGAGGTGTCGCTCGCACAGTCCATCAAAGTGCCGGACGATTACCGCCGTCGCCAGACCTTGAAAAATGCCGAGCGCTATATCACACCGGAACTCAAAGCGTTCGAGGATAAAGCGTTGTCTGCCAATGACCGTGCGTTGGCACGCGAGAAACTGCTCTATGAACATTTGCTGGATCAGCTTGCGCCTTACATTGCTCCACTACAACGCATTGCCGCCGCCATCGCCGAGGTGGATGTACTTGCTACCTTCGCTGAACGAGCCTCAGCATTGAATTTCAGCGCGCCAACATTCAGTGCAGAATCCGTATTGCATATCCGTGGCGGTCGTCATCCGGTGGTGGAAGCTCAGGTAGAGCAATTCATCGCCAATGACACCAAACTGCACAGCGCGCGCAAGATGCTGCTTATCACCGGTCCCAACATGGGCGGCAAATCCACGTATATGCGCCAAGTCGCGCTGATTACATTGCTCGCGCACTGCGGCAGCTTCGTTCCGGCAGATGAAGTCGTGCTGGGCGAGATTGACCAGATTTTTACGCGCATCGGTGCTTCGGATGACCTCGCCAGCGGCCGTTCCACCTTCATGGTTGAGATGACGGAAGCGGCCAACATCCTTCACAACGCGACCGAGAATAGTTTGGTTCTAGTAGATGAAATCGGACGCGGCACTTCCACCTTCGATGGCTTGGCGCTGGCCTATGCCATCGCACGTCATTTGCTGGAAGAAAATTGTAGCCACACTCTGTTCGCCACCCATTACTTCGAATTGACCCGACTTGCCGATGAGTATGGTCAGCTTGCCAACGTCCATCTCGCCGCCATTGAACACAAGCACAGCATCGTATTTTTGCACAGCGTGAGCGAAGGCGCGGCGAGCCAGAGCTATGGGTTACAGGTGGCTGCTCTTGCGGGGGTACCGAGGAGCGTCATTAAAATCGCGCGAAAGCAACTGCAAACACTGGAACAGAATAGCGCGGCACAAAATCCGCAGGGTGATTTGTTTAGCGCCGCGCCGGACTTGCCAGAACTGCCAGAACACCCTGCGTTGACCTCTTTGCGTGACATCACGCCTGATGAACTTAGCCCGAAGCAGGCGCTGGAAAAATTGTATCAGTTGAAGAAGTTGGTTTAATTCTCAGATTACAGCAAGGCAAAAAGTAAACCTCACGCAATTAAGATAATTCA
The DNA here is from genome assembly GCA_942492745.1 of uncultured beta proteobacterium. Lineage (GTDB taxonomy): Bacteria > Pseudomonadota > Gammaproteobacteria > Burkholderiales > Gallionellaceae > Nitrotoga. Next base: position 2,328,995 of record OW818637.1, read on the forward strand.
CTCTGCATTTCTCCTCTGCTCGCGCCAGACATAGCTTCGGCACACGAAACCATTCAAATGTTATTTTAGCCACACTGCCGGAAGGATTGGGGCTGGCCTAAATTATAAAACCCGAATATGTGTGTTGTCGCACAGACTCGGCCAGGAGTTAGGCGCAATCTTTTTACGCGCCCATGTTGGAGGGTTGCTCGCCGGCAACTCAGGTGACTGCATAAACAGCGAAGCGATGAATATTAGTCAGGAGGTTGACGTATGATCACGATGCCCGATACCGTATTGATTGATCTGATCAAGGCGGATGCGCGCCCTTTGGTCGGGGATCACAGTGATTATGATGCGCTCATGTCGATTATCGGCGATGCACGCTTGGTTCTACTGGGCGAAGCCTCACACGGGACGCATGAGTTTTATCGCGAACGCGCCCGGATTACTGAACGGTTGATTAAAGAAAAAAATTTCACGGCTGTTGCCGTCGAAGCCGATTGGCCTTCCGCCTATCGCGTTAATCGCTATGTGCGCGGCATATCAAATGATGTCTCGGCAACCGAAGCGCTGACTGATTTCAAACGTTTTCCGACCTGGATGTGGCGCAATGCCGATGTACTGGATTTTATAGGTTGGCTGCGTGAGCATAACGATGCTCTGGAATCCCCAGGCAAACACGTTGGATTTTATGGACTTGATCTCTATAGTCTTTACAGTTCTACCCGCGCAGTTCTCGATTATCTCGACAAGGTTGATCCGCAAGCGGCTCAGCGGGCACGCTACCGCTATGGCTGCTTTGATCACTTTAGCGAAAATATTGAAGCTTATGGTTACGCAGCCAGCTTTGGACTAAGCACTTCGTGTGAGCAACAAGTGATCGACGAGCTGATCGATTTGCGACAGCAATTCGCGGCATACATGCGGCATGACGGTAACGTGGCAACGGATGAATTTTTCTACGCCGAGCAAAATGCCAGACTCGTCAAAAATGCCGAAGAATACTATCGCTCGATGTTTCAATCGCGCGTATCGTCCTGGAATTTGCGCGATCGCCATATGGTGGAGACACTTGATGCATTGGTAAAGCATCTTGATCGGCAGGATCAACACAGCAAGATTGTTTTGTGGGCGCATAACTCGCATCTCGGTGATGCCCGAGCTACTCAGATGGGTCAAGGCGGCGAATTAAATGTAGGTCAATTGGTACGCGAGCGTTATAGCCAGGAAGCCTTACTGGTCGGGTTTACTACACATCATGGCACGGTAACGGCCGCTTCTGGATGGGATAGTGGCGCCGAACGCAAACATGTACGGCCAGCGCTGTCTAACAGTTACGAGGGCTTGCTGCATGAAACTGGATTGCCTTCTTTCATGCTGCCGTTACGTAATAGCAAAGCATCGAATTACCTACGCGAGCCGCGCCTTGAGCGTGCGATCGGGGTGGTATATTTGCCGGAGACCGAACGTAGCAGCCATTACTTTTTTGCAAGCTTGCCCGAGCAGTTCGATGTCGTTTTACACTTTGATGAAACGCGTGCAGTGGAGCCTCTGGAGAGAAGCGCACTATGGAAAGAAGGTGAAGTGCCTGAAACTTTCCCATTTGCCGTGTAACGCGATTTACAAATATTGAATTTCGTGGAGGCCATAATGAATCATCAGGAACAAAAATTGGTTCACATCCCGGCTGGCCCAGTCGAGCTTGAAGGCAATTTGAGCTTACCGTCAAATGCCCGCGGAATTGTATTGTTTGCACATGGCAGTGGCAGCAGCCGGCACAGTCCGCGTAATCGATTCGTGGCGGAACAATTACAGCAGGCAGGGTTGGCAACGCTGCTGATTGATTTATTAACAGCAGAAGAAGAGATTGCTGATCGCCCCAGTGGGTATTTACGCTTTGATATCCAATTGCTGGCGCAAAGACTTGGATATGTGACGGATTGGCTCAAGCAGAATCAATCAACCCGTGCATTGAAAATCGGCTATTTCGGTGCCAGCACCGGTGCCGGTGCCGCGTTGCTGACTGCGGCCGACCATCCTCAGGATGTGGCCGCCATCGTTTCCCGCGGTGGCAGACCTGATTTGGCGGGAGATGCGCTTTCGCGGGTCAAGGCACCGACATTGCTCATCGTCGGAGGAGATGATCGTCAAGTAATTCGTCTCAACGAGACCGCACTGGCACAAATGCACGGAGAAAAACGGCTCGATATTATTCCGGGTGCGACACACCTCTTCGAAGAGCCGGGTACGCTGGAACAAGTCGCCAGCTTGGCACGACTATGGTTTGAGCGCTATCTGATTTTTACCGCAACGCATCCGAATTCAGTGGGCTTTGCAAAGAGAAGTGCTTAAATTTCACATGCCACATAGAAGAAAGTGGAACGTGGTGCTCGCGGCATAACGCATTACATTCAAGAAAATGCTTATGGTCGAGTTATTGCGGCTTGCACCAGAATCATTTTATGAGTTACTGGATTTCAGCCCCTCCGTCAGATGAGGGGCAATGACTTGCAGCATTTGCGCGAATACCTTGGGGTTACCTGCACAAAGGTTGCCGCTTTCGAGGAAGGTATCGTTGCCTTGCATGTCACCCACCAAACCGCCCGCTTCTGTTATTAGCAAACATCCCGCGGCGATGTCCCAAGGTTTAAGACCGATTTCAAAGAAACCATCATAGCGCCCCGCTGCAGTGTAGGCGAGGTCAAGTGCAGCAGAGCCGGGCCGACGTAGGCCGGAGGTCTTTTGCATCATGTCGCGCAAGATGTTCATATAGGCGTCCAGATACTCAAACTTGGTGTAAGGAAATCCGGTGCCAATCAGGCAGTCGGCCAGTTCTAAGCGCTTGCTTACACGCAAACGACGGTCATTGAGATAAGCGCCGCTGCCACGCGTGGCGGTGAACAGGTCATTCTTGGTCGGGTCATATATTACTGCCTGGGTCAATACGCCATTGTGCTGCAATGCAATGGATACGGCGTATTGCTGAAATCCATGCAAGAAGTTAGTGGTGCCATCGAGCGGGTCGATGATCCAAACAAATTCCGAGTCGCCTCGGGCACCACTCTCTTCTGCTAGAATTGCGTGTTTTGGGTAGGCATCCAGCAAGGTGGTGATAATGGCCTGCTCGGCTGCACGATCCACCTCACTGACATAATCAGAGTGAGATTTTTTGGTGACGGTGAGGTGGTCAAGATTATCGGCAGCACGGTGGATCAAGTTGCCGGCGCGACGCGCGGCTTTCACCGCGATGGTGAGCATGGGATGCATAACGAACCTTTTTAATGAGCAGTCGGATTGTTCCGAAGGCGTATTTTAGTGTGAATTGCACTTTGGATAAACCAGAGATTTTAAATAATGTACGTGTGGTACTTAGTCATACCACTCATCCAGGCAATATTGGCGCGGCTGCACGCGCGATGAAGACCATGGGATTGCAGAGTTTGTATCTGATTAATCCACAGCGTTTCCCTGACCAGCAAGCGGATGCTATGGCTGCCAGCGCGGCAGATGTGCTACAAAATGCAGTTGTGTGTGGCTCGCTGGACGAGGCGTTGCAAGGCGCGGTCTTGGTGGCGGGAATGTCGGCACGTGCGCGTTACATTTCGCAAGAAGTACTCACTCCGCGCGCGGCGATGCCGCTAATGGTGCAGCAGGCAATACAGCAACCTGTGGCGCTTCTGTTTGGTACCGAAATGTCCGGCTTGACCAATCATGAGTTGGCGCGTTGTCACTTCATGGTGCGCATTCCTGCCAGCCCATCTTATACGTCGCTTAATCTGGCGGCTGCGGTGCAACTGATATGCTATGAGTTGCGCCTGGCTGCAGGACAGGGAGAATATGCCCCGCCCGAACTGAATCCGGCATCGGCGGAACAGGTGGAAAGATATTTCCGGCACCTGGAAGACACTCTTACCGAAATTGGTTTTTTACGGGATAAGCAATCGACCAAACTGATGCAAAAGTTGCGCCGTTTGTATGCACGTGCACGGCTGGAGCATGAGGAAGTTAACATTCTGCGTGGTATTTTGACTGTCACGACTGAATACAATACGCAGCAAAAACTCGACGATCAAAACAAAAAGAAATTGAGTGAGTAAATTTAGGTGCCCTGATGTTCCAATCTATCAAAGAAGATATAGACAGCGTATTTGCGCGCGATCCAGCGGCGCGCAGTGTGTTTGAGGTAATAACCTGCTACCCTGGATTTCACGCGCGCCTGGTACATCGCATAGCACATTGGCTATGGTATGCAAAGATGAAATGGCTGGCGCGCTTTCTGTCGCACTTGGGCCGTTTTTTGACCGGCATCGAAATCCATCCGGGGGCAACCATCGGGCGACGGTTTTTCATTGATCACGGCATGGGTGTGGTTATCGGTGAAACCGCTGAGATCGGTGATGATTGTACTTTGTATCATGGCGTAACTCTGGGCGGGACTTCATGGAAAGAGGGAAAACGCCATCCCACGCTAGGAAATGGTGTCGTGGTTGGGGCCGGTGCCAAAATCTTGGGCCCTATTACCATCGGCGATAGCGCCAAGATAGGCTCCAATGCCGTGGTGGTGAAGAATGTACCGGCGGGAGCAACGGCTGCCGGGATACCGGCGCGCATCCTTGATGAGGCTTCAAAGAGGCCAGGTTTCAATGCTTATGGCATCAGCAATGACCAGAATGATCCGCTGGCTCAAGCTATTCACGGCTTGCTAGGACATGGCATGGTGGTAGATAAACGCATCGATCTTATTCTCGAACAACTAGAAAAAATGGGCGTGAACATCGAAGAAGAACGCGCCACCGCCGACAAGTTCGATCCCAATTACCTGAATAGAATTGTTGACTAAAGGGCACCTCTAAAAATCCAATTTTCGTCACAATACGGCGTTACTCGAAAAAATTATCGCTTACATATCAATTATATGCCGCGCTCAAATTTTTTATTCGTGCCTTGTCTTGCTTAGAAACTTAAATTTTTAGAGGCGCCCTAAAGTTATTAGTTGACTAAATCGGTTGGGTATTTTATTATTCTTTTTAAGGATTTTCATAAATTCAATTTGCGTCATGATCGCGCAGAATGAAATGGTAGTGAAATTTGAGTGTGTTCTGCGTAAATTATTCACGGGCCAGATTGAACATAGTCTTGATATATTTGCCCTCAAGAAGACAAGTTAGGATAGCGCAGCTATTTATAAAACATAAGAGCTGGTTCACGTCGGCATGTATAACAGATAAAAATGCTGATCTTGTGCGATATAAACTCAGGGAGAAATCATGCGACTTACCACTAAAGGGCGTTTTGCCGTGATGGCAATGGCTGATCTGGCCTTGCATGGCGGATGCGGCCCGGTAACACTGTCCAGCATTAGTGAGCGCCAAAAAATTTCGCAATCTTACCTTGAGCAGCTGTTCGGTAAGTTGCGTAAGCGCAACGTCGTGGTTGCAGTGCGTGGCCCAGGAGGTGGTTATTATCTGGCACGTCCAAGCGCACAAATATCAGTCGCCGACATAGTCGTGGCGGTAGATGAGTCAGTGGATGCTACCCGGTGTGGTGGCAAGGCTAATTGCCATGACGAGAAACAATGCATTACACATGATTTATGGATGGGGCTGAACGAAGCTTTATATGGCTATATGGCGGGGGTAAGCTTGCAGCAATTAGTTGACAATGCTGCCAAGCCCAAGTCCGAAGTTAAAACGGTCAGCATCAGCAAAAGTATTACCAAGTCGGTGCTTGTTCCGGTGTGATCTAGACCTAAATGCTTATTAGACGCATTCTTCGATCGTTTAGTTTCTTGGGCAGTTTAATGACGATTGCACACAGAAAACTATAATAGAAATTGGCTTTGAGATTTTCCTTGGCCTTTCTCGATGCTATCTTTGGCTACTATTAGGAGTTTAAATAATGGCGATTACCTTAACTGAAAGTGCAGCAAAACAGATCCAGACTCAACTCGCAAAGCGTGGGAAAGGCCTTGCTCTTCGCATCGGCGTCAAAAAAGTGGGCTGCTCTGGCTATGCTTACACATATGACTATGCCGATGAGGTGCTTGCAGGAGATCATATGTTCGAAGCGCATAACGCCAAGGTTGTGTTTAATGACTCGACCCTGTCATATATTAACGGCTCGCGTTTAGATTTCGTAACCGAAGGGCTTAAGCAGATGTTTAAATTTGACAATCCCAATGTCGGCAGCATGTGCGGCTGCGGTGAGAGCTTCAACCTGACAGGTGAAGCGGCAAAGTCCGTAGTTCAAAATGCATAGTAGAAGGTGTACCGTTTAATTGCCTCATGTAACCCATGGACAAGCTTTTTTCTTCGATATTGATGATTTCTCGGAGGTAACACAATGAGTGCAACGCTGCAAAACCTCGTCAACCAGCCATATAAACATGGTTTTGTCACTAGCATCGAGTCTGATGTAGCGCCGAAGGGATTGAATGAAGATACCATCCGGATGATTTCAGCCAAGAAAAAAGAACCAGAGTGGCTGCTTGAGTTCAGGCTCAAATCCTACGAGGCTTGGCTCAAGATGGAAGAGCCAGCGTGGCCAAATGTTCATTATCCGAAGATCGATTTCCAGGCGATCAGCTATTATGCTGCGCCCAAGCAAAAGCCGAAATTGAAAAGCATGGACGAGGTCGATCCTGAATTGTTACGTACGTTCGAGAAACTTGGCGTGCCGCTACATGAGCGCATGGCGCTTGCTGGCGTTGCGGTTGATGTCATTTTTGACAGTGTATCAGTGGCGACTACTTACAAGCATAAACTTGCCGAGGTTGGCATCATTTTCTGTTCGATGTCGGAGGCTGTGCTTGATCATCCTGAGCTGGTGAAGAAATATCTCGGCACAGTGATACCGCCCAGTGATAATTTTTATGCCGCGCTCAACTCGGCGGTATTTACCGACGGCTCGTTCTGCTACATCCCCAAAGGCGTCAAATGCCCGATGGATTTATCGACCTATTTCCGCATCAACACTGAGGAATCAGGTCAATTCGAGCGCACGATGATCATTGCTGAGGAAGGGTCTTCGGTTTCTTACCTTGAAGGCTGTACCGCGCCTGCGTTTAGCAGCAACCAGCTGCATGCGGCGGTAGTGGAGCTCGTAGCACTCGATAACGCTGACATCAAATATTCGACAGTGCAAAATTGGTATGCGGGTGACGAGAACGGCGTTGGTGGCATTTACAACTTCGTGACCAAGCGCGGCTTGGCCAAAGGCGTTAACTCGCGCATTTCGTGGACCCAAGTCGAAACCGGCTCGGCGATCACCTGGAAGTATCCTTCATGCGTGCTTCTTGGCGATAATTCGGTCGGTGAATTCTATTCTGTTGCGGTCACCAACCATTTTCAGCAAGCCGATACGGGCACCAAAATGATACACATCGGAAAAAATACGCGCAGCACCATAGTCAGCAAAGGTATCTCGGCTGGCCATTCCAACAACAGTTACCGCGGATTGGTCAAGATTGCGCCGAGCGCCACGGGTGCACGCAATTATTCGCAATGTGATTCGATGTTGGTTGGCCACCAGTCCGGCGCCCATACCTTTCCCTATATCCAGGTGGCTAACAACAGCTCCCAAGTCGAACACGAGGCATCGACCTCGAAGATCGGTGAGGATCAGCTATTCTACTTCGCACAGCGCGGCATCAATGCAGAGGCTGCAGTATCAATGATTATTAATGGATTCTGTAAAGACGTATTTCAACAATTACCAATGGAGTTTGCGGTCGAAGCAACCGCATTGCTCAGTTTCAAACTTGAAGGGAGCGTTGGATGATTTACCAAGACAGCAAGGTTTTGCTCGAAGTGCGCGGGCTATGCGCAAACGTAAATGGCACCGAAATTTTAAAAGGGTTGGACTTGACAGTAAGAAGTGGCGAAATACACGCCATCATGGGGCCAAACGGCTCGGGCAAGAGCACGTTCTCCAAGATACTCGCGGGCCATTCAGCTTATGAAGTCACGGGCGGTACAGTGATGTTCGAAGGCCGGAACTTGCTCGAGCTTGCTCCCGAAGAACGTGCACGTGCCGGTGTATTTCTCGCATTTCAGTATCCGATTGAGATACCCGGCGTCGGCAATAGCCAGTTTCTGCGCCTTACTTATAATACTGTTCAGACGCATCGTGGAAAAGAAGAGCTCGACCCGCTCGAGTTTGATGACTATGTGCGCGAGAAGATGAAGTTGCTCGAAATGAGTCCTGATTTTCTTGAGCGTAGCGTTAACGAAGGCTTCTCTGGTGGCGAAAAAAAGCGCAACGAAATATTGCAAATGGCGATGTTGGACCCACGACTGGCAATTCTGGATGAAACCGATTCCGGCCTCGACATTGACGCACTCAGGATCGTCGCCAACGGCGTCAACCAGCTTGCCAACAAAGATAATGCGATCGTGCTGGTAACGCACTATCAGCGTTTGCTGAACTATATCGTGCCTGACTACGTACATGTGATGGAAGCAGGTCGCATCATCAAGACTGGCGGCAAGGAACTTGCGTTCGAACTCGAAACACGCGGTTACGACTGGGTCGGAGTCGAGCACAAGGCTTCAGCGAGGGCGGCGGCATGAGTGCATCCGGCACTATTAATGCGGGTTACCTGGAAAACCTGCTGGCAGGACAGCCGCACTTGCCTGCAAGTCCGTTGGCATGGCTCAATGCGCTACGCGCGGAGGCGGTCGACCGCGTCGGTGTTCTGACGGTACCCACCCAGCGCGACGAGGAATGGCGTTTTACCGATATTTCGCAGCTCACCAAGATGTCATTCCATCCGGTGCGCGCAACCATCAGCCTCCAGGCCGCAGACATAGAGCGCTTTTATATTGAAGAAGCGACTACCCGACTGGTGTTCGTCGATGGTGCCTATGCCCCTCAGCTGTCTAGTGGTATCACGGACAATGGCGTAGCGGTGGTCAATCTGGAAGCTGGATTTGCCGCGCACGCAGCAGCCATCGAGCCATATCTAGGTCGCCTCACAGAATTCCGCGAAAATGTATTTGCTGCCCTTAATACTGCATTTCTGCATGATGCGGCATTGATCGTCGTGCCACGCGACATTTCAGTTACGGTGCCGGTACATCTGCTATTCATTGCAACGCAAAAAGATGTCGTAAGCTACCCGCGCTGCCTGTTGCTGGCCGAGTCCGATAGCGCAGTGACAGTGATTGAGGATTACGTTTCATTGCAAGAAGATGCCTATTTCACCAATGCAGTGACCGAAATCGCGTTAGTCGATAATGCGCGCGTCAACCATATCCGGGTACAGCGCGAAGGCGCGAAGGCGTTTCATATTGCAAACTGCGCGGTATCGCTCGCACGTGCTAGTAATTATCAGTCGGTGAGTGTAGCGTTTGGCGCTCGCATTTCGCGTTATAACCTGAATGTACAGTTAGCCGAGGAGGCCGAATGTGCGGTTGACGGGTTGGCATTAATCTCAGGGCGTCAGTTGGCCGATACACATACCTGTATCGACCACGCGAAGCCGCACGCAGTAAGTCATCAGATGCACAAATGTATCGTCGGCGGCAGTGCGCATGCGGTATTTAACGGCAAAATTATGGTGCGTCAAGGTGCGCAGCGTACCGACTCCAGGCAATCCAGTCGCAACCTGCTATTGACCAACAAAGCCCACGTCGATACCAAACCGCAACTTGAAATTTTCGCCGACGATGTGAAGTGCACACATGGCGCGACCATCGGCCAGCTCGACAACGAAGAAGTGTTTTATTTGCAGAGTCGCGGCTTGTCCGATACAGCAGCGCGTAACATGCTTACTTATGCATTCGGAGCCGAAATCATCGAACGCATATCTATTTCATCACTCAAATGCCAGCTTGAGCAAAACGTACTCGAACAGACCACAATCCAGCCATGAGCGCAATCCAGACTACACTAAAATCTCGATCAACGTCTGCATTCGATGTTGAGCGTATTCGCGCTGATTTTCCAATCCTGAAACTGAAGGTCAACGACAAACCGCTGGTATATCTCGACAACGCTGCCTCGAGCCAGATGCCTCAGCAGGTGATTGACCGTCTGGTGCGCTACCAAACGACGCAGCACGCCAATATCAATCGTGCGGTGCATTACTTGTCAGAGATTGCAACCTCCGAATTCGAGGAGGCGCGCCGCAAGTTACAGCACTTCATTAATGCAAATGAAGAGCGCGAAGTGATCTTCACCAGCGGTACCACCGATTCGATCAATCTGGTGATGCATGGCTATGGCCGTAAGTTCATCGGAGCCGGCGACGAAATTATCTTGACCACGCTTGAGCATCATTCAAACATTGTGCCGTGGCAGATGCTGGCAGAAGAAAAGGGTGCAAAGATTCGTGTTGTGCCGATTAACGATGCTGGTGAGCTGCTCATAGACGAATACGAGAAACTTTTTAACGATCGCACCAAATTTGTCGGCGTGATGCACGTCTCGAACGCGCTTGGCACGATCAACCCGGTAAAGGAAATGATTGCGTTTGCACACGCGCGCGGAGTGCCGGTACTGGTTGATGGTGCGCAGGCAGCCCCGCATATGAAAGTTGACGTGCAGGATCTTGACTGCGACTTCTATGCTTTTTCGGGCCACAAGCTGTGCGGACCGACCGGTATCGGCATTATTTACGGCCGTGCAGCGCAGCTTGAAAACATGCAGCCATTCAAGGGCGGTGGCGACATGATTTTGTCGGTGACGTTCGAAAAAACTATCTACAACACAATTCCGCATAAATTCGAGGCTGGCACTCCGCCCATTGCGGCAGCAATTGGGCTTGGCGCTGCAGTCGACTACTTGTCTGAGATCGGCATGGATGCAATAGCCGCGCACGAACTCGCTCTTCTAAAATATGCAACCGAGCAAATAAACTCTATGCCAGGCGTGCGGATTATTGGCACCGCCGAGCACAAGGCCGCAGTATTGTCATTTGCAGTCGACGGTGTACATCCACATGACATCGGTACACTGCTCAATCAGGAAGGCATCGCTGTGCGTACCGGACATCATTGCGCACAGCCAGTTATGCAACGTTTGCATGTGCCGGCCACTTCGCGCGCATCGTTTGCGTTTTACAACAGCATGGATGAAGTCGATGCACTGATCGCCGGCATCCGCACCGTACAGAAGATATTTACATAATGGACTATAAATCTCTCTATCAAGAGGTAATCCTCGACCACAACAAAAAACCGCGTAATTACGGCACGATTGAACACCCGAGCCATCATGCGGTGGGACACAATCCTCTGTGTGGTGATCACATCAGCGTGGATATCGTTCTCGGCGATGAGCGTATCAACAACATTGCATTTCAGGGTGAGTCTTGCGCAATCTGCAAGGCATCTGCATCGATGATGACGACTGCTATCAAGGGAAAGACGCGTGCGGAGGCGGAAACGCTGATCCAGGAGTTTCTCGCTATGGCGACTGGCAAGCTCCCCCATGACGCCTGCCCTAACATTGGCAGGCTTGCGGTATTTGCTGGCGTGAGCGACTTGCCGACACGTGTCAAATGCGCAATTTTGCCATGGCATACCCTGAGTGGCGCGTTTAACGCAGTAGCAACCACCTCGACCGAGGCGGAACAAGATCCAATGCATGCCCCGATCGGTGATGCCTGAAAATAATTAACGAACAAGTTACGGCTAACAGGTCATGTATTACATGAAGGGCATCCCGTAGTACCTATAGAACACTTCTCCGACAAAAAAATGCAGATTGCTCAGGGAAAACAGACTTCTCGCCTTGTACGTGTAAGTCAGCCGAAAATCAGAGACGGCATCAAATTTTATGCCAACTTGCCGATTATTTCGCAGTTTTATATTTAGGACGAGTTTGTCGGCAACTCCAGCATGCTTAAAATTTTCAAGCAAAGCGGCATGTAAAAACTGCTGCAAGCAGCAAAGTCACAAGAGGGGAGGCTTGAACAAGCAGTTATTTATAGCAACCTATTGCTTACGGGATTGTCAAAGGCGTTAAAAATGAGGCCTTAATTTTTAAGGAATAGAAATGCCAAAAATTGCTGAAATAGAAGACACGCCCAACCCAAACGCAGTGAAGTTTCTACTCAAGGAGCCACTAACATGGGGGATATCACACTCCTACGATAATGCCGAGGAGGCTAAGTCCGATACTCTCGCTTCCGCGCTGTTCGATATCGAGCATGTGACCAATGTGTTTTATGTTGATAGCTGCCTAACGGTCACGCAGGACGGTGAAGCCCACTGGCCTCAGTTGGCGCGCTTAATTGCCGTGCCACTCCGCGAGGCGCCCGCAGCGGATGCATCTTCGGAAGCCTTGGTTGCAGCGGCGGCGGTTGCAATCGCTGGTCTTAGTCCAGAGGATCAGGTGCGCTTCGATAAGATCAACACGATGCTTGACGAAAAGATCCGTCCCTACCTGCGAAGCGACGGTGGCGACCTGCATGTAATCGGCTTCTCCGGCAACTTTCTCAGCGTGCATCTCCAAGGCGCGTGCGGTTCATGCCCGAGTTCAACATCGGCCACGCTCATTAGTATCACGAGCTTACTTCGGACGATTGAACCGGACATAGAAGTTCTATCTGTTTAGGTTGTATTTCTTTCTGGCTTGTTCTTTAATTTGAGGTTGGTATTGAGCCGATAAGCGGGCACAATAATTTAAGAACATATTTTAATGAGTCGGATGCCTATATTTCATCCGCGAATGAATGGTCGCCACTATTATGCAAACTTTAACTGCACCGGAATTAGCCGCATGGCTTTCGGATAAAACGCGAAATATACCAGTATTGCTCGACGTGCGTGAGCCATGGGAATTTCAAACCTGTCATATAGACGGAGCGTTGACGATGCCGATGAATACCATTCCTGACAGGCTATCGGAGCTAGATGCAGAGCAATCAATCGTCTGTATTTGCCATCACGGTATGCGTAGTATGCAGATTGCGGTTTTTTTAGAACAGAATGGTTTTACGCATGTTAACAACTTGACAGGTGGCGTCCATGCTTGGGCTCAGCAAGTCGATGGCACAATGCCAACCTATTAAATAAAATATTGCTACTTTTAGTAAAATAAGTTGCGGCAACATCATTAGCCATTCAAGATTTCTACATAAATTTGTATCAAGCGCGGGATTAGCGCATAGGAACGATTAAAAATGGAATTGAAATGAGTGACTGGGTGATGGTTGCGCGAGTCGGTGAACTCGCGCCAGGCGAGTGGCGAGTCGTTGATGTGGATGGCGCGCAGGCCGTGGTATTCAATCTCGAAGGCCAATATTATGCCATCGAGGACGTCTGCACTCATGATTCTGGCCGGCTCACTGGCGGCACGGTCGAAGGCGACCAGATCATTTGCCCGCGCCACGGCGCACGTTTCAGCATCCGCACTGGCGAGGCATTGACTGCTCCTGCTTACGAACCGACCGCTACCTTTCCCGTACGCATCGAAAACGACGAGATTCAAGTACGCGACAACCGCTGGGATTGATTCAAGCGTTGTTCGATTGCTATCCAGCAGCTGAAAATCAGAGTACAGATTTAAAGGCCGCAACGCTTAGGATTATGGCGAAGGAATTGTGAAAAAAATTCATTGCAGAAGAATAAAAAATTGTTTTTATAGAGGCCAACATTGACAGGAAAAGCACAGATGTCAGAACAACAGTTTACCGAGCAGGACTGGCGTCGGCTTCTGGTGAGTTTGGGGGAAGATCCCAATAGAGCCGGCCTGGTTGAAACACCGTCCCGCCTTATCACTGCCTGGAAGCACTGGACTTCCGGATATACCCAAGACCCGGCAGAACTTCTGAAGGTATTTGAGGATGGAGCAGAGGAATACAACGAACTCATCGTGATACGAGGCATTCCTGTCTATAGTCATTGCGAGCATCATCTGGCGCCTTTCTTTGGCAAAGCCACGATCGGCTATGTTCCTAACGGAAAAATAGTGGGTTTATCTAAGCTGACGCGCTTGGTCAATTGTTTTTCCAGACGGCTTCAGGTACAAGAACGGCTTACCATTCAAATTGCCAACGCCTTGATGACGCATCTGGAACCGAAAGCAGCGGGCGTGGTTATTCGCTGTCGGCACATGTGCATGGAAAGCCGCGGCATTAGCACAGAGGGAGAAGAAACCGTCACGTCAGCCATGCTCGGCGAACTTCAACCCAATCTGGCGTTGCGCACGGAATTTCTTGCTTTAGCGCGTGAGGCATAATTTGAATCCAAAATTAAAATGAGTCTTCATCTCCCAATTTATCTGGACTATTCAGCGACCACGCCAGTCGATCCGCGCGTTGCTGAAGCAATGATCCCCTATTTAACAGAGAAGTTTGGCAACCCGGCAAGCCCCCATGTCTATGGTCAAGTGGCGGAAGAGGCGGTGGAACGTGCGCGTGAGCAGGTGGCGGCACTGGTGAACGCCGACCCTAAAGAAATCGTCTGGACTTCGGGTGCGACCGAGTCCAACAATCTGGCGCTGAAGGGCGCGGCACATTTCTACCAGAATAAGGGCAAGCACATTGTCACGATGAAAATCGAGCATAAGGCGGTACTCGATACCGTGTGCGAACTGGAGCGACAAGGGTTTTCTGCAACTTACCTCGATTCCGAACCGAATGGCTTACTCGATCTGGATAAATTCAAGGCGGCATTGCGTTCTGATACCATTATTGTTTCGGTAATGTATGTCAACAACGAAATCGGTGTGATTCAGGACATCGCAGCGATCGGTGAAATATGTCGTGAGCGCGGCATCCTGTTCCATGTTGATGCGGCGCAGGCCACCGGAAAAATAGTGATCGATCTGTTGCGCTTGAAAGTTGACCTGATGTCATTTTCCGCACATAAAACTTACGGTCCGAAAGGCATAGGTGCGTTGTACGTGCGGCGCAAGCCGCGAGTTCGTCTGGAAGCGCAAATGCATGGTGGCGGGCATGAACGTGGTATGCGTTCAGGCACCCTGGCGACACACCAAATCGTTGGCATGGGCGAAGCTTTTCGCATAGCGCAAGCGGAAATGACAACAGAAAACGAACGCATCCGCACGCTACGTGGCAGCCTGTGGCGCGGCCTGTCCAGCATAGGAGACGTGTACCTGAACGGCGACCTTGGGCAGCGTGTATCGCATAACCTGAATGTCAGTTTCAATTATGTGGATGGTGACTCGCTGACCAAGGCGATTGCCGATATTGCGGTATCCAGCGGGTCCGCCTGCACTTCGGCAAGCCTGGAGCCGTCCTATGTGCTACGTGGCTTGGGATGCAGCGATGCATTGGCACGCAGCTCGATTCGATTCACCGTGGGACGTTTCACCACCGAGGAAGAAGTGAACTTCACGATAGAGCTCTTGAAAAATAAAATCAGCAAGTTGCGTGACGAACAAGAACCCTCCATCTTGGTGTCTCAATAAATTCAGAATTCTAAGCAGGGAGGTCCTGCGCCTGAATTGATATAGGTGGCGTGAATAAAGAGGTTGCACAATGAAAATTCATAATCTGTGGCACACCCTTTCCAACCGCTGGTTATATCTGGCCGGGACGTTGGTCATCGCCGGTGCGTTCGGCACAGCGCTCTATCTGCAATATGTTCTGCATCAGGAGCCCTGCCCTTTATGCATGATCCAGCGCTTCATCTTCATTGCTATGTTAGTCCTGTTTGCTATGGCCACTCTGCATAACCCCAAACGCAGCGGTACGAAAGTGTATGGAGCATTGATAGTTTTATTGGCGGTGAGTGGTGTGAGTACTGCTGGTCGCCATATATGGCTTCAACATTTGCCAAAAGACCAAGTGCCTGCCTGCGGTCCAGGCCTGGAGTACATGCTGGGAAATTTTCCTATGGCAGAAGTGTGGCAGGAGCTCATGCACGGCTCCGGGGAATGTGCAGCCAAAGGCTGGACTTTTCTTGGCTTGGGCATCCCGGAATGGTCTCTGTTTTTGTATGTGCTCCTGGGTGCGTGGGCGCTGATGATCACATTTAGAAAGCCTATCTAACGGCTTCTGCCAGTAATTTGGCACACCTGGATTGGACAATTAAATATTTTTGCACCCGTTACTTTTGCTAAGTATCTACTAGTGTTTTTTCTTTTAAGCTTTAACTTTCTCTCACCATAAAGGAACCAAAAAGTGTCAAAACAATGGACAACCCCCCCCGCGATGCTGATTGACCCTAATAAAAAATACACTGCCACCGTGGTAACCGAGCGCGGGAACATTGTGATCGAACTTTACCCGCAACATGCCCCCAAGACCGTGAACAACTTTGTTTTCCTGGCGCGTGAGGGTTTCTACGATGGCCTCATCTTCCACCGCGTGATCAGGGATTTTATGATTCAGGGCGGCGACCCCACTGGTAGCGGACGAGGCGGGCCAGGCTACAAATTTGAAGATGAAACCAGTGGCAATCCGCTTAAACATGGTACCGGATACCTCTCCATGGCCAACTCCGGCCCCAACAGCAATGGTAGCCAATTCTTTATTACACACGGCCCCCAGCCCCACTTGGATGGCAAGCACACGGTTTTTGGCAAAGTTATCGAAGGCATGGATGTGGTCAATGCCATTAATCAAGGCGATGTGATGACCAAGGTGGAGATTAGCGAAGAGTAAAGTGCGAGAAAAGTGCCTGGGAATTGAACCTTGCTACCTGTTGCCAATTTCTAGATTTCCAATCTGCACGACTAACGGACATGAGGATCAGGACATTTTCAATGTCTAAAACGATTAAGGTTAGATCGTGATCGCGAAGCGACCCACGATCTAACCCGTTTGTTGGTCGAGCACGGCTGGCTCACAAACGCTCTGCAAATATCTCTCCATTACGGCCTTGCATCGAAGGGCTGAGATGCTCAGAGTCTCTCCACAGTCTTTTAAAAAGCCACTTTAAAAAAACACCGCCAATGTCAGTACCAAAAGTGGCTGTTTTTCCGTTTTTAGGAATTTTTAGGGTGAGCTGAGCCGAACCTGCTGATTGCAGCAGGTTTGCGGGGTTGTTCGGACGCATGAATGTACTTGACTTATGAATTCATCTCTCTTTGCAATGACTCAATATTGTCTCGCATCAACTGACGGGCTCTAAACAGTGGCCTGCTACGGACGGGGGATATGATCACATGGACGGGACAATTAGGTACACTTCGCCGCAGCCCGGACATTAAATTCCGCCAATCGTCCCAAAGCGTAACCGAGTTCACCCAGTTGCAAGCCGCTATCCTGGCCTCAGCCAGCAAGTTGCTTAAATCCGGCGGCCGCCTGGTGTATACCACCTGTAGTTTTTTGCCACAGGAAAACCGCGCCATAGTCGATGCATTTCTTGCCGACCATCCACATGCTGTAGGTATACTTTACGCCATCCTGTCCACGCTTTAAAACAACGGGGGGCAAGCGCTGAACTGGACTTACCGGTGAAGTCTTTGCCTGACTTCACGATCGCGATGCCAGCCACCTCGATCAGGCGCTGCACGGGCATTTCATTTTTTAGCCCCTCGATTTCGTTTTGATGACCAACTCGTGCTCAAGTATTTCAGAAGATCCGCATTGTGACGCAGACTCAGGCGGTGAAGATGATCAGCAACTGACATACAATAGCGACTAAAAAAACGCCACTAGCTTCCGAGGTAACGGAGGGGTGGCTTTTTTTATTGAAGAAGAACAAGAAGGGTTGTGCTACTCGGCTAGATTTGACCCAATACTGTTCGGTTAATAAAAATAAGTTAAATAAGATCAACGTCCTTGAATAGCAAAAATACTTCGTCAAGCACGCTATCAGAACAGTATTGAGACTTGACACTTAGCAAGCTCAGCGCCAACCTACGCTAGCGCAGTACACTTGGTTCTTTAACTGCTCTATCGCCTGGTAAGTTTCGGACCGATGTAAACTACATACAGTGGCTCGGCTGCTCTAATAGGCCAAGAGAAATGAATGCGGAACTAAGGCGTTTTTACTTTCCCATGCCAAGTACAGAATAGAGCTTCTGAATCCTTAGTAGGATGTGCGAAAGTAAGTTTTGCTTCAAATTCATTTTTCTCACTGTCTGATGAATCTGTAAACCAAGCTTTTTTACCAGTGAAATGATCCTGGAGGGCACATAGCCTAATTGTGTAGAAATGACTTGTATTAAGGAATGCAGCATGACACCTTAATTCAGTAGGGTAAACCCCCGGGCTCTGCCGGGGGACTCACTATGGCTCGACTTATGCGACGGTCGGAGCGGGAATTCTAGGGACACATTACTTAATTGCGCAAGAAATTAAGTAATGTGTCCCTAGAATTTATGTTAATGGTAGACCCCGTGCTTCCTGCTTGATAAAGTTTAATCTATTTTTTACCAGTGCACCGTGAAAGACAATTCCTACCCAATACAATGTTTGGAAATCAAAACACCGTCTGACTATCCTTAACACCCAAGTGGCGACATACGGTGGAGCGGATGAAAATGCACTTAACTAAATTGGATCAGCCGGTAAAAATTTATTTAGGGGCGGGCACATATTTGCGAGAGGCGCACATGCAGGCACATCGCATTGCTTCAACTAATACGACGCTTGATTTCGATCCGGCCATAAGGCGCGCTGACGCATGAGCGCTGACAGTAGACGGCTGGCTGTCGCACTTCTGTTTTCTCTCCTGTTTCACATACTGCTGTTGAGTTTGACCTTGGGTGGGAAGGAGTTTGGGCTGCCGGGCATTGGCTTCCTCTTGCAAGAACGACGGATGGCGGCACCCGATCTGTACGTCGTGCTCAAGCCGGCGCAAGTCGCAGTTGCGGAGTCGGCAAGTACGCCGGTAAAGGCGCCGCTGCAGCAGGCATCGAGCGAGCAGGCTGTTGCCGGTGAACTGGCACGCACGCAGCCCCCTTTTCCAGCAGTAATCGCGATAGAGCGGGCCGACGAGGCTACATGGATTGTGCCACCCCCTTCACTGGTGCTAAAGCCTGCTATTGTGGATGCGCCAGGCGCTTCGATCCCAGAGACTGTGATGCCGGCACCTCCAGATGCCGGAAATGAGGCGCAGTATCGAGCCGCACCGGAGGTGCGGAAGCGAGCCGATAAAGTGGACAAGCCTGTTCCTCCGGAGCGTGAGGCGCAACGACAGGTGAATCAGGTGGAGGCACAACGTCAGGAGGTCGCTCGTCAGGAAGCAGCGCGCATTGAGGCTGCACGATTGGAAGCTGAACGCCTTGAGACCGCGCGACTAACGGCAGCAAAGCTGGAGGTGCAACATCAGGAGATCGCTCGTCAGGAAGCAGCACGCATCGAGGCTGTACGATTGGAGGCTGAACGCCTGCAAACCGCGCGACTGACGGCGGCAAAGCTGGAGGCGCAACGCCAGGAGATCGCTCGTCAGGAAGCAGCACGCATCGAGGATGCACGACTAGAGGCTGAACGTTCGGAAACCGCGCGACTGACGGCGGCAAAGCTGGAGGCGCAACGCCAGGAGATCGCTCGCCAGGAAGCAGCACGCATCGAGAATGCACGACTAGAGGCTGAACGCCTCGGAGCTCTGCGACGAGCGGCGGCAACGCTGGAGGCACAACGTCAGGAGGCTGCTCGTCAGGAAATAGTGCACATCGAGGCTGCACGACTAGAGGCTGAACGCCTGGAAGCCACGCGACAGGCCGCGCGCGTTTCGGCGGAACAAGAAGAAGCAAAACGGGAAGCGCGGCTGCGGGCCATAGGACGTCAGCTCAATGAGAACGCTGCCCGGCGCAAAGCAGCATCGACTGCCGCTCGTTCGCCCTCCACGCTACCCTATTCGTTCACCATGGCACGTCGGGCTAGGCTATGGGGGCGTGCCGACCCCAACGCCGCACTCGTCAAGTATGCGGAGGCGTGGGCGCGGAAGATTCAGTTCAACACGCCTGTCGATACAGTTCGCGAAGTGACAAAGCGGCCGCATACCGTCCCCATGGTGACGGTGTCTATCCGAAGCGACGGATCCGTGGAGCCAGTGATTTTCGTTATTTCAAGCGGCGTGGCGGAAGTCGATGAAGCGATACGGCGCATCGTGCAAAGCCATGTGCACTATCAGGCGTTCCCGCCGGAGCTGGCCCGCGAATTCGACGTGATCGAGATCCGCCGGACTTGGCACTTCGATACAGCCATCCGGTTGAACTGATTGCTCTGCATTTTATTGATCTTTACATAAGTCACGACACATACGCCGCCATTCCCGCTCAGGCGGAAATCCAGCAAGAAAAAATGCCTTATGTTCAGAGCCACTGGATTCTCGCCTGAGCGGGAATGACGAGGTGTACTGAAGCGTTAACTGTGAATGACTTTTAACGTGGAAATCGACGTTCCGGAGTTGAAAGCGACGGTTCGAAAAAATTCGAAGCGAACTTTCCCGCCGACTATGTCAGCTGTAATTATTTTTTTCAGCGCACGGGGTCAGTTCCGAGCTAGTGGAGTCAGTTCCGAGCTAGTGGTTGATGATGCTGGGCTTCGCAAGCTCAACGCCAACCTAAGTTAACTCAGGCTGAGCTTGCTGCAACACATTCTGCCAAAAGGCTTTCGGCGGGCGCGCAATTATGATTTTTTGCACCCGAACAGCAAGCTGATGAAATTAGTGCAGAGGATTAACAAAGGGGTTGTCTTACCCCCAAAATCGCGTCTCGTGGCTGCCTGTCCCTGCTGCAACAACCAGCCACGCATCCTCCGCACACGAGTGAAATCGAGGTATGTTACGAACAGTGAAGCGCTCAATCCGGAGATTGGTCAGGTAACTCAGCCCACACCGCCAACCTGCCACCATAAGCAGGTGCTGCTTTAATAATCCAAAAAAGATTATAACAGTTCAAGAACATCCGCTGGGGCGGATCGATACGGGAAGTTAACCTGGTCAGTGGCTGACGTAGCGCATACCGGGCAGCGTATACCCCAAAATTTGGCTAAGGCTCACAAATATGTTTGCACAAATCCGAGTTTACTTCTACTGGGCACATCCAACAAACGGTTCAGATCGTGGCTCGCTTCGCGATCATAATCTAACCTTATAGTTAATATGCTTAAAGCACTCGTTTATATATTATCTTTTTTAAGGGCCAAAACTAATAAATAAATAATAGCTAAAGGTGGAATAAACGCAAGAAAGAATCCAATTGTTGATACTAACTCTACTGACTTTGTTTTACGAATTGCAAGCTTATAGGAAAGGAAAGTTATTAACATTACCCATGCGATAACAGTATAAAAAATATATGTTCCATATTCAGCAAAATTTATATTCAATTTTGAACCCTTTCGCTCAAGCTATTCATGCTATTAATTAAGCATATAACAGCGTTATAGACTTAATCTGTTTATCATCATTTATTTCGCACTTAATTCCTCGTGCCCAACATAATTCATGCATAGCGGGTAATAATCAATAACGTACTGACTCTGGAAATGGTTAGTGACCGTTCCACGATCCTTGACCTTGTGGCGTTTCATCAGGCGTGTGCGTAAGCAGATTTTCTGCATACACCTTCACCTTGTCCAAGACTTTACTGGAATGACGACAGTGAAAGTAGTTCGACCACCCGCGAAAGGTGGCGCTCATACTCCCGACAATATCTTCCCACGGTATCGGAGTGCGCTCGCGTACGGTCAGCTGCGCTATACGCTTTTTTATTTTACAAGAGAAAGCGGCGGATTCAACTTCGAAGTGCAACAGCTAATGCTGGCTTGGTGTAGCGCATCTCCACCCCAAATAATACTTCATGCGGTGATCTAAAACCCAGCACTTTGCGTGGCCGGTGGTTGAGTCGTTCTACCACTCGCTGCACTTGCTCCTCGGTAATGTCAGTCAACTCCATGCCTTTGGGGAAGTACTGCCGGAATAACCCATTGCTGTTCTCGTTCAGACCTCGCTCCCAGGAACGGTAGGGGTGCGCGAAATAGATCGCAGTCTGCAGTTCTGCTGCTATGCTTTCATGCCCCGCAAATTCTTTGCCGTTATCGAATGTGATGGTGTGGCATTTGTCTTTATGGGGACTCAGCAAACTCGTTGTCACAGCCGTTACACCATCGGCGTGTTTGCTGCGTATGTGCCCCGCCAACACATAGCGCGACTTCCTTTCAGCCAGTGTAACCAGCCCACTTTTGTGATTCTTGCCGATGACTGTATCACCCTCCCAATCACCCATGCGCGTCTTTTGGTCAACGATTTCCGGACGTTCATCAATGCTGACACGGTTCTTGATCATGCCTCGCCGCTCTTGTCCACTTGCATATCGCTTGCGGCGTGGTTTCTGGCTACGCAAATGCTGGTACAGGTCTCCTCCATCACGTTTATCTGCGTAGACATGCCGGTAAATCGCCTCATGGCTGATCTGCAATTCGCCTTCCAGCTCAAGCCGATTGGCGGCTTGTTCTGGGCTGAGGTCTTCTCGGATCAACCTCTCGACTTCCGCCCAACTATCCGATGAGAATTGCTTGCCATTGATACAGGCTTGCCGGCGCTCGTCACGTAACGATTGCGCCTGCTTTGGCCGCCAGCCGCGTTGACCTTTGTTTCGCCTAAACTCTTGTGAAATCGTCGACTTGTCCACGTCTATCTTTTGGGCAATCTGAGGTTGATTCAAACCCGCTTGTTTCAATCCGTAAATCTGATATCGTTGCCCGCTGGTGAGCTGCTTATATTTCTTCATCTGTGCTCCTTTTACTTGGTCGTTTAAGTGGCTCCGATATTAACGCAGCTCACCACCAAATTCACTTACAAAAGTTGCACTTCAGAGTTGAATTCGCCGATCGGCCTGTTAGAGTGCACCGCAACATTCCTTGAGTCGCCTGCCACTCCCACAAGGATACGCAGTTATAGGACTGGGAGTTACCCTCCGAGTCACGTCGTTGAAGATCAGTTTTCGTCGGAACAACTCTGTGAGGACGAAGGGGCGCCACACTCGCCCAATCTCAGAGGCGTCATGGATGCGCCCGGCGTACACGCCCATAAATTTCGTTGCCGTTCCGCCAGCAATAATCTGCGTTCCGTTCCGTTGTTGATAATTGTCACGACGTAACACGACCGGAGCGCCAGACATTCCGGACCTTGTCGTCGCATCAATTAGAAACGCGGGCCTCCCAGGTTCGTAGTCGATGTCCGGATCAGAAGCAATGTGCCCAGTTTTCCAGATTGGCCAGCTCTCCCCTGCGACAAGTCCTAGCGGATATCCAATTACGGATACCGGCATTGCTGGCGTTGGGACGATGTCGACATCCGCAAGCGCCAAGTCGAGAGCGTGGACCTCTATGCCACGAACTGCGACGATAGGGATCGCGACGACATCTATGACTTGTCCCATCGGGTGCTGAAGCCAAAGATGCTTTCCTTCCGCGTCGTATAGCGGAAGGTCAACCATCTTCCACGCGCCAAGATTCCCTTTCGCGTGGAAGCGCACCGAGAGTGCATTTGGGATTGCCGCATTTTTCTTGTCAAGGCACTGATTGGAGTCAGGATCTCGGCCAGTCACCACATGCCAGTTGGTGATCAGGTACGGCTGCGACTCCCATCGGACTGTAAAAGCCGTTGCGGATGCGAGTTCCATCTGGTTGAACTTCGGCACGACACGCATAGCCGTGGCCGAGAGTGGGTCAATGAAAATTGGAGATGACACTGGGTGCGCTCTAACGTTCCGGTTGAGTTGCTAAGGGGTGCGCAACCTCCCCGAGGTTGGCTTGAGCCGTTTGTTGGGCCGATGTTTGCAGTACGAACATGCTTATTTGAGATCCCATTTTTCCAAGAGCGCCTTGCCTTGCTGCGTAACGGTGTACTCGGCATCGACAATGTACTTAGGCATAGTGTTATCGCCTGGGGACCATTCGCCTCGAACCGTCTCTCCCTACGTTAAGTAGCCATATTCCACAGATGATTTACCAAGAATGGCATCGCAACAACTCGGGTTCGACGACTAGCTTCTTTCATAGCATTTAGGCCAGGCCTCGTAAAGGTTTTGAGAATCAACTAACGTTTGATTTCAAGAAGTTCATTTGCAGTTGCCCCCTTCCCCTCTTGATGGCACTGGTGGCAGTTGTGGCACAGAATTAGTTTGTTGTCGTAGCTCTCGTTCTTTGGGTTTGACTGCGCTAAATGATGAATTGTAAGTGCACGACGGTCTCTGTGACCGCAGTACGCGCAAGCGCCTTCGGTTTCTAGGTACAGGAGCTCGTCAGTTTTTGCCATCGTCGACTCGTTCGGCCCTACATGTATTGGAAAACACAACCCCGCGCCGTGCCGACATGCTCCTACCAAGTGCTTCCAGTTGGATAGGACTCAGCAGACTTGCCGCTTGCGGCAATAGCTGCGCATTCTCCAGGGAGATGTGGCGGTCATGCACTTGGATGAAATGCTCCACCGATTTAATGTCTAGCTCCGTCGCCCGGCCTTCTGCAATAGCAAGTAACAAAGGGCGCAACTGCTGCCATGCCGCATCCAGGACCTTGTGCTCGTCCAGTAAGCGCGCTATTAATTCGTGTACCTCTGCGTTTGAAGCGGCGAGTAGGCGCGGGAATAAATCCTGCTCCTCGTCGTTATGGTGATTCTGCCCAGCGGTATCGAAATAGCGCAGGATGGCCTGCGCTGCTTGTCGAGCCTGCGCATCGCAGCCATGAGATGACAGGTGTTGCAGTAACTTGCGCAGCGTGGCGCACTGTGTCTGTATCTTGCCGTGACATGCTAACAGCATTTCCAGCGGGTTATCGAAGCTGGGAACAAATGAACCGCCCAATAAGTCACTCATCGCTGTTCCTTTTTGCGTTACAAGCAATCACAAATTCGTCAGTGCAACGGATCAAGAGTTAACTTTACCGCCACGATTCCGCGCATGCTTAATGGCTAGCTCGTAGATATCGACAAGGTCTTCTTCGCTAACGTCAATTACGCCATCCATTTGAGTCAATGCCCATTCGATATCAGCCCGCTCGAGTTGGATATGCTTGGGTTGCATATCCGTTTTTAGTATGGGTTGAGGAGTATGTCGCACCGGGTAACTTCTGCCAGGCAAAAGGTTGTTGATCAGTAACGCCAGCACCAAGGAGATTCCGATATTCACCAGCACGATGCATGCTACCCATGGCCAACCCATAGGGTTGAATTGCGCACTGAATAGCACTAACGTGAGCGCCGTGGATGCGCCCGGCGGGTGCAGGCAATTCAGGTAATGCATCAGAAAAATCGCCAGGCCTACGGCACAGCCTGCGGCTAATAACGGGTCAGTGATGTGTTGGCTGCATAACCAACCCGCTAATGTCGAAATTAAATGGCCGCCGAGTAACGGCCACGGCTGTGCCATAGGACTATGTGGTGCAGCAAAGAGAAGCACAGCAGAGGCTGCTATCGAACCCAGCATGACAAATGGATAATTGGGCTGTGGCAGATATTTGAGCGCTAATCCCAAGAGCAGGATGGCAATTCCAGCGATCAAGCCGTTGCGTATTTTCTCGGTGACCGGAATGGGCGCAGTATGTGTCTTAAAAGACAGGATAAACTCTTTAAAATTCATTGCGTCAGGTTTCTCTTCTGGCTAATTGTAAAGTATGCTGTTTATGCCCTATGCTCAATAAAGGATATTGAATTTAGTCGTCAAACAAATTCACCAACCCATCCAGCCCCACAAAGTTAAATGCATAACTGGCCTGCGTGAGTACTACCGGTTTGGCGTGATAGGCGATGCTGACGCCGGCTTGCGCCATCATTTTGAGATCGTTGGCGCCATCGCCCAGAGCAATAACCTGCTCCGCCTTAAGCTTCAATTCATCGCGGATACGCATCAACCAATCAGCTTTGCCTTGTGCGTCGAGGATATGCCCGAGTACTTTACCAGTAAGTTTGCCGTTGATGATTTCCAGTGTATTGGCATGCGCGTAGTCGAGACCCAGGCGTTGTTTTAAGCGGTCGGCGAAGAAGACAAAGCCACCTGACACCAGCATGGTCTTGATACCGTGTTTTTTCAATACGGCCAACATGATTTCGGCACCGTAATTGAGCTGCAGACGTTCGTCATACACCCGCTGCAATGCACTTTCTTCCAACCCAGCCAGTAATGCCACACGGCGACGCAGGCTCTCACTGAAATCAATCTCGCCGCGCATCGCGGCTTCGGTGATGGCCGCTACCTGCGGTTTAATGTGGACCATATCGGCGATCTCGTCGATACATTCTATGGAGATGAGGGTGGAATCCATGTCCATCACTACCAGACCAAAGTCTGATAAATGCTGGCTTGGACGGACAAAGCCGTAGTCGAGCTGGTGTTCGTAACAATAGGCAGCAACGGCATCATGCGGCTTGGCATCATACAGTCTGAAGGAGTGTGTCGAGGTCTGTTCAATGCGGGATGCGGTGGTTAGCCCGGCAAGGTGGTTCAGATGGGCAGGGGCAATATCTTGAATGCCTTGAATAATGAAGTTCATGTGCTTATAGAGTTTTATTTGGACGCGATGAGAAATGGCGGCCTGTCATTCCCTCGAAGGCGGGAATGACAATGGATGCAACGAAGCATAACGATTCACGATAGCTCATTAAAAAAGTTCTTGATCGCCAACACACGCTGGCCGACATCGCTGTATTTTAATTCAATTCTCAGTTTATCCTGACCACTCAGTTTGTACTGGCGCTTGCTCTGGATGAGCGTGATGATGCGCATCGGATCTATAGGCGGATTTGGCATGAACTGAATTTGAATCGCCTCGCTGGAAGCATCGACCTTGATGATGCCGTGCTGCTTGGCAGCAATGCGCAGACGGTGACAATCAAGCAATGTATGGGCAGGCGGCGGCAGCAGACCGAAGCGGTCTATCAGCTCCTGGTGCATGTCGTCCAGTTCCTCTGATGTGGTGCAGTTAGCCAAACGTTTGTACAGCACCAGTCGCTGGTGGATGTCGCCGCAGTAATTGTTGGGCAGCAAGGCGGGGGTATGCAAGTTAATCTCGGTGGCGACCCCAAGCGGGTGTGCCATGTCCGGCTCATGGCCCAGTCTTAGCGAGGTAATGGCCGCGTTGAGCATATCCGTGTAGAGCGAAAAACCAATCTCGTGCATCTCACCGCTTTGTGATTCGCCCAGCACCTCGCCCGCGCCGCGAATTTCCAGATCATGCATCGAAAGATAGAAACCGCTTCCCAGTTGCTCCATGGCCTGAATTGCTTCCAATCTTTTCTTCGCCTGCGCGGTCAGTCCTTCCATATTGCCCACCAATAAATAGGCATACGCTTGGTGGTGCGAGCGCCCAACACGACCGCGCAACTGATGCAGCTGCGCCAACCCAAAACGGTCCGCGCGGTTCATGATGATGGTATTGGCACTGGGTACGTCGATGCCGGTTTCAATGATAGTGGTGCATAGCAGCACATTGAAGCGTTGTTGGTAAAAGTCACGCATTACTGCTTCCAAGTCGCGTTCTCCCATCTGGCCGTGCGCCACGCGAATACGTGCTTCAGGCAGTAACGTCCCCAGTTTTTCCGCCATATTGGCGATGGTATCTACCTCGTTGTGCAGGAAATAGACTTGTCCGCCGCGTTTCAGTTCGCGCAGCACCGCCTCACGAATGACGCCATGGCTGTAGTTGCTGACGAAAGTCTTGATCGACAGACGGCGCTGGGGTGCAGTGGCAATCACCGAGAAATCGCGCAGCCCTTCCAAAGACATTGCCAGCGTGCGCGGGATCGGCGTGGCGGTCAGGGTGAGCACGTCAACTTCGGCGCGTAGCGCCTTGAGGCGCTCCTTCTGCTGCACGCCGAAACGGTGTTCCTCGTCGATAATGATCAGTCCCAGATTGTTGAATTTAATACCCTTTTGGATTAGCTTGTGCGTACCGATGATGATGTCAAGCTTGCCATCCTCCATATCTTTCAGCGCTTGAGTCTGTTCCTTGGCAGAGCGGAAGCGCGACAGTTCGCCAATTTTGATGGGCCAGTCGGCAAAACGATTGCAGAAGTTCTGGAAATGCTGTTCTGTAAGCAGCGTGGTGGGTACCAGCACGGCTACTTGTTTACCATCCATCGCCGCAATAAAGGCTGCGCGCAGGGCGACTTCCGTTTTACCAAAACCCACATCGCCGCAGATTAGCCGATCCATAGGTTTGCCGCTCTGTAGATCAGCAACCACTGCCTCAATGGCGGCAGCCTGGTCAGGTGTTTCTTCAAAACCAAAACCGGCGGCAAACGCTTCATAATCATGTTGCGATAATTTGAACTGGTGACCTTTGCGCGTAGCGCGCTGGGCATACAGATTGAGCAATTCGGCAGCGGTGTCGCGCACCTGCTGCATGGCGCGACGTTTGGCCTTGTCCCAAGTGCCGCTGCCCAACTTATGCAACGGTGCGGTTTCCGGGGCTCCGCCACTGTAACGGCTGATTACATGCAGCTGTGCCACTGGAACATACAATTTGTCTCCACCGGCGTACTCCAGCAACAAAAATTCGTTCTCGCCTTCGCCGAGATCAAGGTTTATCAGGCCATGATAACGCGCGATGCCGTGCTGTTCATGCACCACAGGATCGCCCGGCTTGAGCTCGGACAGGTCGCGCAGCATCCCTTCCACGTTGCTTTTCTTTGTGGCACGCGTAATTCGGCTGCGTGGCTGCGCGGCATACAGCTCACTTTCGGTAATGATTGCTAATTGCTCATCTTGCAATATGAAACCGTTCTGCAGCGCCCCTACGGCAAGCATGAAGTGATCGTCACCGGCGAGAAATTGCGCATAGTTCTCACACAGTGCAGGTGCCAAGCCGTATTCACGCAAATACTCGGCCATTATTTCGCGTCGTCCCAAACTGTCGGCGAGCAACAATACCCGGCCCTCATAATCTTGCAGGAAGCTCTGGAGTGCATGTGTCGGAATGTCGGCGCGCCGACTTACCGCGATGTCGGGCAATTTTTTGGTAGCGCAAGAAGTAACGGTTTTATATGTCCTTTCCTCTTGGAAAGGGGCAAGGGGAGTCTCGCCCGCGTTTTCTTTTTCCTCGGAATTGTCAATCCGGGAGGAAGAAGCGATATCTGCGATGAGGTCGATACGTTTGAAATTTTTCGCAGCAACAAAGAAACTTTCTGCGTTCAGAAACAGTTCGTGCGGTTCCAGCAAGGGACGTTGCGGGTCACCGCGAAGCAGGTTGTAGCGAGACTGCGCGTCCTTCGCAAAAGTGGCAATGGCAGCATCCACATTGTGGTGCATGCACAGCGTGGCATGCGCAGGCAAATAATCCAACAGCGTGGCAGTTCGCTCGAAAAACAATGGGAGGTAATATTCGATGCCTGCGGGCGCGATGCCACGGCTCACGCCTTTGTAAATGCTTGCTTTGGATGGATCGCCTTCGAAACGATCGCGGAAATTTTGACGAAAACGCGCCTGTCCGGCCTCATCCAATGGAAACTCGCGCGCCGGTAACAGGCGAATATCCCGCACCGGATAGATGGTGCGCTGGGTATCCACATCGAAGGTTGCGATAGAATCAATTTCGTCATCGAACAGGTCGATGCGGTAAGGCACACTACTGCCCATCGGAAAAAGGTCAATCAAACCACCACGCACGCAGTACTCGCCCGGTGTCAGCACCTGCTGAACATGGGTATAACCAGCCAATGTCATTTGTTCACGCAACTTGGCGATGTCCAGTTTCTCGCCGCACTTAAGAAAGAAGGTGAACGCAGCCAGATATTCCACTGGTGACAACGGATATAGCGCAGTGGTTATCGGGACGACGATCACATCACATGACTGGCTGCGAATATGATGCAGTGTAGCAAGTCGCTCAGAGATTAGGTCCTGATGCGGCGAGAAGTGATCATAAGGCAGCGTTTCCCAATCCGGCAGCAGATGTACGCGCAGCTCCGGGGAAAAAAACGGGATTTCTTCCACCAGCCGCTGCGCTTCCAGCGCGCTAGCGGCAATTACCACCAGCGGCACATGTAGTCCGGCATATTGCGCTAGAGCCAAGGCATCGGACGAGCCATACAGATTGGTATAACGTGGACGGGGGCGTGAGGAAGAAAACAGCATGGGAAAATTATGTACAGCCAAGTTTCAGGGTGCGGCATTATATAAGGGAAGCTTCGCAGTTGGCATGGATTGAAAAATTCTCATGTTTTTTTGCGGGGATAGTAACTTGAATTTTAATTCGTATAAAAACTGGCGGATTCAACTTCGAAGTGCAACAGCTAATGCTGGCTTGGTGTAGCGCATCTCCACCCCAAATAATACTTCATGCGGTGATCTAAAACCCAGCACTTTGCGTGGCCGGTGGTTGAGTCGTTCTACCACTCGCTGCACTTGCTCCTCGGTAATGTCAGTCAACTCCATGCCTTTGGGGAAGTACTGCCGGAATAACCCATTGCTGTTCTCGTTCAGACCTCGCTCCCAGGAACGGTAGGGGTGTGCGAAATAGATCGCAGTCTGCAGTTCTGCTGCGATGCTTTCATGCCCCGCAAACTCTTTGCCGTTATCGAATGTAATGGTGTGGCATTTGTCTTTATGGGGACTCAGCAAACTCGTTGTCACAGCCGTTACACCATCGGCGTGTTTGCTGCGTATGTGCCCCGCCAACACATAGCGCGACTTCCTTTCAGCCAGTGTAACCAGCCCGCCTTTGTGATTCTTGCCGATGACTGTATCACCCTCCCAATCACCCATGCGCGTCTTTTGGTCAACGATTTCCGGACGTTCATCAATGCTGACTCGGTTCTTGATCATGCCTCGCCGCTCTTGTCTACTTGCATATCGCTTGCGGCGTGGTTTCTGGCTACGCAAATGCCGGTACAGGTCTCCTCCATCACGTTTATCTGCGTAGACATGCCGGTAGATCGCCTCATGGCTGATCTGCAATTCGCCTTCCAACTCAAGCCGATTGGCGACTTGTTCTGGGCTGAGGTCTTCCCGGATCAACCTTTCGACTTCCGCCCAACTATCCGATGAGAATTGCTTGCCATTGATACAGGCTTGCCGGCGCTCGTCACGTAACGATTGCGCCTGCTTTGGCCGCCAGCCGCGTTGACCATTGTTTCGCCTAAACTCTCGTGAAATCGTCGACTTGTCCACGTCCATCTTTTGGGCAATCTGAGTTTGATTCAAACCCGCTTGTTTCAATCCGTAAATCTGATATCGTTGCCCGCTGGTGAGCTGCTTATATTTCTTCATCTGTGCTCCTTTTACTTGGTCGTTTAAGTGGCTCCGATATTAACGCAGCTCGCCACCTAAATTCACTTACAAAAGTTGCACTTCAGAGTTGAATTCGCCACTTCGCAGTAGGTATTCTTGCATCAATCATGCATGTGGCATGACGCAGACTTCATTATTGAAGTAGAGCAGGAATCATCCTTCTTCAATGGCAAACAACCTTCGGTGCTCTTTGATGGCGTAGCGATCAGTCATACCGGCGATGTAATCGGACACGGTTCGGGCACGGTCGGCTTGCGCTTGCTGCTGAAACTGCGGAGGCAGCAGGCGGTTATCCTCCATAAATACTCGAAATAGGTCGCTGATGATGCGGCGCGCCTTTGCACTCATGCGCATGACGCGGTAATGACGGTATAAATGCGTACGCAGGAAGGCTTTGAGTTCGCGCTGCTGTTCATAGATCTCGGCGCTGAATGCTGCCAGCGGCGGCGCGGCGCGTACCTCGGCGATATCACACACAGCATAAGTCCGAATGTTTTTTTCAGTTTCATGGATTAAATCTGTTGCAAGTGTATTGATCATGCGCCGTATCGTTTCGTGAATCAGGCGGCGCTCGGCTAGGCCGGGGTAGGCTAGTCGTACAGCATCGAGATGACCGACAAACAAGCGCACCGAGGTAAACTGCTCCAGCGAAATTAACCCGGAGCGCAGCCCGTCATCCACATCATGGTTGTTGTAGGCGATCTCATCGGCCAAATTGGCGATCTGCGCTTCCAGCGAAGGACGCTGCTGCTTAAGGAAACGCTCGCCCACTGCTCCCAGCTTGGCGGCATTTACCGGCGAGCAATGTTTGAGAATACCCTCGCGCGTTTCGAAGCACAGATTGAGTCCATCAAAGGCGGCATAATGATCTTCGAGTACGTCCACCACGCGCAGCGATTGCAGGTTGTGCTCGAAGCCACCGTAATCCTTCATACAAGTATTGAGCGCATCCTGCCCGGCGTGGCCGAATGGCGTGTGACCGAGATCGTGAGCGAGCGATATAGCTTCCACCAGATCTTCATTTAATTTCAGATACCGTGCGATGGAGCGGGCAATTTGTGCTACTTCCATGCTGTGAGTCAACCGAGTGCGAAATAGGTCGCCTTCATGGTTAACAAATACCTGAGTCTTATATTCCAGGCGACGGAAGGCCGTGGAATGGATGATGCGATCACGATCACGTTGAAATTCGCTGCGCCCAAAAGGCGCTTCCTCGCGCTCAATCCTGCCGCGTGTATTGCCCTCTGTTACCGCATAAGGTGCAAGTTCAGCCATGCGCGCTGTTCGCCACCAAGGTTTGCCGCAATAATTCCGGCTCCACGTCCCCACTTATCACCGCACAACCGATGCTTTTAAGTAGCACGAAACGGACTTTGCCGCCAACCACTTTCTTGTCCAGACCCATCAATTGCAGGAATTTCTCCACTCCCAAATCAGGCGCGACAACTGGTAGGCCAGCGCGTTCAAACAAACTATGGATGCGATCAGCATCCTCCTTGCTTAGCCAACCTAGGCGACTCGACAGATCAGCGGCCATAATGGTACCTGCAGCGACTGCCTCGCCATGCAGCCATGCGCCATAACCCATACCTGTCTCGATAGCATGACCGAAGGTATGACCGAGGTTAAGCAGGGCGCGTTCACCATTTTCACGCTCGTCTGCAGCGACTACCTCGGCCTTATTCTGGCAGCTGCGTGTGATGGCATATTGCAGCGCATCCGCATCGCGGGCCAATAATTTTTCCATGTTCTGTTCTAGCCACTCGAAGAAAGATAGATCGCGGATCAGGCCGTATTTTATGACTTCCGCAATCCCTGCGCGTAACTCCTGATCCTCTAATGTATTCAATGTGGTGATGTCGGCAAGCACAACTTGCGGCTGGTAAAACGCACCTATCATATTCTTACCCAACGGGTGGTTGATGCCGGTCTTGCCACCGACCGATGAATCCACCTGTGCCAGCAGAGTGGTGGGGATTTGAATGAAAGGAACGCCGCGCAAATAGGTTGCGGCAGCATAGCCCGTCATGTCGCCTATCACCCCCCCGCCCAAGGCGATCAATGGTGTGTTGCGTTCGCACCGATGGGAGAGCAGCGCATCGTAAATTAACCCTAACGTTTCTGCATTTTTGTATTGTTCACCATCCGGCAAGATGATGGGTATGATGTCCACGCCATGAGCTTGCAGCATGGTGCGCAATGGTTCCAGGTACAGTGATGCCACGGTAGTGTTGGTCACCACTGCCGCTCTCTTGTGGGGCAAGTGCGGCAATAGTAATTCTGCACATCCTAGTAAATCACTGCCTATATAAATAGGATAGCTACGTTCTGCCAGCCCAACGGTTAATGTTTGCATAAGTTTTGAGAGCTTCTATTGGAGATTGCATAATGAATGGCAGGCAGCGCTATGACATTCCAAACGATCACAGACGCAGACTGAACGAATTGCTCCGTTATTCCTGCGATTCCAGGATTCTTGAGCAGGCTAAAACCCAATGGGGTTGAGCAAAAACTACTTTTGAATAGCTGACCCTCCAACAAAATTGCTCAATCTTCCATACCTTAAAGTGGGTAGGATTGTAGTCGGGCTACACGGGAATGACGCTGCTGTCATGATTTAAAGTAATCTTAATGGTTGTTATGACTTAATTTCCGAAAATCGGTTTAGCTCCTCCTGCAAATGCAAAACCAGGCTTTGCGCGCTTTGTTTGCCGGTAGGCATAACCAAATTGGCCACTTGTGCATATAGCGGATCGCGCTGCTCATACATATTTTTTAGTTTGGCATGTGGATCGGCTGTCTGCAATAACGGACGATTGCGATCATGGCGAGTTCGCTGCCAGAGGTCATGAATTGTGCTTTTCAGGTACACCACTATGCCATTACAGCACAATGCAACACGGCTTTGCTCATTCAATACCGCGCCTCCTCCAGTCGCTAAAACGATATTGTCGAGCAGTACCAAGTCTTGAATGACGCTTGCTTCGCGCTGACGAAAACCAGCTTCTCCCTCAACATCAAAGATGTGCGGAATAGTTACACCAGTACGCTGCTGAATTTCTTCATCACTATCAACAAAAATCTTGCCCAACTGCTGGGCGAGCAATTTACCTACGGTCGTTTTCCCTGCTCCCATCATTCCCACAAGAAAGATGTTGCCGGAAAGGCGCTTGGGATGCATTATATTAATATGATACATGATCGAATTGTAGCCGAAAATCCTCATGCTCACCGTTTTGTGGGAACTTAAAAGCCCGGCTATGCCGGGCTTTTAAGTTCCCACACCCATGATTTAACGCAAATTCAAACTATCACTCAAAATTTTTGGGGAAATAAAAACCAACAATTCCCTTTTGTCATTCGTATCAGTTTGACTTTTAAAGAACCACCCAAGAATAGGTATATCGCCTAACAGCGGCACCATAGGGGTCGACCTCACGTCATCTTGGGTATAAACACCCCCAATAACAACAGTCCCTCCATTATCAATCAATACTTGGGTATGAATTTTCTTGGTGTTAATGCTGGGTACCCCCCCTGTCGTAGCGCTCAATATTTCGCCTACAGAATCCTGAGTTACTTCTACTTTCATATTAATATTATCATCCGGCGTGATTTGCGGGATCACAGTAAGGCTTAAAGTTGCCTTTTTAAACAACACGGTTGTCCCATTCAGACTGACTGATTGATAAGGTATTTGCACGCCTTGCTCAATAGACGCTTCAGTTCCATTTGCAGTTACCACACGAGGGCTAGCAATATTTTTAGTTATTCCATTCAGCTGGGATGCTTGCAACTCCAACCCTAACACTCTGGACATCGATGAGTTGAAAAGCATTGCTGTCACCACGCCAGTACCAATTGTAGCTGGGGTTCCTGGCAAGTTAATTGGGCCACCACCTGCAGTACCGGCCATAGAACCAAGAACATTACCCACAGAAAACCCTCCTCCGGGTGGAGGTGGCCCGGTATAGCTTAATCTTCCACCTAAGGTTCGAGTAAATTTGTCACTTGCCTCAACAAAACGTGCTTCAATCATTACTTGGCGCACGGACACGTCGACTTGCTTGATTAGCTTGCGTACTTCCTCCAGCCGCGATGGCGTATCTTGAACGAACACAGTATTGGTGCGAGCATCCACCACTGCGCTCCCGCGTTTGGACAGCATACGCTGGGTGGGACTCTGCAGCAAAGCAATAATTTCCGCTCCTTTTGAATAAGCAATTTGGAAACTTTCTGTGTGTAGAATCTCAAGATCGGAGATTTCTTGATTCGCTGATAAATTAAGCTTTTCCTTGGTCGCCAATTCCTCACGCGGGGCAACTTGGATCACGTTGCCATTCTTGCGCATATCCAAGCCGCGTGAATCAAGAATAATTTGTAGTGCTTGATCCCACGGCACATCCTTTAGGCGTAAAGTCAGATTGCCGCTCACGGAATCGCTGATCACCATGTTCAGATTAGTAAAGTCGGCAATTACGTTCAGCGCTTCGCGCACCGCAATATTCTGGAAGCTCAATGTCAGTTTTTCGCCCGCATAACCTATCTGTCTATTTTTCAATAGTTTATTCGGGTCATCCGCCACTGCTTTTATTTCCACGATAAACTTGTTATCCGTCTGGTAGGCGACGTGCTCCCACAACCCCTTGGGTTCAATGACCATGCGCACATGGTCACCCTGCATGAATGTATCGATACCTTGTATTGGCGTACCGAAATCCACTACATCAAGTTTACGTTGCAAGTTGCGCGGCAGACTGGTATTCGTGAAGTCCACGATCAGACTTTTACCTTGCTGCTTAACGCCTATACCCACACCAGGATCTGATAAGTCTACCTGAATGCGTCCTTCACCATTCCCGCCACGACGAAAAACAATATCACGCAGGCTATATTTCTGGGTGCCTGACTTCGCCTCGGCAAATCGTGCAGAGGCAACTGTCGCTGATGCCGCAGGAATTTTTCCTTGCAGAGTAATCAGCAGGTTACTGCCCTGTGTATGAGCGTCATAAACCAATATTTGATTAAGGTTAACCACTAAGCGGGTGCGATTGCCTGATTGCACGATATTGGCGCTACGCAATTCACCCACTCCAAATTTCTGCATCGATTTGCCCAGACCATTTGTCGTATTGGGGAAGTCAAATACAATGCGCGCCGGATTGCTAATAGCAAAATTCAAAGGCAGATTGGCGAGCGTATTCTTCAAACCCATCTTAAGTACCAGCTTGCCGCCCGGTGCAGCACTGACACTAAGCGACTGTATGCTGTTTCCTGCGTCAGAATCTTGTGTGCTAGCTCTTTGCGCGTTGGTATTGCTTTGTGCATGGGCAGTTAACGCGCAAACCGCAAATACTGCGGCAACAAGCAGAACAAGATTATTGACTGCGTTTTTATAATGTCTCATGTTTCACTCCTAATCATTCATTCCATCAATGGCAAACTACTTATACGTTCCGCCCAGTCTCCTGCACTATCTTGCACGACTTCCTTGATTTTCATTTCGGTTTCCGTCACTGAAATAATTTGACCAAAATTCGATCCCAGGTAATTGCCTGCCTTGACTCGATGGAGCTTGCCATCCGACGAGCGGACGATAGCATGACCAACTTTAGCCTTATAAAGGAAGCCGACCATCTTCAAACTTTCTAATGGTGATTCTTCAAGTGCTTCTCGACGTCGTTTCATATCCGGCTGATTGCGGCCAGAGAGATCGCCACTTTTCGCTTCGGGCTTGCGTGGTTTGAATGGATCGGGCAAACCTATAGCGTTATCATAAACAAAAGGCTCATAAGGCTTTATCTCAGGAGGTGGATCCACCTTGCCGCGCATTCCAGCTCCAGTGTCTTTGACGTAATCGCGCAAATCCTGAAACTCCTCGTCTGCGCAGGCAGACAGCAGTAAAGATGTGAACAGCAGCAGACAAGCAGGTCTCATTTGCGTGCTCCAGCTGTCTTGGACAATTGCTTCTGGGCAGTTAATTCTTCCTCATCTAAATAGCGATATGTTTTAGCTATAGTATCCATAGTCAGGTGCCCTCCCGTTGGATTAATGCTAATTTCGCTCAACGATACGATGCGCGGCAATTGGGCAATATCGCTAGCAAACTTACCAATGTCATCATAATTGCCCGTTACTTTAATGGTAATTGCCTGCTCAGCAAACACGCCAGTAATAATCTCGGCACTAGGTTTAAACAATTCAAATTGTAGACCGCGACCCAGACCAGCCTGATTAATATCAGTCAGCAGCGCGTCCATTTCTGACTTGCTCGGTAATTGTTTCAACAGCGCATCAAACGATTGCTTGGCTTCCGTAAGTTTCTTATTGATTACATCCAGATTGATGGCTATTGCCTTCTTGGTCTTGAAATCTGTTTTTAATGTAGACTCAATTTGCTGGGCCGTGCTCAAAGCTTCCCAACGATCCTTCCAGTCAAATACGGCACCCGCAAGTAAAACGGTCACGAATATCGCCACAAATGCACTGAGCTTCACCAACACAGGCCAGCCGCCCGGGTCTTTGGGGTTAATATTTTTTAGTTCTTCTATCAGCCTCATGATCTCACCTAACCTTTCGTACCAGCTGCCTTAGCCGGAGAAGCGGGGGTTGTTGGCTCCTGAGTAGTCAAATTGAAATTCAGTGTAAACTCGTTCAAGCGTGGCCCATTCGCATTCGCGGTTGTCGCAGAAATTTGAACCAGTGTCGGCGACTCTAGCCATTGAGAACTATCAATGGAGCGCATCAGAGTGGATACCCGGGCATTCGACTGAGTAAAGCCAACCAGGTTAATTTTGTTGCCCGTCTGTTTAATCGTTTTTAAATACACGCTTTCTGGCAAAATATTCAACATCTGGTCCAGCAGATGCACCACATCTGAGCGGGTACTTTGCAGTTTTTCAACCACCGTTTTCCGCTCCATCAGTGCTGCGATTTCCATCTTTAGACGCTTTATTTCAGCGATCTGCTTGTCTAGCAGTACAATTTGATCTGTCAAATATCGGTTGCGGCGTTCCTGATATTCAATCTGTGTATTAATGACAACATGCACAAAACCAACAAGCATTGCTGCCAGCACTAGCGTGATTACGCTGACCGCGAAGAACTGAATCTGCCGCGCTTTGCGCTTCTCAGCACGATGCGGTAATAAATTAATGCGTATCATGAAGGATCAAACCTCCGCATCGCAAGACCACAAGCAATCATTAGCGATGGCGCATCAATCTGTAATTGGCGCTGCTTGATGCGCCCGGACAAGGTCATCTGAGCAAAGGGATTGGCTACCAGTGTTTTCACCTGCGTACGAGTAGCAACAGCATCGTCCAAATTAGACAGCGCTGCGCAGCCGCCAGCTAAAACAATGTAACTTACTTCGTTGAACTGAGTTGAGGTAAAGAAAAGCTGAATGGCACGAAACACTTCGCCCGCCACACTTTCGCGGAACGGTGTCAGTACGTCGCTTTCGTAATTCTCTGGCAATCCGCCATTAAGTTTGCCTCCTTCTGCCTCCTCGGCGGACAAACCGAACGCATTCTGGATATGTTGTGTCAATTGATCGCCACCCATTTGCTGGTCGCGCATGTACACCGATTGCCCGTTGCGCAGTATATTTACATTCATTACGTTTGCACCTATATCTACCAACGCTACGCATTGATCCGCGGCGCCTCCCGGCAACTGCAAGCGGATCTGATCAAACGCCATTTCAGCGGCGTAATGTTCTACATCCATCACCATCACCTTGAGCCCAGCCAATTGGGCGACAGCAACACGATCTTCCACATTAGTGTTGCGCGAGGCAGCCAACAATATTTCGATTTCCGCAGTATTACCAGGTGCCGGGCCTATTATTTGAAAATCCAGGTTAACCTCGTCAATAGAAAATGGAATGTACTGATTTGCTTCCGCCTCCACCTGATATTCCAGATCTTCCTCGTTCAATCCACTAGGCAGAAAAATTTTTTTGCTAATCACGGCGGCAGCGGGAAGCGCAAGGCTAATATTTTTAATGCGTGTCCCCATTCGCTTCCAAGCACGCCGTAGACATTCTGAAACTGCCTCCATATTATTAACGTTGCCATCGCTTACCGCGTTTTGGGGCAAAGCTTCTATAGCATACTGTTCGATAACATAGCCGTTCTTCTTCGGCAATTCGCTTAGCTCCACAATTTTGATTGAAGACGAGCAAATATCGACCCCAATTAAAGGCGGTGTCTTGGTATACAAGAAATCTAACGGAATGTTTAACTTGCCTTTGATCATAATTTATGATTAGAACTTTATGTATTAAGTAGTTTAAATAATAGCAATAACGAACCATTGCGAATGCGAATAATTTTCATTGCAATTTAAAATACATCAACAAATCGATATAGAAATGGTTTCAATGACTACAATACACTTTGTAATTTAA
Organism: uncultured beta proteobacterium; assembly: GCA_942492745.1. Classification (GTDB taxonomy): domain Bacteria; phylum Pseudomonadota; class Gammaproteobacteria; order Burkholderiales; family Gallionellaceae; genus Nitrotoga. Next base: position 2,368,485 of record OW818637.1, read on the forward strand.
TGAAATATCTTTCTCATCCTAAGTGTGGTTACATTTTCCTTTACGACAAATTGCAGAAATACTTTAGGGCGCCTCATATAAATCACGACGAGGTAATTGCTATGACAATGCACCGATGGAAAGCTTGGGGATTACTCAAAAACGAATTGGTACGTCACAGGCGTTTCAAAACCCGTGCCGAGGCCATTCAGGCAATTACTGAATACATCGAGATATTTTACAAACGACAAGGCATACGGGCTCAGTTGAGCTATCTATCGCCCGCTGCATTTGAACACCAGTTCTATGAAAAAAAGACTGACAGCATGAACCAGTTCGTATTCATAATTGACAACCGACCTCGCGTCGTGCACTAAGTCACCAATCAGATCAATTTTCATTGAAGGGCTAACTTTTACCGCCCCGCCCTATCGCGGAAAGGTTATATCCCGTGCGACTTATGGCGCGCCAAGTAGAGCGGGGCCGCCTCTTCCAGCGCAACAAAGCGGGTACCTAACACTGTCGTAAAGGTATTGTCACCGCCACAGCTGCACACGCTGTCCACTTTCATCGAGTAATAATTGTCGCGAGTCATGATCTTGCCCGGCAGTAGCTCCATCATCAATGCTTGCAGGTAGGAAAGGCTGTCATTCAAGCCGATAATGATCGAGTGATGTCCAGTAACATGCGCTACGTATTTTACCAGCTGCCGCAGGGTATAGATTTTAGGACCGCATAGGTCGTAACTTTGACCGAAGGTGGCGGGAGCAGCAAGACTTGCTGCATATGCATGCGCCACATTTTCCACAAACACTGGCTGGAATTTCGCATTGGGCGATGCCAGCGGCAATATAGGCAGGAACCGTGTCAGCTTAGCAAATAGATTGAGAAAAGAATCCCCCGGCCCGAATATGACCGACGGCCTGAAAATGGTCGTTATCAAGCCCGACTCCATTACGACCTTCTCACCTTCGCCCTTGGAACGAAGATAGTTGCTGGGAGCGTCAGTGCTGGCGTTAAGGGCGCTCATGTGCAGTAGCCGCACTATCCCGTTGCGCTTGCACGCAGCCACAATTTTCTGAGGCAATTCCACGTGCGCAGCAGTAAAGTCGCCGTGCAAAATGCCCACCAGGTTGATCACTGCATCCATACCGTCTACTAACCGATCGAGTTCGGCATCGTCATGGATATTCGCTTCCACCACGTTCACCGTCGGCAGAGCCAGAAGCTCCCTAGTTCGCTCGCGGTGGCGAGTGGGGATGATTAGGCTAATTTCTTGTGCAGTCAGCAAGTGCGCGATATGCCACCCGACAAACCCGCTCCCACCCATAATGCATACATTATTGATTTTCATGGCGCCCATTGCTCCTTCTCTGGAAGTTTCATCTTCTGATTTGGATACAATAATGTTGTAGACGTTGCCTTATGGTCTGCACGCAATAGCCAAAGACGCTGGGTAGCATATCGAATTGCCCATGATTTTTTTGGGTAAATTCCTGTGAAAGCGATAGTCTCAGCGTAATAGCACTAGATGACGACCTGGCATCGGTTAGAAATAAATTTTCTGATGGATAAAGGCCATACAACCAAGCTAGTCAGGCTACAAGTGCTTAAAGTTATCCACAGCGCCTTGCGGCAAGAGGTAAAGCGTAGGCTGAAATCGTGCTGACAGAATATTTTATCCGCAGTATTGAAAGTGTCGCACTACTTCATCAAAAGCGGCTCGGTATCAAGTCTCGCATTCACTTCTCCAGTATCTCATTGTCGGTCGGGCGAGTTCATTGATAAAGATCGCGCCGAGTCAGAGGCAAATCAACTAATCCGGCGCGCCTGTTTGTGGCGAGAATCTGATAAACGCCAATGGCCCCCTGTTCGAATTGCGACGCACAGGCCGCCATATACAGTCGCCACACTCGATACGTCGCTTCGCCGACAAGCGCTTTCGCCTCTTCCTCGTGCGCTTCAAGTTGCTTCACCCAATGTTGTAATGTCAGCACATAGTGAGGCCTTAATGCTTCAACATCCCATATTTCGAAGCCCGTGTGCTCCATCACGCGCTGCACATTACTTACGCTCTCGAGTTCGCCATCGGGAAAGACGTACCGCTGCATAAATTCGGAACCGATGGTTTTGTGTCCGCCTTCTTCATCGTTCGTTATCCCATGATTAAGAAAAAGGCCTCCAGGCTTGAGTATGCGACCCACGGCGCGAAAATAGGAAGGCAAGTTTTTTATCCCGACGTGCTCAAACATGCCGATACTCGACACTTTTTCATAGACCGTATTTTCTGGTAAATCCCGATAATCCATTTGCTCAACCGTTACTTGTTTCGCTATCCCCAAGTCGTTGATTTTATTTTTCGTCCACTCATATTGCTGGCGGCTTAAGGTGATGCCATGAGCGCGTACGCCGTAATGTTGTGCGGCCCAGCAAATCAATGCCCCCCACCCGCAACCGATATCCAATAATCGTTCTCCCGCTTTGAGCCGCAGCTTACGGCAGATGTGATTGAGTTTATTGCACTGCGCCTGATCAATGCTCTCGTCGGGGTCATTGAAATATGCACATGAGTAAACCATCTGTTCGTCCAGCCAAAGCCGGTAGAAATTGTTTGACACATCATAGTGGAAGGCGATTGCTTCACGGTTGAATTCTTTAGAATTCGAGCGCGATATGAAAGTTTTTAATGGCTTCGGCCATCGAATCGATGAGCTATCGTGGCCTACATTCTCAAGATGATTGCCGAGACGCATAGCTATAGAAAATAAAGAAAGCCGATTTCGTATGGATAGCGCTAACGATTGTAAATGGGTCCGTTGTTTCAGCAAAGCATAGAGATCGCCCTCTATATCAATCTCGCCAAAAAAATAGGCCTCTGCTAAACGGAGTGGGTCGGGCCGCCAAGCCAACTCACGAATAAGTTTTGCTGTATTAATAATGATGGTTGCAACTGGTTTATCTCGCCCCAGAGATATTAACTTTCCATCCCATAATCGCACGCCAAGACTACCAGTGTAATTCTGAAACATCTGCTCTAGAACGCGCTGTATCCTAAACCCATCGGGTTGAGCACGCTGTAGCTCTACGCTAATAATATTCATGCAGATCCACTCCTTGTTTTATGGCATGAATTAGCCACAACAATTAAGCTTGATTTCCGCTTGTTAGTAAAATGTGTAGCATCCAAAACATAGCCATTATTCAATACAAACAGTTTCCATTAGCCTTCGTTGCCATCGGCACGTGTAAACGCTATTTCAATAATTATATTGAGTCTGTACGCTATCAAACATAAGGTGCGCTCAAAAACCAAGTGCAATATTTTCTTCAGAAAATATTGCACGGGATAAATCTACAATCAACTGAGTATCGAAGGGCGAACGATGATCCAGACGCAGTTTTCGATTGTGTACCAGCCTGGACGCTCAGCAGCAACGCTGAGCCGGGAACTAAACAGCTCCGGAGCATTGGCAGGCCTGTGATGACGGCGGTGTTGTCGGGCCAGCGCAGTGCAACGAGAGGCACACTCTTGCAAGTCAAGCAGCACGTTGAGCGCAAATTGCGGCCGGATACCGGACTGTGAGGCAAGTTACCCGTTATCTAGAAGTTAACTATTCACATCTAAGAATATTGCTGGCACACTGGCTACTCTATCCTGCATGCAGAGCTGGCCAAGGATGGACAGCACCAAAGCCAAATTAGCGGTAAAGGGATTCGGTCATGTGCTCAACCGCTCGGGGTGCAAAAGGATCTGTCGATGGTTTGCGATCAGGGCAATTAAGGAAATGTTGGCGCACCAGTAACTGACGGCAGAAACTGGTCAAAGATATTCCTTACAGACCAGCATGGCTCCCGGAAGCAAGGCATTATCGGGAATAACGACTTGCTGCGTCAGTACTTGCCCAAGGGCTGTGATTTGAGCGTCTAGACACTGGATGCGATTGCATGGAAACTGAATGCCCGCCATGAAAGTTACCTGAGCTCAAGTTATCCGCATATTTATTGATGCCGGACGCTTTTAACTTCAGGCGGCATCATGTTACATTTTTTCACTTGGGATTTGAAAACGTCCCTGAAAATTGTTGTTAAGGAGAGATTTAATGGTGAGTTTACAACCGCCAGTTTGCGATTTCGGCTGGAAGGCTCATGAATTTGACTTGCGAGGTGTGGATGGGAAACGCTACACCCCGAAAAATACATGTGGCAAGAATGGACTATTGGTGATGTTCATTTGCAACCATTGCCCCTATGTAAAATCCATCCGGGATCGTATCGTGCGAGATACGCGCGAACTGCTGCAATACGGCATTAACAGCATTGCCATCATGTCGAATGATTCTGCAGAATATGTGGAAGACTCATTCGAGAATATGCAGAAAGTGGCTCAGCAATACGCTTATCCATTCCCTTATGTATGGGACGAGACACAGCAAGTTGCTAAGGATTACGGAGCGGTTTGCACGCCAGACTTCTTCGGGTTCAATGCTCAGCTGGAATTGCAATACCGCGGCCGACTGGATGCCTCGCGCAAGGAGGCGGTGCCAAATGTGCCGCGTGATTTGTTTAATGCAATGGTGCAAGTGGCGCAAACTGGCAAGGGCCCGCTAGAGCAGATCGCCAGCATGGGCTGTTCTATAAAGTGGAAGAGCGAGGCATAAGTTTATATGCCTCTAAACCATTTTCAGTTTAACCGCTTGATCCGTCCGCGCGTAAGCAGTTAATTGTCAAGGGCTCAGGCTCAGGCTCAGGCGGGGTTGGCTCACCTGGCAAACGCCATTCGATACCGTTATCTTCAAGCAGTGCGATCAGGCGGGTGTTTTCGCCTTGCAGTGCAGCCAACTGATCGCGTTCAATCATCGGCCCCGTACTCGGCAAGCAAATCGCCCATGTCATCGCTCACGCCATAGCCAAAATTTCGACAGATTTGATGTACGGCGCGCAGCCTTTCCCATAACGGCTGGCGCTGCACTTCGGCTAAACTGGCGATGGTTTTCAAAGCCTGCTCAAACATCCGCACCAGCGCATCGAAGTAGCCCTCATCTTGCAGGCCGATATCATTGCTAAACCCCGCTGCCCGTTCGCAATAAAACACCATCAGTTCTGCCAGACCTTCCGCTTGGCCGATGGCTTTCTTGTAATCGGCGATAGGCTTTTTGGCCTTGGCGACAGAGGTGTCCTGATTCTTGAACACATCGGGCCACAGCCAGCGGTCGATGGTGGTTTTGTACGGCTTGAGCACATCATCACCCAGACTGAGGCGGGCGTGCAGAAAGATTTGATTATCCTTATTGGCTGCGTACAGATCTTGCAGCAGCCCAAGCAAACCAGAGCGGTCGAAGTCGGCGAGCTTGGTTTTGACGTCACTCCACGAGACTGAGTTTTTCTTGGTGGCCATTCCTTATTCTCCATCGCCGCCGAGATTGTGTTCAGCCTCGATCTGCTTGATCGCCCGGCCTTTCGACCCGGCCTCGGTGTAGTCATCCAGCGTCATCATGGCCAGACGCGCTAAAGGCCAAACGTTGAGAAACTCATCCCAAAGCTCGTATTGCTTTTTAAAATCATTCATTTTCGCCACACCTCCATATTGATGAGGAACATAGCGGGAAATCAGGGTCTGATCTGGCGTCATTACAGATGTTCCTCAATCCCGTCCCAGCGCTTGTCCTTGACCATCACGAATTGACACCGCCCCTCGGAAAGATTGGCCCACAGGCCACCAATCAGTCGGTCATCCTCGGCCGATAACCAGCGGTCGGCACCCTTGTATTCGACGGTGAGAATCGGTCCGGGCTTGTCATCTTTTCCGGGAAGCTGGCACAGAAAGTCCGGGTAGAAACGCCCGTCTGCCTTTTGCAGGAAGAACGAACTCCCTTCGCGTCGTACCAGGTTGCGCACCCAGAACTGAATTCGGCCCTGCTGCGCCTGAATATCCAGCCAGCAAGCGCACTCGAATTCTTCCTTACTGTCGAAATCGCCAATGCGTCCGTAGAAGTGTTTCCTGAAATCGAAGTGGCCGAAGCGACCGTCGTAGTCACGGCTGGGCGCATAGGCATGCGGGTGAAAATCGAAAGCATATTGATCGCTCACCGCGACGCGGGATGCAGCATCGTCACCGAACAGCGTTTGCTGGAATGCTTTGCCCACCGCTTGCTTGCGCAAGTCGCGGATGCGCGCCTCAAGGCGATTGCGGATCAGGAACTTCTGCAGGTTGGCGCGGGCCAGCGTGACATCGTCTCGGCGCAACAAATTGGTCAGCCACGCGGCGACGAAGATCTGCTTGCTCACGTGGGTGAGAGATTGCTCCGGCAGGTTGCGGCAAAGCCAGGTGGCGAGGCGAATCTCATCCCAGTTTTCCGGTTGATACACCAGCCCCAAATCCCGTTGCAGATCGGGCAAGAAGCGCGAAATGACGCGGCCAGAGGCGTCATCCACATCGATCTCGCCCCCTTCCGAAACCTTGAAACCCGCACCGAGCGCGGAGAGGTCGTCGGCCGTTGGCGCGGCATCGTAAGGCGAGAGATCCCACGGGTACTCCAGCACCTCCGGGTCATCGAACAGAGCAAGCTCACCCTGAATGCGCAGCGCGAGTTGCGGAACGCGGAAGCGTTCACCCAGTTCGGCAGGCGTCTGGAAAAACTCGATGGCGCTAGTGCGGCTGATTTCGGCTGCTTCAACGATGGCCGCCGCCGCTGTTTCTGACGTGACCGATGCCTTGAGTGTTTCGGCCTCAGCCTCGGTCAGCGGTGTGCTGATGGTCAGCGTATTCAGCTTGCCATCCCAACTCACCTTGTCGCGGATGGGCTTGGGCACACTCTTGAGATCGGGTTTCTCGGACAAGGTAATCGCCACCGGCCGGACGACAACACGCCCGGCGTGCCCTTCCAGATCCAGCCGCGACTGTTCGGCCTTGGCCGCTGTCACGAACTCTGCTACCTCGCGCCGTTCAAAACCTGCCCCAGCCACCAATCGGTCACGCAAGGCACTGGCGGTTTCAGCAAAGTTGCGCGATACGACGAAAGCGTAGGACTGATTCAGCGCCCGCGCTTTGGCGTGCTTAGCGCCAGGTTGCCGCAACACGCGACCGAGCAACTGCTCTACCGCCGTGGCCGAATGCAGCGAGGCCATGCTGACCAGAATGTAGGCAAAGGAGCAGTCCCAGCCTTCGGCCAGTGCCCTCTGCGTAATGACAAACTTTACTGGGCAGGTCGAGTCGGCAATGCCCAGCTTGTAGTCCGCGTCGATCTGTTCCAGCCCCTTTTCTTCACCGGTGGCTACGATGATCTCACTGGCGGGAATGCCGTGGTTGGTAATCAGCTCGTTGCGCACGCGTTCGAAGTCCAGCGTCTCGATGCCCGCCCGACGCGGCTCCGACTGAATCAGCACCAGCGGCCGCAAGTAGGCGGCACCCGCCCGGCGTTCGTCGTCGGCCAGCTTGTGCAGGGCATCGCGTCGGCCGATGGCGTCGGCCAGACACTGCTGCCAGTTCGGCTCCGTTTCGAGCACCACCGGCAGTTTGATCATTTCTTCCGCCTTCAACTCAGCGGCCGATACGCTGTGCAATACGTTGCTGGGCGTACGCTCCAGATCGGGCGTGGCGGTCAGTTCCATTACCCCGCTGGGGCGGAAGCGCGCCAGCATGTCGAAGGCCAGTTCAGTGCGGTTGTTGTGCGCTTCGTCGACGACCACGAACGGCCGACGCAGACGCAGCACGTTGGCCAGCGAATAAGGTGTGATTCGGTCCGAGCCTTCGCCTTCGGTCAACAGTTGGTCGCGCTGCGTGGGCGACAGGTTGTCGAAGTGGTGCATCAGCGCGCCGCTGGACTGGTACACCTTGCGGCATTCCTCTTCCTCCACCTGAAACGCCTGCCGCGTGGCCACGATGATCGTCGTCGAGGTGTCCAGCGTGGCGCGGGTCACGCTCTTGGCTTCTTCCAAATCCAGCACGGTAATAGTGCCGGCTTCGCGCAACGCGGTGTGGTAGGGATGCTGGCGGTCGCGCAAGGCACGCAGCGTCTGATCGCGGATCGGCTTCGACGGTACCAGCCACAGTATCACGCTATGTTCGCAACGCAGCAGATGCGTATTCACCAGCGCCACGCTTTTCGCCGCCAGCCAAGTCTTGCCGCCACCGGTGGGCACGCGCAGACAGAAATACGGCATATCGGCCGGGAAGCCCGATAACGGGTTATACGTGTTGCCACGACCCCACAAGCGCTCCGTGGTCGCGGTGAAGGCAATCGACGGTGACGGCAGTTCGTGGCAGGCCTTGAAGTAGGCTTCCACACTGTCGAGTACTTGCGACTGGTAGGTTTTCGGGGTGAAGCTCGTCACGATGGTTTCCGATCGATCCAGTAATCCGGGGCGCGGTGCATATGAGCTACGGCAATGATGAAAAGACAATCCGGCTCAACCGAATACAGCCGCTTGTACGGAAATCGGCTCAGAATCAGGCGCCGAATATCCCCACGCTCGACCGGTACCGCTAACGGCCAGTGGCGCATGCGCAGCAATGCCTGGCGAACTTCCGTTCGAAAACGTGCCCCCGGGCCGGGAACCTGCCTTTCGTAATACGCTTCGCCGTCCTCGAATTCCGCCTTGGCCTGCGGGGAAAAATCGATGCGCATCAGCTCGCGCATTACAATTCGCCGACCACGTCGCTGGCCGGAATACCCTGCATTCGGCCAGTGCGATAGGCCGCAAGTCGTCGCTCCGCCTCCTCGATCCAGACGCGGTCAAGTTCCGGGTTCGGACGGTCGAGACTATGCAAAAGCTCGTCAATCAGCTCAAAGCGTTCGGCAGAGTCAAGCTCCATAGCCGAATCAATCAGTGTCTTTGTATCCATTTGTGCACCTCTCTTATCAATCAACTCCAGGGCACCTCTAAAAATCCAATTTTCGTCACAATACGGCGTTACTCGAAAAAAATTATCGCTTACATATCAACTATATGCCGCGCTCAAATTTTTTACTCGTGCCTTGTCTTGCTTAGAAACTTGAATTTTTAGAGGCGCCCTCCAGATTATTACTGGACGCAGTCACCAACAAACTACGCGCCCTTCTGCCAGCCCGCACCAGCGCATTCCACGAACCACGCAAATCTTTGTCACGGCAAAGCTCAAAAGAGTTCTTCACTCAAACCTCCAGCGCGTAAGGGGTTTGCTTGAAGGTGATGCCTTCACGCGCAGCGCGGCCGCCCATGCGGTTGGCAGCGGCGTAGATCACTTTGGAGCCGGAAAATTTCGGCAACACTTCGAACACCGGCCCAGTGAGCACATTGCCACCGGCGATCGATTTGTCCTTGAGGATGCCGTTGTAGAGCAGGTAGATGCCGCGTCCCTCATGCACGCCAAGAAGCGGCGACAAAATCCCCCTCACTCCCCCTTTTACAAAGGGGGAAGCCTTTTGCGCTTCACCATCCATCCCCCCCTTTGAAAAAGAGGGGTTAGGGGGGATTTGAAACCCCGTGCCGGTCTCGGCGAACCAGACAAACTCGGCCAGTTGGGCGAAAGTGACGTCAGAGCGAATCTGCCCCTCAGCTGTGAACAGCGGCTCGGCAGACAGGCGGCAGAACTGAAAGCCGCCGCCCAAGCCTTCGACGATATTGCCCTTGGCGTTGGTGTAGCCTGTGGCAACTCGTTTGACCCGCTCGGCGGTGATGGGTTGCGCGATGTGCTCGTCCATCTCGACGAGGATGAAACGGCGGTTGCCGCCGTCCTCCGCGTTTTGCTTAAGTACTGCATGGCCTGTGGTGCCGGAACCGGCAAAGCTATCGAGGATAAGAGAATCGGGATCGGTAGCGAGTTGCAGAATGCGCTGGATAAGTTGTGTTGGTTTAGGCGTAGCGAAGTCGGAAACGGAAGGGATGTCATGCAGGACTTCGCGCAAATCCTTGCGTGCACCATCGGTATGCCCAGCAAACTCGTGCATCCACAAGGTTTGTGGCACGACGCCATCGGCATTGCGCAGGGCGTGCTTGTAGCGCTTGTAAGCCGGAACTTTGCCTTCGCCGTTCTTGCCCCAGTAAATCAAGCCTTCGATGATGTGCCGGGCATGCTCTTCTTGAGAATAAGCCCAGACGCGGGTGCGTTTCGGCCAGATTTCTTCGCCGGTGTTGGGGTTGGTCACCGGGTAGAACAAATTCGGGCGCTCTTCGGCCGACTTGTTGCAAGTGTAATCACTGTTCCGAAAGACGCCTTTTTCGTCCTCGTATTTGTACTGTTCGTCCTTTTCGTTACCACGCGGCAACAGATTGCGTTGCCATTTTGACGAACGTTGATAGACCAGAACGAAGTCATGCATTGGCGCAATGGTTTTGTGATCGTTGGCCACCGAGTATTTTTTCTGCCACAAAACAGTAGCTACGAAATTTTTTGGTTCGAAAATCTCGTCCATCAACAGCCGCACTGTTGCTACTTCATTGTCATCAATGGAGATAAAAATTGCCCCTTCATCGCGCAGAAACTTCTTCAGCAACACCAGGCGCGGATACATCATGCACAACCAGCGGTCGTGCCGATCCAGTGTCTCGCCTTCCTTGCCGACCACCTCGCCCAGCCATCGGCGGATTTCCGGACTGTTGACGTTGTCGTTGTAAACCCAGCCCTCGTTGCCGGTGTTGTACGGTGGGTCAATGTAGATGCACTTCACTTGGCCGGCATAGCGTGGCAGCAGGGCTTTGAGTGCGTGCAGGTTGTCGCCCTGCACGATGAGGTTGCCGCAATCAGCAGAGCCGCAGGAGAGTTCCGGCACCGGTTCCAGCAGACGAAACGGCACTTCCTTATGGTGTTTGACGACGGCTTCTTTGCCGATCCAGTTCAATGTTGGCATTCAGCAGTCCATCCCTTAGTTCTTTAGCGAAGGCGTCAGGCCATCGCTGCGTTGTTCTTCATCCGCGCCGCCCGCGCTCACCCACTCATCAACCTCGGACAACTGGAATTTCCATAGTCGGCCAATCTTGTGCGCAGGCAGGCCCTTGCGCTCGCGCCAGCGGTAGACGGTGTCTTTCACCATGGCCAGGTGCTGGGCAACTTGTTCAGCTGTGACCCACGGTTCGGTGTTCATGGCATTGGCGCTCAGGCGTTAACCTTCATAGTCGTTTTAAGGGCGCCTCTAAAAATCCAAGTTTCTAAACAAGACAAGGCACGAGTAAAAAATTTGAGCACTGCATATAGTTGATATGTAAGCGATAATTTTTTTCGAGTAACGCCGTATTGTGACGAAAATTGGATTTTTAGAGGTGCCCTTAAATCGTTGAAAGTCTAACAGGATGGCGGCTTTGTAGCCATGAAAAGCAGTTGATGTCCGCACTACTTGTTTGTTGCGACTTGGCTTACGCGTAGATCAGCGCGTAAATGGTTACATCGTTAATTACCCACGGAGCCCACGATGAATACCAAACAAACCGCCTTGAAACTATCTCGCCCGCACTGCTACCATCCACGCCAAACTGGAACGACTGCAACAACTTGCCGACAACAACTTCGGTCATGACCCCGAACAATGCCGATTGGTGCAAATGCTGATCGAGCGAATCATGCTCGGTGACACAGGAATAGAAATCATCTGGCGCGACAGCGGCTGGCAGGAACTGGCCCGCGAATTGATCTCCGGCACATCGGTGTTGGAAAGGGAATTTATGGAAGTGGTAGTGATGACGAATATGCTGTTATATAATTCATATTTACTCGATTGTTCTAAGCGTTATGCGTTAGGGCATAATCGGGAAGCATAAATATATATTTCACAAGACTTAAGATGAGCCTTTACGCAGCTTTCAGCGTAAAGGAAAAAACACTATCCATTCTATCGTTTGGGTCCCAATATTAAACCTTAGCCGTGTTGGGCGGCTTGTCCAATGCGCACAGCGAAAACAGGAAATCATGTATAAAAGCACGCCGCATATCTTGGAAGTCAGACCTAAAATACCAGCCCGTTTAGCCCGGCTTGAAGAACTGGCAAATAACTTATGGTATAGCTGGGATCTGCCCACACGTGATTTATTCTCTTATATTCATCGCAAACTGTGGGATGAGGTAGGTCAAAACCCGAGAGCTTTTCTACGAAGTGTGGACGAACGATGCCTGATAACTGCCTCGGAAGATCAGATTTTCCTGGATCAATACCATCGCACATTATCAGCTTATGATAGTTATCATACTAAGCCGGTGCGCAATAGTCATGTTGAAGGATTCGCGGAAAACGATCTGATTGCCTATTTTTGTGCCGAATTTGGCTTTCACGAAAGTTTTCCAATTTATTCCGGCGGTTTGGGAATTTTGGCAGGTGACCACTGCAAATCCGCCAGCGACATGCATTTACCCTTTGTCGGCGTGGGCCTGCTCTATCGCCAAGGTTATTTCCACCAGACCATTGATGGTGATGGCAACCAAAAAGCCCTTTATACTGACTCTGAATTCGAGAGCCTGCCTATTTCACCGGTATTGAATAGCGATGGTTCTGAGGTCCATGTAAGCGTGGACTTACCCGGGCGCAGAGTGGCAATTAAGGTGTGGAAGGCGCGTGTCGGCAATGTCACTATCTATTTGCTGGACACTGATCTTGATGAAAACTCCCAGCAAGATCGTGCCATCACTCACCATCTTTATGGCGGCGACAAGTCCATTCGTATTGAACAGGAAATCGTGCTCGGAATCGGTGGTGCCCGTGCTCTTTGGGAAATGGGCATCAAGCCGAGTGCGTGGCACATCAATGAAGGGCATGCCGCCTTCTTGCTACTAGAACGCATCCGTATCCTGACTGAACAAGGTATAGAGTTTTCAGCCGCACTCGAAGCAGTTGCTGCACATACTGTCTTCACAACGCACACACCCGTACCAGCCGGTCATGATCATTTCGACTACGGCATGATGATGTACTATTTTGAAAATTATTATCCGCAATTGAAAATCAGCCGCGATGAATTTCTTGCCTTGGGGTATGTATCAAATACACCAGATTTTAATATGACCGCGTTGGCAATCCATTGTTCGCGTTTTCAGAATGGAGTATCACGTATCCATGGCAAGATTTCTGCCAAAATCTGCGCCGAAATGTGGCAGGAAATTGAGCAAGAAGATAATCCCATAAGCCACATTACTAATGGGGTGCATATGCCTACATTTCTGGCCAAGGAATGGTCGGAGGTGTTTGTGCGATTCCTCGGTTGGGACTGGAGTCAGCATGTAGCAGATGTCGGTTTCTGGGAGCGGGTCGACAGTATTCCGGATCATCAATTCTGGAGTGTGCGCGAGTCGCTTAAATCGAGAATGCTGCAGTTAATTCGTTATCGCATCAGTCGGCAACATTTCCGCAATCACGGTTCTGAAGCACATCTTGATCGCATTTTGAAATATGCAGATCCGGCCAATCCGAATGTGCTTACCATCGGCTTCGCGCGCCGTTTCGCGACGTATAAGCGCGCTGCATTATTATTTGAAGATCTGGATTGGCTGCGCCAGATCATGCAGGATCCTGAGCGTCCGGTGTTGTTCATTTTTGCCGGCAAGGCACACCCTGCAGATATTCCGGGGCAGGATCTTATCCGCAAAGTAACGCAGATTTCACGCATGCCGGAATTTGAAGGTAAGATCCTGATGCTGGAAGGTTACGACCTGCGGCTTGCACGTCGAATGGTGGCCGGGGTGGATGTGTGGTTGAACACCCCACTGTATCCGCTTGAGGCAAGCGGCACTTCGGGCATGAAGGCAGCCATGAATGGGGTACTTAACTTGTCAGTACTGGATGGCTGGTGGGATGAAGGTTACGATGGCAAGAATGGCTGGGCAATCAAACCAGTTTCAGAGTTTTTGCCTGAAGCGCAGCGCAACCGTGAAGAAAGTCAAACACTCTATGAGCTATTGCAGGATCAGGTCATTCCAACTTACTACAAACACAACAATATGGGCTATTCGTCAGAATGGGTAAAGATGTCCAAGCGCTCCATCGCAACCTTGCTGCCGAGTTTCAATTCCACACGCATGGTGGGTGAGTATGTTGCTAAAACATACTTGCCAGCCACACGGCAGTATCGCAAATATTGCGATACTGCTTTTGAAGGTGCGCGTCAAATTTCGACTTGGAAAAATGCGGTTCGTAAAGCTTGGCCCGGCGTAACAATACGCCGCTTGGGTACCCCTAAACAAAGCATTATGTTCAGAGAAAACGTGTACTTTGACGTAAGCGTAAACCTGAATGGCCTCAAGCCTGCTGACGTGGTGGTCGAAATGTTAATTGGTCATGCATACAATAAGGAAAAACTCAAGCAGTCGATGCTTTACCAGTTTGCAACACAGGAAGTTAATGCAGAGACTGGCGAACATGTTTATGTGCTGGAATTGACACCGGAACTATGTGGCAAGCTTGAATATCGCATACGGGTTTATCCGCACCACGAAATGCTGACACATACGTTCGAGATGGGCTTAATGCGCTGGCTGTAATTCCAATTGCACTTATTAAGTGACACTGGTCTTGGTTATCTCACTCATTTTTAGTTTGTAATGTTGCTTTCGCCATTCTTAGTGGCTTACCTTTGCTTCGAAGGTAAGCCTTCACTGAAACTGAGGCTTTAAGCCTCGCTTGTTCGTCGTTGACTTGATTTGCCTTCAAATTTAAATTGGAATTACGATGCGGGTATTGTTTGCCACTTCTGAAGTTGCACCACTAATTAAAACTGGTGGCTTGGCTGATGTTAGCGCCGCACTATCATCGGCGCTGCACGGAATGGGAGTAGACGTACGCATATTGCTGCCAGGCTATCCGCAAGTTTTGAAAGCGTTGCCGCATCTGCAGGCCGTTGCCGAAATTTCCATTCAGTCCAGTTTTCCTGCAGGGCGACTGCTGGCTGGTTCGTTGCCTAATGGCATACTTCTGTTAGTGATTGAATGTGCCGAGCTGTATGAGCGTGGTGGAGGAGCATACCAGGATGAACATGGTCTCGACTGGCCAGATAACGCTCTGCGATTTGGGTTGTTGTCAAAAATTGCAGCATTGCTTAGTTGTGCGGATTCTCCACTTGACTGGAAGCCCGATATAGTTCATTGCAATGATTGGCAAACCGGACTTACCCCGGCCTATCTGCATTTTTCAGATGGCGCTGTACCTTGTGTAATGACTGTGCATAATCTTGCATTTCAAGGCGTATTCCCGTCGCAGATGGTTGCGGAATTGGGGTTGCCCGCTGAGTGTTTTCAACCTGACGGCGTGGAATTTTACGACAACCTTTCCTTCATGAAGGCAGGTTTGTATTACGCCGATCACATCACTACCGTAAGTCCGTCTTATGCGAACGAAATTCAGACCGATGCGCTGGGATTCGGTCTACAGGGCCTGCTCGCCTACCGGCGAAAAGCTTTGACAGGCATTCTGAACGGTATCGATACCACAGAGTGGAATCCCGCCACCGACCCTAACCTTGCTCATCCTTACGATGTCACTGATATAAACGGAAAGTCCGCCAATAAGCGCGAGTTACAAAAACGTATGGGATTGCATATTGACCCCGACCTGCCATTGTTCGGCTTAGTGAGCCGATTTACCCATCAGAAGGGCGTGGATCTGGTGCTGGAAATTGCACCAGAATTGATTGCCTTACCGGCGCAACTGATATTGCTGGGTAATGGCGATGTGGAAATGCAGCGGACTGCACTGGAGCTTTCGCATCATTATTCCGGCCAGATAAGTGCTTACGTGGGCTTCGATGAGGCCTTGTCACACCTGATAGAAGCAGGCGCAGACATTTTTTTAATGCCGTCACGTTTCGAGCCATGTGGACTAAGCCAGATGTATAGCCAACGCTATGGCACGCCGCCAGTTGTGCATGCGACTGGCGGCCTGATTGACACAGTATTGGATTGCAACGTAGCTTCACTAGAACAGGGCGTTGCCAGCGGGTTCGTATTCCATAGTATGGATACGTCCAGCCTGTTGGCTACGGCACGACGTGCCGCGATGGCCTATCATGACAAGAAAACCTGGCGGACATTGCAGCACAATTGCATGGTCAAGGATTTTAGCTGGGGCCAGAGTGCCACAGCCTACCATGACATCTATACGCATTTGATGCGGCGATAGCTGCACTTGCGCAGCTTCATTCAGCATTCCGCTTCCGTCAAGTTTTTCCTTCAGTACTCAATGCGCGACTTCGGCTTTATCAGATGAATTAATCCGTGCGTTAAAACAATTGCGAAAATGCAAATTCGAATTTGAACATCATCAAAATGGGAGTGAATTTTCATTTACCATCGAACTGGCGAGAATTATAGGTCCTGCTGAGTGGGTGTTTAACTTCGGTTTATTTAGGCAAACACCGATTGCAGTTTGTGGCCCGCCATGAACTACATTTTCAAAAAATTTTGAAGCAACTATGCTGAAAAAAATTTTTACTGGTGGAACTTGTAGTCGTTATCGGTGTCAGGTTATAGCCCTAAAATGCATTTGGAGAATTAAAAATAACATGCAATTGCATAGCTTACCTATTCGTTTATGGTGGTCGATATTTTTACTAATCGCCATCACCCCATCATACGCAGCGACGTCATTGACTTTAAACGAAGCCTTACGCCTCGCAGCCATACACAGTCCAATGCTCGCTGACGCAACAGCCCAGGAGCGTGGCGCGCATGCCGCTCTCACTACGGCGCTGGCCTATCCCAATCCCGATCTTCTAGTCGGGGGTGGTAGTTCTCTTTCAAAGCACTTTAGCGTGCCGGATGGGCATACCCGCGCAGCTGCATTATCTCAGCTGGTCGAACTGCCCTCCGTGCGTGCCGCACGACGTCAGGGCGCAGAAGCCGGTATTGCCGCCAGTACGGCGGTAGTGTCGGATGCGCAAATAAATCTGCGGACCTCAGTAACGCAGGCTTTTTTCGATGTATTGCGTCGTCAAGAGGAAGTCAAGCTCGCTTCGGTGAACCATGAGTTACTGATGCAAATTCGCGACAGGGTTAAACTCAAAGTCAAAGTTGGAGAATCTCCACGCTTTGAATTGGTGAAAGCAGAAGTCGAGGCATTGGCTGCGAAGAGTGCCGTTAATAGTGCTGAACTACGCATTACCCAGGCTCGCGATCGGCTGCGGGCACTAATTGGCGCGCCACTTGCGGGGAACTTCAAAGTGGCGCAGGAAGCGCTACTACCACCTGATCTGCCACCACTGGAAGAACTGCGTAGAGATTTATTGGAGCGTCAGCCATTACTTAAAGTGGCTGACGCTCAAACGCGTCGTGCTCAAGCGAAAGTGCAGCTAGAACGCAACCTGCGTTTCCCACAGCCCACCATTACGGTAGGCTCCAATCAAGATCCGGATTGGAAACAGTGGCAAGTCGGCGTGAGCTTGCCCTTGCCGTTATGGAATCGTCGTCAGGGCCCCATCGGAGAGGCCGTCGCAGGACTTGATCGGGCTGAGGCGGAAAAACGGCAGACAAGCATCAATCTACTGGGAGTTCTGGACCAGGCTTACGGCCGATATCAGATTGCCAAAAATCAAGTAAAAATATTCGAGACCGGCCTGATGCACGATGCCGAAAACGCCATGAAGGTGGCCGAAGCGGCCTATCGCTATGGTGAGCGTGGTATTCTTGATTTTCTTGACGCCCAGCGTGTTTTGCGCAACACCCGCCTGGACTACCTTAATGCTCGCTACGAACTGCAAGCCGCGCTAATCGAAATTGCCCGCCTGCGCGCCTCCCCTCCCAATGCCGGTGAAATACTATGAAGCGCACGATCTTACCTGTTTTAATCCCCCTTCTATTTGTCGCTATGCTGATTGGTTGCAAGGGCAAGGAAACGCCGCATTCCGCCGCGGCTCCGGTCAATGATCCCTCAGTGGTAAAGGTTGCACCGGAATTTCTGAAGCGCCTGACAGTCACCCCTGCTAGCGAAGGTGATGTGGCGGAGACCCTGCGCGTACCGGCCCGCGTCGAGGTGGACGAACATCGTGTTGCGCGCATCGGCGCTGCCGTAACTGGGCGTGTGACTGAAATCCATGCTTATCTTGGTCAGACGGTAAAACGCGGCGATGTGTTAACCACGCTGAATAGCACCGAGTTGGCTGGTGCCCAGCTCGCCTATCTCAAGGCTTTATCCCAAGCAGCGCTGCAGCGCCGCGCGGTAGAGCGGGCAAGATTATTGTTCGCTGCCGATGTTATTGGCGGAGCTGAACTGCAAAAGCGCGAGGCTGATCTGGTCCAGGCCCAAGCCGAACTGCATGCTTCCCACGAACAGCTTAAAGTCCTCGGTATGGCCAACAGCGCCATTACCAAGCTGGCGGCTACGCGCCGCGTGAATTCCCTATCCTCCATTATTGCCACTCTCGACGGAGTGGTGATCGAGCGTAATGTAACATCGGGCCAAGTAGTGCAACCGGCGGAAGCTCTCTTTACCGTAGCAGATTTGTCCCACGTTTGGCTAGTGGCCGAGGTGACCGAGCAGCAGGCTGCCCTGGTGAAGTTAAATGAAGTGGTGCAAGCTGAGATTCCTGCATTGGACGGAAAACGTATTGAGGGACAAGTGATTTTTATCGCCGACACCGTTGATCCCCATAGACGAACGGTGAAAGTACGCATGGAAGCAGCGAATCATGAGCGCGTACTCAAGCCGGAAATGCTTGCCTCCATGCTGATTCTGGTTAAATCCCAGCGCCGCTTGGTGGTGCCAGCTACTGCGGTGGTACGAGAGGAGAACAAGGATCATGTTTTCGTCCAGCTGGACGATAAACGCTTCCAATTGCGGCGCGTCCTGCTTGGACAAGAAAGCCATGGTTATTTCCCAGTGCTGGAGGGCATCAAAATAGGCGAACGTATCGTCACAGAAGGCGGTTTTCATCTAAACAACGAGCGCAAGCGAGAAGAGCTGGGAGGCTGATATGCTGGAATCCCTGATTGAGGCTGCGCTCAAACAGCGCTTGGTACTTGTCGTGGTGGCGGTGTGCTTGGTGGCATTCGGGCTGGACGCGACGCGGAAGCTGTCAGTGGATGCCTTTCCAGACGTGACCAACGTACAAGTGCAGATTGCCACTGAGGCTCTGGGCCGTTCACCCGAGGAAGTCGAACGCTTCGTTACCGTGCCGTTGGAAATGGCCATGACCGGCCTGCCGGGATTGGAGGAGATGCGCTCGCTCAATAAACCGGGGCTATCGCTGATCACCCTGGTGTTTACCGATGCTACCAATGTCTATTTCGCGCGCCAGCTGGTAATGGAGCGCCTGATCGAGGTAGGCGGGCGTATGCCGCAGGACGTGACACCAGTACTCGGCCCGCTGTCTACAGGATTGGGTGAGGTTTATCAGTACACTCTGGAGCGGCCAGACGACGGCGAGCGTGTGCTCAGTCAAGAAGAGTTGACCAAACGCCGTATTACTCAGGACTGGGTGGTGCGGCCACTGCTGCGTGGCATTCCAGGCGTGGCAGAGATCAATTCCCAGGGTGGCTACGTCAAGCAGTATCAGGCGTTGGTGAATCCGGATCGCATGAAGCATTACAAGGTGACACTGCAGGAAGTGTATCAGGCCCTCGCCCGCAACAACGCCAACTCTGGTGGCGGCGTGTTGCCCCATTACGCTGAGCAATATTTGATTCGCGGCATAGGCCTGATAAAAACCTTGGATGATATCCGTATGATCGTGCTCAAGGAGCAAGGTGGAGTGCCGGTGTTCATGCGCGATATTGCTGAAGTAACCATCGGTCATGAGGTGCGCTACGGCGCGTTGCTTAAAAATGGCATCACCGAGTCGGTGGGCGGGATTGTGATGATGATCCGCGCCGGCAACGCCAAAGAGATTGTTAGCCGGGTCAAGCAACGGGTTGCAGAAATAAACGATAAGGGGATGCTCCCCGGCGGCCTCAAAATCATTCCATACTACGACCGCAGCGAACTAGTGGACGCTGCGTTGAAAACTGTGATGAAGGTACTGCTCGAGGGTGTAGTTCTTGTCATAATCGTGCTGTTTCTGTTCCTCGGTGATGTGCGCTCATCCCTAATTGTAGTTGCATCCCTGCTCTTGACCCCACTGATCACCTTCATGGTGATGAACCATTATGGCCTGTCTGCCAATCTGATGTCCCTCGGCGGCCTTGCTATTGCCACCGGTTTGATTGTGGATGGTTCGGTGGTGGTGGTGGAAAATACTTTTCAGCGCCTCGCTGAACGCAAAGATATTAGCCGGATTCGGGTAGTCCTTGATGCAGCATCGGAGGTGGCCACGCCTGTTATTTTTGGTATCTCTATTATCATCCTGGTGTTCCTGCCACTGATGACTCTGGAGGGCATGGAAGGCAAAATGTTCGCTCCACTGGCATACACCATTGCTATCGCCCTGTTCGTATCGCTGATTCTGGCGCTCACCCTGACCCCTGTTCTTTGCTCATACCTGTTAGTAGGAAAGAACGAGCACGATACCCGCTTGGTTGCCCTAATGAAGAAGCCTTATCTTCGGCTGTTGGATTGGACGCTTTCCAACGGCAAAAAGACCATCATCATATCGGGAGGGGCGTTCGTCGGAGCCTTGCTGCTGCTACCTTTGCTCGGCACGGCGTTCATTCCCGAAATGAAGGAGGGCTCTATAGTGCCCGGCATAAATCGCGTGCCCAATATCTCGCTCGAAGAATCCATCAAGATAGAAATGGAGGCGATGCGCATGGTGATGCAGGTGCCCGGTGTGAAATCCGCTTTTTCTGGCGTTGGCCGTGGCGAGAGTCCCGCCGATTCGCAAAGTCAGAATGAATCTACCCCGATAGTCAGTCTCAAACCCCGTGACGAGTGGCCAAAGGGATGGACGCAGGACGATATTGCTGACGCCATCCGGGACAAGGTCAGGACTTTGCCCGGGGTGCAGATAGTGATGGCCCAGCCAATTTCAGACCGAGTTGACGAGATGGTCACCGGGGTGCGCTCCGATGTGGCAATCAAATTGTTCGGTGATGACATAGACACGCTCAAACTCAAAGCCGACGCAATCGCCAAGGTGGCGACCTCCATCAGGGGAGCGCAGGATCTGCGCGTGGAAAGGGTTACCGGTCAGCAGTATTTGTCTATTAATATCGATCGTCAAGCCATCGCTCGACACGGGCTTAACGTGGCTGACATTAACGACGTGATCGAGACTGCTATAGGCGGCAGGACGACCACCGAAATTTTTGAGGGCGAGCGCCGCTTTAGCGCAGTGGTACGCTTGCCGGAGAGCTTCCGCAACAGCTTAGGGGAGATCCATGGTCTGCGCATCATCTCGCCCAACGGTGCCCACGTGGCTCTGGAAGATTTGGCCACCATCAGTGTTCTGGATGGGCCGGCGCAGATTAGCCGGGAGAAGGCCAAGCGTCGTATCGTGGTGGGGGTAAACGTGAAGGATCGAGACTTGGGCGGTTTCGTCGCCGAACTGCAATTAGCTGTAGATGCCAAGGTCAAGCTCCCCGAGGGTTATTATCTGGAATGGGGCGGTCAGTTCCAGAACATGGAGCGGGCAATGGGTCACTTGATGATCATCGTTCCCGTTACCATTGCTGCGATTTTCTTCCTGCTGTTCCTGCTATTCGGCTCCCTGCGCTACGCCTCGCTTATCATCATGGTGCTGCCTTTCGCCTCGATAGGCGGCGTAGTGTCCCTGTTTCTAACAGGCGAGTATTTGTCAGTACCAGCCTCAGTGGGTTTCATCGCCCTGTGGGGGATCGCAGTGCTAAATGGTGTGGTGCTAGTATCCTATATCCGCACCTTGCGGAATAAAGGCATGTCTCAGACGGAAGCCGTAATTCAAGGTTGCCGGCAGCGCTTTCGCCCAGTACTGATGACCGCCACGGTAGCGATGCTGGGGCTTATCCCCATGCTATTCGCTACAGGGCCAGGATCTGAAGTACAACGACCCCTCGCCATCGTGGTAATCGGCGGCTTGGTTACCTCCACCTTGCTCACGTTGGTGGTGCTACCGACGTTGTACAAGTGGTTTGAAGAAAAAACCGTTGAGGCGTAATGGATAGTCTTTCTATCCAATTACACAAAATTCAGGACTCCCTCGTTTTCCCTTTCCATAGCGCGAAAGTAGCACCCGTAGGATCCACCATGATGCTCATCCAACCATGGCTCCCCACCTCCATGACATCTTGTACCACAGTTGCCCCAAGCGACTTAGCTTTTGCGGTACTGGCAGCGACATCGTCTACACCGATATAAGCCAGCCAGTGAGGCGGCACGCCGGGAGCCGGGCTGGTCATCATTCCGCCACCGGTACCTTCGCCTACGTTGATCATGGTGTAAGTACCGCTTCCGCCGGGCATGGGCAGATCCTCCAGCTTCCAATCAAACAATTTCGAATAGAACTCTTTTGCTTTGGCGACATCGCCCGTTTGCAGCTCTATATGTACGAATGGATTTGCCATGGTTATTTCTCCTATAGTAAAAAAACTCCCAATTCGGGCGGTTTATATCCGATATGAACTCACCAAACTCCAGATATTCTATCGATCAATTGCATGGCCGACTTTATAGTTTAATAATTAAAATGTCGCAGAGAGGGCTATACTATCAATTCATTGTATTTAAAGTTTATAACCATGATTGAAATAACCCTTGCCACAATTATCATCACGATTATCGTAGTTCTCACACTGCGTAACACCAAGCGCGCCGTGCTTGAAAATCCGGTCATTCTCAACCGCACGGGGCAATATCACGCTACATTGGCACCCAAGCTCAATATCGCACAAACATTTATTGAAGCCATCGCTAAGCAGATACCCGGCCCGCGTGATGCAAGCCAAAACAGCTCAACGCAATGTTTCGAAGTGCGCGACCCACAAGCAGCTGCAATTGGCCACGAACTCTATCTGCTCGCCATCACAATGCGTAACGGCATGCTGTATTTTCAGGCAATCGTCCCGCGTCCATTAATCAGTGACCAAGACAGCCATTTCAACATGCTAATGGAATCCGCTCACAGCGCTCTTGCACATATCCCTGCTACAGACGTGCATAACACCGAGATGGATGAAACCATCATTTCGGCAGCGGATACAGCGGCACGAAAATTGGGCATCGACATAAAACAGCAGGTGTTATCCAAATACGAAAATAGGGAGAAATAATTACTCCCGATTTCCAGCGGCATTGTTGCAAACTTCAAGATTGCTCAAATAGCTGGATATGCCAGGTAGAGCAATATCAATGAGGGACTTTTTGCAGTTACAAAAGCACTCGATTAACTATCGCCAGTGCTTTTTTGGCAAATAACCGCATCAAAAAACGAAACGCTTGGGTTGCAGCGCGTTTTGCAGTGGCGCAATGCAGGTCTCGAACAGGGTGACTCTCTCGAATATACCGGGTGCCACACAAGTAATCAGATTGGCATGCATCGCCGGAGCATCACCAACGATGGCAAACAAACGGCCACCCGGTTTCAAGCCGTCCTGAAATACTTCCGGTAAAATTGGTACTGAGCCAGTCAGCACGATTGCATCATAAGAACCCGGCCAGCCTTGCGCCGCATCGCCCAGCGCCAAAGTTACGTTATTGATATGATGCGCCGCCAAATTCTTTTCCGCAAAGGCATGCAGCTCCGGCACGATCTCAACGCTGGTCACATGCATCGCAAGATGGGAGAGCAAAGCAGTCAGATAACCGCTGCCGCTGCCGACTTCAAGCACGCGGTCGTTGCGCCCAAGCTGCAAAGCCTGCAATGCGCGTGCTTCCATTTTTGGCTGCCACATTGAAACTCCATGCCCCAGTGGGATTTCCATATCCATGAACGCCATGCTTTGACTTCCGGGCGGCACGAAACGTTCGCGTTTAACCGTGCTCAATAAATCCAGCACCCGCATATCCAGTACGTCCCAAGGTCGAATCTGTTGCTCCACCATATTAAAGCGCGCTTGCTCCAAGTTACCCATCTCCTTCTGCTCCAAAATATTATCAGCACTTATATTAACAGTTTAGCAAGTTCACTGCTTGCGCTCAATGATTGCCCCATTTACGCATTTGATGACATTCCTAATGGATGCAATTCAAAGCGGCAAATAAGGATGGAAGCAACATGGCGACCGCGCAAAGCGGACTTCATGTGTTTTTAATTTTTTAAAGAGCGGAATGCTTAACTTGTATGGATTGGTGTCTTAGAAGGTAGTTGGTGGTGAATTTTCTACAAGTCTGTGCGGTTTGAAATTCGATAGTTATTTCTACCTGCGTGCTTGGCATCATATAGCGCCAGATCTGCGCTCTTCGAAAGCGACTCCGCATCGCGGCCATGCACGGAATAAATACTAACTCCGATGCTGGCGGTAATATTGACGCTGTGCCCATGAATGCTATAGGGTTGTGACAATGTTTGGATCATTTTTTCTGCGGCAAGGGCCGCACCGTCGGCACTACTAATCTGCCACAGTACAATCACGAATTCGTCTCCACCCAGACGCGCCACGGTGTCCTCATGGCGCACCGCAGACACCAAGCGTGAAGCGGCCAGCTTTAACACAATATCTCCACCGTCGTGGCCAAAGGTGTCATTAATCTGTTTAAAACCATCTAAATCTATATATAACAGCGCCATCACACTCATATTCCTTTGCGCGTGGGTAATGGCCTGCGAAACCCTATCTGCCAGCAGCTGCCTGTTTGCTAGCCCAGTCAGCGGATCATGCAATGCTCGGGATTCCTGTACCTTGGCATAATTACGTACTTTCTTATGTAACAGACGTACTTCCAGCAAGTTATGAACTCTTGCCAGCGTCTCGGCTACATTAAAAGGTTTGCTGATGAAATCCTTCGCGCCAGCTTGCAGTGCACGCAACTCTTGTTTCGGTTGAGCAGTAATCACAAGCACTGGAAGGTAGTTATCCAATTCGATTTCCTTAAGACTTTCCATTACCTGAAATCCGTCCATTCTAGGCATTTGCAAATCAAGCAGAACCAGGTCGTAACGATTTTTGCGATATAGCTCGCACACATCAAACGGATTCGTCGTAGATGTGACAGAAACATAGCCCGCGCCGCCCAGCATGTGTTCGAGCAAGCGAACGTTTACGTCCTGATCGTCAACAATCAGGACGTTAGCATTCAGAATATCAGATAAGCTGACCATTGACGTTCACCTTACTTCAGTTAAATCTGCTCTACTCGACACCTTTAAAACTGGAGACATCATGGAATTGAAAATCACCTCACAATCTCCGACAGGTAAGGTCTTGCCAAACGCGAAAAAGATATTCTGCAACAACAAGGTCGACGAAAAATCCAGAATTTAAAGCTTTAACGTGCACGGTTTATCTCAAAAAATTGCTTGAATAATTTAGTTCAAGTTTATTGGATAATGGGAGTTGTGAAATATCTAATTTTGAGCACTCATCATTGTCAAGCGTATCATCACTTACTTCAAAATGCTTGTCCGTGCGCTAACGCGCATATATAAACACTTTTACTATTTTTATAGCAACTCTTAGGCTACCGCCCCAGCAATTCGCAGCAACTTCCAATATGGACTATCCCCGGTGTTAATTACCCGCGAATGTTCGAGAAAATGGATGAGTGATTACGAAGTGAGGCGGGTTGTCGCGCGACTATATCCATCGCTTGCACTGGCCAGACCTATAGCCTTAGCGAGCAAAGTGTTAGCGCAAAGTAGTAATGTCCGCTTTCTCCCAAATAGAAATGTCCGCTGGTGATTAAACGCACCCCTGTTAATAACAGTGGCGGATATATTGAAAATGGACAAACTCATGAGCCAACAAGAAGTGAAACAAGCACAGGTATTGGAACTGTTGAAAGAGAATAAAATCTGCCAACAAGAGGCGTCGAAGCGACTGGGTATCACTACCCGCCAAATGCGCCGCCTGACCAAACGTTATCAGACGGCGGGCTTGGCGGGGTTGGCCAGCAAGAAGCGCGGCAGAGCCTCAAACCGGCGGCTGGATGAAGCCATTCGCGCCCAAGTCATTGATCTCATCGGCACACACTACCGGGATTTCGGGCCGACGCTGGCTTGCGAAAAACTTGCCGAGTTGCATGGCATTAAGCTCTCTGTCGAGAGTACGCGCCAGATGATGATCCAAGCGGGCTATTGGCGCCCCAAGAAAGGTGGCACGGTATGTGCACACCCGATGCGCGAGCGGCGCGCGCGGTTTGGCGAGTTGATCCAGATAGACGGCAGCCCCCACGACTGGTTTGAAGGGCGCGGCGACTATTGCACGTTGCTGGTATTCATTGACGATGCCACCGGACGATTAACACAGTTGCGCTTTGCGCCAGCCGAAACCACGCTGGGCTATATGCATGTGCTGCACGACCACATTCTGGCGCATGGTGTACCCGTGGCTCTGTACAGCGACAAACACAGCATCTTCCGCATCAACGCCAAAGAGGCCGATCCTGAGGCCGAAACACAATTCTCGCGGGCGGCACGTGAGCTGGGAATCGAATGTATTCACGCTCACAGCCCGCAAGCCAAAGGGCGTGTGGAACGCGTTAATCAGACTTTGCAAGACAGGCTGATCAAGGAAATGCGACTGGCGGGCATCAACGACATGGACAGCGCAAACACTTGGTTGCCAGGCTACATCAAGGACTTCAACAGGCGTTTTGCAGTCGTATCCAAAGACACGTTTGACGCGCATCTGGCCTATCCAGGCACACGGGCCGCCTTGCTGCGCACCCTGTCAGTTCATGTGGCAAAAACGCTTTCGAAAAACCTGTCTTGCCAGCATGAAAACCAGCTGCTACAAGTCGCCACCACCGGGACAGGGCTGGGGTTGCAGAGAGCACAAGTTACGATACACGAGCACTTTGACGGAAGCCAAGAACTGCTCTGGAAGAAGCGCAAACTGACCTATGGCGTGATGGACAAACCGCAGCGACAGTCCCCCGTAGCAGACGGAAAATCGGTCAATGCACTAGTGGCTAAAGCAGTGGCGCGGCGCAACACGGGACACAAACCCGCACCGAATCATCCCTGGAGAAACATGCCCGTCGGCAAGTCCGCCCACGACGGACAACGCGCTACGACGTAGCAAAGAAAAAACAGGAAAAGCGGACATTTCTATTTAGCGTTGACAGCAATTCTAATCGAATAGCTGGGCGGGAAAAAGTGGTTATTGTTAAGCTGATTAATACTTAGCTAAGGCGGATTCAACTTCGAAGTGCAACAGCTAATGCTGGCTTGGTGTAGCGCATCTCCACCCCAAATAATACTTCATGCGGTGATCTAAAACCCAGCACTTTGCGTGGCCGGTGGTTGAGTCGTTCTACCACTCGCTGCACTTGCTCCTCGGTAATGTCAGTCAACTCCATGCCTTTGGGGAAGTACTGCCGGAATAACCCATTGCTGTTCTCGTTCAGACCTCGCTCCCAGGAACGGTAGGGGTGTGCGAAATAGATCGCAGTCTGCAGTTCTGCTGCGATGCTTTCATGCCCCGCAAACTCTTTGCCGTTATCGAATGTAATAGTGTGGCATTTGTCTTTATGGGGACTCAGCAAACTCGTTGTCACAGCCGTTACACCATCGGCGTGTTTGCTGCGTATGTGCCCCGCCAACACATAGCGCGACTTCCTTTCAGCCAGTGTAACCAGCCCACCTTTGTGATTCTTGCCGATGACGGTATCACCCTCCCAATCACCCATGCGCGTCTTTTGGTCAACGATTTCCGGACGTTCATCAATGCTGACTCGGTTCTTGATCATGCCTCGCCGCTCTTGTCTACTTGCATATCGCTTGCGGCGTGGTTTCTGGCTACGCAAATGCCGGTACAGGTCTCCTCCATCACGTTTATCTGCGTAGACATGCCGGTAGATCGCCTCATGGCTGATCTGCAATTCGCCTTCCAACTCAAGCCGATTGGCGGCTTGTTCTGGGCTGAGGTCTTCTCGGATCAACCTCTCGACTTCCGCCCAACTATCCGATGAGAATTGCTTGCCATTGATACAGGCTTGCCGGCGCTCGTCACGTAACGATTGCGCCTGCTTTGGCCGCCAGCCGCGTTGACCTTTGTTTCGCCTAAACTCTTGTGAAATCGTCGACTTGTCCACGTCTATCTTTTGGGCAATCTGAGTTTGATTCAAACCCGCTTGTTTCAATCCGTAAATCTGCGTTGCCCGCTGGTGAGCTGCTTATATTTCTTCATCTGTGCTCCTTTTACTTGGTCGTTTAAGTGGCTCCGATATTAACGCAGCTCACCACCAAATTCACTTACAAAAGTTGCACTTCAGAGTTGAATCCGTCTAATTGTATTGGCTGGTGAAGATGTAATAATTTTAAGTAATAAAAAAGCCAGATAAATCTGGCTTTTTTATTACTTAAAATGTACTTTGTAAAACTTACTTGCAAGTATAACTAGTTAAGCTAGCACGTCAGTAGCAAATTAGGTACCGCCCACTACTGCGACGGTACCGAAATTTTACACAAAATACATGCACTATACGGACGGTATAGTTCAAGTTTTACAAGTGCAATAAATTGCTTTTATACTGTAACTGCAACACAAGCTTGCGTTCCAAGATCAATCACTTCATGGAACTCGTCTACTATCTTGATACAGATGTCATGTTTTCCTTTTGCGAGCAGGTCCAGACCAATTGTATAACCATAGCTACCGTTTAACAAATGTATCCCGGAATAATGCTTGCCGTCTATAAATAGATGCCCATGCTCATCATTGTATACAATGGTTGGCGATTGAAAGCGGTATGTACCTTCTGGTGCCAACTTTGAGTAACCGGCATTTTGAGGTTGACGAGTCGTATCAACAAAATTTCCGCCGGGTACTATTGCATATTGAAGTCTGATCTTTGCCGGTTTTGTACCTGCTTTGGAATCAGTATTTTCTACGATTGCATTCATTGTTACCTTTGTACCTTGCCCCCTTGGTCCGTCAGCATTAACGAAGTATTGTTTAGTATAGGTTTTGCTTGGACTGGTTTCTTCAGCATGATAGCCAAGACCTGTTTCTATAGGAGCTACGCAATACGGGGCTGCACTAGCTACACAGCCTCCAGTACCGTTCGCCCTGTCTCCTGCCCATCCTTCGTTAAAGTCAGTATCGTACAGAGGTTTGCCATCTACATACGGTACAGCGGTTTTAAAGTCTGGGGTATATTTGGTGGGCTGTTTACCATGATAACTGGCTTGACCAGAACCGCCTTCTTCTTTCTGCCATTGATCCAAATGATGCTTCCCAATGTTATATTGGCCTTGGGTTTCATATTGGTATTTAGGAGCTACCTCACCACCGCCGGGTGGATAGTTGCCTGGTATGCCAAGTTGCGCTCCAGGATGCAGATCGCCAGCTTGGGGATCGGGTGCAAACGAGCCTGCTGGAGGAAGAAAATTGAATTCAGCATGTGGGCCGTCATATGCCATGGCAGCCGGGGAACTAATAGCAAGCAGTAGTGCCAGTGAGTTAACTCTGCGCATAATTATTACTCCTCTAAGTAAATAAATAAAAAAAGATAAACCCACTCGTACCGTCCGCGGGGGCTCTTAGAAACTTCTAACAGCTGGGTCAGGGTAACATAATATTGGTGAGTATTGCAAAAAATATTTATACTTTTGCGCTATGACTTAATAGCTTCATATTCCCTTTTTTTGGGGTTTAAAATGTGGTCCCGATACGCTGCTATGATGTGCTTGAGCAATAGATCTCCGGCTATGTCGGAGATCATGTAATTTTGCGGATTTAATGTGCTGCGGATGGAGTGTGATTCGGCGTAATTGAGGAGCGAATCGGGCGGGCGGGTGATTGATGGAGCTAATCATAATTACCTGATTATTTTCAATACCTGCTTCAGGTAAGTGCCAGTAACGCTTTCCGGATTGGCGGCAATGTCTTTGGGCGAGCCTTGTGCGATGATATGCCCGCCCCCCTCTCCGCCCTCGGGTCCGAGGTCTATGATCCAGTCGGCGGTTTTTATTACGTCGAGGTTATGTTCGATTACTACTACGGTGTTTCCTTGGTCACGCAGTTTTTGAATGACTTTCAGAAGCAGGGCAATATCATGGAAATGCAATCCGGTTGTGGGTTCGTCCAAGATGTACAGAGTACGTCCGGTGTCGCGCTTGGAAAGTTCCAGCGATAATTTGATACGTTGTGCTTCGCCGCCGGACAGCGTAGTCGCGCTTTGCCCCAATGTGATGTAGCCGAGCCCCACGTCGAGCATAGTCTGTAGTTTACGTGCGATGATTGGCACTGGCTTGAAAAACTCATGCGCATGTTCCACTGTCATCTGCAAAATCTGGTGGATGTTCCGGCCCTTGTATTGCACCTCTAGCGTTTCGCGGTTGTAGCGCATGCTATGGCATACGTCGCATGGCACATAGAGGTCAGGCAGGAAATGCATTTCGACTTTGATTACGCCATCGCCTTGGCAGGATTCGCAGCGTCCGCCTTTTACGTTGAACGAGAATCGTCCCGGGCCATAGCCGCGCTCGCGAGATTGCGGCACTCCGGCGAATAGCTCGCGGATGGGAGTGAACAGGCCGGTGTAGGTGGCGGGGTTGGAACGTGGAGTGCGTCCGATGGGCGACTGATCCACGTTAATGACCTTGTCAAAAAATTCCAGCCCGTCGATTTTGACGAACGGTGCTGGCTCGGCGTTGCTTCCATATAAGTGTTGTGCGACGGCGTGATACAGCGTGTCGTTGATGAGGGTCGACTTTCCGGAACCGGACACGCCTGTTACGC
Organism: uncultured beta proteobacterium; assembly: GCA_942492745.1. Lineage (GTDB taxonomy): Bacteria > Pseudomonadota > Gammaproteobacteria > Burkholderiales > Gallionellaceae > Nitrotoga. The sequence continues at coordinate 2,399,104 of OW818637.1, forward strand.
ACACCAGCAGGCCAACAGGTAAATCAAGCGTAACTTGTTTCAGGTTGTTGCCGCATGCGCCTTGAATTTGCAGCATGCGTTCCGGATCGGGGGGGAGATATTTTTTTGGCGCTTCGATGTTGCGCCGACCGGAAAGGTAATCACCCGTCAGCGATTGCTGGTTGGCACACACTTCTTGCGGCGTGCCTTGCGCGACGATCATGCCCCCATGCTCGCCCGCACCGGGACCCATGTCCACCACGTGGTCGGCAGCCTGAATGGCATCTGCGTCATGTTCCACCACGATTACACTGTTGCCCATGTCGCGCAGGCGTTTCAGCGTACCCAGCAAACGATCATTGTCACGCTGATGCAGGCCGATGGAAGGTTCGTCTAATACATACATCACACCGGTCAGGCCGGAGCCAATTTGCGAGGCTAGGCGGATGCGCTGAGATTCTCCACCGGACAAGGTCTCTGCCGAACGATCTAACGACAAATATTCCAGGCCGACATTGTTGAGAAAGGTCAAGCGGCTGGCGATTTCATGCACGATTCTTTCCGCGATGGCCTGCTTGTGACCTGGCAGCTTCACCTGTTGGAAGAAAGTGAGCGCCTGCTTCAAAGGTAATGCACTAAGCTCATAAATGGCATGGTCTGCGATGCGCACATTGCGGGCTTCCAGGCGCAGGCGCGTACCCTTACATTCAGGGCAGATGCAGGTGTTGAGATGTTTTGCAAGTTCCTCGCGCACAGTAGGTGACGTGGTTTCCTTGTAGCGCCGCTCCAGATTATTGATGATGCCTTCGAATGCATGCTCGCGTAGCGTGGGTTTGCCGCGCTCGTTGAGATAGCTGAATGGGATTTCTTCCGTGCCGCTGCCGTATAAAATAATCAGCTGTATTTTTTCCGGCAGGCTTTCGAACGGACGTTCCAGATCGAAATCGTAATACTTGGCCAAGCTGTCCAGCATCTGGTAATAAAATTGGTTGCGTCGATCCCAGCCTTTGATTGCCCCAGAGCTTAACGACAATTGTGGGAAAGCCACAATCCGTTTTGGGTCGAAGAAACTGATGCTGCCTAACCCATCGCATTTCGGGCAGGCACCCATCGGGTTGTTGAACGAGAACAAGCGCGGTTCAAGTTCTGGCAACGAATAATTGCAGATTGGGCAGGCAAACTTGGCGGAGAATATATGTTCCTTGCCGCTGTCCATTTCCACCGCCAATGCACGCCCTTCGGCATGGCGCAATGCGGTCTCGAATGATTCCGCCAGGCGCTGCTGGTTGTCTGCGCTGGCTTTCAGCCGATCCACCACAATCTCAACAGTGTGTTTCTTGTTCTTTGCCAACGTGGGCAGCTTGTCTATTTCATGCACGGTGCCGTTTACGCGCAGCCGCATAAAACCTTGCGCACGCAACTCATTAAACAAATCGACTTGTTCGCCTTTGCGCTCAATGACCAATGGAGAAAGAATCATGATGCGCGTGTCTTGCGGCAGTTGCAGCACATGGTCCACCATCTGCCCAACGCTTTGGGCCTGCAACACCAGATCATGCTGCGGACAATAGGGGTCACCTGCTCGTGCAAACAAAAGGCGCAGGTAGTCGTGAATTTCTGTCACCGTGCCAACGGTGGAACGCGGGTTATGCGAGGTGGCCTTTTGCTCAATAGCAATGGCAGGTGACAATCCCTCGATCAAGTCCACATCCGGTTTTGCCATTAGTTGCAAAAACTGGCGCGCATAAGCGGAAAGCGATTCGACATAGCGTCGTTGTCCCTCGGCATACAAAGTGTCAAAGGCGAGGGAAGACTTGCCGGAACCCGACAATCCGGTGATAACCACAAGTTGATTGCGTGGCAAATCGAGGCTGATGTTTTTCAGGTTGTGCGTGCGTGCGCCACGTATTTTGATACTGTCCATGCCGGTTACCGTAGGTTGCGCTAAACCTGCTAATATACGCGATTTTTTGCGCTTTCAATACTTCAATATGGAATACACACCTGATTCAATGACGCCACTTGAGCGCCGCTCCAGCATGGGCTTAGCCGGTATTTACGGCTTGCGCATGCTGGGGCTGTTCATCATTCTGCCGGTATTTGCGCTGTATGCCGCCGAACGACTGCCCGGCGGCGAAAGTCATATCCTGATTGGCATTGCCCTAGGTGCTTACGGCTTGACCCAGGCTGTATTGCAAATCCCAGCTGGCTGGATGTCCGACCATTACGGGCGCAAACCGGTGATCTATGCCGGACTTCTTCTATTCGCTATCGGCAGTTTCATTGCAGCTTCGGCGGACAACATCTATTGGGTCATCGCCGGGCGCGCGATCCAGGGCGCGGGAGCAATCAATGCTGCAGTGATGGCGCTAACCGCCGACCTCACGCGCGAGGAAGTCCGCACCAAGGCGATGGCGATGATAGGCATCACCATTGGCATTACATTTGCGATATCACTGGTGCTGGCACCGATGTTGTATCAAGCGATAGACGTGCCCGGAATTTTTGCACTAACCGGCGTATTGGCGCTTCTGGCCATGCTGTTTGTGGCCTTTGTAATTCCCAATCCGGCTATCACGCGCTTCCATTCTGGTTCCGGGGCAAGCAGCAAGCGATTTGGCGATGTGCTGCGTAACAAAGATTTGCTGCGACTCGATTTCGGTATTTTTTCCTTGCACGCGATTCTAATGTCGGTATTCATGCAAGTGCCATTCGTGTTGAAGAATAATGGGCTGGAGGTTGCGCAACATTGGCAAGTATATCTGCCGGTCATGTTGTTAGCCCTCATGTTGATGGTGCCGCCCATCATTGTCGCCGAGAAAAAAGCAAAGATGAAGCAAGTGTTTATGGGCGCGATTGCACTGGCAGCGCTGGGGCAATTATCATTAATGCTGATGCAGAGCAATGTATGGGGTGTGATGCTGTCGCTGTTGCTGTTCTTCACCGCATTTAACGTACTGGAGGCGACATTGCCTTCAATGATCAGTAAGATTGCTCCGCTGGCGGCCAAGGGTACGGCGATGGGCGTATATAGCAGCGTGCAATTTTTAGGCGCATTTTTTGGTGCGATGGCGGGCGGATTTCTGATGCAATATTTTGGCGGCAATGCTGTGTTTGCATTTGCGGTAGGTTTGTTATTGCTGTGGTTGCTAGTTGCCAGCACTATGCAGCCGCCTGCAGCGGTGCGAACCAAAATGTACCCATTACCTGAAATGGATGGGCGCACGGGCGCTGTTTTGCAAAAACGCTTGGCGGAATTAAATGGGGTGCGCGAAGTAATGGTGGTGCCAGCCGAATGTATGGCTTGTCTGAAAGTAGATATGAGTGGCTTTGACGAAGCCGCGGTAGAAAACTTAGTGAAAGGGGAATGACATGTCGGTAAACAAAGTAATTTTAGTAGGACGGCTGGGCAAAGATCCGGAAACGCGTTACATGCCCAATGGCGAAGCAGTGACCAATGCCACGTTGGCTACCTCAGAAAACTGGAAGGACAAAAGCGGCGAGAAACAAGAAAAAACAGAATGGCATAACCTGACCTTCTACCGTCGCCTGGCAGAAATTGCCGGAGAATTTCTGAAGAAAGGCTCGATGATTTACGTTGAGGGCAAGCTTGCCACGCGCAAATGGCAGGACAAGGAAGGCAAAGATCGCTATACCACCGATATCATTGTCGGCGAGATGCAGATGCTGTCCAGTAAATCCGGCAGCGGTAATTTTGACATGGTGGATAAGCCACCTGCATCATCGTCAACTGGTGCGCCTGCTGCTACCAATAAACCGGCACCAGTTAAAAGCGGCGGTTTCGATAATTTCGATGACGACATACCGTTCTAGGGACTACCTCTTAGTGTTTTGTAAAGTATTAAAATAAAGCCCCTGCAAAAAGGGGCTTTATTACTATTTAAGTTTATTTGTTTAATTAGCAGTGCATAGTGGAATTAATTTCCATAGCAGGTGCTCTTAACCTTTAGCGGGGGTCTATGAATCCTGAGTTTTTTATTCTCCGTTTTTATGGCGAATGACAGCATTTAGTTGGAGTTGTCTATAAAATCATGGAGACTATCCAAAAGGGCGGGCGATCATGAGCAAAGCTTTTACCAAGGAAACGGACGAAAGTCCTGACGAGGAAGAGGGTCAGATAGTTTCACCACTTCCGCCAAGAGTCAAAAACTACATAACCCCCTTTGGTTACCAGCGTCTCAAAGACGAACTTGATCAGCTATGGAAAGTGGAACGCCCGGTGTTGGTGCAAACCGTTACTTGGGCCGCGTCCAACGGCGATCGCTCGGAAAATGGCGATTACATTTACGGCAAGAAGCGTCTGCGTGAAATCGACCGGCGCATCCGCTTTCTTTCCAAGCGCCTGGAAAACGCCGCAGTGGTGGATCCGTTGCAGCGAGGATCGTGTGATCAAGTATTCTTTGGTGCGACAGTCACAGTGTGCCGGCAGGACGGCGCAGAGCATACCTACAGCATAGTCGGCGTGGATGAAGCCGATGCCGGGCGCGGATTGATTAGCTGGGTATCACCGCTCGCTCGAGCGCTGCTAAAGGCGCGCGCCGATGATGTGGTTATGTTGCACATCCCCGGCGGAATAGAAGAGCTGGTGGTGGTGGACGTTGTTTATCGGGCGATACGTTTTGACGATTAAGTTGCTGATAAAAACGTAAGGGCGTCTCTAAAAATTCAAGTTTCTAGGCAAGACAAGGCACGAGTAAAAAATTTGAGCGCTGCATATAATTGATATGTAAGCGATAATTTTTTTCGAGTAACGGCGTATTGTGACGAAAATTGGATTTTTAGAGGTGCCCGTAAGCTTTAAATATATCACTTGGAACTTAAACAGCAGTGTTCCTCGTTCCACCCGCCCGCCCGAATTAGCCAAGGGTAGGGAATAAGCCGCGTATTCCACCAGCAATGAACTCCACGGAAATGGCCGCGAGTACCAGGCCCATTAGCCGGGTGAATACGTCAATGCCTATCTTGCCCAAACGTTGCGCCACCCACGGTGCAATCAGGAAGGTTAACCAGACCGTTACGCTGAGTAAAATAATTTCCACGCTCATTATTAAATAATGCTCAATGCCGTGCGCCTTGTGTGCTTCCAGTATCACCGCGCTGATGGAGCCGGGCCCTGCCAGCAGGGGAATGGATAACGGCACGATGGCATGTATCGAGCTTGTTTCGCCCCCAGCACTGTCATTATCGGCTTCGACGGCTGTGTAGAGGTTGCCGTTCAACATTTTGAAGGCCATTAACATCAGCAGAATGCCACCCGCCACGCGAAATGAGCTGATGCTGATACCGAAAAAAGCCAGTAGTGGTTGGCCTATCAATAACGCAACCAGCAAAATGGCGCATACCGCCAGCGATGCTACGCGGCCAACCTTGGCTCGTTTTGGCGCTGTCATGCCGGAGGTGAACAGAATGATGACAGGGATGATCCCGATCGGATCAAGGATGGCGAACAGACTGATAAAAATCTTGGTGTATTCGGTGAAATCCAGCATGGCGCTCAGTCGAGAAAATGCAGCAAAATGGGTGAGGCAGGTTATACCGTAAAATTGGTCGAATAAATTCCCGGTTACTCTCTTTCGAACTTAGGCAGAATCGACGTTGTTCGGGGCAACCGCTTTTACCCGTTCCAGTACCACTGCGAAGAAGGCATCGGTGCTGTGCAGTTGCGGCAGCAGTTGCAGGCATTCTTCCGCTTCCAGCGGGATTTTTTGCTGTGCGAGAATTTCTCCTGCAGGACGTAATGTGAATTCCGGATGGTCGGCAAGAAATGCATCGACTATGGCGCGGTTTTCCTGTGGCAAAAAACTACAGGTGGTATACACCAGGCGGCCGCCGGTTTTGAGCAACTTGCTGGCTGAGGCCAGGATAGCGGCTTGCAACTGGGTGAATTCGGTCACGCTTTGAGACGATTGGCGGAATTTGATGTCCGGATTGCGGCGTAGTGTGCCCAATCCGCTGCACGGAGCGTCCACAAGAACGCGGTCGATCTTGCCAGCCAGACGTTTTATTTTGCTGTCGTTTTCATGCGCTATGAGTTGCGGATGCAGGTTGCTAAGCCCCGAACGCTTCAGACGCGGCTTCAGGTTGGCCAGTCGTTTTTCGGATACATCCAGGGCATACAGCCTGCCCTGAGACTGCATCATGGCACCCAGCATGAGTGCTTTGCCTCCTGCGCCGGCGCAAAAATCCACAACCATGTCATTGCGCTTGGGTGCGAGAAGAAATCCAAGCAGCTGGCTGCCTTCGTCTTGTACTTCTATTTTTCCGGCGAGGAACAGCGGATGTTTGGTGAGTGATGGCTTGTCCTTGAGGCGGATGCCGATGGGGGAGTAAGGCGTGGCTTGCGCGTCCATGCCCTCTGCCTGCAAGGCTTGCAGCACCTCGTCGCGCGTGGCGAGCAGGGTGTTGACGCGCAAATCCAGTGCGGCGGGTTGCTGCATGGAACGACCCAGCATGAGGATGGCTTCATCCGTCATAGTAATTTGTAGCTGTTCGATCAACCATTCTGGCAGTTCGGCCTGGACCGACAAATATAATTCGGCAAGATTGATGGCTTTAACTTGCCCCAGCCAGTCGGCCTCATCGCGCTTCAGAAGCGGGGTGAGTTCACGCAAATTATAGCCGCTGAACTTGATCCAATAAGCCAGCGCCATGCGGCGCGGTGTGGCCTGATTGGTGCAGGCATGTTCCAGAAACAGCCGGTGGCGCAATACACCGAACACAGTTTCTGCCACCAGCGCACGTTCGTTGGAGCCAATGCGCTCGCGCTGGAAAAAGTGGCGCAGCATAGCGTCGGCGGGATGTTCCAGCGGCAGGATGCTGCGCAGGGCTTGGATAACGAGGTCTAGGCGATATTCGGTCAGTAGCATGGTTCTAAATTAGGGTAAAAGTATTCGATGCGGTGATGGAAACGATCACGGGAATGGAGGCGAAGTTTACAGGACAGGACTCCATGACTTCTGAATTTCTTATTCGTCCGCTACACGGATGTCAGAAATGACAACTTCCAAGATCATGTCACCGGAACGTTTAATCTGGCGAAACTTGATTGGCAGCAGGCGATATTCCAGCCCGAGCCAGACTTCCATGCCGTCTCCACCTTGGCTATGCAGTCTGCGCAAAGGCAATGCGCGCAACTTGCCCATTGGGGTGGTGATTTCCTCTTCTGCACCGATCTCAAGCTCATATTTTTCAAGTTTTTTGCCAGTGGTGATGGCAATCGATATAACTTTATTGTGCAAGGGAAGTCGTGAGAGTTGATATAAAAAGCTCAGAATATCTTGGGCATCGGGGGGTAGCTCAGATTCACCGCCGTGAGAAAAATGCAATTTATTTTCTGTCCAGTTGAAGGCGACATCCATTTTTTGTTTGCCACTGGATACATTTTGCTCTTCTTTGTAGCCTTCTGGCTGTAGCCCGAAGTTGCCAGCCTTGCCGCGGCTAATTTGAATGAGTTGGTAGCTTTTGAACAACCGGGCTAGCCCGGTTGTTTGCGTTTCCGCTTCCAGGACATATTTATCTCCACTAATTTCAAGCCGGTGGGTGATTTCGCCAATCTGGAAATTGTCCTGGCCATAGTAGACGACAAATTTTAGCTGTGCGTGTTTGGGCAATGGGTGAGACGCGACTGGTTCTGCCACCCTGGCTACTGCAGATGCTGCTTCAATAGCAGGTATTGATACCGGTTCGGGAAAGGCTGCTACGGCAGATGCTGCTACAGCAGATGCTGCTTCTATAGCAGGGATTGATGCTGATTTGGGAGTGACTGCTACGGCAGATGCTGCTTCAATAGCCGGTATTGATGCCGGCTTGGGGGTGACCGCTACCGCAGATGCTGCTTCAATAGTAGATATTGATTCCGGTTCGGGAGTAGCTGCTACAGCAGATGATGCTTCCATAACAGGAATTGATGCCGGTTCTGGTATGGTTGTTACAGTACTGTCAGGTTCGGCTGGATGGTTTGCAGGTTCAACTTCTGGCATGGGCGCGTCGGCTTGCAGAGGCATCGCTTCGAGTTTGGCGCTAAGCGGTGGCAGTAGCGCTTCGCTATTCGGCAACTCTACTTGAAAGAGCCAAAGCGCTGCACCATGCAGCAGCACGGAAAGCGCGATGGCAAGGGTGATGCGTCTGGTGGGCGTGCCAGAATTCATTTCATAAATAGCCCAGAATGATTGCTACTCAAAATTTATTTGGGTCAACACCTGCGTGAATTTGCCACCGTCAGACTCGGTGATGGTCATCTTGTAAGGAAAATTGCCGTGTTCTGTTGCCAGCCAGATTTCAGTTCGATTCTCACCGTCTTGCGGCGGGTTGGCCACGTACAATGCCTTGAATGTACCGAGCGGAATCGTCATGCTTTGGTCGGGGGTAATGCGATAACTGTATTCATCCACCTTGCTGCCGTTAGTCATGTTGAAGTTGAGCTCGGTGGCATTTTGTAGGGGCGCGAACATGAACTGATACATCGCGCTTAACCGGTCTTGAGTTCCAGCTTGCAGCGGCAGCGTGCGTTTCCCGGCGCGGTCAGTCAGAGTGATGTTTTTAGTCTTCCAGTCAAAGTCGGCGCGTGTATTTCGCTCGGTATCGAGTTTGCGCTCCTGAATAAAAGTGAGTGGGCGTAAGCCCTTCGCTGTCAGGATACCTTCGCTGGTGACGCGGATGACTTCTGCCTTAAACATGGCGAGCAAGCCGATCGCTTTGGTTACGCTCTCAATACGGTAGCCGCCCTGTGTGCGGGTATAGTTTTCTGTAATAGTCGCGACTTTAATATTGCCCTTGAGTACATCGTAATGGGCAGCAACATTGGTGAACTGTACCGGCAAGGAGGAAGTAGCAGCGAATACTGCTTGCGGTGCAGCGCTAACAAGAAATAGCAAGCCGGCTAGATAAATGATGTTCAGCATCAACTTATTCCATTTCCGGAGAGATTAGAGCGCAACCGGGCTGTTCCGGACGTTTCATTAGCACCTTGCCATCCGCGCTCAGGCTGATATCGTCGTTGCAGAACCAACGGATGGCCCGCGGAAAAATGCGATGCTCTTGATGTAGCACGCGTGCCGCCAAGGTTGCCGGGGTGTCGTCCATGAGTACCGGCACTGCGGCCTGGATGATGATGGGACCGTGATCGACGTCGCCGGTGACGAAATGCACGGTGCAGCCATGGATCTTCACGCCATCCTTGAGTGCGCGCGCATGAGTGTGCAGGCCACTATATGCGGGCAACAGCGAGGGGTGGATGTTAATAAGTTTGTTTTGATAGCGTGCCACGAACTGAGGGGTGAGAATGCGCATGAAGCCGGCAAGCACGACAAGGTCGGGCCGGTAGTCGTCTATGCGGCTGGCTAGCTCGGTGTCGAAAGATTCGCGGTCTGGATGGCTGCGATGCGCCACGACCCGCGTTGCAATCCCATACTGTTGGGCAATTTCCAATCCCGGGGCATCGGCTCGATTGCTGATAACCGCCGCTACCCGGCAGGGCAGGCCTGCTTCCAGCAGAGCGCGCATGTTACTGCCGTGGCCGGAAATCAGAATAACGATGGACTTCATTGTTACGTTAACAGATTCGGGTTTGTGTTTCATCGCCTGTCCGCGCTTCAATTGTGCCTATGCGCCATACGGCTTCTCCGGCGGCGACAAGCTGGGCGATTGCGTCTGCTGCATCATTCTGATCCACGATAACCACCATGCCGATGCCGCAGTTGAAAGTGCGATACATTTCTTGTTGAGCTACGTTGCCCTGTTCGCGGAGCCACTCGAACAGCTTGGGTGTGCGCCAAGCCAGTCCATCAATCACGGCGGTGACGTTGGACGGCAACACACGCGGCACATTTTCAAGCAGTCCGCCGCCAGTGATGTGCGCCATACCTTTTATCCGAAGGGTTTGCATCAGCGCCAGCAATGGCTTCACATAGATACGCGTGGGCGCCATAATGCAATCAGCCAGCGTGCGCTCACCATCAAATTCAGCATTGAGGTCGGGCTGGCTGCGCTCGATGATTTTACGTATCAGCGAGTAACCGTTGGAGTGTGCTCCGTTAGAGGCGAGTCCCAGCACTACGTCGCCAGGCCGAATGTCAGCGCCGGTGATGATGTTGGCTTTTTCCACTACACCCACAGCAAAACCGGCGAGGTCATATTCGCCCACCGGATACATGCCCGGCATTTCGGCAGTCTCGCCGCCGATGAGCGCACAACCAGCCAGTTCGCATCCTGCTGCTATGCCCTTGATGACTTCGGTGGCGGCATCCACATCCAGCTTGCCACAGGCGAAATAATCGAGGAAAAACAGCGGCTCTGCGCCCTGCACCAGAATATCGTTGACGCTCATCCCAACCAGGTCGATGCCAACTGTATTGTGACGATTCAATTCGAATGCCAATTTCAATTTGGTACCCACGCCATCGGTGCCAGACACCAGCACCGGCTCACGGTATTTTTTAGAAATTTCGACTAATCCGCCAAAGCCGCCTATGCCACTCAGAACTTCCGGGCGCATAGTACGTTTGGCGAATGGTTTGATGTTTTCCACCAGACGGTCACCTGCGGCTATGTCTACGCCGGCGTCGCGGTAGGAAAGGGTATTAGGTAAGCTCAAGTTGAGTTCTCGCTTTCTTCGGGATACAGTACAGGCCATTTCGTTAGCGATATTTTACCCCAAATGACCATTCAACGCTTCGCCGCACTGCAAGGGGGTGCGCTTGCTTACTGCTCGACCCTTCCCGTGCGGGCAGCACTGTTGATCGGATTGGGCTATGTCCAGGGCATGGTAGCTATCCATATCCGTGTATCGTGATTCATTTTTTATGACGCAATTATTATTAAATATTGCTCCGGACTGGCTGCCCACGCTAAATAATTTCGTACCGGGCCGCAACGTTGAGTTGCTCTCGGCATTGCAACACGCATTGGTAGGAACCTCGAATGAACGGTGTTTCTACCTATGGGGCGAGGTGGGTTGTGGCAAGAGCCATCTTATGCAGGCAGCAGTGGCGCAGGCACGCTCATTGGGACAGTCCGCAGTCTTTGCTCATGGCGCTGTGCCGGATGTAGCTCCAGTGATTGCAGTGGATGATGTAGAGGTACTGGATGATGCTGCCCAGATTGCGCTGTTCGCCCTTTATAATAGGGTGCGTGAAAGCGGCGGCATTTTGCTGGTTAGCGGTGTATCTGCGCCGGCGCATTTAAGTGTGCGCGACGACCTGCGCACCCGTTTGGGCTGGGGGTTGGTGTATCAGGTGCATGCGCTGAACGATGCAGAAAAAACGCAAGCATTGGAGCAGCATGGACAAGCGCGCGGCTTCATCCTGCCGCGCGAGGTGACGCAATACCTGTTGCGTCACGGACGGCGCGATATGCCTGCGCTGCTCGGGCTGCTGGATGCACTCGACGCGCACTGCTTGCGTTTACAGCGTGCGCCCTCGATACCATTGCTGAAAGAAGTGATGCAAACTTTTAACCTGGAGTCTGTGTGAACCTTGCGCTATTTGATTTAGATAATACCTTGCTGAACGGTGACAGCGATTTCGAGTGGGCTCAATTTCTCATCGAACAGGGCGTGCTCGATCGCGAGCTGTTTGAGGCGAAGAACTTGGCTTTTTATGAACAATACAAAGCGGGCACCCTGGATATTTATGAGTTCCTCGACTTCCAGTTGAAACCGCTGTCGCGTCATGCTCGCAAAGTATTAAATGGCTGGCGTGACGACTTCATGCAGCACAAGGTTCGCGGCATGATGACTGCGCCTGCGCAAGAGCTAGTGGCGCGGCACCGTGCGGCGGGGGACGTGTGCATCATCATCACTGCCACTAATAGTTTTGTGACCTCACCGATTGCGCGCGAATTCGGCGTGGAACATCTGATTGCTACCGAGCCGGAAGAGAAGGACGGTGAGTTTACCGGGTGTGTGGTTGGCGTGCCGTGCTTCCGCGAAGGCAAGATTACCCGGTTGGAAAACTGGTTGGCACAACGAGGATGGGGGTGGGATAGTTTTGCCGATAGCTTTTTTTACAGCGATTCTTTGAACGATCTGCCATTGCTGGCGAAAGTGAACAACCCAATAGCTGTCGATCCGGATGCAACATTACGCAAGCACGCAGAGCAGCATGGCTGGCGTATTTTGACTTTGCGTTGAGGGCTGGTGCAATATGGCAAGCAGGCTATAACCAGTACGTTGCATTCTGTTCTGGAAAAGCATTATTTGAATTGATGGGAATGCAATGAAAATATTGATCACACTCGCCGCTCCGGTTTTTGCTGGGCCGCAGCAGGAAAAAATGAAAATGTGCAATAAGAGCGCGAATGAAAAGGTGTTGCAATGCGTTGAGCGCAAACAATTTATGAGCACGTGACTGAAGGGTTAACTGACCATTTATGCCTAAAAAAGCGCACGTCAAACCGTGCGTTTTTTATTGATTGCTGATGTCAAATAAATAATGCCCCCACGAGTCCTTTTTTCCCTACTGCTATGCACAGTCCCGCTCAGTCTAGGCTTTGGCCTGATGAACGGTTCGTTGCCACTTGCGCCGATTGAGGTGTGGTACGCTTTGTTGGGCAATAACGAAGACACCGCAACAGAGGTGTTGTGGCAGTTGCGCTTGCCGCGTGTACTGGCGGCATTTGTTTGTGGCGGGCTGCTGGCGTTGTCCGGTGTGCTGTTGCAGGCGCTGTTGCGCAATCCACTGGCAGATCCTTATATCCTCGGTATTTCCGGCGGCGCAGCGGTAGGTGCGCTGGCCGCCATGTTGCTCGGCGCGGGTTTGGCTACCACGCAGTTATCTTCGTTTACGGGTGCATTGCTGGCTATAGTCGCGGTATTCGGTTTGGGCTTTCGACATGGCGAACGAAACATCTACCGCCTGCTGCTTACCGGCGTGGTGCTTTCTGCTGGTTGTGGTGCGCTTATCAGCCTGCTGCTGACATTGGCGCAGGGTGAGCAGGTGAAGGGCATGTTGTTCTGGCTGATGGGGGATTTATCGCATTCGCAAGGCTTGCCATTTGCCTGGTTTGTGCTGCTGGCAGTGGGGCTGTGTGCCACGGTGCTGTCCGGCGGGCTGGATGTGCTGGCGGGTGGACTGGACAAGGCGGCGGCACTGGGGGTGGCGGTTGGTCGGTGGCAGGCGGGATTGTATTTCGCCGCTGCCGTGCTTACTGTGACGGCGCTACAACTTGGCGGTAGCATAGGTTTCGTCGGTTTGATGATACCGCATGCCATTCGCCTCCTCGGTGTCAGCGCACACCGCTGGCTTATTCCATCGTCGACATTATTGGGCGGCAGCTTTTTGGTGCTGGCCGATACTTTGGCACGTATGGTGTGGTCGCCACTGCAATTGCCTGTGGGTATATTCACTGCGCTGCTGGGCGTGCCGGTATTGTTGTGGTTATTGAGTCGGCGGAGCTGATGCAAGCATTTAACAATCCGGTTTTGGAAACACATAAACTCACGGTAGCAATAGGCGGCAAGATGATATGCCGTGAGCTTGATATGAAGATTCGTCCAGGCGAATGTTGGGGTGTGTTAGGGCAGAACGGGGTGGGTAAGACCACCTTGCTACGCACGATGGCCGGTTTGCATACGCCACAGGCTGGCATGGTGAGTTTGAATGGTGTGGCACTGGCCGCCCATGCTAGACGCAGCCTCGCGCAGCATATTGGGGTGTTGCTGCAAAATGAAGGCGGTGAATTTTGGGGTAGTGTGCAGGAATATGTATTGCTGGGCCGCTTTCCCCATCGCGCCTCGTTGTTCGGTTATAACGCACAGGATGAAGCGCTGGCACAGCAGGCTTTGGCGCAGATGGAGTTAGAAGGGCTGGCACAACGACCATACAATACATTGTCAGGTGGCGAACGGCAGCGTGCCGCAATTGCCCAGGCGCTGGCGCAGCAGGCACAGTGTTATTTGCTGGATGAGCCATTACAGCATCTTGACTTGCGCCATCAGGCACAGACGATGCAGGTGTTCAGCCAGTTGAAGGAGCAAGGGTGCGCGCTTATGATGGTGCTGCATGACATTCTCTGGGCGCAGCGCTGCTGCGATCATGTGTTGATGCTGTTTGCTGATGGTCAAGTGCTGTACGGTACAGCGCAAGAGTTGCTGACGCGCGCACACCTGGAGGCGTTGTATCAGTGCCCGTTACGCGAGCTGTCCGCAGAGGGAGAGCGCTGGTTTGTGGCGGGTGTATAATACGTGCTCCTAATTTTGTCGCGGTTTGTTGCGGCATTTCTGTCACAGTTGAAAGCAATGATAAAAAAACTGCTCAAGCGCATGTTCGGAAAATCTGTCCGCACTCGGATAGAAGGAAATTGTCACATTATCCCCTTCGATGTACATGGCGTTAGCCGCGATGGCATTAGTCCCGCTGCGCGCAAAGTGACTGATGGCTTGCAGGCGGCGGGCTACGCGGCTTTCGTTGTGGGCGGTGCGGTGCGAGATTTATTGCTCAATCGCCATCCCAAAGATTTCGATATCGCAACTGACGCCACACCGGAAGAAGTGCGCCGCGTGTTCCGTCGTTCGCGCATCATCGGGCGGCGCTTCCGTTTGGTGCATGTATTGTTCGGCGAGGAAACTGTGGAGACTTCCACCTTTCGTCGCAAGATAGAGGGCGAAGATGCAGAAACTGATGAACATGGACGGTTGTTGCGTGACAATGAATTTGGCGACCAGGAGCAGGACGCGGCACGACGCGATTTTACTGCCAACGCGCTATTTTATGATCCGTCCAGTCAGGAAATTTACGACTACCACAATGGCTATGCCGACATCTGCGCCAATACCCTGCGCATGATCGGTGATCCAGACGTGCGTTACCGCGAAGACCCAGTGCGCATGCTACGCGCGGTGCGCTTGTCGGCCAAGTTGGGCATGAAGCTGGAGGCTGCTACTGCCGCGCCCATCGCAAAAATGAAAGACTTGCTGGGTAACGTACCGCAGGCACGCTTGCTGGATGAGATGCTTAAGTTGCTGCTATCGGGGCACGCGTTGGAGTGCGTCAAAAAACTACGATCTATGGATTTACACCATGGACTGTTGCCGATGCTGGATGTGATACTGAAACAGCCTTTGGGTGAAAAATTCGTCATGCTGGCTTTGCAGAATACCGATCAGCGTATTCATGATGGGAAATCTGCATCGCCCGCCTTCCTGTTTGCCGCGCTACTGTGGCACCATGTACTGTCTGCCTGGAAAGTGCATCAAGATGCAGGTGAGCGTCCGATCGCAGCGCTACATGCAGCGATGGATGAGGTGCTCAGCAGGCAGCAGGCGCAGCTCGCCATCCCGCGCCGCTATGATGCGGTTATGAAGGATTTGTGGTTATTACAACCTCGTTTTGAACAGCGCGGTGGGCAGCGGCCATTTCGCTTGCTGTCTCAGCCGCACTTTCGCGCTGCTTATGATTTTTTGCTGCTGCGTTGTGAAAGTGGCGAGGTGGATTCGCAACTGGGTTTGTGGTGGGACGAGTTTCAGGATGCCTCGGAAGAACGCCGCGCCGAAATGCTATTACCTGACGAAGCGGTCAAGAAACGCCGTCGTCGCAAGAAATCGGGCATGACAGTATCAGCGGAACTGTCTGTTAAATAATGAGTATCAAGGAAGCCTGCATTTGCGGGTGGGCGAGTAAGCGATGCACTTTATTTTGCCTGCTGACTTTCGTTAAAATGCGATGGGTATCGCTTCGTGGCACACATTCATTGCACACATCCTGCTGAAATCGCATAAGGTATTTTTAAGAATGAATTCCAAGCATACGGCTTTCATTGGCTTGGGCAGCAACTTGGACGACCCGTGCGGACAGGTATCACACGCTTTGCGGGCGTTAGCCAGCTTGCCACATACCCGAGTATTGGCGAGCTCTTCATTCTACCGCAGTGCGCCAATGGGCTATCTCGAACAGCCGGATTTCATTAATGCGGTAGCGCAATTGGAAACGACATTGAGTCCACGCGCCCTGCTGGATGCGCTTCTTGGCCTGGAACGCGAATGTGGTCGCACGCGAGAATTTCGTAACGCGCCGCGAACGCTGGATTTGGATGTGCTGTTGTATGATGATTTGCGTCACCATGAGCACAGCCTGACCATTCCTCATCCGCAGATGCACCTGCGTGCATTCGTGTTGCGGCCCTTGCTGGAAATTGCACCGGATTGTGTTATCCCCGGTGTGGGTGCGGTGGCAGAAGCATTGCTAGGCTGTCAGCAACAGCAATTGGAGCGGATTGTAGATGTTGTTTGATAAGTACCGTTACGTAGTGGTCGAGGGACCGATCGGGGTGGGCAAGACCAGCCTGGCGCGCCGTCTTGCCGAACATTATGAAGCGACTGCGCTGCTGGAAAAGCCCGAAGAAAATCCTTTTTTGGCGCGATTTTATGAAAATCCCGCGCGCCATGCGTTGTCTACTCAATTGTTCTTCTTGTTTCAGCGTATTGATGAGGTACGTGATTTAGCGCAGATGGATTTATTTCGCACCAGTACCGTGGCGGATTATTTATTTGACAAGGATGTGCTATTTGCTCGCTTGAATCTTAGCGATGATGAATTTGCGCTTTACCAGAACATCTACCACAACCTGGCACCGCAAGTGCCTGCACCGGACTTGGTCATTTACCTGCAAGCCTCGCCGGAGGCTCTGGTCGAGCGCGTGCACAGGCGTGCCACGCCTTACGAGCGGCAGATTGCTGATTCCTATCTGACGCGTCTGGCGCAGGCTTACAGCGATTTCTTTTATCATTACAACACGGCGCCAGTGTTTATCGTGAACAGTGAGAATTTGAATTTTGTGGATAGTGACGAGGATTTCGCCTTTCTGATACAGCGTATCGAAGGGATGCGCGGGCAGCGTGAATTCTTTAGTAGAGGAGCATGATGCGAACGACATTAACGTCATTGCATGCATTACGTGACAAAGGCGAAAAAATCGCTGTGTTGACTTGTTATGACGCCAGCTTTGCGGCGTTGCTCGAAACAGGTGGTGTCAACGCACTGTTGGTGGGCGATTCGCTCGGCATGGTATTGCAGGGGCACGAGACTACCCTGCCGGTGACCTTGGACGAGATGGTTTACCACACAGTTTGCGTAGCGCGAGGGTCGAAACAGGCATTCATAATCACGGATATGCCGTTCGGCACCTTTCAAGTCAGCCCGGAAAAAACATTTGAAAATGCCGCGCGCCTAATGGCAGCGGGCGCACAGATGATCAAACTCGAAGGCGGGGCGGCTATGGCCGAGACTATTTCCTTTCTCACCGGTCGTGGCATTCCAGTATGTGCCCATATCGGGCTTACGCCGCAGTCGGTGCACCAAATCGGCGGTTACCGTGTGCAAGGTAAGAATGACGCCGATGCGCAGCGTCTGTTGCAAGATGCAGTAATAGTCGAGCAGGCTGGGGCTGGACTGGTGGTGTTGGAGGCCATGCCAGCGCTGCTGGCCGCAGAAATTACCGCCAATGTTTCTATTCCTACCATAGGCATAGGCGCGGGCGCGGCTTGTTCCGGTCAGGTGCTGGTGTTGCACGACATGCTGGATATTTACCCAGGAAAAAAAGCACGCTTCGTGAAGAACTATATGCAGGGTGCGCAAGGCATTGCCGACGGCGTGGCTCGTTATGTGATTGAGGTGAAATCCGGTGCCTTTCCTGGCGCGGAACACAGTTTCTGAAGAGGAAACAAGGGACATTTATGCTAGTGATTCACACCATTGTCGAACTACGCGCACGTTTGCGAGGTGTAACTGGCATCGCCTTGGTGCCGACCATGGGCAATCTGCACCAGGGGCACCTTGATCTGGTGCGGATTGCGCGCCAGCATGGCCAGTTTGTGGTGGTAAGCATATTTGTAAATCCGCTACAGTTTGGCATGAACGAGGATTATTCCAAATACCCGCGAACACTGGAGCAGGATTGCAAAATGCTGGAACAGTGCGGGGTGGATGTGCTACTTGCGCCGAGCGAGCGTGATTTATATCCGCAGCCGCAGCAAGTAACAGTAGAGTTGCCGCCCATCGCCAATGAGTTATGCGGTGCTTTCCGTCCCGGTCATTTTCGCGGCGCGGCGACGGTAGTGCTGAAGCTGTTCAACATTGTGCAGCCGCGCATCGCGGTATTCGGCAAGAAGGATTATCAACAGCTGTATTTAATGTGCCAAATGACGGCACAATTGAATCTGCCAGTAGAGATTATCGGCGGCGAAACTGTGCGTGCATCGGATGGCCTGGCGCTGAGTTCGCGCAACCAGTATTTGAACGTTGCGGAGCGAACTGAAGCGGTTTTTTTATATCAAAATCTTATTGGAATTCGCCTGGCCATTATGGATGGTGCAATGGATTTCTTTAAACTGGAACGGCAAGCTATCGAAGTGCTTACCGCGCGTGGCTGGCAGGTCGACTATGTGGCGATACGCGCTCAGTCCAACTTGGCTGAGCCAACAGCGTGCGAGTGTAATCTGGTTATATTGGCTGCGGCTAGGCTAGGGCAGACCCGACTTATAGACAATCTGGAGGTCTTAAGAGATAGGTGATTTGGATGCCGCTATCAATTCAAATCGTTAAAGTGAGATATGGCGGACAGAGATTTAATCAGACGCACAAACGAAGGCATGCAAGAAATTTGAGTACAACGCATGATTTAGAACATAAATTAAAAAACTTCTTGGGTGATACAGTATTAGGACGAAATTTGGATTTACAGAGGCGTCCTTATATAATGCCTGCCCTTGTTCTCCCGTAGGGGGTAACGCAATGCAAAGAACTATGCTCAAAGCCAAATTGCATCGAGTGCATGTGACGCATTCGGAATTGCATTATGAAGGCTCGTGTGCGATCGATGAGGATTTATTGGATGCCGCTGATATCCGTGAATACCAGCAGATCGATATTTATAACGTCACCAATGGTGAACGTTTCACCACTTATGCCATCCGCGCACAACGAGGTTCTGGCGTTATCTCGGTGAATGGCGCAGCGGCGCATAAGGCCAATCCAGGCGACATTCTAATCATCGCCACTTACGCAATGTATACCGAACTGGAGTTGCAGAAATTCCATCCTCAACTGGTGTATGTGGATGGGCACAACCGTATTATTGCCCAGCGCGATGAAATTTCAGTACAGGCAGCGTAGCTAATTCTCTGACTGGCTTTGTGTCTTCTCAGTCCCGTAGTTGTTGCTCTGTATGCGACAGTAAGCTAGCTATGCGGGGCAACTCAAAAAATCTGAACGGGGTTAACGTATTCTCAAGGGATCTGGCCACAGATGATCGCGTATATATTGACGATATCCTGTGATTGGTGGTTTCCAACAGAAACGCCTTAAGGTTGCCGATGGTGATATGCCACCATGGCAGCCACTTTCTGGCTTTGTCGGGCGGGGTCACCCGTGCGGTATTGGTGCTGGTCTTGCCGATTACCACCAACGAAGCTAGCGCATCACTGCGCACCTTTTGACCGGGGGGCATTAGGTCGCCATCTACTTTTTGTCTCGACGAAGACCTGAAACCGGTACGCGGTCCCTGCCTTCACTATCGGCCACCTATAAGAGCATCGTCAATCATGATCAGATCTTGCAGGCGTAGAGGCTGCGCCCTAAAATCACTTTATGCATTATGCGCTTATTGGCCGATATGGATTAAATTACAATTATGTTCGCTACCGAACCGACTGTGCTTATTGTAAGTAATATATTGGACATGTTTTCTGAGCACTTGGTAATTTTTTAACTAGATACTATTTAAGTGTCTGATTTTTAATCAAAAATGGAGCATGTCATGACTCAATATATTAGCCAGAATTTAAAAAATGATTTACTCAAAGATTTCAATGCCGTTGTAAACGAAGGTGAGCAATTGTTGAAGTCTGTGGTCGATGAAGGTGGTGATAAAGCTAATGCTTTACGCGCAAAGATGGAATCAAATTTGAAGGCAGCCAAAGATAGGCTGCGCCACATCGAAGAAACTGCAATTGAAACTACCAAGACGGCAGTTCGGGCCACTGACAATTATGTTCATGAAAATCCTTGGCGTGCCATAGGTGTAGCTGTTGGAATTGGAGCAGTGATCGGGCTGCTTCTGAATCGTCGTTAATTTTTTCTGGGTTTTTGTATCGAACGGTCCAGCAGCTCTTCGCGATGCAAAATATTGTGATAGGCAAGCAAGAATCGTAAAGGAAAGCATGTTTAATAATGGGATTTATTCGGTACTATTTATCAGTTTGTCATTAGCTGCGCTTGGTGGATGCCAAACCACTACATCTGGCGGTGCGGTCGACGTAAAGAGCCCTCAGCTCATGCTTGTATCTTCACAGCAGTTGGAGCAAATTGCCGATCAAAGCTATAACAAGCTTAAGGCAGAAGCAGAACAAAAAGGGACGCTGAATCAAGATCGCGCGATGTTGGAACGGTTGCTTACGATTACCAACCGCATCAAGCCACATACTGCAACATTTCGTCCTGATGCGCCAGGTTGGAAGTGGGAAGCCAATATAATTAGCGATAAACAGCTTAATGCATTCTGTATGCCTGGCGGTAAAATTATTTTTTATTCCGGGCTGATCAATGAGTTAAAGCTAACCGATAATGAGATTGCAATTGTATTGGGGCATGAGGTTGCGCATGCCTTGCGCGAGCATTCTCGTGAACAGGTGTCTCAGGCAATTGCTGCCAATACCACAATTACTATTGGCGCCGCATTGTTAGGTTTACCTGGAGGTTCTGCTGATCTGATTGGCGCGGGTTATCAGGCATTGATCGCAACCAGATTTAGCCGTACTGACGAGACTGAGGCTGATCGCATTGGTCTGGAACTAAGTGCACGAGCAGGCTACGACCCGCGCGCAGGAGTTACATTGTGGCAGAAAATGATGAAGGACAAAGGCGGCCAGCGCTCACCTGAGTTCCTGAGTAGCCATCCAGCTGACTCAACTCGGATTCGACAGATTGAAACGCTATTGCCAACCGTCATGCCACTTTACGAAGCTACACGTAGATAACTAAATAATCGTCTGAGTGTCGCCAAATATGTTCGCTAGCGCACTGAACAGATTTTGGAAGTATGAAAATATTACAATATAAGTCGATGAATATTTGATGATATGGATTTATCGGATAACTATAGATTTATATTCTGTGTCTAGCTAAATTTTATTGGAGAAGAATCATGAATATTTACTACAGGTTACTTGTTCTGATTGTGTCAGTTGCCGGCGTTCTGTCCTTCACTGGTTGCAACAAAACTCAAGAAGATGCGAGTAAGCCAGCCGCAGGCACTACGGTGGGAACAGAGATTGACGACAGTATTATTACTGCCAAAGTGAAATCCAAGTTGTTGGCTGATCAGGATATTAAGGGTTTAGATTTAAAAGTTGAGACGCATAAGGGAGATGTTCTGTTAAGTGGTTTTGTGGATAATCAAGCTCAAATTGATCATGCAATTATGATCACACGTTCAGTAGAAGGCGTTAAGAATGTGGATAATAAAGTGAACTTAAAAAGTGATAGTGCCACGACCATGGGCGTCAAAGTTGATGACAGTATAGTAACCTCCAAAGTTAAGTCGTCGTTACTTGCTGACCCCGACATTAAGAGCCTCGACATTGCAGTGGTAACAAATAATGGCGAAGTTCAGCTCAGCGGTTTTGTTAACAATCAGACTCAAATTGATCGTGCAATCGATGTCGCACGCAGAACTGAGGGTGTGCATAATGTTATTAACGAGTTGCGCGTCAAATAAAATTATATTTTTAATTAATATTAAAAAGGAGTAAAAGATGAACTGGGATAAAGTTGAAGGCAACTGGAAACAATTAAAGGGCAAGGTTAAGGAGCAATGGGGAAAACTTACTGATGATCATCTTGATGTAATAGCGGGCAAACGTGATCAGCTAGCTGGCAAAATCCAGGAAGCTTATGGAGTCACTAAAGAAAAAGCGGAAGAGGAAATTTCTGAATGGGAAAAAAGTCAGAAATAAATAATTGCTTGTGATTTGATCTTTACTTCGAAGGGAAATGTATTTCAATTTCCATTCCAATAACCTAAAGGAAATTCCATGAATAAATTTAATATCAGCATGATAACAATTGGCCTCGCCATCACCTTCAGCGCGATGGCAGAAGAACCCATGACAAAAGAGGCATATAAATCTGAAAAGGAACGCATTGAACTGGAATATAAATCAGACAAGGCTAAATGCAAATCGCTAGCCAATAATGCTAAAGATATATGCAAAGCTGAAGCCAAGGGTAAGGAGGAAGTTGCAGAGGCTGAACTAGATGCCAAATATAAACCCTCAAAGAAATCCCGTTATAAGGCTCACGTCGCCAAGGCAAAAGCGGATTACAAAATAGCTGAGGAAAAATGCGATGATCTAACTGGCAACCCAAAAGAGGTTTGCCAGGCGGAAGCTAAAGCTGCAATGATTGCTGCAAAAGCTGATGCGAAGGCGCAGATGGAGGCTTCGGAAGCAACTCAAACTGCTAGTGACAAGGCCAAATAACGCATACAGATGTTGCGGCTGCAAAAACGATGTCGATTACGCAGTCGCTAAAGAAAAATGCGATCTTTAAGAGGAGAAGCCAATAGTAAATGCTTGGCTGAAGCTATAGCTCATTATGGAAAATAGGTAGGCTTGGTGTTAGTGGCCACGATTGATTTTATTTTATATAACTAAAAAAGGAACTAACATGAAAAAGATACATAAAGTTGCAGTGAACACATTATTCGTAGCTATGTGTCTTGGCTTAGGTGGATGTTCCGGCATGTCAACACAGGATAAAAATACAGCTATCGGTGCTGGGGCAGGCGCAGTTGGCGGTGCCGTACTCACAGGAGGCAGCGCTGCTGGAACGATTGGCGGTGCCGCAGTTGGGGGTGTTATCGGTCACGAGATCAGTAAGTAGAAAATACATTGCCAATTCGATGCATCTATAACTAATTGAATGCGAAGATGCATCGTTTATCAGATATACAATTTATTCAGGGAGTTTAAGTAAATGATGAAATTGAAAAAAAGCACTACAGCGGCATTAGCAGTAAGTGCCTTAATGTTGGCGCTATTGGGTTGTCAGAAACATGAAGGTCCGGCCGAGAGTGCCGGTAAGGAAATTGATAAGGCAGCCCAGAAAACCGGGGAGCAAATTGAAAAAGCGGGAGATAAAATTCAAGACGCGGCTAACGGCGATAAAAAATAATAGTGTGAATTTGTCGTAGATATATGTCGGATGTGCTCTCTATTTCTGTGATTTTGTGAATAGCTTGGTTTCTGAAGTTTTATAATTCAATTTTTTAAAATCCGGCTATGCTGCTTTACTTGGGAGTGCTAATTGAAAATGAAAATTATTTTAGTAGCGGCTATGACAGCTACGACGTTATTGGGAGGCTGTGCCAACAGTAGCAAACCTGCCGCGTCAACCAATACATCTTCAGGGCCATCCACCTCATCATCTTCCAATTTTATTGGCTATGGCGTGGTTGAAGATATAGAGACCATTAAAATTTCCGATGATGATAATAATGTTACCGGGACCTTAATTGGTGGAGTGTTGGGTGGTATGTTGGGACATCAAGTTGGCGGTGGAAGAGGCCAGACTGCAGCTACAATTGCTGGTGCGGTCGGAGGTGCTGTTGCCGGTCACGAAATTGAAAAGCGTTCACAAGCCGCAAGTCGAGATGAGTACCGTGTCCGTGTTCGGTTGAGTAACGGTGCTACTCATACAGTTACCCAAAGCAGTGTTAGTGATATAAAAATTGGAGATCGAGTGCGTGTGGACAATGATCGCGTGTCACGCGCTAATTAGTGATGCCGTTTGCAAAGGGAGAATCTCATGAGAAAATCATTAGCAAATACAAAAAACGGACTAACTGTGTCAATTGCTTTAATACTGGGAATTCTCACCGCGGCGGTTAGCGCACAAACAACAGGTAATGAAAAGGAGCATATCGAAGTAAATATTCATGACTCGAGTGGCAAGATAGTGAGAAGCGGGACTGGAGAATGTTGGCACACTCATTTCGGTCTGGCAGAGGGTGAATGTGATAAGTCAATGCCGATAGCGAAGTCCGTTGCGCCTGCTCCAGTCGTCGCGCCTGCTCCAATCGTCGCACCTGCTCCAATTGACAAGCCCACTCCAATTGCTCCACCGATTCAAATCGAGGAACCGGTTGCGGTGCCCGAATCGCCAATTGTAACAACTAAAAAAATAACATTGGATTCGATCGGATTTTTCGATTTTGGTGAACCGATATTACGGCCGTCAGCTCGCGCTGAGCTGGATGGTTTTGTCGAAAAGCTTAAAGATACCAGTCCTCAAACAATCATGGTAATCGGTCATGCCGATCGATTTGGTAGTACCACTTACAACCAGAACCTTTCCGAACAACGAGCAGCTACAGTGAAGGCTTACCTGGTTAGAAAAGGTGTCTCGCCCGATATTGTGCTTATCGAAGGAAAGGGTGAGACGCAGCCAATTACAAAAAAAGACCAATGCCCAGGCGGCAAGATCCCCCGAACTATTGCATGTCTTCAACCTGATCGCCGTGTTGAGGTTCAAATGACTGGCACCAAGATGGGGCCATAGTCCTCATTAATTTGTACTGTATAAACTCGGATATGTCACAGACCTTTGCTCGCTAAGGCTGTCAACGCTAAATAGAAATGTTCGCTTTCCTGCAAAGTAGAAATATCCGCTTTTCCTGTTTTTTCTTTGCTACGTCGTAGCGCGTTGTCCGTCGTGGGCGGACTTGCCGACGGGCATGTTTCTCCAGGGATGATTCGGTGCGGGTTTGTGTCCCGTGTTGCGCCGCGCCACTGCTTTAGCCACTAGTGCATTGACCGATTTTCCGTCTGCTACGGGGGACTGTCGCTGCGGTTTGTCCATCACGCCATAGGTCAGTTTGCGCTTCTTCCAGAGCAGTTCTTGGCTTCCGTCAAAGTGCTCGTGTATCGTAACTTGTGCTCTCTGCAACCCCAGCCCTGTCCCGGTGGTGGCGACTTGTAGCAGCTGGTTTTCATGCTGGCAAGACAGGTTTTTCGAAAGCGTTTTTGCCACATGAACTGACAGGGTGCGCAGCAAGGCGGCCCGTGTGCCTGGATAGGCCAGATGCGCGTCAAACGTGTCTTTGGATACGACTGCAAAACGCCTGTTGAAGTCCTTGATGTAGCCTGGCAACCAAGTGTTTGCGCTGTCCATGTCGTTGATGCCCGCCAGTCGCATTTCCTTGATCAGCCTGTCTTGCAAAGTCTGATTAACGCGTTCCACACGCCCTTTGGCTTGCGGGCTGTGAGCGTGAATACATTCGATTCCCAGCTCACGTGCCGCCCGCGAGAATTGTGTTTCGGCCTCAGGATCGGCCTCTTTGGCGTTGATGCGGAAGATGCTGTGTTTGTCGCTGTACAGAGCCACGGGTACACCATGCGCCAGAATGTGGTCGTGCAGCACATGCATATAGCCCAGCGTGGTTTCGGCTGGCGCAAAGCGCAACTGTGTTAATCGTCCGGTGGCATCGTCAATGAATACCAGCAACGTGCAATAGTCGCCGCGCCCTTCAAACCAGTCGTGGGGGCTGCCGTCTATCTGGATCAACTCGCCAAACCGCGCGCGCCGCTCGCGCATCGGGTGTGCACATACCGTGCCACCTTTCTTGGGGCGCCAATAGCCCGCTTGGATCATCATCTGGCGCGTACTCTCGACAGAGAGCTTAATGCCATGCAACTCGGCAAGTTTTTCGCAAGCCAGCGTCGGCCCGAAATCCCGGTAGTGTGTGCCGATGAGATCAATGACTTGGGCGCGAATGGCTTCATCCAGCCGCCGGTTTGAGGCTCTGCCGCGCTTCTTGCTGGCCAACCCCGCCAAGCCCGCCGTCTGATAACGTTTGGTCAGGCGGCGCATTTGGCGGGTAGTGATACCCAGTCGCTTCGACGCCTCTTGTTGGAAGATTTTATTCTCTTTCAACAGTTCCAATACCTGTGCTTGTTTCACTTCTTGTTGGCTCATGAGTTTGTCCATTTTCAATATATCCGCCACTGTTATTAACAGGGGTGCGTTTAATCACCAGCGGACATTTCTATTTGGGAGAAAGCGGACATTACTACTTTGCGCTAACATAATATTATTTAACACTAACCACATTCCCTAAATCTGCGACAATCGGCACCAACTCGCTGCCCGGCAGATATTCCCCACCAAGGAGCACTGAATGAAATTTGATTTTCCCATCATCATCATCGACGAGGATTTCCGCTCGGAAAATTCCAGTGGCCTGAGCGTGCGCGCTTTGGCCGGGGCCATCCAGAAAGAAGGCATGGAGGTGCTGGGTATAACCAGCTACGGGGATTTGACTTCATTCGCGCAGCAGCAAAGCAGGGCTTCAGCCTTTTTGCTATCGATTGACGATGAAGAATTCGGCGGCGGCAGCAAAGAAGAGACGGCAATCGCACTGAAAAGCATACGCGCTTTCGTGGAAGAAATCCGCTTTAAAAATGCCGATATCCCCATCTATCTATACGGCGAAACGCGTACTTCACGCCATATCCCGAATGACATTCTGCGCGAATTGCACGGATTCATTCATATGCATGAAGACACGCCGGAATTTGTGGCGCGGCACATCATCCGTGAAGCCCGATTATATCTGGACTCGCTCGCCCCGCCGTTTTTCCGCGCACTGGTAAATTACGCGCAAGATGGATCCTATTCCTGGCATTGCCCCGGCCATTCGGGCGGGGTGGCTTTCCTGAAATCGCCGGTAGGTCGGATGTTTCACCAGTTTTTTGGCGAAAATATGTTGCGTGCAGACGTGTGCAACTCAGTCGACGAGCTCGGTCAGCTGCTCGACCATACCGGACCGGTAGCGGCCAGCGAGCGAAATGCAGCGCGTATTTTCAGTTGCGATCACCTATTCTTTGTGACTAACGGCACCTCTACATCAAATAAAATTGTATGGCATTCCACCGTCGCACCCGATGATATCGTAGTGGTGGATCGCAACTGTCATAAATCCATCTTGCATTCCATCATCATGACTGGTGCGATACCAGTATTCCTGATGCCGACACGTAATCATTTCGGCATCATCGGACCAATTTCACTGGACGAATTTAAAATTGAAACTATCCAGCGCAAGATCGATGCAAATCCGTTCATCAAGGATAAAAAGCAAAAGCCGCGTATCCTGACTATCACTCAGAGTACTTACGACGGCGTGTTGTACAACGTGGAAACGCTCAAGCAGATACTGGATGGACAAATTGATACCCTGCTTTTCGACGAGGCATGGTTACCGCATGCCGCCTTTCATGATTTCTACAGGGATATGCACGCCATAGGCCAAGGCCGTAAGCCGTGCAAGGAATCCATGGTGTTTTCCACACAATCGACACATAAGATGTTGGCCGGATTGAGTCAAGCCTCACAGATTTTGGTGCAGGACAGCGAAATGCGCAAACTCGACCGCGACTGCTTCAACGAAGCCTATATGATGCATACTTCTACCAGCCCGCAGTACGCCATTATCGCGTCATGCGATGTTGCTGCCGCAATGATGGAGCCTCCCGGCGGCACCGCTCTGGTAGAAGAATCCATTGCTGAAGCGCTCGATTTTCGTCGTGCCATGCGCAAGGTGGATGAAGAGTGGGGGGTGGATTGGTGGTTCAAAGTTTGGGGGCCGGACTATCTCGCCGAAGAAGGCATGGCCTCGCGCGCGGACTGGATGCTGGGTACAGATGACCGCTGGCATGGCTTCGGCAATTTGGCGCCGGGCTTCAACATGCTCGACCCGATCAAGGCCACCATTATCACCCCGGGGCTGGATGTCGGGGGTGACTTCGCCGATACCGGCATTCCGGCTGCCATCGTCACCAAGTACTTGGCGGAAAATGGTGTTGTGGTGGAAAAAACCGGCCTCTACTCTTTTTTCATTATGTTCACCATTGGCATCACCAAGGGGCGCTGGAATACCATGGTAACCGAGTTACAGCAATTCAAGGATGACTATGACAAGAATCAGCCACTATGGCGCGTGCTGCCCGAATTTGTCGCCAAATACGCACGCTATGAGAAGATCGGCCTCCGTGACCTGTGCGACAATATTCACGGCATTTACAAGATCAATGACGTAGCGCGGTTAACCACTGAAATGTACCTTTCCAACATGGAGCCCGCCATGAAGCCGTCCGACGCCTTCGCTAAAATGGCGCACGGCGAGATTGACCGCGTATCGATTGACGAACTGGAAGGACGCATCACCAGCGTGCTGTTGACGCCTTATCCACCAGGCATTCCGCTACTCATCCCGGGAGAGCGCTTCAACAAAACCATCGTGGACTACCTCAAATTTGCGCGAGCCTTTAATCAGAAATTTCCAGGATTTGAGAGTGACATTCATGGCTTGGTGGCAAATGAGGATAGTGACGGGCCGCGCTATTACGTGGATTGCGTAAGACAAGAGTAGGTGCGGTTCGAACTTGAATCCGCCAAAATTAGGCCGGGCTAAAACTACGATTAGACTTCGCCATTCCATTTTATAACTGGCTGCTGTCAATACGAGGCTGGACAATCAAGAATATTCTCGAAGACATGCAATATCGTTATCTTCAAGGCGGACAAAAATCTCAAATCATGACGGTCATGGCTTTTACTCAATATCAACCAGTCAAGGCAGTACTTTTTGACTTACCCATTGCGCATCAAGCATACGGTCGCACCTGTTTTCCGGCAAGTGCAGCATGAATGAACAATCCTTGCGATGAATCGTTACACCCCGGTCGCGCGTGACATATCCAACAATCAAATCCAGCGGCACGGGCTTGCAACATTTGGCTATTCTGGTCAGCAAATTACCCACGCCTTCAACCAAGATGTCCGTGGGGGATGAGCGTGCAGCAGTAGACCTAGAGGCAATTGGTTTTATTATTTCTTCTGTCCTGACTGGCATCTCGTCCTGGATGGCGAGAACAAGATGTCGTTGTGTGACATCGCCCCGCCCAATTGCGGCCAGTAAGTTTTCCAACTTGTGAAAATGCAATTTTTGCGCGATTTTTTCCTGATTTAAAGAGGTAACGCCTAGTCGGTGCAGTTCGCGATCCAACTGCGTCCTGCCCTGAGAAACATGTTCATCGAAACTCTGGTATTTGAACCAGTGCCGCACCTTGGCCCGGGCGCGCTGACTTTGCAAATAACCGTGAGCAGGATTAAGCCAGTCTCGGCTCGGCGAACCCTGCTTGGCAGCCAGAATCTCAACCCGTTGCCCGTGTTGCAACTTGTAATTGAGAGGCACTATGCTGCCATCTACCTTGGCACCGCGCGTACGGTGTCCCAAATCCGTATGCAAAGCATAGGCAAAATCCACCGGCGTCGCGCCCTTGGGCAAATTGATTACCTTCCCCTGAGGCGTAAGCACATAAACCTGATCATGGAATAATTCATTCCTGAATTGCGCCAGCATGTCTCCACTGTCAGTTACATCTTCTTTCCATTCCAGAATCTGGCGCAGCAATACAATCTGCTCATCGAACCTGATGTCCGATTTTACCCCCTCTTTATATCGCCAGTGGGCAGCGACTCCTAATTCCGAATGCTGATGCATCTCAAAAGTTCGTATCTGCACCTCAAGTGCCAAGTTGCGCGGACCTACCACAGCCGTATGCAATGAGCGATAGTCGTTGCTCTTGGGATGCGCAATGTAATCATCAAATTCACCGGAAATAGGCTGCCACAAGTTATGCACCAGCCCAAGTGCCGCATAACAATCCTTGACATCATTCACCAGAATCCGCACTGCGCGCACATCATAGAGATCACTGAAATCTATTTGCTTGCGCTTCATCTTATTAATAATGCTGAAGATATGCTTTGGTCGTCCTGCCACCTCTGCCTTGATGCCTGCCTGACTCAGATCCTGCCTCAATTGAGTCAATACATCTGCGATATATTGTTCGCGATCTACCCGGCGTTCATCCAGCAGCATAGCCACTTTTTTGTAGATATCCGGTTCCAGATAGCGCAGAGAAAGATCTTCCAGTTCCCATTTTATTTGCCATACGCCGAGACGATTTGCCAGCGGCGCAAAAATACCCTGTGTTTCCAGCGCAACCAGCTTTTGCTGATCTTCGCTGGCACCTGACAAGCAACGCATAGTCTGGGTTCGCTCAGCAAGCTTGATCAACACCACACGAATGTCTTCCACCATGGACAGAACCATTTTTCGCAAACTTTCAATCTGCTGGCTGCTATCACCTTTTTTCTTTTCTTTTTTATGCACGCCTTGCATCTCGCTGAATTCCCGGATTTGCTCAATGCGCGAAATACCTTCAACCAAATGGCTTACATTAACGCTAAAACGTGTTTCCAAAGCTTCAGCCCAGTTGTCCAGATACTTGGGCACCGCATGCATTATGGCGGCGGCTACGGTTTCAAAATCCATATTCAAACCAATCAGGATAGATGCCGCACCAAGCGCGTGCTGAAACAGGGGTGCACCCGTCAGTTCGACTTGCCCGGCATAAAGTGGCTCAGCCAATTCGCAGGCATGGCGGATCACCCCGACTTCTGCAGACACAAAAGTTTTTGATAAGGAATCAAGCCAGGAATCGAGATCTCCGGACGAGGAAGAAAGTTTTTGTTGAACGGAAACCATGGAATATTATCGCATCAATGTAGTCATTCAGAATTTTTTGGCCATTGCAGTTCGAATCAATCCGCTAACGTGCTTTGCCTCTGTCACTCTAAATCATCAGAGACAGCAATTCTAATCGAGCATCAACACACGGAATTTATGGACACCTCTATAAAATAAATTGCGACGTATTCTGCCAAGCTTAACCCTACAGTAACCTTGGTATCAGCTGGATAGGCATGCTTCAATTTATAACTAAATAGATTCAGAGGTGCGGCATTCTGTCTAGAATGGCCTTGGCAGGATAACTGGAGAAATCTGCAATCTTAAAAGGCCGGTTTGAGGGAATACGTAACTACGATACAGAGGAAGCAGGGCGAAAGCGCTTCTTGATCACTCTATCGAAAATTTTTTGTGGAATACCAAGCTATATCCAATATGCAGTCTGTGTCATTACCTTTGCGCTCACTTGCATCGCCAACTTTATCGGCAGTGGCAATTCCGCACCACCCAGTTGCACTGCAATATCCCCATGCCGAGCTTCATCTGTGAGCATTTGCCGAACAACCGTACGACTTTTTCTATCCTGTTTTGGCAATTTCTCCAAATGACTTTGCAAATGCGCACCTACCTGGCGTTCAGTTTCCGCCATAAATCCAAGATTCCATTTATCACCTAGCAACCCGGCGAGCGCGCCGATGGCCAGCGAATTGCAATACCAAAGCGGGTTGAGCAGGCTCAGATGGCCGCCTAATTCATGCACGCGTCGCGACGTCCATGCCAGATGCTCGGTCTCCTCATTCGCTGTCTGCTGTAATTCCTCCTGCACCACAGGATCGCGCGCCGTCAGTGCCTGCCCTTGATATAATGCTTGGGCGCAAATCTCACCGCTATGATTTACTCGCATCAGCGCTGCTGCAAGCTTCATTTCGTTCTCATCTAATGCTGCATCCGGCAAACCGGCATCAGGAAAAGGGCGAATACTTTGCGCTTCGCTAAATAGAGTGCGCAAGCTCTTGTCGAATTTTATAATCAAGCTGTCAAAACTCAACACAGAACTCTCCTTTGCATTTTTATACTAATCCCGATAGCCCGATAGAAAAGAGCGCCACTAAAAATCAAGACTCCATTCCAACTACAGCAGTTTTGCAGCAAAAATTTGAGGTTAAATATTAGACGTATCCAGTACGGCGGAATTGTTTTCATGCTGAATATTAATTTTAGAGGTAGTACCACCGCAATCATGGTGATCAGCTCAAATCCAATTGATCCGTCCAATCGAAGTTTGAATTGGACGCCATCACTGCACAGCTTGACTGGCAGATAAGCTCACACACATTTTGATCGGATCAATTGTATGGTTATAACCGGTACAATAATATCAACACTAGAACTATCTTTCAATTTTCTTCTTGTAAAATTGCAAATCTTGATTTGTTTAAACTAAAGAAATTTTTTTGTTTATATTTTGTTGCAAAAATACAACATACGCCTTGCGTACCTCTAAAGCTCTCTGTCAGAATATAGCCTGACTTCTCATAAGTGGTTTAAATTGAGAGGTTTTCCCGGAAAACCAATAATTTAGTAAATCAAGGAGAATATTTTATGAACATGAATAAAAGTTTAATTGCTCTAGCCGTCGCGGGTGTATTTGCGACCTCAGCAGCAATGGCCGATGTCAGCATTTACGGTCAGGCGAACGTGTCCTACGACTTTGTCGATAATGACGGTGGTAGGGATAGCACAGGCGTAGGCAGCAATGCCTCCCGTCTCGGCTTTAAGGGTTCGGAAGCCCTGGGTGGCGGTCTGTCCGCAATCTGGCAAGTTGAAAGTCAAATCGCAATCGGTAATGGTGCAGGCCCTTATGATAATCCAGGTTCCCAAACAGGCCTTGGTTTCCGTGATACCTTCGCCGGCCTGAAAGGCGAGCAATGGGGTTCGCTAAGGTTGGGCCGTATTGATACTCCCTACAAACTGGCTACCCGCCGCATGGACATGTTCCACAATACCATCGCTGATAACCGTTCACTGATGGGTATTGGTCACGATATCCGTACGAACAACACAGTTAATTACACTTCTGCGAATTACACCGGCTTCAGCTTTGCGGGTTCTTATTTTGGCGACCAGCAGGGTACCGCACCACAAAGCACGACAGGTTTCTACAACTCCATCAACAATACCAACGAAGGTTACTCACTTGCTGGTATGTTTGACTCTGGCCCTTTCTTCGCTACTGCCGCTTATCAAAGCAACAGCAATGGTCCAGCCCCGGCTAATCCATCCAGGAACTCCGATGCATGGAAAGCCGCTCTTGGCTATTCTGTTGACCAATTCGCGATCAACGGTATTTATGAAAGGATCAGCGACAAGTATTTAAATAGCGATGCCACGTCCTGGCATCTGTCCGGAAGATTCAACCTGAGTCCTGCTGATGCAATTAAAGGGTCGTATACCGATCTTGATAACCATATCAGTGGCGCTCCAAACTCTGGCGCAAAGCAATTTACTATCGGTTATGACCACAAGATGAGCATTCGTACCACAATGTATGCTTTGTGGACCAAGCTGGATAACGACCAAGGCGCTGCCTATCAGTTAGGATGGAATAGCAGCGGCACCTCCTACAGCCAGGCTGCGTTTGGTAATTCTCCATCTGCATTCTCGGTTGGTATGAAGCACTCGTTCTAAGAACAAGTCTTCTAGCGAAGATTAGCAGTTGAATTTAAACGGACACCTTCGGGTGTCCGTTTTTTTGGGGTATGTGGTTTATTTCCTGAAAACGAATGAATGTCTGAAAATTGCCAGGGGCACAATTGCACCGGGCATGCATGGTTTTACAATACCTGGTTGTTGGTGGCTATCTGGCTATCTGGATGAGTCAGCGTTGTAGCAAGCATTTTTCCTGATTTTTCCGGCAGGGTGATAAGCGCATTGAACTGGCTAAGAAATTTACTTTCTTTTATGCGTGCGATTAACTTGACTAGGACCTAATTCCCATAAAGACTCCCATGATGAAAAGTTTCTGTCTTGCAGGCTTCATAGGAAGAATTTCTTTCTGAGAGATCACATTAAGGATATCGGGCAATCCGCTACAGGGGGGGTGCATCTATGTCATAAACCAAATAACCGCGCTAAAGCAGCGCCTGGCTCGGCAGCACGCATGAACGCCTCGCCTACCAGGAATGCATGCACGTGATTGCCGCGCATCAAGTTCACGTCTTCTGGCTGGAGAATCCCACTCTCGGTTACCACGACACGTTCTGAAGGTATGTGGGGTAATAAATCCAGTGTGGTTTGCAGCGAAACTTCAAAAGTGCGCAAATTGCGGTTATTAATGCCAATAAGCGGAGTGGTGAGTTGCAATGCCTCGTCCAATTCTGCCCTGTTATGCACTTCAATCAACACGCTTAGTCCCAAGCTGTGAGCCAGAGTCTCAAATTCCTGCATCTGCGCCAAACTCAAAGCAGCCGCAATTAGCAGGATACAGTCCGCTCCCAGAACGCGTGACTGATAAATCTGGTAGGTATCCACCAAGAAATCCTTGCGCAATACCGGGATGGAGCAAGCTGCCCGAGCTTCCTGCAAATACTCGGCACGGCCCTGAAAGAATTGTTCATCCGTTAACACTGACAGGCAGGCCGCGCCGTGACTTGCATAGCTCGTGGCAATTTCCGCCGGGCGGAAATCGACGCGCAACACACCTTTGCTTGGGCTGGCTTTTTTAATTTCGGCTATCACTGCGGGTTGACCTGCTGTAATTTTGCTGCGAATTGCTCCGACAAAATCACGAGTGGACAAGGCTTGTTCCGCCTTGGCGCGCATGGTTACCCATGAACATTCGGCTTTTGCGGCAGCAATTTCTTGGGCCTTAACAGTAAGAATTTTTTGCAGAATGTCAGACATGGCGGACCCTAATATACAAGGTGTGCATTTTAACTTAAGTGCAATGGTAAAATGCGCACTTTATAGATGCGTGATGCGCAGCGATACCCATCTAAATGGGATGATGTGTTGATGATGTGTATCGCTGCGCTCTACCCATCTACTGGCTCCGGTTGAATGGTAAGGTAGAAATGAATGACATAAAAACATACATGCAACAAGTCGGGCAAGAGGCACGCGCCGCTTCCCGCATTATGGCGCAAGCCAGCACCGCGGCAAAAAATCGTGCCCTGGAAACTATTGCTGCTGCTATCCTGAGCAGCACCGCACAACTCATTACAGCAAACACTAAGGATACCACTGCTGCACGTGTTAACGGGTTGGATGCTGCCTCCATCGACCGTCTTACCCTAACTGAAAAAACCGTGCATAGCATGGCTGAAGGGCTATTGCAGATAGCTGCCCTGCCGGATCTCATCGGTGAGATTAGCGACCTGAAGTACCGTCCTTCCGGTATCCAGGTCGGTAAGATGCGTGTGCCGCTTGGCGTTATCGGCATCATTTATGAATCGCGCCCTAATGTGACGGCTGATGCCGCAGGGCTGTGCCTGAAATCCGGCAATGCTGCCATTTTACGCGGTGGCTCCGAGGCGATTCATTCCAACCAGGCAATTGCGGCATGCGTGCAGCAGGGTCTGCGCGAAGCTGGCTTGCCGGCGACTGCGGTGCAGATGATTAACACCACCGACCGTGCAGCAGTGGGCGAACTCATTACCATGCGGGAATACGTGGACGTGATCGTGCCGCGTGGCGGAAAAAGCTTAATCGCGCGGATCTCGGAAGAAGCCCGTGTGCCGGTTATAAAGCACCTGGACGGTATCTGCCATGTATATATCGACGACGAGGCTGATTTGGAAAAAGCCATCCGTATTGCCGACAACGCCAAAACTCAGCGTTACGGTGTGTGTAATGCCATGGAAACTTTGTTGGTGGCTGCCAGTGTGGCGGCACAGGTGCTGCCTCAATTATGTAAAATATATCTGGACAAGGGCGTGGAGCTGCGTGGTGACGAGGCCGCATGTAAGCTTGTTACGCAAATGGCAATTGCTACAGAAGAAGATTGGCGCACCGAATATCTCGCGCCGATTTTGAGCGTGCGCGTGGTGGCAGGACTGGATGATGCTATCGCACATATCAACGCCTACAGCTCACAGCACACCGACAGCATCGTGACTGAGAATTACACTAAGGCGATGCGTTTTTTACGCGAAGTGGATTCCAGCTCAGTGATGGTGAATGCTTCAACACGATTTGCCGATGGCTTTGAATACGGATTAGGCGCGGAAATCGGTATCTCCACTGACAAGATTCACGCGCGCGGCCCCGTAGGGCTGGAAGGATTAACCTCGCAAAAGTTTATTGTGCTGGGCAGCGGACAGATAAGGAATTAGCAGGAACATTTCTCACCAAGAGATCATGTGCAAATGCACCTGCCTGAAATGATCACGAAAGAAAATTATGAAACAAACCATCGCAGTTAACGTGCCGGATATTGGTGACTTTAAGGATGTAACTATTATCGAGGTGCTAGTAAAAATAGGCGAGGCCGTAACAGCAGAGCAATCGCTGATCACCTTGGAAACCGACAAGGCGACTGTGGAC
The DNA here is from genome assembly GCA_942492745.1 of uncultured beta proteobacterium. Classification (GTDB taxonomy): domain Bacteria; phylum Pseudomonadota; class Gammaproteobacteria; order Burkholderiales; family Gallionellaceae; genus Nitrotoga. Next base: position 2,435,233 of record OW818637.1, read on the forward strand.
GTGCCTTCCCCCGTTGCGGGGGTGGTGAAGGAATTAAAGATCAAGATTGGTGACAAAGTCAGCCAAGGCGACTTGATTTTAATGTTGGAAGCAGAGACGACAGCGGAAGAGCCAATCTCCTCATCTGTTCAATCAACTCCAGTCGCTCCCATCTCCCCTTTTTCAGAAGAACAACAAGCATCCTCACCTAATAAACAAAGAGCGGAGGAAATAGTGGAGACAGGGGGAATTTCATCTATACCACAAGACACTTCTGCTTCATCTTCGACTCCGGAATTTGCTATCCCAAACTCCCCCTCTTTTAAAAAAGGTGATCTTCATGCCGAAATAGTCGTCTTGGGCGCCGGTCCCGGTGGCTATGCCGCAGCTTTCCGTGCTGCTGATCTAGGTAAACAGGTAATACTGATTGAACGCCACTCCAAACTGGGTGGAGTATGTCTTAATGTAGGCTGCATCCCGTCGAAGGCGCTGCTGCATGTCGCCAAGACTATCACCGAAGCAGATGAAATTTCGCATCATGGCGTAACTTTTAGCAAACCGACAATCGACATTAATAAAATCCGCAGCTGGAAGGAAAGCATCATCGTCAAGCTAACCGGCGGTTTAGCCGCTTTATCCAAGCAGCGCAAAGTGAACGTAGTTTACGGTGTGGCGAAATTCAGCTCGCCTAACAGCATCACAGTGGAAACCAGCGACGGCAGCAAAACCATCACGTTTGACAATGCCATCATTGCAGCAGGCTCCAGCGTGGCGCGCATTCCCGGCTTTCCGTACGATGATCCACGCTTGATTGATTCCACCGGTGCATTGCTGTTGCAGGATATCCCTGAGCGGATGTTGATTATTGGCGGAGGTATCATCGGCTTGGAGATGGGCACGGTATATGACGCACTAGGCTCCAAAATTTCTGTGGTCGAATTGGCCGATGGCCTGATTCCCGGTGCTGATCGCGACCTTGTGCGTGTGTTGCACAAGCGCATCGAAAAACGTTACGAAGCAATTTACTTGAAGACCAAGGTCACCAAAATTGAGGCAAGGAAGGAAGGATTGAATATAATCTTTGAAGGTGACAATGCACCACAACCGCAACTATACGACCGAGTTTTGCTCGCCGTAGGACGTCGTCCAAACGGACATGAAATTAACGCAGAAGCGGCAGGTGTAATAGTCAATGAGCGCGGTTTCATCCCGGTGGATAAACAACAGCGCAGCAATGTGCCTCACATCTATGCTGTCGGCGACATTGTTGGCGACCCCATGCTGGCGCACAAGGCAACGCATGAAGGCAAAGTGGCGGCGGAAGTTATTGCCGGGCATAAAGCCGGCTTCGATGCGCTCACTATTCCATCTGTGGCTTATACCGATCCGGAAATTTCCTGGATGGGTCTGACCGAAACGCAGGCTAAAGCACAGGGCATCACCTATGAGAAAGCAGCCTTTCCGTGGGCGGCGAGCGGCCGTGCATTGTCGATGGGACGCGAAGAAGGGATTACCAAGCTGCTGTACGACCCGCAAACAAAATGTATCCTCGGTGCAGGCATCGTGGGCAGCAATGCGGGTGAATTGATCGCCGAAACTGTGCTTGCGCTGGAAATGGGTGCGAACATGGAAGACATCGGTCTGACTATCCACCCGCACCCCACACTGTCGGAAACTGTCGGATTCGCAGCGGAAATTGCCGAAGGCAGTATTACCGACCTATATATGCCGCGAAAAAAATAAGGGCTCATCTAAAAAATCTAGAGACGCCCCCGTTAGCATAATTATTACGCTTGTTTTTGCTTAGGCTAACAATGATGCGAAACTATTATACAATGAGGATTACCGTCTACCGCCCAAGAGCGAACCAAGTACACCACGAATAATTTGCCGCCCGACTGTTGAGCCAATGGCACGGGCGGCACTCTTGGCAAGCGCCTCACCTACACCTTCACGACCCCTAGATGTAGTGCCACCAAATATGCTTCCCAACATCCCACCCAATCCAAGGCCGCCACTCGTCCCTGCTTGCGTGGAATCAGCAGGCTGTGCTGTTGTGTCCTCCCCAGATTTATTGCCGGTGCGTTTCTTGATATTTTCGTAAGCCGATTCGCGGTCCACTGCTTTTTCATAGTGGCCGACAAGCAGCGAATCTTGAATAATGGCTTTGCGTTCTGCTTCATTAATAGGGCCGATTTGAGCCTGTGGCGGAACAATCAGTGCTCGTTCAACAATATTCGGGCGACCTTTTTCGTCCAGACATGAAACCAGTGCTTCGCCTACGCCCAGCGTAGTAATGGCGACTTCTTCATCCAGATCGGGATTGTCGTGCATGGTTTCAGCTGCTGCCTTCACAGCCTTCTGGTCGCGTGGGCTAAAGGCGCGTAGCGCGTGCTGCACACGGTTGCCGAGCTGGCCCAGCACCTTGTCCGGTACATCTGCGGGGTTTTGGGTGACGAAATATACACCTACGCCTTTGGAACGAATCAGACGTACCACTTGCTCGATTTTATCGAGCAGTGCTTCAGGGGCATCGTTGAACAGTAAATGTGCTTCGTCGAAGAAAAATACTAGCCTGGGCTTGGCGAGATCACCCGCTTCCGGCAGATTCTCGAATAATTCGGAAAGCAACCACAGCAACATAGTGGAATATACTTTTGGCGAAGACATCAGTCTATCGGCGGCCAGGATGTTAATCATGCCGTACCCGCTAGCGTCGGTCTGCATCAGGTCGGCAATGTTGAGCATCGGTTCACCAAAAAAACTTTCGCCGCCTTGCGTTTCAATTTGCAGCAGGCCTCGCTGAATCGCACCGATGCTGGCGGTGGAGATGTTGCCGTATTCAGTAGTGAAATCTGAAGCATTGTCACCCACGTTTTGCAACATTGCGCGCAGATCCTTCAAATCAAGTAATAATAGTCCACTATCATCGGCGACTTTGAACACTAGCGCCAGCACGCCCTGCTGCACTTCGTTCAAATTCAACATACGCCCGATGAGCATCGGCCCCATGTCAGAAATAGTGGCACGCAGTGGATGACCCATGGTTCCGAATACATCCCAGAACGTTACTGGATAGGCGCGATGTACAAAATTTTCCAGATTGAGTTGCGCGACTCTTTCGGCAACTTTTTGATTGTTGCCACCTGCCTTGCTCAAGCCGGACAAATCTCCCTTGATATCAGAAAGAAATACTGGCACACCAATGCGGCTGAAGGATTCTGCCAATGTTTGCAGGGTGACAGTCTTGCCGGTTCCTGTCGCACCTGTTATCAGCCCGTGGCGATTGGCCATTTGCGGCAGTAGAAAAAGTTCTTCCTTGCTATTTTTTGCGATCAATAGCGGTTCGCTCATATTGGCTCCAAGTTGATTTGGTGGCTCTGCACAAAATGTAGCAGACATGGTTACATGAATGCAGTAATACAAATAATCAAGTGAAAAATGATAACGTGGATCCAGCTTTACTATGCAGGAGAATTATGTATCCTCACCAACATCCTTTTTACCACATTGTAATAATATGTTCGATACTATATCTGCATGCTTCCTAAAGAGTTTACAATAGTTACATGTAAAACTTAAACCACCTCATATAGGAGAAATATCATCATGCTTCGACATATGATTCAAAGCACTCTATTTGCTTCTATCGCACTTGCTGCTAGCCATGCTCACGCCATTGATTTTGGTGACTTAATCAACAAAGAACTTGGCACTCTTGGCAAATCTATCCCACAAAAATCAGAACCTGCCGCCTCTAGCAACACACCAACAATTACCGGAGCTGAAAAATCTGCAGCAAATTTGGCCAGTTTTAGCAACAATGATCAGGTCGCCAGCTTGAAGCAAGCCCTCATTCAGGGTGCAGAAACTGCCGTTGCCAATCTTGCCAAAGAGAACGGTTACCTCGGTAACAACAAGGTGCGCATTCCGCTGCCGGATAGTCTGCAAAAAGCGGATGGTTTATTACGTAAATTTGGCATGGGAAAGTATGCCGACGACTTGACTACCTCTATAAATCGGGCTGCCGAAACAGCGGTGCCTGAAGCAAAAGATCTGCTAGTCGGTGCAGTCAATAAAATGAGCGTGGAAGATGCCAAAGGCATACTCATGGGTGGCAGTGATGCTGCCACGCAATATTTCCGCAAAAACACCGAAGCTGCGCTGATCGGAAAATTTAAACCTGTTGTGGCAACTTCAATGCAGAAAGTGAAGCTCGCGGAGACCTATGATCAGTTCGCTGAAAAGGGCGTGCAGTTTGGTTTGATAGACAAACGCGATACCAAGATGGATGACTACATTACCCGCAAGGCAATGGACGGCTTGTATCTGATGATGGCCGAACAGGAAAAAGCGATTCGCGCAAACCCGCTGGAAGCAACTGGTAGTCTGGCGAAGAAGATTTTTTCGGCGATCAAGCTTTAATCGGTCTGTCATTCACTGTTAGTGGAAAGGGTGGTTTTAGCAGAATCCACCGACTTTCTGAACATGACTGAATCTACCAGTCTGGTATCGCTTTTCATTAGCAGCTTCCTCGCCGCCACCTTGCTTCCCGGTGGTTCTGAAGTTGTACTGATCAGTGTGCTGAAACTGTACCCGGAATTATTCTGGCCTGCACTTTTGCTCGGGGCTCTCGGCAATACGCTAGGTGGCATGGTGTCATTCGGTATGGGTCGGCTACTACCGCAAACCCATAAGCTCAAACATGTGGAGAAAATCCAGCACTATGGCACACCCGCATTACTGCTTGCTTGGGTGCCATTACTTGGTGATGCGCTGTGTCTTGCTGCCGGATGGCTAAGACTTAATCCATGGCACGCTGCGTTATTCATGGCGATAGGCAAATTCGCGCGTTACTGGATAATTGCGATCGCAACCCAAATTTGAATCAATGGGTCAGGCGGAAAACTCACGATCCAATTACTTCAATGTCGCTTTCTCATAGGAGAATTTAAATAGGAGAATCTACGTGTGAATAATCGTAGGAGATTATGAGGTTAAAAAAGGTAGGTATAATTTAAGGCTATCAGGCCTTTAATCGAGCAAACTCCTCGAACTGGTCGGCCGGCAGTGGCTTACAATAATAATAGCCCTGCAACTCATCGCAACCCTGTTTCCGCAGGAACGCTAGTTGCCCCGCCGTTTCCACTCCTTCGGCGATGGTTTGCAGTCCAAGGCTCTTCGCCATGTTGATGATGGCGCTAACAATAGCCCTGTCTTCCGGATCGGTGCTGATATCGCGTACAAAGGACTGATCGATCTTGAGTTTGTACACCTTGAATTTCTTCAGATGGCTCAGCGAGGAATAGCCGGTGCCAAAATCATCGATCGACATGCGCACGCCGCGCTCGTGCAATTTGTTCATCACGGCAATAGCATTTTGCGGGTCGTGCATCGCTACGCCCTCAGTCAGCTCCAGCTCCAGATACTCTGGCGGCAAGCCCTCTTCGTCGAGGATGCGCGTGATCAGATTGGGCAAATCGGGATGGCGGAACTGAACTGCGGAAAGATTCACCGCCATGACCAGCGGGACTAGGCCATTCTGCATCCAGGTTTTTGCCTGCCGCGCCGCATGCCTCAGCACCCACTCCCCAATCGGCAGGATCAATCCACTTTCTTCTGCGGAGGGGATGAATTCCGCTGGCGAAACTGAACCTAGCACTGGATGTGTCCAGTGTAGCAAAGCTTCCGCCCCGACGATGCGGCCGTCTCGCACGGATACCTGCGGCTGGTAGTAGATCTGAAGTTGATCGCGTTCAATCGCTTGGCGCAGTGCATTGACCAGTTTCAGATGGCGTGCCGAACGAATCTGCATTTCTGCAGTAAAGAAACGGTAGCCATGACGGCCTTCGTGCTTGGCGCGATACATGGCGGAATCGGCACTCTTGGAAAGGGTCTCCAAATCCGCGCCGTCGCTTGGATAAAGGGCAATGCCGATCGAGCCGGTTACGTTCAGATCATACTGTTCTATCTGGCAGGGTACGGCGATGACATCCAGCAGCTTCTGCGCCACAAGGGGCGCTTCGTGTGCATCGACGCCGTAAAGCAAGAAGATGAATTCGTCCCCACCAAGGCGCGACACCATGTCTTCCTCGCGTAGCACCAAGCGCAGCCGTTTGGCCAGTTCGACCAGCAAAGCATCACCGACACTGTGGCCGAGAGTGTCGTTTATGTCCTTGAAATGGTCGAGATCGAGGAACATTAACGTCACTGGCTCTTGACTCCGCTGAGCCAAACTAATGACATATTTGGCGTGGTTGTTCAGTTGGACGCGGTTTGGTAGTCCGGTGAGCGAATCGAAATGCGCCAGGTATTGAATACGTTTCTCGGCTTCCTTGCGCGCGGTGATATCTCTGGTAATACCAAGCAACATCGTAATTTTGCCGTCCGCATTACTTAATGGCGCGGCATGGGTTTCGAGCCAGCGCTGGGTTCCTTTGAGCCCTTTGATTTCAAACTCAAAAATACAACTTTCGCCACTCATCACGCGCTTATGCATGGCGATAAAGGAGTCGTGATACTCGGAAAGTATAAAGTCTACGAGTTTATGCTGTTGCACCTCCTCTAGACAATCTGCTTCGAGCATGGCAAGGCCCGTAGCGTTCATTTCCAGGATTCGACCGCCGCTGTCTACTACCTTTATGCATTCCGGCTCCGTCTCGATGATGGTCCGCAAGCGCTGTTCGCTCTCCCGCAACGCTTCTTCCGCCCGCTTTCGCTGCGCCTCGTGCTCAAAGCTTCTCAGCGCATAGTCTATGTCCATCGCCATTCCCACCAGCAAATTACGCACATTTTCGTCGAAGGCGTTGTCCACATCGGTATATAGGGTTAAGACCCCGCTGACTTCTCCATTACGATGTAGCGGAAGCGCGGCGGATGACGCCCATCCAAACCGTGCACCGTGCTTATGCCATAGCGAAGTGATGGGGTCATGCTGAAAATTTTGACACCAAAATGGCAAGTTCTCGCGGAACGCCGAGCTGGTCGGTCCGCGTCCATATGGTCCATTGGCTTCCACTGGAATCTGCAGCCCTTTCAGATATTCCACGCCACTACCAAAGGATGCAATCGGCTTTATATGTTTGCTATGTTCTTCAAGCACGCCTATCCATGCCATATCCATGCCGCCGAAATTCACTACAACGCGGCAGACTTGCGCGAACAACTCCGCCTCGCTGGTGCAGCGCACGATGGCCTGATTACACTTGCTCAAAGCGGCGTAAAGCTTGGTCAAGCGTTGATTTTTTGCTTCGGCTTCCTTGCGCTGAGCGTCGATTCTGGCCAGATTCATCTGCGTTTCCGACAACCAGTCCAGCACGCTATTTTCCATGCCTTTGGCAACCGAGATGGCGGATGAAAAATTTCCACTGCCAAGGTGTGCGATGCGCGTATGCAGCTCGTTCACTGAGCCGCCAAGAGTTGCATGCAAGTTCCGCTGCAGTTTCCAAAGCAGGAATGCCAGCAACAAACCAAGCAGGGTGAAGATCGCACGCATCAGTGTGGCGTGGGTTTCAGCGGTATGAACAGCCTCCAGCGTGCGCTGATCGGCCATTCGTTGAAACTGGCTGATCGGCCGCATGACACTGGCCTTGGCCTGGTGGTAAGCCACGTCATGCAATATAAAGATTGCCCCGGCGCGGTTCGCCTCGGTCAGCGGGCTGGTTGATTCGATCAGTTCCATTGCGGCAAATTCGGTGCGCGTGAGCGTATCCGAGTTGATTTTTGCCTCCGCCAGCTTGGCGAATTCTTCTTCAGTAAAACCAGCCCCCCGCATCAACTCCAGCAAGGGAACCGCCAGCCCCGGCGGCCGCGGCCGCTGGTCGTCGCCCAGCACGATATCCCAATAGATGTTTTGGTAATCGATTGGGCGAGGCTTTCTGCCATCCTGGATGTCGAGGATTTCCTGATAGTGCTGCTTGTAGATGGGATCTCCGGTCACCACATAGGTGCGAACCATACGTGTAAGGTCATCAGACGACTGGCGCAATTCGTCAGCCAGCAGGAACGACTGCTGTCGCGACTTATTAGCGCGACCGATCTCCCTTTCTGCCCAAGCATAAACGGCAAAGGCTGCGGCAAAAACAACGAGCATGCCCAGCGTCAGCAAGGGATGGCGCGAAAATCGGGGCAAGTTGTTCTTGGAAATTATCATTGTGGCCATTCCTTCTGAGCGCCTGCAGATCATAAAAAATAGTTAACAGCGCGCATAGATTTTGACGCGGATTCAATTTCGGGACGCAACAAAAGCATTCGTCACTTATGCCAGGTTGACTGCGCAAAGACAACGCTGATTTAGTAAACACAATGCTGTTATGAAATATTTTAAACATGATAGATGACAAACACGGTAGGCCGCAATGAAACAGCATATCTTAGATGCGAAGCCATACCTGACACCACCACGCTACTCAATTCCGTCATCTTCCGAAGAAGAAACAGGTGATCAATTGGTTGCCGATGTCGGTGATGTATTACTTTTATCGAGTTTGATTTTGAACATGGTAACTTGTTCAGCTTTGCCTTAAGCGACCTGTACCCGTAAGTGCATGTGCGTGTTGAATGCCATTATAATGATCAAAAGGTAAGCAACGTGCAGGTGTAATGAAGCTGCCAAAATACTTTGATTTAGTGGACGCTAGGCAGTAGAGGCGTAGTTTTCGTACAAAGTACGAAGTAATAATTTTTCTGGAGAAGTTAATGAAAAAATGGATTTTTTATTTAACTGTAATATTGGCAATGAGCAGTGGCCTAGCCAAAGCACATTCTGATGAGGAAAAGGCAGAAGGGAAATATGTGCAAGTTAAAGAATCATTGCGCTTGGCTGCCGAGCAAGGTGATGCAACTGCGCAAAACAACCTTGGTGAAATGTTTCTCTATGGAGATGGCGTTACACAAGACACTCAGGAAGCAGTAAAGTGGTTTCGCCTGGCTGCCAAGCAAGGGCATGCAAATGCACAATTTAACCTTGGCTTAAGTTACGGAAACGGCCAAGGCGTTGCACAGGATTATCAGGAAGCGGCAAAGTGGTTTCGCTCGGCTGCCGAACAGGGGCATGCTAAAGCACAGTTTAGCCTTGGCATAAGTTATGCCAACGGGCAGGGCGTTACACAGAACTTTGAGGAAGCCATGAAGTGGTTTCGCTCGGCTGCCGAACAGGGTGATGCAGTCGCACAATACAACCTTGGTTTAATATATCTTGATGGGCAAATTGTAGCGCAAAATTATAAGGAAGCTGCGAAGTGGTTTCACCTGGCGGCCAAGCAAGGGCATGCAAAAGCTCAATTTAATCTTGGCGTAAGCTACGGCAACGGCCAAGGCGTTGCACAGGATTATCAGGAAGCAGCAAAGTGGTTTCGCTCGGCTGCCGAACAGGGGTATGCAAAAGCGCAATATTACCTTGGCTTAAGTTATGCCAACGGGCAGGGCGTTGCTCAGAACTATCAGGAAGCGGTAAAGTGGTTTCGCTTGGCTGCCAAGCAAGGCGATGCAACCGCACAAAATAGTCTTGGCTTAAGGTATGATCTCGGTCAAGGCGTTATACAAGATTATGTTCGCGCACATATGTGGTTTAATCTCGCAACAACAATCAATGGTCAAAATGACGCACAGGAATATCGTGATAAAGTGGCTAAACGCATGACACCAGCCCAAATCGTTGAAGCGCAAAAATTGGCACACGATTGCAAGAAGAGCAATTACATGAACTGCGATTAGAACAACTTATTTGTAGCTCTGGGACAAATAAATTTCCTGCCTAATTTATCTTCGATTCCATGAGACGATAAAAACCATTTTGACGGCTAGTGCCGTTTGTGTATAATGCGCGACTCTGTAAAACCGCATTCAAGCGAGGTTGTTATGTACGCAGTAATCAAGACCGGTGGTAAGCAATATCGTGTTGTCGCAGGCGAAACCCTGAAAATTGAAACCGTTGCTGGTGAAGTCGGCAGTGCTATCGTGCTGGACAAGGTTCTCATGGTCGGCAGTGGCGATAAAGTATCTGTTGGCCAACCTTTATTGGCGGGCGCTACTGTCACGGCAACCATAATATCCAATGGTCGTGGTGAGAAGATCAGGATCTTCAAGATGCGTCGACGTAAGCATTATCAAAAACATCAAGGTCATCGTCAAAACTTCACTGAGATCCGCATTGACGGCATTTCGGCGTAATATTGAAGGAGAAGAAGCATGGCATCAAAAAAAGGTGGCGGCAGTACCAGTAACGGTCGCGATTCACACTCAAAACGCCTCGGCGTGAAAACATATGGCGGCGAATTAATTAGCGCTGGCAGCATTATCGTACGTCAGCGTGGTACGCGATTCCACGCTGGTGACAACGTTGGCATGGGCAAGGATCACACCTTGTTTGCAAAGATTGCTGGCAAGGTAGTGTTCGCCGTCAAAGGTGCACAAAGACGTAAGACTATCTTCGTGGTTTCAGCTTAAGTACTCCTAGCAAAGTACAATGAGCCCTATCGCGAGGTAGGGCTTTTTTATTTGCAGGAATCACAGACATCATGAAATTCATCGACGAATCAAAAATTGAAGTCATCGCAGGTGATGGCGGCAACGGTGCGGCCAGCTTTCGGCGAGAAAAATATATCGACAAGGGCGGCCCTGATGGCGGGGATGGCGGTTGGGGCGGCAGCGTGTATGCGCTCGCAGACCGCAACATCAATACCCTGGTGGATTATCGTTTTGCGCGCCATCACCGCGCACGCAATGGTGAAGCCGGGCGTGGCGCAGATTGCTATGGTAAAGGTGCGGAAGATATTGTACTGCGCATGCCTGTTGGCACTGTCATCACTGATATTAATACCGGTGAATTGATTGCAGACTTGGATCATGATGGACAAAAAATGTTGCTCGCCCAAGGTGGCAAAGGTGGATTAGGCAATTTGCACTTTAAATCCAGCACCAACCGCGCCCCGCGTCAATGTACCCCAGGCGTTGAAGGTGAACGTCGCGAACTGCAATTAGAGTTGAAAGTACTCGCCGACGTGGGTTTGCTGGGCATGCCCAATGCAGGCAAATCCACCTTCATTCGCGCGGTTTCCGCTGCCCGCCCCAAGGTGGCCGATTATCCCTTCACCACGCTACACCCGAACTTGGGCGTGGTGCGAGTATCGGCCGAAAAGAGCTTCGTTATCGCCGACATTCCCGGCCTGATTGAAGGAGCTGCCGAAGGTGCGGGGCTGGGACACCAGTTTTTACGCCATTTGATGCGTACCCGTTTGCTGTTGCACTTGGTCGACATTGCCCCGATGTACGAGGGAGTCGATCCGGTGCATGAAGCTAACTCAATTCTGAATGAACTAAAAAAATATGATGAAGCGCTGTATAACAAGCCGCGCTGGCTGGTACTTAACAAGCTTGATCTGTTACAAGATAAAGATGAAAAGATCGCCGCTTTTCTGCAAGAATTCCACGACTACACGCGTTATTTTGCTATCTCCGCGATTAATGGCGATGGCTGTAAAGAGCTGTGCTATGCCATCATGGAGCATGTGGAGCAGGTTGCTAAGCAGGAAGAGTTGGCCAACGCCGAAAGTGCCCAAAAAAAATCCGATACCCTAATACTTTAATGCATCATGAAAACCATTCTGACCCAGTGCAAACGCATCGTCGTCAAAGTTGGAAGTAGCCTGGTCACCAACCAGGGTGAAGGTCTGGACATCCCTGCAATCCGAAACTGGGCGCAGCAGATTGCTACGCTGCGTGAAGATGGGCACAAAGTCGTATTGGTCTCCTCTGGCGCGATTGCAGAAGGCATGCAGCGACTAGGCTGGAAACAACGCCCCAGCGCCGTGCATGAATTGCAGGCAGCTGCTGCAGTCGGTCAAATGGGCTTGATACAGGTGTATGAAAGCTGCTTTAGCGCACACGGCCTGCATACAGCACAAATTTTGCTCACCCATGCCGACCTCGCCGATCGTGAACGCTATCTCAACGCCCGCTCTACACTGTGCACCCTGCTGACCCTTGGCGTTATTCCTGTCATCAATGAGAATGACACTGTGGTTACCGATGAAATCAAGTTTGGCGACAACGACACTTTAGGTGCATTGGTTGCCAACCTGATTGAGGCTGATGCGCTCATTATCCTCACTGATCAGATCGGCCTTTACACTGCCGATCCGCGCAAAGATCCAAATGCTACGTTAGTTAGTTTGGCACAAGCTGGTGATGAAAAGCTTGAAGCCATGGCAGGTGGTGCGGGTAGCCACATCGGGAGCGGTGGCATGCTCACCAAGGTGCTCGCCGCAAAACGTGCTGCACGAAGCGGCGCGCACACTGTGATCGCGTCTGGCCATGAAATAGACGTGTTGCCACGCCTGATGCGTGGCGACAGTATCGGCACTCTGTTGGAAGCACAGACTTTACCTCTGAATGCGCGCAAACAATGGTTGGCGGATCATCTGCAAATCAGCGGCAAGGTGACGCTGGATGCTGGCGCAGTCAATGCGCTGCGTAACGAAGGCAAGAGCCTGCTACCGGTTGGCATCACCAATGTGAGCGGGGAATTCGAGCGCGGCACAGTGGTCGCCATTTTGGATACGAATGGGCAAGATATCGCGCGCGGCCTGATCAACTACAATGCTACAGAAACGCGTCGCATCGCCGGCCATCCCAGCAACGAAATCGAATCCCTTTTGGGCTATGTTGATGAGCCAGAGCTGATACATCGAGACAACTTGATTTTATTGTGAGTAACAAGCTAAGTTACCGAATGGCTAATTTTATTTTGTAAATCCAATACTGCTCAAAAACATATAAGGGGTTTGGTTGTCACTTTGTTCCATTCCGTCGGTCAAAATTTGTATTTTTTCGCCGGTTGGCGTCTGGAATGTTACCTAACATCATTTCTACCCATGCTTCGATCTTTCCCCTTATCAGGATTCGATCTCTGCCTTGAAGTTGTTTGAGCATCGTTACTATAGCGGCAATGTCATCATCTTGCGCTACATCATCCCCTTTGCCTTCATTTAGCCAGTCGAAAGTGACATGGGTCGCCGCAGCTAACTTTTTTAAAGTAGCAGTGTCCGGGCTGTCTTTCCCAACTCCTTTGAGAATGCGATTAACGGTAGGCTGAGATATTCCACACGCTCGCGCCAAAGCTGACTGAGATTTAAACCCAGCGCGGGTCATTGCTTCGTTTAGTCTGTTTCCTATGCTCATAATATAAATATACAATACTCTGATTCTCAATGCGCATATAACCGCGACCACTTGTAGCACATCTCAAAAAGCATTCATTAAATTACCTTCCCTGGATTCATTAAGTTATTTGGGTCGAATGTGTGCTTGATGCTACGCATCAGCTCCAATTCCAGCGCACTTTTGTAATGACGTATCTCGTTACGCTTGAGTTGCCCCAGCCCATGCTCAGCGCTAATGCTGCCGTTTAGTCCATGCACGATGTTGTACACGATGCTGTTGACCTGTTGGCTTTGCGCGATGAAGGCCGGGTTTTGCGCTGAATCCAGCATTGAGACGTTGTAGTGAATGTTGCCGTCGCCGATATGGCCGAAGGCAACGATGCGCAGACCATTGAATTCGGCATGCAGGGCGGCATTTGCCTGGGCTATGAATTCTGCCACGTGGCTGATCGGCACGGCGATGTCATGTTTGATGCTGATGCCCTCGCGTTTCTGCGCTTCGCTAATATTTTTGCGCAAATTCCACCAGCTTACGGCGCTACTTTTCGAATCTACGGCGAACTCGAGGATGCCAGCCCCGAATGCTTGCAGCGCATTGCGCAAAGGTGCGTCCAGGGGCGTTTGCAGCACATCCGAAAGTTCGATCAGCACGATCCATTCATAACGCGTAACAAATGGCTCAGCCGTATCGGGGATATGCTCTAAAACGAGATCCAGGCATGACCTCGAAATGATTTCGAAGGCGCTTATTTTGTCGCCGCAATTAGCGCGCAAATGGGCGAGCAACTTTACCGCCACCGCCGGATCGCGCACTGCCACACACGCAGCTACCACCGATTGCGGACGCGGAAACAGCTTCAGCACGGCGGCTGTGATAATGCCCAGCGTGCCCTCTGCGCCGATGAATAAATGCTTCAAATCATAGCCGGTGTTGTCCTTGCGCAAACTACGTAATCCATCCCAGATGCGGCCATCGGGCAAGACCACTTCCAGTCCGAGCACGAGGTCGCGCATGTTGCCATAGCGCAGCACGCCGATGCCGCCGGCATTGGTGGAAATATTGCCGCCGATTTCGCATTGCGCCGCGATGGCGGTGAGTCCTAGCGGGAACAGACGGTTAGCCTGCTCTGCCGCCTCTCGTACCGTGGCCAAGGTGCAGCCTGCCTCCACGGTTAATGTATAGTTGGTGGTATCCAGCGCATGAATTTGGTTCATGCGCGACAGGTTAAGCACGATCTGTTGGCCTTGCGGCAACGGTACTGACCCCCCGCTTAAACTGGTGTTGCCGCCCTGAGGGACAATACCGATGCGGTGCTCGGCACACAGCGCGACCACCGCAGCAACTTGTTGCGTATTGCCAGGCAGCACCACAGCCAACGCCTTGCCGCTGAAGCGCCCGCGCCAGTCGATACAATAGGGGGTTGCGGTTTCACCGTCCAGCACGTGGTCGGTGCCGACTATGTTACGTAGTAAATTTATCAAATCTGGAAGCATATAAAATATTTCCTTGAAATGCCTTATTTCACAAATAATCTGACGATCTAGAAATCAATCGGGTCAATGTCCAGCGACCAGCGCAGTTTTTGTGCGGGTAGTGCATCCAGCAAGGGTCGCCACTCGCGCAGGAATTGCTGCAAGGGTTTTCGTGCTTCGCTTTGCACCAGCAATTGCGCTAAAAAATGGTTAGCGCGACGCGGCATGGCAGCAGGAACCACACCGTAAATTTCAACTGGCATGGCGAGTTCAACAGCAGCATCACGCGCTCGTTGCAGGAAAGTATACATGTGGGCTTCATGCTTAGCTTCAGCACGCAGCAACACCTGATACATGAATGGCGGGAAACCGGCAGATTGGCGTTCCGCCAGCAGGATTTTTGCCCACGCATCGTAATCATGTTCACGCAACGCACGGAACAATGGATGATCAGGAAATGCGGTCTGGATCAGCACCTCGCCCAGCTTGTCGGCACGGCCAGCGCGCCCAGCTACTTGGACGAGTTGGGCAAACAACTTTTCCGATGCTCGAAAGTCGCTGCTGTATAACGCGCTGTCCGGGTTCAGTACACCCACCAGCGTCAGGTTGGGGAAGTCATGTCCCTTCGCCAGCATTTGCGTACCAACCAGAATGTCCACCGCGTCTTCCTGAATCTGCTGACGCATGGCTTGCCACGTTCCTTTATTGCGCGTGCTGTCACGGTCCACGCGCAGAATGCGAGCCTTGGGGAAATGTTCCTGCAATGCACTCTCCACCCGTTGCGTACCGATGCCAACCGGTTGCAGGTCGGCGTTGCCGCACGACGGACAGGCATGCGGCACACGCTCCTGATGGCCGCAATGGTGACAGCGCAGGCGGCGATCTTTAAGATGCAGCACCAACTTGCCCGCGCAATTTGAACAGCCGGATAGCCAGCCGCAAGCGCCACACATCAACACGGGTGCATAACCGCGCCGATTAATGAATATCAGGCTCTGCTCACCGCGCTGTAGCCGCTCGGCCAAGGCCTTAAGAAGCGGCTCACTGAGACCGTGTTGCATAACTATATTGCTGGTGTTAATACAGCTCACCGTCGGCAACCGCGCCTGTGCCGCCGCGCGCTGGGTCAGGCGCAACATTTGGTAGCGTCCGCTCTGAGCGTTGTAATAGCTTTCCAGTGAAGGGGTAGCGGATCCTAATACAATCGGTACGCCACGCTGGCTAGCACGAAAGATTGCCACATCTCGCGCCGAGTAACGTAAGCCATCCTGCTGCTTGAACGAAGCGTCATGTTCCTCATCCACAATCAGCAGTGCCAGATGTGGCAGCGGCGTGAACACTGCCAGACGCGTACCCAGTATGATCCGTGCCCGGCCGGACTGCGCACTCAGCCAGTTCTGCATACGTTCACCATCACTTAAACCACTGTGCAGACTGACCAGCTCAACATCCGGCAAGCGGCTGCGAAAGTAATTTTCCAGCTGAGGCGTAAGATTGATTTCCGGCACCAGCAGTAACACTTGCCCTCCCTGCTGCAATATCCGGTTCATCAGATGCACATAAATCTCGGTCTTCCCGCTACCGGTGATACCGTGCAGCAGGAAGCAGCCAAAGCATGATGCTTTAGTAATTGCGGCCACTGCTTGCTGCTGCTCCAAGGTCAACGTATGGGTATTGTTAAATGTAAATGAGCTGGAAACCGCTGGCACTGCACACGTCTCTACCCATCCCGCATGCGACAATGCTTTAAGCGCAGATGCGCCGCTTGGCGATAGCGCGCGCACTTGCGCGGCACTTAATGAATCCAACTTCAAGGCTGCGAGTATGCGATGCTGCACCACCTTGCGCTTGGATAGCAGGCTCAAGTCGAGCGCACGGCCGCTAACGCTTAGTCTGTATTGCATCGCTTCCTTGAGCGTGACAAGCTGGCTGGCACGCAAACGCACCGGCAAGGCGGACAGCACAGTAACGCCAAGGGGATAGTGGTAATAGTCGCTGCAGAAGCGCAGCAAAGTAAGCAGTTCATCGGACAGTGGTGGAATATCACCCAGCACCTGAAAAACGGGCTTGATACGTTCTGCAGAAAGGACAGAATCCATTCCACATTCCATCACTACTCCTGCCATTTTTTTGCGTCCAAATGGAACCAATACGCGCGTCCCCGGGACGATCTCGATGCTACTGTCTAGCGAATAGTCAAATAGTGTTGACAATGGCACATCTAGCGCGACGCGAACAATTGTCATTTAATAAAGTTTGCTCCACCAGTTTCTGTAATGCTGAGCTAAGTTGACTGACTTAATTGAGTATTTTTTATTGTCCACATAAGCTGTGGATAACAATGTGGACAATTCCTATATAACTAGGCTAACTACTAATGCCATATACAGTTTTGTCCAGCCGTTCATTTCATAGACATAATTTATTAACAATAAAAACAACAACTTAAATTTAACGCTCTAGTACTATGATAAAAATCATCCTCATAATGGATAGATGCGCGATTTGTGTATAACCAGACGTAATGTCAAGCATTTTTAGTGATATTTGCGACTTAATTCATGAACTGCCTGTACCAATACCGCAGCATTGTCAGGGTTGGTGAATTGTGAAATGCCATGCCCCAGATTAAATACATGACCGCTGCCATAGCCATAACTAGCCAGCACGTGTTCCGTCTCGGCACGGATAACTTCCGGCGTGGCAAACAGCACAGCTGGATCCAAGTTTCCTTGCAGCGCAACCTTATGGCCCACTTTTTGTCGCGCTACACCGATGTCCATGGTCCAGTCCAAGCCCACCGCATCACAGCCAATATCGGCGATACTATCCAGCCACAATCCACCACCCTTGGTAAATACAATCACTGGAATCTTCACACCATCATATTCGCGCTTCAGCCCCTGCACGATTTTCTGCAAGTAAGGCAGTGAAAATTCGAAGTAAGCAGCATGCGAAAGCACTCCACCCCAGGAATCAAAAATCATCACAGTCTGCGCACCTGCTTCAATCTGGGCATTGAGATACTGCGTTACCGCTTGCGCAGTGACCTCCAGAATGTGGTGCATCAACTTGGGTTCTTTGTACATCAACGTTTTTACACGTGCATAATCGTCGCTGCCACCACCTTCCACCATGTAACAAGATAACGTCCACGGACTGCCAGAAAAACCAATTAATGGCACGCTGCCATTCAGCGCCTTGCGAATTTGCGACACGGCATCGGTGACGTAACGCAGATCTTTATTGATGTCTGGCACCCTTAACGCTTTGATAGCAGCCTCGTCGCGCAAGGGACGCTCAAACTTGGGCCCCTCTCCTTCGGAGAAGTACAATCCAAGACCCATCGCATCCGGTATGGTGAGAATATCGGAAAACAGAATCGCAGCATCCAGAGGGAATCGATCCAGCGGTTGCAATGTAACTTCCGTAGCCATGTCCGGGCTTTTGCATAAATCCAGAAAACTGCCGGCGCGCTTGCGCGTGGCACAGTATTCCGGCAGATATCGTCCAGCCTGGCGCATCATCCAAACGGGGGTATAGTCAGTCGGCTGACGCAGCAAGGCACGTAGGAAGGTGTCATTTTTTAACTTGAAATTCATGTTGTTCTCTTTTAATTTATTTTGACTAAACTTAAACAGCTATACCCCTGACCTCTCAACCTTACCATACCAGAAAGATTGGCAAGGTAACCTGGTTATGCAATGGGTCTGTTTCATTGATGAAGCCGATAAATGCAAGAATCGGGAAGATAATAGCGTCTTCAAGTACCAATATCTTGAAATGAAGGGATAGCCTGCGTTATTTTGTTGCTGCATCATCTGCCACAGATCGGGATGGTTTTTGGGTGCCAGACGCGAAGTACAGTGAAGGCAATCCATATGTCCCATAGCACCAATTACCCTGAAAATACCGAGCAGGCACCCGGAATAGCTGCTAGCACGTGCGGTCAGCGCAGTTTGCTGATTGCAACCCGTCATTCAGCGCCTGATATGGACAGCTCAATTTAGAGCGGTAAACTGGAACTACCCATCAAATACTCATCCACTGCACGCGCCGCCTGGCGGCCTTCGCGTATTGCCCATACCACTAGTGACTGGCCGCGCCGCATATCGCCAGCAGCGAACACCTTAGCCACCGATGTCTGATAATAGCCCGCTCCCTCAGTGACAGCCTTGGCATTGCCGCGGCCATCCTTTTCAACGCCAAACGCTTCCAGGATTTGCTGTGTCGGGCTGACGAAACCCATCGCCAAAAGCACGAGATCGGCCTTCATCTCAATTTCGCTGCCGGGCACCTCTTGCATTTTCCCGTCTTTCCATTCGACGCGCACGGCATGCAATTTTTCGATCTTGCCATTTTTGCCGGTTAATTCCTTGGTCGCCACAGCCCAATCACGCTGACAGCCTTCTTCGTGAGAGCTGGAAGTGCGTAGCTTCATTGGCCAGTATGGCCAAATCAGCGGCTTATTCTCCTGCTCGGGCGGGCGCGGCATGACCTCGAACTGGGTCACCGAAGCCGCGCCTTGGCGGTTGGACGTGCCAACGCAGTCGGAACCAGTGTCGCCACCGCCGATCACCACCACATGTTTGCCAGTCGCTTTAATCTGATCGGGTACCACGTCTCCCGCCACTACTCTGTTCTGCTGCGGCAGAAATTCCATTGCGAAATGCACTCCCTGCAACTCGCGCCCTGGCACTGGCAAGTCGCGTGGCTGTTCAGCTCCACCTGTTAATACCACGGCATCGAACTCATCCTTCAATTTCTGTGCCGACACCTGCACACCGATATTCTGCTTGACGCGGAATTCCACACCCTCGGCGCGCATCTGTTCAATGCGACGGTCGATGTGCGGCTTTTCGAGTTTGAAGTCGGGAATGCCATATCGCAAAAGGCCACCAATTCGATCATTTTTCTCGAATACCACCACGTCATGTCCGACGCGTGCTAATTGTTGCGCACAAGCCAAGCCAGCCGGGCCAGAGCCGACCACGGCAATCCTCTTGCCGGATTTGGTCTGTGC
The DNA here is from genome assembly GCA_942492745.1 of uncultured beta proteobacterium. Lineage (GTDB taxonomy): Bacteria > Pseudomonadota > Gammaproteobacteria > Burkholderiales > Gallionellaceae > Nitrotoga. The sequence continues at coordinate 2,454,868 of OW818637.1, forward strand.
TGGTTGCGGCACAACCCAACCCTCTTCCCAGCCTTTGTCGATGATGGCATGCTCGATTGATTTTATGCCTACCGCATCGTCATTAATGGTTAATGTGCAGGCTGCTTCGCACGGCGCGGGACAAATTCGTCCGGTGAATTCTGGAAAGTTGTTAGTAGAGTGCAGCACGTCCAGCGCTTGCTTCCAGTTGCCGCGATAAACCAAATCATTCCAGTCCGGGATAATATTATTGACCGGACAACCTGTAGTACAAAATGGAATGCCACAGTCCATGCAGCGCGAACCCTGCACGGAAGTCTGCTGGTCGGTCAGACGCGGTATGAATTCCTGATAGTTTTTCAGGCGTTCCGCGACCGGCAAGCTGTGCTCGCTTAAGCGGCGGAATTCCATAAACCCGGTAATCTTACCCATTTATACAGCCTCCAATTGCTTGGTTTGTTCCGCCGCGACTTCCTGCAAGGCGCGACGGTATTCGGTTGGCATGACCTTGACGAATTTCGGCAAGTAGCGCGCCCAATTATTTAGAATATCCTGAGCGCGGACACTGCCGGTGTAGCGCAGGTGCGCACTCACCATGTCGCGCAAAACCTGTTCATCAGCCTTGCCGAGGTGGTTAAAATGCACCCGGCCATGCGTCTCGACTTCACCCAGTTCGCTCGCAGCAGCCTCATCGGGTACCGGTTCCAGTTGCACCATCGCCAGATTGCAACGATGTTCGAAACCGCCATCCTCATCCAGTACATAAGCAATGCCGCCGGACATGCCTGCAGCAAAATTACGCCCGGTCTGGCCCAGCACAGCCACTATACCGCCGGTCATATATTCGCAACCGTGGTCGCCCAAGCCTTCCACTACCGCAATAGCGCCGGAATTGCGCACCGCGAATCGCTCGCCAGCCACCCCCCGGAAATAGCATTCGCCACTGGTCGCACCATACAGCACGGTATTGCCAACGATAATATTTTCCTCGGCCACGATGTTGCATTCCTTGGGCGGTAGCACGACGATGCGCCCGCCACACAACCCCTTGCCGACATAGTCATTGCCTTCTCCAGACAACTCGAAGGTAATGCCATGCGCAAGAAAAGCGCCGAAGCTCTGCCCGGCCGTGCCTTGTAATTTCACCGTAATAGTATCGTCCGGCAATCCCGTTTGACCATAGCGCTTTGCCACTTCATGCGACAGCATTGCGCCGACGGTGCGGTTAACATTGCGAATGCGGCCTTCTATTATTACCGGCAACTTGTTTTCCAAAGCAGGCATGGCTTCGGCAATAAGCCGGTGATCCAACGCCTGAGCCAGTCCATGATCCTGTTCCTCGGCATGGCGACGCGCCACGCTCACTGGAACATCAGGCTGATGGAAAATTTTAGAGAAATCCAAACCCTTGGCTTTCCAATGTGCAATGACATGCTTTGCATCAAGCAATTCGCTGCGACCGATCAGATCATCAAACTTGCGAACACCGATCTGTGCCATGTATTCGCGTACTTCTTCGGCCACAAAGAAGAAATAATTCACCACGTGCTCAGGCTGGCCGGTGAATTTCTTGCGTAGCTCGGGGTCTTGCGTAGCCACGCCCACCGGGCAGGTGTTGAGATGGCACTTGCGCATCATGATGCAGCCCTCCACTACTAGTGGCGCCGTGGCAAAACCGAACTCATCCGCGCCGAGTAATGCACCAATTAACACATCGCGCCCGGTTTTCAACTGACCGTCCACCTGCAAAACAATACGACCACGCAACCGGTTCAACACCAGCGTTTGCTGAGCTTCCGCCAGCCCGAGTTCCCACGGGGTGCCGGCATGCTTAATGGAAGACAATGGCGAGGCACCAGTGCCACCATCATGGCCAGAAACAGTTATATGATCCGCCTTGGCCTTGGCCACACCGGCCGCCACCGTACCAACGCCCACTTCAGATACCAGCTTGACCGAAATGGAAGCGCGCGGATTAGCGTTTTTCAGATCATGAATGAGCTGCGCCAGGTCTTCGATGGAATAAATATCGTGATGCGGCGGCGGTGAAATCAACCCCACACCAGGTATGGCGAAACGCAGTTTGGCGATGTACTCTGACACCTTGTGGCCGGGCAACTGACCGCCTTCACCCGGCTTTGCGCCCTGCGCCATCTTGATTTGAATTTGATCGGCGCTAGTCAAATATTCCGCTGTCACACCAAAGCGACCGGAAGCCACTTGTTTTATTTTGGAGCGCAATGAATCACCCGACAACAAAACCAGATCGGCTTCAATGCGTCCCTTGCCTATAATTTCAGATAATTTCTCACCGCCTTTAATTGACTTGAAACGCATCGGGTCTTCGCCACCTTCGCCAGTATTAGATTTCCCCCCGATACGGTTCATTGCAATGGCCAAAGCGGTGTGCGCTTCTGTGGAAATAGATCCAAGCGACATTGCTCCAGTGGCAAAACGTTTAACGATTTCTTTTGCCGGCTCAACCTCTGCTAATGGCACTGGCGCGCCGGCTGGCTTGATTTCAAACAAGCCGCGCAAAGTCTTCATGTGCTGAGTCTGGTCGTTAATCAGCTTCGCATATTCTTTGTACGCCTGACCATTGTTGGAACGCGTGGCATGTTGCAGCTTGGCAATGACATCCGGCGTCCACATATGCTCTTCACCACGCACACGATATGCATATTCACCCCCCGCTTCCAGCGCATTGGACAGCACCGGATCGTTGCCGAAAGCGGTTTGATGAATACGCACCGCTTCCTCTGCCACCTCATGCAGACCAATTCCTTCGATCTGGGTCGCCGTGCCGGTGAAATACTGCGACACAAAATCAGCGTTTAAGCCGATTGCCTCGAAAATCTGCCCGCCGCAGTAAGACTGATAAGTTGAGATGCCCATTTTCGACATTACCTTGAGCAAACCCTTGTTCACCGCCTTAATGAAACGCTTATTCGCATCCTTGCTCGATACACCAGCAGGTAAATAATCGCTCATGGCAGCAATAGTCTCATACGCCAGCCACGGGCATACTGCCTCGGCGCCATAACCGGCAAGCAGCGCGAAGTGATGGGTTTCACGCACGGAACCGGAATCCACCACCAGTCCGGTGCTGGTGCGCAGCCCTTCGCGTACCAGATGATGGTGCACTCCCGCACAAGCCAGCAAAGCCGGAATCGCCACGCGTTTGCTTGAAACCGCACGGTCGGACAAAATCAGTACGTTGCAGCCATCCGCCACCGCCTGGTCGGCTGCGGCACTCAGCGCCTTGATCGCGCCCTCGCAACCCGCCGCGCCCTGTGCCGCAGGATAAGTGATATCCAGCACCAGCGCCTTGTAACGTCCTTGAGTTAATGTGCTGATGTCACGCAGCTTGGCCAAATCTTCATTGGACAGCACAGGCTGATGCACCTCAAGGCGCAGCGGCGGATCGGTCTCGTCGATACCGAGAAGATTGGGCTTTGGCCCAATAAACGAGGTAAGCGACATGACGATCTCTTCACGGATCGGATCGATTGGCGGGTTAGTCACCTGAGCAAAAAGCTGCTTGAAATAGCTATACAGCACCTTGTTTTTATCCGACAGCACAGGCAAGGTGGCATCATTGCCCATAGAGCCAGTTGCCTCTTCCCCTGCGGCAGCCATGGGCGCAAGAATGAATTTGATATCTTCCTGCGAATAGCCAAATGCTTGCTGAGTATCCAGCAGGCTGGTGTCAGACAAGCATTCCCTGAGCATTTTCTTTACGTCGACACTTGGCAGGTCGTCGAGGAAATAACGTGATTTTTCAATCCACTCGCGGTACGGTTTTGCGGTAGCGAGCTGCTGCTTCAATTCGGTATCGTCTACGATGCGGCCAGCTTGCAAATCGATGAGAAACATCTTGCCCGGCTGTAGCCGCCACTTTTTCACAATCTTGCATTGCGGGATATCCAGCACACCCATTTCAGATGCCATCAGCACCAAGTCATCATCTGTAATCAGATAGCGCGCCGGACGCAGGCCGTTGCGATCCAGCGTCGCGCCGATCATGCGACCATCCGTGAAAGCCACGGCAGCGGGGCCATCCCACGGCTCCATCAACGCGGCATGGTATTCATAAAAAGCGCGGCGCTCTTCATCCATCAATGGATTGCCTGCCCAAGCTTCAGGAATAAGCAGCATCATCGCGTGTGGTAGGGAATAACCACCAGCCACCAGCAGTTCCAGTGCATTATCAAAACAGGCGGAATCCGATTGGCCTTCCACAATTAACGGCCACAACTTTTCCAAGTCTGCGCCCAGCAGCCTGGATGACATCGCTGCATGTCGCGCTGTCATCCAGTTCACGTTACCGCGCAAGGTGTTGATCTCGCCGTTGTGCGCAATCATACGGAATGGATGCGCCAGATCCCAAGAGGGGAAAGTATTGGTGGAAAAACGTTGGTGTACCAGCGCCAATGCGCTGACCATACTTTCATCTTGCAGATCGAGGTAATATTTGCCAACCTGATCGGCCAGCAACATACCCTTGTATACGATAGTACGCGCAGAAAATGACGGTATATAAAAACCTCGCCCTTGTTCATTGGACAGGCCGCGCACAGCGTGTTCTGCGGTCTTGCGAATGACAAACAACTTACGCTCGAAGCTATCGGCGTCTGCGCAATTCGTACCGCACCCAATGAATACCTGGCGTACCACTGGCTCAACCGCCCTAACGCTCTCGCCCAAGCTGCCGTTGTCCACCGGCACATCACGCCAACCCAACAAAAATTGTCCTTCCGCAGCAATCTTGTCGGCAATCACCTGCTCGCAGGCGGCACGCGCCGCCGCATCGCGCGGCAGGAACAACATACCAACCCCATATTTGCCTGCTGTCGGCAGGGATATACCCTGTACAGCGCACGATTTACGCAAAAAAGCATCCGGAATCTGGATAAGAATACCTGCGCCATCACCCGCCAAAGGATCAGCGCCCACCGCGCCGCGATGAGTAAGATTTTTCAGTATCTGCAGACCTTGACATATCATGTCATGGCTCTGCTTACCCTTGATATGCGCCACAAAGCCTACTCCGCAAGCATCGTGCTCATGGCGCGGGTCATACAAACCCTGCTGGACCGGCAACGAAGAATGACTCACACGTTGTTCCTCATTAAAAATCACTAACCCCAAAAAAAGTGGCGACACACATCGCCACAGCGCTATTTATACAATCTATGCCCACAAAAAATACAAGGCGAAAGGGCGGAAATATTACCTTGTCTCGGGCCGAACAGCAACCTAGAACCTGCCTTAATATGAAACTCAGGCTAAACGGAGGTGTATCTCCACCAAGGAGAAGGCCTAAAGATACAGCGCCCTGAGTCAGTTGTCGCGCTAGCGCCTCCTGATTCTGTTTTTTGGCTCGCATATCAGACATATACGGCGCAGCGAATTTATTTGCATAACTTGAATTTGGACAAGCACTGAATTTTCAGAAGCTCTCGCCAGTTGATGATAAAATTACATTGCGGTTTGCAATGGAGTTTTGTGTTGATATTGCTGCTCAATTTTTAAAGATGCCTATACATAATAATATGCCAGGAAATCTCTTTGTCGTCAGTGCACCATCGGGTGCAGGAAAAACCAGCCTGGTCCGCTCGCTGCTGGCCAGCAATCAACAGGTTGATATTTCTGTTTCCTACACCACGCGAGCACCACGCCCAAGCGAGACTGAGGGGGAAGATTATCATTTTGTGAGCCGTGAAACTTTCTTGAATATGGCAAAGCATGGTGATTTTTTAGAAAGCGCCGAGGTATATGGCAATCTCTATGGCACTTCTCAATCCTGGATTGAAGCTGAAATTTTGAGCGGGCGCGACATACTATTGGAAATTGATTGGCAGGGCGCAGCGCAAGTACGACGCGCATTTCAGGATTGCATAAGCATCTTTATCCTGCCGCCCTCTTTGCAAGCGCTGGAGGATCGCCTACATGCGCGCGGACAAGATGACGTCAACGTGATCGCACAGCGTCTGCACGCCGCGAAAGAAGACATCGCCCATGTCGTAGAATTTGACTATGTTATAATTAACAATAAGCTGGATATTGCCTTGCAAGAGCTTAACGCCATTGTCGTTGCCGCAGGACTTCGTCGCGACAGACAACTTGCACGCCAGCAAACTTTAATCAATCAATTGCAACAAGGAGAAACCACACCATGGCCCGCGTAACGATAGACGACTGTTTGGTTAACATCCCTAACCGATTTGAGCTCACTTTGGCTGCCGCCTATCGCGCACGCCAGTTGGCCAATGGTGCCAGCTATCTAGTGGAAGAATGCAAAGACAAACCAACTGTAATCGCCCTGCGCGAAATCAGCGAAGGCAAAGTAGGGCTGGAAATTCTCACTCGCGGAATAGTCTAGGCATCGCAGTTCCCAGCCGTTCGCACATGCAATTCCAACTGCAACAATTTCAGCTGCAACAAATAAGCGACCTGAACAAAAAAGCCAAAAAAATGGGCTTAGGTCGCACAAAGCTGATTTAATCGCTCCAAAAACTGCCAGTGTATTATGGGAGTGCAATTACACCGCCTTTAATCATCTGACGACAATTGCCACATATTCAAGGAGTTGCCGCCAGTAGTAAATATTATTTATGGGTCAGTTCTAATTCCTTAATTCTGTTATATAACAATGCATCCCATTATTTACCCAAACTCACTCTACCCGCCATCACCTAAATAAATCGAATTATTGCTAGCTTGAACCCGTAATGCGGGACTGAAGCTGATCGAGCAGTACAGCAAAGAGGCACAAGCCTTCCTCCTCACCCACCAACACTGATGCTTTATAGCACCCCTCTTCCCTATGCTGCCAATGCTGCCGCTTACTTCGCGGCCATCGCGGATTTGCCTTGGGCGGTGTGGCTAGACAGCGGTGGGCGGGGACGTTACGACATTTTATGCGCACAACCCATCGCAACGCTGGTCACACATGGCACATACACAGAAATCACAAATGCTACCGGTGTGCAGCGTTTAGCCGCAGATCCATTTGACCTCTTGCGCCAGCAATTGGGTGCACCCGTCACAGCAATTCCGGGCATTCCCTTTATGGGCGGCGCATTAGGCTACTGGGGCTACGATCTGGCGCGTCGCCTGTTTAATTTGCCCGCGCAGACACAGGATACTGAACATCTGCCGGATATGATGGCTGGCATCTACGACTGGGCGGTTGTGCTGGACCATCAGGAAAAAACTACACATCTGGTATCACAGCAACGCGAACAATCAACTGTGCAAGTGTTGCCGCAAATTCTTGCGCGATTGCAACAGCACAGCAACGCGCCTCAGGAAAAATTCAAAGTACACGGCCGCATTCGGTCGAATTTTACCCGCGCGGGGTATAAATCCGCATTTGATGTCATACAACGCTACTTGCACGCGGGTGATTGTTATCAAGTCAATTTGGCGCAACGCTATGCAGCACGCGCTTCCGGTGATTCGCTACAAGCATATCTCGAATTGCGCCGCCTGAGCCCGGCGCCTTATTCCACTTTTCTCAATTTTCCACACGCGCAAATTCTATGCGCCTCGCCGGAACGATTTCTGCAAGTTCAGCAGGGACGCGTCGAAACCAATCCGATCAAAGGCACGCGCCCGCGTCTAAACAATCCGCACGAGGATACGAAGATGGCACAAGAGCTGGGCCATAGCGACAAAGACCGCGCGGAGAATCTAATGATTGTTGATTTACTGCGTAACGACCTCGGCAAGAGCTGTGCATCTGGTTCAGTGCAAGTGCCCAAGCTGTTCGAAGTGGAGAGCTTTGCCCAAGTACACCATCTTGTAAGTACCGTCACCGGTCAGCTTGCGCCGGGGCGCGACGCGCTGGCGCTGTTACGCGATTGTTTCCCCGGTGGCTCTGTAACTGGCGCGCCTAAACAACGCGCCATGCAAATCATCGAAGAATTAGAGCCGCATCGACGCGGGGTATATTGCGGTGCGATTGGTTATATCGGCTTCGATGGCAACATGGACAGCAACATCACTATCCGTACTTTGGTATTCGCCGATGGCGAAATCCGCTTTTGGGCGGGTGGCGGGATCGTAGCGGATTCCCACGCAGATGCAGAATATCAAGAGACGTTAGACAAAGCGGCAGCAATGCTTAAGGTCTTACAACAGTATGGCGGCGAATATGAGCAAGACGCGTAACGCTCAGCAATTTGCTTTTATGCTCAAGTGCCATTAGTAACAATAGTCGACTAACATGATAAAAGCGGTGAGCTGCTACTGTTGGATTTATTCATCGGGAAAGTTTCGGGTAGAATGCGCACTTCAAATTCAAACTTGTTAAAGGCGTCGCCATGTACAAAATCGCACCTAGCATTCTCTCCGCCAATTTCGCAAAGCTCGGTGAAGAAGTCATCAATGTCATCGCCTCCGGCGCGGATATTATCCACTTCGACGTGATGGACAACCATTACGTACCCAACCTGACCATTGGTCCGCTGGTGTGCTCTGCCATACGTCCGATTACCCAAGCAGAGATCGACGTACACCTGATGGTCAAGCCGGTGGACCGGATCATCCCGGACTTCGCCAAAGCCGGCGCCAATATCATCTCCTTTCACCCGGAAGCGTCCGAGCACATCGACCGCACTCTCGGCCTGATCAAGGAAAACGGCTGCAAGGCCGGGCTAGTATTCAATCCTGGCACACCATTGAGCTATCTCGACCATGTCATGGACAAAATCGACCTGATCCTGATTATGTCAGTGAACCCCGGCTTCGGCGGCCAGAAATTTATCCCCGACGCGCTGAACAAGCTGCGCACCGCGCGCCAAAAGATTAATGAAAGCGGACGCGACATCATGCTGGAAATCGACGGCGGTGTGAACACCAGCAACATAGCAGAAATTGCTGCTGCGGGTTGCGATACCTTCGTAGCTGGCTCCGCTGTGTATGGTGCAGGCAAGGACACTGACCCGCACCGCTATGATTCCATCATCGCCGCTCTGCGCGCCGAACTAGCCAAAGTAAGCAAGTAATGCTGCAAGCGCGCTTCCCACTGAGCATCTCCGCCATCCTCATAGATCTGGATGGTACGTTACTCCACACTGCACCTGAACTGGTGGCCTCCGCCAATCGCATGTTGCGTGACCTGGGCCGTCCTGCCGTGTCGCAAGATTTGCTGACAAGCTACATCGGCAACGGTGTCAGTTGGCTGGTGAAACGTGCGCTGACCGGCGACATGCATGCCGAGCCGGATGCAAAACTATATGAACAGGCGTTGCCGATTTTCGAGCAGCACTACAATGAGTTGCTGTTGCAGAGCAAGCCGTTTGAGGGAGTTATTGCCGGACTGGACGCCATGCAGGCGGCGGGTTTCCGTTTAGGCTGCATTACCAACAAGGTAAAACGCTACACTGAGCCTCTGCTTGAGGGTTTAGGATTCGCACATTATTTCGAAATCGTGCTGTCCGGCGACAGCCTGCCGGAAAAAAAACCACATCCGCTGCCGCTACTGCATGCCGCGAAGTTTTTCGGCGTTCCGGTGGAGCAAGTGCTGCTGATCGGCGATTCACTCAATGACTCGGTTGCGGCACGCGCCGCCGGTTGTCCAATAGTCTGCGTGCCCTACGGTTACAATCACGGCGAGCCAGTGGATAGACTTGATCTGGATGCTGTGATTGACACGCTGCCAGATGTGATAAAGCTGATTCAAAAAGCATGACCTGATGACACACGAAAATTTCAAAACCTGGAGAGAAACTACCGCATGGCGATGGTGATCACCACCCCGTTCGGCGTGGCTGCGCCCGTTTTAGTGCCGCCGTCTTCCCACTTTTTGAGTTAGGAACAATTCGTGTTGAAACCCATTTCAGAACAATCTTTCGATCAACTTGCCGAGCAAGGATATAACCGCATCCCTCTGGTGGCAGAGACCTTTGCTGATCTAGACACGCCACTGTCGTTGTATCTCAAACTCGCCAATAAACCTTATTCCTATTTGCTGGAATCAGTGCAGGGTGGCGAACGCTTCGGTCGGTATTCCTTCATCGGCCTGCCCGCCGATACCCGCATTACGGTGCGCGGCAAGCACATTACGCTAACAACTCCGACTAGCGAAACCGCCCAAAATGCGGACAATCCGCTGGACTTCATTAAGGACTACCAGTCGCGTTTCAAAGTCGCACCGCTGCCCGGCCTGCCGCGCTTTACTGGCGGGTTGGCTGGTTATTTCGGCTATGACACAGTACGCTATATCGAGCCGCGTCTGGCCAAAACACAAAAGCAGGATGTGCTCGGCACGCCGGATATACTGCTAATGCTCACCGAGCAATTGGCGGTAGTGGACAATCTGTCCGGTAAGCTTATCTTCATCGTATATGCCAATCCAGAACTGCCCAATGCGTATGCTCTGGCTCGGCAACGCCTGCAAGAACTGTCACAATTGCTGCGCCAACCAGTTGAAATACCGCGTGCCCCACAATTTCCCCCACAGCAGGCCATATCTGAGTTCGGTGAAGAAGCCTACAAACAGGCTGTAGAAAAGGCCAAGCGCTATATTTTCGATGGCGATATCATGCAAGTTGTGCCTTCGCAGCGCATGAGCCAGCCATTCCCGGCTTCACCGCTCAACCTTTACCGGGTGCTACGTTCCATTAACCCCTCACCCTACATGTTCTATTACGACATGGGTGACCACCAGGTGGTTGGCGCTTCGCCGGAAATTCTGGTGCGACTGGAAGGTGACAACGTGACCGTGCGCCCCATCGCCGGCACCCGTCCGCGCGGTAAGACGCCACAGCAGGATGCCAAACTGGCGCAAGAACTTCTGGCCGATCCAAAGGAGCTGGCGGAACACCTGATGCTCATAGACCTCGGGCGTAATGATGTTGGCCGCGTCGCCCAGCAGGGCACGGTGAAGCTTACCGAGAAAATGGTGATTGAACGGTATTCGCACGTGATGCACATTGTGTCCAATGTCGAAGGCACGCTCAAACCGGGACTGGATGCAATTGCGGTATTGAAAGCCACCTTCCCGGCTGGCACGGTGAGCGGTGCACCCAAAGTTCGCGCGATGGAAATCATCGACGAACTGGAGCCTTCCAAGCGTGGCATCTATGCGGGCGCAGTCGGCTATCTTGGCTTCAACGGCGACATGGATCTTGCCATTGCCATCCGCACTGCAGTGGTCAAATCAGGCACCCTCTATGTCCAATCTGGGGGTGGCTTGGTAGCCGACTCGGTACCGGCTAGCGAATGGATAGAAACCCAAAATAAAGCACGCGCCGTGCTACGTGCCGCCGAGATGGTACTAGCTGGACTGGATAATGCTGACGAAACAGGAATTGGCTTATAGCTTGCGCGGCAGAAATTTACGTTTTTCAATAACAAGATTGGACTAAAATTTTTTCGTTTGCCGACAAGATTCACTGAGGCAGACCGCGATGTTGTTATCTTGCTTTGCTCAAAATATCATTTAGGTTTATGTGTTGCCAGGCGTCTAAATTGCGTTAGGCGTCCCCCGAATGCCACCATCGTGCAGCGAGGTCCGAGCTTGAGTTCAGCTATTGCAGCCCATGTCTTCGCTGTGCTTATCGGTGCTACCATCCTCTTCCAACTGGCGCTAGCCGCGGGCATGCCCTGGGGCAACCTCGCATGGGGAGGCAAGTTTCCTGGTCAACTGCCCGTCTACATGCGAGTGGCGTCCGTTGCCTCGGCATTGCTCCTTCTTGGCTTTGGAATGGTTGTTTCAGCTAGAGCCGGAATCGCGCTACCGCACTGGCAACCGATTTCCCGGGTACTCGTATGGGTGGTGGTCGGCTACTGTGCGCTGGGTGTTATCGCTAACGCGCTAACGCCAAGCGCTTGGGAGCGAATCATCTGGTTGCCAACAACAATGCTGCTTCTAGCCTGTAGCATCGTTGTGGCTATAGCGGTATGAAGGTTTCGAATCCATATGGCCGCAATCCAAACCTACCCTGGTACGCCTAACCCTTCTATCGAACGGACATACAACGTCGGGGCACAATGTCTCGCTCCGTCTGGCGCCGTGCCGCCGTTGTGTGCCGCTCATGTCAAACGATATCCGCCACCACCGGCACATGATCTGATGGACGCTCCAACTTTCGTAGCGTGCGGTCTATTGAACAGGCAGTGCAATTCGGTACCAGCGCCTCACTCACCAAAATGTGGTCAATGCGCAATCCCATATTACGGCGGAAGGCCATCATGCGGTAATCCCACCAAGTATAGGATTTCTCCGGCTGCTCGAACAGGCGGAAACTATCGCGCAGCCCAAGTTGTTCGAGCGCTCTGAACGCCGCGCGCTCAGGCTCACTCACCAGCACATTGCCTACCCATGCCTGAGGATCATGCACATCACGGTCTTCGGGCGCGATGTTGTAATCGCCAAGCAGCACAAGTTTAGGGTGGCGAACCAACTCGTCCTTTAACCACTTCTGCAAAGTAGACAGCCACGCCAATTTGTATTGATATTTGTCTGAATCTACGCTCTGACCGTTCGGTACATAAACGCATACCACACGCACGCCGTTTAGCGTGGCAGCAATCACACGCTTCTGCCCATCCGGAAAATTCGGCATGCCGTACATTACATCTTCAGGCACAGCCTTGCTGATAATGGCAACACCGTTATAGGTCTTCTGCCCGCTGAACACAGCTTGATAGCCAGCCTGTTGTAATTCTATCAGGGGAAATTTACTGTCCTCTTGCTTGGTTTCTTGCAAACACAGCGCATCCGGCTGGTTAACCGCCAGCCAGTCCAACGTATGCGGCAGACGCACCTTAAGCGAGTTCACATTCCACGTCGCAATTTTCATACAGTTTTAAATATATTGATTAAGTTGAAATTAATTTTCATACACATATTGTATGGGGTTTTATGTGGGATATTGTCACGTGCATTGGTTCCTGCTTGGACCGTACAACCTTATCGATCCAAGTGATCTCTAATTTTTGTTTTTTCGTCACATAATCCTGAATTCTTACCTGCGTACCAGTGCATGTTCTTGTACACGAGCCTGACACAGGGAGGCAAATCCCCCTCAGTCTGCCTTTTATAAAGGGGGAAGACAACCAGCGCCGCAACTCCGTTTAAGTTCCCCAATTTGAAAAAGGGGGGTTAGGCGGGATTTGACACAGGAATGGCAAAGGCTCTTTATTGTTGGCCCACTTCACCTTGGCAACAGAGTAACCTGCGGTCTGCGACATCGCTTTACTTGGTTTGTTGCTCCACTTTCTGCTTTAAATCCTCAGCGTTTTTTATCCCGATCTGTCCTGCTTTTTTGGCTTGTTCAAGCTCTGTATGTTGCTGCTGGAACAATTTTGCGGGCTCGGTCTTAGGTAGGGGTGGCTTCGAAGGTTTTTCGCCACAAGCGGTGATGGCCAGAGTTGCGGCGCCCAAAGTACAGACCAGTGTCAGGCTTCTGATTTTCTTAAATGTGTTTACGATTGATCCCATGGCATCTCCGATTTTGCTAATGTTGAGTTTCAGTTTTCTCAGGCTTGGTTGTTATCGGGTTAGCGGGTGGTTGCGGTTGATTGGATAGAGTTTGAGGATATCCTGCCGTATCCAGTCCGCCGCCCCACTGCTCGGCCTGAAAACCCTTGAACCAAGTTTTTCCCACTGAGAGTGTTGGTACGCCTGCACTACCAGATAACTGCTTGAAAGTATTTAGCTCTTCTTGGGTACGCACGTTATTTTCGGTAAATGGAATGCCGCGCTTATTAAGGAATTCACGTGCTTGTTTGCAAGGATCGCCACATTTCTCGGCTATATACAGCGTGACGGGAAAATTTTGTTTGGCTCGACGTGTTGTATAAGGTAAATCATCCACATCAACTGTTGGGGCAGCGCCAAATTTCTTTTGTTCAACTTTTGCCGCATCCGCCGCCGGGGCATCGCCGTAATGTACCTTGCCGGATTTGTCCACCCAACGGTACAGCCCGTCTGCCTGCACACTGCCACACGCTAGCGCTATCAATCCTGCCCATACGAAACGTCTTTTCATATTGCCCCCTCCCAGAAACTGAACACAAACTTAACTTGCCGCGACCAAACCGCTGTGTCGCAATAGCGCATCAATTGTCGGCTCACGACCTCGAAATGCAACAAAGGATTGCATCGCATCGCGGCTCCCCCCCACCGCCAGTATCTCTTCGCGGAAGCGAAGACCTGCCGCCAAGTTGAGCACGCCACTTTCCTCAAACAGGCTATATGCATCAGCGGACAATACTTCCGCCCATTTGTAGCTGTAATAGCCAGCCGCATAGCCACCGGCAAAAATGTGCGAAAAACTGTTAGGGAACCGGTTAAAAGCGGGCGGGATCAGTACCGCCACTTTGCTACGTACTTCGTCCAGCAATTGCTGGATAGTCAGCGTACCTTGTGGATCGAAGTCGCTATGCAGTCGCATGTCGAACAAAGAAAATTCTATCTGGCGCAAGGTTTGCAAACCATTCTGGAAATTTTTCGCCGCCTGCATTTTATCGAATAATCCGCGCGGCAATTTTTGCCCAGTATCTACATGCCTCGTCAAGTCTTGCAGTACATTCCACTCCCAGCAGAAGTTTTCCATAAACTGGCTGGGCAATTCCACTGCATCCCATTCCACACCGTTGATGCCGGACACACCGAGATCTTCCACTTGCGTTAGCAAATGGTGCAGGCCATGGCCGAATTCATGAAACAGGGTAATAACTTCATCGTGCGTGAAGAGCGCGCGTCTGTCACCTACCGGTGCAGCAAAATTGCAATTGAGGTAGGCGACGGGTGTTTGGATGCCAGCTGCAATGCGGCGACGCGTGATGGCATCATCCATCCACGCGCCGCCGCGTTTGCTGCTGCGCGCATACAAATCGAGATAAAACTGGCCCACTAACCTGCCAGCACTGTCCAGAATGTCGTAAAAACTCACTGACAAATGCCACAGCGGCGCTGGCGCAGAGCGGACGGTTAGGCCATATAACGTTTCCACCAACTTGAACATGCCATCCAGCACTCTATCTTCCGGGAAATATTGCTTCACTTCCTGCTCGGAAAATGCATAGCGCTGTTGGCGTAAATGTTCACTGGCGTAACTGACATCCCATGCCTGCAAATCTGTTATGTTGAGTTGCGCGCGTGCAAATTCGCGCAACTCTGCCAGGTCTCGCTCGGCGAAAGGTCGTGCGCGTTGCGCCAATTCACTCAAGAAATCTTGCACTTGTTGCGGCGTGCTCGCCATCTTGGTTGCCAGCGAAAGCTCTGCAAAATTGGAAAACCCCAGCAGATTCGCCTCTTCGCCGCGCAGCTTTAGAATCTGCTTCATCAGCGGTGTGTTATCCCATTCCGGGTTGGATTGATCTTCTGCTGAAGCGTTCGGCGAAAGCTCGCTGGCGCGGGTGCTGTTTGCAGTGTACATACGCTCGCGCAGCGCACGGTTATCTGCGTATTGCATGAGCGGGCCGTAAGAAGGAGCTTTCAGGGTAAACAACCAACCCGTTTTGCCTTCCTCTTGCGCCGCTTCGGCAGCAACTTGACGCTCGTCTGCGGGAATACCAGACAGCTCCGCCTCGTCTTCAACCAGCCATGTGTAAGCGTTAGTGGCATCCAAAATATTATCGGAAAAACGCGAGCACAACGTGGATAGCTCCTCCTGAATGGCGAGAAAGCGCGCCTTTTGCGCTGCCGGTAATTCAGCCCCGCCGAGGCGAAAATCACGCAATTGATTCTCAATAATTTTCTGACGTGCCGCACTCAAAGTCGCAAATTCTGCGCTGGAGTGTATCGCCTTCACCTTCTGAAACAATGCGAGATTTTGCGCCAGCTCGGCGTAGTACTGCGTAATCTTTGGCAAATTGGCGTTGTATACTTCGCGCAGTGGAGGCGAGTTCATCACTGCATTTAAATGCGAAACCTGCCCCCATGATCGCGACAAACGCTCGTTGGCATCCGCTAACGGCTGTATGAAATTGTCCCAAGTGGGGACAGATACATCGGCCAATAGTCGCTGACATAACTCACGATTTTCAGCTAATAGTTGATCAAGCGCCGGCGCAACGTGTTTAGAGCGGATTTCCTCAAAACGCGGCAAACCGGAAAAATCAAGTAATGGATTCATATCTTAAAAGCAACCTTTCATTTATGATTCATAATAATTTGTTAACGGATCGTAGCAGATCAACATTAAATATCACGTTAATGTTTTATATCGAGATGGATTTACTTAACCCTGCGCAAAGCCATGCACCATTCATCTCCACATACACAGAGTGGAAATTACCACAAAAATATTCTGGCTATCACTACAACAGGCGAATAAGTAAAATCAAGATGTTTTTTCGTCTTCAAGAAAGGCAGTTGCGCTAACTCAAAGTAACCGCGGTTTCGCCATCGACAAGCAGCGTCCCTCCTTGAGCAGAATTTCGAATTCCTCGGCGGAGATCGGCATACTGAAAAAATAGCCCTGCATTTCGTCACAATGATGCAAGCACAGGAAGGATTTCTGCCCCTCGGTTTCGACACCCTCGGCGATTACCCTGAGTCCCAGATCATGCGCCATGGAAATGATGATCTTGGCGATTATCGCGTCATCCCGGTTGGTGGTGATGTCACGCACGAATGACTGGTCTATTTTAAGAAAGCTTATTGGAAAATGCTTGAGGTAATTCAGGCTTGAATAACCAATACCGAAGTCGTCAATCGAAAGTTTCACCCCGATCGCCTTGAATTGAGTGAGTGTAGCTATGGCCGCCTCCACATTCTGCATGACCATGCTCTCGGTCAGTTCCAGCTCAAGATAGGAGGGGTCCAGTTCAGTCTCTTTCAAAATTCGGGTAACTATTTCAACCAGATCCTGCTGTTTGAACTGGCGCGCAGAAAGGTTGACTGCGATGCTCACTGGCTTGAGCCCGGCAAGCTGCCATGCCTTATTCTGTTCGCAGGCAGTGCGCAACACCCATTCCCCAAGCGGTACTATCAGGCCAGATTCCTCCGCCACCGGGATGAACTTGGTCGGGTAAAGCAAGCCTTGGACGGGATGTTGCCAGCGCACCAAAGCCTCCATACCGGTTATTTCGCCGCTAACCATATCCACTCGCGGCTGGTAATGGAGTAGAAACTCCTGGCGATTAATTGCTTGTCTCAGGCCGTTTTCCAGCGTTAGCCGCTCCAGTGCCTTGGCATTCATTTCGGCGGTGCAGAACTGGGCATTGTTGCGTCCTTTGTTCTTGGCCAGATACAAAGCCCCATCAGCACTCTGAAGCAGGGCCTTGACGTCCTCGCCGTCCTTGGGGTAGAGCGCAATGCCGATACTGCATGTGACGAGTAGCTCGTGGCCTTCAATAATGAGCGGCTTAGTCATGAACTTGAGTATTTTCTGCGATACCATCCAGGCATCGTCTTCCGATGCCATATTCTCCAAGATCACCACGAACTCGTCCCCGCCAAGGCGCGCCACAGTATCACCCTCTCGCATGCAAGCGGAAAACATGGCGGCAACCTGTTTCAGCAAAATATCGCCGGCATGATGGCCCAGACTGTCGTTTACGTTCTTGAAATTGTCCAGGTCTATGAACAGCACTCCTAACCTATCACCGTGACGATGCGAGTTGGTCAGCGCCTGAGCGAGCCGATCATGGAACAGGGTGCGACTGGGAAGTCCGGTCAGGACGTCGTGATAGGCCAAGTAATTGAGCTTCTCTTCCTTCTTGATGTACTCCAGCGCATATGAAATATTTGCGGTCAGCTCGGTGAGCAGCTTGATTTCTTCCACGTCGAAGAAATTCGGCTCTGAAGCATAGAGGATAAATAAACCAACCGGCTGGTCGTCTCCCATCAAGGGGAATACGCCCATGGAACGGTAGCCACGCTGCAACGCATCTATACGCCAGTGCGCTAGCTGAGGGTCGGAATCAATGTCGTTGCAGACTACGGACGTTTTTTCCTGCAGCGCCCGAACTGCCAGCACTAAAGTATCCACCTCGTTGTTCCTGATGGCCAAGGTGATTTTGTCAAGATATCCTTCATCAAAACCCGACCAGGCCAAGGGTGACAGTCCCGTCCCATTGGAGTCCACCGATCCTATCCAGGCCATCCTGAACTGGCCGTGCTCCACTGCGATACGGCAAGCTTCAGTAAATAATTCCTGCCGGTTCCGAATACGAACAATGGCCGCATTGATGCCGCTCAAGATTGCATAGAGGCGGTTGAGTCGAATGATTTGAGTCTCCGCGCGTTTGCGCTCCTTGATCTCCTCGTTTCGCCCGCGCACAGCCTGCTCGAGGAGCTGATTATGCTCGGCGAGGAAATCACTGTATTCTTTCAAGCGTAGCAGGTTGCGCACGCGCACCCACAACTCGGCACGATCTATCGGCTTAGTAAGAAAGTCTTCTGCCCCGGCGCTCAGCCCGGCCAGCTTGGAGCCACGGTCATCCAACGCGGAGAGCATAATAATGGGAAGGTTGCGGGTGGCAGGATTGGCCTTGAGCTTGCCCGCCACACCGTAGCCATCCATACCGGGCATCATGACATCAAGCAAAATCAAGTCTGGGGGCTTCTCCGCCACCATCGCCAATGCCTCCTCGCCGCAGTTAGCGGTAACGGTAAGGTAGCCTTCCGGCTTAAGCAAGACCTCCAGCAAGCTCCTGTTTTTGGGCTCATCATCCACAATCAGGATTGTAGCTTTATGAGCAGTCATGGTGGACTTTCTTCTTTGTTCGGCTCCTTTGAAGAATATAATGAAACATTACGCTTCGCTAACTGCGCCTTGATCTCTGCCAACAATTCCTGATAGCGCAACGGCTTGGCGATATATCCATCACAACCTGCGCTGCGGCATCGTTCCTCATCACCTTTCATCGCCAAAGCAGTAAGTGCGATGACCGGAATGGTGCGCGTGGCGAGGTTCTGCTTGAGCAGTGCCGTAGCGACCAGGCCGTCCATGCCGGGTAACTGGATATCCATCAGGATCAAGTCGGGCTGCTCAGTTTGCGCTAACGTCAAGCCAACCTCCGCATCCAAGGCGCTAAGCACGCTGTAACCTGCCTTTTGCAAGAGAAGTACTGCCAGCTTCATATTCGCGAGGTTGTCCTCGACCACCAATATTTTTGCCATGTCAGTAATCTTTCCGGCGAGGCATCAGTGCCCACCGCACCTCGCTGAGAAAGAGGCCTTGGCTCAACACAGTCTTTTCCATGATTTTCTTTACCTGATAATCGAACGCGGCACGGTCCTCGGCGGTGATTTGTTTGGAGGTAACGATCAGAATCGGGATACGCTCAGTGTCAGAGCTGTTTTTAAGCGCCAGCACCACGTCAAAACCATTCACTTCCGGCATCAGCAGGTCGAGCACGATAAGGTCGGGCAACATACGATGCGCCGCCTCAATTGCCTCACGCCCACCATAGGCCCGTACTACCACGTAGCCAGTATCCCGCAGATAAATGGCAATGATTTCCACCGCCTTGGGATCATCGTCCACCACCAATACCGTCAGCGGTTGTCCGGGTAATGACGGATGCAGGCCAAGATCGGTCAGCGTATCATACAGATCCGAGCGGCTGACTGGCTTCTGTAGCACCGCCGATGCACCAAGGGAGAGACCCATGCTACGGTCTGCAATAATTGAAATAATCACCACCGGAATGTGAGCCAGCGCAGGAATTTGCTTGATGCAAGTGAGAAACTCCCAGCCGATCTTGCCTGGCATCAAAATGTCCAATGTGATTAATGCCGGGGGCTGTTGCATAACGAGATCGAGTGCATCCTCAGCGCTAAGGGCACGCAGTGAGCGGATACCTAACGATTCCAGTTGGATGCGGATTAACTCGGCCGCCCGGTCGTCATCTTCCACCACCAAGACGAACTGCTCTTCTGAATGGCGGAGCGCCATCGATGGTGACGGGATGACCGGATCGGCTGGTTCTTCGGTCAGTGCGACAACCGCTTCCTCCGTCCTCCATAGCGGTAGCCAGACCGTGAAGCGGGTGCCTTGGCCCTCGGCGCTTTCCACCGCCACCGTGCCGCCGTGCAGTTCAACGAGACTCTTTACTATCGTCAAACCTAATCCCGTCCCTTCGAATTTGCGCGCCAGACTGCTATCAATCTGGCTGAAAGGTTCGAACAGCCGCTCAAAATTTTCATTAGCGATGCCAATGCCGCTGTCGGTGACGCTGATTTCGATGAAATCCGTAATTTTGTTGTCACTCCAAGGGAAGCTCAGTCCTGCCCATCGACCGGTTAGCTGGCCGACTTGGGCGCGCGACACGCGGCGGGCACGCAGGGTTACATCGCCGCCTTCGGGAGTAAACTTGACTGCATTAGATAGCAGGTTATAAACGATTTGCTTGACCTTGCGCACGTCTGCCTGGATATCGTCCAGCCCATCGGCGATATCCAAATTGAGGTGGATGTGCTGGGCAGCGGCTTTCTCCCTGACCATAGATAGGCTGTTGGAGAACAGCAAGGTCAGATCGATCGGCTCCAGATGGAGGGTCATTTTGCCAGCCTCCACTTTTGATAGATCCAGGATGTCGTTTATCAGAGACAGCTGATGCTGGCCGCTATCTAAAATGTCACCTATATAGCCACGTTGCTCATCAGTCAGATCACCCATCAGGCCATCCTTGAGCACTTCAGAAAAACCGATAATGGCGTTAAGCGGCGTTCTTAGTTCGTGCGACATAGTAGAAAAAAATTCCGATTTCATCTGGCTAGCCGCCTCCAACTCGACGTTCCGCTGCTGCACCTGCTCATGCTTTTTCTGCTCTGCCTCTGCTTGCTTGCTGGCGGTCAAATCCCTTGTCACCACGATATGAAGCTGCCCCATATTGAAGCGGATTTCACGCGTTTTGAATTCCAGCGGAAAATTTGTGCCATTCTTGCGCACGCCCACCACCTCCCTGCTCACTCCAGGAGCCGTGGGTTTGTTCAACTGTTGATGTCGTTCAAGAGAACCATTATGTTGACCTCGGCTTGGCTCCCGCGTCAGCAGACTGGCATTTTTACCAATAATCTCGTTTCCTGTATAGCCAAAAATCTGCTCCGCGGCCGGGTTGAAGATTTCGATCACCCCGCCTTCGTTAATTGCAATGATGCCTTCATCCACGTTGTCCAGCACTGCACGAGTACGCGCTTCGCTGTCGCGCACTTGGCCGATGACCTTCACCAAGTTATCGTGTATTTCCTTCAGGGCTTTCATCAGCTGGCCAATTTCATTTGTTGAGCGGACTTCGATTAGCTGTGTCAAATTGCCTGCGGCAACGCCCCGGGCAATCCTCACTACGTCCTCCAGCGGCCGGGAAATAGCACGGACAAGCATAAAACCAATCCATATAGCCAACCCCAGGCCAATGATTGCCGTAGCGATGATAATGTTACGAATAATATCGTAGCGATTCTGTACCGCTTCATATTCCTGCTTGGTCACACTCAATTGCAGCTTGCCAAGTGTCTTGATTCCTTTACCAACTGGTAGATAAAAGGGTCGGATATACTCCACGAGGATTCGGCTCGCTTTCTTTAAGTCGTTTGCCCGCAAAGCGGCGGCTGCTGGATTCAGACCCTGGGTAACGAATTTTTTATAGTCATCGGCAAATTTATCCGCCAGTAACTTTTCTTCGGGCGTTAGATAGGTGGCCATGTAGGCTTCCAATATCGTGTCGATTTCCGCTTCATTCTTTTCCAGCTTTGCAACATTGATGCTAATTACATCGGGCGTCGGCGTCACCAGGCTAGACGTTATGGCGAGGCGGTTTTGCAATATCAACGATTCAATGTCCGTCAACTGATCGAGTGCAATGATGCGGTCCTCATAAACGGTTTTCAGACTGTCTCTCGCCTTGCTCATTCCAAACAGGGAAACCGACTCAATTCCTAACAGGGTGACTGCAATGAAAAAAAAGGTAACGATCAAGCGCGATTTAATGGTCAAATTTTTAATCATATTTTTTCAAGGGTAATGGTGTATGCAGTGTTGGGACATCTATGATATGTCTAAACACATTATTTCCCAATCTCAATCAACTTGTTACACAACCGTCTGAGCGAAATGCCGGACACTAATGATTCAACCATATATAGCACTGTGAAATTTTTTTCATGCCTTGCTCTGGGCGAACTTTTACTATGTTAGAAAAACCCATTATTGAATTGCCACCCTAAATCTAACAGATCGCCGCACAACCAAGGTTATTGACCAGCCTTTGATTGATAAACAAGGTGCCCATCAACCAGGGTATAGCGCACGCGACCCTGCAGCTCCATACCGATGTATGGCGTATTCTTGCCTTGGCTTTTCAATGCCGCAGGTTCAACCTTCCAATAAACTTCGGGATCGAACACGCACACATCTGCAACGGCTCCGACAGACAGATGTCCAGCGTCCAGGCCTAATATGCGCGCAGGCTGCAGCGTAATCTTGGCGAGCCCATCGGCGAGCGCACGGCTGCTCTGCCTCGCCCATTTGAGCGCCAGCGGTAGCAGCAATTCCAGCCCGGTAGCGCCTGCTTCGGCCTCGGCAAAAGGCAGTTGCTTGGCATCCTCGTCTACGGGCGTATGATCGGAACAAATTGCGTCTATTGACCCATCGAGCAAACCGGCATGCAATGCATCGCGGTCGCGCTGACTACGCAACGGTGGTACCAGATAACAGTTGGCATCAAAGAATCCGATATCCATTTCGGACAGGTGAACATGATTGGCAGACACATCGCAGGTAAGCTTCAATCCCTGTTGTTTGGCGGCACGCACCAGTGCCACCCCTTCTGCACTGGAGATACGACAGATATGCAGCCGCACGCCGGTCTCACGCGCCAATTGCAACATGGTGGATAGCGCAATGGTCTCCGCACACACCGGAATGGCAGGCAAGCCCAGACGCGTCGCCACTTCGCCATCGTGCGCCACTCCGTCGCGGGCAAGGAAGCTGTCTTGTGGGCGCAACCAAACGCTGAAACCGAAGGTGGCGGCGTATTGCATGGCGCGCATCAGCACACGAGTGTCAGTAAGCGCAGCATCAGCTTGACTGAAGGCTATGCAACCGGCATCGGCCAGTTCAGCCATCTCGGTAAGTTCCGCACCTTTCAGCCCGTAGGTCAGAGCGCCTACCGGATATACGTGCGCCTTGTTCAATTCACGGGCACGATGCTTGAGCATCTCAACCAGACCCGGTTCATCCAGTGGCGGATCGGTGTCCGGCGGGCATGCCAGTGTCGTGATGCCGCCTGCTACTGCTGCATCCATCTCGGATTCAAGCGTGGCCTTGTATTCGTAACCCGGTTCGCGCAGACGCGCGGCAAGGTCGATCAATCCGGGGGCGACAACAAGACCCGTCGCATCAATCACCTGTTGCGCCACAAAACCTGCTGGCGCGCTGCCAACAGCAGCCACTTTACCAGCCACGACAAATAAATCGCGGAGGCCGTCAATCTGATTTTTCGGATCGATTAAATGCCCGTTCTTAATCTGGATATTCATTGCCCAACTCCCGCCAAGGTGGTCATCACCGCCATGCGTACCGCAATGCCAAAAGTGACTTGTGGCAAGATCACCGATTGTGTCCCATCCGCAACGCAGGAATCGATCTCCACACCACGATTCATCGGCCCCGGGTGCATCACTATGGCATCCGTTTTGGCTAGCACCAATTTTTCCTGGGTGAGACCATAGTACTTGAAATATTCTTGTGCGCTGGGCAACACCGCGCCCTGCATGCGCTCGTTCTGCAAGCGCAACATCATCACCACATCCACATCGCGCAAGCCTTGCGTCATGTCGTGGTATACCTGCACCCCGAGTTTATCAACGCAGCTTGGCAATAATGTCTTGGGAGCGATGACGCGAACTTCCGGCACCCCCAAGGTGGTCAGCGCATGAATTTGCGAACGCGCCACGCGCGAATGCAGTATATCGCCGACGATAGCCACCCGCAGGTTATGAAATTCTTTCTTGTAATGACGAATGGTAAACATGTCGAGCAGCGCCTGTGTTGGGTGCGCATGGCGCCCGTCACCGGCATTAATGACATGGATTTCCGGCGCAACGTGCTTGGCGATGAGGTGAGCTGCGCCGCTCTGCGAGTGGCGCACCACGAACATATCAGCGTGCATGGCGCATAAATTATCGACAGTATCAAGCAAAGTTTCGCCTTTACTGGCGGAGGAAGAACCAATGTTCAAGTTGACCACATCGGCTGAAAGACGCTTGGCAGCAATCTCGAAGGTAGTACGGGTGCGGGTGCTATTTTCGAAAAATATATTGAATATAGATTTGCCGTGCAGTAATGGGAGTTTTTTAATGTCGCGCCCTTCAGCCACGCTCATATAGGAAGCTGCTGTGTCTAAAATACCGCGCAGGATAGGTGCTGGCAATCCCTCAGTGGAAAGCAAGTGCTGAAGTTCGCCATGTTTATTGAGTTGTGGATTATTCATGCAATTTGATCTATCGCGGGCTCATCAAAGTAGGCTTGCAGAATTTGCTGCGCCGCGACTTGGTCGAGCAGCGGCTTTTGCTTGATACCACGTATGCCCATCTCAGCCAGCTGCGAACTTGCGGCAGTGGAAGTATATCTTTCGTCCACTAAGATGGTAGGCAAATCAAAGCGCCCCTTGAGGCGCTGAGCGAAGCGGCGACATAAGCGGGTTAGTTCGTGCGGCGTGCCATCATCATGACTGGGTAACCCCACTACTAGTGCAGACGGCTCCCATTCACGGATAAGCTCAGCGATGGCAGCGAAGCGCTGCCCATTATGTTCGCCATGCAAGGTTGTTAATGGCCGTGCAGTGCAAGAAATTGAATTGCCCACCGCCACGCCGATGCGTTTAGTGCCAAAATCAAATCCCAGCAAAATACCGTGTACTGTAATAGCGATGCCCTCGTCAGGCATGTCCCGCATACTCTGAGAGCGACGCATAATCCACCCCCAGCAGCGCCATTGCAGCAAGCAAACGTTCCTCTGAAGGCAACTCGAATAAAATGTGCTCAGAGGCTGGCACAGTGAGCCAGGCGTTTTGTGTTAACTCATGCTCTAATTGCCCCTGTGCCCAGCCGGAATAGCCCAAGGTCAGCAGCAGGTTTTTGGGCTCTAATCCTGCGCCTACCGCTAGCAGAATATCCCTGGAGGTAGTCAAACCAAGATTGTCGTTGATGGCCAGAGTAGATTGCCATTGACCTAGCGGTTTATGCAATACAAAACCCCGATCAGTCTGCACCGGCCCACCAAAATATACCGGCATGCTACTTAATTCAAACTCGCCCATCGGAATTTTAGTTTGCTCGAACAACTCGCCAAGTGTGAGATTGGTCGGGCGGTTCACAATAATGCCCAACGCGCCTTGTTCATTGTGTTCACAAATATAAACAAGTGTCTTGGCAAAAGGAGAATCTGCCATGGCTGGCATGGCAATGAGAAAATGATGCCTGAAATCAAGTTGCGACATGGCTTCTATTGTAATCCATAAAGCAGCCTCTTAAGTCAAGAGAATTAACGTGTCGAGCAAAGAGGGTAGCCAATCCCACATTGCCGTCAAAGCCCTAGGCGTTTCCATATTTCCAACGAAGGAGCAGACTGGTTAAGCGTATAGAAATGGAGGCCAGGCGCACCACCGGCGAGCAGACGTTCGCACAGCTGCGTGACAACATCAAGGCCGAATGCCTGTACGGATTCGTTGTCATCGCCATAGCTTTCCAACATTTTTCGCATCGAGCGCGGAATTTCTGCGCCACATGCATCTGAGAAGCGCGCTAACTGTGAGAATTTCATGATGGGCATTATGCCGGGCACGATGGGAAGGGTGACGCCCATCTTGCGACACTCCTCAACAAAGCGGAAGTAGCCGTCGGCGTTATAGAAATATTGGGTGATAGCAGAATTTGCTCCGGCCATTACTTTACGCTTAAAGTTTAACAGGTCGTCGCGCGGCGATTTCGCTTGTGGATGGAATTCTGGATAGGCTGCCACCTCGATATGGAAGTGTTCGCCAGTCTCAGCGCGGATGAATGATACCAACTCATTGGCATAGTGGAATTCGCCAGAAGTGGCCATCCCGGAGGGTAGGTCGCCACGCAGTGCCACGATGCGCTTAACCCCCATATTTTTGTAGGTGTGCAAAATCGCGCGAATATTCTCACGTGTAGAGCCGACGCAAGACAAATGAGGCGCGGCTTCATAGCCATCGGCCTTGATCTGCTCTACCGTTTCCAAGGTGCGCTCACGCGTGGAGCCGCCCGCGCCGAAGGTCACCGAGAAAAATGCGGGCTTGAGTACTGCCAATTGCTTACGTGTGGCGGCAAGTTTGTTTACGCCTTCTTGCGTTTGTGGTGGAAAGAATTCAAAACTGAATGAGTTAAAGTTTGTCATGATCGATAATCACCGGTCCTGCTGCGAAATTTTTTGCCGCAGGAGCAGCGAAAGCACAAAGGAGAAAGCACTATATAACAAAGCTCCAATCACACCGGCCCAAAAGCCATTGACCTCGAAACCTTTCAGCACCGAACCGGCAAACCAGAATAGCAAACCGTTAATGACCAGGATGAACAAGCCTAGCGATAGCACGGTGACTGGCAGGGTAAGCAGAATCAATAGGGGCCGCAGAAGCGTATTAATGAGTCCCAGTAACAATGCAGCAATTAATGCGGAGATAAAACCATCCACATGAATACCTGGCGACAGGTAAGCAACCGCAAGCAGTGCTAACGCATTGAAAATCCAGATCAGCATAAGTCGCATAGGTTGCCTTTGATGTTCTTTTGAAGTGTGTGGAACTCACATTTTAGTAGCGATAATGATCCGATTTGTAAGGGCCTTCCTTTGGCACGCCGATGTAAGCGGCTTGTTGGTCTGTGAGCGTACTCAGTTGCGCGTTAAGTTTCTTCAATTGCAGTACCGCCACTTTTTCATCCAGGTGTTTGGGCAAGGTATACACACCGACCGGATATTTGCCGGTGCCCTTTTTTGCCTCGCTCCATAGCTCGATCTGGGCGATGGTCTGATTGGCAAATGAGGAACTCATCACATAAGAAGGATGACCCGTGCCGCAACCCAGATTCACCAAGCGGCCTTCGGCCAGCAGAATGATGCGCTTGCCGGGTTGACCATCTACTGCGGGGAAAATTATGTGGTCGACTTGTGGTTTGATGTTATCCCAAGTGTAAGCCTTAAGCGAGGCAACGTCGATTTCGTTGTCGAAATGGCCAATATTACACACGATGGCCTGATTCTTCATTTTCTTCATATGCTCATGAGTGATCACATGATAGTTACCGGTGCAAGTCACAAAAATGTCGCCATGTTCAGCAGCGTAATCCATGGTAACAACACGATAGCCTTCCATGGCTGCTTGCAGCGCGCAAATCGGATCAATCTCAGTTACCCAAACTTGGGCAGATAGTGCGCGCATTGCTTGTGCCGAGCCTTTTCCCACATCTCCGTAACCGGCAATAACAGCAATCTTTCCCGCAATCATCACATCGGTTGCACGTTTAATGCCATCCACCAGCGACTCTCGGCAACCGTACAGGTTGTCGAATTTGGATTTGGTAACTGAATCATTGACGTTAATACCAGGGAATTTCAGCTCGCCGCGCGCATGCATCTGGTACAGACGATGAACGCCTGTTGTAGTTTCTTCCGTCACCCCTTTAATTGTCGCCAACCGTTTAGAATACCAGCCAGGCTGCGTAGCAAGGCGCTGTTTGATAGCAGCATACAGAAAAGTTTCTTCTTCCGAAGTGGGCTTGCTGATAAGCGACGCATCTATTTCGGCACGCGCGCCCAGATGCAACAATAAGGTCGCATCGCCACCATCGTCCAGAATCATGTTGGCGTGATTGTCGTTAGGCCATTCGAAGATGCGATGGGTGTATTCCCAATACTCTTCGAGTGATTCGCCTTTAATCGCAAATACCGGTGTACCGCCTACGGCTATGGCTGATGCCGCATGATCCTGAGTGGAATATATATTGCAGGAAGCCCAGCGTACCTCTGCACCCAAGGCTTTCAGGGTTTCAATCAGCACGGCAGTCTGGATGGTCATATGCAGCGAACCGGCGATGCGTGAACCGCGCAACGGTTGTGCGCCTGCATATTCTTCGCGAATCGCCATCAACCCCGGCATTTCAGTTTCGGCAATGGCGATTTCCTTGCGTCCCCAAGGAGCAAGATTGATGTCGGCAATTTTGTAGTCGGTAAATCCAGCGTTGGTAACGGCGTTCATATTTTTCTCCATTCAAGTTAATGAATGAGCGCCGTTGCTACAGATACACCCCAGCGTTCCAAGCCTGGCCTCGCCTGATGCAAGGTCGCAGCGCCCCTCGGAACCGGAGAAGCTAAAAATTGTTCGATATAACGATTTGATAATTTTAACACAATCACAGCGGCTGTTTACAACCCGGATGCGACGCAAGAGTCATTGCGCCAGCAACTGACGACCTGCCACTACACGCTGTTGCCGGTATATGAAAGGACAATCGACAATAAACGGCTTGATTCTGGAATATTTGCTGGATATCCCTGAAGCAGGTACCCAGCCTGAAGATTGAAGACCACCCAATTGAGATAATCCAGATCCAAGGTCGGGTAGTAAGGGTGGTGAAAACTTTCCCGGAACTGCCACAAAAAACTAGAGGATTTGCCACAGATATACAAAGCAATTAAAGCTCGGCATGATATGACCGATATAAATAAATGCAGACAACTTCAATTCGTTGAGGCGATCATTTACTGATCATTCTGCACCGAACAGCTTTAGATTCCATAATGGATTGCTTAACTTTGTTACGAATAGTCATTAAGGAAACGCCATGGCAGCGGAAAAACTGAAAAAAAAAGAATTCCAATATCGATGGGAGGGTAAGGATAAATCCGGCAAGCTGGTAAAAGGTGAGGTACGGGCTATCGGCGATGCCGTTGCTGCCACCCAGCTAAGGCGTCTAGGTATCAATGTTACCAGCATAAAAAAAACCCGCAGTGGCGGAGGGAAAAAAATCACCCAGAAAGATCTCACCCTCTTTACGCGCCAGCTTGCTGTCATGATGAAATCCGGCGTACCGCTACTACAATCATTTGATATTGTTGGTAAGGGGCACCACAACCCTTCCGTTTCCCGTCTGCTGAACGACATTAAAACCGACGTAGAAACTGGAAGCAGTTTGGAACAGGCATTCCGGAAATTCCCGCTGTATTTTGACGATCTGTTTTGTAATCTGATAGGCGCGGGCGAGCACGCCGGTATTCTGGACAGCTTGCTGGAACGTTTGGCGACCTACCAGGAAAAAACGCTGGCCATCAAGAGCAAAATAAAAGGGGCGCTAATGTATCCAGTTGCAATTATTGCAATCGCCTTTATTATCACCGCAGTAATCATGATTTTTGTGATCCCCGCGTTTAAACAGTTATTCTCCAGCTTTGGCGCAGATCTGCCCGCACCTACGTTAATTATGATGAGCATCTCCGATTTTTTCGTTGCTTATTGGTGGGCGATTTTCAGTATTTTAGGGGGCGGACTTTACACATTCTTCTATTTCTGGAAACGTAGCAAAAAAATGCAGGACGTCATCGATAGAGCAATGCTCAAGCTACCAATTTTTGGAAATGTAATCCGCAAGGCCTCCATAGCACGATGGACGCGCACACTGGCAACTATGTTTGCCGCCGGAGTGCCACTGGTGGAGGCGCTTAACTCGGTAGCAGGCGCTGCTGGCAACGTGGTGTATTTTGATGCGACCAAGATAATCCAGCGGGAGGTCAGCCAAGGTGGCACCCTGACGGCAGCCATGCAAAATGTAGGAGTATTCCCCAGCATGGTGCTGCAAATGGTAGCAATAGGAGAAGAAGCAGGTTCACTGGACGGCATGTTAAACAAAGTGGCGGATTTTTTTGAGGCGGAAGTTGACGATGCAGTGGCGGCGCTGGCCAGCCTGATGGAGCCTATCATCATGGTGGTGCTAGGTACACTAATCGGCGGTATGGTGATAGCGATGTACCTGCCCATTTTCAAGATGGGGCAAGCTGTTGGTTAAATTGCTTATCGGATATCTTTGTATCGTTCAGTTAATCCTATAGAGTCGGCCACCAAATAGTGCAATTTGTCATTCCCGCGAAGGCCGGAACCCAGATGTTCTAATCAATTTATTTGACGGCCGACTCTATAAATAGGATTCAGAAATCATATTGAGGTCGGATGTCAATAATAGATACGAACGGGAACATGCTGTCAATTTTTTTCGTAGAACTGGCATTCAAATGCAGCGGGCGGTAGATAGCCCAGCCGAACCTGTATGCGTTGTCGTTTGTAAAATATCTCGATATTGCCTGAATAGCCTCGGCGCGGGCTTTGCAACGCCTGTATAGGTCTTTGTGCCCCGCCAGATAGAGCCAGCCTTCTCCAGACGGAATGTAGGTGATGTCAGTCACCTACATCTGGTTCAAGGTGGTTGCCGTGAATTTCTGTCCAAGCAAGTTTGGTGCAACTGCTAGTGAGTGGCTGGCATCCGTTGTGTTTCTGAATTTACGATTTTGCTAGCAGCCTACGTCCAATTTCCTGCGGATGCGCTTGACGCAGTGGGCCGTGGCGTTGGCGCCAACGTCTGCCAGGTCTTCCTGTAGCCGTTGGCACCATAGGTCTCGCGAGTGCGCTGATGGCGGTTCGTATTTCCAATTTCATTCGTGCATTTTCATGCGCGCGCTTTGGAGGTGGAGGCCCCTGCAAAGCGTAATATCCGCTCTGGGAGACGTGATATATGCGGCACATCAACAGCACCAGATAGTCTTCTCGCAATTGCTCCCTCATCGCTTACTTCACCGTACTCCCTTGGCAAAGTACGTTGCCGCTTTTTTTTAACAGGTCGCGCTCCATTTTAACTTCAGCGAGTTCCCGCTTAACTTTGGCTAACTTCAGTTCGAGCTCAGTCAATGGGCGTTGTGCCTTGCCAATGTCGATTTCGACATCGACAGCTATTTCGCCACCGCCTCAACACTCAATCCCTCTTCATCTACTAGCCTGTTCTCGAAATTCTTTGCTGTCTATCGCGTTAGGAATTCTTTGTTTCATTTGACACCTCCTTTTTAAGTATTTCAAAATGTTCGTGTCCACTTTTTTCAACTTACCTCAGTAACTGTTTAATTTGCTATGAATTTGCAAAAAGGATAAATTCATCCTGCTCGGAAGCAGGCTTATACTTGATGAAGGCTTCTGTTTCATGGATAATCTCGAGCTTCACATGCCGGGATGGCGGAATTGGTAGACGCGCCGGACTCAAAATCCGGTGCTGGAGACAGTGTGAGGGTTCGAGTCCCTCTCCCGGCACCAACTCTAAATTCATTATCCAAATTGTCAACCAATTAAAGAACTGGAGCGTTAATATCGCTGACACTAATGTCAAAAACGTTTATTAACCTAATTAAAACTGGAGTTCACATGAAACTGTTGTCCACACTGATCGCTGCTGTATTTGCCGTTGCTTCTTTTTCCGCTGTTGCTGCGGATGCAGCTCCTGCTGCTGCCCCTGCTGCAACTGGAGCAACAGCGTCGGACTCTGCTGCTCCTGCTAAAAAAGCTAAAAAAACTAAAAAAACTAAAAAGGCCCATAAGGCTGACGCACATAAAACTGACGAAGCAGCTCCTGCAGCGGCTCCAACGGCTCATTAATTTTGTGAGCTTTAGAAATGGCAGGGGCAACCCTGCCATTTCTATTTCGTCCGATTCTCCGCTTAAAAACAATATCTGAAACCGGATGACATGGTCTGAAAACCTAAAGTCGCGGTAGGCGCCGTTATCGAACAATACTGCAAATTTCTTCTGATTGAGGAACACACCCTGTTGTTCAACCAACCTACTGATCATCTGGAACCTAACGAATCTCTGCAATAAACAACAGTACGGAAAGAATCAGCTTACGAATTCAAACCACAACTATCTGATTGGCATTTTTCGCTGGTATGCGTCTGTGCATGACCACCTATCTATGCTTCGCCTTCGCCGGACGCGTTCTCGCCCATTTCTCGGAACAGACGCTTGACGCAGTCTTTCGTACAATCCAGAACGACAATGGAAGAATTCCGTGCCAACAACATATGCCACCGTAGCCCATTAGTACTGAGCTGCGCAGAGGATTATCTTTGCGGCAAACGCTATCCTCTAGACCTGCTGATATATTATGGCTAAAGGATGTATTGTCGTCGGTATCTCCGGCGGAGTAGATTCCGCCGTTACCGCGCTACTGCTGAAACAACAGGGCTATAAGGTCATTGGCCTGTTCATGAAAAACTGGGAAGATGACGATAGTGACGAGCACTGTTCCTCGCGCCAAGACCTAATAGATGCAGTCTCCATCGCCGACACCATAGGCATCCCCATTGAAACAGTTAACTTCGCCAAGGAATACAAGGATCGCGTATTCAGCCATTTCTTGCGCGAATACGCGGCCGGGCGCACACCCAACCCGGACATCCTATGCAATTCTGAAATAAAATTTAAGGCTTTTCTAGAACACGCAGTCAATATGGGCGCAGATTCCATTGCCACTGGACATTATGCGCAAATACGCAAAGTGGACGGCAACTATCAATTACTCAAGGCGATAGACAGCAGCAAGGATCAAAGCTATTTTTTATATCGCTTGAATCAGACTCAACTGTCCAAAGCGATGTTCCCGCTAGGCATGCTGCTAAAGTCGCAGGTGCGAGAAATCGCACGTCAACATAATCTATCCAACTTCGCCAAAAAAGACAGTACTGGAATCTGCTTCATCGGCGAACGTCCGTTCCGCGAATTTCTCAATCGTTACCTGCCTGCTCAACCCGGCCCTATGTACACACCCGATGGTCAAATGGTCGGGGAACATATGGGCCTATCGTTCTATACCATTGGCCAGCGTCAAGGTTTAGGTATTGGCGGCCAAGGCCTGCCTTGGTTCGTGGCGGACAAAAGCATTGCGAACAATCATCTGATTGTGGTGCAAGGACACGATCATCCAGCTTTGCTGACCACATTTCTTGATGCAACAGAACTGCACTGGATTAATAGCCATATGCCTGATATTACGCGCGGCTACACCGCTAAAATCCGTTATCGCCAAGCCGATGTAAGTTGCCACTTCAACGCGATATCTGACACCCTTGGCAGCTTTGAATTTAGTGAAGTACAACGGGCTGTTACCCCAGGGCAATCGGTGGTAATTTACGATGGCGAAATTTGTCTAGGCGGCGGCATCATTGCAAATAATCGATAATGATAAAAGGCAATACAAACAACTTTTCTTTAAAGCCGCCAATTCATTGCTTTAAAAAGCAGTGTTTGGGAGCATTGTCATGCAAAGACAACGGATTATTCGACATAGTCAATTATCATAATGCTGTCGTGGATAGTAGAATTTTATTTTTTGTTCGCATGCGAATGGCTGCACCGCTTCTAGCAGCCTGTCGGGCTTCCCCGATTATGAAATTGAAAAAACCGACCAAGTGCAACTGTAAAATGTTACAGTTTTACTGTACCTCAAAAAAATAAATATATCTTAATGAGCCGCTTTAAGCCAATCATACGTAACATGAACTACCTGTTCCCGCCTTCGATGAACGACTGGATTTGAAGGCCATACGGAGCGCACCATTTCATCAGGCATTGCACTTGTCTATCCTGGTTTATAGCTATGTCACAGGCGTGCTCTCCAACCGCAAACTGGAAAATGCCACTTACGATTCGGTTGCATTTAGCTTATTAACCGCTGACGAATATCCGTACAACGACATTCTGAGCACCTTCTGCAAACGCGGGCGGCGAAATTTACTGGAGTGATGAGACGACACTGGTAAATACCGATGTACGCGGGCGTGGCTTTGCGCCCAAGAGAAAAATGCCGGCGGCCTATGCACCCGGTACGCGGCGGCTGTCGATGATTGCCGCTGTAACCAACAATGGCTTTGCACGTTGGCGGATTATTGACGGAAATTTCGACTCGGATCGGCCCATTGAATTCCTTGAACTATTGATCATGGATGCGAGGAAAAATATGTACGTGATTCTGGATAGTTTGAGAGTACACCGCAGCAAACCAGTGGAGACTTGGCTGGAAGAAAGCAAAATCAAATACTTTTATATGCCCAGCTACAGCTCTGAATTGAATCCGGAAGAGAGGTTGAATTCAGACCTGAGGCAGACTATCAGATCGAAAGTCCAAGTGCGTACCAAAGAGAAATTGCGTACTGCTACCAACGATCACATGATGATGCTGGAGAGCAACGCGTCGCTTCTTACATTCAAGACCCACGCATAAAATATGCTGCTTCAAACTATTTAATGGCCGAATCGATGATAATAGTTACAACTATACGTCACCAATTCTGTTTTCACATAAAATTTTGCTGTTTTTTTTCCAAGGATTATCTCGATGACACTAACCACACTCACCGCACTCTCTCCCTTAGATGGCCGCTACCACAGCCAGATAAATTCCTTGCGCACCTATTACAGCGAATTTGGCCTAATTCACTATCGCGTTAAGATCGAAATCGAATGGCTCAAGGCGCTCAGTCTGGAGGCTGAAATTCCTGAAATCAAACCGTTCTCCGCCGCAACCCTTGCATATTTCGATCAACTAATCGCGCAATTCAGTGAAGCTGATGCTGAACAAATCAAAATCATAGAAAAACGTACAAACCATGATGTGAAAGCGATCGAATACTGGTTGCGTGAAAAACTCTCAGACAACCCGGAAACAAGTAGCAAGCTAGAATTTATCCACTTCGCCTGCACTTCAGAAGATATTAACAACCTGAGCCACGCACTAATGTTACGAAATGGGCGCAACGAAGTTATGCTGCCCACTCTAGATAAGCTTATTAACTGCTTACGCGATCTTGCTCATCAACTGGCAGACCTACCTATGTTGTGCCGCACTCATGGACAAACTGCCACACCGAGCACACTCGGCAAGGAAATGGCCAATGTAGTACATCGCCTACAACGTGCGCGTACACGTTTAGCCAGCGTAGAAATACTAGGGAAAATCAATGGCGCTGTAGGTAACTACAATTCTCATTTGGCGTCTTATCCTGAGGTGGATTGGGAAACTTTCGCGCAACGTTTTGTCATGTCACTTGGAATCACTTTCAACCCATATACCATTCAAATCGAACCACACGATTACATGGCCGAATTATTCGATGCCTACGCGCGTACCAACTCCATCCTGATTGATCTCAACCGCGACCTTTGGGGCTACATTTCACTGGGCTATTTCAAACAAAAAGTGGTAGCAGGCGAGGTCGGCTCCTCCACTATGCCACATAAAATTAATCCAATTGATTTTGAAAATTCCGAGGGTAACCTAGGTTTAGCGAACGCCCTGCTACGCCATCTATCCGAGAAGCTACCGATCTCGCGCTGGCAGCGCGATTTAACCGATTCCACCACACTACGCAACATGGGCGTAGTGCTGGGCTATACATTGCTGGCTTATGAGTCATGCCTAAAGGGATTGAATAAACTGGAAGCAAATCCGCAACGCATGGCGGAAGATTTGAACAATAACTGGGAAGTATTGGCCGAGCCAATCCAAACTGTAATGCGGCGCTACAGCATCGAAAATGCCTACGACAAACTTAAAAAACTAACACGCGGCAAAGGCGGCATCAACCGCGACAGCCTGCATGCTTTCATCCACACATTAAATATTCCGGAAGCGGAAAAACAACGCTTATATATATTAACGCCAGCTACCTATACAGGTAAGGCCAGTGAGTTAGCAAGGCGTATCTGAACCAGATAGTTTCACTTGAAAAGTTTTGTCTATAGCTTCATCAAAATAAAAAACCCTCTCACAATGGAGAGGGTTTTTTATTTGCAAGGAGTCTGACGATGACCTACTTTCACATACGAATGTACACTATCATCGGCGCAAAGTCGTTTCACTGTCCTGTTCGAGATGGGAAGGAGTGGGGCCAACTTGCTATGGTCGTCAGACATAACTGTCGACTAACTGATTACCTGATCAAACAGGTAATCAATCAGCCATCAACTGGAAGAAGTAATTGGTTTTGATTGCAACGCAACTTGTAATATTTAATGTTATAGGGTCAAGCCTCACGGGCAATTAGTATCAGTTAGCTTAACGCATTACTGCGCTTCCACACCTGACCTATCAACGTGGTGGTCTTCCACGACCCTTCAGGGGGATCGAGTCCCCAGGGAAATCTCATCTTAAGGCGAGTTTCCCGCTTAGATGCTTTCAGCGGTTATCTCTTCCGGATTTAGCTACCCGGCAATACGACTGGCGTCATAACCGGTACACCAGAGATCCGTCCACTCCGGTCCTCTCGTACTAGGAGCAGGTCCCTTCAAATTTCCAGCGCCCACGGCAGATAGGGACCAAACTGTCTCACGACGTTTTAAACCCAGCTCACGTACCACTTTAAATGGCGAACAGCCATACCCTTGGGACCGACTACAGCCCCAGGATGTGATGAGCCGACATCGAGGTGCCAAACTCCCCCGTCGATATGAACTCTTGGGAGGAATCAGCCTGTTATCCCCAGCGTACCTTTTATCCGTTGAGCGATGGCCCTTCCATACAGAACCACCGGATCACTATGACCTGCTTTCGCACCTGCTCGACTTGTCAGTCTCGCAGTCAAGCATCCTTTTGCCATTGCACTATCAGTACGATGTCCGACCGTACCTAGGATACCTTCGTACTCCTCCGTTACTCTTTGGGAGGAGACCGCCCCAGTCAAACTGCCTACCATGCAATGTCCCCGATCCGGATTACGGACCTAGGTTAGAACCTCAAACACATCAGGGTGGTATTTCAAGGTTGGCTCCACGACGTCTGGCGACACCGCTTCAAAGCCTCCCACCTATCCTACACAGATCTGTTCAAAGTCCAATGCAAAGCTACAGTAAAGGTGCATGGGGTCTTTCCGTCTAGCCGCGGGTAGATTGCATCTTCACAAACATTTCAACTTCGCTGAGTCTCGGGTGGAGACAGTGTGGCCATCGTTACTCCATTCGTGCAGGTCGGAACTTACCCGACAAGGAATTTCGCTACCTTAGGACCGTTATAGTTACGGCCGCCGTTTACCGGGGCTTCAATCAAGAGCTTGCACCCCATCATTTAACCTTCCGGCACCGGGCAGGAGTCACACTCTATACGTCCACTTTCGTGTTTGCAGAGTGCTGTGTTTTTATTAAACAGTCGCAGCCACCATTTCACTGCAACCCCATCGAGCTTCGGACGCGAAGTCCTATACTCTACCGGGGCGCACCTTCTCCCGAAGTTACGGTGCAAATTTGCCGAGTTCCTTCACCCGAGTTCTCTCAAGCGCCTTAGAATTCTCATCCTGCCCACCTGTGTCGGTTTGCGGTACGGTCTCAATACAACTGAAGCTTAGTGGCTTTTCTTGGAAGCTTGGTATCAGCAACTTCGCGCCAAAATGGCACTCGTCATCACGTCTCAGAATTGACCCCCCGGATTTACCTAAGAGATCTCCCTACACGCTTAAACCAAGACGTCCAACACTTGGCTTGCCTAACCTTCTCCGTCCCCACATCGCATTGTATTGAGGTACAGGAATATTAACCTGTTTCCCATCGACTACGCATTTCTGCCTCGCCTTAGGGGCCGACTCACCCTGCGTCGATGAACGTTGCACAGGAAACCTTGGGCTTTCGGCGAGGGAGCCTTTCACTCCCTTTATCGCTACTCATGTCAGCATTCGCACTTCTGATACCTCCAACAGCCTTCTCAAGCTGCCTTCGCAGGCCTACAGAACGCTCTCCTACCATATGTACAAGTACATATCCGCGATTTCGGTGCATAGTTTGAGCCCCGTTACATCTTCCGCGCAGGACGACTCGATCAGTGAGCTATTACGCTTTCTTTAAATGATGGCTGCTTCTAAGCCAACATCCTGACTGTTTTAGCCTTCCCACTTCGTTTTCCACTTAACTATGTCTTGGGGACCTTAATCGGCGGTCTGGGTTGTTTCCCTTTCGACACCGGACGTTAGCACCCGATGTCTGTCTCCCATGCTCGCACTTCTCGGTATTCGGAGTTTGCAATGGTTTGGTAATCAGCAATAGACCCCTAGCCATGACAGTGCTCTACCCCCGAGAGTGATACATGAGGCACTACCTAAATAGTTTTCGGAGAGAACCAGCTATTTCCAAGTTTGTTTAGCCTTTCACCCCTATCCACAGCTCATCCCCTAATTTTTCAACATTAGTGGGTTCGGACCTCCAGTGAGTGTTACCCCACCTTCATCCTGGCCATGGATAGATCACTTGGTTTCGGGTCTACACCCAGCAACTATCGCCCTTATCAGACTCGCTTTCGCTGCGCCTCCCCTATTCGGTTAAGCTCGCTACTGAATGTAAGTCGCTGACCCATTATACAAAAGGTACGCAGTCACGGAACAAGTCCGCTCCCACTGTTTGTATGCATGCGGTTTCAGGATCTATTTCACTCCCCTTCCGGGGTTCTTTTCGCCTTTCCCTCACGGTACTGGTTCACTATCGGTCGATTACGAGTATTTAGCCTTGGAGGATGGTCCCCCCATATTCAGACAGGATTTCTCGTGTCCCGCCCTACTTGTTCCAACCCTATTTCCACTCCTGAATTTTCGCGTACGGGGCTATCACCCACTATGGCCAGACTTTCCAGACTGTTCCACTAATTCAGAAGCTAAAGGTTGAAGGCTCCTCCGATTTCGCTCGCCACTACTCTCGGAATCTCGGTTGATTTCTTTTCCTCCGGCTACTTAGATGTTTCAGTTCACCGGGTTCGCTCTACCTGACCTATGTATTCAGTCAGGAGTGACCCTTGCGGGCCGGGTTTCCCCATTCAGATATCTACGGATCAAAGCTTTATTGCCAGCTCCCCGTAGCTTTTCGCAGGCTTACACGTCTTTCGTCGCCTGTAATCGCCAAGGCATCCACCACATGCACTTATTCGCTTGACCCTATAACATTAAATCCTCGGTCTTTTAGAGACCAAGGTTCTCGTTACAAGTTTTTTGTCTTGCGTTTGTGACCGCTTCCATCCGACTTGAATGGTTACGGCTTGATACAATCAAAACCCATGTTTTTCATGCACGCGCATCAATAGGTTTCCCCATTAACACTTGTGCGTGAATCACTTTCTTACTTCTTCCAGATTTTTAAAGAACTACTATTAGCAAAAGCCAATATCAAAACAAATAGCTTTGATATAGGTTCTTACTTTAAACATTATAAAAGTAATGGTAAATGGTGGAGGATGACGGGATCGAACCGACGACCCCCTGCTTGCAAAGCAGGTGCTCTCCCAGCTGAGCTAATCCCCCATGCTTGGTGGGTCTGGGTGGACTCGAACCACCGACCCCACGCTTATCAAGCGTGTGCT
This sequence comes from uncultured beta proteobacterium, assembly GCA_942492745.1. GTDB lineage: Bacteria > Pseudomonadota > Gammaproteobacteria > Burkholderiales > Gallionellaceae > Nitrotoga. Next base: position 2,494,196 of record OW818637.1, read on the forward strand.
CTAACCAACTGAGCTACAGACCCTATTAAGCGTGAGAAGCGAGAGGTCAGGCATGAGAATCAACACCTCAGTCCTCACTCCAGCCACCTCACTACTTTAGTTTAGACAACCGATGAGTGTGGATACGTACGCCAAGGCTTCTCTAGAAAGGAGGTGATCCAGCCGCACCTTCCGATACGGCTACCTTGTTACGACTTCACCCCAGTCACGAACCCTACCGTGGCAACCGCCCCCCTTGCGGTTAGGCTAGCTGCTTCTGGTAGAACCCGCTCCCATGGTGTGACGGGCGGTGTGTACAAGACCCGGGAACGTATTCACCGCGACATGCTGATCCGCGATTACTAGCGATTCCGACTTCATGGAGTCGAGTTGCAGACTCCAATCCGGACTACGATCGGCTTTCTGAGATTAGCTCCCCCTCGCGGGTTGGCAACCCTCTGTACCGACCATTGTATTACGTGTGAAGCCCTACCCATAAGGGCCATGAGGACTTGACGTCATCCCCACCTTCCTCCGGTTTGTCACCGGCAGTCTCATTAAAGTGCCCAACTAAATGATGGCAATTAATGACAAGGGTTGCGCTCGTTGCGGGACTTAACCCAACATCTCACGACACGAGCTGACGACAGCCATGCAGCACCTGTGTCCAGGTTCCCTTTCGGGCACCAAGCCATCTCTGGCAAGTTCCTGGCATGTCAAGGGTAGGTAAGGTTTTTCGCGTTGCATCGAATTAATCCACATAATCCACCGCTTGTGCGGGTCCCCGTCAATTCCTTTGAGTTTTAATCTTGCGACCGTACTCCCCAGGCGGTCAACTTCACGCGTTAGCTGCGGTACTAAGGAAGTCTCCTCCCCCAACACCTAGTTGACATCGTTTAGGGCGTGGACTACCAGGGTATCTAATCCTGTTTGCTCCCCACGCTTTCGTGCATGAGCGTCAGTATCGACCCAGGGGGCTGCCTTCGCCATCGGTATTCCTCCACATATCTACGCATTTCACTGCTACACGTGGAATTCTACCCCCCTCTGCCGTACTCTAGCCTTGCAGTCACAAATGCAGTTCCCAGGTTAAGCCCGGGGATTTCACATCTGTCTTACAAAACCGCCTGCGCACGCTTTACGCCCAGTAATTCCGATTAACGCTCGCACCCTACGTATTACCGCGGCTGCTGGCACGTAGTTAGCCGGTGCTTCTTCTTCCGGTACCGTCATCCACACAGGTTATTAACCCGTGCGTTTTCTTTCCGGCTGAAAGAGCTTTACAACCCGAAGGCCTTCTTCACTCACGCGGCATGGCTGGATCAGGCTTGCGCCCATTGTCCAAAATTCCCCACTGCTGCCTCCCGTAGGAGTCTGGACCGTGTCTCAGTTCCAGTGTGGCTGGTCGTCCTCTCAGACCAGCTACGGATCGTCGCCTAGGTGAGCCTTTACCTCACCTACTAGCTAATCCGATATCGGCCGCTCCGAAAACGCGAGGTTCTTGCGAATCCCCCGCTTTCCCCCTAAGGGCATATGCGGTATTAGCGTAACTTTCGCTACGTTATCCCCCATTTCCGGGTACGTTCCGATATATTACTCACCCGTTCGCCACTCGCCACCAGGGTTGCCCCCGTGCTGCCGTTCGACTTGCATGTGTAAAGCATGCCGCCAGCGTTCAATCTGAGCCAGGATCAAACTCTTCAGTTCAATCTCTATGCTTATTTGATCTGCCCTTACAGGCAAATCGATCTCACTCAAAGCGAATCAATATTTCATTTCTTCGACTTCGTGTGAGGTACTGCTTTTATGTCTTGAGTCATGATGATCATGCGAACTAATCCGCCTGTTCATCAATGCCTCAGCGCATGTACCCACACTCGTCGGTTGTCTGTAAACTTTTAAAGAACGGGCTGCCGTAGCAGCGAGAGGGGCGCATTATACAGAGCAAATAACGATGGTCAAGCATTTTTATTAGCGCAAAGTAGTAATGTCCGCTTTCTCCCAAATAGAAATGTCCGCTGGTGATTAAACTCACCCCTGTTAATAACAGTGGCGGATATATTGAAAATGGACAAACTCATGAGCCAAAAAATGGACAAACTCATGAGCCAACAAGAAGTGAAACAAGCACAGGTATTGGAGTTGTTGAAAGAGAATAAAATCAGCCAACAAGAGGCGTCGAAGCGACTGGGTATCACTACCCGCCAAGTGCGCCGCCTGACCAAACGTTATCAGACGGCGGGCTTGGCGGGGTTGGCCAGCAAGAAGCGCGGCAGAGCCTCAAACCGGCGGCTGGATGAAGCCATTCGCGCCCAAGTCATTGATCTCATCGGCACACACTACCGGGATTTCGGGCCGACGCTGGCTTGCGAAAAACTTGCCGAGTTGCATGGCATTAAGCTCTCTGTCGAGAGTACGCGCCAGATGATGATCCAAGCGGGCTATTGGCGCCCCAAGAAAGGTGGCACGGTATGTGCACACCCGATGCGCGAGCGGCGCGCGCGGTTTGGCGAGTTGATCCAGATAGACGGCAGCCCCCACGACTGGTTTGAAGGGCGCGGCGACTATTGCACGTTGCTGGTATTCATTGACGATGCCACCGGACGATTAACACAGTTGCGCTTTGCGCCAGCCGAAACCACGCTGGGCTATATGCATGTGCTGCACGACCACATTCTGGCGCATGGTGTACCCGTGGCTCTGTACAGCGACAAACACAGCATCTTCCGCATCAACGCCAAAGAGGCCGATCCTGAGGCCGAAACACAATTCTCGCGGGCGGCACGTGAGCTGGGAATCGAATGTATTCACGCTCACAGCCCGCAAGCCAAAGGGCGTGTGGAACGCGTTAATCAGACTTTGCAAGACAGGCTGATCAAGGAAATGCGACTGGCGGGCATCAACGACATGGACAGCGCAAACACTTGGTTGCCAGGCTACATCAAGGACTTCAACAGGCGTTTTGCAGTCGTATCCAAAGACACGTTTGACGCGCATCTGGCCTATCCAGGCACACGGGCCGCCTTGCTGCGCACCCTGTCAGTTCATGTGGCAAAAACGCTTTCGAAAAACCTGTCTTGCCAGCATGAAAACCAGCTGCTACAAGTCGCCACCACCGGGACAGGGCTGGGGTTGCAGAGAGCACAAGTTACGATACACGAGCACTTTGACGGAAGCCAAGAGCTGCTCTGGAAGAAGCGCAACCTGACCTATGGCGTGATGGACAAACCGCAGCGACAGTCCCCCGTAGCAGACGGAAAATCGGTCAATGCACAAGTGGCTAAAGCAGTGGCGCGGCGCAACACGGGACACAAACCCGCACCGAATCATCCCTGGAGAAACATGCCCGTCGGCAAGTCCGCCCACGACGGACAACGCGCTACGACGTAGCAAAGAAAAAACGGGAAAAGTGGACATTTCTATTTAGCGTTGACATATACTTCGGAGACTTATGGTACATAATTTTCCTGGATGAACTCAGCCCTTATTTTTACTATGTCACAAATGGATCAAGCAGCATCTGCGTATCAAGCTGATTATCGGCAACAGCAGGTGCAGCGAAGGCGCGAATCTGGTGCGCCGTAGCCACTTACGTGCTGATTGCCCTTACCCCTGATTTTCCATTAGAACAGCACCGTATTGAATAATATGGGAGATTCCTGATGGATACCGTTAGAATCCCCATTGATTTTAATGGATTCGCGCTTCTAATGGATAATCTGGGATTATCAAAAAGGGGCAGCAACTTGATGCCACGCTTTAGGCTTTGCTACAGATTTTATCGGTCTCTAGTTTTTGAGAAAACCCATCTATCTCAAGTCTTCGCTGGGGCTGAGTGCATTCCCAAACAGTACCTTTTCCCTAACCAACTAAATTTATTCGAGTTTTAACCAGACAGCAGTCTCAGCGCACCCGAATTCATCATTCGCTCCGTGGACAAGGACGCAAGGAGGGCAAACGAAGAGCCGAATAACTCAAACAATTCACAAGCACTACACTAGAGTCTAATTGTATTAATAAAAGATATTAATTAAAATACCACCTTCAGGGTTTTTTGCCGGAGGTGTCCCATGTCCCGAGTTGCAGTGAAACTATTGTGCACAAAAGAACAGAAGATGGTGTTGAATAAACTCGCACGTAGTCGCACAGAGCAGACCCGATTAGTTGAGCGGGCCAAGATTGTTCTGGCCTGCTTGTCGGGTAAACGCAACGATCAAATTGCCACTGAGATGAAGTTGCGCCCCAATACCATAGGCATTTGGCGCAATCGCTTTGCAACACATGGTTTGGCTGGCTTGCACGATCAGGCTCGCTCCGGCAAGCCAAGCACTTACGACCACCCGGTGTTGCGGCAACGTATCCTGGAGCAACTGGAGATGCCGCCACCTGCAGGAATGAGCACCTGGGACGGCGGCTCAGTCGCGGTGAGTTTGGGCGTGTCTGCCGATGTCGTGTGGCGAATCTTACGCAAAGAAGGGATACAACTACAACGGCATCGGTCTTGGTGTGTCAGCACCGACCCGGAGTTTGCCTCCAAGTCCGCCGACGTGATTGGCCTGTACCTCAACCCGCCAGACAATGCTTTGGTGCTCAGTGTTGACGAGAATCCGTCGATTCAAACCTGTGGTTATGTACATACCAGTAGCGGCAAGATCGTGCGTGCGATGAAAAGTACCTACAAACGTCACGGCACGTTGAATCTGTTTGCCGCGCTGCAAGTCGCCACCGGGCAGATTCATGGCAAGACCACCGCGACAAAGAAACGGGTGGACTTTCAGGCCTTCCTCGACGAGGTGATTGCACAGCAACCGGAGGGGCGGGAGATTCATGTTATTTTGGACAATCTATCGACCCACAAAGGAAACACCGACTGGCTCGCCGCTCACCCCAACGTGATACTCCACTTTACGCCCACGTCGGCGAGCTGGCTTAATCAGATTGAAATATGGTTCGGAATTTTACAGCGCAAAGCACTACGGGGAGCAAGCTTCGAGAGTATCGACAAGCTAACGCAAGCCATTAAAGACTTCACGACTGCGTACAATAAAAATGCATCGCCGTTCATTTGGCGCAAGCGTGAAGTCAAGGGTGCCCAGCTCCGCAATACTATTATTAATTTATGCAATTAAACACTAGTCACGTAGCGTCATGCACTGATTTGATCACCCCAATGATCGCTTGACGTTAGTAACGCTACGCGTTACTATATGCTTCATGACAATCAAAAGCTTCAAGTGCGAAGACACAAGAGCCTTGTTCCTCGGCCAGAGAGTGCCAAAATGGATAAACATTGAACGATCAGCTCTACGAAAGCTAGAACAACTCGATTGGTCCAGCGTACTGAATGATTTACGTGTACCGCCTGGAAACAAGCTCGAAGCACTCAAGGGCAACCGCAAAGGACAACACAGTATTCGAATCAATGATCAATGGCGCGTCTGCTTCATTTGGAATACCGATGGCGCAACTGAAGTTGAGATCGTGGACTATCATTAAAGGAAATATGATGCGTACGATTCCCCCGGTAACTCCAGGCGAAATGCTTGACGAAGAATTTCTTAAGCCTCTTGGCCTTACCAAGTACCGTCTAGCCAAAGATATTGGCGTTCCAGCTCAGCGAATTGGCGACATTGTCGCTGGCAAGAGGGCAATCACAGCCGATACCGATCTGCGTCTATGTAGATACTTTGGTCTTAGTGATGGCTGGTGGTTGCGTGGACAAGCCAACTACGACACGGCAATAGCGCGCGAAACTATGGGCGAAACACTTGCAAAAATCCAACCCTGTGCGCTACTCGCAGCCTGATAAAGAATTAAAGGACTACGCGCATTCCATCTTGATGGCGTACACCGCACATCATGCAACGCGGCCATAACCGTGAATAATCCGTGCCTGGCCCCTTTACTTACTAAAAATGTAAGCAGCAAATTCTCAATTGAAAGGGATTAAATGATCAGTAATGCCACCAAACGTTCGATTTTTAACTGAATTTACATCATCTTTAGCATTCTTCCGATACTCCGTTATATTTATACCTATTATACAAACGGGACGCCTAACGGCACCCCATAATTCAAACTTAAAACCCCAGCAAGGACTATATGGGCAAACTCTACAATGAAATTACTCCCGAGCTCACGTCGTGGGTTCAGAAGCAGCACGTGTTCTTCATCGCAACGGCACCATTAGCAGCTGAAGGCCACGTGAACTGTTCCCCAAAAGGCCTGGACTCTCTCAGAATTGTCAATCCCCAGACGGTCGCGTATGCCGATCTCACAGGAAGCGGAGCCGAAACAATCGCTCACATCAGGGAGAACGGGCGAATCGTCCTGATGTTCTGTGCGTTTGAGGGGCCACCGAAGATCGTCCGTTTCCACGGGACGGGCGAGACAGTTTTGCCAGGCACGCCGCTTTGGGAAGAGCTTGCTCCAAAGATGTACTTGAAGCCGAGTACTCGGGCAATCATCCTGATCCGCGTCACTCGCGTCAGCGACTCTTGTGGGTACGGAGTCCCGATTATGCAGTTTGTCGAAGATCGCGACGTCATCGACCGTTGGGTTGAGACAAAAGGCATCGAGAATCTCTCTGCCTATCGGCGCGAGAAGAACGCTCGCAGCATCGACGGGTTGCCAACAGCCGAATTCGAGTGAAACTGATATATAACCAGCACAATGCAACTGTTCCAATCGGAAAAGGAAACGCTTATGGGCCCGCTATTCGTCGGTTGTCTGTTAGATGTATTCATCCAGAATTAAAGGGAGGAGGCTCGAAATTGCTGCTGGAGCTCACCCATGACCGTCGCCCGCGCATCCGTCTTGATGGCGTACCGCTGCACATCGTGCAGCGCGGCTAAATTTAGCAGTTTTTTGATAGCCTGGATTTGTTGGCTTATTTGAGGGGAACGTCCAAAAAAACCTCCGGCTTTACCGGAGGTCGTCTAATTATTTCTTCAAGCCATCAATACAAGCCTGGATTTTGGCGTTGTCACCAGCATGAGCCTTTTGGCAGTCTGCTGCCGACTGAGGGACACTTGTTGCAAATGACGGCAAAGCAACAACCGATAACAAAGCAAAAACTAACATATTCATTAAATTTTTCATTAATTAATTTCCTTTAAAAAGTTAATTTAAAACTGACCTTATGCCAGTGCTTATCTAGTAAGCAAAATAGATGCCAGTTTTTATAATGCATAATAAACAATTGCTTATATAAAAATCAGCTGATGACAATCATAATCATGTCGCTTATCGGGTACATATTTTTATTGATGCTTATAACATACTGAATATAAATTCAATTAATAGTCGTCAATTAAAGACAATTAAATTAAAGGGTAGAGTCGAAGACAGGCTCTCGTCAGCCCTCCCTCATCAAACCGTATGTGCGGTTTGCGAGTATTTGCTTCGCAAAAGCCCTGCCAACCCCAATTCCCGCACACGACTTTCCAATTTTCTTCACACTAGAAGTGTGTCGGACTTTCCCCATATTTAAAGATTGCCCTCACCTGCAGGCTGCTAACATGCGCGCCATGAGCACACCGAATCCAACAACATCACAACAATGGCTGCTGTATTGTCGCCCCGGCTTCGAACGAGACTGCCTGGAGGAAACACAGGCAGCGCCACTCGAAGCCAGTGCCAACAGCGGCTTCCTCATCATTCAGGGCAAACCGCGCCTGCATTATGACCAACTCACTTTTACCCGCCAGTTAATCACCCTGCTAGCCGAAGTAAGCGAGCTGCCCGATCGCGACCGCCTCGCTCCCCTGCTTGCAGCCATACCCGATACACCTGCGCAATTCAGCGCACTGTGGCTGGAAACGCCTGACACCAACGATGGCAAAACCCTGTCCGGTTTTATCAAGCGCTTTCAACCTCTGCTGGAAGAAAAACTGCGCGCCAGCGGACGTATGGCTGAAGATCCTCACCTGCCCCGCCTGCATATCTTTTTCCCTGACAAGAATCGTGCACTGATCGGTACAAGTGATCCGCGCAACAGCGCCGCCGTAGCTATGGGCATCCTGCGCATGAAGATGCCTTATGAAGCGCCAAGTCGTTCTGTGCTCAAGCTGGCCGAAGCTTTTGAGGTGTTTTTATCCGAAGACGAAAAAGCACAATGGATAAGGCCGGGCATGCGCGCGGTAGATCTGGGTGCAGCTCCCGGTGGCTGGACTTGGCACCTTGTCAGTCTGGGCATGCAGGTGGTGGCAGTTGATAACGGCCCTCTCAAAGGCGTGGTGGCCGATCACCCTTCGGTTAAACACCTTCGTCAGGATGGCTTCCGCTATCGCCCTAAACACGCGGTAGATTGGCTGGTATGCGACATGATAGAGCAACCGGGACGAGTGGCCGCACTGGTCGCTGACTGGGTCGCCAGCGGCTCAACCAGCCGCGCCTTCTTCAACCTCAAGCTGCCGATGAAAAAACGCGTGGAAGCCTTGAACGAAGCGCTCTCCAGCATCCGCGAGGTATTAAATAAAAAAGGCTTCAAGTATCGCTTGCAAGCGAAGCAGCTATACCATGACCGTGAAGAAGTGACTGTGTTTCTGGCCAAGATAAAACGCTAAAACAAAAACAATAAAGGGGCCAGGCTCTCATGGCATCCGGTTAAGCTCTCGCTGAACGTAAATGAGGTCACGCGCGACTTAACGTGGCACGGTTAACAGCGAAGGTTTTTGGGCCGTCGTTTCTTCGCGCGAGGCTCTATTCGGTCAGGTCGGTACGGCAATCGCAGTGTCACAATGCTAGTCATCACTGTTGCAATCATGGTGCGAACTTATTTTCCCGATGTTCGACGAAGCTGGTCGACGAATGCACACAACAGGCGCTTGGCGCCGGTAAAACTCAGTACCCGTGGCAACACGTCCGCGAGCAATGCCGCCTTCGCTCGGTGTAGCGTGTCCCATGGGGGATAGATGCGCTCACGATGTGGCGCCACCAGTTCGCTCACGACTGCTGTAATCTCTTGGTTACCAAGAGCCTGATCGAAAGCGTCAGTGTCATCTTGCAAAAACTGTCGTCTGAACATCGCAACTTCCTGGCGAACCCGCTCAACTTTGTTATCCTTCATTTGGGCTGACCTCCTGAGATTGGTTGTTTTCGTGTCGAAACAAAAGCTTACCGTCAGAAGTGCTCAGCCCATCCATTTTAGGGTGTCATAGCCTTAACCGAGTGCCATGAGAGTCTGACCCAGAACAGTACCGCATTGAAAAACATGGAAAATTCATATTGGATGCCATTAGGCGCCCATTTGTTTAAATGGACTCGCGCTCAATGGATAATCTAACTTCAAGCAGCATCATGCTGCGCCTTTTGCACCTGGGACTTAAAACCGTCCTGTCAATTATCTGCTGAGTGTTGCCTTAATTGGCAATCTCGTACCAGCATTATTTACTAACCGTAAATGGTATTATTTGATTAGCTGCAACTTGTATCTTGGCTATTCCTGACACTCTCTGTTAATTTTTGAAATGTACGTTCCTCAATATCCGTCACAGAGTATCCGTTCCAGTGTCCCTTCAGAAGCCATACCACTAACATAAGCAATGAAATGATTAGCCATCTTAATAAAAAATTGCTACTAACGGTAGTTGTAACTTTGTCAGTTGTCGCGATTGGCGGAGGTGCCACCAGTCTTGTTTGGCCGCAAATAAAAATGGAAATGGCGCCGCCAGCCTGCGAAGCGCGCGGCGCAGTTGATACACCGAAAATAATCGATTCTACCGGCGAAGCCAGCATTTATATTGAGGGCTGGGCAGCTGACGCTGCCGGAGTAAGCCGTGTCGAGATGTGGGCGAACGGCAAGTTGCTTGCCAGTGTCAAGCCAAGCGCTGTCAGAACCGATGTGACCTCAGCCCTTCCGCAATGCAAATTCCCGCCTGTTTCCGGATATACCTTTGCATTTTCGCGCGGCGTTATTCCACCGTATACCTCAGCGTTGGAAGTGCGCGCGGCAAACGGCGTTGGCAAGGTATTTAACGCCGGCCGGGTGCCAGTTGATTTTTCAAAGCCATTTGGGGTGTTAGACGTAACCGATCCGATCAAGGCTGATGGCCGCAATTTGATTAGCGGCTGGGCGGTAGCGGGGCAGGCGCCGGTGAAAGTACGGGTATTGGCGCAGGATAAAGAAATGTTGGTGTTGTTAGCCAGCAATCAGCGGGATGACGTTGCCAGGGTGTTCCCAGCTTGGCCGCAGGCAGCAACCAGCGGTTTCGAGGGGGTGCTGCCGATACATAAGTTGCCGCGCGGCAGCTATCGCCTGAGAATTCTGTTCGAAGATGGCAAAGGACATAACAGCGAAATCGTCGGGCCGCAGGTGATCAACGATCTGCCGTTCGGCAAGATACTGGCGCAGCATGACAAAATGATGTCGCCCGGTGCAATAGAACTGCGCGGCTGGCTGGCCGATGAGCAAGGCATCCGGGCTGCACATGCGGAAACTGAAACCGGCACGCCCCTCGGAAAAATGACGCTGACAAAAAAAGAGCAGTTGCTATCGGCTTTTTCAGACCCCCGCTTTAACCGCGACAAGGCAGGCGATGCGCCGCTCAGGAAAGGTGATCTGTACGGTCTGACTGTGGCATTCGCCGCCATACCGTCCGGCTTGCAGCGATTACAGGTGCGGGTAGAGGATAATGCGGGCAATATTGCTGTATTGCCTGGGCCGCTGGTGCTCGATAAGAATTCAACCGCAAGACAAGCTTGTTCTGGCGAGAAGTTGCGAGTGTTTTATCCCGGCGGGGCGGTGGATTTTCGCAATAATTTTCGCCAGTTGCAGGAATTACGCGACATGACACAAGGCGGCTGTGTCGAAATCGGTTTCCGCGGGCGCGTTGAATATATGCGTACCACCAAAGGTAAGCAGGCCAATTATATATTTGATCCCAATTTTCCTGAGCGCCTGCGCAATCGCAACGGCAAGGGTATGACCGGTGAATCCTTGAGTGAGTTACTCGATACGGCGCTACGCTTTCGCGCACCGCTGATGATCACACTTGATGGCGGCGTCTGGGCCGATTCCAAGTTTGCCGCGCCGGATTTGGATATTGTCGATATGCTGGAGCAAGACGAGCGCGCCGTGCAATGGAACCAGTTCGGCAAGTCTGAGCCAGACGACGCCCTGAAAGGTTTGGCTGGTGCCACCGACAGTCCGGAATTGGCACGCATGATGAGCCTGAACCGCTACAACCGCCGCTTTCTTGATTACAAGAAGCGTAACCTGCAAGCCGCTGTGCGCGAAATTGTCAAATTCAACCAGACGCATCCCGCCAGTTATGTGATGATCAACCTCGACCCGGATGAGTATATCAATCCGTGGTTCTACTTGACCCAGTGGTACGACTACAATCCGGATACATTGCGCCAATACCGCGAATGGCTGTTCCACCTCGGCCCTTATGCAAATGGTGGCGAACTAGCATTCTCTCGACACGAACCCGGGTTGACTCTGGCCGACGCAAACCATCTCGCCAAACGATCCTGGAAGGATGTTGCCGCCATTGAACCGCCACGCAAATCCATCGATTACAGAGATCAATGGCAGCAATTATGGACGCAATTCAAACGTCATCTAGTGGCACGCCATTATGACGACCTCGCTGCCTGGGCAGTGGAGGCAGGCTTGCCGCCAGAGCGCATCTATACCAGCCAAACCTTTATTCAGGCGGATGTCGCAGTAAGCATTACCGATCATGCCAATGGCTGGAACGACCAGGCCGGGGTGTCGATAGAAGGTGCCAAGCCACGCCAAGGCCATTTGGGCGTGATTTTGTATGGCCCGGGCAGCCGCAACGAAGGCAAGCCGCGCAGCGGTAACAGCCTGATCGACAACATCCGGCGCGCCGATCCTGAATGGGGCGTGGTGGAATTCCATCCAGCCACGATTGCGTTTCCAGAAAAATTGCCGGATCACACTGAATCCTATGCCACCATACAGGCGCTAATAAACGGCGGTGCGCATTTCCTGTCACCGATGTGGGGCAGTTACGTGGGTGACCGCATGGTGCACCCAAATAACTTCAAGGCCTACGATGTGATGGAAGGCTCGGCCTATGAGTACCAATTCGTCTGGTGGCTGCGCGCAATGCAAGCGTGGCCGGTCGGCAGCCTGTTTTATCCGTTTGGTAATGCTTTGGTGAAAAGCAATGATGGCTGGACTCCGGCAGCAGAAACACAATTGATAAGCAGTTATGGCGAGCTGCACCTGACGGGCGAAGGTGCGCGCATCGGCCTGATTTCCCCGCAGTGGGAAACGCGCTATTTGACGGCGCCGACTGAGCTCGTCATAACCGGAAGTTGGCCGCAGCAAACCAGGGCATCAGCCGTGTTATTACTGGAGAATGGTGAAAAGCTGTCCTGTTCACTCCGGTCAATTGGGCAAAACAGGGTACGTTGCCTTTTTCCTGCGGCTCAAAAACGGCAGATGTCGCGCTTGACGCTAGAGTGGCAGTTGCCTGCTGCGCAGCAAAAAGCGGGTGTCAAAATAAGTGACGTAGCGTTTAAACTTGCTGAGCACCGTTGAATTAAGCTGTACAGACTTGCAATACCCTTGAATCAGTTTTTTTAGGGTGCTATTTGCTCTAAGAATTGAGATTTTTTTCTGGTTTTTGAACGGTTATGTAAGGCTCTTCTACAGCTAAGTCCAGAATACTATATGGCTGTAACGCTGCATCATACTCAACCACTTCGCTGGTTCTGATTGCCGCGCGGATTAAAATGTATCCATAGCTTCGCAATTCTTTTTCAAAATCAGCCAGGCGAATAGGATTGAGTTCTTTATAAAAACGCCAATAATCTTCATTGGTGACATTAAACCCTGAACGATCCATGATCGTAGGTTTTGTGGTCATTACCATTTCTTTTAAATCCGCTTCTGGAATGCGCAGATGCAGGTGTGGTGTCGGATCAAATTCGCCCAAATGGCTTCCTATCGCCGAATAGTACAAGCCAGGGGCGACGAAAAATAATCCACCCGGTTTTAATACCCGATAGACTTCGTCTAGCGTTTTGCGGTATCCGCCTGCAATATGTTCAAGCGAGCCCCAAGAGATTACAACGTCAAAACTTTCGTCGGCATAGGGGATTTCCTCGCAGCTTTGCTGTAAAAAAGTAAAGTTGTCAGGCATTTTTTTTAAAGGCAATCCGTTTTCCCGTGCGACTCTAGGTAATTCTTTTATGTAATCCACAATATCCAATGCTACGAGTTCTTGCGGCTGATAGCGCAGAACGATGCTCAAGTCTGTAATTCCTTCGCCCGCACCGATATCCAAAATTCTGCCATGCAGCTTTTCAGAATTGGCGAGACAAAGTTCTCCAATGACTTTTGCGGCATGACAAAAATGGCGATGAAACCAATTGGTCATACCTTGACGCCATGACAACTGATTTAAACGCGTTTCTGTTTCAGGATGGGTACTCCACGTACCTAACAAAAGTTGCTGCGCTGACTCAATCCCGTTGATGGAAAACAACTGCAATGAATCCGGTGCACGAACCTTGCTTACTGTTCCCCATGAAACTCCAAGTTCATAATTGCCCGGCGGAAGTGATACGGGCCATTCAAAATTGAAGCAGAACTCGCCACGTGGCAACCAAGGCAGAAATATTCCACCTAGATGCGTATCAGAAGCCACCAAATGAGTGTCAGCCCCTTCACGGCGAATGAATAAGCGCATGACAGGATCAAAAATACATATGTCCCGAATTTGAAGGTTCATCTGAACTTTTATGATCTGTCCTTCTTGATAAATATTAGCGATAGGCTGGACATTTAATTCTGCAGGATCAATGTTGTTTGGTTGATTCATTTGGATTCTTCGGTAAGTTTAATTAAGCGGTTTGGGATTGATTCATTGAAAATTTAGGTAACCACGGCAACGAACTATGGCCAGCAGAGATAATGCTATTTGCCGTATGTTCGTTGTACAAAAACAGGTATTAGTTCCGGAGTGTTCAAATAAATCAAAGCTCGCTGGGGAATCTGACGGGACAGCATTTTTGCTATACTGCGTCCTTATTCTTGGCATGTGGTATTGCTTTGATGTCTTGTTTAGTCGTGGCTGAGGCGCATTTCGTTTTAGCTTGCAAAGAGTACTCCACTCTTTTTCCCTTGCCCACACTTGCTGCAAATTATATACGCAATCATCGCTACCCGGAGAATTGAGTACCAGACTTAATAATTTGTACTTCCCCATCGGTAGCAAAATAGTGAAGACAGCTATTTGAGGTGCCGGAAGGATTTTTTGAGGAAGCAGTGGGATGTTGCGCTTTGAATTAGGATTCGCGTCTATGGGTAATTAATGCCGTTATGTAGATATATCATGCATAAGAAAATCCTTAAGGCATCAAAAATGCAAAATAAAATCGAGCCAATTCCGATTGGCGCGTCTATTCACCCAGAAGCCTTTTACCAGTTGGGATTGAAGGCGTTTAATTCGAAAAATTTCGAACACGCAGAAAATTATTTTAATAAGGCAATACAGGCTGACTCAAAGCAACCACATTATTGGCTTGCCTTTGGTTTGGTGTCACAGGCGAAAGGGAAGTTTGACGAAGCAGCAGGATATTTTTGTAAAGCACTTGAACTGAATCCAAATTTTGCAAGTGCATATAATCAGTTGGGTACGTTATATCAAATAAAAGGGAGTCTTGATGAAGCTGCCGTTAATTTTAGGCTGGCGTTAAAATTTCTTCCTGATTTTCCCCAGGCTTGGAATAATTTAGGAAGCGTACTTAATTTACAGGGAAAAATTGACGAGGCAACGGTTGCTTTTTGTGAAGCAGTACGGTTAAAACCAGACTACGTGCTCGCGCACAATAACTTGGGTGGTATATATCAATCACAAGCAAGAATAAAAGAGGCTGAGGGCTGTTACCGTAAATCCATTGAACTTCAGCCGGATAATATTTATGCCCATTTTGGCTTGGGGCATGCCCTTATTGTGCAGTGGAAGATGGAAGAGGCCGAGAAAGTATTACGCCGAGCGCTCTTTATCGATCCAGGTAATGTTCAAGTACTAAACAACTTGGCTTATTCTTTAAAGGAACAGAGCAAGCATGTCGAAGCGGCATCTGTTTATCAGCATGCCTTGTCATTAAAGCCCAATGGCTTGAAGGCATTCATCGGCGCTCACCTGATGCTGCCCGCGATTTATTCCAATGCCGCAGAATTGTTCGCGGTACGCAAACGTTACACTGAGGGTCTGAAGACTTTACGTGATAACACCGAAAACTTCCTTGAAATAGAATCAAAAGAATTATTGTCAGGATTAAGCTGGGCAAATTTTTATTTGGCTTATCAAGGTCAAGATGACAAATCTTTGCAAGTGGAATATGCACATTTTGTGGCGGATATTCTTCAGGTTGCAGCGCCAGATTTAATGCAACCCATAAAGCAATATCCCGCAGCCAGCCAACGACGTTTGCGCATCGGCTTCTTGTCGAGTTTTATGCGCGATTGCACCGTAGGGTCTTATTTTAAAAGCTGGGTTACTTCTCTTGACAGGGGAAAGTTTGAAATTTATTGCTATTATATTGGGCATATGCAGGATCAGGTAACTCAAGAATTTACCAATGCTTCTGATTGCTATAAACATCTTGTTGGGGATGTTGATCATATTGGCAGACAGGTCAAGAAAGACCAGCTGGATATCTTGATTTATCCGGAAATTGGTATGGACCCGGGGGCATTCGTATTGGCCGCCATGCGCTTGGCGCCAATACAATGTGCTGCCTGGGGACATCCGGTAACCACTGGTCATGCCAATTTAGATTATTTCTTTTCCAGTACATTAATGGAGCCAGAAAACGCGCAGGCTCACTATAGCGAGCAATTGATATTGCTGGAGGGAATCGGAACGTGCTATTTAAAACCGGCACTTCCTTCTCCAGCGAAGCGCTCAGACTTTTCATTGCCAGAAGAGTGTATTCTTTATCTCTGCCCGCAATCTTTATATAAAATTCATCCCGATAACGATAGGTTGATGCTGGAAATTCTGGCGCGGAATAAAAATGCTGTGCTGGTATTTTTTCAGGCCACTGATATTTCAATTACACGTGCTTTTATGAAGCGGCTTGAAAGTGTATTGAATGAAAGCGGGATGGAGAAAAGCGGTCAAATTAAAATTTTGCCGCGCATGGGTCATGAAAATTATTTGCGTGTCAATATGCTGTGCGACGTAATGCTCGATACCCTGCATTGGTCCGGCGGTAATACAACTCTGGATGCGCTGGCCTGCGGTTTACCTGTGGTAACGATGCCCGGTGAGTTCATGCGCGGGCTACAAAGCTACGGTATGTTGAAGTGTATGGGCTTGAATGAGCTGATCGCGCGCGATCACAAAAATTATGTAGAGATAGCAACCAGGCTCGGCACAGACAGGGCTTGGCATCAGCAAGTTGTGCAACAAATAACCACAAGTAGCGACGCCATCTTTGCGGTGGAGACGCCATTACGTCAGATGGAGCAATTTTTTGCGCAGCATGCAATGCCCGATCATTAATTTCAGCTACTGCTAACAATTGTAATTAATCATCCATGAATAATCCCGGCAATTTGTTTCAACAGGCAGTGCAGCATCATCAAGCGGGACGGCTAGTGGACGCCATGATGGTCTACCGGCAAGTTCTGGCGCTGCAGCCCAGGCACCCACAATGTCATTACAACTTGGCACTGGCACTGCAATTCCTGAATCAAACCGATGCGGCAATTGCCAGCTATCAGCGCGCCATCGAAATCAATCCCGGCTTTGCCGAAGCACACAACAATCTGGGCAATATCTATCAAAACCTGGAGCGCCTGGAGGATGCCCGGCAATCCTACAGCCGTGCCTTGGCATGCAATTCCAGGCTGCCACAGGCGCAATTCAATTTAGGCCTGATACTTAAAAAACAGAAACGGTTCAGTTTGGCGGTGGAGCACTTCCAGGCGGCGCTAGAAATTGCGCCGGATTATGAGGAAGCGTATGACAATCTTTGCTCACTGCTGAAATTTCTCGACCGCACAGAGGAATGGCTGGATGCATTCAAGAAATATGAGCGCCTGGATAACAAAACCGACTGGTTTTTTGTTGCAGGACTTTCCGCTTGCCGCTACCTGGGCGACTTCACCCGCGAACAAAATTACCTGCAAGCTTTGTCTGCACATCCACTCAAAGATGGCGACATAGGGGTGCTGGATAACATTTTAGGGGTGGCGCAGTACTTCGATCTGCCACAAGCGCAGCTGCTGCGCTTGTACCATGCCTACAACCAGGCAGTGAAACGCCAACATTTCTCCGAATTTCCGCTGGTTTCTCCCTACCGGACGCAGCGTTCAAAATTGCGCATTGGCTATTTGTCGGCGGATTTTCGCGTACATGTGATGGGCAAGCTTATGGTCGAAGTGCTGGCCCGCCATGATCGCAGCCAGTTTGAATTGCACCTGTATTCCTTGGCGAGCCAGGAAGATGCGCTCACCAAGCAATTTGTCACGATCAGTGATAAGTTCGTTGACGTGCACACGCTGGCCGCGCGGCAAGCCGCCAACATGATCGCCGAAGACGACCTCGACATATTGATCGACCTGTGCAACCACACCTCTTATTCCAATGCCTTGATCCTCGCTTACAAACCGGCACGGGTGCTGATCACCCATCTTGGCTCGCACGGGGGTATAGGCCTGGATACGGTTGATTACAAGCTGACCGACCATTATGCCGACGTGCCGGAAAATGCGGCATATTTGATCGAAAAGCTGTTACCGATGGAAGGCTGTCTTTTCCCCTTTCACCATGTTGAACCTGCTTCGGATATCCATTTAAGTCGGGCCGAGTTAGGCATTGCCGAAAATGCAGTGGTATTTGGCGTATTCGCTAACATAATGAAATTCAGCCCGCGTAGTCTACAGACCTGGGCTGCCATCTTGACGAGGGTCGAACAGGCCGTGCTGGCATTTTCGCCGCTGAAAGAAAACGAAAAAGCCTGCTATTTACGTCAAATTGCAGCGGCCGGAATTGATTCGGCGCGGGTGAAGTTCATCCCCGCGGCAAAGGACGAGCAGTTTAACCGCGCACGTTACGCACTGGTCGATATGGCGCTTGATACTTTCCCCTACAGTGGTGGTGATACGACTCTGGCAGCGCTGGATATGGGGGTGCCGGTGGTTACATTGTGCGGCCAGCGCCATAGTGAGCGCACCTCCTACAGTATTCTGATGAACCTCGGCGTGCCTGAAACAATTGCTTACAGCGAAGCCGAATATACCGATCTCGCTTGCCGTCTGGCGAGTGACGCTGGCTGGCGCGGCATGGTGGTGGAACAGATCCGGCGCGGTCTTGCCGATTCGCCGCTGGTTGACATGGACGCTTATACCCGGCATCTGGAAGATGCTTATCGCCATGCCATCGCCCAATGCCCCCTAAAAAATTCAGCCGCAAACGAGGATAGTAAAGCGCTGTTCCAGAAAGCAGTGCGGCAACACCAGGCCAACAATTTGATGGAAGCCGCAGATCATTACCGGCAGGTACTATTGCATGAGCCCGACCATGCCGCCGCCCTTTATTTATACGGCATACTACTGGAACAAACCGGCCAGGAAGATGATGCCATCGTGCAACTTCAACGTGCAATTACGATTAGCCCAAGCTATCTTGATGCGCATCTGGCACTTGGCAACCTTTATCTGAAGCAGGGACAGATGGAGGATGCGGTTGCCAGCTTTAACAAAGCGCTGCAAATCAAGCCCAGCCATTTTGCAGCGCTGAACGGGCTGGGTCGTGCCCTGACCGGGGCTGGCCATCTGCCGCAAGCCGTCACGACCTTGCAGCAGGCGATCCAAAGTCAGCCGCAGGAGTCGTCTGCATATTTCAATCTTGGCGTGGCATATCAAAAGCAAGGTATGCCAGACGCGGCAATGGCCGCCTATCATCGTGCCCTGGCGCTGGAGCCGAACAACACCGAGGCATTATTCAACCTGGGCGTACTGTTCCAGCAGCAAGGCATGCCCGAACGCGCTGCTGCCTGCTACCAGCAAATCTTGCGTATTCAGCCGGATTATGCGCCAGCCTATTACCATCTGGGCGATGTATTGTTCGACGCCGGCAAAATTAATTCATGGCTGGAAAATTTTAAACAGTTCCGGCGCCACGCGCCGCCCTCTGCCATGCTCGCGGTGTATGGCCTGCAAGCCTGCCAGTATCTGGGTGAAGTCGAACAGCAACAGGCGTATCTAGACGGCTTGCTGAGCGATAAATATTCGTTCTTCAATGCCGCCGATGCACTCGATCGGCTGGAGGAAATGCTGTTCTTACTTTTGTCTTTTGATTTTCCTCCAGAGCGTCTGTATGCCTTGTATCAGCGCTACAACAAGTTGAGCAAGCAGGTTTATACCCCCCCATTGTCGCTGCCCGCGCGCGCCGCCGGCGGCAAGATCCGGCTTGGCTATTTGTCAGCCGATCTGCGCGATCACGTGATGGGAAAAATGATATATCAGGCCATGTCCCGCCATGAGACCGGGCAATTCGAGGTTTACTGCTATTCGCTATCATCGCAGCAAGATGCGTGGACCGAGCGCTTCCGTGCCTGCAGCCATCGGTTTGTCGGCATCGCAAATCTCGACGCGCTCAGTGCGGCACATCGCATTGCCGAGGACAACCTGGATATTCTGGTGGATCTGTCCACCCACACCAAGGGTAGTCTGCCAGCGATTCTGGCATACAAACCAGCGCGTCTGCAGATCACCCATATTGCCAGCGCCGGGGCAGTGGGGCTGGAAAGCATCGATTTCAAGCTAACCGATCAATACGCCGATACTACAGCAAACCAGGCGTATCTGCTGGAGCGCCTGTTGCCGATGCAGGGCTGTGTATTTCCTTATCGACACATCGCGCCAGCCAGCCAGCACAACTATCAGCGCAAAAAACTGGGCATAGGAAAGCACGCTATCGTGCTGGGTGCTTTCGTCAGCTTGATGAAGCTGAGTCCGCGCTGTCTCGCGTTGTGGCGCCGGGTGCTGGAAGCACTGCCGAGCGCGGTACTTGCGTTCTCGCCGCACAACATTGAAGCTAAAGCCAGCTACCTGCAACGACTCAAGGTTGCTGGCATAGCAGCAACTCGAGTCGTCTTCATCCCGCCCGGCAAGGATGACGCTCACAACCAGGCGCGCTATACCATGGTTGACATGGTGCTGGATACACTGCCGTATGGCGGCGTCAATGGCACGCTGGAAGCGCTCGACATGGGCGTGCCGGTGGTCACGCTGCGCGGGGAACGGCATGGCGAACGCACCGGCTTCAGCATTCTGACGAATCTCGGCGTAACGGCAACGATTGCCTGCAACGAACAGGAATTTATCGACATCGCCAAACGCCTCGCTAATGATCAAACGTTCTACGCCAGTGTTACGGATGCTATCCGGCGCGGCTTGTCCGACTCGACGCTAGTCAACATGGATGAGCATGTGCGCCATTTGGAAGAAGCCTATCGACAAGCGTTAATGCAAAAAGGCATCGTAACATCACGATGAATATCCAATGCAGAGCACCTCTAAAAATCCAATTTTCGTCACAATACGGCGTTACTCGAAAAAATAATCGCTTACATATCAAGTATATGCCGCGCTCAAATTTTTTACTCGTGCCTTGTCTTGCTTAGAAACTTGAATTTTTAGAGGCGCTCTGTAGCCATGACTGATAGCCCCGATTCACTTAATCAGGCCGAGGCGTTGCTGCAGGCTGCCGCACTGGCCAGGCAAGCCGGTAATTTGGAGCGGGCACTGGCGTCTCTTGATCAAGCCATCGCTCTCAGCCCGCAAGAGTCGCGCAATCATTTTCTGCGCGGACTCACGCTGGAAGATCTGCACCGGCCAGACGAGGCCATCGTTAGCCTGCAAAATGCAATTCGCGCGAAGCCAGACTATGCCGAGGCCTACAACAATATCGGCATTATCCTTCATGACCAAAAACGCTTCGAGCAAGCCGCTAAAAATTTCTGGGATGCAATCCATCACAAGCCGGATTATCCCGGGGCTTACAACAACTTGGGCACCTCGCTTCGTGCGCTGGGTGACTTTGCTGGCGCTCAACAGCAGTTTGCACAGGCTGTTCTGCTGAAACCGGATTATGCGCTGGCCCATTACAACCTGGGCATCGCTTGCATGGATATGGGGCAGCTTAATCCGGCTGAAACCAGTTTCATCCATGCGCTTCGCTTGAAGCCGGATCACGTTCAGGCATACAGCTATCTCGGTTCTGTTCAGCACCAACAGGGTAAGCTCGATGAAGCGGAAGCCAGCTTCACCCATGCCGCGCAAATGAAGCCGGGCAAGAATGGTGCGGAATTAAACAAACTTGCCCGCGTGTTCTGGGAGCAAGGCCGCATCGAACAAACTCTTGCGGCCTATCGGCAAGCGCAAACGCTGAATCCGCATGAACTGAAATCGGCCCTCGGTGCCTTGCTGTCGTTGCCCGCCGTATACCGCAATCAGAATGATTTGCTGGAAGCACGACAGCGATTCACTAACGGCCTGAAAATCCTTCACGCAAATATTCCAGACTTTATTTCTCACAACCAGCCTGAGCAACTATTGGATGAACTGCGCTGGAGTAATTTTTACTTGGCCTACCAAGGTCTTGACGACAAGCAGCTGCAATCGGGCTATGCGCACTTTGTTGCTGCCATGCTGGAGAAAATTACACCGCAATTCATGCAGCCGCGCGCGAAAAAAGATGCAGCGGGACGCCGCTTGCGCATCGGTTATCTGTCCAGTTTTTTCAGGAATTGCACTGTCGGTATGTATTTCCGCAGTTGGATCATGCGGCTCGATCGCGAGCAATTTGAAATTTTTGTCTATCATACCCGCCAGGAAACAGACTATGTCACTCAGGAAATTGTCGGCGCTTGCGATTATTTCCGCCACCTTGTCGCGGGTCCTGTTTCGCCTGATCGCATCGCCGCATCTGTGCTATCGGATGACCTGGATATCCTGGTTTACCCAGAGCTTGGTATGGATAACACCAGTTTCCTGCTGGCTGCCATGCGATTGGCACCGGTGCAATGCACCGGCTGGGGCCACCCTGTGACCAGCGGCCACTCAAATATCGACTATTATTTTTCCAGCGCCGCAATGGAGCCCGATAACGCTGAGATTCATTATTCAGAAAAACTGATATTGCTCGAGGGCCTCGGCACTTATTACAGCAAGCCTGTGCTACCAACATCAGCGCGCCGCGCCGACTTTGCGTTACCGGAAGGTAAAACGCTGTATCTGTGCCCGCAATCATTATTCAAGATCCATCCGGACAACGATGCCCTGCTGGCTCACATTCTTGAGCGCGACCCGGATGGAGTCATCGTGCTGTTTGCCGGCCGCCACTCCAACATTACCAACGCCTTGCTTGCCCGGCTGGCGCAGGCTCTGCGCGCGCGCGGTTTGGAGCCGCAAGGGCGCGGTATTATTCTGCCTTCAATGGCACACGATGATTATCTACGCGTCAATATGGTGTGCGATGTGATGCTCGATACCCTGCATTGGTCTGGCGGCAACACAACCCTGGATGCGCTTGCCTGCGGCTTGCCAGTGGTAACTTTGCCGGGAGAATTTATGCGCGGTCGGCAAAGCTACGGAATGCTGAAATGCATGGGGCTGGATGATCTTATAGCTAAAGACCAGAACGACTATGTAGAGAGAGCCATCAAGATTGGCGCAGACAGTTCATGGCGCCAGCAAGTTGTGCAACGTATCATTACCGGTAGCAATAGAATCTTCGAGATGGAAACGTCATTACATCAAATGGAATCGTTTTATCATTCTGAATTCAACGTGCAATGTGGCGGCTAGTAGCTCTATCTCGATTGAAACGGAGCCAGTTAACATGCTTTCAATTATCATTTGCAGCATCAATCCGGAAAAATACGAGTTCGTCTCGAAAAACTACAAGGAGCTGCTGAGGGACGCGCCGTTTGAGATCATCGGCATCCACGACGCGCAGTCACTCTGCGAAGGCTATAACCGCGGCATCACCCAAAGCCGGGGCGACATCCTGATTTTTTGCCATGATGACATCGAGATAATCTCGCCCGATTTTTATCCTCGTTTGCGCCAATATCTGCAAGTCTATGATGTGGTCGGTTGCGCCGGCACGAGTCGTTTAGTCGCCAGCAACTGGGGATTTGCGGGAGACCCCTACTTGCACGGCACTGTTGTCTACCCGATTACCGGTGATGTATGGCCCGGCAACCGCTTCGACTTGTCGGTGTGGGGCAAGATAAATTCGGTGGTCGTTGAAGGAATTCAAGCTTTGGACGGATTCTTCTTTGCCGTGAATCGGCGGGTGGTCAATGAAATACGCTTCGATGAACAAAATTTCGATGGCTTCCATATCTATGACATCGACTTTACCTTCGCAGCCTATTTGGCCGGATTCAAATTGGCGGTATGCAACGATATTTTAATAGCCCACCAGTCGCGCGGAAATTATTGTGAGAAGTACGCAGTATTTAGTGCCAGGTTTATGGAAAAGTATCAAGGCCGCCTGCCAGTTCAAGAATGCAATAACCGCCAAGTGGCATTAGCGAAGAACCTTGATCGTGCACAAATGCTACGCATCGGTGACAGTTTTCGGGTAGCTCGTAGCTGAATTCAATAAACTATGAAAGGGTAGCGCCCCCTGTTTTCATTTTTCAATTCCGCTACAGGTGATGGCACCTGACTGTCAGGCAGGTAAAATGATTTACCTTGATTTTAGGGCCGCCGATTCTGACACCTGGCTCAACACCAAACACCGTCAAGGTGCATGGGTAACCCCACTTTTTGATGCATACATACTTGTTCTAAGGGTGCATGAAGCGTAATATTGCCACATGAAAAAACTACTCTCCCACATGAAAAAACTACTCATAACTTTGACCGCCTTGTTGTTAACTTTGAATATAGCGTCGGCGGATCCGCTGGAAAAGGCTGCGGTGCCAAGCGCCGCACCGGTAAAATTACCTCCTGGTTACATCGTCCATGGCAAGCTCACTTGGGCACCCATTACAGCAACCGCTGTTACCTTGGCTGAGGCTAAGAATATCTGCTCATCATCCACGGCTCTGGGATACAAATGGCGTCTGCCAACCAAAGACGAGCTGGTCGCACTCACTCGATATGA
The DNA here is from genome assembly GCA_942492745.1 of uncultured beta proteobacterium. Lineage (GTDB taxonomy): Bacteria > Pseudomonadota > Gammaproteobacteria > Burkholderiales > Gallionellaceae > Nitrotoga. The sequence continues at coordinate 2,518,300 of OW818637.1, forward strand.
TGGAAGTACGCTAGGTATTCGTCATGAGAACATTTACCGCACTAATGTTTCAGCACTACGTGCCCAGGGTTGGACACTGTACGACGTTTGGTCATCCACGCCCGGCACTGTTTTTGGCCTCCAGTTTATCGTTAACCTGGAGGGCGGCATCGTTAACTACGGTGACGAAAACGGTTTAAGCCACGTGTCTTGTGTTAACTAACTAATGTTAACTAACTAACTAGCTTGGTAGGTTTGGGCAGAATGAAATGAAGCCCAACATCTCACCGCTCACCATAACCATCTACTCCATCAAATAATAGCAAGCTATCCATATCATACGAGAGACAATGCCGCATTTAGCTCACAGAATCAGTTGACAGGTTCAATACCAAAAAACTCATATCACGGGTGGTATGAAACAGGCTTTAAATCCGATTTCCAACCTTCACAGGAAATCAAATAGGCATGTAGCGCTCTTACGATATAGATAGTTCGCTATGCATTTGATGCAGGACACGATGATGGCCTTTGCCCAGTAAAGCGAGCGAATCTAGGCGGCCTGTCGCGCCACCGACATTAAACGCTCCACCTGTTCCAGCCCCAGCCGCTTTCCGGCGGGTGCCATGGCGCTGTAGATGGCCGCCTGCGCTGCGCTCATTTGTCCGACCACGCGGGCGAGGTCTGCCATGCGAATGCCCTGGCGGGCCAGAAAAGCGGCACAGGTGTGGCGCAGCGCGTCAGGCGTGACTTCAGCGGGCTGGTCGACGCCCGCGTCATGAGCCGCGTAAAGCAGTTCTGTCGTCAGGTCATTGAGCGCAACCGGTTTGGCATTCGCATCGCCGAGCAACGGTTGCGCATCGCCTGCCGGGGTGATTTTGAAAGTGTTGACGATCACGTCATGCAAGGTGCTGTCCAGCGGAATGTCGCGCGCTGCAGTTCGCGAACCGTCGCCTTCATGGCCGCTGGCGACGTGCAGTGTCCGCGCCGCCGTATTGATATCGCTGCCGCGCAGTGCGACCGCCTCTTCCGGGCTGACTCCCCTGAGCAGCAGGTGGGTAAACAGCGCCACGGTGGGCGAGGCATTGGTCAGGATGCCTGCCAGCTCTTCTTGCAGCAGTTCTCGCGGGTGGATCACGGGCGGCAGCATCGACGCGCGCCCGTCGTATTCCACCGCAAGCGGCATTCGGTGAGCCAGGGCAGCCACATTGTCCTGCCCCGAGTCATATCCCAAGCCGTAGTTCGGATTGCCCGGGTAAGGTGATGAGTAAGGCGATGGCTGGGACACGACCCAGGTGGGCGGCGCGTCAACCCGGTTGAACAGTTCAACCACCCACATCGCCAGCAACGCCAGCAAAAATGCACCGCCCAGCACGATGGCCGCATCGCGCGTGTACTGCGGCTGCCACGGCTCGCGCGGTACAAAAGCGGGCTCCACCACCCGCACCAATGGCCTGCGCGCGGCTTCACCCGCCTCCTGGCGCGCCTTGCGCTGGGTCGCGTCGCGCAGCAGCGACTCCAGCGGCGCAAGTTCGTCGCGCATGGTGCGAAATTCATTGAAGCGCGCGGCAAACTGCTGCAGCTCACTGCGGTTGCCTGAGGCCTGCTGCGCCATGCGGGCAACGGTATCGCGCGCCGCGTTGACCCCGTCACGCGCGTCAGCCAACGCCGAGCTCTGGTCTGACTGCGCCACCTGCCCACTGCTTTGTCGCTGGTTGACAATCTGACGCTCTAGCTCGGCCAGGCGATTCTTGACCGCGCGTGCGCGTGGGTCCATCGCCATGTATGCAGGGGTGTAGCCGCGGCTCAGCTCGCTAAGCTCTTCGCGGGCTTGGGATGCGCGCTGCTCCAGATTTTCCAGCGTGGCGTTGGGTCTCACCGGCGCTGCAATGGGCCTGCCAACGGCTGCAGATTCGGTCATCGCGCGCAGTTTGCCTTCGGCAATCGCCAATGTTTCCCGGGCTTTGTTGAGTGCTTCGGTTTGGCCTTTGATCCGGCCCAAGACTTCGTTTTCTTCGCGCTCGAAGGAGACGATGTTATGGCGCAGGCGAAAGTTTTCCAACTGGCGGCGTTGGGTTTGAACCTTTTGGGTAAGTTGGACTACTTCGTCACTGATCTGGGTCAACGAGCTGCCTGAGGTTTTTGCATAGGCATCATTCAGCTGGCCAGTGTAGGCAACGACCAATTCATTGACTAGCGTGGCGGCAAGTGCAGCATCAGGGCCGCGTGATGACACCTCGACCACGTCCGTGCCCTCGGCTACCACGGCCCGCAGCCCCGCTTGCAAGGCGGCGATCGGATCCGCTCCCAACCGGGAAGCGGTGTCACGCTGTGTGTCGGGCAATTTTTCCAGCACCGCCTTGACCAGCGGGCGACTGGTCAGCACTTGCAGCTCGTTCAAGAGCGAGCGCGGCACGTTGGCGCCTTGCGTACCGCCGGTAGACACGGCAGCTTCGATCTGAACCGCACCGGGGTTAATCTGAACCCGCGCGCCGGCCAGGTAGATTGCGGGGCGAGAATAGCTGTAGAACAGGCCGATGGCAGCCAGAACAAAAAATGTGCCTGCAAAAACAAGAAATTTGCGTCTGTTGGCTCGCTGCGTGGGAGAAGAGAACATGGCTAAGACCTTTCTGGCAGCGGCTGCGCAAGGACTTAAATCAGGCCGCCTTTGAAATTGAAGAATACTCAATTCATGGCGGGATGAGCTGGCGTAAAGAAAAAATAAACGCACTTGTACGTACATACTGAATGTATCGAAAAGCCGTTTGGTCGTCAACCTGACCTGCAAGTCATCCGAAACTCACATAATTTGTGCCTAACCGGTTGCAAAAAGTGTTGGCTGTGGGTTCTTTTTTCTGCTTACGCGAAATACGCACAAGGCAGAAGGTCAGCTCAATCATAAAGAGCGTTAAGAAAGATTAGCTGGAATCAGGTGGGGTCGAAAATATTCATTGACTCAATAATTTAATTATATTTTACTTTCAGGCTTACAAAAAGCTATTACCATATCTACCTATTCCACTATTCTTTAACCTACTTTGCGTTAACCTACTAGGCTCCAACCTATAGCTAAGGGAATCATCATGTTGAATCAAATAAACACTAGAAACTTAATATTTACCTTATTAATGACGGTCACATTATTAACTTCAGCATGCAGCACGAATCCCGTTACTAAAAAAAAGGAATTTCAAATTGTCTCTGAATCTCAAGAAATATCAATTGGTACACAAAATTATGGTCCTGCTCGCCAATCACAAGGTGGCGATTACATTATCGACCCTGAACTCACCGCTTATGTGCAAAGCGTAGGCGATAAGCTTGCTGCGGTTTCTGATCGCAAACTACCTTATGAATACACGGTGCTAAATGATTCCATACCCAATGCTTGGGCGATGCCTGGTGGAAAAATCGCTTTTAATCGTGGACTGCTTTACGAACTCAATAGCGAGGCTGAACTTGCCGCGGTCATGGGGCATGAAATGGTTCACGCCGCAGCAAGACACGGAGCAAAAAACATGGAGCGCGGTATAGTCATGCAAGGGGCAATGATTGCAGTTGGTATAGGCGCGCAAAACACTGATTATGCAAACCTGATTGTTGGTGGCGCACAACTAGGCGCACAACTTGCCACGAGTAAATATGGGCGTGATGCAGAAAGCGAAGCGGATCTATATGGTATGCAATATATGAAAAAAGCGGGTTACGACCCAACGGCTGCCGTGACCTTGCAAGAGACTTTCGTCAAATTAAGTGCTGGACGTCAAAGTAATTTTATTGATGGTTTATTTGCCAGCCATCCACCATCACCTGAGCGTGTAGCTGCCAACAAAATCACATTGGCAACGGTCGGCGCTGGCGGGGAATGGGGTAAAGAGGTTTATGCGCAAAAAGTAGGCAAATTGAAATCTACTCAGGCAGCCTATAAGGCTTATGACGAAGGCGTAAAAGCACTAGCGGCTAAAGATACAGCGAAAGCCACCACATTAGCAAAACAAGCCATTGCCGCCGAACCATGTGAAGCACGTTTTCAAGAGCTATTGGGTGACATTGCTTTAACTCAGAACAAACCAGAAGAGGCTTTATCGTTTTATGATAAAGCCATCAAAATGCAACCTGATTACTTTAAACCGCACATTCAAAGTGGCATTGCGCTATTCAATTTAGGGAAAAAAGCCGAAGCCGATCCTTTTCTTAAGCGTGCCAATGAATTACTACCTACTGCACCTGGCCATGCGTTGTTAGGCCAAATCGCTGAAGAGCGCGGTCAAACAGATGAAGCGCTGCAACATTATCAAATTGCCTCGGCTTCTAATTCAGACATTGGCAAAGAAGCAACAGCACGTGCCATACACTTAGATTTACCACGCAACCCTGCGAAGTATATTCAGGCAGGTGTGCAGGCGGATAATACGGGTAATTTATATGCTGTCGTGCAAAATAGCACCTCTATTCCAGTAGGTCGAGTTCAAGTGCGTGTAGTGAAATATGATGCGAAAACAGGACGAGCTGTGTCACAAAGCGCCCCTTTAATAATTAAAGGCGGTGTAGCTCCTGGTAAGCGTAATCAAGTGGCAGTCGGCACTAAAATAGCCACTGCACAAGAAGAGCAGTTATATAAAGTGGTGGTCGAGGCTGCCGAGTTAGCACAATAGATTTTTATAAGAGAGCAATTCATAAAGCTCAGTCGGGCTAAATGTAATGAAGCCCAACATCTCACTGCGCTGCCAGCCGCCGCGAGGATCCGGCCTTGATGAGCGACCAGCGCAGTAGATAGTGAGTATCGCCCGGTGGCAAGCTCTACATCGCTTGCAGGTGTTCGGGCACTTGCCAGAATAGCAAACGGGTGCGGGTTTTTCAGAAGCCCATGCCAAGCAGCAACGAGGCTGCTCAATGCGCCGCTTCCCAATTCTCGCCTTCACCAAGCCCAACTTCAAGCGGCACCTTCAACTCGGCCACGTGGCACATCAGCCCAGGCAGATTTTCTTTTACTAGCGCCAATTCATTCTCCGGCACTTCGAGCACCAGTTCATCATGAACTTGCATGATAAGTCGAGTATGCATCTGTTCGCGCTCTATCCAATTTTGCACTGCGGCCATTGCCAGCTTGATTAAATCTGCTGCGGTGCCCTGCATGGGTGCATTAATGGCGGCACGTTCGGCGGCTTGGCGGCGCATGCCGTTGCCACCGTTAATTTCTGGCAGCCACAATCTGCGTCCGAACACCGTTTCCACGTAGCCTCGCTGTTTAGCTTGCTGACGCGTGCGCTGCATGTAGTCGGCCACGCCGGGGTAGCGCATGAAATAGAGGTCTATATATTGCTGCGCGGCGCTACGCTCGATATTAAGTTGCGAAGCCAGGCCAAATGCGGACATGCCGTAGATAAGGCCGAAGTTGATGACCTTGGCATAACGGCGTTGCTCATTGCTCACGGCATCCAGCGGGGCGGAAAAAACTTCCGCCGCAGTGGCGCGATGGATGTCCTCGGCATTCGCGAATGCCCTGAGCAAGCCCTGGTCACCGGACAGGTGTGCCATGATGCGCAATTCGATTTGCGAATAGTCGGCAGAGACGATGCGGCTACCGAGCGGTGCTATGAACGCTTCGCGAATGCGGCGCCCTTCCACTGTTCGTACCGGGATGTTCTGCAAATTGGGATCGCTGGAAGCCAATCGTCCTGTCACTGCCACAGCCTGTGAGTAGCTGGTATGTACGCGCCCGGTTTGGCGATTCACCATTTGCGGCAGCTTGTCGGTGTAAGTGGATTTAAGTTTCGCCATGCCACGATATTCGAGCAGCAGTTTGGGAAGCGGGTAATCCAGCGCCAGTTCCTGTAACACCTCTTCATCAGTGGAGGGCGTGCCGCTGGGAGTTTTTTTCTTAACTGGCAGGCCGAGTTTGTCGAACAGAATTTCCTGGATTTGCTTGGGCGAGTTGAGATTAAATGGCTGCCCTGCCGCCGCGTATGCCTGCGCTTCAATATTAATGAGTTTCTCGCCCAGTTCGCGGCTCTGTCCCGCCAGCTTGACGCTGTCTATCAATACGCCATTGCGCTCCATGATGTATAGCACTTGTCGTGCGGGTAGTTCTATATTGCGGTACACCTCATCCAGCTTGCCTTGCATCTTGATCTGCGAAATTAGTGCTTGATGCAGTTGCAGCGTGATGTCGGCATTTTCTGCTGCGTAGTTTGTAGCGGTTGCCAAGTCTACTTGATCGAAGCAAATTTGTTTGGCACCCTTGCCCACGACTTCGGCATAGCTTGTGGTCTTCACGCCGAGATGCCGCAGCGCAAGGCTGTCCAAGTCGTGCGGCTTGTGGCTTTCCAGCACGTAAGATTGCAGCAGTGTGTCCTCGGCGATACCCGCAAGCTGAATAGCATGGTTGGCAAAGATGTGCTGATCGTATTTGAGATCTTGTCCCAGTTTTTTGTGTTGCGCGCTTTCCAGCCACGGCTTAAGTTTTAATAGCGCATGCTCACGGCTTATTTGATCGGGTGCCCCGGGGTAGTGGTGCGCCAGTGGCAGGTAGACTGCGTGATGGGGTTGGATGGCAAATGAGATGCCTACTAGTTGTGCGCTCATCATGTCCAGCGCGGTGGTTTCGGTGTTCATGCTCACCAATTCGGCCTGCAGGATTTTTTCCAGCCAGGTGTCGAGTTGCGTTTCCGTCAAGATCGTTTCGTAATTCACCGGGGCAGGCACAGGCGCTTCTTCAGAAAACATGCTGGCTTGCCGCATCCCATTTTCATCCCCAACTTGTTTTGCTGAGGGCGAAGGCGCGGCAAGAGAAAGTTCGCGTAGCCAACTTTTGAAACCACAACTTTCAAACAGGCTGCGAAGTTGCGCATTATCCGGTGGTGGCGCCACCAGTTCATCAAAGTGTACGGGCAATTCAACATCGCACTTTACGGTAATTAGCATGCGGCCTCGCGGCAACCAGCCCAGCGCGTTGCGCAGGTTGTCGCCCACCACCCCGGAAATTTCGTGTGCATGTGCCATTAAATTATCCAGCGTGCCATATTGCCGTAGCCATTTGACAGCAGTCTTGGGGCCTACCTTAGGTACACCCGGCACGTTATCTACCGTGTCGCCAGTCAGGGTAAGGTAATCGACGATATGTTCCGGCGGCAAACCGAATTTAGCCAGCACGCCCGCTTCGTCCAGCGTTTCATTGCTCATGGTGTTAACCAGTTGCACTTGGCTGTTTACCAGTTGTGTAAGGTCTTTATCGCCAGTGGAGATAATGCAGCGTGCGCCACCTACTGTTGCCTGCTGTGCCAGTGTACCGATCACATCGTCCGCCTCCACTCCGTCAATCATCAGGATATTCCAGCCGGAGGCGGCGATAAGCTGATGCAGTAGTGCAATTTGCGCGGCAAGAGCCTCTGGCATGGCAAGGCGATGCGCTTTGTAGTCGGCATATAAGTCATCGCGGAAGGTTTTACCTTTAGCGTCGAATACGCAGGCGCTATAATCCGCCGGGTAGTCGGCGCGCAGACGGCGCAGCATGTTAAGCACACCGTAGATCGCCCCGGTTGGTTCACCATGCGGGCTGCGCAGGTCAGGCATTGCATGGAATGCGCGATAAAGATAAGACGAGCCATCAACCAGCAGCAATGTTTTCATTTTTTGTAAAAGGGTTCTTCAATCATGAGCAATCAGTCCAAACTGCCTTCTTCGAAATTGCCGGAAGTATGGAATTCAAAAGAGGCATGGCGTGTGTTTGGCATTATGTCAGAATTCGTATCTGCCACTGACCGACTGAATATCATCCAGCCAGCCGTCAGCATTTTCGGTAGCGCACGCACCAAGCCAAATCATCCATATTACAAAAAAACCGAAGAAATTGCGCGGCTACTATCCGATGCGGGTTTTTCCGTTATTTCGGGCGGAGGACCCGGCATTATGGAAGCGGCCAACAAGGGCGCATATTATGGCAAGTCACCCAGTGTAGGGCTGAACATCCAATTACCGCACGAGCAGCACAACAATCCCTATCAAAATATCAGCCAGACTTTCCAGCACTTTTTTGTGCGCAAGGTCATGTTCGTTAAATTTGCCAGTGCCTATGTGGTCATGCCTGGCGGCTTCGGTACGCTAGATGAGCTGATGGAAGCGCTCACTCTGGTGCAGACCGGCAAGACACGACGCATCCCCATCATTCTGGTGGGCAGCGAATTTTGGCGCGGCATGCTGGACTGGTTCCGGCAAACACTGATCGCCGAAGGCATGATCAGTCCGCAGGACATGGATTTGATTCAGTTGATCGATAATTCAGAAGAGGTAGTAAGCGCCATTTTCAATCATTATGAGACACGCGGCTTTGAGCTCTCTGAGGCTGAACGTGAAATGCAATTGAACCTGTGATGGGTGCAAGGATGAAGGAATAAATACAGGGCACTTCTAAAAATTCAGATTTCGTCACAATACTTTGTTGCTCACAAAAAATGTTTCCTTACATATCAATTATATGCTGCGTCAACATTTTTTATTCGCGCCTAGTCTTGTTTAGAACTCTGAATTTTTAGAGGTTCCCTACAAATATCAGGTCGTTTTAAGAGGTTTTTTCCTTGCGTATCAGCTAGAATGCGGCCATGAAAATCTCCGGGGGAATATGATGCGCCTGATTACCACCTTATTCCTGAGTGGCTTGTTTTTCAGCACAGCCTTCGCCGCAAAGCCGCAACTGCCCGGTCTGCAACCGTTGCCACCCCCTCCGCCATTTGATGCCAACGCCCAACATACTGATTTGTTACCGTTGCCGCTCCAGCCGTCGCCCAATTTGCCCGTCGATGATCGCGCGCAGGACGCTACTCTGGGTCAGGAAATTACCGTCACCAAGCAGCCTGAACAGACCGTGGAAGAATACCGCGCTGGCGGGAAGCTCTATATGATCAAGATTACCCCGAAAGTTGGGCCACCCTATTATTTGGTGGATGACCTTGGCGATGGCAAATTTTCACATTATCAAAATCTGGATCCAGGATTTCGTGTGCCACGCTGGATTATCCATAGATTCTGACACGAGTTCCGAAATATGGCAGTTTTTACCCGTGTCACTGAGCCAGAACTTATCTCTTGGCTGGACGATTATTCGCTAGGCCAATTACTGGAATTGCATGGTGTTGCCTCGGGGATCGAGAACACCAACTACTTTGTCACTACCAGCAATGGCCGTTTCGTGCTGACGCTGTTCGAAAAACTTGCTGCCAGCGAACTACCGTTCTACCTCAATCTGATGTCTCATTTGGCACGCCACGGCATTCCTTGCCCCAGCCCAGTGGCCAATCGGGATAACCAATTCTTGAGCGAACTGAATGGCAAGCCTGCGTGCATTGTCAGTCGTTTGTCAGGCAAGTCGTTGATGAGTCCAGAGGTGATCCACTGTGCCGCTATAGGCGGAATGCTGGGCCGATTACACAATGCAGCACGGAGCTTTGCGGAAACCATGCCCAACGCACATGATGCAACGTGGCGTGCGCGTGCCACGCAACAGGTCACACCGTTTCTATCGCCGCAGGACGCAGCGCTACTGGAAAGCGAAGTCGCATTCCACGGGGAACACACGCTTGCCGCACTACCGCAGGGCGTGATCCACGCTGACCTATTCCGCGACAACGTACTGTTTGATGGTGCGCGCATCGGCGGCCTGATCGATTTCTATTTCGCCTGTAACGACAGCCTCTTGTACGATGTGGCCATCACCGTGAATGACTGGTGCATGGGCGCAGACAGTATTCTGGACAAGGCGCGCACTCAAGCCCTGTTGCAGGCCTACCATGCGGTGCGGCCAATGCAAAAAGAAGAACATATAGCTTGGCCAATTGCCTTACGTGCAGCAGCACTGCGTTTCTGGCTGTCGCGCCTGTACGATATGTACCTGCCACGTGAAAATGAACTGATACACGCGCACAATCCAGATCAATTTAAATGCATTCTGCAACGGCACATCACCGCGAACAGTAATGTTATTTGGCTATAGCGAGGCAAAAATGGAGGCACGAAAAGTAAATATTGCCAATGGTTGGCTATGGATAAAGCAGGGGTACTGGTTGTTCAAAAAAAGTCCGGTGCTGTGGGTGGTTCTGGCAGCAATCGGCGCAATCGGACTAATCGGCATTGCTACCATCCCGGTGATCGGCGACCCGTTAGCCACACTGCTATTCCCGGTCCTGCTCGCTGGCTATATGCTTGGCTGCCATGCGCTGGAGCATGACGAAGAACTGGAACTATCGCATTTGCTCGCTGGATTCCGCAACAATACTACGCAACTGATCACATTAGGCGGGATCAGCTTGATTAGCCAAATGCTGATATTAGGCGTAATGATGCTCACCGGCGGCGCTACTCTGGCAAGTATCCTGATGAGCGGCAAGCCGGTGGACAACCCGGAAATACTAGTACAAGCCGCTGCGGGCGCGGGCATTGCACTGGTGTTGGGCATGGCATTGTTCAGCGTGTTGCTAATGTCGATGCAGTTTGCGCCGATGCTGATAATCTTTGACAAAATGTCGCCTATTGACGCGCTGAAAACCAGCCTGTTAGCCTGCCTGCGCAACATCCTTCCGCTATCGCTGTATGGCGCGATGATGTTACTTTTCATGATGATCGCCACCATGCCAATGATGCTAGGTTGGCTGGTTCTACTGCCAGTGATGATTAGCTCAATGTACGCTATCTACCGTAATTTATTTCCGACTCCAACAGAACAAGCGATGGCTCTTGAGGGCGAAATAATTACACGCGGCCAGTAACAACGCAGCTATGGATCAACTTATAGTCAGTTGATCCAACAATCCAGCCCCCCTGGGTAAACCACATGGCCATCAAGAAATCTGAACTTTATTCCTCCCTCTGGTGGTGAACGTCCTCCTGGGAAGAATGGGCTTTATTAAATAAATAGGCTATAATTTAAATAGCATAATTTCTTATTAAAGGCTCGTAGCTCATGCACAGAGACTTCATTGGCCGCTATACCTCAAGCCTTGCAGGCGGAGAAATGGTGAACGCCTTTGTGCCCAACCCATTGCCGCCCGCCCCCCCGCTGGAGTTAAGCGGGGCGCGGCAACGTCTGCTCGAACGCGCCACGCTGGCAATTGGTCGGCTCGACAGCGTGAGCACGCTGCTTCCCGACCCGCAACTTTTTCTGTACGCCTATGTGCGCCGCGAAGCCGTGTTGTCCTCGCAGATCGAAGGCACGCAATCTTCATTGTCCGATCTATTGCTGTTCGAGCTGGACGAAGTACCCGGCGTGCCCTTTAACGACGTGGTCGAGGTATCCAACTACATCGCCGCGCTGGAGTACGGCATGGCACGCCTGCGTGCAGATTTCCCGCTCTGCAATCGGCTATTGCGCGAAATGCATATCCACCTCATGGCGCGCGGTCGCGGCAGCGACAAAGCGCCGGGGGACTTTCGCCGCAGCCAGAACTGGATCGGCGGCACCCGCCCCGGCAATGCCCGCTTCGTGCCGCCCCCGCCGCAGGAAGTGGAGCCCTGCATGGCAGCGCTGGAACAATTCATCAACCAGCCAGCCGAGTCAACCCCCGTGCTGATCAAGGCTGCTTTGGCGCATGTGCAATTTGAAACTATCCACCCCTTTCTCGATGGAAATGGCAGGCTCGGCCGCCTGCTCATCGCGTTGCTGTTGCATCAGGGCGGCCTGCTCACGCAGCCGCTGCTGTACCTGAGCCTGTATTTCAAACAACATCGCCCCCTGTATTACGAACTGCTCGACCGGGTGCGCACCGATGGCGACTGGGAAGCCTGGGTCGACTTTTTCCTCGAAGGTGTGGAGCAAACCGCACAAGGCGCTATGCAAACCGCGCAGCGGCTGGTAGAGCTGTTCCAACAGGATAGCCAACACATAAAAACCACCGGGCGCGGCGCGGCCAATGCCCAACGCGTACTCAACGCCTTGCGCAGCCACCCCGTTGCCACCCTCAAACTGCTGTGTACGGAAACAGGCATGACTTTCCCGACCGTCGGAAAAGTCATGCAAACCCTGACCCAACTCGGCATCGCTTGCGAACTCACCGGCCAGCGCCGCAACCGCGTGTTTGTGTACGACGGTTATTTGAATATCCTGAATGAAGGCGGTGAAGCGCTATGACGTCGGGGTATAAGCAGACCGAGGTCGTGGTCGCCAAGGCTCACGCCGAAAGTGAGTTTGAACAATATCGCATCGTGCAAGGCTGCTTGTTTGAATCGGACTTTGATAAATTGTAGTTTGCCCCACCGGAGGGTGACGCATGCTGCACTCCGCAGTGCAAATAAGCCTCTTGGCATTTGCTGGAAGAAACCCTTGTTTGTGTAGTGCCGCCCTTTGTTCGCTTCTCGGATGGAGGAATTAAACGGTAGGATTATGCTGGTCATTACAGTACATTATCGAAGTTTAGTAGTCCAAGCGCCGATACTAAGGCCGCATAACAAAAACCATAAACGGGGGGCGCAATGCCACGGATATTCGACAATATTGAAAAGTCGCTCTTGCTGCATTGCAGGAGACACAGAAGGCCGCTGAGCAGGCGGACTTCTGTGTAGGCTATTTCAATCTGCGTGAGGACGAGCGGCCATGTGTGATTGATGAACAAGAAAATCAGTCAGAACCAAAGTTAATCTGTTGCAACTTGTAAGGAGAACAACCATGAGTATGAACTTCAAGCCCTATATCACCCGTGACCCATCGATCTGCGGCGGCGAACCCGTCATCACCGGCACACGAATAACGGTGCGTACCATCCTCGCAAGTCTGGCGGAAGGGGTGGACACGGATGAACTCTTGCTGGATTTTCCGACGCTCAGCCGTGATGCCGTGCGCGCCATTGTTGCCTTTGCGGCAGTATCGGCAGAAGAAGACCTCCCGTTGCCGGCAACTCCGGTGCTGGCATGAAGATCAAGCTCGACGAAAACTTGCCCGCGAGGTTGGTGCCCATTCTGCAACGGCACGGGCACGACGTTGACACCGTACCCGAGGAGAACTTGAGCGGCAGGCCGGATGCGGAAATCTGGCAGGCTGTGGGTGCGGAAGGGCGCTTTCTCATCACCCAGGACTTGGATTTCTCCGATTCCCGCCAATTCGCGCCCGGCACGCACGCCGGTTTGTTGCTTGTCCGTTTGCGCGAACCAGGAGTCCATGACCTGATGGAAACCATCAACGCCGTTGCCGCCGAGATCGCCGGTTGGGGCGGCTGCTTCGTCGTCCTCACTGAAAATAAAATACGAATCAAGCGCCCATGACGATAGCCTCTGCGCGCTTCTCTGATGGTGGAATTAAACGGTAGGATTATGCTGGACATTACAGTACATTACCGCACTCGCGCAGTCCAAATTTCACCAGAGGGAAAACAATGTGAGCCAGGTCGTCATCGAGAACCCAATCATCAACTCGCCTTTCGACGAGCCTACTCGCCATTTCAAATTTACCGATGAGGGCATTACCAGCGAGATTGAGGACGGACGCAGAATTAGCTCCTACTTCGTACCCATCGCACGCCCTAAGAAAAAGAAAGGCGCTGCACAGCAGGCCCTGTTCGACACCGAGTGGACACAAGACCGTATCGAAGAGAATAAACTCGTAAACGACATCCGCCGCCGCGTTGCACTATGGCGGCAGGGTGGCTACCTCGGAGTAACGCCAACCACCGCGCGATTGATTACCTACTGAGTCGACCCCAACCGCGAGAAGAAACTTTTCTTCTGCCAGAATGAAGCTCTCGAAACCGCCATCTACATTGTCGAAGTCGCCAAGAAATATGGTGACTCATGGATAGAAAACGCAATTCGCGATGCCAACGATACATCGAACCCCGGCCTGCCGCGCACGGCGTTCAAGATGGCCACCGGCTCCGGCAAGACCGTTGTCATGGCCATGCTCATCGCCTGGCACACGCTCAACAAGCGCGCCAACCCACAGGATGCCCGCTTCTCCGACACCTTCCTGATCGTTACGTCCGGCATCACCATCCGCGACCGGCTGCGCGTGTTGCTGCCGAACGACCCGGAAAACTACTACCGCCAGCGCGACATCATTCCGGCTCAGTACCATGACCAGCTCAGGCAGGCCAAAATCCTCATCACCAACTATCACGCTTTCCAACTGCGCGAAAAGGTCGCCGCAGGCAAGATCACCAAGTCGATTCTTGCCAATGGGCAACCAAGCCCATTCACCGAAACTCCCGATCAGATGGTGCGCCGCGTATGTCGCGAATTAAGCACCAAGAAAAACATCATCGTCCTCAACGACGAAGCCCACCACTGTTACTGCCGCAAACCTGATGGCGTTGACGAAACGCTCACCGGCGATGATCGCGTCGAGGCCAAGAGTCGTGAGGAAGAAGCCCGCATCTGGATTTCCGGTATCGAAGCCGTGAAAGCCAAGATCGGCGTGAAGGCCATCTACGATCTTTCCGCCACGCCATTTTTTCTGCGCGGTTCGGGCTGCCCCGAAGGCACGCTCTTTCCGTGGGTGGTTTCCGACTTCTCGCTGATCGACGCCATCGAAGCTGGCATCGTCAAGGTGCCTCGCGTACCCGTCTCCGACAATTCGATGACCGGCGACCAGCCCACCTACCGCGATCTGTGGCTGCGCATCCGCGAAGACCTGCCGAAGAAGAGCCGCAAAACCGACGCAGTGAGCGGCGAACCCAAGCTCCCAGTCGAACTGCAAGGGGCGCTGATCAGTCTCTACGGCAACTACGAGAAGTATTACGGACTATGGGAGCAGAACGCCCAGGCTCGCGCCCGTGGCATCACGCCGCCGGTGTTCATCGTCGTCTGCAACAACTGCAATGTCTCGAAACTCGTCTTCGACTTTATTTCCGGCTGGGAAAAGCAGATTGATGGGCAGACCATTGTCCAAGCCGGGCAACTATCCATCTTCCGCAACGACGACGGCAACGGTGCATGGCTGCATCGCCCGAACACGATACTGTTGGACAGTCAGCAGCTCGAATCTGGCGAGGCGATGAGCGACGACTTCAAGAAAATTGCCGCCCGTGAAATCGACGAATTCAAAGTTGAATACCGCGCCCGATTCCCCGGTCGTAATGCCGATGATCTCACCGACGAAGACCTGCTGCGCGAAGTGATGAACACCGTCGGCAAGGCGGGCAAACTCGGCGAACACGTCAAGTGCGTGGTCAGCGTCTCCATGCTCACCGAGGGCTGGGACGCCAACACCGTCACTCACGTCCTCGGTGTGAGAGCCTTTGGCACGCAACTGTTATGCGAGCAGGTGGTTGGCCGCGCCCTGTGCCGCATGAGTTACGCGGCCAATGAGAACGGTCATTTCGACCCCGAATACGCGGAAGTTTATGGCGTGCCGTTTTCCTTTATCCCGTGCAGTGGCGCAACCGCAGACCCCAAGCCCGGCCAGCCACCCACCCGCGTCCGTGCCCTCGATAGCCGCAACGCCTGTGAGATCACATTTCCCCGGTTGCTTGGCTACCGCTACGACGTGGCTGGCGAGCGGCTCACCGCCACCTTCACCAAAGAATCGCACCTCACTCTTTCCACCGCCGACATTCCCACCAAGACCGAGAACGCGCCCATCGTCGGTGAATCCAGTATCCACACCCTCGACGATCTCAAGTGCCGTCGGTCTAACGAGGTTGCCTTTCTGCTGGCGAAACTCACGCTGGAAAAATACTTTCGCGACGACGACGGCAACGACAAACCGTGGCTCTTCCCGCAACTGCTCGGCATCGCCAAACGCTGGCTCGCCGAATGCGTCACACTCAAGGACAACACATTCCCACAACTACTGCTGTTGATCGAGTTCGCGCACGACGCCGCCGACCGTATCTACAAGGCTATCGTCGCATCAACTGACGGCACGGCGGCGCTAAAACCCATCCTGCGCCCGTATGACACTCTCGGCTCCACTCGTTATGTTGACTTCGACACTACCCGGTCAGTCTATGCGACCAAGACCGACAAGTGCCATATTTCCCATGTGGTAGCCGATACCGACTCGTGGGAGCAGAAGCTGGCCGAAGCCCTCGAAGGCATGATCGAGGTCATCCGCTACGTGAAGAATCACAACCTTAGCTTCACCATCCCCTACACGTTGAATGGCGAAGAAAGGAATTACATTCCCGACTTCATCGTCGTTATCCAACTCCCCTCGCCCTCTGGGAGAGGGGCTGGGGGTGAGGGGAGCTTGCTCAACCTGATCGTCGAAGTCACCGGCGAGAAGAAGAAAGACAAGGCCGCCAAGGTCGCCACGGCGTGCACATTGTGGGTGCCAGCCATCAACAACCACGGCGATTTCGGGCGCTGGGCGTTTATTGAAATCGCTGACCCGTGGGACTCACAAAATCACATCCGCAGCTTTCTGAAGCAGGCGCAGGTGGAGACAACAAAGGAAATTGCTCATGGCTAAAAAGACCACCACCCCGACCAAAGTCGAATCCATCCGCCACAAGGACAAGCGCGCCAACATCCCCACCGAGGAACTGCGCGATTTTGTGGCCGATGAAGAACTCACTCCCAAGACCATGCTCTACCCGCGCGATCCCTCCCTCGATCCGCAACTGGTGTGGAAAGGCAAGTACGAGCAAGACCGCGAAGACCTCACCGTCCCCGTGGTGCCGATTTATATCCAGGAGAAAATACACCCGCAGGCCATCATCGACGCGCTGCCGCGCATCGAACAGTCTGGCGACAACCAGACCAACCTCTTCGCCGACTTCAACGGCATCGAGGGCGGCTTTGATCGGAAGCTGGATTTCTATAGCCATGATTCCGGCAGTCAGCCGCACTGGACAAACCGCATGATCCTCGGCGATTCGCTGCTGGTGATGACATCGCTGGCCGAAAAGGAAGGGCTCAAGGGCAAGGTGCAGACCATCTACCTCGACCCGCCCTACGGCATCAAGTTCGGCTCCAACTGGCAGGTGAGCAGCCGCAAGCGAGATATGAAAGGAGAGACAGTCGAGAACGCCACCCGTCAGCCTGAACAGGTACGTGCATTCCGTGATACATGGAAGCTTGGCATTCACTCCTACCTCGCCTATCTGCGCGACCGGCTGGTGGTGGCCCGCGACCTGCTCACCGAAACTGGCAGCGTGTTTGTGCAGATTGGCGATGAGAACGTGCATCTGGTACGGAGCGTACTGGATGAGGTATTCGGGAGCGAGAACTTCATATCTCAAATTACCTTCAGAAAGAAGCTGATGCCTCTAGGTGCAAAGACACTTGAGTCGATGGCAGACTTCATTCTCTGGTATGCCAAAGACAAGGCGCAAGTTAAATACCGGCAACTATATAGGCAAACAAAACCTGACCCACGGGGTAGATGGACTGGGGTTGAAGAGAATGGAAAGCTGCGGCGATTCCACAAGAATGAGCGAGCGGATTTTTCACAGATACCCATAGGTTCTCGACTTTTTGGCACTGTTTCCCAGTGGGCACCATCATTTTCTTCTGCTAACGTATACGACTTCAAGTTTGAGGGAACAACCTTCAAACCTACTCCTGGGCAATGCTGGATTACGTCTCTCGACAAGATGACTATTCTTGGCAAAATCGGTCGCCTTTTTGTAGAGGGCGACTTTCCCAGATACGTCGTGTTCCACGATGATTTCCAATTTGCAAAGATTACCAACCCGTGGGACGACACTGCTCCAGCACAAGATAAAACCTACGTTGTGCAAACAAATGAGACTGTTGTTGAACGTTGCCTCCTGATGGCCACCGACCCCGGCGACCTGGTGCTAGATCCGACCTGCGGCAGCGGCACCACTGCCGTCGTCGCCGAGCAGTGGGGGCGGCGCTGTGGATCACCTGCGATACCAGTCGCGTCGCCCTGGCGCTGGCGCGCACGCGCCTGATGAGTGCGAAGTATCCCTACTACCTGCTGGCCGACTCGCCCGAGGGCATCAAGAAGGAAGCCGAACTGACCGGCAAGTTGCCGCCCGAATACAAGACGGAAGGCGATATCAAGAAGGGTTTTGTTTACAAGCGAGTGCAGCACATCACGCTTGGAGACATCGCCAACAATCCGGACATCAAGGAAGGCATGACGCGCCAGCAGATCGACGCCGCCATCGTCCGCCATACTGACCCTGAAACGCTCTTCGACCAGCCCTACCCGGACAACAAGCGCGTGCGGGTGTGCGGGTCGTTCTCGGTGGAAAGTCTGTCGCCGCATCGCGTGCTGTCCACTGCCGACGAAAACATGGACGGCACGGTGAGCGAGCAAGAAGCGCGCAAGCAGCAGGACTTCGCCACCACGATTCTGGACAACCTCAAGAAGGCGGGCGTACAGAATACCCGCAAGAGCGAACGGCTCACCTTCGACCGGCTCGACCCCTACGCCGGGGCGTGGTTGCACGCGGCGGGCGAATACACCGACGCCGATGGCAAGACTCGGCGCGTGGCCGTTTCCCTCGGCCCCGAACACGGCACCGTCGGCCCGCAGCAGGTGAAGGAAGCCGCCAAGGAAGCCGTGCAGGGCGTGGGCTTCGACATGCTCATCGTCTGCGGTTTCGCCTTCGACCCACACGTCGCCGAAGAAGTGAAACGCTACGGCAAGCTGACCGTGCTACCAGCCAAGATGAACCCCGACCTGGCGATGGGCGATGAACTGCTCAAGAAGACCGGCGCAGGCAACCTGTTCATGGTCTTCGGCGAGCCGGACATATCTCCGGTTGACCAGAAGACCGGGAAGGTTCAACCGCAAGCCGATGGCCGGTACGTCATCGAAATCAAGGGCGTGGATGTCTATGATCCGACCACCGGACAGATTTCGCAGCGCCTCCACCGACGACATCGCCTGCTGGTTCATCGACACCGACTACAACGGCGAGAGTTTTTTCCTGCGCCATGCCTACTTCACCGGAGCCGAAGAACCCTATGACAAACTGAAACGCGCCCTGCGCGCCGATATTGATGAAGCGGCATGGAGCAGTCTCTACAGCACAACGAGCCGCCCATTCAACAAACCCAAGACAGGCACGATCGCCGTAAAGGTCATCAACCATTACGGCGATTCTGGGGACGCGCAGCAAACCGTACCGCAGAGCGGCACGGCTAGCGTTCCCACGCAGAGCATGATGCACAACCTGCTCACTGGAAAGGTTCGTCTGGCATGAAGCCGTTGCGTATTTTTATCGGCAGCGTGCAGAAAGCATTTTCCACAGAACGTATCGCGTTGCGCAGTTGGCTACGCACGCAATCGCTTGGTCATCGCACGGGCAGCAGAAATTGTCGTCCCCCTATATTGCACTTGATAGTCCGCTCGCCGCATCGCTTTTCAAGGTAAAACCATGAACAAAAATACCGACATTCCAGCAGCACTGATTGAACCTCCCAATGGATACGTCAACTGGCTGGCCGACCTGAAGACCCGTATCCACACTGCCCAGCAGCGTGCGGCGCTGGCGGTGAACCGCGAGCTGGTACTGCTTTACTGGCAGATCGGGGGCGACATTTTGGAGCGGCAGGCCAAACAGGGCTGGGGTGCCAAAGTGATCGAGCGGCTGGCGCATGATCTGCGCACGGCATTTCCCGACATGAAGGGGTTTTCCCCGCGTAATCTCAAATACATGCGTGCGTTTGCCGAGGCATGGCCGGAGAGTGAATTTGTGCAAGGGGTGCTTGCACAATTGCCTTGGTATCATCAGTTGGCTCTGCTAGATAAGTTGCGCTCAGGGGATGAGCGTCGTTGGTATGCAGCAAAGGCCATTGAGCACAATTGGTCACGTAATGTTTAAGTGATTCAGATTGAAATACGCTTACGTGAGCGCACCGGCAATGCGGTTACCCAATTTTGAGGCGCAATTACCTGCGCCGCAGTCCGATCTTGCCCGCAGGCGCAACATCTCCCACCAAGCCGGAGGCCGTGTCGTTACGACAACCTACTCCAGCCGGAGAATTCACCGGCAAATTATTACCCTCAGTCGTGGCGACTTATCAGGGGCGCGAGGGGATCGGCGAGGCTGCTCAAGGCAATGTGGTCATCACCGTTCCGGCTTCTTTTCAGGCCGCTCAGCTACGATAACTGGCGTTTATCTTGACGTAGTCATAAGAGAAATCGCAGGTCCATACTGTGGCGACTGCCGTGCCGCGATCTAGCATGACCCGAATGGTAATGTCGCTTTGTTGCATGATGCGCTGACCATCTTCTTCGATATAGCTGGCGGCGCGTCCGCCATGCTCAGCTACTAGCACATCGTCAAGATATAGCTTGAGACGATGCACATCGAGATCCTGCACATCGGCATAACCGATAGCTGCGAGGATGCGCCCAAGATTGGGATCAGAAGCGAAAAACGCAGTCTTGACCAAGGGGGAGCGTGCCACGGCATAGGCGATTTGCTTGCACTCCGCCACGCTCTTGCCCCCTTCAATTTGGACAGTGATAAACTTGGTCGCACCCTCACCGTCACGAACGATGGCTTGTGCCAGCAATATGGCAACATCCGTGATTGCCGCCTGCAATTGCCCGAACGCCGTGCTTTTCACATCAGTGATAGCTTGCGCGCCGCTCATGCCGGTGGCGATCACCATCAGTGCGTCATTAGTAGATGTATCGCCATCCACGGTGATGCAGTTGAACGAAGCATCACTGGCATGAGCCGCCAACTGTTGCAAAAGAGGCTGTGCCACCGCCGCATCGGTGGCAATATAGCCGAGCATGGTAGCCATGTTAGGATGGATCATGCCGGAGCCTTTAGCAATGCCGGTAATAGTGATAGTTACACCTTCGAGTATGATTTGCTTGGACACCGCCTTAGCAACGATGTCAGTGGTCATGATGGCCTGCGCGGCATTAAGCCAGTTATCCTCGCGTAGTTCGGCTACGCAGTTTGGCAGTCCAGAGACCAACCGCGACAGCGGCAACGCCTCCATGATCACACCGGTGGAGAACGGCAGCACCTGTTCTGCCTCGCAGTCCAGCAGATTGGCTACTTCGGCACAGGTGGCACGAGCCGCAGCCAGCCCCTGCTCACCGGTACCGGCATTAGCGTTACCCGTGTTAACCACCAGTGCACGCACGCTTTTGTTCGCAACCAAGTGTTCTCGTGCCACAATAACCGGCGCGGCGCAGAAACGGTTTTGCGTGAATACTCCAGCCACCGTGGCTTGCGCGGTCAGGTGCATGAGCAGCAAGTCCTTGCGCCCGGGCTTCTTGATGCTCGCTTCTGCAGTGCCCAGCAGCACGCCTTTAACAGGCAGTAGAGCACTTGAGACAGGGGATTGCAGATTAACTGGCATGCCTTTAGACCATTTGTTTCATAAATTCATACGATGAGTGCATGGCATTATTTACCAGGCAATAAATATGAAGGAGTGGTGTAAATATTCATATGAAGAGCTGAACAATATATTGCATGGAAATATTATAGAGATTAGCGAGGAGGTGCTTCACAATTAAAGCATGCGGATTTGTCGCTAGTAGCGACCACCTTGTTGGTAGATGTAATTGCTCATTTCCACGGATTGCATATTCATGCGCCTCACAATGCCGTGCACGTGACGCACGATACCGCGCATTACGTAGTACACGATGGCGGGGTTGGTGCTGAGGAAAGATTCCAGACGGGAGCGGTCTAGCAATAGCATTTTGCTGTTTGTCTTGGCCACTACAGTGGCACTAATCTGCGCGGCACTTCCGCCAACAAACGTGATGATGCCAGCCAAATCACCGGGCTGTAGCAGATGCAAGGTGGCTTTCTCTCCGCCAAGAGTGGCAGTCGCCTCAACCTCACCTGTAGCAAGGATCATAAGTGTATTCCTGAGCGTGCTATTACCAGGCTGGAGGAGAAATTCACCCGCTTTGTATTCATGCACCGTAATAATATTTGCCAATGCTTCAATTTCGGCATCTCGTAACTCTTCAGTCAGCGTGGAGTTACGCAGGGTCTGCAAAATCAGGTCATCCGTCGTCATCGTGATCTCCCACCAATAATAACTACATCAAGTTAACTTGCCATGGCACTGCTTGTATTTTTTGCCAGAACCACAGGGGCATGGATCATTGCGTCCGGCTTTTTTGTCAGTACGTACAAATGGTTTTTGCTCTGCATCACCATCCTCCGCAGCTAATGCCTCTTCGTAATCAGCATGATGATACTGCACATTTTCCGGAGCGTGGGGCGCTTCTACCGCTTCAATATCCTGTTCGTTGCGGATGTGCACGTTCATCAGTGTCAGCGTGACATCACGCTTTATTGATTCAAGCATGTTGGAAAACAACTCAAATGCTTCACGCTTATATTCTTGCTTGGGGTTCTTCTGCGCATAACCACGCAGATGGATGCCCTGACGCAGATGATCCAGCGCTGCCAAGTGCTCACGCCAGTGGGTATCCACGCTTTGCAGCATAATGATGCGCTCATATCCGTGCATCATTTCCGCTTCAACTTGCTCCACCTTGGCCTGATATTGCTGCTGTGCAGCCTGCACTACACGGTCACGCAAGCCAGTTTCATCAAGCTGTTTAT
The DNA here is from genome assembly GCA_942492745.1 of uncultured beta proteobacterium. Lineage (GTDB taxonomy): Bacteria > Pseudomonadota > Gammaproteobacteria > Burkholderiales > Gallionellaceae > Nitrotoga. The sequence goes on from OW818637.1 coordinate 2,540,733, forward strand.
TTTGTTCCAGCCATTGCGTAAGCGGTAAAATCAATTGAAATTCGGCAGCCAATGCCTTCTCCAGCCCCGGGACATCCCACTGCTCTTCCATGCTCTGCGGTGCGATGTATTCACTAATAATGTTATGCATTACCCCTTCGCGCATTGCACCGATAGTTTCGGAAATATCCACGCTCTCCAGCAGCTCATTGCGCTGCTGGTAGATTACCTTGCGTTGTTCATTCGCTACATCATCGTATTCAAGAATTTGCTTGCGCATGTCAAAATTTCGCGCTTCGACCTTACGTTGTGCGTTCTCAATGGCGCGGGTGACCCAAGAATGCTCAATCGCTTCACCTTCGGGCAGCTTGAAACGGTTCATGATGGCTGCCACACGGTCGGAGGCAAAAATCCGCAACAGCGGATCTTCCAGCGATAAATAAAAACGGCTGGAGCCGGGGTCGCCCTGACGACCCGCACGGCCACGCAATTGGTTATCCACACGACGCGATTCGTGGCGCTCGGTACCGATGATATGCAACCCACCGCTCCTCACAACCTGGTCATGGATCGGCTGCCATTCCGCACGCAACTTGGCGATACGCTGATTACGTGTGTCATCGTCCAAGCTCTCGTCCATGCGTAACAGTTCGATTGGCTTTTCCACGTTGCCACCCAACACAATGTCAGTGCCGCGCCCGGCCATGTTGGTAGCGATCGTAATCATCTTTGGGCTTCCCGCCTGCGCTATGATCTCAGCTTCGCGCGCGTGCTGCTTGGCGTTTAAAACTTGGTGCGGCAACTTTTCTTTTTCCAGTAATTGCGACAATAATTCCGATGTTTCAATCGAAGTGGTGCCGACCAGAACCGGCTGATTACGCTTGTAGCAATCCTGAATATCCAAAATTGCTGCTCGATATTTCTCACTTGTCGTAAGATAAACCTTGTCCATCATATCCTTGCGGATAGTGGGACGGTGCGGCGGGATAATAACGGTTTCCAGGTTGTAAATCTGCTGAAACTCAAACGCTTCAGTATCTGCTGTACCGGTCATGCCGGCCAATTTGCCATATAGACGGAAGTAATTCTGGAAGGTAATAGAGGCTAGTGTTTGATTTTCCTTCTGGATAGCCACCCCTTCCTTGGCCTCTACCGCTTGGTGCAGGCCTTCGGACCAACGCCTTCCTGCCATCATACGACCAGTGAATTCATCTACAATAATCACTTCGCCGTCCTGCACTACATAATTCTGGTCGCGAAGATACAGCGCATGTGCACGCAACGCAGCATACAGATGATGAATAAGCATGATGTTGGCTGGGTCATACAAGCTGCCACCAGTGGGTAGCAGCCCTGCTTGACTAAGCAATTCTTCAGCATGTTCATGCCCGCTTTCCGTTAACAGAATCTGACGGTTTTTCTCGTCAACACTGTAATCGCCGGGGCCATCTTCCGCTTGCTGACGCACAAGCTGCGGCACCAGTTTGTCCATGCGGACATAGACGTCCACATTGTCTTCAGACTGGCCAGAAATGATCAGCGGGGTGCGCGCCTCGTCGATCAGAATGGAATCAACCTCATCCACGATGGCATAATTCAGCTTGCGCTGAAAGCGCTCACCAGCATGGGTGGCCATATTGTCGCGCAGGTAATCGAAGCCAAATTCGTTGTTGGTGCCGTAGGTTATATCCGCATTGTAAGCAGCCAGTTTGTCGGCATGGTCCATCTGCGACAGAATTACCCCCACCGATAATCCAAGGAAGCGATACAGCCGACCCATCCATTCAGCGTCACGAGCCGCCAGATAATCGTTTACCGTCACTACATGCACGCCTTGGCCAGAAAGCGCATTGAGATATGCGGGCAGGGTAGCCATCAATGTTTTGCCCTCGCCGGTGCGCATTTCCGCAATCTTGCCATGGTGCAGCGTCATGCCGCCGATCAACTGCTCGTCGAAGTGGCGCATTTGCAGCACGCGCTGTCCTGCTTCACGCACCACGGCGAATGCCTCTGGTAACAATGTATTCAGCGCTTCGCCTTGCGCAATGCGCTGTTTGAAGGTGTCAGTTTTAAGACATAATGCCTCGTCTGAAAGCTTTCCCACCTCGGCCTCGAGAGCGTTAATCGTCACCACTGTCTGGCGGTATTGTTTGAGGAGGCGATCGTTACGACTGCCAAAAACACTTTTCAATAAATTAGAAATCATTTTTTAATTTTTCTAGGTTTCAATTCTGAGAATTTTAATTATGGGTTTTAATGCTGGATTTATATTCTGAAGCTTTAATTCATTTTCAGTTACACCAAGCAAAAAGGGTGAAGTGCCACACCTCACCCTTGTACAAAACCCAATGTTTATCAATTCTCGGCGTTTCAAAAAAAACGCTTGTGGTTATGTGCGACACTTTTGAATATCTCACTTCGTAAAGTCATGTGAAAGCCACAAAACAGGTCTTATCTATTCACCTTGGCAACTTCCAGCACGTATCGCCGTCACAACTTGTGCCAGCAGACCTAAAACGTGCGCAGACTGAACATCATCATTGCCATGATCAACCTTTGATATATTATCATAATGCTCTTGGTAATCCGAATACACTCCAAATATCACAGACCTATGCCAGCATTAAAAATGCTTTTCAGCATCGAAAAGTCCATTCACTGGAAATGAAGTAGTTTCTTAATTGAACATAACTTATGCTGACAGCGGAAATAATCCCGTCGAAATGAACCCTAAAGACAATATCGAATCCCTGATAGTGCATAGTTACCAAGCAGATGCTACGAGCTTTTACAAAACAATAGAAACTAGAATAATATTCACGTTTTCATTTCTGAATTAAGCTGATGTTGTGTCAAATCGATTAAGTTCATATTTCAATGCCAGCCAAGAGTTGCGTCAACTATCGAACAAGGTAGACCAACTTCTCGCATTGCAACGGCATTATGAACAGATCGCGCCACCCTCCCTTGTACGCGCTAGCCATGTGATGCAAATTGACCAGCAAGCTCTCGTTATTGCCGCAGATAATGGCACGGTGGCGGCCAAATTGCGCCAACTTGCCCCAGGATTTACCCAATTATTCCAAAACAGGGGTTACGAGATTACTGGAATTCAGATTAGGGTGCAAGTTGTCTTGCCGATTACCACACGACCCCCTCGCCCCACCTCGCTCAGTGCCATAGGACGGCAACAGCTGGTTGACTTGACCGTAAAATTGCAAGATTCACCTCTGAAAACTGCGTTGCAACGCTTGGCAAAAAACAAGAAGTAATGGCAAGCAAACTTAGCCTGGATAGTGAACAATTGTTGGGACTTATATTTTTACCCAGCAGCCCAACACGGACTCAAATCGAAAAGCTATGGCACAATATGAAATAAGAGCGCGCGCAATACATCTACCTTGCTACGATTGAGAGATGTCGCACCCAAGTTTCTTTCAGATTTTATTATTTAGCGAAGATTACACCTCTATTAACGGCCTGCCGGGTTTATCCTCATTGCTCCTGATCAGGCGATTGTTCTCCAGTCGATAGAGGGGCTGATAACATGTCGGTTACTTCCCAATAAGACGGGGAGACTACTGTTTACCTTTTAATTTCTGCTCATGAGCGGTTTCTGTGGAGTATGGTGGGATGAGTCGCTTATTTGTTGTAGTTGTTATATTCATAGCCATCTACTTGTTACTCAAGTACTACCGCAAGCAGATGCCCAAAAAAAATGTACTTGGTGAAAATACATTCAAGCACAGAGAAAATATGGTGCGTTGCGCGCACTGCGGAGTGCATCTGCCCAAAGGCGAGAGCATTATGCTTGATCACAAGCACTATTGCAGTGAGGCGCATCGACGTGCACACACTGAAGAACCTGATAATCTCTAATGCCAGTTGAGTTTTGATGTGGGATAACCTACCTCTCTCCACGTGGCAATCATTGCGCCCGCCATCTTATTCTGCGCGAGCACCGGAAGCCATGTGGCGCTCAATTTACTTCTTTAACCTTTATCGCCTGGCCTTGAGTGGACTATTTGTGTTCCTGGTGAGCACATTTGGTGATGCCCTGTCATTGGGTTCACGCGCTCCATCATTGTTCTTTCGCACCAGTCTTATATACATCTTACTGACCCTGGTTTCGCTCCTAACCATAAAGTTACGTCGGCCACGATTTAGCTTGCAATTGGCATTTCTGGTAGGAACCGATATTGTTTGTATAACAGTTTTATCGCACGCCAGTGGGGGCATACAAAGCGGTTTGGGAGTGCTGCTATTAGTATCGCTGACCGCCACAGGATTGATTAGTCGTGGCAAGATTACCCTGTTCTTCGCGGCACTTGCCAGCATTGCGGTGTTGTTGCAGCATTCCTACGCAGTGCTTACCCAAGATGCGGCGGTAGCCCAATATGTGCAGGCCGGGTTGTTGAGCACCGCTTATTTTGCCGTTGCTTGGCTGGCGCATACCATGTCCAAGTATGCCATTGCCAGCGAAAATCTGGCCGCTCTGCGCGGTGTAGATCTGGCCAACATGGCGGAAACTAATAGGCTGGTAATTCAGGACATGCCGGACGGCGTGCTGGTGGTGAATGAGAGAGGAATGGTCAGGCAATATAATCCTGGCGTGGAGCGTTTGCTTGGATACACGTTTTCAAATACTGACAACGTCACGTTGGAGAGTTGCGCGCCTCTGCTAGCGGATCGGTTCGCCGATTGGCGGCAGCACCAGAGGCGTGGACATGAAGTATTGCGTTTGCCTATCACCAATCATCAGGTGCGCGTGCGTTTCCTGCCTGTACAGCGCGAGGGATTTGGGGGTGCGATAATTTTTCTTGAGGATATGCAACGCGTTCAGGCGCAGGCTCAGCAGATCAAACTCGCCGCACTGGGGCGACTGACCGCCAACATTGCCCATGAGGTGCGCAACCCACTATCGTCTATCAGCTATGCAACCGAGCTACTGCAAGAAGAAAAGCACGATCCGGCGCAGACTCGGCTGTTCCAGATCATTATGGACAATGCTGCAAGGTTGAACAGCATCGTGGAAGATGTGTTGCAATTGAACCGGCGCGACAGGGTACACAGCGAAGATTATAATTTAGCCGAAAAATTGCCCCTCTATATTGAGGGATTGGGCCATACCCAAGGCGTGCCGCAGGAGATATTTTTAATAAAGGTTGCATCGGCCTGCGTAATCAGCTTTGATCCTGGCCATCTCGATCAAGTATTGTGGAATTTATGCCGCAATGCTCTGCGTTATTGCAGCAAGCTGGCAGGCAGTGTACAGCTATGTGCATGGCGCTCCAATGAGGGGAGGACAGTACTGGAAATTCTTAACGATGGGCCTCCAGTTGCCCCCGAGACCGTTCAACAATTGTTTGAGCCTTTTTTTACTATGACGGCCGGTGGCACCGGTTTAGGCCTGTATATTGCACGTGAGCTGTGTGAGGCTAATGGGGCAACGCTTGAATATAGGCAGCCAGCAAAGGGCGGTGCGTGTTTCCGTATTGTGTTTGGAGATCAAAATGAACGTTGATATACAGGCCAGCACTGCGCGCGTTTTGGTGGTGGATGATGAGCCGGATATATTGGAGCTGATTGAGTTGGCGCTGCTACGCATGGGATTGCAGGTTGATCGCGCTAGCAATGTGCAAGAAGCCTTGCAACAATTAAATAATAAAACATATCAGCTGTGTCTGACAGATATGCGCCTGCCGGATGGAGAAGGGCTGGAGGTGGTGCAATATATTATTGCTCGCAACATGCATGTGCCAGTCGCGGTGATTACTGCGCATGGCAACATGGAAAATGCGATTTTCGCACTCAAGGCGGGCGCTTTCGACTACCTGCCCAAGCCAGTTGCGCTGACCCAGTTGCGCGCCTTGGTCAATGCCGTGCTAAAGCTGCCGCCACCATCCGCCACTGTCCGGAAAGGGGTGCGAACATTGCTGGGACACTCCCCGGCCATGGAGAAGGTGCGCGACCTGATCGACCGGGTGGCGCGTAGCCAGGCGCCGGTCCATATCAGTGGCGAATCAGGTAGCGGAAAAGAACTGGCTGCGCGGCTGATCGTTGAAAAAAGTGCTCGGCGCGATCAACCCCTCATCACGGTAAACTGCGGTGCAATCCCGGAAACGCTCATGGAAAGCGAATTTTTCGGTTATCGCAAGGGCGCATTCACTGGTGCGGAAAAGGATCGCGAGGGTTTATTTCAAGCTGCCAATGGCGGCACTTTATTCCTTGACGAGGTGGCCGATCTGCCTCTCTCCATGCAGGTAAAGTTGTTGCGGGTAATCCAAGAAAAAAAAGTGCGTAAGGTGGGAGCTACACAGGAAGAGCCGGTGGATGTGCGTATCATCAGCGCCACCCATAACGCGTTGGCGGAGCAAGTACAGCAGGGGAAATTCCGTCAGGATCTGTATTACCGTCTGAATGTGATTACTTTGCTGATGCCACCGTTGCGCGCAATGCGCGATGACATCGCCGAGGTCGCCAACCAGTTTTTAGCTCGCTTGTGCGGTGATACGAAGGTCGAATTTGCATCGACAGCTTTGAAGGCGCTTCAACAATACGATTTTCCGGGCAATGTGCGCGAGCTGGAAAACATAATCGAGCGGGCACTTGCATTATGCTCGGACGGCATTATCGGGCCTGCCGATTTGCAGCTGGCGCCCACCGATTTTGCTGGAATGACCGCTAAACCAAGCGTGGCTGGCAAATATCCGCTTACCGATTATCTGGATAGCGTCGAACGCGCAGCTATTCTGGAGGCGCTACAGCAAACCAATTTCAACCGTACAGCTGCGGCCAAGGTACTGGGAGTGACTTTTCGCGCCTTGCGTTATCGCATGGATCGGCTGGACATCACTGACAAGGATGAATAAGCAGTGAAAGTTGGCACAAATGGATGGGTCAGCGGTATGCGCCATCTGGCTTCGCCAAACTGTGATTTCCGTCCGTCTGGTACCGTCATAGACTTATTGGTTATTCACAATATCAGCCTGCCACCGGGTGAGTTCGGTGGCCAGGCTATTGCCCAGTTATTTACCAATACTCTTGATACGGATGTACATCCGTATTTTGCTCAACTCAAAGGGGTGAGAGTTTCTGCCCATTTTTTAATTCAACGCAGGGGTGAGATTACCCAGTTCGTCCCTTGCAGCAAGCGTGCCTGGCATGCGGGTGCATCGGCGTGGCACGGACGCACGGCCTGCAATGATTTTTCCATAGGCGTAGAACTAGAGGGTACAGACTTCCTGCCATTCAGCGATCAACAGTATGCTGCATTAATCCGGCTGACTCGAGTGCTCAAACGTACCTATCCAATTCGTGAAATTGCAGGGCATTCAGACATTGCGCCGGGACGCAAAACTGATCCCGGACATGAATTTGACTGGCCGCGTTATCTTGCGAAGGGTGGCTTGGAAACGGGCCGAATATGAAATATATAAATATACATTCTCTGATAGAAAATTCTTGTTTTTTTACTTGTTTGTTTAATAGCTTCCTACTACAATCACGATCGTTAGACTGAATTAACTACTACATGTAGTAGTTTTGGTATTTCAGGCTACTCACGAATAAAGCGATAATTATTAAAGCGGATGCTATATGTTACTTGACAATGGTTTCCCCCCCTCTCCAGTGTCGGCACATGATGTTTCCGATGCCACGACTGCCTCCAGCATTCCTTTTGACCAACACAAGGTCATCCGCCGCAATGGTTCCGTAGTTCCTTTCGAGGCAACCAAGATTGCCGTTGCCTTGACCAAGGCGTTTATCGCCGTAAACGGCGAGGCATCCGCGCGCGTGCGCGAACTGGTTAATCAATTGACCGGAACTGTGGTTAATGCGCTGTTGCGCCGTCACCCTCACGGCGGGACGCTGCATATCGAAGATATTCAGGATCAAGTCGAACTGGCTCTGATGCGTTCCGGGGAACACGATGTGGCTCGTTCCTACGTGCTTTACCGCGAGGAACGCACGCGTGAACGGGCCAAGGAAAAAATCGCGCCTGCACATATTCTTCAAGTCAACGACAAGGGCGTGCTTCGCCCGCTGGATGAGGCGGGGCTTGCGGCGCGCATCACGGCAGCTTGCGAAGGGCTCGGCAACTCAGTAAGCGCTGACCCGATTCTAAAGCTGACGCTACGCGATCTTTATGATGGCGTACCAGTTGAAGAGGTACGTAAGTGTGCCATCCTTGCCGCCCGTGCGATGATCGAACATGACCCGGCCTATAGCTTTGTTACCGCCCGTCTGTTGCTGAACAATATTTGCTGTGATGTTATTGGTGAAGACGCCGACATGGCAACGCGTTATGCAGAATATTTTCCCTCATTCATTAAGCGCGGCATTGAGGCAGAATTGCTCGACTGTGACATGGCGAATTTTGACCTGCCGCGATTGGCCAATGAACTAACTGCAAGCCGTGACTTGCAGTTCAGTTATCTTGGCCTGCAAACCCTATATGACCGTTACTTCCTACACATAAACGAAAACCGCATCGAGCTGCCGCAGGCATTTTTCATGCGCGTGGCTATGGGGCTGGCGCTCAGGGAGGGTGATCGCGATGCACGCGCTATCGAGTTCTATCATCTGTTGTCCAGCTTCGATTTCATGAGTTCGACACCGACCCTGTTCAACTCCGGGGCGATCCGTTCGCAACTTTCTTCTTGCTACCTTACTACTGTGCCGGACGACCTGGCCGGTATCTTTGAAGCGGTAAAGGAGAATGCCCTTCTGGCTAAATACTCTGGCGGCCTTGGCAACGACTGGACACCCGTGCGCTCCATGGGCGCGCACATCAAGGGCACCAACGGCAAATCGCAAGGCGTGGTGCCGTTCCTGAAAGTCGCCAATGACACCGCTGTGGCAGTCAACCAGGGTGGCAAAAGGAAGGGCGCGGTATGCGCGTATCTGGAAACATGGCATCTGGACATCGAGGAATTTCTTGAGCTGCGCAAAAATACCGGCGATGACCGCCGTCGCACGCATGACATGAATACAGCCAACTGGATACCCGACCTGTTCATGAAGCGCGTCATGGAAGACGGGGAATGGACGCTGTTTTCGCCTTCAACCTGCCCCGACTTGCACGACAAATTCGGCACAGAATTCGAGCGTGCCTACATAGCTTATGAGGCCAAGGCAGCGAACGGCGAGATCACCCTATTCAAAAAAATTTCGGCAGCCAACATGTGGCGCAAGATGCTGACCATGCTGTTCGAGACCGGCCACCCGTGGATCACCTTCAAAGACCCATGCAACATACGTTCGCCACAACAACACGTCGGCGTGGTGCATAGCTCTAATTTATGCACCGAAATCACGCTGAACACTTCCGAATCCGAAATCGCGGTATGCAACCTTGGCTCAGTCAACCTCAAGGCACATCTGAACACATTCGGTCAGCTTGACCATGAAAAACTCAAGCGCACCATTACCACCGCCATGCGCATGCTGGACAACGTAATCGACATTAACTATTACGCCGTTGAGAAGGCACGCAATTCCAACCTCAAGCACCGTCCTGTTGGGCTGGGCATCATGGGGTTTCAGGACTGCCTGCACGAACTTCGGATACCCTATGCCTCGAAAAAGGCAGTTGAATTTGCCGACAGTTCCATGGAAGCAGTGTGCTATTACGCCTATTTGGCATCCACAGAACTGGCCGAAGAACGAGGCCGTTACGACAGCTATAACGGCAGCCTGTGGGATCAGGGCATATTGCCGCAGGATACGCTGGAGCTCCTGCGTCAGTCACGCGGAGGGCATGTAGAGGTAGATATGTCCATCAGCATGGACTGGGACAAACTGCGCGCACGCATCAGGCAGTACGGTATGCGCAACTCAAACTGCGTGGCCATTGCGCCCACTGCGACAATATCTAATATCATCGGCGTATCGGCTTGCATCGAACCTACTTACCAGAACTTGTTTGTAAAATCGAACCTGTCCGGTGAATTCACCGTCATCAACGAATATCTGGTGAACGACCTCAAGAGGCTGGGACTGTGGGATGAGGTGATGATAGCCGACTTAAAATATTTTGATGGAAGCCTTGCCAAAATTGATCGCATTCCGGCTGAATTGCGCAGCCTGTATGCGACCGCATTCGAGATTGAGCCTCAATGGGTAATAGAAGCCGCGGCACGGCGCCAGAAATGGATTGACCAAGCACAATCACTGAATATTTACATGGCTGGCGTGTCGGGGCGCAAGCTCGACGAAACCTACAAGCTGGCATGGCTACGCGGCCTGAAGACTACATATTATCTGCGCACCATGGGCGCGACTTCGACGGAGAAATCCACCTCGCGCGCTGGCGAACTGAATGCGGTGCAGATGTGCGCAATTGACAACCCGGAATGCGAGTCATGTCAATGAATGACTATACCATTGCATCAAGCTCAGCTGGACGAATACGCGTGGAAGACAAGCGCATCATTAACTGTAATGCAGACGTTAATCAGCTAGTGCCATTCAAGTACAAATGGGCTTGGGAGAAGTACATCTCTGCATGCGCCAACCACTGGATGCCGCAAGAGGTCAACATGTCCGCCGACATTGCGTTATGGAAGAATCCCAACGGCCTGACCGACGATGAACGCCTCATGGTCAAGCGCAATCTTGGGTTCTTCACCACAGCGGACAGCCTCGCGGCCAACAATATCGTGCTTGGCACCTACCGCCACATCACCAACCCTGAATGCCGCCAGTACCTGCTGCGTCAGGCGTTCGAGGAGGCAATTCACACGCATGCCTACCAATACATCGTTGAAAGCCTGGGGCTGGACGAGGGCGAAATTTTCAACATGTATCATGAAGTTTCCAGCATACGTGAAAAAGATGAATTTTTGCTGCCTTTTATCGACACCCTGACCAATCCGGACTTCAAGACAGGCACACCGGAAACGGATCGCCAGTTATTACGCAGTCTGATCGTGTTTGCCTGCATAATGGAAGGGCTATTCTTCTATGTCGGCTTCGTGCAAATTTTAGCTCTTGGACGTCAGAATAAAATGACCGGTGCCGCCGAACAGTACCAGTACATCATGCGTGACGAATCCATGCATCTCAATTTCGGCGTGGATGTAATCAATCAGATTAAGCTGGAAAACCCTCACCTGTGGACACCTGAATTCCGCGAGGAAATTCGCGGTCTCATGCAGAAAGGCGTGGAACTGGAATACCGTTATGCCGAGGACACCATGCCCCGTGGCGTGCTTGGTATGAACGCATCAATGTTCAAAGAATACCTGCGTTTTATCGCCAACCGCCGTTGTCAGCAAATCGGGCTGGATGTGCTATACCCAGGAGCTGGCAATCCGTTCCCGTGGATGGCGGAAATAATTGATCTCAAGAAGGAGAAAAACTTCTTCGAAACGCGCGTTACCGAATATCAGACAGGCGGCGCGTTATCTTGGGATTAACAGGCTTCGGTCACGCTGCATTCGGTGTGTGCTGGGGAAGGTAGTAGTTGTTAGTGTTGTATTTCTTTGAACTTTGATTACCAAAGGAGGTTGAAATGGCAGCAGTACAGAAAGCTAAACCCGCAGCTAAAACGGCAGTAGCAGCCAAGAAGCCCGCAGCTAAAACGGCAGTAGCAGCCAAGAAACCCGCAGCTAAAATGGCAGTAGCAGCCAAGAAGCCCGCAGCTAAAATGGCAGTAGCAGCCAAGAAGCCCGCAGCTAAAATGGCAGTAGCAGCCAAGAAGCCCGCAGCTAAAATGGCAGTAGCAGCCAAGAAGCCCGCAGCTAAAATGGCAGTAGCAGCCAAGAAGCCCGCAGCTAAAACGGCAGTAGCAGCCAAGAAGCCCGCAGCTAAAACGGCAGTAGCAGCCAAGAAGCCCGCAGCTAAAACGGCAGTAGCAGCCAAGAAGCCCGCAGCTAAAACGGCAGTAGCAGCCAAGAAGCCCGCAGCTAAAACGGCAGTAGCAGCCAAGAAGCCCGCAGCTAAAACGGCAGTAGCAGCCAAGAAGCCCGCAGCCAAAACGGCAGTAGCAGCCAAGAAGCCCGCAGCTAAAACGGCAGTAGCAGCCAAGAAGCCCGCAGCTAAAACGGCAGTAGCAGCCAAGAAGCCCGCAGCTAAAACGGCAGTAGCAGCCAAGAAGCCCGCAGCCAAAACGGCAGTAGCAGCCAAGAAGCCCGCAGCTAAAACGGCAGTAGCAGCCAAGAAGCCCGCAGCCAAAACGGCAGTAGCAGCCAAGAAGCCCGCAGCTAAAACGGTTGTTCCTGAAAAAAAACCTTCTGTCCAAATTAAGACAGATTCGGCTCCTTCAGCTCCGACTTCCGTGCGCCCGGCTTCAATTTGGCCTTTTCCTACGCCAGGCATCAACAAGCCAAATTAATGTAGGCTGTGAATGCGGCCCTTGAATCATTGAACAGGGCTGATCATTCGCAGCTTACAGGTTTGCCCCACTGGGCGCACGCAAGTCTGCATGCGCTTCTTTTCTGTACCACCGGTACAGCAAGACTTGAACAAGCAAGGGCTGATACGGCAGTAGAAAATGCAGCCAAACAACTGCTATTTACGGTAAGCGAATGATAGCCCTCCATAAAATAGCTACAGCAATACACAAGAATTTATTAGCCGATTATCTGCCGGTTCGCTCGTAGCAAACTATTTATGCATACCTGCATCAGACTGTTAGTGGCAACTTACGGTGCAATGCAAATCAGGTCGAAAAGAATTTAATAACATTGCAAACCTAGCGTGCGCGATATAAATATGACCAGTTCACAGCTTTATTTGCGTTTGCTCGACTATGTAAAACCTTACTGGCGCATATTTGCACTTTCCATCCTCGGCATGGTGGTTGCCGCGGCTACTGAGCCGCTATTGCCGGTTTTGCTGAAAACCATGTTAGACGGCACATTCGTGCACAAAGATGAAACCATCATCCGATTGATCCCTCTGTTCATCTTGGCGATTTTCCTTGTACGCGGGTTGGCTACTTTTGTTGCCACCTACACTATTACTTGGGTGGGAAATAAGGTCGTGATGGACTTGCGTGACGAAATGTTCAGCAAGCTGCTTTCCCTGCCTGCGCGCTTTTATGATAACCACGCGACTGGCAACCTAATCTCAAAATTGACATTTGATGTAACACAGGTAACAGCTGCCGCTACAACCGTAGTGACAATTGGTATCCGTGATTCCCTCATGATTACTGGGCTGCTGGGCTGGCTTTTTTACCTAAACTGGAAGCTCACTCTACTCAGCTTGATAATGGCGCCTGTTATTGTATTTATCATAAAAACCATCAGCGGCCGCTTGCGCGTAGCCAGCCGGAATTCGCAGCGCGCGATGGGAGACATCACCCAAGTGATTGAAGAAAGTGTGACCGCGCACAAAGTGGTTAAACTTTTCGGCGGACAGCAGTATGAAAGTCAGCGCTTTAGCAGTCAGGCTAACTGGGTGCGCCGTCACACCATGAAACAGGCCACCGCCGCCGCCGCCAATATACCCATCGTGCAGATGGTGGCAGCAGTGGCGCTTGCAGTCATCGTTTATCTCGCTACCGAACAATCACGCAGCGATGAAACAACGGTGGGCGGCTTCCTTTCCTTCATTACAGCCATGTTGATGTTGACCCCGCCGCTGAAACGGCTCGCCAGCGTCAGCGAGCATTTGCAGCGCGGACTGGCGGCTTCGGAAAGCGTGTTTGAACTGCTTGATACGCCAGGTGAAGTAGATGCCGGCAAGAAAATAATTATTCACGCCTCTGGCCGATTGAAATTTGAGCATGTAAATTTTTCTTATCAAAAAGGCGAAAAGTTGGCACTACGCGACATTAATCTGGAAATTCCTGCAGGGCAAACAGTCGCGCTGGTCGGTGCCTCAGGCAGTGGCAAAAGCACTCTGGCCAACCTCGTGCCGCGCTTCTATTCCCCGAATAGCGGACACATCACACTGGACAGTTATGACCTTGCAGAGCTCACGCTGGCCAGCCTGCGCGCTAATATCGCACTGGTAAGTCAAGATGTGGTGTTATTCAATGATACCGTTGCAGCCAACATTGCCTATGGCCAGATGCGAAAAGTACCGGAGACAGAAATCCTTGCCGCCGCGCAGGCCGCCCATGCAATGGAATTTATTAGTGAAATGCCACAAGGTTTGCAAACACTGGTGGGTGAAAGGGGTGTGCGCATGTCTGGCGGACAGCGCCAACGCATTGCCATTGCTCGCGCTATTCTTAAGAATGCACCTATTCTCATTCTGGATGAAGCCACATCCGCATTGGATAGCGAATCTGAGCGTCATGTGCAAGCTGCACTAGAAACCCTAATGCAGGGGCGTACCACGTTGGTAATTGCCCACCGTTTGTCCACCATTGAAAAAGCCGACAGAATTGTTGTATTGCAGAAAGGTGAAATTGTCGAAATCGGCACTCACCAGGAATTGCTTGCCAAGGGCAATGTGTACGCACAACTGCACCGCATCCAGTTCATGTGGAATGATATAGCCCGTGATAATCCGTGATAACCGAATACATTCGGCTCATTAACAGTGGAAATTAGGTGTTTTATGATGTTGGCAACAAATTTATTTGTTGCCAACATCAACCCTTAAAAAAAGGAACAAATGGAAACAAGGATTATGGCAAGTCTTTGAGAGCGCCTAAAATCAAGCTTTGGCTGCAGGAGTAAACGCGTCGGAGAAGAATTCCTCGTTGGGCAATCCACGCAAGGTCGTGAAGTCGCGGTGAGCTGCTTCCACAACGACTGGAGCACCGCAGGCATACACTTGGTAGCCGGACAAATCGGGGTAATCTTCCAGCACTGCCTCATGCACGAAGCCCGTCCTGCCTTGCCATTCATCCGCTGGCAACGCTCCCGACAAAACCGGTGTAAATTTTATGCCATGAGTTTCCCATTCCTTGGCTTTATCGAGCATATAGAGACCACTCAATTTATGCGCCCCCCAATAAAAATGCATGGAACGCTTCACACCAACGTACAGTGTGTGTTCGATGATGGACTTGATTGGTGCGAAGCCGGTGCCGCTGGCGACAAATACCACGGGTTTGCTGCTATCTTCGCGCAGGAAAAAAGAACCTAGCGGCCCCTTGAAACGCAAAATGTCGCGCTCTTTCATTTGCGTGAAAACATGCTTGGTGAACTCGCCACCCGAAATGTTTCGCACATGCAACTGCAGAAACTCGTCATCATGTGGGGCATTTGCCAGCGAGAAGCTGCGCGCCTTACCGCCTTTCATAAGAATATCGATATATTGTCCCGCAAGGAACTGTAAACGCTCGTTGGCAGGCAACTTTAGGTAAAGCACCATCACGTCATCAAGTCGTTCCAGCTTGTGTACGCGGCAAGGCAAGGTTTTCACCGGGATGTCTTTTGCGGCATTCACTTCGCGGCACTCGATAATCAGATCGGATGTGGGTTTTGCACAGCAAAACAGGGCCATGCCCGCTGCTTTTTCTGCTTCACTCAGTATGCTGTCCTCATGCTTGCCATAATCCACTGTGCCTTGCAGCAGCAAACCCTTGCATGTCCCGCATACGCCGTCACGGCAACTGTAAGGCAAAATAAAGCCATGCCTCAGTCCCGCTTCAAGGATAGTTTCCTCGGCTTCCATGATGAAACTATGATCGCTTGGTTTAATGAGAACGTTGAATGCCATGAATATCTCGTTTGCCACATACGCAAAAGCGCTGATTTTAACGCATAATCATGCAATGAAACGAATCTTGATTGTTGGCTGCGGCGATATCGCCATGCGGGTTGCGCGCCTGTTAAGCGGCCATTACCGCTTGTTTGGACTGCTACGCAATACTGCGCGTTCCGCTGAGTTACGTGAGGCAGGTATCACCCCGTTGCCGGGCGATCTGGACAATGCATTAAGCCTGCGTCGACTGACCGGACTCGCGCATACCGTGCTGCATTTTGCGCCGCCGCCGAATACTGGCGAAAGCGATACACGCACCCGCAATCTGTTAGCCGTATTATCGCGCGGTACACTACCTAAGAGTATTGTGTATATCAGTACCAGCGGGGTATATGGCGATTGCGCCGGGGGGTATGTCACGGAGACCCACACACTTAATGCGCAAACTGCGCGCGCTCAGCGCAGAGTGGACGCGGAAAATAAAATTCGCAGCTGGGCTAAACGCACCGGAGTGCGTGCCATTATCCTGCGTGTGCCGGGTATCTATGCGGCGGATCGGCTACCACTGCAACGCTTACGGCAAGGCACACCGGTGATCATGACAGCAGAAGATAGCCATACCAATCACATTCATGCAGACGATCTCGCGCGTATCGTGACTGCGTCATTACGTCATGCAAAACCGAATCGGGTGTACCACACCAGTGATGACAGCGAACTTAAGATGGGTGACTATTTTGATAGAGTGGCAGATGCATTTGGTTTACCGCATGTACCGCGTATCAGCCGTGAACAGGCGCAACAGACCTTGCCAAAGACCTTGCTTTCATTTATCAATGAATCACGTCGCCTGACAAACACGCGCATGAAACGCGAATTGAAAATAATGTTGCTCTACCCAACCGTGGCGGATGCGCTGAAGACTGTCCAAAAATCTAAGCCAGGTAGCTAACTGCATTGAACTGGAGTTGAATTTTTATCCTGCCGTTCCTTTTTTTCTTATTCTCACATTAAAAGATATTGATATTCTTTCAATGTCTTCCTGATTGGGCTCGACTGAATGGGGCAGCCAGGACGGAAACATAACTAAATGGTTTTTTCTTGCCGGATATGAAAACTTTGGCGCATTAATTGCATTAAGCTCTGAAATGGGCGCTAAAGATTCTATTGAATACTGTTCCTGAAAATTCCTGTAAAACTCTATTTGAGCATCAGAGTCGGTAACGTAATAAGCACCAGATACAAACGATGAGCAATGGATATGAATTTTATTGTAATTATTTAACTTATTAATGTTTACCCATACATTATCCATATAAGTTTCGAAATTAACTCCATCATATCCAAAATCAGATAAACATTTTTTTGACCTGAGTAAAATCTCATTTAATAAAGGAGTTAATTCCGGATGGTCGCCATAGTAAAACTCTTTTGATTGCCACCCCCCAACATTACTAACATCATTTCCGCGTGGATCGGATTGCTTCAATCGATGGCAAAAATTAAAAATGGCATCAGCATCAATATCAAGCTTATCCCACCAAACAGGTGTCGAAAAATAGGTATCAAGGTTCATCGTTTCACATCTCCTGAACTTCAAAAATCACGTGAAAAAAGCATCAATAATGTAGCAATCAAAATATGCAATGATCAGTTTAAAACAATTGAACGAAAATCATACATAGCATGGCACATTATACTTGCTTGTTTCAATACGAAATACTGCATTCAGTATATTTTTTGTGGTATTTATTGGCCACGATTTGTTATCCCTAGATCTATTTGAGGGATTGCGAACCGATATCTTATCTATTTCCAATGCTGATGTCGGCATCAGAAATATCAAGTCTGAAAAAAGACATCGCTGATCAGGTGAAAAACTTCCGTAAACACCTACATTGCTTTCCACATCACATCACAATTTTCTTTGGCAGCCGCTGAGAGTAATTCAATCAAAGGCAAAGCCCGATTTTTGAGGCTCACACTTTGTTCATGCGATTCTTTGTCTTGGACATCGCTGGACTTTTCCGGTGGCGGCACTCTGCTTTCTGACTGGATAGCATTTTTCAAGCGATCAAGGGCTGCAGGGACATCCTCTGCCATGATAGCGCTGGGCACTACTCCACTGTGTCCCATCATCTTGATCAAGTGTAGCGCTGCCTCACCGAACATGGTTATATCGGGATATGCTTTAGATGTAAATGTTACCAACAAAATTATCTCCAGGAGTATTCACGCTTGCCGAATATTAGCGTTATTTCAGAACCTACTGCTCGGCTACGTACAATAAACTTGGTTGGTACGAGTCGAGGTTCGGAATCAATGATCTGTTTTAGGTTACCCACCAAATTTAACATTTATACCCGTGAAGAAAATGATGTCATTTTTCTTGATTGGTGCTGGCGCCAGGCTGTCGTAACGGTCTTGCAGCGTTACGCTAAGGCTCAATGTCTTATTTAAGGACACGAACAGGCCAGTGTTAAACGTGGCGCGGTTTCCACTGCTGCTCAAATTTGGGTATATCATCAAGCTTTGCTTAAAATTGACAGTTTCACTAAATTTGTGGGTCGACTCCTCACCTAATAGCAACTCTACAGCGTCGAGACTCGTTACCATCTGGTTGTCGACTAATATACCAGAACCGCTGTATTGGTCGGCCCTATAGGTAACACCGCCCAAAATGTCAAACTGGTTCTCATTCGTCTTTATTAGGTGATAGCCCAGGCCGCCGAGGACTACGCTGCGCAGAGACAGCAGTTTAAGTTGGTCATGATTGAAATCAAGTCCGCCAAAACCGAACGTATGCTCCGAAATATTGCGGTCATAGCGAGTGCCGGCTATCCACAGATTGGCCGTAGTAGTGTTAATCCCGTTGCTCTCAGCGCTGCTGTTAAGAATCTGACCATATAGTGTCAACTTGTCATCCGATGTCATGCGGGCGGCGTCGGCTGTAAGATTTATGCTTCTACTTCGGGAATTGCCGGAAGAAATGGACACCGCTGCCCCGCCACTCCCTCGCCATTTGCCATCCTTTTTCGCATCATCTGCCAGTGCGTTTCCACAGATTTCCATGGCCGCCAAGAGCAGTAGTAATGTAAATACTTTCATGAGCGCATCCCTTTTTTAAATTTTGTTACTAAATTTTTTCTCAGGCAAATCACAAAAAGCGATTACTGTATTTCTGTTGCATTCCGTACTTCTCACGTCTATTAAGTCGAAAATCTTTTTGTATATGCGACATACTCAACAAATTGCGACTCGCTTTATGTCTTATCAAGCGTATTCAACTCTTAAGGCACCGTCTGTTTGATACCGTACATTGTTATGCATTACTAATTCGTGCCTTCAAACAGTTTTAAGCCGCGTTACCAATAATTGAAAACAGATATGACCTTATTGGGCCCATCGGATAGTGGTCGGCAAATCCTAAACTATCCCTACACAGGCCGATGATTTAAATAATAAAAAAACCTTGCATCACTGCAAGGCTCTATATCTGGCTCCCCGGTTCGGACGAATCTGAGCACTGGATTGTCACGGTTCGATTTTACTTTGGCACTAGAGGGTCAGATACAAATTAAATGTAATGTGTATCTGATCCGAATGTCGCTTCGCTCGCACGATCTAACCTTATTCGTTAGGCCGCATTGAGCGGTCGCTTATTTCGCCCTAAAGACGCCTCTGACCAGACGAATCTGACGTTCTCGAAGGCTGCGTGCTGCGTTATCAGCCTTCTGCGCGAGATTGTCTACGTACGCGGACAGGCTCAGCGGTGCCTGCGCGGCGCCTTCGGCAGTTCCATTTGCTAGCGCCGGCAACGGGGCTTCGCTAACATCCTCGAAGTACAACGCCTTGAACCCGCTTCGGGTAAGTACAGTATGCATTTCGCTCTGAGAGATCAGGAAATGGTCGGTCACGTCTGTGGCCCAAGGTAGTGGAAAATACATGGTGAGTGTTTCTCCAGAAACCATCTCCTGGAAGGCGAATCGGCCGCCCGGCTTGAGGACGCGGTTAATCTCCTGATACAGCTTCGGTTTGTTCGGGATATTCATGCCGACGTTTTGCATCCACACTACATCAAACGAGTTGTCGTCGAAAGGAATATCGAGAGCGCTGCCAACGTGTACTGCGACTTGATCGCCTAGGCCGGTAAGCCGATTCAGCAACAACGCAGCGACACAGTAGTCGGGTGATAAATCGATGCAGTCGACTTGGCAGCCGGGAGAAGCCGCTAGCATCCTGGCCGGGCCGGCCAGCCCAGCGCCGATGTCAAGAACGCGATCCTCGGCACGAATCTGCGCCAAGTCCTTCAATACAAGTGAGGCGCGGAATCCACCAGTGTGGAAGTGATCAAGCGCCCCCAGTTCCACTGGCGAGAGGCGTTGCTCGGGATCCAGTCCGGCTGTTCGTAGGGCAGCCAGGATTCGCGTCTCAATGTCGTTCACCGAGTAATGGTCTTCCAGACCAGCCAATTCAAACTCCTTCATTCTCATTCAACGCGTTCGGCAGGCGTCGAGTGCATGCGGTTTAGCGTAGAATTGAGGCGCGCCGTGCTTTCGCGGCGTTGCACTCGAATGTAAGGTTAGGCTGTTTTTGCATTTAAAACAACCCAATATCACAATCAATCGAATCTGACCCCATTGATTCCGTGGTGTTTCAGTTTTGACTTTGGCACTAGCCCGCATGGGCTGTCTGCAAACTTTTAGGAAACACAAAACCTTTCGGCCTGCTTTCTCTGGTAGACCGCTTATACTTTGTTTTTTGTACTGGTGCGCCCGAAGAGATAAATCTGGGAACTGGCAAGTAGTATTGTTACTGTCTTAATTGACTCGCCGTTTCGGACAAATCCGGTAACTGGATTATCACTTCTTATTTTGATGCTGGTGCGCCAGAAAATAAATCTGGATTAATTTATCCATATTGATAGATTAGAAAACTCTCCTGCAAGCCGCTTAATATTGGCATGCCCGATAGCAATGCCAACGCTACTGAGTTCAAAATTCTTCATCGACGAAGCAGACCACAACGTAAACATCTTCTCCATGAAAGGTGAGAATTCAATTACCTTAGCTCGAGTTTCTGCTACGTTCATTAATTCCTCGTTATAAAGCGTGGTGATCTTTTTCCTATTTTCCTCAGACACTGCATTATTAGTAAATTGTGATTCCAATTTTTCCATATCGATTACATTAGTCTGATACTTTTTTGGATCGTTTAGACATGTCATAAAAAAGCGACTTCTATCTTCTGCTGATATACCAACTTCATCAAAGCGCGCTGGATCAAAACCATTGTTAAATAAACCTGGATAGACCCTTTGAAAAATGTCTTCTAACGTAATCTGCCCCAGTGAAATTGAACCACACCCAGTGAAGACAAGGTGCTGAAAACTGGAGTTAGTTGTAACAACATTATTCGCGAAGCTCTCAATGTGACGTGAAAGATGTAACGCAAGATTCTGATGATTTGATGCAGTTGTACTCTTGGCCAAGCGAAAAAAGAAAATTAGAGCGAGAATGGTCAGGTGGTCATTGGTGAGTTTCGGGGCTGTATGAATGCATTCGTTTAAAACAATCTGTAGGATGTTCCTATTTTCTTGCTTTGATCGATCCACAAGTAAGTCAACGAGTATGTCTCCTAGGTCTTTGTCTCCAGCTTTTGCATATTCTTTTTGTACTGTTAAAAGTGCATCTTGAAAGTCAGGATCGCCATACTGCTTCAAGCCTTCTGGATTTTCGTCCTGCAATTTGCTTAGAAATTTTTCTGTTACTTCTTCACCACGTTGTTTAGCAGTAGCATGAGCTACTCCCATCAACTTGTAATAGTTGAGCTCAAATAGTTCATTGAAAATTTCCTTTGCTTCGGCGCGAGTAAGTCCAATATTCGTTACTTGTACTGACACGCTACCACCAGCTTGAATCGCTGTGCCTTGTTGATTTACATGTTGGTTCTGATTTTTATCTAACATCATGTTTGCTTGTGATGTTTGAATTAGCTCCAATATGAATATCTCCACCAGCTTGAATTCCATTCGAATGATTACTAACAGCTTGTGATTGGTTGGGCAATTGCTTCACTTTCTTGTCGGTGACGAATAGTCCAATTTCAGCTGCAAGGGCTATCGCAGTTGCGAATGCAGAATCGAATTTTGGATCGTCGATAAGCCAAATGAATGCGATGAGTAAAGCTACAGTGGTTATAAGCTTAAACATGAATTTCATGATCTACTTTTAAAAATAGTTAAGAGTGATTCCTGAGTCTTGGTTTAATCCCCGTTCAGGTAACACGGGGCTACGAATACATAACCAAGAAATGTAACAGCAAAGTAATTTTCCACCTAATAAATTCCAGGAGCCAACAGAATGGATAGGAATGGGCGGGATGAGAAAAAAATCTCAGAATCTGAACTGCGTCTGCTGTCGTCGTTCTATCCTGAGATTTTCAAGGAAGCGATGATTCTGGTTGAAAAACAAAAGGAATAAACAAAATGGCAGTGGCACTCTATTCCCGTGTATCCACGGCAAAGCAAGCGGAAAAAGACCTCTCTATCCCTGACCAGTTACGGAAAATGCGCGACTGGTGCAAGGCGCAGGGTCATCATAGCGTTGCAATGGAATTCGTGAACCGGATGCGGCTGTTACCGATGACAAGCGGTTAGTATTTCAGCAGATGATTTCGGATGCGACACATGACTATGCCTTGCTATAAATATTCGTCCCCTGCTTCACGAATTCCACCGCTTTTTGTTCCATCCCTTTTTGAAGGGCGGTTTGTTCGTCTACGCCTTGAGTGGCGGCATAGTCTCGTACTTCCTGCGAGATTTTCATCGAACAGAAATGAGGTCCGCACATAGAGCAGAAATGTGCGACCTTGGCGGAATCCTTGGGTAGCGTTTCGTCATGGAATTCGCGCGCTTTGTCAGGGTCGAGGCCTAGATTGAACTGATCTTCCCAGCGGAATTCAAAGCGTGCCTTGGACAGCGCGTTGTCGCGAATCTGTGCGCCGGGATGGCCTTTGGCGAGGTCGGCGGCATGCGCAGCGAGCTTATAAGTGATGACGCCTTCTTTGACATCAGCTTTATTCGGCAAGCCGAGGTGTTCCTTTGGTGTCACGTAGCACAGCATTGCAGTGCCGTACCAGCCGATCATTGCCGCTCCGATACCGGAGGTGATGTGGTCGTAGCCCGGCGCAATGTCTGTAGTGAGCGGCCCCAATGTGTAGAACGGTGCTTCATGACATTGTTCCAGTTGCAGTTCCATGTTCTCTTTGATCAGGTGCATGGGCACATGACCGGGGCCTTCGATCATCACTTGTACATCATGTTTCCATGCAATTTGGGTGAGTTCACCCAGCGTTTTCAATTCGCCCAGTTGTGCTTCGTCATTGGCATCAAAGATCGAGCCGGGACGCAGGCCATCGCCGAGACTGAAGCTGACGTCATAAGCTTTCATGATCTCGCAGATATCTTCGAAATGTTCGTACAGGAACGATTCTTTATGATGGGCCAAACACCATTTGGCCATGATCGAACCGCCGCGCGATACGATGCCGGTCATGCGGTTGGCTGTTAACGGCACGTAACGGAGCAACACTCCGGCATGAATCGTAAAGTAATCGACTCCCTGCTCAGCTTGCTCAATCAGTGTGTCGCGGTATATTTCCCAAGTCAGATCTTCGGCTTTGCCGTTGACTTTCTCCAGTGCCTGGTAAATTGGCACCGTGCCGATCGGCACCGGTGAATTGCGAATGATCCATTCACGCGTCTCGTGGATATGCTTGCCGGTGGAGAGATCCATTACGTTGTCGGCACCCCATCGAATCGCCCAAGTCAGCTTTTCAACTTCTTCGCCGATGCTGGAAGTGACGGCCGAGTTGCCAATATTGGCGTTTATTTTTACCAGGAAATTGCGGCCGATAATCATCGGCTCGACTTCAGGATGATTAATATTGGCGGGGATGATGGCGCGACCACGGGCAATTTCATCGCGTACGAACTCGGGCGTAATTTCGGCCGGAATGCTGGCGCCAAAAGACTGGCCGGGGTGCTGGCGGCCCATCAAATTGGCCAGTTTATTTCCCAGCGGACCGGATGCTTTTAATTCTTCGAGATATTCTTTGCGACGCATATTTTCGCGGATTGCGACAAATTCCATCTCCGGCGTGATAATGCCCAAGCGAGCGTAGTGCATTTGTGTCACGTTAGCGCCCACTTTCGCGCGGCGCGGTGTGCGGCGCAGGTTGAAACGTAATTCGGCCAGTTCGGGATCATTCAGACGTGCGATGCCATATTGCGACGACGGGCCGGATAGTTCATCGGTGTCGTTACGCTCGATAATCCACGGCATGCGTGGTGTCGGCAGACCGGAACGGATGTCTATCTTGGCGGCTGGGTCGGTATAGGGGCCGGAGCAGTCATACACATATATCGGCGGATTTTTTTCCGCATTCATGCTTGCTGGCGTGTCAGATTGCGAGATTTCGCGCATCGGCACTTGAATGTCGGGGCTTGACCCCGCAACATAAATTTTGCGCGAATTCGGTAAAGGCTGCACTGCTGCTTCATCAACGTGGGCAGCTTGGCTTAAAAACTTTGGATGGGCATTCATGGTGGGTTGCTCCAAAAAAGCAAGGAGCATCATAGTAACAACTGACGCTTCCCTACGACGGCATTATCCGTACAGGTTCAAAGGGTATCTCTCACCTCGTCGCATTGATGACGAGGACCCCTACGCAAGCGAACAAATTACTGCAAATGAAATGGGAAAGCAAGCATGTGCTATTTCCGATATGAAAGAGGTCGTAAGTGGAGGACATCGTTAACAGTTCATGCAACAAGCTGGGCGATCAACCCCACGTCGGCGACACCGGTCACCGGCAGGCCATGAGCAGCCTGGTATTCTTTAATGAGGTGCTGTGAGGTTTGACCGAATATTCCATCCGCTTTAATGTCCACGCCGCGATCCGACAGACCAAGCTGGAGAAGGCGTACATCCAGCCCGCGTTGCAGAGGCGATTGCAGAGCCAATGAACGCGTCCCAGGCTGCGGGCCATCGTAACAGCCGCGCGGAGTGGCTGAAAGCGTTACGCTAGAAATTTCTTGACCGCGTACAACCAGCGGTAGCTCTAGCCCCCAGTAACCCTGATCAATCAGGCGCTGGAAGGTATCCATGCGATAGACAGTGGCGCGTAAGTCGGCACGAGTATTTTCGGCCAGCCAAGCGCGGCGGATGGCTATGTAAGCGACAATCCATTTCTGCTCGCTAGCGATGGAGATATCGCCGACCTGTTGCGTGGTGCGGTTGCGCATTAATTTCCATGAGCCGTGTACGAAACTGTCGTATACCACCGCCACCCCAAGCGGACTAGTGATCTTTAAGCGCTCTGCAGTTTGAGCGGCAGGCTGCCAATAGATCTCGTCGAAAAAGGTATCCTGCGTATCGCGCATAACGTTGTCGTCAGCACTGGCACGTAGCAAATTATGCAGTTTGAATTCCTTATCCAGCTTAAGGTCGCGTGCCGCAAAACGCGGCAGGTATGATGCTAAACGGGTGCCGAAGCGGGCGCCCGAGTTTGCACAATAGCGCTGCATTAGCTCATTTATATTCCCTGAGCCCAGTGTGGTCTGCGACCTGCCGAAGGTGAGATGTCCAGTGTCACCAGCAATCAGTGTCACCTGGCCGTAATCACCCAGCACCTCGCCGGTCTCGAAAATATTTACGAGGGCCTCGGCGGTTTTCTTTTGGGTTGCTGTCACCATAATCGTAATTCCGCAATTTTTGAGTTGAGTCCTACTACAGCAGCCTGTACTGAATAGATCACCTTAAACTTACCCATCAAATGCCACATCCCCTTCATCCACCATGTCTCCCACGTTGATACTCTTGAAGTCAAACAGCTTGCTGTCCATCAGGTGGGAGGATTTGACGTTCTGCATTGCGGTGAAAATGGACTGGCTGCGGCCGGGATACTGACGCTCCCACGCAGTTAACATTTCCTTAATATTCTGGCGTTGCAGGTTTTCTTGTGCACCGCACAGGTTGCACGGGATGATGGGGAATTTCAGGGTGCGGGCAAAACTGGCAATGTCTTTCTCGGCGCAATACGCCAGGGGACGAATCACCACGTGGTCGCCCTTATCCGTAACCAGCTTCGGTGGCATAGCCTTGAGTTTGCCGCCGAAGAATATATTCAGGAACAGCGTCTCTATCATGTCGTCGCGATGATGGCCCAAAGCGATCTTGTTCGCACCCAGTTCTCCGGCCACGCGATAAATGATGCCACGACGTAAACGCGAGCAAAGTGAGCAGGTAGTTTTGCCTTCTGGAATTTTCTCCTTGACTATGGAATAGGTATCCTGGGTTTCAATGCGATACTCTATGCCGATGGATTTGAAATAGTCCGGCAGTATATGCTCCGGAAAACCAGGCTGCTTCTGATCCAGATTCATGGCGATAAGGCGAAAATTAATCGGCGCGCGTTTTTGCAGCGTTAGCAAAATTTCCAGCAGAGTGTAAGAATCCTTGCCACCGGACATACACACCATTATGGTGTCGCCTTCCTCGATCATGTTGAAGTCGCCGATAGCGCGGCCAACTTGCTGTTCCAGTCGTCCGCGCAGGCGATTAAAATTGCTGGAGTGATGCTCAAAATGGATGGGGTGTGTAATGGCGTTCATATTGTTCATTCAAAGGTTAATACTGCGTCCGCCATCCACCGCAATAATTTGTCCGGTAATGTAGGGTGCATCGTTTAATAAAAATTTCACGGTACGGGCAATGTCGTCGGGCTCACCTTCCCGCTTGAGCAAGGTGTGTGCGATGATCTTCCTCCGCCGCGCCTCATCGCTCCATTCCACACTTTCAGGCCACACAATGACTCCGGGGGCAATAGCGTTGACGCGCACCTGTGGGGCCATTTCCTGCGCCAGCGCGCGCGTAAGCGCCGCCAGTCCGCCCTTTGCTATGCTATACAACAAGTGGCCGTGCATTGGTCGTTCGGCATGAATGTCCACTATGTTGACAATGGCGCCGTGGTTGTGACGCAACTCCTTAGCTGCCGCTTGTGCGAGCAGCAGCGGGGCTTTCAGGTTGGTGCCGATGAGGTCGTTCCAGTTTTGATCGTTAACATCGCCCAGTGATGTTGCAAAAAAACTGGAGGCATTGTTAACCAGCGCATCCAGCCGCCCAAAGTGACTGATGGTATCCTCTACCAGCCGGGACAGAGCTTGCGGGTCCAGCAGGTCGGCCTGTATGTGCAGCACAGAGCCGGGACGCTCGGCATGCAACTCGGATTGCAAAGCCAATGCATCCTGCGTAGAAGAACGGTAGTGCAGAGCGATGTTCGCCCCCGCTGCGTGCAGCTTGCGACAGATTGCTGCACCCACGCGTTTTGCGCCACCCGTCACTAATACCACTTTACCTTGCATGGTGCTCTCCACTAAACTTACGGCTTGTAATTTAACACATCCCCATCGCTCAATCATGCCCTCACTGCCCTTGCCATCCCCCGAAGCTCAGGCGCACAGCGATCAACTGCGTGATCTGATTCATCACGACATCATGCGGCAAGGGGGGTGGATCCCATTTTCGCGTTTCATGGAGTTGGCGTTATATGCGCCGGGAATGGGCTATTACAGTGCCGGGGCACGCAAGTTCGGCTCAGCCGGGGATTTTGTCACCGCGCCGGAAATTTCTTCGTTATTTGGTCGAACATTGGCGCGACAATTAGTTGAAATTATGGCGCAAAGCACCCCGCATATTATCGAACTCGGCGCGGGTAGCGGCAAGCTGGCTGTTGATATATTGAGCGAGCTGGAACGGCAAAATAGTCTGCCCGAACGTTATGACATCCTGGAAGTCAGCGCCGATTTGCGCGAGCGGCAACAAGCATTGCTGCAAACGCGCTTGCCACATTTAATTGACCGGGTGCATTGGCTGGATGCGCCGCCAGACAGCATTTCTGGAGTACTTGTCGCCAACGAAGTGCTGGATGCGCTTCCAGTGCATCTGGTGCGTTGGACTGATGCGAATATTGTTGAACGCGGCGTGGCTAGCAAGGGAGAAAACTTTGTGTGGCAGGAACGTCTGCCGGCAAGCTCAATGTTGCTGGAGATTGCCCAACAGATCACAGTGCCTGATGACACTCTCAGTGACGTGTCGCTTGCCGTACGTGGCTTGGTCAGCAGCCTGAGCGAGCGCTTACATCAAGGTATGCTGCTATTCATTGACTATGGTTTTGGCGCGCGCGAGTATTACCATCCGCAGCGCACACAAGGCACTCTCATGTGCCACTACCGTCATCATGCACATGATGATCCGTTTTTCCTGCCCGGCTTGCAGGACATTACCGCGCATGTAGATTTCACCGCCGTAGCGGAAGCGGCCATTGATACAGGATTGCACTTGTATGGTTATACAACGCAAGCCTATTTCCTGATTAACGGCGGAATTACTGACTTACTGGCAGAGACCGATTCTGAAAATATTCGCGACTACCTTCCACTTTCTGCACAACTGCAAAAGCTGACTAGCCCTGCTGAGATGGGTGAGTTGTTTAAAATAATTGCTCTGGGCAAGGGAGTGAATATGCCTTTATGTGGATTTGTGTCGGGTGATAAGTCACGGTTATTATAAAATATTTATAGGGCACCTCTAAAAATCCAATTTTCGTCACAATACGGCGTTACTCGAAAATAATTATCGCTTACATATTAACTATATGCCGCGCTCAAATTTTTTACTTGTGCCTTGTCTTGTCTAGAAACTTGTATTTTTAGAGGCGCCCTATATTAGATTGACACGCCAGCTGGATGTCGGGTTATCAGCCAACGGGAGAAGGATCAGCCTTAAATTTTCGGAGCCCGCATGTTTTATTAAACACTCTGACTTTGGATCTATACTGCATCTAAATAATTCTTGTAAGACACAATGATGAAGCCACATTACCTGTTAATTTTTCTGTGTGCTGGTTATATCAGCTGGGCACAGGCGGAAATATATAAAAAAGTCGATGCTGATGGGCATGTGACTTATTCCAGCACACCTACAAAAGGCTCCAAAAAACTTGAGCTGGGACCACTGACTATCGTGCCGTCTCCTGCGCGCACACACAACAACGCTACACCTTCCGATTCTCTTAAGGTAGATTCGGCCACACAGAAAAGCCGCGATAACTTGCGTCGCAAGATACTTGAAGAAGAATTATCAACAGAAAAAAAGCTGGTCGAAGAAGCTCGCCAGAACCTGATAAATGGAAAAGAACACCCGGAAATTCTCAAGGACAAAGACGGTAATAACTATCGAAATGCGGCCAAATATGAAGAAAATATAAAAGCCTTGCAGGGGCAGGTAATACTACACGAGAAGAATGTCGAAGCGCTTAAGACTGAACTGCTCAAACTCAAGTAATTATCGTGTATTTTTCGGATAATTGGCTGAAAAATTCATATTCTGGCTCTGATTGCAAGACCGATAGTTATTTTTGGGGTGCTGGTTCAGCATAACGGACATCTTACTTCTTGGTCGCGGATTTTTTCGGAGTAGCTGACTTTTTTGGAGCCGCTAGCTTTTTTGGAGCCGCTAGCTTTTTCGGAGCGACAGGCTTTTTCGGAGCGGCGGATTTTTTCGGAGTAGCAGGCTTTTTCTTGGCTGCAGCTTTCTTCAGAGATGGCCCTTTTGCCACACGTTCTGCCAGCAGCGCCAAACCTTCTTGCAATGTTATATCTTCCGGGGATACATCTTTAGGCAGAGTCGCGTTAACCTTCCCATGTCTTACGTATGGTCCATAGCGGCCATTGCAGACCTCCACCGGCTTTTGATCATCAGGATGCGCGCCCAGCTCCCGTAGCACAGTATTAGAAGTTCTTGCCTCCGCTAATAGTTCTACTGCGCGTTCCAATTGTATGGTGAAAACACTGTCTCCCTTGGGAATGGATTTAAATTTTCCATCATGCCCAACATAAGGGCCGAAGCGTCCAATGTTGACGATAATTTTTTTGCCGCTTTCGGGGTGAAGTCCCAATTCCTTGGGAAGTTGCAGCAATTGTGTGGCAGCAGCAAGGTCTGCATCTTCTGGAGGTAATTCCTTCGGCCATGAAATGCGCTTTGGTTTTGTTTTGGAACCTGCCTCTACTTCACCGAGTTGTATGTAATAGCCATAAGGGCCGCGCAACAGTAACACCGGCAGGCCACTGACTGGATCGCTCCCCAGTTCCTTGCGCGCTTCCCCTGTCTCGGCTTCAGCTGTGAGGTTGCGTGTGTAATCGCACTCCGGGTAGGCTGTACAGCCAATGAAGTTGCCGCGTTTGCCCAAACGGGTAGCTAAAGGCTTGCCGCACTTGGGGCAGGCTTCGTCGATTAGCTCTTGTGTTACATCTTTACGCTCGATGTTCTTTTTATCCTGTATAAGCGCAGCGAAGGGATGCCAGAAGTCGTTCAATACCGGAATCCAGTCGCGCTTACCATCGGAAATCTCATCCAGCTCATCCTCCATTTGCGCAGTAAATCCGTAATCGACATAGCGCGTAAAATGTTCGGTGAGAAAACGGATAACAACACGTCCGACGTCGGTCGGCTTAAATCGTTTTTTGTCCAGCATTGCATATTCACGAGCTTGTAGCGTGGAAATGATGCTGGCATAAGTTGATGGACGCCCGATGCCATGCTCTTCTAAAGTTTTTACTAAACTAGCTTCGGAAAAGCGCGGGGGCGGCTGCGTAAAATGCTGCTCACCATACAGCTTGTCAAGAGGAATGGTCTCTCCCTCTTCCAGAGGCGGCAATTTTTTGTTTTCTTCTTCTTCGCTGTCATCCGTGCTTTCTTGATAGACGGCGATAAAGCCAGGAAATATGAGAGTTTGGCCGCTGGCACGAAACAGGGTGTCATCCCCGCCAAGGCGGATATCAAGGCTGACTGTATCGAAACGCGCGGGGGCCATTTGACATGCGAGGGTGCGCTTCCAGATCATTTCATAGAGCCGCGCTTGATCAATGGTGAGAAATTCCCGCATGCTCTCCGGGGTGCGAGCAATCGAGGTCGGCCGTATTGCTTCGTGAGCCTCCTGCGCATTCTTGGCTTTGCTTTTATAGATCGGTGCAGCTTTAGGCAAATAGTCCGGTGCAAATTGTGCAGCTATATAACTACGTATTTCCTGCAGGGCTTCCTGTGCCAGCGTGACAGAATCGGTACGCATATAACTGATCAGTCCTACAGTTTGACCGCCGATGTCGATACCTTCATAAAGTTGTTGAGCGATACGCATAGTGCGGTCAGTGGGCATGCCTAGTTTGCGCGCTGCCTCCTGCTGCAGCGTGGAGGTAGTAAACGGAGCAGCGGCATAGCGCTGCTTGGCTTTCTTTTCCACGCGCACCACGCGCGGCGGCAATTTGGCCGCACTGATGTTGTCAAAAATCTTGCGGTATTCTGTCTCACTGGCTATACCCAGTTGCTCCAACTTTTTCCCTTGATATTGAAACAGTTTGGCGGTAAATGGTTGACTATTCTTCTGACTGTCGAGATGTACAGTCCAATATTCCTGAGAGCGAAATGCCTCGATTTCTAATTCTCGTTCCACGATGAGGCGCAGCGCTGGGCTTTGCACGCGTCCGGCAGAAAGCCCGGGGCGTATTTTGCGCCATAGCAGCGGTGAAAGGTTGAAACCCACCAAGTAATCCAGCGCACGTCGCGCCTGTTGCGCATTGACCAAGGGAATGGAAATTTCACGCGGATGGGCAACCGCTTCGCGCACCGCAGACTGGGTAATTTCGTAGAACACTACGCGCTGCATGGATTTGTTTTTCAAATTACGCTTGCCTTTGAGCAGCTCAGCGACATGCCAGGCAATGGCTTCCCCCTCACGATCCGGGTCAGGCGCCAGATAGATGTGGTCTGCCTGAGCGGCGGCTTTAGCGATGGCGTCTACATGTTTGCTGTTTCGCGCAATAATTTCATACTGCATGGCAAAATCATGTTCAGTATCGATCGCACCCGATTTGGGTATCAAGTCGCGCACATGTCCATAGGTCGCCAGTATCTCAAAGTCTTTACCCAGATATTTTTTCAGGGTAACGGCTTTGGCCGGGGATTCAACGATTAGTAGATTGCTCGCCATGGTGGTGTTTTTTGTTTATTTTAATGTTTAATGTAAGCGACTGGAATCAGCCGGAGTAAGCAGATCTTCGACTATTAAAGGATCCAAGTCTTGACGTTGATTCCACAACACCATGAGAACGATGAGCTTGATTTTTTCCAGGGGCAAATTTTCACGGTTCAAAGCGACCGCGCGGTCGAGGATCATTTCCCGCTCCACGGGTGTAATTATCTTATTTTGTTCCCAAAATGTCAGGAAACAACGTACTTCAAAGCTAATGCGCTTGATTTCCAAGTCGGCATAAAAGCGTCCACTGCTATCATTGATGGTGGACGGATAATTTGCTTTGTTCAGCTGCTCCAGGCCAGACAACCAAGTCAGCGCCAGATGAATGTCCTCATCTTCGAATCCGGCGGCAGATAACTTGCGGGATAGCTTGTCGGAATTGGGATAGCGGCC
Organism: uncultured beta proteobacterium; assembly: GCA_942492745.1. Taxonomy (GTDB): domain Bacteria; phylum Pseudomonadota; class Gammaproteobacteria; order Burkholderiales; family Gallionellaceae; genus Nitrotoga. The sequence continues at coordinate 2,572,872 of OW818637.1, forward strand.
AGCATGAAAATAACTTTCAAATAAAAACATTAAAATGTCAAACATAATGCCCCGATAAAAATTGATTGTAGGTAATTATTAAACTAGAAGTAATTAGACCAAGAGTAAGGGATTATGAATAGTTATAGTTTTTTCTTCTCCCGTGGAAGTTATTCCACCAGATCTGAACAATTACAATTTTAATTTATACGTTGGTAAAGCCCGCCTGGTAAAGTTGCGATGTTACCATCCAGCTCCAGTTGCAACAGGATGGCGGATAGCGCCCCAATCGTCAAGCCACTGCGCTGGCTCAAGCTGTCTATATCTACCGGATCGAAACCTAAATGCATTAACAAAGGGTGTTCTTCGAGCACGGAAGATTGCAGGGTCGTGCTGGCGGAGAAACGTCCCAGCTCCTCTAGAATATCTTGCGCGCACTCTACCAGTTTAGCGCCCTGCTTGATCAAATGATGGCATCCTTTTGTCTGTGGCGCGTGGATGGAACCGGGAATGGCGAAAACGTCTCGCCCTTGTTCCAATGCCATACGGGCGGTAATCAGTGAACCGCTTTGCAGAGAGGCTTCGACCACCAGACACCCTAAGCTAAGACCGCTAATGATGCGATTGCGGCGCGGAAAATTTGCCGCTAGCGGCGGAGTTCCTAATGAAAACTCGGAAACCAATGCGCCTTCCTGTGCTAATCGGTGCGCCAGTTGGCGGTTGGCGGCAGGGTAAACTTTGTCCAGCCCAGTGCCAACTATGCCTATGCTGGAACCGTACTCGCGCAACCCTCCGCGATGTGCTGCGGCGTCTATGCCATGCGCCATGCCACTGACAATGCACAGTCCAGCAGCGCTCGCTGCCTGCGCAAAAGCCTCCGCATTGCTTAACCCTTGTGGGGTGGCATTACGGCTGCCAACGATGGCGAGCGCCGGGTGGTTAAGCAATTCGAGCCGTCCTTTTACATACAGCAGTAGTGGTGGATCGGAAATATTAAGCAGAGCCTGCGGATAGTCAGGGTCTGCCAGTGTGACAATATGGTTTTGCGGATCAGCCAGCCAACTGGCAATAGGCGCTAGTGTTTCTTCGTTCCAGCCTTGTGTGATAGTTGCAGCAATGACTGGCTGGACTACTTGCTGGAGCGTATGCACCGGCGTGGCGAAGACTTGGGTGGGAGTACCGAAAGCTTGTAGCAGACGGCGCAAACCTTCATTGCCTAAACCGGGTATCTGGTTCAGGGCAAGCCATGACGCAAGTTCAGCGTCCATAGGTTGGAGAGTCAGGGCGTCAGCGCGCTATCCAACAATTGCACTGGCAGTCGGGTTCGCATCACCAGAGCGTAGGCTACTTTGTCAAAAGTGCGAAATACAAATAACAGACCGTAGCGCACATCCGGCAGAGTGAGGGTTTCCCCTTTTTCCTTTACGACACCTCCCTTGCGATATAGCGCCAGTACATGGCCATTTTCAAGGCCATCACGAAGCCCCTTGTTGAGGGTTACGATGGAATGTTGACCCGCTTGAGAAACGCCAGCATAAATAGAGATCACGCGTGCTGCAATCTGGCTGTCTGGGGCGCGGGGCACGTAGCTTCCGGCAAACTCACCGGGAGCTTGGATAAGTCGATCTCCTTTGTTAATTTCCTTAAGCGCCTTGACGATCTTAAGCGTGCTGATATCGGCGAATTTTTCGACCTCTGCATCACCCAAGTAAACTGCCTCGTATCCCAACACTTCTGCGTTCTCCGGGTCAAGCAGTGTTTTGCCCGGACGGTATATTTGCCACAGCAATCCCTGGTCTTTGGAGAGGCCTTTAACGTATGCTATATCTCCGGTGGCCAGAAGGACGCGTTTCTCTTGAGTGCCAACTATAGTTGGTGCGTTAGATAGCCCATTTTTCTCAATTATGAGCGGTCTGCTGAGAAAAGGCTCGATGGCACTAGCTGAAATACTAGGGATTGCGTTGTGTTCACTGCTTTGCACGTGTACCCGGGGGGAAAGTTTCACACTGTCAGATTTGCCTGCTTCGGCTGTTTCTTCGATCTTTTTAATCTTACCTATGTGCAGCGTACCGCTTGCACGATCCAAATGGACCACGTCACCAGGATAAATCCAGTGCGGATCTTTAATGGTATCTTTGTTCAAGCCCCAAATTTGTGGCCATTTCCATGGATCCTCGAAAAACTTGGCGGAAATGTCCCACAGCGTATCCCCTTTCACCACAATGTGGCTATCCGGTGCATTGTCATGAATTTTAACCGTATCAGCGAAGGCGAAGGTGGGCAATAAACAGCAAATCAGCGATATAATGATCTTTTGCATGGAAACTCCATTTTGCGTGGAAACCCAGTTTTTTTAGAAGCCAGGCTGAGAACAACAAGTATTGCACAATGTTCGTGCAATACGTTTTAAATTCTGCCCCTAGTTATTTAAATTAGCAAGCATTTATGGCAATTCTACAAATATTGCAATATCCAGATGAGCGGTTACATACCGTCGCAGTACCAGTGCATACGGTAACTGCTGGGACCTGCAAGCTTGTCTCTGATATGGCCGAAACAATGTATTCTGCGCCGGGAGTGGGTCTGGCCGCGACTCAGGTGAATGTACATCAACAGATCATTGTGATGGACATTTCTGAGACCCAGGATCAGTTGTTGGTGTTCGTTAATCCGGAAATTATTGCCAGTAGTGGTGAGAGCATGTGTGAGGAGGGCTGTTTGTCGGTTCCCGGGGTATATGAAAAAATACGCCGCGCCGAACATGTCACCGTGCGCGCATTAAATACTCATGGTGAATCTTTCACGCTTGAAGCTGACGGATTGCTGGCGATCTGCATTCAACATGAAATGGATCATCTTAAGGGCAAGGTGTTTGTTGAATATCTTTCGCCGCTCAAACAGTCCCGTCTCCGAGCCAAGCTTAAGAAGCACCGCCGTGAAACAATGTAGGCACCTCAAAAATGCGTTTTTCTAAAGCTACTGCGTAGTAGCTTGTTTGCCACTGCGTTGAGTCTTGCCTTGAATGAAAGCCATCATTAATTTCATCACTAATTTAGAGGTATCTGATAATCAACTCTTCCCTAAAGATCATTTTTGCCGGCACTCCAGACTTCGCTGCCACCGCACTAGAGGCGTTGCTGGCGCAACAATTTTCTATAGTCGCGGTGTTGACCCAGCCCGACAGGCCTGCTGGCCGCGGCATGCGACTCACAGCCAGCCCAGTCAAGCAACTTGCCTTGACGCGTAGCCTGCCCCTGCTACAGCCTGCTTCATTAAAATCTGTCGATGTGCAACAAGAGCTTGCCAATTATGCGGCGGATGTAATGGTGGTTGCGGCTTATGGGCTAATATTGCCATCAGCGCTACTGCAGCTGCCACGCTACGGCTGCCTGAATATTCACGCTTCACTATTACCGCGCTGGCGCGGTGCGGCACCTATTCAGCGCGCTATTCTGGCGGGCGACGACAAAACCGGGGTCACAATTATGCAAATGGATGCTGGGCTCGATACTGGCGACATGTTGCTTAAAAAATCCTGTTCGATCACTGCGCATGACACCACGCAAACATTGCATGCCAAATTGGCGAAGCTGGGCGCTGAAGCTATCGTCGAGGCACTGCACCTGCTGGAACAAGGACAATTAAAGTCTATGCCACAGAATGCGGCCGAAGCAACTTATGCTGCCAAACTCAGCAAATTAGAAGCACTAATTGACTGGTCAGAAAATGCCACACAAATTTTGCGTGCGGTGCACGCCTACAACCCTTTTCCTATCGCATATACGATTCTTAATGGGGTACCTGTCAAAATCTGGCAGGCCAGCGTGCGCGACGGGATTGAAGGTGAAGCGGGGACTGTGCTGGCTATAGAAAAAAACGGCATTATTGTGGCATGCGGCCACGGAGCATTATGCCTTGAGGTATTGCAACGCCAGAATGCCAAGGCACTGCCTGCGGTGCACTTTATGCAGGGATTTGCAGTGCATCCCGGCGACCGTTGCACTTCATTCCTCTGACATGCATATAGCACAACGGGGTGCCAGCCAAGTTGTCTGCCAAGTGTTGGCCGGACGCAACCTGAGCCAGACATTGAGTGCGGCTTTGCAGACTACGCCTGGGCAAACTATGTCCGAATTAACACCACAACAACGTGGTGCGCTACAGGATTTGAGTTATGGTACGCTGCGTTTTTACGGTCAGTTAGTGCGCGTGTTGGATCAATTGTTGCACAAACCGGTGCAGGATATGCAACTACGTTGCCTGTTATTAGTGGCTTTGTATCAACTGCTGCATACCAAAGCTGCGCCCCATGCGGTGGTAGATCATGCCGTGCGCGCTGTGCGAAAGTGCAATGCAGCAGCAGGAGGACTAGCAAATGCGGTACTGCGCAATTTTTTGCGCAACCGCGAGGCGTTACTTGCAGTCGCGGCCACCAGCGAGGAAGGCCGCTATGCCTATCCGCAATGGTGGATAGCTGCAGTCCAGGCGCAATATGGAAGGCATTCGGAGGCTATCTTGCTAGCGGGTAATCAGCATCCACCCATGACACTGCGTGTGAATTGTCGATGCATCAGTACAGTAGATTATCTGGCACTGCTTGCGCAGCATGATATTCAGGCCAGTCTGATCGAGCCAGATGCTGTGCTGTTGAGACACCCTCTCCCGGTAAATAAGTTACCAGGATTTTTCGACGGTCTGGTTTCAGTGCAGGATGCGGGTGCGCAATACGCAGCACGCTTGTTGGACGTGCGAGATGGTATGCGTGTGCTTGATGCGTGCGCTGCACCGGGCGGAAAGAGTACTCACCTACTTGAGCTGGCGCAACTTGATCTGCTCGCTTTGGACATAAATGCGCAACGTTTGGAACTAGTACGTGAAAACCTGCAACGTCTACAATTGCATGCGCAGTTGCAAAACGGTGATGCGGCACAACCCGATAGCTGGTGGGATGGCAAACCATTCCATCGAATTTTGGCCGATGTACCCTGCTCCGCCTCCGGCGTGGTCCGGCGCCATCCCGATATAAAGTGGCTGCGTCGTCCGGGCGATATCAATGGGTTTGCACAACAGCAGTTGCATATTCTTTGCGCGTTGTGGCGATTGCTGGAAATAGATGGGAAGTTGCTATATGCAACCTGTTCCATTTTTGCGCGAGAAAACCAGCAGGTTATCAATGAATTTTTAAATCTGCATGATGATGGCAAACAATTGCCGCTGTCCATGCCCAATTTAAATGAAGGTCAAATATTCCCCGATGACCAGCGTGATGGTTTCTTCTATGCATTACTTCAAAAGCATGCATAACCTGGCGCGATTGCTGGCTGTGTTTCTGGCATTATGGCTGGGCATTTCGGCCGTCTGTGCCGAGGGTATTACAGTGCGTAAAACGGAGGCGCGGTTTTCTGACGGAAGTTACCAGCTTTCAGCTGATTTCGACATTAGCTTAAACTTTGTTGTAGATCAAGCACTAACGCGTGGGGTGCCTCTGTATTTTATTACCGAATTCACCCTTATTCGTCCCCGTTGGTACTGGCTGGACGAAGTTATTGCGAAAAATGAACAAACCGCCAAATTATCTTATAACAAACTGACACGCCAGTACCGCATCACGCGTGGCTCGCTGTTCCAAAATTTCTCTACCTTGGGCGATGCATTGCGTATTATCAGTCATCAGTCTGCTGCACCTATTGATGCTACGATGCTCCAAAATAACAATAATTATATTGCAGCGCTGTTACCCCAAAAGGGGGACTACATTGCTGCCACGCGAATGCGTCTGGATGTAACGCAATTACCGAAACCGTTGCAAGTCAATGCCTTGGCCACCCAAGATTGGAACTTTGATTCCAATTGGTATCGATGGATAGTGCGCCCCGCAGTATCTGCTGCAGACCGCGAAAGTGAGTAGGCAGTGAAGTATTTGATTTTCATCAGCGCACTGCTCGGCAGTTTCCTGCTTTATCTGCTGTCAAGCGCAAGCGCTAATACTGAGCTGTTTTCGCGCAACTACTATGTACTGCTGACTTTGGCCGGGGTCCTGGCATTGTACCTAACCGTGCTGGTAGGCTATCAATTATGGCAGTTACGCAACAAGCTTAAGGCACAAGTATTTGGTGCGAAACTCACCCTGCGTCTGACGCTATTTTTCATTTTGATTGCGATCCTGCCCGGTTTGCTGGTATATGCTGTTTCGGTGCAGTTTCTCGATAAGAGCATCGAGTCGTGGTTCGATCTTCGGGTAGAAAAAGCGTTGGAGGGCGGTTTGAACCTGGGCCGAAATGCTCTGGAAACTGGTCTTGAGGAATTAAGCAAGAAAGGTCAGTCCACCGCCTTGTTGCTTGCAAAACAATCTCCAGGTCAATACACAAAAACGTTGGCCCAGCTAATAGGCAGAGGTACTGCTCAGGATGTTGCATTGTTTAACAAAAACGGAAAGCTACTTGCGTTTGCCAGTAACAGCCGCAAGCCGCCTCCAGATGCGCCGGATGCCGAAATGTTGCGTGAAGCAGGCCAGCAGGGGCTACATAGCATTATTGATACACTGCCTGATAACAGCCTGATATTGCGTGCGCTGGTGCTGGTTAAGCAACAGCGATTGTCGTCGGCCGGGGCGCGTATCCTGCAGCTGACACAACCAGTGCCCAAACAGCTTGCCGCTGACGCAGAAATGGTACGGGCGGTTTATCGCGATTACCAGGAACTGTCACTGTCTCGTTTGGGATTGAAGCGCTTGTATGGCATCACGCTGACGCTATCACTGTTGATTGTATTGTTGAGCGCGGTGTCAGCTGCTTTTTTTATCAGTGATCGCTTAAGCGCTCCGCTCGCAGCGCTGGCCGAAGGAACGCGTGCGGTAGCACAAGGCGATTTTTCGCGTCAGCATCCAATTAAAAGTAGTGATGAGCTGGGTGCCCTGACCGGGCTATTCAACCAGATGACATTACAACTGGCCGATGCAAAAACCACGAGCGAGCAGCAACAGCGCCAAGCAGAAGATGCTAAAGCCTACCTGGAAAGCATGCTGGCACACCTATCATCTGGCGTATTAGTAGTGGATGAGCAATTCAGGCTGCGTTCTGTCAACAGTAGTGCGGCGCAAATACTTGGGGCATCGCTTCTGGATATGCAGGATGTGCCCTTAGCGGAAATCGCCGTGCGGCATCCCCTGTTACGTCCCTTTTCCGATGCGGTCATGCAGGCCTTTAATGAAGTGACAAGCGGCGAATGGCAGCGTCAGATTGAGCGGCTCAGCAAGAATGGTGATCAGATATTATTAATGCGCGGCACCCGGCTATCCACAGCGACGGACAATAGCTACGTTGTGGTGTTCGACGATATTACCCATTTGCTGCAAGCGGAACGTCAGGCCGCGTGGGGCGAAGTGGCACGTCGTTTGGCGCACGAAATTAAGAATCCGCTTACACCTATTCAACTGTCTGCGGAGCGCCTTCAGCACAAGTTGAGTGCCAAGCTGGACGGTAGCGACGCACAGCTATTACAACGAGCCACGCAGACTATCGTGAGTCAAGTGGCAGCAATGAAAAACATGGTAACGGAATTCGCTGATTATGCCCGGGCGCCCGCTCCCAAATTGGTGGTGCTGGACATGCACCAGCTACTGCGCGAAGTGCTCGGGTTGTATGAAGCTAACAGCAGTCCGATTACCTTGCGCTTGAATGCGATGCAAACTTGGGTGAAGGGGGATGCGACACGCTTGCGTCAAGTGATTCATAATTTGTTGCAGAATTCGTATGACGCTTTACAAAACGTGACTCAACGGGAAATTATCCTGAGCACGGCAGAGGAAGGCGGCGCATTAAAGCTGTGTGTCCAAGACAATGGCAGTGGTTTTCCTGAACATTTGCTGGCGCGCGCTTTCGAACCTTACAGGACGACTAAGCCCAAGGGTACTGGGCTAGGTTTAGCAATCGTGAAAAAAATTGTGGAAGAACACGGTGGCAGTATTGTTATTGAAAATGTAGCAGCTGGTGGAACGCGAGTAAGTGTTACCTTGCCCTTATTAACAGAGGTCGTGTAAAAATGGCAACTAAAGAAATTCTAGTGGTAGATGATGAAATCGGAATACGCGAGCTGCTCTCGGAAATCTTGTTTGACGAGGGTTATCATGTGCATCTGGCTGAAAATGCTATTCAGGCCCGCGATTTTCGCAACCGGCAGGTGCCGGATTTGGTGTTGCTGGACATCTGGATGCCGAATACCGATGGCGTCAGTCTGCTTAAAGAGTGGGTGGGACAGAACTTGTTGACTATGCCAGTGATCATGATGTCAGGGCATGGCACCATAGAAACAGCACTTGAGGCAACGCGCATCGGTGCGGTGGATTTCCTTGAAAAACCCATTGCGTTACAGAAATTGCTTGATGCGGTTGCCAAGGCAATCAGGCTGGGTGCAACACCGAATATTCGGCAGGAAGCTACATCGGCAGATTTAACTGACAGGGGGAGCGTGGCGACCATTTGGGAGACTGCGGCACAATTCCCGTTGCCGCTCGACTTGCCATTACGCGAAGCGCGTGATCATTTTGACAGCCTTTATTTTAATTATCATATGCATAAAGAGAACGGCAATATGACCCGTGTGGCGAAGAACGTTGGTTTGGAACGTACCCATTTATATCGCAAATTAAAACAGCTCGACGTTAAGTTCGCCAAGAAGGACTTGGACGAAAATTAACAATTACAAACGGAATTACCAGGTTAGCTTAAGGTGACAAATATAAATGAATATAGCTTGAGATACGCAAGCAATCTTTATTCTAATGTTTAGTTCTCCAATTAATTATTGCGCCATTCGGACACTGCGCAAATGCGCTGCATGACGGTGGGACCCGGCTCTTGAAACTCACCTTGTTGATAGGAAATTACTGTCAGGTGCGGGAAAAAAACCTCCAATAGCTCATTAGAGCGCAGCAAAAAATCCGGGTTTTTTGGTCGCCCAAAACGCTCATTGCCATCCATGAAAGTTTCGTAAATCAGCACTCCGCCAGCATGCAGCGACTCGATCAGTCGCGGCAATAGCGGCCGGTGCAGATATCGGCTGACAACTATGCCATCAAAGCGATGGCCAGAATATGGCCAAATATCATTCTCCAAGTCTGCGACCATGGTTGATACATTAGATAGCTGCTGTAGCCCGACAATAGCTGCCGCATCACGATCCACGGCATTTACTCGCCAGTTGTTGGCCGCAAGCCAGCGCGTATGGCGTCCGCTGCCACAAGCTAAATCAAGTACCAGACCGCCGCTACGAATCAATTGAGCATAGTGGCAAATCCATGGCGATGGAATACCCTCGTGTTGTAATGGAACAGTGTTTCCGTTATGTTTTGTCATCTTTAAAATGGCTTTAGCTCCGCGAAGCACTTCAATTGCAAGGTTAAGGTTAACTTTGCTTCGGTAAACGCAAAGTTACTGTAGGGTACAGGTCACCATTTTGCTGGTGACAGCTTGCTTAGCAAGACCGCACGATATTTTCTTTCAAGATATCATAATATGGAAGGTGCCAAGTGTTTCTAAAAATGTCAATTCCTGCAATAATCCAAGGCGAGAAACAATATTTGTTAAATTGAGGCAGCATAACCATGACGCAAGATGAGTTAAAGCTCGCGGTGGCACAAGCCGCAATAGCGTATGTCCCGGCGAATTGCATCGTGGGAGTGGGCACCGGCTCGACGGCCAATTTTTTTATAGACGAGTTGGGAAAGATCAAGAAAAAAATATGCGGTGCGGTGGCCAGCTCCGAGGCTTCAGCACAGCGTTTAAAAGAGCATGGCATCCAGGTGGTCTCGCTGAATGATGTGGGTAGCTTATCTGTTTATGTGGATGGGGCAGACGAGATCACGCGTCATTTGCATATGATCAAGGGCGGTGGCGGCGCATTGACGCGCGAAAAAATAGTAGCCGCCGCGAGCAAAAAATTTATTTGTTTATGCGATTCAAGCAAGCTAGTGGATGTTCTTGGGAGCTTCCCATTGCCGCTGGAGGTGATCCCCATGGCTAGTAGCTATGTGGCACGCCAGATGGTGCTGCTGGGTGGTCAGCCCAAATTGCGTGAGGGTTTTGTTTCTGACAATGGCAACCTCATTCTTGATGTATCTGGCCTAAAAATATTGAATCCAGTGGAGCTGGAAACTACGTTGAATAATATTACGGGTGTGGTCACCAATGGCCTGTTTGCGCGTCGTGGGGCAGACGTACTGTTGCTGGGAACTGCAAGCGGGGTGCAGACCCTTACTGCTTAGTATGTAACAAAATTGTCACAGTACGCGAGTAGTATAACCCAGCTTTTATCCATAAAAGGGTCTGAATCATGGTCTCCACAGAGCATACCTCTAAGCAATTTGATGCCGAGCTGGAAGCGGTGCGTGCGCGAGTATTACAAATGGGTGGACTGGTGGAGAGTCAAATTCGGCTCGCTATTGAGGCGCTGGTTAATGGCGATGTGCCGCTGATGAACCGCATTATTAATGATGATCATCGCGTTAACGCGATGGAGGTAGAAATCGACGAGAGCTGTAACCAGATTATTGCTCGCCGCCAACCTGCCGCAGGTGACTTGCGTATGGTGATGACGGTAATCAAGACTATTACTGATCTCGAACGTATCGGCGACGAGGCTGAAAAAATAGCGCGCATGGGCAAACTGCTGTCGCAGAGAAAAAGTCTCATCCTGCCACGTTATACGGAGATCAAGCATGCCGCCGAAATGGCTCTGGACATGCTACGCAAATCGCTGGATGCCTTTGCTCGTCTTGATCTTGCCTATGCGGCCCAAGTGGTGCGCCAGGATGAGTTGGTTGATGAGGAATTTCGCACCATCATGCGCTACCTCATCACCTTCATGATGGAAGACCCGCGCACCATCTCCACTGCGCTGGAAATTCTGTTCGTCGCCAAGGCCATTGAGCGCATCGGTGATCATGCCAAGAACATGTCCGAATATGTGGTTTATATGGTCAAGGGCAAGGACGTGCGCCATGTCACCGTGGAAGAAATTGAGCGCGAAGTTTTAGAGTAATCTGCCAGGTCGCGCTTACGCGCCATCATCATTGGTGCATAAGCCGCCGGTAATGTTTCAGTCATGAGCGAAAAATAAATACAGAGGGAAACAGCCTCTCGTTCGTGAATCCATACTCGCAGTGATTGACTTCGATTTTATAGCTGTCACCGGCAAAGACGTCGCGCGGATTGCACCTTCGCCGATCTTAATAAGCTGGAATCTATGCAGACCCAGGCTAGTCAAGTCATCTGCAAATGGTCCAGCCCCGCCATTATGTCGAGATCCTTGGAACTTTGACTTTCCAGCTTTAAACGCAGGCGCAGATCGTTGACCGAATCGGCATTCTTTAGCGCTTCTTCATAGCTGATCAGATTGGCTTCGTGCAGATCGAACAGCGCTTGATCGAAGGTCTGCATCCCAAGTTCGCGCGATTTTGACATCACCCCCTTGATTGCAAGCACCTCGCCCTTGAAGATCAAGTCAGAGATGAGAGGTGAATTTAGCATGATTTCCATGGCCACTGAGCGGCCTGTCCCATCCACCCGCGGGATTAGGCGCTGAGAAATAAGCGCCTTGATATTGAGAGACAAATCCATCAGCAATTGCTCGCGGCGCTCTTCCGGGAAGAAGTTGATGATGCGATCCAGCGCCTGATTCGCACTGTTGGCGTGTAGGGTGGCCATACACAGATGGCCGGTCTCGGCAAATGTCACAGCATATTCCATGGTTTCACGGTCGCGTATCTCACCGATGAAAATGACATCCGGCGCTTGGCGCAACGTGTTCTTCAATGCGATTTGCCAAGAATCTGTGTCTACTCCAACCTCACGATGAGTGATGAGGCAGTTGATGTGCTCATGCACAAATTCAACCGGATCTTCGATGGTGATGATGTGGCCGTACGTATTCTGGTTACGGTGACCAAGCATGGCTGCCAATGTTGTGGATTTGCCGCTGCCAGTGCCACCAACCAAAATGACCAGTCCGCGTTTGGTCATTGCCACATCCTTTAGTATCTCTGGCATCCCCATTTGCGTAAGATCGGGAATCTTGGTGGTGATGGTGCGCAACACCATGCCTATACGTTGCTGCTGCATAAACACATTAACGCGGAAGCGGCCAATGCCGACCGGACTGATAGCGAAGTTACATTCGTGTGAAGCTTCGAATTCGGCGGCCTGGCGGTCGTTCATGATGCTGTTCGCTAATTCCATGGTGTGTTGCGGTGTAAGCACCTGTTGTGAAACGGGGGTCATCTTGCCGTCCACCTTGAATGCGGGCGGGAATCCAGCAGTGATAAACAGGTCAGATGCCTTCTGGGCAATCATCCCCCGCAACAGATTATGCATTAGCTCGGTAGCCTGATCTCTTTCCATGATGAACTCCAGATAAACCGCTGATTAACCGACAAACGTATCCTTGTTAGCTGCCTTGGTGCGCGCTTCTGCAGATGATACAACGTTGCGCTTGACCAGATCTTGCAGGCATTGGTCTAGCGTCTGCATTCCAAGAGCACCGCCGGTCTGGATGGAGGAATACATCTGTGGCACCTTGGCTTCGCGAATCAGATTGCGGATGGCTGGAGTGCAAATCATAATTTCATGGGCTGCCACACGTCCGGTACCGTCTTTTGTTTTAAGCAAGGTTTGTGAAATGACTGCACGCAGTGATTCTGACAGCATGGCGCGCACCATTTCCTTTTCGTCAGCGGGGAAGACGTCAATAATGCGGTCAATGGTCTTGGCCGCAGAACTGGTATGTAGTGTTCCGAACACCAAATGACCGGTTTCAGCCGCAGACATGGCCAGGCGTATGGTTTCCAAGTCGCGCAATTCACCTACCAGGATAATGTCTGGATCTTCGCGCAATGCGCTACGTAAAGCGTTTTGGAATGAATGTGTATGCGCGCCGACTTCGCGCTGGTTGACCAAACATTTTTTACTTTCGTGCACAAATTCAATTGGATCCTCCACGGTCAGGATGTGTCCCATTTCATGTTCGTTGCGATGATTAACCATTGCTGCCAACGTGGTGGACTTGCCCGAGCCAGTTGGGCCAGTCACTAACACCAGGCCGCGCGGGTAATCGGCAATAGACTCAAAAATCTTGGGAGCCATTAGGTCTGCCAGGGACAATATTTTGGATGGTATGGTACGCATCACTGCACCCGCACCGCGCTGGTGGATAAAGGCATTTACGCGGAAACGTGCGAGTCCCGGGATCTCAAAAGAGAAATCGATTTCTTTGTTTTCTTCATAAATTTTGCGCTGCTCGTCGTTCATGATGTCGTATACCATGGCGTGCACTTCCGTGTGTAGCATTGCCGGCAAGTTGATCTTGCGTATGTCGCCATGCACACGAATCATCGGCGGTAACCCAGCAGATAGGTGCAAATCGGAAGCCTTGTTTTTGACACCAAAAGCAAGCAGTTCGGTAATGTCCATATATAATCCTAGTAAATTTGCAGAACTGAACTATCGCATGAAAATAAGTTAGGGGCGCGACTAATGGCGCCTCAACCACCGCACCTTCACATTGATGCCTGCCAGACAAGATACCGTGCAATCATCCATTACACGAATTAATGAAGCATTTGGTTTGACTACTGTTTAATTATGACCGCGATCACTTCCAACTTGCAAGCTGTCAATCATGCTATTACACAAGTTGTGTGTATGGCTCATCGGCGCAAGGAAAGTATTGAGCTGCTGGCTGTGAGCAAGGGTTTTTCTGCTGATGCAGTGCGCGAAGCATACCAGGCCGGGCAACGCGCTTTCGGTGAAAGTTACATCCAGGAAGCTTTGGATAAAATTGAGCTGCTTCGTGACTTGCCGCTAGAGTGGCATTTCATCGGGCCGGTACAGAGTAATAAAACGCGGGCCATAGCAACGCATTTTGCATGGGTACACAGCGTTGACAGGCTGAAAATCGCCGAGCGCCTGTCAGCACAGCGGCCAGCCAGTTTACCGCCACTGAATGTATGTATACAGGTTAATGTGAGTGGAGAAGATAGCAAGAGCGGCGTAGCCCCTGGCGGATTGGTGGAGCTGGCACATGCTGTGGCGTGTTTGCCACATCTTAAGTTGCGGGGGCTGATGGCCATTCCTGCGCCTGTTGAAGGATTGGAAGCCCAACGCGTACCGTTCGCCAAACTGCGCGAGCTTATGCAGCAGATCAACACGCAAGGGTTGGCACTGGATACTTTATCGATGGGGATGTCGCATGATTTCAGTGCGGCAATACTGGAAGGGGCGACTAACGTGCGCATCGGGACGGCAATCTTTGGCGAAAGAAATTACGGAGGAAATAAATGAAAGTTTGTTTTATCGGAGGCGGCAACATGGCGACCGCACTCATTGGCGGCTTGCTTAAACAAAACTTTGTTGCTGCGCAGATAAGCGTAGTGGAAATCAATGTCGCCTACCATGCCAAGTTACACAATGAATTAGGGGTACAAGCGGTAACCGAACTGGATGTGGGGGTGGCGGACAGTAATGTAATTGTATTAGCGGTCAAGCCGCAGCAGTTACACGAAGTCGCAATAAGTCTGGCGCCATTGTTGACTGGTCAATTGCTTATCTCGATAGCGGCCGGTATTCGCGCCGCTGATCTGGCGCATTGGCTGGGTTCGCAAAACATTGTGCGCGCCATGCCCAATACGCCCGCCTTAATTCAGAGCGGAATTTCTGGCTTGTATGCGCTACCTGCAGTAAGCAAGATTCAGTGCGACACAGCGCAAACCATACTCAGTGCGGTGGGCAGCACTATATGGCTAAAAGATGAAGTAATGATGGACGCGGTTACTGCGGTGTCTGGCAGTGGCCCCGCCTATGTGTTTTATTTTATCGAGGCGCTGCAACAGGCGGCCAGCGAACTTGGCTTCGATGCAGAAACGGCGCGTCAATTGGCAATCAACACTTTCAGCGGTGCAGTTAAACTTGCCGATGCCAGTAGCGATGATGTGAGCGTGCTGCGCGCGCGCGTTACTTCCAAAAATGGCACTACCGAGCGCGCTCTGCTCAGCATGGAAGCCAATGCGGTCAAGCAACATATTGTTACGGCGGTGCAGGCTGCAGCAAAGCGCGCCAGGGAAATGGGTGACGAACTGGGGAGTGCGCCATGCTGAGTGAAGCACTACAATTTTTGTTTGACACTTTGCTGCAGCCGTTCGCTGTCATATTGCTACTGCGCTTCCACTTGCAATGGCTACGCGCGCCGATGCGCAATCCACTGGGTGCATTCATTATGACGCTTACCAATTTTCTGGTACTGCGAGCGCGCCGGTTTATTCCTTCTGCCTGGGGTTTCGATATTGCCACCTTGCTGCTGGCTTTCGTGGTGGAAGCGATTTATCTCGCAGCCACGCTCTGGTTACAAGGTTTGCCTATTGACTTCCCCGTGCTCGGATTGTTTATGTGGACAGCAGTCAAGTTGCTCAAGCTTAGCCTATACTTGCTCATGGCGGCGCTGTTTATTCAGGCACTATTATCGTGGTTTAATCCACATTCACCGATGGCAGGTTTGATGGCCGCGGTGACGCAGCCTTTCCTTCTGCCCCTGCAACGGCGTATCCCACCCTTCGGCAATATAGATCTAACCTTGTTACTATTGCTTATCGTGTGCCAACTCATCCTCATCGTGCCGCTGCGTTGGTTGGAAAGCTTGGTCTTGAGTCTGTTTTGAACGTGTGGTATCGCCGCGAAGGAGATGTCATTACGCTGGTGTTACATGTTCAACCGGGTGCCAAACGCACTGAGGTGATGGGCTTGCATGGCGATGCACTAAAGATTCGCCTAGCCGCTCCACCCATTGAGGGACGTGCCAATGAAGCGCTGCTGCGCTTCATTGCTGGTAGCTTTAATGTTCCACTACGTAACGTCGAGCTAAAGCAAGGGGCGCTGTCACGCCATAAAATAGTGCTTGTAAATAGCAGTTCATTGGAACCAGAGAGTTTACTTAATTCTGAAAATTTGTTCAAAACGAAATAAAAATGGTATCGCGCCCGCTTTCAATATAAGCCTTGGTGTTTAGGGAGCCAGTGCCGTATCGCTTTATATCCTGAGTAAAACCAGGTCAAGCAAGTTTTTATTCGGATCAAATAAGAAACACGTAGTACATACTGCCGCATTTTTATGTGCTTTGGGATGTCGCCAGGTCAAATCGCAGTTACATGGCCATCGACTCTGTTTTTTAGAATTCAAAAGTAGCAGTGTGTTCAATCAAGGTCGAATAAATCCCAAAATCTTTATAAACCGTAAGAGCTGCTTTCAAGTCAGCAAGGATTTCCGGTTTTTTTTCCTCTAATTTTTCTGGCAGATTCATTATAACCAGTCTCCAGTTTGCCCAACCTCTGGAACCCAGTACTTTTCCATTGCTAATCCGAAGCCTGGCAAATATCAATGTTCCTTTCCAGTAAAAGGTGAAGTCGTGTTGATTCCTGAATTCGTCTTCGCCTGACACGATCCATCGAAGGTAGATGTCATTCTCACGATCAATAGTCCAATCAGGTCGCACATTCGCTTTGCCATAACACTGGTTAATTTCCTCTAATCCGTATTTCTTAATGTCCTCCTCCGGGACGTATTCATTCACAAATGCCATGGTTTTGTTCTCCTGTTCGTGTTGTGGTGTAGATTGAATTGTTCTTGATACATATTAATTTTTTAATTGCGCCTCTTCAACTTTAGAATCATAAGCTTGCACATTGTCAGTGCTGCAATCGCCCCCGTATAATCATGCGCCTAATAATATCATTCAACAGTATGGATATGCGTTTCTACATGGTCAATTGCAATATGTGAACTTTAAATTTTTGCAAAAATTTAAAGCTACGCAGATTAAATTGGCCGTCCAAGAGCAGAGTCAACTCTGAAATGTAGCTTATGTAAGTGAATTTGAGTGGCAAGCTGCGTTAATATCATCGGAGCCTCTTAAACAATCAAATAATAACGGAGTACCAATGGAGAATACCTGTGAGCAATACGAGATATGCTTTCAATCATGGAATCCAACGGGTTAAGTAGCGAGTAGTAATGCTGCATAAACTCTGTCATTGAGAGGTGGCCAAGTCTTTCTAAGTGCATTGTATAGCAGACCTTGATGTACTCGCGGATTTCCTGCCAAGCCTGCTGTTGCATAGCGTCTAACCAGGGAATCGGCTGGCACTTGTCCCAGGAATTCAATCTGACCTCATCATGATTTCATCGCGAACCAGGCCGTACATTTTTTCGAAGTCGCGTTTCATCTTTGGCCTACGGATCAAGTTCTCATTAGACGAAACGTTGGACTCTATGGAGCCAGCTACCCTTGGCATTACCTTATACCAACTCTCGCATAGCAAAGCCGATCAGCAGAGTGAGTGACGTTAAGCCTATGCCGAAGCCGATCATGCGGCGGCGATTGAGCTGCGTCCAAAGTACGACACCAGTTAATGACAGCAGGATAATGCTTCCAGCCAACGTATCTGCAAGAAGAATCCAAGGTATACCAACGCCGTTCCCTTTGTGCAGATTGGTCAATGTACCGAATACATTTTGGTCGCTATGCTTGACGGTAACAAAGCTGTTACCGACCCAATATTCCGCCTGCATGTTGGCTTTAGGCGAGCTAAATGTAACCGACCAGTGCGCAGGCTGCTTCAGGGTCTTATCACCCCATGCTACAGGCTTGGCCGGTTCACTACGCTCCCGTGAGGCAGGGCGATCAGCCATCAATTCCTGTTGCAGCCAGCTTGCCATTTCTTTCACGTTGGCCGGTGCGGGAGTAGGTAAAGGAATTTGCAGCATCGTTTCTTGAACTTGCGCAGCCGGTATTTTCAGCACGGTGCGGTGATTCAGCAAGATTCCTGTCACACCGAAGAGCAACCCTATGGCTGCACCCCAGAGCCCGATCCAGCCATGTGTCTTGCGCAGCCATTTCAAGAAAACGGCACGCCGTGAACGGATGTCGCGGTCTTTGGAATCAATCAGATCGTTATCAGCACCATTCGCTGGGCTGGTATTGTGAAACTTATTGAGTTGAACGATTGTCGTCATAATGTCATTTCAGAAAAATTTTTATGGTGCACCCCACATCCGCACCAGGTTGTGATAGCAACCGGTTAGATGTATACGCGCAGTTTCATCCGCATTGGCGGTATTCAGCCGTTGAATTGCGGTATCGAGATCGAACAGTAACGTGCGCTGGCCGTCATCAGCAATCAAACTTTGAACCCAGAAAAAACAGGCGGTACGCACGCCACGTGTTATCGGCGTAACCCGATGCAGGCTGGTAGCCGGATAGATCAGTAGATCGCCTGCCGCGAATTTCGCGTTGTGCATACCGTAAGTATCTTCGATCTGCAATTCACCCCCGTCGTACTCGTCGGGTGCAGAGAGAAATAACGTGGCAGAGACATCAGTGCGAATTTTTTCACCTGTGCCGGGTATCAGCCGCACGCCACCATCGACATGACTGCCAAAATACATGCCGCTTTCATATCGATTAAACATCGGAGGATAAACCCGATTCGGCAGTGTAGCGCTGATAAAGAGCGGATTGCGTTCGAGTTCGGCCAGAATCAAATCGCCTAACTCGTACGCAATGGGTGTGTTTTCCGCGATCTGCAAATTACGCTTGACCGGCGCCCCTTGATGGCCTGCCGTCGCGCGACCATCGACCCATGCCTGTCCTGCTGCATCAAGTTTTTCTCGCACAAAGCGTACCTGTTCAGCGCTCAATACCTTGGGGATTTGTACTAACATAGATCTCTGGTCCTGATATGTTTAAAAGCGATAGACAAAGGTTAAAAGTGCAGTACGTCCGCTCCCGGGTACCGAACGTCCGCCATTAGATGGAATCAATGAGTTGATATAGAGCTTGTCGGACAGATTAAGAAGATTCAATCGGATATCATACTTAGGCAGATGATAGGCAATCGTGCCATCCCAGCGAGTATAGCCAGCGGCGGAAACAGTATTGGTGTTGTTGGCAAAGCGTTCGGACATATAAGTGGCCCCGCCACCGACTTCCCATTGCGGGGTCACTTTGTAGGTCGTCCATAACGTGGCCATGTCGCTTGGTGTATTAGCCAGTTCTTTTCCTTGCGTATTTTCCAGCGCTGACGCTTTGACAATCGTGGGGTTAAGATGCGTATAGCCGCCCATGAGTTGCCAGTTGCGGGTGATACGACCTGCTGCACCAGCTTCAAAACCAGTGACTCGCACGTCCCCGTTAGAGAGATATATCCCCGGCGATACTTGCGAGCGCGAATTTGTTTTTTCGATATCGAACAAGGCCGAGGTCAACGATAGATTGCCGTCTAACACATCCCATTTGGTACCGATTTCGTAGGAGCGGCTTTTTTCTGGTTCTAAATTTTGCGTACCAGCGGTTGCCGTCAATGTTTCCAACGAAGGGTTAAATGAGGTGCCATACGATGCATAGTACGATTGCACATTATCCGGTTGGTAAATCACGCCGCCCCTTACGCTGGTGAAACTCACTTTTTGATCGGCTCTAAGGAGCGGCGGTGTGGCGGTGCTAATAGTGTTGGTCAGGCTAGCATCGAATTGATCCCAGCGCACGCCGCCGACGACCTTCCATTGCTTGTTCAATTCGAGCGTGTCGTTGACATATACGCCCACGTTGGTAGCTTCGGCATCTGACTTATTTCCGATGGTAGTCACGGAATTGGCCGGCGTCGTAAGATATGCGGGATTGACCATTGCCACGACGGGCAAGTTAGAGCGAGCAGTGACCTGATTGTTGTAGGTCTCTTTGCCGAGTAAAAGGCCAGCAATCACATTATGCTTGATGGTCCCGGTATCGAATTTTGCGATCAAATCGGTCTGATTGTTGATCAGTTGACTTTTGAACATGCGATCATGGCTGGCAAGCCTCACAGATAGTGCACTCAAGGGCAGTGTGGTTTGGTTTCCAGAGGCTTGAGTGGTGAGCGGGGTAAATATGCCTCCGGCAAGAGTGCCCACAGCGTTAGCACCAGTTGCCTGAGCGTCAGTGTCGTAATGGCTAAATTGCAACTGGTTACGCAGTGTCATGTTCGAATTGAACTTGTGTTCAACAAGGGCACTTAAAACAGCTGTTTTTTGCACGATACTATCGTCTGTCAAACCGTAAAAAGTGTCGCGATGAACATTGGCCGGGCGGCCATTGACGGGGGGAACGCCATAATCCACCATGTCGTCGTTGTGAGCGAGGATTGCTGATAACGTGACTTCAGTCGGCGTGCCGATCCCAAAGCGCAGTGATGGTGCTATCCCAAAGTCTTTATTGGTGATTACGTCGCGTGTTGTTTGCGCTTTTTGACCCATTACGTTAATGCGGAACGCGGAAGTATCCGACATTTTACGGTTAAAGTCCCCCGTCGAGCGTATCCCACCATTGGTGTCGACGGTACCGGTAATTTGGTTTGAATCACCTAATAGCGGACGTTTGCTGACCTGGTTGATAACGCCCCCGGTGGAGCCACGCCCAAACAGCATGGACGATGGGCCTTTTAATACTTCGACCGACTCAAGATAGTAGACGTCGCGATAATACTGACCACTGTCGCGCATCCCATTGAGATACATGTCGGTACGCGCAGTGAAGCCGCGCAGGTTGATGTTGTTACCGATCTGCCCGCCTTCGGCTCCGCCTACGGTAATGCCGGGTACGTTGCGTAAAGCCTCCGCCAACGAGGCGATGCTCTGGGAATCCATCAGGGCACGATTGACTACCGTGACTGTCTGCGGAACATCGCGCAATGGTGTCGGCGTTCTAAAGCCCTCGAAAGTAGACGCTGCAAAATCGTTGCTTACCTTTTGACTGGTAACTTTAATTTCCGGCAACTGAGTCGCATCGATAGATTTATCGTTTTTGCTATCGTTTGTGGTCGTTTGTGCAAAGGCTGGGCTGTAGAGTTGTTGTAATGCCAGCGCTACCAATAATGCAGGACGTGTTTTTTTGAATTTCATGAGCTCCCCTGTTCTTTAAATAAAAAAAGGTGGCTGGCTGATGAAAAAACACGTGGCTGGCTTCCAGATTAAGTGAAAATACGGTTAATTTAATGGCAAAGATTTGCATCGTGAGTTTGCTTACTGCCTTTTACGATGGTTCCTGTGTAATGCCTTTGTGCGTGGTCAGATACGCACGGCGTGGATTCTCACAGCGGCTTGCTAATGCGCTCATATAGACGTACGTCACAGCAATAGAAATAAGCAGCCACAACCTCAGTCGTGATAAAGATAAATAGCCGCATGGTTCGGTTGCGGGTGCGATGGATTGTTTTACTTACTTTGAAAAACTAAGCGTGACAGTATGGTTCTCGCTGGAATAGGCTTTACCCTCGAATTCTCCGGGATTATTTTCTTTGTGCTTAGCTTCTGCGACATAGAGGCCCGGTCCTGGCAGTGAAAAATTCGTTTCGCCATTTTCATCTGTGTGTAGGGGTTTTTCCCATCCGTTCGGCGCAATAAGAACAATCTCAGCCTTGGCCAGTGGCTTGCCCATAAAGCTTAAGCGCAATTTGTTTGCGTTTTGTTGAATATCCAACGGCAAGCTGCCTCCTTTGCCTCGCCGCGCATACAAAAAGCCTCTTTGCACAGGAGCGGGCTTATCTCCTTGTGGAGTACGTATAGGTTGTTTGAGTGCTTGCACCAGTACCGTAGCTCCACCGGAGATTGCATAGTAATTGCTGCTGCGGTTTGCAGTGACGGACTTTTCTGCACCGGCCGCGTCAACAATGGTGATCAGCGGTGTGACGATATTGTCGAGTTTGCCTGGCGAAGTTTCCCGTAAATTTTCACCATATTCGCCGAAATAAAGTTTGCTCGCAGTGGTGGCGTCACCCTCTAACCATAGCATGTGCGCGGCAGCATTGAGGCTCAGCATACTGCTCATGGCAGCGGCGAGAACAGTTAGTGTGGATTTCATTTATACATTCCTTTTTCGAGTTTAATGTGCAGATTGAGTTGAATTGCTTCTGACGTACTCGGCAGGACAGATCGCCGCTTCGCCGGATTCATTTCAATTTTTAGTTTTATTTTTATATTTCATAGAGCCTCCGGTTATCGTTTGTATAGGAGCATTAACATTAGCTGTTGCACTTAGCAGTTGAATCCGCCTTTCAAATCTGCAACGATTTGCTTATATTTTCGATAACTCTCTTAATTATCCAAATGGAATGTAATCGGTACGATGGTATAAACGGCAATCGCTTTGCCGTCTTCGATATGCGGCTTAAACTGTGAGCGCAGGATTGCTTGCCGTGCTTCTTCGTCGAGTCGGGACGAGCCCGAGGTCTGTTGTACGTCGACCTGATCCGGATTGCCCTTTTCATCCACTAATACGCGCAGTGTGACGCGACCTTCTTCACCTCTACGCTTGGCCAGGGGCGGATATTCCGGCTCTGGTGTTTTTATATATTCCACGCCTGAAATGATTTTTGGGAGAGGTGGGGGGGAAGGCGGTGCTTTCACCACCGGTTCCGGTGGCGGAGGGGATTCAATCAGGGCTTCCACTACCGTCGGCTCTGGTAACGGTTCCGTAGTGATGGTTTGTTCTGACGGTGTTTGTTTGATAGCTGGTGTAATTCTTTTTTTAACAGGTTTTTTAATAGTATTTTTAACGGTTGGCAATGCTTTGGAGGATGTCGCTTCCGATTGTTGTAGTGCTGAGTTCTGTGCGAAAACAGGACTGTAGAGCAGTTGTAATGCCAGCGCCACTAGTAACGCGGATCGGTTCTTTTTGAATGTCATGAGTGCTCCCCATTAATTGAATAAAAGCGGGCGGCTGACTTGTGTGTCGCAAATCACAACACTTGGCTGGCCCCCAGATTATTTGAAAAATCACGAGTGTTTTAATGTCGCTTGTTTATCAACGGTGCACTAACTGTTTTTTAGTCATGCAATGTTCGGATTAACAGCCATCACATGAATTATTGTCGTTCAGTTACTTATTCTGTACTGCCTTTATGCGGTCAAAATCAACTTGTTGCTATGTGTTAATTGAAGCCGATAAATGCGGCCAGCATGTTCAATTTCTATTTCGCGCTTTAATTGAAATAAATCCTGACTTTTAATGCGAATGAGTGAACTATTAGCGTTGGAAGCCGACGCAAATACAGTGTCAGCAGTTTCTGTCTTGCGTTGAATTGGCATAGCTATCAAAATCCGCTTAATATAAATAATAACAATTCTCATTATTATTATCCTAATTTGGAGGGATTGCAAGTTCTTTTGTATTAACTGAATGGTCACCGTTTATAAAAATTCGGCACGAATGGTAAACCTGGATGGGAAGGTGTGAAACGAAGCTGAGCTAAGGTAGAATTCGTCATGGAAAGTTTCTGTCTGTGTTTCAAGTCGTTCTCGCTACCAGTTAAAAATGTTCCTAATTCCTCAAGTTTAATCACAAATAATTTGTATAGGCTGGTGACAAACTCGTGTTTAATCCGATGGCAGTCGGAGGTATAAGGTATGGCTCTTTGGTATTTGTGAGGAAATAATTATGACCGCTTTTCAAGTTCTTAAGCAGCGTCTTCCGCAGGAAACTCATGTTTGGCTGGTTACTGGCGCGGCTGGATTTATTGGGAGCAACTTGGTGGAGACACTCCTTAGGCTCGACCAGTGTGTTATTGGCTTGGATAATTTTGCTACTGGTTATAGAGAAAACCTGGAGGAGGTACAGCATTACGTTACGCCGCAGCAATGGGCTCGGTTTCAAGTCATTGAGGGTGATATTCGCAATCTAAGTGTTTGTCGAGAGGCGGTGTCAGGTGTAGATTATGTACTGCATCAGGCGGCGCTTGGTTCGGTGCCTCGCTCGCTTGAGAATCCTATTCTTACTAACGAAAATAATATCTCGGGTTTTCTCAACATGTTGGTGGCGGCGCGCGATGCAGCGGTAAAGCGCTTTGTATATGCGGCCTCCAGTTCAACTTATGGTGATCATCCAGGGTTGCCCAAGGTTGAGAATATAATAGGCAAGCCTTTGTCGCCATATGCAGTAACAAAGTATGTGAACGAGCTTTATGCCGATGTGTTTAGTCGATGTTACGGATTCCACACAATCGGTTTGCGCTATTTCAACATCTTTGGACGTCGCCAGGATCCTAATGGTGCCTACGCAGCGGTAATCCCGAAGTGGGTGGCCAGTATGATCAAGAATAAGCCTGTCCATATCAATGGCGACGGAGAAACCAGCCGCGACTTTTGTTACATCGACAACGCCGTGCAAGCTAATCTTCTTGCCGCGACTGTAGAGGATATCGCTTCCACCAATCAAGTTTACAATATAGCCGTCGGGGATAGAACTACGCTCAACAACCTCTTTGATCAATGCCGAACACTGCTCCTGCCGCACTTTCCGCACTTGAACGAATTTAAACCAGTTTACCGTGATTTTCGTGCGGGCGATGTGCGCCACTCTCAAGCGGATATTTCAAAAGCCCGGTCTTTTCTGGGTTATGTGCCTAGTCATTCCATTGCCCAAGGTCTGGAAGAATCGATGGCATGGTATGTTAAAAACCTGGCCTAAAGAAAATATTATTGAACATCCGGCGATTGGCATGTAATGGTGTCGCTAAGTGGCAATCGCTTCTTATGCTCGCAATGGCAGGCGTCGACTGGCGGGAAATACAATGCTGAAGGTGCTGCCCTTGCCTTCCTCGCTGGCAATCTCCAGCCGCGCCTGATGTCGACTGGCTATGTGCTTGACGATTGCCATACCCAGACCTGTGCCTCCGGTTTCTCGTGAGCGACTGCGGTCCACCCGATAAAAACGCTCTGTCAGGCGCGGAATGTGTTGCGGCGCGATTCCGATGCCGCTGTCCTGCACGCTGAAAACTGGCTGGTCGCCCTGCTCGTGCCAGCTCACCAAAATCTCGCCCCCCTGCGGGGTGTAACGGATGGCATTTGATATCAAATTGCCGAAGGCGCTGCGCAACTCATCGGCGTTGCCCAGCAGAGCGCAACTGCTCGCTAGTTCCAGCCGCAAAGTATGTTTCTCCGCACTCAAAGATTGTCCCTCTTGATGTAACGAGCGTAAAAGTCCGGGTACATCTACGGTTTCTTCCTGCAAGACATTGAGCGTGTCCTCCAGCTTGGACAGGGTAAGTAAATCGTCTACCAGCCGCTCCATGCGGTGCGATTGTTCACTCATCAGGTGCAGCGCGCGGCGTGCCATGCTGTTTTCAAGGTTGGGCATATCGTGCAAGGTCTCGACAAAACCGTTCACTACCGTAAGCGGTGTGCGTAACTCATGCGACACATTAGCGACAAAATCACGGCGCATGGTCTCAATGCGTTCCAGATGGGTAATGTCGCGGCTTATCAATAGCAGCTTGTTGTCACCGTAGGGAATCAGCTTAATAGACAGCGTCAGCCCGTCCTGCCGTGCACCGCTCAGAACTAGCGGCTCGCTAAATTCGTGCATGGCAAGGTACTGCACGAATTCAGGCTGACGCGCCAGATAAGTGATCTGCTGGCCGATGTCGCGCTTGCAGTCCAGGCCAAAATGTTGCTCGGCAAGCGGGTTGCACCATTCGATGCGGTAGGCTTCATCGAGTATGGCCACTCCCTCTGGCAACGCCGAGGTGGCCTGCTCCATGTGCTGTAGCGCCGCGACACGTTGCTCATGTTCTTTGCGGTGTTGACGTACCATCCTGTTCAACCGCGTAAATATCTCCTCCCACAACCCCGGACCATCAGGCACCATACGCTCATCAGGATCGGCCAGCCAGTAATCAAGTGCTTCGAGTTGGCGCAAGTGAAGAGCTAGATGCATCAGCAGAAACATACTAAAGAATAAGATAGCGAGTAACGCTCCTGCTGTTGCCCACACTAGCAGAGAGAGAAGCAGAAAGGCAACTGGGAAAAAAAGTGCGCGCCGCCAAAAATCAAACATGGTGTAGCCTTTAAAAATTACGCTGCGCCATTATTTTGGTGCGCAAAGGGGTGGAAAACCACATATCGGCAGGGTGCAAAAAGAATGCAATTGACGGGATGGATTACGACTACGCTTTAGGGCACCTCTAAAAATTCAGATTTCGTCACAATACTTCGTTGCTCACAAAAAATGTTTCCTTACATATTAATTATATGCTGCGTCAACATTTTTTATTCGCGCCTAGTCTAGTTTAGAACTCTAAATTTTTAGAGGTGCCCTTTAACCATTCAGTTTAGTTGCATGAAAAACGGTAGCCGCTGCCGCGCACAGTCTGAATCAGACCGTCGAGGCTGGAGGGTTCAAGCGCCTGGCGCAGACGGCGAATATGTACATCCACTGTGCGTTCTTCCACAAATACATGATCGCCCCAAACTTGATCGAGCAGCTGCGAACGGCTATAGACTCTCTCGGGATGGGTCATAAAAAAATGTAACAAACGAAACTCGGTCGGCCCCAGATCAATCATTGCTCCATTAGCGTTGATACGATGCATCGCTGGCGACAATTCCAGCCCACCCGCAGCTACTGTTTCATCACTCATTTGTGGCGCGCGGCGGCGTAACACGGCACGGATGCGAGCCATCAGTTCACGCGGCGAAAATGGCTTGGTTATGTAATCGTCTGCGCCTGATTCCAACCCCAGAATTTTGTCCCGTTCGTCGGTACGCGCGGTCAGCATTATGATGGGAATATTACGTGTCCGTTGATCGGCGCGCAGACGGCGCGCCAATTCTACGCCACTACTACCGGGCAGCATCCAGTCTAGCAGGATTAGATCTGGCAGCTCATGGTTGATGTGCGTCCAAGCGCCATCAGCATCATATGCCTCGATTGCGCGGTAGCCACATTGCGCTATATTGAATGCCAGCAGTTCCTGTATCGCAGGTTCGTCTTCCACTACCAGAATATTCGCGGTCATTATTTTCTCCGTTGTTCACATGACAAACAACTTGCGATGGTATGACAGAATTGTGACAGTAGCATGACGGCCATGCCCGCTATTCAATCTGATGAGCAGCATGGCGGCGGCGCTTCAAATCAGGCAGCAGCGAGCCGACCAACATGCCTGATGCACTCATCAGCAAGCCCGCCAGTTGCGGTGGCCACAGTCCTTCAGGATTAAAAATTTCAAGCAGTAACCAGGAAGACAGGCCCGCGGCAATTGCAAACAACGCACCTTGCGTGTTCGCTCGCTTCCAGTACAGTCCGCACACCAGCGGAATGAATGCTGCCACTAAAGTCACCTTGTAGGCGTTCCCTACCATCGAATAAATACTCGATGTGGATTTTAGCGCAAACAAGGTAACGGCCACGGCGAAGCATACAACGACAACGCGCATTGTCCACAAAAAATGTCGATCGCTTTGGTGGCCGATAATGCCTTTCAGGATGTTTTCGGTGAAAGTCACTGACGGTGCCAGTAAAGTGCCGCTGGCAGTGCTCATAATGGCGGCAAGCAGTGCACCAAAGAACATCACCTGAGCAAACACCGGTGTGTGGTTCATGATCAGCGTGGGTAGAATTAACTGCGCGTTACTGTCGATCAACGCGGCCACCATCATGGGGTCAATCAACGTGGCGGAATAAGCCAGAAAAATGGGAATGAAGGCGAACAGGAAATACAGGACGCCACCGAGTAGCGCACCGCGTATGGCAGTTTTTTCATTTTTTGCGGACATCACACGCTGGAATACATCCTGCTGTGGGATGGAGCCTAGCATCATGGTTACCGCTGCGCCGGTGAATGCGAGCACATCTCTGGTTTCAAGCTGCGGCCATAAAATAAGCTTGTTGGCTTGTGCGGCATGGTCTATGACCATTTCTGCCCCACCTGCTATACCGGACAGTAGCCAAGTCAGATACAACATGGCGACAACGATAATCGTCATTTGGAAAGCATCTGTCAACGCCACCGACCACATGCCGCCGAACAATGTGTAGGCCAGCACGATGCCAGCGCCAACCACCATGCCTTCACCGGGAGAAATCGCACCTTGAGTGATGAAGGAGAATACCAGGCCCAACGCTGTAATCTGCGCTGATACCCAGCCCAAGTATGAAGCTATGATGGCCAGGCTGGTAAGTACCTCCACCGTGCGATCGTAGCGTTGCCGGTAATAGTCGCCGATGGTAATCAGGTTCATCTTATAAAGCTTGGCGGCAAAAAATGCACCCACCAAAATCAGGCACATGCTGGCGCCAAAAGGGTCTTCAACTATTCCCCTCAAGCCCTGCTGGACGAACTTTGTGGATATCCCCAACACTGTTTCCGCACCGAACCAGGTAGCAAACACAGTGGCAGTTACGACATACAGCGGCAAGTGCCGGCCGGCCATCACATAATCTTTGACATTATTTACGCGCGTGGCGGCATACAAGCCGATTCCGATGGAAATCATCAGATAAAGAATGACGAGCCAGATCAGCATGAGTGCCTTGCAAAGTCGTAACAGAATGGTCGAATTGTAGCAGTCCTTGGCTGCTACAGAGATCAATAAAAAGGCTCCCAAAGGAGCCTTTGCGTAACGTGAAAATAAGCGCTTATAGCTTTTCAGCGTACTCGGCCAAGTACTTCGCCACACCCTCAGAAGAGGCATCCATTCCAGCTTTACCCTTGCTCCAGCCAGCGGGACAAACCTCACCATGCTCCTCGTGAAATTGCAGTGCATCCACCATACGCAGCATCTCATCAATGTCGCGACCAAGCGGTAAATCGTTCACCACTTGGTGGCGTACCACACCGCCACGGTCTATCAAAAACGAACCGCGGAAAGCCACTCCATCCTTGTGTTCAACGTCATAAGCACGGCAAATTTCGTGTTTAATGTCGGCCACCAGCGGATAGCGTACCTGACCAATGCCACCCATATTAACGGGCGTATTCTTCCAAGCCAGATGTGTAAACTGCGAATCAATAGAAATGCCGATTACTTCAGTTTGACGCTTCTTGAATTCGTCCAGACGATGATCGAAAGCAATCAATTCAGAAGGACATACGAAAGTAAAATCCAGCGGGTAAAAGAACACCACACCGTATTTGCCGTCCAAGTGGTTATTCAAGCTAAAAGTTTCGTTTATTTCATTGTTACCCATCACTGCAACAGCAGTAAAATCGGGGGCAAGTTTACCGACGAGAACAGCCATGATTTTTTCCTTTGGTTGACTGAATTGCTAAGGTATGGAATTTAGCGAGGGATGGAGTGGCTGTCAACCATAAAACGTTGAGGAAAACTGACAAAAAAAAGGAGTCCAACGTTTCTAAAAATGCTGGCGATGGAGGACGAAGTTGGACGGATACCCAAAATGATTCGCGCAGGGTAATTTCGGGAGCAGGCAGTGCGACTGCTTGAGAGGCAGGTGGGCTGACGGTACCTGAGGTAGCGAAACGGGTTTTGTTCAGCGACTGGGGAAGAAAGTGGTACGCCAGCCGGAGTATCGCCCATAATATCGGCCAAGAAAGGCAGAAGATGGAAAATATAAGGGTAGCATCCCTTTTCAACATCTCCTTTTAATCCTTATCAACACTCGGAGTGCCTCATGGACTGCGTTGTTCGTCTTAACTGGATTATTCGTTTCGTCAGCGTGATCGCGATCGGTCTGCTGACTACCGCCTGCGCGGCGCTCCCCGAAGTACGATATCTCAATAGTTCGCTGTTAGCGCCGGAGAACCCAACGGTAACCAATGCGCAAGGCACCCTCAGCGCAAAGAAATCGAATTCCCTGCTGGCCAAACGCTGGCGCAATTCGCACGTGGATGTCGCAGCGCTGGCGGCGCTGGAAGAAGCGGCTACCGGCAGTCCTCTGATTGCCGGTAACAAAGTCACCTTGCTTTTTGATGGCCCGCAAACCATGGCGGCCATGATCGAGGCGATCAGCGCGGCCAAGGATCACATCAACTTGGAAACCTATATCTTCGATCAGGATGAGTTGGGTATCCGCTTTGCAGATCTTCTGATCGCTCGCCAACGTGCTGGGGTACAAGTCAATGTGATCTATGACAGCGTTGGCACGATTGGCACACCGCAGGCATTCTTCGACAAAATGCGCGATGCCGGCATTCATCTGCTGGCCTTCAATCCCGTCAACCCACTGAAGCTGATAGGCCCGTGGGAGCCGAATAACCGCGATCACCGGAAAATTCTGGTCGTCGACGGTGTGGTCGCCTTCACGGGCGGCGTGAATATCAGCAGTACCTATGCCAACAGTTCGCTGTTCCGCTCGAAAGCCAGGCGCAATGCCAAAGTCGGCTGGCGCGATACTCATATAAAGATCGAAGGGCCGGCGGTCGCCGCACTTCAGTGGGCATTTCT
Organism: uncultured beta proteobacterium; assembly: GCA_942492745.1. Taxonomy (GTDB): domain Bacteria; phylum Pseudomonadota; class Gammaproteobacteria; order Burkholderiales; family Gallionellaceae; genus Nitrotoga. The sequence goes on from OW818637.1 coordinate 2,603,108, forward strand.
AAATACATGGGCCAGCCAGCAATCCCCCGATCTCCCTGACAGCGACTTTTTCCCGCCCTTAAAAGAGGCCGGCAACAAGCTTGTCCGGGTTCTGGTCAGCGAACCCGGTGGCGATTATGACATTTACAAGGCTTATGTTCTGGCGATACAAGAGGCAAAGAAAACGATACACATTACCAGCGCCTACTTCGTGCCGGACGCGCAGATTCTGCAGGCGCTGAGCGATGCTGCGCACCGGGGTGTCGACGTCAAAATCATTTTGCCCGGGGTGACGGACAACGGCCTGGTCTTCCGTGCAGCGCAATCCTTTTACAGCGAAATGCTGGCCAACGGGATCAAGCTCTATGAGCTGCAAATCGCGGTCTTGCATGCCAAGACCGCCGTGATCGACAAAGTTTGGTCGACGGTGGGGTCGACCAATATCGATACCCGCAGCTTCATGCATAACAACGAAATCAACGTAGTGGTCTTTGGCGACGAATTCGGCACGGCGATGGAAAATGCATTTTTAGAGGACTTGCGCTATTCGGCCGAAATTTCCATGGAAACATGGGAGCAGCGTTCGCTGGGCAGCCGGCTTAAGGAATGGGCTGCCCGCAGACTTGAGTATTGGCTGTGATGCGTCACTCGCTGGCATTTTCAAGGCCCGGATTTAACTGCGATGGAGTGGTAATACAAAAGTGTTTTTGGTCAAACTGGTTGAAATGCCCGCTGTTGTTCTACGCCACGGGGGTCGCATGTGCCGCGATAGGCAAAGTCGGATCCCGTTGAGACACTGCGCGCAAAATACGCGTCGCTAGAGGAATTATTGCGGCAGAACCAATCAAGCAGCCGCTTCATGCATGCAGCAAATTTCAACAAATTAGGGACACACTATATCTTGCCCATCAGCCACAGAATGATTAGGATCACTAACACCAGCCCAAGACCACCGCTGGGACCGTAACCCCAATCCCGACTGTGGGGCCAGCTTGGAATCGCGCCGATCAACAGTAGAATCACTATGATTAGCAGAATTGTTCCTAATGTCATTTCATATCTCCAATCAGTAAGTTATAACGGCTAGCAGGATCCTTCGACCGAGGGCAACCGTCTGTACGCCACCGAACACAGAGTCCGGTTTCTGCTCACATAAACCTGAAACCATGAAAAAATAATCAGCGGCTTACTGTGCTATTCAATGACTTTTCCAATTCTGCAGCAGGTCTGAAGCCGGGAATCAGAACACCATCAGCAAAGATCAACGCCGGGGTGCCATTTATGTTTAATTTTTGGCTTAGTTCCATTAGTTTCGCGGTGGGGGCGTCGCATGTTCCCACAGATGGTTGTATGTGGTTTAGCATCAAATTGTCCCACGCTTTGACTTGATCCTTGCTGCACCAAACACCCTGTACCTTTTTGTCGGAACCTTGGAATATTGAGAGCATGAATAAATAAAGTGTGACGTTGTCCACATTTTTCAACTCACTTTCCAGTTTTTGGCAGAAGCCACAATTTGGATCGCTAAAATATGCCATCTTCCGCTGACCGTTGCCTTTAACTTTTTTTATTGCAAGATCGAAGGGTAGGCTGTTGAAGTCTATAGCGAATAATTTGCGTGAGCGCTCTTCCGTCAGGTTGTGCATGGTCTTCAGGTCAATGATGTTGCCGGTGAAGAGGTACTGTGCTTTCTCATCAGTATAAAACAGCTGGCCTTGCGCCACCACTTCGTACAGTCCAAGAATATTGGCCTTGTTGGCTTTTTCAATCTTGCCAAGCTGCGGATAATTCTTTTGCAGAAGGTCTTTGACCTTGGCTGCATCGGCATGAGCATAGGAAAAGGAAAGCGAGGCAAGCAGTAACAGAAACAATTTAATCATGATGAATTCCTGAATTAAGTTAATTAAGTGCGTGGCGCGCCAGCATTTTTTTCAGCGGTGCAAACCGGTTGGTAGCCGCAAGACCGAAGTTGCGCGCGGCACGCAGCAGCGGATTGCTGTTATTGAACAACTTCTGCAGCACATCAGTGGTGAGCAGCATGGATAGGACGTCTTCCTTGCGTGCACGTTCATAACGGCGCAACAAGTGTATGTTACCGCAATCTTGTTGTGCGTCACGTTGCAGCAACACTTGCGCCAGCTGGCGTGCATCGCGGAAGCCAAGGTTGACGCCCTGCCCGGCAAGAGGATGTATGTTGTGCGCGGCATCGCCCACCAGCGCCAGACGTGGCTTGATGATTTGTGGCAGGTTCAACAAACGCAATGGGAAAGCGGCGGGAGGGGTGACCAGTTGCAGTGCGCCCAAGGTGTGGTGCGAGGCGGCAGCAACTTGTGCACACAGCTCTTCATGCGACAGTTGCAGCAAGGCCTCTGATTTCTCCGGGCTTACCGACCACACCATTGAAACCATCTGCTGCGGTAATGGCAGCAAGGCGAGAATGCCGTCAGGCTGAAACCATTGAAAGGCCGTGGCCCGGTGTGATTTTTCGACGGTGAAATTCGCTACTATGCCATGCTGATTATAAAGCGTGGGCGGTGCAACGATACCGGCCTGTTGTCGCACCCAGGAATTCCCCCCATCCGCGCCGACCACCAGTTTTGCCTTGAGCGTCCGCCCGTCTTCAAGTTGCAGGTATGCGGCGTCATCATGCCAGACCAGGCTGGCACAGTGCGTCGGGTGAAACAGGGTTAAATTGTCCTGCTCTTGTAATCCTTGCCACAGCACTTGCTGCAGCAGACGATTTTCCAGGAGGAACGCCAACTCCGGCACGCCCAGTTGATAAGCACTGAAATCAAGTTCCATGTCCTCATCGCCAAACACGCGCATGGTTTCGACCGGCTGCACGCGGTTCATATCCAGTTGTTGCCAGGCATCGCATTGCGTAAGAAAGGCAGCTCCGCCGGGACTGATAGCATAGATCCGGTTGTCCCAGCCCTCATCAAAGTGGGCGGTGGGTTGGGTTTCCACCAGAGCCATGTTCAACCCGCTGGACTTGAGCGCTGCGGCCAGACTGGCACCAACCAGACCGCCGCCGATAATCAGGACGTCGAATGTCATCGCTAAAATATTTTTTCACTTCTGGACGAGTGATGATAGCACGGGACGGTTGATTAATTTATAATCCGCCACCTTTCGGAAAACGTCATGCGCATCGGTCCCTATCACCTCAAGAACAACCTGATCGTTGCCCCTATGGCGGGAGTAACCGATCGTCCATTTCGCATGTTGTGCAAAAGTATGGGCGCAGGCATGGCGGTAAGCGAGATGGTGTCTTCCAATTCTCTGCTCTATGGATCCGAGAAGACCAAGCGGCGCGCCAATCACGAGGGCGAAGTCGATCCCATCTCGGTGCAGATTGTCGGTGCCGACCCAAAAATGCTGGCGCGGGCCGCTCAATATAATGTGGATGAGGGCGCACAGATCATCGACATAAACATGGGTTGTCCCGCGAAGAAAATTTGCAACGTGATGGCCGGTTCAGCGCTGTTGCAAGATGAAGCGCTGGTAGCGCGAATATTGGAGGCAGTGGTAGGCGCGGTGGCCGTGCCGGTGACGCTTAAAATACGTACTGGTTGGGATAAGCAAAACCGTAATGCAATTCGTATCGCCCAGATCGCCGAGGCAAGTGGTATTCAGGCACTCGCCATTCACGGGCGGACTCGTGCTTGCGCATACACCGGCGATGCGGAATATGACACAATCACCGCAGTGAAGGCCAACGTCAACATCCCGGTTATCGCTAACGGCGATATCACCACCCCGGAAAAAGCCCGCTATGTATTACAGCAGACCGGCGCGGATGCCGTGATGATAGGGCGCGCCGCACAAGGGCGTCCGTGGCTGTTTCGCGAGATCGAGCATTTCATTAAGACCGGCACACATTTACCCGCACCGCAAGTGGGCGAGGTGCATCGAGTGCTGCTTAAGCATGTATATGAACTTTACGCGTTCTACGGCGAACACACGGGTTTGCGCGTGGCGCGCAAACACATCTCCTGGTACACAAAGGGACTAATTGGTTCTGCGCATTTTCGCCATCATATGAATCAACTGGAAAGTAGCGCAGAGCAATTGATGGCGGTAAATGATTTTTTTGATGGGCAATTACAGGGCGGCGAGCGCCTACAGTACGTTGAGGAGCTGGCTGCATGAAAAGAGAAGATGATTGTTTGTTAGGAGAAAACGACGTTGCGAAATATGTTCGCAAGGCAGTAGACGATTATTTCAAGGATCTCGATGGCGAAAATCCTTCATGTGCGGTGTATGACATGGTGATGAATTGCGTTGAAAAGCCATTAATCGAAGCCGTTCTACAACATGCGGGTGGCAACCAAACGCGAGCAGCCGAATTATTAGGGCTTAACCGCAATACATTACGCAAGAAAATTCAGCAACACAGTACTCCGAGCGCAACTTCGAATTTGCGGCCAAATGCCCGGCCCGAACGAAGGGCTGTTCAAAGGCCTGATCTTGTTAAAACGAACGAAAAGAAAAATTAACTATGGCAGCAATCAAACAAGCCCTCATCAGCGTGTCGGACAAAACCGGCGTGTTGGAATTCGCCAAGGGTTTGCATCAACTAGGCGTTACCATCCTGTCCACTGGCGGCACGGCCAAGATACTTGCCGACAACGGCATTCCGGTCACGGAAGTGGCCGATTACACCGGCTTCCCCGAGATGCTGGATGGACGCGTGAAAACACTGCAACCGAAAGTCCATGCCGGCATTCTGGCGCGACGGGATTTGCCGGAACATGTCGCCACACTGGAGAAGTACAGCATTCCGACTATTGATCTGGTAGTGGTGAATTTATATCCGTTCGGCGCTACCGTTGCCAAACCCGATTGCACGCTTACAGATGCCATCGAGAACATCGACATTGGCGGACCTACCATGGTGCGCGCCGCAGCGAAAAATTATCAACATGTAGCCATCGTCACCGACTCAAAAGATTACAGCACCATTCTGGCCGAAATGCATGCTAATGGCGGCGCGGTCTCCAACGCCACGCGGTTCGATCTGGCGAAAAAAGCTTTCTCGCACACTGCCGCTTATGACAGCGCGATCAGCAATTACCTTACTGCAATTAACACCGACGGCACACGCAGCGAGTATCCGACACAAATCAACTTCAACTTTGCCAAAGTGCAGGACATGCGCTACGGCGAAAATCCACATCAAAAAGCAGCCTTCTACCGCGATCTGAATGCGTTGCCAGGCGGCATTGCAGATTACACCCACTTGCAGGGCAAAGAGCTGTCCTATAACAACATTGGCGATGCCGATGCAGCATGGGAATGCGTCAAGACATTTGAGCAACCCGCCTGCGTCATCGTCAAGCATGCGAATCCGTGCGGCGTGGCGATTGCCGATGCACCGCTCAATGCCTACAAGTTGGCTTATGCAACGGATCCCACCTCCGCATTCGGCGGCATCATCGCTTTTAACCGCGAGCTGGATGCAAATACCGCAACCACTATTACAGCCAATCAATTTGTTGAAGTGATTATTGCGCCTTCAGTGACTGAAGCGGCACGACAGGTCGTGGCAGCAAAACAAAATGTGCGTCTGCTCACCGTGCCACTGTCCAAGTCGCACAATCAATATGATTTTAAGCGAGTGAATGGCGGCTTACTGGTGCAATCACCTGATACTTTGGACGTACAAGTTGAGCAATTGCGCGTGGTTACCAAAGCACAGCCGAGTGCTGAACAGTTGCATGACCTGCTGTTCGCCTGGCGCGTGGCCAAGTATGTGAAATCAAATGCCATCGTGTTCTGCAAAGATGGACGCACGCTAGGCGTAGGCGCCGGACAGATGAGCCGGGTAGATAGCACTCGTATCGCCACAATCAAGGCACAAAATGCGACTTGCAGCCTGGTTGATTCAGTCGTCGCGTCAGACGCCTTCTTCCCGTTCCGTGATGGCGTGGACGTGCTGGCCGAAGCGGGCGCGAAAGCAGTAATCCAGCCCGGTGGCAGCATGCGCGATGAGGAAGTTATTGCAGCAGCGGATGAACATGGGCTGGTTATGGTATTTACGGGTTATCGACATTTCAGACATTAAAAGCTTTAACCACAGAGACACAAACCCGCCTTACTTGCTCCAAGTTTTTTGTCTTTGTGACCTCTGTGACAAATTTGGGGTTATGTTATGAAAGTTCTGGTTGTTGGGAGCGGTGGTCGAGAACACGCAGTGGCATGGCGTCTGGCGCAAGCCACCAAGGTGCATAGGGTATACGTCGCTCCAGGCAATGCCGGTACAGCGCTTGAAAGCGGCGTGGAGAATATTGCCATCACAGCCATTCCCGATCTCATCGCATTCGCACAACGCGAGCAAATCCACCTCACTGTAGTCGGCCCGGAAGCACCGTTGGCAATTGGCATAGTGGATGACTTTCGTGCCGCTGGACTGAAAATTTTCGGCCCAACCAAAGCCGCGGCACAACTGGAAAGCTCAAAAGATTTCGCCAAAAGTTTTATGGTGCGCCACCATATCCCCACTGCACTTTATCAGACCTTCAGCGAGATAGCGGATGCGTGTGCTTACGTGGAAAAACATGGTGCACCCATTGTTATCAAGGCTGATGGTTTGGCTGCAGGCAAGGGCGTGGTCGTAGCAATGACAGTGCGGGAAGCTCATGAAGCCATAGCCATGATGTTGTCAGGCAACAAACTGGGGGATGCCGGCGCGCGCGTGATAATCGAGGAATTTCTGGTCGGCGAGGAAGCCAGCTTCATCGTAATGGTGGACGGCAAGCATGTGTTGCCGCTGGCGACTAGCCAGGATCATAAACGGCTACTGGATGGCGATCATGGCCCCAACACCGGCGGCATGGGCGCATATTCTCCTGCACCGGTGGTGACACCGAAACTGCATGCGCGCGTGCTGCGCGAGGTAATACTGCCAGTGGTGCAGGGCATGGAAAAAGAAGGGATCTCTTATACCGGTTTTCTATATGCCGGTCTGATGATAGACCCACAACATAATTACAAGGTGCTAGAATTTAACTGTCGCATGGGCGATCCAGAAACCCAGCCGATCATGTTGCGCCTGAAGAGCGATTTGCTGGTGCTACTGGAGCATGCAGTCAACGGCACCTTGAATAAGGCGGAGGCGGAATGGGACAGACGCGCTGCACTCGGTGTAGTACTGGCCGCCGCCAACTATCCGGATACGCCGCGAAAAGGCGATGTCATTACCGGCCTGCCCAAAGCACAGGAAGATGCACATGTTTTTCATGCCGGCACCATCATGCTGGATGGCAAGGTAGTCACCAGCGGTGGACGTGTGTTGTGCGTTACTACATTGGGCGATAGTGTGAAAATTGCGCAGCGCCGTGCTTATCATGTTGCCGAGAACATTCATTTCGAGGGCTGCCAGATGCGCCACGATATTGGCTATCGCGCTACCCTGCCCAGGAAATAACGACCGCTTCAGAAAGTTGCTGTTTCAATTCCACACAATATCGGCATGGCTTGGGCTATTCCCACATACAAGCGTGCGATGCAGCGTCTGTCAAGGCTCAAGGGATGCATGCACGGGTGAGTGATAGTTCATCCCCGCAAATAAATACGAAACCAATCGGAGGAAGTATGGATAGTGCCGCAGTCAAAAAATTCTTGTTCGAGTTGCAAGATATGATTGTGACTCGTTTGGAACAGGTGGACGGCAATAAATTTCAGCGTGACAGCTGGGATCGCCCGGAAGGTGGCGGCGGCCGAAGCTGCATCCTCGAAGAAGGAAATGTCCTGGAACGCGGCGGGGTAGCTTTCTCTCATGTTACGGGCGACAAGATGCCTCCTTCCGCTACGGCACATCGTCCGGAATTGGCAGGGTGCACATGGGAGGCAATGGGCGTGTCATTGGTATTCCACCCGCGTAACCCATATGCACCCACAGTGCATATGAATGTGCGCATGTTCATGGCGAATAAAAATAATGGTGAAATCGCATTCTGGTTTGGCGGCGGAATGGATTTGACCCCCTATTATGGTTTTGAGGAAGATGCCGTGCATTTCCATCAGACTTGCCAGAACGCGCTGGCACCGTTTGGCAATCATCTCTTTCCAAAATACAAAAAGTGGTGCGATGAATATTTCTTTCTCAAGCATCGCAACGAACCGCGTGGTGTGGGCGGTATCTTCTTCGACGACTTGAGCGAGCCGGATTTTGCTACTGCTTTTGCCATTCAGCAAAGCGTTGGGAATCACTTTATTTCCGCCTATGTGCCTATCCTTGAGCGCCGCAAGGACACACCCTACGGTGAGCGTGAACGTGACTTCCAGCTTTATCGGCGCGGGCGCTATGTCGAATTCAATTTGGTAATAGACCGTGGAACTATCTTCGGGCTGCAAAGCAATGGACGTATCGAATCTATCTTGCTATCCATGCCACCACTGGTGAAGTGGCGCTATGACTGGCACCCGGAGAAGGGTTCGCAGGAGGCGGAATTGTATGAGAAATTTTTGGTGCCCAAGAATTGGGTGTAAATTTCGCTGTTAGCTGCTGAATCAATAATTGCAGTGCACCTAAATGCATGGGCCCACGTGTAATCATTCAGGAATTAATGACCGTTCGGTTACGAATATCCTCAAGGGATGCGTCCGCCGCTGACCCGCTCTATCCCCGCCAGATCACACGCTGAAAACACAACGTCAAACCCCGCCTGTTGCAGCAATTCACGAACCCGTGCGGCTTGGTCGTAGCCATGCTCAAGGAGTAACCAGCCTTCGGGTTCAAGATAGTTTGGCGCCTGAGCCGCAATATGACGAATGTCATGTAGGCCATCGCCGCCGGATACAAGCGATGATATTGGCTCAAAGCGCACATCCCCCTGTGTCAGATGGGGGTCGCCAGCCGCAATGTAGGGCGGATTGGATACAATAATGTTGAATTTTTGTGTCGCCAGCGCCTCGAACCAGTCACTGAGTATGAAAGCTGCATTGGCGATGGCCAGTTGTTGTGCGTTTGCCCGCCCAACCTCCAGTGCCGTAGGGGAAGCATCGCAGCCCAGCACATAAATATCTGGGCGCGCATGGGCGAGCGCCAGAGCAATTGCACCACTGCCCGTGCCCAGGTCGAGCACACGGCATAAACCCTGATGCGGAATACGAGGTAAGGCCAATTCAACCAGTAATTCAGTTTCTGGACGGGGAATGAGAGTAGCTGGCGTCACCTTGAACATTAACCCGAAGAATTCGCGTTCACCCAGCAGATAGGCAACTGGCTCTCCCCGAAGGCGGCGCTGCAACAATTCATGGTAACGGATTTGCTCGGTTTCGTTCGGATAGTGCTCGGAGTACGCCAGCAACCAGGCGCGCGGGACATTTAACACTTGTTGCAACAAACACTGTATTTCGATGCGTGCGCTGCTGGGGTTTATCGCCAGCGCCTCGGTCAGACGTGCTGCATCCTGAAGCAGAGCTTCTTGTATGGTGCGCAGCAAGTTCAGCTGCTGCCTTCATTTGCTAGCGCTGCCAGCTGCTCAGCCTGATATTCCGCCATCAATGCGTTGCACATCTCGCTGATGTCGCCATCCATAATGTGATCCATCTTGTACAGTGTGAGGTTAATACGATGGTCGGTAACACGGCCTTGCGGGAAATTGTAAGTGCGTATGCGTTCCGAGCGATCGCCGCTACCTACCAGCGACTTGCGCTCGGCGGCCTGCCTGGCGTGAGCGGTACGCTCTTCTTTGTCCTTGATGCGCGCGGCCAGGACCGCCAGCGCTTGGGCCTTGTTTTTGTGCTGCGAACGGCCATCCTGGCATTCCACCACGGTACCCGTAGGTAGGTGTGTTATGCGTACGGCTGAATCAGTTTTATTAATATGCTGACCGCCCGCACCCGAAGCGCGGAAGGTGTCGATGCGCAAATCGGCAGGATTCAATACCACATCGCTGACTTCATCCGCTTCCGGCAGCACTGCCACGGTGCAGGCCGACGTGTGAATTCGACCTTGCGTTTCGGTGGTGGGCACGCGCTGTACTCTATGTGCGCCAGACTCAAACTTCAGTACCGAATATGCACCCTGCCCGACTATGCGTGCGATGATTTCCTTGAAGCCGCCCTTTTCACCGCAACTTTCGGAAATGACTTCAACCTGCCAGTGGTTACGTTCGGCAAAACGCGCGTACATGCGAAACAGGTCGCCGGAAAATAATGCCGCCTCGTCGCCGCCTGTGCCCGCGCGGATTTCCAGAAATACGTTGCGATCGTCATTGGGATCCTTAGGCAGCAACTGCCTCTGCAAATCCACCTCGATCTGCTCCAGCCGTTCACGCCCTTGCTTCACCTCGGCCGTGGCAAATTCGCGCATTTCCGGGTCATCCGCCATTTCCAGTGCGGTTGCGATATCCTCAGCGCAGGCTTGATGGGCATGGTATAGCTCCACAACTGGATCCAGCTCCGCGCGTTCGCGGTTGAGCTTGAGGTAGTTTTCCATATCGCGAGTGGCATTTTCGCTGCTTAACAGACGGCGGACTTCGTCCAGACGCTCGCCCAATTGGGCGAGTTTAGTGGCAATACTAGGTTTCATTCGGGGGGGCGCATGTGATAAATACGGTGCACCATATCAAGGAAAGCATCGCGCTCTTCGGCTTGCACATGGTTCAGTGCGTGGGTTGGCGCGTGCAAAAATTTATTGGTAAGCGCATTACTCAAAGATTCCAGTACCTTTTCCGGCTCTTCGCCTTTGGTCAGCATGCGCAAGGCTTTTTCCATCTCGTGCCGACGTTGACGTTCTGCATGATCACGCAACGCTCGAATAGTGGGCACTACCTCACGTGATTCCATCCAGTGAATAAAATCCACCACACCAGAATTTATAATCACTTCGGCTTCTTTCACCGCACCCTGACGTGCATCCAAGCCATCGCGCACAACTTCGGACAAATCATCAACGGTATACAGGAACACATCGTCCAGTTCGGCCACTTCGGCTTCAACATCGCGCGGAACGGCGAGATCGACGATGAAAAGAGGACGGTGCTTGCGCGCCTTAAGCGCGCGCTCGACCATACCCTTACCCAGTATCGGCAGCGGGCTGGCGGTACTGGTCACAATGATATCGTGCTGCGCCAGTTGTTCCGGCAATTCACTCAACGTGATGGCGTGTCCGCCAATGCGCCGCGCCAACACTTGGGCACGCTCCAGAGTGCGGTTTGCAACGGTAATGTGCTTTGGCAATTTAGCCGCGAAATGCACGGCATTCAGTTCGATCATCTCCCCCGCGCCGATGAGCAATATACTCTGTTCGGCAATGCTGGGAAAAATGCGCTCGGCCAGCTTTACCGCTGCCGCCGCCATGGAAATTAAATTTGATCCAATTTCGGTCTGGGTACGCACATCCTTGGCCACCGAGAAGGTGCGCTGGAATAGCTTATGGAGCAGAAAGCCCAGCGTGCCGGCCTGCTCAGCATAACGCACCGCCTGCTTCATTTGGCCCAGAATTTGCGGTTCACCCAGCACCATCGAGTCCAACCCGCTGGCGACACGAAACGCGTGCTTCACCGCCTGTTCATGCGGCAGAGTATAGAGATATGGCTCAATTTCACGCGGCTGCAATTCATGATAACTAGCTAGCCAGTTAATGATCTGCGCCGGCTTGTGCGTACTGCAATACACCTCGGTGCGGTTGCAGGTGGAAAGTATGGTCGCTTCCTTGGCTGCGCCCTGCCCGACCAAGTCGCGCAGGGCTGGCTCCATTGCATCGACATTGAACGCAATCTGCTCACGCACAACAAGTGGCGCGGTCTGATGGTTAATGCCGAAAGCGAATAATTGCATAGTCCAGAAAAGACCAAAAATTAAGCAAGAGTGCAATTATAGTTGCTAGCCACCCTCAATGCCAGCCAAAGCCTTGTCATACTGAACAAAATGATGTGTAATACCACGATGGAAAAAGACAATAAATACAGAATAAAAATCACCACTGAAGTAAATTATTTGGCCGAGCAATCGGATGAGGCCGATAATCGCTTCGTTTTCGCTTATACCATCACCATAACTAATGAAGGCGATGCCACTGTCAAGCTGATCAGCCGTCATTGGATTATTACCGATGCCAATCAATATGTGCAGGAAGTGCGCGGTCAGGGAGTCGTGGGTGAGCAACCAGTACTCAAGCCAAACCAGAGCTTCGAATACACCAGCGGTACGGTGCTCGCCACACAGGTGGGCACTATGTCTGGCAGCTACCAGATGGTAGCAGAGGACGGCACTAAATTTGACGCTCCCATTCCCCAGTTCGTATTGAGTGTCCCGCGCGTACTGCACTAACGCAATGTCGCTAAAGACCAGCTACCGTTTCATCGCACCGTTTTATGATGTCTTCCTTGATCGCGCCACACGTAGCGCGCGCCAGCAAAGTCTGGCAAGGTTGCCGCAACAAGGTGTAGTGCGCGTGCTGCTTAGTGGTGCAGGCACCGGATTGGACTTCCCTTTTTTACCGCCTCGCCATGAATACACCGCACTAGAACTGACCAGTGCAATGCTGGCGCGGGCAAAGAAAAAAGCTGCCGGATTACGCATGCAGTGGGTACGGGGCGACAGCATGGCCTTGCCATTCGCTTCAGATAGTTTCGATTATGTAGTGCTGCATCTAATAATGGCGGTGGTATCGCGACCGCAATATTGCCTGGCAGAAACGGCGCGCGTGCTCAAGCCGGGTGGTCATATTCTGCTCTTCGATAAGTTCCTGCGCCGTGGAGAACGCGCTTGGGTGCGGCGTGGTCTGACCCCCCTGATGGGACGGCTGGCCACACGGCTGGACGTGGTGTTTGAGGATGTGCTGGAAGCTGTACCGGGGGTGCGGGTATTGGCCGATGAGCCTGCGTTTGCAAACGGTTGGTTCCGCTTGATTGAATTGCAAAAGGACACCCCTGAAAATTAGAAAAATTCCGATCAGATTCCGCCGCAACTTGCACCATTGCGCTACTACCGCACGGTAAAATGTTGCGCGACGCAAATGAGCAAAATAAATAATCGGATAAACTTAAGGGCGCCTCTAAAAATTCAAGTTTCTAGGCAAGACAAGGCACGAGTAAAAAATTTGAGCGCAGCATATAGTTGATATGTAAGCGATAATTTTTTTCGAGTAACGCCGTATTGTGACGAAACGGGGTAAGCAGGCAAGCCGCAAAGCGGCTGCTCGCAAAATTGGATTTTTAGAGGTGCCCTTAAGCCGATTATGAAAGAAACCATCGTCGCTTCGTCTCGCGCGCGTCTGCGCACTTACCTCGCCGCAGGTTATGCACTGTTCATCATATATGCCAGCTTATCGCCGTTTTCAGGCTGGCAGGAGCAGGGATTGGAATTTTCTGCTGTATTGGCTTTGCCGTTATTGCTGCAATATACTTGGTTTGACGTCGCCGCTAATTTGCTCGGTTATCTGCCGTTTGGGCTGTTGCTTGGGCTGGCACTCCGCGCGCGCTTCAGCGTAGGCTTGACTGTATTGCTTGCCACGTTGGGCGGAGTAGTACTTTCCGCCATGATGGAATACGCTCAAATGTATTTGCCTGTACGTATTAGTTCCAATCTTGATTTGCTTGCCAACAGTAGCGGCGCGCTGGTGGGTGCGTTTTTGGCAGTTAGCATTGCGCCACGTGAATGGTTTGCTCTGCACTTAGCGCATTGGCGTATGCGTTTATTTCATGGCGGAGGAGGAGTGGATTTCGGCTTGGCGTTGGTGGCGCTGTGGATGTTCGCGCAAATCAATCCTTCGCTGCCCATGCTGGGCAATGTGTTCATTAGCGAAGTGGCGCGAGCACCTTTCGTCGTGGTGCAGCCTGAACCGTTTAATTGGATGGAAAGCATGGCGGTACTGCTCAACATGCTGATGCTGGGAATGTTGCTGCTAACCTTGCTGCGCATACGCCGCCAAGCGGCAAGCACGCTGCTGCTGGTATTGTGTGCGGTGGCAGTGGCCAAGTTCACCGCAGCAGCCGTACTTCTCAAATCATGGGCATTGCTGTTATGGCTAAACGGTGAGGCCATGCTTGGCATTTTCGCGGGCGTGCTGCTACTGGTAGCTGCCAGCCGATTATCCCGCACGCAGCTGTCGAAATGTGCTGCACTGGTTGCGCTGGGTTATTGGGTGTTGGCGCACTGGATATTGGATAGCGGTGAGCCTTCTGCAGCCATGCGCCTGTACCAGTGGAATTACGGCCACCTGCTCAACTACAATGGTTTGTCGCAAACGATTGCATTAGTGTTCCCGTTTCTCATGCTCGGCTATCTTTGGCGCGTTAAAAGCACATAGTGGTGAGGTTGTATAATTATATTTTTTTCTTGTGAGGTCTTGTATGAGCTACTATCAAAAGCATGTTTTCTTTTGCACTAACCAGCGCGAAGAAGGCGCGGAGTGCTGCAATAATATTGGTGCGCAATGGATGCGCGACTATGTTAAAGATAAAGTCCAAATGCTTGGATTGTCTAATGAAACAAATCGTATCCGCATCAACTCGGCTGGTTGCATGAATCGCTGTGATGAAGGACCTGTATTGGTGATATATCCCGAGGGTGTCTGGTACACCTATGTGGATGAGAGCGACCTCGACGAAATCATCGTTGAACACTTGCAGCATGGACGCGTGGTGGAACGCCTGAAAATTTAATGCCCACCATAGAAAAGGTTTCTATCTCCGGCCCAGCGGGTACGCTGGAGGTTGTGGTGCATGTACCGGATATTGAACCGCGTGCGATCGCGGTGATAGCGCATCCGCTGCCTACTATGGGCGGGACGATGGAAAACAAGATAGTAACCACACTGGCCAAGACTTTTGCCGAACTAGGATTCGCCGCGTTGCGCTTCAATTTTCGGGGCGTCGGTGCCAGCAGCGGCGAGTTTGATAACGGCAATGGTGAAGTGGAGGATGCACTCACAGTAACTCGCTATGCATTGAGCGAATATGGCGACCTGCCGCTGATCCTATCGGGTTTTTCCTTCGGGGGTTATGTGCAGGCGCGCGCGGCACAGCAATTGCCTCCGCGTCAACTGGTGCTGATCGCGCCGGCAGTGACGCGTTATCCGATGCCGTCCGTGCCGCACAACACGCTGCTGGTCCATGGTGAACTGGATGAAGTTGTCTCGTTGGCGGACGTTATGCAGTGGGCGCGTCCGCAACTCCTGCCTATCGTAGTATTACCGGGAGCGGTGCATTTTTTCCACGGCCGTCTGGATCAGCTGAAAGAAATTGTGCGTCACAATTTCATGGGACAAGCGCTATGACCGGGGATATTGCTCGATAAATTTTATCGCTTACATATAAAACATATACTGCCCGTTAAAATTTATTTGCGGCCAGCGCGCTTTGCGGCTTGCCTGTTTACCCCCTTGCGCTCTTTGTCTCGCTCAGGATTTTGAATTTATACATACACCCTTAAAATAAATAAATTATGTTATGGATTAAATCGTTACATGTGATTTTTATGGTTACTTGGTTTGCGGGTTTGTTCTACCTGCCGCGCCTGTTCGTGTATCACGCCATGAGCACAGATAAAACCAGTATCGAGCGATTCAAAATCATGGAGCGTAAATTGTTCTACGGCATCATGACGCCGGGCGGCGTGCTGACCGTCATTTTTGGATTATGGCTGTGGATTGGTTATGGTGTAACCGGCGGGTGGATGCACATCAAATTCACGCTGGTGTTATTACTGATTGCTTACCACGTCTATTGCGGCAAGCTGCTGCACGACTTTAAAACCGATCGCAACACGCGCAGCCATGTATTCTACCGCTGGTTCAATGAATTTCCAGTGCTGCTCATGATTGCCATCATCATTCTTGTAATCGTCAAACCTGTATAAATAAATGCTTGAAAACTTTTTTTCACCCTGTCCGCGCGGCTTGGAAACAATGCTGGCCAATGAACTGAATACGCTCGGTGCACAAGAGGTGCGTACCACCGATGGCGGCGTGCATTTCACCGGCCCCTTTGTATTGAGCTACCGTGTCAATCTGCACAGCCGCATTGCCAGTCGCGTGCTGTGGCGCGTGGCGATAGCACATTATCGCAACGAGCAAGACATTTTCGATACCGCCTATGCGCTACCGTGGAACGATTGGTTCAACACCTCACACACCATCCGCGTCAACATGACGGCAATTAAATGCCCCTTGAAAAGTCTGGATTTCGCCACACTGAAAATCAAGGATGCCGTGTGCGATAAATTCCGCGCGCTCACCGGCGACCGTCCCAGCGTTGATACGCGTACGCCGGATATCCGCATCCATGCCTTCCTTGAGTCCAGCCGCATGACGCTGTATGTCGACACTTCCGGCGATGCGCTGTTCAAACGCGGTGTGCGCCAGTACACCAACGTTGCCCCCCTGCGCGAAAATCTGGCTGCGGGCATTTTACTGCTGACGGGTTGGCAGCCCGGCGTACCGCTGCTTGACCCGATGTGCGGCAGTGGCACCTTCCTGATTGAAGCGGCACTGATGTCGCTTAACATCGCCCCCGGAATCAGCCGCAGTTTTGCCTTCGAGAAACTGAAAAATTTCGACGCCGCCACGTGGAACGAGATGCGCAGCCGAGCGCAGGCGGCACAAAAGCCGGTTAGCTCATTGCCGATTTTTGGCAGTGATTTATATGGTGACGAACTTAAAGCCGCGCACCTCAATCTGGAAAACGCAGGCTTGCTGGAAGCAGTGACGCTCAATCAAGCGAACGTGCTGGAGATTTCCGCACCCGCCGACCATGGCGTGCTGGTAGCGAACCTGCCTTATGGCGAGCGCATGGGCGACTTGGAAGAGCTGCAAGAGTTATACCCAAAGCTGGGCGACGTGCTGAAGAAAAAATTCGGCGGCTGGAATGCCTATCTGTTCACTTCCGATTTACGCATGCCGAAGTTCATCCGCCTGTCCGTTTCACGCCGCACTCTGCTGTTCAACGGCGCAATTGAATGTCGTCTATTCGAATACAAGATGGTGGCGGGGAGCAATCGCACCTGAATAAAAATATGTGATTCCATGGCTACGCTGGGTACTCACCAAGGTTTGACCCATACGTCGGTTGCTGTGAAGCTTGCTTTCTCGATCAAAAGAAAGAGATTCATAATAAAAATGATATCAAAGTTTGGGGCGTGGCGAAGGACGTGCCCTGGTGACACCACTACGGGGTCAGAGAGATATTTCCATAACAAGGTTCACACAACCACCGGGCTTGTCCAAGCAAACGGTTCAGATTGTGGCTCGCTTCGCGATCACAATCTAACCGTACTCGTTATAGAGCCGGCCATCAAATAGATTGATCAGAACGTCCGGATATCGGTCTTCGCGGGTATGACGAATCGTACTATTTAATGGCCGACTCTATAAGCCTCACCGCTAACCCATGCGAACAGCCACCGCATTGATGCGGGTCGGCGGTTTCACCGGGTAGTTGGCGCCGCATCCCGTACAGTGGTAGGTACCTGTCCTTATCTGGTTGTCTTGGAGTATGTGAACCTCGCGCTTATTAAAGCAACTGGGACAGGCAAGGTGGTCTGGCTGCCCCTTGTACTTGTAAACGACGGCGGTTCCCGGCGTAGTTGTGAGTTCGTATTGATCTGCCTGAGTCTGCCACACCTCTGTATTCGCCAACTTGACCTTCAAGTCGTCACGCTCCTGTTGGAGTTCTGAGAGGCGCTCCCTCAAAACAAATAGAGCATCTTGTACTTCACCGAGCTTTCCTTGTGCCTCAAGATTTTAGGTTTTGCCTCTGCATACACCTTGGCTTCGAATAGCGTCGTCAGGATGTCCTTTGCTGCTTTCAGCCCTTGATATGCGCCCGCGAGAGAGATTGTGTCCATTGGGGGTTTCCTTGTGAGGCTTAACGACAAAGGTAACCGGCGCGAGCGGTAGCGAGCGTCCGAGTTGACCAAATTGTTAGCCTATTAATCAAACGGCTCAAAACCATATATTATTTTGAAATGCTCTATGCGCCTTTTTTCAAAGCCTTTATTAGTACCAGCAAGATAATCTCTTCTTTGAGGAACTGTGAATAAATTTAATTTATGTGCTCTAGAAAGTGAGCCGTTACATGGCCTACAAGCCAGTACTAAATTTTCAATTTTATCCCTGTCAGGATGGGATGGTGCTAACAGATGGTCGACCTCCGCACATCTATAAGCAAATAAACTGCTTAATAAATTAACTCCACAATACTGGCAACAACCTTTATGCAGATCGAACACTTCGTGCCATGTTTCATCAGAGACAGCCATCTCTACTCCTTAGGTTAACAGCGTGGTAGGTTGAGCTGAATGAAATGAAGCCTAATCTACTTCATCATCTATTTTCTCACCCTACAATCCGATGCTGCTAGAACAAATAGCAACCCTTACCTGAAAGGCCTCGCCATGTAGCAAATTGGGAAATTGGGAGGGAAACAAAGGGTTTTTAAGGCGCCCTACTTATTTCTTGGCGCTTCCACTCAGCTCACGGAAGCGCATCTTGTCGGCTTCATAACTAGCTTTAACCGCGGCTGCCTTTTCTTGAGCCTTGACCAAGTCCAGTTGCAATTTAGCTAATTTATGCTCGCCCTCAGTAATGTCGGCTTGCAATGAAACGGGAAGCTTTCTGCCAGCGCGCTTTATTTCCTCTGCTTCCTGCAGATAATTCTTCAAGCTTTCCCGGGCTGATTTCTGCAGTGACTGAATACTGCTGATAAGTGACTCTACTTGATGGAGGTTGCGATCGCGAGCCAGGTCAATTTCCTTCTCGTTACTGAAAGTGTTCAATAACGCTTTGTCTTTGCGGCTTTGTTCAAGTTTGGCTTCATTATCAATACGTTTCTGGGCCTCATCCTCCCCATTGGCGCGCCGCTCCGTGTTATTAATTTCCTCGTTTCGTTTGATCAAACGCCCCTTGTCGCTTAATAGCACATTACTTTTGTTGGTATATTCTGGAGGAATGACTTCGCCGTAATGGGTCACGCCCTTGTCGTCCACCCACTTATATAGTTTCGCTTCGGCTGTTGTACTGAAGACGACAGCAATCAACATCAGACTTGCACTAAAAATTTTCATCTTATTGACGTTCTATCCCGTAACGATCACGGTAGGATTGTACTGCTTGCAAATTTTGCACCATCGCGGGATTATCCTGCAAATAACCAAGCAAATCGTCCAATGTAGCAATTGCCACCACCGGAATACCATAGTTGCGTTGTACTTCCTGTGCTGCGGAAAGTTCATCTTCATTCCGTTCTGTTTGCTGTCCCAGTTCCATGCGATCCAGTGCAATGACCACCCCGCAGGGCGTCGCGCCCGCCGCGCGGATCAAGGCTATGGATTCCCGGACTGAGGTACCAGCGGAAATAACGTCATCGATAATCAGCACACGTCCCTGCAGTTTGGCCCCCACCGTGCTTCCGCCTTCACCATGGCCTTTGGCCTCCTTGCGGTTAAAGCAGTAAGGCACATTGAGGCCTTTTTCTGCTAGAGCAATGGCCGTTCCCGCCGCGAGCGGAATACCTTTATAAGCAGGGCCGTACAACATATCGAAGGGAATTTTTGAGAACAGGATGGCCTGCGCGTAAAACTGTGTAAGTTGTTTCAACGATTCACCGTCGTTAAACAGGCCCGCATTAAAAAAATAGGGTGATAAGCGGCCAGCCTTGGTTTTGAATTCACCGAAACACAATACCTCTTGTTTAATGGCAAAACGGATGAAATCCTGGCGAAAATTAGACATGGCAGATAGATCAAAAATTTAGACGTGCCACCATTATAATTGCAAGCTTTGCCTACGGAGAATTATAGTGCGCGTCATCAGCATTAACCTCAACGGAATTCGTTCTGCCTGCAGCAAGGGATTGTTGCCATGGCTGGCGCAGCAGGATGCCGACATTGTCTGTGTGCAGGAACTCAAAGCCCAAGCCGCTGACATGACGTCGGAAATGTTAGCTCCATCCGGTTACCACGGCTATTTCCACTATGCCGAAAAAAAGGGTTATAGCGGCGTGGGTATCTATTGCAGGCAAAAGCCGCAAACAGTAATGGAAGGACTGGGCATACCTGAATTCGACAGCGAAGGGCGTTATATTGAAACGCGATTCGGCAACCTTAGTGTCGTGTCACTTTACCTTCCCTCCGGTTCCAGCGGTGAGGTGCGCCAGACGGTAAAGTTTCAGTTCATGGCTGCCTTCATGCCGCATCTGCGTGAACTTCACGCCAGTGGACGTGAGGTATTGTTATGCGGCGACTGGAACGTAGCCCACACCGAAAAGGATTTGAAAAATTGGCGCGGCAACCGCAAGAACTCCGGCTTTCTGCCAGAAGAACGTGCCTGGCTTACTGAACTATTTGATGAAGTTGGGTTCGTAGACGTGTTCCGTCAAGTGCATCCCGAACTGGAAGCTTACACATGGTGGTCAAATCGCGGCCAGGCTTGGGCAAAAAACGTGGGTTGGCGTATTGATTACCATATTGCCACGCCGGGTATTGCACAGTCCGCTCGATCAGCCAGTATCTATATGGAACAGCGATTTAGTGACCATGCACCGCTGACAGTGGATTACGATATTAATCTTGAGACGAATGCGTCTCCTTGAGAATATTTCAGGAGACGATGGCACAAGAGACACTTGCACCTTTGGCACGATCAGTGGTCTTACTCGAAGTTGTTTTAAAGAAACTGGAATGTCCATGTTAAAATTAAAAATTGTGTCACGTCATAAGAAGCATACGATGCAGGAGTTTAAGGACACATCTATTAAATTCTGAATTTGTCTTCTCGCCTTCACGAGGACAAAGGAGTTTTCGAGGCTCTTTTAGAACATTGTCGGATCAAGATGGGGCAAGATGAAAGAATTGGAGGGCAAGTTGAAGGAATTGAAAAAGATGAAGCTGATGAACAAACTACCAACACCGGGCAAGACTGAATCAAATAAATGGATAGCGGTTGGTTGTGTTTATAGCGGACAAGGGGGAGGAAAATGATACCCGAGATCGGTAATTTTTCCCTCATGCTGGCGCTCGTGCTGGCGCTAATGCTGGGCGTACTACCTATAGCGGGCAGCATGCGCGGCAATCGGCGGCTGATGGCACTCGCCCGCCCGGCAGCTCGTGGACAACTCGCCTTCATCGTTATCGCCTTCGGCTGTCTCGTTTACACCTTTGTTACCAACGATTTCTCGGTTAAATACGTTGCCGCCCACTCAAACTCAATGTTGCCGGTTCAATACCGCATCGCTGCGGTGTGGGGCGGGCATGAAGGCTCGCTACTTTTATGGATGCTGATGCTCGGAGGGTGGATGTTGGCGGTGTCGCTGTTCAGCAAGCGTCTGCCGGAAGAAATGCTGGCACGCGTATTAGGCGTTATGGGGCTAATCAGTGTTGGCTTCCTCTCTTTCACGCTATTCACCTCCAACCCATTTGAACGCCTGCTACCAGCCGCAATGGATGGCCGCGACCTGAATCCTTTGTTGCAAGATCCCGGCATGATATTCCATCCGCCCTTGCTGTATATGGGTTATGTAGGCTTCTCGGTGGCCTTTTCTTTTGCCATCGCGGCATTGATCGGCGGCAAGCTTGATGCAACTTGGGCGCGTTGGTCACGGCCATGGACCACAGTTGCGTGGATGTTTCTTACACTGGGCATCATGCTAGGTAGCTGGTGGGCCTATTATGAGCTGGGCTGGGGCGGCTGGTGGTTTTGGGATCCGGTCGAGAATGCTTCGTTCATGCCCTGGCTGGTGGGCACTGCATTAATCCACTCTCTGGCAGTAACGGAAAAACGCGGTGCGTTCAAAAACTGGACGGTATTGCTGGCCATTATCGCTTTCTCTTTAAGCCTTCTCGGAACCTTTCTTGTGCGTTCCGGAGTGCTGACCTCCGTACATTCTTTTGCTTCAGATCCGGCGCGCGGACTTTTCATTTTGGCATTCCTGAGTGTCGTGGTCGGCAGTTCGCTTGTGCTATTTGCGTGGCGCGCGCCGAAAGTGGGGCTGGGCAGCGGATTCGGATTAATTTCGCGTGAGTCGATGCTACTTTTGAACAATGTGCTACTGGTCGCCGCCGCTGGCGCAGTATTTCTTGGTACGCTCTACCCTTTATTTTTGGATGCATTGAATCTGGGTAAAATTTCAGTCGGGCCACCTTATTTTGAAGCTGTGTTTGCGCCTATCATGGCGATTGCCGTTTTCTTGATGGGCATCGGGCCACGCACACCATGGCAGCAAGCCAGCCTGGCGAAAGTCATTAAACATCTGCTGCCGTGGTTTATCATCAGTGTGGCATTAGGCATACTTGTGCCATTGTGGTTCGGACGCTGGACGGCGCCGGTGGTAGCCGGGACGTCCCTGGGAATGTGGGCATTACTCACAAGCATGGCCTACCTGGTCACTCGGGTGCGAGGATCCACTAGCGGGAGCGCTTGGGCAACGCTGCGCGGCACGTCTCGCTCCACTTACGGCATGCTGCTCGCCCACGCTGGAATTGGCGTGTTTATTCTCGGCGTGACTCTGGTCAAGGGCTATGAAACCAGCAGTGAAATGCGTCTGCGTGTGGGTGACGTGACCACGCTGGATGGATACGCCTTTCGCTTGCTTGCTATGGAGAAAATGAAAGGGCCGAATTACAGCGGAATCCGTGGCACTCTGGAGGTAACACTGGATGGAGCGAAGATAGATACGCTCTATCCTGAGAAGCGCCTTTATACCATGCAGGACTCAGCCATGACCGAGGGGGCCATTTACACGAGCCTGTTCCGCGATCTTTATGTTGCGCTTGGCGAACAAATCAGCAGGGACGAGTGGGTTATGCGCATCCAGCATAAACCGATGGTTAACTGGATCTGGGGCGGCTGCTTACTCATGGCGCTTGGCGGTTTGCTGGCGGTGAGCGATCGTCGCTACCGACTGCCATTAAAGCCACCCACGCAGAGCTGAAAGGGAAGCCGATGAACCGTTTTCTTCTTCCTCTGGGGGCTTTTATTGTTCTCGTTGTTTTCTTGTGGATAGGACTCACACTCAATCCCAGGGAAGTTCCATCGCCCTTAATCAACAAGGTAGCACCGACTTTTCGGCTGCCACAACTTCACGACGCTTCTAAGACTATTGGACCGGAGGACTTGCGCGGCAAGGTTTGGTTGCTTAACGTTTGGGCCTCATGGTGTGTGACTTGCCGCCAAGAGCATCCTCTTTTGGTAGAGTTGGAACGGCAAAATTTGGTGCCGATTTATGGGCTAAATTACAAGGACAATCGCGATGATGGATTAGCTTTGTTAAGAAACTCAGGTGACCCATACGTCCTTTCGGCCTACGACCGAGAGGGCAATGTTGGCATCGACTGGGGCGTCTATGGTGTCCCGGAAACTTTCGTCATAGATAAGTCAGGTCTCATCCGTCACAAGTTTATCGGAGCGCTCACGCCTGAACTCATACAGAACAAACTAATTCCTCTAGTTAAGGAGTTGAACGGTGCATAGCAAACTTTTCTTTCTTGTACTGTTGCTTTTAATGTCACTGGCTCATGCTGCTGATCAGGCGGTGATTACGAAGGACGATCCTGTACTGGAAAAACGTGTTATGGATCTGTCTGCACATCTTCGCTGCCTGGTCTGTCAGAACCAAACGATTGCCGATTCCAATGCCGAGCTCGCGGTTGACCTCAAAAATCAAGTGCGCGAGAAACTACGACAAGGACAATCAGAGCAGGAAATATTGGATTACATGGTAAAGCGCTATGGTGAATTCGTTCTGTTCAGCCCGCTGGTAAAATCAACCACCTGGTTGCTTTGGTTCGGTCCACTTTTACTGCTAGTTGTGGGGTTGGGCGTGCTCTTTGTTATTCTGCGCCAGCGCCGCAAGATGATGCAGCAGGCGCCTGCCCTGAGCGCAGATGAACATTCCCGCGCGGCATCGCTGTTGTCTGGAAAAGGAGGCGAGAGGCACTCATGATAACGTTTTGGCTTATAGTGGGAGGTCTGATTGCTGTTACTTTGCTTGTTCTGGTGCGACCATTGCTCAGACGAGGTAATAGCTCAATATCCACCACGCCTTCAGAAGTGAATCTGTCTGTTTATCGTGATCAATTACGCGAATTGGATGCAGATCTGGCAGCCGGGACACTGAATGAGATTCAATATCAAAACGCGCGGAGCGATCTTGAGAGTCGCGTGCTGGAAGATTCAGGGGCCGCTGAAATCGCCGCTGCGCCATCGACTGATAGCCGCTGGGGTAATGCTTCGATCGCGGCATTAGTAATTTCAGTTCCTTTGTTGGCGATTTCTCTATATTTCATGCTGGGTACGCCAGCCGGATTAAAGCCGCAAATCCCGACAGCAGCCGTTGACGAAGCACATCCGGCTACACCTGAACAATTTGAGGCAATGGTGACATGGCTAGCGGAACGGCTTAAGGCAGAACCGGACAACGCCGATGGCTGGGTGATGCTTGCCCGCTCCTACACTGCCCTCAATCGCTATCAGGATGCCAGTGCTGCATATTCCCGCGCTGTAGCACTGCAACCGAACAACGCCTTTGTGCTGACCGATCACGCTGATATGCTGGCCATGCTTAAGCAGACCCTGCAGGGCGAGCCAGAAAAAATAATCCAACAGGCGCTAACAATCGATCCGAATAACCTAAAGGCGTTGTCTCTGGCGGGTTCTGCAGCTTTCGAACGCAAGGACTACCAGGACGCCATTAAATGGTGGCAAAAGATTCTCAATTTGTTACCGGCGGACTCTCCTATGGTAGCCTCGGTCAGCGCCAGCATCGATGAGGCACGCGGATTAGCCGGACTGCCCCCGGCAGCTGCGGCTCCAGCCGGTAACAAAGCCTCGACCCAGTCAAAAGTTGCGAATGGATCAGTGAGTGGAACGGTACGCATTGACCCTGCCTTCAAGTCGCGAATCGCAGATACCGACACAGTTTTTATCTTCGCCCGGGCTGCGGAAGGTGGACGCAAACCGCCGCTGGCCGTTATGCGCAAGACAGTGAAGGAATTGCCGTTTAATTTCACGCTGGATGACAGCATGTCGATGGTGCCAGGTTTGAACTTATCTTCTGTGACCAATTTTATTGTCGGTGCGCGCATATCAAAGTCGGGGAATGTGACTTCTAGCCCACAAGATCTGGAGGGATTTTCGAAACCGGTGAAAACAGGTCAAAAAGACATAGTCATTACCATTGATTCAGAGGTGAAATAAACGGGGAGTTTGCTCCAATTTACATGGTTTTATTTTGCAGAAAATCCGTATTCTACAGATCAAATTTATGCAAATTTCAAATCGCTTGAACACCCGAAAAAGCTAATCAATACGCCACGTTTACAGGGATTGCTCAGGAACGGCTGCCTTAAAAATGTCTATGCCAATAGTCGTTGCTTCAGGATTTGTTGCCATCGAACCGGGATGATGCGATATAGCCAGCGGCCAAGCAATGTATAGCGCAAACGCAAGCCGAGATGTGCAAGCCGCAGCAACCAGTGCTCACCTATTGATAGCGCACGGTGCTTGTCGGCAGCAGCCACTCCCAGCGCGGTTTGCAGCGCGGCGTAAAGGGTGATTTGCGGCAACGGCGCGGCAAACTTGACGACTTGCCGCGACAAAACTTCGTGGTAAACCATCTCGGTGGCATTAGCCATGTCGCGTACCGAGGTGACCGGCACTGACCGCGCTTGCGCTTGCTTGTGCACAAAATCTGTACTGTTTTCCGGCCGTAATATTGAAATGATGTCATCTAAAATAGCATCAGTATCACACCAGTCTTGCATGATCCAGCCGGCACCGTTCGTTTGCACACGCTCATGCAGCGCGCCGATCGGCGGCACCAATGCTGGTCGTCCAGCCATCCAGGCTTCGGTCAGGGTGTAGCAATAAGTTTCCGGACCGGCGGACGGGAACACCACCAGGTTAATTCGATAATGGTCGAGCAAGGCTTCCATATGATCTGGCGTGTATTGGCCATGCACTGTCAATAAGGCGTCGGCAGACTGATACGGCTGAAACTGGCGATCCATATAGCCAACCACAACCCAGCGAAATGGCAGCTTGCGTTCGCGGCTGCGTGCCACTAAACGCTCCAGTTGGCGGGCGCCTTTGACCGGGCCAATAGCACCCAATACACCGATACTTTGATACGCATCCTTCGGCAACAGTAGCGCCGATGTCAGAGCATTAGTGCGGTTGGCGGTTAAATCAACGCCGTGCTGGATAACGCGAACATCATCGCGTGGAAAATAGCGACGGAACATCTCGGCGGCCAAGTCGCTGGGAGCAATCACGAATACTGCCCGCTCAATGAAATCCGCATGCACTGCACGCCAAGCAACGATGTCAATGCCGCGAAAGTCTGGCTGGGCGTTAAGGCAATTCTGACAGCGCGATGCCTCAGTTTCGCTGCCACAATAAATTCCTGCGGCGTCGAGCAGGTTGATGGTCGGACAAGCCATAAAAAAATCGTGCACACTGAAGCCAAATGGAATTCCAAGGTTGCGCATCGCTTCCAGCAAACCCGGCCGACAACCAGCCAGATGATGTACGTGGCACAAATGGATACGAAAACTGGCACACAGGCTGGCCAGAAAATCCGTCCACAGCTGGTCAGGTTGCCGGCTGAATTGATAAGTCAGCAGCTCACCGCTATTGGCATCCTTAAGTTGCCAGACATCATCCATAGTTACCAGCAAATAATGGCGGCAGTCCCCGCCGTCACTGTGCATCAAACTACGGGTGTGCTGCTCAGTGCCGCCGCTACGGCCGTGCATGATATGCAGGATGCCGGGCTTATCGCCAGCCGCTCCGGTGAGCGCCAGGAACGACTGCGCCAACTGACGGATCGGCTTGATCGGGTCGGCCGCGATGAAAGCCATTACACGCTGCATATAGTCTGGATGCTTAGCCAGCAAGCGCTGCATATTTTCCTCAACCAGCGTCTCTTTTTTCGTACTAAAGGAGCATCTGCCAACATGCTGGACGAAAGTATCGTCGCACAGCACATTGCGCCATCCAGCCGCCAGCGCCCGCATACAGAAATCATTTTCCTCGCCGTAGCCGAGACGGAAAGTAACAGCATCGAACAGGCCGATTTTATTAAGCAGACGGCGCCGAATAAACATGCAAAATCCGACCCCGGTAGGTATGTCAGGATAAACGCGAAGGGCGGCTGCCTCAATGGCGCAATTGACGTCTTCCGCATTCATTCCTTGCGGCAATGCGTTATCTTGACAAAAGTTCGGGAACGAGCAAATTTCGGCGTTGTTGGAAAACGGCGTGATTGTGCCGATAAGCGGGTCTGAATCGGCGCAACAGCATAGCTTTTCCAACCAGCCCGAGGTAACGATGGTATCGGAATTGAGCAACACGACATCATTTTGACTGAGCGTCATACCACGATTAACGGTGCTGACAAAGCCGAGATTTGTATCGTTCCGGAGCAGCCACAGACGTGGATCTGCTGTACTACGCTGCGTCTCAAAATAGTCGGCGATGCGACTATCCGTCGAACAATCGTCGATCATGATGATGCGGTGATGGGGCTTGGTGGTGCGAAGCACGCTGTCGAGACAGCGCTGCAAGTCCTCGTATGCATTGTAGACCGGGATGATAATGTCGATTGCTGGGGATAACATGCTAATTCAAGAATTCCCTCTGATGGCACGTGCAATGAAGCGTAACGGCGACTTTAACCACCAAACCAGACTGGCGCGATAGTCAATTTGCTGGTTGAGAGCAAAATTCAAACGTTCATGTTCAGCAATTTGTTCGTTGCGTACCGTCAGAAGCGCATTGAGTTTGATTATTTCTTCAGCACGTTCATTTAATTGTTCGGTACAAACATTTAATTGTTCGGTACGTTCACTTAATTGTCCAGTACGTTCATTTAATTGTTCGGTGCGCATGTCCAGGAGTGCATCACGTTCAGCAATCAGGTGTTCGCGTTCTACCATTTGTTGGGTGCGGAGCGAGAGAAAACTATCACGTTCAGCAATCAGATGCTCGCGATTTTTGAGAAGTTGATCCAGCTCCATCACGCGCCTGGTTTGTTTGGCATAATCCTGATAAACCATTTCGGCGCTGTCACTAAACAAAGAAAATTTATTGAGCGCGGTGGGCAGCATCGATGGGTTACGACTGCAAACTGCGATGTAATACATTGGCTCGACAGAAGGATGGCCGACTACAGTAACTTGCCGATCGTCGTTAATCAAATATTCTGTCGTAATGCAGGCCTGGTTTTCTGGCCAAATGGCGGAATGGAACAATAATTTTTGGCCAAGCCAGAATATATGCGGGAAAGCCTCAAGCAGCAATTCTTCCAGCTCATTTCGATATAATTCACGCACATGAAATTCATTGTGATAATCATGTGCATCGGAATACAGGCGCTTGTTTGGAGAGGACAGTATTAATATCCCATCCGGGCGCAAAACACGCGTGAGTTCAGAAATAAATTCTTTCTGTTTCTCAATATGCTCTATTGTTTCAAAAGAGATTGCGAAGTCAAAGCTCGCATCTGAAAACGGCAAACATTCACATGAAGCCGTAACGAATTGCAGGTTAGCATGATGCCTATAATTGTTTTTGGCATGCTGAATTACATCAACGGATAAATCAACACCCACCACTTTATATGCGGTTTCAGCCACCATGGCGGCACCATAGCCCTCACCACAGGCCACATCCAAAACTGTGCAATGTTGGCTTAATTGGCGTGCCAAGGCATAACGGTGCCAATGTTCATACCAGATTTCACCGCTGCACTCAGGCAAAAAGCGCTCACCAGTGAAGGAAGGAGATTGGCTCACAAATTCAAGAAATATTAAAATAAAGATTATACACGCTACATGGACTAATTCAGCACTGAATTAATGTAATTTGAATGTGAATACTATAGGTTAAGTCCTCAAATAGATTGAACTTTAATTTGCCGGCACCGTTTAGGAACGGGGACAAAAACGATGCCAAAAAGTTCAAATCCAGACTGATCATTAAACATCAGAACATTTCAAACGGGATAATAAATCTCAAGTATTCGTGTGATGCATGCTTCTGGCAAGCACCACGAAGTTCATTTATGGGCAGACTCCGGGTACATCTTTTGTTGCCACATTCTTTGCAGTGCATCCTCCAGATGCAGGGCAAAACGTGGGGCATTAAAAAGTGGAGAAGCAAGCACTTTCTGCCGTAATCCTGACCGCTGTTGCGCCAAACGATCAATGTCAGTGGCGTGAAACAGAGTCCGGGTTACGTAGTCACCCTCATCGCTGGCAATCCAATCTTCCAGACCGGCACAGGCTAGCATGCTGGCACCTTGGCGAGCAAGCAATGTGCCGCCGGCGAGGGTCAGTGTAGGCACTCCCATCCACAAAGCTTCGCAGGTTGTAGTACCGCCCGGATAAGGGAATGTGTCGAGGATGATATCCACGTCTGCATATGCCGCAAGATAATCCTCTCTGGGAACATGTCCTTCCATTATTATCCGCTCCGGCATTATCCCGACTCGACCTAATCGATGTTGCAGATATTCGCGCGCGGCTGAACAATTCATCTGACTGCTTTGCAGCCGCAGTCGCGCTTCTGGCAAGACGAGGAAAATTCGCCCCCATGCAGCCAGCACAGTGTCATTCACCTTGGTAATATTTTGGAAACAACCAAAAGTGATATAGCCATTCTGCAATGCCGGCAAGGGAGTTAATTCCAGCCCTGATCTATCCGCAGGTGGGGTGAAGCAGAGCCGGGTTTCTGGCAGATACCACACTGTTTCAGTAAAGTGCTCCCGGTGGGATTCCGGCACCGATACCGTGTCTGCCAGCAGATAATCTATCGTCGGTAACCCTGTGGTAGCGAAATACCCCAACCAACTTACTTGCACCGGGGCAGGCTTCAGTGCAAACATTGGCAAACGATTGCTGGCAGTATGGCCCGTCAGATCAATGAGAATATGAATACTATCATCGCGAATCTTCCGGGCTGCGGCTTCGTCGCTAAGGCCCACTATACGATTCCAGGCAACAAAACAAGGCCGAATGCGGGCGGTGAGTTCATCCTCTTGCGGAGACACCGAATATGCGACCAGCTCTACCCGAGCAGGGTTCAAATTCGCAAGAATGCTTTCCAGGAAAAACCCGACTGGATGCGTTCTAAAATCTCCGGAAACCAGACCAATCCGCAGAGGCTGCATACCTCGTTCCGCTTTGTTTTCTGAAAACACAGGCCAACTTGTATACGGCTGGATCTTTGCCATCACTTTATTGCCATAGTGACGCGCTTCTGCAAGATAGGTATCAGGCAAGCACTTGGAATAAAAGCTCAGGGTAAAAAGCAGGTTGCTGTGGGCCTTGGGATAAACCGGCTTGAGCGCGAGTGCTTTGCGGTAGCTGTCAATCGCCTCTTCCAATTTACCTTGCTCTTGTAGCGCAAGTCCCAGGTTGTTGTACGCTTCGGCATAATCCGGTTTGATTGAAAGCGCTTTGTTGTAGCGGGCAATCGCCTCGTCCAATTTACCTTGTTTCTGTAGCGCAAGTCCGAGGTTGCTTTGCGCTTCGGCAAAATCCGGCTTGAACGCGAGCGCCCTCTGGAAGCTCTCAACCGCCGCATCCAATTTGCCTTGATCTTTAAGCGCGTTCCCCAAATTGTTGTGCGCCTCGGCAAAATCTGGTTTGATCAAGAGCGACTGGTGGAAGCTCACAACCGCCGCTTCCAGTTTGCCTTGTGCCATGAGCGCATTCCCCAAGTTGTTATGCGCATCAACAAAATCTTGCTTGAGCGAAACCGCCTTCCGGTAGCTCCCGACCGCCGCATCCAGATTGTTTTGCGCCTTAAGAGCACTTCCCAAGTTGTTGTATGCCTCAGCATAATCCGGCCTGAGCAGAAGTGCTTGGCCGTAACAGGCTATCGCTTCTTCCAGCTGGCCTTGATCCTTGAGCGCATTCCCCAGGTTGCTGTGCGTCTCGGCAAAATCCGGCTTCAATGCGAGTGACCGACGGAAGCTCTCAATCGCTGCTTCCAAATCACCTTGTTCCTTGAGGGCATTCCCCAAGTTGTTGCACGCTTCGGCAAAATCTGGCTTGATCGAAAGCGCTTGGCGGTAATGGAGAATCGCTTCCTCCAGCTGACCTTGATCCTTGAGCGCATTTCCCAAATTGATGTAATAAATTGGATTGGATGGATTTACTCTGATAGCCCTGCTAATAAGACCAACAGCAATCCCGTTCTTTCCCCCCTGACGGGCTATCAGGCCTAATAAATGCAGCGCATCCGGATGGTTTGGCGCTACCTGGAGTATCTTCTGATAAATAGCTTCTGCCTGAGGCAAACGCCCAGCCTGATGGTGTTCCCGTGCGACCTGGATAGCTTGGGAGATTGATAAATCCGATAAGTGCGTTTTTGCCATCGGAACTTCGCCGTTTGGCTGGCAGCAATGCTTATATTTCTTACCTCCGCCACAAGGGCAAGGATCATTACGGCCGATTTTTTTCATTTCAAAATATCGTTTGAGTATTTTAGCTTGGGGTTAACTAAAAATACCCCGTCTAGCTTGAATTTGAATTTATAGATATTGCCGTTATATTATCATGCAGACCATTTATACCTAATCGATCAATGACTACACCACGCTTCTATTGCCCCCCGCCGCTGCATGCAAGCACCAAATTTGAGTTGCCACAAGCTGCCGCACATCACGCCAGTCGAGTCTTGCGCCTGCGCGTTAATGATGAAGTTCGGGTATTTGATGGTGTAGGCAATGAACTTCATGGCCGCATCTGCGAAATCGAAGGCAAAAGAGTGATGCTGGAGAAACTGCAAGTCTGCACGGTCAACCGCGAGTCTCCATTAAACATCGTACTAGCGCAGGCGCTGTGTAGTAGCGAAAAAATGGACTGGGTAATACAAAAGGCCACTGAACTCGGTGCTACCGAAATTCAGCCAGTTCAGACCCAACGTAGCATGACAAAGCTAGCCGGAGAACGCGCAGAAAAGCGCACCCAACATTGGCACGGTATCACCATTGCAGCATGTGAACAATGTGGCAGAAACATGTTACCTAAGGTTCACGCCCCGCTGGAATTCAACTCTTGGATTGCCACTATATGCGATGCGCCGGGCAGCAAATTTATCCTGTTGCCGGAAGCCGTGGCAACATTGCATGAGCAGCCGAAGCCGCAAGGGAAAGCGACTCTGCTGATTGGGCCAGAAGGTGGCTTCAGTGCGGACGAAGTCCAGATTGCCCGGCAAGCTGGTTTTATTTCTATCCGTTTAGGTGCACGCTTGCTACGTACCGAGACGGCTGCTGTGGCGGGCATAGCTACTTTGCAAACTTTGTGGGGGGATTTTATTTAGGCAAACTATCAGAGGGGGTGCAATTAATTTTGTCTAAACGATCCTATGGGGGGAATAGCGCAACTTTGAAAAGCAATGAACATCACCGTAGCAAAGAGAACACCCACATTTTATTGAATTGGCCAGCTGCTGGCCGACAGTCATAAACCAGAAGACCTGGCTGGGCAGACATGGTTTTCTACCCGTTGGTTCCGAACATCATGCGTCTTGCTACGAACTTTTTCGCGCCCGGCAGGCAGTCCAGTACCGTAAGTGCAGCCGCGCGCCCTGATTTAAGCAGCAACAGATCATTGGAGAAAAGACGCACCAGGCCATCGGTGAAATGTATGCCGGCATGGCGGTCAAACTGACGTTGCTTGCGATAGCTGGCAAGCATGGCATCTGAACCGAGTGTTTCAGGTTCGCAGTTAAGAATCTCTTGCGCTAGTTCCCACGCATCGCGCAGACCCATGTTGAAACCTTGCCCGGCCACGGGATGCAACGTCTGTGCAGCATTGCCGATCAATACTGTGTGCGGCAGCGTGATTTCGGGCGCGCGCTTGAGCCGCAGTGGGAAGCAGGCGCGTTTCCCGATAGTCAAAAATTTCCCAGCTCGATCACCGAAGTGTTGATGCAATTGGGCTAGGAAAGTGGCGTCATTCCAGTGCAGTATTTCCTGCGCCATTTCATGTGCCGCGGTCCACACCAGTTCGTAACCGTCCCTGAACGGCAGCAGTGCCAACGGTCCCTGCATAGTAAAGCGCTCGAACGCGATGTCCGGTTGCGGATGGGTGCAGGTGACATGTGCAATGACGGCACTTTGACCGTAATCGCGAATCTCCGGCGGATGGGCGGCTTCCAGCAACTTTCCCCCATCTGCCACCACTGCTAAACGCGCTTCAAGTTGGTGGTCGTACCCTGCATGCTGGTAGTTGATGGATGCGCCATTCGATGTGCTTTGTAGTTGCGTAACAGCAGCGCCAGTGAGGCAAATTGTTTTGCTCCCCTTTAAAGCACTTTGTAATGCGTTTTGCAGCGCAGTGTAAGGCAGTACATAGCCCAGTTCCGGCACCTTGAGTTCTTCGGCACGTAACAGGGTGCGGCCGAAAGAATTTTTCTGTGAAACGTGGATGGTTTTGATCAACGAAACTTGCGTGATACCTTTCCATACACCGAGTTTCTCCAGTAACTGACGGCTGCCACTGGACAAGGCCAAGGCACGCGGGTCAGCGCTCACGTGTTCCATTTTGCGCGCTTCCAGCATGACAATCTGCAACCCGCTGTCGCGCAATGCGAGCATCAACGCGGTGCCAACCGGGCCACCCCCGATTATCGCGATGTCGCAATGTGCATTCATGGCTGTCTCATCAAATCTTCAATAGCCGTTACAGTTTTGGGTACGGCTTCGGTCAGCACTTCGCAGCCCTGCGAGGTGATGGCCACATCATCTTCAATGCGGATCCCGATGTTCCAGAATGCTTGCGGCACATCATCTGCCGGACGGATATAACAGCCCGGTTCGATAGTAAGTGCCATCCCGGGTTGCAGCGCGCGCCAATTATTATCCAGTTTGTATGCACCGACATCATGCACATCCATGCCAAGCCAGTGACCGGTCCGATGCATGTAGAAGCGTTTGTAGCTGCCGCTTTCCAGCACAGCGTCGACGCTACCATTGCATAGTTTAAGGTCGACAAAGCCTTGCGCCAGCACGCGCACGGCAGCGTCATGCGGTTCATTCCAGTGTGAGCCGGGACGCGCGGCTGCAATGGCGGCGGCCTGTGCAGTCAATACCAACTCATATACCTCTTTTTGTGCGCCATTGAAACGGCCATTTACCGGAAAGGTACGGGTAATGTCTGCAGCATAGCCATCGACTTCGCAGGCCGCATCAATCAGCAATAACTCGCCGTCTTGTAATTGTGCATTGTTGCTGATGTAGTGCAATACGCAGGCATTGGCACCACCGGCAACTATTGAGGTATAGGCGGGCGCTTGCGCACCGTTTTTGCGAAATTCGTGCAACAGCTCTGCCTCGATCTCATATTCCATTTTGCCGGGACGGGTGGTGCGCATAGCGCGGATATGCGCAGCAGCCGAAATGGTGGCGGAGCGGCGCATGATGGCAAGTTCGTCACTATCTTTAATTAAACGCATTTCATCAAGCAGCATGCGTATGTCATGAATCTCATTTGGTGCAGTTATGCCGCTGCGCGCCTGTGCCTGCACACATGCGCGCAGCGCAAGAATGCGGTCATCCCACGGGGCATGAGCGCCAAGCGGATGAAACAGTGCGGGCTGGTTACCCATCAGCTCGGTGAGCTTATCATCCAGTTGTGCGATGGGAAATGCAGCATCGAAACCAAATTTTTCTTTCGCACCATCTGGTCCGTGGCGAAAACCATCCCATATTTCGCGCTCCATATCTTTCGCGCGACAGAACAGGATGGACTGCGGGACAGCGCCAGCAATCAGTACGAGTACGGCTTCCGGTTCATCAAAGCCGGTAAGGTAGTGGAAGTGGCTATCAAAACGATAAGGATAATGCGCGTCGCCATTGCGCAGTACTTCCGGTGCGGTGGGAATAACAGCAATGCCACGCTGCATCTGAATAATAAGGCGGTTACGGCGGCTGGCGTAAAGAGAGGTATTAAACATGAGTGGCATTGTGCTGTGAACGTAATTCGTTGTCGAGTTTTTCAAGGCGTTGCGGCGTTCCCACATCCAGCCAGCGGCCCCTGTAATGTTCGCCGCTCACTTTACCTAGCGCAATCTGGGCGCGTAACAGCGGCGCGAGAGGTGCAACGGTGCCGCTTGGGATATTTGCGAATAAGCTGGGCTGATAAATTCCTATGCCACTGAAAGTTAATGCGTGTGTGTTATTAACTACCCTGCCACTGATTAAACCAAAATCCCCATTGGGATGGTGCGCAGGATTGTTGACTAACACCAGATGTGCAGTATCGCCGCTTGCTTTGAGTGCAGCCACACGTTCGGGAAGCTGAGCAAAATCATAGTCGCAGTAAATATCGCTGTTGATAACGGCAAACGGCGCATCATCCAATAACGGTAATGCATTAACAATGCCACCCGCTGTTTCAAGAACGGGATTCTCCGCCGAGTAGCGGATGCGTATGCCGAACTGGCTGCCATTTCCTAACGCAGTTTCGATTTGATTGCCGAGATGTGCGTGATTTATTACCAGGTCACAGATGCCCGCTCTTGCCATATTCTCGATATGCCACACAATGAGCGATTTGCCACCGGCTTGCAATAAGGGCTTGGGTATGTGGTCGGTGAGCGGACGCATGCGTTCACCCCGTCCGGCGGCCAGTAGCATGGCTTTCAAAAGGTGTACCCCACGACCGGTTGCTTTTTCTCCAGCGTATCCAGTATATGCAGTAGCGGCTTTAAATCCACATAGCGTTCACAGGCGCGGCGCAAATAATCCATTACCAGCGGTAAGTCTTTAAGATAACCGTCCTTGCAGTCCCGGTGATACAGACGCGCAAAGATACCCAGTACTTTCAAATGCCTCTGTACCCCCATCCATTCATAATCCCGGAAAAAATCGGAAAAGGAACTGTGTACCGGCAGTCCAGACTTGCGTGCTTTTTCCCAATAGCGGATCAGCCAGTCCAGCACTTCGGCTTCTTCCCAATGAATATAAGCATCCTTAAACAGCGAAGCCAAGTCATAAGTGATCGGCCCATAGACCGCATCCTGAAAATCCAGAATGCCCGGATTAGGTGCGCTGACCATCAAGTTACGTGAATGGTAATCACGATGAACAAACACACGCGGCTGTGCCAAGTTGTTTTGAAGAATGCGCTGAAACACGGTTTCTAATGCTGAGTTTTGTTTCTCGTCCAGCATGACCTGCAAATGTTTAGCGACATACCATTCCGGAAACAGGTACATTTCGCGCATAAGCAGTGCCTTATCGTAGGGGGGCAGTTCAAATTCACGGCTAGCTAGCTGAATAGTGATCAATGCATCGGTGGCGGCGCCGTATAGTTCGTGCGCATTGCCGGTATTAAGTGCTTGCAGGTAGGTGGTGTTGCCCAAATCAGTCAGCAACAGAAAGCCTTGTTCCAGATCCTGTGCCAGCACCTGCGGCACATGCACGCCTGCTGCACTAAACAATTGGGCGATATGGATGAACGGGCGACAGTCCTCATTTTGAGGCGGCGCGTCCATCACTATCAGTGTGCGGTCGGCAAAAGTAGCGCGAAAGTAGCGGCGGAAGCTGGCATCGGCAGAAGCTGGCGAAATATTGAATAAACTATCGGGAAATTTGCCATGCAGCCATGTTTTTATCTGTTGTTGACGTTTCATTATAGATTTTGAATTGCCTAAATCATGGATTTGTGCGATTTTACCACCTTAATTTGTCGACCCTGCTCCATGCATTTTCGCCTTAACCTCCTTGCGCTTTCCCTGCTCTGTGCTTTTACGCCTATGGTTTATGCCGAGGGCGATGTTTTGCGGCTGAAACTGGATCGTACCTTCATGAATTTGCCAAAAAGCAACGAAGAGACCCCTGCTTTCATTTCGGCTCAGCGTTTAGAAGGTCAGACTGAAAATCAGATCGTTGCTAGCGGCGAGGTCGAGTTACGCAAGCGCGGGCATGCTGTATTCGCCGATCGCGTGGTATACCAGCAAAACAGCAAAGAGTTGGTTGCCGATGGCGCGGTGCGCATAGTGCAGAACGGCATCCAAATGCAGGGTCCGCATGTAAAGCTTAATCTGGATACAAATATCGGCGATATGACGAAGCCGGTGTTTCAGCTAGCCGCCAACAATTCGCGCGGGAGCGCAGACATCCTGCATATGGAAGGTCGGCAGAAATACACCGTACAAAATGTGGCATATACCATCTGCCCCATAGGCAACAACGACTGGATGCTAAGGGCAAGCCAACTGGAAATTGACAGCGACCGCCAGGTGGGGGTGGCACGCAACGCACGCGTGGAGTTTCTGGGTGTGCCTATTTTGTATATGCCGTGGATGGATTTTTCGCTCAGCGACAAACGCCAATCTGGTTTTCTTGGTCCGGTGTTCGGTAGTACAGCAAAGAGCGGAGCCGAAGTGACGCTGCCCTATTACTGGAACATTGCGCCCAACCGTGACGCAACCATTGCGCCGCGCGTAATGGTCAAACGGGGATTGATGCTTAACAACGAATTTCGCTACCTGGACACGAGTTATGCCGGTGAAGCTCATCTGGACATATTGCCCAATGATGCTCTTACTGATAGCACCCGTTTGCGGTCATCGCTCAAGCATGTACATAACTTGGGTTATGGGTTCCGCGCATCGACAGACCTCAACCACGTATCAGACGATGCCTATTTCCGCGATCTATCGAACGCGGTGAACAGTACGGCGATAACCAATCTGGTGCGCGAAGGCGTACTGTCCTATGGCGGTGGCTGGTGGAATGCCTCAGCACGGATGCAGAGCTTTCAAACCTTGCAGGATCCGGCCGCGCCAGTGGCGGAGCCATATCGCCGCTTGCCGCAAATAACCTTGGGCGCGCTACGTCCGCTGGCTGGGGGCAATATGGCGTTTACCGGAGAATTTGTAAATTTCAGCCATCCCACTGCCGTTAGTGGGCGGCGTCTGGTAATGTACCCCAGCTTGAGCTACCCGCTGATTACCACCCCCTCATTTTATGTGACTCCTAAATTTGGCGTGCACTTCACTAATTATTCGATGGGCGCAAACAATTTGAAGGCGCTACCCGATACAACCCGCACCTTGCCGATTGTCAGCCTGGATAGCGGCGTGGTGCTGGAACGTGATTGGAATGTGGGAAAACGGAATTACGTGCAGACGCTGGAGCCGCGCGCTTATTTCTTATACATTCCATATATCAATCAAGACCTGCTGCCGAATTACGACACAGCCCAGGCCGACTTCAACTTCGCCCAGATGTTCACAGAAAATCGTTTTTTCGGTAGCGATCGCATTGGTGATGCCAAACACGTAACAGTGTCGCTTACCTCACGCCTGCTTGATGCGAGTAGCGGTGCGGAGCGGTTGCGCTTCGCCGTAGGTCAACGCCTCAGCTATGAGACACCGCGGGTAAATCTGGTGGCCCCCGAGGTAGTTACCAACAATAGATCG
This sequence comes from uncultured beta proteobacterium, assembly GCA_942492745.1. Classification (GTDB taxonomy): domain Bacteria; phylum Pseudomonadota; class Gammaproteobacteria; order Burkholderiales; family Gallionellaceae; genus Nitrotoga. Next base: position 2,641,476 of record OW818637.1, read on the forward strand.
GACATTTTGCTTGCTATCTTGGGCCAGGTTACACCCAAGTGGTCGCTGAACACCGCTTTCCAGTACAACCCCAACCAGGCGCGCGAAGAGAAATTAAACGTAGGGGCGCGTTACCAGCCGGAAAGTGGCAAAGTACTCAACCTAGGTTACCGCTTTACGCGTAATAGCCTGAGACAGGTGGACATATCCACCCAGTGGCCATTGTCGAGACGTTGGCACGCGATGGCACGCTGGAACTATTCCCTGCAGGATAACCGTATTTTGGAGCTGCTGGCCGGGCTCGAGTATAATGAAAGCTGTTGGGCAGTGCGCGTGGTGGCACAACGTTTTGCTACAGCCACCAATGAGCTTTCAACCGGTATCTTTGTGCAATTGGAATTGAATGGCTTGGTCAGGATAGGCTCCGATCCTTTGAATGCCTTGCGTCAGAGTATTGCCGGCTTTACAAAATTGAACCAACCCACAGTTGTAAGTTCAGAGCAGGGATTACGCTAACAAATTTTACTTAGGAAAAAAGTTTATTATGCTGCATATCAAGTTGATGCTGGCACTCCTGCTGTCACTAGCCTGCACGGCAAACGTCTCCGCAGTTGGCTTGCAAAAAACCCCCGGAACAACGAAAAAAACCAAGGTGCAAACTCAGACCGCGCCTCCTGTCGCTGATTCGCCTGCATCAGGCGTAACGCAAAAAAACACGTCGCAAATTCAGGCTGCGTCACCTGCTGCTGATGCGCAAACCCCTGACATAACAAAAAAAATCGCGCCTCCGAACCAAACCATATCGTCCGCCGTTGATTTGCAAACCTCCGATACAACAAAAAAAGTCACGTCGCAAACTCAACCTATAGTGATCGATCAGATTGTTGCAGTGGTAAACAACGATGCGATTACCCGCTACGAACTTGAAGACCGGCTCGGCATCGTAGAGCAACAGTTGAAAAAACAGGGCACGACGTTACCTGCCACAGAAATGTTGAAAAAACAGATACTGGAACGCATGATCACGGAAATGTTGCAAACTCAGTTTGCCAAGGAAACCGGCATACGCGTTGATGATATCCAGCTCGACAAAACCATGCAGCGCATCGCAAAGGAAAATAAATTCCCCTCGCTGACCGAATTTCGCGCCCAGTTGGAGAAGGAAGGTGTGGACTTCAAAAAATTTCGAGAGGAAATTCGTGGCGAAATTATTTCCGCTCGTCTTCGTGAGCGCGAAGTGGACAGTAAACTGGTGATTAGCGAGGGCGAGATCGAAAATTACCTTAATAACCAGGCCAAGCAATCAGGTAAGGGTGAGGAGTACCATTTAGCACATATTTTGGTACTGGTGCCGGAACAGGCCAGTGCCGATAAAATCCAGGCTACCCGACAACGCGCCGAGCAAGCCCTGGCGCAATTGCGCAGTGGCGCGGAATTCGCTCAGGTGGCGGCAGGATTTTCTGATGCCAAGGATGCCCTGGAAGGCGGTAATCTGGGCTGGCGATCGGCTGATCGTACTCCTACCATTTTTCTGGAAGTACTGAAAAAAATGGCTCCCGGCGAGACCAGCCCAGTATTCCGTAGCCCTACCGGTTTTCACATCCTCAGGCTACTTGAGAAGCGCAACAAAGAGAATTCAGTGGTCATCACACAGACCCATGCACGTCACATCCTGATTAAAACCAGCGAACTGGTGCCTGAGCATGAAGCCAAGAGTCGTCTGCTGATTATCAAGCAGCGAATAGAGAAGGGCGCTGATTTTTCCAAGCAGGCCAAACTTTATTCCGAGGACGGCAGTGCCGCGAAGGGCGGCGATTTGGGCTGGATTTCACCCGGCGACACGGTGCCTGAATTTGAGGCCGCGATGAATCAATTGGAGGTCGGACAGATGAGTGGCGTCGTGCAGTCTACCTTCGGCTGGCATCTGATTCAGGTATTGGATCGCCGCAACACCGATGTAAGTGTGAAACAGAAAAAGCAGCAGGCGCAAATGGCGATACGTGCCGATAAATCCGACGCTGCATATCAGGACTGGCTTCGCCAGTTACGCGACGGGGCTACCATCGAGTATCGCCTCGAACAAGGTCTCTGATGGCGCAGGCCGCGTTGTTGGCTGTTGCCGCCGGTGAGCCCGCTGGCATTGGTCCCGACCTATGTTTGCAATTGGCCCAACATGGGCAGGCACTGGTGGTGCTGGCCGACAAGAATATGCTGCAACAGCGCGCAGCTCTGCTTGGGCTAAATGTTCAATGGCATGATTATGATCCGCAGCAAATATCTCCTCTGCCATCCGGTCATTTGCGCGTGCTGCATGTGCCGACGGCACAACCCGTCCAGGCCGGCCAGCTAAATCCAGCCAACAGCCCTTATGTTCTCAATCTGCTAATTCGCGCAATGCAAGGCTGCCAGTCGGGCGAATTCGCTGGCATGGTCACCTTGCCTGTACACAAAGGCATCATTAATGATGCTGGCATTCCTTTCACTGGACACACTGAATTTCTAGCGGAAAAGTTGCATACCGAGCAAGTGGTCATGATGCTTGTGGGCGGCGGCCTGCGTGTGGCGCTAGCCACCACTCACCTGCCTTTGCGGCAGGTAGGTGACGCAATTACGCCTGCATTATTGGAAAAAGTGCTGCACGTCATTCAACGTGATCTTGTACGGTGTTTCGGCATTGCAAAGCCTCGCATTCTGGTTGCCGGACTCAATCCTCATGCAGGTGAGGGAGGCTATCTTGGACGCGAAGAAATCGACATAATGATTCCGGTGCTGGATCGGTTGCGCGCGCAAGGCATGAATGTCAGCGCTCCCCTACCCGCCGACACACTTTTCACCCCGCAACGGCTTGCACAATGCGACTGCGTACTGGCCATGTACCACGACCAAGGGTTGCCGGTATTGAAATATGCCAGCTTCGGGCGGGGTGTGAATGTGACGCTGGGCCTGCCCATCATTCGCACTTCCGTGGATCACGGTACGGCGCTGGAACTTGCCGGTAGCGGGCGCGCCGAGGCAGGCAGTTTGCTTGAAGCCATTCAAATGGCGGCAGATATGGCACAACATGCTGGGCTGCATGATCCAGCTTCCTCTTGATCGAAAAGCCGTTATCCTCGCGAAAGCAAAGATCCAGTTTTTTTGACTGGATTTCTACTTCCGCAGGAATGAAAATTTCCTGGTACTCCAATGCATAAAGCACGTAAAAGGTTCGGTCAAAATTTCCTGGTGGATGAGCAAATCATCGCCGACATCGTCCGAGCGATCCACCCGGAAGCTGCGGATATCATGGTGGAAATCGGCCCTGGCCTGGGTGCGCTGACTCGACCTTTGCTGCAGCGTCTTGATCAACTGCATGTAGTGGAGATCGATCGCGACATTATCACTCACCTGGAAAAAGACTACCCGCAGGATAAGCTGGTCATCCATGCGGGAGACGCACTTAAGTTTGACCTGGCGCAATTGCCCGCGCCCTTGCGCATTGTCGGCAACCTGCCCTATAACATTTCTTCACCGTTATTGTTCCACTTCTCAGACTACTGCGAGCGCATACACGATATGCACTTTATGTTGCAGAACGAAGTAGTGGAGCGCATGGTGGCGGAACCATCAACCCCAGCCTATGGTCGCTTATCGGTGATGCTGCAATGCCGTTTCCATATGGAAAAGTTACTCGACGTTCCGCCGGAGTCTTTTCGTCCCTCACCCAAAGTGGATTCCGCCATTGTGCGCATGATCCCGCTGCCAGCAAGCGAAGTGCTGGTGCAAAATGAAAAATTATTTGCACAAATTGTCGCCGCAGCCTTCGGGCAAAGGCGCAAAACCCTGCGTAACACGCTCAAGGCCTATTTGACGGAAGATGATTTCGTCCGGCTGGGAATAGATGCGCAACTGCGCGCGGAAAACCTGGGGGTGACGGAGTTCGCGCGCATCACCAATGAATGCAGTTGACGAGACCAACGTTTTCTCTTGTGGTCGTTCACCGTGAAATAGCATTCCAGACTTTGACATCCAATTTTTTTGGTCTAGAAGTGCGGCTATATGTCGCATCCCAATTGGGACTAATTAGCTCGGTAGGTTGGGTTGAATGAAATGAAGCCCAACATTTCACCGCTCACCATCTACACCATCACCTATTTGTTCACTCCAATCCGATGCTGCAACAGCAAGATGCAAAGAAGCCTCAATTTTAGAGGCTTCTGTTGGTTATCTGCGATGACATGCGGCGATCTAAAATGTCACTCCAAGTTCTGAATTTGTTTACGCATCTGTTCAATCAATAGCTTCATTTCCATGGACGCACGCGATACTTCTGCATCGACGGACTTTGAGCCTAGCGTGTTCGCTTCGCGGTGTAGTTCCTGCATCAGAAAATCCAGCCGCTTGCCTACTGTGCCGCCTTTGACCAGCACTCGCTTCATTTCGACCAGATGAGTTTGCAGACGCGACAACTCTTCATCCACATCAATCTTGCTGGCGAACAGTGTGATTTCCTGCCGCAGGCGTTCATCATCACCCGTTTGCAGCGCTATGCGCAAACGCGCGGCCAGTTTTTCTTCATACGCCGCAATGGCCGTCGGGATGCGTGGTGAGACCAAGGCGCATAAGGTTTCTACTTGCTCTATGCGCTGCAACAGAAATTCTTGTAGCTTTTCGCCTTCGCGTCCACGTACTGAGGTGAATTCGCGCAATACTTGATGGAACAGTTCGGGCACCATGGTTTGCAGTGTGTCGGTAGGCAGAGACGAAAAAGGTCAAAAAGGTCAACGAAGTCAGTTCTAACATTCCAGTATTTTGATTGAATGTTCGAACTGCCCCCCGCGCGTTCTTCTTCGGAGTCGGTTTCAATTTTCATCATGCCAACTTATGAGGTACGTACAAAAACAATTCGAAGCTGAGCCTGTTTAATTCTGTTTATTGTTAAGTGCCCCCATGTGTTGTTCAATTTGACAACACGTCACCATGTTGTTATTGTCCCCGACATGAAAGTCCGCGAATTATTCAACCGACGCGTTCCTGTTGCGGTGCAGGCCTTTGCGAAGATGGTGCTGTGGGAAGTGCCCGAGCCGCTTTCCGGCAGCAAGCATCGCTACAAATATCGCCTGGCATTCGTCGTTGTCGGAAAGTGTGTGCTGCGTTATGACAACGAATCAGGCAAGGGCGATCATAAACACGTGGGTGGCAAGGAAGTGAAATACCGCTTTGTTTCGGCTGACAAGCTGGTGGCGGATTTTTTTGAAGATGTGGAGAGGTGGCGCGATGAAAACAGTAACGATTGATGTCCGTCCATTGACGGACACGCTGGGCGATTTCACCAAAACATGGAAGAGCGGCAAGCCTACCGCGCCGCGCATCAGCTTTGAATCACCCGAACTGCTATTCAAAGTGTTGTCCGGCAAACGCTGGGAACTATTGAACGCAATGACAGGTGCAGGCGCAATGTCCATCCGCGAGGCGTCGCGGCGCGTCGAGCGCGACGTCAAAGCCGTGCATGGCGACGTCACCGCATTGCTTAACGCCGGGCTGCTGTCAAAAACAGACGATGGCATGATCGTGTTTCCGTTCGATGCCATCCATGTGGACTTCATGCTCAAGGCGGCTTGAGGTGAGGATCAATCGAGTCTGACGCTATCGATCTCAATAGACGGAAGTAAATATGATTGAAAAAGTAGTTTCATCCGCACGACTGAAATCTGATCCAATCGCCCGACAGTTAATCGATTTCTTAACTACGAGCGCTCTGAAATTGGGGCTTGGCGACTGTATCATTTACTATGATTTTCCTCTTTTTAGAGATTATGAGGAGTCGTTATATCAACCAACACTTCTGGTAATTGATCGTAACAAGGGCGTCATTTCGATCAGAGTTGTTGGCACTGAATTCGATATTAAGTATGAAGATTCAAAGCTCGGAGAACTTCATAGCATTCTATTTGCAAAACTATTGAGTAGTCGCCGCCTTCGCAAGTCACGAAGTTCTCTGAATGTTGAGCTAAGTTCAATTCTTTATCTCCCGCCCGGAACTGACCCAAATCAGATCGATAGTGAAAACATTGTGATTAGTTCGACTGAGGGGCTATCTAATGTAATTACCGATTTGATTACCACCCCAATGGGGAATGAAATGTTCTTGGAAGTTCGTTCCATTATTGAAGGAGTAAAAGCACTTACAAAAGCTACAACTCGTGACGTGCCTACAGATGGTTCCAAGCCTAAAGCCATGGTTATGAAAAAACTGGACGAGGAAATCTCCAACTTCGATGCGAACCAACGCATGGCAGCTTTGACCGTACCTATTGGCCCACAACGCATACGCGGCTTGGCTGGCTCGGGCAAAACCATCGTGCTTGCATGGAAAGCCGCACATCTTCATATGCAAGAGCCGCAAAAGAAAATTCTCATCACATTTTATACAAGGAGTTTGTATGACGTCATTCGCAAGCAAATAACTCGTTTCTATCGGCATTTCAAAGATGCAGATCCAAATTGGGACAACCTACATGTTCTTCATGCTTGGGGAGGCAGACAAACTCGAGGCGTCTACTACGACACCTGCCTTGATTATGATCTCTCTCCAAAACAGTGGGGTGATGTAAAGAATAAACCCCAGCCTTTTCAGTTTGTCTGCGAAGAATTACAAAGAAAGGTTAATGTTCAATCGAAATATGACATGGTCTTGATGGATGAGGCACAAGACTTTCCCGAAGCTTATTTTCACTTATTGTTCAAACTAGCGCATGGCTCTCGTGATAACAAAAGAATCATTTGGGCGTATGACGAACTACAGTCAATCTTTGAGCCTAAGATGCGTTCAGCTAGAGAATTATTTGGTGTGGATAAAGATGGCGAAGCAAACATCGATCTTGATCGAGCTAAAATTTATCATGGGCTTGGGGGTTATGTAGACAACGATCTAATACTAAAGAAATGTTATAGAAACCCCCTTGACGTACTTGTATGCAGCCACGCACTGGGATTAGGGATATACGGCCCTCATATCGTTCAAATGCTTCAGAATCGAGAACATTGGGAGGATGTGGGGTATGAAGTTGAAAAAGGCAACTTCGAAATTGGTGACGAAACGATAATCGTTCGACCAGCGAAGAATAGCCCACTGTCAATTAATACTTACGAAAAGAGAGAGGAGATAATTAGATGGTATTGTGCGAATTCATTTACTGAAGAACTCGACTGGATAGTTAATGAAGCAAAATCTTTAATGAAAGACGGGTTAACTGCTGAAGACATACTGATCATCTGCCTTGATGATCGCAATGCTAAAAACTACTTTTCATCATTATCTAAGCGATTTGCATCAAGCGATATTTTAACTAACGATCTGTTAGCAAATCCGTTCTCAACACCTGAATTTGTTAGAGAAAGTTGTATCACGCTTAGCACCGTTCACAGAGCTAAGGGGAACGAAGCAGCTGCTGTTTTAGTATGCGGCGTGGATGCGGTTGCCGCTGAGATGGGTCGGTTACGAGCCCGAAATAAACTTTTTACCGCCTTTACTCGAACCAAGGGTTGGTTGCGTGTCTCTGGTCTGGCTAGTTCGGCACCTTTGTTTGAAGAGCTGACGACAGCACTCTCAAATTCACCAAAGTTGATTTTCAATTGGCCTGATTTGGCAGGAGTAGAAACACTGCAGAGAGACATTAGCAAAAAAGAGGAGAAGGTTCGCAAGATTCGAAGTCAATACCTTAATCAGCTTGCTGAGATAGGGTTAAGTGAGGACGATGCTCTCCTAGAGTTTGCTGGTCAGGAGAAATCGGAATGACCATCCCGGAATTTCTTGCCTCCATTCGCAAAGGATATGACTTATTCGAAGAATTAGGCTTGGTACGGACTTTCAGCTGCGCTCATTCACTTGCAGTAAATTCAGAATTTAATAAAGTAGCTCTCGACACTTCAATCACTTATCCCCACGTATTTATGAGTGCCCTGCGGCTCGGATACTATAATTTTCAACTGAAGGATTTTTTGTTCTACCAATTCTCAGCAAGCGCAGAAGATGAAGTGCGCCTTTGTTTTTATCCATCACCCTTTGGCCCCAAAGAATTGGGTGCCATAACAACCCTAACCAAAACCTTTGACTCAGGTGAGATTGATTTTGAGTCTTACTGCTACTTCCTGGAAAGTCTGGATTTCAATGTGCGACGACCTTTAATTCGTTACGAGTATAGTCAAAAGCAATATGTACGTGGCGTACATCCAGCAGCTCATATACATATTGGGACTTACGGTGAAGATCGTTGGGTGTGTCAGAAACGAATGTCACCTTTTGCTTTTTGTCTGATGACTGCAAAACTATATTTTTCAGATCATTGGGAAGCATTAACTGAAGAACAGCAGGACGGAACTAGAGTGAATAATTTTGATGATCGCTACTTCTTAGCTAAGAAAGAGTGTGCTGGAGTTGACGTGGACTATTTCAGCCCACATGAAAAATCACAGTTCCACTTTACATGAGGCAGACTAGAACTCTTGACGAACGATTCATTACAGTGCTAATGGGGTCAGCATCAAATTGTTTATAGTGTGAGACGAACACGACCGTGTCTCAAGCCGACAGCCCTGCCCAAGCCGTCCCTGTTAAAATCCGCTCCTTCTCACACCCACCTGACCAGCCGCTCATGACCCAGAACCCACCCGTCACCATCCATCGCAAAGACTACACTGCCCCGGCCTATTGGGTGAACATCGTTGAAATGGGTTTTGATCTCGACCCCGCGGCAACCCGTGTGTCCACGTGCATCACCCTGCAGCGCAATAGCGCATCGCCCAACAAAGATGTGGAGTTGCTGGGCGACGGCGTTAAGCTGGTGGCCTTGCGCATGAACGGCAAGACGCTGCGCAAAGGTGTTAAGGGCTACACAATCGCAGACGGGAAATTGCGCATCGCCAACGCACCGGATGAGATCACGCTGGAGATCGAGACACTGGTTGAGCCGGAGAAAAATACCTCGATGATGGGGCTGTATATTTCCAACGGCAATTTCTTTACCCAATGCGAGGCCGAAGGTTTTCGCAAGATCACCTGGTTCCCCGATCGCCCGGACGTGATGGCGAAATACACCGTGATGCTGCGCGGCGACAAGAAAAAGTATCCGGTGTTGCTGTCCAATGGCAACCTGATCGAACAGGGTGACCTGCCCAAAGGCCGCCACTATGCCAAGTGGGAAGACCCGTTCAAGAAACCTTCCTATCTGTTTGCGCTGGTAGCAGGCAAGCTGGTGTGCCAGGAAGAAAAATTCAAATTAAATAGTGGACGAAAAGTGCTGCTGCAAGTGTGGGTGGAGCCGGGCAATCTGGACAAGACGCAGCATGCGATGGATTCGCTCAAGCACAGCATCCGCTGGGATCAGGAGCGATACGGGCTGGAGCTGGATCTGGACCGCTTCATGATCGTTGCGGTGGGCGACTTCAACATGGGCGCGATGGAAAACAAGGGCCTGAATATATTCAACACCAAGTATGTGCTGGCCAACCCCAGCATCGCCACCGACACCGATTACGCCAATATCGAGGCGGTGGTCGGCCATGAATACTTTCATAATTGGACCGGCAACCGCGTGACCTGCCGCGACTGGTTTCAGTTGTCGTTGAAGGAAGGGCTGACCGTGTTCCGCGACCAGGAATTCTCCGCCGACATGATCGGCACGGACAGCGGTCGCGCGGTGAGTCGCATTGAAAATGTGCGCATGCTGCGCCAGGTGCAGTTTTCCGAAGACGCGGGGCCCATGGCCCATGCGGTGCGGCCGGACAGTTTTGTGGAGATCAGCAATTTCTACACGGTCACGATTTATGAAAAAGGTGCCGAGGTGGTGCGCATGGTCCAGACCCTGCTGGGGCGTGACGGCTTCCGCAAGGGCATGGACCTGTACTTTGCACGGCATGACGGGCAGGCGGTTAGCTGCGACGATTTCCGCGCGGCGATGGCACACAGCAGCGGGCGCGACCTGAGCCAGTTCGAGCGCTGGTATAGCCAGCCCGGCACGCCGCAGCTCAAGGTGAAAAGCCATTACGACGCCGCCAAACAGACCTATGAGCTGACGCTCAGCCAGCGCTGCAAGCCCGCTGCCGGGCAAAAGAAGCCGCTGCCTTTCCATATCCCCGTTGCGGTTGGCCTGCTCGATGCACGGGGCCGCGACATGGCGCTGACTCTTGAGGGAGCCCCCTCTGCAAAACCTGCCACCACCTGCGTGCTGGAGCTGACCAAGGCAAAGCAGACTTTCACCTTTAACCGCGTCTGCAGCAAACCCACGCCATCATTACTGCGCAACTTCTCTGCGCCGGTGGTGATGGAATATGACTATTCCGACCAGGAGCTGGCGCAGCTGATGGCGCATGACAGCGATGCCTTCAACCGTTGGGAGGCCGGACAACGCCTGGCGATGCAACGTCTGTTGAATCTGATCAAACAGGTGCAGGCAGGTGAAAAGCTGACGCTGGATGAGCTGTTCATCAACGCCTTGCGTACCACGCTCAACGACACGGCGCTGGATCCGTCTTTCCGTGAGGTGGTGCTGACGCTGCCTTCTGAATTGATGCTGGCCGAACAGTGCGAAGTGATCGACCCGCAGGCGATCCACACTGCGCGCCAGTTCATGCGCAAGACGATCTCTGAAAGACTCAAGGCCGATTTCATCGCTGTCTATGCAGCCAACCTGATCCCCGGCAAATACAGCCCCGATGCAAAATCGGCCGGCAAGCGCGGCCTGAAGAACCTGTGCCTGTCTTATCTTTTAGGTTGGAAAGATGAATCCACGCTGCAACTGGCCCACGCGCAGATCGACGCCGCCGACAATATGACCGACCGCTTGGCCGCGCTGATGGCGCTGGTCAACACCGGCAGCAAGACGGCACAACAGCCCTTGAAAAACTTCTATCGGGATTTCAAAAACGAGGCGCTGGTGGTGGACAAATGGTTCAGCCTGCAGGCGGTCGCGATGCATACCGATGTAACAGCGGTGCGCAAGCTGATGACCCATCCCGCGTTCACGCTGAAAAATCCCAACCGCGCACGCAGCCTGATCTCCAGTTTTTGCAACGGCAATCCGTCACAGTTCCATGCAGCGGATGGCAGCGGCTATGCCTTCTGGACAGAACAGGTGATCGCGTTGAACAAGCTCAATCCGCAGGTGGCCGCACGTTTGGTACGCACGCTGGATCACTGGACAAAATACCAGCCCGCGCTGATACAGCAGATGCAGGCCGCGTTGCAGAAAGTCGCCGCAACCAAAGGCTTGTCCAAGGATGTGCAGGAGGTGGTATTCAAGACGTTGGGGTAAGGGAGATCAAAGGGGCTAGCAGCCCCAATGTTCTCTTAAATTCTTTCAATTTGCATGATGAACCTCCTTACCTATATCCGGCAGTGGAGTGAATCCACCGCCGGGTGATGAGATCAGGTAGCCTGCACTACGATTCGGCGCGGCTGGGCATGCTCGGCCTTCGGAATGCGCAATTCCAGCACGCCATGTCGGAATCCTGCCGATACCTTGTCGCCATCCAGTTCCCGCGACAGGGTGAATACCCGGCGGTAACGCGACAGATCGACTTCAGCGTGGATCGCCTCCATGTTCGGCGGGGAATTTATTTCCAGATCGCCTTCCAGAATCAGATTGTCGCCTTCCACATGGATGGACAACTTATCTTTTGGCACTCCAGGTAGATCGGCATACAGTGTGATGCCGGTCGCATCTTCAACTACGTTCACTGCAGGGCGCATGGCTGCACTCTCTTCACTCGCATTTTCACGCTTGATGACTTTCTCGCTCATGGTGTTCTCCTTTCTCATTGAACCGAAATCCGGCGCGATTGGGCAGCTTCCCTGCGCGCCACGCAGACGTGTAGCACGCCATCGCGATAACTGGCCGTAGTCGAATTCGGCTCGATGTCGTCCGGCAGCGATACGACACGTCGGAAACGCCCGGAGAAATGTTTGCCAATATGTATGGTCGCTCCCTCAGGCGGCACTATGTTTTTGCGCTCACCACTGATGGTCAGCACGCCATTCACGACTTGCACATCGAATTCCTCCGGTGTCATGCCGGGCGCAAAGGCATAGACCTCAACCGACTTCGGTGTTGTGCCAACGTTCATGGCCGGATAGCCTGGCGCCGCACCACGAATGCTGGGGGAACCGTCAAACTCACGCTGCAACCGCTCCAGTTCCGAGAACAGATCGCGGTGAAAAATACCTCGATAATGCATGATGTCTCCTTTCAACAGGTAAATGCTGGCAGGATTGCCATACCCCGCAATCTGTGGACACGAACATAAATTTTCAAGTGCTTGCAAGTGAAAAAATCTGACCATATATAGTTTACGGGTCAGAAATATTCTGGAGAGATTCATGCAGTATCAGGACTATTACAAGATACCGGCCATATCGCGTGATGCCACGGCGGAAGAGATCAAGAAATCTTTCCGTAAATTGGCGCGAAAATATCATCCGGACGTGTCACACGAAAAAGACGCGGAGGGTCGGATGAAAGCCAAGTAGGGTGGGCACGTCTTTGTGCCCACGCGGTCAGCGTCAATCATATCCCAGCACCGCACTTTCCATCGAATCAGCCCAGTCATGCGCATACACCCCATCACGCGCATAGCGGTGAAATGTCGAATGAGGCCAATCAACCGCACGTTGACCATGCCCGAGTTTAACCGGGTTGAAATGAATGTAATCGAGATGGCGGACAAAATCATTTTCATCACGAATTTGGTGTTCCCAGAATCGCCGTTGCCAGATAGTCGATTCGCGATGTTTGAGTTTTGATGCCGTTACCCAGTCGGCACGACGATAATCTTCTCTGCAAGCCAAAGAAACCGCTCGCTTGCTTGATCATCATCCAACGGGTGGAAAAGTCGGCATCACCGTCAGGTAATATCCACACGCAATGTAAATGGTCAGGCAACCATACCCATGCATCAATGACGAAAGGACGCGCCACACGCACCGTTTCGATTGAGGCGCGCAATGCGTTACGAATCGCTTCATCACATAGAATCGGCTGCCGCCGGTAAGCGACCACCGTAAAGAAATAGCTTGAACCTGCAGCCATTGCGCGGCGATAACGTGACATAGCTGTCTACTCCAAAATGACGAATCCGCGTGGGCACAAAAACGTGCCCACCCTACATGGCTTTACTTGCACCGTGCCTCCCAGAACAAGTTGTTGAAGCGACTGAACGACTCTCGGTGTTGAAACTTATCTCGGAACTGATCGAGCATTTCGGTGAAGTCTATATTCAATGCGAGCTTATGAAAGCAGGCGTTACACAACGCACAGATGAACTTTGTTATTCCTGACGAGCTGAGAGGATCGTGGTAAAAGTCTGTTCCTTCAATTGGGAATCTCTCTGACACAGATTTTGGCACGGGATACCTAGTCTCCATATAGCCGGCCTCCACCGCGTGAATGAGTTGAGCACCCGCGTACCCATCAAAGTCTGATTGTTTAATTTTCTCGACGTCTGTCAGGCCACCGTCAGAGAGCGCGCCGATCATTTTGTCGAATTTGTGCCCCAAGCCCATCGCAATCTTGTTGAGTTCTACTCTCGCTTCAGCGAGTGGCAGCGATTCGTACTCTGCGTGTCGCTCCAACAGGAGAGCAGCCTTCAAGAATTTCTCGAGCCCCATGATCTCGCTAAATCTGGCGTTGTCTTCGAATGCGACATCGTCGCTGTCGAAGGCGAAGAACAGATCGCATAAGCCGTAGTAGATCCATATTTTGACGACGCGCTGTCTGTTCATGGCGACCTCTAACGTAGAGCTAACCGGCGCTGCGCGGCTTTATCGCGCAGCGTCCAGCGACCGAGGGGAGCGAGGTTGAGCGCCGGGTTAGGGGTTTGGCTTGCTTGGCTGTGCATTGTTGCCCACTGGTGTTGGGTTTATAGCTTGTGTAGCAATGGCTGGTTTGGCCGGCATGATAGCGGCGACTGGGAGTTTTATGTTGCTGAGTTGTTGCACGGCGCTGGTTGGGGCTACCTCATTACAGGCTGGCGATGAGCGGAGGAAACTGCCAATGAAAACGCCAGCCAACCCAATGCAAGCGCCGAGAATGATATTGCTACGATTGATTTTTGCCTGATCTTTGGCGAGGTGTTTTTTCATCTCGCGCTCAACAACACTAAATTTAGCCGACCCAATTTCACAGGAGGACAGTAATGCAGCCAACTGAACAAACGACATTTGCTCTAGATTCGCGTCATCTAGGATGCCGTAATACCCACGAGCCATGGCTTCGTCGTCGGCGCGTTGCTCAATATCCGTGTCAGTCATGGGAAACCCCTAACGTAAAATAGACACCCTAAAAATTGCCGATAAAGGCACCTGTAAGGTGCATAAACTGGCGCATATTTGATATTTATTGTTCAAATAACGGAGGGCTACAAATACATCACATGACGTGCAACAGAATGAAACATTACTCCAAGTTCTGAATTTGTTCACGCATCTGTTCAATCAATAGCTTCATTTCCATGGACGCACGCGATACTTCTGCATCGACGGACTTTGAGCCTAGCGTATTCGCCTCGCGGTGTAGTTCCTGCATCAAAAAATCCAGCCGCTTGCCCACTGTTCCGCCTTTAACCAGCACTCGCTTCATTTCTACCAGATGAGTTTGAAGACGCGACAGCTCTTCATCCACATCAATCTTGCTGGCGAACAATGTGATTTCCTGCCGCACACGTTCATCATCACCCGTTTGCAGCGCAATGCGCAAACGCCCGGCCAGTTTTTCTTCATACGCCGCAATGGCCGTCGGGATGCGCGGTGCGACCAGGGTACATAAGGTTTCAATTTGCTCTATGCGCTGCAACAGAAATTCTTGTAGCTTTTCGCCTTCGCGGCCACGTGCTGCGGTGAATTCGCGCAATACTTGATGCAACAGTTCGGGCACCATGGTTTGCAGTGTGTCAGTAGGCATAGACGCGCTTTGCAGCACGCCATTCCAACGCAAAACATCGGCGACGCTCAAGCCATCCGCTTCGGGCAAGATGGCTTGCACTTCGTCGCTCCATTGAGCCAGCTGTTGTACAAGGGATTGATTGAGCTGCGCCGGATTTTGTACGGAGGGCCGCGGGGCGAAACCGATGCGGCATTCCACCTTGCCGCGCGTCAGTTGCGCAGCAAGGATCTCGCGCAACAGGGGCTCAAGCATGCGCAGCTCGTCTGGCATGCGTAGCTGGAGATCGAGGTAACGGTGATTGACCGCACGCAGTTCCACTGCAAGCGATCCGGTATCGAGTTCTGTTGCGGCAGTGGCAAAGCCGGTCATGCTAAAAATCATTGGGACTCCAGATAATATGGTTTGGGTGATTATTCAATCCGATTCCAACGTTAAACAAGGCCATGATTTATTTATGACTTGTTACGCTTTTTTCTGGAAAAATGGATTGAACTACAGTATGTGCATTATATGATGATTGCATATGGTGATTTTTGCTATATAAAATTCCAAACGAGCTTGCAACATTTGTGTTGGACTAATTCTGATGGCCTTAGTGGCGCAAGCTATAATGCGTGCCATTTCATTTTTGGATTATTTTATGCGTCCCAGTCAGCGGCAAACCGATCAGCTTCGATCCATTCTTATCACGCGTCATTACACCAAGCATGCCGAAGGTTCGGTGCTGATCGAATGTGGCGACACGAAAGTGATTTGCACCGCCAGCGTGGAGGAGCGTGTGCCGCCTCATAAAAAGGGCTCCGGTGAGGGGTGGGTTACGGCGGAATACGGCATGCTGCCGCGTTCTACCGGTAGCCGCATGGGGCGCGAAGCAGCCAAGGGCAAACAGTCTGGACGCACGCAGGAAATCCAGCGCCTGATCGGACGCAGTTTGCGTTCAGTGGTGGATTTGAAACAATTGGGCGAACGCACCATCCAAGTGGATTGCGACGTGATTCAGGCCGATGGCGGTACGCGCACTGCCAGTATTACCGGCGCTTTTGTCGCCTTGCACGATGCCGTTAGTGGGTTAATCAAGCAAGGGTTGATTACGGAGAATGCATTACGTGATTTCGTCGCTGCGATTTCGGTGGGTATTTATCAGGGTATGCCGGTACTTGATCTTGACTACGCCGAAGACTCTTTATGTGATACCGATATGAATGTGGTGATGACCAGTGCGGGGCATTTCATAGAGGTGCAGGGTACGGCAGAAGGTCATGCTTTCAGTCGCATTGAGATGGATGCCATGCTCAATTTGGCGCAATCCGGCATTGCGCAATTAATTGAGATGCAGCGCGCGGCGCTGGGGAAATAACTCACTATGCACAAACTGGTTATTGCCTCCAACAATCCGGGTAAGTTGCGCGAGTTGCAGTTAACGCTTGCGACACTCACCATCGAGATACTTACGCAGGCCCAACTTGGCATTGACGAGGCTGAAGAACCTCACTGCACTTTCATTGAGAATGCTCTGGCCAAGGCGCGTCATGTCAGTCGTGTCAGTGGCCTGCCTGCACTGGCGGATGACTCTGGTATATGCGTAGCTGCTTTGGGCGGCGCACCGGGTGTGCAATCCGCGCGTTATGCGGGCGAGCCGAAATCGGATTCGCGCAACAATGAAAAATTGTTGCAAGCGATGGAAGGAGTGGTTGACCGGCGTGCGCATTATTATTGTGTGCTTGTGCTGGTGCGTCATGCTGACGATCCGCAGCCGCTGATTGCGGAAGGCGAATGGCATGGCGAAATAGCGCAGCAGATGCTCGGCGAAGGGGGATTCGGTTACGACCCGCTATTCTGGTTGCCGCAACTCGACAAGATGAGCGCGGAATTGAGCCGCGACGAGAAAGCGCAGATCAGCCACCGCGCACAGGCACTGCATATTCTGCTACAAAGGCTGCAAATTGCGGAGTATTGAGAGTCATGAAATTGCATACAGCTCTTGGGCATTCCGACCGCGCGCAGTAGCAGGCGAAGTCGTCTGCTCCATCATTTCTAATGGCAGTGACCTTGTCCGCGTTTTTCCAGATACTGCTGGTGGTAATCCTCCGCGCGATAGTAAGTGGTGGCAGCCACGATTTCAGTGGCAATCGGTTTGTCGTACCGTCCAATTTTTTCATGTTGTATTTTTGAGGCGTTTGCGGCAGCTTCTTGTTGTGGTGAATGAAAGAAAATTGCAGAGCGGTATTGCGTGCCGACATCCGGCCCCTGGCGGTTGCGCTGTGTCGGATCATGGCATTGCCAGAAAATTTCCAGTAGTTGTGTGTAGCTGACCTGTGCCGGGTCGAAGGTGATTTGCACCGCTTCGGCGTGGCCAGTGGTGCCAGTGCACACTTCCGGATAAGTTGGATTGACCGTATTGCCGCCGGTATATCCAACGCTCGTTTCAAGCACGCCTGGAATCTGCCGAAATGCGGCTTCCACGCCCCAGAAACACCCTGCTGCAAAAGTTGCCTGTTCCATATTTATCCTCTCAGTTGAGCCTATCGTACCCATGAATATTCACCTTTTACACCCACTCGACTCCACGACACAAGAGGTCAGTTTTAAGGCTTTACCGCCGTTGTCTTTATACATCCATATTCCGTGGTGTGTGCGTAAATGCCCTTATTGCGATTTTAATTCGCATGAAGCGCGCGAGTCTCTGCCAGAGCAGGAATACGTGGCTGCGTTAGTGCGCGACTTGGAGCTGGCTCTGCCGCAAATCTGGGGACGCAAGGTGTACACCGTGTTCATCGGTGGGGGCACGCCCAGCCTGTTTTCTGCTAAGGCTATGGAGCAAATTCTCGCTGCAGTACGCATGTTGTTGCCGCTGGATCATGGCGCGGAAATTACTCTGGAAGCAAATCCAGGGACAGTGGAGGCAAACAAGTTTGCGGGTTTCCGTGATGCAGGTGTAAATCGGCTATCGCTCGGCATTCAGAGTTTCAACGATACTCATCTCAAGGCGCTGGGACGTATCCACGATGCGACCGAGGCGCGGCGCGCAGTAGAAATCGCACAGCAGCATTTTGACAACATTAATCTGGATTTAATGTACGGCTTGCCGCAGCAAACGCAGGCGGAAGCGGCGCAGGATGTGCATGCCGCACTGGAATTTGCACCGCAACATTTGTCCTGCTACAACCTTACTCTGGAACCGAATACACTTTTTCACCGTTATCCGCCAGCCCTGCCGGACGATGATCTGTGCAGCGTCATGCAGCAGGATATTGAACAAATACTCAGCATGCATGGCTATCAACATTACGAAACCTCGGCTTTTGCACAGCCAAAAAAACAGGCACGCCATAACCTGAATTACTGGCAATTTGGTGATTATCTGGGCATCGGCGCGGGCGCGCACAGCAAGCTGAGTTTTCCGGACAAGGTGCTGCGACAAGTGCGTTATAAACAGCCGCAGGCCTATCTGCAACAGGTAGCGCAGGGTTTGCCGGTGCAGACCGAACATGCAGTGAAGCGCGAGGATTTGCCGTTTGAATTCATGATGAATGCATTGCGCTTGAATCAAGGTTTTGCTGATGCGCTATTTGCCGAGCGTACCAGCTTGTCTTTGCTGCTGATCCGCCGTGAACTGGAGCAGGCCGAGCAACGCGGCCTGATTGAACGTGGCCTGCAGCGCATCGCACCGACCGAGTTGGGACGGCACTTTTTGAATGACTTACTACAGATATTTTTGCGCAAGTAAGGTTGTGTGGAGTTGCCAGCCCGCGATGACTCGCGGATTTTGATTAAAGGGCACCTCTAAAGTTTCTTGAACACCAAGTCCCAAACGTCATGCCCCAGACGCAGCCCGCGCTGTTCAAATTTAGTAAGCGGGCGATAAAGCGGGCGTGGAGCATAATTCGCCGCGGTGTTTTCCAGTGATTTTTCACCGCTCAACACTTCGAGCACCTGTTCAGCATAATCTTGCCAATCAGTGGCGACATGAATATATCCACCCGGTTTTATTTTCTTCACCAGTTGCGCTACAAACGAAGGCTGAATCAGGCGACGCTTGTTGTGGCGTGTCTTGTGCCAAGGATCGGGGAAAAAAATATGAACGCCGTCCAACACGTTATCGGCCAGCATGTCGCGCAGCACTTCAACTGCATCATGCTGGATGATGCGGATATTTTTCAAGCCCGATTCTTCAATCTGTTTGAGCAAGCTGCCCACACCCGGAGTGTGCACCTCAAGGGCAAGATAATCATTTTGCGGATGCGACTGGGCGATGGCGGCGGTGGTCTCGCCCATGCCGAAGCCGATCTCAAGGATTTTAGTCGCACTTCTGCCGAAAATATTTTCCAAGTCCAGCGGTTGAGGGAGGTAGGGAATGCCATAAATCGGCAGGAGCGTATCAACGCAACGTTGTTGCGCATTGGAGATGCGCCCTTGACGCAGCACGTAGCTACGAATGTGTGAGGAGCGCAGAGGAATCAATTTATTAATCCGCTGGTAGGTGAGCTGGGCGAAGCGCTATACAATTTCTTTGGCATGCGCCCGGCCAGGAAGGCCATGCGGCCAGCCTCCACGGCCAGCTTCATGGCAGATGCCATCAATACCGGCTGCTGTGCGGCGGCAATGGCGGTATTCATCAGCACCCCATGGCAACCGAGCTCCATGGCGATGGCCGCGTCTGAGGCAGTGCCCACTCCCGCATCCACAATAACGGGCACTTGCACGCGATCCATGATGAGCTGCAAATTCCACGGATTGAGGATGCCCATGCCGGAGCCGATCAACGAAGCCAGCGGCATGATGGCGACACAGCCAATGTCTTCCAGTTGCTTTGCGATGATGGGGTCATCCGAGGTATACACCATCACCTGAAAGCCATCCGCCACCAACGTTTTTGCGGCGGCGAGGGTCTCCACCACATTCGGATAAAGCGATTGCGGATCACCCAGCACCTCCAGCTTGACCAGACTATGGCCGTTCAGCAGCTCGCGTGCGAGTCGCAGCGTGCGCACGGCATCATCCGCGCTGTAGCACCCCGCCGTGTTGGGCAGCAGGGTATATTTCGATGGCGGAAGAACGTCCAGCAGATTCGGCTCATTCGGGTTTTGCCCGATGTTGCTGCGACGGATGGCAATGGTGATGATCTCTGCGCCACTGGCCTCCACCGCCGCCTGCGTCTCGGTAAAATCCTTGTATTTGCCGGTGCCGATCAACAGGCGCGAGTTATAGCTTTTGCCCGCGATGAGCAATGTGTCTTTATTCATTAATGTGTTCCGTGATTAACCGCCACCGACTGCGACAACAATTTCAAGTCGGTCGCCATCTGCCAGCAGTTGTTGGTTGAATTGTCCGCGCGGCAAGATTTCACCGTTGCGTTCCAGCGCGATACGCTTGCCAGTCAGTTGCATCTGTTCGAGGAGCGTAGCGACGGTAATAGGATTATCGAATTGGCGAACTTCGCCGTTAATTGAGACTGAAATCACTTTCAAATTCTGGTCGTGTTAAGGTAACATCCATTCTACATGCGGGCGTCGTATAATGGTAATACCCTAGCTTCCCAAGCTAGAGCCGTGGGTTCGATTCCCATCGCCCGCTCCACTTTTTTTCTATTACTCCTTTCCCGTACACAAATCTCGTTTATTGGCGGCTTAAGCGTTTTGAGGGCAAGGAAAAGCGGCTAGCCTTGGGCGCTTATCCAGACATATCGCGGCGACAACAACGGCGACAGATTCATGGCATAGAAGTTGATGCACGTACGCTACGGCAGGCGCAGCTATGCCACAATTTTCCAGCCTCTCTATGTCACGGGGGGAGTCGAGATATCCTGGTTGTATATTTATGATTGAAATTGCCACCGTATGTTGCCAAAATTCCGGGTGCCGCATTCTGGTTAATAAAATCTTGCACCATGAATCCAACGGTAGGCAAACCGAAATACGTGTCTCCATTGATACTCGTTAATGAATGGGCAGCCTGGCTATGAACGACACCATTACCATCAGTTTGGCCATTGACGACAGGTATACCGACAGAGTTAAACGACATACGTACCCAGCCATGCTCGAAAATAACCGGAACAAGGACTTCGTTGCCCGATCCCAGCAGCCGAGAGCCGTTGAACGTTACAACGTTCGTTTCCCAGCAAAGCCTTGTGCCGCCGCCTGGAGGCGGCACACCATAAGAATACAAGACTTTCCCTCCTTCACGGTTCCATGTATCAGGAGGGTCCGGCAAACCGGCAAGTTGCTCGCATGCGCCATTAGGCCAGCTATTACCATTACCCCAAAACTTGCTGGTAAAAGGACTAAACAATTGAGTGGCGTCTCTCGACAATGATATGTTGTGTACCGGAACACTGTATCGTTTGGTTGGCATCGTTATCACCCAGTCGGTGCCAGACAGGGTTGTGTTGTCCAGGACATACTCGTTGATGATATTGTCGTGCATCAGCAGTGCGCTAACAGCATCGCTGCCTTTATTCCATGAGCTTGAAACGACACTACCCTCGTAGAGCACCAAGCTAGTACGATCTGCGGAAGTCATATCCGGGTAACTGTTGCCCGGATAATTCCAAATATTCTCGGCTAGCGATGGAGAAAAAGCTTCCAGCACAACTGGGGCATAGCCAAAATCCGTACCGCCTGCAACGTTGACCAAGGAGGCTGTGCCTGACAATCCACCGGTTGCCTTGAAGGCTCTGGCCGATTGCCCACCCACTACCAATACGCTAGCAACACCCATGTCCATGGTTGCGGCCTGAACCACTGCGCAATTAGCGGGCACCCCACTTGCGTGCGTTATTGCCGCATTGATCGCGGTGTTCGTGATCGTGCCCATTTCGATAATCTCAAAATAGCCTTCACGGGTACGGTCTAACGAAGTCGTTGCGCCATCTCCGCCACTTTGCTGAATACCTTCAAGCGCAGCACCCGAATAGGCGAAGTTCGGGAACTGATGACCAACCGCAGGAAGCGCAGGAGCGGTACAAGATTTATCGGCGGCAATAATCTTTGCGCCATTAGCGGTGTTGACAACCGCAGCAGTCCAGATGTCATACGGGGAGAGATAAACATTAAGGTCAAGCACTTCGCGGCCATTCTTGCCTTCATAGAAACGAACTTTTAGAGCCTTGGATAAAGCAGTCGTATTCAGTACGGACAGATAGGTGTCCTGTCCGGCGCGTGTGGTGTAGTACGGGTAAATCAGAACCTGACCCTGACCATCGTCACTTAGGTGTACCGCAGCACTGGTTGTGCCTGCAATACCAACCGAACCTATCGCCGCGACCAAAGCAAGAGTCAGTGGGTTTCTTTTAAATTTATGCATTGACATTAAGTTTCCTCTGTTTTCAAACCTCCGCTACAGTTTGACTGCCTGACACCTTTATAAATAACGAATACTGGTTCTGTCGTGTTAACTCAATATGCCTAATTTTTGGTGAACGGAACCTATTTCGACGCTGTAATTATTTGAGGTTAAGTACTGCAATCTTTTGCAGAAGAAAAGCAGAAGAAAATATGCATGTTACATGATAGGTGTGACTCTGCTGCAAAAAAACTAAAGTCCGAGCCCGCAAAAAACATACGCCCATTAAAAACAACCGAGTCAAGATGGGAGCCTGACAGACCTGTGCGTAACACAACAAAGAAAAGCTATCGCAATTTTGATATTCGCAAGATGGCTCGGTCTGGCTGTTTACCGGAGGTAATGGTTCAAGGGACAATGAAAGCCTTGCCGCATACGAGTGCTATCTTGTTATGAACAAGAAACTCAGTCCCTACGGGATGCTCCGAGCCCATGTCTCTAGCGATGCACCCTATCAGGCACATTTCGTTCCTGAAGATGTCAGAAAAGTATGCGTCGAATTGGCGCCATCGACCTATCTGGACGTGGGGTGCAATCGCGGCCAATTGATTGCTGCGGTCAAAAAAGGGCTTAATAACCATGCCGTTTGTGTCGGTGTTGAAATGAACACGGTTGCCGCAAAGGCCGCAGAACAGGTTTGTGACCGCGTCTATCCCAGTACCTTTGATGCGGCAATCGGCGGGCTCAAGGCAGACTACCCGGGCGGTTTCGATGTTATTTCATTTGCTGATGTACTTGAACACATGTACGACCCGTGGGAAGCCATGGTTTTGGCGAAGGAATTGTTATCCGAGCGTGGAAAGTGTGTATTTCAAATTCCAAATATGGGACATCGTTCCATTATTGGCGGACTACTTTCGAATCGATTCGATTATGAGTTGATGGGTTTGCTGGATGTGACGCATATCCGCTTTTTTACACCAGGATCATTTGAAGACGCCTGCCAGCAGGCTGGGTACAAGATCATGCGGAAGGTGCAAATCATGGAGGAAAACCCGCAACCTGTGCTATCTGCGTTCAGCACGCTGATTGCAGATCAGAGGATGTTAAGAATTTCTTGCGAATATTGGGCGTGACACAGATCAATCTTCCTCTACTGGCGATGTGGCAAATTTGTTACGTGTGTGAACCTCTATGAGTTGACCCAATACTGTTTGGTTAAAGAAATTCCGCTCGCCCTGAGCTTGTCGAAGGGCTCTGGGTGAGCGGCTGGTGGTTCGACAAGCTCTCCACGAACGGTTAAGCGAACAGTATTTGAGTTGACATCACTTTATCTATTCAGCAGCATCTCCAGCTTCTGTAGAGAAAGAAGTAATATCGATTCTTACAATTTATCTCGATCACGATACTATAAACCATGCCCGATATTTTTCTGCTCAAGGCAATCGCCAAGACGATTATTCTGCCTCCCACAGGGCTGCTATTAATCATTCTTGTTGGCCTGTTTCTGGTACATAGATTTCCGCGCACGGGCAGAGCGATCGCAATTATTGCGACGGTCTACCTGCTTGCACTGTCTACCCCCTTTGCTTCGTATCAACTGATGCATTTTCTCGACACCTCGCCCCCGCTCGACCTCAAAGAAGCGCGGCACGCTCAAGCCATCGTGATCCTCGGCGGCGGAATTCGCAACAATGCGTTGGAGTACGGTGGGGACACATTGGGGCGGCTGACCCTCGAGCGCGTGCGCTACGGCGCGCGGGTCGCGAAGAAAACAGGGTTGCCGGTGCTCGTCGCCGGTGGATCGGTACTGGGGGGTGAAACGGAAGCAAAGTTGATGCGGGAAGCTCTGGAAAACGAGTTCGGAATAAAAGTTCGCTGGAGCGAAGATAAATCACGAAACACACACGAGAATGCGGAATTCTCTGCTGCGATGCTGGCAAAAGAGAACATTCGGCAAGTCGTGCTCGTTACGCACAGCTTTGACATGCCGCGGGCAAAAGAGGAATTCGCTAAGTCGGGGTTGCCGGTAATTGCGGCTCCTACCGGAATTTTAAATGGCGACCTCGAATGGCCGTCGGATTATTTGCCAGGAATCGGCGGATTGCAGGCGAGTTACTACGTTTGTTATGAGCTTTTGGCGAAGCTGGTCATGCGGATGTCTATCTTTCAATAAAGGGCACCGCTAAAAATTCAATTTTCGTCACCATATGGCGTTACTCGAAAAAAATTATCGCCTACATATTAAGTATATGCCGCGCTCAAATTTTTTACTCGTGCCTTGTCTTGTCTAGAAACTTGAATTTTTAGAGACGCCCTAAATTCATTACAAGTTATCGCTGAACCTTTTATCAGTCCTTCACCATACCCCGCCCTTGCCACCACGAGTACAGCACTGGAATCACGATTAGCGATAACATCGGTGCCGTAAGCATGCCGCCTACTAACGGCGCGGCAATACGTTTCATGACTTCTGCACCGGCACCTTGACTGAACATCACCGGCAACAAGCCCGCCACGATTACCGAGACGGTCATCATTTTTGGGCGGATGCGTAGCAGTGCTCCCTGAATGATGGCTTGGTGCAAATCATGTCGGTTGTTTAAGCGCCCTGCGCAACGTAAATCTTCGATGGCATTGTCAAGATACAGCAGCATTACTACGCCAAATTCGGCGGCTACGCCAGCCAGCGCAATGAAGCCCACCGCTACTGCCACCGATAAGTTATATCCCAGCGCGTATACCAGCCAGAATCCGCCGATCAGGGAGAATGGCAGGCACAGCAGCACCAGCAGTACTTTGCCGAAATGGCGGAAATGCATATATAGCAACAAGATGGCCAATATCAGCGTCAGCGGGATGACCCACTGCATGCGTTCTTTGGCATGTTGCAAATTTACGTACTGTCCCGACCAGGCAATGGCGTAACCGGGTGGCAATGTCACCGATTTTTCCAATATGCGCTTGGCTTCGCCCACATAACCGCCGAGATCGCGCCCGGTGATGTCGATATATACATAGGCGGTCAAACGCGCATTTTCGCTTTTGATTTCCGAAGCTCCATCACTGAAGTGCAAATGCGCCAATTCGCCCAGCGGCACTTGCGCTCCGGATGGCATGGTGATTCGGCTGGCCGCCAGTGCCGGCAGGGAATCGCGCAGGGCACGTGGATAGCGCAAATTAATCTGGAAACGTTCGCGCCCATCAATTACCGTGCCGATGTTTTCGCCACCGATTGCGCCTTGCACCAGTCGCTGCACATCGGCTACGGTAACGCCATACCGTGCGGCTTGAGCCCGGTTAATATCAATGTCCAGATAACGCCCGCCAGTGGCACGCTCAGCGAATACGGTGCGCGTGCCAGGCACGCTCTTGATCGCCGCCGCGATTTGCTGAGCCAGTTCAGCGATGCCGGCCAGATCCGGGCCGGTGACTTTAATTCCCAGCGGCGTTCTGATGCCTGTGGAAAGCATGTCTATGCGGGTGCGGATCGGGTAGCCCCAGGAGTTGGTGAGCCCTGGCAGACGCACCTGGTCATCAAGCTTGTGTATCAATTGCTCTACCGTTTCTCCCGGCGGCCACTGGTCACGCGGCTTCAGCAGAATGGTGGTTTCCAGCATCGAAAGCGGTGCCGGATCAGTCGCCGTATCGGCGCGTCCGGCCTTGCCGAATACTCGCTCGACTTCCGGCAGGGCGCGGATCAGGCGATCCGTGATTTGCAAAATATTGGCCGCCTCGTCTACGGACAAGCCGGGCAAGGTGGTTGGCATATACAGTAAGTCGCCTTCATACAGTGGCGGCATGAATTCGCTGCCCAGTTTGGCCAGCGGCCACGCAACGGTAGCTAATAACAATAGCGTGGCGAGTACGGTTAACTTGCGTTTGCTTAAGGCGGCCAGCAGCACAGGCCGATACAGGGCTTGTAATACTCGGTTCAACGGATTGCGCTGTTCTGGACGAATGCGCCCGCGAATGAAATAACCCATCAGCACCGGTGTGAGCGTTATCGCCAGGAATGCGCTGGCGGCCATTGCATAAGTTTTTGTGTATGCGAGGGGTGCGAATAGCCTGCCTTCCTGCCCGTCCAGCGTTAACACTGGCAGGAAGGAGATGGTGATTACCAGCAGCGAGAAGAAAAGGGCTGGGCCTACCTCGAGTGAACTTGCTTTCACCACCTGCCAGTAATCGGGGTTGGCTCCGGCACGCTCCAGATGCTTATGCATGTTTTCGATCATCACAATGGCAGCGTCGACCATTGCGCCGATGGCAATGGCGATGCCGCCCAGCGACATGATGTTAGCGCTGACGCCCTGTTGTTGCATGATGATGAAAGCGGCCAGGATGCCGATGGGTAAGGTTACAACTGCCACCAGCGATGAACGCAGGTGAAACAGGAACAGCAGGCAGACCAGAGCCACTGCCAGTGATTCCTCGATCAGTTTCTCGCGTAGGGTGCTGATGGCGCGCTTGATCAGGCCGGAGCGGTCATAGGTGACTACTAATTCCACCCCTTGGGGCAATCCTGCTTTCAGTTCTTGCAAGCGCGTCTTGACCCGCTCTATGGTTTCCAGTGCGTTGTTGCCGTAACGCATCACGACAATCCCGCCTACTACCTCGCCCTCGCCATCGAGATCAACTACGCCACGGCGCGCTTCCGGCCCCGTCTGGATATGCGCCACGTCCTGTAAGCGGATGGGGATGCCTTGTACATCTGTGCCGAGCGGAATTTGCCGGAAATCATCCAACGTTTTGAGGTAGCCGCGCGCCCTGATCATGTATTCGGCGCGTCCCATTTCTACCACTGAGCCGCCGCCGGATAGGTTGCTGTCGCGCACTGATTGCGCCACGTTGTCCAGTGTCAATTTATACGCGGCCAGTCGGGTCGGATTTACTTCGATCTGGTATTGCCGCACCATGCCACCAACACTCGCCACTTCGGCGACTCCGGGCAGGCTTTGCAATTCATATTTCAGAAAGAAATCCTGTAGCGCGCGCAATTGGTCAGGATCGTGGCGATGCTGACGATCGGTTAACGCATATTCAAAAATCCAGCCCACGCCGGATGCATCCGGCCCGAGTGCCGGCGTGACGCCGGGCGGCAGTTTCCCCGCCATCTGGCTCAGGTATTCAAGTACGCGCGTGCGCGCCCAGTATGGATCGGTTCCATCCTTGAAAATGATGTAAATAAACGACTCGCCGAACATGGAAAAGCCGCGAACCGCAGTAGAACCGGGGACCGACAGCAGCGCCGAGGTAAGCGGATAAGTTACCTGGTCTTCCACCGCTTGCGGCGATTGGCCGGGGTAAGTGGTTTTGATGATGACCTGAACATCAGAAAGATCGGGGATTGCGTCCAGTGCGGTATGACGCAAGGAGTAAATCCCCCAGGCGCTGATTAGAGCTGCAAGCAGCAAAACCAGCAGATGGTTGCGTAATGACCAGGATATAACGCGTGCAATCATTGGTGCTTATGCGATTCCTGCATGCGTTGCGCGGCATCTTGCAGCGACGATGCGGCGTCCAGCAGGAACTGGCCGTTTACTGCTACTTCTGCGCCTTCCAGCAGGCCATCTACAACCTCGATCCAGTCCCCGCTTTCTATCCCGGTCTCGATATTAACGGGGAGGAAATGCCCCTCTCCTCTGGACAGGATTACCAAGTCTCCATGTCCAGTGTGTATGACTGACGAGCGGGGCAAAACGAGTGCTTCGTACGGCTGGGCGTGGATGATCACGTCGACAAAGCTGCCAGGACGCAAACGCAGATTGGTATTATTAAGCGTCACCCTTGCGTTGATTTTGTTGTTTTCGGCAAGTGGATTGACAAAGTCGAGCTTGGTTTTGATTTCTTGCCCATCAGGGGTTTTTATGGTCACCGCATCGCCATTCTTTACCCGGCCAGCTTGGTCGGGGTAAAGCGTGATATCAACCCATACCCTGGAGACATCAGCCAGCGTAAACAGGGTGGCGGAAGGCGTGACAAAGTTACCTTCGCGTGCATTAATTTGTGTTACGACACCTGCCTGACCAGCCAGTATTTTAACCACCTCAATGGCTTGCTTGGAGTTCTCGATCTGTTGAACGGATTCAATGCTAATATCTTTATGGAGAAATTTAGTTCTTTCTCTGGAAAGCTCTTGCAGCAGATCCATCACATAGGGGTTTTCCACAAGCGGAGAAATGTCTCCTATCGTTTTTAACGTCTGATCACGGCGTACCACATACCTCAAATACTCCTTTTGTTGTGCAATCAAATCGGGAGAATAAATCTCATAGATTACTTGTCCTTTGCGAATCTGCTGTCCGACCGAATTGATATTTAGCTTTTTTATCCAGCCATCGACCTTGGTATGGACATTATAAAGCGTATCCCCATCGACTATTACGTTGCCATAAGTGCGGATTTCCTGGCTGAGCGGGGCTTTTTTTACACTTACCAACCTGACACCAAGCTTCTGGATGGATGCAGTATCGATATGAATGCCATGGTCGTGGTTGTGAGCTGCGGGATTTTTTGACTGAACCAGATCCATGCCGCAAATTGGGCAAGTGCCCGGATGGTTCTGCATGATCTCTGGGTGCATCGGACAAATCCAGATTTGTTCCTGTCCGGCTTTGCCGATATCAGATAACGATAAGGTCTTGATACCGGGAGTTGCGGTTTGAGTTGCGGTTTGAGTATGACGCCATGAAATAGATATGCGCTGACTGATGAGATACCAGGCCAGAATGACGATTCCTAGCAGTACTATCCCTGCCGCTATTTTTTTCGCCATGTTGATGGTCCGATTTCCTCTGGTCTATACCTGATCAAGACGTGTTATTTGCGACGCAGGGGCCAGCTGCGTCTTCCTGATTCAGGATGCAAATTTATTACCCTGGAGATATGAATCATATACGAACGCCCTAAGTCCATGGTGGGCAGGGGTGAATTTACAAACTTGATGAGGGGGTGGGTTACCTTGTTTTTGAAAGGAAACCCCCTACTTGCCCTCGAAGGTACGTATAAATTGAATCACATTCCAACCATCTTCCTCGTTTATATCCGTTCCAACCCGAACCGGCATCCCGGTTCCCGGGCTACCATGCTTTAAAACCCACATTAATTCCCCGTCCGTGCGAAGTTTCTGCCATTTTGCATCGGTAAAATCACGCGGAGGATGTCCGGGAAGATTGACACCTGTTCCATCCTTGCTATGGCAAGTTACGCAAAAACCTTCCCCAAAATAAATTTTACGGCCTGCTTCAATTCGCTCTGGTGTTACGGGATAAGGACTTTTTACTTGCTGTTCCTGCGCAATAATTGCCTTGGGTACACGCGGCTCATATACGTCCTTGTGGAAAGCCAATGTGCTTTGTGAGCCGACGCTCAGAAAGATAGCAATTCCTACCCACATATTTTTCTTTAAAAAAAACATGACATCACCTCACATATAAAATCAAAAGACACAGTGTTCATCCCACCTTGGACAAACCCCGTGTCTCTTAAATAAATCAAATAACCTTATTTTTTAGTTGGATCCTTGGCAATTTTTCCATGTAGTTCTTCCCAATGTCCAACAGATTGAGGAATACCGACAGAACCGTCAGGAATGGGCGCGTCTTTAGGCCAGAGATGGAAAATGATGCCATCGGTGCCGGCAACATAATCCGCCAACCCTTTTTGCTCTTTCGGGTCAGTTGGATTCACTATGGCAACGCGACCAGTCTCTATCTCCTGCTTGTGGTCGTGCCAGTTTTGCGTATGCGACCATTTCGGTATAGCCGATCCGGTAAGTTTTTTGGAGACCATGTATTCGACTTCGGTCAAGCGAGCGTTAGGATCGGTTGATTCGAACAAGATGCATTGAATAACGTCGTCATTGATTGGTTTGCAGTAATGATGAAATGGTCCGATAATTTCCCCGTCCATGACATGTGGCGCCGTAACATGAATTGTATAACCGGTCAGAGGATTTTTATCCGCAGCAAAAGCTGGAGCAGATAAGAAGCCGGCCGTGATTAACGAGGAAACAAGAACGCAGACTTTGCTGATTTTCATAATTGAATCTCCTTATAATTTTTTATAGTTAAAGTTCGGATGATTTCTATACGTTCCATGCCTATTTATCATCATTCGTGGACTCTGATCCCATCTTTTCGAAATAAGCATTTCAACGCCCCCTCTACTAGTTTGATACATAGAGAGACCCAACTATATCTCTCCAACAGTTGCACGTATGTGCGATAACGTACTGAGCGAAAAGACGGGTCAACAGGGAGTTCCACTTTACGCCTCCAACAACTGGAGGTCAACGCGATGTGCATCCGTTAAATGTTAAGAGGAGGCAAATGCCTCCTCAAAATAAGCGGAATAGCTTTACTGAAAACTATCTGATCAGGATTTGATCGCCACGTCCTTTTTTCGGGTCAGCGTCGGGCTTGTTCATTAAAACCGTGATAGCACCGCGTAACGCCGCTCCCATCGCATGATCGACAATTGCGACATTGGTCGGACGGTCAGCTGGCGAAACGATATCAAATGTACCGCCTTCAGCTACCGCCACATTGTATGTTTGAATACCGTATAGAGTGTTCTTCGGGTTGCCGTTGATATAAACACGATCCCAAATTCCTGCGATAGGATGCAGAGCAACCGGATTGTTGATGTTCGCGTTCACAAAGAAAATACGGACGCGCTCGCCTGGCTTGGATTCCAGAACCTGAGTTGCATTTGGCTCATGAACGGGATCGTAATGAAACATTTTTCCGTTGATAAGAGCACCTTTCCAACCTGTGTTCTCAAGTAAGCCAGTGATGTTCTCGCTGTCCGGGAAGTATTGCTGCTGAATCAGCATGTATTCGCGGTCTGCTTTTGGATAGTTCTTTTTATCTTTTGGATCGACAATGATCATTCCATACATTCCCTTGGCAATATGCTGAGCCATGGTGCTTGCGCCACAGTGATACATGAATACACCTGGAGTCTTGGCTTCAAACTTGAAATGTTTACTTTGTCCCGGCTTGATTTCACCGAATTCATTCAGCACGTCTACCTGAGCCGCATGAAAGTCCATTGCGTGTGAATTTTTATTTTCAGGTGGGTTGATCAGCGTAAAATCGACCGTATCACCTTCGTCTACGCGGACAGGCTTGCCAGGAATGGAGCCATCGAATGTCCATGCTGCCATTTTGACATCGCCCTTGTTATTCACGGGTAGATCAACTTCCATAGCCGTCATCGTGACTTTAACGGTTTTTGCGAATACTTGCTGTGCGGAAAAAAACCCAGTTACCAGCATTACAGCAACAGCTGTATTTTTAAGTTTAAACATATTATTCCCCCTTTAATTTAAAGTTAACTACAAATTGCTTGTTTCTTACCACCACTTCTTGCTACTGCCATTTACTAACCAAATTTGCACTTACATAACATGCGTAGATGCTGCACCAAATCCTTGATTTCCTCGTCGCTTAAGGTTGCACCCCAAGGAGGCATCAATATTGATTTTTCAATGGATGGCCCACCCTCTTTGATTGCTTTGAATAATGTTTCGTCCGACCGACCCGACATTGCCTTCGCATCGGTGTGATCACGCGGCACGACCGTCATGTCCCGGACGTTCACGCCTTTTCCGGTTCCATCACCGCCGTGGCATTGAACGCAATAGGCTTTATAGTTGTCAGCGGGCGCTTCCTTGGCTTGGGTCTGGGCTGAGAAAGCCGCTAGTAAAATCAACAAAACTAATTTAGTTGGCATTTGCATCCTCCTTGCTCAGTGTCTCAAGATAATGGACCATTTTCTGTATATTCACCTCCGATAAATTTTTGTTTGGCATCATGGATTTGGGCTCCCAAGCTTGAGGAGATCTGATGAAGCTCGACATATATTGCGGTTGCAGGCGCTTGGCCGCCGTATAAAGCTCTGGCCCCGATAGCCCACCATATTCAGGCTCGATCAAGTGACAGGCCATACAGCCTAAAAATTTAGTGAAGGCCATTTCCCCCATCTGCTTTGATACTGTACCGGACTCAACTTTCTCCTTTGCGATCAAATCGTCATGCGGTTTCATTTTCATGAGTTCGGCCGCAACTGAGGTGGCATCGGCCTTGGAAAGTGCAATATGATCTGTGAGCGTCGAAGTATCAATTTCATCACCTTTTGCCCCAGCCTTGATATGCCCGCCATAGTACATCCCGGCAGGACGTATCCGTCCGGGCTTTTGCAGCCAAGATACAAGCCATTCTTGGCGATATTTATTGCCCGCGTAAAAGAGATCTGGGCCCTTTTTCTCAAAGGCGGCTTTCAAAGTCTGTGTTGCCGGCCCCTTAATGTTGTGGCAGGCGGAACAGCTCCCCTGAAGCATTCCTCCCTCGGCGAGGGTCGCTCCAGAAAAACCAAGTAAGGCAACAAGAACAACTCGCTTCATATTTATCTCCTCCTTTTCCCCTGTTCGATTATTTTGCCCATAAAAGGTGCGCTATTGAAAAGCCCATATCCCTGCGTAAGCGACACACTGTAGAAGAAATTGGGGTCATATACTTTATTTTTCCATGTGTACCAGTCATTCATTTTGACGCCTTCATATTCAAAAACGGTCATTGGCCCACCCATCGAGGCACCATTGTTTGTCATGTGTTTGTCAACATGGTCGTGCATTATGAAGAGTCCAGGATTGTTCATCTTGACGATCACGTCATAACGCTCACCGGGTCCTACCGGAACAGTGTCCACATAGTAAGGATTGGCGAGTGGATAACCGTCTTTGTGAGTGACAAGCATGTCGTGCCCATGCATATGCATTTGGTGCGTTTCATCGCCTGCACCAATAAAACGCATTCTCAACACATCGCCTTTCTTGACCCTAATCGGCTGGGTGAATGGGAAGGATTTTGCGTTTACTGAAAAGTAGTCAGAAACATCCTGCGGGCTGCCGCCTTTGCCAAATATGCTGGCATATGGAGATTGCCAAGTACTCATCATCAGAATGGCATCCAGGGTAACTTCCTTTTCGAGTGCGCTCGGGGTTTTTGGATCGACGATCATTGGTCCCCACATCCCGCGTATCGCCACATGCTCCCAGACATTTACATGGCAGTGGTACCACAGGCTTCCAGGACGATCAACATTGAATTTATAGGTATACGATTCGCCGGGCTGAATCGCTTCTTGTGTAACACCTGGCACGCCATCTTGTTGCCAACTGCCGGTCTGGTTAACCCCGTGCCAATGGATGGTATGGGGAAGTGTGGTGTTGTTGGTTACATGCACCATCACATCATCTCCCTCCTTGACGTGGATGAGTGGCCCTGGAACTTGACCGTTGAACGCCCAAACTTTATTGGTAAAGCCCGGAGCTACTTCGATTGTAACTTCATCAATGCTCAGGTTGAATTCGCGCTGCTCAGCCCAGCTTGCGGTGGCAATTCCCGCCAAGAAACAAAATGTTAAAATATTCCTGAGATGGCGGGCCACAGTGGACGTATACAACATATTCAAGACAATTGTCATTTTCTTATCATCCAATTCTCATTTTTGATATATTTCAATAACAGTCATTTCTAATGTATCTTTAATTAAAAATATTGTCAAGTAAAAAACCTGTCTAAATATATAGCACATCGTACATCTAGTATTTGAGTGGACTCTCCTACCGACCGTGCGCGGCGTCATTGGCCGCATGAAAACTTCAAATTTCAGCTGCCGGATCAATAGCAGTGCCACGACTTAAACTAAAAGGCCCGCTGCCATGCATAACAACATATAGCAAGCCGCCCATCATGGAAATGTTCTTCATGAAGTTGATCATCTGGTTTTGTGCTTCGGCGGGCGGCACGGCCCAGAAATTATGGAAGAACAGCGCAGCCATTGCGGTGAATACAAATATCGCGGCGGCGGCCCAACGTGCATTCCAGCCAACGATCAGCATGATGCCTCCGCCCACTTCAACGATGATGGCGCCGATGGCGAGCAATTCCGGCATTGGCAATCCCTTGCTGGCTATATACCCTACCGTCCCTTCAAAGCCGGTTATTTTACCGAAACCCGACATAACGAAGATGAGTGCCATCAGAATACGGCCCACTAACGGGCCAAAGCTGTTCAATGCATTCATAGTTGAAATCCTTTTTTGAGTAGTTAGAAAACCATCGAGATGCGCCTGCTAGTTATTCATGATCTGGCATTTATGCCGCTATTTTTAGCCGCTTGGCAATGCCAGCGACATGCCGGCCTTGAAAACGTGCTATCGCAAGTTCGTTCTCGCTCGGTTGACGTGCGCCATCACCACCAGTGATCGTTGAAGCGCCGTAAGGACTGCCGCCAGTAATTTCACTGATGGTCATTTGTCGCTGCTCAGAATAGGGCACCCCGACGATCACCATGCCTTGATGTAGCAGAGTTGTATGAAAACTAAGTATGGTTGATTCCTGACCACCATGCTGGGTTGCCGAGCTGGTAAAAACGCTGCCTACCTTGCCAATTAGCGCGCCTTTCATCCACAGTCCTCCAGTCTGATCAAGGAAATTGCGCATCTGGGCGCACATGTTGCCGAAGCGCGTCGGCGTGCCAAAAATGATGGCATCGGACTCAGCCAACTGCTCTGGTTTGGCGGTGGGTATCTGTGCAAACGATGCACGCGCAGTTTTGGCGTGCGTTTTTAATGCATCGTCAGGCATCAGTTCCGGAACCTGCCACAGAGTAGCCTCAACATCCGATATCTCACGTGCACCAGCCATGATGGCTTCCGCCATCTGATATATATGTCCATGCGAGCTGTAAAAGATTACCTGTATCTTGGTTATCATCATGTACCTCTGTAGTGGTAAATAGATTCATATCGACATGGAATGTCGCCAAAAAAACAAATAAAGACTATCTTAAGAAAAATCTAGTGTATGTGCGGTGACGCACTGACTGAGGGGGCGGGTCGTGACGCTTGCCAGAAAGTAGGCTACAGATTGAATGTCAAGCTAAACGGCGGGGGCAGTCATCGAGAAGATTTTCTTGCACAAAAATCTCCGGCTACGGCTACGGCTCTAGCACGCCATTTTCGAGATATGTTGCATCGTAAGTTAATACGACCTGTGGATCCGGCAGAACCAGTCGTTCATCCTTATCCGCGTAATTAAGGCGGCTGAGCAGATCCTTGATAACATTAAGTCGCGTCAGATACTTGTCATCGGCGCGAACTATTGTCCATGGAGCCATTGTGTTGTGCGAGCGAGCCAACATTTCGTTGCGTGCCAAGCTGTATGGCTTCCATTTCTTGATTGCCTGGTCGTCAAGCGCGCTGACTTTCCATTGGGTGAGCGGGTCTGTCATGCGCTCATTTAAGCGTTTCTTCTGTTCGCGTTTGCTGATGTCGAGGTAGTACTTAAGAAGCTTGATACCTGAACGGAGCAACATATGTTCAAACTCTGATACTGAGTCCATAAACTCCTCATATTCAGCGTCAGTGCAAAAGCCCATTACCCGCTCGACACCCGCGCGATTGTACCAACTGCGGTTAAACAGCACGAGCTCTTGAGCTGCCGGCAGATAGGGAACGTACGCTGGAAATACCACGATGTATGATCTCGGTCCGAAGGCCTACCGAGCGCCACGACGCGTGTTTCACGTGGACTCAAATGCTGAACGATGCGCTTGATTGTGCCATCTTTTCCAGATGCATCCCGGCCTTCAAAAATAATTAGAATTTTGTCATTGCATTTAATGAAGTGCCGCTGCAGTTTGACTAGCTCGACCTGAAGGGCATGGAGTGTCTTTCGGTATTCATGCTTGCTGATTTGTACAGCTGTTTTAGCGGGTTTGTTGAGATTGATTTTCTTATTCATCAGAATTCATCAGAAATTCACCAAAAAATACGTTGATTCCTGCCATACAAAACTAAACTTACGCCTACGCTTCGCGAAGTAAACTCTACGATATAGGTACCCATCACATGATTGGTGTAATCAGGTATATTGAATAACTTCCAGTTCTAGGCCTCTTCATCTATATGTTCTGTTATATCTGTTTTTCTTTGTTTGTGGTGTCGTCGGTCTACCTTTGAGCGAAGCTCTTTCAGAAGAGGCTGAATTTTGATACGACGGCAGATTGTTCGGCGTTCACCAAGATAGGTCTCTGCATGTCGCCTCTCGACTGGCTTAACCAAGTTATGCTGTTGTTCAGATCGTGTAAATGGCCTAAACACCAGCGAAGGCTGGGTGCGCTCTGGGACGGGCTTAACTGGTTTAATTTCAGTTAGCTTTTTTACTTCATTTTTATCTTCTAATCCGTTTAAAGACGGAGGAAGGGGAAGGTTCTGTACATATTGCATGATGTTTTAAATATTTTGAATTTCATGCTTGCGATAATTTCAATTTTACCAGCTTCGCATTCATTCCCATAATGCACAGACACTTGGCGTAAGCAATCTTCCCATTCTTTAGGTACAGTGAACGGCGGAATTTTTTAGAACGGGAGTTAAATAAATTTGTGAGAAGTAAGAAGTTTTTAACGGAAACAGGAATAATTTATAATTTGCTGAGTTGCAACGGATGCTTACCATTAATTCTCGGGATAAGAAAAAAGCGGTTCGAAAACCGCTTTTTTTTAATTGTGCTTACATTGAATTACTTGAATTACTTGACGATGGCTTTTAGCTCACCTTTGGCGTACCTGATGGCCATAGCATCCAGTGAAATCGCTTTTATTTTAGAAGCTTGGCCAGCAGAACCGAAGGCTTCATAACGTGCCTTGCAAATCTCTTTCATGGCTATAGTCGATTCTGCCAAGAATTTACGTGGATCGAAATTTTTTGGGTTTTGTGCCAAGTGGCGACGAACCGCGCCAGTAGATGCCATGCGGAGGTCTGTGTCGATGTTAACTTTTCGCACGCCGTGTTTGATACCCTCGACTATCTCTGAAACTGGCACGCCGTAGGTTTCCCCCATGTCGCCGCCAAATTGGTCAATGATCTTCAACCATTCTTGCGGTACAGAAGAAGAGCCATGCATCACCAAGTGAGTATTTGGGATACGGGCGTGGATCGCCTTGATGCGCTTAATATCCAAAGTGTCGCCTGTGGGCGGGCGGGTGAATTTGTATGCACCGTGCGAGGTGCCGATGGCTATCGCCAGTGCATCTACACCAGTCTTCCGGACAAAGTCGGCGGCTTCTTCTGGATCGGTTAGTAGTTGCGAGTGATCTAGTTTGCCTTCCGCACCCTGCCCATCTTCTTGTTCGCCCATGCCGGTTTCAAGTGAGCCCAAACAACCTAGCTCACCTTCAACGGATACGCCCACTGCGTGGGAAATATCAACAACTTTACTTGTTACTTCAACGTTATATTCGTAGGAAGATGGAGTTTTGGCGTCTTCTTTCAAAGAACCATCCATCATTACGCTGGAGAATCCGGAACGAATGGCATTGATACATACAGCCGGGGAGGCTCCGTGATCTTGGTGCATTACAACTGGAATGTGCGGATAAGTCTCAACTGCAGCAAGAATCAGGTGACGCAAGAATGCTTCGCCCGCATACTTGCGGGCGCCAGCTGAGCCTTGCATAATCACTGGGCTGTTGGTTTCATCCGCCGCCTCCATGATTGCCTTGACCTGTTCCAAATTATTGACGTTGAATGCGGGCAGGCCGTATCCGTTCTCGGCTGCATGATCCAGCAGCTGGCGTAATGAAACAAGAGCCATTTTTTTCTCCTAGCAAATTTAAAGTTATCAAACAAAATCAAAAAATAGAATCTGGCAGTGTACGGGAAAACTCGGCTGCGCTTCAACTCCTCAGTGCTTACGGTGATCGCCTACTCGGACAATTTTCATGGTATTGGTATAGCCAGCCTTGCCAACGGCTTCGCCTATAGTCATCACAATCATGTCACCTTCTTGTACTAATCCCAAACGTACCAGTTCATCCTCAGCCGCGCGCAACTCCACTGATGGAAGTTTGGAGGTAATGTTAAACGCAATCGGATGCACCCCGCTGAACAGAGTTACTTTACTCAAGGTTGACTCAGTCGGCGTTAACGCAAAGATCGGCACCCTTGCATTCATGCGGGACATCCACAGAGGAGTCGAACCGGACTGGGTCAGCGCCACAATCGCTTTGATCGTAAAGTGAGAAGCAGCATATAGCGCAGACATGGCGATGGCCTGATCGATGCGTGCGAATTTAGTTTGCAGTAGTCGGTGACTGGTGGCGATATCTTCCATCTCACTTTCCGCGTTAATACAGATACGCACCATGGATTTGATGGTTTCGATGGGATAGTCGCCCACCGCGGTTTCTGCCGACAGCATTACCGCATCGGTACCATCCAGCACTGCATTTGCCACGTCCGATACTTCCGCACGAGTGGGAATCGGGTTGGTGATCATGGATTCCATCATCTGTGTGGCAGTGATAACCAACTTGTTTTTGGCACGCGCCATACGGATCATGCGTTTTTGCAAGCCTGGCACGGCTGCATCTCCCACTTCCACGGAAAGGTCGCCTCGAGCCACCATGATAGCGTCGGATGCATCAATAATTTCGTCCAGTACGGCAATGGCTTCGGCACGCTCAATTTTAGCCATCAATAAGCTTTTGCCGCCAGCCGCATGCATCAACTTGCGCGCCAATTTCATGTCATCAGCCGAGCGCGGGAAGGAAATCGCCAGATAGTCCGCTTTAATTAAGGCTGCAGTCTTAATGTCCTCCTTGTCCTTGGCGGTAAGCGCGGGTGCAGTCAAACCGCCGCCCTTGCGATTAATGCCCTTGTTGTTTGACAGCACACCGCCGCACACTACTTTGCAAATAATTTGCGCGCCCTTAACTTCGGTTACATCGAATTCCAGCATGCCATCATTCAGCAGCAGCACCGAACCTTTGCTGACATCCTTAGGTAAGTCCTTGTAGTCGAGACCAACTCGTTCCTGATTGCCGAGGCCTGTCCACTCCGCATCCAGGATAAAAGTATCCCCTTGCTTGAGAATGATCTTGTCATTCTCAAGTTTTCCTACACGAATTTTAGGGCCTTGCAGGTCGGCAAGAATTCCTATAATACGGCCACAAGCAGCCGCTGCAGCGCGCACTTTTTCAACACGCGCCACGTGGTCCTGCGCTGTGCCATGGGAAAAGTTCATGCGCACCACATCCACGCCAGCAAGTATCATTTTCTCCAGCACTTTCTGGTCGCTGGAGGCTGGTCCCAGGGTGGCAACAATCTTGGTTCTGCGTAACATAAATTTCTCGACTTATTTACTTCGCAGCACGTTGCTCAAGAATTTCCACCGCTGGCAATTTTTTGCCTTCAAGGAATTCTAAAAATGCACCGCCGCCCGTTGAAATATAGCTTACTTGATCACTGATCTCGTATTTGGCAATCGCCGCCAGCGTATCCCCACCGCCGGCGATAGAAAATGCGGGACTTTCCGCAATCGCCATGCCCAGCGTCTTGGTGCCAGCGCCAAACTGGTCAAATTCAAATACGCCTACTGGGCCATTCCACACGATGGTTGCGGCATTTTTTAGATAAGCTGCATAAGTCTGGGCAGTTTCGGGGCCAATATCAAAAATCATATCATCCTCGGTGATATCAGCCACTTTTTTAACCACGGCAGGCTCATTGGCATCGAATTTCTTGCCCACGACCACATCGGTAGGTACCGGAATCGATCCGCCCTTGGTCTTGGCGGCTTGCATTAAACGCTGGGCTTCAGCTACAAGATCGGGTTCATATAGGGATTTACCGACGTTATAACCAGCCGCTTTGATGAAAGTATTGGCAATGCCGCCACCGACAATCAATTGATCCACAATGTGGGACAGCGATTCCAGCACGGTCAATTTAGTTGAAACCTTAGAACCTCCAACGATGGCGATTAGCGGGTGAGCCGGGCTTTCCAATGCCTTGCCCAATGCATCCAATTCTGCTGCCAATAGCGGGCCAGCGCATGCCACTGGCGCATACTTCGCCACACCGTGGGTGGAAGCCTGCGCGCGATGCGCGGTACCGAATGCATCCATCGCATAGATATCGCACAGCTTAGCCATTTTTTGGGACAGCTCGTCGTTGTTTTTGCCTTCACCTTTATTGAAGCGTACGTTCTCAAATAGTACGACTTCGCCATCGGCGATGGTGAAGCCGCCGTCCAGCCAATCTTTAATTACCCGTATCTCTTTACCCAACAAGTCGGACAAACGCTTGGCTACAGGCTTTAGGGAATCGGCTTCTGAATATACACCTTCTTCAGGACGGCCGAGGTGGGACATTAACATTACTTTGGCGCCTGCCTTCGCGGCATGCTGGATGGTAGGCAAGCTTGCCCGGATGCGGGTATCATCGGTTATGGTGCCGTCATCAGCTTGGGGAACATTCAAGTCTTCGCGGATCAGGACGCGTTTGCCCCTGAGATCCAAATCAGTCATTTTGATTACGGACAATTCTTTCTCCAATTAAGCATTCGAGGTGAAACGTAAGAAGAAATGCAATAAGGTGAGGTAGCTCCTCACCTTGCGTGCATGTTTATTTAGCGATGACGCGAACCATCTCCAGAACCTTGCTGGAGTAGCCCCACTCGTTATCGTACCAAGAGACGACCTTAACGAAGGTGCCGTCCAGAGACATACCAGCCTCCGCATCGAAGACAGAAGTGCAACTCTCGCCCCGGAAGTCGGTAGAAACCACTTTTTCGCCGGTATAGCCAAGTATGCCCTTCATTGAACCCTCGGATGCGGTCTTCATGGCGGCGCAGATATCGGCGTAGGTCGCAGCCTTGTCCAGCTCCACGGTAAGGTCAACCACGGACACGTCAGAGGTAGGTACACGAAAAGCCATGCCGGTGAGTTTTTTATTCAGTTCGGGAATAACCACACCAACGGCCTTGGCCGCACCAGTCGAAGACGGAATGATGTTTTCGAGGATGCCGCGACCACCACGCCAATCCTTGTTTGAAGGGCTATCCACGGTCTTCTGGGTAGCTGTAGCGGCGTGTATGGTGGTCATTAATCCGCGCTTGATGCCCCAAGTGTCGTTTAGCACCTTGGCAACCGGGGCGAGGCAATTTGTAGTGCAGGAAGCGTTGGAGATGATAGTTTGGTTAGCATAAGTCTTGTCATTTACGCCGTACACAAACATAGGCGTGTCATCCTTGGACGGCGCAGACATGATGACTTTTTTGGCGCCAGCGGCGATGTGTTTTTCACAAGTTTCCTTAGTGAGGAAAAGACCGGTGGACTCGATGACTATATCAGCGCCCACTTCATTCCACTTCAGTTCAGCAGGATCTTTGATGGCAGTCAGGCGGATCTTTTTTCCG
Organism: uncultured beta proteobacterium; assembly: GCA_942492745.1. Classification (GTDB taxonomy): domain Bacteria; phylum Pseudomonadota; class Gammaproteobacteria; order Burkholderiales; family Gallionellaceae; genus Nitrotoga. The sequence goes on from OW818637.1 coordinate 2,682,925, forward strand.
TTGACGACCAAGGTATTGCCTTCAATGGAGACGCTGCCGTCAAAGCGGCCATGCACGGAGTCGAAGCTCAGCATGTAGGCTAAGTAGTCGGGTTCAAGCAGGTCGTTAATGCCTACTATCTCGATGTCCTTAAAATTTTTCACCGCTGCGCGGAACACCATACGGCCAATTCTACCAAACCCATTGATACCAACTTTGATTGTCATGTTTCTCTCCTGGTTTTATAACTAAAATTGTAACTATTCAAACAAATGCCTTGATATTATTCTGATGTTGTAGCTAGACTGATCAAATATTTAAACTTCTAGCGTCTTTACATGCTCCGCCACAAATACTCGGACGACAGGATAACCTTGAAGCGTGCCGCCAGTTCTACTGGCTGCAACGCTAAGTGTCCACTTCGGCGAAAGTGAGCAGTATGTGAGCCCCGATGTGTGCATTAGCTACATACAATCGCAACACTGAAGCTGACTTGATATGGCCTTACGATGGTCATCGCAGCAATGTCTAATGGACACTTTCTGCGTTATAAGGGTCGGCTGAATCGTTACCAGATTTAGAGTATGCTTTTCACGGCTTTCACTACATTCTCTATGGTAAAGCCGAAGTGTTTGAACAATTCACCTGCCGGAGCAGATTCGCCAAAGGTATCCATGCCGATTACCGCACCGTCCAAACCAACATACTTGTACCAAAAACCCGTCACACCAGCTTCGACAGCTATGCGCTTACTGCCCTTTGGTAACACACTGTCCCTGTATGCCTGATCTTGACGATCAAATACATTGGTTGATGGCATGGAAACTACTCGTACATTAATGCCGTCTTGAGCCAAGGCTTTTTGTGCATCCATTGCCAGACCCACCTCGGAACCAGTCGCGATAATAAGCGCTTGTGGCTTGCCATTGGCGGCTTCAGACAACACATAGCCACCCTTACGGATGTTGGCGATTTGAGCCTCATCGCGCTTTTGGAATACCAAATTCTGGCGGCTGAAGATAAGGCTGCTCGGGCCGGTTTTGCGCTCAACCGCTGCAACCCATGACACGGCAGATTCCACCGTATCACAAGGACGCCAAACGTCCATATTTGGAATATAGCGTAGCGTGGCGGTTTGTTCCACTGGCTGATGAGTTGGACCGTCTTCGCCAAGACCGATGGAGTCATGCGTGTACACGAAAATCACGCGTTGCTTCATCAACGCAGCCATGCGCAGTGCATTGCGTGCATATTCTGAAAACATCAGGAAAGTGCCGCCAAATGGTAGCAAACCACCATGCAACGCCACGCCATTCATAATGGCTGACATGCCGAATTCGCGTACTCCGTAACTAATATAGTTACCTGTCGTTTTTCCATGAACGTGCTTGGCGCCCGTCCAATTGGTGAGGTTCGAACCGGTAAGATCCGCTGAACCGCCAAGAAATTCAGGTAGTACCGGCACCAGACCGTTGATCGCATTCTGCGATGCCTTGCGCGAGGCAATGGTTTCAGCCTTCTCATTGGTCTTGGCGATCATATCTGCAGCATGTTGCGCCCAGTCTGCTGGCAAATCACCCTTCATGCGACGCTCAAACTCAGCCGCCTCTTGGGGAAAAGCCTTGCGGTATTCTGCAAATTTATTGTCCCACAATTTTTCCAAACCCTCGCCCTTGGTACGCGCATTCCACGCTTGATAAACGTGCGCTGGAATTTCGAACGGAGGATATTTCCAGCCTATGTATTCGCGCGTAGCAGCGATTTCCGCATCACCCAATGCAGCGCCATGCACGTCATGTGTACCGGCCTTGTTTGGGGAACCCGCGCCGATGATGGTCTTGCAGCAGATCAGTGTGGGCTTGTCGGTTACTTCCTTGGCAGCCTTGATGGCGTCATCTATTGCTTCGGGATCATGGCCTTCCACATTGGCTATTACATGCCAACCATAAGACTCAAAGCGTTTGGCAGTATCGTCAGTAAACCAGGCTTCAACATGTCCATCAATGGAGATGCCGTTGTCGTCCCAGAAGGCGATCAGCTTGCCTAATCCCCAAGTACCGGCCAGTGCGCAGGATTCATGCGAAATGCCTTCCATCATGCAGCCATCGCCGAGAAAGACATAAGTAAAGTGGTTAACGATTTCGTGGCCGGGACGATTAAATTCATTTGCCAGCATTTTTTCTGCCAGGGCAAAACCCACCGCATTGGTAATGCCTTGACCCAGCGGACCAGTAGTGGTTTCGACGCCAGCGGTGTAGCCATATTCTGGGTGGCCTGGAGTCTGAGAGTGCAGTTGGCGGAAACGCTTCAACTCATCAATCGGCAAGTCGTAGCCGGTCAAATGCAGCAAGGCATAAATCAGCATCGAGCCATGGCCATTAGAAAACACGAAACGGTCACGGTCGGCCCATTTAGGGTTAGCCGGGTTGTGGCGCAGATGGTGAATCCACAGCGCTTCGGCGATTTCTGCCATGCCCATGGGGGCGCCAGGATGGCCAGAGTTTGCTTTTTGAACTGCATCCATTGCCAAAGCGCGGATCGCTCCAGTTATGTCATTAAACTTGGGGGGGTGTACTTTACGCGCCGCAGCCATCTTTCACTAGCCTCCTGAACATCTCTAAGAATAAATAAAATATTTTTACAACAAACAGTGGGCAATTATGCCGCACTGCCCTGTTTAGGGCAACAGGAGAAAAATAGTTATCAGTATTCCAAGATTTTGTATCTAACTTTACACTTGCGGGAATCGTGCTTTCCAACGAGTCATTCACTCTTCATTTGAGGGGGTCAGTCCGGGCAACTGTTTGAAATGTACCGCCCGCATGTGTCGGAGTGGCATAACGCGCACGAGAAACGACTATTTGCCGCCCAGATAAACGCAACGCACCTTTCGCGGGGACAAATGCTACGAATTTTAATGATAGCGAGGCCGGCAAAGCCTGCCTACCCCTTATTGGACAATGGCTTGAACTTGCGCACGTCCGTTTTCTCAAGTACAATTTTGCCATAATTTACCTTATCACTTTTGCTTGCCGCTGAGGTAGCTACTATGCACGTCAAGATAACTCCAAACGACCAGATCGCGTCTACAGATGAAATCCCTTCCCAAGTGGGGGTTGCCGAATATCTCGATGTTGAAGTTGACAGTACCACCATCGTTCTGACGCCAGTTTTAGCTCAAAGCGTCGAAGCCGTACGTGACAAATTGATTGCATCGGGTATTTCCGAAAAAGATGTAGCAGACGCCAGTGCTTGGGCACGTCGGCCCAAAGAATAACATGCGCGTTGTTCTCGATACCAATGTAATACTCTCTGCATTGTTGTTCGCCAACGGGAATTTGGCGTGGTTGAAAAATGCTTGGCAGGCGAAGTCTATCCGTCCGGTGATCAGTAACGCAACAAAAGAAGATTTATTTGACTCATTAAACTACCCAAAATTCAATCTGTCGATCGCGGAACAGGATCTGTTGCTGGAAGATTTTTTTCCATACTGTGAAACAGCGTCTATATCCAACTGGATGCCATCGCACGGCATATTTTGCCAAGTATTTCTGGCCGTGGCACACAAAGCCAAGGTAGATGCACTGGTAAGCGTCGAAAAAGATTTACTCGAATTGCGAGGAAGTTTTACCCCCCCCATCCTCACCGTTGAGGAATTGCGTAAACGTTTGCAAGAAGAACGTCTCGCTTAATTACTTCGCTCAATTTCTGCTAAAAAATAGACAACTTGTACTAATTTGCGTCAAACTGCGCTCATGAAAACCATCCTGGTTCTACATGGCCCCAATCTGAACTTGCTCGGCAGTCGCGAGCCAAGCGTGTATGGCCATATTACTTTAGACGAAATTAACAACAAATTGCAGCACTTGGTGCATATGCAAAGTGCAAATCTGTTGCATTTCCAGAGTAACTCTGAATCCGCCTTAGTGGATCGCGTACATTTGGCGCGCCAGGACGGTACCGATTTTATTGTCATCAACCCCGCTGCTTTTACGCATACCAGTGTGGCTTTACGCGATGCACTGACGGCGGTGGCCATCCCATTTATTGAAGTGCATCTTTCCAATGTGTTTGCACGTGAACCGTTCCGCAAAGAATCATACTTCTCTGATCTCGCTGTCGGCGTTATCAGCGGCCTTGGTGCAACCGGTTATGAACTCGCAGTGCAATACGCGCTGCAATATTCTGTTAGGAGCTAATCATGGATTTACGTAAACTCAAGACCTTGATTGAACTAGTTGAAAGCTCCGGTATTGCCGAGCTGGAAATCAGTGAAGGCGAAGAACGCGTTCGCATTGTTCGTTCTGGTGCTGCGGTGCAGCATGTTTATACTACTGCACCGCAGCATATGACCACGCTTGCCCCACAGCTAGCCGATGCGCCTGCTGAACAACCAGCCGAACCCGCAACACCAGATGGCCATACAGTGAAATCGCCGATGGTCGGAAGTTTCTACCGTAGCCCCTCCCCTGGCGCCAAACCCTTTGTGGAGGTGGGCCAGAGCGTGAGCGTGGGCGACACCCTCTGTATCATCGAAGCAATGAAGCTGCTCAACGAAATCGAAGCTGATCAAAGCGGGGTCATTAGTGCGATTCTGGTCGAGAGCGGCCAGCCGGTGGAATATGGTCAACCTCTTTTTATCATCGGTTAAATAATGTTTGAAAAAATTCTCATCGCAAATCGAGGCGAGATTGCCTTAAGAATTCAGCGCGCCTGTCGTGAGATGGGCATTAAATCAGTAGCAGTGCATTCCGAAGCTGACGCAGATGCCAAGTATGTCAAACTGGCCGATGAATCGGTATGCATTGGCCCGGCTTCCTCGCTACACAGCTATCTGCATATCCCATCCATCATTAGCGCAGCGGAAGTTACAGATGCACAGGCCATCCACCCTGGCTATGGTTTTTTGTCTGAGAATGCTGACTTCGCCGAGCGTGTGGAAAAGAGTGGGTTTGTATTCATTGGTCCACGCCCGGAGACCATTCGTTTAATGGGCGACAAAGTATCCGCCAAAAACGCTATGAAAAAAGCGGGCATTCCTTGTGTACCGGGCGTGGATGGCGCACTGCCGGACAATCCAGCCGAAATTACAAAAATTGCACGCAGTATCGGTTACCCGGTCATTATAAAGGCCGCCGGGGGCGGGGGCGGACGCGGCATGCGCGTGGTGCATACCGAAGCCGCGTTGCTCAATGCCGTGGTCATGACGCGTAGCGAGGCGCAGGCGGCGTTTAATAATCCTGTGGTGTATATGGAAAAGTTTTTGCAAAACCCACGCCACATCGAATTTCAAGTACTGGCTGATTCTTATGGCAATGCGGTATATTTAGGTGAGCGCGACTGCTCAATGCAACGTCGTCATCAGAAAATCCTTGAGGAAGCGCCAGCACCTCTGCTCAATACTCGTTTGCGTAATAAAATTGGTGAGCGCTGCGCGGCAGCTTGCCGCAAGATTGGCTATCGCGGTGCGGGAACTTTTGAGTTTCTGTATGAAAACGATGAGTTTTTCTTCATTGAAATGAACACTCGCATACAGGTAGAACATCCGGTCAGCGAAATGATTACTGGCATAGATATCGTGCAACAGCAGATTCGTATCGCTGCCGGTGAAAAACTCAGTTTCAAGCAAAATGATATAGCACTCAAAGGTCATGCCATCGAATGTCGTATCAATGCCGAACATCCCTACAAATTCACGCCCTCGGCCGGCCGCATTACTACTTGGCATACTCCTGGTGGCCCTGGCATTCGCGTGGATTCCCATGTGTACGCCAATTATTTCGTGCCGCCGCATTACGATTCCATGATCGGCAAGATTATCGCATATGGTGACAACCGCCAACAGGCGATAGCCCGCATGCGTACTGCCCTATCTGAAATGGCGGTAGAAGGTATCGAGACTAACATTCCGCTGCATCAGGAACTAATGTTAGATGCTGCTTTTCTACGAGGTGGCACCAGCATTCACTATCTGGAACACAAGCTAGCCGAACGCATCAAGGTAAAATAACATGGCTTGGCTTACGCTGACGATCACTGCATCTGCATCCCAGGCGGAGATGCTGAGTGAGGCGCTGCTGGCGCTCGGCGCACTATCGGTGGACATTCACGATGCTGATGTCGATACACCGAATGAGCAAGCCATGTTTGGCGAACCAGGCGAACCCGCCCCCCATCTTTGGTCACACAATCGCGTTACTGCTTTGTTTGTCGAAGATACGCCGATAGACGCAATCATGCTGAAAGCGGCACACGCCATCGGACTGAAACAGCCGCCAACCTATGTCATTGCAACCTTGGCGGACAACGACTGGGTGCGCCTGACTCAATTGCAGTTTAACCCCATTCGCATTTCGCAACGCCTATGGATCGTGCCTACCTGGCACACCCCGTTCGATCCCAGTGCCATCAACATTACGCTCGATCCCGGCTTGGCTTTTGGTACCGGTAGCCACCCCACTACCCGTTTGTGTCTGCGCTGGTTGGATAGTCATTTGCAAGGGGGTGAATCCGTACTGGATTATGGCTGCGGCTCGGGCATTCTGGCCATCGCTGCGCTCAAACTTGGCGCTGCCAGCGCCACTGGCGTGGATGTGGATGCACAAGCCGTGCAAGCCAGCCGCGACAATGCAATGGTTAATCAGGTTAACGCGCAGTTCTACTTGCCTAATGCCGCACTGAACCAACAAGCCGACATTGTAGTAGCCAATATACTTACCAATCCTCTCAAAGTACTCGCTCCATTGCTGGCAGGCTCAACGCGGCAAGGCGGCCAGATTGTGTTATCCGGCGTACTCAGCGAACAGGCCAATGACGTTATGAAAATCTATGATCAATGGTTTGACTTCAGTCCACCGGTTATAGAAGAAGGTTGGGCGTGCTTATCTGGAGTGAAGCGATGAACGCAGTCACTCAATGCCCTGAGTGCGGCACCCGCTTTAAGGTGAGCCAAGCTCAGCTGGATATGCATCAGGGCATGGTGCGTTGCGGACGTTGCCAGGCTATATTCAATGCAACAAAACAATTGCATGATAACGAACTCAGCCCGCAACTTACCCTAACCCTGGCTCAGGAAGAAATGCAACAAGTGCCTGTCGAAAGCCCGGTAGAGCATATCCCCGCAACCCACGATAAATATGATTTCAGCCATCTCGCTACGGCCAGTTCAGAAGAAGCACTGGAAACCGGTCCCTCAGCCATCAAAGAGAAAGTTCACTGGTCGTGGCTGGTAGTCACATTACTGTTGTTCATAGTGTTACTGGCACAGACTACCTATTTTTTTCGTGTCGAACTCGCCGCACACTTACCGGGCATCAAGTTAGCACTTATGTCCTATTGCAAGCTGCTCAACTGCAATATTCCGTTGCCGCAAAAAATTGACCAGCTGAGCATCGAATCTTCCGACCTGGAATCCGATCCGAAACAAGCGAGCGTCATCGCTCTCAATGCCATCTTGCGAAACCGCGCGCCCTATGCGCAATCCTATCCCAGTCTCGAACTCACACTCACCAACTCGATGGATGAGGCACTAGCACGTCGCATCTTCCCTCCAGCAGAATATCTCAAACCCAACGAGGACGAAAAACAAGGGCTACTACCCAACCATGAGATTGGCATCAAACTGCATCTTGACACTGCCGACCTTAAACCAACTGGATATCGCTTGTTTTTGTTTTATCCTTAATAATTCACCCATCATTAAATTTGAGCGCGCTAAAAAACCAAATGCAACATTTTTGAGAAGATGTTGCATTTGAGCGAAACATCAACGCGAACATCAACGGCTTGTTGCGTCAATACTTGCTCAAGTGTTGTGATTTGAGTGGCTTCTCAAAATGGAGCGGGCTGCGATTGCGCGGAAACTGAACGTCCACCACTCACGGAACCCACGAAGGTCACTTAAGTTAAAATCCCCTCGCAATTGCTCACGCCGGATGCTTTGAACCTCCAGCACACCATGCTGCCTTTTTTGCACTTGAAACTGGCTGTACTGCTTAATGTTGTGGCTTGGTTAAAAGGGAATTCGGGTAGCCTGGCGCGAAAATCCGCATGTTCGTGATACCATTCCCGCACTTTTTCGCACAGAAAGCATCAAGTTGAGGAAACGTTTAGGAGAATGGTTAGTTGAGAATGGGAAGCTGAATGCGCTCGACTTGGAACGCGCGCTAGACTTGCAGAAAGATGAAGTCGGCGAACATGAGCGCATTGGTACGCTGCTATTAAAGCTGGGAGTGGTTTCCGCCCGTGATGTGGCAGAGGCATTGGCGGCACAACTTGGGCTCGCACTGGTGGAGCCGGCTGATTATCCTCAAGTGCCCTTGCTGGAAGAGCGCGTATCAGTGCGTTTCCTCAAAGAGTCTAAAGCATTGCCGCTACATGAAGATGAACACGAGCTGGTGCTGGCGTTAGTGGATCCACTTGATCAATACGTCATCAATGCCTTTGGCTTGCTAACGCATCGCTCAGTCAGTGTGCGTGTGGCAGTGCAACAGGATATGGAAAGCGCTTTCGAGCGTCTTTATGGTAGCGGTAAGACGTCAATGGGGGAGATTGTCGGCGACATCGAAACCCTCGAAGAAGAAGGTGCGAGCGACGATGTGCAGCATCTTAAGGATCTTGCCAGCGAGGCGCCGGTTATCCGCCTGGTTAATTTGGTTATTGGCCATGCGCTGGAGGCGCGCGCATCCGATGTTCACATAGAGCCATTCGAAAATCGTCTGATCGTGCGTTACCGGGTAGACGGGGTAATGCACGAAGTAGAGTCGCCGCCGCGGCGCTTGTCAGCTGCCGTCATATCGCGGATTAAAATCATGGCAAGCATGGATATTGCGGAACGGCGTCTGCCGCAAGATGGCCGCATCAAATTGCGAATTCAGAGCAAAGAAATCGATTTGCGTGTTTCGACTGTGCCCACCATGCATGGCGAGAGCGTGGTTATGCGGATTCTCGACAAAAGTGGTACTACCTTAAATTTTGCCGCGCTTGGGTTTGACGAAGATGTGCTCAAAGTATTCATAGATGTTTTGCAGCAACCCCATGGCATTATTCTGGCCACCGGCCCAACCGGTAGCGGCAAAACCACCACGCTCTACACCGCATTACAAACGTTGAATAAATCCGATGTCAAGATACTCACTGTGGAAGACCCGGTTGAATATCAGATGGAAGGCGTAAACCAGATTCAGGTCAAAGCGCAGATCGGCCTTACCTTTGCCAATGCCCTTCGCTCCATAGTGCGCCAGGATCCGGACGTTATCATGATCGGCGAAATCCGAGATTTGGAAACCGCACAAATTGCCGTACAGGCCGCGCTTACCGGTCACTTGGTGCTGTCCACCCTGCACACCAATGATGCTGCCAGCACGATCAACCGTCTGCTCGATATGGGCATGGACGATTATCTTCTGACCTCCACGGTTATTGGCATTCTGGCGCAGCGCCTGGTGCGCACACTGTGCGACCAATGCCGTCAATTGAGAGCAGTGCTGCCCGAAGTGGTCGATGAAATGGAGTTGCATCGTTTTACCACAGCGAGTCCGATTGAACTTTATCATGCTGTTGGCTGTCCACACTGCGGTCACACTGGCTATGTTGGCCGAGTTAGTATTGTGGAAATGCTTCCGATGAGTGATGGTATTCGCAGTTTGGTGATGAAGCATGCAACTGCTGGGGAAATACGCAAGCTGGCAATCGATCAAGGCATGCGAACCATGTTTGATAACGGCTTGCGCAAAGTGATGTCAGGGGTTACTACCATTGAGGAAGTATTGCGCGTGACGCGGGAGACTTGATTTTGCCAGTGTTTCAATACAACGCGGTTAGTGCAGACGGAGAAGCGCTGGAAGGCGAAATGGAAGCCCGCACCAATGAATCGGTGATAGATCGTTTGCAGGCTATGGGTTATATTCCGATTCAGGTTGAACTGGCGCAGCTGGAAAAAACTGCAGGAAACGCCTCATTCGGATGGCTACGCTCTAGTCGAATTACTCAGGCAGAAATTGGCGTATTCACGAGTGAAATTGCAACGTTACTCCATGCAGGTCTGCCGCTTGATCGTGCATTGGAAATTCTGGTCGAGCTATCGGAAAACGATAAAGTGCGTAACCTGCTGACGCAGGTGCGTGATGACGTGCGAGGTGGGGCTTCGCTTTCCGCAGCGATGGAAGCGCAGAAAGGCGTATTTTCCCGTTTCTACCTCAATATGGTGCGTGCTGGCGAGGCTGGAGGCGCACTGGGTCCGGTGCTGACGCGCATCACTGAATTCATGGAGCGCGCCAAAGCACTCAAGCAAACTGTCACATCTGCATTAATTTATCCCGCAATCCTGATGGTGGTGGCAGTCAGTTCTGTGATGATGTTGCTAATATTCGTTGTGCCGCAGTTTTCCCTGATGTTTCAGCAATCCGGTAAAACTCTGCCGCTGCCAACGCAAATCGTCATTGCCGCGGGTGACTTTCTACGCCATGACTGGTGGATGTTGCTGATTGGGGCGTTAGCCATATATACGCTGCTGCGACAGCAAATGAATAACCCGACCAGCCGCTACCGTTGGGATGGCATATTTCTGCGCCTGCCGCTGGTAGGCGACCTGGTGGCAAAGATCGAGGTGGCTCGCTTTAGTCGCAGCTTGGGCACTTTATTAGGCAATGGAGTGACTTTATTGAACGCGCTCTTTATTATTAAAGAGACCTTAAATAATAGCGTCATGGCAGAAGGGCTCGACAGTGTGGCGAATCAGCTCAAGCAAGGGTTGGGGTTGGGCAAGCCAATGATGGAAACGGGCTTGTTTCCCAAACTTGCGGTCCATATGGTCGTCGTCGGCGAAGAAACGGGTCAGCTTGAAGAAATGCTGTTGCGCGTTGCAGATGTGTATGACAATGAGGTGCAAACAACGGTTAAGCGCATGTTAAGCCTAATGGAGCCGGTGCTGATTTTGGGGTTGGGGCTGTTGATTGGCGGTATCATTATGTCAATTCTGCTTGCCATCCTTAGTGTCAACGACTTGGCGATGTAATCAGAAATTCAGAGTCCGTCTGCATGACAGTGCTCAGTCTTATCGAACCTTATCATAAGCAATGATGTGCCCAGGAAGCATGGACAACATAGGAAAATAGAAATGGTATATTTTTGGAGAGAAATATTATGAACAGGATGAATCAGGTACGGCGGGAAACGGGATTTACCTTGCTCGAGCTGCTGGTGGTGCTGGTAATTCTGGGCCTGCTGGCTGGCTTGGTGGGCCCCAAAGTAATGGATTACCTTGGTACATCAAAAAGCAAAACGGGTAAGCTGCAAATCGAGCAACTTGGACAGAGCCTGGAATTGTTCAAGTTGGAAGTAGGACGCTATCCCACCTCACAGGAAAGTTTGTCAGCATTGATTGAGGCGCCAACTGGTGCGACTGGTTGGAACGGCCCTTATATTAAGGGATCGAAGATGGTGCCAAAAGATCCGTGGGGCAACGATTACCATTACGCTTCCCCGGGACAGCACAATAAAGATTTTGATATCAGTTCACTCGGTCTTGATAACCGTGAAGGTGGCGAGGGCGAAAACAAGGATATCAATAATTGGGGCGAATAAAATCGCGTGCCAGCGCCGGTTTTACCCTGCTTGAATTACTGGTAGTGCTGATGCTAATGGCGATGGTATATGCCTTGGCAGTACCGATGATCTCCGCCGGCCTGCCCGGCACCGAACTAAAAGGCGCGGCGCGTCAACTGGCAGCTGGCTTACGCCAAGCGCGCAGCCTAGCCGTTACGCGAAAAGAAGAGTCGACATTGATACTGGATGTTGAAAAGCGAAATTTCAAGGTGAGTGGTGACCAGCGCCGCTACGCCTTGCCCGCAAAGGTGGATATCAGCCTATTCACAGCGCAATCCGAACTGCTGCCCGACAAAGTCGGCGCGATCCGTTTTTACCCGGATGGAAGCTCCACCGGCGGTCGTATCACGGTAAAATCTGGTGTCCGCAAATACGAAATTAATGTCGATTGGCTGACCGGCCAAGTCACCATTCTCAATTAAGGGCTGCATGTGAACCTGGTCGTTTTGGAAATTTTGGCCGTATATTGCAAGTGGTAGTTAATATGACATTGCATCAGTTAAGACCCGCGAAAATGTTCAGGTTATTTGCTGACAATCCCCTTGGGCATGCATAAATTCAGTCGGGGCTTTTCTTTGCTTGAAGTACTGGTGGCATTTGTAATTCTGGCACTGATATTGGGCGTATTGATGCAGATTTTTTCTGGCGGCTTGCGTAATGCCAGTCGTGTTGACGAATACCAGCAAGCAGTGTTGCTGGGTCAAAGCAAGTTAGCATCGGTTGGCATCGAGACGCCACTGAAAGTAAGTGAGAGCAATGGCGAATTTGATGCCGTTTACCGCTGGCAAATCAGCATTCGACCATACTTGGTGACTCCAGCACAGGCTAGCGACCAGACTGGATTGCCAGCGCCGATTTTGCCCGTGTCGCTGTTGGAAGTGGAAATCCAGGTGCTATGGGGCGGCAGCGACCAGCCGCGCTCGGCCAGCCTTAAAACGCTACGACTGGTGAATGGGGTGGCGCTGTGAACCTGGACAAACACAGAGTTGCCGGCTTCACCTTGCTGGAACTGCTAATCGCCATGTCTTTGCTCGGTTTTATTCTGGCCTTGTTGTTTGGTGGCATGCGTCTAGGCGCACGCAGTTGGGATGCCGGCGAGATACGCACAGAAAATTCGACACATTTGGCCTTGCTGCAAGGATTTTTGCGGCGTGAATTAAGCCAGGTAACTCCATTTCACTGGAAGAAAAAAGCAGATGTGAATCTGGCATTCATCGGTCAGCCAGATAGTATCAAGCTGGTAGCTCCGATTGCCGTGCGATTAGGTACAGGTGGCCTGTTTCTGATTAGCCTGGAGCTGGTGCAGGAGAATGATGTTGGCCAACTGGTAATGAGGCGCGTTATTCCAGAGGCAGACAGTGTTGATTTTACCGCATTGGAGAATGCCGAAAAAATCGTGCTGGCGGATCATGTGGAGGAATTAAGCTTCGCCTATTTTGGTGCTGAAACCAAAGATGCCGAACCGCAATGGCGGGACCAGTGGGGAAATCGGGATAGTCAGCAGCAGTTGCCCTACCTGATCCGTGTTCGGGTCAAGTTCAATAATGGCCGCGTTTGGCCGGATTTGGTAGTAGCACCGTTGATCGGTTCTGATACTGGCTGTGTGTGGGACAGCGCTGCCAATAGATGCGTGAGTGGATGAAGGCCGTGATCAACAAAAAACATCAACATGGTATTGCCTTGGTGTTAGTGTTGTGGGCAACCACATTGTTGACGGTAATTGCTGCCAGCTTCGCTTTCAGCATGCGTACGGATACGCTGCTGGCACAGAACCTTGCAGCTGCAGCACGTGCCCAGGCATTGGCTGATGCTGGCATGCAGCGTGCGCTGTACGAAATGTTCAAACCGATCGGCGATCTTCAGCGATGGAAGGGCGATGGCGTGCCGCATCTCTGGGAATTCGGGGGTGCCAAGCTCAGCATCACACTTCTGGATGTGTCCGGAAAAATTGACCTCAACAGCGCTTCAGACGATTTGCTGAAGGGCTTGTTAAAAAGTGTCGGACTGAACGATGAAGAAAGCAATGTCTTGCTGGACGCTATTGTAGATTGGCGCGACGGCGACGATTTGCCACGACCTAAAGGTGCCGAGGTTGCGGAATACAAAGCTGCCGGGTTGAAATACCGCCCAGCCAATGCACCGTTTGAAACTGTTAATGAATTGCAGCGGGTGTTGGGCATGACACCGGAGTTGTATGCTAATCTGGCAGATGCACTGACTGTAGCATCACATCAGGCTGGAATAAATGCCGCCATTGCACCGAGAAAAGTTTTGCTGGCGCTACCCGGCGCTAATGTAGCGTTGGTTGACGCTTATCTTGTAGCGCGTCAGGAGGCCTTGGTCAAAAATTTACCGCCACCTCCGTTTGCGCCAGCTGCCGCTGCTGTAGCGGGTGACGACGGTTCCGTGTATAGTGTTCGTGCCGAAGCGGCATTACCAGATGGTACAGTGTTCATACGTGAAACTGTGGTAAAAATTGACCAAGGTGCCGTTCGCAAGTTCGTTTTTTTTTCTTGGAAAGAAGGGGAAGCGACTCAAAAGCCGATCGTTGGGGAGCAAGCAGCTATAAACTAAAAATTGCGCGTGATTTATCCCCCTCCCATTTGCACGGGAGCGTGGGGTACGAGAGCTGGTCGCACAATTTTCATAAATATTGATCACTGCCCACACATTCCAATATGGAATGATTCATACCCCTTATTCAGCCATGCATCCTGAGGATATTTAAAATACATGACGGCATTCTATGCCGAACATGTCGTTATAAAAAGGTTTTGCACAAGCGCCATATTACAGGCGAAAAATTCAGCTGACCGTGCTCTGATGGACGCATCATTTTAATTTTTTTGACGAGTATAAAGCTTTAGTTGAACTTAACGATAATTAGCATATCTGCTAACAATCTATTGGATGCGTCGTTTCGTATTTATGTATTCATGCATATGTTCATGGATACACCTTAAAATAACCAGGCGTTGATAAAGGCTGAAAAAATTATAGTAACCATTGACTATCATGCGCTACTTCTGTTGATCAGGCAGAACCCATTACTCTTAAGCCGCTGTTCGCCAGAATGTGAGGAACGCCACATGCGTGCTTCAGTTTTAGATGACAAATAAAATTCAAGCTGCGCGCCAGCCGCGCTTTACTATTGACAGAAACTCCCCACTTGCGCACTTTTGGCGTTGGTGGTTGGGCGAACTCATCGCGCTTGTGCCGCAATGGTTGCGGCAATCCAGTGCAAACGCCGCTAATGAACTGTTGATAGAAGTTAGTCCTCAAGCCGTTATATTGCAGCGCTGGCTGCAAGACAGCTTGACCGAGCAGGGTCGAGTTGATAGGCAATCTGGCGACAATGATACCCAAGGCATTGCTTTTCAGATACTTTTTAGCAAGCTGCATAAACGCAATGAGCGGGTTGCATTGTGGCTCGCTGATACTCAATGCCTGAGCAAACAGATCGAACTGCCTCTGGCAGCAGCCAAAAATCTGCGCCAAGTTCTAGGTTTTGAAATGGATCGCCATACCCCATTCAAAGCTGAACAAGTTTATTTCGATTTTCGCGTGTTACATGTGGATAATCAAAAAAACCGGCTTGTCGTCAAGCTGGTGGTTGTGCCGCGTTCAGTGATGGATAATTCACTTGACCTGCTGGAGCGTTGGGGTGCGCCAGCCAATGCTGCGTATGTTGCCAGTATTTCTGTGCCGGACGGCGATGCTATTAACCTGATGCCAACCGAGCGCACCACTACCCAACCTTCCAAGCTGCGCGGAATTAATCCTGGGTTATTGCTGCTAACGCTGCTTCTGGCAATGACCGCCATAACCATCCCGATCTGGCAGAAGCGACAAGCCGTGATTGCCCTGCTGCCGATAGTTGACCGCGCCAAGCAGCAAGCAAGAGAAACTGACGCGTTGCGGCGCGAGCAGGAGAGACTGGCCGCAGAATTCAATTTCATGCTGGATAAAAAGCAGATAATCCCGCCACTGGTGGTATTGCTGGACGAGTTGTCTCGCCTGTTGCCGGACGATACCTGGGTGCAACAATTCAATCTCAAAGGTAAGGAATTGCAAATTCAAGGGGAAACCGGCTCCTCGTCGAAATTGATCGCCTTGATTGAGAGCGCCAGGATTTTACATGACGCCAACTTTCGCTCGCCGCTGACCAAGGGGGATATGCCTAACAGCGAGCGTTATCATTTGGCAGCAGAAATAAAGGCAGTGCCGGCAACCGGAATCGTTGCGCCAGCGCCTGAACAATCTGCACCACAACCACCATCGCCCGCTGTCGAGCCTGAACCAGGCAAGCCCGATAACGGCGTCAGTCAGCCAGAGCAACCTATGTTGTCTGAGTCCAGCAAGCTTGAAGCGGAAAAGTTTAATTCGCCATTACCGCTACGAGTTCCAGCCCTCAAACCAGCACCGCCAACTTCGAATACGCCAGTTAAACAGGCAATAAAAGCGACGCCTCATCCAGAGGCTAAACCCTGATGCGTACCCTCAGTAAAAATCAAAGTCGTGGCCTGGCCATTGGGTTGTTAATCTTATTCCTGACGATTGGTGTTTTGCTGTTGTTCGTTCCGGTTAACATGTTGCATCGCCATTACGATCAGTCGCTGGATAGCCTGGCCGATTACTTGGGGCGTTACCGACACGTTGTATCGACCCGTGCCGAAGTCCAGTCAGCACTCGACCAAGTGAAGAAAAAAAATGGCCGCCAGCATTTTCTCAGCAACACCGGCGCCGCATTGGCCGCCTCGGAAATTCAGGAAACTGCAAAAAGTCTGATCGAGGCCAATGGTGGTAAGCTTGTCAGCATGCAGATAGTGCCATTCAAGGATGAGAGCGGCTATCGCCGTGTTACGGTCAACATTCAATTTATCAGCAACATGTCCACGCTGAGAAAAATCCTTTATGCCATAGAAACAGTACAACCCTATCTGCTGCTTGATAATGTCAGCATACGCTCACAAGCTCGTACATTGAACAAGGGCGCACCCGTAACAGAGCCGGAACTAATAGCGCAATTCGACGTATCTGGCTATGCGTTGGTAGCGGATAGAAAATGAAATTGCCCTTCGAACCTCGTCATTTCACGAACATACTATTGTTGGTGATGATCTTGTTGTTGATCTGGACGATTGGCACCGAACTTGGTTGGGGTAACCGCATCAATGTGTCCCTACCGCAGCCAAAGTTGCAAAAAAATAGACCGGCAGTGCTACCATTGCAGCCGGACTTCGTTTTACTGTCACTGGACCAATCCTATACAGCGATATTGGCACGGCCACTGTTTGTACCAACCCGCCGCCCGCTGCCGCCCAAGTTAGTGCCTCGCCAGCACTCGCCATCGTCTGCGTCTACTCGCCGTCCACCGCCTTCTTCGACCCCGCCGCCCTTGCCTGCGCCGATAGAGCCTCCCAAACCAACCATGCGCAAAGGGCAGTTTATTTTGGATGGCATTATTATTACCAAGGATAAAAATATTGCGCTTTTGCGTGAAGTTGCCACTCACAAGATGGTACGTGTCGAGCTGGGCCAAGAAATCAACGGGATGCAAATAGAGAAATTGGAACCTGATAAAATTACCTTCAAGCAGGGCGATGAGCACGAGGAACTGGTACTGAAAATCAAGACAGTGTCGAGATCACCAGGAAAGTCTGGTAGCCCAGGTGTGCCAACACAACTTGCTGCACCCACAGTGCCACTGCCTGGTGCGCCAGTTGCAGCTCCGGCGGAGAACGTTGCTGATCCCCGGTCTGTTTTTGAACGCCGCCGTGCATTGCGACAACAACCGCCAGAATAACGAACAAATTTTTATAACTCTATGTGATTCGTAGTGATTAACCCTTCGATAAGTGCAAGATGAGCAACAAGATGAACAACAAGAAATAGTCAGCAAATAATCCGTTCGTCCTGAGCCTGTCGAAGGATAAGTGGATTTATTTCTTCTGTGGAAGATTGAAAGTTTATTACCCACTCTATTTCACATAGAGCCATTTTGATTGAGAAGCCAATATGCTATTACAAAGAAAAGAGAACGGCATGAATAAAGCTCACCTGCGTTGGATAGTGGTTATGATCACGCTCCCTTTATTGGGAGGGTGTGCTACTTATTTCAAGTCGTCCGAAGCGAAGAAGATCGATGAGAAAAAAAGCGGTGAAATGACGAGCGAAGGAATCGTGAAGCCGCACTTTATTACGCGGAACATTAGCGATACCGAAGCCAAGAGTAAGAAAGAGGGGAAACTTGCCGTCGTCGATGGTTCGGAGAAGACCAAGTTATATCCAGGCACTGGAGTATTTGTCAAAGCGCCGACGCCAGTTGCAAGCGCGGCCAAGCCAGCTGCGGGAGACGAAATGATGCTCAATTTCGAGGGTGCTGACTTGCGCGAGGTAGTCAAAGCAATCGTCGGCGATATATTCAATGAAACTTACATCATTGATCCCAAGGTGCAAGGAGTGATCAATTTACATACCAGCAGCCCCCTTCAGCGAAAGGATTTACTGCCAACACTGGAAACCCTGCTGCGCATGAATGGTGCAGCGATCGTCAGGGAAGAGGGAATTTACAAAGTGGTACCGGCAGCTACTGCCACGCGCGGCTCGATCACTCCGCAATTGGGAGACGACAAAGTAATATTGCAAGGCGGCCGCGGTTACAGCGTTCAGATCGCGCCGTTGAAATTTATCGCCGCCAAGGAAATGGTAAAGATTCTTGAGCCATTTGTTACTGAAGCAAACGCCGTGCGTATTGATGAAGCCCGCAACCTGATTATTCTTTCCGGTACCGAGCGCGAATTGCGGCACTTGCAGGACACTGTCGCCATGTTTGATGTGGATTGGTTGTCCGGTATGTCAGTCGCCTTGTTCACGTTGCAAAGCGTCGATGTGAAGACCGCTGTGGCTGATCTCAACAAGATTTTTGGCGCTCAGGCGCTGAGTCCGTTAGCTGGCGTGGTCAAATTGGCACCAATCGAGCGTCTGAATGCCATTCTGGTAATCACGCAGCAACCCAAGTATCTGGAAGAGGCAAAAATATGGATCGAACGTTTGGATCACAGCGGTGGGGCGGGTGGCGGCATGCGCTTGTTCGTTTACCCGGTCCAAAATGGAATGGCTGAAAAGATGGCAACTTTGCTCAACAATGTATTTAGTAAATCAACAGCCTCAACTTCGCTCCCAGCTGCGCTTGCCCCTGGCTTAGCTCCGGCCGAAGTAAAGTCGACAGAAACTCCCGCGGATGCAACCCCGGAACAACAAGCGGCTGCGGGCGATAGCATCGCAGTTAAAGGAGATGTTCGCGTACTTGCCGATAAGGACAATAATGCACTGCTGATCCTGGCCTCGCCAGCCAATTTCGAAAAAATAGAAGCTGCCATTCGCAAACTTGATGTGCCACCACGACAGGTTTTAATTGATGTCACAATTGCCGAGATAACGCTATCCGGTGATTTGAAGTTTGGACTGGAATGGGCCTTTAAAAATGGAAACGGAAGCGGCAAACTCGACGTTGGCAGCCCCGGGATTAGTGCCTTGACTCCAGGCTTTTCTTATATTGTGAGTAATGCGGATATAGTGGGCGGGATAGCCGGAGCACTCAATTTGTTGGCAAACGATTCGCGTGTCAAGGTGATTTCCTCGCCGCATATAATGGTCACCGACAATCAAACCGCCAAGATTCAGGTCGGCGACAGAGTGCCGATCACCAGTCAATCCCAGTCTGTGTTGGGGACCAACACAGGGCTTATTTCTACAATTCAGTATATCGACACCGGAATTCTGTTAACGGTAACGCCTCGTATCAATGCCGGTGGCCAGGTTACCATGGATATCAATCAAGAGGTCAGTACGGCCTCAATAACCACAACCTCTTCGATCAATTCGCCCACCATCAGCAAGCGCGCGGTAAAAACCACGGTAGTTGTGAAATCTGGAGACTCCATGATATTGGGCGGATTAATCACGGAAAGCAAAACCACAGCAAGCAGCGGCTTGCCGTACCTGTCGAAAATTCCGGTTATCGGTGGATTATTTGGCGTACAGACTGTTGCTGATATCCGCACGGAACTGGTACTTATGATTACTCCACGGTTGGTGGCAAATAATCAGCAGGGAAATGATGTCAGCGCAGAATTTCGCAAAAAACTTGGCGGATTGGAAGAGCTTTTTGTAAATTTCGGAAAGTCCAACGACTTGCCAAAGAAGCCTGCCGGATTGAACGAGCTTTTGGAAAGGGTTGGGAAGCCTGGCGACACACCTAAGCAACTGGTTAAGTAAGCTAAACAAGTTCCTTTAT
Source organism: uncultured beta proteobacterium (assembly GCA_942492745.1). Taxonomy (GTDB): domain Bacteria; phylum Pseudomonadota; class Gammaproteobacteria; order Burkholderiales; family Gallionellaceae; genus Nitrotoga. The sequence continues at coordinate 2,702,807 of OW818637.1, forward strand.
TCAGATAGCATCCAATTTCAATTAAGAAAACCTTGGAGTGCCCTAAAGTATTTCTACACCTTGTCGTAAAGTGATATGCAAGATGAATATGAATGAGATGCGAAAAGTGAATTCCTGTTCATTTTTAATTCGCACGATTTAATTTGAACAGAAGATTGCGTAGATAAATTCCAAGTAACAAATTATTGGATATCGAAACCAATAAACAATCCAGTAATAGCAGAATTGCTAGATCAATTTATTTTTCAATTTCGTTATGTTGTAAAAAAGAGACAGTTTAGCAAAAGAATTTAGATTGTCCTTGACAGCTTATTAACGCAAGAGTGACTATAGTCAAAATAAAAACTATAGATACTTTGGGTGAGCTTTTGAAAAAACGGATATGCAGAATGGCTTGTGGAATGCAAAGGGGAGTGGCGGCGCTAATTCTGAGTATTGGAATGATGGGTTGTGCAGGATCGGGTGGTGGTTCGACATCACCTACGCAGGTCGAGCCGCAAAAGATCGTTGCCGACTTGGCCGCTGCTCGCTGGGAAGCCTTGATAAAAGGAGATTTGGCCAAAGCTTATAATTACCTGAGTCCGGGCACGCGTGATGTTATGTCGCTGGACTTATATAAAGCTAGAATCCGTGGTGGCAATTGGAAAAAAGCAAATGTGGATTCAGTTACATGCGAGCAAGACCAGTGCAAGGTGTTAATGGCAATTGAGTATAGCTACCGTGATATTAAATCACTTGAGACGCGTCTGGAAGAGAATTGGTTGCGTCAAGATGGGAAATGGTGGTTCGTCCCGCGTAGATAATTTTAATTTGTGGTTATGGATTTAGATAGGAGGATTATGTGTATAAAAAATCACTTGTAGAATGAAACAACTATGATATACAATAACATCGCAGTAATTTCTAAAGTCGACTGTAGTAATTATTGAAGTAACACTTTATAAAAGTAATAATCTTTTCTCGAAGTCAAACTTCAACATTTCGTAACAAAATATAAGGAGTCTAGCGATAATGCAAAAATTTAAAAGAAAATCACTGTATCTTGCTTTGGTAGCGGCGGTAAGCTCGGTTGGTATCGCGAATACGGCAAGTGCTGCTGTAAACGTAAATTCAAATGGTTTAGGCCAAGTTCTGATTTATCCTTACTACACCACACGCGCCGGAAATGATACCTACCTTTCCGTAGTGAACACTACTAATTCTTCCAAAGCCGTAAAAGTGCGTTTCACTGAAGGCAGAAACAGCCGCGAAGTACTTGACTTTAACCTCTATCTGTCCCCGAATGACATGTGGACTGCTGCGGTTGTAAACACAGCTAACGGCGCAAAGCTTATTACCGCCGACAAGTCCTGCACTGCCCCGGCGATTCCAGCTGGTGGCAAGGATTTCGTGAACTTCGCATTCTCCGGCACCGCTCTTGAAGGTATTCAACAAAGTGGCGGAGACGGCGAGACCCAATCCTTGGATCGTACCCGTGAAGGCTATTTTGAAATTATCGAAATGGGCACCATCACAAATACCGCAATCAATGCAGCTATAACTCACGTCAGTGGTGTGCCGGCTAATTGCGCAGTGGTTCAGGCTGCGACCATGGACATGGGCCCTGCTAGCGCATTGATAGTAGGTGGTCAATCAGCTAGAGCCAATCCGTCAACGGGTGGTCTGGCCGGTACAGGCTCTATCATAGGTGTTGCAGGTGGAACTGATTTTGGGTTTGACCCAGTTGCGTTGGATGCTTTCGCACCCCCTCAAGCCCAGAATATCTGGAATCCTCCTGGCAGCATTTTCCCGGATCTGACATTCGCGGATCTTACCAGCGTAGTGTTCAACAATGGCTCTCCTGTAACCAGCCTTTGGGCTAGTGGTGACAGCACTGTTAGCGCGTTGCTGATGCACAACAATATCATCAACGAGTTTGTTCTGGATAATCCCACCTTGTCCGGCACCGACTGGGTGATAACAATGCCGACCAAGCGCTACAATGTCCCTGTTCATAACACGGCATTGTCAACGGACGCCACTCAATTATTTAGTCCGTTTACCCACAAGTTCTGGCTTAACGGCGCGTGTGAACCAGTTGGCTTGAGCTACTGGAACCGCGAAGAGGGTAACGTCAGCATCGTTGACTTCTCTCCACCTGCCCCAGGCGGCGGCACATCCCTGTGCTGGGAAACAACCGTTGTGACATTCAACAACAGTCACTTGTTGCATTCGGCTAACGAAGTAAATGTTCCAGTTAACTTCGAGAATGGATGGTTGCGGATGGCCTTTAACGCTACTGGAATCAGCGTCGTTAATGGGCAAGTTGATGGTAACAATGTTAACCATCCAGAAGCTTCCCAATCGTTAACAAGCATTGATGGCGATACCTATATCGGCTTACCTACCGTTGGTTTCATGTTGCAAGATTTCATCAACCAGAATGCGTTGGTTGGAATTTTGGCAACATACGGCGGCAATTTCAATCATAAGTATACGACTGCAATAAGTACCGGTAGTATTTAATTTATACTGGCAATCTAATCCGCATTAGCGTGCGTGTTGGTTGAGGCGGGGGCGCGAAGAAATTCCGCCCCCGCTTTTAATTAATCTTGTTATATTTAATATAAAGATCCTTAATTGATAGACATAGTAAGGAATCGCCACTCATTCCCGTATTATCGCCATTCAGCGGAATGTAATTGATACTGGCTCCAATGACCTATATTGTACAAGCCAGCTAGAGTGTACGATTTGAGATGAATTTTTTTCGAATCAAAAGTTGGTTATATCTTCATGACGCGCTTAGCATTTATCGCTTTCGTGCAAGACACGATTCTGCAAACTGGTAACTAAACTTTATATTAGGAGGCTAGTATGAAATTGAAATTAATGAACACAAATGCCGCAATTCTTGGTTTGGCTTTGCTGATGGCTCATTCAGGACCTGTTCTGGCCGGCAAGGTAGTCTTGTCCGGAGTAACGGGAAATACATGTTCTTCTTATGCTGGGTATAGCGCCGATGCCAGCGGCAACCTGACGGTAACCTGTAGTGCTGACACAGAACCAGCTCCAGCTCCTACTGGAGCTCCGGTATGCAACCTGACTGCATCACCCACCACAATTACTGCAGGCACGTCTTCTACGTTGATTGCGACTTGTAGTCCTGCTGCCACTTCTTATGCGTGGACTGGCTCAGGTGCTGGAATATTTACGGCAGGTGGCACTGTCAGCCCATCGAATACTACCACCTATACGGTTATCGGGACCAATGATAACGGGGCCGGAAATACTGCTTCTGTGGTTGTGACCGTCTCATCAGCAACTAGCTCGGGTACAGTCGCGCCGACATCGACATCGTCTATTGAAGAAATAAAACGATGGAATTATGCTTTTGAAACTATTAACTATATGCCACATAATTATAAGTGGGAACCAGTGTATTATATGAGTTATCTTAAACAAATGCAGATAGGCAAACCTACACAATATAAGCTGCCTACTTCTTGGTAGGTTTCATCTTCTTGGTAGGTTTCATCCAGGTCTGAACGTGTTTATGTTCTCTCTCCCCCATCCGAAGATGGGGGAGTTTTTTATTTTTTGTGTTTAACTTGAGGCTGAAAATAATGAGTCGTATGTTGTTAAAGCAGTACGCGGCGCTGGCCGTGATGGTTTGCTGCACTGCCCCGGCGTTAAGTGCGGAGCAGGTATTAATCGAGTCTGACAAGGTCAGAATTACGAGCTTGGATTTTGAGGCGGATCTGATGCGCATACCGCCAGAACATCGCGCGGAGGTGCTGGCAAGCAAGGCCCGCATTGCCAAGTTGCTGGAAAACCTGCTGATCAACAAGACGCTGGCTGCGCAGGCACGCAGTGCCGGAATCGATCGCGAACCTGTGATGAGCAAGCAGGTAGAAATGGCAGCTGACAAATTGCTGGCGCAGGAACAAATCAATCGTATCACCAAGGAAGTTAAGATTCCCAACTTCGACGCACGTGCCCGCGAGCTGTACCAGGTTGATATCGAAAAATATACTGTGCCGACGAAAGTGCGTGCTTCCCATATCCTGGTGGACACTAAAAACCGTACACCGGAAGAAGCGCTGCAGCGCATCAAGCAAGTTCGTGAACAGGCGGTTGGTGGCAAAAAATTTGAAGAGCTAGCCTTGGAGTACTCTGATGATCCGAGCGCTAAAGGGAACAAGGGCGACCTGGGGTTTTTTGAAGAGGGGAAAATGGTCAAGCCATTCTCCGACGCAGCTTTTGCCATTAATTCTCCAGGCGATATCAGCGAACCGGTGAAGACTGTTTTTGGCTTTCACATTATCCAGCTTCATGAAAAAAAACCAAAGCTGGTGCGTTCATTTGAAGAGGTAAAGGAAAAAATAATACAGGGGGAGCGCGAAAAGTATTTGAGTGAACATCGTAAAACGCTTGTTGGTGGAATACTGACCGATCCGTCATTGAAATTAAATGAAGAGGCCGTCAATCGCTTCTGGACAAACCCTGATGCTAAATCCGGTGATGTTAAACCATCAGAAATAAACAAGTCCGAGGCCGCAAAGCATTAATCCATGCAGATAAGAAATCTGTGGCCGTACCGCTGGCTGCTGCTTAATTTTCTATCGCGAGAGATTAAAAGCCGTTATGTAGGCAGCGTCAGCGGAGTTTTCTGGGCGCTGCTACACCCGCTGGCGCTGCTGGCGGTGTATGCGGTGGTATTCACAGCTATTTTCAAGGTGAAGTTTCCTGAGCTGGAAGGCCACAGCTTTATCCTGTTTGTTGCAGTAGCGCTATGGCCGTGGTTGTGCTTTCAGGAAGGTACGCAGCGTGGTGCGCTGGCGGTGCAGAATGGCGGGGGCCTTATCAAGAAGGTCGCCTTCCCGCACGAGCTGCTGGTGTACGGTGCGGTTCTTTCCACTTATGCCGTCCATGTGGTCGGTTTTCTATTGGTGCTTGCGGTGCTTGCGTTCACCGGCAATGAGCTGCACTTTTCATCTCTGCCGCTGGTATTGCTGCTATTTTGCATGCAGCTATTATTTACCAGCGGTCTGGCGCTGATTCTTGCTGCCTTGCAAGTGCTGCTCAAGGATGTTGAGCACTTTCTTACCCCGCTGTTCATGATCTGGTTCTACGCCACCCCCGTTCTTTATCCGGCCAGCCTGGTGCCGCAGCAGATACAGCAGGTCATTGCATTGAATCCACTATCCTTTTTTATTACCAGAATTCGCGAGCTATTGATGACTGGCAATAGTCAGATCGGCTGGCAGGATATGATAATGCTGGTTGGTAGTTTGTTGATTTTTTTGGTCGGCCGCTGGTTCTTTAATCGCTTGTCACCCTATTTTGAGGATTTTATTTAACTTGAAACTCGCGCAGCGATTCGTTTGCTCCCTCTCCCACCGGGAGAGGGTTGGGGTGAGGGAAACAGGCATGGCGAATGTTATCATCGGGGGCGGCATATTTGCCATGCACGTTAGTCCCTATGTTTAAAGTTCGTTCAAAATTAGCGCGCCTTCAATCAATAATAATAGCTCTATTAGAAATCCGCTCATCCTTCGACAAGCACAGGACGAACGGATTTACTTCTTCCGAGGGGGATAGAAGGTTGATTACCCACTTTATTTCACATAGAGCCAGTTACAGTTAAGATGACAATCTTCTCCAAATTTGCATTTCCTTTTAATTTGTAACAGACACGAATATTGTGCAAATACCACTTATCAGCCTAAACAACATCGGCAAGAATTATCCCAGCGTAGCCACTGGCGGTAACCGGTTGCGCACGATTGCGGCCTTGCTCTTCAAGCGTGGCGAGGTGCCTCATTTCTGCGCACTGCAGGGTGTTAACCTGGAACTTAAAGCAGGTGAGTCGCTTGGCCTGATCGGAGAAAATGGCGCTGGTAAATCGACGCTTTTGAAAATAATCGCCGGTGTGGTCAAGCCCTCCACCGGCCGAGTGGTGGTAAATGGCCGTATCGGCGCTTTGCTGGAGCTGGGTAGCGGCTTCCACCCCGAATATAGCGGTCTGGAAAATATCCACCTGGCGGCCGCGCTGATGGGTATGAGCAACGCAGAAATCGACAGCAAGCTGGATTCCATAATTGAATTCGCCGACATAGGTTCCCATATTGCGGAACCAATCAAACATTACTCGTCCGGCATGGTGGTGCGGCTGGGGTTTGCCGTGGCAACTGCCATGCAACCGGATATTTTGATTACTGACGAAGTGCTGGCTGTGGGCGATGAGTCGTTCCAGAAAAAATGCATTCGCTGGATCGAAGGCTACTTGAGTCAAGGTGGGACACTGCTTCTGTGCTCGCACAGCATGTTCCACATCCAGACTCTGTGCCAGAAAGCAGTATGGATTCATGATGGGCAGCTGCATATGTATGGCGACAGCTTCGACGTGACGCGCGAATACCTGACCTACCACGAAGAAAAGAATAGCAAAGCTGCGCACTTGGAACGTGTGGCGCAGCCAAGCGGGATATATCAAATTCGCAAACTTTGGCTGGAGAATGATGCAGGTGTTGTAACTACAGTGGCTGAAATGGGTGGAGTATTGCGTATTTGTGGTGTAGCGCATTCTCCCGATGATCGGCCGCCGGTGATTCTGTTTGGTGTCATCCGGGTCGATGGAGCTCCAATTTACGGTACTCATTCAAACGAAACGGCGTATCTTCCAAATCAAATTGCTCCTTCGCAATATGGTTTTTGCGTTCGTTTTTCCAATCTTCAGTTATTGCCAGGAAAATATACCATTCGCGCTCATGCAATGGATCCTGAAGGGTTGCGGCTCTTTGATACAGTGACCACTTCGGTGCGGATCATCGGGCAAACCCGCGATTATGGCTTATGCCGTTTAGAGCATGAGTGGATGCCCGCCAGAGAAGATTTTATTGCCATGGAGGATAATTGAACTTGTGTGCAGGAACAGTGCTTGTTACCACCGCCACATTCTGATTTTTGAATAACTCAACATTGATGACATTGCACGATTATTCGACTATTCGATACGGATTTGCTGAAAATACTGTGGTAGATGTTCTTTGAAAAGCTGGTCAATTCGCCCGGCTTTTGGCTGGTAGATAAAAGGACGCCGCGGATAAATTCGATCATTCATCCACTGAATCGACCAATTGCTCGTAGTAACAAGACACTGCTTGGCAAAATCTTCAAGTTCAAAACCGGTGATTGTCAAGCTAGTTGTAGCCTGAATGTTTTTGTTCATACTGCTATTTTGTGCTCCAAATCTCCTTTCTTTTGTTCGTTTTTATTGTGCTGATCAGGGTTCAGGTGCATGACGAGGACAGGCTGCCAGTTTCAGGTGGCTCCGCTCCAGCGATCTGGGCGCTGTTGCTTCGCTGCTTCATAGACGACGGCGCGCTTCTCTAGCAGCGAGATATCAATGCCTTCGTGGCACTGTGCAGACGTCACAAACCTGATGGCGCTATGCCGATGCTCGTGGTTGTACCATTGCACCTGCTGACCCACTGGCGGCCGGCAAGCAAATCTTCGAACGCCTTGTGCGGATAAGTTGGCCGATATTTCATTGTCTTGAAACATGAGCGTTTCCTTTCTTTAAGTTTGATTACGGATTCGACACCCATATCAAACTCGGAAACACTCTCTTTTACAGGTGCATTGTCTGATCAGATTGAGACTAGTTCATCTTAAGGTATATTATTTTCCTTGCTTGCCCTCCGCCAGCCCGGAAGAGTAATTTGTTTGGCACGCGACAGGGTCAATTCACCTTCCGGTGCATCGCTCGTAATGGTGGAACCCGCGCCTATGGTAGCACCACGTCCGATTTTAACTGGTGCTACCAGTTGCGTATTTGACCCGATAAAAACATCATCCTCGATGATAGTGCGATGTTTGTTTGCGCCATCATAATTGCAGGTGATAGTGCCTGCGCCTATGTTGACGCGGCTACCGACGCTACTATCACCAATATAGCTTAAGTGGTTAACCTTACTACTGGCGGCAATTTCACTGTTTTTCACTTCGACAAAGTTTCCAATGTGCACCTCGTTATGTAATTTGCTGCCGGGTCGCATGCGGGCATAAGGACCAATACGGCAGTTGTCGCCGATCATTACTTGATCAATATGGCTATATGGTTCGATGTAGGTATCGGCGCCAATGCGAGTGTTTTTTATAACGCTGTAAGCACCCACTCGCACGCCATTTCCTAGATAAACATCGCCTTCGAAGATGCAGCCAACATCAATTTCAACATCACGCCCGCATACCAGTTTGCCGCGCACATCGAGGCGCGCAGGGTCAGCCAACGTAACACCCTTCACCAATAACTGGTGTGCCTGTTCATTTTGCCAGATACGTTCCAGTTCGGCCAGTTGTGCTTTGCTGTTGACACCCATCACTTCCCACCCATGAGCAGGTTGTACCGTATGCACTGCAACGCCCTGCGCCACGGCCATGCCGACTATGTCGGTCAGGTAATACTCACATTGTGCATTTTCATTGCGCAATTTCGACAACCAGTTACGTAGCAGATGAGTGGGAACGGCAAGGATGCCAGTATTCACTTCGCGGATAGCGCGCTGCTCTGCAGTGGCATCCTTCTCCTCCACTATGCAGTTTACGTTGCCTGCGCTATCGCGCACGATACGTCCGTAACCGGCAGGGTTGCTAAGGTGAATGGTGAGCAGAGTGAGTGCTTGCTGCGCCACCAACATCTTTTCCAATGTGCCAGGCTGAATAAGCGGCACGTCGCCATACAGCACCAGCGTAAATGAGTCATCATTTAAGTGTGGCAGTGCTTGCTGTACCGCATGACCAGTCCCTAGCTGCGGCTCCTGCATAACAAAATCAGCCTCATACTTCGCCATCGCCTGCGGTACCGCTTCGCCTCCATGTCCATACACCACGCAGGTTATACCAGAAGCAAATTGGACAGCGGTATCAAGTACATGTTGCAACAGCGGACGACCAGCCAAGGAATGCAGCACTTTTGGTTTATCTGAGTGCATGCGCTGTCCCCTACCAGCAGCAAGAATAACGATATTGAGTTTAGTCATGTTGTATGCGGTATAAAATTTGATTAGGAAGTATAAACAAAAAAAGCGGCCTAAGCCGCTTTCATTGCAAATCACATTAATCCAATAGATTTAATGTGGTTGTTGCTTGCGCATTTTCTGAATTGCTTGCAACTGGGCAAGCGCTTCAGATAACTCAGCTTGCGCGGTAGCGTAGTCAATATCAGAAGCACGGTTCTTCATTGCCTCTTCCGCTGCGCGCTTAGCTTCGAGTGAGCGTGCTTCATCCAAGTCTGCACCGCGAATGGCAGTATCAGCTAAAATTGTAACCACGCTGGGCTGCACTTCCAGCATTCCGCCAGAAACGTAAATCAGCACAAATTCGCTTTGATCCGGCAGTTTGAGGCGTACCGAACCTGGTTTAATGCGCGTTAGTAGTGGTGCATGGCGCGGGTAAATCCCTAGTTCGCCCATTTCACCCGGAACGACGACCATTTCTACAAGGCCAGAGAAAATGGACTCTTCTGCGCTCACTACATCAACATGAACAGTCATTGCCATAATTTTCCTTATTACTACGACACTTGGCCCAATTACAGCGTTAAATATTACTGAAGAGTTTTGGCTTTTTCAATCGCTTCATCAATAGTGCCGACCATATAGAACGCCTGCTCGGGTAAGTGGTCGTAATCGCCATTGACAATGCCCTTAAAGCCCTTGATGGTCTCCTTCAGCGTCACATACTTCCCAGGGCTGCCGGTAAACACTTCAGCTACGTGAAAAGGCTGCGACAAGAAACGTTGAATCTTACGTGCACGGGCCACTGCCAGTTTGTCTTCGGGCGCTAGTTCGTCCATGCCCAGAATCGCGATAATGTCGCGCAATTCCTTGTAGCGTTGTAACGTCTGCTGTACGCTACGGGCAACGTTATAATGTTCTTCACCTACTACTAAGGGGTCAAGCTGGCGTGAGGTTGAGTCCAATGGATCTACAGCTGGGTAAATACCCAATGAAGCGATGTCGCGTGACAACACTACGGTGGAATCCAAGTGTAGGAAGGTAGTTGCAGGGGACGGGTCGGTCAAGTCATCTGCCGGTACATACACAGCCTGGATCGAGGTAATCGAGCCGGTTTTAGTTGAGGTAATACGTTCTTGCAAACGCCCCATTTCTTCTGCCAGCGTTGGCTGGTAACCTACCGCTGAAGGCATACGCCCCAGCAAAGCAGAGACTTCAGTACCAGCTAGCGTAAAACGATAGATGTTATCTACGAAAAACAGGACGTCACGGCCTTCATCGCGGAAATACTCCGCCATAGTCAGCCCAGATAGCGCCACGCGTAGACGATTGCCTGGGGGCTCGTTCATCTGGCCGAATACCATTGCTACTTTGGACTCAGGCAGATTATCCAACTGGATTACACCCGCTTCTGACATTTCATGATAGAAGTCATTTCCTTCGCGGGTACGCTCACCCACGCCGGCGAACACGGACAAACCGGAATGTTGTTTGGCAATATTATTAATGAGTTCTAGCATATTCACGGTCTTGCCAACACCTGCACCACCGAACAGACCCACCTTGCCGCCCTTAGCAAAGGGGCACACCAAGTCAATCACCTTAATCCCAGTTTCCAATAAGTCGACTGATGGAGACAATTCCTCGAACTTTGGTGCTTTCTGGTGAATAGAGCGACGCTCCATGCACTTAATTTCACCTACCTCATCGATAGGGCGTCCTAACACATCCATGATGCGACCCAAAGTACCATGGCCAACTGGCACAGTAATCTGGTTACCAGTATTGACCACTCCCATTCCGCGACGCAGGCCGTCGGAGGAACCCATCGCAATGGTGCGCACCACACCGTCGCCAATCTGCTGCTGGACTTCCAAGGTCAGGCCTTTTTCAGCAACAGAGCTTCCATCGTCCTGTACTACCAGCGCATCGTAGACTTTAGGTATATGATCACGCGGAAACTCAACGTCCACCACCGCACCAATACACTGAACAATTTTTCCTTGACTCATCTTGAGGTTCCCCACTTTATATTGATTCTGTACTCGATGTCGCGGACAGTAGAGCACATCTCTAATTCAAATTCTATCGCGATATGATTTTGCTCAACAAATTTACATATACCGTTAATTATTTACACGGAATAAAGACCCAACCAATTGCGAGCATTAACTTACAGCTGCTGCGCCACCTACAATTTCTGATATTTCCTTGGTAATCGCTGCTTGACGCGCTTTATTGTAAATCAGCTTAAGTTCGCCTATTACTTCCTTCGCATTATCGGATGCAGCCTTCATTGCCACCATGCGTGCACTCTGTTCGGACGCCTGATTTTCGGTCACAGCGTTATAAACTAATGATTCAATATAGCGCACTAGCAATTCATCCACTACGGCCTTGGCATCAGGTTCATAAATGTAATCCCATGTGCTGACATTCGCAGGTTCCAGACTTTCGCTCGATAGCGGCAGTAATTGCTCCATTCTGGGCTCTTGCTTCATAGTGTTAACGAAACCGTTATAACTAATGTAAATTGCATCAATCTCGCCGGCATTGTAAGCATCAAGCATCACTTTGACCGCTCCAATCAGTTTCTCGATGTGCGGAATGTCCCCCAGTCCGATCATATGCGATTTAACTTTTGCACCGATACGGGACATAAAGCTAAATCCTTTATTGCCAATAGCGCATATGCTGATGCCTTTGTTCTCGCCTTCCAATTCCTTCATCCGCGCTACCACCAGACGCAGGATGTTGGTATTGAGACCACCGCACAATCCTTTGTCAGAGGTGATAATAATTACAGCGACGTTCTTGATGACATCGCGTTTGACTAGAAATGGATGCTTATATTCCGGATTAGCGCGCGACAAATGCGCTGCAACCTGACGAATTTTTTCCGCATAAGGGCGAGCGGCACGCATACGTTCCTGAGCCTTACGCATCTTGGAAGCTGCCACCATTTCCATGGCTCGCGTGATCTTGCGCGTATTTTCTACGCTCTTGATTTTAGTCCGTATTTCTTTGCTACCAGCCATTATCTTGCCCCCAGCTTAGTAAACTGCAGTGGACTTGAATTTATCAATTGCAGCAATCAAGATTTTTTCGTTGTCGGCAGACAAATCCTTACTGGATTCGATGGCCTCCTCTAAGGTCTTGTATTGAGATTTTACGAACGCGTGCAGCCCGATTTCGAATGCCAGAACCTTGTTCATCGGCACATCATCGAAGGAGCCCTTGTTGATCGCGAACAACGTTATTGCCATTTCTGCTACGGATAATGGTGCATATTGCGGCTGCTTCATCAATTCCATTACCAGACGGCCACGTTCCAGCTGTTTGCGAGTAGCTTCGTCCAAATCAGAAGCGAATTGCGCGAAGGCGGCCAATTCACGGTACTGTGCCAATGCCAAACGTACGCCACCTCCCAGTTTTTTGATGACTTTGGTCTGCGCCGCGCCGCCTACGCGAGACACTGAAATGCCGGCGTTGATCGCGGGACGGATACCCGCATTGAATAAATCCGTTTCCAGGAAAATCTGACCGTCGGTAATGGAAATTACGTTGGTGGGTACAAAAGCGGACACGTCACCTGCAGCAGTTTCAATCACCGGCAGCGCAGTCAGCGAGCCAGTCTTGCCTTTGACTTCGCCATTGGTAAACTTTTCAACATATTCCTCATTCACTCGTGCACTGCGCTCAAGCAAACGGGAGTGCAAGTAGAACACGTCTCCAGGGTAGGCTTCACGACCCGGTGGTCGGCGTAACAACAATGATATCTGGCGATAAGCCCAAGCTTGTTTGGTTAAATCGTCATAAACAATCAGCGCATCCTGGCCACGATCGCGATAGTACTCGCCCATAGTGCAACCGGCGTATGGCGCCAGAAATTGCATCGCCGCAGAATCAGAGGCGGTTGCCACAACCACAATGGTGTATTCCATCGCGCCGTGCTCTTCCAGCTTGCGCACTACGTTGGCGACGGTAGATGCCTTTTGACCGATCGCAACGTAGATACAGGTCATGTTCTGACCCTTTTGGTTGATGATGGCATCTACCGCCACGGCAGTCTTTCCGGTCTGGCGATCACCAATGATCAGTTCGCGCTGTCCGCGACCAACCGGAACCATAGAGTCAATAGCCTTGAGGCCGGTCTGCACTGGTTGTGACACCGACTTGCGGTCAATTACACCAGGCGCAACCTTCTCTATCTTGTCGGTCATCTTGGCGTTGATCGGACCCTTGCCGTCAATAGGCTGCCCGAGGGCATTCACTACGCGACCGATCAGTTCAGGGCCGACAGGTACTTCCAAAATCCGGCCAGTGCACTTGACAGTGTCACCCTCGGTAATATGCTCATAGTCGCCCAGCACCACTGAGCCAACGGAGTCGCGCTCAAGATTGAGAGCCAGACCGAAGGTATTGCCGGGAAACTCTAGCATTTCGCCCTGCATCACGTCTGACAGGCCGTGAATACGTACGATACCATCGGTTACGCTAACCACCGTACCTTCCGTGCGTGCTTGGGATAATGCCTCGAAATTCTCGATGCGGCTACGAATCAAATTACTAATTTCAGAAGGGTTGAGCTTCATCTACTTTTCCTTAATTTCAATATATCTGTCATCAAGCCAAGGCGTTGGCCAACTCGGAAAGGTGGGTGCGCGCAGAACCATCTATCACCTTGTCACCGGCGCGGATAATTACTCCGCCTAACAATTTGCGGTCAGTTTCACAGCTAAGCCTGATCTCACGGCCCATGCGTTTTTTTAGCGCTGCAGTAATTTTTTGCTTTTGTGCTTCGCTCAACTCAAAGGCGGAGGTCACCACAACGTCCACATTTTTTTCTGCTTCAGCTCGCATTACCTCGAACAACATTACGATTTCTGGCAACAGCGTGAGGCGCTGGCCTTCTATCAGCAACTTGATAAAGTTACGTTGAATTTCGCTTACCTTACCGCCGGAAAGCGCCAGCATCAAATCTTCTAGCTGGCTCTTTACTATGCGCGGGCTGGTAATAATTGCACGAACTTCTGGATTAATCACTGCTTGAGCTACAGATTGCAGTATGTCCGACCAACTCTTCAATTCGCCAAGCTCGCGCGCTTCTTCGAATGCAGCTTGGGCATAGGGGCGTGCGACAGTAATAGCTTCAGCCATAATATTTAAATTTCCGCAACTAGCTTATCAAGCAAGTCGTTATGTGCCTTGGCGTCTATTTCGCGGCCCAGAATTTTGCCTGCACCAGCCAACGCAACAGCGGACACCTGTGTACGCAAATGCTCCCTGGCGCGGAATACCTCTTGCTCGATCTCAGCCTTGGCTGCCGTAACAATACGCTCGCCTTCTATCTTGGCCTGTGCTTTGGCTTCTTCCACGATTTCGCTTGCTCGCTTATCACCTAGCGCAATGATTTCAGCTACTTTTTCCTTTGCTTCGCGGAGAAGCTCAGCGGAGCGCTTGGCAGCCAACGCCAAGTCGTTCTTGCCCCGCTCCGCCGCAGCCAAACCATCTGCAATCCGCTTATTGCGTGCATCCAGCGCTGCCATGATGGGCGGCCACACAAACTTCATGCAAAACCATACGAACAATGCAAACATGATCGTTTGGCCGATAAGGGTCGCATTAATGTTCATGCAAAAACCTTTCCTTGATTAAACGCACGCAGGCTTACTGGCCTGCCACTGCGAACAGAACATACATGGCAATACCGACCGCAATCATCGGAACAGCATCAACCAAGCCCATGACCACGAAGAACTGGGTACGCAGCATTGGAATTAATTCAGGCTGACGAGCGGCACCCTCAAGGAAGCGGCCACCCAGAATACCAATACCCACTGCGGCACCCAAAGCGCCGAGCCCCATCATGATCGCGCCGGCGATATAAAGCAGTGCTTGTGCCGTATCCATTTGTTTCTTCTCCTATCAGTAAAAGTTAAGTGTTTAAGAAAATAAATTTATAATTCTTTAATGATGTTCCTGATGCGCCATGTCCAAATAAACAATAGTCAGCGTCATGAAAATAAAGGCTTGCAGTGTGACAATCAGGATATGGAAAATTGCCCAACCCAAAGATAGAATAACCTGTGAACTGAATAATAGCGTGCTGGCAAAAGAAAAACTCATCCAAGACGCGCCCATGAGCGCGATCAAGATGAATATCATTTCGCCAGCATACATATTACCGAACAAACGCAATGCCAATGAAACCGGCTTGGCAATCAGGTTCACCCCCTCTAGAAACAGATTGACCGGCAAACCAAATTTACCAAACGGCTGTAGCGTTAATTCGCCGACAAAACCACCCAGACCCTTAACCTTAATGCTGTAAAAAAGTACTAGCAGGAATACGCCAATGGCCATACCTATCGTAGCGTTCGGATCCGTGGTAGGAACCAGTTTAAAATGACCAATGCCCATTGGCTGGGTAATCAACGAAATATAGTCGATTGGTACCAGATCCATAAGGTTCATCAGGAAAATCCAGGCAAAAATGGAGAGCGCCAGCGGAGCAACTAATGCACTGCGTCCGGTAAATGAGCCGCGCACGCTGCTGTCAATAAATTCGACCACCCATTCCACAAAGTTCTGCATGCCACTCGGCGCATCGGCATTTATGCTCTTGGCTACCTTGCTGAAAAGGAATAAGAACACCAGCCCTAGCACTAGCGACACCAAAAGGGTATCCATGTTGAACGCCCAGAAGCCCATTGCCTTAGCTTCTTCGGCAGTATGCGCGCAATGGAAATGCCCCTCCTGAATGGAGCAGGTCAGATTTTGAAGATGGTGCTTAATATAAGCGGATGTCGTCAGACCTTCAGTGCTCATAAACTTTACACAAAAATTAATGCTACCCAATAAACCATTAACGTTGCAATATATGCCACAAACAGCGGCAACACATGCACTTCCTTAAATTGCGTGAAGACCAAAGAGAACAATAGAATGGTAAACACCAGCTTGTAAGCTTCGGCCCGGTAATGCGCCATAATTATCGTTTTTGGTTCGCTGCCCAGTGGCGCGAACATTTTTTTAGCGTAAACCAAGCTGGTTAGAAAGCCTACCGCTCCTCCAGCAAAAGCCGAGGCTGCAGCAACTACATTCAGGTACATCAGCATCAAAAATGCCATCGCTACGGTTACAGCTAGCTGAATCAAAATAATCCGGCGAACCGCACTGCCCACAAGCGCCCCTAATTCTTCGAAGCCCGGCATTCTACTCAATCTCGCTTACTGGCGTCAACGATTTATTTTCAGGGAGTTATTTCAAACGTGCGATCAGCTCAGCCAAATGATCATGACTGGTGTAGTTGATAACCAGCTTGCCCGTGCCTTTTTTACCGGCCTTGATTTGTACGTTGGTGCCGAGATGCTGGGCAATATCTTCTTGCAATTGCAGGATATCGCGACTGGGTTTGACCTTTTTGTGTTGCGGTACGGGACTCAGCAAATCCTGCACCAGCTTTTCTGCCTCGCGTACCGACAGCCCGTCCGCTACAATTTTAGTGGCGGCAATAATCTGCTGTGCGCCATCCAGTGCCAGAAGCGCTCGGGCGTGCCCCATATCGAGGTCGCCTCCCATCAACATGGCCTGTACTGACTGAGGCAGCTTGAGCAGCCGCAACAGGTTGCTGGTCGCACTGCGCGAACGCCCTACCGCATCGGCGGCCGCCATGTGTGTCATCTGAAATTCGTCTATCAGGCGCTGAATACCGACGGCTTCTTCTAATGGGTTGAGATCCTCACGTTGAATGTTTTCGATCAACGCCATGGCCAGTGCGGCGTTGTCCGCCACTTTGCGCACCAATACCGGCACTTGGATCAGACCAGCCAACTGGGCGGCACGCCAGCGGCGTTCCCCAGCAATAATCTCATGGCTTCCATTGGGTAACAAACGCGCCAGGATCGGCTGCATAACACCCTGCACTTTGATCGAAGCGGCCAGTTCGTTGAGTGAGGCTTCATCCATACGGCTACGCGGCTGATACTTGCCGGGTTTGAGTTCATCAACTTTCATTTCACTCAATACGTCGCCCTGCTCTTTGCCGTTGCCGGACAGCAACACATCCAAGCCGCGCCCCAATCCTTTGTTTGGTTTTGCCAAGTCATTTCCTTCTAGGTTAAGCTGGTGCCGATTGCCCCGCCTTATTGAGCAATTCGCCTGCCAGAGCTAGATAAGCCTGAGCACCTTTGGAAGTTTTGTCATGGTGAAGCACCGGTACGCCGTAGCTGGGCGCTTCCGCCAACCGCACATTACGCGGGATGATAGTACGGTAAACTTTCTCGCCAAAGTGTTGTTGCAATTGTTCTGATACCTGCAAGGCCAATGTATTGCGTGGATCGAACATGGTGCGCAGCAAGCCCTCGATTTCAAGATCCGGATTAAGGTGCGCTCGCACCTTTCGGATGGTATTGACCAAATCGCTAAGCCCTTCCAGGGCATAATATTCGCATTGCACCGGAATCATGACTGACTTTGCTGCACACAGCCCGTTGAGGGTAAGCAGATTTAAAGCGGGAGGACAATCAATCAATGCATAATCATATTCAGCCGTCACGGCTTGCAGAACTTCTTTAAGCCGGGTTTCACGATGTGGCAAATCAACCAGTTCAATTTCGGCGCCAGCCAGATCACGGTTCGCCGGTAGCACGTCATACTTGCCGGCTTCCGAATGAAGACGAACTTCATGCAGAGTTTTGCTTCCCAGCAATACGTGGTAAATGGTTGCCGACAAATCACGCTTGTTAATACCGCTTCCCATAGTGGCATTACCTTGGGGATCAAGATCAATCAGCAATACTCGCTGCTTCACGGCAGCCAGACTTGCTGCGAGATTAATTGATGTGGTAGTTTTACCCACCCCTCCTTTTTGATTGGTAATCGCTAGTATCTTGGCCATATTCAAGTGAGTTTTAGCATAATCAGACAACGCGCGGCGGCTAGCCCTGGCACCTGCAACGGAATAACTCGTTCCACTTTGACATCGTTCGGCAACCGTTCCAGCTCCTGCTGCGAAACTCCCTTCATGGCGACCCAGCGCCCTTCTTGATCCAGCAAATGACGCGTTAGCGTAACAAATTTAGCAGTCTCTGCGAAAGCTCGGGAAATGATGCCGTCGAATTTCTCCACCGCCTGCCAGGCTTCCACACGTGCGCAGCAAATGCTTACGTTTCGCAACTCCAGTTCGACTTTCACTTGCCGCACAAAGCTAGTTTTTTTGCTATTACTATCCAGAAGGACGAATGTCCATTCCGGACGCATTAGCGCCAGTATTAAACCGGGCAGACCTGCACCGCAACCCACGTCTAGCCAACGACCAGGCCATAAATGTGGCAACACGGCAAGGCTGTCGAGTAAATGACTCCTTACCACCTGCTCCGGCTGACGTATTGCCGTCAGGTTATAAACCCGGTTCCATTTTTGCAACAACTCAAGATAACTTAACAGCTTGCACTGTACTTCTGGCGCGACATCCAGCCCCAATTGCGTGACACCAAGCGCCAACTCTTCGGCCTGATTCACGCGCTTTTCTGCACTTTCTCGCCTTCCGGTGGTTCTTTAACTTCTGGAGCCATTACTACACTCCGAAAACCGCGTTTCAGGTGTACCAGTAACAGGGAGACCGCCGCCGGAGTTATTCCGGAAATACGGGCTGCTTCTCCTACTGTCTCTGGCATGTGTTGATTGAGTTTTTGCTGCACCTCAATTGACAGGCCAAGCACCGTACGATAATCCATTATTTCAGGTAACCGCATGTTTTCATTATGTTCATTGCGCGCTATCTCATCGCGCTGCCGCTCGATGTAGCCGTGATATTTGGCTTGAATTTCCACCTGCTCTGCAACTTTTTCATCGGCCACCGGCTCACCCGCCCCAGGCAAAGTCATCAGGCTGGCATAGTTTACATCGGGACGGCGCAAAAGTTCATGTAGCGCATATTCGCGCTCTATCCCTTTGCCCAGCACACGCTCCGCGTCTTCCTGTGGTAACAATTTTGGGTTAACCCAAATGGATTTCAGCCGTTCTTGTTCACGTGTAATTGCAGCACGCTTCAACTCAAACGCCTGCCAATGGACATCATCTACCACACCCAAACGGCGCCCGATTTCTGTTAAACGCAGGTCTGCGTTATCTTCACGCAGTTGCAGGCGATACTCGGCCCGACTAGTAAACATACGATATGGTTCAGACACGCCACGCGTAATCAGGTCATCTACCAATACGCCCAGATAGGCCTCATCGCGACGCGGGCACCAACTTTCTTTGCCAAGCACGCGCAATGCGGCATTAATGCCCGCCAGTAAACCTTGGGCGGCCGCTTCCTCGTATCCTGTGGTGCCATTAATTTGCCCGGCAAAGAACAGGTCAGTTATAGCTTTGGTTTCCAATGAATGCTTCAAACCGCGCGGATCAAAATAATCATATTCAATTGCGTAGCCAGGACGCGTGATATGCGCATTTTCCAGGCCTTTTATGGAACGCACTAGTGCCAGCTGTACATCGAAAGACAAACTGGTGGAAATCCCGTTTGGATAGATTTCGTGAGTAGTCAACCCTTCCGGTTCCAGAAAAATCTGGTGCGACTCTTTGTCGGCAAAGCGCGTGATTTTGTCCTCGATAGACGGGCAATAGCGTGGACCCACACCCTCGATTACCCCGGTGAACATCGGTGAACGATCTAACCCACCGCGGATAATATCGTGCGTGCGTTGATTAGTATGAGTAATCCAGCAAGATAATTGTTGTGGATGCTGCTGCACCCGTCCCATGAATGAAAACACCGGCACCGGCATATCGCCAGGTTGCTCGGTCATCACAGAATAATCAATGCTGCGCCCATCAATACGCGGTGGCGTACCAGTCTTCAGTCGGCCCATTGGTAAATTAAGTTCGCGCAAACATTGCGCTAAACTAAAAGATGGCGGGTCGCCCGCCCGTCCTGCTTGGTAAGAGGTCTGTCCAATGTGAATCAGGCCAGAAAGGAAAGTCCCGGTTGTCAACACAACGGTTTTTGCAGCAAAACGCAAGCCTAGCTGGGTAGAAACCCCACATACCTTATTATTTTCTACCAGTAAATCATCCACCGCCTGTTGAAATAACCAAAGGTTAGGGTGATTTTCTAACCGCTTACGAACGGCCTGCTTGTATAGCACCCGGTCTGCCTGAGCGCGCGTAGCGCGTACTGCTGGACCTTTAGAGGAGTTGAGGATGCGAAATTGGATGCCCGACTCATCAGCGGCCGCCGCCATAACACCACCCAAGGCATCTATTTCCTTGACTAAATGCCCCTTGCCTATGCCACCAATGGATGGGTTGCACGACATTAACCCGAGCGTTTCAATGTTATGCGTAAGTAACAAAGTGGTGCAACCCATGCGTGCACTTGCAAGCGCAGCCTCTGTCCCGGCGTGACCACCGCCTACAACAATTACATCGAATTTTTTCGGAAAATCCATCTTTGTGCTTTTTGGCTGTTAATTACAGAAACGGTAATTTTCTTGATGAAGCGAAGGCGCGCATCATACATCAAAATGATACGAACGCAGAAAACCCTCTCCATAGTTGTTTCACGTGAAACCAATATTACTTAATTTTTAATATGCCGCCAAATCACTTCCGGCTAAACTTTATAAACCATTCGTAATCAATTAGATAATGAGTTTAATCATGAATTCGATGGAATGGAAAAAGCCTGTGCCTAAGCGCTGGCGCAGCGGCGTTGGTCGGAAGGTTTCGTTGTACTTGAGGTAGACCTGATCATGACTATGCCCTCGCCACGCGCCACAGCTACGAATGCCATTGCCAATCCTCGCTCACGGCGGGGACGCAGCTCGCCACCTAAATTCACTTTCAAAAGTTGCACTTCAGAGTTGAATCCGCCTAAAAATACATCATTTCCTTAGTCTTACTTATCACATTGGTAGGTGCTACAGCGTGCATGGTAAGCATGGGTACGTTATACTGTATTTTGAAAGCGCCCGTAGCTCAGCTGGATAGAGTATTGGTTTCCGAAGCCAAGGGTCGTGGGTTCGACTCCCGCCGGGCGCACCAGTAATCAAGCTTATGATGGTTCATTACCATTGCTATTTTTATAAGTTTGTAAATATAACGCTTTGAGTAAAATCAACATATAGTATTTAGCTTGAATTTTGCATTAACTCCCAATCTGGTATTGTTGTCACCTCGTTGAATAACCAGACATAAATATAACTATGAAATGAAGCCATAACATACCCAATCGACCTTGTACCCAATCGACCTTGAGTTCATGATTTCATTCATGAAGCGGCTGATCCATGCCATTTCTCAATCCGCTAGCAAATAGACAAATATGCCATACAGTCCCGTGCCTCCCGCCGAATTCGTTGCCTGGTTTCGTTCGGTTGCGCCTTACATCAACGCCTTCCGTGGCTGCACTTTCGTGGTCGCGTTCGGGGGTGAAGTAGTTGCAGATGGTAAATTCGTTGAATTGACCCACGATCTTAATCTGCTTTCCAGCTTGGGAGTGCGCCTCGTATTAGTACATGGCGCTCGTCCGCAAATCGAACGTCATTTATCGCGCAACAATCTTGAAGATCACTATCACCATGGTATCCGCCTAACCAATTCAGAAACCATGCAATGTGTAAAAGAAGCGGTGGGTCGCGTGCGGGTAGAAATCGAGGCTCTGCTGTCGATGGGCTTGGCGAATTCACCCATGGCTAACGCTGATATCCGCGTCGCGGGCGGCAACTTCATCACCGCCCAGCCGATGGGCGTAATTCATGGGGTGGATTTACTGCATACTGGCAGCGTGCGTAAAGTAGATGTTGTAGCAATTAAAAACCGGCTTGAGCACAATGAAGTAGTTTTACTTTCACCGCTTGGTTATTCGCCTACCGGCGAGGTGTTCAACCTTACCCTGGAAGAGGTAGCAACACGCACTGCTATCGCGCTTGATGCAGATAAACTGATTTTTCTGATGGAGATGGACGGCGTGCAGGATAAGCAGGGCAATTTACTGCGTGAATTAACCGTAGCTGATGTCAATACCATCTTGTCCGAAAAAGGCAAGTTGCCGGAAGATGTGTCGCTGTTCCTGCCCTGCGCGGTGCATGCCTGCGAGGCAGGCGTAGCACGCACGCACCTGATCAGCCGCCATATTGACGGTGCCATTTTACAAGAACTGTTCAGTGATATCGGTATCGGCAGCATGGTGGTGCAAAGCACACTCAATACTTTACGTGATGCCACTATTAATGATGTAGGCGGCATTTTGCAACTGTTGCAACCATTGGAAGCTGAAGGCATACTTGTGCGACGTGGCCGCGAGCGACTGGAACGTGAAATTGGGCGCTTCGTGGTGCTGGAACATGACCACCGCATCATCGGCTGCGCCGCATTGTATCCATTTATCGAAGAGCGAGCCGCCGAGCTTGCCTGCCTCGCCGTGCAAACCAACTACCGCAAACAAGGTTACGGCGACGTACTGCTTAAGCACATCCTTGCCGAGGCTCAAGCACAAGGCCTACACAAACTATTCGTGTTGACCACGCGCACTGCTCACTGGTTTATTGAACGGGGCTTCAAAGAAACGGATGTCGGGCAATTGCCCACGCAGAAAAAAATGCTTTACAACTATCAGCGCCGCTCCAAGGTATTTCTGAAAAATCTATGATCAAATCGTACATGGAATGAAGTTGAATCTTTGCGAGTGTTCGTGATTGATGTCAATATTGAAATATTAAACTAAATTATCGGAGAACTTAATAATGACAAGAATGGTGCACTGCATCAAATTGGGCCACGAAGCAGAAGGACTGGAGCGCGCGCCATATCCTGGCGAGTTGGGGCAACGCATTTTCGAGCAGGTTTCGAAAGAAGCTTGGGCCGCGTGGCTCAAACATCAGACCATGCTGGTCAACGAAAACCGCTTAAATCTCGCAGAGGCTCATGCTCGCAAATATTTAGCTCAACAAATGGAAAATCATTTCTTTGGCGATGGCGCGGAAATGCCATCCGGCTATATGCCGCCGGGCAAATAAAAAATAATCTATGTATTATTAACACGGCCACCAGATTAAAAAGTTCACATCACCCAGCCGGCCTTAGCCCTCGCTCTTCCCGCAAGCGGAAGAAAAAACAAGATCGCGCGGTAGAAGAAATTACAGGTTAATGGAATAGCCAAAGTATTTCTGAAACAGAGTGGTGAGCTCGTCGCGCGTCGGCTTGTGGTTCTGTCCGCCACGACTGGCGATTTTCAGAGAGCCTAGCAAAGAGGCAAGGCGTCCGGTGGTATCCCAATCCCAGCCCTGCTGAATGCCGTGCAGCAAACCGGCACGATAAGCATCACCACAGCCAGTGGGGTCGAGCAATGTCTCGGCCATGGGCGTTGGGATGCGTACTTCTTTGCCATCAGCATAAATGAGAGATCCTTGGGCACCAAGGGTAATGATGAAAGCATGTGTCATCTTGCTGAGTTCTTCAATTTTTTTGCCTGTTTTATCCTGCAATAGCTTGGCTTCGTAGTCATTCACCGTCACATAATCCGCCTGCTTGACGAAGTTTAATAATTCATCACTGCTAAACATCGGCATACCTTGACCCGGATCGAACACGAAGGGAATGCCCGCCGCATGGAATTCCTGCGCGTGCTGCAACATGCCTGCACGCCCATCTGGTGATACGATGCCGAGCGTGACACCCTTGGCATCGAACACATGGTTCTGTTCAGAGAAGCCCATTGCACCAGGATGGAAGGCAGTAATCTGATTATCGTCCAGATCGGTTGTGATAAAAGCTTGGCCAGTGAAGCTGTCCGGTACATGGCGAATGTATTGTTGCGATAAGCCTAACTTCTCCAAGCGTGATGTGTAAGGGCCGAAATCATCACCTACCGTCGCCATGATCAGGGGATTGCCACCGAGCAGTTTCAAATTATAGGCAATGTTACCTGCGCAGCCGCCATACTCCCGGCGCATCTCCGGCACCAGAAAGGAGACATTCAGGATGTGTATCTGCTCAGGCAAGATGTGTTTTTTGAACTGGTCGTTAAACACCATGATGATGTCGTAGGCTAAGGAGCCACAGATGAGCGTATGCATATTGATCGCGTAAGTTGAATAATGGAGACATGGATTATAGCAGCCAGCATAGCGTCAATTTGACATAGCCATATCTCCATATCTGCTCTTCCTGATTTAACCATCCCGGCACCTAAAGTATTAATGGGAGCTCAAGTCAGGAATAAGAAATGTTGTATTTTTAAGGCATTACCGCGAAATCTCTTCAATATCGCCTTTGTATCCACTCGATTAGCGCGTTTTGTGCCTGCTGCCCTGCTGCGGCATTGGGGTGGTTGATTAAAAAAACCAAAATCCATTGCTTTCCGCTACGGGATTGCACATAACCGGCAATGGCTTGCACGCCCTCCAGCGAGCCGGTTTTTAGATGGGCGTGGTTGGCAGCTTCGCTGTCCGTGAGGCGTTTTTTAAAGGTGCCATCAACGCCGACGATAGGTAAGGAAGCCTCGAATTCCGTTGATAACGGGCTGCGCTGCGCGCTACGCAACAACAATGCCAGACTGTGCGGACTGATCCGTTCCCGACGCGAAAGTCCGGCACCGTTTTCCAGTATCAGTTCAGGGAAGTGCAATTTTTTTTGTGTCAGCCAATTACGTATAGCCAGTTCGCTGTGTGTGACGTTGGCGGGCGTCTCGGCTGTCCCGCCCAAACTTAGAAAAAGTTGACGCGCCATGACATTGTTGCTGAATTTGTTAATGTCGCGGATGTGTTCGGCCAATGGCGCGGAATGGTGTGTGGCAAACAGAATCGCGCTATCTGGAACAGCACCCTCACGCAAGGTACCCTGTAGCAGGCCACCCATTTCCTGCCACAACGCACGAAACACGGCATACAGATAGCTTGGGTGGGACAGCAAGCTGACATGTTGCTCACGCTCACCGCATTGGGCTGGGAAGAAACCTTGCACGAGGAGAGTATCGCCATGCAATTGCATAGACAGCGCATCACTCCAGTCGCTGCAATTTCCTTGTACGGTTGCTCCAGTAACGCGGTTGTCCAGCCTGATGCCAGCTAGTTCCGGCATGCTGATAATCTTGATTTTTTCGCCTTCTGGAATAAAGCGCAGGCGCACAGAGTTAAAATTAAGCAACAACGCGTCCGGTCCCGTGTTGTAGGGACGCATCGGCTCATTATCGAATTCCGCGGGATCGTGCGGGGCGAGCTGGAATACACTGCGGTCCAGCACCAGGTCGCCGCGGATCTCACGCAGACCGCGACTACGCAGCTCATGCAGCCACAGCCATAATTTCTCCACCGTCAGTTTGGGATCGCCGTAACCCTTCAGGATCAGGTCGCCGAGCAGCACATCTTGTTCCAGCTTGCCATCGATATAAGCCTCGGTCTTCCAGCTATACGAAGGGCCTAGCAATTCCAGCCCGGCGTAGGTGGTGAGCAGCTTCATGGTTGAAGCCGGACTCATCGACTGCTTCGCATTCACACTAATGAGCGGCGTGCGCGCATTCAACTCGCGTACCTCCACGCCGATACTGCCAAGCGGAATGCGCGCCAGTTGCAGCGCTTTCACCACTGGCGGCGGCAACGTGGCGGCGTGAGAACTGGGGATGAGGAAAAAGATGAGTAGCAAGGTGTGAAGCAGCTTCATGAATACCTCTATACATCTGTCATTCCCGCTTTCTCGGGAATGACAAGTTTGAGTTGCTCTGCTTTGGTTCAATTAGATGATCGCCGCAATGGTTGCTAGTGTATGTTCAACCAGCATGTCCATTTCAGCTTCGCTGATGATATAGGGTGGCATGAAATATATCGTATTGCCCATTGGGCGCAGCAGCAGTTCTTGCTCCAGAGCGAGGCTGAAACAGCGTTGCGCGAAATCGTCGTGCAGGCTATCCACCTCAAATGCCCATATCATGCCAGTGTTGCGGAAATTTTTTACGCGGGGGTGGTTACGTAAGGGTTCAGCAATGCGGTTAAAATAAATGGCTTTGTTGCGGTTGGTTGCGATGACATCATCTTGCTCAAAGATTTCCAAAGTCGCCAATGCCGCGCGGCAGGCCAGCGGATTGCCAGTATAGGAATGCGAATGTAAAAAACCACGCGTCACTTTATCAGCATAAAATGCCTGATAGATAGTATCCGTGGCCATCACCACGGATAGCGGCAGATAGCCACCGCTGAGACCCTTGGACAAACACAGGAAATCCGGCGAAATACCCACTTCTGCACTATCCAGGCTGAGGGACTTTTCTGCCTGCTCACAGGCAAACATCGTTCCCGTCCGTCCCATCCCCACCGCAATTTCATCGGCAATGAAATGCACATCGTATTGATCGCATAATTCGCGCGCACGAGTTAAATAAACCGGGTGATACATAACCATGCCCGCAGCCCCCTGCACTAACGGTTCGATAATGAAAGCGGCAATATTGTGATGATGCTGCTGCAAATGTGTTTCAAGCTGCGCAACACAGCGCACAGCATAGTCTCGTGCGCTCTCTCCTGGTTCTGCATTGCGCCAGTCAGGGCTTAATACCGTGGCATTCTGTTTGACCAGCGCACTATATGCACCCTTGAATAGGGCCACATCGGTCACTGACAATGCGCCCAGTGTTTCGCCGTGATAGCTGTTTTGCAGGCTGATGAAATCGCTCTTGTGAGGCTGACCACTGTTGCGCCAATAATGTACGCTCATCTTTAGCGCAATTTCAATAGCCGATGCGCCGTCTGAGGCATAAAAACAATGGCCCAGCCCGACAGGGGCCAGTTGCGCCAATCGCTCGGAAAGCTGCACCACCGGTTCATGAGTAAAGCCAGCCAGCATTACATGCTCCAGCTGCTCTAACTGAAGGGTAATGGCGGCATTAATGCGCGGGTTGCAATGCCCGAACAAATTCACCCACCACGAACTCACCGCATCCAAATAGCGCTTGCCGTCGAAATCGTATAGCCACACACCTTGCCCACGCTGGATAGGTATTAGCGGTAGAGTCTCATGGTGCTTCATCTGCGTGCAGGGGTGCCACACAGCAGAACGGGAACGGGCAAGCAAGTTGATGTTAGGCATGGCAGGTCTCAAAGGTTACCCAGCAGACTTGGTACATCTTGTTGTTATGGGTTTAAATCATCCTAGTTGCAACCGCCAATTGGTCGAGGAGCTTTTGTACTAAGTGAAAGCGTTTAATCCAGCATTTGCCGAACCTGTGGGGATACTGTGCAGTGGTCAAGTTTTTTTCATGCACAACAGCACTTGCTGCTTCGCAGTGATGAGCATAATCACGTTGCAAACCCATTTTACTTTCAGATAGAAGATCCTAATGTCCTTTCAGAAAATAAATTTATTTGACTATATCCCATACCGCCATCATTCCCAAGTCCCCGTGTTCAATGATATGACAGTGAAATACAGTCTTCCCTGAAAAGTCCCTGACAGGTACGAGCATGGTTACAGATCCGCCTTTGGGTACGTTTATGGTGTCCTTCCATGCAGGGACACTGGAATATAAAGATGCATATCCCTTCTCTCCACCTTTGATGGAAATTATCTGAGCCGGGTTTACATGCTGGTGAAACGGATGATCCATGCCGCTGAAATTTTGAATCTCCCATAACTCAAAGGTCCCTACCTTCGATGTGTGAACAAAAGGATCGTCTCCGAAGCTTTTGTTGTTTATTAACCCCTTGTTAACTCCCATGGAAAGAACTATCTGTGCCTTGCGAAGAGACGCTGTATCCATATTCAGTTTTTTTGCATTGGGATTGACTGAGGCAGGGATTTTGTCCTTTACAGAGTTTCCGCTATAAGAAGCAGTCATGAGTGTTATGGTCTGAGACACATTCCCTCCTCTGTCATAGGGCATGGAGAGAAATCTATAATTTCCTGATCCCTGATCAGCCTTAATCAAAAGATCTACCCTCTCGCCCGGCGTGAGGAGAATATCTGATAATGGATAAGGTTTATCGAGAAGCCCGCCATCGGTTCCTATCAGATACATGGTGTGTTTCTCAAGGCTTAGCTTGTAGAACCTTGCAGTGCTGGCGTTCACCACTCTCCATCTCTGAACCTGTCCAGGTCTTATCGGCAGGAGAGGGTTTATCTGGCCGTTGACCATGACAATATCTCCTTCCTTTCCATTCATATAGTCCTCATGGGTGTGCGGCGCTGGGTTAGTCCCCACAAGGCTCATGTCATTTAATGACATTATATGAGTCTCAAAACCTGAGAGTCCATCGACCTCATCCGCTACAACCAGCGCGCATCCTGCAATACCCCCCACATCTGCTCAGTAATCAGGCCATGGCCATGAGAGTGCAGGAAGTTCAGTGTCCCTGCCTCCTGTTTAGACGTATCGTATTCATATAAGAATTCTTCGCCTGGATTGATATGTAAAAATACGTTATCCGATTTCCCGGATGGCGACACATGCCACCCATGAGTGTGGATGTTGGTGATGTTTTTCGTATAACCAAGAATATTCTTTTCGGTCGTCAATGGAAGAGAGTTTTTGAAGTTAACGCTTAATTTGTCACCTTTTCTTACCCTTATGGTTTGTTGCGGAAAATAGCCGTTGTATGTCATAAGGTCTGCATTTACCCCCTTGATCTTTACCTTTGCCGTCTTTGCCTCTAATGCAATCTCCACAACCCCCGCGTTAGCGCTCAAATTTGGCATTTCAGGAGGGTCTTTAAAAACCTCCCCTGTTGGCGGGTCGATCACCGCGGCTTTTACACTTTCTGAAGTGCTTAATGAACTATCACTTTTAGTGCATGCGCTGATCCCATAAATTGCAGCAAGCCCTGTTGCGCCTGTTATTATGAATTGTCTCCTGGTAACCATCTTTTCCATTTTAAATCCCCTTTTGGCGATAGAATTTGGTGATCTTTGCGACTATAGCAGGTGTTTTCCTCGTTATTATGTCAATAAAAATAAGAAGGATACAAAAGCAAAGGTTAGAAAATAGGTTCTCGCCTACCCTCGCTCCATTTATACATCAATAGTGTAATAACTACCTCATCGAATAAACCGAGGAGTAATTCATGTCACGGCCACCGCGAGACCAGGATGTACTTGATAGCGCACTCCAAGCCATTGCTTTAGCGACAACGATTGAACAGTTACGACAAGCACAGGCGGTGGTTCTGCCACTTCAATACGGCATGAGTCTGGAGCAAACAGCACAGGCCATCGGATTATCCAAAGGTTGGGCGTGTCGTTTGCGCAACCAGTTCATTGCGGGCGGAGCCGTAGTCGATAAAGGCAAGTCAGTCTTGAGGACATCGTTGGCCTGTACCTCGATCCGCCCGAGCACGCGCTGGTGCTGTGTTGCGATGAGAAAACGCAGATTCAGGCACTTGACCGTACGCAGCCTGGCCTACCCCTCAAGCGCGGACGAGGCAGAACAATGACACACGACTACAAACGCAATGGTGTAACGACATTGTTTGCTGCACTGAATATGCTGGACGGCAAGGTGCTGTCAATGACCGACCCACTCCATCGGCATCAGGAATGGCTGAAGTTTCTCAAGATGATTGATCGCAAGACGCTGAAGACCAAGGATCTGCACCTGGTCGTGGATAACTACGCAACACACAAGCACCCGGAGGTCAAGGCTTGGCTGGCCAAGCACCCGCGCTTTCATATCCATTTCACACCCACCAGTTCTTCCTGGCTCAACATGGTCGAGGGGTTTTTTCGCGACATCACAGACAAACGCATTCGTCGTGGCGCTTTCACCAGCGTGGCCGAACTGGAGGCAGCCATCAACGAATATATCTCTGTGCATAACGCCAAACCGAAGCCGTTTATCTGGACAGCAAAGGCCAACGGCATACTCGCCAAGGTCACCCGCGCTCATAACTACCTTGAATAAGTACACTTCTAATTGACGCACTACACTAGTTTGAATTACAGAGTTCAAGCCGTGGTATTCTATTTTCGGACTTATATAGTCAGGTGGTTGAAATTCAATTCCAAACTCGCATCAGAGTTACACGCGTTTCAACAGATAAAGCAAAGACCAGGGATTGCGGGTAATAGCAAGTTGACCGTTAGAAGTTAGGCAAATATTTTTCTTTTCCGTTTTAAAAAAGAAAGAAAAGAGGCAATAAAATGAAATCAATACCTCCGAATTTTGCTTGGTTAAATCTGCCTAATCTGCCGACACCCATCAAAGTGCTTTTTTCAGGATACCTGCTCGCGATTGGGCTGGGCTTATGTATGGCCGGCCTACAGATTATGCAGACACATGGCAAGGCAGATGGCAAGCCGGGGCTTTCCTTGAACGACATTGTTTACAGCTATTATGGAAATCGAAGCGGGAGCACACTGGAAAGCAAGCTTAATGGATCTATGAAGGAGATGGGGACGCCAGAAGCACGTCTCGATATCATAAAATGGGTTCGCAACGGAGCACCCGAGACAGAATGGGAGCCGCACTTCAAGGATATCTTTATACAACATTGTGTGCAGTGCCATGGTTCTGTTCCTGGCATTACTGATTTTAGCAAGTATGAGGAAGTCAAAAAGGTAGCCAAGATTGACGAAGGCGCAAGCATTCAAACACTGACCAGATCGTCGCACATCCATTTATTCGGAATCAGCTTCATTTTCTTTTTTATGGGATTTATTTTCAGCTTTGCGGTAGGCGTGCCTAAATGGTTGAAGATTGCAGCCATTGCCATTCCGTTCGGTTTTTTGATCGTAGACGTTTTCTCGTGGTGGCTTACGAGATGGAATCCCAACTTTGCATGGCTCACGCTTATTGGCGGCTTTGGTTACAGCGTTGCATCAACAATCATGTGGTTTATTAGTATGTACCAAATGTTTATCTTGTCACGCAACGGAGAAATCTATGGCAATGCTTGGGAAGCAGATTTGAAATAGTGGAACTCCGCAAGGGCAAGTACACTCGATATCATTCACTGCAGCGGGTAGATATATATCTGCCGCAAATTACTTTCACCTACATTCACGAAAAATAGATGGGAAATCCAATATATATCACTACAAAGTCACCAAGCCTGTTGAGCAAGGTTGCCAAGATTGTCGTAACCATAGTTATGATTGGTTTGGCCTTGATGTTTTCTGCGCTGTTATTTGTGGTCATCTTGACTGTCGGTGCAATGGCATGGGGTTATCTGTGGTGGAGAACCCGTGACCTGAGAAGACAAATGCGTGAGTATCCCCCAAACGATGTTGTGATCGAGGGCGATGTAATTGAGGGAGAGGTGATTAGGAGTGAGGTGAACAAAATATCTGAAAAACCTGGAGACGATGGAATCAAGTAGTTTATTCAGGCCACCCGGTAACTCCGCAAAAAACTTATCATTCCCTTTCCAAGCGAACCAACCAATTTACCGAAGTTATTTCTTGCACGCTTCAAGAACGGCAATTTCTGACCTTGTACCAATGGCATTTCGGATGGATCATTCGATATCACTTATTCATGTAGAAAAGTAAGGTGCCATCTTATAGCAGAACTTACTTCTTTGTTATAAAAGTAGATATGACATCAAAGAGATGCAAGATGCTGTAAGCAAGAAATGATAGCGAACATGCTGAACTCTTAAACAAATATTGAGGGTAATAATGAAAACCACATTAATTACTGGCGCTAATCGTGGGATCGGACTGGAGTTTTCCAGGCAATATGCCGCGGATGGCTGGAGTGTTTTGGCTTGCAGTCGGAATCCAGGAAAATCAGATGAGCTTAATAAACTGGCTGCCCAATATCCAGGGCTTATAAAAATTCTGGCTCTTGATGTCTCTGACAATGCGCAGATCGAGCGCTTGGCCCAGGAACTGACCGATGAATCTATCGACCTGCTCATTAACAATGCGGGCATCTATCCGAAATCGGGCGTACATAGTTTCGGTCATACCGATTATGCGGAATGGATGTAGGTATTCCGCATCAATACCATGGCGCCACTCAAAATGGTCGAAACATTTGCTACTCAGCTCGCTCGCAGCGAGCAAAAAACTTTTGTGGCCATAACAAGCAAAATGGGTAGCATTGCGGACAATAGCGGAGGCGGGAATTACCTTTATCGTTCAAGCAAAACAGCAGTAAATATGGTCGTAAAGAGTCTTGCAATTGATCTACAGTCTGCCGGAATCACTTCGATCGTAATTCATCCAGGTTGGGTCAAAACTGATATGGGTGGGCCGAACGCTTTGATCTCTACCGAGCAAAGCGTTTCAGGCATGCGACAAGTAATCAGCAGCCTTTCAATGGCCGATTCAGGAAAATTCTTTAATTATGCCGGCCAGGAAATACCTTGGTAATTATCCTGGATCCTTACATCGGCGCAGTGATCGGCACGGAAGTTTTTACAAGCGTGATGAATATACCCATGTGGGCAAAGTTTACTTCTGAACACGCCTGACTACTTGGATTTGGAAATCAAAGCTCCAGTACCGGGTAACCATTTTGGATTTATTGCTATGGCAACCGCTCCGACTACTGCCATTCCGACAGCAATTAAGGATGAATGTTTATGATTGGATTCACTTCTTTGCCTTGACTCATTAGCAGGGCGATCTATGTCACTCGATTTTTTAGCGTTTTCGCAAATGAATCCGGATGGCATCCTTTTTTCAATACCAGCTTTCATGGTTTCATATAGGCCTTCCCTGGCTGGGTCAAGCCTTGCACTTTGCCTATATTTATCCGCATGAGTAAACCCGCGATCAGTATTGTTGAAGTTATTTTTAGCCATGGTAAATCTCCTTATTTCAAATAAATTAAACTATCCATACCTGGATTGGGAAAAATGCACTGCGGTAAAAAACGATTCCTGTTTATAACAATAAAGCACCTCATTTTTAATTACCTACCAAAAACTACTATGTCCACCAAATTTCTCTTTTTCAGTTAATTTAAAAACCAACCTGATGCTCGCGCTGTTTGTGTAAGCAAAATACACGCCACATTTTAAATATATAATTAAAATAGTTACTTAAATATAAATTTATATTCAAACTAAGTATATAGCAGTGATAATGTCACTCTTTGCAGATTACATTTACTGTAATATTTATAATGCATTGAATATGCTTAACAAACACTTGTCGTTAATTAAAGACAATTGAATTAGATATATTTCATTTCGGATTTTAGACTTGCATGAAAATAGTTAGAAGCTATTGTTGAGGTCGGCTAACATTTTCTGGCTTGCGCTCAAGTAGGACTGGCCTCCATGTAAATAAGTTCCCAAATGTGCCCGTCAATATCTTCGAACCCGTGTTCGTACATGAAGCCATGATCTTGAGGTTTACGTGGAGCTGTTCCGCCCGCTATCAGCGCTTTTTCGACAAGTTTGTCGACTTCGGCACGGCTGTCGCATGATAAACAAACAAGCACTTCAGTGCTGCTTTTTGCGTCGCAGATTGGCTTTGCCGTAAACGTTGCGAAGAACGGTTCGGTGAGTAACATAACGTAGATGTTCTCGCTGATGATCATGCATATGGCTACGTCATTCGAATAATCAGGGTCAAAAGTAAAGCCAAGATCGGAGAAAAAGACCTTCGATCGCTCAAGATCTTTGACCGGGAGGTTTACATAAATCTGTCTTGCCATGATGGTCCTCGTAGAAAGTAAGTGGTGATGGATGCTAACGTGCCCGATTGGGAAGAACTAGCCGCGTCACCGAACGACGCTCGTATTGAAGTGAGGATTTTCGATGATTCCCAAGCGATTGCCGAAGGGGTCTTTTACCGCAGCCACCTTGATACCCTCACCGACTTCGGCAACAGGCTCCAGCATAGAAGCCCCCAGCTCTAGCAATCGGGCATAAGCAGATTCGATGTTTGCCACACCCCAAAGCGGTTGAGGGCCGACTGTTCCGGGTTGCGCGCTCGGCAACAGCCCGAGCTCAAAGCCACCAACGGAAAACCCGACATAGAACGGTTCATCGAAATAGGGTTCTTGACCGAGCACCTTCGAATACCAATCTTTGGCGGCAGCAAGGTCTGGGGCAGGATATATAACGGTGCGGAGGCCGAGGATCATAAGTGTGACTCCAATGCATTTTCGTTGGAAGTTACTGCACGTTAATTATTACCGCGCATTACAAGAATAGTTATTAAACTGAGCACCCAAAAATAGACTTGATTGTATGATTACTATAGCAATAAATTCGATTCGAGGGCAGTGGCCATATGATGCGCAGACGTTTGCGTCATAAGCTAAATTGCGAAGATTGGAAACGCTAGCAATAGCTTCGTTGACCGATCCCAGCAAATGATCAATGAGGAAGATCGCGGATCTTCGTTGGTAAGCACCACAACGGTGGTTGCGTAGCACAGGGTTTAGTGCTCGACTGTCCTGTAAAGTGGACGAAGGTGTAGTAATATTCTTCGTGATTTTAGTAGACGGGCTCATACTGTTTGCACGCCCCATTAAGCCAGAATTTGTGGCTAAAAAGGTTCTCCACTGACTTTCGAAGAAATCTTTAAATCAATACCAAATGAAAAAATCTGAAATTAAATTCACCATAACTCTCGACGACAAAAAGGTACCCGAAAAAATCGACTGGAGTGCATCTGATATCCAGGAACAAGTTACAGCTAATGCAGTAATGATTGCTCTGTGGGATGCCAAGGAGAGGAATACGCTGCGTATTGATTTATGGACCAAAAACATGATGAAAGAGGAGATGAAGAAGTTTTATCATCAAAGCCTTTTATTCATGGCAGATAATTTTGAACGTGCTACCGGAGATGTGGAAGCCTCGCAAGCGATGCGAAATTTTGCCCAGACGCTGGGCGAAAAAATGAATCTGGTTATGGAGAATAAATTTGTTGCTCTAAAAAATAATTAAACAAATCAGAACTACTATCCCACCCCTCGATAACCCAACACTATTACTTCAGGACAGTTACATATTGCGCCTGAATTCTCTCATGCATAATATTTTTTCTGTATTTCATTTTTTTTAAGTTAAGCTTATAAACTTTTTTCTGCTACACCAATGCTCGCAATTTCAACAGTCTGTACTGTGCATAATGGGTTGGTGCAGAAATGCCGCATCAAAATCACCTTGCGGGACATATGTTACCGGGAAGTCAATGGCTTAAAGCCTTTCAACCAATTCTTTAAGGAATTAATTAAAAATGACGAAATCTGAAATAAAATTTACGGTCACTCTCGACGACAACATGGTGGCAGAAAAAATAGACTGGAGCGCTTCTGATGCAAAAGAATCCAACACGAGCAAAGGGGTAATGATTTCAGTTTGGGATGCTAAGGAAAACAATACAATGCGGATTGATTTCTGGACCAAAGACATGATGGTTGATGAAATGTGTCAATTTTATCACCAGACTTTTTTATCAATGGCTGATACTTTTGAACGTGCTACCGGGGAAACGGAAGCAGCGAAATCAATGCGAAATTTTGCCCAGCAGTTTGGCGAAAAAGTGAATCTGTTTACGAAAAAAAAATTTGATGCATAAGTGATGTTGGTGTGAATATTACCAATATGCGAGGGCGAAAGATATTTAGCGACGAGGAAAAGGAGATAGATCGCCTGGC
The DNA here is from genome assembly GCA_942492745.1 of uncultured beta proteobacterium. GTDB lineage: Bacteria > Pseudomonadota > Gammaproteobacteria > Burkholderiales > Gallionellaceae > Nitrotoga. Next base: position 2,738,369 of record OW818637.1, read on the forward strand.
AGCTGTGCGCCTGTCTGCTTTATGGTCAAAATATAAAGCTGTGCATCCTGAGGTGTCTCAAGAAATGGTTGCAGCTGAATTGCAAATGACCCAAGGCGCATTTTGGCAATATAAAGAGGGGAAACTTTCATTTGGCATGGAAGTAACGGTTAAGTTTGCAAATTTCTTTAAAGTGCCGGTATCTAATATAAAGCGTTTTGACGCACTTGAGGCGCGTTTGGCGATGCAACGTGACCATCCAACAGATAAAAATATTAAAGCTGTTGTTGACATGATGAATGCTGTTGATGCTGATGATAGAGGCTTTATTCGCGGAAAAATTCAGGTGTGGATTGAGGAGGTATTAAATAAAATAAAAACGTCAACATAAGAAGGGTGCAGTGGTACGTACTTTCACCGTTAAATTAGATTATTACAATAAAGAGGAAAATTATGAAAACAATCGGTGAATTAAGACAGGCTCTTGAAGGCGTGCCAGACGATCGTGTGCTGAAGGCGCAGGTAATAGCCAAAGATGGGGGCTCGTGGACACTGAATGTCGAATTTTGCGCTTTGGTACCGGCTGGCTCAAGTATGCCAGGAGGCACTATGGCGGTGTTGAAGCTAACCCATCCTGAATTGGAAACCATGCCAGAGTGGCCAGCACCTACATAATGCGCACCTAAATTATTATGGATGTCACCCCGCTTATCCTGGCCTTCATTCTCGGCATTATTGAAGGCCTGACCGAATTCCTGCCTATTTCCAGTACTGGTCACCTGATCATTGCCGGCGATTTACTCAACTTTAATGATGAGAGGGGCAAAGTATTCATGATCGTAATTCAGCTGGGTGCGATTTTGGCAGTGGTATGGGAATTCCGCGCCAAGCTATTGGCAGTAATGCGTGGTTTAGTGGTGCGCGAACCTGTTGCCTGGCGCTTTGCCAGTAACGTGTTGGTGGCATTTCTGCCAGCAGTCGTGCTTGGGCTAATATTCCACCACTGGATCAAGACCTATCTGTTTAATCCTTACACGGTGGCGATGGCGCTAATCGGGGGAGGGTTGGTGATTCTGTGGGTGGAAAAACGAGCGTTTCACCCGCACATCAAAAGTGTTGAAGATATGCGCTGGCAGGATGCGATCAAGGTGGGATTTGCCCAGTCGGTGGCCATGTTTCCTGGCGTTTCCCGCTCCGGCGCAACCATCATGGGCGGGATGATTTTTGGACTTGATAGACGGGTTGCGACCGAGTTTTCTTTCTTTCTTGCTATTCCTACCATGTTCGGGGCAACCGTCCTCGACCTTTACAAGAATTGGCATCTGCTATCAGCCACAGATCTGCCAGTATTCGCAGTAGGTTTTATTGCCGCGTTCGTCAGCGCCTATCTGGCAGTGGCGGCCTTACTGAAATTTATTTCCAATAATACTTTTGTGGGGTTTGCCTGGTATCGCATTGTATTCGGCCTGCTAGTGCTAGTTACCGCGTACAGCGGTGTTGTTGAATGGTAACTTTCCAAGCAATTAGCTACCGATAGCTCTTTATGTGGCTTAGCTCTGTTCCCACGGTAATTCACGTGCGCGCCAGCCACCGAGCACATTGCGGTGTTTGTTGGCGTCTTTGTCACCTTCAAAGCCTTCCAGCACGTTGTAGGATTCGGCATAACCGGCTTCGGTCGCAGCTATAGCGGCATTATGAGATCGGGCACCACTGCGACAAATGAATAATACCAATGCCTCTTTGTCCACCTGTTGCTCAAGCTCTGCTATGAAATACGGATTGAGTTTCATGCCGGGATATGCAGCCCATTCAATTTCCACTGCATCGGGGATATGCCCCACCCAGTCCAGCTCGGCATGTGTGCGCACATCAACTAGCTTGGCGCCGGGCGCAGCTTGCAGTAATTCGTAAGCCTCATTCGGCAGCAGGGCGCCCTCATAGGGTAAATTCATTTCTTTGGCGCGTTTTTGCGCGGCGTTCAAAATTTCTGTGATTTTCCCCATGATATTTCTCCGCTATTGTTCAATATATCCCGCAAGCACTGCTCGCGGAGGACGATTGCATACTATCTCAATGCAGCAAAAAATCCTATCCGCTCGTACCCTACAAACTACCAACATCCAGACTCTATAATGCAAGTTCAGCTAGATTATGACGATGATATGCTTACCTCAGTTTTTTGCATCTACAGCAATGGTCATGCACAGAAATAGTGCGCATACATGGCATGTGCCCCGAAAAAGAGCGCATATTTAAATCCATTTATCCTTATGGATATGGCAAAATGCTCATTTTAGAGCTGGAATATGGGGTGGAACACTTCGTGCTTGATACTCAAGTTTAAGTTTGCTTAATTTTCAGTTTGTTTTTAGTTTAGTCGTTAACGTTTATGGAGAGAATTATTATGTCGAAGTCGGTTGCTGATGTTCTTAAGTTACTTAAAGACAACGAAGTTAAATTCGTTGACCTACGCTTCACTGATACCCGTGGCAAAGAACAGCACGTTTCGATTCCGGCACATGTGGTGTCAGATAGTGACGACTGGTTCGAATCCGGCCACGCCTTTGACGGTTCTTCCATCGCTGGCTGGAAAGGCATACAAGCATCCGACATGCTGCTGATAGCCGATCCTGCATCCGCTTTTCTCGATCCTTTTATGGACGAAACCACATTGGTGATGACCTGTGACGTAGTGGAGCCATCCGACGGTAAAGGTTATGACCGCGATCCACGCTCTATCGCCAAGCGTGCTGAAGCCTATTTGAAATCCACCGGATTAGGCGATATCTGCTACTTTGGCCCTGAACCTGAGTTTTTCATTTTTGATTCAGTAAACTGGCAAGTAGATATGTCTGGCTGCTTCTGCAAGATTAATTCCGAAGAAGCAGCCTGGTCCTCAGCAGAAAAATTTGATAGTGGCAATACTGGCCATCGGCCCACTGTTAAGGGCGGTTACTTCCCTGTACCCCCAGTCGATTCACTACAAGACATGCGCTCTGCAATGTGCTTAATATTGGAGGAAATCGGCGTTCCTGTCGAAGTGCATCACCACGAAGTGGCGACCGCCGGCCAATGTGAAATTGGCACCCGCTTTGACAGTTTGGTGAATCGTGCCGATCAAACCCAGAAGCTTAAATATGTGGTGCACAATGTCGCACATCAATATGGCAAGACTGCGACCTTCATGCCCAAGCCGATTGTCGGTGATAACGGCTCAGGCATGCATGTCCATCAATCCATTTGGAAGGACGGCAAAAACTTGTTTGCAGGCAATGGATATGCCGGGCTGTCCGAATTCGCCCTGTATTATATTGGCGGTATTATCAAGCATGCCCGTGCGCTTAACGCCATCACTAACCCCGGCACTAACTCCTACAAGCGTTTGGTTCCCGGCTTCGAAGCTCCAGTAAAGCTGGCTTATTCGGCGCGAAACCGCTCAGCCTCGATTCGCATCCCCTTCGTGCAGAGTGATAAGGCACGCCGTATTGAAGTGCGCTTCCCGGACCCAACCGCCAATTCTTATCTGGCTTTCACCGCCCTGTTGATGGCTGGCTTGGATGGCATACAAAATAAAATTCACCCAGGCGATCCTGCGGACAAAAATTTGTATGACTTGCCACCGGAAGAGGATGCAAAAATCCCAACCGTGTGTTCCAGTCTTGAACAAGCTCTGGAAGCGCTGGATAAGGATCGCGAGTTCCTGACCCGCGGTGGTGTGTTCTCTAATGACTTTATTGATGCTTACATTGAGTTGAAAATGGAAGAAGTGACCCGTTATCGCATGACAACGCATCCAGTTGAATTCGACATGTACTACAGTCTATAACGGTTTATATTGTAACGGGCTTTCCGGAAAAGCCCGTTCACCGGATTCAGGGTTAATAAGGGCACCTCTAAAAATCCAATTTTCGTCACAATACGGCGTTACTCGAAAAAAATTATCGCTTACATATCAAGTATATGCTGCGCTAAATTTTTTTACTCGTGCCTTGTCTTGCTTAGAAACTTGAATTTTTAGAGGCACCCATAAGATGATTGAACATCGAGTTATGCTTTTGCCGGGGCAAAAAATGGCCATGTTCGCTCCGCAACCCAAGTGTTTCAAGATCACGCGACCTTGAGCTGTATTCATGCGCTAATTCTATATTTAGACGAGCCGTTATTGATTATCAGCACGCTTTCTTTAGCTTGGATCACGACAGAATGCTGTGTCATTTTTACAGGCTTTAAAATTGGCTAAAAAATCCGTCCTGGCAGTTGCGCACGAAGATCGTGTAACTGCGCTTCGAGATTGTGAATCCGAGCGAGGAGAGTCAGAGCCACAGCCAGTCCCTGCGTATCAAGTTCGAAATCGTTACGTAAGCGGCATGCGGTTTTGGCCACAGCAAGACAGCCTGCATCAAAAATCCATTCTGCCGTATCCGTATTGGTCGGCACAATGGCACCGCAGTCTACCAGTTCGCTAAGCTCCGCTTCTGACAAACCCGATAGCTTGGCGAGATCTGCTAGCGACAACTCTTGGTATTGATCCATCCAGAGCACTTCAGTGAGTTCAATTCTCATGGCTCGTCTCCTGTTCAAAATGTCCGCGCGGATTGAACGTTGAGACATCCGCCAGTTCCTTGAATATAGTCCGTTCTCGCTCGCTCAGCACAGTGGGCACTGCGATCTGTACGATCGCGAAAAGATCGCCTTCGCCATCGTGAGGCTTAGGCAATCCCCGTTTGGGGAGCCGCAGTTTTTGACCGGCATGGGTTCCCGGCGGCACTTTGAGGCGAACTGGTCCGCCCAGTGTCGGGACTTCTACGGCAGCGCCAAGTGCGGCTTCCCAGGGCGTTACAGGTAAATCCAGGTAAAGATCATGACCACTAACGTGGAATAGCGAATGCGGGTGCAGCGCGATATTGAGATACAAATCGCCATTGCGTCCGCCGTTGAAACCCTTGCCGCCCTTGCCCGGCAGACGAAGCCTTTGCCCATCCACAACACCTTTGGGAATCCGTGTTTTGAGTGCTCGCGACACGCGATGCAGGTGGCCATTTTCATTGTATTCGGGAACGTTAATATTCAGGTTCACTATCGTGCCTTGATAGACATCCTCTAAAGTTATGTGGGCCGTAACCTCATAATCATGTCCCGGCACCGGAATATTGCTGCCTCGCTGTCTTGTATGATGTCTGCCACCTGTGAGTCCAGCAAAGAGATCAGATAAATCGATATCGTCAAATGAGAACGGCGTGCCACCATACTGTTTTCCCCAATCCGGGGGCGGCTGAAAGTCCTGTCCCGATTGATGACTACCTAGCTGATCGTAAGCAGCACGCTTTTCCGAGTCCTTGAGAGTCTCATAAGCCTCGGAAACTTCCTTGAATTTTTCCTCAGCATTAGCTTCCTTGGAAACGTCTGGATGAAACTTGCGCGCGAGTTTGCGGTAAGCCTTCTTAATGTCCTCTGTAGTGGCCGTTCGTTCGAGGCCAAGAGTGCTGTAATAGTCTTTATATTTCATAAATATATCCAAAAAGAAGGTGCTTGGGTAAGGTTGACAGTGCCTGGCAACAATTCAACCGCATTCCCGCACCTTTTGAACTACTGCTCACTCGACGTCACTCATGTCAAAGCAGCACATCAATTAAATAAAACGGGCGGCATTCTGTGTCTTGATCAGCTCTTTTTAAAGCGCCCGCAGAAATGCGACCAAATCTGTTTTTTCTGAAGCCGATAAATTGGTCTCCAGCACCAGATTGAAAAACTCTACAGTATCTTCCAATGTGAGCAGCCTTCCATCATGTAAATATGGCGGCGAGTCTTTAATACCGCGCAACGGAAAGGTTTTAATCGGGCCATCGGCACTGGCCATTCGTCCGTTTATCATGCGTGGCTTGTAGAAACGTTCTACTTTCAAGTTATGCATGAGATTGTCAGTATAGTAGGGCCCTGAATGGCAACTGGCACAATTAGCTTTGCCGAAGAATAGTGCCTGTCCACGCATTTCAGACTCGGTGGCCTTATTTGGATTCAGCTTGCCGTTAACTCCCAGCTTTGGAGCAGGCGGAAAATCCAGAAGCTCCTGAAATTCCGCCATAAAATGGACCTGACTGCCACGTTCGAGAATGTTAACGCCTTTTTTCGTTGCGGTTACCGGATCACCGTCGAAATAAGCCGCGCGCTGCTCGAACTCGGTGAAGTCTTCTACGGATTTGAGTGCCCGCTGCGAGCCGAATAAACGCTGGATGTTCACGCCACGCAAGGATGGCGTATCAATACGATGGCGGAATTCTTGAGGACGGACGTCCCCCGCCAAGTGGGTCGGAGCAATGGTATGCCCGTTGGCATGACAATCGAAGCAGGCAACCCCACGGCTCGGACGCACGGAGCGTCGATCTTCCGTCTGGTTAAACTGTTGCTGTGGAAAGGCAGTCAGCAACAACCTTAAACCTTCAATTTGTTTGGGATTTAATATTCCGTTGAACAATTCATAATAATTGTCCATAGTGACTAGCTTGCCCTGCGAGACGTCACCGAGGTCTGGTCGTGTAGTCAAGTATATGGGTGCAGGGAACTCGGGTAAAAAACGATCCGGCAGATCAAAATCCAAATCGAAACGCGTGAGATCGCGTCCCTCTTGTTTCTTGATTTCGTCGATTACAAGCTTGGGAAAGACCATGCCACCTTCTGGGTGATTTGGATGTGGAAGCGGAAAAAAACCCGCCGGAAATAGATCTTTCTCACGAATTTCTTCTGGGCTCATTGCCGCGAGGCTTTCCCAGAGCATCCCCTTCGGTAGTTTGACCCGTACTCCCTCCTGAATTAACTTACCGCGGGACATTGTGATGCGGTTAGGGGAGCGGTCGCTCAGGTCGTAGCGCTTATTCAGCAAATCCATCTGCCGGCTCATCACCTCAGGCTTCTCAGCTTTCATCCGAGCCATCAGGTCAGGAAAGCTCTCTTTAATCACAACGGGAGCATAGCTCGAGCTCGTTTTTGCCGGTTCGGCAGCGTATCCAACACCGAAGATCGAGAGTGTCGTAACGAGTATCCCCAAGAATTGCCCAAAGTAACTCAAAGTTATATACCTCATGATGTTGTCTCCTGATTCTCTGTCGTAGATTTAATGAATAATGGACTCGGTGAATGGCATCTAAAGTCAGCGTAGGCGTTTCACTCATGAGGAATCATTATGACCCCTCGCAGTTTGTGAACCTCTGATCGACACTTAATACATATTTCATCGCGTGCAGAAACGAGCTTTCGGGTTGCAATGCAGCGAATCAACCAAAGTCACGTTAGCCGTTTAACCTTAGACGCATAATTAGATACAGTCAGTACGCTAACGTACATAAAGGCATTTATATAACTGCAACAACGAAATATCTGATAATTATCGTTAATAGTTAGAAACTTAGAAACTTAGTAAAAGTGGCGAGGTGCAAAAAGACATGGTACATTTACACTAACACCCATTATTCATTAAAAAAACACAATTATTGTTTGTTAAGTACGAATGTACGTGCAAATAGTATTCCCTGAAATCAGAAATAGGCCACTTAAAAAATGCGATATTTTCCCCTATTTATTTTGCTGATTTTTCCCTTTATGGCTTGTGGTCAAGACCATGAAAATAGAGAGGAAAAATCGCATATCCCGAAAGATGCATCCTATTCGAAACTTATTGAAAAAAATAATAATGCTTATGCGTCGGCAATTTTAGGAAATGGATTCGCGTATGGCGAAGGCGTGGTTGGCGACAAATACATGGAAGGAAGGACCTTTGAATTCAGGTTCGGCAAAGAAATAAGTATCCCCGCATTCCTTGATGAAAAATTTCGCGTCGACTTTATTCATTTCAATGAAGGGCACCCTGACAATAATCACCGAGATGGCTTCGCTGGTCAGATTGTTTATAGAAAGCCGTTGAATCGAAAGCTAAATTTAGAATTTGGACTCGGTCCTTACTTTAGTATGAATACAACAACCATCAATGGAGTCGAAATCAACGATGCAAAATTGGGGGCTTTGCTTTCAATTGCGGCCTTGGTGGATATTGAAAGATATTCTCCAGGGTTGCATATGCGATTTGCACTAAACCATGTCTCCATGCCAGAAGCACACTCCTCAATTGCCTTGCTTGTTGGAGTCGGGAAGTATTTTGACAATGTTCCCGCACGCATTCAGTCAGAGTCTTATGGGAATCCAATTTGGCTTGGTGTGACCGCAGGTATTTCCCAAACCAATCATGGAGGATCAGAGGGAGTCCCAGGGTTCTCTGCCGAAGCTAAAAAATACTACGGTAACCAATGGGGGGCTTCGATTTCAGGAATTATGGAAGGTGACGACGAAGTTCGGGTGCATCGCCACGGCGTAGCTGTCCAAGGATGGTTCGTACAACCCCTGGATGAGAATTGGGCTGCCAGCGCTGGTTTTGGACCTTATGTAGCGGTTAATGAACGAGGATCGGGCGATCCTCAATTGCATGGCCTGATTTCGCTACAAGTCGAACGATTCGTTGGCAAAAAATGGAAGGGGTTCGTCAGCTTCAATCGAGTCGCCACCTTTACGTCTGAAAACGATCGAGACCTGTTCAGAATAGGCGTCATGAGACGGATTGACTTGTAGTAGCCGCTTCAAGACTCATTTCATGTTGGCAGAGGCTTAGGCTTGTTTTAAGGATGGTTCTAAATATTAAATCTGCGCACTTGTCAACGGTCATTGAAGATGTGCGTTTTTACTATTATATTCAAAATGTTTAGAGTTATTGCGAAGTGGCATGGAACTGGACAACGATCTTTGTCTCCAATTGTCAGTGAAATATCTTTATGGAACCAGAGTGGAACCGCTTCTTAAGCGTATTGAGATAGCAATTCTGCAAATTAGATTGTTACGTAGTCTGAATAATAGGGGCATGGGGATAATGAAGACATCAAAAATCAGCCTGTCTTTAACTTTTATCACAATGCTGTTGGTTGGAGCATTGATGAGCGAGGCGACGTTTGCGGCAGGCGGGTGGAGCGGTGGCGGGCAGGCAGGCGGAGGTCGTGCGGGTGGCACTGGGTGGAGCGGTGGCGGTCAGGCAGGCGGAGGTCGCGCGGGGGGCAGTGGGTGGAGCGGTGGAGGGCAATTAGGCGGAGGTCGCGCTGGTCCTGGGTTTAGCGGTGGAGGGCATGCAGGCGGAGGTCGCGCGGGTCCTGGTTATAGCGGTGGCGGACACGCTGGCGGTAGCCGGCATAGCGGTGGCTGGAATCGAGGTACGAATGTGGGCATCTACTTTGGTGCACCGATTGGTTTTCGCTACGGATATTATCCGTACTCATACTACGGGACCCGGTACTATGGGGCGCCCTATTATTATCCGCCTGCTTATTATCCTCCTGCGCCCGCTTATTACCCTTACCCGCTGGTGCAACCCGCGCCGGTGACTTACATAGAGCGAAGCGACGAACCACAGATCGAAACACAGGAAGCACCGAATGATTCTTCGCAAGATGCTGAGGAGTCTTGGTGGTATTACTGCGTTGATGCCAAGGCCTACTATCCATATGTCAAGCAATGCCCAGGAGGATGGCTGCGGGTCGCACCTCAACCCGCACCTAGTTCAGACGACCAACCTGCTTCAGATAATTCGCCTGCCTCATGACGCTTACATTGCGGCTCTCATCCGTGCTGGCGGCAGTTCTGGTGCTCGGCGCTTGTACGTCGGTACCGACAGGTCCAGGTGTGCTTGTGCTACCGGGCACGGGGAAAAACTTTGATCAATTCCGCTTAGATGATGCCGATTGCAGGCAATATGCCAGCGCTCAGGTAGGCGGCGGCACGGCGAATGCAGCAGCGACTGATAGTGGCGTAAAAAGCGCGGTGATCGGAACTGCAATCGGTGCTACAGCGGGCGCAATGATGGGCGGCCACGATAGCGCAGGTGCGGGTGCTGCCTCTGGATTGATCATTGGTTCTATGGTAGGAATGGGCGCTGGTGAAAGCTCGGGGTACATCCTTCAGCAGCGTTACGACTTTGGATATCAGCAGTGTATGTATGCGAAAGGTCATCGTGTCCCAGTATCGGGGCGCTTGGATTATTCGGGGCAGCCTGTCAAGAAAAGCAATTATGTATCCTCAGCGACTCCGAGCAGTTCCCTATCGCCGCCTTCTGCCGGTGCTTCCGTGCCTCCACCTCCTCCTGGTGGCGTCCCGCCCCCCCCGCCTCCCGACGCTTACAGGTTATCGCCGCCCCCGAGCGGTTCGTCTGCCCCACCATCTCCTTAACGGTAATGTTATTTTCACATTTGAAATGCTCTAAAGTATTGTTACAGCTTGACGAAAAACAATATGGATGGGGTCAAATGCAAGAACGAACTTTCTTACCATCCAAATGCCGCTGGATTATTCATTTAAGTGATTGTAGATATAGTCCGCAAAACTAAATAACTTTATATTCCCAGTATAAATGGGGTCATATTCATTATTATCGAGACAAAAATGAAACTTAACTTAATTGGAATAATAGCCAGTCTTCTTTTAACCAGCGTAATTTCTGCCCATGCTGAGAATGACGAAGATGTTTTCTCAAAGGCACAGCACTACACAGTACAAATCAGGAAAGCCGTTTCCATTCCATTTGGAAACGATAAAAAAGGTACCACGTTCGGAGCCGGGTTTGTGGTGGATACAAAGCGTGGCTGGATTATGACCAACGCTCACGTGGTGTCACGCTCACCAGCGCGATTGGAAGTTGCCTTTTTTGGCAGAAAATTCGTGCCAGCCAAAAAGATTTATGTTGATCCTTTCCTTGATCTGGCCATTATTGGTATTAATGAAGAGATGCAAAACGCTACAGCAGCCTTACCCGAATTAGAGTGCGCAAATCTGCCTGGAGTTGGCCGTACGGTGGGGACTTTCGGCCACCCCAACGGCCTGAAATTCACTGGGACGCGCGGCATCATATCCGGGCATACAGCCAAGTATGAATCGGAAATGCTGCAAACCGATGCTCCAATCAACCCCGGTAATTCTGGGGGGCCGTTGATCAGTCTGTCTTCTGGTCGTATTGTTGGAATCAATACTTCCAGTATGAACGATTCCCAAAACAGCAATTTTGCCGTGCCGATGCACTATGCTTGCCGTGTGCTGGAACTGTTGCGCGAAGGGAAAGACCCTTCGCCCCCTGATTTGCCACTGGCTTTTTTCAAGTCACCCAACGAACGAATGCAACTCAAAATTGCCCGCAGCCTGATTGACCCTGCCAAATTCGATTTTCGGGCAGGCGACGAAATCCTCGGTGTGCCCGGCGTGCCCAGCGTGCCCGGTGTGGTGGAGACCGTCGAAAACGAAACCCAACTTATTCATGCCCTTCGTGGAAGGCTCGGTAATGTTGCTTTGCTAATCAAGCGTGAGGGGCAACAACTTGTAATTAATGGAAAACTGGAACCCGCAAAAAAAGTTAACGACAAAACTTGCATTATGTTTTCTGGCGTACTTTTTTGCGAGACTCCACCCTATATGGGACAAGATGATTTCAATCCGGGCAAGATTGCTGTTTATTTCGTCGAAGCAGGCTCAGTGGGGGATTTCAATGAAATTGAAAAGATGGACATGTTGAATTCCGTCAATGGAAAGAAGATAGAAACACTAGATGCATTCTATTCAGTGCTCAAAACATCGCAGGAAGAGAAAAAGCCGATTGACTTTGTTTTCAGGGATACTGGCGGAAAAGGTAAACCTTCCTATTTTACCTATTCCGAGCGTACGCTTCCTGTAGAAAATCTTACTTGGGTTAGCAATGAAAAAAATGGTGGTTGATTCATTGATTTGATGTAATTAGGACTAGGTCTGACAGTTAATGATTTCGAGTTGTGCGTCTGTCAGGCCGAGTTCAGTTTTTCAACTCTTTCATTCCAAATCTCCGTCTTGTATCTCAGGATTCTGAAAGTAAAACCAATGACATCCAAATCTCAAGAACTCATTGAATAATGGCTTGCCTACCTTTCCAAATAATCCGTTAAAGGGCACTCTAAAAATTCAGATTTCGTCACAATACTTTGTTGCTCACAAAAAATGTTTCCTTACATATCAATTATATGCAGCGTCAACATTTTTTATTCGCGCCTAGTCTTGTTTAGAACTCTAAATTTTTAGAGGTGCCCTAAAGTTTTACCACTCTTCCGTTAACTGGAATCTGCTGGGCAATAAATCTATTATTTCTCTTTGTACCAAAATATTAAATTCTTCATAAAGTGCATCGCTACAGTGTGCCAATTCTTCCCCAAATTGCTCCATAAACTTCTCACCTTTCCATATCCATTCAACCGGAATACAAACTCCCAGCTCATTTTCTGTAGAAAAGCTGGACAAAACAACTCCAACAGCTTTCACTTTCAGTCCAGCTTGAGTATAGTTTTTAATAAAAACTATATCCTCAGTCCTGATACTCTGGAATGTTTTAAATAAAACGGCTTCTTTTTCTACGGAGTTATCTATGCATACCACTCCGTGCTCGAAAAATTTTTCCAAATTGTGTTCATCTATTCCGAAAAAAGCGGTCATCGTTTTCACCATTCCAAATGTAATTTTTTATGCCAATACCGATCACAAGAACTCTGTCTCGTGAAATTTCACTCACATCTTAGTGGCGATACTTCTCTCGAAATCGACTTCCGCGCGCAAGCAGTCAAGATCCCGGTGAACAGTAGCCACTGCCAATTTTTTTGCTCCGCGACGATATGTGATCGTGCAGTTTCGTGTATCAGCGTCAAGTTGCCCGTCGATTTCAGCTTTGTCCCACCGCTCAGCGTGGCCGACATAAGCAAGGCCGAAATCGTACTGCTCGGTCCAAAAGAATGGAACAGCGTCAAAACGTTCCCGCCGTCCAAGCATATTGCGCGCCGCAGTCTGTCCCTGACGCTCAGCAACAACCCAGTGTTCTACGCGGATGTGTTCGCCCGTGAGGCGATCCGGCCAGCGTGCGATATCGCCAGCGGCAAATATGCCCGGAACACTCGTTTCAAGGTATTCGTTTACCGTGACACCGCGATCCATGGCTAGCCCTGCCTGTTCCGCAAGTGCGATTGACGGACGTACACCAATGCCAACCACAATAAAATCGGCTTGAATTATTTCTCCGTTCTGCAATGTGATGCTATGTGCATCTATCGAGGTAGCAGTCGTATCGAGATGGAACGTCACCCCATGTTCTTCATGGAGTTTGCGGATGAAATTTCCGACATCCGCTCCCAGAATTTTCTCCATAGGACTTGTCTCTCGCCCAATCACATGCACTTCGATACCACGCTTTCGAAGTGATGCCGCCACCTCCAGTCCGATGAAGCTTGCACCGATTACTACTGCTCGTTGTGAAGCCAGCGTCTTGGCGACAAGCGTGCGACTGTCGGCCAGCGTGCGCAAATAATATACATGAGGGAGATCTCCGCCAGGCACTTCAAGTCGCACAGGCACGGCACCAGTAGCGAGCAGAAGGGCATCATAGGTAAAACGGCTGCCGTTCTCGAGCTGCACGTACCGATTCGCTGTGTCGATCGTGGTTGCTCGAGCGCCCAACTTCAAATCGATGTCGTGCTCTCTGTAAAATTCCGGTGATCGGAGGAAATTGAATTCCTCAGGTGTAGTGCCTGCAAGATAACCTTTCGAAAGATTGGGGCGGTCACAGGGTTCAGATTCATCAGCGCTCAGCATGGTGATGCGACCGACATAACCCTCTCGACGGAGCATTTCCGCAGCAGCATTGCCAGCTGCGCCACCGCCCAGAATAATGATCGGGCCTTGCAGGCTAGCCTCAATTAGAGATGGTTGCCGTCCTTGATTCTCGAGCTTCTCGCGAACATACACAGTGCCGTCTAATTGTTCGACGCGCCAACAGGAAATCGGATTTAGCGCTGGCGCGCGCAGCGCCTCTCCGGTACGCAGACTAAAGCAGGCATGATGCCAAGGACAACGCAAAGTATCGCCCACCAGCAGCCCCTCATTCAGCGGCGCTCCATAGTGCGAGCAGAAAGCACCAATGGCGAACAACTCATTGCCGGATCGCGTGAGCAAAACCTGTTCACCATGTGCATGCCCGAGCAACATCTCGCCCTCTGCTACAACCGAGTGTGCGACGCCTGTCGCGAAATTCAGTCCGTCCAGTTTTGTTTCTTCCACACTCATTTTGTACGATCGAAGCGCATGGCACTCCTCCTTTTATAGAAATAAAACTTGAACAATGACTCAAAAGTATCGATGCGTTGTAGTAATTATCTCCGCAATTCTGAAAGTGTTATGTGCGATAACACACAGAAATTTCAATGTTTTTATTTTGGCCACCTTTAAAACAAGCTTGACTATAGAAGACAGCCCCAATACCTATAACCACCATATACCGCAACGTGCTTTGAATCACCAGATGCCCATCCAGTCATTGCAAAAATGATACTCAGAGAAACCGGAGTTATTTGTCAAACGTGTTTATTAACAGGCGGGATTTGACAGCTAAGACCTTGTCAGCGCTTCGAAGCCGGAGACGACGTCGAACAATTCCTCGTCGATGTCACTCTGACGCAATCGGTGGAATGTGCCGTGGAGATTCTCAAGCAATTCGTCAATGTTTCTCTCAGCTCGTTCCATCGCCACAAGGCGGCTCGCGTTCTCGCTCGCGAGAGATTCGGCGCAAGCCCGGAAAAGCGAGATAAAAAGATATTCCCCAATGAGTGCGCGTAGAGTCGCGGTACTGCCGCGCATGACCTCGGGCAAGTTCCCGGACGGCCAACGGACTTTGGCGAGACCCTGTTGCCATTGCGCGTCGAGCGGCAACAGCCGCTGGCTGACCGGCTCGTAGAGCGGCCCAGACTGTGGGCGGTTATGGAAGACGTAAATACTCGTATATCCGCCTTTGCTCCTATGCGCTTCGCTTTCGATTTGTATCTGCCCGACGAGCGGCGTGATGGCCTTGACGGAATTCGGCACGGCGAAGAGTCCTATCATCGGGAGGCCCGCGTCCGTCAAGCGCGCATGAACGCGCTCACCGACAGCCCAGACTTGGGGTTTGCCGGGTAGAGCTGCGAGTGTCTTAATTGCATAATCGGCCACAACCTCATTGAACTGGCCCACCAGTCCCTGGTCGGAGCCGAACACGACGGCACCGATAACTTCTGTATCAGGTTGTCCTTTCCGTTCTGTCATCACGGCCGCTGGTTCGCTCTCTCTAAAGCATGCGCCCAACCCCAGCTCTACAGTCCGATAGTAGTCGGCCAACGCGCGCACCGATTTCTCGTATTGTCCGATACTCGATGCGGCCAGGGCTTTCATCGTGCGGACGACGGATTGAAGATCTCCGGCACTATTGATCTTTCGGCGCAGGCTCGCCGTGGTGTCGCTCATAGCTTCTCCTTGAGTACCGCCTTGTGCTTGATTTTGTTTTCTGTTTGCGCCTCCGGCCTGGACTCGGATCCAGGTCTGGGCTGGAAAGGTGCAAGAGCATTGCGGGCGATCTGGGTAATCGTTGCCCGATCTTCGTCACTTAATTGTTCGGCGGTATCGAATCGCGCGCGCACCTCCGCCGGGATGCAGACCGCTGCCTCGCGCACGGCCTGCTCGGCGTCCGTCATCCGGTCAAGCGCCACATAGTCGAAGAGTTCTGCGGTCAACGCCAACAGCACAGCGATTTGTGCGGACACGGACACCGGGGCAAATTCCGGTTGCTTGAGGCAGGCGCGAATTCGCCGCCCGTGCTCGATGATTTTGCGTGTGTTTTCATCCAGCCGGGCGCCAAAACGGGCAAAGGTTTCCAATTCTTCGAACTGGGCGTAAGCGAGCTTGAGGTCGCCCGCCACGGCACGATAGGCTGCGCCTTGCGCCTTGCCGCCGACGCGCGAGACGGATTTTCCGACATCGACTGCGGGCAGCACGCCTAATTCGAACAGCGATGGCGAGAGGTAAATCTGTCCGTCCGTGATGGAAATCAGGTTGGTCGGAATATAAGCGGAAATGTCTTGCGCTTCGGTTTCGATAATAGGCAGCGCAGTCAGCGATCCGCCACCGAGCTCCGCTCGCAAGTGCGTTGCGCGTTCGAGCAGCCGCGCGTGTATGTAAAAGATGTCGCCGGGAAATGCTTCCCGACCGGGCGGGCGACGCAGCAGCAGAGACAGCTCGCGATAGGCGCGCGCATGATGTGTGAGGTCGTCGTAAACAACCAGTACGTCGCGGCCTTGCTTCATGAAATGCTCTGCGATACTGGTGGCGGCGTAAGGTGCGATGTAAGCGAGGCCGGGCGGATCGTTGCCTTCGGTTACGACTACGATGGTGTAATCCATCGCGTCCTTTTCGCGCAGGGCGGCGACTACTTTGGCCACGCCGGACGCTCGCTGGCCAATGGCGCAATAAATGCACAGCACATTTTGGTCGCGTTGATTGAGAATTGTATCCAGTGCGATAGTAGTCTTGCCTGTCTGCCGGTCGCCGACGATCAGTTCGCGTTGGCCGCGTCCGATGGGAATGAGCGCATCAATGACCTTGATTCCGGTTTGCAACGGTACGGTGACGGGGGCGCGATCCATTATGTGCGGTGCCGTGCGTTCGATAGGTAGGCGCGCGCTGGAATCCACCGGGCCATTGCCATCCAGAGGCCGGCCCAATGGATTAATAATGCGTCCGATCAATCCGTCTCCTACTGGCACGTCCATCACGTGCCCTCTGCGTTCGACTTCATCACCCGCATGTAACTGCCAGTAGTCCCCCAGCAGAACGACGCCGATTTCGGCTTCATCGACGTTAAATGCGATACCATACAAATCGTCTGGAAACCTTAATACCTCCTCAAAACCCACGCCGGGGAGGCCGGAGACTTTTGCGATGCCCGTGGCGATGCTGGTGATCGTGCCTACTTCCCTTAACGTCAATTGCGGTGTGAATGCTTCTCGCACTTGGCTTATTCCAGCAAAGGTGCTGTCGAAAACATTCTGGAGGCTCTCAAGTTCCATGGTCATTGGTTCTTTGTTTCAGGCTTAGGTTCTCCAGGTTCAGGCTCGGCTTTGGCTTCAGAAGTTCGTCAACGCCTTTTTCCAGCGACGCGAGGTAATCCGCGATGTTCCAAGCTATTTTATGTCCATTCGCGGTGAATTCAATGCCGCTGATCAGGTCCGGCGCGGTCTCGAACCGGACGTGGATTTCAGCTGAGAAGGCTTCGTTGAGCGCATTCTGTATCGCCGTGCGTTGCTCCGCAGGCAACTCAAACGCGCTGCGCACGAACGCGGGGGCAGACGCTGTCTTAAGGGCCTCTGCAAGGTCGACTTTCGCCTTGTCGTCCATCTCCCGCAACCGGCGGGTGAACACCTCCGCTAAGCGTTCCTCCAGACTCGTCGTAGCAAGATCCGCCAGCGCCTTTCGCGCGATTACAAACACTTCCTGCTGGGTCCGGCGACTGATGGCCTTACTTAGGTTACGCGCGTCGGTTCTAAGTGTTTCCTGTCGCTTGACACTCAAGGCATTGGCCGCCTCCCGTGCTTCGTCGAGGAGCCGCTGACGTTCGGCTTTCGCCTCGTCTGTTGCTTGGCTTAAAAGTGCTGCGCGCTGCTTGTCGAACTCCTCATTCTTATATTGGAACTCGTCGAACTCCTTTTGGGCCTCGGACTTTTTCGTGTATGCGTCTGCGAGTTCAGCGGCAATGCGTTTCTCCCGCGAGTCGATGGTATTGAGAATAGGCCTATACAGGAATCGCTTCAGCAACCATACCAGGATGAGGAAATTGACGATTTGCGCGACGACGGTAAACCAGTCTATCAGCATGACTCATTTTCCCGCCGCATGGGCGATGACGTGATTCCAGAACGGGTTGGCAAAAATGAGAATCATCGAGACAACGAAGCAGTAGATCGCAATGGATTCGATCATTGCCAAGCCCACAAACAGGGTCCGCGTGATCGTTGTTGCGGCATCGGGCTGCTGCGCCAGCGAACTCAATGCCGTGGCGACCGCGCGCCCTTCGCCGAGTGCAGGTCCTATACTCCCTAGTGCGATCGTCAATCCTGCGGTGACGATTGAAGCGATTGCGATGAGCGTCATGCTGTCCATGGTGCATCCTTTCGTGGTTGGCGTAGTGGTTTCAGTCATTGGGCTCTGGCCCTGGATTCGGCGTGCGGGCACGCGTGGCAGCCGCGATGTAAACCGTGGCCAAGATACTGAAGATGTAAGCTTGCACCATGCCGGTCAGCAGTCCGAGCACACTCATGACGATCGGGAAGATGAAAGGGGTGATGGTCAGCAAAATGGCGAGTATCATTGTCCCGCTCATCATGTTGCCGAAAAGACGGACGGCTAGGGCCAAAGTTCGCGAGAGTTCGCTAATTATGTTGAACGGCAACATGATAACGGTCGGCTTCAAGTAGACTCTGAGATACCCGCCCAGCCCGCGATCCTCAATACCAAACAGCGGCACAGCCACAAATACACAGATCGCCAGCGCCGCGGTAGTCGAAAGCGAACCGGTCGGTGGCTCATAGCCGGGAACGATGGTGAAGATGCTCGCCATCGCGACAAACAGAAACAACGTACCCAGAAACCCTAGATATTTCTCCGATTGTCGTAGGCCAACCTCTCCGATTTGCTCATTGATGGCGGTGACAACGATTTCAAGCAGATTCTGCCAGCGGGAACGTCGCAGGCCCGTGGAAAGGTTGCACGTCACAAGTATTGAACCGACCACCAGCACGAACATCAGTCCCCACGTGAACAAAATAGTGGCGTTAAGTTTGATAAACCCATGTTGCCAGAAGATGATGTCGTCAGGGCTAAGGCGCATGACTGCCCTCCAGAGACCGCGGAGGTTGGCTTTCTCCCGATGGCCGCGTCAGCCACGTCACGACGAGGCGTGCCATGACAAATCCAAGAAGACATAGCAGCAGCCGCTCCCAGTGACGGTCCGAGACAATGTAAAATCCAGCCAGCACAATGCTCATCCGCAGTAGCAGGCTGCCGACGAACCAAAGCGCAGGCTGTCGGGACGAAACGCCTTGCCGCACCGTCCACCACAGACCGCCGAAAAAAATGGCTCCGAGCAAAACGCCTGTTACCAAAGCGGACGCCAGACTCAACGGTTCATTCATGCCTATTCTCCTCTTGCTCACGTATTTCTCTGTCTTCCTTAGCCACCCAATGCCATGCATTAAAGCAACCGAGACCTAAACCGATGGCCAGTAACATAAGCGTCCAGGAATGGCTCCCTGGATGGTGCTTGTCTAACCAAAGTCCGAGTGCCGCACCGAGCAGCGTTGGCACCGCCACCGACCAACCTACCAAGCCCATCATGCCCAAGCCGGACCAAACGGTCTGAGTTACATGACGTTGTGCCTTGAGCTTGCGTGCCGCCTGCACACCCACCTGATGGCTAAATTCTGTTTCGCCTGCAGCGGATTTCACTTCTGGCTCTTCATTCATGATGAAATGCCGCGAAGCGGCGAATGAATCCGCTCTCCAATTTCACCAGCACTGAACGTACGCTTTTCTCCTGCTCGTCCAGATTCAGAAATTCTCGTTCTACCGCCTGGCGCAATTTATCAAGGTCCATTCCCCCAATTGCGTTTCGAACGGAGACGAGCACGTTGGTGCCAGTTTTGACCAGGATGCCTTCATCGACAGCCATGAAAACCTCTCCTTCCGCTTCGGTCTCGAAAACCAGTATTCCTGGCGTGAGTGCCGCTACGCAGTCGAGCCGATGAGGCATGAGTCCAAACGAACCCTCGCGAGTCTTCGCGACGATGCGCAATACATCTGTCTTCTCGGCGAAGATTTTGAAGGGTAGGAGAATCTTAAGATTCATGAGTGTCGGTGACATGTTCGACCTTTCGTTGAGGTTTCGCCCCGGCTTTTTCGGATGGAGCTGCGGGCGGGCCGGGCTTCGCGTTTCCCTTCGCTTCGTCAATCGTCCCGATCATGTACAGCGCGCTCTCCGGGTAGTCTTTAAATTCATCGCGCAGGATTCGCTCACACCCGTCCAGTGCGTCCTTGAGTTTGACAAGCTTTCCTTTAAGGCCGGTGAACTGCTCGGTCGTAAAAAAGGGCTGGGTTAGAAAACGCTCCAATCGGCGGGCGCGTCCAACCACGTTGCGGTCTTCCTGGGAAAGCTGCTCAAGGCCGAGCATGGCGATGATGTCCTTAAGTTCTGCGTATTGCGCGAGCGTCCGCCGGATTTCCTGCGCCAAGCCGTAATGCCGTGCGCCGATAATACCCGGCGTGGCCATTTTTGAACTGGACTGCAACGGGTCGATGGCCGGGTAAAGCCCTTCACTCGCCCGTTTGCGAGACAACACGATGGACGCAGAAAGATGCGAAAAGGTATGCACCGCTGCCGGATCGGTGAAATCGTCCGCCGGGACATACACCGCCTGGATCGAGGTAATAGCGCCGGTATCGGTATTAGCGATGCGTTCTTCCAATTGCGACAGCTCGGTGCCCATTGTCGGCTGATAACCCAAGCGTGACGGCATCTGCCCCATTAAACCGGACACCTCCATCCCAGCCTGGATGAAACGAAAAATATTATCGATGAGCAGCAGCACATCGCGATGCTCGTCGTCGCGAAAATACTCGGCCATCGTTAATGCTGCATGGCCGACGCGGAAACGGGCGCCAGGAGGTTCGTTCATTTGGCCGAACACCATCACCATATTCTGCAGCACGCCCGCCGCATTCATGTCGCGGTAGAGTTCCTCCCCTTCGCGGCAACGTTCGCCGATGCCGCAAAAAATACTCACTCCTTCGTGTTGCCCGACCATATTGTGAATCATCTCGGTGAGCAACACCGTCTTGCCCACGCCCGCCCCGCCAAATAAGCCCGCTTTACCGCCGCGCTCCAGTGGCATTAGCACATCGATGACCTTGATGCCAGTTTCGAAGAGCTCGGATTTTGTGGAACGCCGCGCCAATGACGGCGGAGCCCGATGGACTGAGCGCCATTGGACATCCGGCGGTGCCGGCTGGCGGTCGATGGCGTTTCCGAAAACATCGAACATGCGCGAGAGAATTCCCTTGCCGACTGGTGCCAATAACGGCCCACCGGTGTCTTCCACCACCATGCCACGCGCGAGGCCTTGAGTGGAGGTCAGAGCAATTCCGCGCACGAGATGTGCATCGAGTTGGGACAGTACCTCAATAGCGATTTGTCCATCAATCCCAGCGCGTAGCAAGGAGTAGATGGGCGGCAAATGCTTATTGAACCGTATATCCACGACACTGCCGCGCACCGAGACCACCGTACCGACGTTTGGGGGATTGATTTTATCGCTCATGCAACAACTCCTTGAATCTCCTGTAACGACGGATCAGGGTATTGGTTTCCTGATGGATCAGTTGGTAGAGGATAACTCCGCCCTTATTTTCCCATCTTTCAAGAGTTTGCTGTCTCGTCGTCATGATGCCGCCAGCGGGATGGGAAGGCACTGAGTTGATATTTCGTGAGAGACCTCATTCCACAATGCGATAACCGGCACACCAGTGTGGTGGGGGTCGAAGGCAAAAATACTGAGCGATGCCGTGCCGAGTGTGAAATGCTGCGCTTCGACCACCGTTAATCCGATCCAACGCACGGCCAGGACACTCCCGATCTGGCCGTGCGAAAAGAGTGCGATATTTCCGTCTAGCTTGCGCAAACGGGCGATGAGCCGATCAACGCGATTGGAAACTTGTTCGGGCATTTCACCCCGAGGGCAACCGTCCCGATAAATATTACAGTTAGGCCCCTTCTTGTGGATATCCACAGAACGCTGCCCTTCGTAATCACCATAGTCCCATTCGGCAAGATCAGTATCTATTTCTAGGACTTTATCCAGATCGACCAGCTCACAGGTTTGCAGTGCGCGCTTGAGCGGACTAGTCAGCACATGTGCAAACGAGATGTCTCGGAGGCGCTTGCCAAGTTCACGCGCCTCGCCCTCTCCGTTTTGGGCCAACGGAATATCCGTGCGACCAGTGTGCCGACCGGAAAGCGACCATTCGGTTTCGCCATGCCGAATGAGGTAGAGGCGCAAGGAGTTAGGTGTGCTGGTTTTCATGCCCCTGTGATTCCTGCAGCGGTGATGGATTTGATAAGAGGGGTGTCCTGTTTCTTCCTCTGGCGGATCGTCTCAAAGTACCAGTCAACGCAGAGTGCTCCGCTCATTCTGAAGTAACCTTTCGCATGACAATCATTTTTCGATTCCACCACAAGACCCCACGCAGTCCTTTCAGGAAAAGAGCCAGCTCATGCCGAATTTTTGAACTCATTTGTCATCCGGCTATTCCTTCATTAACTGTTGGCGGATCAACAGTAAATCTTGCTGGCGTTTAGCATCCACCTTTGGATAACTCATTTTGAGGGACTTTAATGTATCGAGAATAATCTTTGAAACAATCAGCCGGGCGTTTTCCTTGTCATCAGCTGGCACAACATACCAAGGCGCCAGTTTTGTGCTCGTTGCGCTCAGGCATGCCTCATAAGCCTGCATATATTGATTCCAGAATTTTCGCTCAACGATGTCTGACTGATTGAATTTCCAGTTTTTTTCGGGCTGGTCGATACGTTCGAGAAAACGCTTGTGCTGCTCATCCTTCGAAAGGTGCAGAAAAAATTTGATGACCCGTGTGCCGTTACGGTGGAGATGGCTCTCCATGTCTACGATAGAGCGATAACGTTCCTGCCAGATTGTTTTTTCGTTAATCAATCCGTCCGGTAATCCTTGTCCGAGGAGAATTTCAGGATGCACACGAACGATTAACACCTCTTCATAATAGGATCGGTTAAAGATGCCGATGCGACCCCGCTCCGGCAGGCACTGGGTAGTGCGCCACAAAAAGTCATGATCCAATTCCGTAGCGCTGGGATGTTTGAAACTGAACACCTGGCAGCCTTGCGGATTTATGCCGGACATCACATGCCGGATGGCCCCGTCCTTTCCGGCTGCGTCCATGGCTTGAAAAATTATCAGTAACGAATAGCGGTTGGACGCATAGAGCAATTGTTGCAAGTCGCTTAATTCCGACACCTGTTCTGAAAGAAGTTTGTTGTAACTCTCCTTTGATTTGTAAACCGGCTTCACCAATGTCGGCCACTTCTTGAGCTTGATTTTTTCATCCTCTTTAACCTGGAAATCTTTTGAATTTGCTTTCATCTTCTCCCTTTCAATCAGCATCAAGCCCGGCGTTTATTGCACATCACTCTCGCTATTCTGAATTTCCGTAAATCCTCTTGCTCTGCCATGACCCGCAACTTCCCTCCATTTGCTGGCATTCAACTATTCCATCGGGTTATGCTTATCGGCAAGATCTGGAGGGAATTATCGCGTTGAGCGACTATCTGCCTCTTCAGATTCTACGGTTAAGCGTATTTCAGTAAATCTCTGTATCGTCGTCGGAGGGCATAGTCGTCAGTGCCAGTTCGATGTTTGAGGCAAGCTTTTCTGCATATTTTTCCGCCTCAAACAGATGAAGCGATTTGTAGTATTGGGCTTTCAACCGAAAATGATCGATATCGTTTAATAACACCTTTTTTGTTTCGTCATTTTTCATTGCACCACTCCTAAGTCTATTGATTTAGTGACGAGCTGATAACAAGTGCTCGATAAAAATGTGAACGGTTGCCACCGCTCACGACCATTAACTTTGATGCAGCTGGGTGTATCGCACTATTCCCGCTGCGCGTGCTTGGTGCAGCCCTTGAACGGTTGCGTTAAACTCTTCCAGAGGCCGTGTGGAATGGCCCATGGTCAATACGATAGGTTTAGAGCCTTGCTTAGTCATTTTTTTGCCGATCACGTAGTGTGTGTACCGGTCTTTCTAGCA
This sequence comes from uncultured beta proteobacterium, assembly GCA_942492745.1. Lineage (GTDB taxonomy): Bacteria > Pseudomonadota > Gammaproteobacteria > Burkholderiales > Gallionellaceae > Nitrotoga. The sequence goes on from OW818637.1 coordinate 2,762,132, forward strand.
AAGTAGAAGTATCTTATTGTTTATTCAGTTAGTTGTTTATTTGGCTAGCGTGAAGTGCTTCGATTCTCGCGCGCAGCACGGGACGCGGGCCCCGAGGCAGATAATCTGCTACGTGGGTACTTCTAGCATGAATTTCCATGGTGTGGTTTCTGGAAAAATCACCGCTGCCATAGTATGTGAGCTGTTTCCAAAGGTACCGATACACCGGGGTAATATGGAATTATTCGCGCGGTAAAGTCTGTCGATGGTCGGGTTGCCGACACTGCCCCACTATATATGTACCCGCCAATCGAGTATGCCAGTTGGCTGATGCGCGCCATTTCTTGCCTTATCGGACTGCCTCCATTGATACCATCGGCATACAGCTCGACTCGCACTGCATTCGAGTCGAGGTCATTGAGGTAAACCTGCACTTCGAATACGTGTTGTTTCTCGTTAGTCTCAACTTTCATTTCGCCGAAGCGTAGTGCGGCCCAGTTTTGATCCAGATTGTGCCGCCAGTTAACTATCTGCACGCCAATTGCGCCTTTTTCGACCATGCGGTCACGGTAGGCTGAGGCAGCGGGAAGGTAGTGTTGCTCGGTATATTCGCGCACAGTACGGTTTGTGGAAAAGTGCGGCGTTAAGCGTGCCATACTTTCCCGCATCCGCGCTACCCAAGCGGTGGGAATCCCCTCCTGGTTGCGGTTATAGAACTCCGGGATAACTTCATGTTCAAGCAGGTCATAGAGCGCTTCCGCTTCAGCAGCGTCCCAAGCCGGATCATCGCCGTGTTCTTCGCCGTCCCCCAATGCCCATCCTACTTCCGGCGTGTAGGCTTCAGCCCACCAACCGTCTAATTCGGATAGGTTGATGCCGCCATTGACGAGCACCTTCATGCCGCTCGTTCCGCTTGCCTCCCACGGTCGCCGGGGCGTATTGACCCAAACATCCACACCTTGCACCAAACGCTCGGCTATCAACATATCGTAATCGGCCAAGAAAATTATCGGTGGATGTGACGTGCCCTGACCAATGAACTGCGTCCATCTCTGAATCAGTGCGCGACCTGCCTGGTCCGCCGGATGTGCCTTACCCGCCAGGATAATCTGTACCGGACGTTGTGGGTTATTAGTGAGTATGTGCAGCAGCCGATCCAGATCATGCAACAGTAAATCCGGTCTCTTGTAGGTCGCGAAGCGTCGTGCAAAGCCCAGCGTCAAGGTATTCGGATCCAGCAGATGCTTCGCCCTGTCAACTGCCTCGGTGGATGCACCAGATGCGGCCAGTTGCCGGCATAATCGTTCGCGTGCATATTCGATAAGAGATTTGCGGCTATCGGTGCGCAGTTGCCAGAGTTTCGCGTCGGGAATGTCACGAATGTCCTGCTCCAAGGTTTCCGTCGCCCTTAGCCAGCGATCCTTTCCACAAACATTTGTCCAAAGCTCATCGGCCGCCACGGAGTCCCAGGTCGGCACATGAACCCCGTTGGTTACGTGTCCGACCGGCACTTCGTCCAGCGGCCAGTGCGGAAAAAGCGGTTCAAAGAGGTGTCGGCTCACTCTCCCATGCAGACGGCTCACGCCATTCACGGCTCCGCTCCCACGAATCGCCAAATAGGCCATATTGAAACTTTCCGACGAGTCGTTCGGGTTCAGGCGACCAAGTGCAAGCAAATCGTGGAGGGTTATGCCGAGCTGATGTTCAGCATAATTCTTCAGGTATTGCTCTATCAGAGCCGGAGTAAAGCGGTCAAAACCGGCGGGCACCGCTGTATGAGTAGTGAAGAGATTGCCCGCTCGAGTAACGGCGAGTGCGACTTCGAACGACTGTCCGGTCAATTTCATGAAACTTCGCGCCCGCTCCAGAATGGCGAAAGCCGCATGCCCTTCGTTCAGGTGACAGACTTCAGGCTCAATACCGAGTGCAGCGAGTAATCGCCATCCACCAATCCCGAGCAGTATCTCCTGCTTGAGGCGCACCTCCGGCCCACCTCCGTAAAGTTCGCTAGTAATGCCGCGATGCGCGGGGTAATTCGCTGCATCATTGCTATCCAGCAGGTACAGCTTTACTCTGCCGACCTGAACCTGCCAGGTGCGTAGCCAGACCGAATAGCCGGGCAACACAATCTCTAATCGCAACCACTCACCATTCGGTTGACGCAACGGTGTGATTGGTAACTGTCCGGGCTCGTTAAATGGATAGAGAGCCTGTTGCATACCATTATGGTCTATCACTTGGCGAAAATAGCCTTGTTGGTAAAGCAGTCCCACGCCAATGACCGGCACACCTAAATCGCTGGCAGCCTTGAGCTGATCACCGGCCACATTACCAAGCCCGCCTGAGTAAATGGGAAGAGCTTCGCTCAGCATAAATTCCATGCAGAAGTATGCGACACAGCTCAGGGAAGATTGTGGATAGATTTGCTGAAACCAAGCGGGCGCTTCCGCAGAAGCTCGCCTGGCTTGCACCAAGTCATCAATGGTTTTGCAGAAGGTGGGATCGGCTAATTCGCACTGATATTTCTCACGCTGAATTGTTTGCAAGACAACCCAGGGGTTATGAGTCAAATCCCAAAGCTCGGGATTAAACTGCCTCCATATTGAGTCGGCACCGTGACTCCATGATGAGCGCATGTCCAATGCAAGCTCAGCTAGTGCATCAAATCCTTCCAAGTCCTCGTGTGGCTGGCTTTCCATCGAATGGCTGACATGTGTTTTTTCTGTCATGTGCTTCCCTCCAGGCGCAACGGCTATGCCATACCGATTGACATGCCTAATTTCATTTTTCCAATTCGGGATTATATTTACCACAGCTCGCCCAGCCATTTAGCTGGGCGCGATGGTAAAACACCTGTTGGGCGGCAAACCCATTTTCAGACTTGCCCGCCCAAACTTTTAAAGCTGGTTGCTGCAAGGCGCGTGCATAGGAGAACGACAATGCCCAAGGTGCATTGGGAAACAAAATGTTAATGGCGTTAAGGTTGGCCGTTGCTTCCTCGGGTGTCTGACCTCCGGACAGGAAATTTATGCTGGGCACTGCCGCAGGTACCGTGCGGCGTAACACCTTAATAGTAGCCGCAGCCACTTGCTCCGGACTTGCCTTAACCGGATGTTCTTTACCCGGCAGCACCATGCTCGGCTTGAGCACGATGTATTCCATAATCACTCTATGACGGTGCAGCGCTTGAAAGACGGCATGTATCACCGCCTCGGTAACTTCGAGACAGCGCTCCAATGTGTGATTTCCATCAATTAGCACCTCGGGCTCAACAATAGGCACGAAACCTTCCTCCTGGCAGACAGCCGCGTAGCGTGCCAGCATTTCCGCATTAGCTTCAATGCCGAGTACCGTTGGATTTTGTTCACTGATCGAGTACACCTCTCGCCACTTGGCAAAACGTGCCCCTTGTGCTTTATAAATGCGGAGGCGATCGGCCAAGCCGTCGAGTCCCTGAGTGATCTCATCGCCGAATGCGTTCGCCAAAGGAATCTTGCCTTTGTCCACCTTGACGCCAGGCACAATACCCTTTTTAACCAAGACTTCGGGTAGCGGGGTGCCGTCGTCTGCAATTTGCCCAAGGGTGTCCTCAAACAGGATTGCTCCGCTAATAAATTTCTCAATGCCTGACGTAGTAAATAGTAGCGAACGATAGGCACGCTGCAACTCGACTGTAGACGTGACTCCTATGGCTGCAAATCGTTTTGCTATGGTAGGAGTACTCTCATCGGCGGCAAGGATGCCCTTGCACGGCACTACCATATTAGCAATAGTTGCCTGCAAATCGTTTCTAGTGTTGTGGTTCATCATGGAGTTCTGATGACTGGGAAAATAGCTGGCCTATTTCCGCCTCAGCTTCATACCAGTCATTTTCTGGATCGCCTCCGACGAAGCTGCGCTTCTGGGCTCGCCTGTATGCCGCTTCAGCGATCATTTGATGGCGTTGCTCAGGGGTGACTCCCATATCTCTGTCTCCCGTGGTAGTTTCCAGCTTGGATCCCTTGGTTTTTGCCTGAGATGCGGTGTGTTTTTGTGGATGCAATATATTTTTCATGTCGCTTCCTTTCATTAGAATAAATAGCAATTAAGAATCGAATATTTATACTAAACGGGTAACAAAAACCATTCCGTGCGGTATCGAACATACCGGTTCGCCGATAGCATCCACTCATACCGCCAAGCAATGCCAGTTTTGAATTATTATGATGATAATCAGTAGGATCAACGCGTTTAAGGCGCTACTGAGTCCGTTGCCAGTGTGTCACTGATGATGGTTTGTGCTTCTGTCAGAATGCGGTGTAAATGATCAACTCCACGAAAGCTCTCGGCATAAATTTTGTAGATGTTTTCTGTGCCGGACGGACGCGCCGCAAACCATCCCTGTTGTGAAATTACCTTCAATCCGCCGATGGATGCGCCGTTACCTGGCGCGTGGGTCAGGATAGCCTGAATTTTTTCGCCAGCCAGATCTGTGGAGCGGATCTGTTGTGGTGAGAGTTTCGCCAGCATTCCCTTTTGCGCTGGAGTAGCCGGTGCGTCAATACGTTCGTAAACAGGTTCGCCGAATTCATGCGTTAACTCGCGGTATATTTCGTCGGGATCACGGTTCATGCGCGCGGTAATTTCCGCCGACAGCAAAGCCAAAATGATGCCATCCTTATCGGTTGTCCATACAGATCCATCGGTTCGAAGAAAAGACGCGCCTGCACTTTCTTCCCCGCCAAAACCAAGTGAACCCTCGAACAAGCCATCCACAAACCACTTGAAGCCGACGGGCACCTCGTAGAGCTTGCGGCCAAGCTTCGTGGTAATGCGGTCTATCATCTGGCTACTTACTACCGTCTTGCCAACTGCCGCTGATTTGCTCCATTTCGGCCGGTGCTGGAAAAGATAGTTAACAGCGACAGAAAGATAATGATTCGACGGTAGCAGACCTGTGCTCCGGGTGACGATTCCATGTCGATCGTGGTCAGTGTCGCAAGCAAAAGCAATGTCGAAGCGATTTTTAAGACCTATTAATCCTTGCATCGCGTAAGGAGAGGACGGATCCATGCGGACTTGGCCATCCCAGTCGACGGTCATGAAACGGAATGTCGGATCGATGACTTTGTTCACAACCGTGAGATCCAGGCTATAACGATGGGCAATCGCGGTCCAGTAGTGAACTCCAGCGCCGCCAAGCGGGTCCACGCCCATGTTAATGTTCGCATCGCGAATTGCGTTCATATCGATCACGCTATCAAGATCGTTTACATAAGTATTTAGATAGTCGTATCGGTGAGTCGTGGAAGCACGCAGAGCCTGTTCGTAAGGAATTCTTTTTACGCCTTTGAGGCCGTCTTTTAGAAACTCATTGGCCCTGGATTCAATCCAGGCTGTAATAGCGTTTTCTGCGGGCCCGCCGTTTGGCGGGTTGTACTTGAAACCGCCGTCATGGGGTGGATTGTGCGAAGGCGTGATGACTATGCCATCTGCAAGTCCTTTTTCGCGCCCGCGGTTGTAAACGAGGATCGCGTAAGAAATTACCGGGGTTGGAGTATATTCGTCGTTTTCCGCAATCATCACCTCAACACGATTGGCCGCCAGCACTTCCAGTGCGCTGGCGTACGCCGGCATGGATAACGCATGCGTGTCGATGCCGAGAAACAGGGGGCCATTGATACCCTGATGCTCGCGGTACTGGCAAATAGCCTGGCAAATAGCAAGAACATGCCATTCATTGAAGCTCGTACTTAACGCTGAACCACGATGTCCTGATGTGCCGAATGTGACCTTTTGTGCCGGCACAGATGGATCGGGTATGTCCGTGAAGTAGGCGGTAACAAGTTTGGGTACGTCTACCAGCGCCGATAGCCCAACAGGTTTGCCTGCCAAGGGATTTATTTTCATCGTCGCATCTTCGAAGCTGCTCATTTGGTGCCTCCTGTACTTGATAAATTCCGCGAACGCGACAGCCCAACGGGATTCATGCTCACTTCTGCAAAGCGTTGCGCGCGATTTGTGCCTTTGCAGCCGCCACAACGTGAGCAGACTCAAAGCCGAAGTGCTGCTCGACGACCTTGGTCGGCGCAGATAGTCCGAAGGTGCGCAGACCAAGGATGGCTCCATCGAAGCCGGTATAGCGTTCCCAGCCGAAAGTGGATGCCTCTTCGACTGCGACGCGTGCCGTGATCCCGGGTGGTAGCACACTGTCGCGGTATTCCCGGCTTTGGTTTTCGAATAACTCCCATGACGGCATACTGATTACGCGGGCCTTAATCCCTTCGGATTTCAGCTGCTCATAAGCAGTAACGCAGAGTGAGACTTCACTACCGGTAGCCAGCAGCAGCACTTCGGGCTTGCGGTCCGGAGCATCGGCCAGCACATAAGCACCACGCGATACGCCACTCGCATGTGCATATCTGGTGCGATCCAGGGTGGCTAATGCCTGCCGTGTTAGTACGAGGCAAACCGGACGATCCTTGAGCTGCATAATCACACGCCACGCTTCGGCAACTTCATTGGCATCCGCCGGCCGCAATACAATCATGCCGGGCATCGCACGCAAAGAAGCCAAGTGCTCGATGGGCTGGTGCGTCGGCCCGTCTTCCCCCAAGCTAATCGAATCATGGGTCCAGATATAGATGACGGGAATTTCCATCATTGCGCTCAGCCGAATTGCCGCGCGGCAATAGTCCGTAAAAATGAAAAAACTTGCGGCGTAAGGACGCAGTTTTGACAAGCTCATTCCACTGGCAATGGCGCACATCGCATGCTCGCGCACGCCGAAATGAAAATTGCGTCCTCCGTAACTTCCACCTTCGTTGTCATCCTGCCTGGGTGCCTGAAAATTGCCGTAAATCGCATCTTTTAATTCTGTTTTTGTCGAGGGTGCAAGATCTGCTGCGCCGCCAAGCAACCACGGCATTTTTCCGGCAATCGCATTTAACACCGCGCCCGATGATTCGCGCGTTGCGATTCCCTTCTGGTCTGCCGGAAATGCCGGTAGCGCGCTATCCCAGTTTTCCGGCAGGCCACGCAATTGCATGCAGTCGATCTGTTTGGCCAGATCCGGATACTGCGTGTGATAGGCCGCAAACAATTGTTTCCAAGCGGCATGCTCGGTTGCTCCGCGACTGCCAAGCTGAGCCTTGAAATGTGCCGAAACGCCCTCCGGCACATAAAATTGCGAGTCAGGGTCCCAGCCGAAATACTCCTTTGCCAGTCGCACTTCTTCGGGGCCAAGCGCCTCGCCGTGTGCTTCTCGCCGGTCCTTCTTGTGCGGCGCTCCATAGCCGATGTGAGACCGCACAATAATCAGCGTGGGCCGGTCATGAGTATCAAGGAAAGTTTCATAGGCATGCGCGAGCAATGTCAGGTCGTTCGCATCATTGACGCGCACAACATGCCAACCGTAAGCCGCAAATCGGGCGGCCACATCTTCGGTAAAGGTTATGTCGGTCGATCCTTCGATCGAGATGTTATTGTCGTCGTAGATCCAGCAAAGATTGGCCAGTTTAAGGTGTCCTGCCACCGACGCCGCCTCATTGCTGACTCCCTCCATCATGTCGCCATCGCTGCATAGCGCGTAGACGTTATGTTCGAACAGATCGTAATTGGGCCGGTTATACGTGGCCGCAAGCCAGCGCTCGGCAATCGCCATGCCGACGCTGACCGCAACACCCTGTCCGAGCGGGCCGGTGGTGGTTTCCACGCCGGAAGTCCAGCCGTACTCGGGGTGTCCGGTGCAGCGGCTCCCGGCCTGACGAAAATTCTTGAGGTCATCGAGTGTCACAGCAAGCCGATCCGCCAATTCGTAACTTGGGCTCGTCGCCTTGACCCCGCATAAATACAGCAGGCTATAGAGCAATGCCGAGGCGTGGCCGGCGGAAAGTACGAAGCGATCACGGTTTGGCCATTCTGGATCCTCTGGATCGTAACGCAGAAAGCGCTGCCACAGACAATAAACCGTTGGGGCGGCACCCATCGGGGTGCCAGGATGGCCCGATTGTGCCTTTTGCACGGCGTCGATGGAAAGTGTACGAATAGTGTTGATGCAAAGCTGGTCGAGTTGAGTTTGGTCGGTCATGGTTTACTCCACATCCATTGTCCCTCGCAGCGTTCCGGCTGCAATGAGCATAATTGTCCAACATTGAGTTAAAAGCCTTCTTTAACTTTATCGCGAAGGGCAACGTGCGAGCATGCTTAATTACCTTTCGTCAATTTGTCACTCTTTGATTTGATGCAAGCCATCAGGTCGATCCATGACTTGGCAAAAGCTTCGGTGCCTTCGCGCTGAAGGTCGGCGGCTAGTGTTTCATCGTTAATGCCTTCTTCCGTGAATTCGGCGAGTACGCTTTCGGCATAGCCGCCATCAACCGGCAGGGCGCCATTCACTTCGCCATGATCGGCAAAAGCGAGCAGCGTCTTCTCGGGCATGGTATTGATGGTGTCGGGTGCCATGAGCGCTTCGACGTAAAGGATGTCTGATGCGTCAGGATCCTTGGTGCCTGTGCTGGCCCAGAGCAGACGTTGCTGCCGGGCTCCGGAATTGGCCAGCTTCTGCCAACGCGGTGATGCGAGCAAGTCGCGATAAGCTTTGTAAGTGCGCATGCCGATTGCAATGCCCAGACGGTTGCTTAGACCCGGCTGAATTTTTTCTTTGATTGCCGCATCCCAGCGGCTGACAAAAATCGATGCTACGGAATTAACGACAGGATCAAGGCCGCTGGCGATGCGTCGTTCTATGCCGCGCATATACGCTTCGGCTGCTGCGATGTAATGCTCGCGCGAGAACAGCAACGTGACATTCACCGGCACGCCTGCAAAAATGGCCTCTTCAATTGCAGGAATACCTGCATGAGTGCCCGGAATCTTGATGAAAAGATTGGGACGGTTTGCTTGCGCATGAAGTTGTTTCGCCGCTTTTATGGTGCCGGTCGTATCGTCGGCCAGCAAAGGCGACACTTCCAGTGATACCCAGCCATCAACCCCGCCAGTGGCATCATGAATCGGACGAAAAAGGTCTGCCGCCTGAGTTAAATCCTCCAGGGCTAGTTCGAGGAACAGTGCTTCGCCGGATTTACCCGCTAGCGTCTTTTGACGGATAGACTCGTCATAGAAAGCGCCCTTATTAATGGCGTTATCGAAAATCGTGGGGTTAGAGGTAAGGCCCGTTATGGACAATTCGTCAATGTAGCGGCGTAATGTGCCGCTGGTCAGAAGCTCGCGTGTGATGTTGTCGAGCCAGAGTCTCTGACCAAGATTATGCAGTTGTTGTGTAGACTTCATGGTTTCTCCTGTTATGCATGAGTGGCTTTGATGGTACCGAGCAATGCGGGCAAATCAAAATTGATCAGATCGCCTATGCGCTGCACCGTTATGTCAGCTGGCGGGGAGGTGAGTTGCTTGGGGTCGAATGCGTAATGTCCCTGGCGCGGAAAAACGGTTGTCAGGCGATCGCCCCAGATTTTTTTCATTGCCGCCAGAATACGCAGCTTGTCATCCACCATCACGTAATGACGTGCCGGGTAGAGCTGCTCGACTTCATCCAGCATCTGCTCTTTGTGAAGATAGATCAACACCCGTCCATCGACAGCATCCCACAACCCTGAGCGCTGTATCTTTCGTGGCTGAAATACGACATCTCCATCCGTCAGGATCACCGTCAGCCCCCAGCGGCAAAGATGTTCAATGACGTCGAGCGCGCGGGGATACAAGCGATCCGCAAACGGATAGTCCACCAGAAAGGTGGACATCAGCAGCAGCTTCGGATCGTTCCTGGCACTGAGCCGGTAGCGTTGCAAGGCGCCCAAATAGTCCGCGTAGCCAAGCTCTGTGCGGAGCGCTTCGAAAGCGGCCCAATACCGATCCCGGCTTTTATCGCCGAACTCACGCTCGAGATGGGCGCTAAGATCAGCTACGATGCAATCGTTATCAAGCAGCGTGTTGTCCACGTCCAAAAGGAAAACCACTTCGTTCGCAAAGGTCATGTTGCTGCCCCCTCTGGCATGGGATTAAACCAGCCTCCGTCTGCTGCGATCAACGCATCAGATTTTTTCGGTCCCCAACTGCCAGGTTTGTAGGGGAGTGCAGGATGATGAGTGGCAAGAACTGGCTCGACCACCGCCCAAGCGGCCTCAATCGCATCCTCACGGGTAAACAGCGTGCCGTTACCGGCCATGGCATCTGTCAGGAGCCGCGCATAGGGTGTTTCCTCTTTCGGCTGCTTATAAAACAAATCAAGCTCTTTTTGATCGCCGATGAACTCCTTGCCTACACGTTTAACGCGAGCAGCGAGGGCTATTACGAAACATGGAGAGAGTTGGAAGCGCAAATAGTTAGCTCGACCATCCGTCGGGGAAGAATCGTCGAAGAGCCTTTGCGGCGGCGGTTTTAGCTGAATCAGCACTTCTGCCGCTGTTGCAGCCAGAAATTTGCCGGAACGCAAATACCAAGGTACGCCTGCCCAACGCCACGAGTCGATGAACAGCCGCAGAGAGCAGAAAGTCTCAACGTCGGAGCCTTTCGCCACGCGCGGCTCCTTCCGGTAACCAACATACTGGCCGCGTACCAAGTCGTCCGGCTGCAGAGGGCACATGGCTTTAAAGACTTTTGCCTTCTCGATGTGCACGGCTTCATAGCCCTTATAGGCCGGCGGCTCCATGGCAAGCAGCGCCACGACCTGGAACAGGTGGTTCTGAATGACATCGCGCAGACAGCCAGCGCTTTCGTAAAATGCACCGCGACCCTCCACACCGAAATTCTCCGCTAGCGTTATCTGGACACTAGCCACGCAGTTGCGGTTCCAGATCGGCTCCAGGAACGAATTGGCGAAGCGAAAATAAAGGATATTCATGATCGCCTCCTTTCCAAGATAGTGGTCGATACGAAATATGGAATCTTCCGGGAATACCGATTTCGCAATGAAGTTAAGCTCACGCGCGGATGCCAGATCACGCCCGAACGGCTTTTCCACGATAACGCGCGCATTCTCAGCCAAGCCAGCTGCGCCGAGTCCTTTTATAACTACCGCGAAAAGTTCGGGCGGTATGGCAAGGTAATGCGCTGGGCGTTGGGCATCTCCCAGCGCCTCCTTGATCGCTTTGTACGTAGCCGGATCGCTATAGTCGCCCACCACGTACCGGAGCAGGGAGAGAAGATGGCTCAGAGCCTGCTTGTCATCGATCTTGCCGGATTTTTTTATACCGTCCGTCGCCCGTTTTCGAAGCTGTGCCAGACTCCATTGCGAGGAAGCGACGCCGACCACCGGTACATTAAGGACGCCGCGCTTTGCCATTGCATAGAGCGCCGGGAATATCTTTTTGTAAACGAGATCGCCAGTCGCACCGAATAACACCAACGCATCAGACTGCACTGCGCCACTTTTAATCCCACCCATTTCAATTTTTTCTTGTCTTTTTGCCATGGCCATCAAACTGCGTTCTTATCGTGGAAGAGGAGCAAGCCTGTCGGCATCGTTACCATTAGTTCTGGCACTCAAAGCAGCTTAAGAGCCCAGCGCTGATTATTTGATTGGAATAGACGAGGTTGCTGACTTTATTGCCTTTTTGCATGTGTCTTTATTTTATACAAGTTTGTCATCGAAATGATTTTCGAGTCTGTACGCCGTCGAACATAGCGTCATGGAACACAAGCAAGCACTTGTCACATTGCGTTTTATTCACGCATGCTCAACATATGTTCGGCGATCGGTCGCGTATAATTGCTGAGATATCGCGCATATCCAGCCCGAAAATGTTTCTCATTCAGAAATTGTAAGTCTGCTTGGCCATTTCTCACCATATGCAATTAATACGCCATCAAAACGGAATCGATGTCTCGTCGCGGAACGCACCCTGCCCATGCAAAAGTGGGCTGCGCTACAAGCACTGCTGTGGTTTGTTGAACAGCAACGTATCAACTGCGGCAGCGAGACACGAGCGCAATCGACAGGCGGGGCTTGCCTTGCAACGAGGCGGCAAGTTTTTTCAGGCTATTGAGGCTTACGATGCCGTCCTCCGGGAACAGAGCGAAGATTGGGATGTCGCTCACATGAGAGCCGTCACGCTCTATCAGCTCGGTCTTATGGACGAATCGCGCGAGGCTTTTGCCGCGTTGCTATCCACCTCCGCCGTGCATTTTCCCGGTTTCTGGTCCAATCTCGGCTTGCTTTTGGCATCTGTCTGCCCGGATCATCTGTCTTCGTTTTTGCAGAACAAACTCGTCGAATATCGACGCATGCACCCGGCATTAACAGGCGCCCAAGCAAACAAAGACCCGCGTAGCCAGACATCTCCTCCGAAACTTCCGACCGTGTCGGTTGTGATGCCGGCTTACATGCATTCACGATATGTCACCGAGGCGATCGCTTCAGTGTTTGCCCAGACACGACATCCGCTGGAACTAATCGTGATTGACGACGGCTCCATCGACGGCACGGCCGAACACTGTCGTGCTGCACTTGTTGCGGCCCCGTTTCCGGTAACGTTCATCGCCCGCGAAAACCGGGGCGCTGCAGCCACCCTTAACCAGGGCATCGCATTAGCCAAGGGTGATTTTATTCAGCTGCTCAATTCCGACGACCGACTGCCGGCGGAGCGCATAGCGACGATGCTGCCCATTTTGCTGGAAAGCAATGCCGATTGGGGCTACGCGCGTGTTTCATATATAGACAAACACGGCCAACCCCTTGGCCACCTTGCCGATGCCCGCGTCGCCGCATTGATGGCGGCCCAGAATGCAACGGTCATGTCTTGCACGCTTGGTCTGGCGATGCTGCGCGCGAACTCGGCCATTTCCAGCGGCAATCTAATGTTCCGCAAGCGTCTATGGGAAACTTTGGGTGGGTTTCGCGACTATCGCTATAACCATGATTGGGATTTTTGCCTGCGTGCAACGCTGCAGTGCGAGCCAGTATTGGTGCCGCACCCGCTATACGAGTACCGTATCCATGACCGCAATACCATCACCGAAGCCGCCGGTGAACCGCGCATGGAACATGGCAAGGTCATGGCTGCTTTCGTCAGCCTCGCGCAAAACCAACCCACCTGGCCAAATTTTTTTGCCCCTACGTTTGCCAACTGGGACGGTGAGTTTCTTGCCCTGCTTGGCGCAACCGATGCATTGCAACACTTACCTATTGAGTTAATCGAGCAGGCGCTTCAGGTTCCCCCTTCGCTGACACCCTCAAGCCGGATTGGAGAAGAATCATGCGTGTTTCTTTAATCGTGGCATCCGAACCCGATGTTTTTAAACACAAACAGCAGAATTTCTTCGCTTCAGTTGCAGCCCAGACCTATCCCCATGATGCGTTCGAGGTCATCTTTGTCGATGGACAGGCCAGAGCTTCCACATCGCGCGAATTCGCTGAATTTCGCCAACAGCATCCTGCGATTTCGGCGTCATTAATCAATTGTCCAAGCCCGGCACGGGCGACCCAAAACAATATGGGGGTCGCTCAGGCCGATGGTGACCTGCTGGTATTTCTCGCGGACGATTTCGATCCCTCCCCCGGCCTGATTGCCGCTTACGCGGAATACCACACACTGAACCCTGATCTTAACGCCGTGGGCATAGGCCCGGGGCTATTTCCTGATAATTTTCGAAAAGACATCTTCGCGCGCTGGCTGGAAGACTCCGGCAAAATATTTGGCGTTCCCATGCGCCGTATTTTGGCGGTCTGGCCGAAGACATTTTTCTATGCCGGCAATGCCTCAATCAGGAGAGCCAAATTCCAGTCGCTCGGCGGTTTTGATGAACGGTTTTTAACTGATGCCTGGGACGACTATGAATTCGGCGTACGCTGGGTGGCCAGCGGCGGATATTCTCAGTTCGTTGCGGGCGCCACGGCGGCACACCGGCATGCCGTCTCATTTGACGAACGCTGCAGGAACATGGAGCACGCCGGTAAAGCCGCCCGGGTATTGGAAAAATTGCACCCCAATCTGGATCATGCATGGCGTACCATAATCCATCGGGACAACGAACCTCTCCACCCATCACCCGAAGTAAACGCCCCCATGCATACCCGGATCGCCTTCTATGTCCAGCAAATGGATACCGCATTCCGGCGCGGTTATCTTGGTGCCGCCACAACAGATTGAAGAACCCGGCTAACGCAGTGCTCTGATTTCACGGGTGGAAAGGTGCGGTGGGTGAGTACTGGATGCGACGCGCGGACAGAGATCGGGCGGCGCTATTTCGGGGTACACTACACGATGGTAAGTCGCGCAGTTTGGAAGTTTGAATGAGGCCGAAAGAAAATGTAGCAACGTTAGAACTGCGGTTTTATCGTGGTGCTTTTATCTGGAAAATTAGGATGTACTATCATTTGTACCTCAAATAAATTGCAAGATGGGTGCCGATCTATATACCTCTAAGGTTGCCTTTTCAGGCGTTTTTGGGTGTTTACTTTACGTTAGCTGCTTAAGGAGTATCGATGACTGCTGCTATTGCCGCTCTTCTATCAATTTTTGGTGTCATAGTCGGTGCTTTTTTACAGAACTACTTTTCGAGGCAAAACAACGCGGCAAAACAGCTTCTTGAATCGCGTAATCAAGCTTTAATTGATTTTTTTGAAGCTGTATCTCTTGTGGTGTCGGCCCAGCGCATGGGCAAAAAAGAACAAGAACTGGAATCCTTGGCTAAACTTACTCACGCAAAGGCTCGAATCTGCATGTTTGGTGAAGAGTCTGTTGTCAGACATCTCGCCAAATTTTGGGAAACTGGTGCATCACTAGAAACAGAATCGGAAATTCTTGCGTTCACACGCTTCATTCTCGACATCCGTAAGTCGCTTGGACTAAAAGACAAGGAGTTTCTTAATGCTGAGGTTTCTCAACTGTTATTCGCCATCAAACCGCCACGTAGATAACGAATAAGGTTAGATCGTGTGCATGCAAAGGGGTCAAATCTTGACGTCCAGCGCGTAGATACCGTCTTTAAAGTCAAGCATTTTTCAGATAATCGTATTGATACGGCTGTTGAGTTTTGAGTACACCAAAGCACAAATGCACCAGCTTGCGCATTGCGGCACCGAGGGAGGACATCTTGGACTTGCCTCGGGCAAGCAGGCGTTCATAAACAGCTTTGACGTGTGGGTTGTAGCGTGTTCCAACGACGGCAGCCATATAGAGCACGGCGCGTATTCTGGCGGGGCCGGCCTTGGACATTCGCGCGCGTCCCAGCACCGAACTACCCGACTGTCGTTCCACCGGAATTAGTCCCAGATAAGCCGCCAACTGTTCCGCTGACCCGAAATCATGGTTGTGCATCACAGAGAGTATATTGCTCCCCACCTGCGGGCCAATTGCGGGAATACTCTGGAGCAATGCCCTATCTTTCTGAAGATTCGAATGCTTGTCGATGTGTGCGTCAATATCTTTTTGTAGCTGGGCTAACTGTTTGACCAGAAACCCAATGCTCTCTTCAAGTGATTTATGAACCAGTGCTGGTGTGTCTGTGGCACCGGCTTTCTCCTGGCGATTGCGCTCGCGTTGTAAATCTTGAGCAATGGCTTCACGGCGGACCAACAACGCTTGCAGTACCCGTGCTTCCTGAGAGGGCGGCACCCAAGCTTTGGGTTTGAGCAATGCACCATAACGGGCCAGCACAACGCTGTCCACGCCATCGGTCTTGGTGCGCACGGCAAGCCCACGGCCAAAATCTTTAACCTGCGCCGGATTGATGATGGAAACCATCACGCCAGCATCCGCGAGCGCCATGGCGGCTTGTTCGTGATAGACGCCGGTGGCTTCCATGACGATATGCAATGCTTCTGGGGAAACGTTTTGTTTGGCAACCCAAGCCAGCAAATCAATAATGCCTGACTGGGTGTTTTTCACTACTTTGGTCTTGCGCTTGCCACTGGCTTCATCCAGCAACAGGCAACAATCCAATTTGGCTTTTGCCACATCCATACCGAGATAGAACATGATGACCCCCTGTTACAATGTTAGCCAACTTCGCCCACTTGCCTTGTGCATGCAGGGTTCACCCCTTGGATACCGTTCAGTGTCTATGCTGGCGAAAGGTGAAGCAGAGGGCTTGATCTACGTCACAAGGTCGAGCCTTAAGGTTGGGCTCAAGCTTCCTCTGCTTCGTGTGATGGTAGCTAACCATCACGGAAAGAAAGATACAAGGTTGGGCTGAATGAAATGAAGCCCAACCTCTCAACGCTCACCAGACGAGAACAAAGGGGTCAAATCCTGACGCCCCGCTTTTTGCCTAACTCTGCATAAAACGTTCGAGCTACGGCACAAGTCTCATTCTTGCTACAATTAGCGCCTGCAATAAATCACGGAATTAATCATGTGTGGAATAATCGGTGCAATAGCGCAGCGCAATGTCGTTCCCATTCTTTTGCAAGGGCTGCAACGCCTTGAATATCGGGGTTATGACTCGGCTGGATTGGTGGTCGTCGAGAACAATGAGTTGCAACGCATCCGCAGCACCGGACGCGTTGCGGAATTAACCATGCGAAGTGCTGATACCAGCGGTCACATCGGTATTGCACATACACGTTGGGCCACTCACGGCGTGCCCAGCGAACGTAACGCGCACCCGCACCTGAGCAGCAATCTCATTGCCGTGGTGCACAACGGCATTATCGAAAACTATGAAGAGCTACGCACGCGCCTGACGGCGCAAGGCTCCGTATTTACATCCGACACCGACAGCGAAGTCATTGCACATCTTATTAATAGCTACTATGCGCGCGGCAATAGTTTGTTGGTTGCAACTCAGGCGGCGCTTGCCGAGTTGGTGGGCGCTTACGCCATTGGTGTAGTGGCAGCGGACAATCCGGGCCAGCTAATTTGTGCGCGCAAGGGTAGCCCGTTGTTGCTGGGGGTGGGAATTGACGAGCATTTCATTGCATCGGATGTATCAGCGCTGCTGCCGGTGACAAAAAATGTGGTGTATCTTGAAGAGGGCGACGTGGCTGAAGTAAGCTTGCACGGCTACCGGATTTTCAATGCCAAGGGCCAAGCGGCGGAACGTCCGGTGCACGTCAGTAAGCTGTCTAACTCAAGCATGGAGCTGGGCGAATATCGTCACTACATGCAGAAGGAAATTCACGAGCAGCCGCAAGCGCTCGCGGACACGCTGGAAGGTGTATGTAACAGCCAGTCGCTGATACCCGGCATTTTCGGTGCCGAGGCCGCTGCTGCATTCGCACAAGTGGATAGCATCCTTATTCTCGCCTGTGGCACCAGCCACCATGCGGGGCTGGTGGCGCGCTACTGGCTCGAAGAAATCGCCGGCATTCCATGTACCGTGGAAATCGCCAGCGAATATCGCTACCGCGTGAGCGTGCCCAATCCCAAGGCGCTAGTTGTTACCATTTCTCAATCGGGTGAAACCGCCGATACTCTGGCTGCACTCAATCACGCCAAGGAATTGGGCCACCCACATACTCTTTCCATCTGCAACGTACCGGAAAGCGCGCTGGTCAGGCTCTCCAAGCTACATTTCCTGACGCGCGCGGGACCGGAAATTGGTGTCGCCTCAACCAAGGCATTTACTACACAATTGGCGGCTTTGTTCCTGCTTACTCTGGTTCTCGCCAAGCAGCGTGGCAGGTTGAGTGCAGAAAAAGAACAGCGCCACTTGCATGCGTTGCGCCATTTGCCCAGCGCGGTTCAATTGGTATTGAAACTCGAACCCGACATTGCGCGGATGGCCGAGCGCTTTGCCGACAAGCGCCATGCTCTGTTCCTCGGGCGCGGGCTGCACTATCCTATCGCACTGGAAGGTGCGCTTAAGCTTAAGGAAATATCCTACATTCACGCCGAAGCTTACCCCGCTGGTGAATTAAAGCACGGGCCATTAGCCTTGGTGGACAAGGACATGCCGGTTATCGCGGTTGCCACAAACGACGCATTGCTGGAAAAGCTCAAATCCAACCTGCAAGAAGTACGCGCACGAGGTGGTGAACTGTATGTATTCGCCGATGCGGGCACGCGTTTTCATTCGAGCGAGGGCGTACACCTAATGCAAATGCCCGAGCATGCCGGATATTTAAGCCCTATTCTGCACACCATCGCGCTGCAACTGCTGGCATATTACGTGGCATTGCAAAAGGGAACTGATGTCGACAAGCCGCGCAATCTGGCCAAATCTGTCACTGTAGAGTGATGTGTCAGCGAGTTATGCTTATTTCGCATCCGCCCATTACCATGGGGTTTTTCCAGAATGGCGGTTATCGCTGTATTCAATCAGAAAGGCGGGGTGGGCAAAACCACCACCTGCCTCAATCTTGCCGCTGCGCTGGCCAAGGGGCAGCGGCATCCTATCGCTCTTGATCTTGACCCTCAAGGGCATTTAAGCTTGGCCTGTGGGCTGAAGGACGCCACTCTAGCTGATGCTGGCATGGCTGCCTTTTTTAGGCTGAATACACCGCTTGCCAAGCTTTTGCGCGATACGCCAGCTGGCTGGCAGATCGTCTCCTCTTCGCTTGAGCTGTCAAAGATCGACGCGCTTTATGGTAGCGACCCCAAGGCTGCAACGCTGTTGAAAAAAGGCTTGAGTGAAGATCTGGCACTCACCGGCGCGCCCATCCTGATTGATTGTTGCCCCATGTTGGGAGTGCTCACGCTTAACGCTCTGCTCGCCTCGGATCGAGTGCTTATTCCGGTTTCGGCGGACTTTCTCTCGCTGCAAGGTGTGCATCTCCTGGATTCCGCACTTAATGTGCTTGAGATCAAACTCAAACGTTTATTCGAGCGCCGCATTGTGGTTACCCGCTTCGATTCGCGGCGTAAACTTTCGTATGAGATTTTCGACAAACTTCGGGACCGTTACGGTTCAGTGGTATGCAATACGCGCATTAGTGAAAACGTAGCGCTTGCCACCAGCCCCATGCATGGCAAAGATGTCTTCGCTCACGCCCCGCACAGTCCCGGCGCGGCGGATTACAAGGCATTGACCGGAGAGTTGATTAATAGTGGATTTTTTGAAGAAAGATTGGTGGTTTGACTTTCAACCAGGAAGACTTCCGAGCCATATCCTCACCCCGCCAGCTTCCACTTCACCATTTCACTTGCTCTCAATGGCACCAATTGATGCTCGCCAAACCCGACTGTTGCAGGCACTTGCCATTCCTGTTTACGCAAGGTAACGCTCTGAGCATTACGCGGCAGACGATAAAAATCAGCGCCATAAAAACTGGCAAAACCTTCCAGCTTGTCTAGCGCCCCGACCTGTTCGAAAACTTCTGCATATAGTTCGATGGCGGTGTGGGCGGTGTAAATGCCGGCGCAGCCGCAAGCAGACTCTTTGGTATGTTGTGCATGCGGGGCGCTGTCTGTGCCGAGGAAGAATTTTTTACTGCCGCTGGTGGCCGCCGCAAGCAATGCTTCACGATGTGTTTCGCGCTTCAACACTGGCAGGCAGTAATAGTGCGGATGGATGCCGCCGCTGAGCATGGCGTTGCGATTGTATAGCAGGTGGTGCGCGGTAATGGTGGCGGCGATATTATCGGGCGCGCTTTTCACAAACTGTGTGGCGTCAATCGTGCTGATATGTTCGAACACCACGCGCAAATCGGGCAGGTCGCGCAGCAGCGGTTGCAGCACGCGGGCGATGAATACTGCCTCGCGGTCGAACACGTCTACCGCTGTATCTGTTACTTCGCCATGCATAAGCAGCGGCATACCACAATGCTGCATTTCTTCCAGAGCGGGATAGGTCTTGCTGATATCAGTGACGCCTGAATCGGAGTTGGTTGTGGCGCCTGCCGGATAATATTTAACTGCATGCACTATGCCGCTTTGTTTTGCTGTACGAATTTCTTTCGCCGTAGTGTTGTCGGTTAGATATAGCGTCATCAACGGATCGAAATGCGAACCCACAGGTAGCGCGGCGAGGATGCGCGCGCGGTAGGCCTGTGCCTGTTCGGTGGTTGTAACCGGTGGGCGGAGGTTGGGCATGATGATGGCGCGGGCGAATTGGCGTGCGGTGTCGGGCAGCACGGAGTGCATTAACGACCCATCGCGCAAATGCAGGTGCCAGTCGTCGGGGCGGGTTAGTTTCAGTTCCATGACAGATATTTTATCCGAATGTAAAAATGAGGTGAGCTCTGGATTAAGCTGAGGACTTGAGTGAAAGCGCGCGTTGGTATAGTTCGTTACGCCCTGCGCCAGTAATACGCACAGCGAGCTGTACCGCCTGCTTGAGCGGTAATTCGTGCAACAGCGCTGCCAATACATGTTCAGCGTCTGTATCCAACCCTTCCTGTTGCGCCGCCGCGCCGGAAACCAGCAATACGAATTCGCCGCGTTGACGGTTGGTATCACCATTCAGCCAAACCAGTGCATCGGCGAGGGAGCATTGTTGAATGCTCTCGAAAAGCTTGGTGATTTCGCGCGCAAATATAATTTGCCGGTCACCGCCGAAAATGCTTTGCAGGTCGGTCACGCATTCCAGTATGCGATGCGGGGCTTCGTAAAATATCAGGGTGTAGGGCAAGGCGATCAGTTCCTGTAACGCGCGGCAACGTGCAGCTGCTTTATTGGGCAAGAACCCATAAAACAGGAAGTGCGGTGCGGGCAGGCCGGCGGCGGACAGGGCCGCTAATGCGGCGTTTGCTCCAGGGATGGGGATCACGCGGTAACCGGCGGCGCGCACTTCAGCCACCAATATCGCACCGGGGTCGCTTATCGCCGGGGTGCCTGCATCGGATACCAAGGCAACCGACTGACCTCGGGCCAGCAGTGCGATCACTTTTTCCGCCGCCGCCCGTTCGTTGTGCTGGTGCAATGCCATTAACCTATTTGCCGAAATGGAATAATGCATCAGCAGGTTCGCAGTATTTCGCGTGTCTTCAGCGGCAATGGTATTCGCAGATATCAGCACATCCAACGCACGCAAACTGATGTCTCGCAAATTCCCAATTGGGGTGGCAACCACATATAATGCGCACTCTAATTTTTGTTTTTGCCCGCTATGCACTGTACTTCCTCGTATTGTTGCTTGTTAGCCGCCGTACTATACGTGAGCGTGGAAGGCTGTGCCACTCCCAAAAAATGCCTCAAGTTCGGCCATCCCATTTTTGAAATGTGACAAGGATGATTTGCTCGCATGCCAGCCCACCATTCAAGCCTGAAATGGAACGTTTTTATGCGCTCGGTGTCGATATCTTTCACCTGATGCAAAAATCAGTGTCGCCGCAAGTATGAGTACACGCGGGGCTCAGGCCGAACGGTTGGCGGCGCAATTTCTGCAACGCCATGGCCTCAAGTTGCTGCAACGAAACTATAGCTGCCGTTATGGTGAAATTGACCTGATCCTGCAAGATGGCGACACGCTGGTATTTGCCGAGGTACGTTTGCGCAGTCGTGGCGATTTCGGCGGTGCTGCGGCCAGCATTAATGCGGCCAAGCAGACTCGACTGATACACACCGCTCAGCATTACCTCGCCACACTGAGCCGAACCCCACCTTGCCGTTTTGATGCGCTGTTGTTTGATACGCTGGATAGCGCTCGACTGGATTGGATCAAGAATGCTTTTACCGCCTGATTTCGGGTAACATCCGCATTCATCGCAGCGGATTTTCGGCACTGTGGATTTTGATCAGCAGAATCTGTCAGCACTTCGACGACATATTAGTGAGAGGGGAACATGCGTTATTTAAATTACCTATTATTGGCTATCGTGCTAGGCGCGATGCAAGGATGCGTTCCGATAATTGCTGCGGGTGTCGGCGCGGGTGCGTTAATGTCATCAGATCGCCGTACTGCCGGCATTATTCTCGAAGACCAAAACATCGAGAGCAAGGCACTCAATCAAATAAATGTCCAATATAAAGACACCGTGTATGTGAATGTCACCAGTTTTAATCGCCGTGTGCTCATTACTGGTCAAGTGCCTAACGAAAAAGCTAAAACTGATATTGAAAAAATAGTTACAAGCTTGACGAATGTAAAGGCTGTAAATAACGAACTACAGGTTTCCTCCCTCACTGATTTATCGTGGCGTAGTAATGACGCCCTTATTACTAGCAACATTAAGTTGCGCTTCGTCAATAACAGCCGAGGATTTCAGGCTGATCATGTAAAAGTAATTACCGAAAACAGCTCAGTATTTCTGATGGGCTTGGTCTATCACAAGGAAGCTGAGGCCGCCGCAGACATCGCCAGCGGCTCGCGCGGCGTGGAGCGTGTAGTAAAGGTGTTTGAATACCTTGATTAACTGCTTGCTAGCCCGCTAAGTTTCAAAGTTACAAACGGAAAAAATTTCTGAGCAAAAGCTTTGTGCGAGAAAAGCCAGGGCAGCATGGAACACAGCGTTCTATTGCTGCACCAGCTTTTATTATTACGCTGCCGAACAAAATATGTTTGTCCATTTTTAATGACCATGCTTAATCCCACCGAAATTACCCTGCATCAACAATCGAAGCTGCTTGAAATTGCCTTCGATGACGGCTCACGCTACCGCTTGTCTTATGAATTTCTGCGCGTGCATTCGCCTTCTGCCGCAGTACGTGGGCACGGCCCGAGCCAGGAGGTGCTGCAGGTCGGCAAGCAAGATGTGAATGTGATTGACGTGCAGCCCGTAGGCAGCTACGCCATCAAACTGACTTTCGATGATGGCCACAATACCGGCCTTTATTCTTGGGATTACTTGAACGAGCTTGGGAAATATCAGGATGCGTTGTGGCACGAATATTTATGCAAATTGGCAGAAGCGGGAGAGAGCCGTGTTCCACATCAACCCGTAGATTTACTCGATAAACCCGAGGAAATAAAATGAATAAAACAACTCATTTCGGTTTCACGACTGTCGCGGAAACAGAAAAAGCCGAGCGCGTAGCCAAGGTATTCACATCCGTCGCCAGCAAATATGATGTCATGAACGACCTCATGTCAGTTGGCCTGCACCGGCTATGGAAGCGCTTCGCCATCCAGATCAGCGGTGTACGAGTGGGGGAGCGAGTGCTGGATGTGGCGGGTGGGTCTGGCGACCTCTCTCGGCAGTTTGCCAAGCGCGTCGGCAACAGCGGCCAAGTTTGGCTCACCGACATTAACAAAGCTATGTTGCGTGTCGGCCGCGACCGCTTGATTGATGATGGCTTAAACACACCCGTTGTACAGTGTGATGCGGAGAATTTGCCATTTCCGTCTAATTATTTCAACTGTGTCAGCATTGCTTTCGGCCTGCGCAATGTGACTCACAAGGATGCTGCGCTACGTGAAATGCAGCGCGTGCTTAAGCCCGGTGGCCGCTTGCTGGTGCTGGAGTTTTCCAAGGTGTGGAAGCCGCTGGAGCCTTTGTATGATGCTTACTCGTTCAAACTGCTGCCAAAGTTGGGCGAGATGATCGCCAAGGATGCCGGCAGTTACCGCTATCTGGCGGAATCTATCCGCATGCACCCCTCACAGGTGGAGCTTAAGCGCATGATGGGGGAAGCTGGGCTCTCTCGTGTTGAATATTTTAACCTTAATGCTGGAATTGTGGCTCTGCACAGGGGTTATAAAATTTAACCGGGATGTTTCACAAACTCCTGCAGCGCACCCAAAATAATCTCAATATCCAACTTGCCTCAGGCAAGCTGTGGAAATTGAAGTCAGGATTTAATATCCAATTACTTTAAGGACATAGCCAAGCTGGTTCGCAAAATGAACCTTTACATTTTGCAGTGTACTAAGAATGTAGTGTTATACTTTATTCGCTTTTTTTGTTGTTAACTATTAAATGAGGTAGCCCATGAAACGTTTTCTATTGTTGTTAACTCTTACCTTGGCTAGTTTTTCCATGCTATCTGTGACCGCCGAAGCCAAGCGCATGGGCGGGGGTGGCAGCATTGGTCAGCAACGCACCATGAGTCCGCAGCAAACGTCCAAGACACCCGCTGCCGCGCCTGCCCCGGCAGCGCCCGCGGCAGGTAATAAATGGCTTGGCCCCTTGGCCGGTTTGGCAATAGGTGCAGGCTTGGGCGCAATGTTCGCTGGTGGTCTGGGCGGTTTAGGTAGCGCAATGGGTGGTATTCTGATGGCGCTTCTGGCCGCAGGTTTGGTGATGTTCCTGGTTTCCCGGTTTCGCAAATCGCAGGTGCAGCAGCCTGCCATGCAATATGCAGGTAGTGGCGCATCATCCTATCAGCCAGAATCGAGGCAGCAGCCATTTGCAGGCGGCAGCGCTGCAACTCCTGTCCCTCCAGTCAACAGCAGCAGTAACATTCCGGCGGATTTTCCGGCTGAAGCTTTCCTGCGTAGCGCCAAGACTTCATTTATTCGTCTGCAGGCCGCAAATGACCGTAAGGATCTTAACGACATTCGTGAATACACTACGCCGGAAATGTTCGCCGAAATTTCCTTGCAGTTACAGGAGCGCGGCGATGCACCCCAAAAAACAGATGTGCAGACTATCAACACTCAGATTGTCGAGGTGGTCAATGAAGGTGACTATGCCATTGCCAGTGTGCGTATGAGCGGCCAATTGCGCGAGAATAACGGTATGCTGGAGAACTTCGATGAAATTTGGCATGTGCAGAAAAACCTGCGCGATGAAAAGGCAGTCTGGTTACTATCCGGGATCCAGCAAGTAGCGTAAACATGCCGTTTCAGCCGACCGCTTCAGCCCTTAACCACTTGCTTACTCAAAGTGGCTGGGCGTTGCAGCGGTTGGTAATCCATGCAGGCAAGACGGCGCGCTTTACTATCGCGCCGTTTACTTTTGCCTATACTATTCAAAACGATGGTACGCTGCGCGCCTCGGCAGCCGATGCAAGTGCCGATGCAAGCTGCACCATTCCGCCTTCATTGCTGCCGCGTCTGGCAGTGCATGATGAAACGGCTTCGGCGCAAATTGAAAGTTGCGGCGATACTGCGCTACTCGCCGAAATTTTTTATCTCAGTCGTCATCTGCATTGGGATGCAGCGGAAGACTTAAGCCGGGTGACTGGCGATATCGCTGCCGAACGTATCGTGCAATATGCCAAGGCTGGCCAGCAATATATTCAGGACGCTGCACTAAACCTGTCGCAAGCGCTGGCAGAATACTGGACGGAAGAGTCCCCGCTGCTTGCCAAATCCACTCATATTGCAGACTTCGTGCAACAGACGGACAAGCTGCGCGACGACGTAGCGCGGCTGGAGCAACGCATCAATCGGTTATCTAATTCCTGAAAATTCCTGCTAGTCGCTATAATATGCTGCAAACAATTTAGCTGTTTTTGAAAGTCACAAAGCTGATTTTCTATCAAGATGTTCACAGGCCGCGTAAAGCAGCTTTTGGACGACTAAAATAAAATCAAGCAGAGGGCATAATTTCAAACATACGGCCGAACACTTTGCTCTGGCTGCAGAATAATCAAATATTCGTAAAATTCTCATGCGCCTGTTACGCCTGCTAAAAATAATTTTTGTCATACTGCGCTTTGGCTTGGACGAATTTCTGCTTGCGCATTCACGCACGCGCTGGCTGCTGGTACCGATCAACCTGCTGCTATTCGCACGTGACACGTCTGCACCGCGTGCAGTGAGATTGCGCCATGCATTGGAAAGCTTGGGCCCGATCTTCGTAAAGTTCGGGCAAATGCTTTCTACTCGCCGCGACCTGATTCCTGTCGACATCGCCGACGAGCTCGCCAAACTGCAAGATCAGGTGCCACCCTTTCCTTCCGCGCAAGCTGTGGTTTTGCTGGAGGCTGCCTACAATAAAAAACTCAATGAAGTATTTAAAAGTTTTGAGGAAACTCCCATTGCCAGTGCCTCGGTGGCTCAGGTGCATTTCGCCGTGCTGCCTAATGGACGCGAAGTCGCAATAAAAATACTGCGTCCCGGCATCGCGCGCGTTATCACGCACGACATCGCATTGCTTGATATCTGCGCGAGTTTAATTGAACGCTGGTGGGAAGACGGCAGGCGGCTCAAGCCGCGCAAAGTGGTAGAGGAATTCGAGAAGCATCTGCACAACGAACTTGACCTGATGCGGGAAGCCTCCAGCGCCAGCCAGTTGAAACGCAACTTTGCAAATTCCAAATTGTTGCTGGTCCCTGAAATTTATTGGGATTGGTGTACAGATGAAGTGATGGTGATGGAACGTATGAATGGCCTTCCCGTCAATCACGTGAACGCGCTACGTGCGGCCGGCATCGACCTCCCTACGCTGGCGGCCAATGGCGTGGAAATTTTCTACACCCAGGTTTTTCGCGATGGTTTTTTCCATGCTGACATGCATCCCGGTAATGTGCAGGTGGCAGCGGATGGCCGCTACATTGCACTGGATTTCGGCATCATGGGTACCCTTACAGATACCGACAAACATTATCTCGCACAGAACTTCATTGCCTTCTTTCGGCGCGACTATAAACGCGTGGCGGAAGTACACATAGAATCCGGCTGGGCACCCGCGGATACCCGGGTAGATGAGCTGGAGGCAGCCATTCGATCCGTGTGCGAGCCAATCTTTGACCGGCC
Organism: uncultured beta proteobacterium; assembly: GCA_942492745.1. Lineage (GTDB taxonomy): Bacteria > Pseudomonadota > Gammaproteobacteria > Burkholderiales > Gallionellaceae > Nitrotoga. The sequence continues at coordinate 2,788,511 of OW818637.1, forward strand.
CCTGCGTGAGGTTTCTTTCGGGCGTGTCTTGCTACGCCTGTTCCAGACCTCGCGCCAATTCGGCATTGAAGTCCAGCCACAGCTAGTGCTGCTGCAAAAAACCTTGCTTAATATCGAGGGGCTGGGCCTGCAACTCGATCCCGAGCTGGACCTGTGGAAGACTGCCAAGCCCTGGCTGGAACGTTGGATGAGCGAGCAAATTGGCTGGCGCGGTTTTCTTAATGCGCTAAAAATAGAGGCGCCACACTACGCCATTCTATTGCCGCAGCTACCGCGTTTGTTGTACCAGACCCTGAATGAAAAACCCGGATTGCAAATTGCAAACGTATTGCGCGAATTAGTGTCCCAACAAAAACAAATAAACCAACTGGTTACATTAGTCGCGTTAATTTTATTCGGGTTTATTGTTTTGTATTTTATTCGCGGTTAGGCAGAATATTTTTGGTTGAACAATTCTTCTGTTAGCTTAGGGCACTCTAAGAATTGAGTTTTTCAGGGACGATTAAGATTAACTAGTGTAGTGCTTTCGAAATGCGGAGGTGCTGGCTATTTCAACCGAACCGCGCCCTACCAGTTACGCAAAACTGCTTCAAAACCAAGCGGGCTGCCCAATCTGCTTGGTTTTGACGTAGGTCAGCGGCATTCATTCAATTGTGTCACGCCTCTTTGTGATAACCCACCACACGCTCTACTTCATTCTTCGAACCAAGAATCACCGGTACACGTTGGTGCAAGCCCGTTGGTTTGAGCTCCATGATACGTTCGCGACCCGTGGAGCATACCCCTCCTGCTTGTTCCACGATGAAAGACATTGGATTGGCTTCATATAGTAAACGCAATTTTCCTGCCTTGCCTACTTCCTTGTTGTCGAATGGATACATAAAGATGCCGCCGCGAATCAGGATGCGATGCACCTCCGCAACCATCGAAGCCACCCAGCGCATGTTAAAGTTTTTTTCTCGTCCTCCTGGGGTTTTACCCTTAACGCATTCATCCACGTAACGTTGCACCGGAGCTTCCCAGAAACGCTGGTTGGACATGTTGATGGCGAATTCCTGGGTATCGGTCGGAATGGTCATATTCGGATGAGTCAGCATGAACTCCCCGATGTCATTGTTCAGCGTGAAGCCATTTACGCCATGGCCAGTGGTGAGTACTAACATTGTGGAGGGGCCATATAGTGCATAACCAGCGCAGACCTGCTTGGTGCCCGGTTGCAGAAAATCCTCTGCAGTCGGGTTTGTCACTCCTTCGGGGCAACGCAGAATCGAGAAAATTGTGCCGACGGAAATATTTACGTCAATGTTGGACGAGCCATCCAGCGGGTCAAATGTCAGCAAGTACTTGCCTTTTGGGTATTGCGCAGGAATTGGGTAGATGTCATTCATTTCTTCAGATGCCATAGCGGCAAGATGGCCGCTCCATTGGTTTGCTTCGATGAAAATGTCATTGGTTATTACATCCAGCTTCTTCTGCGTTTCACCCTGGATGTTTTCGCTACCTGCACTTCCCAGCACGCCAATCAATGCACCTTTGTTTACACTATGGGCAATTTGCTTGCAGGCCAAAATGATGTCACTGAGCAACCCAGTGAAGTCACCGGTTGCACCCGGTAATTGCCTTTGTTCTTCGATAATGAATTGCACCAGGTTCTTGCTCATGTATTTTCCTTGCCTTAATTAATGGAATTTTTGAAATTCAGGATTTTACAGGTTTTTGCATTCCCTCTCCACGCCTATCAGATACTTAGCTTTGCATTTATTGATAATTATATATTTTTGGCAAGATAATTATTTGTAAACCTTTTTCAAAAAACAGTATCACAGGTTATTCATGCATAGAATATTTCCATTTTGACCTTGTCAAACTCACCAGTACCAAGAGTAAATCATTTTGATTTATTGCTATTAGTGTACCCTGTGCTTGAATAAATATTGCTTGAAGACATCTGGCTTCAATAAAGCACCATCATGGAAACTGGCGACGCGCGGTTATCCGCATCTGCTAAAATATTAAGCCTGTATATGTTTGAAGAGCTATTTGATCAGTACGTCAATGCGGGCAACAAGCCAAGCAAATTCAAGTTTCGGGGATTGGCCACCGATAGTAGGTTAGAGATGCACTCACTGCAATATGAATGGGGAAATCGCCTGCCATGGAAAAATTTCAAAAACAGTCGGGAATATGGCGGCTAAGCGGAATTTTATAAGGGCACCTTCCATGCGTTTTCCAAAGTCTATTGTGTATGTATTGCTATTTATTCCTGCTTTGGCGGTAGCAAATCAGGATGCGGATTTTCTCGCCGCGCGCGATGCATTCCGGATGGGTGATGTAGTGAAACTTGATCGCATGGCCGTGCGATTAAAGCATTCCCCGCTAGAACCTTATCTAGCTTATTACCAGTTGCGTATGCGACTAGAAACGGCGAGTGTCACTGATATCCAGGAATTTCTGGCGCGTCCTGATGATACCCCGGTGATTAACCACCTGCGTGCGGAATGGTTGAGACTGCTTGGAAAAAGGCAGCAATGGGAAGAATTTGCAGCGCAATATCCGCGCCTGGTGGGCGGAGAGGTCGATCTGACCTGTTATGCCCTGCGATCACGTCAACGCCTGCAAGAAGAACAAGTGCTGCATGAGGCACGCAACCTGTGGTTAACTAGCAGCGCGGAATTGCCGGAAAGCTGTGCACCATTGTTCGATGCGGCAATTGCCGGCGGTATCATCAATGCGACGGATATATGGCTACGCTTGCGCCTGGCATTGGAGGCAGGCAATTTGACACTGGCTAAGCAGCTCTCGGAGAAATTGCCTGCCAAGCGCGCCCTTTCTTCATCCGAACTGGATAGTGCCGCCACTGATCAGGTGCGTTATCTTGCCAATGCCAAGCTGGATAACGCCTCCGAAGCGCAGCGCGCAGTGGCGATGTTTGCCTTGCAACGGCTTGCCAAGCAATCGCCGCAATTAGCCTATTCACAATGGGAAAAAAAAGCGGCATATTTTACTGCGGATGAGCAGTATTATTTTTATGGGTGGTTAGGTTACGAAGCGGCACGTAAGCGAGATACGCGCGCGCTGGAATGGTACAAGGCGGCGGGTGAGGCGCCCCTGACCGGGCAGCAACTGGCATGGCGTGCCCGAGCGGCGTTGCTTACGCAGAATTGGCATGAAGTTTGGGCGAGCATTAATGCCATGACGCCGCAACAACAGCGCGAGGGTGTCTGGCGTTATTGGAAGGCGCGTGCTTTGAAAGCATGGGGAAGTTTGCCGGAAGCAAACGTGCTGTTTACTGAATTGAGCAACGAACATAATTTTTACGGTCAACTTTCCGCCGAGGAGATCGGTGAAACTCCTGCCGCATCCATGCCTGCCAGTTATCAGCCAAGCAAAGCGACAATCAATGCAATGCTGGCGCAGCCCGCCGTCCAGCGCACACTGGCGTTATACCGTATGGATTTGCGCACTGACGCGGCCAGAGAATGGGCATGGGCGGCGCGCAAGCTTGACGACCAACAGCTGTTGGTGGCAGCTGAAATTGCGCGCCGCAACGGGATGTATGACCATGCTATTAACACTGCCGATCGTACCGTGCAGATACATGATTTCAGCCTGCGCTATCTCGCGCCCTACCGGGAGGTATTACAGGGTTATATTCGCAAGAATGAACTGGAAGAAGCCTGGGTATATGGCTTAATACGGCAGGAGAGTCGTTTCGTCTATCAAGCCAAATCGCCAGTAGGTGCGACAGGCCTTATGCAGATCATGCCTGCCACGGCGCGTTGGATAGCGCAAAAGATAGGTATGAAGAGTTATCGCCAGGCACTTGTGAATCAACTTGATACTCATTTCAAGCTTGGCACGTATTACATGAAGTCGGTGTTGTCGTCACTCGACAATAATCCGGTGCTGGCCTCTGCCGCCTATAACGCCGGCCCTTCACGCGCCCGCAAATGGCGGGGGGAAAGCACATTGGAAGGAGCCGTTTATGCCGAAAACATTCCCTTTGATGAAACGCGCACTTACGTAAAGAAGGTGATGAGCAATACCATGTATTACTCCCAGCTTTTCGGCCAACCGCCGCGTTCCCTCAAACAACGTTTGGGCGTGATTACGGCAAAGAATGCAGCTAACATGCAGGCTATCCCGGATGAAAGATAACGGCCTGAAAATTTACAGTGTTGGCGGTGCTGTACGCGACGAACTGCTCGGCCTGCCAGTGAACGACCACGATTGGGTGGTGGTGGGCAGTACGCCGGAAGACATGGTAGCGCGCGGCTATACGCCGGTGGGCAAGGATTTTCCGGTTTTTTTGCATCCGCACAAACACGAGGAATATGCGCTGGCACGCACCGAGCGTAAAACCGCGCCGGGCTATAGGGGTTTTGCCATTCATGCCGCGCCGGACGTGACGCTGGAGCAAGACTTGCTGCGCCGCGACTTTACCATTAACGCCATTGCACGCGACCAAGACGGCAAGTTAATTGACCCCTATAACGGTATCGCCGACTTGCGAGCCGGGATTTTACGCCATGTTAGTTCGGCGTTCAGCGAAGACCCGGTACGGATTCTGCGTGCAGCGCGCTTCGTGGCACGTTTCGGTTTCAACATTGCGCCGGAGACTTTATCGCTGATGCGCGCAATGGTGGCAAATGGTGAGGTGGATGCGCTGGTGCCGGAACGTGTGTGGCAAGAGTTGGCGCGTGGCCTGATGGAAAAAGTGCCGTCACGTTTTTTTTTCACGCTTCGTGATTGCGGCGCGCTGGTGAAAATCTTGCCGGAAGTAGACGCGTTGTTCGGCGTGCCACAGCCGCCTAAATATCACCCGGAAATCGATTGCGGCATACACACCATGCTGGTGCTGGACGATGCGGCACAACATGACTACCCGCTGGAGGTGCGTTTTTCAGCGCTCACTCACGACCTCGGCAAGGGTAATACGCCAACGGATATTTTACCGCGCCACATTGGCCACGAGGTACGCAGTGTCGACTTGTTGCGTGCCTTGTGTGTGCGTCTGCGCGTAACAAATGAATGCCGCGACCTCGGCTTACTGGTGGCACGCTATCACGGTAATGTGCATCGTGCCCCCGAGCTGCGCCCCGATACCATTGCCGCCATATTGCAGAGTTGCGATGCGTGGCGCAGGCCGGAACGCTTCGCACTCCTGTTGCAGGCATGTGCTTCAGATGCGCGGGGGCGGACCGGACATGAACAGGATGCTTATCCGCAGGCAGATTATCTGCTGCGAATGTTACGGGCGACTCAAACGGTGAATGCAGGGGAGATTGCGCAACAGTGTGAGGATAAGAATGCTATTGCTGAAAAGGTGCGTGAGGCACGGATTATGGCAGTTGAGCGGGCAATAAATGGTTGAATTTCTCACTGCTAAATCTATAGTGGGTTCAGCTGTCAAAAAATAAAAAATAGATGGGACAGACACCCATGCCACTCGGTTAATAACAAATAGTCATAAAACCATAAAGATATAAATGGCGCTTTCTTCCAGCTTCTTTCGGCGGCACCACACTCCTTGAGCTGAATCCCCATCACCCTTCATTGCGCTTGCATCCCTTAAGCGGAAAGCTGCAAGCCCTGTATTCGGTTTCCATCAATCTTTCTTACCGTATTGCGCTGGAGCTGCTGATTCAGGATGAGCAGATTATCCCTGTGAACGTGGGCGACCACGATGCGGTGTATTGAATGACTGCACCCCTTGTGCATCTGGCCATTCTGCATGGATAGAGAATATGACGTCCACCCCGTATATTAACCAGGCCGGAGATATGGATACTGGCCGTTATTAAAGTGGGGTGAGCTTCGCGTATTCCAGCGCCAGCCACTTCGTACCGGCAGTGCGAAAATTCACCTGTACGCGCATATCTGAATCACCGCCTTCAATGTTGACTATGACCCCTTCGCCAAACTTGGCGTGATGCACTGCCTGGCTAATATGCCATGGAGAATTTTGAGCACTAACGCTTTTTTCTCCCCCAAACCCTCTCATGCTCATGGGAGTGGACTTGGGAGTGAGAGGGGTTGAATATCCAGAAGAGCTAAAGTTATTGCGTGCCGTTATGCGCGGCGTGATCCAGTGCAACAACTCCTCCGGCAGCTCGCGTAAAAAGCTGGACATCAAGTTGTAATTCACCTGCCCATGCAGCATGCGGCTCTGTGCAAAGGAGAGATACAGCCTGCGCCGTGCGCGTGTGATAGCCACATACATCAGGCGGCGTTCTTCATCCACACCGGCATCCGCCATGCGACTGTTCTGGTGCGGGAATAAACCCTCTTCCAGCCCGCTCATGAATACGGTGTGAAATTCCAAACCTTTGGATGAGTGTACCGTCATCAGGTGTAGCGCATCCGCGTCAGCTTCCGCCTGACTCTCACCTGATTCAAGCGCGGCATGAGTGAGGAAGGAAGTAAGGCTGTCGTCTTCGTTCTCATGCACAAATAGCGTCGCGGCATTGATCAGCTCATTGAGATTTTCCAGCCGTTCCTGAGCCTCGCGTTGTTTGACACCCATTTCGTTTTGATAATGTACAAGCAACCCGCTGTGCAGGAGTATATGGTCTATGACTTCCGGCAATGGCAGTTCACGAGTGGCATCGGCCATTATGTCGATTAAAGTTACAAACGTAGCTACCTTGCCGCCCGCCTGTTTTGCCGCCTGCCACAGGCTGACATTTTGCGCGCGCGCCGCTTCCTGTAATTGTTCGATAGTGCGCGCGCCGATGCCGCGCGTGGGAAAGTTGATGATGCGCAGCAGCGCGTTATCGTCACCCGGGTTTTGTATCAGGCGCAGATAAGCCAGCGCATGCTTGATTTCCTGTCTCTCGAAAAACCTCAGTCCGCCATACACGCGATAGGCCACGCCGGCTGATACCAGTGCGTGTTCGATGACGCGCGACTGAGCATTGGAACGGTATAAAACGGCCATCTCGGCCAGATGAATGCCTTCGCGATTGAGTTGACGCGCTTCGTCAACAATGAATCTGGCTTCTTCCGCATCGGTGGGTGCCTCGTACACGCGCAATGGCTCACCTTTGTTTTCCGAGGTCCATAAATTCTTGCCAAGACGGCTGCGATTATTCTTGATTAGCGCATTGGCGGCATCAAGGATGTTGCCGTGCGAACGATAGTTCTGCTCCAGTTTGATCACATTCTGCACATGAAAATCGCGCGTCAGTTGCTGCATATTGCCGACATTCGCGCCACGAAAAGCATAAATAGATTGATCGTCGTCGCCCACCGCAAACAGGGCGTTGTGTTGCCCAGCCAATAATTTGAGCCATTGATATTGCAAGCGGTTGGTGTCCTGAAATTCATCCACCAAAATGTGGCAGAAACGAGCCTGATAATGCTCCCGTAATGGTTGATTGCGCGCCAGCAATTCGTAGCAGCGCAATAGCAACTCGGAAAAATCCACGACGCCTTCGCGCTGGCACTGCTCATCATAGGCAGCAAAAATTTCCACCCTGCGGCGGGTGTAGGGATCAAAGGCTTCCACCTCATGCGCGCGCAGGCCTTGTTCCTTGTTGCCGCTGATAAAGCTCTGAACTTCGCGCGGTGGATATTTTTCGTCATCCACATTCAGCACTTTCATTAGCCGCTTGATGGAAGCAAGCTGATCGGCGCTATCCAGAATCTGGAAAGTCTGCGGCAACATGGCTTCGCGGTGATGGGCACGCAACATACGGTTACACAGCCCATGAAAAGTGCCCATCCATAGCCCGCGTATGTTGATCGGCAGCATGGCTGACAAGCGCAAGAGCATCTCCTTCGCCGCCTTGTTCGTGAAGGTGACTGCCAGAATGCCATGCGGGCTGACTTGTCCGGTGCTGATCAGCCAGGCGATACGTGTGGTCAGCACGCGTGTTTTGCCACTGCCCGCACCGGCCAGGATCAGCGCCGATTGTTCTGGCAGGGTAACGGCAGCGCGCTGTTCTGGATTAAGGCCGGAAAGAAAATCCATTAGGGATATCCGTAAACAAAACGGGGAACCAGAAACTATGCCTGATTCCCCGCTAACATCAAATTATAAAAAGTTATTTATTTCTGTTCTGCAGCATCTCATGCATGATTGGAGCCAGAATTACTTCCATCGCAAAGCTCATTTTGCCACCGGGTACCACAATGGTATTCGAGCGCGACATGAATGAACATTGAATCATGTCAATAAGGTATGGAAAATCCACGCCTTTGGAATCGCGGAAACGAATCACTACAAAACTTTCGTCCGGTGTAGGGATATCACGTGCAATGAAAGGGTTGGAAGTGTCCACCGTAGACACGCGCTGAAAGTTAATATCAGTACGCGAAAATTGTGGTGTGATGAAATTAATATAGTCCGGCATGCGGCGCAGGATGGTGTCTACCGTCGCTTCAGCGGAATAGCCACGCTCAGCTTGATCACGATGGATTTTCTGTATCCATTCCAGATTGACGATGGGAACCACGCCGATGCTCAAATCAACATGCTTTGCCGCATCCACGGTATCTGTCTTCACCATGCCGTGCAAACCTTCATAAAACAGCAGGTCGGAACCGGCGGCAATGTCTTCCCACGGCGTAAATTGACCGGGGTTCAAGCTGGTGTTCAAGCGCGCATTCAGCTCCTTCGCTTCAGCATCGCTATGAATGTAATAACGACGCTTGCAGGAACCGGTTTTGCCATAAGACTTGAAGGTCTCTTCGATCTTGTCGAAATGGTTGGCTTCGGGTCCAAAGTGGCTGAACGAATGATTGCCTGCCTTGCCAGCTTCAGCCACGGCAGCCCGGAACTCCAGGCGGTCCAGGCTGTGCAGGCTGTCACCTTCAATCACGGCGGCATTTATGTGCTCACGGCGGAAAATATTTTCAAAAGCGCGCTTGGCGGTAGTAGTGCCGGCGCCCGATGAACCGGTCACAGCAATCACGGGGTGCTTGCGGGACATAGTAAAACTCTCCTGAAGGATATTAAAAATTTATTTTGGCGGCATTCTAGCAGAACCTCGCACCCCGAGGCATCTTAACGTATCACCATTTGCAGCCTTATCTGTCAGTTCGCGCGCAGCTTGGGCAGGATTATGCCGTTATAATGTCGACTGGACGAACCAACGCAGAAATTAAAATGCAACAGGATTATAAACCGAAAAATATCGAAGCTGTCGCGCAACAATATTGGAAGGAGAAGCTGACCTTCCGCGCGGAGGACCAATCTGAAAAGCCCAAATACTATTGTCTGTCAATGTTTCCTTACCCCTCCGGCAAACTGCACATGGGGCATGTGCGTAACTATACCATCGGTGATGTGCTTTCGCGTTATCACCGTATGAAGGGTTTTAACGTGATGCAGCCGATGGGCTGGGATGCATTCGGCTTGCCTGCTGAAAACGCCGCCTTGGCCAACAACGTACCGCCCGCCGCGTGGACTTATTCCAATATTGACGTCATGCGCACGCAGCTACAGAGCCTGGGACTTGGCGTCGACTGGTCGCGCGAAGTAACTACTTGCAAACCGGATTATTACCGTTGGGAGCAATGGTTGTTCACGCGCCTCTTTCAGAAAGGGCTGATTTACAAGAAGACGTCTTCGGTAAACTGGGATCCGGTCGATCACACAGTGCTGGCCAATGAACAGGTGATTGACGGGCGCGGCTGGCGTTCCGGCGCGCTGGTGGAAAAACGCGACATCCCGATGTATTTCATGCGCATTACTCAATATGCCGAAGAGTTGCTTGCCGACCTGGACCAGATGGAAGGCTGGCCGGAACAGGTCAAGACCATGCAGCGCAACTGGATCGGCAAGAGCCACGGCTGCGAAGTGTATTTTCCCTATGATGAGGCGAGCATCGGCACGACGGGCGTGCTCAAGGTATATACCACCCGTCCTGATACCTTGATGGGTGCGACTTATGTCGCGGTGGCTGCTGAACATCCGCTGGCTACCCAAGCCGCAGCAAGCAATCCCAAGTTGGCTGAGTTCATTGCTGAATGCAAGCACGGCGGCACGGCCGAAGCCGACATGGCAACGATGGAAAAAAAAGGCATGAATACCGGCCTGTTCGTCAATCATCCGCTCAACGGCGAGCAGCTGCCGGTGTGGGTCGCCAACTATGTGCTTATGGGCTACGGCGAAGGCGCGGTGATGGCGGTCCCGGCGCATGACGAGCGCGATTTTGAATTTGCGAAGAAATACAATTTGCCAATCAAACAAGTGATTGAACGTGATGAAATCGTTGTCATAAAGGAAGCTTCGCTCGAAAATAAATTTACAGCTGATTATTGGCAAGAATGGTACGGTGAAAAAGAACTTCGCGTGTGTATTAACTCTGGCAAATACGACGGACTGAATTTCCAGCAAGCCTTCGACGCGATTTCTGCCGACCTGCAAGCTAAAGACTTAGGCCAGAAGCGCACCCAGTTCCGTCTGCGCGACTGGGGCATCTCGCGTCAGCGCTACTGGGGTTGCCCGATCCCGATCATCCATTGTGCACATTGCGGCGATGTTCCGGTGCCGGATGAACAGTTGCCAGTGATATTGCCGGAACAAGTCACCATCACCGGTGCGGGCTCGCCGCTGGCGAAGATGCCGGAGTTCTACGACACCATTTGCCCGCAATGCGGCGGCGTGGCGAAGCGCGAGACCGACACCATGGACACCTTCGTTGAGTCGTCCTGGTATTACGCGCGCTACACCAGCCCCGACTGCACCACGGGCATGGTAGACGAACGTGCCCAGTACTGGTTGCCCGTTGATCAATACATCGGCGGCATTGAGCACGCCATCTTGCATTTGCTGTATGCGCGTTTTTTTAACAAGTTGATGCGCGATGCGGGGTTGTTCGGCGAGACTGCCCTTACCTCAACATCACAGGGAAAGGGTGAGCAAACGCTACTGCAAAAATCCGTAAATGAACCGTTTACCAACCTGCTCACGCAAGGCATGGTGATCGCGCCGACTTTTTTCCGCGAAGGCGTGGCGGGCAAAAAATTGTGGATCAATCCTGCCGAGGTGGATATAGAGGCAGACTCGCGTGGACGCCCGGTCGGCGCCAAGTTGCGCTCCGACGGCCAGCCGGTTGTTATAGGCGGCACAGAGAAAATGTCCAAGTCCAAAAATAACGGCGTAGATCCACAGGTCATCATTGATCAATATGGCGCCGACACTGCGCGCTTCTTTATAATATTTGCAGCACCGCCGGAGCAAACGCTGGAGTGGTCTGACGCCGGCGTGGAAGGCGCGTTTCGTTTCCTGAGACGCATATGGAATTTTGCTTATTCAAATAAAAACGAGATTGGGGTATACCGCAATCACAGCAATCAAGAGTCCGACGAATATTATTTGAGGGCGTTGAATGATGAACAAAGGGATGTTTATAGAGAGATGCACGTTGCGCTTAAACAAGCAAATTTTGACCTGCAGCGCTTGCAATTCAATACTGTAGCTTCAGCTTGCATGAAAATTTTGAAAGCGTTAGAACAACAAATGGTCATAGTTACGACCGGCATGAATACTAAAGCAGTTGTCATCACAAATGGATTCAGTATCCTGCTTCGCCTGCTTTCCCCCATTGCACCGCACATCACACAAACACTCTGGCAAGAGTTGGGTTACGGCGATGATATCCTGTCCGCTCCTTGGCCAGAAGTGGATGAAGCAGCATTAATACAAGACGAAATTGAACTGATAATTCAAGTCAATGGGAAGTTACGCGGTAAGTTGCGCGTAGCGAAGGATGCCGATCATGCCACTCTCAAACAGCTGGCTGTAACTTATCCGTCCGTTGAAAAATTATTAGCCGGCCAAGCTGCCAAAAAAATCATAGTGGTACCTGGTCGCTTGATCAACGTAGTAATCTAAACAATGGAAAGATGCCAATGCGCACAAATCTACTGATAGTACCGCTGTTGATGCTCACGCTGCTGTTGGGTGCGTGCGGCTTCCATTTGCGCGGGCAGGGGCAAGGGGGATTTACATTCCCATTTCAGACGTTATTCATACAGACACTGAACGCCAATGCGCCCTTCATTCTCGAATTAAAACGCGCTGTGCAGTTATATGACGTAAAGCTCGTTGACTCGTCCGAAAACGCGCAACTGACACTGCATATCGTTTCCGAAACTATGAGCAGGCAGATACTATCCTTGAGCGAAGCCGGTCGCGTGCGTGAATTTCAGTTGAATTACCGTGTTTCGTTGCGTGCTTACGATAATAAACAGCAGGAATGGATTCCCGCAGATGAAATCGTGCTGCAGCGTTATTTATCTTATGACAACACCCAGATTCTTGCTAAGGAAATGGAGGAAACGCTGCTTTATCAGGACATGCGCAAGGATGCGGTACAGCAGATATTGCGTCGATTGAGCCTTGCCAAGGCGCCGCAATCGCCACAATGAAACTAGCTGACCTACAATGAAACTTTCCGGGGAGGATTTGTCGCATCATCTTGCCCAGGGGCTTGCGCCGCTGTATGTCATTCACGGCGAAGCGTTGCTGCTTGCTATCGAGGCTGCCGATGCCATCCGCGCCGCTGCACGCATGGCAGGTTATACCGAACGTGAAGTGTTAATCGCTGAGCCGGGCTTCAAGTGGGCAGAGTTGCGCAACAGCGCGCAAAGTTTGTCGCTCTTCTCCACGCGCAAACTGGTGGATATGCGTATTCCATCCGGCAAGCCGGGTGTCGAAGGTGCGCAGGCCTTGCAGGATTATTGCCAGAAACTGAACGCCGACACAGTCACGCTGGTATCACTGCCACGATTGGACAAGACTGCCTTGGGCAGCAAGTGGTTCACCGCGCTGTCAGCGCAGGGGATGATAATCGCCACCGAGGAAATTGCACTGAATGCACTGCCGGCCTGGATTGCGAGCCGATTGAAACGGCAGAATCAATCCGCTGATGCGGACACTTTGGTATTCCTCTCCGAGCGGGTGGAAGGCAATCTGCTGGCGGCTTATCAGGAAATCCAAAAGCTCGCCCTGCTGTTCCCTGCCGGGCCATTATCTTTCGAACAGGTGAAGGAATCCGTGATGGATGTGGCACGTTACGACGTGTTCAAGCTGTCCGAGGCCATGCTGGCGGGTGATATAGCGCGGTATGCGCACATCCTTGATGGCCTGCGTGCGGAAGGCACGGCTACCGTGCTGATACTGTGGGCGCTGGCCGAGGATATCCGCACGCTGAGCAAGGTGTTGCGCACCATGCAGCACAGTGGCAATTTGGCTTCTGCGCTACGCGATGCGCGTGTATGGGGCGCACGCCAAAAGCTCGTGGAGCGCGCTGTGCGGCGCTTCAGCCCGGCTATAGCCGAGCGCGCCTTGCGCCAGGCCGCACACGTGGACAAGGTGGTTAAGGGCTTGCGCCGCGGCAACGTGTGGGATGAGTTGCTGCAATTGGGGGTTCGCTGCGCTAATGTGAAAGCGGTATAAAGCTGATGGACGAAATCCTTTTAGTCCTAACCAACTTGCCTAATCGTGAGAGCGCCCAGCGCGTGGCCAATGCTTTGATTGAAAGTCGGTCCGCCGCTTGCATCAATATGCTGGCGGAATGCACCTCGGTCTATCGCTGGCAGGGAAAAATAGAGACGGCTAGTGAGGTGCCGCTGCTGATCAAGACTACCCGCGCCGCCTATCCGCACCTTGAGTCCGTCATCCGTGTACATCATCCCTATGAACTTCCCGAGATCATTGCTGTCTCGATTAAGGCGGGGTTGCCCGGCTATTTACAGTGGATCGTGCAAGAAACATCTCCAACCCCTGCCAGCCTTCCCTGACAATGTGAGGCTGGAAGGGGTAGAAGCGAAGGCTGTCTTGAATATGATTGCTCACCTTATAGCCATTTAGAAAACAGAACATCCTCTATTTTCATAGAGGTGTTGGTTCGTCAAATTACTGATTTATAGGTAACATCCACTAAGGTTTTAAAAGCGATGCGTCTCTTACTGTTGATGTTGTTATGCTTGGTTCCGTTATCCCACGCGGAAAGTTTTCTGGATCGCCTGCCGCTGCTGGGTGGCGCGAAGCAAACTGTCATCTTGTCCCCGGACAAGGCATTCGGGCTGGAAGTCAGCGCGCGCGATGAATCCACCCTGCTTGCCAATTTCAAGATCACGCCCGGCTACTATTTATATCGTGACAAGGTTAGCTTCACTATATCAGGCGATTCCGCAAAAGCTGCGGGCGTAAAAATTACGAATGTGTCCATGCCAAAGGGGGAAATGAAGTCTGACCCCAATTTCGGTGACATGACGGTATTTCATCAGCCCTTTCAAGCGGTGATTACGCTGGAACGCAACAACAATACGGCTCAGGATATCACGCTGGCAGCCAGTTATCAGGGGTGCAAAGAAAACGATCTTTGCTACGCGCCGATTGATAAGCAGTTCAGCATCATGCTACCCAAGGCAAGTCTCGCAACAACCGTTGCGCCACAGATGCAAGCCTTGCCGCAGACGGCTCAAGGCGCTGCAATGTCTGCGGATTCTGAAAGTACGCAGCTCGCCAAACTATTCAAGCAAGGTAGCTTCTGGCTGATCGTGTCATTTTTCTTTGGCGCCGGGTTGCTGCTTGCTTTCACCCCCTGCGTGCTGCCGATGATTCCTATTCTTTCCGGCATCATCGTCGGTCGCAGCTCACATCCCACCAAAATGCACGGCTTCCTATTGTCGCTTGCCTACGTGCTCGGCATGGCATTAACCTATGCAGCGATCGGCGTGGCTGCTGGTCTGTCTGGCACGCTATTATCCAGCGCGCTGCAAACTCCCTGGGCACTGGGCAGCTTCGCTGCCGTGTTCGTGTTGCTGTCTTTATCGATGTTCGGTTTTTATGAGCTACAACTTCCCGCCGCCCTGCAAAGTAAATTGACCAATACCAGTAATCGCCTGCATGGCGGTCATCTGAGCGGCGTGTTCGTGATGGGCGCGTTATCTGCCGTTATCGTCAGTCCATGCGTCGCTGCACCCATGGCGGCTGCCCTGCTGTATATCGGGCAGACGCATGACGCCTGGCTGGGCGGAACAGCGTTGTTCGCACTAGCAATGGGCATGGGCTTGCCATTGCTATTGATCGGCGCATCAGCTGGAGCGCTATTGCCCAAGGCGGGCGCATGGATGGAAACGGTCAAGCGTTTCTTTGGCGTGTTAATGCTGGCGCTCGCGATCTGGCTCATTTCAACGCTGATCCCGCTGAGCATGCAGATGTTGCTGTGGGCGGCACTGCTAGTGCTTTCCGCCATTTATATGCACGCGCTGGATGCGCTGCCAAACAATGCTTCAGGTTGGCAGAAACTATGGAAAGGCATCGGCATTCTCGCGCTTCTGCTGGGCAGCGCCTACTTGATCGGTGCACTCTCCGGCGCACGCGACATCCTGCGTCCGCTGGCAGCACTTGGCAACGGCCAGGCAGAAGCGGCCTCGACTTTGCAATTTGTGCGGGTAAAGAATGTGGCTGAACTTGATGCCCGCATTGCACAGGCGAACGGCAAGACTGTGATGCTCGATTTCTACGCAGACTGGTGCATCTCGTGCAAGGAGATGGAGCGTTACACGTTCACCGATGCCAAGGTGCAGGCTAAACTGAAAAACGCTGTGTTGTTACAAATCGACGTCACTGCCAATAGCGACGAAGATAAAGCACTGTTAAAACGTTTTGAGTTATTCGGTCCGCCCGCCATTTTATTTTTTGATGCACAAGGGCGCGAGCAGGACGGCCGCCGTGTAATTGGGTATCAGGATGCAGGGCAATTTCTTCAATTTCTGAAAAATGTGGGGCTATGATTTTTAGATTATTGATTTCTACGGAATGGTGAGTTAAAGTTATTTGGAGTGTAAAATACTTTCGTTTCTTTATGATTCATCGATACCGCTTGCTTTAACACTTTTACTTAATATTTAATTTTAAAGGGTTTATTATGGCTGTTATAACCGAAAAAGATCTGACCGAATTACTGATTGGCATCGTTAATACTCAAGTCGCAATCATCCACGCATTAAAAGACCCAAAGGACTATCACGCAGTAACAAAAGTAGTAGGTAGTGTTGGCATCGTTGCAGGAATAGAGGATGAAGGCACGACGGGTGGTCAAGACCCTGTGCGTCCACCGATGACCTTGTCCAGACTTCCGGCACATTTAGTTCTCAGGGCGCTTTCAGCTCGTGGTTCATTTCCACAGAACATGGAACAGCTTGCTCATCAAGAAATTGGAAAGCTTTTTAACAAGCCATAACGGTCATCGCATGACTTCTGCATTATGGGCAATTCGCATATATGCTTTCAAAAATTGACTAGTTAAATATGACAAATTCATTTAACTATCGAAACTGACTTTCTCTTCTCATAGCGCCACGCAATATATACTTGGTGTAGCTGTTTATCCGGGATGGTCATTCATTTAATGCCAGCCCGGATAGCTTATCGAGACAAAACGTAGCCACGCCATGGCCTTTTGAATTCAGGCGCATGGTTGGCTTGAACATGCTCAAGCATCATGCAAGACGCAGAGTCTGTTTGCCGATGAGATGCAGAAGCAGCACTGGTGCTGGGCGATGATAATTCGCTGGCGCTTCCTGCCTTGTTACGTCTGGCATAGCTACCTTGAGCGGGCTGATTGTGAGAATCGGCAACAATTTTCTTTACTTGGTCCGCTCACAACGACGAAGACCTTGGTTTGAGGAGCTTAGGCCAAAGCTGCCTACGTGTCTTCAATTTCCTAATAGACAATCTCGATTAAAATGAGACGGATATTTTATCTATCATTATTTCAAGAAAGCCACTATCTCGGAAATAACTTCTTTCTGGTGCCCGACCCACAGATGTCCGCCACTCGGGTAGCCGATGAAGCGTGCGTGCGGGATATGCTCGGCGCTATAGCGGGCACCCTCAAAAGTTCCGAATAAATCGTCTGCCACGCTCAGGATAAGCGTGGGCACGGCAATTCGCTCAAGCTCGTAGCGCGTCAGGGTGGAGGTAACCGAGGCGTCATTGAGTAGCCCTAGCCGGCGCGGACTGACGGGCAGAATGTGGTCTAGAACTTGTGCAACTCGCGCCCGTTCATCGACGCTTGCGTTCTCTACCACGGCTGGCGGAGTGGCGAGTATCGCCCGAATCACGGTTTGGCGTGCAAGCCGGGGCGCGGCCCAGAAAAGGAAATCCGACTGGAGTGCGGTATTGAACAAAAACCCGGTTCCGGGTGGTGTCCGCATCGGCGGCGCGCCTCCCGGCCGCGGTACATAGGCAGCCGGAACCAGGAGGACCAGCGCGGCAGCGCGTTCCGGATGTCGCAGTGCAAACTGCATAGATGAGGGCGCCCCGGCAGAAACGCCGACGACCGCGACGCGCCGGACGTTCAACGCATCAATCAGGTAGGCGTGCGCATCTGCTTGCGCGGCTGCGGAAGCGTCTGCCGGGAGAGGCGTGCGCAGGTAGCCAAACCGTGACATAGCGATGACGCGGAAGCCGCTCTGGACCAGTGCCTTGGAAGCGTCCATGCTTTGGTCGTATCCACCGCCGGCACCATGCACGACCAGTACCGGTGGGCCATCGCCGGCGACCGCGTACTCGATCGGCCCACAGGGCGTCTCGACGATTTGGCTCCCAACCGAGATGCGCTCGCGCGCTTGATGAATATCGCGTTGATAGCTGGAATAGAGTAGACCGAATAGTCCAGCAACAATGAGACCTATAAGAATCGCGACAGCGCGCCCTACTCTTATTCTTGTCATCTAGTACTCATTGTCTGGTTGTAGTCCTAACGAGGCTGTAGAAAAACCCTCCGAGGATTCGGACGGAGCGTTTTAAATACGATTTTTTGGATTGCTTTCCACCGTTTTAAATGGTGCACTTGGTTTTTGAGCGCGCCCAGCTTTAAAAAACTAGTCTTGGAGGCTATCTGTCAACTGCGATTGAACAGAGTATAAAACATTTAAACTTGGACAATAACTTGTTAAATATCAATTGCCCATTGAAGGGAGAATACTATGACAACAATCAGCTGTAAGTCTAGAGATGCTCCTCAACGCGTTGGACATGAACGTTATCGGTCAATTGACTCAGACAAAAGCGTGCACTTTATGCGCTGAACATCGACGAACCGCTGATTGCACCGGCAGGCGCGTCCATTGATGTTCAGTTAACGTTTCAGAACTGTCACAGTACCGCTTGAGTTATCGCGGGATGCCAAGCTAGGTGGGCAACGCAACTACTTTCCGTTGCCCACCTCGTGTAGCGCACACTGATCTTTTTTAGAGCTTCGCCCAGCCAGTAGAGGTAAGTTGGGTAGACTTCTTCGCCAAAAAAGCAGGGTTGGCGGTTGTGGCCGCGTTGTACGATATGCAGTGGTATCAAGATGGATGCGCGGGCGACGGGCATGTGTGAACTCTAGTAGAAATATTCGAGCCTTGCCCTTTTCATTTTTTAATTTATTCCTATTTTATTTAGCGTTGAGCCTGAGTTGAAGCTCTTCCATGGCCTGCTGACTGACGTTGATCAGTCCCTCCAGGGGGCGGTCGAGATCAACGATCACGAACAGTACAACGGAGAACGAGATGGCCAGAGCTAGTTCCATGCCGATGTGGCGCGCCCCGCTCAGTCCGACCTGAATTCCCATCATGGCCATCGCGATGGCCATCAGCATGTAGAGAGTTACCCAGATCGTTGGGGGGACGCGGCTGTGGTAGCCGATCGTCACTCGTTTCAGGTGCAGGTCGATCACCTCGTCCAGCGCCTGGATGAAGAGCCCGCCGGCCCGCCCTCCGGCCTCCTTTTGTTCGACTTCCACCGCCAGTGCCCACATTTTGTCGTGTAAGGCCTCGGAGCGGTGGGTCGCCTCCCCCATTTCCATCTTGCCCGCGGCCGCTTTCACGCGCACGTCCACGTAGTTGCGCAACAGACCGCGGATGTCGCTACGATATGGCTCGGTCAGGAAGCCGGCGCGCCGCCAGGTCTTGTCGATCGCATTCGTTTCCTCGATGACTAGGCCTTTTCTGACATCGTGACGGCTCGCGGCGCCGTTGAAGGTGAAGGCCAGCATGAACGCGAGCAGCGCCATAGTCGCCCCCACCATGGCGCCGGACACTTCGGCTTTTCCTCCTGCCCGAGTTTGACGCTGCCTCCCCACGAGCACACCGGCCTCGAGAGCGAGCGCGACCAGAACTATCGTCGCCAAGAGCAAACCCCAAACCGGCACGCCGTCAAAAAACATCTGTCCTGCCCTCAAAAGTACTAAGGCTACGCTGAACAAGTCCGTTCGCGTTGAGCTTGTCGAAACGCACCCCTTGCAAATCAATAACTTGCAAATGGCTTCGACAGGCTCAGCCCGAACGGAGGGACTTGTTCAGCATTGCCCTAAAGTCCGCCATCCTCCAGATATTGAGGTCGGTTGTCAATCATTCCCAGGAAGGCGTTTTTCACACTTCTTCCGGATGCCTGCCAGACCTTGATCACTTCATAAAGGATAACCGTCGCGAACGTGACGGAGAACCACACTACAATTTCTTCCAGCGGCAAACCATACCAGGCGCCTATGTATATGCCCATCATGGTGGGATGCTGAAATCCCCACCACTGATAAGGCATGGCCAAGGTAACTTCCCACAGCAAGCTGATCAAAACCATTATGAAAAATGTAAAGCTGAATGAGCGCCAGTTAATGAACCGTTTGGCGCAATGGTAAAAGCCCATGGAGGGGAGCAAGGCTACAACAGTCAGGTAGATAAAATACCAGGGAAAACCCGGCTCGCCCGACCACACGATCTTGTAACTGACAGCGAACGTCAGCAGCAGCAATGCGATGATGAGGGAAATGGGATGGAACCGGAGAATCCTGTCGATCTTTTGTGATTCGCCAGGATAGTCCGGCACATTGTATCGTTCAAACCAATATTCATCGCCCCATACGTAAATCAGCAACACCACAATAAAACCGGTGAGATAAAACACAAATTCCTCTATCGGAAGCGTCCCTCCCACTGCCGCTACCATGATTCCCGACACCGCCTGATGATTGAGAAAGACGAAAAAGCGGTTACCGAACAGTAGATCCAAAATCACCCCTGCAGGAAACAACAGCGCCACCGTCCATAGGAACGCCCGCTTTTGAAAGCGGATGGTCGGATGGCGAAAGAACCACCATCCGATCGATAACATGGGAAAAATGAACAGGCTCAGACTGATGGTATAGCCCAGCGGGGTAGGGTTGTCCGAGGTGATAACCAGGGTGCCAGGGAACGTTACCGTGTGCAAGGTCAGCGCAGCGGGAATGATCAGCGCACAAACAAGGGAAATGACAACGGCGGCAGCGCTTTTGCTCGTGGCTCGCATATCACATAATTCCTCTGTTAATCCTTCTCTGGCTGGCTGTCCAGCTGAAAGCCATGATCGTATCCGTGAAAATAAAGGGTAGCGTTCCCTTTATTCTGGCCCGGAAAACAATACGAGCCCTAGCCCCTTAATTACGGATTATTTGACCACTCGACTAGGCGGACAAACAACGCCAGCCAAAGCGTTGGTTAGTGCATCGAATATACACAAGGCTCAAAAGAGCTAGAGCGACAAGTGTTATGGAAGCGACTCGGATACGGTCGCTAACACCACACCCTGGAACAATTCAACCCGCATCATTGTTCTTTTGAGGGCGCCGTTATCAATGGGTAACAACCCTCGCTTTACTGATGTGTTCTTTACTTCTTTACAAAGTCTTCAGATATTCCATTAGTGCATTCTTGTCCTCTTCCAGCAATCCGGTGCCGAAGTCGTGGCCCATATTGCCGTTACCGCGCAGGGTGGTGTCGTATTTCGTACCTGCCCTTTCGGCTTCCTGGCCTTGCGAAATGAAGCCCGTATTGGCGGGATCATAAACATCATAGCCACGCCAAAATGCCTGCGGACGCTGGCTGGGCGGTTTTAACATATCCCTGAGCGTAGGTACGGAGCCGTTGTGGAGATATGGCGCGCGCAGCCAGATACCATCGAGGAACTGGGCGACGTAACCGATCAACGGTTCTTCTACCAGGCCTTTGCGTTCAAGCCCCATGTCCCTGACAACTTTATTTGCTTCGATGGCAGCCTGTTTGTTCCAGGTGTCCATGCGGCCCCGGTCGGTGCCGATTTCGGCAAGGGGAATGCGAGTTCCGGTGCGGGCGGAAGCATGGCATTGCATGCAGTTTGCATCAAACACTGGCTTGCCCCTGGCGGCCAGGGCTTGGTCTATGGTGAACGGATATTTCGGCGCGGGCGTGTTGCCGAGATAGTCGAGCAACCAGTCAATCTGTTTCAAAAATTCATTTTTGTCGTGCGGTGCCGCGCCCAGCAAGCCCAGCGCGGAATCCATGACGACCGAGCGCGGATCATGTGAATCACCGGCAAAGTTCATGCGATGACCCTGCTCGGGTTTGTATTTTTTCAGATTCCACACCGAAGGCATGTCGGTGGGCCCAAACGTGTCATCCATTTTCCAGCGGATCATGAAATACTTGGTCAGGTTCATCGCATCATCCCGCCCTTTTCCCCATTCTGGAAAGTCATGACGGTAAATCCACTGGAATTGCCCTTCGCGCTCCAGCAGCCTTTTTTTGGTGATAGGGATAATTAGGAAGCGGTAAGCCATGCGGTCGATCCAGTCGAGCTTGGCGGCGCCGTTGATCTCGGACATCAAATTATCGGCATTAAAACGCGGGTCTTTCGCGCAATCGACCAGAAAACGGAAGAAGGCTTCCAGATCAAGCGTATGGTTGGGGCCAGTGGGGATGAGAACAGGATTCTCATTATGTGCTTTGCGGTAACTTGCCACATGACAGGCGGCGCAGTTATTGGCTACGCGATCAAAGCCGATACGGCGTTTGGTGAAGCCGATGGGCAGCTCTTTTCCCTGTTCCCAGTTCACGCCAAAGGCGGCAAGGCCACCCGGCTTAGGCAATTTTTCCGGAAACATGCGCGGCAGCACATAGAATATCCAGTAGGGAATGCCGGCATCGAATTCAGCGCCGATAGAGCCATATTTGAAGCGCTCCTCCGCGCTGGAGAATGACGGTTGGCCGTAATCGCGGAAGAAACGATCCCAGCTGATATAGCCGAGCACCGCGACCATAATGAGGGCAAGAATACCGAATAGGATCAGCCAGCGAGAGCATTTGCAGAATTTGGCCATGATATTTCTCCTTCCTTATTGATCTTTTTGTTCATTCACATTCCTTCCCTTACCCTCAGTCCCTCTCCCTGGGGAAGAGGGACGCAAAGCCCTTCTCCCCCAGGGAGAAGGGTGGGGATGAGGGAAACGACCTTGAATGGAAATTCTGTCATGTGTTTTGGAGTGCTCAATTAAGTCAGAATGTTTTAAGGTATTCGATCAGCGCCCATTTATCGGCATCAAGCAGTTCAGTTCCGTAAGCCTTGCCTGTATGACCCGCCTTGCTGTTACCGGGCTTGTCTGTGTCGTAGGCAAAATAGGATTTATCACCATCTTTCGCCACGTCCGCGACGAATCCCAATTTAACCGGATCATAGAGATCATTACCGCGATAAAATTGCGTTGGACGCTGATTTACCGGTTGCAGCAAATCCCACAATGTTGGCACGGAGCCATTGTGTAAATACGGCGCGCGCAACCACAGGCCATCCAGCGGGGAGTTGGCATAACCCCATGTTTTGCGGAAGTGTGTGAATTTATAGGCCGTTCCGGCATACGGCGTGCCCAGGTTTTCGGCGAGCGCAGGGGTAAAGGAATTCAGCCGGTTGGGGTCGGTGCCTATCTCATTCAGGGGCGTGACTTTGCCGACATGTTCCCCGGAGAAATCGCTGCCGCTCACGCCGTGGCAGGCAGCGCAATATTCCTTGTAAATCGTTGAGCCGTGCTGTGCTTTAACCGGATCGATGGGGAAATTTTTACCAAAAGCAGGCGGTGTGGCGCTGGCATTCCATGCCTGGATACGCGCCATGGCGGCGTGGTCCAGACTGGGCGGCGTGGCACCCGTGCCGAAGGCGGCGTTGAGATTGCGTTCTTCTACGTGATTGTTGTTGCCATCCCAATGCAACTGCATGCTGGTTTTCTTGCCCTGATTCCAAATAGTTGGAAAGTCGGCAGTACCCAGCAACTCCTCATGCGGTAATTGTTCGATGGGAAAATTGAACAGGGCCTTGGCGGAGTTGAAGGTATCGACCCGGCCCGGCCCCCAATCCGGCTGTGCGTCAATGA
The DNA here is from genome assembly GCA_942492745.1 of uncultured beta proteobacterium. Lineage (GTDB taxonomy): Bacteria > Pseudomonadota > Gammaproteobacteria > Burkholderiales > Gallionellaceae > Nitrotoga. The sequence continues at coordinate 2,811,676 of OW818637.1, forward strand.
AGCGCATGCGATGCATGAGGGAGGTGACGCGATCCCGCATCAACGCGATGGCAACAGGGTAAACCACGTAGCGATCCAGCAGCGAAAGCTCAGCGCCCTGTTCTTGGCTGGCTTGGGCCCGAATGACTGGCACCAGATATTCGGCACTGAATTTCACGTCGCGCATACAGCTATTGATGAATTTCTCGAAGGCCATCAGATTAAAAGTGTTGGCGCCCATGCCAACCACAAGCATGGGCTTGGCATCAGCTTTCACACGTACGGTGGAGATATGGCACACTGCGCAATTGAGAAAAGTGCGGTCGATGCCCAAATGCCTGCGTTGACTCATGCCGACTGGAAGATCATGGCCAGGCTCAAAAATCATGCCCAGTGACGCATAACCCTTGCCGGGAAGATATTGGGCGCAGATTTCCGGCAACGCCAGGAATACCCGCTTGGGAAAGCCCATCACGCGGTCGCCGCCAGTAGAACCGTATTTAAAATGCTCGACCGGATCGGCATACACTACGGGTTCATCGCGGCAAAAACGCAGCCCGGCGAGCAGCAGCAGAAGTGCGATCAGGATAATGCCTGACCACAACAAGATACGACAGACAATGCAGGAGGAGATTTTCATAAGGGAATCTTCCTTTCAGTTCATTGCGTGGTGGCGGGCAGGCAACTGCGCAGTTGTTCGAAAGGCCGCGTAAGCACGGCATCAGGCTGGCCGCCCTGGTTGACGATACGCCGGCGCGCGGCTTCGATTAAATCAGCCAATGGCGCGGAGTTTGCCCAGCTTGTTGCATCGAAACCATATGCAGCAAGTGCCGGGGTCGGCGGCATGGTGGTTTTACCGCGCTTCGCCTCTGCCACATGCCACATGCTGAGACGATAAAAAATGCGTTCAGCGCAATGATCGAGGCGAGCATTGACGGTGGCTTCATCGCCGTGCAAAAAATTCGGCGGAAAATTAATTGTGCTGCCATGACATGGTCCGCAGTATTGTAGAAAGAGTGTTGCGCTGCCTGAGAGTTTGCTCGGCGCTACGATTTCCAATTTTGCGGGCGGCAGCTTGTTCGCTAAAGTTTCGCGCGCCAAAACTTCGCGCTTGTCCAGGCCTAATGCGACTTGCAATTCAGCGAGTGCGCGGCTAGCGTCAAAAACGCTAGCCGTCATCAGCGGCAATCGGGGCAACACAGAACGCACAGCCGCATAATCATCGATCAGTGTGAGTGTTGCGGAACCTTGATCGGCGCGCAATGTGTCGAGTTGCAACCGTGACCAGCGGCGACCGTCGGACAAACGAGCCCAACTCGCTCCGCGCCTGGGTATTAGCTCGATCTGTCCCGCTTTAGTCATTCGGCCAGAGAGTGTCAAATCAAGTGCGATCTTCGCACGGCCCACTTGCAGTCGGTCAATCTGTCCGCTGAGATTGCTTCCGGTGCTTTGAAATACTCCCGACAATTGCACATCTGAGGTAGCGCAATTGAACACTACACGTCTCGGTTTGCGCGTAAAACGACATGGCAGAGAGAGTGTTTGCGGCTGCGCCTTGGTATGTGTTACCAGTGCGTGATCAAATGCTTGCACGTCAGCTTTATTCAGCAATCCGGCCAGTCCGGCTACTAATCGAGTTTTATCTGGAGTAGTCCAGCGTTGTAATGGCGGACGCGGATTAAGCGGTTCAAATTGGGCGGGAATGTACGCCAGCTGTGCCAGCTCCGCCAAGGGATGGGACAACACGGCAGGTGATTTGATGTGGGGTTCAACGACATTCGCGAACGGATCGCGATTGGGAATGCTGGAACCAGGAATACTGAGACCTTGCGGCCATGTTTTTGTCCAGCGCATTTCCAGATCAGCGAATTTCAATTCATCGGCTTCAGGCAAATTTCCGGACATGGCATAGGCAAGTGCAGCATCGAGCCATTGTGCGCGGCAAGTATTGCTGCATGCTTCGCGCCATATCTGCAGCCATACCTGGAACATATTGGCACGTTCTGCCGCAGAATCAATAGCGCTGGAGATATCAGTTCCAGAAAGCGGGATACCATAAAAATCGCGCCCGGTGGCTTTAAGGCGCGAGGCGATGGCAGGGTTGGCTGGCGTTTCATCCCACAATGGACGTGAGAAAATTGGCGCATTATTCTGGTGGCAGGCAAGACACAGTGCGCGACTCGCATAATAGGTTTTCGGCTGTGCGCCGGATCGGTAATCACGTACGACCTGGAATTCAAAACGCCCGGCCTGCTCGTTATAGCTAATAATTTCGACTGATTCGGCGCGCTCGTTATAGCCTAAAAACAGCTGGTCCTTTAACGGCGTATAACCTTCTTTGGAGTTGCCATCCACCGCGGCGACCACGCTTGGAAGATGGAAGAAATCGGGTGCGGCAACGGAACGTCGTAGCGAGCGTCCCAGAGGAATCAGCGTGATTTTGAGGGGTGATAAGCCGTCCCCCGATGTTTCGAGTTGCGAGCGGATGCGCGCTATAAGGCGCGGCAAAGGATACGGCACGGGCGCATCGCCAATCAAAAAATCAAAGCGAGAGCGGCCTGTCGAAGGTAGGTCACCGTCATCCGCAACGGCACCCATGCTAAAACAGCACAGCAACGCCATGATGCCTCCTCTTATCCGGTTCATGTAAGACTTTCCGTCATACTCCAGCTATGCGCCAGTCCAGCACTCCTGGGCGATTTTACCGGCAAGAAAATCGGCCTCGCCTGCTTTGGCTAGCGTTTTATTTTCAAGTATGAAATTCAGCCCGAAAGCGCGATCAAGATAAGCACGCCCCAGATACAGGCCGGGACGTATCATGCGGATTTCATCACGCACCTTGAGGCCGTTGCGACCAGCAAGAGAATCCGGTCTCTCTCGATATCCGGGGAGTTCGTCGGTAAAGGCGTAGTCGATGATGATGGACTCGCGCCGCGAATCCAGCAGACTTTGACCGCAGTACAATTTAGCCGGGAACAGCAGCCATGCATCCCGGCCATCGACACTGATTTTTGGAATCTCACCCGCGCCGATGATGGGACGAAGAATGGTCAGATCCTCGATGCGGTTGCGCAGCACTTTTTCATCGCGATAAAAAACCTTGCCCTTCCATAAGGTCTCACCAACGATTTCCAGCTTTTTACCCTTAAACTGTGCTGCCAATCCCTTCAGGCCGCCCAGTATTTCAGCAAGGCGTAGCTTGCCGCTACTGCCCTTAGGTAAGACGATACTGCCGTCGAATGCCCCATCGGGGATTGGCCCGGCAGGTAGACGCGCATATAGCTGGTCGAGCTGCTCCTGTGACATCGTATTGAGATATTCAGGCGTAACCTTGACGAGTTCTTTAGCTGACAGCGGGTGCTCGTATTCAAGCTGAGCCAGATCGGGCTTCGCGGCATAGCCCTCGCCGTAAGCCGCATAATAAATATCAGGTTTAGGCGCAAAAAAACTTTTAATGTAATCACAGCCTGACAATGGCAAGACTGCAGCAATCATAAGCAGGGGCAGGGTACGCATATTGGTTCTCCTTAAAGCGTTGCCAGAAAGGCGATTAGAGCTTTTTTGTCGGAGGGTGACAGATCTTCGCCAAAGCGATGGCCGTCATTTTCGATTTCCGCATTGCATGAGGAATACACCTCACCCAACACCGGCAGTCGCGCGCGGGCCGATTTGATTGCGTCAACCAGTTTGCCGGGGTCATGTACTATGGCATTGGCAGTATCCTGCATTGCCAGTACAAGCTGGTGTGCGTTGGCTGCCCCTAATTGCGTTGTATAGTTTTTTTCGAGCTGCTGTGGATGCAGCTTGGCCGCGATCAGATCGGCGATGAAGGCCTTGTGCTGAAAGTTACCAACTTTGCCTGCGGTCGATCCCCCAGGAATACGCACCGAGAAGCCGACGAGCTTTTCCTCAGAACCGTCCCAAACTCGTGGGCCAACATCGAGCACAATATCTTGATCGAGCTTGGTCGCCTTGGAAATGCGCTGTGACGGATTTAGCAGATCGTTCATAGATGCAACATACAGCTTGAAGCGGCCATTCACACTGGGGTCGTATTTCCAGCAGGCAGGGCTTTTATCATGCGACAGCGCGGTGTGGCCGGGCTGGCTAGCATCTACATAGCTGTTACGATAAAAGTCGTAAGATCCTGTCCCGCCCCCGCACAATTCCGGCCCTACCGAATTATTGTGCAGAAAAGGAGCGTGTGCCCACAGATTGAGCAATGAGATATTGCGGTAATACCCGCGCCCTCCACCATTCTGTTCGGGGATATTCGGATCGGCGGGACGGGCATAGTAGTTCTCGGACGCAAACTCTTCCCATACATGACCTTGCATATGATTGGAGTGCAGAGCACGGCAACGATCAGTGCCAATTTCCGACACTGGGGCGAGCGCGTCGTTTCCAAGCCAGTCGGCGCGCAAACCGGTCTTGGGATCAAGAGCGTGAAAATCCACTGTCTCTGCCGGCGCTTTGCTGCTGGAATGGCAGCGCGCGCAATTGGCGGCGAACACAGCACGGCCACGGCTGACTGCGCCCTTGCCGAATTCTTGCTCAAGATCAACAGTCAAATCATCTTTGCCATAGGCGGCCTTCGATGGGTTCGTGTTTGCACGTGCAGTTTGCAGATCGGTCGCTGCGCTTTCAGGCGATAGAAAGAAGGCCAAAATGTCGTGCAGACGATCTTCTATGGCGCGGAAATTGGGGCAGTCGCGACGGCACTGGCCAATATTAAAAGGCGTCTGGCCGAAGTTGCGCGCGGTAGGATCGAGCTGGCGCAGATCGGTTAGATGATTCAGCCAGCACTTTTCTGCGCATGAACCAATGTTGAAATACACGCGCTGGATTGCTCCTATCGCGCCTGTTGAATCTTCACCGCCCTTGAGTATATGGTGCACTGCCTCAGTCTTGAGGCTGCGTTGCCAACACTTGCCGGGCTTATTTGGCTCACACCAGCACTCATGCTCTTTCGCGCCGCTGGGGCAGGCGTCAGCCTTGCGCCACCTGAGAACCTGGGTATTGTCGTGTACCGGACGCTGCGCAATGTTGATAAGCGCATTGATGGTGCCAGCGTTGTTGATCTGATCGGTGGGGATAGCCGAGGTATCGGACGTGCCAGGACGTGCGTGAGCAAACACTTGCCATTCCAGGGTGTCGCTGGGCATACCCGAAACGATGATTTCAGAAATGCGGATGTACTGATTGCCGACCAGGCCGGTGATGTTTTCCCATTTTGGATGTGCCGGATCAATGGGTGGCTTGGCCGGGTTAAAAGCAATGTGGCAAGCGCCGCATGCCATGCCGATGCGGAACGGCGGCTCGATGGAGCCGTCGCTAAGGCGACTCAGCTTGGCATCATTGCGTTTAGGATCACTGCTGATTTTACGGTCATAACCTTCCCAGGTTCCCATACTGCCATTGAGTTTTTTCCACGCCACAGGATCAAATTTTGGATTGGGGAATTTGCGGAAACCTAGCGCCCCGGTTGATGTACCAAAGGCCAGATTACAGGCATCTTCACGTCCGTCCTGATGTCCTTTGGGATCGGTAGATTCGGCAGGTGCATCCTTGAAATCGCAGGCTGGGTCACGATAGCCAGACTTGCCGACAAATTTCAGCAGCGTCTCATCACCCGGGCACCAATCAAAACCATAGGTTTCTTCCCGACTTTTGGCCGGGCAATTTGGACTGCCCGGGGTGCAGCAGCCGGGATCATTAATGAGCCCCCATGTTTGAAAACGCTGCTCGCGCTGGTCGCCTCGCAGCACGCGGAACCAATCGATTAATACGCCGACGCGCTGCTGAAAAGTGTACGTATGAAAACGCTCGTTGCCCGCAGTAGCCTTGAACCAAATTTCGCGTCCCGCGCGCGCACTTGGACTGAGGCCGACTTCGCCAGAATGAAACCCATTATCGGTATAGGCGCTGTCTTGTTGGCTGACCATTTGCACTTGTGCAACGGATGGCTGAGCTGCAATCTCTGCCTGTGCTATCTCGGGTTGCTTTGTGAACCATGCCAGTGTAGCAATGGCTGCAACGGCCATTGTGGCAAGCCAGATTGATGTTTTCATGCTCTACCCCTTCCTTGTTTACTGTTCTTTTGAATTACGCACGCTACGTAACTACAGTTTTTGGTGGGCGAGGGGAGCTAGGGTTGTAAATACTCACCTGCCTGGAATCAATTAGAACCTGGCCCTATATTCCATTAATCGCTTTAAAAAAACGTCTGGCCCAATCTGCACTATCCGTTTAGCCACTCTAATCAACGTTGGCGGGAACAGCGGTCGTCGCTACCGCATCCTGACCATGTGGCAACTCGATGATGGTGGCCCCTGCGTCTGAGCACGTAGCGAAGACGCACAAGTGAGTATGACAAGCGAACTGCCATCTCATTGCGGCACCTTTCCGGCAGCTGAGAAAACCAATAGGTCAAACAGTTTCAGCCTACGATTTCCTCAGGCAGAAAATCTCGTCAATCACGATCTGCCCCCTGTTGCGATTTTCTCTACTGTAACTCGATATTTACTTTACCGGCGCCATCAAGTGCTGGTAAGGCGTATCCGGAAACATTACGTAAGGGAGCGAAGTATCGGGGTCGGCGTTCTTTAGATATGTATCATAGAAGCTGGCGTCGGCACCGACGATCATCACGTGTGGCCCAGTCTTGATCCAATGATTCCCGGCATCTGGCTTGGTTGCAAAGGGATCGGTATTGCTAGCGTCCGTTCCACCGGCGAGCATGTACATAAAACCGACTTTCCCTGGGGTAGGGTTAGTATGCGCGATCCACGCATGGACCCATTCCATGGCGTTCTTATCCATGCACATGGGGTCTGGCCCGGGAGTCGCAGGATTATCCGGCATGCAGGTGAAGCCGTTTGTTCCCTGGCGTACGGTGCGCATTTTGCCGTTTGCCTCCATGGCCACGATGGTTGCACCCTTCGCAACCTTGGCCGGCGCTGCGGACATCGCGCTTGCGATCATTTTTTTATCGCTTGCCGACACCTTCGCGTCTGCTGCATAGACATTCGTTGTCAATACAGACAATACTGCGATCCCCATCATGCCACTTACGATTTTATTCAGTTTGTACATTTTGGTCTCCTTAGGTTGGTTGCGGGAAAGCAGGGGCCGCCCACAGTTTTATCAAGCAGTAAATCTCAAGTTCTAATGGGATATTTCCCCGTTAGAGCATCAGGAAAATTAATACTACCTGCCTGAAACGAAAATGGAATAAGCAATTTCCTTATTTTTGATGTGGTAACCTTAAAAACTCCCGTTTTTCTCCACAATTTCGCAGCATGGTGAGACATCTCAAGAAGAATGGCAGTATCCACCCAATGAACATCGAACACGATGTCAGCGCGCCACTAACCTGAATTTTTAGACATGTAGACCCGCACGACCAAACTCACGGAAATAGGTGATCCTTTGGTAGAGCTGAACGTCGGGTAGAGCGGGATGCATTTCGTCCTGATGCGGCACAGGCATGCCAGGAAAGAAAGGGAAGAACAACACCGGGGCTAAGCCCATTTATGTGGTGTTCGTGGTCAAGATACTGATTCTTCAGCACCTCTACAACTTTGCTGACGAAGGGATTGAAAACCAGGTCCGAGACCGGCTCCCCTTCATGCGTTTTCTGGGGCTGCAACTGGAAAACTGGGTACCTGACACCAAGACGGCCTGGCTGTCACGGAAACGACTCAAAGACCTGAAGCTGGTTGAAATGCTGTTTGACCGGTTTCACGAGCAACTTAGCAGCCCATGGCTATGTGGCTCTGGCAGGTCAAATGGTAGACACCACTTTCGTGGAACTATCGCGCCGACTTATTCATCGATAAGAAAATATCCGGATCAAAGAATACTTAAACTTGGTGCAATTTGTCGCGATGTAAAGAGGTGCCCCTAAATTTGCTTGGCAACCGACATTATTCTATACATCAAGATTTTTAACTCCAAGAGCATTCTGTTCAATAAAGGCACGGCGAGGCTCCACTATATCGCCCATCAAAGTTGTAAAGGTTTCGTCTGCTGCAATCGTGTCTTCAATCTGTACGCGCAATAAGATACGATTCTTTACGTCCATGGTGGTTTCCCACAGCTGCTCTGGATTCATTTCTCCCAACCCTTTATAACGCTGAATACTAACTCCACGTTTAGCCTCTTCCAGCAACCATTCGATGGTTTGCTTGAAATCGGCTACAGGTTTGCGCTGTTCACCTCGCTTGATGTACGCGCTTTTACCCAACAATCCATTCAAAGCGAGTGCTGTTTGTTTAATTTGGGTGTAATCGCCGCTTAGCAGAAAGCTCGGCTCAATGTAGCTTATGGAATAATTGCCATGCAAATGTTTTTCCAAACGTAAACGGTTTTCATCATTGGCTGGATTAATATCCACTTTCACAATTATTTCCGGGCCACAAACCTGTTGCAGGCTTATCGCACTTTGTTTTGCTTGTTCTGCACTATCCAATTGAATATCTGGCTGCTTGAGCATCGCATGCAGCGCTTCCTTCGCTATAACCCGGGATAAGCGATCTATTATGGCTTCCGCAAGGAAATATTCCTTTGCCAGATGCTCGAGCGTTTCAACTTTCAGTGCTGGTGAATCTTGATCAGTATGTAGCTCGGCATTAACAAGGGCTGACCGAAGCATAAATGTTTTCATTTCATGATCATCTTTTAAATAACGTTCTTCCTTGCCTTGTTTGACTTTATATAGCGGCGGTTGTGCAATATAAACATGGCCGCGCTCGACTAATTCCGGCATTTGGCGGTAGAAGAACGTCAATAACAAGGTACGTATATGTGAGCCATCTACGTCAGCGTCTGTCATGACGATGATACGGTGATAACGCAACTTGTCCGGGTTGTATTCATCCCGGCCAATACCCGTACCCAAAACTGTGATCAGCGTGGCGATTTCCTGTGATGAAATAATTTTTTCAAAACGCGCTCTTTCAACATTTAAAATTTTGCCTTTAAGCGGCAATATAGCTTGAAACTTCCGGTCGCGTCCTTGTTTTGCCGAGCCTCCAGCAGAATCACCCTCAACCAGATATAACTCCGATTGTGCCGGGTCTTTCTCTTGGCAATCGGCTAACTTACCAGGCAAACCCATACCATCCAACACCCCTTTACGACGAGTCAATTCACGAGCTTTACGTGCAGCTTCCCTGGCACGCGCAGCTTCAACAATTTTCCCAACGATTACTTTAGCGTCATTTGGGTTTTCTAGCAGAAATGCCATTAACTGTTGACTAACTACCTCTTCGACAACGGGGCGAATTTCAGAAGAAACTAACTTATCCTTGGTTTGTGAAGAAAACTTTGGGTCAGGAAGTTTTACCGAAAGTATCGCAGTTAATCCCTCACGCATATCATCGCCAGTTGTTTCAACTTTGGCTTTCTTGGCGATTTCTTCAGATTCAATGTACTGGTTCAAAGTACGAGTCATTGCCGTACGCATAGCTGTCAAATGCGTACCACCATCACGCTGCGGGATATTATTAGTAAAACATTGCACGGTTTCCTGATAAGAGTCATTCCATTGCATGGCAATTTCAGCTGTTATTCCTTCTCTTTCAACCAATGTATAAAAGATATTTTTATGAAGCACATTCTTGTTTCTATTCATGTATTCTACAAAACCTTTTACTCCGCCTGTAAATGCAAAAATTTCTTCTTTACCATTCCGCTTGTCTATCAAGGAAACCTTTACGCCATTGTTTAAGAAAGACAGTTCGCGCAGACGTTTAGCTAAAATATCAAAATGAAATTCGACAAGCCCGAATACTTCTTTACTAGGCAGAAAATGCACTTCAGTGCCGCGCTTCTTTGTCTCGCCTATTACCTTAAGCGGTGCAACTGGTTCTCCCAAATTAAATTCCATGAAATGGATTTTATTGTCTCTGTAGATTGTTAATCGTAACCATTCGGACAATGCATTCACTACCGAAACCCCCACCCCATGTAAGCCACCTGAAACCTTATAAGAGTTTCCGTCAAACTTACCGCCGGCATGTAACACCGTCATTATTACCTCTGCCGCGGAACGGTTTTCTTCCTCATGAATATCTGTCGGAATACCACGTCCATTATCAGTCACGCTAATCGAATTATCTGGATGAATAATCACAGATATTTCGTTGCAATAACCCGCTAATGCTTCATCCACAGCATTATCAACTGCCTCAAAGACCATGTGGTGCAAGCCACTGCCATCATTAGTGTCACCAATGTACATGCCTGGACGTTTTCTAACTGCTTCCAGACCCTTGAGAACTTTGATACTGGTGGAATTATATTCATTCATTATTTTCTTTCATTTGTTTCACGTGAAACATTAAGAATGCACTCGAAATATTACTTACTCCGAATGACATTTTTTTAAATGCTATAAATGGGTTGTGATAAGTCAATTAAATACATCAAAAATGTGTACGAAAATCAATTTTCACTCATTCTCGTTTTCAGCATATATACGGTTTCTTAAATATTTGCCGTGAGATATATAAGTTTGTATTTTTTGATTTTAATAAACATTATTAATGAGTTATTCGTTATTAAATACGCATTGGCATAACTACGTACTTAAATTCATCATTACCTGGAATAGTGATCAAAATGCTGCTATTTGCATCACCGAATGAGAATATTACTGTTTCCGTAGTAGCATTATTTAATCCATCCATTAAGTAATTGACATTAAAACCAACATCAAGTGCAATTCCTTGATAGTCTATTTCCATGTCTTCCTGCGCTTCTTCTTGCTCGCTATTATTGCTTATGATGCGCATATTTTTTTCTGTCAGGACAAAACGTACTCCCCTGAATTTTTCATTAGATAGAATTGCTGCGCGTTGTAATGCTTGTAATATTTCAATTCTATTTAACGTAAGCTGGTTAGTGTAACTGGGAATAACACGTTCATAATCTGGAAACTTTCCGTCAATTACCTTAGAAATTAAAATAATATCGGAAAAAGTCATACGGACTTGATTTTCAGCTAATTCAAATGTGATTTTCTCTTCTGTCTCAGCTAAAAGTTTAATTAGCTCATTAATTGTTTTTCTAGGCAGGATAATTTCACGTTTAGCATATTCTTGATCAAGCTTGGTAACAATATAAGCAAGGCGATGCCCATCTGTTGCTATTAGTTTTAAAAAGTTCCCATCAATAACTAACAAAACACCATTCAAATAATAACGAATATCTTGCTGTGCCATGGCATATTGAACCATACCCAACAACTTTTTAAGTTTTCCTTGTTCAATTTGAACTTTTACGGCTTGTTCTAATTGTTCTAAAACTTTTGGGAAATCTTGAGCAGGTAAGGTTTGTAAAGTGAATTTACTTTTATTTACTTTTACTAAAAGACGATTTTCATGAATATCTAATGTAACTTTACTTCCTTCAGGTAATACCTTAAGAATTTCTTGTAATTTTTTAGCAGCTACAGTAATTGCTGTATCAGGGCTTGTTTGATTTACATCGGTAAATTGTGTTGCAATTTGAATTTCAAGATCAGTCGCTACAAAACGTATATTTGATCCGGTTTTTTCAATTAATACATTTGACAGAATAGGGAGAGGTTGTTTACGTTCTACTATTCCAATGATTTTCTGAAGGGGATTTAGTAAATTGCCTTTTTCAATCTTTTCAATAAACATTCTTATATATCCTTAATAATAACAATAATAGATATTATATATAGTGAATAACTTGGTATTTTTATTTGTTTATAACACATTAGAGTTTATAAAAAGATGTGGATAAAGGATGTTTTTGACAATGTAATATTTGTGTATAGTTTTAAAAAAATAATTTTTGGAATAGTTATTCACAAAAATAAATATAGTATTTACTAAGAATATTAGTTTCGTAATGTCTGATTAAGTAAATTGAAATCTGCATTAAGAGGTGAATTCAGATTGCGTAAGCTTTCAATGGTCTTACATGCATACATAACTGTTGTATGGTCACGCCCTCCAAAAGCGGCTCCAATTTCCGGTAAACTTAATTGTGTTAATTCTCTTGCTAAACACATTGCAATTTGTCTAGGTCTGGCAATTAAGCGCGTACGCTTCTTGGAAAGAAGATCAGTAACCTTGATACGGTAAAAATCAGCCACAGTTTTTTGAATATTTTCTATGGAAATTTGTTTATTTTGAGAAGCCAGCAAATCTTTAAGTGCTTCCTTTGCAAGTTCTACAGAGATGGTGCGTTTGTGAAATCTGGAATAAGCATCAATGCGTTTAAGTGCACCTTCTAATTCACGGATATTAGAACGAATGTGCTTGGCAATAAAAAAAGCAACATCTTCACTTATCGGATTATTAGAAATAACGGCTTTCTGTAGCAAAATTGCTACCCGCATTTCCAAACCAGGTGGTTCAACAGCTACTGTTAATCCCCAACTGAACCGAGAAGTAAGTCGCGGCGTCATTCCAGAAATTTCTTTGGGGAAGGTATCGCAGGTAATTACAACTTGTTTATGCCCATCAATCAATGAATTGAGAGTATAGAAAAACTCTTGTTGGGTTCCAGTTTTATCAGCGATAAATTGAATATCGTCAATCAATAGCAAATCTAATGAGTTGTAGAATTGTTTGAATTCATCAAATTTTTTAGTTTGAAAAGCGCGGACAACATCTGAAATATAATTAGTAGCATGAACATAGCAAATTTTCGCCTGTGCATTTTCATGTTTTATATGATTTCCAATAGCCTGAATTAAGTGAGTTTTTCCTAATCCGACCCCACCGTAAATAAATAATGGGTTGTATGTTGTACCGGGAGTTTCAGCAACTTGTATTGCTGCTGCATGAGCTAATTGGTTTGCTTTACCAGTAACAAAGTTTTCAAAAGATAACAAAGGATTAAGTTTATTTTGATTTTTGTGCTTATTGAGTGTGAGTTGGGATACAGTTGGAACAATATTGGTTATTGCAACTGGCAATTTCGATGGGAGTAAATTGAGAGGTTTTTCTCCTATGCGCAACTCGAAATTTGGCGGGCAAGAAAGAAATAACTCTGCTTGCTTGGAGATTTCTGGTAAAAACCGTTCCTGTACGAGTTTCAACGTAAAACTATTAGGTGCAGTCAAGGTAATTTGATTACCATGAATTTCAAAAACCAGAGGTTTAATCCAGGAATTAAACTGTTGTGAGGTAAGCGTACCTTCAAAAAAAAGAAGACAGGAATCCCATAATGTTTTGTCTTGCATAATTTTTAGATGACAATGCAAAAAAATCTTTGAACATTCTACTACATGCAAGGCCAAAAGTTATTCACAGTAGATAAGCTATTGAAGGAGCATTTTAAATTCGCCACAATCATTATTTGTGGGCTGATTTGAATCCATGCAGATCATGTTACAAGTCCGGATACTTTATCTGTTCGTTACATTTGTAGAGAAATTAAGCTTGACATAAACCCCCGTAAATAATGTAATAGCGGGTTTTCAAGTATTAATTATTAATTAGGGGTAATAACAATGAAACGTACATATCAACCATCCGTCACTAAAAGGAAACGGACTCATGGATTTCTGGTTCGCATGAGAACCAAGGGAGGAAGAGCAGTTATAGCAGCTCGCAGAGCTAAAGGCCGTGTGCGCCTTGCCGTTTAATGCCAAACATACTTTACCTCCATGTCGCCGGATAAAGCAACCGACAGAGTTTGAGTTGGCGCTTCGTGCCGATTGTTTGACTAATAAATGGTTCGCAGTCTATATACGAAAAAATGAGAATGGCTATTCCCGTCTTGGGGTAATAGCCAGCAAAAGAAGCATGCCAAAGGCAGTATCTAGAAATTTTGCAAAGCGCATGATTCGAAATATATTTCGACTTAATTTTTCAGTCGCATACTCGGTAGATGTAGTGGTGCGGGCCAAGCGGCAATTTAATTCTGAAACTGCGGCTGAAGGACGGTTGGCCTTGTTACAGTTATTTCAATCTGTCCGCATGTGATGCGACAACTCTTAATCAGGTTGATAGGTTTATATCAATATTTGCTGAGTCCGCTCATGCCACCGACCTGTCGTTTTACTCCAAGTTGTTCTCAATATGCTCGTGAGGTTATCTCTAAACATGGTGCTTGGTGTGGTATTTGGTTGAGCATAAAGCGGGTGATTCGTTGCAACCCCTGGAATCCAGGTGGTTATGATCCCGCCCCATAGATTTACATAGGCGAAACCATATGGATTTTCACAAGCTGTTCAGGCTGTTCTTTTTTTTGACGTTCTCAATATCAATAATGTTGTTGTGGGATAGTTGGCAACGCACTCAGCAACCAATAGCGCGAATAGTGTCTGCTCCTGCTGCCGCTCCGAAAGCTGTCGTGCCAGCTGGTGGCGCTCCCGATATAACAGCTACGGTTAGCCCTGAGGCAATTGCAGTTGCTACCCAAAGAAAGGCTCAAGCTGGGCAAAAAATTACTGTAAAAACAGATTATCTAATCGCAGAAATTAATACTCTGGGCGGGGATTTGCGTCGCTTGGAGTTTTTGCAGCAGCGGGATAGCAAAAACAAGAACAAACCGTTCGTGTTGCTGCAGGAACAAGGAGCGCACACGTATATCGCCCAAACTGGTTTACTTGGCACCGGATTACCCACGCACAATACGGCATTCACGGCTCATGCTATCGAATATCTATTAACCGAAGGTAAAGATACAATCGAAGTGCGATTATTTGCAACAAATGTTGTCGGTGCAAAGGTAACTAAATTTTATGTGTTCCATCGTGGTGGCTACTTGGTAGATGTAGGCTACGAAATCGAAAACATTGGCAGCAGTCCGCTTTCCCCGTCTGCTTATTTTCAGTTGGTGCGCGACAAATCCACACCTGAAGGTGCATCAATGTTTTTGCCCACTTACACGGGCACTGCGATTTATACAGATAAGGAAAAATTTCAGAAGGTGGGCTTTCCCGATATTGAGAAGGGAAATGCCAAGCATTCTCAAAATGCTGACAATGGTTGGGTAGGTATGTTGCAACATTATTTTGTAGCGGCATGGTTACCTAAAGATAAGGTACAGCGAGAGTTTTACACCAGGAAGTTGGAAAACGAGCTTTATTCGGTAGGCGTCATTTTACCTGTAGCGGCCATTGCACCAGGTCAGAGGGTAAAGATTAGCGTGCCACTTTATGCTGGACCGGCGCAAACTTCGCTGGATGAAATTGCACCAGGGTTGGGGTTAACAGTAGATTATGGCTGGCTGACAATCATTTCGACCCCATTGTTCTGGTTGCTTTCCTACTTGTATGGCTGGGTATACAACTGGGGTGTAGCCATTATCTTGTTAACTTTTTTTATTAAGTTGTTATTTTTTCCATTGTCTGCGGCCAGTTATCGCTCAATGGGGAAAATGCGTGTAGTGGCCCCCAAGCTGGAGAAAATCAAGCAACAATATGGAGACGACCGCGAGCGTTTGCATAAAGCTATGATGGAATTGTATAAGACGGAGAAAATTAATCCGCTTGGGGGCTGTTTGCCGATGCTCGTTCAGATACCAGTATTTATCGCGCTATACTGGGCTATTCTTGCAAGCGTCGAATTACGTTATGCCCCGTTTTTCGGCTGGATTACCGATTTGTCGGTGCCTGATCCATATTATGTTTTACCGTTAATCATGGGCGCCACCATGATAATCCAAAGTAAGTTAAACCCTGTTCCACCCGACCCGCTTCAAGCCAAGCTTATGAAATTATTGCCCATTGTTTTTAGCGTGGTGTTTTTCTTCTTTCCGGCCGGGTTGGTGCTGTACTCCATTGTAAACAATATACTTTCCATCGTTCAACAGTGGTACATTACGCGTGGACTGGAGGCTAATGTCAAAGGCGCTACCAAAGCCTGATGTTATTGCCGCAATCGCTACTCCTCATGGACAAGGTGGTATCGGCGTGGTCAGACTCTCCGGGCATGACCTTACCTTATTGGCACAAACCCTGTTAGGGAAAGTACCTGCCCCGCGGCACGCAACGTATGCTTCATTTCTTGATGCGCAAGGGCAGGTTATGGATCAGGGTATTGCTCTGTTCTTTCCCGCCCCGCATTCCTATACCGGTGAGGACATTTTAGAATTGCAGGGGCACGGTGGCACAGCCATACTGCAATTGGTGTTGCAGCGCTGTCTTGAAATTGGAGCTCGTCTCGCCCAGCCGGGCGAATTTACGCAGCGTGCATTCCTTAATGAAAAACTTGATTTGGCGCAAGCAGAAAGCGTCGCCGACCTCATAGCTGCTACCACTAGTCAGGCTGCACGCAGTGCCATGCGTTCGCTACAAGGCGAATTTTCCCAAGCAATCCATCGCTTAGTGGACGGATTAGTTTTGTTACGGATGTTGGTCGAAGCCATGTTGGATTTTCCGGAAGAAGAGATTGATGCTCCAGATGTCACGCAACGTGATGCACGACTAGTCGCATTAGGTGCAGAATTAGAAAAAATTTTGAGTTTGGCACAACAGGGGAGCCTGTTGCGAGAAGGCGCGCATATCGTGCTGGTTGGCCAACCTAATGTTGGCAAGTCAAGTCTACTCAACCGATTGAGTGGGGAGGATGTCGCGTTAGTTAGTGAATTCCCAGGCACCACGCGCGATCTTATTAACCGATCTATTCAGATCGGTGGTGTGCCATTGCATATTATAGATACGGCGGGCTTACGCGAGGCAGAGGATGCAGTGGAACAGATGGGGATTGCGCGTACATATGAAGCGCTAACAAAAGCTGATGCTATCCTGATCCTGTTGGATGCCAGCCACGGCATGACTGAGGATGACCAGAAAATTTTAGACGAGTTACCGCGTGAAATTCCGCGATTACATGTCTTTAATAAAGTTGACTTGCTTGCCCAGCATGCATATATAAAAGAACATAACGACGAATGCCACATTTATCTATCTGCCAAAACAGGCGAGGGGCTTGAGTTCCTGCGTAATAAGTTGCTGGCATTGCTTGGCTGGCATCAAGAAGCAGGCATATTTATGGCTCGTGAACGCCATGTTAATGCGTTATTAGACGCACGTGACCATTTGCAGCGGGCAGCAGGGGAAATCAACCGTCCAGAACTTTGCGCGGAAGAGCTGAGACTTGCTCAAGAAGAACTAAATTCCATTACGGGTGAGTTTAGTGCGGATGATCTGCTCGGTGAAATATTCAGCCGGTTTTGCATCGGAAAATAAAAATTAAAGATTAACACTTGTAAGTGTGGCGAAACCTATTAAGTGTACTATTGATTCGGCCCTCAAACAATTTCAAGCGGCGTATTTTACGTAGGGGTGCTGGAAATAGGCCATGACATCAACGCATTAAGTTTCAATGCCGACTAAATCGCCGGGCTGCTGGAGAAGCTACGGGTTAAGTTCACCAAATCTCGGCCTCGGCACTCAAACGATAACTCGCTGGCAGAATCCAAGAATAGCGCAGTGGTGCGCGAGCATCTGGGTAACGCGCATACCCCACAATATCTAGCCTCGTGCCGCCAGCATAAACAGGCCGACCATGTTGCAGGAGAAAAATTGGATTTGATTTATGATGCATTATTAGAGCACTATCCCCCGTGCTTGACACCTGATTATAGGCATCCATGAACAAATATAAAGCCCTCATGCCGCAAACCAGTTTATTCTGGAAATAGCTGGGGCCCGGTCTTATAACGGGAGCTGCGGATGATGACCCGAGCGGCATTGCTACCTATTCACAAGCTGGTAGCCGGATTCGGCTATGCAATGCTGTGGACAGCATTCTTAACTTTCCCCCTTATGGTCGGCATTCAGATGGTAAGTGCCAGTATTGGCCGGGTAACTGGGCACGGCCTTGCCGCCAATATCCGTCTGCATTACTCTCCAGCGCTGCTCTACGTACTCGTTGGACTGCTTCTGCTTGCAAATACGATTAATATCGCTGCAGATATCGGCGCAATGGCTGCAGCGCTTAAACTTCTCATCGGTGGGCCAGCTCACTGGTATGCAATAGCCTTTGCCATGGTATCGCTGGTGCTGCAAATCTTCATACCTTTTCCACGTTATGCACCAATTTTGAAAATACTGACATTATCGCTCTTCGCTTATGTAGCTACTGTGTTCGTCGTCAATGTGCCGTGGGGCGAGGTGTTCTATCGCACAATCATGCCGTCCATATCATTCAAAGCGGATTACGTGATGGCAGTGGTTGCCGTATTTGGCACCACTATCAGCCCGTATTTGTTCTTTTGGCAAGCCTCTCAGGAAGTTGAGGAACTGCGAGCGACTGAAGGTGAAGCACCTCTTAAAGAGGCGCCAGAACAAGCCCACAGTCACCTGCAGCGCATAAAGATCGACACTTATATTGGGATGGGATTTTCCAACTTGATTGCTTTTTTTATAATATTGACGGCAGCTGTGACTTTGCACTTGCACGGCATTACTGACATTCAAACCTCTGCACAGGCAGCGGAGGCTTTGCGCCCCTTAGCCGGCGAATTCCATAGGGTTGGGCCGCAAGCTCCTGGAGGCGCGAGGCTTTTATATGATCCTGATCATCGCGACTCTCTTGGGCGTAGCGCTTAACTTCACACCCATTGATCCTATCAAGGCACTATTCTGGAGCGCAGTCATCAATGGCGTCATTGCGGTGCCCATCATGGTAGTGATAATGCTAATGGTTGCAAGGCCTGATGTCATGGGACAATTTGTGATCTCGCCTCGTCTTCGAATTACAGGTTGGCTTGCGACGGCCGTGATGGCACTCGCAGTGCTTGCCATGGCGGTAACGTGATTGATATAACTCCGGATTGTTGCGATAAAGCCGAGTCCGGCTATTAATTTTCACACAAGGATATTCTCAATGAATAATACAGGCATAAAACTTCTCTCCATTCAGGTCGGCATGCCTAAAACACTGGGTACACCTGACGCCTCAGACACCATGGACCAAGAGTGGACGACCGGCTTCTTCAAGGAATCTGTGTCTGGTCCAGTTTGGGCTGGAACAACTAACTTGGCTGGCGACGGGCAAGCTGATCTTCGCGTCCATGGTGGACCCGATAAAGCGATTAACGTCTATCCTTTCGAACACTATGCATTTTGGCTCGCCGAGCTTGATTATAAAGAGTTGGCCAATGGTGCGTTCGGAGAAAACTTTACTGTGGCAGGGATACTGGAAACGAAGGCTTGTATCGGTGATATTTTCGAGCTTGGTGACGCATTAGTACAGATTTCTCAACCTCGCCAGCCATGCTGGAAGCTTTCCCGCCGATGGAGGGTTCAGGACTTAGTGGCACGGGTCGTGCGCACGGGCAAGACAGGCTGGTATTTCCGTGTTCTGCGCGAGGGAAACGTTCAAGCCGGAGCGGCACTGGTATTGGTGGAACGTCCTTATCCTGAATGGACAGTCGCGATCGCGAACAACATAATGCTCCATCGCAAGGAGAACTATATGGGTGCACAAGCTCTGGCCGAGTGCCCGGCGCTCTCCGGCAGCTGGAAGGCAACCCTGTCCCGGACGACCACTAGTGAAGTCGCAGCCGACACTTCAGCGCGTAATTTTCAATGAATGCCTAATTCCATTTAGCTAGGCGCGCTCAATATAAGTTGGTCGCGGCGCAATAGATGTATCGAAATACGGATCGCTTGCACAGCACCAAGTGGAACATGCGCCAGATTGTAGCGGACGAGAAAAGAGTGGTCCGGAAGACGGAGATATTCATGCACAGCCATTCCCCCATCTTGGCTGGAAGAGGGGAAGGTTGCTTGATTATTTTAACCTTGTTGTATTAGTGCTGCGTTAGTGCACTTATTGCTGCTTGATAGTCAGGTTCATGCGTGATGTCGTCCACTAGTTCTGCGTGCAGCACGTGGTTATTTTCATCCAGTACCAGCACAGCACGTGCGGTTACGCCACGCAATACAGAATCAGCAATCTTTACGCCGTAATTCCGCATGAAATCCCGTCCGCGCATCAAGGACAGTGTAGTGACATTGTTCAATCCTTCCGCCACGCAAAAGCGACTCATAGCAAAGGGTAAGTCGGCGGAAATCACCAGCACCACTGTGTTGTCGAGCTTGCTTGCCGCTTCGTTAAACTTGCGCGTAGAAGTGGCGCACACAGCGGTATCTAAACTAGGCACAATGTTAAGAACCTTGCGCTTGCCGGCAAAGTCTTTTAACGACACGTCTTTCAGATCTTTGTCCACCAGCGTGAACTCAGGGGCAGTTTGACCTACAGTGGGAAAGGTGCCAAACAACGTAATAGGCGTCCCGTTCAAGGTGACTGTAGAGTTAGTTGAAGTTTCATTAGTCATGATTTCTTTCATTTTGTTAAGGTGTGTTACAGCGCATCATCTGCATACGCTTGTATTGGCGGGCAGGCACAAATCAAATTTTTATCACCACGGACATTGTCTACACGGGCAACACTTGGCCAGAATTTGTTATCTTGTACCCACTTTAAAGGATAAACTGCTTTTTCGCGCGAATAGCTGCGTTTCCAATTGCTCGTGAGGACGGATTTCGCTGTATGCGGTGCATTTTTAAGTACATTATCTTCTTTATCCGCTTTACCTTTAATTATTTCATCAATTTCTTTACGTATAGAAATCATTGCGGAGCAAAATCGATCCAATTCTTCTTTTGATTCACTTTCGGTTGGCTCGATCATCAATGTATCGGGTACGGGGAATGAAACTGTCGGTGCATGATATCCATAATCCATTAATCGCTTTGCAATGTCCCCTACTTCTATTCCAGCTTCTTTTTTAAACGCAACACAGGCTAAAATCATTTCGTGGGCGCAACGTCCGTTGGCACCACTATATAGGGTAGGGAAATAATTTTTTAATGACTCTTTAATATAGTTGGCATTTAAAATTGCGATGCGTGTTGCTTCCGTAACGCCATCGCCACCTAACAGTTTTATATATCCATAAGATACCAATAAAATTAAGGCACTGCCGTAAGGCGCTGCCGACACAGCGTGTATGCCACGTCCTCCCCCAGTTTTTACTAATGAATGTGAAGGCAAAAAAGGAGCCAAATGTTTTGCAACGCCAATTGGTCCCATACCTGGGCCGCCACCACCGTGAGGAATTGCAAAAGTTTTATGTAAATTCAAATGACAAACATCCGCGCCAATATTTCCCGGGCTGGTTAGGCCCACCTGTGCATTCATGTTGGCGCCATCCATATAAACTTGTCCGCCATTTTCATGAATGATGTTGGTAATCTCGATAATACTTTCTTCGTAAACACCGTGAGTGCTTGGGTATGTAACCATTAAACATGCCAGATTATCCTTATGCTGAATTGCTTTTTCACGCAATTCGTTTACATCAATATTTCCTACCTTGTCACATTTTACCAAGACTATCTTTAGGCCACACATTGCAGCACTGGCAGGATTGGTGCCATGTGCCGATGTGGGAATCAACGCAATATTTCTGTGCGTATCGCCACGTGACTGATGATATGCCTGAATGACCAATAATCCGGCATATTCGCCCTGAGCGCCGCTGTTGGGCTGAAAGCTCATTTTTTCGAAACCTGTAATTTCACTTAATGATTTATCCAGATTATCGATTATTTCATGGTAACCCGCCGCTTGCTCAACTGGTACAAAGGGGTGGATATGTGCAAATTCGGGCCATGTAAGAGGAATTAATTCGGATGCGGCATTTAATTTCATAGTGCAAGAGCCTAATGAAATCATTGAATGCGTCAAAGATAAATCCTTGTTTTCCAATCGCTTGATATAACGCATCATCTCGGATTCAGAGTGATACATATTAAATATAGGATGTTGAAGGATTAAAGATTGACGATTTTTGATTAAAGATTTTGTATTGAAAATCTGTTCTTCCGTAATTTTAGAAGTGGTTTTGCCAACCGCTTGTGCAAATACATTAATAAGTGCATTCAAGTCATCGGCATCGGTAGTTTGGTCAACAGAAATAGTAATCGCATCATCTATATAACGGAAATTAATTTGTGCTGCTTCCGCTAATTGTTTAATTTTCGCATTATCTGTTCCCTTGATTTTTATGGTATCAAAATAAATGCCATCTTCAATAAGATAGCCTAACTTTTTTAACGCAGTTGCCAATGCTATAGCAGTGCAGTGTACTTGCTGTGCAATTCCTTTGAGGCCTTCTGGTCCGTGGTATGCCGCATACATGCCTGCCATAATGGCTAATAACGCTTGTGCAGTACATATGTTGGAGGTGGCTTTATCTCTGCGTATGTGTTGTTCGCGCGTTTGTAATGCCATACGTAATGCTTGATTTCCGTCTGCGTCAATCGAAACACCAATGATGCGGCCAGGAATGGATCGTTTATATTCTTCACGGCAAGCAAAATATGCAGCGTGCGGGCCGCCATAACCCAGTGGGACTCCAAAGCGTTGTGTGGAACCAACAACAACATCAGCTCCCCATTCGCCTGGAGGGGTTAGTAATACCAAACTCAGTATATCGGCTGCTACAGCAATGGTGGTTCCGTTTGCTTTTGCTCTTTTTACAAAGTCGGCGTAATCGTGAATTTTGCCATCAGTGGTTGGATATTGAAGCAATGCACCGTAAATACTGCTATCTAACGTTCCGGTTTTAAAGTCACCAATCACTAATTCAATTCCCATTGGAGTTGAACGTGTTTTTAATAAATCGATAGTTTGCGGATAACATTCGTTGGAAACGAAAAACTTGTTCGCTCCATTTTCAATTGCTTTATGCGTGCGATTATTGAATAACATTGCCATTGCTTCTGCTGCTGCAGTGGACTCATCCAGCAATGATGCATTTGCAATCCCCATTCCTGTTAAATCCATAACCATGGTTTGGAAATTCAACAATGCCTCTAAACGACCTTGTGAAATCTCAGCCTGATAAGGGGTGTAAGCGGTGTACCAACCCGGATTTTCTAAAACATTTCTCTGGATAACAGGAGGAACGATAGTGTTGTAATAACCTAAACCAATATGGGTTTTAAAAACCTTATTTTTTGCAGCAACGCCACGTAAATGCTTGTGGTATTGATATTCAGTCATCCCAGATGGTAAGTTCAATGGTTTTTTTAAGCGGATCGCAGCAGGAATGGTCTGATCAATTAATTCATCTACAGAACCTGCACCAATTGTATCAAGCATTGCCTTAACATCATTTTTGCGAGGACCGTTATGACGGTTTACAAATTTATCGGTTGTAATCATTGCGGGCTTTATTTTTTAAAGGAGTGTAAATAGGTATTAGAAGCGGGAGTTATCTCATCCATTGCAGCGTCTTAATGTGCTTCACTGTCGACTAGCGTCTGATACGCTGCAGCGTCCATTAACGCGTCGACGTCGGCGGCATTATCCGGCTTCATTTTGAACATCCATGCCGAATAAGGATCTGCATTGATCTTTTCTGGCGCATCGCCGAGTTCAGAATTAACCCCGACCACTACACCGGTAACAGGTGCATAAATGTCAGCCGCAGCCTTTACTGATTCTACTACTGCGCATTCTTCCTTGGCTTTCAGTTGGCGGCCAACCGCTGGATTTTCCACGAATACCATGTCGCCCAGCAGCTCTTGTGCGTGTTGGGTAATGCCGATAGTGATAGTGCCGTCGGTCTCTTTTTTGACCCACTCGTGGGATGCGGTGTACTTCAGGTTACCTGGCAGATTATTTGAATTGCTCATGGTTATATCCTTAAAAAGTAAAAATTAGATTAAGCCTTTGCCGTTACGTACGAACGGGTATTTCACCACCTTAGCCGCCAGCATCTTATCGCGAATCGCCACCTGCACCATGTCGCCTATTTGTACCGCGGAGGGTATGCGTGCCAAGGCGATTGACTGATTCAGCGTGGGCGAAAAACTGCCGCTGGTAATTTCACCATCGCCATGGCTGCTGTGTACCGCTTGGTGGTCACGCAGAACCCCGCGATCCTGCAAGACAAGGCCGACTAACTTTCTAGTTCGAGGTTTTGTGACGAGTGCAGCTTTACCGATGAAGTCGCGTTCACTCACCAAGTCTACCGTCCACGCCAGCCCGGCTTCCAGCGGGTTTATGGTCTCATCCATGTCATGTCCGTACAGGTTCATGCCCGCTTCCAGACGCAACGTGTCACGTGCGCCTAGCCCGATAGGCTTCACCCCCGCGTCACTCAGTGATTGCCAGAAGGAGGGGGCAGCCGTGGCCGGCAGTATGATCTCGAAGCCATCTTCGCCGGTATAGCCAGTCCGGGCGATAAACATCGAATTCCACTCCACGGCATTGAAGGGCTTGAGTCCTTCAGCCAATTTCTGTGACCCGGGCAAGGCCAGCCATAGCTTTGCAGCTGCATTTGGTCCTTGCACGGCGATCATCGCCAGATCATTGCGTGATGTGATCTGCAATTGTGGCGCGCGGACGGCAGCCTGTTCAATCATCCATGCAATATCCTTATCGGCTGTACCCGCATTCACTACGATGCGAAACCACATTTCATTCATAAAATATACGATGAGGTCGTCGATCACACCACCATCCGGACGCAGCAGGCAGGAATACAGCGCCTTTCCGGAAGATTGCAGTTTGTCCACGTTGTTTGCCAACAGATAGCGCAAGAAGTCGCGCACCCCTTCGCCTCTCATATCGACCACTCGCATATGCGAGACATCAAACATGCCGGCATCGCGACGGACTTGATGGTGTTCGTCAAGTTGTGAACCGTAATGCAACGGCATATCCCAGCCGCCGAAATCGACCATCTTCGCGCCCATTGCGCGGTGCGCTGCATTAAGAGGAGTTTGTTTGAGTGTCATGAGTAATCTTTCTAAAAAATAAAAAAGGCGAGGCAGAAATATCTGCCTCGCCCCATCTGTCCTCTTTACCTGAGAGATTACGAATAAATCCGTGTGCCCCTTCGGTGGCTGTGTAAACAGCACTCTCCAGATTTGCCTGTGCCAACAGTTCTTGAGCCTGAGCGGTTACGGGTGTTGCGCCTTCGGCAATGCGCCTGTATTTATTACTACTAGGCAGCATGTTCTTCCATTGGTTTAAACGGCAGGTATAACTATACCGGAACAAGGGGGTGGACGGCAAACGATACACATAAATTTGCGCAGGGGATTCATTTCAGGGATAATCTATGCCCTTATACGTGCGTTAGCGCATGCTGCTTTAACTTAGTTAAGCTCTCAATAAGTTTTTTTCATGTTTAAGGAAGCCAAAATGAAAACCGACATTCATCCGCAATACGATGAAATTGCAGTTACTTGCAGTTGTGGCAATACTTTCAAAACCAAGTCCACAATGGGTAAACCGCTGCATGTAGAAGTCTGCTCGGACTGTCACCCGTTCTATACCGGCACGCAAAAGATCGTGGATACCGCTGGTCGAGTGGAGAGATTCCGCCAAAAATATGGCAAGCCCGGTGCAAAATCTGCACCATAATGAAACTGAACGATAAGCAACAATTGAAAGGCAGCGGACGCTGCCTTTTTTGTTTTTAATTTCAAGCAGGGTAGTGGCTACCCGAATGTTCTATAAACCCACACCCGGACAGCGCATCAAGGTCTTGGAATAAGCGCGCATGTTTTTCTATCCCCCGACACAAGAGCACCCTATCACGATAGCCAAAGCCTGGTTGCTGGCACTGCTGTGCGCGGTGTGGTTAGGCACTGGGTTGGTAGGGCATGACCCGTGGCAGTCAGACGATGCTTATAGTTTCGGGTTGGTCTACCACATCCTGCAAAGCGGCGATTGGCTAATTCCCACCTTGGCTGGCGAACCCCATATGGACAAGCCACCGCTGTTCTACATGACAGCCGCGCTTTTCGCCAAACTATTCTCCCCCTTGCTTGAGCTACATGATGGCGCGCGCCTGGCAAGCGGTTTTTATACTGCTCTTACGCTGTTGTTCATAGGGCTGTCAGGACGCGAACTATTCGGGAGGGGCCGCGGTTGGACTGCGGCGATCATTCTGATCGGTTGCCTCGGCATGCTGGTACGCTCACATGAGCTCATCACCGATCTTGCTTTGCTCACTGGCTGCGCCATGATGTTATACGGCTTCACTTTAAGCATGCGCCGTACTTTATTGGCAGGCATGCTCATAGGCAATGGCATCGGTATTGGCTTTATGTCCAAGGGTTTTATCGCCCCCACGCTGTTCGTGCTTATCAGTGCCGCGCTGCTGCTGTTCCGCACATGGCGCATGCGTTCTTTTCTTTCCAGCTTGGCCATCGCACTGCTGTTTGCGTTGCCTTGGTTAACTGTCTGGCCTTTCTTGTTGTACCAACGTTCGCCAGAGCTATTTATGGAATGGTTTTGGACGCTTAACATCGGCCATTGGTTTGACTATATTCAAGGTGGCAATTATGCAGAGGCGTTATATTACGTAAAGATATTGCCTTGGTTCGCTTGGCCTGCTTTGCCATTGGCTACTTGGGCAGTGTGGGAGGCGCGGCGAAGAGTGCTGCATGAAGCGGAATTCCAGCTGTTGCTGGCGAGCTTTTTTGTGATGTTGCTTACGCTGAGTGTGGTGCCCAATATCAAGGAAGTGTTCGCGTTGCCCATACTACTGCCGCTAACTTTGCTTGCTACTGCAGCCCTTCCCACCCTGCGCCGGGGAGCAGCCAACGCGCTAGATTGGTTCGGCATCATGACTTTCGGTTTTGTCGCCATCTTGATGTGGTGGGGCTGGGCTGGGCTGCTACGGGATAATCATGCCAAGATCACGCTTTGGCTGAAAGACTATCAGCCTGGTTTCGAACCAGTGTTCCATGCTACAACATTCTGGATTGCACTGACCTTCACCGTGCTGTGGGTGCTGCTGGTGTGGCGCGTGGGACGCTCCATGCGCCGCGCCGTGCTTAACTGGGCCAGCGGCGTGACTCTGTTGTGGGTACTTGCCATGACACTATGGCTACCATGGTTGGACAACGGCAAAAGCTATCGCGGTATGGTCGTTTCTCTTAAGCAGGCCATGCCCAAACACCATGGCTGCATTGCGAGCCTGGATGTAGGCGATACCCAGCGCGCCATGTTGCAATACTTGGGAAATATCACCACGCACACTCAAGCACAACTCGTTTGCGATCTGCTGCTGGTGCATGGAGAGCGTGCCGCCAAGTTAGTGGAAGAAGAAACAACTTGGGCCAAGCTATGGGAAGGCAACCGCAAGGGGGTTAAATCGGAACCTTTCCGTTTGTATCAACGCATCGGACCAATTACACAAAGGCCAGTAATCCCATAGCCATAGTTTCATACCTGTGCATTTGAGGTAGGTTGTCAATAGATGGACACCAATATGCTGCCAATCTCTTCTCGTAGAACTGGCGCTCAAACGCAGTGGGAGACAGGTAACCGAACCTGCTTGCGCTGTCGCCTGTAAAATATTTCAATATATTCGGTAATGGCCAAGATGGTCTCGACACGAGTTTGCGCCAGCTGTGCCGATGCAGCAATTTGTACACCGATGACAGCGCCATTTCCCGCCCTAGTGCCACTTCGAGTTGGGCGCTTGACCTGGTTGACCACCAAAATACTATTTATACTATTAATTCGGCACGAATTATTTATGAAGCCGCGTAGGCGACTTTTGGGTCGCCGAAATAACGGCGTACGCGTTCGGGGTTGAGTTCAGGGCTGTAGCTGGGCAAGTAGAACAACTCGATTTTCTGTGCGTTCTTGGCAGCCCAAGCCTTTACAGGTTTGCTGTGATGAACTCTCAAGTTGTCTAGTATCAGAAACACTTTGCGGTCTGTATCCTTAATGAGCGCCTCCAGAAATTCAATGAGCTTGTCAGAGTTAAAGGCCTCATCAATAATCATCCAGCGCGTTTTACCCTGATTGGTTACCGTCGCAATCATCGATAGCTTGTGGCGCGTGCCGCCTACTGCGAACGTCACAGGTGTCTTGCCCACCGGCGCATAGCTCCTGCCTCTGACATCCGTGTTGACTAGCGCCGTCTCGTCGCCCCAGTGAATTTCCGCACCTTCGGTTTTTGCTCTGGCTTCAATGGCCGGATACTGTTCATCAAGCCAGGCCTGGACAGCTTCAGGGCGCTGTTCGTATGCTTTTTTAATGCGTTTTTGAGGTGTAAAACCCCAACGTGCCAAGTAGTTGCCTACTGCCCGAATAGACAGCTTGATACCGTGCGCCAACTCAATGTGCTGGCGCACGGCGGGCCTGCTCCATAGCGCAAAATCCATCTTGAGTTGTTCCGGGCGTCTGTCGCAGATGGTTTGCTGAATCGTCAGTTCTTGGCTAGCCGTCAAGCGACGTCCACTGCCAGGTTTTTTACCCCGGACGCCGGGCTTGAGTGCCCCTGAACCTTCAGCCTTATACAACCGCAGCGCCGTATTGACTGCCGTCCAGCTTAGTCCAGTTTGCGCCACGATCTCCATCACCGCCACGCCTTTACGGTGCATACGAATGACTTGCTTGCGTCGTTCATGCAGTACTTCTCGCGACTGCTTGCGGGCATCTTCTTTATCCATACCTCGTAGACATCTAAAACCAAGATAAGTTCATTTATAACTCGTGCCGGGTCTATAGCATACTCCAGGAATGGTTTGAATAGTTCGGCTTCGCGCTGACAAGAGGTTAGAGTGAGTTTGACCACCAGGAAGATTTCTGTTAAATTTAGCAAATGGATAGCAATGAATTTAAACAATGGCTTGCTAAGCAAGGTGCTGAATTTCAGCTAGGCCAGGGAACTCACATCAAAGTGTTTTTTAATGGCCGCCAATCGGTTCTGCCGATGCATGGCGCGGAACTGAAAATCGATACTATCGAATACATTAAAAAACAGCTAGGGTTGAATTAGGGGACTTGTGATGTTTGAATATCCAGTAGAATTGATATCTGCCAAGGGAGGCGGATTTGTCGTGACTTTTCCCGATGTACCGGAAGCTATTACCCAAGGTGATGATAAGGACGAAGCACTGCAATATGCCAGTGAGGCGCTGGAAACTGCGCTTGGTTTCTATATCGGGGATCGTCGTCAGCTGCCCTTGCCCTCCATTGCGGCGGGGCGCCCCACTGTTACGCCCGATGCAATAGTAATTGCCAAGATGATTTCGAACTGGCTATCTACGAAGAAATAACCGAGGGTGAAATTAAGAAACAGAGTAGGCATTTCGCTTAATGTCTTATGCAAAAAGTTATTGGATATGATGAATTAGATTCAACGATCCAGTTTCACTGTTTCGCATAGTCTTACTTCTCCGTTGGAATATTTAATAGCCTCCCTCAGTTTTCTGACATAACTTCAATCACAAACCTCAATTTAACCTGCCACGCGCAATATAAGCCCCTTGAGATATGCGCCTTCCGGGAAATTCAATAATATCGGGTGATCTGGCGCGGCGTACAGTTTGTGTAGGATGTGCGCAGTCACTCCGGCGTCCAAGGCGGCACCGGCAATAATTTTCTGGAACAGGTCTTCGTTTATGCCGCCGGAACAAGAATAGGTGGCGAGCATTCCTCCCGGCCTGAGCAGCTTGAAACCTAACAGGTTAATATCCTTGTAGCCGCGCGCAGCTTTTTCGGCGAAGGCGGCGGTAGGCGCAAATTTGGGTGGATCGAGGATAATCAGGTCAAATTTGCGGTTCTGGTCACGCAGCTTGCGCAGTGCCTGGAACACGTCGATGCATTGCCATTCAACGCGGCTGGCATCCAGCCCATTAAGTTCCACATTGCGCTGTGCCAGTTGCAGTGCTTCATTCGAAGAATCGATTGATAGCACTGATTTCGCGCCGCCGCGCAGTGCATACAGCGAGAAACCGCCGCTGTAGCAAAAGCAATTCAGAACATCCTTGTCTTGCGCCAGGGTTCCAATCAGTTCGCGGTTGTCACGCTGGTCGAGATAAAAGCCCGTCTTCTGCCCGTGTGCTACATCCACGGCAAAATGCAGCCCGTGTTCAACAATGGTTAAAGATTCGGGCAAGTTGCCATATAGTACGTTATTGCGTTCCGGCAAGCCTTCTAATGCACGCGAGTCAGAATCGGAACGCTCGTAAATACAAACCGGATTGCACATCTCTTGCAGTATCTCGGCGCAAGTGTCGCGCCAACGTTCCGCTCCTGCACTGCCAATCTGTATAACCAACACATCGCCATATTGATCTACTACCAGCCCGGGCAGACCATCGGATTCGCCATGAATCAGGCGCAGGCCAGTGCTGTGTTGCGCCAATTTGAGATCTTTGCGCAATGCCAGTGCATGGGTGATTTTCGTGCGGAAAAAATCTGCGTCGATGCTTTGCTCCGCGTGCCATGACCACACTCGCGCAGCAATTTGTGAGTGTGCATTGTATGCGGCATGAGCGAGGAAAGCGCCTTGTGTTGAGTATATCTGTACCGTGTCACCATCAATAGGTGAGCCTTCCACACGTTTAATGGCCCCGGAGAACACCCAGGGGTGATGGCGCAGAAGGGATTTCTCCCTCCCTTCTTTAAGAATAATTTTATTCATGGGGTTTTCTTTTTGGCCCGCGGATGCGCTGCATCGTAAATTTTACTGAGATATTGGAAATCAAGATGAGTGTAAACCTGCGTAGTAGAAATGCTGGTATGGCCGAGCATTTCTTGCACTGCCCGTAAATCTCCACTGGATTGCAGCACATGTGAAGCAAACGAATGACGCAACAAGTGCGGATGAACGCCGCTGATGATGCCCTGTTTGATGCCCCAGCCTGACATGCGTAATTGCACCGCGCGCGAACCAATGCGGCTACCATTGCGATTAACGAACAGCGCCGTTTCATCCTGTTTGGCTAACTGTCCGCGCAGTGCCAGCCAAGCTTGCAGCGCGGAGATCGCATAGCTGCCCAGCGGTACGACGCGTGTCTTGGCGCCTTTACCGATAACGCGCACAGCTGCATCTGCAAAATCAAGCGCAGCAGGATCGAGACTGACCAGCTCTGCCAAGCGCAGGCCGGAAGAATAAAATAACTCAAACATCGCTTTGTCGCGCACCGCCAAAATGTCGCCTGCTGTGGGTAACTCCATCATGCGCACAGCTTCGTCCGGGGAAAGTGCATGCGGCAGATTGCGCGCCGATTTGGGCGCACGCAGCCCGATGCATGGATTGTCTTTAAACTGGTGGTCGCGTATTAGATAAGAGTAAAAACTACGCCATGCCGACAGCATGCGCGCCAAACTCTTGCCGCCCAAACCGCTACCATGCAATTGTGCTACGAAACGGCGAATTTGATGGTTTTTTAGCTCGTATAGTGGCGTAACACCAGCAAGCTTAAACAAATGACGAATATCGCGGGAGTAATTTTCCGCAGTAAGGGGGGAGTAACGGCGCTCGTTGCGCAGGTGGTCGAGAAATCCGTGCAGTGTAACTTGGTTGAGAGTGGTAGCCTGCGCGGTGCTGTTTGACATTGCTTTATAGTGAGGGGCGTAGCGCGCTGCTTACAATTTCCGCGATACGCTGCAGGAACAGCGTACCCATGCCGGGATAGAAGCGTTGTGCATCCTCACTAGCCAATATTAACAGGCCGATGGATTGCTCGTCCGCGCGCAGCGGTAAATAAGCAAACGAATGCAAATGAGCCGCGCTTTCGCCAAACCAGGCCAAAGTGTCATGAAGAGCGTGATGAACACAGACGGGTTGCAGTTGCTGGTCAGCGAAGGCCAGTACTTCCAAGCTGGGCGGTAATCCTTTCCAGATGTGCAACACTACATGTGGCACGGAAAAAATTTCACGCAAATTCTGCGTAATGACATTCTGCAAACTCATCAGGTCACGCGCGCCAAATAACGCGAGGGTGAATTGATGCGCTTTTTGCTGTAATGCGTCATTGTCCTGAGCAAGCTTTACCATCTCGTGCAGTTTTTTTTCCAGGCTTTTGTTCTGCTCACGTAATGTCAGTAACTGTCGCTCATTTAATGAAATGGTGCGTCCGCTGTAAGGATGAGGGATAGTGACGTCCGCTAACATATCGGCATGATCTTCAAAGAACTGTGGATTATTTTGTAAATATAGTGCGATGTCTGCAGATTTCATGTCGTCCTCTTATAAATTTATTTCGCCTTCAAATACAGCAATCGCTGGTCCGGTCATAAATACCGGTGTGCCGTTTCCGGCCCAAGCTATGTTCAGCACCCCACCGCGCGTGGCAACATTCACGCGCGCGTCCAACAGGCCGCGACGGATGCCGGTCACCACTGCGGCGCACGCGCCAGTGCCACAGGACAGGGTTTCGCCAGCGCCGCGTTCATACACGCGTAATTTGATGTGATCTCGATCCACTATCTGCATGAAGCCTACATTCACTCGTTGCGAAAACCGCGGGTGATGTTCAATGAGCGCCCCTTGTATGGCGACTGGTGCATGTTCCACATCAGTCACCACCTGTACCGCATGTGGATTGCCCATCGATAGTGCCGTAATCTGCACTGTCTCGCCCGCCACTTCTAGCGTTTGGATAACAGCATCGCTACTTCCGAGGAATGGAATACGTGCAGCTTCGAAAATCGGCGCGCCCATGTTTACAGTAACTTGACCATTGTCCTCAAGGCGCGGCGTAATCAGGCCACTTTTTGTTTCTACCACGATTTCACGCTTGTGTGTCAGTTTTTGATCGTGCAGAAAGCGCATGAAGCAGCGCGCACCATTGCCGCATTGTCCCACCTCGCCGCCATCAGCATTGAAGATGCGGTAACGAAAATCCGCATCGGGATGCTGTGCAATTTCTACTAGCAGGATTTGATCACAGCCCACGCCAAAGTGCCGGTCGGCTAACAGGCGCAGCTGCTCCGGTGTAAGCTGAATGCGCTGGCGCATCCCATTGACGACTACGAAATCATTACCGGCACCGTGCATCTTGGTAAATTTTAATCTCATCTCTTCATCTCTGTTAATTCCAAATGCCTAAAGCAATCCATTGTGTGGTAGTTTGCCATGCCAGCTGTCTGCATTTACAAATAGCAGATGGTAGCGCCATCAAACTTGAAATTGCGCCAGCGATTCCGCTTGGATCCACCTTCCACGAAGCTCCATATTAAAGACATCGAAGCTGCAAAACACTTCCTGTGCGGCAAAAAAACTTCTGCGCATTAGTCACGGTAGCCTGTATTTTTAAAGGATTGTGCACAATGCCTGCATCCCGCAGCAGAGATTCTAAGTTATGCGCGTCACAACAGGCAACGCGCTCGGAGTCGAATTGGTCGAAAGCTGACCAATAGATTAGACGTTTTCCAAAAATGGTGGTTTAGCTCAGCCCCGCCTGCGTGCCCTCAAGAATCAAGAATTTGCATAATGCACGATCATCGTGTAGCAACACGCCTCGTTCTTCGTCATGACAAGCCCGGTACAGTTTAACCCGCATAGGCTTGAGAATTTTTTGCTAAATAAATTTTATTAACAAGTGTGTCGCCAGGACTAGCATCAGTACTGCGAAAAGTTTGCGTAATAGCCCGGTTTTCATTCGATGTGCAGCTTTTGCGCCAAGCGGGGCGGTAATGACGCTGGCAAGTGCGATCCACAACAATGACGGTAGATACACGAAACCCAGATTAGGAGAGGGTAGCATATGGAAACTAAGACCAGTAGCAATATAGCCTGTTGTGCCACCAACGGCGACCGGGAAGCCGATCGCCGCGGAGGTACCAATTGCGTTGCGTAGCGACACGTTGCACCAAATTAGAAACGGGACTACAACCGTGCCGCCGCCAATGGATACCAGGCTGCTGATCCAGCCGGTGAACGTGCCCGTCAGCGTCATGCCGGCCATGCCGGGTAATTGACGTGAGGCTTGCGGGCGTAATTCAAACAGAATTTGAATTGCGGCAAAATACACGAATAAAGCAAAAAATATTCCTAGTCCACGCGGCGAAATAGTTGCGGCGCATAGCGCGCCTAGTGCTGTCCCGAACAAAATGCCGGGAGTCATGGTGCGAACCACGACCCAGTTCACCGCACCATGCTGGTGATGTTTGCGCATACTGGCGAGCGACGTGAACAGAATGGTTGCCATAGCGGTACCGAGCGCCAGATGCATGATATAGGGAGCGGGGAAGTGCTGCATTTTGAACAGCATCAGCAAAACTGGTACCAGGATGGTTCCGCCACCAATGCCGAACATTCCACTAAATAACCCAACCACTGCACCCAGCGCGAGATAGGCGAGCGCCCATTCCATATTAGTCGCGTACCAGATGCTTCAGAATGAAGCTCCACTCAGTGGGATCAATCGGTGTGATGGACAATCGGTTGCCACGTTGCAAAACGCGCATACCTTCCAATTGCGGATGACGGCGCAGCTCTGCCAATGAAATGGGTTCGATCGTTTTTACCCATTGCACATCTACATTAAACCACCGCGGCGTTTCCTGCGTGGCCTTGGGATCGAAATACCTGCTATTGCGTTCGAACTGAGTTGCATCGGGATAGGCAGTGCTGGAAACGCGCGCGATGCCCGCGATGCCTGGCACAGCGCAATTGGAATGATAGAAAAGCACCGCATCGCCTTTGCACATCTGATCGCGCATGAAGTTACGCGCCTGATAGTTACGAACACCGTACCATGCCACGGTCTGGTCGGGCAGGTTAGCGAGGTCATCTATGCTGACGTCGCTCGGTTCAGATTTCATTAGCCAATAACGCACGTTATTCCATTTCTAATTCAAATAAAGTGAATCATTCTGTGAGGGTGCTCCTGAGGAAACGATAGCTTGATAGAAGTCTAGAGGCGGCTCATACCATTACGTCATTCTATTCTGGAGATTGGAGTCGTTGATGTAATGCGTGCGACCACCATGCTTATGCCTGTCGGATCTACGTCGTAGCATTCAGTGCAAGCCAAGCACTTGGCTTTACAGATCTCAGCCTGCTCGCCACGCTTGGCGCACCAATAAAAAATAATGCGGCTTACGCCGCATTTTAAATAAAGACCCCCGCCTGTGCCGTTGACCCAACATCTTGAACCTGGGTTCAAGAGAGCCGGTTCCCAGTTACATCAGGTACATCCGCAAGGGATGCGCACAACAGTAACATTAAGGGTCGCGACCTAAGCAAAGCTTATTGGTCCAAAGAATTATGAGCCTGACGAACACCGCAGGGGAAACCTAAAACAACTCATCTTGTTCCGCTAGTAATGCGTCGATGGTTGCCTCCATAAAATCTATTCTACGCTTAAATTCACTCATGTCAAAACCAGTGCCAAGACGTGTGGTTAGTAGTTCATGAGCAATATTCAAGGCAGACATGATTGCGATACGCTCGATAGTGATAACCTTACCGATATCACGAATCTCGTGCATTTTCTTATCAAGATAAGCGACTGCATCAAGCAGTTCTGGGTGCTCCGCTTCCGAGCAGACGACGCGGAATTCCCGGTCGAGAATTGTGACATCAAGTGTTCTTGCACTCTCGCTGCTCATATTTATTCTTCAGGTAATTGCGTAAGCAGTCGTTCCAAGCGCGACTTGACAGAGTTAATCTTGTCGTGGCATTGACGGCCTTGGCTCAGTGCTTGAGCCAGTTCTTGACGCAGGTGATGGTTTTCTTCGCGCAGACGTTTAGTCAATTGCACCAATTGAGTCAACTTGCTTTCCAATGCGTCCAATTCTGCTTGCATGAAGCGAACTATAGTTTAAAAAAACCTGACCAGTCAAATGAGTAACCAAAAATAATTTTAAGTTGTACCGCCAATGGCCTGTTTAACGTGCGCGCTCTATGGAAGCAATCCGGGGTTCGAGTCAGTTTGGCGGGTCAGGTTAGATCGCGGGGTTGAACCACCAAAAATTTGCGCGACCTCCATCTCTATCTTCAAACTTGTAGTTTCTTTCATCATCAGGGGTGGCTACAACTGCAATGATCCGTCTTACAAAAAATCAGAGTCTGAACCAAAAAATAAATCTGTAGAAAAAAAGACCATCAGAAAAAAAAGTAGCGTCCAGTTGCATCTTTATCTCATCCAAGCGTAGTAGTTGTGCTTCGGTCCTCAGCACAACCTATTATTCTCTCCCCACCGCTTCACTAACATATGCTCCACGCCTAAGTGATCAAGTATCTTTGCCACCACAAAATCTACCAAGTCTTGCACACTTTGCGGGTGATAGTAAAAGCCCGGATTGGGCGGCAGGATGACCGCACCGGCATGGCTCAGCTTGAGCATATTTTCCAGATGGATGGCAGAAAACGGTGTTTCGCGCGGCACTAAAATCAATAGGCGCTTCTCCTTGAGCATGACATCGGCTGCACGGGTGATGAGGTCGTCGCTTAACCCCCCAGCCACCGCCGCCAGTGTACCCATAGTGCAGGGGCAAATTACCATCGCGTCACCAGGATTAGAGCCTGAGGCCATGGGTGCGAACCAGTCATCGCGTCCGAACACGCGCAGTTCGCCGCTGACTTTGCCGAGTCGTTCCGCCAAGATTTTTTCCGCATCTTGCGGACGGTTGGGTAATACAAAATCCAACTCTTGTTTGGCGACTATTTGTGCCGCTTGTGAATAAACCAGGTGGACGCGCTGACCGCCTTGGAGCAGGCACTCAAGCAGTCGCATGGCATAGGGTAAGCCGGATGCGCCGGTTAGGGCGAGTACGATAGTTTTCATGTGCTTTTCAACCAGTCAATTTTGGTGCTTCGAGCTCAGTGTTTGGTGCATTCAGATAGTGTGCCGCGATCAGGCCATTTACTGTACCAAACAGCAGTGCTGCCGTAGCAAAGATAGGAATCAGATAAACCAGCCCAGTGTGCGGAATGAGCCAGAAATACACCAATAATAATTGACCAGCAATGTGTGCAAATGCGCCGAAGATGCTGTGGGTGACCGGGCCGAACCAGCGCGCTGGCAAATGCTGGCTGATGGCCAGTATGGCGATGCTGCATAGCGCACCGCTCAAGCTGAGAAAAAATCCAGGTGTAAGAAAACTTCCCATAAGCAAGCTTCCCGCCAGGACTCGCAACAGCGATACCCATGCCGCCATGCGCCAGCCGTAGCGTGTAAGTACGATGAGAGTGACAATGTTAGCCAAACCAGGTTTTATGCCAGGCAATGGCGAGGGGATGGCTGCTTCCAGCATTGACAGGCCCATCGCCAATGCCGCCATGCGCGCGATGTGGTGATCCGCTGCGGTAGTTACGAGTTTAATAGTTGAGGCTGTCATAACGCTTGCCCCTGCCACTCAATTCAACGCTGACCTGGTTGGGCAGGCAGATGGCAATTTCGCCTGCCTGCTTCAGCCAGCCCTGATGTACGCAATATTGGCGCGGGCTGGGATCGGCGGCGATGCGTACCTGCCGATTGTGTATGGCAATTCGGCTAATACCAAGCGGGCCGGGCACAGAAATAATTTGGTTGCGAGATAGCGGCACTTCACTGAATATTTTGCCGCTGCTGCGAATGATAGCCTTGTCCGCTACGCCGCCTTGCCATAGTGTAACAGTGGTCCATGTAATGCAGAGCACACCGAGCAACAGCACCATCCAATCGCCTATCTTTATGGGCGCTAATGGCAACATGATTATTGATCGTGAATAGCAATGCTAAGCAACATTCCGTTATTTCTACACTGAAAGACATTCAGTGGGTATAAATCCAAGTTGCTCTGAGAAGCCTGGATTTTCTCCTGTACGGAAATGACGGTTACTGTAATGAAATTTGTCATAAATTACACAAAAATCAATAAGTGTTACCGAGTTCGCGGTGACGCAGCAGCACTTGCTGTTGCAACTTAAAACAATGCGCAAGCTTTTCCACCAAGTACACCGAGCGATGTTGACCACCTGTGCACCCGAGGGCGACGGTGAGATAGCTGCGGTTATCAGCGATGAAGCAGGGCAGCCACCTCTCGACAAAACTGCGGATGTCTTCGCACATTTTTTGTACATTTTGATTGCGTTCGAGAAACTCAATTACCGCAGTATCGCGTCCGGTTAGTGGCCGAAGCACGGGATCGTAATGTGGGTTGGGTAGGCAGCGCACGTCGAACACAAAGTCGGCATCAAACGGAATACCATTCTTAAAACCGAACGATTGGAACAGCAAGGTAATGCGTGCGCGGTCAACACCCTTAAAATCTTTGACCCAGGCACGCAAGGCATTGGCGCCGAGCTCGCTGGTATCAATACGATGGCCGATGTTACTGATCTCGGCAAGCATTTCACGCTCGAGTTGCACGCATTCAGGCAAGGTAAGCCCTTCATTGGTCTGCCCCGGAGGTAGAGCATTACGCAGCGGATGGCGGCGACGCGTTTCAGAAAAGCGTTTCACCAGCGTGTCGGTCTGCGCGTCTAGAAAGAGCAAGTGCACATCTATACCCTGTTGCTTAAGCTGATCAATATAGTGCGGCAGTTGCTTCACGCTGTCGCCGCTACGAACGTCTATGCTGACAGCAATGCGCGTGTTACCGGTCTGATGCAGATTTTCCATGAGGACGGGCAACAGTGCAGAGGGCAGATTGTCCACACAATAGTAGCCGCTGTCTTCCAGCGCCTTGAGCGCCACGCTTTTTCCTGAGCCGGAGAGGCCGCTGATCAGAAATAATTGCATGATTTATTGCTCCTGCATTTGCTGCTCGTGACGACTGATAAATTCTTGCATGCTGTCGATACCGCGTTGCTGTAGTACAAAATTGCGCGCTGCCGCTTCTACCAGCACCGCAAGGTTACGCCCGGCCATGACCGGGATGCTCACCGTGCTAATCTTCACGCCAAGGATTTCCTGATGACTAGCCGCTAGCGGCAGGCGTTCCAGATGGGAAAGGTCGCCGCGAAGAGGGCGATGCAAATGTACAATGAGTTTTAAACTTTTTTTGCGCCGCACCGCGGTCTCGCCAAACATGGTGCGAATATTAAGCACACCCAGCCCCCTTACTTCGAGGAAGTCACGCAACAGCTCCGGGCAGCGCCCTTCCAGCGTTTCCGGAGAAATACGGTACAGCTCGGTGATATCGTCCGCCACTAAACCGTTGCCGCGTGTGATAAGTTCCAGTCCCAGCTCACTCTTGCCTATTCCGCTATCACCCGTGACCAGCACCCCCACCCCAAGCACGTCGAGAAACACGCCATGGCGCGTGGTCGATTCCGCCAGTGCTTTGACAATGTAATGACGCACCAGCCACATCAAATGTACGCTTGGCAGAGGAGAACGGAACAGCGGTGTATGTGTGCGGTTAGCGTAAATGATCAACTCCTGCGGGATCTTCTCCGTGCCGGCCACAATCAGGCATAGCGTACCGCCGCGTTCAAGATGCGTCAGTGCCTCCGTGAACGAGGCGGACGAAAGCCCTTGAAGATGGTCGACTTCGGTTTCACTTAATACTTGCACCCAATTCGGGTGGATCAAATTGAGGTGACCAATCAAACCCTTGTTAGAGGCACTGACTAAATCACTATCAAGTATTTTCGCAGCACCATTCGCTCCGGCTACCCAACTCAATGCCAGCTGCTCCTGTTTGTCCTCGAACAGCTGTTGGATATTGACCTGTGCCATTACTGTTACATCGCCCAGTTAGTAAACAATTGATGAATGACCGCTACATCATTGCTATTCTGAATTTGTTCGCGGAAGGTTTTATCACTGAACATTTGTGCCAGTTCGCCGAGTAGTTGCAGGTGCAGGTCGGTGGCCCGTTCCGGCACCAATAACACGAAAATCAGGTTAACCGGTTGACCATCCGGTGCGTCGAAAGGAATCAATGCCTGTGTCTTGACGAAAGCGGCAATCGCATCTCGCAGGCCCTTGATGCGGCCGTGCGGGATAGCCACGCTATGTCCCAGGCCAGTCGAGCCGAGCTTCTCGCGCGCAAACAGGCTATCGAATACTTGGCTACGTGCGATTTTCTGAGTGTTTTCAAATAATACCCCCACTCTTTCGAAAACCCGTTTTTTACTGGTGGAATCGGTGTCCAGTATGACGTTCTCAAGGGGTAGGACTTTGCTGATCAGGTTCATAATTCAAGCACGTCAAAAAAAGGAATGGGCGGACGTAAGCCGCCCTGCTATCATTCTTGCCCCACGACAGGGGGATTGCCGGATTCATCATGGCGACGAGCGGCATGTTTTTCTTTATGCTTGATAATTTGGCGATCGAGTTTTTCGATCAGATTATCAATCGCGACATATAAGTTCGTATCATCAGATTCCACAAAAATCGTCTTGCCACTCAGGTGGACGTTAGCCTCGGCCTTTTGTTTCAGTTTTTCCACCGAAAGAACGACATTGACATCAATCATGTTGTCGAAGTGACGTTCGATTTTGTTAAGTTTGCTTACCACGTGCTCGCGAATGGCGGGGGTGATTTCCAAATGATGTCCGCTGAGATTGAGGTTCATGGCCTGCTCCTTATAGTTAGAGTGATTTACGAAGATTAACTGGGAGGATGTTCAGCAATTCCCGGTATTTTGCCACGGTACGCCGGGCAACCAATATGCCCTGCTGTGCCAGGATTCCAGACATGCGGTTGTCGGTTAGGGGGTGACGTGCATCTTCCTGGTTGACAAGCTGCTTGATGAGTGCGCGGATCGCAGTGGAGGAACACGTACCGCCACTTTCAGTCGCGATTCCGCTACAGAAGAAATACTTGAGTTCATAGATGCCGCGCGGGGTAAGCATAAATTTTTGCGTAGTCACGCGGGAGATAGTGGATTCATGCAGATCAAGCTGTTCTGCGATTTCGCGCAGTACCAGCGGACGCATAGCGGTTTCGCCGTGCTCGAAAAAATTACGTTGGCGATCAACAATTGTCTGCGATACACGCAAAATAGTATCAAAACGCTGTTGCAAATTTTTGATAAACCAACGCGCTTCCTGCAATTGGCCAGCCATCTGCTGTGCGCTTTTTTCGTTGCCCTGTTGCAAGATATTCGCATACATTTGGTTAACGCGCAGGCGCGGCATGGCACTCTGATTTAATCGTACATGCCAGCTACCGTGGCGGCATTCTACCACCACGTCAGGCACTACATAGTCTGCAGCTCGCTGTTCAAACTCAGCGCCAGGTCTTGGTTGCAGATGGGTGATGAGCGATTGCACGGTGCGCAATGCGTCATCGTCACAGCGAAGAACTTTCTTAAGTTTGGTAAAATCGTGCGCCCCCAGTAGGTTGAGGTGCTGCGTCACCAAGCGCAGAGCCAGATCAAGGCATGGGGTATCTTCCGGGAGTGCTTTGAGTTGTAGAGCCAGACATTCGCTTAAGGTACGTGCGGCTATGCCTGGCTGATCCAGGTGCTGCAATTGCACCAGTGCAGTTTCCAAGTCATCCAAGGTAATGTTGAGTTGTTCCGGCAGCATTTCGACAATTTCTTCCAGCGGCTGCGCCAGATAACCGTTGGCATCCAATGCGTCGATCAACAGACCGATAATTTTTCGGTCGCGCACATCGTGCTGGCTCATATTTAGTTGCCAGATGAGATGTTCACGCAGGCTGGGGGTATCTGCCGCAACTTCGGCACGAGCTTCTTTTTCATCATCCGGCCCGCTTGCTGCGGAAAAAGAAGAGTCATTCCAGTCTTCTTTTACCCATTCTTCATCGGCCTGTTGCGGCATTTCATCTTTTACTTCGATATTGTCTACAGCGGAGGTAGAGGCAGCATCTCCATGTGCATAGGGCTGCATAGCGTCTTCATCTTCACGTTCGAGTAATGGATTTTCGTCCAGCAAGCGTGCCACCTCCTGGTTGACTTCCAGAGTGGAGAGTTGCAACAGGCGTATGGCTTGCTGTAGCTGGGGGGTAAGCGTCAGTTGCTGGGATTGCTTAAGTTGTAATGTGGGTTTCATTACGCAATTTACGGATAAGAGCGGCGCATAGTGTGCATTTATAGTTTGAAATGCTCGCCAAGATATACTTTTCTCACACCTTCATTATAAATGATTTCCTCGGGTTTGCCTTCTGCCATTACCGACCCGGCATTAATAATATAGGCGCGGTCACAGATTCCCAATGTTTCGCGAACATTATGGTCGGTAATCAGCACGCCAATGTCACGTTCTTTAAGAAAACGAATGATTTTCTGAATGTCCAGCACGGCAATCGGATCTACCCCTGCAAACGGTTCATCCAGCAGAATGAAGCGTGGATTGGTGGCCAGCGCACGAGCGATTTCGACACGTCGACGCTCGCCCCCAGATAGGCTGATAGCTGGATTGTTACGTATATGAGTAATATGCAAATCCTGCATCAATTCATCCTGCCGTGCTTGAATTTCATCGTTATCGTAATCTTGTAATTCCAGCACAGCCTGAATATTTTGCGCGACCGTTAGGCGGCGAAAAATAGATGCTTCCTGTGGCAGATAGCCCAAC
Organism: uncultured beta proteobacterium; assembly: GCA_942492745.1. Lineage (GTDB taxonomy): Bacteria > Pseudomonadota > Gammaproteobacteria > Burkholderiales > Gallionellaceae > Nitrotoga. The sequence continues at coordinate 2,853,862 of OW818637.1, forward strand.
CCCAAACGTGCACGGCGATGGATGGGGAGATGAGTAATGTTCTGTCCATTGATGAAAATATCGCCTCCGTCCGCAGCTACCAGCCCGACAATCATGTAGAAGCAGGTGGTCTTTCCAGCACCGTTAGGACCAAGCAGCCCGACTACCTCGCCGCTCTGTACCGACAGGGAAACATCATGCACTACGGTGCGGGAACGATAGCGCTTATTCAGTGCAACGGCGCGCAGCTCGCTCATTGATGTTCGTTAGGCTTAATTAGTGTCGTTGTCGGCTTGATTGACAGGGGTTCGCCGACTGAAGAGCGCTTGTTTTTAGGTTGGATGATAGCGCGCACGCGCCCCTTGCTGGAGGTGCCGTTCACCTGAAATATCTCAGTTTTGGAGTTATAGGTAATATGTTCACCACGCACTTCATCCTGATCCTGTTTTATGCGCGCCTGACCGAAGAAGTCTATGATTGCGGTCTTGGTGTCATATTCAATGCGCTCACCATACCCTTCCACATATCCGTCAATATTATCGCGCTTCTGGCGAAAACTGGCGGGTTGTCCGGTTGCCGTACCATGCTTGAATCCTTCCTTGTCCTGTACCACGACAACTTTGTCGGCGTTAACGATCATCGTGCCCTGAGTGAGCTGCACCTTGCCTTCAAAAACGCTGATTTGTTTGACGTCGTCAATACTGAGCTGATTTGCTTCCAAATGCATCGGTTTGTCACGGTCAGCAAGTTCCGCTTGGCTGATGGGCGTATGGCAGATAAGCGCTATGCAAAGCAGAGTGGTGTATTTAATTTTTGTCGGGCGCATATTCGCTTTTAACTTGCGCAAGCAATTTTACTATGCGCGCTTTATTATCAAATTTCATACCTACTGCCTGAACAATGTTACGTCCATCAATCATCGTTACAGGTTGGTCTGTTTCGGCTAAGCCACGGTCAGGGATAACATGCAGATAAGTAGTGGTAAACGTCATTTCTCTTTGCGTGACACTAGCGGTACGCACGATTTTTACATCGTCGCGCAAAAATATTTCTTCGGCCTTTCCTGACACCATTCCATTATGTGCATAAATATGCATGGGAGGATGGTCTGAATCAAAGCTGGTAAGTTCGGGGGCTTCCAAGTACGTGCTATTATTATCCGGGTAATGTAGCATTTTTTTTGCAGCCATAACGAAACGCGGTTTGCCCTGTTCATTAAGCGTGGTAGCGACAAATTTACTAACTATAAAATCTGGGTCGTGGCGCTTGCTGCTGTCGGGAGTGAATGGCAGCGGCTGTACTTGCTGATTCAGCCAATAAGCTGCTGCCAGCAGTATTAGCAGCAATAGCAGCGGCAACCCGCCAAACCAAGCGCGCAAACGGTCAATGACGATTAAATGATTCATGCCAAATAAGGCGCGAGTTGCGCATCTAACGTGCCTTGCGCCGACATCAGCAATTCGCATGTTTCACGTACCGCACCATGTCCGCCGTCACGCTCGGTGATATAGTGAGCGCGGTCGCGCACTGCTTGTGGTGCATACGGTACGCTGATAGCCAACCCGACACGAAGCATCACCGGCAGATCCATTACGTCGTCGCCCATAAAGGCGACGGCATCCAATGACAGTTTAAGTTGAGCAAGCAGTTTTTGCATGCTGGCGAGCTTGTCGTGAACACCTTGATACAGGTGCGAGATGCCGAGATGATGAGCGCGTAGTTCTACACACCGGGAGGTCCGACCAGTAATGATGGCCAGTTCCACACCGGATGCTTTGAGCATTTTTAAGCCATGTCCGTCAAGCGAATTGAAGCGCTTAAATTCTTCACCCGAATCGGTTAAATAGAGACCACCATCCGTCATGATACCGTCCACATCAAAGGCGATGAGGCGAATGGATTGTGCTCGACTTAATGACATCAAATCACTTTTGCACGCAGCAGATCATGCATATTCAGAGCGCCTACCAGCTTGTTGTTGGAATCTATCACCAACATCTGGCTAATGTTATATTGCTCCATAGCCTGCACCGCTTCGGCTGCCAGTGCATCCGGCATAATACTGCGCGGATTGCGCGACATGACGGAGCTGATTGTAGTGGTGGTGAAATCAACATGCTTTTCCAACGTGCGGCGTAAATCTCCATCAGTATAGATGCCCAGCACCTGCCGAGCATCATCTACAATGGCGGTCATGCCTAACCCTTTGCGCGAGATTTCCAGCACTGCCTCGGCCAGCGTTGCATTTTGATGCACAGCAGGAATCCCCTTGTCGGAATGCATAATGTCGCGCACATGGGTAAGCAAACGGCGACCCAAGCTTCCGCCAGGGTGCGAACGAGCAAAATCTTCCTCACCGAATCCCTTGGCATCCAGCAGTGCCACGGCCAGAGCATCGCCCAATGCTAGCGCTGCCGTGGTGCTGGCGGTGGGAGCAAGCCCCAGCGGGCAAGCCTCCTTGTCCACAGCAGCATCGAGATGCGCGTCCGACGCCTCTGCCAAGCCGGATCGCGGATTACCTGTCAGGCTAATCAGCCGTGCCCCCTGACGTTTGATGACTGGCACTATAGTGAGTAATTCCTGATTTTCTCCGGAATACGACAACGCAATAAACACATCTTTAGCGGTGATCATGCCTAAATCGCCGTGGCTAGCTTCGGCGGGATGTACAAAATACGCTGGAGTACCAGTGCTAGATAGTGTAGCGGCGATCTTGCGTGCAATATGGCCAGATTTACCCATGCCGCTTACAATCACACGGCCTTCACAGGCTAAAATGATATTTAACGCCTGCAGAAAATTTTCATCAATGCGTTGCGTAAGCGCCAATACAGCTGAGGCTTCAATGTGTAATACCTCGCGAGCTAAATCAAGTGCGCGCGAAGTGGCGAAGATGGCTTTGTTCATAGTGACGAATTATAACAGTGCCATTCGGGTGCAGTGCAATTTTGAAAGAACGGTACGGACGCGAATAATTTCCCTCATACTTCAACGCAATCAGAAAGGCGTTGTATTTGAAATATCAACTGCCCATCTTGTCATAATGTGTGAGATTTCAATATTTGGAACTTCTATTTTGTCCAGGATCTTTCTATTGTCATCGGCACTCTTACTCGCAAAGAGTTCACGACCCAATTCTGAACAGGGCGGACTGCGCGTGCGCATGCAAGCCCTCACCAAGGGCCAGCACTGCTGCAATTTCGCCCAACATCCCTGCGCCCTGCGCGGATACTTGAATCAAACTGCTACGTTTCTGAAAGTCATACACTCCCAGCGGGGAAGAAAAACGTGCCGTGCCGGAGGTCGGCAGGACATGGTTAGGGCCAGCGCAATAATCACCAAGCGACTCGGAAGTATAACGACCCAAGAAAATTGCCCCGGCATGCTTGATTTTGGGCAGCCATTGCTGGGGATCGGCCACTGAAAGCTCTAGATGCTCCGGTGCTATACGGTTACTGATAACACAAGCCTCGTCTAAATCAGCCACTTCAATCAAAGCACCGCGATTCTCTAATGCAGTGCGTATGATGTCACGGCGCGGCATCTGCGCCAGTAGACGATCCGCACTTTGCGCCACAGCTGTGGCGAAACCCGCATCCGGTGTCAGCAGGATGGCCTGCGCTAATTCATCGTGCTCTGCTTGAGAAAATAGATCCATCGCAATCCAGTCCGGATCGGTTTGTCCATCACAGATCACCAGAATCTCTGATGGCCCTGCCACCATATCAATACCAACTACGCCGAATACGCGGCGCTTAGCGGCGGCCACGTAAGCATTGCCGGGGCCGACGATTTTATCTACACGCGGCACGGATGCCGTGCCATAAGCCAGTGCAGCAATCGCTTGCGCCCCGCCAATGGTGAACACCCGATCCACCCCAGCCAGATGGGCTGCTGCCAACACCAACGCGTTTCGCATTCCGTCTGGGGTCGGCACTACCATAATGAGTTCGCCCACCCCGGCCACTTTCGCTGGTAGCGCATTCATCAGCACTGAAGATGGGTAGGCAGCCTTGCCGCCCGGCACATACAGACCAACCCGATCCAATGGCGTAATCTGCTGACCCAGCAGGGTGCCGTCCGTCTCGGTATAACTCCATGAAACTTGCAACTGCTTTTGATGGTAAGCGGTAACGCGCTGTGCGGCCTGCTCCAGAGCGGCTCGCTGTGCGGCGGACAATCCCTCGAAGGCGGCACGCAAGGCAGCAGGAGGCAGTTCCAGTGCTGCGCTATCATGCACCTCCATGCGATCGAAGCGTCGGGTGTAATCGAGCAGGGCTACATCGCCGCGTGTACGCACATCCGCCAGAATAGCCGCCACAGTCTCGTCCAGCTGGTGATCCTGAGTCGCCTCGAAAGCCAGCAGCCTGTCCAGTTGTGTATTGAAATCTGGTTGCCGAGTGGAAAGCCGTCTGATGTTCATTGAACTACCGCCAAGGAAAACGCGTCCAGCATGGGCTGAATAGCTGCATGTTTGAGTTTAAGTGAAGCCTGATTCACCACCAGACGCGAAGAAATTGCAGAGATCTCTTCTACAGCCTTGAGGTGATTGGCCTTCAGTGTGTTGCCGCTGCTGACCAAGTCCACGATTGCATCTGACAAACCGACCAGTGGAGCCAGCTCCATCGAACCATACAATTTAATCAGATCCACATGCACACCTTTAGCCGCAAAATGCTCGCGTGCGGTCTGCACGTATTTGGTCGCCACACGCAGGCGCGCGCCCTGACGCACTGCTGATTCATAATCAAAATCATTCCTTACTGCCACCATCATGCGGCAACGCGCAATATTCAAATCAAGCGGCTGATACAAGCCGGTGCCGCCATGCTCGTCGAGGACATCCTTGCCCGCGATCCCCAAATCAGCAGCTCCGTATTGCACATAGGTCGGCACATCGGAAGCGCGCACGATAATAAGACGTACGTCGGCACGATTGGTGGATAAAATCAACTTGCGCGAAGGTTCCGGGGCTTCCAGCGGCGTAATACCCGCCGCCTGCAACAACGGCAAGGTCTCTTCAAAGATGCGCCCTTTGGATAAGGCGATGGTAATCATGGGGTATCTTTCATTTAATTGATGCGAAATATGTTCGCTCCGAGTTGCGACAGTTTTATCTCTATATGTTCATAACCACGGTCCAGATGGTAAATGCGATCAATCACGGTTTCGCCCTGCGCCACCAATCCGGCAATAACCAAGCATGCAGATGCACGCAGGTCCGTTGCCATCACCGTTGCGCCTTCCAGATGATCGACCCCGTGAACCAAGGCAGTATTGCCTTCCACGTCTATCCTTGCACCAAGACGGCGCAATTCTTGCACATGCATAAAACGATTTTCAAAAATCGTTTCCACTACCATCGCGCTGCTATCTGCAATAACATTCAACACCATAAATTGTGCTTGCATATCAGTAGGGAATGCTGGATACGGCGCAGTACGCACGTTCACCGATCTGGGCCGACCGGTCATGTTCAAATGGATGCTCTCACTATCGCTATGGATGTGCGCGCCGGCTTCAGCAAGTTTTTCCAGCACGGAATCGAGGATGTCCGCTCGCGTATCGAGTAACACGATGCTACCACCCGTTGCTGCTGCCGCCACTAGAAAAGTCCCACTCTCGATACGATCCGGCATGATGCGATGGGCTGCACCGTGCAATCTGTCCACACCCGTTATGACAATCGTGTGGCTGCCTGCCCCCTCTATTTTCGCACCCATTGCAATCAGGCAATGCGCCAAATCCACCACCTCCGGTTCGCGCGCAGCATTTTCCAGCACCGTTACTCCTTCTGCCAAAGCAGCAGCCATCATCAAATTTTCTGTGCTGGTCACACTGACGATGTCGAATAGAATTCGTGCGCCTTTGAGGCGTTTTGCCTGTGCATGAATGTAGCCATGCTCAATAAAAACTGTAGCGCCCATTGCCTGCAGACCCTTGATGTGAATATCGACGGGACGCGAACCAATAGCACAACCGCCCGGCATTGATACGCGCGCCTCACCGAAGCGCGCCACCAGAGGGCCTAGCACTAGTACTGCGGCACGCATGGTCTTTACCATGTCATAAGGTGCTTCCAGCTTATCCACTTGCGCACCGTGCAAAGCCATCTCGTCACCTTGTACAGCAGCCTTCACGCCCATCTGCTCCAACAATTTACGCATGGTTGCGATATCGTGCAAATCCGGCATGTTGCTTAACTGTAAGACATCACTCGTCAACAAGCAGGCACACATGATAGGCAACGCCGCGTTCTTGGCACCGGAAATACGCACTTCGCCGCGCAATGGAATGCCACCTTGTACAACTAATTTTTGCATGCTGGCATCTTTAAAAATCTTGATTTCATCTTAATGTATTCTTGCCATACCTTTGTTATGTCAGTACCGCAATTTATATCCGGACTTTAACAAACCCAATGACAACAGCGTCAGACCAAGCATACACCCGCCCGCCACCATCAAACTCACCCAAGGAGAAATGTCCGACACGCCGAAAAATCCATAACGAAAACCGTCTATCATATAAAAAAATGGGTTGAAACGCGACAACGCCTGCCAAAAAGGCGGCAGCGAGTGAATGGAATAGAATACGCCGGACAAAAAAGTCAACGGCATAATAATGAAATTCTGGAATCCTGCGAGTTGATCGAATTTTTCTGCCCACATCCCGGCTACCACCCCCAGTGAGCCAAGCATCGCGCTACCCAGAACGGCGAACAATATAATCCAGATTGGAAACAGCAACGGCGGCTGGGCAAACCACAGTGCGGCCAAATATACGCCTATGCCGACCACCAAGCCGCGCAGCATGGAAGCGAGCACATATGCCGCAAAGAATTCCCAATAAGCAATCGGCGCCAGCAGCACGAACACGATATTGCCAGTAATCTTGGACTGAATCAGGCTGGAAGAGCTGTTGGCAAAAGCGTTCTGCAACATTGCCATCATCATCAGTCCCGGAATAAGGAAGGCAGTGTAATGCACCCCCGGATACACCTCGACATGCTGTGCCAGCACATGGGAAAAAATCAGCAGATAGAGCAATGCGGTCAGCACTGGAGCCAGCACGGTCTGGAAGCCCACCTTCCACACCCGGAATACCTCCTTGTAGAGCAGACTGTAAAAACTCAACATGCCCGCCTCACTGCACGGCCCGCCCCACCAAACGCAAGAAGACTTCTTCCAAATCAGGCTGCTGCAAGGTCATCTCCTGCACCGCAACCCCAGCCACACGCAGTTCCGCAAGCACTGACTCCAATGCTTGATAGGATGGCAATGTCAGCAGGTAATCACCGTCCGTCTGTTCAACCACCTGCGGCAGCAATGTGGCCGGTAAACAACCCGCGAGTTTCAGCCTGACGCGACAACCGGCCAGGCTGCTAAGTAGATTTTGTGTGCTATCCAGCGCTACAATCCGGCCGTGCTTGAGCATGGCAATTCGTGTGCATAAGGCTTCCGCTTCTTCCAGATAATGGGTAGTTAACAGAACGGTGTGCCCATCGCGGTTAAGCTGCTGAATGAAGCGCCATAACGATTGACGCAGCTCCACGTCCACCCCGGCAGTCGGTTCATCCAACACAATAACTGGCGGCTTATGCACCAGGGCCTGCGCCACCAACACACGGCGCTTCATACCACCGGACAGGCGGCGCATATTGGTATCGGCCTTACCGGTCAAATCCAAGTGGTGCATTACCTCATTGATCCAGGTATCGTTACGACGCAATCCAAAAAAACCAGACTGCAAACGCAACGTTTCGCGCACTGTGAAAAAAGGATCAAAGGCCAGCTCTTGCGGCACCACACCCAACAGGCTACGGCTGGCACGATATTGCTTGACTACATCGTGTCCCAGCACAGACAACTGCCCATCATCTGGCAATGCAAGTCCGGCCAGCAGGTTAATCAGAGTGGTTTTGCCCGCACCGTTGGGGCCAAGCAAACCGAAGAACTCACCCTGCTCGATACGCAAATCCACGCCGTCCAATGCTTGTAATTGGCCGTAGCGCTTGCGTGCTTGGCGCACTTCAATGGCAGGTGGCATCAAATTGAATAGATCAAGGCTGAGCGGAATCATTACCGCATAGCGGCAGCATGTCCACAACGCCATACAAACGGGCCAAGCTTAACAAATTCTCTGGAACATGATCGAAACACAGTTTCACACTGCTACGCTGCGCTTCGCGTAGCCAAGCCAGCAGCAAACTGACCGCGGCAGAATCTACCGTCTCTACCTGAGCCAAGTCAACTACCAGCGGTGTTTCGCCAGCGGCCTGCAAACCATTTTTGAACAGGGGTATAACTGTTTCAATGGTCAGATGGCTCGGTACTTGCACACGGCCTCCATCACGGCTGATCACTTGGATGCCGCCTTAGGCAGCATTGTGCCGGTCTGCGATTGGTTTTTTTCCACTAACGTTTTAATCAATCCATCAATTCCGCTCTTCTGAATCTGCTCAGCGAAGGTACCGCGATAGTTGGTTACCAAACTTACACCTTCGATCGACAGGTCATATACCTTCCAACCACTAGCCGTTTTTTCCATATCATAATTTACGGGCAGAGGTTGTTTGCCTTTGTTAAGAATAAAAGTTTTCATAGTCACCTCGGTGGCATCATTTGCCATTTTGAGTGGCTTCACCTCCACCTCCTGATCCTGGTAGGTAGTGAATGCGGTGGTGTAAGTACGCACCAGCAAATTGCGAAACTCAATTTCCAAGTTTTTCTTCTGCTCCGGCGTAGCATTGCGCCAGTTCTTGCCTACGGCAAGTCTGGTCATATGTGTAAAATTAAAATGTGGCAGCACCTTTGCATCCACCAATTCATTAACTTTCTTCTTATTACCGGCCTGAATATCCTTGTCTTGCCTAACAATGGCCAGGACTTCATCCACGGTGTTTCTGATTAGCGCCTCCGGCTCTGGCATATTCGCCTGCACGCCCAGTGACAAACACGCCAGCAATATCCCCACCCACAATGCAATTATTTTTTTCATATATATATATCTGTAAGTTATTTATTAAGTTGCTTGGGATCTTCAGCCTTGCTATACAAGAACCTGCTGATTAAATCCTCCAGTACCACGGCAGACTGTGTTTTCTTGATTTCGTCGCCAGCCTTCAGAAATTCTTCATCACCACCCGGAATCAGGCCGATGTACTGTTCGCCTAACAATCCTGAAGTAAGGATATTGGCGAAAGTATCTTTGGGGAACTGGTAGCGCTTGTCTATAGTCATTATCACTTTAGCCTCATAGCGCTCGGGATCCAGGCTGATCTGAGCTACCCGTCCAATGAGTACTCCAGAACTTTTGATGGATGCCTGGGACTTAAGGCCACCGATATTAGAAAAATGAGCCTGCAACTGATATGTCTCGGACATGCTGTAAGTACTCAGATTTCCCACCTTCAGCGCCAGCACTGCCAATGCCGCAAAACCTGCCACGACAAATATGCCGACCCATAAATCTAGCGTGGTGCGTTTCATACTACTCCCCTTGAAACATGAATGCGGTCAAAATAAAATCCAAAAACAAAATTGTCAGCGACGACTCGACTACTGTGCGCGTGGTTGCACCGGACACCCCTTCTGCGGTGGGTGGTGCATCATAGCCTTCGAACAGTGCTATGGCAGTTACTGCCACTCCAAATACGAAGCTCTTAATTATCCCGTTCACTATGTCGTGCTGAAAATCGACCCCAGCCTGCATTTGCGACCAGAACGAACCTTGATCTACGCCGATCAGTACAACCCCCACCACATATCCACCAAATACACCCATGGCAGAAAATAACGCCGACAGTAGCGGCACAGATATGACCCCAGCCCAAAAACGAGGTGCAACCACGCGTGCTATCGGGTTGATCGCCATCATCTCCATCGCGGAAATCTGTTCGGTGGCTTTCATCAAACCAATCTCCGCAGTCATCGCCGAACCAGCACGACTCGCAAACAGCAGGGCAGCCAGCACCGGCCCCAATTCGCGCACCAGGCTCAGCGCTACGAGTGATCCCAGTGCAGATTCAGCGCCGTAGCGTTTAAGCGTCTCATAGCCCTGTAACCCCAATACCATGCCGACAAATAAGCCAGCCACCAAAATTATAATAAGCGACATCACTCCACTAGAGAACAGCTCCTTGATGGTCAAGTGGAAACGCCGAAAACTAATTCCGGAATAAAGCAGGATTAGCAGGAAGAAGCGGGAGGTATATCCGATACGCCATACCGCATTCACAATACGATGTCCTAGTGACCTCAGATGTTCAACGATCGTCATCGCCAGGGCCGCAAATTCAAATCTTGCCAGTAATCGCCGCAGGGATAATGGAATGGAACCGGACCGTCCATTTCGCCGTGCACAAATTGATGCACGAACGGCTTATCGGAAGAGCTGATTTCAGCTGGAGTCCCTTCTGCAACCACCACCCCATCGGCAATAAAATAAATATAGTCAACGATCTTAAGCGATTCCTGCACGTCATGCGTGACCACTACCGAAGTCGCGCCCAGCGCATCGTTCAGACGACGAATGAGATTACCCACCACGGTGAGTGAGATGGGATCCAGTCCGGCAAATGGCTCGTCGTACATGATCAACATCGGATCCAGCGCCACCGTACGCGCCAGCGCCACGCGTCTCGCCATGCCGCCTGAAAGCTCAGCAGGCATCAAATGATGCGTGCCGCGCAAACCCACCGCATTCAGCTTCATCAGCACTAAATCCCGGATGATCTCTTCCGGCAGATCAGTATGCTCGCGCATCTGAAACGCAACATTGTCATACACCGACATATCCGTGAACAGCGCCCCAAACTGGAACAGCATACCCATCCGGCGGCGCATGAGATATAAACCTTTATGGTCAAGCTCATGTATCACCTGCCCATCAACTTTCACATAGCCGCTGCTTGGCCTGAGCGCACCGCCGATAAGCTGTAGCAATGTAGTCTTGCCGCAGCCGCTGCCGCCCATGACTGCAATCACCTTGCCCTTGGGGAAAGTGAGATTGACACCTTTTAGTATGGGGCGGCTGTCATAGGCAAAATTGACGTCGCGAATTTCGACCAGCGCTTGAGATGACACGTATCAACACCTTGATTGTCCGGTAGATGGGCATTCTAAACCATGCAATCGTTTAATCGCAACATTAGCCACCACAGGTGTAGCGCGCAAAGAAGCAGTCTGGACTTGTGACACATGATTTATCCGGTTTAACCCAAATTGTCCATTTATGTATTCTTGCAGCGTGTCGCGCTTGCTGTTAAAGCGAACAACAATTCCTCGATATTGGCGGAAAGGCTTGGCTGTATTTTCCTAAAATAGCGCTCCGATTTTCGGAAATAGTCATTGCCATTGGAAATCAATACGTCAGCATGAACATTCGCTGCAGGTTCCACTCGCGCGTTCATTCCAAAGGATGCAGCCAGTCGATAACCTTAAGCCGGAAGCGTTCCAACTCCTTTAGTGACACAGACAAACGTTCTAAATCGGTTTCAAATGCGGCGGGCAGTAGGCCTTCTTCTTCGACATCGCGGAGCTCCTTGCTTGCCTTCATCAGTTTTGAGTTTTTTCGGATGAGCCCAGCGGCTCCCTCGATGTTAATCCACGGCATGTACTTTGAATGAACGGTGTCATTTCTCCTTTCCCCAAGACGGAGGAATTCAGCCATTAGCTTGTGAAACTCTGCCTTAGTATTTTGATCGGGCTGGCGTCGTAGATCGATGAACCGGGCAAACATTACGTCTGTAGTCTTCACGCGTTTGTTGTACTCAAGCTCATTAATTAAGAATGCGAACAAACTCGTCATCTGCGTCTGCCATTAACACGAGTAGCTCGGTAAGTGCGGCCTCTGCGTGTTGAAACAAAAACACAAAGCGGCCGATTTGGTGGTATGGGGACGGTTCAGTCATCGTAAGGTTCTAACAAGGCTGTAGAAAAACCCTCCGAGGATTCAGAAGGAGCGTTTGAAATATGATTTTGGGGATTGCTTCACCCCTCATTGTGTGTCGAAAAACGTATACAAATGATCTTATAGGGTCAATTTTTCTGTCGTGTACCACTTTGTCTCTCGAAATATGTTTTTCTACAGCCCCAGCATTCAATGTAATGGGTTGTTTGGAGGCGGGCAAAGCCCGCTGTAAGCCAGTCCCGCTTGACTGCAATGTTAGGTAGCTTTGTAATAGTGACCTGTGAAGTTTACGTTCATACCGAAGATTCCAACCCAATTATCTTCGATGACGGCCAGACCATCTTCGGAGAACTGCAACAAAGCGCGGTACTTCTTGTTTTCACTAGGGTAAGACCAACGATACTCAATGGTGTCGCCAGCGAGCTCCCCAATGAAGTCGAGCTCTCCAATATTCGGGCCATATTCTCGATGAGTCCCATAAAGAGCATTGCCTGTAACGTGGTACCGACCGTCTGCAAGGCGCTGGATTTTTAGTTCCGCGCTCTCATATTCGCCGGCACGAATGTAATGCCCCGAGATGAAATCGACAGTTCCTTGTGCTTCGCCAAAAAGAATCGGCGCATTGAATGCCAAGCTGATTGCGGTGTGAAGCTCTGCTCTGAAGTGCTTTACCTCTAACGGTGTAAAGTTCTTGCTTTGCCTCGTACTGCTATCGTACTGATCATGGTGATCAAAACAAAGAAAAGCCAAGTTATCTTCGGCATTGTTTGAAGCATTGCCATCGAGATGGGCAATCTGTCCCTGCCGGATTGATGTATCTCGGTTGAGTCCAAAGCAGATGCAACAACGTCGGCGCGCCTGCAAAAGAACTTTGGCTTGGCTGCTTGGAGGAATCGGTTTGCGTGCCATGGTATCTCGTGATTAAGTACAGTTCTGTTTGATTTGCGACCGAAGCAAAACTCAAACGAAGCCAATGCGCCGGTTTAGCCAATGTTTCCGAAGCCGCTCTCAGACAAATGAAACAGAAACCGCTGACCTGTTTGCTCAACTTCGAGACAGCTAAACGAATAGCGTTTATCCGCCGTCCTCCGCTTTGAGCGGAAAAGAGCAGTAAAAAAACCTAATTGTTGTGTCCGAAATTATTTGACCACTACACACCTATCGGCAGCGGATAAACCTTGTTGAACTGGATCACCGGAGAGGTACCTATGGGGATTGTAAGGTTTTGAAGCGTGGCGTCAACCAAATGCCATGAAGGTGCAGCAATTGGCGAAGAAGAAACGGATGTCCTGGAGAGACTTTGTGTCCTTACCCAGGCATCAGAATGCAGCACAAACCGGCCAATCAAAGCTCCATCCAGGACGCATGGACGAACGCATCCCCGGCTGGTGCGAACAATCAACCGCTGGACGAAACGAACACGAAAAACATTTCGTCCGGGCAAGCGGTTCAATTCAACGAATATTAGGTCGTTAAGCCAATTTATAAACGTTCGGGTTGATGAGCCAATAGAACAAGCTATAATAACCTATTCTTAGTATCTAACCGAACGACAAACCCATGCCAAACGACAACGAACTTACACCTAGCACCGACAAACTCACACCTAGTACCGACACGCCTATGCCTGTTGTCGCTAAGCCATTGTCTAAAAAAGACATACCCATGATTCCGATGAGTGACTGGGATATTGATGACAATCCTCCCATGGTTCCCGCTTATCCCGATGTTCCCAAGGCTCTCAACGAGAACCCCAATTTGGTCGCTGACCCCAGAAATTATCCTAAGAAAAAACCGGTCAAGCGTGAATCCAGCCCTTCCGGGTGGACAGATATGTCACATATTCTGCCACCGGAAATACACCCCTTGTATAGAAAAGGCTGGCTCGGCGCCCTTGAGCTGAATAACCGCGTTGTTATGGCGCCTATGACCCGCAGCCGGGCTGCGCTTGGCAACGTGCCGAATGAGATGAATGCAATGTACTACTCTCAACGCAGTTGTGCTGGTCTGATGATTTCCGAACCCACTCAAGTTTCTGCTCAAGGCATTGGTTATCCGGGTACACCGGGCATATCCACCCGCGAACAAATAGAAGGCTGGAAAAAAGTGACTGCCCACGTTTCAAGAACGGGGGGCAAGCTTTTTATGAACCTATCACATGTTGGTCGAATCTCGCATCCATCGCTGCAGCCATTCCAAAGTTTGCCAGTCGCACCCTCTGCTATTCAACCGGCAGGGGAGGTTTTCACACCAAATGGAATGATGCCGTACGTTGCACCCCGTGCGCTTGAAATTGCTGAGATGGCGGGTATCGCCGAGCAATATAGGCAAGCTGCGCTTAATGCTGAAGAAGCATGGCTGGACGGCATAGAAATAGATGCCGCGAATGGCTATTTGCTCGACCAATTTTTGCGGGATAGCACAAATCAACGGACGGACGAGTACGGTGGCTCAATTGAGAATCGCAGCCGCTTGCTGTTTGAAGTAATTCAGGCGGTATGTAGTGTGTATCCATCGCAAAAAGTCGGCGTCCGTCTGTCCCCAGTCAATCCGTTAAACGACATTTTCGACTCAACACCGCAAGAAACCTTCGAGTACGTCGCCGAACAGTTGAATCGTTTCAATCTGGCTTATATACATGTGGTTGAGGAACATCCTTCAACATTCAATTTTAAACGCTTACGAAGCTTATTCAGAGGCCAGTACATAGCAAATGGCGGTTACGATGCAGCACGTGCCGAGGCAGCGATTGTTGAAAAGACCGCTGACTTCGTATCATTCGGCGCTCTCTTTATTGCTAACCCAGATTTACTATTGCGGTTGCGGGAGCGCAGAGATTACAACCCACCAGATACGGCAACGTTTTATGGCGGTGATGCCGCTGGCTACATCGATTATCCATCGTTGCCATTTTAATGGCGCGGCAATAAGGGAAATTGCGTTGAGCAGCGATCAGCAATTATTTGACATCAAATGGGGAAATTTTTAGATGTTGCATTCTTATGGTCTAAACGTCTTTGATGACGGCGGAACGCACAGGATAGCTGAAGCAAGTGAATAAATGGGTGGTTTTAAGGCTCCAGCTCAGCCTGTCAATCTGCAATTTCACATACTCATGAGTTCGATAACGACAAAAGCAGATTTGATTAAAAATATTGCCATTGTGGCAGCAGCATTATTCGCTCTCTGCGCTGTTTATCTGTGGTTTGCTTTTACTTGGAGCTATTCAACTGGTGAACGAGCTGGATATGTTCAAAAGTTTTCAAAAAAAGGATGGATATGTAAAACATGGGAAGGTGAATTAAGTATGATGTCTCTTCCTAATCAAGTGCCTGAAAAATTCTTTTTTACTGTTAGAAGTGATACCGTTGCTGAAAAGATAAATCGAAGTCTCGGTAAAAAAGTGGCTCTCAATTATGATCAATACAAAATGCTTCCAACAAGCTGTTTTGGTGATACGGAATTTTTTGTTTCCGATATTAAAAGTATCGAATAATGCATTTTGAACCAGTCTTGGTTCTGCTTGCCGAAACCATTCGTAATTAATTAGATAATAAAAGAACCATCTTAGATCAGTTTTTTAATTTTCCAAATACATAAACGGCATTCGTTTCTCATGAACATACGGGTTTATATCTTTTGCAGAGATTTATAGCCCGGCATCAGCTCGCAGGGCAGATGCCTTGTCTGTTGCTTCCCAGGTAAACCCTGGTTCTTCGCGGCCGAAGTGGCCATAGGCAGCAGTATTGGTATAAATCGGGCGCAATAGCTCGAGCATTTGCACAATGCCTTTTGGCCGCAGGTCGAAATGTTTTTTAACCAGCTCCGCAATCTTTTCATCGGAAATTTTGCCAGTGCCATAACTGGTGACCCACACACTGGTGGGTAGAGCCACGCCAATCGCGTAGGAAATCTGTATCAGGCACTTGCTGGCCAGACCAGCAGCTACGATGTTTTTGGCGATATAACGGCCAGCGTAGGCCGCAGAACGATCTACCTTGGATGGATCCTTGCCGGAAAATGCACCACCGCCGTGCGGAGCGGAGCCACCATAGGTGTCCACAATGATCTTGCGCCCTGTCAGGCCGCAGTCGCCTTGCGGGCCACCGATAACGAAACGGCCAGTGGGATTTACCAAATACTTAATATCACCTTTGATTAGTTCCTGTGGTAGCACGGGCTTGATAATATCTTCAATTACGGCTTCACGAATGGTCTCTAGCGACATTTCGGGGGAGTGCTGAGTAGATAGCAATACCGTGTCGATGGAATGTGGTTTGCCATCCAAATAACGGATGGTGACTTGAGCTTTAGCATCCGGACGCAGCCAATTAAGGCGACCATCGCGGCGCAGTTGCGACTGGCGCTCGACCACGCGGTGCGCCAGATAAATCGGCAGCGGCATCAACGTAGGGGTTTCATCGCAAGCATAACCGAACATTAGACCTTGATCGCCTGCTCCCTGATCCATGTACTCATGAGATGCGCGATCAACGCCTTGAGCGATGTCCGGACTTTGCTTGTCATAAGCAACAAGCACGGCACAACCTTTATAGTCTATGCCATATTCAGTATTATCATAGCCGATACGCTTGATGCAATCGCGCGCCACTTTGATATAGTCCACATTAGCGCTGGTGGTTATTTCACCGGCAAGCACCACGAGGCCAGTGTTGACTAATGTCTCAGCTGCTACTCGCGCATAGGGGTCTTGCGCTAGAATAGCATCCAGAATGGAATCAGAGATTTGATCCGCAACTTTGTCGGGATGACCTTCAGATACTGATTCGGATGTAAACAAAAATTCACTCATGGCGCTCCGCGATAGGGTTGGTTGAGAAAGTAATTCATTATAGCAATAACTCGGTTGTAATTACCTCCATGATATCCTCCCTTGTAGCCTGGCTGTTCAATTTGGTAGCACGTTTGCCTCTGAGTGTGTTACACCGTCTTGGCGCTGTACTGGGCAAATTGACTTATAGTCTGTCCGGTAAGTATGCCGAACGGATGCGCGATAATCTCAGTAATGCATTGAAAGGGCGTCCCGAAACAGATTTTCGCAGGGTATTAAACGCCAGCATAGTTGAAGCAGGCAAGGGGGCGACCGAGTTGCTGTGGGTTTGGTGCCGGCCTCTAGCAGAGGTGACCGCTAGCGTCAAAGCATGCTATGGCTGGGAGCATATCGAGGCGGCACGTGCGCGTGGCAAGGGGGTAATTTTTTTAACACCGCACTTGGGATGTTTCGATGTGTCAGCCTTATATGTAGCTGAACACATGCCACTCACCGTGCTTTATCGCCCACCTAAGTTAATGTGGCTAGAGCATGTAATGCGCAGCGGTCGCGAGCGAGCCCAAGTGCGGCTAGCGCGTACCGATGTGAGCGGGGTGCGCCAGTTGTATAAGGCACTCAAGCGGGCTGAAGCAATAGGGCTTTTGCCAGATCAGGTACCCGGCAATGGAGAGGGGGAATGGGCAGATTTTTTCGGGCGACCAGCCTACACCATGACGCTAATTGGGCGCTTGGTGAAATCCAGCGGCGCATCGGTAGTAATGACATCCGTCGAACGATTGACACATGGATCGGGATATATCCTACGTTTCACGCCACTGGACTTTGTTATTGATTTGCCCATAAGCAGGCAGGTCAATGCGGCGCTTGAAGAATTGGTGCTCATAAATCCTGCGCAATATTTGTGGAGTTACAATCGTTACAAGATTCCGGCAGGCATTAAGCCAGCCACAATGCAAGATGTAAATCCAATATGATGGTGCGTTTTGGTATTTTTCTGCTGTGGCTACTGCATTTCCTTCCATACCGACTGCAAGCGAGGATTGGTAATGTCCTGGGAACGCTGCTATATCTGTTTACAGTCAAGCGTCGTCGCGTGGCAAGCATCAATTTGCGTTTATGTTTCCCCGAACTGAACGAAGCTGAGCGGTCGCAGCTAGTGCGACAGCATTTTATCGCCTTCGGTCGCAGCATTGTAGAGCGGGGTATTTTATGGTGGTCCAGCCGCGAGCGCATCCAGAAGTTGATACGAGTTGAAGGTGCGGAGCATTTTCAAAACGCACGCGGTAATCCACTGATTTTTCTTACGGCACATTTTGTCGCTCTGGATGTCGGTGGATCCTGGCTTGCCCAGCATACGGATGGGGTTAGTGTGTACTCCAAACAAAAGAATACTTACTTGCAAAACTTGGTGTTGCAGAAACGCGCGCGTTTCGGTAAGCAGCTGCTATATGCGCGACAAGCGGGGATGCGCCCGGTAGTAAAGTCATTACGCGAAGGTCGGTCATTTTATTATTTTACGGATCAAGACTGGACCACCAAGGATGGGGTGTTCGTTCCATTCTTTGGCATACCAGCAGCTACGTTGGCGACTCTGCCTCGCCTGGTTACAATGACTAACGCAAAGGTGGTACCGTGTATCACACGTGTATTGCCGGATTATAAGGGGTATGAGGTGCGCTTCTATCCAGCGTGGGAAAACTATCCTACCAATGATTTGATAGCCGATACCCGCCGCATCAACGAATTCATCGAACAGAGAGTGCGGGAAATGCCGGAACAATATTTCTGGCTGCACAAACGATTTAAAACTCGGCCCGAGGGCGAAGAAAGTTTTTACAAATGAAATATCGTGACCTGCGCGACTTTATCTCGCAATTAGAAAAACTGGGTGAGCTCAAGCGCGTGATTACGTCAGTTTCTCCGTATTTGGAGATGACGGAAATCTGCGATCGCGTGTTGCATGCACAAGGCCCTGCTGTGCTGTTTGAAAATCCTGCAGGACACAATATGCCGGTTCTGGCGAACTTGTTTGGCACGCCACACCGCGTGGCATTGGGCATGGGTGAGGAAAGCGTAACGGCATTACGCGAAGTGGGAAAATTGCTGGCTTACCTGAAAGAACCCGAGCCGCCCAAAGGTTTGAGAGATGCCTGGGACAAGTGGCCGGTATTGAAGCAAGTGTTGAATATGACGCCCAAGGTAGTTTCGAGTGCTGCCTGTCAGGAAGTAGTATGGGAAGGCAGCGAAGTAGACTTGAGCAGGCTGCCTATACAAACTTGCTGGCCAGGAGATGTAGCACCACTGATTAGCTGGGGGCTGGTGGTTACCCGCGGCCCCAACAAGCCGCGCCAGAATCTTGGCATTTACCGCCAGCAGGTGATCGCGCCCAACAAAGTCATTATGCGCTGGCTGGCGCATCGCGGAGGAGCGCTGGATTATCAGGAATGGTGCAAAACACATCCGGGCCAGCCGTTTCCACTGGCAGTGGTGATCGGTGCCGACCCGGCTACCATTTTGGGCGCGGTCACGCCGGTGCCGGACAGCCTGTCTGAATATCAATTTGCCGGCTTGTTGCGTGGATCGAAAACCGAATTGGTTAAATGTATCGGTAACAATTTGCAAGTGCCTGCCAGCGCCGAGATCGTGCTGGAGGGAATGATTTACCCCCATGATATCGCGCTGGAAGGCCCGTTCGGTGACCATACCGGTTATTACAATGAGCAGGAAAAATTTCCGGTATTCACTATTGAGCGCATTACCATGCGTCACAATCCCATTTATCATTCCACTTATACCGGCAAACCGCCAGATGAGCCAGCCATTTTGGGCGTGGCATTGAATGAAGTGTTCGTGCCACTTCTACAGAGGCAATTTCCCGAGATTTCGGATTTCTACCTGCCGCCGGAAGGCTGTTCTTATCGTTTGGCAATTGTATCCATGAAGAAGCAGTACCCTGGTCATGCCAAACGCGTGATGTTCGGCATCTGGTCCTATCTACGCCAGTTCATGTACACCAAGTTCATCATCGTGGTGGATGATGGCATCGATATCCGTAAATGGCAGGAAGTCATCTGGGCGATCACTACACGCGTCGATCCCACACGCGACACACTGCTTGTGGACAACACGCCCATTGATTATCTGGACTTCGCCAGCCCAGTATCCGGCCTGGGCAGCAAGATGGGGCTAGATGCGACCAACAAATGGCCGGGTGAAACGCAACGCGAGTGGGGCACGCCAATTGCGATGGACGACGTGACCAAACGCCATGTAGATGCAATGTGGGAGGAGCTTGGCTTGTAGTTGCCCTGTTAATCCATCACCAGCACAACCTTGCCGGTGACGCCGCCTTGTTCAATGAGACGATGTGCTTGGGCAGCATCTTTCAATGGCAGCATCCTATCCACCAGCACGCCGAGCTTACCTGTTTCAATTAGCTGCGCGCACTGTTCCAGTATTTTTCGCTGGCGTATACGCTCGTCATGCATATGCATCACTTGTGGCGTGAGCATTAGTTCGTAGCATAATGACAGATTGCGCAGTCGCGCCAGTTGGGTATCAGCCAATGACAGCGGGGCGGACAGCAAGCTGACCACTTTGCCGCCAATGCACGCTGCATTGAACGAACGCAGAAAGACCTCGCCACCTACAGTATCAAACACCACGTCTACACCCTTATCAGTGGTCCAGACAAGAACTTCCCGCACGAAATCCTGCTCGCGGTAATTAATGATTTTTTCTGCACCGAGACCATGCACCAGCCCGGCTTTCTTGTCATCGCTTACTGTTACCGCGACATGCGCGCCCAGATGGTGGGCTAGTTGCACGGCGATATGCCCGACACCCCCAGCCGCGGCATGGATGAGGATAGTTTGTTTGGCTTGCAGATTAACGCGTTCGACTAGCGCCTCCCACACGGTGATCAGCACCAGTGGCAACGCGGCACTTTCATGCAGGCTGAGGTTGGCTGGTTTGAAAGCGCAGTAGTCTTCATGCAGGTTGGTATATTCGGCATAGCAGCCGGGCTCGTCGCCGATGCCACCGTTGCAGAAATAAACCGCATCACCGACTGTAAAACGTGTCACGGCCGCGCCTATGGCATCGATGATACCTGCACCATCACAGCCCAGGATGGCGGGAAGTTTGTCGGGGTAATAGGCTGGCTTGGTGCGCAGCTTGGTGTCCAGCGGATTGATGCCTGCGGCGGCCAGCTTAACCCGCACATGGTGTTCTGAGGGTAGTTCGGGTAGGGGAATTTCACGCAGCTGCAGCACATCGGGGTTGCCAGCTGCGGTCATTAAAATTGCTTTCATTTACATAGCCAGGAATGGATGGTTAGCGGGGTAATCGAGCCGAGGCTGCAAATCACCTGAAAATCTCTCAAAAAGGCTCCTTGCACATCAACCGCATAGTTGGAGCGACTTGAGAGAGATGTGGTATGTTAAACTTGCTCCATAAATTTAGCGAGTTTAGCCATGTCGGGAAATACATTTGGTACTTTATTCTGCGTTACATCTTTTGGCGAATCGCATGGTGCTGCCATCGGTTGCGTGGTGGATGGTTGCCCGCCTGGGATGGCATTAAGCACAGCAGATATTCAACACGAACTGGATCGCCGTAAGCCCGGCACTTCGCGCCATGTCACCCAACGGCGCGAGACAGACACGGTAGAGATTTTATCCGGCATCTTTGAAGGCAAGACCACTGGCACACCGATTGCGTTGTTGATCCGCAATGAAGACCAACGTAGCAAAGACTATGGCAACATCGCCGAAAGTTTTCGTCCCGGCCATGCCGATTACACTTACTGGCAGAAATACGGCATCCGTGACCATCGCGGTGGCGGACGAGCATCGGCACGCGAGACCGCAGTGCGTGTAGCAGCTGGAGCGATTGCGAAAAAATGGCTGAACGAGCGTTATGGTGTTGTGATACGTGGCTACTTATCGCAATTGGGTGAAATAGTGGTGCCATTCAAGAGTTGGGATGAAGTCAACTGCAACCCCTTCTTTGTCGCCGATGACAGCTATGTTGAACAACTGGAAGCGTACATGGATGCGTTGCGCAAATCCGGCGATTCCATCGGTGCAAAGCTTACTGTAGTGGCCGAACATATGCCTGTGGGCTGGGGCGAGCCGGTGTATGACCGTCTCGATGCCGATATTGGCTACGCCATGATGAGCATAAATGCTGTAAAAGGCGTAGAAATTGGTGCCGGCTTTGCTTCAGTTACGCAGAAAGGCAGCGAGCATGGTGACGAAATCACTCCGCAAGGATTTTTATCCAATCACGCTGGCGGAATACTGGGGGGAATTTCCACTGGACAGGATATTGTGGCGCATGTCGCCATAAAACCAACTTCGAGCATCCGCCTTCCGCGCCGCTCCATCAATAAAGCGGGTGAACCAACGCTAGTGGAAACCCATGGTCGCCACGACCCGTGCGTAGGTATCCGCGCTACGCCTATCGTCGAGGCCATGCTGGCCTTGGTGCTGATCGACCATGCTCTGCGCCACCGAGCTCAGAACGCAGACGTGGTATGTACCACACCAAAAGTTCCGGGCAAGATCGACTAGCATTCAAAATCCCATAAGAATTTGATGACGCTCGTTCCAATAAGTTGCGCCCGGATACCACATGCAAGACTCGTTATTTAAGCAACAACGGTTCCTACCCAAGACATTGGATAGAGGAATTCACGGTGATGTAACTGCTTTGGCCATTTGCCCGGCCGCATTGTTGCTGACTTGATACGCTGCATAGCGCGGTAACGCAAAGCGTTCCAAATACCAGCCTGATGGCATGGCGTGACGTAATTTTTGTTCGGTATCTTCACTGATCAGGATGCGCTCACTTGCAGTACGCGCCTGATCACACAGATGCGCAGCCAAATTGACAGGCGCACCCATGATCGTAAATATACTGGTACCACTGTAACCCATGCGACGTCCGTAAACCGGACCGCTCGCAATACCTATCCTATGATCCAGCAAATCCAGTGCATAATTCAAACGTTGCCATTCCTGTTTGATCTCAGAAAATTCGCGCTGCATTTCGAGCGCCGCTCGCAGCGCTTTCGGGGCGTTTTCAACACCTGCTGTTTCAAAACTCAGCATCATGCCATCGCCCAGATATTTATCGATGCGTGCACCGTGCTGTACGCCAATTGCACCCAAACGCTCCAGATATTCATCCACCAACGCGGTCGCATCCGCCACCGCTAGTTGTTGAAACAGCAAGTCGGAATTGGTGATATCGGTAAACAGAATCGTGGCTTGATTGATGTGCGGATCAAGCACGACACCCAAATGCACCAGATTGATCGGATCAGCAATGATGTTTGAAACCGCCAATGCCAACTTAACGCAGATCGGTTCGATTTTTTTCTCATCCTCTACCGTAAATGGTGTATTACGATCTTCATTGAGAAACTGCACCACACCAACCAACTCGCTGCCAAATTTTAACAAAGGCTTGGTAAGAATATTATTCGATTGAAAACCGGATTTGGTATCCAGCCGTTTTTCATGTGCCTTATTCACCATCGAGGGCGAATAAATTGAAGTCTTGCGTGACAGGTACACTTCCCCGGCTTGACTGCCATGCAAATCAATTTGCATTTTGACCACGCTCTGAGCAGCCGGGCCATGTGCAATCAAAAACACCAAGGCTTGATCAGAATAGGGATTACGAATAATAATGGAATCGGCCACTGCACGAATCTGGCTGCGCGCATCAGCCAGCAATGTGTCGAGCTGTTCCTTATGCTGCTGCATTTCCAGCAAACCTTGATGCAATAACTCGTTAGAGCGTTTCTGCTGTTCCAGCGCAGCTTCCAGCTTGACCACCTTTGTTTTTTCGACTTCCACGGTTTCTTCCAACCGCTTCTGCTCCCGAAAGAATTTCCAGCACGCCAAGGCAATCGCAAATACCGGCGCCAGCCAAGCCGTCGAAATTTGTGCCGGAATCAGTTTTAGAAAATTATCGAACATAGCTTGCCCTTCCCTGGTCATAATTATCAGCGGATTATGCGCCGTGACGTCCAGGATTTCCATGCCCTGCACAAACAAAAAGGCCAGCTTGCGCTGACCTGGCTTGGTTTTGAGGCAACAAATGGCACTTACGAAAGTGGCACTTCAGAGTTGAATTCGCTATTTTTGAATGCGAGCGTGCGCGATGTTAATAGCATAAGAGGATGCTTGAATTAGATTTCAAGAAGCTGGATTTTATTTGTTTCTTCGTCCAGCCAAAAAAACTTGCGTAATATAAATTGGCAGTGATAAAATTCATAAGTCTAGAAAGATCGTATGCATAATAAGTTTTATTAACCAAGCAGTATTGGAAAGGAGGAGAAGTTATGTTTGAGAATGTGACTACCGGCCAAGTTCTTTTGATGTACGTATGTATTTTTGGATTTATTTTTGGTATGGCCGCAATTTTATTTAAAAAGAATTCTTAAAAACAAGGCTGAATAATACTGCGAGTAGCGGAAATATTGTTTTTGGATGCCTTCCGAAAACATGGTATGTCTTTCACGGCGGTTGGAAGACCAGCAACTTGTAAAGTTGCTAGGGGAAGATTAAATTGAAGAATTTCAAGAAATAAGGGGGGGAAATGCGCAAATCTACATCCATATTGTCGTCATGGCTTACAACAATAGCTATTACTGTACTGGTATCAGGAACGGCCGCTTCTGCGGAAGCTGGAAAAGTTAGTGCGAATCCCGCTAACGGCAAGATCATCTTTACCCAAGGAAAAGGGGATGTTCCTGCTTGCCTGTCCTGTCATGGAGACAATGCATTGGGTAATGATGCCATGGGCGCGCCCCGCCTAGCCAATATTGGTTATGTTTATATCGTTAAACAACTCACTAATTTTGCTGCGGACAAGCGTGTTCCCTCTGGGCTGGGCGCGGTAATGAACGGATTTGCCAAGGCATTGAGCGAGCAAGACCGTCGTGATGTGGCTGCATTTGTAGATAGTTTGCCCAGAAAGTTTGAGCCGTCTGATTTGAAAGCTCTTAAAGCAGAGGGGCAGCAGGTTGGTCAGCCGCATTTGGGGAAACTTCTGGTTCATAGTGGGGTGCAGGGTAAGGTGGCCTCTTGTTATTCATGCCATGGGTTTAATGGGCGCGGTTCGGATCCAATGTTTCCGGCAATTGGCAATCAAAAGTATGTATATTTGGTTAATCAATTGAAAAGTTGGCGTGATGGCACAAGGAATAATGATCCGGTAGTTGGAGGGGTTCCAATGATGCAAGCGGTGGCGAAAACGCTTACAGATGACGACATTTATAATGTTGCTGCATATTTGACTTCTGCTCCGCCAGTTAATGTACGGGACGGCCTTCTTATTGATAATCAAACCGTTTTGAAGGAAATTTTAGTTCGATAGGGAGTCTTTGGTTATTGAATTAGATTTCGTTTGTAAAATCCCCGCGTCGAGTTGTTTCGAACGCGGGGATTTTATCTATTGGATAAGAATATTAAGTGATCGAGGGTGATTCAGCATGGCAATTAGCAATATGAAGCTTGGAGAAAAATTGCTATTTGGGGGTTTTGCGCTGATTGGCATTATGGCTTTTGTCAGTTGGTTGGTGTTAGAAGTTGTCAGGTCCCGCTTGGATAAGCCGATGTACCCAGTACTTCAGTATGACTTTTCCACAGAAGGCTTGCGCGGGTCAGAATTATTTCGTACAGCGGGATGCACCGTCTGTCACCGCGCAATGCGCAACGGTACAAATATGGGGCTGGTTCTCGACGGTATCGGTTCCAAACGTACCCTTGCATACCTTAACAAATTTTTAACAGATCCAGAAGCATCTTACCCTGGAACGACGATGGATCACGGCCCTTCTAAAGGAGCTGCTTTTGTAGCGAAATTGCCACAAGCGGATTTGCAGGCGATTGCTCAGTTTCTTTCTGAGTTGCGCGCCAACCCAGGGTCTAATGCGTCGCGTCTCCCCCCTGTGGGTGGAGAATCTAAATTTATTGATGAGATGGTCAGGATGTGGGCGCCAGATAGCTGGAAATCGGAGTATAAGGATGTACGTGAAGAAGTGAAATTAAAAGCGAAAGAGAATCAGCATGATGCAGGAACTAAATGAACCTTGGACTCAGGATAAAGAATACACCAAATATACATTGTGGTTTATCTATGCATGCATTATTTACAGCATAATTGGTTTTTCTTGGGGGGCGTTGATGGGAGGGGTTCCCACCTTTAGGCATTTTGTTAATAGCGGGATACCCGGCCATAGGATCGTTTTAGGGCATACGCATATTAATTTGCTGGGATGGGTGGAAATGGCTATTTTCGGCGCGGTATATTATCTTATACCACGATTGGTGCGTCGCTCCATCTACAGTCTGCGTTTGGTCAAAGTTCACTTCTGGATGCATAATCTTGGTCTGCTGGGGGTCGTGGTTTTCTTTAGCGCTGCGGGGTTGATTGGTATATTTATTGATGACGATGGAGAGTCGGCGGCATCACGATTTATGTCACTTGCCGGAATTTTCGGTAGTGTGGTCTTACTGGCTAACATTATCTGGGGATATAACATATACCGCACTTGTAATGGATGGAACCGGCCTAGGTGAATATAAAAATATTATGGTTGCTAGTTGCCTCCTGCCTTATTTGTGGCTGCGGCGAGCAGTTTTCCGCATGGAGCATAGGCGGCGCTTCAATGGGAATGTTGCAGAAGGGCATGCTTGCGCCTAGTTTGCCCACCAAAACACTGGCAGATGTCGGTGGAGACATGAGCAAAATGACGACATATCGTCAGCCTGATGCACGCATGTACCAATACTCATTAGATAAAGCGCTGGCGCTCGGCAAGCCTATCGTCTTGGAGTTTGCCACACCTGGCCATTGCACTGTGTGCGATGGCCAGTTGCAAATAATGAAAGCGCTAATGGAAAAATATCAAACCCAGGTGCTTTTTTTGCATATGGATCAATACCAAAATCCGCAAGCATTCAAGGCATATCGTGTGATGGGTGATCCCTGGACTTTCTTTATAAATGATAAAGGCGTAGTTAGCGGTGTTCAACCAGGACGCATGTTGCATGGCGAAATGGAAGCGGGAATTACGAAAATTCTGAAGGCAGGAACAGAAAGTCGCACGGGTTGATCTGATATGAGCGATACGCGTTTCAGTTTAGTGCGAGACCGCAAAGGCATGATGTGGGATTTGTTATTGTATGTTCCTACAGTAGTGGCGTTACTGTCGATGGTAGTCAAATTTTGGTATGGTGGAAATACCAGTTTGGCATATTTGTTTTCGTTTCTGGCCAGTTTCTTTTTTATCGCTGGTACCAACCGGATATTGAAAACCCGGTTAATGTTATTGCCTACCGCGCCTATCGCAATCGAAATAGGTAATCAGGTAACTCGAATTATTATGCGTAATGGAGAGCACGTGGAGTTGGTGAAGGATTTGCGAATTTACGCGGACTATTCAGGCCGTTCGTTCGGTCTGGCAGGGCTGGATAAATTAGACCAGCGCTTGCAATTTGTATTTCATAAAGGACAGTTTTCCAGCATAAAAGATTACCAAGCAATTCAGGAAATGCTTAGAACTAGCTAGACATCTATTTATAAAAATCCACCTAAGTTTAAAAGTTGATTTACCAGCTTATAAACTTCTATTAAATCTTTAAGGCATCAGATAAACAAGTGCACATGTTTGTGCACGGCATAGATCATCATAAATTAAGAAATGTTTGCCATTATCTAAAATGATGCGAAATTGTTTCAATGAGTTGAAGCTTAAATTTCATCGCATCCATCTGATATATATTCAAATTAGACCAAGGCGTGAATAAATGGTTACGGAATATCTTGCAGTTTAAGTGGTCTAGAAGAACTGATGGAGAATGAAAATAAGGTGCGTGAACAGAACATTATATGCTAACAGCAGGTACAGTGTGGGCTGCACTGGCGACCTACGCGTTAATGTTAGCTGCGTTTCGATATGCTAATCAACGCTCGTTTCATGTGCTGGTAATGATTTCCGTAATATTGTTTGATTTGGGGATGCCGATTTATCTCTATCTTTATAAGGACTGGTATCGGCGTTTGATTGTGGAGAGCGAATTGACCTCATTTTTAGTATGGATACATTTCATGATGCTTGTGATGATGTATGCGTTATATGTAATGCAAGTTAAAACTGCTCTGCGTTTGCTGCGCTGTGATAACAGCGTGCGCATCGATCACCGCGCTCAAGGTCGGGCTGTGCTGCTGGTGCGTGCCTTGGTCATTTTCACCGGTGCTCTACTTGTAGAGTCCTAGTGTTTTAAGCGGTACGGGAGGCAGCTATTTAATGCCCTTGCGGCGTTGTGTTACATCCCAAACCATAAATCCTATAGCCACTACACCAATGAGGCAAGTGACTATAATCAGCAAATACTCAGTTTCCTTGCTAACCAAGCCACCAACTAGCATGTGTACAGCATAGCTCATGATGAACAGAGAGCTGAGAGCTACAACCAAATAAATTATAATTTCTTGTATAAGCTTATTCATATACCTAAAGTAAATTTCTCGCCAATTGCGGCATGAGCCGAATAAATCAGGCTAACCGTTCACTTTCGCCTAGAATCGTCGGGAAATTTTTTCCGGACGGCTACGCAGTTCACATATAACTTACTTACCATTCTTCAGGTTGGCTGGTGCATTTACGTTTTTGAAATGCAAAAGCACCCCGCCGGGCTGTAATGCAATAGTTTCAATAATCCCTCCACCTAGAATAGATAGGTTCCGGGCGAGCGCTGCATTGTTGGCTTGCCGTGGATTGAATAATAAGTGGGTAATGCTGCGCAGCATGGTTAGCTGAGTCTGCGGGTCCTGCGCTGCGGGGGGTAAAGGCAAGGTATCGCATTTACACGCGATCATAGTACGGCTTGGCCATTGGCTGGCTACACGTAAAAGAACAGGGTTTTTTCCGTCTTTGTCCTCTTCAGCGATTTTACGGGCATTTTCAGCCTCTTCAGCAAGAATATGAATTAATTGGTCTTCTTCAGATAGAAAGCCGGACTGCCGAATTTGGTAGTGCCTTTTATCTGCCTGCATAAATACTGTGGAAAGAATAATAATAAATAGCATCATCAAGCCACGTTGCTGCGCAAATCCCTTACCTGCGCGAACATGATGTAATTGTAACAACAAAGGGATTCCAAAATACAAAATAAGGCATAACGCAATTATGCCCCACGCCGAATCACCGGTCGTAATTCCCAGCGCCAAGCCAATAAGAAAGGTGCGCCCCGTAAAATCTGACCATAGGTTGCGGTATTGTTTGATCACGACAATTACAAGCCCCGCAAGCATGAGCACTCCCACTACCCAGCTGACAGCCGGTATTTCACTGCCCAAAGATGATCCGAGCACAGTAATTGAAAGACTTTTAATAGGGTTTTGGAACCATTCGACGTAATTCCAACCTCTTAACATGAGTAAGGTAAAGAGAGCAGCAAAACTGACGCCGATAAAAAAGTACTTCTGCTGCTTCTGATCTAGCGGATCTTTATACCATGACCAAAGTAGGGCTAATGGATAAGCCAGGCCAATGGGATGCAGACTTACGCTAAAGGCGCTGACCAGTAATTGGGAAAAATACCAGCCGCCACCTGGGCGAGGATTTAAGCGGTATTCCACATTCAACCAAGCGCCAAATGCAAATGCCGGCAACAAGTAAATACCGGGGGAAAGTGTATCAATTTGTTCCAGCATCAACGGCGATACAATCAGCAAGCCACTGGCAATTAATGCACTTTCAGCATTGACGTTGTGTCGGCTCCATAAGTAAAGTAACCAAATAGCAAAGGCTAGCAAAAGTGTAGTGAAAACTTTGGCAGCAAAAACATTGCCTGTCCAAAGAAATGCCACAGGTAAAAACAACAATGCGCGCAAATCAGGCGCGCCAAAAGTTACAACTGAAGCTGCCACCTGATCAGCTATTGACCATACTAATAAAAGTGATTTGGCAGAACCCTCATCTAAATTGTAAAGGTCTGGGCGCAACAAATAAAGGATCGCCCCACCCCATAATGACAACGAAAGATATCCCCAATAACGAAGAGGGATACGCGACAAGAAGGTATTAATGTTCATAATCAGCATTATTGTTTAGTTTAGGTGCACTATGCCTTGACAAGGTTAAGCGTAGGGTTTTATTATATCACTGCATTTTTATATCACTGAATTTTAGTAATTGCTGGTATCTCACACTATCTATTGCCAGAAAGAATTCGGTTGCAGAGTAAATGTGCTTGAAAACATCCGAGTTCCGCTTAAAAAATTAGCAAAAAATATCTAAATATTTTAGATAAAAAACCGGGGGAGGAAATGCAAAATGCAAAGAAAGTCAATACCATCTAGATCCTTTTGGATTATTATAATTGCGGGATTTGTAACGGGTATGGGTAATGGCAGCGTGTTCGGAGCTGCCCTTATGTGTTGGATGGGGCGTGCAGGATTCGAAGATTGGGGTGGTGTAGGTGCTGGTTCATATATACCTACAACATTTAATGGTTTTATGAGTTTCTGGATGCTTGCATTTGGCTTTGTGTTTTGTTTAATGCTGGCGCTTGGTTTAAAGCGTCACGATGTGATCGAAAATGCACGCCATGGTTAGATCGCGGGTTGGCCTGTTTAAAAAGTTGCTTTAAAATCTGACGACTATAAATTAAGGAGGGGAAACATGCTACCAATAATAGCAGGGACGTTTTGCATGCTTTTGGCGTTTTCTAGTATGTGGCTATCGTGGTATGTATTAATGCCGCACAAACGTATTCATTTGCCGGATGGTACCGATACTTTGGGTGAGGTAGTGGGCGGTACAGTGGGCGAGATAGTTCAAGAAGAGATAAATTCGATAGCGCCACATAAAACGTCAAGAAAATAACCCTTTAAAATTATAGTGGAATTAACGCAAATTGCGGCAGCCATTAAGTCTGCCTAGAGCTAAAAAAGGAGATGCAGCATGATTCTTAAGTATTTGTTTGCTAAAAATGAGGCTATCCCGGTCGGTTCGGCGGCGATTTTCTTCGGTTTTTCTGCCATTATTTGGTTTATGATCGGAACCGGGTTGGGGTCATTCAATGCGGCCAAGCTTGCTTTCCCTGATTTTGTAACGGGGACGGAGATGTTTGCCTTCGGTCATATGCGTCAGGTGCATGTGCTGGCGGTAATCTTTGGCTGGATTTCGATGGCGTTTGCAATGGCCATGATGTATATCACCCCGATACTGGGGAACACAAGGTTGTGGTCAGAAAAGCTTGGTTTGTGGAATTGCATGATGTGGAATATCTCCCTTCTTTTGGGTCTGACTCTATTGTGGATGGGAGTGACCTCCGGGCGCGAATATTCTGACTTCCCATGGCCGCTGGATCTTGCTGTAGCTGCATTTATATCTATTCCTTTGGCGGTTAATGTATGGATGACCATAATAAAACGTCGCACCCAAGGTATCTATACGACTAACTGGTTTTTTGCGGCATCAACTTTTATGTTGATTATCGTATTTTTGGTTGGAAATCTACCGGAGTATTTTCATCTTACTGGCCTAACCGAGGCTTACATGACGTGGTGGTTTGCGCATAACGTTTTGGGATTGTGGATTACTCCCGTTGCTGCAGCGATTGCCTATTATGTTATTCCAAAGGTGACTGGTAATCCATTGTATTCTCACCGTATAGGCCACTTACACTTTTGGTCGATTGTTGTGTTTTATTCAACTCCTGCCGCGCACCATTTGATGTCGGCCCCCTTGCCTGAGTGGCTAAAATCTTTCGCTTCTGTGGAAGGCGTTTTGATTCTGGTGCCAGCGATTGCATTTGTGTCAAACATACTCTTGACCATGCAGGGTAAATGGAACATGTTTGTCGAGAATCTTGAGGTGCGTTTTACCGTGGTCGGTGTATTGCTGGCTATCCCACTCAACATGCAGGGTGGTTTCCAGCAAACGCGCTCGATCAACTGGTACATTCACGGTACAGGTTGGATGGTGGCGCACGCGCATCTTGCTTTGTTGGGGTTCTCGACGTTTCTTGAGGCTGCAGCCGTATATCTTGGTTTGCAAACATTGATGAAACGCAAACTATACTCGTTGACGTTAGGAAACCTGCATTTCTGGTTGTTGTTAATTGGA
This sequence comes from uncultured beta proteobacterium, assembly GCA_942492745.1. Classification (GTDB taxonomy): domain Bacteria; phylum Pseudomonadota; class Gammaproteobacteria; order Burkholderiales; family Gallionellaceae; genus Nitrotoga. Next base: position 2,885,703 of record OW818637.1, read on the forward strand.
TTCAGTACCTACTGGATATCAATGACGATTGCCGGGTTAATTCAGGGTGCTGGTAAAATCTATGAAGTGCCATACATTGATGTCGTGATCGCCGAGCATCCTTATATGATCGCCCGTTGGTTGGGCGGTACTATGGTATTTTCTTCAACCATTCTTTGGTTGTACAACATGTGGATGACTGCACGTGAGGGTACTGTTATTCCGGCCGGACGTATGCCACATGAATTGGCCTACGAACGTTAAACCTAAAACTTTAAGCCAGGATCTGGGGAGAAAATAATGAATTTTAGAGAGTATAGGATTGGTTCCAGAGCGTTTGGAGTAGCATTTGGGTTGTCGATGAGCATTACCTTGTTTTTTCCAAGTTTTGATCTTGCAGCTTCAATCGTCTCCGAGGTTGGCTTGGATAAGCAACTGACTTCGGGGTGGGATTCAGGCTGGCAAATTGCAGATCCATTGCTGAACGGATTGAATAAGCCATTGAAAGTGCTGGTCAGAAAAGATCCGAAAAGCGGTGAGCCGATGGAGCCGGTGTATGCTTATGTATATCCTGCAGGAACGTCATTGCCGAACGGGGTGACACACACTGCAAACCTGGGCAAGGGAGTTGAGGAGCTTAGCGTCAAGCAAGGTCGCATAACAGAAGCAAAAAAGGAGAACGGTGCTGTATTCCTGATTAAGAAGAGTGACCAATTGCTGACTTTTGAGGACAAGCCACTTTCATATATGGAAAATGCGACAGCCACAAAAGGCTGGACTCCAGATGAGGTTTTAAAACAAGCTGCAGATGCAGATGTTTTACACGCCGGATCTGGAAAAACCATGTTTGTACGAGAGGGTTGTTGGTGGTGTCATACATTGCTGCCTGAACAAACGCAAGATTGGCAAGTGTTTGGTGCTCCCCCTATGCTAGGTGATTTTAATGGGGAATCTCCAACAGCATTTGGATCTGACCGCAAAGGACCAGATTTATTGCATGTGGGATCACGCAATGCGTCAAGAGAGTGGATGATGCTGCATTTCTTTAACCCGCGTTTAGTGCAACCGCATTCCATCATGCCGCGTTTTGATTATTTATGGGGCGAGGTCGACGCTGATGGCAAAAAAATTGATTTCAAAAAATGGCGTTCTGAGTACGATGAATATCGGGAAGGTAAAATCACTACTCCTCCTGACGTGCCCATGTATGCTAAAGATAGCGAAATTCGGAACTTGATTGATTTTGTAGTAAATCTGAAATAATTTAAGGGGGACGATATGCCTTGGGTATTTAATGAACCGCTGGTAACTTTGACACATGAAGAGACTGTAGCTCGATCCAAACAGCTTTGGGAGGCTGAGGATCTTGGTGGGATGACAGAGGATAACAATCGTTTACCTGTACCTGTTGTTGTTCTTGTCTTGTTAACAATCGCAACGGCATTCCTGACTACTATTCCTCTTTGGGGGCAGCGTCCAACAGCTGCTATTTACGTTGATTATATTAAAGCTATGGACACTCCAGAAATCCAGTCGATAGTAGAAACCCAGGGTGATGATGCGGCAATGAAGCGTATTGTTGAAATTAATAAAGATAGTCCACTCAAGGCTCAGCAAGGTCGACATCCGGTTAGTATGGATGATTTGCGTGTTATCAAGCCTCAAATTGAGGAAATAATGAAGCTTCCAGATGTGGATCTTAAGGATTACACTGTTGTAGGACCACTGGTGAAAATTGCTAATTTTGAGGGCAATTACCGCCCTAATGGTAAACGAGTGCGTCAACAGCCTTGGTGGGATAAGGGGTTCACGATTGACTTGTTTTATCTTACGATGTTTTTTCTTGGTGTAACAATCACTGTGAAACGGTTACCACCTTATCATTGGCAGCCTCGCCATCACGATAGTGATCCACGTCACGGCGACAGGCGACATAACGTTTAATTTCTAACTATATTCAGGAGGCATCAAATGATAGATTTTGATTATGGACCCCCAGTATTTGCGGGAGTAGTGGCGATTGGATTTCTGGCTCCGTTTTTTTATAGTTTCTTTGTGGACCATTATGATAAGAAAAGTCCTCAAATAAGGTCGAATAAAAGTTAGCATTGCTGTTGCAAGCTAAATGAACAAGGTATGCCGCCGCTATGGCGGCATAATCTTTTTTACAAGGATATGAATGGAGATAATTATTTATTCATTTCTTGAAGGATTAAATGTAGGTAGTGTTTTAAATGTGTTAGCTAACACAGCATATTCACCAAAATTAGATCTAAGCATAGAAGGGATGCGCAGCCAGCAATTTAGCACGGGTGTGTTTTTTTTCATGCTGCTGGGAGTATTGGTGTTTTCTGGCATCGTATATATGGTGATGTTCGGAGATCATGCGCCAAAGAAAATGAGATCTGGCGAAAAAGTGATGTTTGGCCTGATAATTACAGGCATCATTGTTGCCGTCATTTTCGGCGGATTACAAATGCTGGGTGGAAATCTTTTCTAGATTATCTGCTAGGATGGTTACCTAACGACCAACGGAGGAAAATATGGAAAGCTACTTGCAATCGTTGGATGATGGATGGTCTATTTACCTTTGGCTAATTGTTGGCGGACTTATTATTATCGCTGTCATTTATTGGATTAGGTGGGGAGTGAAGAATGAGCAATTTGATGAAGACATCAAGTATCTAGTATTTGATGAAGGCGATAGAGAAAAAATGTCACCTCAAGAATATGCAAAAAGTCGCGAGGTGAATGCCGCACAGATGCTAAGCCGGGAGCGTGTATTAAAGCGTCAGGAAAAAGAAAAGCAACAGGACCAATGAAACTAGGCGAAAAAATTGTTTTTGTAGTAATTGCAATTGTGGTTCTAGGTTTTATGGGGCGTAATCTATGGCGTCTCAATACTATTCAGGAAGTTGATAAAGGTATTCCTTATTACAGCACTGCATCAGCTTCTCTGGAGCGCGCTGCTATGGATATATATCGCCAGCAAAATTGTAAAAGCTGCCATTCATTGTGGACGGTGCGTGATCTTATGAAAGCCGTCCCCGCCCCAATATTGGATGGTATAGGTTCTTTGCGAAGTGAAGACTGGTTTTACCTGTATTTTTCAGCTATAAATCCTCAGGCAATATTGCCATCCCGCTTAAAGAAAGAATATCAAATGCCATCTTATGCGCACCTGCCGGATAGTGAACGGCGACTTCTGGCGCGTTATATGGCAAGCCTGAAGGTGCAAGATTGGTACCTCGAAGAAACACGTAAAGCCGAACATGAAATACTTACAGGTCAAGAGTATCACCCATGAGTAAATTGTCACCCTTGACCGGAGCCCGTTTTTTCAGCGGGGTAGTGGCAGTTATCATGGGCTGTGCGCTGAACTACTTTGGCGACCGCTTACTTGGAGTAAAAATCGAGTTATTTCGCGGCATTCTTGACTTCAATGGCCTGTGGGTCATGGATATGTTGGTGCTACCTTTTTTTGTCGGAGTATTGGTTGCTGTTATTTTTGGGCTTGGCGGTAAATGGTTGTGTTACTTCCCGCCGCTAATAGTTAAATCAATTAGTTACTTGGATAGTGTCTATTTAAGTGGAATTCCGGAAGATGCATCGCTAATTCCATTTGGTATGTGGGCTTTGTTTGTTACTGTAGTTATGACTTCGGCAGCTTTCGGTGGGGTCATGGGTGAAATCATGGTGAAAGGAACTTACGGAAGAAGTCCGCGAGATCTTTTATATAAGCAACGTTCCGACAACAGAGAAAGTGATATTTAGATGGCAGTTACTTCTGCGAACAGAAAAACTGTACTTCCTGCTGCAGATTATGCACGTCGCAAACGTTACTTATCGGCTACTTTTGTAATTTGCTTTGTCTTGTTAGCAATTGGGATTACCCTGTATGTGGTGAATCAGGGATTCGAACGTATGGGTGAAATGCGCACGCGTGCAACTTATGAATTGAAAGATGAATCATCGCACATACGCGCTGCTGGTGAAGATTTAGTATTGCATAGTGTGCATGAGGCCGAAAAAAATCATGCTGTAGGATACAGTGCTACGGAAATTGAAAACTTGCTCTCCAAAGAGGAGTGGCTTGAAATAGATAGTATGGTATTGATCCCTGAAGGAGTTTTTTCGATGGGTACAGACTTAGAACGTGCAGATGCACAAAATCGTCCGCAGCATACAGTTAAGTTACCCGCCTTCTGGATAGACAAATATCCAGTAACTAATGCGCAATATGCCAAATTTGTAGTCGCTACTTCACACCGTCCTCCGCTCAACTGGAAAAAAGGAAAAATTCCTTCAGGCGAAGCGTTGCGCCCCGTTACTATGGTGTCTTGGTATGATGCAATTGCTTACGCTAAGTGGGCAGGCAAGCGACTTCCTTCTGAAGCGGAATGGGAAAAATCCGGTCGTGGAACAGATGGTAGGCGCTGGCCGTGGGGTAACAAGATGGAACCGGAGCGGTTGAATACTTATTACAATGTGGGTTCTACAACCAACGTGAATGCTTATCCAAATGGCGTTAGTCCATATGGAGTAATGGATATGGCGGGTAACGTGAATGAGTGGACAGCGGATGATTTTACGCCTTATCCAGGATCTGACGCGCCGTCAGATTTGTTTAAAGGAAAAATCGTGCGGGCGACAAATGAAAAAGAGATTGACATTATGCCGACTGGGGGAAGCTACAAGGTATTGCGTGGTGGCTCATGGAAGGGGGATCCATTCTCGTCCGCAGTATTTCATCGAAATTTCGCTTTTGCAAATTATGCTTCCGATTTTTTTGGATTCCGCTGTGCAAGTAATCTCGGGGTAAAGGACAAAAGAGAGTGAATATGCTCAAAATCGTGCGGCACCTGGGAATAGTTATTGGTCTCGCATTGACTTCTGTAAAAATGTGCTATGCAGTGGATAGCTACCGTTTTCTCCACGTGCATATTGATACGCTCTGGTATATTTTTTTATTCCTGCTGGGTGTTCTTTTTGTTCCCTTTATTCTGATGGCGGTGTTGACATGGCACTATGCGGAAAGCAAAGCCGATCCGAAAGAGCAGCAGACAATTTCAGTCGAGAGTGAGAAATGATGGCGAGGGCGAGTGTAAGGGGTAGCTCCTATCCAAGTCTAATAGCGTGCTGGCTGATTACAGCAGTGTTGTTTTTATTTTGTGCTATACCAACTGCGCGAGCTGATGATAACGTTCAGAAGGGCGATAGTGCCAGGGTAATGGAGGCGTTTGAACAGCAAGCCAGTCAGATTAAAGTAGATAGGCCCTCAACCATACAAAAAAAACATTTGACTATGTTTTTATTGGGCGTGCCGTTGTTAATCTTGCTTCTAATTACTGGGGCGCTGGGCATCGCTATGGGAATATATGGTAAGCAAGTATTTGTGTTGCATATGATTTCTGCTGGGCTTACTATCACGCTGGCTTTTGTACACGCTATTGTGGGCGTTATTTGGTTTTACCCCTTTTAATTCAATTACAGAACGATCTGGTTTTTTATTTTTGTCCACGCATAGCCCCGTATCTGTTGCTAAATTCATGTTTCGATATTCTTTAGTTCGTTTTGAGCGCTGCGCTTGTGCGAATTGAACGATGTCACTGTCCCGCTTTCCCTGCCTGTCTAGTTGGTTCTTCGATGAATTTGTTATGATAGTAGATTGGATTCTCGCTCGGCTTAAACGGAGAAAGTCGTTTTCTGCAGAGCATATTTTTTATAGACGAAATGCTGAAGCGTTGACATTTCGTTCCTTGCATCAGATGAATCTCAAGACAAGTCGGAGTATCGTATCAAATAAGATTTCATCAAGTTCAGGCGTTGCCGCTTTACCAGCGGCTCAGCGCTACTTAGAGGTATGGGTGGTCAGTGCGATGCAAAGTCGATTAGCACCCGTCAAAAAATAATGCGCATGCTGCGCCTGCAATTGCAGAGTTTGCTCACATGCGCTCTCCATTACATTTGCAATGCGGCAGCCGAGGCCTTCAACTTTACTAAGTTTTATTTAACAGCTTATTTTTCACATTTTTGCGCTGTTATCAGCATTTGTTTTAATTATTTTGTTACATATCTAAGGTTAGTTCATGCTGGTAAAAGAGCCACAATCAATTATTTCAAATCGTAGTTATTGGCCGCTGGCAGCGCTGTATGGATTATTCGGTCTGACTAGCGTGGCATACGAGGTATTGTGGGCGCGCATACTTTCTTTGCAATTCGGTGTGAGTATTTTTGCGGTGGTGCTGACCGTCGCTGCATTTATGGGGGGGTTGGGGGCGGGAAGTTTGTTTGCGGTACGCCGGGCTTCCCAAATCAAAAGGCCTTTGTTGTTGCTTGCTGCATTGGAAGGTGGTATTGCCGTTTACGCTTTACTCTTGCCTCTGATTCTGCATATGACCTCGGCGGGAATGGAAGGCGCGGCGGCTCAACTTTCGCTATTTCAATGGTATGGTCTTATTGCTAGTGTTGCATTGTGTTTGCTGTTATTCCCGGCATTCATCATGGGGGCAGGGTTTCCGTTGATTTTAGCATCCCTAGGAAATAGGCCGGAGCGACTGGGGAAAATTTACGGCTTAAATACGCTAGGTGCTGCTTGTGGCGCACTCTTACCACTATGGTTGCTGCCTGCCTTGGGTTGGGTCTGGGCAGTCAGAGTGGTTGCCGCGATTGGTTGTTTGGGAGTTGTTGTGTTGTTGCTGCTTTCATCGCGTTACACCACAGCGCAGGTTACTGAGAAAAGCATTAGGGCAAGTCGACCCCGTTTAGCTTTCCTGTTTGCCTATGCCGGGATCGGTGCGGCAAGTCTGATCTTGCAAATAGCTTGGACGCGATTATTTGGCATGGTGATGCTACGCACCGAGTATGTGTTGACAGTGATTCTGGCGTCATTTCTGTTGGGCATCGGTATAGGCAGCTTGATCGCGCCACGCCAGCACAGGCAAGCGTGGTTTGTAATCTTACCCATTACTGCCGGAGGATTTACCGTATTGAGTTTATGGTTGCTGCCTGCACTTTCGGCATGGGTGGAGAGAGCTGAGTTTGCTTCTTTATTTGAAGCATTGAGAATGCAAGGATTATTACTCGCGCTGGTAACTCTGCCGGTTACACTGGCACTTGGAGCTTGGTTGCCTTTGTTAAACAGCCGCTCGAATGGCGGTGGGGTATGGTTATATGGAGCTAATTCACTGGGTGCCGCGCTCGGCGCGGTAGTTGCGGGGGTGGTGCTGATTCCGGTTTGGGGCAGCGCTGCTACGGTGGCGGTGGCAGCTTCGGCGTTGTTGATCCTGGGTTTAACCTGGGCGCAGTCGCGTACCGCATGGCTTGCTGTACCGCTTTTTTTAATAGCAGCGTGGCCAGTTGTAAAGTTGCCGCCAGTCAATATGCTATTGCCGCAGGCGCAAGCGGGAAGCAGGGATTTATATTTTTATGAAGACGCCATTTCGATGACTCATGTGGTGGAGCAACAAGACGGGCAGCGTGTATTGCTGACCGATTTGCAGAGAATGGATGCTTCAACTGATCCTACAGCGGTGTTCGTGCAGTCCAATCAAGCGCGTCTTCCATTGCTCTTGCATGAGCAGCCTCGCTCGGTACTATTTCTCGGATTGGGTACTGGAATTTCCGTGGCTGGTTCTCTAGCGTTTCCTAATTTAGAGCGTAGTGCTGTTGAATTGTCACAGGGCGCGATTAATTCCGCAGCGAGTTGGTTTGCCCCATTAAATCGCAACGTGCTGCGTCAAACCAAAGTGGAACGTGACGACGTACGGCATTTCCTAAGCGCGAGTCTGGATCAATACGACGTCATAATCGGCGACGTGTTTCATCCGGATCTGGCAGGTTCAAGTTCTTTATTATCAGTGCAGCAATTTCAGCGCGTGCGTAATCGCCTAAGCGAAAACGGACTATTTGTTCAGTGGTTGGCGCTCAATCAATTCGACAATAAATCTTTAAACGTGATTTTTAACAGCTTTCGGTTGGCTTTTCCAGATGCGCAAATATTTCTCGATGGAATGCATTTAGCCTTGGTTGGTCCACGGCAGAAGTTTATGGGGGCGCAGGGGCTGTTGCATAATTTGCAGCGTATGACCTTGGGGCAACAGGATGAGGCGACTGCAGGCGAAGGGGGGTGGACTTGGCTTGGACGCTATTGGGGGCCATTGCCGGGTAGCCGAGAACAGGTACAAGACGAGTGGTCGCCAGTGATTGAATTCCGTCTGCCGCGCGCACGCTACGCTGGTGAATTAGATGTGGCAAATTTATTACAGATTTTGCTGAAAACCAGGCCGAAAATGGAAGCCGCTGCAAATTTGCTAGGCATTCGTGACAACGATAAAGATGCTTTCGAACGCGCTTACGTAGGAAGCGAGCTGATGACGCGTAGCTGGCTTGCAGCTGCGCGTGGCGCAACGCAACAGGCTAATCAACTGACGCGTTTGGCTTATAAGGCGAATGCAAAAGATCGCTGGATTGCTTATGCGTTGGCTGATAATATGTTTTCATCTTTAGCACAGGCACGCGAGTATGGTTTGAGCGAGAAAGAGGCGTTGCAGAAAATTTTGCGTCTTAATTCATATCACGTAGAAACGGTGCGTGCACTGTGGCGAATTGAGCGTAAAGCCGATGATGCACACGCGGAATTGAGTCGTGCGCACTTACTGGAGCTGAGCCCGCTTGACCGTGAAGCAAATACGACAGGGAATTAACTTAAATATGGCCAGTGGCGTAAAGTATAAATCTATTTCCAGTATCCCGGTCAAGGTTATCGGCACGGTCGTAGGTTCCAAGCCAGTTTATTCCGAATACCGTTGGAAGCGGCGGTTGTTGCAGATGCTGGCCCTGATCCTTGTTGTATTGATTCCGGCTAGCGGCCTATTCCGAATTGATCCGGGTGCGGCCGCTTTTGTTGTGCTTGATCGGCAGATATGGTTGGCTGATTTTGCCTTGGTAACTGGGGCATGGCTTTTTTTGGCGAGTAGTTTGGTGTTACTGTACTCGACTGCAGGTACTGTGTTTTGCGGTTGGGTTTGTCCTCAAAATACTATGGCCGAGTGGGCTAACAATCTTACGCACAAACTATTAGGTAAGCATGCCGAAGTAAGCTTAACCGGCGAAGCGCCTCGCGTGGCGGGTGCCAAGAATAAGATTATTAATTGGATGCTGCTTGGGGTTGCATTTTTGGGGGCAGCTATGTTTTTTGCGCTAATCCCATTGTTTTATTTCTATCCGCCAAGTGTAGTGTGGTCTTTCGTAATACTGCAAGAAAATGCCAAGTTGGCGGGATCGCTGCATTGGATTTATGCGGTATGTGTCGTGATCATTTTCATAGACATTGCGTTAATAAGACATTTCTGGTGCCGCTATGCCTGCATTTACAGGGTTTGGATGCATTCGTTTAAAACCAAGCAGACTTTGCATATAGCATACGATGCCAGTCGCAGCGGTGAATGCGCCAAGTGTAATTATTGCGTCACTTCTTGTTTTATCGATCTGGATCCGCGGAAAACCGATATTTATGACAGTTGCATCAATTGCGGCGATTGCGTTGATGCTTGCAATCGCTTGCATAACAAACAAGGAGTCCCTGGGTTATTACGTTTTGATATGCTTGAACGCACGAATAAAAGTGTAAATAAATTTCGTGGCGTCGCAATTTCTTTGTTTGCCCGAATGGGCTGGACGACCCCCTTTGTGCTATTGGGTGCGACGATGTTTATTTGGGGATTATGGTCATATCAACCTTATCATGTAGCAGTGGGCAATGCGGATATCCAGCAAGGTCGCACGATTCAAGAATATCGCATTGCGCTTGCCAATAAAATGTATCACTCAGCGGAGCTACACGTGCGCGTGTTAGGTTTGCCGCCGGGCAGTTACCAGCTTAGCGCTGAGGACATTAAATTATCACCGGTCGGACGAGAATCGCTCGTGCTTTCCATCGCGCGGGATCTGCCACGAGGGTTATATTCTGTTGTGGTGGAAGTTTCCGCAGGTGATACCTGGATGGGGCGATTCCCTGTTCAACATTTTTCCGAACAAAGGAGAAAACTATGATAGCCAGCGATATTGGTGAAAAAGCTCAAGGTTTATCGAAAGTGGATGAGCCGCGCTGGGGTGAGAAGCCAGATGATCATTTTGGCTATGCTTCTGATGAAGAACGTATGGCCAAACGCGGGCTTGAAGATTGGGAGCTGGTAGAAACCATTCCTGAATCGCAAAAAAATATACCCTATTGGTTTATTGGAGTGACTGTTGCGGTGTTACTGGTTGCGGTGGGTTTGAGTTTCCCTTTTTGGGGCCTCCGTCCGGGTGATGAGCGTCCTTGGGTGGATTGGGGATTCATCATAGCTTTGTTTTATGTTGCTGCCGGAAGCGCGTTTGTTCGTTTCATGGTTAATTTATATGGATCGTCGATGGGTGGCACGCTGGATTCAGATAAAAATAATAAAGAACAATCCCATGAGCTCAATGCAGAGAAATAATTTGCATACCCCGGTTAACCGACTGCGGAGCACAAATATAAAATATATTAAACTATTTTTTTTGGTGCTGTTATCAGCATGTGGCGGAGACCGAGTTGCTGATACGCAACCGCAAAAGTGGCAGGATGCGGAGGTACGAGTCGAATCCAGGCCCAGCCCACCGCGTCCTGGAGTAAACGAGTTCTTGGTGATAGTGACTGGTGAACGTGGACCGGTCCATGACATTATGGTTTCGGTGCGCACTGACGACCAAGACCAATGGATACAGGCAATACAAGATGGGGAGGTAGGTGTTTACCGCAGGGCGGCGAAAGTTGCTCCAGGAACTAGGTCCGTGTTACAGGTGCAAATAAAACGCAACGGCGCTGAAGGTGTTCTGCGCTTCCCGTTGAACTTATCGCCTTAGCAATAAACAGTTCTTAAGGATTCCGGTCTTTATTTTTAAGTGTGAATAAGACGTTAGCAAGATAGATGCAAAAACCTGTCGCCATGATCATTCCTGAACTGGCAACGATGGGTCCATAAAAGCGGTGCACTTGTGCCATAGCTTGCAGGTTATTGTCTAGTAATAAATTTCCTTCCAGGATGCCAAATACCACTTGCGTAGCATAAAAATAAAACACTCCGATCGTTGTCCACCAAAACGAATGGTTTATCAAGCGCAAAGAGTAAATTGCCTTTCCGCTAATAATGGGCAGTAAATAATACATGGTTCCCATTGCCAATATCACTAGCCCCCCGATTAAGTTTATGTGTGCATGTGCCAGGGGATCTATCATGTGTCCCGGGCCACCATAAGGGCTGCCGATAGAATCCAGCCAAGCTCGTATGGACGGAATCACTTGCAACATGCCATGCATCGCACCGAAAAAAAAAGAAATTGTGGAAACCAACAAAAACTTGATCAAGTGGGGGTATTCAGTGTTGTTTAAACGCATGGGAAGTGTAGGTGTGATGCTTCAATAACGAAAGCACGGCCATATGGCCGTGCTTATGCGAATAACAGGATAACGATTTTTATCGTTTTAAATATTAAGAATTTGTAATAGTAGCTAAGTAATATTTATTTATTTATTACCTTTTTGACCCTCTACAATCCGTTGAATACCCAAGCCAGACAAGACCGTGGCAAGAATAATGCCAGTTCCGAAAATCACTATGGGAACTAATACTTCCATAATATTACTCCTTCTATCGTTATTTAAAATAACCATTGTTACGTATTTAAAAAGTATATCTAAAAGTCATTCGATACGCAAGTATTTCTCACAACCAGCATTGCGTGCCTGACTTAGGCACAATATAATACTTATATAGATTATTAGCGGTTCAATTCTGGACATTCAACTAAATGTTAAAGATTAAACTATTAACCCGACTAATCCGACCGTAGGAAAAAATGTCAAACGAAAAACCTTTAAGACCAATAGCTTCGGTTCGCACATACCCTACCGATGCAAATAATGTAATTTGTCTTGCATTAACAGATACTAATGGCGCTGAAACTGAATTTATTATCAATCCAGAAGGATTGAATGCTCTTATATATCCAGTTCTTGGACTTGCTTCGAAATGGGCAAAAGAATCGGATTTAAAAGTAAAATCTTGGTCTGGTCCTAAAAATGCGCTTCCCGCACAGCATATAGAATTAGCAATTGGCCGAACCGCTACTGAGTGCGCTGTACGGGTTTTTATGGGTGAGGTTGAACTAACATTTATCATTCCTCTCGACGACGTGCTTAAGGCTGCTGCAAAGTTTATGCAACATCTCGATAAAGATTCTGAAAGTTCAATACATTGAGCTTTGTAACTCCTGATCTTCCATGTTGAGTGTCGGTCTAATTTCATCTAGATCTACACTTTCTCCTCTCAGAAACAAATATTACTCTGTTTCGATATGCGCTCGTGGCCTTGCCGTAGGGTAACGCTAACTTGCTTGGCGCTTCTTCTGGCCACCATTTGTTCATCCGCTAGGCTGAAGAGGTGTTTGAGATAATTGTGCAAGCCCCCATTAATCGGACCAGGAGGTCTAGTCGGCCTTTTTCCGGGAATAGGTTCACAAATTGTTTTACTGCCCCATTCAAGTTAATCCGGCTTGCACAGTGTGTGCGGGTCAAGGCGCTGATTTAGTTTCTGATCCGGCCTCGGCCGAAACATGTCTTATTGGGAAATTTGCTCAAATTTACGTGGTTTTATTATGCAAAAAATTTGTACTCGACAGACTGGATTCATGCAAATCCCACATTGCTTGATTACCCATTAAAACAGATAAATACGTCACTTTTATGGGTTTTCAGAGACGGATAATAATCAATGCAAAAGATATGTCCTAAACAAAAATGCGCCAACCTATCAAAACATATCGCTCCAATAAAAACAGCACGACAAATATCAACAACATGAAAATCACGAAGCGCACTATCTGCCAGGCTAGATTTAGATAGCGGCGATTGCGGGTAACCATATACGCTCCGCCGGAAAAGACAATGAAAAGAGCGGCTAGGACGAGCAGCAGACGCAAAATGAGCAAAGTGTTTACCCTTAAAGTTGATTAGGTGAATTTAACTCCGCCTAATCCTTATTCCGATCCCGTAGGAGATGGGTTGGGGAGAGTGGTTGCCTGATGAAGAATCAGGCAGTCTGCAATTGTAAGCGCAGGAATGCCGGCGCTTCCTCAGTCTTGCTGAAAGTCACAAACTCCCACGCATGTTCATCAGCAAGCAAGGTGCGTAGCAAGGCATTGTTCAGAGCATGGCCGGACTTATAACCAGAGAAAGCGCCGATCAGCGGATGCCCGAGCAAATATAGGTCGCCAATGGCATCCAGAATTTTGTGCTTGACAAACTCGTCCTCAAAGCGCAGCCCATCTGGGTTGATGACGCGGTATTCATCCATCACGATGGCATTGTCCAAGTTACCGCCCAGCGCCAATCCCTGAGCTCGCATATTCTCAACGTCATGCATGAAGCCGAAGGTGCGGGCACGGCTTACTTCCTTGATGTAAGAATGTTCCCCTAGATCTATCGTCACATGCTGCTTGGTTGAGGCAAACACAGGATGGGAAAAATTAATAGTAAAGTTAAGTTTGTAGCCGTTGAATGGTTCGAAGCGCACCCACTTGTCACCATCCTTGATCTCTATGATTTTTTTTATGCGGATGAATTTCTTTGCCGCAGATTGTTCGATGATGCCTGCAGATTGCAAAAGAAAAATAAATGTTCCAGCGCTCCCATCCATAATCGGCACTTCTGCGCTAGTTAAGTCAACAAAAGCATTGTCCACGCCAAGCCCGGCAAAAGCGGACATTAGGTGTTCAATAGTGGCTATACGCGTGCCGTTTACTTCCAGGCAGGTGGATAAACGGGTATCACGTACTGCATGCGCTTCAGCGCGGATCACCACCACCGGCACAACATCCACCCGGCGGAATACGATGCCGCTGTTTGCCGGTGCAGGAGACAAGGTAAGATTAACCCGCTCACCAGTATGCAGACCTACCCCAGTAGCTTGCACCGAATTTTTTAACGTGCGTTGGTTAACCATGTTGCTTTAAAAAGTTTATAAATAATCTCAAATTTTAACATAGTTCATTCTGGCACCAGTTTATACCGGTGTTTTACAGTAACTTCTAAACAAATCGTGCGCGTATTGTGGCGTGTCAATTTCATGCGCAGTTGAATTGCGCAGGAAAATTACCGCAAGGTGAGCACCTTTCATTGATGCAAATCTCCTGCCCGCCACCCTGCCTTTGTGTATCCTGACTGCAACGTCTAAAAAGGATGGGATGTTCGTGCTCCTAGAACGGTATTAATCTGCTTGCTTGCGCAGAAAGGACGGAATGTCTAGTGTGTCTACACCGGACTGTTTCATCGCCTCGACTGCTTCACGGTGACGACCATTACGTATTACTGCAGGCATTTCAAGCTCTTTATAATTGACCGCGAAGATTGGTTCGTTATGCGTGCCTGTGCGTTGCCCATAAACAAGTTCCGGCTTAGTTTGCTTGCGTTCCAGCGGCGAGCCCAAGCCAGTTGCCACAATGGTCACTCGCAGTTCGTCACCCATGCTCTCATCGAACACAGAGCCAACTATTACGGTGGCTTCTTCAATGGCAAATTGCACACTGTTGGTAATTTCCCTGAATTCTCTCAGGGTGAGTTTGCTACTGGAGCTGATATTTATCAGCACACCGCGCGCGCCTGCTAAATTCACGTCCTCCAGCAAAGGGCTTGACATGGCGCGTTCTGCCGCAACTTTAGCGCGATCAGATCCAGAAGCAGTAGCCGATCCCATCATCGCCATGCCGTTTTCAGACATAAGGGTACGCACATCGGCAAAGTCCACATTCATCAGGCCGGGTACATTAATTACCTCGGCAATGCCCGCCACTGCGCCCTGTAACACACTATTGGAGGCGCTGAATGCATCCAGTAAACTAGTATCTTCGCCCAGCACGGCCATCAGCTTTTCATTTGGCACGATGATGAGTGAGTCCACAGACTCACACAGTGCTTCGATGCCAGCTTGTGCCAAACGCATGCGCTTGCCTTCGTGAAGAAATGGTTTGGTCACTACGGCCACGGTGAGGATGTCCATTTCCTTGGCTATCTGGGCAACCACGGGTGCCGCGCCGGTGCCCGTGCCGCCACCCATTCCTGCAGTGATAAATATCATATTGGCACCTTGGATCAAATCGGCAATGCGCTCGCGATCTTCTTCGGCAGCGGCTCGTCCAACATCCGGAATTGCCCCCGCACCTAACCCCTTGGTAATAGTGGCACCTATCTGTAACTGAGTTCGCGCTTTGTTGCGATTGAGTGCTTGGGCATCGGTATTAATGACGATGAACTCTACACCCTGTACGCCTTTCTCAATCATATGGTCCACTGCATTGCCGCCGCAGCCGCCCACGCCTATAACCTTAATTACCGCGTCCTGAAGTTGTACATTCTCGATTTCAAACATTATTTTCTCCCTGTTGTTTACAATATAAACTCAAACACTTAATAATCCACTTGGTTGTGCTCAGCTAGAATTATTCCGTTAAAAATTTCCTTTGAACCATGCTTTCATGCTGCTCAGCACCTCGCTGAAAGAATTTGAGCGCTGACGCGCAGTCTGATTGTGCTGATATTGCTCCAATCCATAGAGCAGCAAGCCTACACCCGTGGAAAAGCGGGGTGTTTTCACCACATCAGATAGCCCCCCTATATAGCGCGGCAGTCCTAAACGCACCGGCATATGGAATATTTCCTCACCGAGTTCCACCATGCCCTGCATAGCGCTGCTGCCTCCAGTGATAACGATGCCCGAGGACAGCAAATTTTCGAATCCGCTGCGGCGCAGCTCAGCCTGCACCAGCATATACAGCTCCTCCACGCGTGGCTCAATGACCTCTGCTAAGGTTTGCCGCGACAACATACGTACACCTCGCTCACCGACTCCAGGGACACCGATCGGGCCATCGTCAGCGAGCTGGCGCAGAGCGCAGCCATATTTGATCTTGATGTCTTCCGCATCCGTAGTCGGGGTGCGCAAAGCCATTGCGATATCATTCGTAATCTGGTCGCCTGCAATCGGAATTACGGCGGTATGACGAATCGCGCCGCCAGTAAAAATCGCCACATCGGTAGTACCGCCGCCGATGTCCACTAAACACACGCCTAAATCTCTTTCGTCGTCCGACAGTACCGCCTTGCTTGATGCCAGCGGTTGCAGGATCATCTCCCGCACCTCCAGCCCGCAGCGGTGCACGCACTTCATGATGTTTTGTGCCGCTGCTACCGCACCAGTAACGATATGCACCTCGACCTCAAGGCGCATACCGCTCATACCCAGCGGCTTCTTGATATTTCCTTGCCCATCAATGCTGAATTCCTGTTCCAAAATGTGCAATATCTGCTGGTCGCCAGGCAAGCTTAGCGAGCTGGCGGTTTCAACCGCTCGGTCGATGTCAGCCTGCGCAACTTCCCGGTCTTTAATCTTGACCATGCCATTGGCATTGGAACTTTTAATATGGCTGCCCGCTATACCCGTGTAAACCTCACGAATTTTGCAATCGGCCATTAATTCGGCATCACCCAGCGCACGCTGGATCGCCGCCACTGTCGCATCAATATTGACCACCATGCCCTTCTTCATGCCGGAGGATTCGTGCATTCCTACGCCGATTACTTCCATGGTTCCTTCCGACTTGACCTCGGCGACGATAGTGACAATCTTGGAAGTGCCGATGTCCAGCCCTACAATCAAGTTCTTGTTTTCCCTGCCATTACTCATTGAATTTCTCCACTGCCTTAACTTTTTGCGTTGTATGGACGATGCATGTACTAAAATATGCGTTTGATCATGAGATAAATCCTCTATAGAATTTTTAGCTTCGTCCTACATCGGTTTTTTTCCCGACCATGCCCAGACCGTTTGCTGTACCCGATAGGTAAGCAGCGAAGCCATTGCGATAACGCAAATCCACATACTCTACCCTGCGTTGCAGTCCATTTTGATGCGGAGCTTTTCTCGCATGAAAAAATTCGTAATTTTGTTGCATGGACATCAGGCTGTATGGGTACACCGCCACAAAGCGCGCCAAGCGCTGCTTTGACTGCTCCCGCCCCAATTCCAGCAGCATGCCGTTGTTCAGGCGTAACCGCCATGAACGGCGCGGTGACAAGCTGATTTCTGTAATTTCTTGCTTAAGCGGTGCAAGCTGCTCAGTCAATGCGGCATACATCTGGGTCACTTCGGCTGCGCTATCGGGCTGCCCGATGAATTTCGGCAATAGCTTGTCCGTCTCAGCCGAGAACACCTCGCCGTGGGTGCTCACCAACCCTGCGTCGTTCCAATGCGCCAGCGCTACATGCTCTTCCAAGCTTATTTCCAGCCGCCATGGGAAATGGCGCCGCATACTTACTTTACGCACCCAGGGGATGCTCTCGAAAGCCCGCCGAGTACGTTCCAGATCGACAGTGAAAAAATTACCGTGCAATTCATTGCGCACCATTGCCTCAATCTGAGCAGGAACTACCTGACGTGGCGCAGTAGTAACAGATACAACGCGTAGCGCAAACACTGGCAAGTGCAACGCATAGTGCAATGCGCCATATAAAACCAGTACGAAGCAAATGCCGAACAGCACGCTGGAAATCATGCGTAACAACTCCGGCTTATCCCACATGGGTCAACTCCAATATGGTTAGCACCAGTTGTTCGAAACTCATTCCGGCCTGACGTGCTGCCATCGGCACCAAGCTATGGTCGGTCATGCCGGGCACGGTATTGATCTCCAGCAAATAAGGCTGTCCAGCCTCATCCATCAAAAAATCCACACGTCCCCAGCCGGCGCCTCCTATCAGTGCAAAGCCTTGTAGTGCCAGCCGCTGCATCTCGGCTTCTTTTTCTTGCGACAAACCAGAGGGGCACAGATAGCGTGTATCGTTGCGTAAGTACTTTGCCTCATAGTCATAAAATTCATTGGCTGGTTCTATCTTAATTACTGGCAGTGCCTGTTCACCAAGGATGGCAACCGTGTATTCGCCCCCGCTAATGAATGCCTCCGCAATTACCAGCTTGTCGTGCTTCGCCGCTTCTGCACATGCAGCTTGCATTTCACTGGCCTTTTTCACTTTACTGATGCCCACACTGGAGCCTTCGTTGGCTGGCTTGATGAATAGCGGCAACCCCAGCCGGTTCACTATCGCAGCCAAATCGCTAGCTGCATCGAGCATCTCATAAGCCGGAACAGGTAGTCCTGCAGCCTGCCACACCAGTTTGCTGCGCCACTTGTCCATGGCTAACGCCGAAGCCAATACCCCGCTACCGGTATAGGGTATGTTCATCAATTCAAGTGCGCCTTGCATCGTGCCGTCCTCGCCAAAGCGTCCGTGCAGCGCAATGAAGGCGCGTTGAAAACCACCCTCCAGCAGCTTATGCAAATCCTGTTCGGCAGGATCAAATGGCTGGGCATCAACCCCACTTTTTAGTAGCGCGGTCAGTACTGCTGCTCCGCTCTTGAGCGAGATTTCGCGCTCGGCGGAGCGCCCGCCATACAAGACCGCAACTTTTCCATGTTGTGCAGGAGGCAGAGAGCGTGGGAAAAGGTATTGGTTATTCATGATTTCTTGCGTACTCGCCCATGATTCGCACTTCCGGATGCAGGCAAATACCGGTCTTGTGCTGCACGCTTGCCTGCACTTCGTTAATCAGATTTTCAATGTCTGCCGCCGTGGCTCCGCCCACATTCACGATAAAGTTGGCGTGCTGTTCCGACACGCGCGCACCGCCGATCTGCAAGCCTTTCAACCCGCACTGCTCGATCAGACGTGCCGCATAATCACTTGGCGGATTGCGGAATACCGAGCCGGCATTCGGCAGGTTTAAGGGCTGGGAGGCAATGCGCTTGGATAGCAGCGCCTTAATCTCGCGGCGGGCGACTTCGCCGTCACCAGCTGGCAAGCGCAATCTCGCGCCGACGAAAAATTCCTCTTGGTGAAAAGGCAAGGAATTAGGGATGCTGGCGTCGTCGTGCTCAAGATATGTACCCCTCTTTCGCAACGCAACATGCCGATAGCCAATCTCATAATCATCCGGCTCACGTTCCAATAGTTTCCCGCTACGCATTAGCGTTTGCGCATTTGCCACCACATTCCAAGTTTCGCTACCGTAGCAGCCAGCGTTCATTGCCAACATTCCGCCCAGTGTGCCGGGTATTCCGGCGAAGAATTCCGCACCTCTCAGGTTATGTTTCGCAGCGAAGCGGGCCAGCTTGGCACCGGATACACCAGCCTGTACATAGATTGATCCATCCGCTTCAATGCGCATTTCTGTGAGCGCCGCATGTAATAGCAGCACCGTGCCGCGTAAGCCCCCATCACGTACCAACAAATTGCTACCTAATCCTATCGCGACCACCGGCTCGTCTGCTGGCAAGGTACGCAGAAAAATGATCAAGTCGGCCAGATCAGCGGGTTGATAGACTCGCTCAGCATGGCCACCAGCACGCCAACTGGTATGGCGGCTCATAGCAATGTTATTGCGTAGCGTTCCGCGTAACGCTTCTGTAATAAATTGTGCTGGTTCGATCATGTTCATTTAGAAGATATGCCGATATTTGTGGCTATATTTTTTAGCATGTTCGCTACACTACCGATTGAACCGGCTCCCATGGTTACGACCACATCACCGGCTTGTGCCATATTCAGAATGGCCTGCGGCATATCCTGAATTTGTTCCACGAACAGCACTTTGTTTTGCCCGGCCACACGTAACGCGTGAGTCAGTGCTCGTCCGTCTGCGGCTACGATGGGCGCCTCGCCTGCGGCATATACTTCGGCTAGCAATAGCACATCCACTCCGCTTAATACCTTGACGAAATCTTCAAATAAATCACGCGTACGCGTGTAGCGATGGGGCTGAAACGCCAGCAATAAACGCCGCCCCGGAAATGCCCCGCGCACAGCATTTACTGTTGCCAGTATTTCGATGGGATGATGGCCGTAATCATCGACCAGAGTAAAGGTGCCGCCACCCGCCAGTGGAATCTCGCCATAGCGCTGAAAACGCCGACCAACGCCCTCGAATTCACCTAGCGCGCTAACGATGGCTTCATCTGTTACGCCGACTTCCAGCCCCACGGCGATTGCTGCCAGCGCATTCTGTACGTTATGCTGTCCGGGCAGATTGAGTATGATATCCAGATCGCGTGGCTGTCCGTTTTGTCGGCAGAGTGCGGTGAATCGCATCTTGCCATCCTGGTGGCGCACATTCACCGCACGGATTTGCGCGTCTTCGGCAAAACCGTAAGTGGTAACTGGCTTGCTAATACTGGGTAGAATGTCGCGTATGTTGGCATCATCCACGCACACCATGACCATGCCATAGAATGGCAAATGTTCGACGAAATCCACGAATGCCTGCTTCAGCTTCGAGAAATCATGTTCGTATGTTTCCATGTGATCGGCATCTATGTTGGTAATCACAGCCAAGATGGGTTGCAGGTACAAAAACGAAGCATCCGATTCATCGGCTTCCACTACGATAAATTCGCCAGTTCCCAGCTTGGCGTTGGTGCCGCTACTGTTAAGCTTCCCGCCAATGACAAAGGTCGGATCAAAACCACCTTTGGCTAACACGCTCGCGGTCAGGCTGGTGGTGGTGGTCTTGCCATGTGTGCCGGCCACGGCGATTCCCTGGCGTAAACGCATCAGTTCTGCCAGCATCATTGCGCGCGGTACCACTGGAATATTGCGCGCGCGCGCGGCTACTATCTCCGGGTTGTCCGAATTCATTGCGGAAGACACTACCACTGCATCGGCATTCGCCGAATGACTACCGTCATGTCCCAAATACACCGTCGCGCCGAGTTGTTTCATACGCTGTGTGATCGCATTGTCAGCTATATCAGAACCACTCACCTGATAGCCCAAATTGAGCAATACTTCGGCTATTCCGCTCATGCCGGAGCCACCTATGCCAACGAAGTGGATGTGTTTAACTTTATGTTTCATCCAGCCAACTCCATACATACTTGCGCAACACACTGTGTTGCTTCCGGTTTGGCCAGTTTGCGCGCGCTTTGCGCCATGTTCAGAGCGTGTTCCCTGGTTATTCCCTGTAATAAATTTGCCAAGGACTGTGGTTTCAATTCGGTCTGCGGTAGCAGGGTGGCTGCGCCGCGTTCGCTGAGAAAGCGCGCATTACCGGTCTGGTGATCATCCACTGCAAATGGAAATGGCACTAATATGCTGGCGACGCCAGCAGCTGCCAATTCGGCAATAGTCAAGGCACCAGCACGACAAATTACTATGTCTGCCCACGCATAATGCTGCGCCATATCATCTAGGAATGGCCGAGATTCGGCATTTACTGCTGCCTGCTGGTAGGCGGTGCGTACCGTTTCTAAATGCTGTTTGCCAGTTTGGTGTAACACGTTGTGGCGCGTGGTCTGTGGTAATAATGCCAATGCTTGCGGCACACATTCATTGATTGCCTGTGCACCCAAACTGCCACCCAGTACTAATAAGTTAAGCACGCCGTTGCGTGCGGCGTAACGTACATGCGGCTCGGGTAAGGCAGTAATGCTGTCGCGTACTGGATTGCCACACCATTCAGCTGCGGGCAGTACGTGCGGAAAACCACTCAGCACCCGTGCGGCCAATCGCGCCAGAACTTTGTTGCTTAGTCCGGCAATTGAGTTTTGTTCGTGAATCAACAAGGGACGGCGCATCAAGGCAGCCATGATGCCGCCAGGGAAGGTGATATAGCCCCCCATGCCCAGCACCACGTCGGGACGATGACGCAACAATGCCGCGCCGCTTTGCCCCAATGCCAGCAGCAGATTGAGTGGCAGCATTAATTTGCGCAACAACCCCTTTCCGCGCAGGCCGGAGAAACGCACACTGGCCATTTCATAGCCGTGTTGGGGTACCAATTCTGCCTCCATGCTTCTGGGTGCGCCCAGCCAAATGATGTGCCAGTTTTTTGAATGTAGGTAGTCAGCTACGGCTAAAGCCGGAAATATATGGCCACCTGTTCCGCCAGCCATGATCAGGATATTACGAGTCATATTAGCAGACCTCTTAGTATTCGTCTGTTTTCCCAATCGATGCGCAGTAGCAGCGTTGCCGCAATGCAACTCACTACCACGCTGCTGCCGCCAAAACTAAGAAAGGGCAGGGTTAACCCCTTGGTGGGCAACACTCCCGTGTTTACCCCAATATTTATCATCGCTTGCACGCCCAGCCACACGGCAATACCCTGTGCCACCAGCGCGGCAAACTGGCGATCGAGATTGGCGGCTTGACGGCCGATGGCGAAGGCGCGAATGATCAGCCCGGCAAATAACAGGATAACCATGCATACACCAACGAGGCCAAGCTCTTCAGCAATTACCGCGAGCAGAAAATCTGTATGTGCTTCTGGCAAGTAGAATAATTTTTGCAAACTGCCGCCCAGCCCCACGCCGAACCATTCGCCGCGACCAAATGCGATCAGCGCATGACTTAACTGGTATCCCTTGCCGTAAGGGTCAGACCATGGATCCATGAAGCCGATTACGCGCTGCATGCGATAGGGCGATGAGAAAATAAGGGCTGCAAATGCGATTGGCAGGGCAATCACCAATCCGGCGAACACCTTGATATTAAAACCGCCAAGAAACAGAATACACATCGCGACAATACAAATCACCACGAAAGAACCCATATCCGGCTCTAGCAATAACAAGCCTCCGACCAGCGCCATCACCGCGAACATCGGCAGAAATGCTTGGCCCCAGTGATCTTTGAGCAAACCTTTGCGCACTGTGTAATCGGCTGCATACAGCACGGCAAATAATTTTATGAGTTCAGATGGTTGGAGATTAATGACGAACAGTGAAAGCCAGCGGCGGCTGCCATTCACTTCGCGCCCGATGCCGGGGATAAGGACTAGAATGAGAAGTGCCACGCCAAGCAGAAAAAGGTAGGGTGCTAGCCTCTGCCAGTTCTCTAGCGATACTTGGAACACCACTACACCGGCCACGATACCTACGAAAATATACAGGCCATGCCGCACCAAATAATACGCAGGCTGAAAGCCAGTGAACTTGCTTGCTTCGGCCGTGGCGATAGAAGCTGAATACACCATTACCAGTCCGAACGCCAGCAACGCGATGGTTATCCACGACAGTATCTCGTCGTATTCCACCAGGGCATGGTGGCGGCTGGTCAGGCTTGCGGCGAACATGCCACATCCCCTTGTAAAGCATGCACTGCAGCGTTAAATACTTCAGCACGATGGCTGTAATTACGGAACATATCAAAGCTGGCGCAGGCTGGCGATAACAGCACTGCGTCACCCGGCTGTGCCAGAGAGGCACTCTGACGTACTGCATCGACCATATTCTGTGCATGAACCACAGGCACGCCGCAATTTTGCAGCGCCGCTGCAATCTTGTCAGCATCGCGTCCGATGAGAACTACTGCCCGCGCGTACTGCATTACTACCGGATAGAGCGGCGCAAAATCCTGTCCTTTGCCCTCTCCGCCCGCAATCAACACGGCAGGCCGTCTTAAACCCTGTAGTGCCGCTATGGTAGCCCCGACATTAGTCCCTTTGGAGTCGTCGTAATAAATGATGTCGTTGATTTCCGCGATGGGTTGCACGCGATGAGGCAAACCCTCGAAAGCTCGTAACGCATTCAGTAACGGTGTCAGCGGCAAATCTATGCCATGGCACAAGGCCAGAGCAGCCAGTGCATTCGCCACATTATGTAGCCCCGCCACCCGCAGCTCATTGGCATTCATCACACGCCGCTGGCCATGCATTAGCCATACATCCTCGCTGCTGCCATCTATACCCCAGTCACTATCGGTGGGAGGTGGGGTATTCAATCCAAATGTATTGAGTATGCGTCCTGATAACGCCATGCCAGCACTAAATTCATCATCGCGATTGAGCACTTGCACGCTTCTCTGTCCATTGTTACGGAAGATGCGCGCCTTGGCGGCGATATATTCGTTTATGTCGGAATAACGATCGAGATGGTCTTCGCTGATGTTGAGTACCGTTGCTGCATCCGCACTGAGGGAGGATGTGGTTTCCAACTGAAAGCTGGAAAGTTCAAGCACCCAAACATCCGGATGCTGTCCTTGGCGCTGTAATAGCACATCCAGCACTGCAGGCGATATGTTGCCAGCCACTTCCGTGTCCAAACCTGCCGCACGGCACATCGCACCGACCATGCTGGTTACCGTGGACTTACCATTGGCACCAGTGATGGCAATAATTTTCGGGCGCCGATCTTGCGGCAATGATCGCGCAAATAATTCAATATCTCCCATTATTGGAATGCCACGTGCCGCAGCCTGCACTACGAATTGATTACTCAATGGTATGCCGGGACTGATGGCGATCAAGTCGATATCATTGAGCAATTCGCTGCGAAACACACCGCAGTGCAATTCCGTCTCGGGAAACTGCGTGCGCAATGCATCCATAGATGGAGGGAGGTCACGACTGTCGGCAGCGCGCACCCGCGCACCCTGCGCACTAAGCCAACGCACGAGCGACAGCCCGGTCTCGCCGAGACCAAGCACCAGCACCGATTTGTTTGTCAATTTCATCATCGCAATTTCAGCGTCGTCAATCCGATTAATACCAACATCATCGAAATAATCCAAAACCGAACAACCACTTGATTCTCTTTCCAGCCCTTCAATTCATAATGATGATGGAGTGGTGCCATGCGAAAGATACGCTTGCCAGTAAGCTTGAATGAAGCCACCTGGATGATCACCGACAGCGTTTCCAGCACGAACACCCCACCCATAATGAGCAGTACGATTTCCTGGCGCACGATCACCGCCACCGTGCCGAGTGCAGCGCCCAACGCCAGCGCACCTACGTCCCCCATGAACACTTCTGCCGGATAAGCGTTAAACCACAAGAAAGCCAACCCCGCGCCCGCAATTGCGCCGCAGAACACCGCTAATTCGCTCGCGCCAGGAACATGTGGCATGCCAAGATACTTGGCGAACACTGCATGGCCCGCAACATAAGCGAAGATCGCTAGCGCACTGCTGATCATCACTGTAGGCATAATCGCCAAGCCGTCTAGGCCATCGGTTAAATTTACTGCGTTACTGGTGCCAACGATAACCAGGTAGGCCAGCAGAATGAAAGTGAATGCTGCTAGCGGAAATACCAGATGCTTGAAGAAGGGCACGATAAGTTCAGTATGTGCAGGCAAGCTGGCGTGCTGCCACAGGTACGCCGCCACGATCACAGCAATGATGGATTGCCAGAATATCTTGATTTTGGCAGATAGCCCCTTGGGGTTGTGATGTACCACTTTGCGGTAGTCATCGACCCAGCCGATCGCGCCGAAACTCAATGTGGTGAGCAACACCACCCATACATATTTATTACTCAGATCGGCCCACAATAACGTGGTGATGGCTATCGAAGTGAGAATTAACGCGCCACCCATTGTTGGTGTGCCAGCTTTTACCAGATGCGTCTGCGGACCGTCATCCCGTACCGCTTGGCCTATCTTATAGGCGGTTAGCTTGCGTATCATCATCGGCCCGACCAGAAAGGAAATAGACAAT
This sequence comes from uncultured beta proteobacterium, assembly GCA_942492745.1. GTDB lineage: Bacteria > Pseudomonadota > Gammaproteobacteria > Burkholderiales > Gallionellaceae > Nitrotoga. The sequence continues at coordinate 2,911,249 of OW818637.1, forward strand.
GCAGTCATTGCAGCCAGCACGGCGCGCAGTGTGATGTAATTGAATACGCTGAATACACTGATATATTGCGATAACCATTGCGCGAATTTAAGTAACATTTTTTGTTTCTTTCGGCCGGGCAGTTAAGAGGGATGGGTTAAGGAAGGGTGGTGAAGCTTGTGAATGGACTCTTCCTTGTTTCTTTCCTCTCTTACCTTATTTGTTCCAGTGCAGTGCTGCACCACCCGCTCCATGCGCATGAAGCGCGAGCCCTTCACTAGTACCGTGCTATCACTATCCAAATTCTTATCCAGCTCGGCGAATAAATCCTCAATGCGTTCAAAGTGACGAGCGCCTGTGCCGAACTCATGTACCGCATGAAGTGTCAATTTGCCTAGTGCCAATAGTTGGTTCACCCCCGAGCGGAGGGCTTCTACGCCAATTTCGCCATGCAGGCGTACGGCATCCTCTCCCAGCTCTCCCATGTCGCCCAGTACCAGGATCTTTTTACCGGCGCTCTGCGCCAATACCTCGAGCGCGACGTGCAGTGAGGCCGGATTGGCGTTGTAGCTGTCATCTATCAGCATTGCGCCATGCAGTGCAGCTTTACGCTGCAAACGAGCGGCCACGCCAGAAAATTTTCCCAGCCCTGCTGCAATCGCTGGCAAGGGTACATGCAAGGCCAGCGCTGCAGCAATAGCGGCCAGCGCGTTGCGGACGTTGTGCACGCCCGGTACTTGCAACTGTGCACTGAAGCTACCCTGCGGCATACTCACGTCGATATGTACGCCATAGCCCTTTACCTGCCATTGCGCATGTACCGCCACATTTTTTCCCAGACCGAATTCAATAATCGTATGGCCGTCTGCCAACTCGCGCCATAGTGGTGCATAAGTGTCATCTGCATTAATGATTGCAGTGCCTTGAGGCGACAACCCTGTGAAAATTTCTCCTTTAGCGCGTGCCACCGCGCCCACCGAACCCAGTCCGGCCAAGTGTGCGTTGCCCGCGTTGTTGACGATGGCGACATCCGGCCGTGCCAGCCGGGTCAGGTATTCAATTTCTCCCATATGGTTCATACCCAGCTCGATCACCGCATAGCGATGCACGGCCCGCAGCTTAAGCAAGGTAAGTGGCACACCAATGTCATTGTTGAGATTGCCAAGCGTTGCTAACACTGCGTCATCGTCATTCGTTGCCGCGCGCAATATGCTTGCCAACATTTCCTTCACAGTGGTCTTGCCATTGCTGCCGGTCACTGCTATGACGGGGATGTTAAACTGGGCGCGCCAATGAGCAGCCAGGCGGCCTAATGCCAAGCGCGTGTCGTCAACCAGCAGCAATGAACACGTTGAATCAACGCCCCGATAACTTGTACTTTTTACCAATGCAGCGACTGCGCCTTTTTGAGTAGCACTGGCAACAAATGCGGCACCGTCGTAATTTTCCCCCTGCAACGCTACAAATAGATCGCCTGCATTAATCGTTCGACTATCGCTGGACACGGAGGTAAACAATACATCGTGGCCGACAAGCTCGCAGCCCAAGACCTGCGCGGCCTGCGATAGCAGCATCATGCTCGCCCCTCATCGCGCCAAGCCAACAACGCGCGCTGTGCGACCTCGGCGTCGCTGAACGGATATTTCACCCCCCTGATTTCCTGGTACGACTCGTGCCCTTTACCGGCAATCAATACGATATCCGTCGCATGCGCGCTGAGTACAGCTTGTGCGATGGCCGAGGCGCGATCTTCGATGATTTGGTATGTGCCGTTCGTTTTCCTTCTTCCAGATGTAATGCCGGATACAATGGCTGCGATAATGTCGAGCGGCGCTTCACTGCGCGGGTTGTCGCTGGTAATAATAGAGACGTCTGCCAATTTGGCTGCGATAGCCCCCATCATCGGGCGTTTGCCGCGGTCGCGGTCGCCGCCACAACCGAACACACAAATCAATTTGCCGCCGTAAGTCCCGGCTAGTTCACGTCCGACCACTTCACGCACGGCTTGCAACACTTTTTCCAGTGCATCTGGGGTATGTGCATAGTCCACCACCACAGTGGGGCGATCGTCGTCACCAAAAGTCTGCATGCGTCCGGGCACCGCGCTGATATGCGACAATTCGTGCAGCGCATTGCTTAACGTCACTCCGCTCACTAGCAACACCGCCATAACGCCCAGCAGATTGGCAACATTAAAGCGTCCGATCAGTGTGTTATGCAGCTCACCACCGCCCCAGCTGGAATGTATTTGCAGGCTGAACCCATGCACATCCATGTGTAATGCGCCACCGTAAACCATGCGTAAACCGAGGCGCTCGGCTAGGGCCAAGGCGGCATCGTTTAGACCGTAGCCCACCACTTCCACTCCTTTGTCCTGCAGTTGCTCGGCAATCTCGGCACCAAATGCATCATCCAGGTTGAGTACAGCGTACTTGAGCTGTTGCCAATCGAATAAGTGCCGCTTGGCCGCCGCATAGCTATGCATGTCGCCGTGATAATCGAGATGGTCTCGGCTGAGGTTGGTAAGCAACGCTACATCGAATTGCACCCCATTCACGCGCCCCTGTTCCAAAGCATGAGAGGACACCTCCATTGCGACAGCCTGCGCGCCCTGCGCCAGATATTCGGCTAACAATTCATGCAGGCGGATGGCATCGGGTGTGGTGTTCAGAGTGGGCTGCAAAGCAGAGTGGAAACCGTTGCCCAAGGTCCCGATCAGCGCGGTTTTTTTGCCCAGAGCGCAAAATGACTGCGCAATCCAGTGGCAGCATGATGTCTTACCATTGGTGCCGGTGATACCCACTACCCACATTTTTTGCGAAGGGCTGCCATAGACATGGTCAGCAATCTCTCCGGCATGATGGCGCAAATCGGCGACTGCCAAATTGGGGAGCTGCCATGCTTCGTTCCAGTTAAAGCCGTGCGCTTCCCAGACCACCGCATTGGCGCCATTTGCGATAGCTTGCTTAATGAACTGACGTCCATCAGCCTTGCTGCCTGGGTAGGCGACGAATGTATCGCCTGGCGCAACCGCGCGGCTATCCGTCACTAGCCGTGTGACCGTTACGTCGAGGGAGGTAATGAGGTCGGAATGGAAGCTCACACTTCCTCCTTCACGATATCGACAGATGGCGGCATTAATACATTTCCGAGCCGTGTATCGTTAGGCACGTTGAGCAGGTGCAGCGCCGCGCCCATCACATTACTAAATACGGGTGCTGCGACCATACCGCCGTAATACTGACCGTTGTTCGGCTCGTTGATCATCACTGCCACGATCAGTCGTGGGCTGGACGCGGGTGCCAATCCGACAAAGGAAGAGATATAACGATTGATGTAGCGTCCCCCCTCTAGCTTGTGCGCAGTGCCAGTCTTGCCCGCTACGCGGTAGCCATTGATCTGTGCCAACGGCGCGGTGCCGCCTGGCAGAACCGCGAGTTCCAGCATATCGAGTATTTCGCGCGCGGTGGCATCCGAATATACTTTTTTGCCGCCCACAGGTGCATCCAGCTTAAGCCATGACACTGGCTTCAATTCTCCATTGTTTGCAAATATTGTATAAGCGCGTGCCAGTTGCAACAGGCTGACGGAAATGCCGTGGCCATAGGAAAGGGTGGCCTGCTCAATGGGCCGCCACTTCTTGTAATCGCGCAATCTACCTGCCGCCTCACCGGGGAAGCCACTGCCGGCCTGCGTACCAAAACCGCTTGCGTTCAGGCTTTGCCAGATTGCTTCCGGCGGCAACGATAGCGCAATCTTAGCCGCGCCTACATTACTGGATTTCTGAATCACTTGTGCCACTGTGAGTGCTTCTTCGGGATGGGTGTCATGAATTTTGTGTCCGCCGACTAGCATTATCCCATTCTCGGTATTGATAATGGTTTGTGGCGTCACGTTACCCGTCTCCAGCGCTGCCGCCACGGTGAACGGCTTGAGCGTGGAGCCCGGTTCGAATAGGTCAGTCACAGCATGGTTGCGTAACACCTGAAGGTTGGACTTGACGCGATTATTAGGGTTGTAACTTGGCCAATTGGCCAGCGCCAACACTTCGCCGCTTTTAGCGTCCAGCACCACAATGGAGCCGGTTTTGGCATGATGTTGCTCGACCGCCAGCTTTATTTCTCGGTAAGCCAAATATTGGATTTTGCTGTCTATACTCAGCACCAGATTGCTGCCCGGCTTGGGCGCGCGAATACTAGCGACGTCTTCGACAATATGGCCCTTGCGATCCTTGATTACGCGTTGGCTACCCGCTTTGCCACCGAGCTGATTCTGTAATGCCAGCTCCAGTCCTTCCTGACCGTTGTCGTCCACGTCAGTGAAACCGAGCAGGTGCGCCGTTATGTCCCCGCCTGGGTAATAGCGGCGATACTCACGCCGTAGCGACACACCGGGCATGCCCAGCTTTACGATTTTTTCCGCTTGTTCGGGTGGTAACTGGCGCTGGAGATAAACAAAATCACGCGTAGTGTCGAATAAACGACTCTTCACTTCCTTTATATCCATGCCCATGATCCGCGCTAACTGATTCACTTGTTGTGGTGTCGCTTCCACATCCTGCGGGCTAACCCAAATGGATTCCACTGGCGTGCTGATGGCGAGCGGCTCCCCATTGCGGTCGGCAATCATGCCGCGGTGCGCGCTAATGTCTATGACACGGCTGGAACTTGCATTCCCTTTCTGCTGCAGGAAATTATTGTGTATGCTTTGCAAATACACTGCGCGTACGATCAATGCACCCATGCCAGATAGCAATAGCACAAATAACAGTCGAGACCGCCACGACGGTAATGTTGCAAGCTTTGCGGCCTGTATATGGCTGGAATAACTCATGGTTGCGTTGAAGATGCACTCAGCTCTTCAGCATGGATAAATTGGATCTGTCGGCCTTTCGGTAGCTGCATTTGCAGCTTGTCGACAGCGATTTTCTCCACCCGCGCTGGCATCGCCCAGGTACTCTGCTCAAGCTGTAATTGACCCCATTCCACTTCCATCTGCTGCGCGCGGTCCCTTTCCTTTTGTAATTCCGCAAACAATTTGCGCGCTTTGTCTTGTGAGGTCACAACACTCAGCGCGCAAACGATCACCATAAGTAAGAGCAATAGATGCACCCTAGTCATGCGCCTCTCCTGCACGTTCAGCTACACGCATCACCGCACTGCGCGCCCGCGGGTTAGTTGCCACCTCCTGCGAGGTGGCGTGAATTGCTTTGCCAATTAGACGCAGCCTACCTTTTGGTATATCTGCAGCGCGAATCGGTAAATTACGCGGCAACTTATCGCCCTGCGCCATATCGCGCAGAAAATGCTTTACCATGCGGTCTTCCAGCGAATGGAAACTGATGACCACGATACGTCCTCCCGGCCCTAGGCAATCCACACATTGCGGGAGAATCCGCGCAATTTCTTCGAGTTCTTGGTTGAGATAAATCCGTATAGCTTGAAAGGTACGTGTCGCCGGATTTTTCCCGGGCTCACGTGTACGCACGGCCTGAGCAACAATTTCGCTGAGCTGACGCGTAGTGGTAATAGGTTTCTCTTGGCGTGCAGCAACAAGCGCTCTTGCAATCTGTGTAGCAAACCGTTCCTCGCCGTAGTCACGTATCACCTCTCCAAGAAAACTTTCATTTACGGTGGCCAGCCATTCCGCTGCGGTTTGCCCGCCGCTGGTATCCATACGCATGTCCAGCGGCGCGTCGAAACGGAAGCTGAAGCCGCGTTGCTCATCATCCAGTTGCGGCGAAGACACCCCCAAATCGAGCAACACCCCGTCCACTTTCTCAACCGCCAGTTTGCCCAACAACTCGGTTAAGCGCGCGAATCCGCTGTGCACCATGACAAAACGTGGATCAGAAATTGCCTGCCCCGCAGCTACTGCCGCAGGATCCTTATCCAACGCAATCAAACGACCCATTGCGCTCAACTTTTGCAGTATCAGCTGACTGTGTCCACCGCGCCCGAACGTGCCGTCCACATAGACACCATTCGGTTTGATCTGCAATGCCTCAATGGCTTCATGCAATAAAACTGTTTCATGCAACAATCTGGGTGTGTGAGATAAGCAACTACTCACAACGTGAATCCCTCCAGTTCCGGCGGAAGCTCGCCATGGGCAAACGACAACGCCATTTCCTGCTGCGCTGTCCACTTAGCCTCATCCCACAATTCGAGTTTATTGCCTTGGCCAATCAGCATTACGCGCTTATCTAGCATCGCATAGCTGCGCAAGGCGGGAGAAATCAGCACGCGTCCCGCTGCATCCATTTCGACATCTTCGGCGTAACCAATCAGGCGGCGCTGTAGCGCGCGTATGCGCGGATTAAGAGAGGACAGCTTTAGCAGCTTGTCGCGTATCGGTTGCCATTCGGGCTGCGGATAACACAGCAAGCAACCATCCGCATCAGCAGTCAGCACTAACTGACTGGCGAAATGTGCAAGCAAGATATCACGATGCCGAGCCGGTATCGCGAGCCTGCCTTTGCTATCCAGACTGAGTTGTGCAGCTCCCTGAAACATTATCGCGACCCTGTACTTGCTTACCCACAAAAACCCACTTTTCCCCACTCTGCTTCACTATATTGAAAAAAGTAGGCTGGGTCAAGCAATAAAATATGATTTTTCTTTGCGCGACAAGCAGTTAGGTCTGAAAGTTGATGTTGTACTAATTTCTTTAAAAAATAATGGATTGCACAAAAAGGCTAATGCTGTTTATGATATTTGTGCGGCTTGCGGAGGGAAGAGCGGGATGCTGTCAAACCTGCGGAATTGGATAAGGTATTTGAGGTTGTTTTTGTTTCATTCAAATGAAAGCAAAAATTTGGTAGAAGCGTTTTTTCGGCAGCAATAGTTTTTATGACAGCTTATGATTAAAGCCGTTTCCACCAAAGTCACCATAATCCTGGATATTTATCGAAATTAAGTGAAGCCAGCCGATAAGCCGGGTTCTGTCGTGGACAGTCATTCCTCTAGGCGTTTCGTTACCTGACGCTCAAGCGACCTACCCGCAGGTGACGCGAGCCACGTCATTACCTGCCTATTTGGTCTTGCTCCAGATGGAGTTTACCGTGCCGTCCGTGTTACCACGTCCGCGGTGGGCTCTTACCCCGCCGTTTCACCATCGCCGTTTCCTTGTGGAACTTAGGCAGACTATTCTCTGTGGCACTTTTCATCACCTCACGGTGTCCGGCCATTAACCGGCATCTTGCTCTATGGAGCCCGGACTTTCCTCCCCGCCCTTGCTTGCGGACGCGGCGACTGTCTAGCCAGCTTCGCAGTGAGTTTACCACGGCATAGAAATTCGTCTCGGGAAATAGAGCAGGTGAGCCGCACTGGTTCATCAAGACTAATTGCAACACGTTGTATTTTATGTTAAATAAATAACTGTTTGCGGCAAGTGCTTTGGATAGTGAGTGGGGCATATATCCAAACCGCTTCAATGCGCGTTAGATGAGTTCGTAATGCTCCGCCATTAATATCTTGAGCGCAACATCAAGAGTTCTTGCCAAGAACGCTTGTACCTGCGCCACCGTTTTGGGGTGGTGAATTTTTGATGAATTCAAATAAAAATTTAATATAAAATGCTAAAAATTAGTCTTGAACTACTCATGCCACAATGTTCTTGCTGCTATTACAAAGTAATTTTGTGATCCAAAAAATTTTTTGAGCAAACAATGAAGTTGGGATTATGAAAGATAAAAAATGAAGGGTAGCAAACTGTAAATTGGCCAGATACTTTTGCCCTGAAACAAAGAGCTCATATTGCACTATCTAGGAGAAACCATGAATTCAGTAAATTTTTATGTCAACGCTTGGTTTGCCCAAGGCGTATCCTATGACAATCTTAAAAAATACGAGGAGGCAATTGAGGCATATCGGCAAGCACTGCGACTTCAACCAGAGTATGCCGATGCTTGGTATAACTTGGGCATTACTTACGGCAATCTTAAAAAATACGGTCTGGCGATTCTGGCATATGAGGAAGCGGTGCGTATTGAGCCAGAGAAAGCCAGTGCTTGGTTTAACCTGGGCGTAGCTTATTATTTTCAAGACAAGCGGGAAAAGGTGCGGGAAATCTACCAGACCTTGCGAAAGCTTGATTTGGCTATGGCGGATGAGTATTCCAACGCTGTATTTACTGAATTCAAGATAAATCCTGGTTCACACTACAGCCCCCCGCCTGACATTTGAATGTGTTGCACTATTAATAACTCTTCGTGGAGATACCATTCTCCGCATCGTTGCAGTGCTTATCTCATTTGGGTTATCTGTTTCCCGCTGCATTTGAATGCCAGTGCTACGAAAAAAATTGGCAGAATTAATTTATTGGTGTCCGTTTATTGATAACCTACTTCACCAATAGATAATCTGTTTAAAAGGCTAACTGCCCAGATAAGCGCGGCGCACGACAGCGCTTCCCAGAAGATTGGCGGCGCTGTCGGATAATGTAATCAGACCGCTTTCCATCACATAACCGCGGTGCGCCACTTCGAGGGCAAGCTTGGCATTCTGCTCAACCAGCAGAATTGAAACGCCCTGTGCGGAAATGTTGCGGATGGTTTCAAAAATTTTGACCACCATCATCGGTGCCAGTCCCATGCTGGGTTCATCCAGCATCAATAGTTTGGGGCGGCTCATCAACGCGCGCCCCAGTGCCATCATTTGTTGTTCGCCGCCGGATAAGGTGCCGGCCAGTTGCATATGGCGCTCGGCCAAGCGCGGAAACAACTCGTAGATGTGTTGCATATCCTGCGCAATGGAAGATTTGTCGTTGCGACAATAGGCACCCATCTGCAAATTCTCTTCCACCGTCAGCCGCGCGAATACGCCACGTCCTTCCGGCACTAATACTAATCCTTTTTGTATAAGTTGATGTGCTGCGTGGTGTTGCAAAGATATGCCGCGGTAATGTATTTTGCCTGCAGATGGTTGTAGCAAGCCAGCTAACGCCTTAAGCGCTGTGGTCTTGCCGGCGCCGTTGCTGCCGATGAGTGCGACTAGTTCGCCCGGTGCTACGTCGAGATCTATGCCTTTTAGTGCCTGGATGCCGCCGTAAGCTACTTTCAGATCGCGTACCTGCAATAGTGATCTTGATTTTGCAATCATGGTTTCGTTATGCATAACATGCAGCGTCTGTTTTTTATGATTGGATTCCTGTCTGTGCAGGAATAATGGGTTCTGTTCCCAAATAAGCCGTGATCACCGCCGGATCGCATCGAATTTTTTCCGGCACGTCCTCGGCGATTTTTTTGCCGTAATCGAGAACTGCCACGCGGTCGCACAGGCCAAGAATAAATTTTACATCATGTTCGATGAGCAGCACTGTAATGCCACTGGCGCGTATGGATAGTAATAATTCCTTCAGGCTTTCAGTTTCGGTGGCATTCATGCCCGCCGCTGGTTCATCTAGCGCAAGCAATTTTGGATCGGTAGCCAGTGCACGGGCAATCTCCAGCATACGTTGTTCGCCGTAGGATAGATTTTTGGCCAAAGTTTGGTGCGGGCGGTCTATGCCAACATAGCTTAGTAAGGCACGTGCATGCTGCACGATTGCATGTTCTTCGGCGCGTGCTGTAGCGTTGCGAGTTAATGCGCCCCAGATGCCGCTGCTGGTTCGCAGGTGACGACCGACCATGACGTTTTCTAGTGCTGTCATATTTGCGAACAAGCGGATGTTCTGGAAGGTGCGCGCAATTCCTGCCTGCGCTAACACATGTGGTTTGCAGCGGCCGCTATACTCCCTGTTGTTAAACGTGAAACGCCCACTATCCGCCTGATACAGTCCAGTCAAAATGTTGAAGAGTGTTGTTTTACCCGCACCATTTGGGCCGATCAAGCCATAGATTTCACCACGCCGAATGTGTAGCGCAATATCGCTCAGCGCAGATAGGCCACCGAAGCGTTTGGCTACGCCGGACAGTTCGAGTAAATTGACGTCGAATTCAATGGAAGTTGTCATGCACAAGTATCCTTTTACAGATGAGCTGCATCATTTTTGGCAACCAATTCGCGTCGGCGTTGGTTAGAGGGCCATAATCCGGCAGGCCGCCATAACATGACCGTGATTAGCGCTAGTCCGAATAACAACATGCGCAAGCTTTCCGGGTCGATAAGCGTCTTGCCGAACAGTAGTTGCTGTGCCGGCCCTGAGCCGTGGCGCAAAGCTTCGGGCAATACTACTAGCAGTATACCTCCTAATAGCACGCCGTTGATGTTGCCCATACCACCTAGTACTACCATGCATAACACTGTGATGGATTCAGTCAGGCTAAAACTTTCCGGGCTGACGAAACCTTGGAAACCAGCAAATAAGCCACCAGCCAAACCGCCGAAAGTTGCCCCCATGGCAAACGCCAGAAGTTTGATATTGCGTGTATTGATACCCATCGCTTCAGCTGCTACTTCGTCTTCGCGAATTGCCATCCAGGCACGGCCGATGCGTGAATCTTCCAAGCGTAGTGAAATAAAAATCACTAGTAATGTGAAGAAAAGGAACAGGTAGTAATGCAGATGAACAGAGGGAAAAGTGAGGCCGAACAACTCGTGCGTGTTGCCTAATGAGAATTCACCGAAACGGATTGGGTCTATCATGCTGATGCCTTGCGGGCCATTTGTGATGTTTATCGGCGCGTTCAGGTTGTTGAGGAAGATGCGAATGATTTCGCCAAATCCCAGGGTGACGATGGCAAGGTAATCGCCGCGCAGGCGCAAAGTCGGTGCCCCTAGCAGCACGCCGAATATACAGGCCAGCAGTGCGCCCAGCGGCAGGACTATCCAAAATGGCAAATGCAAGCCTAATTGAGGCGAGCCGAGCAAGGCATAGCAATATGCGCCCACAGCAAAGAAGGCGATGTAACCGAGGTCGAGCAGGCCGGCATATCCGACTACGATATTCAACCCCAGCGCCAGCATGATGTATAGCAATGCGAAATCCACGATGCGTACCCAACCACGCCCGAACAGTGCATCGGTAAAGAAGGGTAACGCCAACAGCACAATGGCGAGCACGACAAACGCCAGCCACGCGCCGCGCCTGTTCTTGGATGACAGATGTTTAAGCACGTTCCGCAACTCGCTCTCCTAACAAGCCGGATGGACGGAAGATCAGTACGGAAATCAGCACAAAGAAGGCAAATACATCTTGATAATGACTACCGAGAAAGCCACCACTGAGGTCACCAATATAACCTGCTCCTAAACTTTCAATTAACCCCAGCAGCAGGCCACCCACCATGGCCCCGCGCATGTTGCCGATGCCGCCTAGCACAGCGGCAGTGAATGCTTTGAGCCCCAGAATGGAACCCATGTAATAGTGTACGATGCCGTAGTTAGCACTGACCATGATACCTGCCACTGCGGCCAGCGCGGAACCCAGCATGAAAGTAATAGCAATTACACCGTTGATATTTACCCCCATCAGAACGGCAGCGGAGGGATTCTCCGCTACGGCGCGCATTGCGCGGCCCAGACGAGTGCGATGCATCAACAGCAGCAAGCCACCCATCATTCCCAACGCTACGAACACAATAAGAATCTGCACTTCCGTAATGATTGCACCAGACAGCATATGCGAGTTGTTTTGCAGTAAAGACGGAAAAGCATGGTATTCGCGTCCCCAGAACATCATCGCCAGATTTTGCAGCACAATGGACACGCCAATCGCAGTGATTAACGGCGCGAGACGTGGGGCGTTTCGCAATGGACGGTAGGCGATGCGCTCGATGCCATAACCTAACGCCATGCATACTACAATCGAAATTATCAGGCTGATCAGTAATATCAGCAGTGGCGGCACGCCAGAACCGATGAGCAACTGGATCACTGACAGAGCTACCATTGCTCCTACCATCACCACTTCGCCATGCGCGAAATTAATCAGACCGAGAATGCCGTACACCATGGTGTAACCCAATGCAACCATGGCATACACGCTGCCTTGCACGAAGCCGTTGACGATTTGTTGTAGTAATGTGTCCAATGGTTACTCACAAACAAAAAACGACACGCAATGTGTCGCTTTATTTTTTAATTCGATCACGGTCAATGCGCGGATATCGCGGTATTTCCGCCCATGGTTTGCAGCGGCTGCCACTTGCCTTGCTGTACTTGGTACAGCGTCACTGCACCGCCCTTAATGTCACCCTTTTCGTCGAAGGCGATGTTCGCGGTCACGCCACCATGAGTAATCTTGGCGAGTTCGGGCAGGTACTTCGCCGGATCGGCTGAAGCGGCTTTTTGCATCGAGGCGATCATCACGTTCACCGCATCATAACAATATGGTGCATACAACTGAATAGGTTGTTTATATTTTGCTTTATAGCGCTGGGAGAAGTCTTTGCCGCCGGGCATCTGTTCCAGTGGCACGCCAGGCAGCGAAGCATAAACTCCATCGGCGGCAGCACCAGCCAGATCAAGTAATTTTGGCGTGTAACCGCCGTCACCCATGACAAACTTAACATTTAAACCAAGTGCTTTGAGCTGTTTGGCCATTGGTACGCCTTGCGGATCCATGCCGCCAAAAAACAGTAAATCGGGGTGCTTACCCTTGATGGAAGTCAGCACTGCAGTAAAGTCTACCGCTTTGTCAGTGGTGTATTCACGCGTTACGATCTGCGCACCGTTAGCTTGTGCAGATTTGATGAACTCATCGGCCAGTCCTTGGCCATAGGCGGAGCGATCATCTATAACCGCGATTTTTTTAGCATTCAGGATTTTTGCTGCGAATTCGCCCAGTGCCTTGCCTTGTTGCCCGTCGTTGGACATCACGCGGAAAGCGGTCTTAAGGCCTTGGGCGGTGTAACTCACCGCTGTTGCGGAAGGGGAAATCTGGGGGATGCCGTTATCGCTGTAGATCCTAGAAGCCGGAATAGAGGTGCCGGAATTGAGATGGCCGATCACGCCATTCACTTTTGCGTCTACCAGCTTTTGTGCCACGATAGTAGCAGTTTTCGGGTCAGCTTGGTCATCCTCGCTGATTAGTTCAAACCGTACCTTACGTCCGCCAATGATGACCCCCCTGGTGTTGGCATCCTCTATCGCCATGCGCGTACCGTTCTCATTGTCCTTGCCAATATGAGCTTGCGGCCCGGTGAGTGGGGAAGCGGCACCGATCTTCACCACTAGTTCATCAATGCCGCTGGTAACAGGTGTTTTTGATTCTCCGCAAGCCGCGAGGATGGCGATGGACAGGGCGAGGAGCAGGGATGACTGGTTATGCGGCATGATGGGTTCAGAGGATAATAAGTTATCGAATGGATTGTTTAGCATGTTACATGCTAGTTAATTTTGCATATTTTGAACAGTGATTGGAACGTAATAATGTAACCAGCGTACGTTGATTATATTATTTTAATTAAAACAATAATTTGATTGCTCGAAGCAATACTTATTTAGCCAGCTTCTATATTTTCTGGGGGCATCTATCCGTGCGTAGTCAATTATTTTTTGTCAATTGAGTGTCAGTCGGAACACGAAGGACATCGAACCTTAAAACGCAAGAAGATACCGCATTTGACATAATATGCATTGCATGATCATGCGTGTCAATTTGTTACATGTCAGGAATTGCAACTGAAGCGCCAATGAATTAAAGCCAGCGTAAACTGGCTTTAAGGTTTGTTCTGTTTGCAAGCTTTTACACCATTCATTAAGCAATCGATTGAATTGTTGTGCAGAAAGCAGAAGTCGGCTGATGCCGACTTCTGCTAAGAGAAATGAGCCCCTTGATTACTTCGCCAGATCCAGCACGAAATGAACCAGTGTTTTGATGTCCTCATCTTTTACTTTAGGAGAATTGGCAGTCATTGGTACGCTACCCCAGTTGCCAGTACCACCCTTGGATACTTTCATGATCAGGCCTTCTTCCAATGACATTTTCTTGGCGCCAGCAGTAGCACTGCCAGTTGGTGAAAACGCATATTCTTTAACGCCCTTATACTTCTTGGAAACATCCATCCAAGCGGGGCCGACCAATTTTGTATCAATTTTGTGGCAAGCAGTACAGCCGCTTTTCTTGGCCAATTCAGGCATCTCAGTTGTTGCTAAAACGCTACCTGCTGCCATCAGGCCTGCTGCTGCAATCATGCTAACGATGATAGATTTCATTTTCTTAAGCTCCATTATATTAAGTTTTCCTTCGATTAAACTATTTAGACATTGCTGCCCATGCCATTTTAACCAACTCCATCTTGTTTGCAAACTGTAAGGCACTAGACAGTATAGACAATAACGCATATCTCTAACTGGTCGTTGACAAAGCCTGCTTCAGCGTAGCAAATTTCATTTGCAGCGTGCCAGAATAGGCGCGTAATTAAATCACGTATAATAATTGTCTTAAAATTATCATTGATACACGCTCAGTATGCTCATTCATCCCCAGTTTGATCCCGTGGCCATTCACCTTGGCCCCCTTGCAGTACACTGGTACGGATTGATGTATTTACTTGCCTTTATGCTGTTTCTATGGCTGGGGAAATTACGCATTCGCACCCTCAATCGCCCTGGATGGGATGACAAAATGATGGATGACCTTCTATTTTACGGCATTCTTGGTGTCGTACTGGGTGGGAGGCTGGGTGAGGTGCTGTTTTACAACCCTAGTTACTATGTGTCTCGCCCGCTTGAAATTCTCGCGGTGTGGCAGGGCGGTATGTCATTCCATGGTGGTTTTCTCGGCGTACTTGTGGCGATGGCACTTTTTGCACGTCAGCACAAATTGCCCTGGCTGCAATTGATGGACTTTATCGCCCCCTTGGTGCCGTTGGGGCTGGGCGCAGGACGCATCGGCAATTTTATTAATGCTGAATTATGGGGGCGGCCTACAAATGTGGCTTGGGGGATGGTATTCCCCAATGTGGATGATCTGCCGCGCCACCCTTCTCAGCTTTATGAATTTGCGCTGGAAGGCTTGGCCCTGTTTGCGCTTATGTGGTTATATTCGCGCAAGCCGCGTCCAATAGGCGCTGTATCTGGTTTGTTTCTCATCGGCTATGGCAGCTTCCGCTTCTTTGTTGAATATACACGTAACCCAGACGACGGCATTTTTGGCCTAATGAGTTTTGGTATTAGCATGGGCCAATGGCTCAGTCTGCCAATGGTGATTGCGGGGCTAGTGTTAATGCTACGGGGACAGCGAAAATCGGATATGCCTAAATAATTCCAAATGCTCTTGCTCGATTCGACGCCAGTCGATTTTTCTATTAGGGCTCGATTCCAGCATGGTAAATAATCTTTTGGGTACCTTGAAAAATTTCCCAACAATCGCAAGAAAGATGGGATTTTAATTTGTTAGAGACGCAACATACACAACGGTTATTTGTTGTACAAAAAAAACCATAAAAGAAAATCATGTAATATTATGTTTATATGTATTTTTATGTGCAAAGTTTGTGCAAAAGTTAGCGTGCTATATTTTGTAATGTTAACTTTAGTTATTTAGCACTGTTGACTTTATTTTCCAAACTGGACATTATGCCGTCGTTTTATCGCATCTATCCCTTGCGGATTGATCCGCACCAAATAAGTATGTAAATGCTTAAGCGATATTGCGTCGTTTTAAATTACCTGTCGTAAAATGTGATATGCATGCCGATGTTGTCCTGGTCGGCAGTCTAATTGTTTGTTGGGGGAGCTACTTACGATGTATTGTTTTTTACGTTTGTCCGTTCTGCTTGTTGGATTGATTGTTTCCGCTGGCAGCTATGCCGTTAATGCGGTGCAGCCCCTCACTACAGCTGACGACTTGGGCCCTAAAGTCGAACAGCCAATTGAGTTTCCCCATGATCGTCACGCTGGCGATGCTGCAAAAGGCGGCATGCAGATAAATTGCATGTACTGTCATACTTATGCGCGCCGCAGCATTGTGGCAGGCATTCCGCCGTTGCAGAAATGTATTGGGTGCCATCAAAGCATCGAGTCAGTGCGGGAAACCCCGCGTATCAAGAAATTGTTCGAATATTGGGAAGCTAAAAAAGCGGTACCTTGGAAAAAGGTGCATGACCTTCCTGATTTCGTGCGCTTCAACCACGAGCGTCATATCCAGCGTTTTGTTTTCGCACAGAACAAGCCGGTGCAGGAAGCTTGTGGTTATTGCCACGGCGATGTGAAAACAATGACCGTCGCGCGTCGCCAGAAGCCACTCTCCATGGGTTGGTGTGTGAGTTGTCATCAGAAAGATCATCCAGTAGATGCAACATCCACAAAGACGACTCACGGCCCGAACGACTGCTGGCAGTGTCATAAATAATCGGCGTGTTCACAAGATAAAGATTTCCAAGAGGTATCAGCAATGATTGAAAATAGTTTTAATCGGCGAGATTTTCTGAAGGTGCTGGGGTGGGGTGGTGCGACGGTCGCTTTAAGCGGATGTGGCAATACCTCAGTTGAGGATGGAAAGGAATTTGTAACTTCCTATGTCCAGACGGCGGACTATATCATTCCTAGTATTGGCACATACTTTAACTCGACTTGTGCGCAATGCGATGCTGGGTGCGGCATTATGGGGCGAGTGCGAGAAGGTCGCGTGCTTAAGCTTGAAGGCAATCCCAAATCATCCATTAATAATGGCAAAATGTGCGGTTTAGGGCAGGCCGGAGTGCAGGCGCATTACAACCCCGATCGCATCCGAGAGCCGCTGTTGCGCAATGGTGATAAAGGCGAAGCGATAACATGGGAAAAAGCGTTGGGGTTAATCAACGAAAAGGTTGGCGGTGTGAAAGCAGAGAATGTCGCCTTCCTGACAGGTGGTGTCAGTGGACATGTCAAAGCATTATTGAAAAATTATCTAGATGCACTGGGTTCCGGCCATCATTATGTTTATGAGGCAGTTGCACCGTCAATTATGCGTGCAGCTAATAAGAAGGCTTATGGCATAGAAATGCCGCGATTACGTCTGGACAAGGCCAAGGTTATCGTTTCATTCGGGGCAGATTTCCTCGGTGCGTGGATCTCACCGGTACATTTCTCCCAGCAGTACGCTCGGTTCCGCAAGGCTGATAATGGCGAGCGCGGGGTGTTGGTGCAGGTTGAATCCAAGATGACATTAACTGGTGCGAATGCGGATCGTTGGCTGGCTATACGTCCCGGTACCGAGGGCATCCTGGCGCTGGGATTGATTAATTCGCTAGCTGCTGCGGGATTGTCCGTTCCTGGAGATGTCGCTGCTGCTGTAAAGGAGTACACCGCAGATCGGGTGAGCAAAGATACCGGGGTGTCTACTGAGCATATAGGCAAGCTTGCCGCTTTACTAAAAGAGCGCAGCCCTAGCTTAATAATTGCCGGTAGTGCTGCCGAGGGCTATGCGCATGGTTCGCAGAATGCCACTGCTATCGCATTATTGAATCAAGTATTAGGCAACGTCGGTAAGACGGTAGAAGCTCCATCTGGTGTTCCATTTCCGCAAATGGCGCCTACTCCTGGCAACCGCTTTGCGCTACAGGCACTCAATGACAATATGGCGCAAGACAAGGTTAAAGTACTATTTAGCTATGGTGCAAACCCGGTGTTCACCGCACCTGCTTCCATGAAACTGAAAGAAAACTTAAAGAAGGTACCGTTCAAGGTGGTTTTCGCTCATTACATGGATGAAACCGCAGTAGAGGCCGATTTGGTGCTGCCATTGAATTCTGCTTTGGAGGACTGGGCGACTGCGATGCCTGAATATATTGCCGAAGGTGCGCAGTTGAGTATTCAGCAACCGCTGATGGAAAAGTTATACCCCGGTACGCTTGGCATGGGCGACATCCTGCTTGCGTTGCTCAAGCAACGCCGGCCAGATGAATACAAAGGCTATGAAGATTTTTATTCTTACTTGCGCAGCGCAATGGTGTCGAACAAGGGTGCATTGGGTGGTACGAATGAGGATGATGATACATTTTGGGATACGGCTCTAAGCCGTGGTGTGGTCAAGTTGGTAGGTGCACCTGTCAATATATCAAGTAATGCATCTGCCAAAGGTTTGGTGGTGCCTGCTCCGTTTGTGGAAAATAGTGCGTATCCATTGCACCTGATTCCGGCAGTAAGTGCCAGCTTACGTGATGGTCGCAATGCCAATGAACCTTGGTTGCAGGAATCGCCGGATCCGTTGACTACTATCGTGTGGGATAGTTGGGTAGAGATGCATCCCAAGACCGCCGCCAAGTTGGGCATTGTGGAAGGCGATATTGTCGAAGTAGCTTCAAAAAGCGGCGCTATTAAGGCGCAGGTCTATGTGTTTACTGGCATTCATCCCGATGCAATTTCAGTGCCGCTGGGCTATGGCCATGAGGCGATGGGACGCTATGCAAAGGGTGTCGGTGTTAATGCCTTCAAGATTCTTGATCCAGTTTTCGACAAGGAAACCGGAGAATTGGCAATGCATGAGACGCGCGTTAAAGTCAGCAAGGCTGGGCAACGTGTGGTCATAGTTAAAGATGAAGGCCCTGCCGGTGGCAATCAGATGGGTAGAAAAATCGCGGTTAGGATGTCATCTAGTAAAGTGAATCTTTCGGAGGAGGTGTAAAAGGTGTCCATTACCAATTTATTAGAAAACTGGTCTGACTTCCGCCAACAGCATCCGTCGGAGGACAGGCCGCACCGGGAATACAAATGGGC
This sequence comes from uncultured beta proteobacterium, assembly GCA_942492745.1. GTDB lineage: Bacteria > Pseudomonadota > Gammaproteobacteria > Burkholderiales > Gallionellaceae > Nitrotoga. The sequence continues at coordinate 2,929,812 of OW818637.1, forward strand.
GATGAGCATAGACTTGGATTCATGCACCGGCTGTAATGCTTGTAGTGTGGCATGTTATGCAGAAAACAATCTGCCCGTGGTTGGCAAGGAGAAATTTGCACATGGGCATTCCCATCATTGGATACGGATAGAGCGTTACTGGGATAATGATGGCCGCGAATTTGCTGATCAGGGGGCGCAGTTCTTGCCCATGCTGTGCCAGCATTGTGAGTCTGCACCGTGCGAAACGGTATGCCCTGTTGGTGCTACCAATCACACGGCAGATGGTCTGAACTCGCAGGTTTACAACCGCTGCGTCGGCTCACGTTACTGTAACGCGAACTGCCCATATAAGGCCCGGTACTTCAACTGGTATGACTATCCAACCACTGACAATGTGTGGCCGGAGCCGATGAATCAGCAGCTCAATCCAGACGTGACCGTGCGCGGCAAGGGTGTGATGGAAAAATGCACATTCTGTGTGCAGCGATTGACTGTCGCCAAGAGCAATGCGCGTAGCGAAGGACGAAGTGTACTCGATGGTGAAGTACAGACTGCCTGCCAGCAAGTTTGCCCGACTGGAGCTATATCTTTTGGTAATCTGGTCGATCCGTCGGCCAAGGTTGGTAAACAATGGAAGCAGCAACAGGTTGAACTGAATAAGGATAAACAAGCAAAGGACGCATCAGAGTCGACCGCCAAGCTTCGTGGCTATCGCATTTTGGAAGAGTTGCGCACTTATCCGTCGGTGATGTATCTGGAGCAGTTGCGTGAAAGCGCTATTTAAGCAGCGCAATGGGGATGCCGCGCGGGAAGCGGCATTGAAATTACTTTCACGCAGGCACAAGGGGAGGAAATAGAATAATGGGAAAAGATATACGCGAAGATATAGCTTGGGCACAGATCAACAAAGATGTGCTTAAGAGTTTGGAGAGTCCAAGAAGGATGTACTGGGTGATTTTATTTATCGCAATTGCCATGATAGGTGTGGCGGTGGGAAGTGAGATTTATCAGTATCAGACCGGCATGGGTGTTTCCAATAAAAACAATTCCCATGTATGGGGTTTGTACATAGCCACATTCATTTTTTGGATAGGCATGAGCCATTCCGGAACTTTGCTGTCTGCGATTCTGCATTTAATGCATGCTGATTGGCGCAAACCGATCTACCGCTTCGCCGAGGCAATGACAACCTTCTCGCTGATGACGGCAGGCTTGTTCGTTCTGGTGCACTTGGGCCGTTTATGGATGGTCTATTATGTGATGCCTTACCCTAACGAGCGCTGGGTGTGGCCAAACTTCCAGTCACCGCTAGTATGGGATATGTTCGCGATTGCCACCTATTTAAGCTCTTCCGTCCTCTTTCTTTATGTCGGCATGATTCCTGATCTGGCAATTTGCCGTGACAATATCCACGCGGGCTGGCGTAAGAAGCTGTACACCGTGATGTCACTTGGCTGGGAAGGAACGGATCGTCAGTGGCGCAACTTCCGAATCACATATCTAACGATAGCTTGTTTCCTGATTCCGCTGGCAGTTTCCGTTCATTCCATCGTGGCTTCTGACTTTGCTATGTCGAATATGCCGGGCTGGCACGTAACATCGTTCCCTCCATACTTTGTTGCGGGTGCCTTGTATTCCGGTTGTGCGGCGATCATCACGCTTTTTATTATCTTGCGATATGTGTTCAGGTTTGAAGAGTACATGACGTTGCCAATAATGAAAAAGTTAGTACGCCTGACCTTCGCTATTGCGATGGTGTGGACTTACCTTAATCTGATCGAGTTCGCTTCAGTATGGTATGGGCATGACCAGACAGCCAAGGATCAATTAATTTTTAAGGCTACCGGTCCTTATGCACCATTCTTCTGGGCCATGATCTTCTTCGGGTCCATTTTACCATTAATGCTTGCATTCAAACGTTTCCAGACTCACCTACCGATATTGTTCGTAGTGTCGATATTGCTCAACGTGGGCATGTGGCTGGAACGTTGGATGATCATCGCGCCGAGTTTCGCGCACGGTCACTATCCTTGGACTTGGGATCATGATCAATGGCCAAGTTTAGTGCAGTGGGGTATCGTGTTTGGTAGCTTTGGTTGGTTCACTTTATTGTTTATGGTGTTCTGCAAGGTATTCCCATCCGTTTCTATGTATGAAGTCAAAGAAATGGTGTATCACCGCAGTCTAGCACTGAAGCACAAACCTGCTGTGAAGGGAGAATACTAAATGAGCAAACGTCATTTACTGGCACTATTTAACGATTTTGATGAAGCCGTGGCTGCAATTGCCGAATTACGTGGGTCCAATATCAAGGGATTTGACATGGACGACATGATACTCAAGTCGCCCATTGAGCATCCTGAAGTTGAAAAAGTGTTGGGCGACAAGCCAGTCCATGTGCAATGGTTTACTTTGATTGGAGCCTGTATGGGTGGTCTGCTAGCTTTCTTCCTTGTTGCAAGCGCGCAGGCCAACTTCTTCTCTCAAATTAAAGGTGGTAAACCAATTGTGCCATTGCCGCCTGATTTCGTGCTGACGTATGAAATGTTTATTCTGGGTGGCGTATTCATTACCATCTTAGGTTTCTTGATTTGCGCAGGCTTGCCGGCTAAGCGGTCATCGTTATATAGCACTAAAGTATCGGAAGACCAAATTGGAATTTTGGTGAAAGGGGATGAGTCAGCACTAGCTGCTTTCAAGACGATTTTTATCAAGCATAAGGCACTTGAGATTCAGGAAGAGGCGGGAAAATGATGAGATTATCGTTGGCAATTGTATTGCTGTTAGCACCTGCGTTGGCGCAAGCATGGCCATGGTCGAACGACATGGCGAACCAGATCAGTATTAAACCACAGGAAAGCGTGGATTTAAAAAATCCTGGTATGAGGCCATATCCAAAACATTCTGTTCCAATTCCTGGTACTTCATCTCTGGTGAAGGATATGGGGGCGTCTGAAAAGCAGTTGAATCCGATTCCTGCAGACGACAAGTCAGTGGCGCTTGGCGGGAAGCTTTTTCAAATTTATTGCACTCCTTGTCACGGATATTCCGGCAAGGGCGATGGATTGGTTGGAGCGAAATTATTATTAAAGCCGTTTGACTTGACAGCTGATCAAACAAAAGGGCGGTCTGATGGTTTTATCTGGGGCTACATGACGTTCGGCGGTGCGGTTATGCCATCATATGCTAATGACCTGTCAGTTACCGAACGCTGGAATGTGATCAACTATGTACGCAAGGTGCTGCAAAATGGGCAATCCGCCGTAGCGGTAACGCCTGCAGCCAAATAAGGGAGCGCATCAAATGATTTCGTATAGCAATTGGTCAGTTTTGACAGCTAGCTTTTTGGTGGTGCTTTATCTTGCACTAGGGGGGGTGACATTGAGTGCAGTATTGCACTTGGTGGGCGCCCAATGGCGCTATGAAATTCGCCGGTTAGCGGTATCCTTGTTTGCGCTTTTCCCGCTGGCATTTGTATTATTGATCATACTATTGGTTGGTGGCGAAAACACCTTCCCTTGGTTGAGCACTGCCGCTGAGCATGGACATCATTTGCCCGCTTGGCATAACTATACATTTTTGGTGACACGCCAAGTGCTCGGAATGTTGGCAGTGATGACTATTTTTTGGGTGTTTATCAAGCGACAGGAGGTGAGCGATCGCAGCAAGGAAGATCAACAAAGCTTTCATAAAATTGCTAATTGGATTCCCTATACTTTTGTGCTATATGGCACTATGGTAGCGTGGGACTTTGAGATGACGCTTGTGCCATCTTGGCACAGTGCGATTTACGGCATGCAGCATTTCATTAGCAATTTCAATATGTTCATGGCCTTCCTGGTGACTTGGATTTATGTATTGAATACGCGCGGCAAATTGGTGCGTCCAGTTGATGATTATGTTTACAACTATCTTGCACAGATGATGTTCGCATTCACTTTACTATGGGTATATACTTTTTTTGCACAATATTTAGTCATATGGTACCCAAATCTTCCAAACGAAGTGGATCGCGTGATGGGGATGCAGAATGGTGACTACAGCGTGCTATGGTGGTCGATGGTAATTCTAAAATTAATTATTCCATTTACTGTACTGGCCATGCGAGCATCACGGCACTCACCGCCTATTATTTTGACAGTGGCTGCTAGTATTATTGTCGGTACACTGTTTGAACGGTATATTTGGATATCTGGCGTAAACGGTACTGGCACTATGCCGGTGCTTGCCGTTCTTATTATTACTCCGGTACTGGCCGTTACAGGTTTCCTGTTAGTGCGTCGCATGATGGCCCGTAACCATCTGATAAAAGTGTGAGCCGCGCCATGATGACGCTTTACTCGGGAACAACAGACCCGTTCAGTCAGCGCTGCCGTATCGTATTATATGAAAAAGGGATGGATTTCCAGATCATTGATGTTGACGTGTTCAACAAACCCGAAGATCTCGTGATTATGAATCCATATAATATGGTGCCAGTGCTGGTAGAGCGCGACTTGGTGCTGTATGAGTCTAATATCATCAACGAATATATTGACGAACGATTCCCACATCCGCAGTTGATGCCTGCCGATCCGGTGATGCGTGCGCGCGCTCGGTTATTTTTACATCGATTCGAGAGCGAGATGTTCTGTCATATTGGTGCATTGGAAAGTGGAGTGCAAAAAACCGCAGATAAGGCGCGCCTATCAGTACGCGACAGCCTGACTCAGATTGCTCCGATTTTTGCCAAACAAAAATTCATGCTGAATGATGAATATTCCATGCTCGACGTAGCTATCGCGCCGTTGCTATGGCGACTGGATTATTATGATATTCAACTTGCCAAAGAGGCTGCGCCGCTGATGAAATATGCTGAACGATTGTTTTCGCGTCCAGCTTATATTGAAGCGATGACGGCAGCTGAAAAAGCGATGCGAAAGTGAATGAATTTTCAACAAAACCATATTTGATACGTGCGATTTACGACTGGTGTTCCGACAGCGCTTTAACTCCTTATTTGGCAGTGAAAGTGAATGAGCAGACGCGAGTGCCAAAGGCGTATGTTAAGAATGGCGAAATCGTGATTAACCTTAGTATGGATGCAGTGCGTAACCTGCATATTGGTAATGAGGAGATTACCTGTGGTGGTCGTTTTGGCGGTGTGTCGCATGGACTGGTCGTACCGATAGCTGCGGTGATTGGTATTTTCGCCAAGGAAACTGGGCAAGGGCTGGTATTTCAGGGAAATAACTCCATACCAACACTTCCAACGGATAGTGGTAGTGCGGCTTCGCCAGACAAACCTACGCTCCCTAGCAAACCTCGGCTCAGGGTGGTAAAATAAAATATCTGTAGAAATACTTCACGGCTTGCTCCTTCATGCGGTGTAATTTTTATTACTATTTCAGATGGAATGGATACCTCCTTCACCCAAGTAAAAATGGTAATATATTGGTAGCGTTGTCAATAGGAGACCTGAAATAATGCTCCCAATTTTGCTGTCGTAGTTGCCGATATCGATGCCCGCCACCCTGATTCCGCCACTTTTCTTGTACTGCACCAACACCTTCAATTCCTTGCCCCGTTTGGCGATTCCGGTAATCCCAACGCCGGTTCCATCCGCCTCGCAACGCGGTTCCTCATTTTCGTCCAGAACAAAATCCATCCCGGCACCAACCTGTTGCACCGACTTCCAGATCGCCATCTTCTATGCCGCGTCTTCCATATAAATTTGGTGTCATTGCCACAACATTTACAGACGAATGATTTTTTCTCCCGGGACATCTTGTACTCGCCGAAGGCAACAAGTACTTTCTGAAAGAAATCTTCCAGCAACTGTGGCAACAACATAAGAAACGCTTTCACAATCGATGAAAAATCACTCCGCCCCATGTTGACTCTGAATTGACAGTCAAATTCAATCGTAATATTTTTCTGCTGTGGGGTCGCTCCCATATTGCCCTCCTTTTTGGATTTTGTTTCCGAAAAAAACCAAACACCATATTGGAGGGCGAATTATCTGGCGGATTCAACTCTGAAGTGCAACTTTTGTAAGTGAATTTAGGTGGCGAGCTGCGTTAATATCGGAGCCACTTAAACGACCAAGTAAAAGGAGCACAGATGAAGAAATATAAGCAGCTCACCAGCGGGCAACGATATCAGATTTACGGATTGAAACAAGCGGGTTTGAATCAACCTCAGATTGCCCAAAAGATAGACGTGGACGAGTCGACGATTTCACGAGAGTTTAGGCGAAACAATGGTCAACGCGGCTGGCGACCAAAGCAGGCGCAATCGTTACGTGACGAGCGCCGGCAAGCCTGTATCAATGGCAAGCAATTCTCATCGGATAGTTGGGCGGAAGTCGAGAGGTTGATCCGAGAAGACCTCAGCCCAGAACAAGCCGCCAATCGGCTTGAGCTGGAAGGCGAATTGCAGATCGGCCATGAGGCGATTTACCGGCATGTCTACGCAGATAAACGTGATGGAGGAGACCTGTACCAGCATTTGCGTAGCCAGAAACCACGCCGCAAGCGATATGCAAGTGGACAAGAGCGGCGAGGCATGATCAAGAACCGTGTCAGCATTGATGAACGTCCGGAAATCGTTGACCAAAAGACGCGCATGGGTGATTGGGAGGGTGATACCGTCATCGGCAAGAATCACAAAGGTGGGCTGGTTACACTGGCTGAAAGGAAGTCGCGCTATGTGTTGGCGGGGCACATACGCAGCAAACACGCCGATGGTGTAACGGCTGTGACAACGAGTTTGCTGAGTCCCCATAAAGACAAATGCCACACTATTACATTCGATAACGGCAAAGAGTTTGCGGGGCATGAAAGCATCGCAGCAGAACTACAGACTGCGATCTATTTCGCGCACCCCTACCGTTCCTGGGAGCGAGGTCTGAACGAGAACAGCAATGGATTATTCCGACAGTACTTCCCCAAAGGCATGGAGTTGACTGACATTACTGAAGAGCAAGTGCAGCGAGTGGTAGAACGACTCAACCACCGGCCACGCAAAGTGCTGGGTTTTAGATCACCGCATGAAGTATTATTTGGGGTGGAGATGCGCTACACCAAGCCATCATTAGCTGTTGCACTTCGAAGTTGAATCCGCCTCTTTTATAACTCAGGTCTCCCAATTTCTACGTTACCAATATATTTATACAATGCAAATTGGAAAACTAATTTCCGGTGTTTCTACCCGCGTTCGTTCGAAAAGTATCGATCGCCTTACCGGCAAGATTGGTGTCAACGAAACCTATGTTGGTGGCCCTGAAGAAGATAAGCGGGTCGCGAGATCGAGAAAATTCATTGTAGTGGTCGCGGCGGAGAAAACAGGTCGAGCAGTCGGGCGTATTCGACTGAAACGCGTCAAGGAAGTTTCTGTTGAAATGCCTGCTGGACTTCATTCGAGAGATTTTGGAGCTTGGTATAACAATTCACACCGACGGGTGGAGAGGCTATGGGCTTCAAATATCGCATCACGGTCATCAGCCGCGGGGACGAACAAGCTTACGCGGATTGCTCTTTCGCCGCCTCGCCCAGCAGGGCGTTTTCGTTGGACCGGCACCTTACATCTTCATTATTCACGGAAAATCTCTGTTACTCGGGTGAAGGAGATTCCTACTTTTAGGCTATGTTCGTATTAGGTATTGATGGTGAATCCAGAGTCCGGCAGCACGGATTGCTTGAGGGGACGGTGATAACGCCGGATTTCGCTCAATTATACGTCGCCATCCCAAGTAATTTGGCAAATACTTGGTTGCCACGCCATGAAATCTGCGAGTCCATTCTTTGTCGACTATGATAGGCATTCACGTTTTGAATATGGAACACTTTATCGATCACTCGAATTCCAGCAGACATTTTCAAAGCCTTGTGGGCGATGTCAGTCTCTTTGGCGAAGGTGCTATAAACGGCGCTACCACCACTGCACAACATGATGTCTTTATTCAAGACAGAAAACAGTGTTTGCTTGAGTGTTTCCTTCTTTAATTGAGGCATGATGGCATCTGCGCCGCATCCGCTACAAAGATATCGAGACCGGCAAAACGCTGGTATTCCTGACCAACAATTTCACCTTGCCAGCAGCGACAATCTGCGCACTCTACAAGGCACGCTGGCAGGTGGAACTGTTTTTCAAATGGATCAAGCAGCATCTGCGTATCAAAAAGTTCTACTGCAACTCAGAGAATGCGGTGAAGTCGCAAATCTGGATCGCCGTATCGGTCTATGTCCTCGTCGCTATCGTCAAGAAGCGCCTCAATCCGGACGCTTCGCTCTACACTTTGTTACAGATATTTTCGCTCACCCTGTTCGAGAAAATGCCCATTTAGCAAGCGTTTCCGGGCAGCGACTACAAATCCGAACAGGATAACGACTGCAATCAATTGAATCTATTCATGTTTTAACCGGACAGCAGTGGTCTGTATATACGCCGCTGGGGGCGTAGAACCCTTGTTTTACAATCTGGTGGTGCGTGAACAATCAGTGGCAGCAGAAACGCATTGTGCTGGAACGATGGCTGCAGATTCGCTCGACGGCATGGACACTGGTTCAGTGATTGAGTTTGGTTGCGGAAGAAATCTTCCCGATCACTGTCGTGGCACCGTGGCACGTTAAACAACCGCTGACCGACGGCCTGGTGGCGCAATGGCTGCGCATGGAATTTACCGGGCTTGCTTTCAGGGACGGTTTCAACCGGAAGTCCTCGATATTCACCTTCCCGAAACAGCGCGGCGACCCAAGATTGCAAGTGTAGCAGCACCGTCAGCAGCAAGCAGTATGAGTTCGTTCGTTTCACCCTCAGTTGTGCCACCGTTCGGTGACGCAAGGTTGGGGCTGGATGTCTAAAGTTGAGTAGAGAAATAGCTAAATGGCGGACAACATTGTTAATTGCATTTTCGCCATGGCTTTTTGCTCAATCTGGCGTATGCGTTCGGCTGACACGCCAAACTCATTTGCGAGATCGTGTAGCGTAACAGTGTTGCCCTCGCGAAGCCAACGAGCTTCAATGATGCGACGGCTGCGTTCGTCTAAGCTCGCCAGTGCGCGTGTTAAGCCTGTGCTTTGCTGTATTTCAAGTTGTTTCTTCTCAAGGACGCAAGATGGCTCGCTATCCGCAGCAGATGCCAAGTAGGCGATAGGTGCATAGCTATTATCGTCTTCATCGTTTGTAGCTGGTTCCAGCGCCACTTCGTGGCCGTTGAAACGGGCTTCCATCTCTAATACTTCACTTGTGCTGACCTTTAGCTGCTGTCCAATTAAACTGGCTTCTTGCGGTTTGAGTGATTCCAACCCCTGCTTCATGCTACGCAAATTGAAGAACAGCTTGCGTTGAGCTTTCGTGGTTGCAATCTTGACAAGGCGCCAGTTGCGCAGAATATATTCATGCATCTCAGCGCGTATCCAGTGCAGTGCGAACGATACCAACCGCACACCATGATCTGGGTCGTAGCGTTTGACTGCTTTCATCAGGCCGATATTGCCCTCTTGGATTAAGTCTGCTTGTGGTAGACCATAACCAGCATAGCCGCGCGCCACGCTGACTACCACACGTAGGTGCGAGACGATAAGCTGACGTGCCGATTCCAAGTCATTATCGCGGTTGAATCGGATTGCCAAGCTTAGCTCCTCATCTTGCGTAAGTAATGGGAAACGATTCACGGCTTGTATATATCGATCTAAGCTACCCACTGCTGAGGGTGTCGGCAATGTCAAGGTTTGATTCATTATCATATCCTCTTAAAATTGAATTTTAGCACTCAATGTCTTCGAGTGCCAAATCGACTTGTAGATTAAATTGGCGAGCAGACTATCGGGCTTCTGGTTTTGTAGCTGCATAACATAGAGATTATTATAGGCATATATATTTCTTAAATAGTTAATATATCAACATAATCAGTTTGTTGTTATCTAATCAGGGCGGGTTCCTAGTGTAGTGCTGGCTGACGGATTTGTCGCAACTACTGATAGTGGTAGACTGGTCAAGCATTAATGTCGGTTCCCCAAGCAATTCGTGGACTGGTATAAAGAGCTAAGACGACAGGCTCACGATGCTGTCGCACTTCAATTTAATACTACCTGATTCGTGAGGAAACTTCAGGGCTCGCCTTAGCTATCTGTCACCCGTTGTGTTCATGCAGCGACAGCATGCAAATTAATTTGCTGCTTAATCCGTTGGACGCTACTGTTGCCAACCGACCTCGCAGAGGTGTGCGTCAATTTATGAAATCTTGGGGCGGGATAGCATGTCAAAAAAAATAGCACAATCTTGATCTAGATCAAATCGACTTTAATTTATCCGCGTAGATTCGCGATCATTCACTACCCGATTTTTGCCTTCATAAAAATCCGTATATTCAGGGTGTGACTGATGTGGCATATACTGAAAAAATTAGTTTTTGCGGCATGAATTGTTGTTTTTTGTTTCAACTGAAAGTGGTGAATGAAAATTACTCGGATTGATGCCTTACAAAAGCCGAGAAAATAATTTAATTTAAATTAACATAGGGGTGACTAAATGATGGAAATAAAGAATAACATTGGCAGGCGCAGCTTTCTAAAGCTGTCCGCCACCGCTGGACTAGCTGTAATGGCCAATAACGCCTTTGCAGCTTCACCATTTCTGAAGCCGTATGTAGTTGACAACCCTCTAAAGTCCTACCCGAATAGAGACTGGGAGAAGGTTTACAGGGATATGTTCCACGTTGACAGTGAATTTATATTCCTTTGCGCGCCAAATGATACGCACAACTGCCTTCTTAAGGCCCATGTAAAGAATGACGTTGTAATCCGCATTTCGCCGTCATACGGCTACGGAGATGCCGAAGATATGGATGGAAACCGTTCCAGTCACAGATGGGAGCCACGTATCTGTAACAAGGGCATGGTTATGAACAGAAAAGCCTATTCTGACAGAAGGCCAAAAGGCGCGATGGTTAGAACCGGCTTCAAGGCATGGGCAGAAGCGGGATACCCACGGACGGGAGCAAACGGCTTCCCGGACCAAAAATATCTGCAACGCGGAAAAGAGCCCTTCATCAAACTGCCATGGACCGAAGCTTACGCGTTGGCAGCAGGGGCGTTGGAGAACATCGCCAGGACCTATTCCGGTGACAAGGGCGCAGCGTTACTCACCAGGCAAGGCTATGACCCCGAGATGATTGCGTCCATGCACGGATGCGGCTGTAAGACTATGAAATTCCGGGCAGGTATGGCCGCTCTCGGCGTTTTAAGAATCTATTCGATGAAGAGATTTGCACAAGGATTGGCTCTTCTGGACGCCTATGTAAGAAATGTAGGGCCGGATGAAGCGAGTGGCGCAAAAGTATTGGACAGCTATTCCTGGCATACCGATCTGGCGCCTGGATGCCCTATGGTTTCAGGTCACCAGATGCTGGATTATGAGTTCATGGTATATGAACATGCCAAGCTTATTGTATTCTGGGGTAACAACTTCGTTTGTACCAAGATGCCGGATCTTCATTGGGTCAGCGAGTCCAGGCTCAAAGGATGTCATATTGTAGACATCTCCATCGATTACCACGCGACATCCAACAAGGCAGATGACGTCATTATTCTTCGTCCCGGTACGGACCCCGCTCTTGGTCTTGGCGTGTGCCATCACCTTATCAAGAACAATCACTATGACGAGAATTATCTGAGAGCCAATACAGATATGCCTCTGCTGATCAGAACGGATAACTGGAAGAACCTGAAGGCATCGGACATCATCGCGGACTACAAGCTTGCTGATCTTACGCACCATCTCAAGGTGATGAAGCCAGGCGAACATCCAACGATGCCACCGGCGTTTCAAGCCACGGCCTTCGTTGCAGAAGATGTCCGTAAATTCTGGGGCGACAACGTAGTATGGGATAAAAAGACAAACAAAGCCGTTCCGCTTACCCGGGATGAATGCGGAGCGCGCTATGCCGCGAAGGGAGTCGAATCAGCATTGACTGGCGAGTATGAAGTTACCTTGGTCGATGGAAAGAAGATTAAGGTTGTGCCAGTGTTCCAGTTGCAAAAAGAATACCTTGAGGAATTTACGCCAGAGAACACCTCAATCATGACCGGCGTTCCGGTGGAAGCGATTGTTGACCTTGCCAACCTGTTCCACAAGCACAGAGGGCAAGGAATCATCAGCACCGGTGCGGGAACCAATCACTACTTCAATTCAACCCTGAAGGATCGTGGTTTCATGCTGCTATCGGCACTGAGCGATAACGTTGGCCATATTGGAGGATGTACCTTCGGTAACTATGTAGGTAACTACAGGCAGTCAGTTTTTGGCGGGTTTGGTCAGTACCTTCTGGAAGATCCGTTCAATCCCGAGCTGGATGGCCGCAAGATGGTCACCAAATTGGCTCACTATACAGATGACGAATCTGCCCATTACTACAACTATGGCGATCGGCCATTAAGGAACGGAACCCGGTTGCTGACTGACCCTGGGCATATGCCGGCTCCTACCAAGGTGCTCTGGCAGGCTAACTCCAACTCCTCTTTGGGAAATGCCAAAGGTCACTATGACATGGTCGTCAATACCCTCCCAAGATGGGAAGCGATATTTTACAGCGACTGGAACTGGACCGCATCTTGCGAATATTCCGACATCGTTTGGGGCGTGGACTCCTGGTTGGAAAACAAGCATACCGACATGGCCTGCTCCTGCTCTAACCCGTTCCTTACCGTATCTCCTATCACGCCATTGAGGAGATTCCAGGATACCGTTGGTGATGCTGAAGTTCCTGCCGGAATCTTTAGGGCGTTTACAGCGATGACCGGTGATCAAAGGTTTGCCGACTACTTCAAATTTGTGGGAACTAATCCTGCAGGAAATCCGGCAGACAGGGATTCCGAGGTTTACGGTCAAAGGGTTCTCAACGCTGGATCAGCCACTAGAGGGATGGTTTTTGCTGAGATAAGGGAAAAAGCCAAAAGGGGTATCCCCAGCATCTTCATGACCAGAACCTACCCAAGGGTCAGCGGCTGGGAACAGACAGCTGAAGGCGGCGGCTTGCCCTGGTACACCAAGAGCGGCAGGCTGGAATTTTACATGGATGATCCCCGGTTGATTGATGGGGGCGAGAATCTCACCGTGTATCGCACACCGATTGATTCAAGCCACTACGAGCCGAATGTCATCGTCGGTAACAGCCGCGCTTTTGCATTGATGGAAACACCTGAGATGCGTGGTTTGGAAAGGATGGGAAACAGCCTTAAGATTGCCGAGAACAGGCAAGGAAGAAACGTCATACTGACGACAAAAGAGCTGATGGCGACCAACCATCCCCTCAGGCCGCACGGGTATGAGTTCTGCTTCAATTCACCCAAGTACAGGCACGGCGCCCATACAACCCCAATTGATACGGACTTGATGACATTGTGGTGGGGGCCGTTTGGCGACATCTACCGTCATGACAAGAGGCAACCGTCAGTCGGTGAAGGGTTCGTGGACGTTAATCCGCTCGATGCCAAGCGGTTCGGCATTGATGAAGGCGATTATATATGGGTCGACGCTGACCCTGGCGACAGGCCTTACAAAGGATGGAAAGAAGGCACGCCGGAATACGCACTTGCCCGGTTCATGGTCAGATGCAGATATTTCCCCGGTATGTCCCAAGGCTCCATGCGGATGTATTACAACGCCTATGCTGCAACGTATGGCAGTATGGAAGGTGCGAGGACCCGGGCTGATGGATTGGCCAAGAGCCCAAGGACCAACTATCAGGCAATGTTCAGGTCCGGAAACCATCAAAGCTGCACCAGGGCGTGGATCAACCCGACCAACACGACTGACACCGTGGCCAACAAGAAAGTCTTTGGACAGGAAATTATTATTGGTATGCAGAATGACGTCCACTGCGCCAATGGTTCTCCAAAAGAATCATATGTGAAGATAGAGCTGGCTGAAAAAGGCGGTGTAAACGGTGGGGTTTGGCATATTGCAGCTAAAGGCTACAGGCCAACCTATGAAAGCCTTCAAATGAGGACATATCTCAAGGGCGGGTTCATAAGTAGATAATTACGGGTGTGCAGCCGCCGCCTTGAATAAGGGCGGCGTTCTTGGAATTGTGAAATAATTTTGTAAATGGAGATCTACAATGGCAAAAGTTAGAAATTGGCAACTGGGCAGGGAAATGGATTACCCCTATGAAGAAAACAGGCCAGGTCGGCAAATCACAATGTTATTCGATTTGAATAAATGTATCGCCTGTCAGTCTTGTACTATGGCGTGCAAAACGACCTGGACGGCCGGTAAAGGCCAGGAAACGATATTCTGGAATAACGTGGAATCGAAGCCTTATGGATTCTATCCTCTTGCTTGGGATGTGAAGGTTTTGGCACTCTTGGGAGAACAAGCGCAACCGTGGTCAGGCAACAAGTACAACGGCACGACGATCTTTGAAGATCTGGGCATGAACCAGCGGATCAAGGGTTATCTGCCCGATGAAATGGACTATGCGCATCCGAACCTTGGGGAAGATGAGTGCCTTAAGATTCTGGATGGTGAAGGGGATTATATCAAGGGTCCTACTCACAAGAACTGGGGTTTCTTCTTCCCGCGGATTTGCAATCACTGCACCTTCCCAGGTTGCCTGGCAGCGTGCCCAAGAAAGGCGATCTACAAGAGGCAAGAAGACGGGATCGTTTTGATTGATGCGTCCAGATGCCGCGGATACAGAGAATGCGTTGCTGCTTGCCCGTACAAGAAGTCGTTCTACAACGACACCACCCGGACCGGCGAAAAATGCATATCGTGCTATCCAAAAGTAGAGGCTGGGTTGATGACTCAGTGCGTTACTCAATGTATCGGAAAGATCCGTCTGAACGGCTTCAAGTCAGCCGATTTCGATAAGATCACGAGCAAGCAAGTCCGGGAAAACAACCCGATCGATTTTCTGGTGCACGTTAGAAAGATAGCACTGCCGATCTATCCGCAGTTTGGCACTGAGCCAAACAACATGTACTTGCCACCTGTCCATGTCAACCCTGATTTCCTGTCTCAAGTATTTGGTCCAGGCGTTGAGAACTCCATCAAGCAATACCGGAATGCAGGCAAGGACAAGGAACTGTTAGCCGCTTTGTTACTCTTTGGAACGACCGAACGGATATGCGACACGTTCAAGCTTGAGGGTAATGAGACGGTTGGTTATGATCCACAAGGAAAAGAGATTGTCCGAGTTCCATTGACTGAACCTGTTTATATCAGGCAGGTCAAGAATTTGAAGACCGGCGCATTTCTTACCAACAACTCATAAGGGGCGGATGATGAAAAAACTATTAATAGCCGCGTCACTTTTGATGATTCCTGTTGCGACTCCTGCCTTCGGGAGTGATGCTGCACACGGACCAGCCAAAGATTTGACGATTCCAATTATTGCTGTCGATAATCCTGGTCAATATGGGGGCCACGCGTTCCATGGTTCCTTTAAAAGGCTGCCGCCAGTCCGTCTGGATGGGGGTGAAACGTATAATGTTGGCGTCATCAAATCCAAGGCAGTAAAGGGAGAAATCCCGATGGATCCGGTGAACAGGACATGGCATCAGGAAGACCCAGTAAGGGAAACCTCTTACAATCAGTACAATCAGAGCTGGGAGCAGGCGCCGGCAACGATATGGAATGATGCCTCGGCCACTGAAGTTCCAATGGGCCCGCAGAACTTGGTTATGCCTGGTTTAGTAGTGGCTACAGTACCGATGGTGAAGGTCAAGTCTGTTCATAACGACAAGGATATTGCTTTCTTGTTAACTTGGTATGATTCAACCAAGTCTGAAACGGAAACAATGGAAGACAAGTTTTCTGATGCAATCGCCGTTATGTTCCCGGTGAATGCTGGATCGGAACCGTCATTCATGATGGGTGACGACGAGAATCCTGTTCACATTGTCTACTGGAAGGCGGCTTGGGAGAGGGATATCGAGTTTGGATATCAGGATGTAAGGGATGCTTATCCAAATTATAACTATGATATGTATCCGGAAGTTATCCCGGCAATTGGTCAAACAATTGATACACCTATCAGACGTTATAACGAAGGACAAAGGCAATATTTGGCTGCCTTCAAGCTCAGAAATATCAGCAGAGTTGACCCTGAGAGGTTAACTCCGGTGGAAGAGCTGAATGCCGTTGGCTTTGGAACATTGACCAGGCAGGCCACTAATAATGCAACCGGCAATGGCGTAAGGCGGTTTGGCTACTGGTCGGTTGTCATCAAACGTCCTTTGAACTCCGGCGATGTTCAGGACTCAGTCCTGAAGCCTGGGTCTAAGACCATGATGGCTATCGCTGCTTGGGATGGCAGAAACAGAAACGATGGTGCGGGCGGTAACAGAGGGCCACGTAAGAACTATTCAAACGGAGGCTGGATACCGCTTGAAATTGAATAGTCGTAATTGATGGACATTAGGGGGGCGGCGTTTTAACGCCGCCCCGCTTTTCATTTAAGGGGATAGAATGGTAACGACGAAATCGGAAACAGAGTTGGCCCTCGCGAGGGCAGATGTTTACAGGTTTTTATCAATGGCCTTTGTCTATCCAGACAAAGATAAACTCATAACATTGCACGAACTTGCATCCGATATGGATAGTTCAATAAGCCTTCTTCCGTATGATATGAAGGAAGAGTACCTGGCATTTACTAATCTTATCGAGACAGTTGACGTAACCGCGCTACAGCCGGATTTTACCGAGATGTTTTTAACCCGTATGTTTTGTCCTTTGACTGAAACAACCTATGGGAAGAACAGTTTCAATCAGCCGAATATACTTGGCGACATCAGTGGATTTTATAAAGCATTTGGTTTTGTAATGAATGACGATGCCGGGGTTGCATTTGATCATGTAACCGTCGAGCTTGAGTTTATGAGCTTTCTGGAATTGAAGATAGCCTATGCCCTGGATCAGGCGATGGAAGAAAACATCGATATATGCCTGTCTGCGGAAAGAAGATTCCTTGAGCAGCATATCGGGAAATGGACTGGCGTGTTCGGGGAAAATCTTGCAGCGAGAGCGAATGAAGCCTATTACCGAAACCTTGGTTTGCTGTTATCTAAATTCATGGGTTCGGAACTTAAGTTTTTTGGAATTGAAGTTGACAGCAGAATAAAAGAATTGCCAAAATCTGACTATGAGGGACCTGTGGATTGTCCCCAACAGACAGGCACTGAAATGGATGAACCCTTACCTCTTCATTAGTCGGTTATAATTAGTGTCATTTATATTGTGTATATTTAGTAAGGCGATCAATCGAGAGCCGTGCTTTATGTGCTTCTGCAGACCTTATTTGAAAAATACATTTTGCTGGCCGATCGCTGAATTAAGGAGTTATTCATGGACAATGGCAAAGTGATGGGAAGGCGCCAATTCTTTAGCAGATTTTTTCCTGTTCTTACAGAAACGATCGTTGAAAAAACTAAAGACGAGACAAATATATCGACCAATTCGAGCGTTATCAGGCAAACGGCTACCCTCGATAAGGCCGAAGCGGCGGAGGGAGTCGAGGAGGGTGGCGGAAGGAAGTACCCTTGGGTTGGGATGTGACCTCAGGTACGGATATCGAAATGGCCGCATACTGAGAAAGCTGCATGTAATCGAGTCTAAATTGGCTGTCAACCTTGAGAGCTGTGTTGGCTGAGATGATCATGAAGATAATTGTCGGGCCATCAATAACCAGGGAGCGATTGAGGATGGGGCGATAAACCCCACCATGAGGATAATTATTTATATCACGAGAATGTTTAAATGACGAAAACTATTGAAATAAAGAACATGAGGGACACCCGGACAGTGGCTGCGCCAGCGAAGGACTGTGGATATTTCCATGGCTGCCAAACGTGTGATGAAAATGATACCTGCAAGCTGGACCGTGCTGCTCATAAAAAATGGTTGATTAATAAACGGATGGCGGATATCAAGTACAAAGTCCTTGTAGGCAGCAACAAGGGTGGCGTGGGAAAAAGTACAACCACGGTCAACCTCGCCTGTGCCCTGGAAAAACTGGGTTACAAGGTTGGCTTGGCGGATGCTGACCTTCACGGGCCAAACATTCCAAAGATGCTTGGTATTGAAAATGTAAGACTTCGTGGGGATAAAGACGGCATAGCCCCGCACATCATGCCTGCAGGGTTAAAGGTTGCGTCTTTGGGTTTGCTGATAGAAGACCAGAACGAGCCAGTTGTTTGGAGAGATGCGGTAAAGTATGAATTCATCATTGAACTCCTTGGGAATATTACATGGGGCAAGCTCGATTTCCTGATAATAGATCTGCCGCCCGGCACGGGAAATGAACATATTACGATCATGGATTTTATTCCCAATCTGGATGGGGTTGTAGTTGTAAGCACCCCGCAGGATGTCGCGCTTCTTGACGCAAGGAAAATGATCACTTTTGTAAAAGAAAGGAATACGCCCATTATCGGAATTGTTGAGAACATGAGCGGACTGATCTGTCCACACTGTAGCGGAGAGATTGATGTATTCAAGAAGGGGGGGGGAGAAAGGGTCGCGAATGAATTGGGTGTGCCATTTATCGGCGCTATCCCGCTCGACAGCGAAATAACAATTTGTGCGGATAAAGGAATCCCCGTGGTGCTGGCTTATCCAGAATCTCCTTCAACAAAGGCATTTATGGCGGTTGCCGAAAGATGTGCTAAATTCCTGGGCGCTCATCCGGAACAGGATGGGCTCGCTGCTTCTGCGGAGTTCAGACCGGCTGCGAATGTAACCGCCGGTGCTACAACCCCATTAATAGTGAGTTAAGGATGAATATTCATGATGTTCGCCGGTGGCATGGTGTTGTTGGTGCTGGCATTGTGCTTTTTTTGATCTATCTTTTGCTTTCAGGATTAGTTTTAAATCACGTTAATATACTTAAATTAGATAAGCGGGAAGTAAGCTATCCCTGGCTTATGCGCTGGTACGGGATTCATGCTGCTGATCCAACTCAAGGATATTTGCTTGGAAAAAGCTATTTTTCTTGGGAAGACGACAAATGGGTTTTAGACGATAAATTATTGCCCAGTAGTGTAGGGCAACCCGTTGGAGCAGTCGAGGTTGGTGGAATTAATTATGTTGCGACCGCCGCCGCCCTTTATTTGTATCAACCCGATGGACAATTGCTAGACAAGGTGGAAAAGCAATCGCTACCAGCTTATCCAATTCTGGCGCTTGGTAAAATGGGTAGCAATGTTATGCTGCAAACTCCTTCTGCTGTATTTGCCAGCGTTGATGGTCAGAATTGGGAAAAATCAAGCGCTACTGGAATGACGTTGTCTTCTCTGCAAGACCTTCCTGCCGATGTTAAACGTCGTTCGGCTGACATTCTTGCACCAGGCATATCGCTACAGCGTATATTGCTGGATGTACATAGCGGCCGTATATTTGGGCGCTATGCAATATGGGTGATGGACGTTGCGTCGCTTGTATTGCTTGCTTTGGGTTTAAGCGGGTTTTGGCTTTACTGGAGGTTAAGGTGAGTGAAGTTACCGGAATCGCCAACTTAGTTAGCACTGGGAATTAACCCAGCACCCGGAGGAATTCAAAACTGTTCGGCTGACGGAAAATAACGAGTAAATATGCTTGCAAAATGATCAGTGCAGCTACTTAGATTGTTTGTAATGATGTTTTTGTGTGTTTTTGTGGATGTTGAATGGAGTTGTTAGAATTACTAAAGTCAAAATGGCAAGAGCAATACAGTAGATAAAGCCTGCACCACGCGTGTAATGCCGCGCTGCAATTTTTCCGATAACGTAATCGCGAACAAATCCAGGCTACCAATAATTTTTCCGAACTCACGTTCAAAGCTGAGATTACGTTCGTGGTCATTCAATTCATTGGTTAACAAATCAAGTTGTCCTTTGTCATCGCGTGTATTGGAAAGCTGCCACACGACGATTTCGACGTTACGCGCGGCATTAAAGATATTTTGCGGATCAATGGTGTCGGTAAAATAGAACTCAGTTTTTCCTCCATGCGCTTTGATCAACATCGTTTGCAGGCCTACTATCAACGACATTACCCGGTCACCTTGATAGTCAGGCCGGAACGCCTGCTGGATAGCATAGGAGCCTTGCGCTTCGCTGATTTCCTTGAATCGCCAGCCATGCTGGTTTTCGAATACTGATTTCACCATCACTTCTGCGGTAGCCGTGGTGCTTTTTCTGAGTTCGCTCGGATTACGTTTGTATAGTTTTGTCATTAACATACGCAGGATTTGGGTATTTTCACGCATCTCTACATCAGCCAAACGATCAATATCTGATTTACCAAGCTGACTGGGCAAATTACGATCACTCTGTTGTGGAATGGGCTTGCTGTTTTTGGCAGGTTCTGTGGTGGAGCAGGCGGCCAGTAATAAAGCTGCGGTAATGAGGACAAGCAAACGGCAACTATTTTGAATTTTCAGAATCATGCGGTTCCATTATTATCGCTTTTGTAAGATAGTTCGAGAGTCGAACTGCGTTAGCATAGTAGCCTCTTAAACGACCAAGCAAAAGGAATATAAATGAAAAATAAATATACACCTGCGAGTAGTGATATCAGATTTCTGGCTTGAGGGAAGCAGGTTTGAATCAGATGCAAATTTCAAATGAGGTTGAGGTATATAAACCAATAATCTTGCGCACGATAAGATGGAAACAGTGGCTACATGAACGACGACCAAAGGTGGTAAAGGAATTACGGAAACCCTTTTGGGTTGCACACAATTCCTGCTAGTCTTGCATCATAACCTGTTCATAAATTAATTCGCAGACCAGCCATGCAAAGTTACTTAAACCGTATCCTCACCGCCCGCGTTTATGACGTGGCTATTGAAAGTCCGCTGGATGTTGCGCCCAACTTATCCGTTCGTATTGGCAACAACGTATTGCTAAAACGTGAAGACATGCAGCCGGTATTTTCTTTCAAGCTGCGCGGTGCCTATAACAAGATGGCGAAGTTGACGCCGGCGCTGCTTAAACGCGGTGTCATTGCTGCCTCGGCCGGTAATCACGCGCAGGGCGTGGCGCTGTCGGCGCAGAAGCTTGGCTGCAAGGCCATCATCGTCATGCCAGT
Organism: uncultured beta proteobacterium; assembly: GCA_942492745.1. Lineage (GTDB taxonomy): Bacteria > Pseudomonadota > Gammaproteobacteria > Burkholderiales > Gallionellaceae > Nitrotoga. The sequence goes on from OW818637.1 coordinate 2,950,848, forward strand.
GACCACACCGCAGATTAAGGTTGAGGCGGTTGCAAGTCGTGGCGCAAAAATAATATTGCATGGTGATTCTTATTCTGATGCCTATTTACATGCGTTGCAGCTGGAGCAGAAACTCAAGCTTACCTTTGTCCATCCTTATGACGATTCCGATGTAATCGCTGGACAGGGAACTATTGGTATGGAAATACTGCGGCAGCATGGCCAGTCTATCGATGCTATTTTCGTGCCCATCGGTGGCGGCGGCCTAATCTCAGGCGTTGCCGCTTACGTCAAAGCAGTGCGCCCTGAAATCAAGGTTATCGGCGTGCAACCAGTGGAGTCCGATGCCATGAGCCGTTCGATTAAGGCCGGTCGGCGCGTCAAGCTTGAGCATGTTGGCTTGTTCGCAGATGGTGTGGCTGTTAAACAAGTCGGGCAGGAGACTTTCCGTTTGTGCCGCGAATTGGTGGACGAAATTATACTGGTGGACACTGACGCCATCTGTGCAGCGATCAAGGATGTGTTCGAAGATACCCGCACCAATCTTGAGCCTGCCGGAGCGCTGGCTATTGCTGGTGCCAAGTTGTATGCGGAGCGCGAAAAACTAAAGGGCAAAACGCTGGTGGCAATTGCCAGCGGTGCCAATATGAATTTCGACCGCTTGCGTTTCATCGCTGAGCGGGCAGAACTCGGCGAAAAACGCGAGGCTATTCTGGCGGTGAGCATCCCGGAAACGCCCGGTAGCTTTCGCAAATTTTGTTCTTTGCTGGGTCAGCGTAATATCACTGAATTCAACTACCGTTATGCAAACTCCAAGGAGGCGCATGTGTTCGTCGGGGTGCAGGTGAAAGATCAGTCTGAAACCACCAAGCTAGTTACCACGCTGGGGAAACATAAACTGTCCACGCTGAATTTCACCGACAACGAGATGGCCAAGCTGCACGTTCGTCATCTGGTAGGTGGACATGCGCCTGGTTTGCAGGACGAAATCCTGTTTCGCTTCGAATTTCCGGAACGACCTGGTGCATTGATGATTTTCCTCAATAGCATGAACCATAGCTGGAATATCAGCTTGTTCCACTATCGCAACCATGGTGCGGATTACGGCCGCGTGCTGATCGGCATGCAAGTGCCGCATCATGACAAGAAACCGCTGCGAACTTTCCTGGATAATCTCGGTTATCGTTATTGGGATGAGAGCGATAATCCGGCATACAAGCTGTTCTTGAGCTGACGGTTAAATTGTAATAGGCGTGAGCGAATTTGAATTTGTCCTTATCCATCAAATTCGCAGCTATCTTCCGTGAGTTCATGCTGGAACGATTCGGTATCGTGGATGCTGTTCACGGCAGCGTCATGTTTCGGGGTTTGGCTTATATGGCGGAGAATAATATTTCGCCATTCTGGATAGCATTCCAAAACTTACCCGAATTCCTTGACGGATTATTCGAGTCAGCATGCGGCGGTTTTTGCCGCGTTCACCGAGAAAATTTTGAACAGCTGCTGTGAAGTTTCCGTCGATAATTCTTGGAGAAATCGTCCACTTGAATATGTGAGCAAGGATAAGCTGCCCATGACAATACAGGTAATGAAACAGGCCATTAGACAACGTATAATTGCAGACCGCGAACAATTGACTGCGGCTGAGAGGGCATGCTTGAGCCATGCCATCTCGGAGCGCATCGCTAACCTGGATGCTTATCGCACGGCCAATACGGTGCTGGCTTATATGAGCTTCGGCGCGGAGTTCTCCACCGAAGAATGGGTTCAGCAGGCATTGCGCGATGATAAATGGTTGCTGTTGCCCAAGGTTAACCGCGCCACGAAAGAATTGGATGTTTACCGCGTGACCAACTTGCAGCATGATTTGGCACCCGGTCAGTGGAACATACGCGAACCGCTGGTTGAGCACTGTGCCAGAATAATTACTTTGAAAGAAGTGGATTTTATCTTGTTGCCAGGAATAGCATTCGGACGCGACGGTGCGCGACTAGGTTACGGCGGTGGATTTTATGACAAGTTGCTGGCGCGAATGAAGGATGCGAACCAAGGTTGCCATCCTGCACTGGTTGCCGGGGCATTTGCTATCCAGCTAGTCGAAGGTATACCGCAGGAAGCCACCGACTACAAGGTGGAATGGGTGGTGACGGAGAACGAGACGATACAGTGCATTTCTGATATGCATATGGCCAGATAGCGCGTGATTGTGCATCATCAAAAATAACAGCTTGGTGCGTAAATGCACAGACCAACAACGAATGATTAGAGAGTAGATATATGGCAGATTTACCTGATAGCGATTCACAGGAAACACAAGAGTGGCTGGATGCGCTGGATTCGGTGCTGGAGCATGAAAGCGCGGAACGCGCCCATTACCTGATTGGCCAACTGGTCCGCAAGGCACACTTGGCCGGTGTCGCTTTGCCGATTAGTACAATCACACCTTACTTGAATACCATTCCGCTCGACAAGGAACAGCGCTCGGTCGGCAATTATGAACTCGAGCATCGCATTCGTGCCCTGACGCGATGGAATGCGATGGTTATTGTGTTAAACGCCAATCGCGAGTCGTCTGAACTGGGTGGCCACATCGCAACCTTCGCTTCGGCGGCCACGCTGTATGACGTTGGCTTCAATCACTTTTTCCATGGCAAGACCGAGAATCACGGTGGTGACCTAGTTTATTTCCAGGGACATGCATCGCCCGGCATGTACGCACGCGCCTTTCTTGAGGGGCGCCTCAGCGAGGAGCAATTGTACAATTTCCGCCAAGAAGTAGATGGCGGCGGCCTATCCTCTTACCCGCATCCATGGCTGATGCCCGATTTCTGGCAGTTCCCCACTGTGTCCATGGGTTTGGGCCCGCTGATGGCTATTTACCAAGCGCGTTTCATGCGCTATCTGGAGTATCGGGGCATTGCCAGTACCGATGGACGCAAGGTATGGGCGTTCCTCGGTGATGGTGAAACTGATGAACCGGAATCGCTGGGGGCGATTTCGATGGCTGCGCGCGAGAAACTGGATAATCTGATTTTCGTCATTAACTGTAACCTGCAACGACTGGATGGCCCCGTCCGCGGTAACGGCAAGATCATCCAGGAGCTGGAGGGTGTATTCCGTGGCGCGGGCTGGAACGTGATCAAGGTGGTGTGGGGAGGGAAATGGGATCGTCTGTTCGCGAAGGACAAGACAGGACTTTTGCTAAAGCGCATGGAAGAAGTGGTAGACGGCGAATATCAGACATATAAATCCAAAAATGGCGCCTATGTGCGCCAACATTTTTTCGGCAAATATCCGGAATTACTGGAGCTGGTCGCTGATATGTCGGACGAGGAAATCTGGCATCTTGATCGTGGCGGCCACGATCCGCATAAAGTTTTTGCAGCTTACGCGGCCGCAGCAAACCATAAGGGACAACCCACCGTCATTCTGGCCAAGACCATAAAGGGCTATGGCATGGGTGAAGCTGGTGAAGCCCAAAATATCACCCACCAGCAAAAAAAAGTGGGCGGTGAAGCATTGCGCAAATTCCGTGATCGCTTCAATATTCCGGTGACCGATGATCAGCTCAGCAAATTGCCATTCTGTCGTCCACCCGATGACAGTTTGGAAATGAGTTATCTGCGCGAGCGCAGCAAGGTCATGGGCACAGTACCCAATCGCAAAATAGCGGCAGAGCCGTTGCAAATACCAGGGCTGGATGCCTTCGAAGTATTGCTTAAAGGTACCGAAGATCGCGAAATTTCCACCACGATGGCTTTCGTGCGTATGCTAGGCGTTCTGGTGAAAGACAAGAATATTGGCAAGCTGGTGGTACCTATCGTGCCGGACGAATCGCGCACTTTCGGGATGGAAGGATTGTTCCGCCAGCTCAGCATTTTTTCTCAAGTGGGCCAGTTGTATACGCCGCAGGATGCCGATCAGCTGATGTTTTACAAGGAAGACAAGGCCGGGCAGATTTTGCAGGAAGGCATCAATGAAGCGGGCGCGATGTCGTCGTGGATTGCCGCATCCACGGCCTACGCCAACCATGGTGTCGCGATGGTGCCGTTTTATATCTACTATTCCATGTTTGGTTTTCAGCGTGTCGGCGATTTGATGTGGGCGGCGGGCGACCAGCGTGCACGCGGCTTTCTGCTGGGAGGCACGGCCGGGCGCACCACATTGAATGGCGAAGGTTTGCAACATCAAGACGGCCACAGCCATCTGATGGCGGCGACCATTCCTAATTGCGTGTCCTACGATCCAACCTTTGCTTACGAACTGGCGGTGATTATTCAGGATGGCATGCGCCGCATGTATCAGGAACAAGAAGATGTGTTCTATTACCTCACTGTAATGAATGAGAATTACGCGCATCCGGCTATGCCGGAGGGTGCGGAGACCGGCATTATCAGGGGCATGTATTTATTTAATGAAGGAAAAGCTGAATTCGCCACGTCACCCATGGTGCAACTTCTAGGCAGTGGGACAATTCTGCGCGAAGTTATCGCAGCCGCTGAATTATTGGTGAAGGATTTTGGCGTAGCTTCCGACATCTGGAGCGTAACCAGCTTCAATGAATTACGTCGGGATGGGCTGGATTGTGAACGCTGGAACATGCTGCATCCCGAAGCGGCACCACGCATAAGTTACGCCGAGCAATGCTTGGGCAAGCGCAAGGGACCTGTCATTGCGGCAACCGATTACATTAAAAGCTACGCTGACCAGATTCGTGCCTTTTTGCCCGGCAATTACAAAGTGTTGGGCACGGACGGTTTTGGTCGCTCTGATACGCGTAAAAAGCTACGCCATTTCTTCGAGGTTGATCGTTATTACATAGCAGTCGCCGCGCTGAAAGCGCTGGCTGACGAAGGCACGGTAGCCATGAGCGAAGTCAGCAAGGCGCTCAAACTGTACAATATCAATCCCGACAAACCGAATCCAACTACGGTCTGAGTGGGCAGGAGACACGCGTGGCAGAAATCAAACAAGTACTTATGCCGGACATCGGTGATTCCAAAGATGTGCCGGTAATAGAAGTAATGGTAAAAGCTGGTGATACGGTCAAGGCTGAGCAGTCCCTGCTTACCCTGGAAACTGACAAGGCTACGATGGATGTACCAGCTCCATTTGATGGGGTGGTGAAGAGTGTTAACGTTAAGGTGGGCGACAAAGTATCGGAAGGCGCACTGATTTTATTGATGGAAACCAGTACAACGGAAACGTCTGCTGTGGTTAGCCCCATCACAACACCGGCTCCGGTAAAAGAAGCTGCAAATCCAGCTACTGCAACTCCTGTTACAGCAGCTACTGCCACGCCCATTGTGACGCCACCTGGTTTTCAAAGCAGCCATACAGGCAAGGCGCATGCCAGTCCGTCCATTCGTCATTTTGCGCGCGAACTGGGGGTTGATCTTACGCGCGTAAAAGGCAGCGGAGAAAAAGGACGCATTACCAAAAATGATGTGCAGAGCTTCGTTAAAGCTGCGCTTGCACAACCGCAAGGTGGCACGGGTGGCGGCGGTTTGCAGGTATCAGCCATGCCGGTAGTGGATTTTTCCAGGTTCGGTGTCATCGAAACCAAGCCGCTCTCGCGCATCAAGAAGCTTTCTGGTGCCAATCTTCATCGCAACTGGGTCTCCATTCCGCACATTACCCAGCACGATGAGGCTGACATTACCGAGATGGAAGTTTTCCGCAAGGAGCTGGGCGAGGAATACTCAAAACAGGGAATAAAAATTACTCCGCTGGCTTTCTTGCTCAAGGCTGTGGTGACAGCTATGCAACAATACCCGAATTTCAATTCATCATTAGATGCTAGCGGTGAAAACTTGGTGCTGAAAAAATATTTTCACATCGGCGTGGCCGTGGATACGCCGGATGGCTTGATGGTGCCAGTGTTGCGTGATGTGGATCAAAAGGGCATGGTTCAGCTGGCCAAGGAGTTGGGCGAGATTAGCGCCAAGGCACGTGAGAAAAAGCTCCCCGCAACCGCTATGCAAGGTGGCTGTTTTACTATTTCCAGTCTGGGCGGCATCGGCGGGACAGCTTTTACACCTATTATTAATGCGCCAGAAGTGGCTATTCTGGGTGTGTCCAAGGCGAGCATAAAGCCAGTATTCAAAGAGGGTGAATTCGTACCGCGGCTAATATTGCCACTGTCGCTGTCATATGATCATCGCGTAATCGATGGTGCGGAGGCAGTGCATTTTACGAGTTATCTTGGCAAAGTATTGTCGGATGTTCGCCGATTGGTGCTATAACCCGTGAACCAAGCCCCCATCGGTATCCTGGGCGGCACGTTCGATCCTGTCCATAATGGCCATCTGCGCCTGGCACAGGAAGCGCTGGAGCAATGCAATCTGGCTGCGATACACTTCATTCCCAGCGGAACGCCGCCGCACCGCACTGCACCACACGCTAGCGCAGTGCAGCGTCTGGATATGGTCCGTCTGGCATTGCAAGGCAACGCGGCATTCGTGCTGGATGAACGCGAAATTTATCGCATCGGTCCGTGTTATACGGTGGATACGCTTACTGCACTGCGTGCCGAGCTGGGTATGCAACAGCCGCTGTGTTTGTTGATGGGCGGCGATGCCTTCCTGCTGTTACACTCTTGGCATGAATGGAAAAGTTTGTTCGAACTGTCGCACATAGTGGTCATGCAGCGCGTCGGGCACCCGCTTGGCAATGCCATAAATGGGGCTAACGAGGCTTTGCGCGATGAATACAGGGCACGCCTCGCTCCGGCGCCCCGCGTTCTGCGTGACTCGCCTGCCGGGGCGATCCTGGTGGCGAATATGCCTGCCCTGGAAATTTCCGCCACTGATATTCGTAAACGTTGTGCCGAAAATAAAAACATACATTACCTGCTACCAGACGTAGTAGCCGATTACATTCAATTACACCACCTATATACTTAATATGCTAACCATTGAAGAAAAAATCCAGGCCGTAGTGACCGCATTGGAAGATATCAAGGCCAATGATATCAGCGTACTTGATACCAGTAAAAAGAGTCAGCTATTCGAGCGCATGGTGATCGCCAGCGCCAATTCACCGCGTCAAACCAGGGCCTTAGCTGACCACGTATCCAAGCAACTCAAGCTGCGCGGCGAGCCAGCACTCAGCATAGAAGGCGAAGAAAGCGGGGAATGGGTGCTAGTTGATCTCGGCGAAGTGGTAGTGCATATCATGCAGCCTGCGGTGCGCGCCTACTACCAGTTGGAAGAGCTATGGAGCATGAGGCATCTGCCGCCTAAGGCGGCTAGCGAGCCAAAATGAAACTGTGGTTGGTGGCGGTCGGGCACAAGATGCCGGCCTGGATTACCGCAGGTTTTACCGAATATGCCAAGCGTATGGCACGCGAGGCCCAAATCGAACTAATAGAAATAAAACCGGAGCCGCGAACCACCGGCAAGAGCGTAACGCAGATGATGGAGGCAGAAGCGCAGCGTATATTATCCGCTCTGCCGAAGGATGTGCTGCGCATCGCGTTGGACGAGCACGGCGCGCAGTCCTCCACCAAACAGTTGGCACAACAAATGCAAGGTTGGATGGGCAGCGGACGCGATGTGGCTTTCATCATTGGGGGCGCGGATGGCTTGCACGAGTCCGTAAAAAGCAGTGTGCAGCAGCTGTTAGCGCTGTCGATTATGACACTGCCGCATGGCCTGGTACGAGTATTGCTGGCGGAACAGTTGTATCGCGCCCACAGCTTGTTGCACAATCATCCTTATCATCGTGAATGATGCGGTCAGCTAATATAGGATTTTAAAGAGCCATGATGTCCCACCCACGCATTTACCTCTCCTCGCAAAGCCCGCGTCGCCGAGAGCTGCTGAAGCAGATTGGGATTAATTTTGAAACGCTGCTGTTACGTTCCAACTCATCCCGCAAGATGGATGTGGATGAAACTCCGCACACAGATGAATCACCGGAAGCCCATGTGCAAAGGGTTTGTCAGGAGAAAGTGAATGCTGGATGGAAGTTTCTGCAATTCCGCAACTTGCCCCCGCTCCCGGTTTTGGCTGCCGACACCAGCGTTATTCTGGACGGCAAGATTATTGGCAAGCCGCAAGGTCGTGAACAGGCTGCGGCCACTCTGCGTGTACTTTCCGGACGCCAACATCAAGTATTGAGCGCCGTCGCAGTTGCCTTCGAAGAACGAACGGAAATGCGCTTGTCGATCAGCAAAGTTACTATGGCCACACTTAGCGAAGAGCGCATCCGGCGCTACATTCTCACCAGCGAGCCACTAGACAAAGCCGGCGCGTATGCCATCCAAGGTCACGCTGCGGCATTCATACAACACATAGACGGCAGCTACTCAGGTGTAATGGGCCTACCTCTGTTTGAAACGGCTGAGCTGCTGCAAATATTCGGTTATCCCATTCTGTGAATGATGAAATTCTTATAAATGTTACTCCGCAGGAAACCCGCGTTGCAGTAATGCAACAGGGAATAGTGCAACAACTTCACATTGAGCGCGGCAGTAATCTCGGAATTGTCAGCAATGTGTATGTAGGGCGCGTGAAACGCGTGCTGCCTGGCATGCAATCCGCCTTCATCGACATTGGGCTGGAACGCTCTGCTTTCCTGCATGTTGCGGATATATGGGAAAACCGCAATAACAGCGATGCTGCCAAGCCCATCGAGAAAATGCTGTATGAGGGGCAGAGTCTGCTGGTACAAGTCATCAAGGACTCCATCGGCAGCAAGGGCGCCAGGCTTTCCACTCAGATCAGCATTGCCGGACGTCTGCTGGTGTTTCTGCCGCAGGAATCGCACATCGGCGTATCGCAACGCATCGAGAATGAAGCCGAGCGCGAACTGCTACGCACCAAGCTGCAACAGTTGCTGCCTGAAAATAGCAGCGGCGGCTATATCATCCGCACCATGGCGGAGACTGCGACAGACAAAGAGTTGCTCGCCGACATGGAATATCTCAACAAGCTGTGGATCAAGCTCCAAGAGCAGGCGAAAACATCCTCAGCTCCTTTTTTATTATACCAAGAGCTCAACATCAGCCTCTGCGTGTTGCGCGATTTCGTCAACGAAGGCACCACGCGCATCTTGGTGGATTCACGCGAAACTTATCAGCGAATGGCTGCCTTCGCACAGGATTTTATTTCCAGCGCGGTGTCGCGGCTGGAACACTATGTCGGCGAGCGTCCATTATTTGATCTGTATGGAGTGGAAGAAGAGATTGAGCGCGCGCTGTCGCGCCGCGTGAATCTCAAGTCGGGGGGGTATATCATCATTGACCAGACCGAAGCGCTCACCACGGTCGACGTTAACACCGGTGGCTTCGTCGGCTCGCGTAATTTTGACGACACCATCTTCAAGACAAATCTGGATGCTGCACAAGTCATCGCGCGCCAGTTACGTCTGCGAAATTTGGGCGGCATCATCATTTGCGACTTTATTGACATGAATAACCAGGGACACCGTGATGCTGTGTTGGAAGAATTCAAAAAGTCGCTGGCAAACGATCACACCCGTATCACGGTAAACGGTTTCTCCGCTTTGGGGCTGGTGGAAATGACGCGCAAACGCACGCGCGAAAGTCTGGCTCACATACTGTGCGAGTCTTGCCCCACGTGCGAGGGGCGCGGCGAAGTAAAGACCGCGCAGACCATCTGCTACGAAATTGTGCGTGAAATTACGCGCGAAGCACGCCAATTTAACGCTCGTGAATATCGTATCCTGGCTTCGCAACTGGTCATCGACCTGTTTCTCGACGAAGAATCGCAAAGCTTGGCCCAGCTTTCTGATCTTATCGGCAAACCGGTGTCGCTACAGGTGGAAAGCTTGTATAGCCAAGAGCAATACGACATCATTTTAATGTGATTTTTTAATGTGATTTTGCTGCAATATTTAGAGATGCCCTTTATTGTGATGCCTGACCCTGTTGCCCCGCTGCCCGTTGCCTCCGTTAGACCTTTCAGGTTGATTGGCCATTAATAGACCGTCTTTGTAACCTTCTTTACTCCAGCAAGAAGGTCTGCAACTTGATCAGCCGTGGGTTCCGGAGAGCGGCTGTGATCACATAAGTTTCGAATATCAGCCAAGTGTTGGATGAATCGCCACTGAGGAAGGTCGATCGCACCGCTGGCCTTCAGAGTTTCATTAAAGTCGGCTATGGTTGGATTTTTCTTACCCGTAGATAGCTGGCGATCCATGCAAACTTGCGAAAGGTGCCGTTCCAATACAACACCCGCTAATGCGCCTGCGGCCCTTGTAAATTTATGTTTCGCCAACACCTCGGCGGCGTCGAGTTCGGAATCCAGAAGGTCCGCCTGAACAAGCTGGCGAATTTCGAATAGTGAGCTTTCGAACCGCGCCTTTGCCGCTTCAACTATTGCCAACTGTTGCTTGAACTGCGGTATGGCCGCGCTTGAATCGACTACAGCTTCCTTTTGGTAGCTACTGGTGACTCTCAAGTTTTGTAAGTAGTCTTCAACTCGATAATTCTCATAAGTGATGTCTTTCCGACCCTTTGGTTTTACGTAATGCCGCGTGAAGTCGGCAACACGGTCTGGAAGAAGCTGGCGAAGCAGGGCAAGTGCTTCTGAGTACCAGCGTTGATATTCCTGCTTAAATGATGGCAGTTCCTTTAGAAACTCATCTGTCTTTGATTTTAACTGCTTCTTAACTGCCGCTTTGAACTCCGTAGGAGCGGTCTCGTATTGCATTGCCATTTCAAGACGTGCACCGAGTTTCAGAAGAGCTTCGAGGTCTTGTTTAAATCGATCTAGATTTGTTGGCATGTTCGGCGAATTCTATAGTGGGACAGCAAGAGATTTAATATAGAGGTGACAGGCGCTGCGTCCAGCGGCCGAAGGGAGCGAGGTTGAGCGCCATGTTAGGTACGCACTTTGCCCGTGTAGCGAACGAGATTGTCCATCTCAACTTCGGGCACCAAACCATACCTTGCAGCAACGGAATTCATTAACCGCCGAGAGGTTCCTGGCGGAAGATCGAGCTTTCTGTCGATTTCTCGAAAATGCAGCAGTTTTCCATTGTGAATAAGGTCTTCGCGGTTTTGATATAACGTGCTGTATGTGGCGTATTTTTTTCGTCCGGCTGAAAGAGAAGCGTGTCAATCACCTCTCGCAACTCTTCGTCACCATAGCCAGTGTAGCGTCCCGAGTAGAAAATCTTTTCATTCAAATCGGCCTCCACTACCTTTACGTCCTTGTACTTGGGGATACGACTTGTAATGTTTGAAGCGCGGAACGATGAAATTTTGCCGAAGCCAAATTGAGCAATTAGCGCATCAACAAGTAATTTAAGGTCAGCGGCTTTCCCCATTGAGAGCGCTTGCAATCGGTCCAGAGGGGACGGGAGATTTGACAGTTCTATCTCAGGGGCACACAGAGGATAAATTTTGCAGTCGCCGCTACGTCCTTTTGACCAAGTTGCACCGATCTCGAACCATAGCCAAGGTCGCTCGATCGAGACCGGCGTAACTATTGCAATCACGGCTTGAGCTACTCCCAACTTTTGCTCAATATCTGAGAGCCAGTCGACGCCTACGGATATAGCTCCCGGGGAACTGGTGCAAAAAACACTGATGCCATTGGCAAACACTTTTTCAATCTCTTGCTTCACCGCGTTGGCGAACTCACCGTCAGAGGTGGCGTGACTGATGAATAGAGTGGGCTTTTTAATTTGATGTTCGGTCACGGTTGAACGATCCTTGATTGGTGAGTGGGCTAACGAATAGCGTTTATCTGCCGCTCTCCTCAAGCTTGTTAAACCCGCGACCTTATTGGCGGCGGATAAACCACGTTGGACTGAACCATAGGGGAACGGAACCTGTGGGGATTGTAAGGTTTTGAAGTGTGGCGTCAACCCAATGTCGTGAGGGGGTGGCAATGGGTGAAGAAGAAACGGATATCCTGGAGAGCATTTGTGGCTTGCACCGACACCAAAACGCCGCACAAACTGTCCGGTCAAAGCGCCATTCATGTTGCATGGACGAGCAAATCCCCGGCTGTTGTTTCAAGCGCATCAACTTCTTGCGGTTGCCCGAAAGCGCACGCTGTTTCCATCGATGCCGAGAATGTGCTCATTGGAGATCGCTACCCGGTGCATATAGCGACCGAGATATTCCAGCACCTGCGCCAGGCTACCCAAAGCTTGTTTGGCATAAACCACCCAGAGCATCATCTATGCTTCCCTATATGAATAACCTTCTCGGTCTCTTCGATGGGGTAATTATTGCACTGTTGTATAAATTGAATCATGTCGTTGATAGTAACCATAAACCGCTGGCGGCGATGATGGCGCCCAGCATTTGCGGCAGATGCACAAAACGGGCACGAGTAGTGATGCCGACCACGATACCTGCGAGATGGAGAACGACGGTTGAGGCAAGAAAACCCAGTGCATATGCTTCCGCTTCGATAGCTCCGGACATTTCCAATCCATGGGCGTAACCATGAAAAAAACCGAACAAGGCAGTGATCGCAACGCTGAGCCGTGCAGAAAATTTCAGCGAGAGTGCGGTGATCATTCCCAGCACCAACACCGAAGCAGCGATGCCTGATTCAATCAGCGGTAGATACGGATACATTAGCGCACACTTTGCGCCGACTACCATCATCAACATGAAAGCGGCGGGCAACAGCCCTATTTTACGGCCGCCATTTTGCGCTGCCCATAGGCCCACGGCAACCATGGCGAGCAGATGATCAAATCCTCTGAACGGATGCATCAGGCCAGCGCTCAATCCGGAAATATCATGACCGGGATGGGCGAAGGCAGCGCTGCTAATGCCAAGCAGAATGAACGAAATCAGAAATTGTGCGGTCGGCTTATTCATCACGATTCTCTTCCTTTGCTGATTCAAGTTTCAGCTGCAACAAAATTGAATTGTAGCCGCATCATGCAGGGATTATGCAAAACTCAGCATCCAGAATGTTTTTCAAGCGCTGATTAAAGCGATGCATGGCAAGGAATATTCTGACATGCAATGACTGCAAGATTGGCAGGTTAATTTGGTGCTATTCTGAATATTATGGATGATGCGCATTTTACTGCACCTATTGCCCGGCATGTTTGGGACGCCAAATACCGCCACCGCGAGGGCACTGTGGTATGCGACGAAACCGTCGCTGATACTTGGCGACGTATCGCACACGCGCTGGCTGCAGCGGACAGCGATGAAGAGGCATGGCAGGCACGTTTTTACGGAATCCTGCAAGATTTCAAATTTCTGCCGGGCGGCCGCATCCAGGCCGGGGCCGGCACTTCGCATAAGGTTACCCTGTTTAATTGCTTTGTCATGGGTGCCATCGCCGATTCGATGGACGGCATTTTTGACGCGTTGAAGGAAGGCGCGCTTACCTTGCAGCAAGGCGGCGGGGTCGGTTATGACTTTTCTACACTGCGACCGCGAGGCGCCCAAGCTTACGGCGTCGGTTCGGTGGCCTCGGGCCCGGTCTCTTTTATGCGCATCTGGGACAGTATGTGCGCAACCATCCTTTCCACCGGCGCGCGGCGTGGCGCCATGATGGGAACGCTGCGTTGCGATCACCCCGACATTGAGGAATTCATCTCCGCCAAACTGGACCGCAACCAATTGCGGCATTTCAATATCTCGGTGCTGGCAAGCGATGACTTCATGACCGCAGTGCGCAAGGACGAGGATTGGCCGCTGCTATTTCCCGCCGACGTGCGCGGCGGCGGGGATGTGTTGCTGCGCAGCTGGCCAGGACATGCCGAGCCGGTTCCGTGCAAAATACACAAGCATGTCCGCGCCCGCGGGTTATGGGAAAAAATCATGCGTGCCACCTATGCCTGCGCCGAACCCGGTGTGCTGTTCATTGATCGCATCAACCGGCTCAACAATCTTTATTACTGCGAGCGAATTAGCGCGACCAATCCTTGCGCAGAGGTTCCGCTGCCTCCTTATGGCGCCTGCAACCTGGGCTCCATCAACCTCACTCAATTCATCCGTGCGCCTTTTACCGGGCAAGCACGTCTCGATCTGGAGGCGGTTGGCGAGACCGCGCAAGTCGCCGTGCGGCTGCTGGATAATGTCATTGACGTCTCGCTATTTCCATTGCCCAGCCAAGCTGCTCAGGCACAAGGATCGCGGCGTATCGGCCTGGGGTTTACCGGTCTTGCGGATGCATTGCTGATGCTGAACAGCCGTTATGGCAGCGACGAATCATTGCAGATTGCGCAAACCGTGATGCAAACCATTTGTCATGCCGCCTACCGTGCTTCGATTGAGCTCGCCCGGGAGAAAGGGCCATTTCCGTTGTTCGACAAGGAGAAATATCTTGCCGGCGAATTTGTGCGCACCCTGCCCGCCGATATACGCGACGGCATTGCGCAATACGGCATCCGCAACAGCCATCTCACCGCCATTGCACCCACCGGTACCATCAGCCTCTTGGCCAATAACATCTCGAGCGGCCTGGAACCGGTGTTCGACAGCGAATTCACGCGTCGGGTACTGGAACCGGACGGATGCTATGCGCAATATCAGGTAGTCGATTATGCGGTAGCACGGTGGCGCGCCGCAGGTAATGCCGATGCCCTGCCGCCGTCTTTCGTTGATGCCAGCCATCTCGCACCCGCCGCACACCTGGCTATGCAGGCGGCCATTCAACCGCATGTGGATCAGGCTATATCCAAGACCATCAACGTGCCGGCGGATTTTGAGTTCGCTGCATTCCGTGATCTTTATCAGCTTGCCTACGATCAGGGATTGAAAGGTTGCACCACTTTTCGTCCCAATCCGGTGACCGGCGAGGTTTTGCGCGGGATCGAAGAAGGGCTGGTGGCGTCGCATTGCTGCAGTGTGGAGCGTGAGGCGGATTGAAATGGTATGTTGCCGGCCCGCAAGATTGCCGGCCGGATAGCACCAGGCTATTGCGCAACCAGCAATCGAGTGACCGTCCGTAGGAGTTGACGACCATCCGGTCTGTGGCTAGACTGAATTTGAAGGTAGTTTGAAATTCTTGATCCCATCCGTTGCCAATTAATGGAAAACCGCACCGCATGACAGCCAACATCATCAACAAGTCAGCGTTCAGCCCCGGGATAACGCCGAACATGGGCGATTATGCACAAATGTGTGCCGGATTTTCCTGGGAAATTGCGGCGCAGAGTTTGACGGGGCTGCCCGATGGTCGCGGCATCAATATTGCCCACGAAGCGGTTGATCGTCACGCGCAGGGACCGCGGGCGCGGCAGCTCGCGCTGCGCTGGCTGGGCAAAGCGGGCGCTACGCGGGATTTCAGCTATCACGACCTTGCGGAACAGACCAGCCGTTTTGCGAATGTGCTTGCCGGTCTCGGGGTGCAGCCCGGCGAGCGGGTATTCGTGCTTGCCGGTCGCATTCCGGAACTCTATATTGCGGTGCTGGGGGCGCTCAAGCAGCGCTGTGTTGCATGTCCCCTGTTTTCGGCATTCGGTCCGGAACCGATCCATACGCGCCTTACGCTGGGCGGCGGCAGAGTCTTGGTGACGACTGCGAGCTTGTACCAGAAAAAGATCGCCGACATCCGCGTGCGGCTGCCACAATTGCGACATGTACTGCTGGTGCGTGATGACGCTGATCCGGTTGATATTCCCGACACGCTGGATCTTGCCGGTCTGATGCGCGCGGCGAGCGCCGCTTTTGTCATCGGGCCTACGGCCGCTGATGATCCGGCGTTGTTGCATTTCACCAGCGGCACCACCGGCAAGCCTAAAGGTGCGGTGCATGTGCATGGCGCAGTCGTTGCCCATGATGTGACCGGCAAGCTTGCACTCGATTTTCATGCCGACGATGTGTTCTGGTGCACGGCCGATCCGGGCTGGGTCACCGGCACTTCGTATGGAATAATCTCGCCGCTTACCAACGGCATTAGCAGTATTGTCGACGAGGGGGATTTCGATGCCGATCGCTGGTATCGCATCCTTGCGGAACAGAAAGTCAGCGTCTGGTATACCGCGCCGACCGCTGTCCGCATGATGATGAAGGGAGGCACAGATCTGGTGCGCCAACATGATTTCCCGCGGCTGCGGTTCATTGCGAGCGTCGGCGAGCCGCTGAATCCGCAGGCTGTCCGGTGGGGGCTGGATGCATTCGGACTGCCGATCCATGACAACTGGTGGCAAACCGAGACCGGCGGCATCATGATCGCAAACTATGCGGCGATGGATATCAAACCAGGCTCTATGGGCAAGCCGCTGCCTGGCGTTGAAGCTGCGATTGTCAAACGCTGTGGAGAAGATGCAGTCGAGATTATCGCTGCGCCGGATGTCGAAGGCGAACTCGCGTTGAAGCGCGGCTGGCCGTCGATGTTTCGCGGCTATCTCAACGAGGATGAGCGCTATCGCAAATGTTTCGTGGGTGAATGGTATCTGAGCGGGGATCTCGCCAAGCGCGACGCGGACGGCTATTTCTGGTTCATCGGCCGCGCCGATGACGTGATCAAATCATCGGGACATCTGATCGGCCCGTTCGAAGTTGAAAGCGCGCTGATGGAGCACCCGACGGTCGCCGAAGCCGGCGTCATCGGAAAGCCCGATCCGATGCAGTTTGAAACGGTGAAGGCCTTCGTCGCGCTCAAGCCTGGATATCTGCCGAGTGAGGCTTTGCGGCGCGAGTTGCTCGGCTTCGCGCGCAAGCGACTGGGCGCGGCGGTCGCCCCCAAGGAGATTGATTTTATCGAAAATCTGCCAAAAACGCGTAGCGGCAAAATCATGCGCAGGTTGCTAAAGGCACGCGAGCTCGGGCTACCCGAAGGCGACACTTCGACGCTGGAGAGCGGCGCATGACACCCGATCCGGAGCTCGCGCGCAAATTACTCCACGGGATGGTGCGCATACGCCGTTTCGAGGAGAAGTCAGCCGAACTCTACAGCGCGGGCAAAATCCGCGGCTTCCTGCATCTGTATATCGGTGAGGAGGCGGTCGCTGCCGGGGTCATGCAGGCTTTGCGGCCGGAAGATGCGGTATTTGCCACGTACCGGGAACACGGCCATGCGCTGGCGCGCGGTCTTTCCGCGGGGGCCATCATGGCGGAGATGTATGGCAAGGTCGAGGGGTGTTCGCGCGGACGCGGCGGTTCGATGCACCTGTTCGATGCGGCAGCGAAATTCTATGGTGGTAACGCGATAGTCGGTGGCGGATTGCCGCTGACGGTCGGTTATGCACTCGCGCAGAAGATGCAGCAGCGTACCGGGCTGGCTGCGTGCTTCTTCGGCGAGGGCGCAATTGCTGAAGGCGAATTCCACGAATCGATGAATCTGGCCTCGTTGTGGAATGTGCCGGCATTATTCCTGTGCGAGAATAATCTTTACGCGATGGGCACCGCGCTTGAGCGTTCTGAAGCCGATACCAATCTGGTCGAGAAAGCAGCGAGTTACCGGGTGCAGGGAAGGAGCGTGGATGGCATGGATGTGCTCGCGGTTCTGGAAGCTGCGCAGCAGGCAGGGCAGTTCGTGCGCGACGGCAAAGGCCCGTATTTTCTTGAGTTTCGTACGTATCGCTTTCGCGCGCATTCGATGTTCGATCCCGAGCTTTATCGCAGTAAGGCAGAAGTCGAGCGCTGGAAACAGCGCTGTCCGATCGCGGGATTCAGCGCGCGTTCAATACGCGAGGGATGGCTCACGCCGGAGATGGTAGCTGCAATCGAGGCTGAGGTCGCGCGCGAAATCGCGCAGGCCGTCGAATTTGCCGAAGCCGGAACCTGGGAGCCGGTGGAGATGCTCACCCGCGATGTGTATACGGCACCACGGGGGCAAACAGAATGAGTGACGTGACCAAGGCTGTTATCACCACTACGTATCGCGCGGCGCTGAACATGGCGCTACGTGAAGCACTGCAGCGCGATCCGCGCGTATTCCTGATGGGCGAGGATGTAGGCCGCTATGGCGGCACTTATGCGGTAAGCAAGGGTCTGCTTGAAGAATTCGGCGAGGAGCGCGTCCGCGACACGCCGCTGTCCGAGTCGGCTTTCGTTGGTGCCGGCATCGGCGCCGCATTGAACGGCATGCTGCCGATCGTCGAAGTCATGACCTGCAACTTCAGCCTGCTCGCGCTCGACCAGATCCTCAACAATGCGGCGACCCTCCGCCACATGTCGGGCGGACAGTTCAGCATTCCGCTGGTGATCCGCATGGCTACCGGCGCCGGCAGACAGCTTGCCGCGCAGCATTCGCACAGTTTCGAGGGATGGTATGCGCATATTCCCGGTATCAGGGTGGTGACGCCGGCAACGCTCGAGGATGCGCGCGGCATGCTGTGGACGGCACTGATGGACCCGGATCCTGTCATCATGTTCGAGAATGCATTGCTGTATAACCTTGAGGGTGAACTCGCGGCCGACGCCGGCGCAGTCGATATCGACCGTGCGGCAGTGCGTCGTTCGGGCGACGACCTCACGCTGGTGACGTACGGCGGCTGCCTGCACAAGACGCTGCAGGCGGCGGAACGCCTTGCTGCACAGAATATCAGTGCCGAAGTGATCGATTTGCGCACGCTGCGGCCTCTCGACATGGTGACCGTTCTGGGCTCACTGGCGAAGACGCATCGCATGGTGATTGTCGACGAAGGCTGGAAGAGCGGCAGTCTGGCGGCTGAAATCATGGCGCGCGTGATGGAGCAGGCATTCTATGAGCTCGATGCGCCGATCGAACGCGTATGCAGCGCCGAGGTGCCGATACCCTACGCGCGGCATCTGGAACAGGCTGCGATTCCGCAGGTTGATACGATTTTCGCGGCGGCGCTCCGCACGGTGAACCAGCATGTATGAATTTAGAATGCCCTCGCTCGGGGCGGACATGGAAGCGGGCATGCTGGTCGAGTGGCTGGTCAAGCCCGGCGATGAAGTGCAGCGCGGACAGGTCGTTGCGGTGGTTGAAACCCAGAAGGGTGCAGTCGACGTGGAGATATGGGAAGCCGGAACGGTCGACAAACTCGTGGTGGAAACGGGCAGGAAGGTTCCGGTGGGCGAGCTTCTCGCGCTGCTGCGCATCGCGGGCGAGACTGCGGCTGCGATACCTGAAACACCGGAGACGCCCGGTATGCCAGGAGTGACACGCATTGAGACAGCACCCGCCATCGCCGCGCTACACGCCGAAACGGCGCCTGTGTCTATGGCAGCTTCAGTCCGCTTGCGGGTTTCGCCTTCAGCACGCAAGCTCGCCGAAGAGCTGGGTGTCGATATCGCATCGGTGCAAACAGCGGAGCCGGGTGCAGTGATTTCGCGGGCCGACATCGAGCGCGCCGCCCAGACAAAAACAAAAACGACGTCACCAGCCATCACCAAGGCCACGGCTCCGGACTGGCATGCGCAGATGCGCATAGCAATCGCTGCGGCGATGTCGTGCTCGAAGCGCGAGATTCCCCATTACTATCTTGCCACCGACATTGACATGAGTGCCGTCAGCGCCTGGCTTGCTGCCGAGAATCTCAAGCGGGATGTGGCACAACGGCTGTTGCCGGTTATTCCATGCATGAAAGCAGTGGCGCTGGCGCTGTGCGAGGTACCCGAACTCAACGGATTCTGGATCGACGGCGCGCTGCGGCCGTCAGCGGCGGTGCACCTCGGCATGGCGATTGCGATGCGCGGCGGCGGCCTGGTCGCACCCGCAATTCATGATGCCGACAAAAAGAGTCTCGATCAATTAATGGCAGACTTGCGTGATCTCATCACCCGCGTGCGCAGTGGCAGATTACGCAGCTCAGAGATGAGCGATCCCACCGTGACATTCACCAATCTGGGTGAGCAGGGCGTCGAAGGTGTGTTCGGCGTGATCTATCCGCCGCAAGTTGCGATCATCGGCCTGGGCAAGATAACCGAGCGGCCGTGGGTCGAAGATGGTGCAGTCGTGGTGCGCACGGTTGCCACTGTCACACTCGCGGCCGATCATCGTGCAAGCGATGGCCACCGTGGCGGGTTATTTCTCGCTGCGCTCGGCAGGTTGCTGCAGGAGCCGGAGCGATTGCGATGACCTCACGCAGCCGCGAGGAAATTCGGGACGTTATCTTCGATGCGCTGGGCGCTATTGCGCCGGAGATGGATCCAGCCATGATCGCGCCGGAGCGGCCGCTGCGCGAGCAGATCGACATCGACTCGTTTGATTTTCTCAACTTCATTATCCGTTTGCACGAAATCCTCGGCATCGATATTCCCGAGAAGGATTATGCAGAACTTCTCACATTGAATAGCGCAGTCGAATATCTCATGCGGCGCAGTGCCGCGCGCGAATAAACTGCACTGTAGTGATCAAGAGTGATCAAGTAATTTCAGACACAATGATAGTTTTTTTACAGCGCTGTTTGGCAGACAACCATATGGGAAGGTACAAATACTGGATGTTGGGGCAAGATAAGCAGTGAGGGGGTTTCCTACAGTCTCGATAGTTTATTAGGGTGCGCCGTAGCTTCGTACTATCAGTTTAATAAAGCCCTCCCTATGTGTTATGGGAGGGCAGAACCTGAGGTGCAGACTTTCGGCATCGACTTTCGTCCAGCTTATGCGCCGTCTGTTTTTCTATGCCCAGGATGAGTCATATCTTGAGGTTGGGGTGTAGGCGCATTAACATCAGTGTACCCAGTTTCTGTAGCCGAATCAATAGGATGCGTCGGATGAATGACCCCCTGAGCTCCTCCAGGACCAGTTTGCACAGTTCCATGCGGATCATACGCTTCATAATAATTAAAGCTTTTTGTTGATCCGTTGCCTTTAGCAGCATGCGCAAATGTAGCACCCAATGCAAAACAGGAAACAATAGCAACATTAATAATAATTTTATTCATGATTAGCTCCTTAAAAAAATTTATGAGTATCGTTGAGCAGGTGCGCAAGCTACTGCATTCCTACAAGCCAATAATAAGTTGGTAAATATAAAAAGTAAATAAGCAGATTCTTTATTTTTGGCTAATTGAGTCCTTAAGTTCAGTTATTCATTGAAACGAATGTCATTAATTGATTTAGAAATTTAAAAATAGATTTCATTAGCTCTGAATCAAGCGCAGTTCATTTTTTTACCACCGCATAGCGGTCCAGCGTTTTCAGGCGTGCCAGGTCGTGCATGACAATCGGTACCGGATAGTTTTCACCCAAAGCGATACCAGCCTTTATCCGTTCCGCTTCAGGGAGCAGCCAGGGTGCATGAATACGCTTGGCATCAAGCTTTGCCAATTGTGGCAGATAGCGCCGTATAAACTTTCCTTCAGCATCGAATTTTTCTGATTGTGTGACTGGATTGAAGATCCGAAAATAAGGCTGGGCATCGCAACCGGACGAGGCGGCCCACTGCCAACCACCATTATTCGCGGCCAGGTCAAAATCGTTCAACTTCAGCGCGAAATATTGTTCTCCACGGCGCCAGTCGATGCCCAGATCCTTGATCAGAAAGCACGCAGTCACCATGCGCAACCGGTTGTGCATATAGCCGGTTTGATTCAGCTGAAGCATTGATGCATCAACCAATGGATACCCGGTGCATCCCTCGCACCAGGCTTTGAAGGCCACATCCGCCGCGGGGCCGGATTCCCATCGAATACGGTCGTATTCCGGCTTGAATGCACGCTGAACAATATGCGGGTGCTGGTACAGGATCATGAAGTAGAAGTCACGCCATACCAGTTCCGACAGCCAGGTCATCGCACCATCACCGCCCTGGCCTGATGCGATCGCATGCATTGCATGACGCGCCAGTGCACGAATCGATATCGTACCAAAACGCAGATGTACCGAAAGATAGGATGGCCCTTTTACTGCCGGGAAATCGCGCACATCGCGATAGTTTTTCATGCGCGGCAAAAAATCATCCAGCAATGCCTGCGCGCCTTGCATCCCTGGCGTAATATTCAGCTCGGCCAAATTGGTTGTTTCAAACCCCATGGCTGTCAGCGAGGGCATCGGTGAGATTTTAGCGGGCACGGACAGAGTGCCTTGCCCTGACCTGGTGTCGTGGGGTGCCAGGCAGGAGAGATCGAATGATGTAGCTGTAGACTGAAATTTCTTCAGCCAGGCATTTTTGTAAGGGGTAAAAACCGAGAACGGTTTGCCTGCCAGCGACAGCACCTCATCTTTTTCGAAAATAACCTGGTCCTTGTAGCTATGCCAAGCGCGACCGGCGGCCTTGAGATTTTTTTCAACTGCGCTGTCGCGTGTGATTGCCTGCGGTTCATAGTCATGGTTGACGAATACCGCATCAATGCCAAGTTCTTGCGCAAGTTCGGGTATGACGGCAACCGAATCTGCATGGCGCACAATCAGGGCGCCGCCGCGCCTCTTCAATTCATCATCGAGCGATTGCAGGCTGGCGTGGATAAAGTCCACCCGGCGATCCGCTCGCGCACCACAAGCCAAAAGCGGATCCAGGATTTGTTTATCAAAAATGAAAGCACAAAACACCAGGCGGCTCTCTTTGAGCGCGTGATGCAAGGCGGCGTGGTCATCACAGCGCAAATCGCGGCGAAACCAGACGAGTGATTTGTCGTAATGTGGCATGGGCTAGGTTCAAGGTTGGCCGGTTGGCAACATGAAGTCGTTGGTATCATGCCTTCAAGCCACATCAATCGCAAATCCAAGCTGCCAAAGCTTTCCAAAGTTTCTGTAAATACTGGAAGCGGTGGACTGAGATGTTAAAAATAAGGATTTTGCTTATTTTAATTTTTTAGTATCGCTCTAATATTTTACAAAAATCTAACTGAAATTTTCTGGAGGATTGATATGAATAAAGCAAAATTGGGAAACTTGGTAACCCATTTCGTATTCGTAATCGTATTCATCACGGCTAACTC
This sequence comes from uncultured beta proteobacterium, assembly GCA_942492745.1. Classification (GTDB taxonomy): domain Bacteria; phylum Pseudomonadota; class Gammaproteobacteria; order Burkholderiales; family Gallionellaceae; genus Nitrotoga. The sequence continues at coordinate 2,973,579 of OW818637.1, forward strand.
TGCATGGTCTGCATCTAAAGAAATTGCTGGACAAGGACACGCCTGGAAAGATGGTTCTGAAATTTATTCCAAGATTTGCGCTTATTGCCATGAAGAACGCGTTGGGCCTCGTATTCTTAAACGTAAACTCCCCTCCGATTATATCCAGGTCATAGTGCGCGACGGCCGTCGAGCTATGCCCGCTTTTCGTTCTTCTGAGATCGATGATGAATCGCTGGCAAAATTAGCAGAGTTCATTTCGAAAAATTAAATCAAGCACCAAGGGAGGTCACATACCATGGACGAAACCCGACGTAACCTCATGAAGGGCATGCTCACCGGGGGAACCTTATTAGCCCTCGGTATTCCTGGCATCACTCAAGCAGTATCCATTAATCAGTCTCTTTCTGATAAAACCCGAAATTGCCAACTGCTACTGGGAAATACGCGAATAGGCGAGATGTTTTCCAGAGGCGCTTATGCTGCCTGTGCCACCTATACCAATAACCGCCAAGGCATATTGCCAACAGTGAAATTAGATGATGGACTACTGATTAATCCTCTCAGAGTAGCTGAATTATTGCATCAATCCCGAAATACTCGCTGGATTGCGGTCATGGATGATTCCAGTGCGGCCATATTCAATGAATTGGTACGGGAGCTTGACGGCCAGCTACTTTCACTTGGTTCACACACGTCAGCTTCCAGCGGTGACGCTACCTTTCCTCTTCGACATGTGTGGACTAACGCATCACCCGCATTCAGCGCTGGGGGACTGCTTGCATCCGGGCTTATGCAAAGCCAGCATAATTTTTCTATCGTCGAAAATTTTCTGGAAAAATCGGTGGGTGATGGTGCAATGACGGACTCATTCATATCGGGTTTTTCGTCTTATCGGTTGGCTGAAAACCAAGCAACCCATTTGCATTGTGCCGGGGTTTCTCCGATACAGGCATGTAATTCAGTGGGCTGGAAGGAATCAGGAAAATGGGAATCCGTATTCCATCGGGCAGATGAATTACGAAGCTACCAAGATGAGGCAGTCAGTGGTACCGCTCTTGTACATCCCCGATTCGATAACTGGGAAGAGGCTACCGGCTATGCCATTGTTGCCATGGCGCTGGGCATGGGAACCAATCAAGAATCTTGCTCTAGTCGTGCGTTCGTCAACAGCCTGGGTCAGCGCAATTCAAATAATCTGGAATTATCGGGGAAACATTTTGTATCTTTTGTAATAGACGTGTAAGGAGGTGCACAGAATGACCAGTAAATATATCGCATTGCCAAAGGGAGTATCCGAAAAAGCTTTTGATTCTGCCATAAGCGAATTTCGCAATGTACTTGGCGACACGGCTGTGCTTACCAGCGCAAAACAACTTGCACCCTACACCAAGACGATGATGCCGGTTCCGGATGAGGAGCATACGCCGTCCGCAGCATTGCTGGCTACCACGGTCGAGCAGATCCAGAAAGTTGTTGCAATTTGCAATCAATACAAAGTGCCGATCTGGACAATTTCTACCAGAAAAAATCTGGGCTATGGTTCTGCAGCGCCCGCGGAAAGTGGTCAGGTAGTGCTGGATCTCAAGCGTATGAATCGTATTCTTGAAGTGGATAAAGATTTAGCCTATGCCCTGGTTGAGCCGGGAGTTACCTATCAACAGCTTTACGACCATATAAAAGAGCATAAACTGGGTTTGTGGCTATCCATGCCTGCGCCTTCCGCTATCGCGGGACCCGTCGGAAATACGCTGGATCGTGGTGTTGGATATACGCCTTATGGAGAACATTTCATGTTTGCCTGTGGCATGGAAGTGGTTCTCGCGAATGGTGAAGTATTGCGCACAGGGATGGGTTCGATGCCCAATTCCAATACTTGGCAGGTATTCAAATGGGGGTATGGCCCCTATCTGGATGGAATTTTTACGCAATCTAATTATGGTGTTGTCACCAAATTTGGTTTCTGGCTTATGCCTGAGCCACCGGCATTCAAACCGTTCTGCATTCAGTACGAACATGAAGAGGATATCGTGGAAATCGTGGATACGATTCGCCCGCTACGCATCAGCGGTGTGATTCCCAACGCGGTTGTTATTGCCCATGCGCTATATGAAGCCCCAGTAAAGGCCCGGCGTGGTGATTACATGACTGGGCCTGGCTCCATTCCAGATGAAGCGGTATATAAGATCATGAAAGATCATAAGCTGGGAATTTGGAACGTGTATGCGGCTCTCTATGGCACGCAGGAGCAGATTGATGTGAACTGGAAGATCGTCCAGCAGGCGTTCAGTAAATCCGGCAAGGCCAAGATTCTAACCGAGCAGGAAGCAAGCGATGATCCTGCATTTGAATACCGGGCCAAGCTAATGCGCGGGGAGATGACACTCAAGGAGTTTTCCTTGTACAACTGGCGCGGGGGTGGTGGTTCGATGTGGTTTGCACCTGTCTCGCAAGCACGCGGAAGCGAAACACTCAAGCAAATGGCGCTGACCAAGCAGATTCTTGCTAAGCATGGTCTGGATTATTCAGGCGAATTTATTGTCGGAATGCGCGATATGCATCACATTGTTGATGTACTGTACGACAAAACTGATCCGAAACAGACGAAAGCGGCTTATCAGTGCTTTGATGAACTGCTGACAGAATTTTCGGCCCAGGGATATGGAATCTATCGCGTCAACACCGCATTTATGGACAAAGTCGCTGATACATATGGTCCTGTGCAGCGAAATGTTCACAAGACGCTTAAAAAGGCGCTGGATCCCAATGGAATCTTTGCACCAGGGAAATCAGGGATTCGATAGTTCCAACCCGGAAAGCCAAAAAATACTGATTGCTGATTAATATTGTTGCCAATACTTCAAGGCGAGAACCAATTACCAAATCGGGGGTTCAAATGAGAAAAATCAAGGCAGCAGTGGTTCGCCAGAAAGGCGGACCTTTCCAGATTGAAGATCTGGTGCAGGGTGAACCACGTTCCGATGAGGTGCTGGTACGGGTCGTGGCAACGGGCATGTGCCATACCGACATGGTGGCGCGTGATCAGCTCTATGATGTGCCGCTACCTGTCGTGCTTGGACATGAAGGTTCCGGTATTGTCGAAGAGATTGGCGCGAGCGTGAAGAAGATAGCCGTTGGCGACCATGTTGTATTGACCTATATGTGGTGCGGCCACTGCAAACCCTGTCTGCATGGAGATCTGACCTATTGCAATAATTTCTACATGCTGAATTTCGGCGGTGTGCGTGAAGACGGCAGCACTTCAACTTATGAATCAGACGATAAGCGCGAGCCGATCCACGATCATTTTTTTGGTCAGTCATCGTTTGGAACATTTGCGCTTGTAAACGAACGCAATGTGATCAAGGTGCCAAAAGATGCGCCTCTTGAACTGCTGGGTCCGCTCGGGTGCGGTATTCAGACTGGTGCCGGCGCAGTAATGAATGCATTAAAAGTCACCCCTGGCAGCAGTTTTGCAGCCTTCGGTGGAGGTGCAGTAGGGTTAAGCGCCATAATGGCTGCGCGTGTTGCAGGCGCCACCACAATCATTGCTGCAGACGTAGTTCCTTCGCGACTGGCCTTGGCTATGGAACTCGGCGCAACCCATATAGTTAATAGTCGCGAAACCGACCCAGTCGAAGTGGTTCGCAAAATTACTGACGGAGGCGCTGATTTCACGCTTGAATCGAGCGGGCGTCCAGCAGTATTGCGCCAAGCCATTGATGCCTTGTCTGTCCGGGGGACGTGCGGTATTGTCGGCGCGCCAGCCTTGGGTACTGAAGCGAGCTTTGATGTTAACGGTGTGATGACTACGGGAAAACGCATTATCGGAATCGTTGAAGGCGATAGTAAACCGGATCTCTTCATTCCTGCGCTCGTTGAACTTTATACGCAAGGACGGTTTCCATTTGACAAGCTGGTGAAGTTTTATTCACTCGATCAAATCAATCAAGCGGCTGAAGACAGCGAAAAAGGTATCACCATCAAACCGATTATCCGGATGTAATCACCAGTTTGCTGATGCAGGTTCAGCAGTTGCAGCCTTAGAAAAAATTATTCCAACCTTGTCTGACAGTGTCCTGTCGCGGCAAGTGCAACGATCGCGTGTCTTTGGCCTGACCAAACGTGTCGCCGGAACTTACCGATTCAATAATAGCCAAGATCAGCCGGATGAAGTCCCGCTATGCATGAAGCTGATAATTTTGTTTAAACGAAATTCATCAACACACAAGAAAAATATCAGCTAACGCCACCAACCAGAGCCGCCTGGCGGTTTCTCAGGCATCACCCAAATCGTCGTTTATATTCTTGATCGGCATTTATAATATGTCGCTCGAACTATTACGCTGCGCGATTGAGCGCAGATAAATCACACGAACTTATGGTAACTTTAAATCAATGGCATATCTTTAGTGCCGCACCTCACCGAGTCATGTTTTTCGGCGGCGCACTGCAAGCGATCGCCGTGATGCTGTGGTTGTTGACTGAATTGGTGACAAGGTATGGTGTGCTCTGGCATCCCATACCTTGGACAATTGCACCCAGTGCCGCGCACGCATGGTTGATGATCTACGGCCTCTTTCCGTTTTTCATGTTCGGCTTTCTGATGACTACCTATCCACGCTGGATGAAAGGTAGCGAAATTCCGCCGCATCGATATGTGCCCGCCTTTGTGCTGCTCATGTTGGGGGCTGTCAGTTTCTATGTCGGGCTATTGATCAGTCATACCATATTGATTGTTGCCATCTTCAGCACGCTATCGGGATGGATCTTGGCACTGTATGCACTGTTGCGCGTATTGCTTGACACGTCACACCAAAACAAACGTCACCCGCAACTCATTTTCATCGCACTGAGCCTTGGTTGGTGCGGCCTCGTTGCCTACCTCATGTGGTTGTTGGGTAACAACGCAGCATGGTTGCGTTTCTCTATTCACGGAGGACTGTGGCTATTCCTGTTGCCGGTATTTTCCAGTGTCGCGCATCGCATGATTCCATTCTTCACCGCCAGTGCACTGACGCATAACTATATCCCGAGCCCGCATTGGGCTTGGTGGGTTATGTTGGTTGCCAGCGCGGGACATGGCCTGCTGCAACTCAATGATGCATCTGCCTGGCTTTGGCTATGCGACGCACCACTGGCTATCGTGGCACTCCATTTGTCGCACAGTTGGGGATTGCGCCGCAGTCTAAAATTCCCGCTGCTGGGCGTATTGCACATCGGTTTTGCCTGGCTTGGCATCGCCATGCTGCTGTTCACCGTGCAAAGTTTTGTGCTATTCATCAGCCATGGAAACACCTTTATCTGGGGACTTGCGCCATTGCATGCACTGACCATAGGCTGCTTCTCCACTTTGCTGATCGGCATGGCCACACGCGTCACACTCGGTCATTCTGGGTTACCGATGAAAGTGGGTAACCCGATCAATTTAATGTTTACGGGATTGCAACTTGTCGCCGTGCTGCGTGTGCTGGCGGACATGTTGCCGATGCAAGTCGGACACTGGCTGTATGTAGCTGCTGGAGCAGTCTGGCTGGTGTGCTTTGGGTCTTGGGTGGTGCGCTATTTACCCGTCTACTGGCGACCACGCACCGATGGCCGACCCGGTTGAGCTGCACGGACAGCATCTCACTCAATCTAACGTGCATGGCAATGATGTTGCCTCCGATGATTAAGCTCGCCATGCCTGTTTCCCTCACCCCAACCCTCTCCCGGTGGGAGAGGGAGCAAACGAATCGCTGTTCTGCATCTCGGATGCTTGCCAGAAAAGAATCCGGGACCAAGAGATGCCCAGCGAAGGCATTGGCATCACGCTCTTGGCCTTGATGGGACTGTAAGTCACACTCGTCATCAATCGAACTTGTCTTGTGCAGAAGCAAGTGTCCCAACTCGTGCATGAGCGTGAACGACTGCTGGGACTCCCAAGCCAGTTTCTTCATTACATTCACCGGACAGGTACGAGTCGTACAGGACAAAACCGAGAATCGGACTCCGCTTGGCAATTTGCCACTTGCCGTTGTAGCCGTTACTTAATGTGACTTTGGACAGTAACAAGTTTGGTCTGCGTATAGAAGACAGGACCAAGGCAACCGTACGAAATAGCGTGGCAGCAAACTCTAATCCTGGCAATGGCTTTATTGCATTTTCTGCTAGTGCTCCAACCGAAATGTCTATTGAAAACTCATCTGCCAGTAATACGCGTTTGCGGGCATAAATTCGGAAGGAGCGGCTGCTAAAATATACCTTTCGAATATAAATGTTTTCAATAACGCTAAGGGGCTGGTTTCAGTAACCGGCGGCCAAATTATTTCATTTGGCAACAATAAAATTGGGGGAAATGCTATCCCAGGTTTGCCCACATCAATCATTGATCAGGAGTAGCTCGTACTGTATTAGTCTTAGGACATAGCTAAACACCCTATCGACACCGGCCATGCGCCGGTTGATAATGAACGCGGTAAAGCAAAAAACCCGCGAATCACTAGGATTGACGCGGGTTTAATGGACTTGCTTGTACTGCGTCATGCTACTTATTGGATAGGTGCAATTGAATCATTGGCTAGAAACCGCGCTATTGCACAATCTGCGTATTAATATTTTTATAGATGCCCCCAATTATGCCCCCGGATATGCTCGATGATCCTTTATAACCATTTCGTGGCAAAGGATGATTCATGGGAGAAGAAATACCGCTATTCCCAATATCAGGATGAACAATCGGCCCAATCAAGGCGTATGAAGCCGTAATCTTCAAACTAGATTTTGTAACTAATCTGATGCAGAAACCGAAGTGGCAAATTGAAGCCCGCGGTACGTGTTGTTTGTACCTCAGGCGCTTGAACTAGCTGCCGCCTAATAATTAGCCGGAGAAATAATTGTCCAAGAAAAAAATTTCATTACCTGATGCCAGCAATGCTGTTTTCATCCCTACGCCTGAACACTTGGAGCGGAAACGAAAAGAAAAGCTAAAATTATTGCGCTCAGCAAGGCCAAAGGAGACTGACCAAGATGGCGATATTGCTCTTTCGCAATTTTGCTTGAACCATCGGTTACTTGCCGATATTGGTGAGCGCGAGGTTTTGCACAAGTTAAATAACGGCTCATATGGCAATCCGGGAGATAAACGCTATGACTACACTTCAGCATGGGTAAAAGATCAAGAATATGAACGCATGATTGATTATGCGGATGAAGCTTTAGAAGTAGCCAAAGAAGCCAAAGATGCTGCCAAGGACGCAGCGGCGGCAGCTGTTAAAGCCAACAAGCTAGCCTGCCGAGCCATCCAAATAGCTATTATCAGCGCCTTCATAGCAATGATCGCGTTGATAACGGCTAAGTAAATTATCCAGTTCTGCCCCACGCTACACCTCCTAACCAAGCCCGCACTCGCGGTTTTTTCTTCGCCCAAAATTTCAACAACCCTACGGCCATGCTGTTCTTTGCGTCTTCTCCACTCATAGACCGTATGGTTTCCCATGAGTAGATTTTTCCCCATTTAAAAAATATTTTCAGCAAAGTGCTGACACATACGGGGAGGGGTCAAATTCTCTGTCTGTTCCATTTTGGAAACCGTAGGTTAACTTTCCCTTAACAAACTTACGGATATTCACCCGCGCGTGCGCGCGCGAGCATTTTGAAAAACGACCCCATGAAATGGTTTCACTCATAAAAACAAAACCACCAATCGAGGCTGAAGATCCCCCCGTTCTTGCCCGTCTGTTAAGCGCATTTGTTGATTTATTTTTATAGGGGAAAAAATTCTCTGCGTGGGAAGACAAGCGGTCTCAGTCGGGAAAGGTTATAGCGAATTGATCCCCGCCCCCTTTGAAGCTCTCCGTAGTGAGGAGGGAAGCTAACCGCTTGCACTTCGGCTCCTTCATTGCAGCGGGGGCACAATCTTTGAGTTTAATTTATATGTGTCGTATCGCACGGACGACCTTTGATTATTCCATTAAAATCATTTGAAAGCTTGTCAAATAGCCTTTTGGTTATAAATGCCAGTCGTGGGTTTGTCTTGCGTCAAATTAAAACAGGTTATTGCTCACGCTGACCTCGTACATTTTATAAAACTCTATAATTAAAGGAATTAAATATGAACCAACATAATATGTTGAAAATAAAAGTAATTATTATTATTTTGACTGTAATAAGTGCTCCGCTGAGTGCAATAGCGGGACCTGCAAGAAAACACAATGTAATAAACATTTCTGGTCCTCCGACTATTCCTTCGCAACCGATTGTTACTCCAATACAAGATAATTCTAAGACGAAAGAAATCAAGTTCAGCTTGGGTACTCAAGAACAAGTAGGTTATACCCCAACCTGTCCTTCTCAATTTGGTGGGACGCTTAGTGGTTCAGGAAAGGGCACTCATTTAGGAGTTATCTCTCTTTCGGCAAGTGATTGCATTATTCCGATGCAAAATTATTTTATATCCAATGGAAATTTGACGATTACTGCTGCTAATGGCGACAAATTAACAGGGACTTATTCCGGCTCATTTATCCCAACCGATAATCCATCAATCTATATGTATGACGACTTTACTATACAAATAACCGGAGGTACTGGTCGCTTCGCAGGGGCGGCCGGGTCTGGAACCTTAGAAGGGACATCTAATGTCAAAACTGGGCAAGGAGTAGTTGAGGGTACTATGTCCGTTTCCTATTAAATATTTAATTCTGACCAAGTTTGAACTGGGTATCTGCATTTAGATTATTAAAATAATATCCAATTCGTTGTGGAAGGTTTGGAAAACCCTAAGCTGCATTTAGTCCATTGCTTTCCAAAAAAGCCTTGCTTCAGGGCAAGGCTCTTTTTATGGGAACCCCTACTTGGACTCCATCTAAGAACTACGGATTGCCAGTCTAATTATGGACTGAACTGTATTTGTGAACCCCATTCTTAACGTAATAGTATGACAGTTCGAATTTGCGCAGAGTATCGGAACTGTGCCCAATTTTTACTAATGATGTCAGGCGCTGCTTTTAAGCAAGTTTCAGCCTATCCCTTTGCTCGCGCAACAGCGCGGACATTTCGCGTAGCAAGGAATACTCCCGGCCCTTATATGCGTTGCGTGATGATGCGGCTTTGCCCTCCGCTGTCCGTGCGCCCGTTGAGTTAACCCAAGGTTGCCATTGCCTTATCTTTGCCGATTGCTGTGCCCGCTGCTCGGGTGTCCATTGTCTCGCTGCCATGTTGCACCTCTAATAGTTCGTTTTGCTGATTTATATTTTTTTCCGCGTGCGAAGCGGGGGCGGGTGTGCCATTGTTCACTTGTTGGTTGCCGCTGCCTTGGTTGATGTTGGCTTGTTTGGCAAATACCACGGGCGGGTTCTTGATCTTGGCCAGTGTCTCCAACGTCATGCGGCTTTGATTCTGTGCCTTCAATGCCAGGCGTAGATACATTTCGTACTGCTTCAAATATTCTTGATTAGCTGCCCGCCGTGAAAGATTCATGAAGATGGATTGAAGGGCATGCGCCTGCCCTACCAGCATGGCCTCACAGTGCTGTAAATTCCCATTATTAACACTGTTCATATGGGGGCGTAGCTGTTCCATAAGTGCTTGCACATCTTGCTCACCAAATGCTTTTGCATATTCGGCAACAACCGCCGCCGCATTCGTGCAAGGCATTAATGCCACCTTTGCTATTTGTTCGGTTTTCGCTTTGTCGGTCTTTACAGGGACCTTCGCTTTTACCTTAGTTTTTCTAATTGTCATATTTCAAACCTTTCTCAGTTTGGTTCGCTACTGCAAACTACATACCCAACAAGATGCAAGGGATAGATGGTAATTCTATAGAGCACTACGCCAGCCGTAGTAGAGGGACTGGAAAAACTGCCCGCATAGCTACGCCTGCCGTAGTAGTGAAGGTGCTTTGTTGGTTTCCTTACTACGCCCACCGTAGCTATCCTGCGTGCTCTACTACGCCTGCCGTATTAAGCGATGTATTTTTTCTGCCACTTGAAACCATAACGGGCGGGCGGTCTTTTAGCTTGTATGCGCTGCGCGGAAAAGATTGTGGGGAAATATCCAGCTTTCCTTTGCAGTCATCCAGCGCATACCACGTCAAAGCGAACAGGCTGCATTTGTTTGGTCGTGCGCCTTTCCGTGTTTCCACGATCAGGCCAACTTCCAATAAATGTCGTTTGGCCTTGCCCAGTGTTTCTTCAGACTTCCAGCCGCGTGGCTGCATCAGCTTCCATGCCGCGCACATATCGCCGTTGTTGTCGCCGCGATACTGAGCGGCCAAGTCCCACAGCAACATGCGCGCATAAGCATTCAAGCCCAGGTATGCCGCACCATTCAACACGCAATGAGGAACACCGATATGGCTTTCACCATCGCGCTTATCCTTCGCGTTTTTGTATCGGCTTTTAGCCATCGGTTAACTGTCCGTCAGTTACATCAGGAATCGATGCAGGCTCTATGGATTGCTTGCCGAGGTCACAGCAAGGCGCAACCTTACGCCAAGGCAAGGCAACCGATTGCAGGCCGCTTGTGGGTGCTCTATTGCGCTGCTCACTGGCGAATTGTTCAAGCTCTTTCTTCCGGTCGTCGTAGCTTGCGCCGCAGCCAATCAACACCGTGTCCAGGTTCTCCAGCTTGGCGAGTAAATCCAGATCGCCGGAGCTGAGTCCGTCCCGGTCGATCTTCCCAAGTTCGCCAGTCAAAGCCCAATTGATCATCCGCGCTTCGTTGCTGAAATGGTGTGGGGCGCAGGTCTTGCCCAACCGCTGGCGCGTCAGTTGCAATACTTGCCCCAATACCTTGAAGCTGGCGTTGGTTTCATGGCGAGACTTCTTCCAGTCATAGTGAATATGCTGGCCGGACAAAATCTGGAAAATCTGGTCGTCGCACCAGACACCAAACCGGACATCCAGCCATCGGGCAAAAGCTACCCCCAGTCGGGGGTGCATCCATGTTCCGCCGTACCGTCCACGCCGCGTTTTTAAAAGTGCCACTTTTGGCACCTTTAGAATTGCGGCAAGCGCAGAGAGGTAATCCTGCGTTTCACTGTTTTCCAGCCAATCGGCTACGCGCCTTTTGTGTTTATCGGCAACCTCGGTCGCGTTGAACCAAGCTTCTTCGGTAAAGGTCACGGCAATATCGTCAAATTCAGCTTTCACTAGGTTAGTCATCGCAACCATCCCCCGGCAACAGGACATAAAGAGCGACACGGTGAACCTTGCCGCAATCGCTTGGGCGTCCTACGCGAACGGTATCAATCAGATTGCCGCGCTGCTTCAGCTCCTGAATGCGTGCAGCGGGATGCATCACATCCAACTCACGACGTGCCGTTATGGTGTCCACAGGCGCGATTTTCAGACGTTCAAGCAGGCGCAATCTCTGCGAGTGTGAAGAATCATCCTGTGGCGCTTTCTGGGGAGTTTGACGGGTGTTAGAATTGCCCTGCTTGTCATCACCAGCCGCCGCTATGGTTTCCACGCCCCCGGCGGCTTTTTCATTGTTGATTTTGTCCATGATCGCCGCCCTCACTTCCCGGCCTGCGATGCAGCAATGCGGTCAGCTGCCCAGCGTTCTACGGCCTGCGATTCCCAGACTGTAACGTTGTCGGAAATTTTTATTCCACGCGGAAATTTTCCTTGTTTGATCCAGCTCCAAATTGTCGAACCAGATACTTGGAACTTTTGCTTGATGGAGGGTAGTCGGTAGAACTGCGTGGAGTGTGGTACGGTTTGTTGCGTTGCTATTACCATGATGTAAATCTCCGAAGAGGTTTATGCACATCTAGCCCAGTGCTAGTGCGTCATGGTTCGCATCATGAATTTTTCGGAATCGGGTATGTCCGCAAGCGGATTTGAATTTCCCGCTCGCGGTTTCGTTGCTTATTTCATGCGGGCTTCAAGGGCACTAGGGATTTTCTTTAATGCCTTACTGATTGCGTCTTCACTTACAGGTGTCCCGCTCGCTTCAGTCAGTCTAGCGATTTGTGCTGCAGCACCTCTCTCTTGATACTTGATTTTTGAATAGTCGCAAAGTGCTGCAATGACTGTTAGTAATGATGTGCGTTCGACTGAAGATAGTAGTTTCTCGGGTTTTTCCTGATCACCATTTACTGACTTCTCCAGTTCTAGCAGCGCATCAGTGCGGACAATTAGCAATCCATCTTTAGGAAAACTTATCAACGAGACGTGAGCCATTCTTGCGAAATCTCTTTGCATCTGGTCGTGGTCTTGATCCTTAATAGTTTCATAAATTTTACCCAGTGTTTCTGAGTCATACATTTGGGTTAACTCAAATAATTGGCCATCTTGCTCTACAATTATGCCTCCACCACCATAACGGCGTTCAAACGTCACATTTTGCTTATCATAGTAATCCGCCTCAATAAGAAATTTCTCTCCTCCAATCATTGATAAATCAACAACCCCCTCTAAGCTAATAGTTTCATCAGTTATTACTGTTAGACAGCTGTCACCACCATCACGACTAATCATCGAAGCGCGTAAGAACTCATCAGTATCAGCTGGGAAAGGACGCATTTCTGCGCGATTTGCAGTTATCGCAATAGGTAAAAAAAGAGAAAGTGTTAAAGTCCCGTCTAAGGCCAATCTAAGTACATCAGCCTCGGTTATGTCTTCACCGAATACTATTGCTAAGTGACTAACGGCATCTTTTAAAGTCAGCCATTTCTTTAGTTTAAATAACTTGCTCATGACGCGCCCCTTTTACGCCCCTCAATAAGAACCCACGCCGGCGGATAAGGGTGTCCGTTTTCGCCCCGTCGGGCTAGGCGTGGATAACTCGAATTATGCGCGCAGCGGTATTACGACCGCGCCTGCTTTCAGCTTGTCCAGATAGTCCGCCCACGCCTGCATCATGGCTGTGCGCTCAGGTAAGTACATGCGCCACGCATCGCGCTTGTAAGCGGCCTTAACCTTGTTCGGCTCTTCATGGGCAAGCTGTCGCTCTAACCATTCCTGCTTATATCCCATATTGTCCAAGATAGTGGAGGCCATTGCCCTGAATCCGTGGGGTGTCATTTCGTCATTCGCCCATCCCATGCGTCGCAATGCCGATCTAATCGCGTTATCACTCATTGGCCTGTCGTGGTCGCGTTCGCCATGGAAAACATATTTGCCGCGCCCGGTCAGCGGTTGAATTTCGCGCAGGACTTCAACGGCCTGACGTGCCAGCGGGACTATGTGTTGTGTTTCTGTTTTGGTGATGAAGTAACACCACTCAGCTGCATCCAAGTTTAAGTCTTTCCACTCCATTTTGCGTAATTCTCCGGGTCGCACGAATAGCAGGGGAGATAGCTTAAATGCGCTTTTAACAATGTACGATCCTTGATAGCCATCAATGTCGCGCATCAGTTCGCCCACCTTTTTGGGTTCGGTTATCGCGGCAAAGTGCTTATCTCTTTTCACCGGGGGAAGTGAGCCGCGCAGATCGCCTGTAGGATCACGCTCAGCGCGTCCGGTTGATACTGCATAGCGGAATACCTGCCCGCAACAAGCAAGGGCGCGGTGCGCCGTTTCCAGTGCGCCACGGGCTTCTATTCGGCGTATCGTTGCCAGTAATGCAGGCGCGGCAATCTCAGCAATAGGCCGCGCACCGATCCATGGAAAAATATCTTTCTCCAGTCTCGCGATAATCTTGCTCGAATGATTTTCTTTCCAGTTGGGGGCATGGCGCACAAACCACTCGCGGGCAATCACTTCAAAGCTGTTTTTTGCCAGCTCTAATTTGGATGCCTTTTGCGCCTGCTTCACTATGCCGGGGTCTATGTCATTCGCCAGTAGCTTGCGCGCATCATCGCGACGTTCGCGGGCTTGGGCTAGGCTTACGTCTGGATATACGCCGAAAGCTAGGCGCTTCTCTTTGCCGCCAAAACGATATTTAAGCCGCCAATATTTTGATCCCGTCGGCATCACCTCAAGATACATGCCGCCACCATCCGCCATTTTGTAGGCCTTCGCTTCAGGCTTTGCTTTCCTTGCCGCTGCATCTGATAGCTTCACGTCATCACCTCGCTGGGGGCATTAAATTTTACTGGGGGCATAAATGTGATTATCGTGCCCCCAATACCATCAAGATTGCAATATACGAGAATGGACGCGGTAAAGCAAAAAACCCGCGAATCACTAGGATTGACGCGGGTTTTTTGGACTTGCTTGCACTGCTTTAAACTGCTTATTGGTGGTGATAGGTGGAGTTGAACCACCGACCTCAGCGTTATGAGTGCTGCGCTCTAACCATCTGAGCTATATCACCTGAAATCGTGTCGTCGCTTTAGTAAAGTCGCCCTAAATTGCCACGAAGAGCGCGGCATTCTCCATATTTAACCGCTACTTGTCAATTGCGCTGGTACTTGCTCATTGCGCTTAAGTCTGATCACAAGCCACCAAATGCACTGCGCTGCCGGCAAATTCCTTTTGCAAGGTTACCATTTTCTCAATTGCCGCTGCGTCTGGGGATTTCAGCACAAATACCGTAAGTTTAAATTTGCTCATGAGCTCTCCCATCACGGCAGATTTAACGCCTTTCGCCCGGAGGCTATCGAAAGCTTTACGCGCTGCCTTGTCTGCCTTGAATACGCCCAGCGAAATAGCGTTCTTCCATGGTCCGACCTCCTGCACGGTGAAGTAGTCCTTAACATTATGTGCCTTGAGTTCGGCGATATTTTTATCCATTTCCGCACGAGTTTGTGCGGGCGGCATGTATACCCAATAACCAATCGCATACTCAGTCTGTCGCTGCGTCAGCCTGTCAGCTAGTTTCAATGTGGTCAAAGCTGCCGTGGCACGCGCGCTGTCGGTGCCGGAAAATTCTCCCCACTCCAGGCAAACATCAGTAAATGCTCGCTGATCCTGCGATGTTGCCAATACAGCAGAAGGTAACGAAGGTGCCGGTGCTGCATTTGGCGCATCCAGTAACTTGATTTTTTCCTCGTTCAGTGACGATTGATGCTTCAAGATTTTATTTTCACCAATCAATATTTCGCCCCATTGAATAAATGAAAAAAACATCAAATTCGCCAGCAGCAATAGCCAGAATAGCCACTTCATTATTACCTCATTTTTTATCTTGGTTTTAAAACATGGAAATATTTTCGTCAGAGCGACACGCCGTTTATTAAAAGCTAAAAATTAACGCGTTCAGGATAAATTTTCCTGGCCAATTATTTGCAAGCCACGCAATATCAAATTATCCACCCGCACCAACGGCAACTTGAGATGCGACTGTACATTATCCGCTGCGCCACCGCTTAACAGGCAGCGGACACCGTCACGCACGGCTAACGCCTCGTACTGCAAACGGATAGCGCCAATGGTCGCCTGGATTGAGCCGCTGAACGTGGCATCGGCGGTATTGCGCGGAAATTCGCGCCAGGCACCCTCTGTCTGTGCTAATTGGGCAGCGCCTGCAGCCAGACTGCGTTGCATCATGTCCACACCCGGCAGGATTAGTCCGCCCAAAAATTCGCCCTCGGCAGACAGCGCATCCACAGTAGTCGCTGTGCCGCAATTTACCACCAGACAGGACGCGCGCTCTTGATGCCAGGCTGCGATTAGCGCTGCCCAGCGGTCGCTGCCAAGTTGCGCAGGGTGTTCATACGAGTTACGCACACCACATTGCCTTACTTGGGCCACGATAAATTCGATGGGACAATGCCAAGCGGCACAGGTTGCGGATAGCAGTTGCGCCATATTTTCGCCAGCAACATTGGACACGAGGATTCTGTCCGGTGGCGGCAATTTCGAGAATGCCATGCTCAATGCTGGCGCATGCGTATTTTCAAGCACGTTTTGCTGTAGCCACTTGCCGCCTTCTACTGTGGCCCACTTGACACGACTGTTGCCGGCATCAATCAGTAACATTTTCATGATGCACGTAAACCAATCTCTCCCGCATTAAATATTTGCATACCGCCCACCGTTTCCAGAATAATCGCGCCATTCTCGGTTACGCCTCGCGCAATTCCAATTTCAGTTCTGCCATCCGGCAACAGTAATCGTACCGTCTGGTTATGCAAAGCGTGATGGCTTTCCCATTCCGCACGCAGCGCCGCAAAACCATTATTGGTGAATTCATAAAGTATTGCCCGCAGCTCACGTAAAACTACCGCGAACAAGTAGTTGCGTTCCGGCACATTAATTCCCGGGATGTCAGCCACCATGTCTTCCAGGCTCGACACCGGTTGATCGATCCGCGGCAACAGGTGCTTAGGCGTGGTCAGGTTGAGGCCAATGCCAATTACTACAGCACTCGGCCCCAACATATCACCCTGTGCCTCTAGCAGTATGCCGGCTAGTTTACCGCCGTCTCCACCTAGCACATCATTCGGCCATTTAAGCCGTGCGTTTGCCATGCCAAGCGCGTGCAACGTACGGATCAACGCCACTCCAACTGCCAAGCTCAAGCCGGACAGCGCGGACAAATCAAGTTCAAAGCGCCACAACAGCGAGAACGTAAGCGCGTTGCCCAAGCCGGAATGCCATGACCGTCCCAATCGCCCGCGTCCGCCGCTTTGCAGTTCCACCGCCAGCACGCTGCCGCTGGGTGCTCCCTGCGCTGCGCGCTGCAACAACAGCGTATTGCTGGAGGGCAAGCTGTCGAAAATTTCAATCTGGAATTGTCCCGCCTGCTCACCTAAATGGCGAGCAATAAGTGCAGCATCAAGCCATTGCGGCGGATTGCTCAGGCAATAGCCACGGCCGGGGACGCTGTATAAAGCCAAGTCATAGTCATCTACCCCATGCAAGGCATTGCTCACGCTGGCGCGCGATATGCCCAAACGCTGCGCCAGCATTTCCCCGGAATGGAATTTTCCGTCCACCAACAGACGCAGCAGGGCGAAGGTAAGCGGTTTCATCGTGGCGCATGGGTTGGTCGCGCCCATACTTGCACCTATGCTGGCAGCTTTCATTGTGGCAAGCTTTCCGTTGCTTTCTTGCGCTGATTTATAAAAGCCAGGATTTCTTGCTTCTGTTTCAGTGCATCCTGATATCCCAGTTCGATCATCGCACGGCAAAAATTCTTTTCAAACAGCAGGTAGCTCACCAGATTTGCCCCGCTACGGCGCATCGCGCCTATCCCTCGCAACAGAAAACGGATAGTCCATGGCAAGTGCATGGCATAGCGCTGAGCAATTTGTTCAATAGATTGACTCGGCTCAATCACCAGAACATCGACATGGCGCCAATTTATTTGCTGCTGAGCATCTTCTGTCAACATTCCGATCGAATGATTGATGCGCTGTATACGTTCCACATCCACCTCCAGACTGTCAAGAAAAATGCTATCCATGACATGGCCGGCAATCTGCGCCAGCGAAGGATAGTCACATATCTTGCCACGGTTTTGTTCCTCCTCGCTATGGCCTAAGCCGATGATCAGTACGCGAGTAGCCCCCAAATGTAGCGCAGAGCTGATAGGCGCGATCTGACGCATCGAGCCATCACCAAAATATTCACGGTTGATGAGTACCGCTGGAAAGATAAATGGAATGGCTGAAGAAGCCAATAAATGTTTGGGCTCGATCTTGGTTGGAATGCCGAGACGATGCGCCCGCTTCCAGGGCGGAATCTCCTCCACTCCCTGGTAAAAAGTCACCGAGCACCCCGAGCCATAGCCCGAGGCAGTGATACTCAGCGCGTATAGATGTCCTGCGTCAATGTTCTCCTGGATTTTTTCATAGGGCAGCGTTGCTTCCAGCATCGCCTCCAACGGCGCATTATCCAACAGCGACACCTGGTTCAACTTATTGATACCCATACTGCTCAAGATCAGTCCTGCGAGCCAGCGCAAACTGTTCGTTAAAACGCCTACCGGGTCGGTTCGATAAACATGGTCAACTTGAGAATTTTTCCAGATATTCAGGAGGTATTGCACACCTTTGCGAAAAGATCGGGCATTCACCGCAAGCGTAACCGCATTAAGTGAACCTGACGAGGTTCCGCAGATAATAGGGAAGGGATTGTGTGCATGACGCGGCAGAAACTCGGCGATGGCCTTCAGTACGCCTACCTGATAGGCGACGCGAGCGCCACCTCCGGTCAGAATCAAGCCAAGTTTTTCTGGCGCACTCATCTGACCGCCGCCATCAAGGATTTACAAATCGCCGGGTCCAACCTCAGCATGCACAGTTTCCAGCGCATCTTTCAGTGTTTCCTCGGATAGATCATTTACGCACTTCGATAGCATCTCTGCCGCTTCTGCCGCCTCCGGCGGCAGGTTGCGGCCATCGGTATTGGCCACCAGCACAGCGGCGGCTCCCACCACTTTCAGTAAGCAGGTGCGCTCATTCATCAATATTTCCAGTTCCTCGCGGAGCATGGCAACTTCTTGAGCATTTAGTTTGTCCGGCATATAACCTCCTTACAATGAGTTTCAATCCCCGTTACCGCCAGCGCACTCATATTCACGATACGACGCACACGCGGTGAGGTTGCGCGGATTATACCTGACAGCCCATCCTTCCCAGATTCCCTTGGCAGGTCGGAACCAAGGAGCAAAAAATTTGGCAGAGTTACATCGTCTCCCACAACTTTTCCAGCCGCTTTACCGACACAATCACCGGCGTCTTCAATTCCTGCGCAAACAACGACACGCGCAACTCCTGCAATAGCCAACCAAACTCTGCCATCCGCGCATCGATATTGCCCTGCTGCGCAGTTAATTTGCGTTGCCAAGCCTGCTGCAAAGATTGCATTTGCGTGTATTGACGGGCATCACGTGCCGCATCGACGCGCAGCTTTTCCAGTCGCACATTGATCGCCTTAAGATAGCGCGGCAGATGCTGTAAGCGCTCGTAAGGAATGCGCGCAATAAACTCCTTATGCAACAGCCATTCGCACTGCATGCGCATATCCTGGACGGCCTGATCGTTTGATTTGGCAGCTTGTATTTTTTTGTGCACGAGTTGATATTCGGTCAGAATTGCGCCGATCAGCCGCGCGATTTCCTGCGCCACCAGCGTCAAGCGGCTCTTGGCTTCCTTGCAACGTGCAGTAAATTCAGTTTCATTTGTTGGCCAAGGCTCGTTCATGCAGCAGCGATCAAAGGTAACAGCCAAAATCTGGCGGCGCAAATCCTGGATGCTGCCGAAGGACAAGAACTGCATTGCCATTGCTTGCAAGCCAAGATTTTTTTCCAGAAATTTAACCTGCTCCTTGAGCGCCAGCATAAATAAGCGTCGTAACCCGGTCTGATGGGCGCTCAGTGCTTCATCACGAGTATCGAATGTTCGTAAAGATACCGCATCGCCTTCATCCACCAAGGCGTTGAATAGCGTTACAACTTGTCCGGCGCGGTGTATTTCTGAAGTTTCCTTGAATTCACCCAAGCCATCTTCGCCCATACTCCAATCGGTAAAATGCACATGCCTTTGTTCTGCGGCGGCACCCTTTGCAGCGGACGGCGCGAGCTTGGGCGCAAGCTCAGCGCGCAACTGAATGAAATTACGCGAAACCCCCAGCTGTCTGCCATGCTCGTCAACTACATAAAAGTTCATGAGCAGGTGAGCCGGCAATTGCTCTAACCGAAATGCATCCAGCAGGACTTCCAATTGTTTTTGTTCGCGAATATAGCGTGCCAATGCCTGCAGCAGGGGCGTATCCGAAGGCGGCACAGCACGACAAAACAAGGCGGCGAATTCCGGCACCGGCACCATATGGCGGCGCAGCTTCTGCGGCAAAGTCTTTATCAATTGCGCCACTTTTTCTGCCAGCAGGCCGGGCACCAGATACTCGCAACGCGGAGCGGATACTTGATTAATCAGGGCCAGCGGCACTGTGAGATTCACACCATCGTCGCTCTTGCCCGGCACAAAATGATAAGCCAGTGCATAGCTAATGTTGTTCATCACCAGTTGCGGTGGGAACTGGTCGGTGGTGATACCTGCTGCCTCGTGGCGCATCAGGTCGTCACGTTGAAGATACAGCAGGCGCGGATTGGCTCGTTCCGCCTCCTTGCGCCATGCCTCGAATGCCGCGCCATTGTAAATGTGCGGCGGGATGATGCTATCGTAAAAGGCAAAGATCAATTCGTCATCTACCAGCACATCCGGTCGGCGCGCTTTATGCTCAAGTGCCTCAATGTCCTGGATTAATTTCTGGTTGTGCGAGAAGAAGGGCGCTAGTGTATGAAATTCGCCCGCCATTAAAGCCTGGCGAATGAACACCGCACGCGATTCCTCCACGTTCATCGGGCCGTAATGCACGCGTTTTTTCGGGTTGATAATCAGGCCATACAAGGTGCTGCGTTCGAATGCCACTACCTGTGCTGCCTTCTTTTCCCAGTGCGGATCAAAATAGTGGCGCTTGATCAGATGCGCACCCACTTCTTCCAGCCATTCCGGTTCGATGCGCGCCACACAACGGGCATACAGTTTCGTCGTCTCGGTTAATTCAGCTGCCACGACCCATTTTGGGCTTTTTTTCGCCAGCACCGAATTCGGCACGATAAAAAATTTTATTTCGCGCGCACCCTGATAATGCGCTTCGCGGTCCACACTCTTGCAGCCGATATTACCCAGCAGACCCGTTAACAGTGCCTTGTGGATTTCCTCGTAGCTGGCAGGAATTTCATTCAGCCGCATGCCCATCTCGGCAACCTGCGCGTGCAACTGCTGATACAACTCATGCCATTCGCGCAGACGCAGTGGCGACAAGAATTTCTCGCGGCATTCATTTGCCCACAGACGCTTGGATTTCTTATGCTTCACCGCCTCTTGAAACCATGCCCACAAATTCACATAGGCCAAGAAATCCGAGTGCTCATCATTAAAACGCTGATGCGCGTCATCCGCCGCTTTGCGCCACTCCGAGGGGCGGTCACGCGGGTCCTGCAATGATAGTGCGCTGGCGATGATGAGAATTTCCTGCAGGCAGTGATATTGCCTCCCAGCCAGCAGCAGGCGTGCGATTTTCGGGTCGAGCGGCAGCTTTGCCAGCTCGCGGCCCAGCGGTGTCAGCTGCCGCTCTTCGTTTATCGCATTCAATTGCGCCAACAACTGGTAGCCATCGGCAATTGAACGCGATCCGGGCGGCTCGATGAACGGGAATTGTTCGACTTCGCCCAGTCCCAGCGCACTCATACGCAAAATTACTGTTGCCAATGACACACGGAAAATTTCCGCATCGGTATATTCTGTGCGCGCCAGAAAATCCGGCTCGTCATACAAACGCACGCATATCCCGCTCATCACCCGCCCGCAACGCCCGGCGCGCTGGTTGGCGGCGGCACGCGCGATTTTCTCCACGCGCAATTGCTCGACTTTTTGCCGTATGCTGTAACGATTGATGCGAGCCAGCCCGCTGTCGATCACATAGCCGATATTCGGTACGGTTAAGGAAGTCTCCGCAACATTGGTGGCCAGCACGACACGGCGCATGCCGGAAGTTTTGAATACGCGATCCTGCTCAGCCGCCGACAGGCGCGAGAACAGCGGCAAGATTTCCACGCCAACGGGATGATGCTTGCGCAAAGCTTCCGCAGTGTCGCGGATTTCGCGCTCGCCCGGCAGGAATACCAAAATGTCGCCGCGCAAGCCATCCACTGCCAGTTCGTCCAGGGCGGTACACACCGCCTGTGGAATATCCTGCATCTCGCCTTCGGAATTCTCCTGCAACGGACGGTAACGCACCTCCACCGGATAACTGCGGCCACTGACCTGCATGATCGGCGCACCGCTGAAATGTTTAGCGAAGCGCTCCGCATCCAGCGTGGCAGAAGTAATGATGAGCTTGAGATCACGGCGGCGTGGCAAAAGCTGCTTGAAGTAACCCAACAGGAAATCGATATTCAGGCTGCGCTCATGCGCCTCGTCGATGATGATGGTGTCGTATTTTTTTAGCAGTCGATCGCTCTGGATTTCCGCCAGCAAAATGCCATCGGTCATCAGCTTGATGCAGGTATCCGGCGATACCTTGTCATTAAAGCGAATCTTATAGCCCACCAGGCCACCCAACTCGGTTTTCAGTTCAACCGCAATGCGCGTTGCCACAGAGCGCGCCGCGACACGGCGGGGCTGGGTGTGGGCAATGACGCCCTGCACACCCCGGCCCAGACTCAAACAGATTTTAGGTAACTGGGTGGTTTTACCAGAACCCGTCTCACCACATACGATGATCACCTGATTGGCAACGATGGCTTGCGCTAATTCTTCACGCCGCAATACCACCGGCAGGTCAAGCGGAAACTCGATTGGAGCAAGCAATTCAATACGTGCGGCACGACGAGCGTGAAGAGATCCAGCGGAAATGGGGAGAGGTAGGCGGTCAGTCATTGCGCACGATTGTACCTGAAACCGGTAGGTGTAGAAAAACAGGGGGACTTGGAAACAGCATGGTTGGAGGAAGTTTTACCATACTAGTTCCGGTCCGGTTGCATGTGCCTTCCGCTGTATCGGCACGTCGGTAACGCGTGTGTTAATTCCCCTGTGATGTTGGGCTTCA
The DNA here is from genome assembly GCA_942492745.1 of uncultured beta proteobacterium. Taxonomy (GTDB): domain Bacteria; phylum Pseudomonadota; class Gammaproteobacteria; order Burkholderiales; family Gallionellaceae; genus Nitrotoga. The sequence continues at coordinate 2,995,988 of OW818637.1, forward strand.
TTTCATTCAGCCTGACCTACTAAGCTATTGCGCTGGATTTGGTTGTTCGGATTGAATTTCACTGGCCGATCCGTGTGCCGACATGCCTTGCAGTGGAGTCAAAGCCAGCCGATCACAATTAGTTTTATTCCTTACGTCCTTATTCAATGAAATGATGAACGCCTTAATTGAACGAATACTCTTCTCAGCGTTTTTCTTCGTAACAAGCTCATGCAAAGTGCTTCGAAAGTTTATTGCTTCGTGGCCGTTAGTCGCCTTAATAACCTCGGAAGTTTCCTCAGTTTTTCCATGTGCCACGAAATCTCTGAGAGTTTTCAGTAAGCGAATTTGTTGATAAATGGTATCCCCTTTATTGGGAAAATCCACGCCAGCGACCTCACACACTTTTTTCAGCTTTCCTTCCGTTCCTTTGTACGGCGCTTTTGAAAAATTTTCTTTCTCGTTAGAGAAAATTTCGGGCGCGATGTGGTGAAGCACATGATTCAGAAATGCCTCATAGCAAAAATAAGCCATAGTCATCGCTGTGAAGTAGTAATACCAAGGACTACCTTCCGTCTGTTGAGCATCTTCCATCGCTTTTTCGCAAGCGCTCCATAGATACTCGTAGGTATTGCTAATCGTTTCGACCTGATATTGCTTCATAGTTTCGACTATTTGTAATCCTAATGTAAGAAGTCACCGGCCTTGAGGCGGTCTCATCGCCGCAAGGCCGGTGTGTGCCATGTTATGCATCTATTGGCACGAGTGCCGCTAACCTGTTCTTGACCATTTCCACAAAGCAAACCCGAGCCATGCGCCGGCCGGAGGTAGAACGAAGAGAGCAAGATATCGTTCGGACGAAAACTCGCTCTCCCACCCGACAATGCAGCCCCAAGCTCCCACCATAAACGACCACATGAGAGTGGCGCTGACTAGGTAGCGCACTTCCCGGGGAGACTTATGCAAGATTGGCAAGACCATCAAGAGGAGTAGGTAGGTCGCGATTGGCGCACCGAAGAATACAACCCAACCCATCGGCTGCACTTGGGAGAAGCCGTTCGAAGCAACACCGACCCAGGCTACCCATGACAGCATCGAGGTGAACAAAAGACTGATGCTCAGTCGGCGTGTGCGCTCAGACTCGCATTTGAAAGGGTTAAATTGGTCCAACGCGAACTCCCGATGATTCATGTGCGGCCTAATAAGGCTGTAAAAAAACCCTGTTTTCAACGAAAACAGGTAGCGTAATTTGGTGATTTTTCATAAGGCGATCTTCACAATTTTGAGTTTTTCCGCAACCAATGGGGTCAGACCATTCTCCTCGATCACTTCAGCAAATCGTGCCCGCATCGTTCTACGGCAGCAGCGGAATGATCCTCGCCGCCGGGTTGAACCCCGATCCCGCCGCAATCGGGCCGACCCACTTGAACGTGGGGCTTGCCGCGTTCCAGGTGAGATGCCGGTAGTCAAGTAGGGTGGGCACGTTTGTGCCCACGCGGGCAGCTGCACGTTGTACATGCCCGTGTTTAACCGAATTGAAATGAATGTAATCGACAGGGCGGGTAAAATCATTTTCATCACAAATTGGGTGTTCCCAGAATCGTTGCCAGATAGTCGATTCGTGATGTTTGAGAATCCGGGTGGGCACAAAACGGTGCCCACCCTATATGGCTGAATGCGTTGGTGAGCCGGTGTGATTAAGTCGGACGGGCGGGGCTCAGTCGCCGTCTTCAAACTCCATCGCCAGTAGATACTTGAGCGTAAATGTATCGTAGTCGAAATCGGTGTCGTCCGCGACCGCGGCCAAAACCAGGGGTGCAAGGTGCTTCCGCTCCTCCGCGGTCTCTAAGTCTGAGAAGTTGGCCGCAGCCGCCGCGGCGTACATTTCATCCATCAGCCGCCTTGCCCGCGCATCGTGGCTCTCGATGTCGGGATTAGCGCCAGGAAGGATGTTATCCTCGATCCATCTCTCAGCCCAATTTTGGAAGCGCTTGCTCATGATTGCCCACCTATCTTCTGCATCGTATTCGGGGCCGGTTTTCCCGGGCCACTATGACCCACCCAATATTTCGGTCAAGTAAATAAAAGTCTACTACATCGCATTATATGCTTCAATAGCGCGGTAGATACCGTCTTTAAAGTCAAGCATTTTTCCAGTAATCTTGTTGATACGACTGTTGAGTTTGATTACACCAAAGCACAAATGCACCAGCTTACGCATGGCGGCACCAAGGGCAGACTTCTTGGACGTGCCGCGCAAGATCAATCTCATCCCGGATTCGATGTTCCCAATTCCGCCGCTACCAGATGCAGCGTTCACGCTTGGCTTGACGGCTGGCACGAATGTGCTCGATGTTTGCCAGCCGCTGGGAAAACCCGGCTTTAATGAGCGACCAGCGCATCGGATAGTTGGCCTCGTCCGGCGGCCGCGCCATATCGAATGCAGGTGTTCGGGCAACACCACAAACCAATGGGGTCAGACTCGATTGATTCTCCTCGATCACTTCAGTGAATCATGTATGCATCGTTCTACGGCAGCAGCGGAATGATTCTCGCCGCCGGGTTGAACCCCGCTCCTGCTGTGATCGGGCCGACCCACTTAAACGTGGGGTTTGCCGCGTTCCAGGTGAGATGCCGGTAGTAGCTAAGCTTACCGTCGGGTGCTAGTCCATAAATCACGCCATTGCCGGTCGAGAACAGCTGCGCGAATCCGTCCCAACCGGTGCCGACTTGTACCGGTCCGCTCCAGCGCATCTCGTCGCCCATGGGGTCGAGGTGGTGGTAGGCCATGAGCTTGCCGTCGTTCGTCACGGCGTAGATGACGCCTTCGCCTGCACTGAACACAGTCTTGAACGAGTTCCAGCCGGTGCCGATTTTCTTGGGGCCGACCCAGGTGGCATCGCCAGTCGCGAAGCCAGTGTTCCGATACCACATGAGCGAGCCATCGGCTGCGATGGCGTAGATGACGCCGTTGCCGCCGCCCATGATTTGCGTGAACGACTGCCAGCCGTTCCCCACTTTAATAGGCCCGCGCCAGGCGTTCGAGCCATCGTGCTGGTACCACAGCAAGTCACCGTTCTGCGCGCGCGCATAGAGATGGTTGCCGCCGCCGGGAATGATCTGGTCGTACGTGTTCCACGCGGAGCTCGAGGGCGGCAGGATGTGAGGCGTGGTGCCGGTCTCGGGATTGTTGTGGCGGTTCTCGGCGAGAGAGCCGTCTGCGCCGACCACATAGAAGGTGGTGAAGGATGGAGCCGCGGTAGTTGGAGCCGCTGGCTGCTGCGCAGCGAGCACCGAAGCAATGGACGTGTGCTTGCCCGCGGTCGTGGATTGAGTCACCCGCGCGCCTTTGGAGAGACCGCCGGTCGTCGCGCTCTTGGTTTCCTTGCCTGCGCCAATGGCGTCCGCGATGCGCGACGCGCGGGAGTCATCCGTTGCAGTGACGCGGTCGGAAACCAGACTGTTCTTGCCGAGGCAAATTACTCCACGCTTGTCATTGAGCTGATGGCCGTTGAAGAAACCGCCGGCGGGGTAGAACTTGTGGCGGCAATATTCATTGGCGGCGCGGCCTGCGGGTCCCCAGCCGATGGCGTTCAGATCGCCCACGGGCGTTCCCTGCGCGTTGAGCTCGCCGAGCGTGGCGTCGAACCACGTGGCGTTGGTGTTGTTGAAGCAGAACACCCCGTCTTTCTGGTCGGCGAAGCCACCGCTGGGCTGCGATTTCGCTTCATATCCGGTGAGCAGGCCGCCGACGGAGGTGGAATCCAGGTTCTTGCAGAAGTCATTCGCGGCGCGCGCGCCCTGCGCCCAGTGGGTCTGCACGATGGTGGCGAATTTGTCGTTGATCCTGGCCATGTCGGCGGGGCCCGCGTCATACCAGCGGCCTGCCGCGGCGCCCGCACAGCGAGCCTGGTAACGCACTCCGGGCTGAAAGTTGCCGTCAAAAAAACCAAATTCGAAGCCGCGGTTGCGGCACGCCAGCTGCGCGGCGCGGCGAACGTAGTCCCACGGCAGAGAGTCGATATGGCCTAACAACATCTCTTTCTGAACCTGTGCTTCGCTGTGTTGCACCTGCACAGTTTGCACGGGCCTGGCCGGATCCCACACCTGCTTCATGAGGTCGTAGATCGTGCCGCCGAAGTAACCCACCGGCGCATCGGCGCATTCCTTGATATCGCTGACCCATGTCCAGGGATCGCTGGCGGGACATTGTTTGCCTGCGAGGCAATCGGCGTGACACAGCGCGTGCACGCCCGCGATGCGCGGCACGCCGTGGCTCATCTCAAAACTCGGGCCGCCACTGTCGCCGCCACCGACCATCTCGCCCTTCGGTCCCTTCGGATACCAGAAGAGGTTGGGCTCGATGCGGTTGACGGTGAAAACGAAGCTACGAAACTGGTTGTCGCCGGAGGTCGGCATGAAGAGATTTCCGCTCTTGACCGCGAGCACGTTGATACCGCGGCCATACACCGCGATGTTGACGTTGTTCATGTCGTTGAGCGAAAGCTCGCTGAGCTCGCGCATATAGCCCGTGGTCGTGCCGTTCACGCGCATCGGACTTTGCAGATGGATCAACGAAAAGTCGTACATGAAGCCCCGGTCATCGAGGCCCCAGGAGCGATAGATATAGTCCGCATTGCCGATCTGCGCCTTCGCGCCCCAGTTGCCGTTCAGCTGCACATTGGCAGGCATGCGCATGGCGGCAGCGTCGAGGCAATGCGCCGCGCTGATGGCCCAGCTGTTGGTGAGCAGGCTCGCGCTGCAGCCGCGACCATTGGCAGTCATCTGCAGCAGCCCTAACTGCTCCTGCTGTTGTTCAGTGACGGGGACTTCGGAGATGAGCGGACTCCGGCTGGTCCCGAGGTGTTCTTCCTCGCCGGCGCTGGCGGGTTGCATGAAGGCGGCGAGCATCAATACGCCCGCGAGGAAGTTTCGAAAGACAGTTAGTCCGTTGCACATGTGATCGTCTCCGTGAATTCGTGGTGTTCAGGATAGGGATTACAGCCGCGCAAGTCAAAGCTTGGTAGGTTTGAGCTGAATGAAATGAAGCTCAACCTACCGGGCTGGAAATCGGCGCATGCCTAGTGTGAAGAACATTGGAAAGCTGTGTGCACGAAAATCGCATGCACGGTGGTTTGATGAGGGAAAGCTGGCGAGAGCATGTTTTCTACTCTACCTATTTATTTTTATTTTCCCGTTGCGGAAGAAAACTGCAATAGCGAATTTGGGTGAAATTAATGATACCAGTCTTTAAATGCGTCCCAAGCAATATGTTTTAGTCCCAGGTTTGAGGTTGACATCATTGCAAATTGAATACCGTTTTCAAAACCCATCGTTAGTGAACAAAAATCGCGGCCATCAACACTTGAAAGTCCTGATTTATAATAACAATTCAAGCCTTCTATTTTTTCAATTCCATAACCCAGGTGTTCCTCAATAAGTCTGTCTGACAATGATTTTTTCATTATTTCTTCAGTATGATGCAGCGTTCTAAAAAAATCGGCCATCTGCGCGGTAGACATTACCCAGCCACCCGAACCTGCATTTAAGGTTTGGTCGCCCATATTTTTTCCTTTTAATGTTTGATCAGTAAATGAATAAAAAAGTGCAGGCTCAATTCCATTTTGATTGCAGCCTACCTCGAACATACTTCCGACCTTATCAAATAAATTTTTCTTTAAATAATCTATATAACCATCAGCAAATGCCTGGGCCTGAATTGGTTCACCTAATACTAGTTCAATTCCCGTTTTGCCTTTCAAAGAGGCAATAGGGTATTTGGCGAGTTTAGGAATGATAAGCCGAAGCAGCGCATAGTTACTGTTGTTATAGGAACCTTCTTCTTTATCGTGGCTATTTATACCCGCTGCCACCAATTTTTTAAGGTCGGAATACGATCGTGCACTGGTTCTAAAACCAGAGTGATGAGTAAGTAATTCTTTAAAAGTAATTGTTTTAATACCTGTTCCTTTTGGCCAATGTGAAGGTAAGTAATTCCACATCAATGAGTTTAGGCCAACACCTTCAGTTTTAAACAAAAGCAACATAAGCGCAGCAGCACTGATTGGCTTACTTACCGAAGCACAGTTATAGGCTTCAAAAATAGTCATTGCTCGGCTTGGCTTATCTTGTTGGAGCCTACAAAAACCCCCAGAATTTCCCGTTCCAAATTTTTCTTTGTAGGAAATCACATAAGCAAAGCCAACGCTTTTTCCTGAGAGTTTTGTTTCTAAAATATGAGATAAATCTGAAATGGATAAATCCTGATTATTACTTCCGGCTGGCACTATATTCATAATTAAATATTTTTTTTATAAAGGTTTAGCGTATAGGAAAAATAAACACCCTTTTTCATAAAAGAAGAATGTACTGGAAGCAAAATTGGCTGTCAAACACATTGGTAAGCGATAAAAAACACTTAATTCCGGTTCTATCAGCACAAAAAATCAAGGAATTAGAGTCATTTCGCCTTTCAGGTGAAAGACGCCTTGAAAATGCCTCGCCATGCAGCAAAAATTGGGGCGACAAACGGGACCTTTTTTAAGGTGTCCTATAAGCCTTTGTGGCGATCCAAAACAATTGGCATCGTCAATTCACCGCTTATCTGAGTTTATTGCCCCGCCACCATCATATTTTCAACCAAGATGGAACCGCACTGCCGTGACCCCTGCACCAGTACATCATTACCCACAGCCGCAATATGAGTGTACATGTTCTTCAAATTACCGGCGATGGTGATTTCTTCTACCGGATATTGGATTTCTCCGTTCTCCACCCAGAAGCCCGCCGCGCCGCGCGAATAGTCTCCGGTGATGTGATTTACACCCTGCCCGAGCAGTTCGGTGACCAGCAGGCCACGTCCCATTTTCTTTAGCAGGCCATTAAAATCCAGTTCGCCAGGGCGCAGGATGAGATTGTGATTGCCGCCTGCATTACCGGTAGTTTTCATGCCCAGTTTGCGCGCGGAATAGGTGCCGAGAAAATAGCCTTGCAGTACGCCATTTTCAACGATGGTGCGGCGCTGCGTTTTCACGCCCTCGCCATCGAACGCGCTGCTAGCCAGGCCGCGGGGAATGTCTGGTATGTCATCAATGCAGATGTTGGGTGAGAACACTTGCTTGCCCATATAGTCGAGCAGAAAGGAGGATTTTCGGTACAGGCTGCCGCCGCTCACTGCACCGACAAAATGGCCGAGCAAGCTGGCGGCTATCGGCGCCTCGAACAGCACGGGCACTTGCATGGTATCGAGCTTGCGGGCATTGAGCCGCCGCACGGCGCGTTCTGCAGCGATTTGGCCGACTTTTTCCGCTGCCAGCAGATCACTCGCAGCACGCGCTTCGCTATACCAGTAATCGCGCTGCATGGCTTCGTCCTTGCCGGCGATGACGGCGCAGCTGATGCCATGACGTGAGGTAGGATAACCACCGATAAAGCCCAAGCTGTTGGCATAGACGAATTGGGACTCATGTATGTTTACCGTGGCGCCTTCCGAATTGTCGATTCGCTCATCGGTATCAAATGCAGCTTGCTCACAGGTCTTGGCCAGCTCAATTGCACCTTCCACGTCCAGCAACCAGGGATGGTACAGATCGAAATCGGGAAACTCGGTGGCCAGCATATCCTTTTCAGGCAACCCGGCACAGTCGTCGCTGGCGGTGTGGCGAGCAATGGAGAGGGCGGCGTCTACCGTGTCGCGCACTGCCTGCGGTGAGAAATCGGAAGTGTTGGCATTGCCGCGCCGCTGATCGATGTAAACGGTAATGCCAAGACCCTTGTCACGGTTGTATTCTATGGTTTCGACCTCACCCTGACGTACAGTGACGGCTTGCCCGAAACCATCCGACACTTCCGCCGCAGCGGCAGTTGCCCCTTGGTGGTTGGCATATTCAAGCATGTCCCGCGCAATCTGGTGCAGTGCATCAGCGGAATGGGAAAAACGATGTTCGGGTGATGTTTCGGGTAGTGTAATGTCATTCATAAGGTAAACGCTTTCGTGGGAAAGCGTTATCATAACAATATCTATTTATAATTTCGCACCTATGCACCGCTACGATGACAATACCGAAGAATTAAATTTGCCACCCAGCAAGACCAAGATCAAGCAGCAAATGCATGATCTGCAGGATATCGGTGAGCAATTGGTTGGACTCAGTATCGACCAGCTGAAACAGATGGATTTGCCGGAGCGCTTGTTTGACGCCATCCGCGAGATGAAGCGCATCAATAAATTTGGCGCGCAACGACGGCAAATGCAATACATTGGCAGATTAATGCGCGATGTAGAACCCGCGCCCATCATCGCCAAACTGGAAGCATGGAGCGGAAAATCGCACAAGCATATTGCTTGGCTGCATCAACTGGAACGGTGGAGAGATCGTCTTCTGGAAAACGATGCGGCGCTGACCGAGTTGCTCGCTGACCATCCCGAAGCAGATGTACAAAGGCTGCGGGCGCTGGTTCGAAATGCAATCAAGGAAAAAGAACTGGCAAAACCGCCGAAGAACTATCGTGAAATTTTCCAGGTGCTGCGTGAAATTCTGCCGGAGCCGACTTCGCAAGCACCCGAATAGGCTCATCCACCATTTTCAGATGCGTAATAGCAAATCATGAATAGCGTTCTAGCACATATCACTCTTGAAACCGGGAAGTCGCCCCAGCACAGCATCATTTGGCTGCATGGCTTGGGCGCTGACGGCGAGGATTTTGTTTCCATTGCGGAAGAAATGAAACTGCCGGTAGCGGTGCGCTACCTGTTTCCGCATGCACCCAAACAGCCAGTCACCATCAACGGCGGTTTAATTATGCGCGCATGGTATGACATCACTGCTTCTGACATTGTCACAAAACAAGACGTCAAGGGTATTCGCGCTTCACAAGCCGCTATTGAAGTGCTTATTGAACAGGAAAAACAGCGTGGCATTATTGCAGATAATATTTTTCTCGCCGGCTTCTCACAAGGCGGAGCCATTGCGCTGCATACCGGTTTGCGCCATGCGTCGCGCCTGGGCGGTATTCTTGCCCTATCCACCTATCTCCTTCAGGCCGAAACATTGTCGAATGAAGCCAGCGCAGCTGCTCTTAATACCCCCATCTTCATGGCACACGGACATAGTGACCCGATAGTGCCTTATGCGCGAGGAAAAGCCTCGGCGGATGAATTAAAAAAACGGGGTTATCAGGTCGAGTGGCATGAATATGGCATGCCACATTCAGTGTGCGTGGAAGAAGTGCGTGATATCCAGACTTGGCTGACACACAAATTAAGGCTACGCTGAACAAGTCCGTTCGCGTTGAGCTTGTCGAAACAAACACCTTGAGAATCAATAATTTGCAAATGGCTTCGATAGGCTCAGCCCGAACGGAGGGACTTGTTCAGTATTGCCTTAAATCCAGAACCTCTTTAAGCCTTGATTTGCGGGCATCTGCTAGGCAGATTGCTTGCTTAAGCTACTTTATACCCTGGCTGGCTCGTTACAGAAAATGATCACGTTCTTGGATATTGGCACGCCCTTTCCGCCTGTAGAACAGGCACTGCTCAAGCCCAATGGCTTGCTGGCCGCGGGGGGTAGCCTGTCTGCACACCGTCTGCTGGATGCCTATCGGCATGGCATCTTCCCTTGGTTCAACACAGGGGAACCCATACTCTGGTGGAGTCCAGATCCACGCATGGTGCTGATTCCTGAGGAGTTCAAAATTTCCCGGTCGCTACGCAAGACCTTACGCGATAAGAGCTATGAAGTTCGTACTGATAGCGCTTTCGAACAGGTAATGCGTGCCTGCGCCGCTCCGCGCCGCGAACAGGCTGGAACATGGATACATGAAGACATGATTGCAGCTTATACCGAGCTGCATCAGATGGGAGTGGCACACTCGGTGGAGATATGGATGAATGGTAATCTGGTGGGTGGGCTGTATGGCATCAGTATTGGGCACATGTTCTATGGCGAGTCGATGTTCAGCCACGCCACTGATGCCTCCAAGATTGCGCTCGCCCATCTCACTGCACAATTGCAGCGCTGGGGTTATGGCATGATTGATTGCCAGATGAGCACACCGCATCTTGCCTCGCTCGGCGCACGCGAAATCCCGCGTGCGGAATTTATACATCGCTTGAAAGAATTGATACACTGTCCGGACACTCCGCTCAAATGGCAGTTCGACCATGAACTTGTTGCATGATATTCCGCTGTCTGCGCTGCAGCTTTACCTTACAGCCCCGTATTCGTGTAGCTACCTGCCGAATCGGCTAGCGCGCTCGCAGGTCGCGACGCCCAGCTTTCTGATTACCCCGGCTGTGTATTCGGAACTGGTGCGGCGCGGCTTCCGCCGCAGCGGAACGATTACCTATAGACCGCGCTGCGATGCCTGCCAAGCCTGCATTCCGGTGCGTGTCGAAGTAGCATCGTTCCTACCAAACCGGACACAACGCCGCTCCAGGCAACGCCACAACGGTCTGGAGGCCTCGTTGCATGCATTGAAAGACAACGACGAATATTTCGCGTTGTACCAGCGTTATCAAATGGAGCGACACCCTGATGGCGGCATGAAAAATGACAGTCGAGACCAATATCGCAATTTTTTGCTGCAAAGCCATATTGATTCCATACTGGTTGAGTTCCGCGAAAATGGGGTGCTGCGCATGGTGAGCATCATCGATATTCTCGACGATGGGCTATCTTCGGTTTATACGTTTTATGAACCGAATGTAGCGCAAGCCAGTTTTGGCACTTACAACGTCCTGTGGCAGATCGATCTGTGCCGGAAGTTGCAGCTCGAATATTTGTATCTGGGTTACTGGATAGAGGAGAGCGACAAAATGGCATACAAAGCCAATTTCCGTCCGCTGCAAGGGCTTATACAAGGCAAGTGGCAAGCGCTCCCACCTCACAAGTCGTGACATGTATCCACTGATTCGACCGCTGCTTTTTTCCTTTAATCCGGAAACCGCCCACTTCATTACACTTGAAGCACTGCAGCTAGCCTATCGGCTTGGCCTGCTGCCTCTGATTGTCAAACATCCGGTGGATAACCCACACAAAGTGATGGGTCTGATCTTCCCCAACCCGGTCGGGCTGGCCGCAGGATTAGACAAGAACGGCGATCACATTGATGCGCTGGCCGCACTGGGTTTTGGTTTCATCGAGATCGGGACCGTCACGCCCCGCGCCCAAGAAGGTAACCCAAAGCCGCGCTTGTTCCGCCTGCCCGAGGCGCAGGGTATCATCAACCGCATGGGGTTCAACAACCACGGCGTGGATGCACTCATTGAAAACGTAAAGCGCGCAAATTATCGCGGCATTCTTGGCATCAACATTGGCAAAAATTTCGACACGCCGATTGAATCGGCTGCCGCCGATTACCTGATCGGGTTACGACGTGTGTACCCCCACGCCAGCTATGTCGCCATCAATATTTCTTCGCCTAATACCAAGAATTTGCGCCAGTTGCAAGGGAGTGATGAGCTGGATGCGTTGCTCACGCAACTCAAAGCGGAGCAGGAAAAGTTGGCTGATTTGCACGGCAAATATGTTCCGTTGGCGTTAAAAATAGCCCCCGATCTTGATAGCGAACAAATCCGCCAGATCGCGACACTTTTGCAGCGCCACCGCATCGACGGCGTGATCGCCACCAATACAACGTTGACGCGCACAGGTGTCGAACATCTTGCGCAGCATACGGAGACGGGCGGACTGAGTGGCGCGCCATTGCGTGACAAATCTACTGTCGTTATCCGCGAACTTGCTACCGCATTACAAGGAGCTCTGCCTATTATCGGCGTAGGAGGTATCCTGAGCGGAAAAGATGCAGCGGAAAAAATTCACGCTGGCGCTGCACTAATACAGATTTACAGTGGACTGATTTATCGCGGTCCTGAGTTAATCAATGAATGTGTTAAAGCGATTGGGAATTCGCAACGCAGCTAACGAGATAATCGGCATAGGCAAGCTCGATTCTTTCGTGGAAATTGATTTGAGCTTCGGCCTGATTCAGCGTTTCTTCGAAATGCTTCTTTCGTATGCTTCATGCTTTGATCCTCGCCAAGATCACTGGCGAAGATAGCGCTAGGTCAAAACTAGAGTTATTATAGTTCTGCGCCTTATGAGTTTTGTTGTTGGGTTATTCCCTTGCCAAGAGCCGATATAATCCTAACTATGCCCTTTATACAATTCCGTATCCTATGACTTCCCGCTGGTGGTTCTATCCGGTCATAGCTGGCCTCGCTCTCATCATCACACCACTGTTGTTGCTGATGTTTGCGGCAATGCTGATATATCCCACGCTGCCCTCGCTTGAAGCATTGACCGACTATCGCCCTAAAATTCCGTTGCGTGTATACAGCGTGGAGGGCGTCCTGATCGGCGAATTCGGGGAGGAACGTCGCGCGCTGGTCAAGATTGACGAAGTCCCCGAGTTGATGAAAAAAGCTGTTCTCGCAGCGGAAGATGATCGGTTTTATGAGCACGGCGGGGTCGATTACATGGGCGTATTGCGCGCCACTTATAACAATTTCACCTCGGGCGGCGTCAAGCAAGGAGCCAGCACGATCACCATGCAAGTGGCACGCAATTTTTTCCTGACCAAAGAGAAGAAATTATCGCGAAAATTTAACGAAGTGTTGCTTGCCATCAAGATCGAACACAATCTGAGCAAGGATGAAATCCTCCAACTTTATATTAATCATATCTATCTTGGTCAACGTGCCTATGGCTTTGCGGCAGCCGCGCAAGCCTATTTCGGAAAAAGCCTGGACCAACTCAGCGTGGCTGAGTTCGCTATGCTGGCTGGTTTACCAAAGGCCCCTTCCATCTATAACCCGGTGGTCAACCCCAAGCGTGCCAAACTGCGCCAAGCGTACGTACTGCGCCGCATGCATGAGCTGGGTTTCATTAACATCCAGCAACAAGAGGCGGCACTGCATCAACCCATGATGGTGAAACGCAGCTATCAAGAATTTGCAGGCAAAGCTGACTATCTGGCGGAAATGGTTAGGCAAGAGGTATTCAAACGCTATCAGGATGACACTTATACGCAAGGTATCAAGGTCTATACAACCATCCGTCAGCAAGACCAGGCAACAGCCTATGAAGCGCTGCGTAAAGGTGTGCTGGAATATGATCGACGCCATGGTTACCGCGGCCCGGAAGGCTATATCGATCTGCACAAAGGGGATACCGAGGAAGATATGGAAGAAGCGCTACAGGATATTCCTGATAGTGATGACATGATTCCCGCTGTGGTACTTGAAGCAAATTCTAAAGGCATCCGCGCTTACAGCAAGGGGGGCGCCATCGCCAAAATTAGCGGTGAAGGACTGAAATTTGCTCAGCCCTATATGGGCAATAAGACTGCACTGAATCGGCGCTTGCGTGCCGGTTCACTAATCCACGTGCAGAAGGACGAAAAGAATATTTGGAAGATTGTTCAACTACCGCAAGTGGAAGCGGCTTTCGTTTCTGCCAGTCCGCGCAATGGTGCGATCTATGCTCTGGTAGGCGGCTTCGATTTCAACCGAAACCAATTTAACCATGTAACTCAGGCCTGGAGGCAACCCGGTTCCAGCTTCAAACCGTTCATTTATTCCGCCGCATTGGAAAAGGGGCTGACCCCTGCCACCGTTATTGACGACGCACCCTTGGTGATTGATGCGGCAGCGACAGGCAGCGAAGCCTGGGAGCCGAAAAACTACGATGGGATATTTGAAGGCCCTATGCGCATGAGGCAAGCGCTGGTCAAATCCAAAAACATGGTCTCTATTCGCATTCTGCAAACTATCACACCGCAATACGCACAAGACTACATCACCAAGTTTGGCTTCGACGCAGCCAAGCACCCCCCTTATCTCACTATGGCATTAGGTGCCGGTTCGGTTACGCCCATGCAAATGCTGACGGGTTACTCCGTCTTCGCCAATGGCGGCTTCCGCATCACCCCCTATTTTATCCAGCGCATTGAGGACAGCAATGGCAAACTGCTGCACCAGGCCGCGCCCGTTGTGGCCGGAGAAACGGCCCAGCAGGTTATAGATGTGCGTAATGCCTTCACCATGGTAAACATGATGCAAGGCGTGGTGCAACACGGCACTGCCTTCCGCGCCATGCAATTGGGTCGCCATGATTTAGCGGGCAAGACCGGCACTACAAACGATTCGATGGATGCCTGGTTCTGCGGCTTCCATCCCACTATGGTAGGAATTACCTGGGTCGGTTTTGACAACCCGCGCAGTCTGGGCGAGAGGGAAACCGGAGGCGGGGCTGCTTTACCCATTTGGATGGACTACATGGGAAAAATACTCAAAAAAGTTCCTGAAGTCACCTACACCATGCCGGAAAATATGGTGGCTGCGCGCATTAACAACGATGGACAGCGGAATGAAGCTGGCGAATTAGTGGAATATTTTTACCAAGAAAATTTGCCGCCAGAGCAAGTCGTCCCGCCACCGGAAAAGTCGCTTCTCGAAACAATCATCGATCACGTATTTTAATTTGACATGAGTAAAGATCGTTTACATCGACGCGATTTGATGCGTGAACAGCTCGCACATCACGCCGCGCGTCTGATGGCCGAAGGCGGCATTACCGATTATGCGTTTGCCAAACGCAAGGCCGCCAAACAAATGGGTGCAAAAGATACTCAACACCTGCCCAGCAATGATGAAGTTGAAATGGCGTTGCGCAGCTTCCGTGCCCTGTATCAAAGTGAAAGCCATCCCCTTGTCCTGCACCAACTACGCCAGCAGGCGCTCGCCGCTATGCAATTATTGGAGCCCTTTCATCCCTTTCTCACCGGCTCCGTGTTGAACGGCACTGCAGGCGAGCAATCAGACATTAACCTTTTGGTTTATTCCGATGACGAAAAGGCTGTGATGATGTTCCTGCTCAAGCATAACCTGCCCTTTGAAGGCGGTGAATGGTCCGTACATCTGACAGGCAGGCAACAAACTGTGCCCAGTTTTACGTTGAAAACTGAAACTGGTGTACCGGTGAATATCGCGGTACTGCCTGAAAATGCAAGGTTCAGTGGCAGCCGCAAGATGGGGAGACAAGCGGATATGGCGGCGGTGAAATTGTTGCTAAATGAAGGTGGGGACAATGAATAGATACTTTGCATAGCCTGCAATGAAATGCTGTTGTTCTTCAAACTTGAATTTATCCTCAATTTAACATCGGTTCCCCGCCTTTCGGAAACAGCACCCATAGCCGCCCTTGTTGTTTCATCTTGCCCGCCTGTGCTCCTGCAGATTCGCCAAAGCCCCAGAAAAAATCCGCGCGCACTGCACCCTTGATGGCGCCGCCAGTGTCTTGCGCCAGCATCAAGCGGTTGAGTGGTGCGCTATCATTGGGGAAGGTCGTAGCGAGAAAGACTGGCGCGCCCAGTGGGATGGTGCGTGGATCTACGGCGATACTGTATTCATTGGTAAGCGGTACGCCCAGCGCACCCAACGGTGCGGACAGATTATCCGGCAATTCGCGTAAAAATACGTAGCTGGGATTCTGTTCCAGTAATGTATTAATTTTATCCGGATTTCTCTCGGCCCATGCCTTAATGCCCTGCATGGAGGCTTCTTCGAGTTTAAGTTCGCCTGTTTCAACCAGCTTCTTGCCGATGGACATATAAGGATGGCCATTTTGGTCAGCATATCCGACTTTCACCTGCTGGCCATCCGGCAATTCAATGCGTCCAGAGCCCTGTATTTGCAGGAAAAATAGCTCAATTGCATTCTCCACCCAGAACAGTTCGTTCCCCATGAACGCACCGGCTCCGGCCCCGGCATCAATTTCTGCACGGTTGTAATAGGGCACGATGCGCTTGCCCTGTAAGCGGCCGCGCAAGCGCAGGTCTTTGAGTTGCGGATACACTCCGCCCAGATCGATCGTGAGCAAATCATTCGGCGCAGCATACAAAGGATATTGGAAGCGCGGCGTCTTGGTACGACTGCCCTTGAGCAAAGGCTCGTAATAACCGGTAATCATTCCCTGCTCGCTGCCGTCCGGATTGAGCAGTTGATAAGGGGTAAACCACTCTTCATAAAATGCACGCAGCATAGCATTGTCATTAACCCCCAATTGTTCGGCCTGAACACATACCTCCTGCCAGTGCGGCTTATTTTTCAACACACGACAGCTTTGCAGAAATGCAGTTTGGGAAGGTACAAGGTCAAGCGTTTGCCAATCCGGCAGCATCTCCCACTTACTCACAATAAACAACGGGGCAGGCAACCCTGCTACGGGTGCTTGCACCACTTTGGGAGGCAGCACAACTGGTTGAGGACGTGACACAACGGGCGGCTTGGATAAAGTGGAGCAGGCGGTAAGAAATACGCTCAGCACCAAAGCCAACCATTTTTTATTTATTTCAATATTATGTCTCTTCATGTATGAATACTTTTATAAATCCTGTTTAGCTATCTGATTTTCAGACAACTCCCGGAGTTTCCATGATAGTTACTTTTATAGCCTGCCTTCAGACATCGTCATCGCCATTAAAAAAAGCAACTGATTTCCGGCAAATGGACAGTCTGGAATTATTGTCCGCCCTGAGAGAAATTCTGTTTAATGACACATTATCATGATACAACGCAGTGCATACAAGCTTCATTCTTTAAGGTCTCCAGCTATTGGACACCTTTATAAATTAGCATTTCGGGGTACACTACCTGACGGTAAGTCGCGCAGTGCGGAAGTTTGAAGAAGACCGAAAGAAAATGTCGCAATGCTAGAACTTTCCCCCCGTAATGTGCGTGGAATTGGGGTGGGCAAACAGGTGATGGAATAAATGGTTATGAGAGCGGCGAGATGCTGGGCTTCATTTCATTCAGCCCAACCTGCTGGGCTTTTTCGTTAGGTCACACATGAGCCGCCGAAGCCCCACCGATTATGAGAAATTCCTTGCTGAGCTGGTGACCAATCTAAAGGTACGGCATTCCGTAAATAGCGTAGGTTGTGGCCAGAAGAACAAGCTGCGCGGTGTCTCCGGGGTCCAACATCAAGTTGATGTGTCGTTCATCGACCATGATCATCCTGGGCCAAAGCTAGTACTCGTCGAGTGCAAGAGTTTTCGTTCTGGCAAGGCGGTCAATCTGGGCCAGGTCAAGATACTGAAAGCTACGCTTGACGATTTGAAGGGGAGTCCAGACTACCCGGCCATGATCGTGGCGCACATGATCAGCAGCGTGCCGCTTCAGGCTGGCGCCCGTGACTATGCAAGTCACTACGGAATACTGAGCCAGTTGGTCTCGGACGGGCCCAACTGGGTCTTCCGCTACGGCCAGATGCTTCAGCTTGGCCTCGGGATCCGAGCAGAA
Source organism: uncultured beta proteobacterium (assembly GCA_942492745.1). Classification (GTDB taxonomy): domain Bacteria; phylum Pseudomonadota; class Gammaproteobacteria; order Burkholderiales; family Gallionellaceae; genus Nitrotoga. Next base: position 3,013,269 of record OW818637.1, read on the forward strand.
TCCGCGACCGTTCAAGGCGAAGCCACCATACACCGTCGTTGTAGAGCGTGCCATTCAATGTTCTACCCTGCAGGTCACGAACTTCACTGCGCAAGCTGTGCCGAAACGAGCCCGATAGGTTGAGCTGAATGAAATGAAGCCTAACCTACCGGGCTTAACATCCGACTTATGAGCGGTAGCGAACTGATGGATCTACAGCAGAGTACTATTATTCAATTTCATGCCAATCCTTGATAGGGCTTGGTCGAATCTTGACCTTGACATCCTGTTTTTCTCCAGGGAGTCCAGTAAGGTCCATTGATGCCGTGACATCGGAAGCCTTGCCCGATATGGCGTTCTTCGAATTACGCCTCTTTAAAAATAGTTTTAAATGCGGCATTAAAATAACAAAATTCTAATCAGGAGTAGTCCCATGAATAAATTAATATTAGCCGTAGCTTTAACCGTAGCAGTTCCTTTGTCTTTTGCAGAAGGATTATTGGAAAACCCAGTAGTTGACAGCACTGAATCCGGCATTGGAGTTATCTCAGGCTGGCATTGCTCGGCAGCTCAAATTGACATAACAATTGATGGTATGAGCATTGGGAAGGCTGGTAGCGGGACGAGTCGAAATGATACAGTAGGCATTTGCGGACGCGCTGATTCCGGTTATTCCCTTCTGTACAACTACAACGACCTTCCCCCCGGAAGCCACACTATAAGTGCGTATGCGGACGGGCAAGCATTTGAAACTCGACAATTCAATACAGTTCAGTCTGGTGGGGAAGCATTTCTTACTGGCATTTCCAAAACAGCAACAATCTCTGATTTCCCATCTTCTGGCAGAACAGCTACATTGCAGTGGAGTCAGGCCAAGCAAAGTTTTGTTATTACAGGGATAAGTGCCCCTCCTGTGACCGCCGGAGCCATAGCTAATTAAAAACGTTGGCATTCAGTCAACGTAGCTAAATCATAATATGATGCAGCTGGTTACTCTGTGTTTATGGTTTTGTGAGAAAGCGCGTTAGGTTGGGCTGCATGGAATAAAGCCCAACATCATAAGGAGCGGATGAACCCAAGCGTTACCGATGTGCCAATGCAGCGGAAGGCAAATACTTCTGTACTGTGCCGAGCACAAAAATAGCGACGATGTCCCATGCCGGTTGATCGTTGCCCGCGATCCATACGCCCCGCAATATTATATTTAGGCTACGCTGAACAAGTTCGTTCGCGTTGAGCTTGTCGAAACGCGCTCCTTGCAAATCAATAACTTGCAAATTACTTCGACAGGCTCAGCCCGAACGGAGGGACTTGCTCAGCATTGCCTTAATCACGACCTGACTCCTAGCTTCGCATGGCCCTTTGCGTCGTTATGTTATTGGGCCACTAAAGCTAGGCGTTTTTCGTACGCTGAGGAAACTTGGCCAACAAGGCGGATCAACTCTTCGGTTTCATTGCCGCAAGCCAAGCATCGTGCAGCACGGTCTCCGCTCCTACTCCGGCTTCCCCTGAAATATCCGAGTTCAGGAATAACGCGCCGAATAGTCCTGGTCCAAATAACGCGACCGAGGTGCTGATTGTCGTATTATTCGCGCCCCAGCCACCGTTCTTTTCCACCCATCGATTACCCGCCGAATCCGTCGCTTTATCCCAGCCCATCACCGTTGTCTCCATGTCCTGAATTTGTGCGTCTGTCAGAATACGGTCATCCTTCTTGTTCAGACTGAACAGCACGGCGGCAATGTCTTCGATAGCCAGATACCACGCGGCTGCGCCCACAATCAGCGTCCCATCGCCCCAGTCCACGCCTTTGCTCGTTCCGGGGAACTTGTAAGAGAATGCATAGCCTGTCGCTTGAGGTCCAGAAGCCGGAGGTTTCGCCAGCATACCGGTCACACCAACCGGTGCAAAAACGTTTTTCTCCACAATTTTCACGTAGGCATCCGCTAATTTCTGCGGACGATGCGCCAGATCGTCCGTGAACCCGTCGATCCACGGCAATAGCACGCGGAAGATCGCGAAGTTGTAATTGCTGTAGCAGCGTCCTTTATTATTCGGGTTAATTGGATCAGCCGGGTTTACCACCTGAGACCCTTGGCATGACGTGTTTTTAGTCTTATCCACCGTCTGGGTGAAAAATTTCTTCAGCTGAGCGTAATCCATGCTGACATTCCCATAATCCTTGATACCGCTGCTGTGCGACAACAACTGCCTGAACGTGATTGATGAAACGCTCGCATCCAGCTTCCAGTCGCTCGGCAAATGCCCGCCAATCGCCGTGTCAAGGCCTATATTGTTTTTCGCCAATACACGGATCGCCGCCACGGCGGTGACGAACTTTGCGACACTCGCCACTGTAATTTTCGTGGAAGGCAGGAACTGCTTCGCGGGTGCATCAGCCGCCGTTCGCGCCCATCCCTTCGAGAAAGTGCTGACCGTCCCGGCTCCCACCGTGCACGCGTACCCGACCACCTTGCCGTCCAACCTTGCCTGAATTTTTTCGTAGATTTCCGCAATCGACGCGCACTTTGTCGCATCACAGACTTTTTCAGCCTTTGTGACTTTTGACGTGATCGACCATCCTTTGCCATCCCCGTCGAACGCGACGATTTTCACTGGGCCATAAACCGAGCTTTGGAACCGCATGATCATGTGTGCTTCTTCGTCAATATTGCGATTGAAGAATCCGCTCTTGTCATTGACGATGCTCCAACTGTTTCCCCCTTGTTTCGGGAACGCTACACAAATGATCTTAGCGCCATTTTTTGATAGCTCGCCCATTTGCGTATGGCATTCATCGGGAATGCCGCGGTTGAAGTACGCGCCCTGATTATTCACGATACTGAAGCGATTTCCACCTTCCGGCGGAAACGCCACGCAGATGATCTTGGCGCCATTTTTCGACAACTCGCCCATCTGTTTGTGGCATTCATCTGGAATATTGCGATTGAAGTACTCGCCATGATCATTGATGATACTGAAACTGTTTCCGCCTGCTGGCGGAAATGCGACGCAAACAATCTTCTTGCCGTTTTTCGAAAGCTCGCCCATCTGCTTGTGACACTCATCCGGGATGTTGCGATTGAAATATCCTCCGTTCTTCGCAACAATACTGAAGCGGTTGGTGCCAGGCGCAAAAGCGACCCAGGCTATGCCGTCTCCCGATTTTCCAATAGCCTTCATCTGCTGATGACATTCGTCGGGAATATTGCGGTTGTAGAATCTCACGGCCATAATCGTTTCCTTCTTGAATTTTTGTTAGACACGAACAGAAAGTATAAATGTTATCAATAGTGCCCGGTTAAAAGTTTAACCATAATTTCTGCTAGGCTTACAGCATACGCAATACAGAAAGCCAACCATGATCAACGCCTATACACTCTGCAACGGCCGTCTGAGTAAAATACATCTGGATGAGCAAGATGATCTCCGCTCCGATCATCCGATATGGATCGACGTTGTTGCGCCCAATGACGAGGAACGCAAATGGATAGAGCAATCTTATCACTTGACTTTGCCAAAGCCCGAGCATCTACGAGATATTGAGGCCAGCGCACGGTTCTATGAGGAAAATGATGAGCTGCATTTGCGTTCGGATTTCCTGCTCGGCAAAGAAAGTAGTTCACGCAGTGTCACTGTGGCTTTCGTGCTGTCCGGCAACACTCTTTTCAGCGTGCATGAGGAAGACTTGCCGGTGTTTTACCAACGGCGTTTGACAACTCACGGGCAGCCGGACGATGTGGAAGACTGCAAGGATGTGCTGATTGATTTGTATTCAATGGATGTGGAGTTTTCCGCCGATGCGCTGGAAGGGGTGTATGCCGATCTGGGGCAAGTGAGCAGCAAGGTACTCAATGCCAAGCTCAGCGACAAGCATGCTTCCTCCGTATTGATCAATATCGCACATGCTGAGCACCTCAATGGGCGTATCCGCCGCAACGTCATGGATACCCGCAGAGCAATATCCTTTCTGATGCGTAGTAAATTGCTCACACCTATACAAATGGACGATGTGCGCCAGATCATGCAGGACATCGACTCACTGGACGGGCACACCAGCTTCCTGTTCGACAAGATCAACTTCCTGATGGTCGCTACCATCAGCTTTATTAACGTCAACCAGAACAAGGTTGTGCGCTTGTTCTCCGTGTCTTCGGTGGCGCTGTTGCCGCCGGTGCTTATCGCCTCCATCTATGGCATGAACTTCGCGCATATGCCCGAACTCAGCTGGAGCCTGGGTTATCCGTTTGCACTTTTATTAATGGCGTTGTCGGTGGTGGTGCCATTCTGGATATTCCATCGCAAAGGCTGGTTGAAATAGCCCCGTTGGGCTTCATTTCATTTAGCACAACTTAGCTTAGCATTGAGGGCATTGGCTTCTTCATCCTTGAGTTCTCCTCGAATGGTGTTCGCCAGTTCTTTCGCCCATTGCGCAAAATCAGGCAGATGTTCTTTCGTAATGACCTTGACACTGCAACCGATGTAATCCGGGATATGTGCAGAGAATAGAAACTCACTGTTTGAGACCTCAATGAGTTCCAATTCTCCATCTTGTTTTCGAGAGCACTCGAACAAAGACGAGTCTATGACAATGACCGGGAAGGCGAATGCGAAGCGAGGAATTGACGAGGAAGCTCTATCCTGTGATGTTGGGCTTCGCAAGCTCAGCGCCAACCTACGGTAGCCCAGGCTACGCTTGCTGCGCAAACGTGTCGTGCTCCCCTCACAGCAATCACGCCCGGCGATACGCTGTAAATGTTGTGGCGGGGAAATGAAGATTATCCGCACCCGCATCAAAACATTCACCCACCGATTACGGACTCTCGCGTCGAACAGGGAGGGCCATGTAATGCAACACACACCGCCAACCTGCCGGACTTGGCAGGCATGAGCGCACTCGCCCTGCAAAAGGGTGAAATCAGGTAAAAACGCATTAAGAATGGCAGGTTGAGCGGAACAGGTTGCTGCAATGACAACTTTTAGCGGTGGAATTTGGGGTATGACGCGGAACAGGTCCCGATGGCGCCGCTACGATCAGAGAGATATTTCCATAAAAAGCAGATTCACAGCAGCCTCACCGGGCTTGTCCAACAAACGGTTCAGATTGTGGCTCGCTTCGCGATCACAATCTAACCTTACTCGTTAGATTTTATTCACGAACCCAAGGTCTTTAAATAGAGCATCAATACACTCATTGATTCGATCAATGATAATTTGATAGCCGTCATTTTTTGATGCCACTATTTCTGGCATTGGATCTGCTGAACAAAGGTGAAGCTCCATGCTTGCACCAAAGGACAGTTGATTACGTAACCGCTCGAAAGACGCACTACATGAACTAGAAAGGAAAACCAAATTTTCATCAAGTAGAGTTTCAAGTTCAGTCCAATGCAAAAGTATGGACTTGTTATCAGCAGCCTCAAGATCGTCTGGGCGAGGGCCAAATTCACTACCGTTTTCGGCACTGATGTGTGCCTCACAGTAGCGGCGAATTGACACAAGCCTTTTTTTCAATAATTTGAATGCAGCCATACGCTCGGCAAGCAGAATATCGGTTCGCTTCCACTCTGATTTGACCTTCTCCAGTGCTTTGTCGTACTCGTGTTTGATGGAGCCTTCAATGCGTGATTTGACCCAGTATCCAAGTGCTGCATTAACTGCTCCAACTACTGCACCGATCGTTAAGAAGTCTGTGATGTTCATAAATATAACGTAAAGTTGAAGGGTGGCGCGCTTTTGCGCCGCCCCACTCAAACGGCGAGTTAACGGGGTTTAAGGTGTCGCAAAACATCTTTAGCGCGCTTAATCATTTCGGAAAGTGCGGCCTCATTAACGGTAACGCTGCCATTCGCGGGGTTGTACTCACTTGCCTCGTTTTGAACTTTTCGCAACCCTTCGACGCTTTTGCGGAAGCTGTTTTTCCTATACCAAGGAAGATGGTGCTCTATAGCGTCGGGATCAAAATTTTCGACACCAAGAGACCGAGACTCGATTTGTTGTTTGATACGGAAATAAATAGGGCTGACAACATCATTAAACTCCTTGCGCCTGTCACGCTCAATGGAAAAATAGTTTCCAGCGAGAGTTCCAGCAAGAAACCCGGCTATGGTGAAGAGTTCAGCATTGTTTTGAAATACTGCGTGGATTTCTTCAAGCATCATTTTTACTTTATAGTATGGACTGTGTTCGGACTCATCTGCGGATACGGGCTACCTGCTAACGTAATATAGAAAACTTTTTCATAAGCCAACAATGTCGTCTATACCGGCAAGCATTGTCAATGCATCGCCACCTCCCCACTATTTTCATAATCTTATTAGCCGCTTGTTTGGCCGGACTTTAATTCCGGGCAACCTAAAGTTCTGTGAATGGAAGCTCAAGCTGTTCCGGCCAGCTATCATAATTTCTAGGTTAACTATAAAGCTCTCGACAAGCGCAGCAGATAATCCAGCGCAATACCCACGAAAACCGCAGCACCAAACCAGTTGTTGTGCAGGAAAGCCTTGAAGCAAGCTTCGCGTTGACGGTTTCGAATCAACGTGTAGTGGTAGATAGCGATGCCTGCCGCGCACAATAAACCAATGTAGTAGACTATGCCTAGCCCGAGCGTACTGCCAACTGCGGCGAGTATGGCCAGAGTAACGCCATAACAGATCATCACCGCAGCGATATCGTATTTACCAAAGAATAGTGCGGAGGAGTGGATGCCTAGGTGTATGTCATCATCCCGGTCCACCATCGCGTATTCGGTGTCGTAAGCAATCGCCCAAAATACATTAGCGAATAATAGCCACCACGCTATGGCGGGAACGCTGCCTAGTTGTGCTGCAAATGTCATCGGGATACCAAAGCCGAATGCAATGCCGAGGTAAGCTTGGGGAATGGCAAAGAAACGTTTGGTATAGGGGTAGCTGGCGGCAAAAAACAGAGCGGGAATAGACAATAGCAGCGTCAATCCATTGAGCGGCAAAATCAGCAGAAAGGCGAGGAGCGCCAGCCCAGCCGCCAGCCACAGCGCCTCTTTCGGCGCGAGCTTTCCACTGGTGAGAGGACGATCTTGGGTACGCTTTACCTGCTTATCGAAGTCACGGTCGGCATAGTCATTGATAGCGCAGCCTGCAGAGCGCATCAACACCGTGCCGAGCACAAAAATAGCGACGATGTTCCATGCCGGTTGGCCGTTGCCCGCGATCCACACACCCCACAGTGTAGGCCACAGCAGCAGCAGGATGCCAATGGGGCGGTTGAGCCTCGTTAGCTTGATATACAGATTTATTCGCTCGTTGAAATTCATTTTTTCAGCGCAAGAATATCCGGCAAAAAAATTTCCGTCACCAAGAGAGGTGCGTTGCGCAAGATGAACAGCGAACGCCGTGCCCACAGTTTTTGTGGTGGCATATCGAGAGCAACGGCAGCGCGTCGATATAGCGGATGATTAGGTTTAAGTGCGTGAAAATGCAGCACTGAGCGGCTCACCAGCGGATGTGCAAACAATAGTGCGCCTAATGGACGATTGCCCAAATTTCGCAGCGCGTGCCATGCACCGCACAAATGCCGCGCCGCAACCACGCTGTGCGCATATACCACAGGTTTTCCATCGGCATGCAAGAACACCTCACGCGTATAAATTTTTTGCCAGGCTGGCAACCCAAGCAGCGCCGTCTCATCATAAACGGCAGTTGCCAGACGGTTATGCACGTTACACACGCTGAAATTATCGCAACGTTGCTGAATACGCAACGTGAGTGATCCATCGGTACGCAGCCAGGGCGCATAGCCCGCTTCGATATCAGGCAGAAAGGTACGCCAGGATTCTACTCCCCAAATCGGCTTCGTCCTCCGCGCTTCGTTCTGCCCACCAGGTAAAGAGGAAAGCAAGCTATCAATTTTTTCCTGCTTGCGGAAAAGGGTACGCGCAGCACGCGCGCGCGTCAAACAAGTATCAGACATGGAGATAATCTTGCCTATTCGCCATCCACCGCTGCAAGTGTGCGCGTGCTTCCTGCTGGAAATCGCACAGCATTTCGTCAGCAATAGCTTGCGCGCAATTGAGCAAAGCAGCATCTTCGGTGACATCGGCAAAACGCAGCATGGGGACGCCGCTTTGGCGTGCGCCCAACAGTTCGCCCGGGCCGCGCAGGCTCAAATCCTGCTGAGCGATCTCAAAACCATCCGTATTTTCGTAAATGATTTTCAGGCGCGCGCGCGCTAAATCGGAAAGCGGTTGTTGAAATAGTAAAATGCACAAACTCTGCGCAGCACCGCGCCCGACGCGTCCACGCAACTGGTGCAACTGAGCCAGTCCCATACGTTCGGCATGTTCAATTACCATCATGGCGGCATTGGGTACATCCACGCCGACTTCGACCACCGTGGTTGCCACCAAGAGATGAGTTTCACCCGTTTTGAACGCGGCCATCGCGCGTATTTTCTCGGCGGTATTCAGTTTGCCATGCACCAGACCTACCCGCAGATCAGGCAGGGCTTGTGCCAGCCGCTGGTGTGTTTCCAGCGCAGTCTGTAATTCCAGCGTGTCCGATTCATCAATCAGCGGGCATACCCAATAAGCCTGCTGCCCTGCGAGGCAAGCTTGGCGAACGCGCGCAAGCACCTCTTCACGCCTGTTATCACTAACAAGTTTAGTGATAACAGGCGTGCGCCCTGGTGGCAATTCGTCGATTACTGATACGTCGAGATCGGCGTAATAACTCATCGCCAAGGTACGGGGGATAGGTGTCGCACTCATCATCAACTGATGCGGCTCGTCGCCCTTGCCGCGCAGCGCTAATCGTTGCTGCACGCCGAATTTATGCTGCTCGTCCACGATAATCAATCCCAGCTTGGGGAATGTAATTTGATCCTGAAACAGTGCGTGCGTGCCGATGGCCAGCTGTGTTTCGCCTTGCGCGATACGTTCGATAGCGGCTTGCTTATCTTTTTTCTTCAGGCTGCCGGAAAGCCATACGGGACTGATGCCAAGCGGCTCCAGCCAATCCCGCAATTTGTGATAGTGCTGTTCGGCAAGTATTTCGGTGGGCGACATCAAAGCCACCTGATAGCCATTTTCTATTGCCTGCAAGGCGGCCAGCAGCGCGACAATGGTTTTACCACTGCCCACATCGCCTTGCAGCAGACGCTGCATCGGATGCGCTTGTTCAAGATCGCGACTGATTTCCCGCAAGGTTTTTTGTTGAGCAGTGGTGAGACTAAAGGTTAAAGTCTGCAATAGTCGCTGCGTATAATGGCCGAGTGCGCGCAGGCGCGGCGCATTGCGACTTTGCCGCTTGCGATAATGTATTCGCATGGAAAGTTGCTGCGCCAGCAATTCATCAAACTTGATGCGCAACCAAGCGTGATGGGTGCGTTTAAGCAGCGCATCCTCATCAATGTCGGGCGGAGGATTGTGCAACAGCCTTACGCTATCGGCAAAGCTGGAAAGCTTCAAGCGTGCGAGCAACTCTGCTGGTAGCGTGTCAGGCAGTTCAAGCTCGTTCAAGGCAGCCTGAATGTGCTTGCTCAGCGTAGCTTGTGGCAGGCCTGCGGTAGTTGGGTACACAGGTGTCAGCGCTTGTTTCAGCGGTGTGCTTTCACCCGCGACGCGACACTTTGGATGCACCATCTCCATGCCGAAATAACCCATGCGCACTTCACCCAAGGCGCGAATTTTCTTTCCTACTTCGAGTTGCTTTTGCTGGCTTGGGTAGAAATTCAAAAATCGTAGATGCAGCACGCCGCTACTGTCCTGCAACTGACATATGAGGCTGCGACGTGGGCGAAACGTAACCTCATTGTGGATGATCTCGCCTTCCACTTGCGTGCTCACACCATGCACAAGCGCGGCGATTTGCGTTACCCGGGTTTCGTCCTCGTAACGTAGCGGCAAATGCAGCACCAGATCGAAGCGGTTGTGAATACCAAGTTTTGCGAGCTTGGATAATATGGCTACCGGAATGCTGGCGGGGAGCACGTCTGAAATACTGCAAAACAGGGATAGCACAGAAGGTGTGTGCCTAGTCCTGCAAGCACAATATGCCATCCATCTCCACCAGCGCGCCCCGCGGCAATGCCGCCACGCCTACCACCGCGCGTGCCGGGTAGGGTTGATGGAAATAGGACGTCATGATTTCGTTCACTTTGGTGAAGCTGTTTATGTCAGTGAGATAAACATTGAGCTTCACCACGTCGTTCAAGCTGCTGTCGGCAGCACCGGCCACCGCGCGCAGGTTCTGGAATACGCGATGAATCTGCGCCTCTATGCCTTCTTCCATTTGCATGCTGTTGGGATCCAGCCCGATCTGGCCGGAAAGATACACAGTTTTGTTTACGCAGACAGCTTGCGAATAAATGCCAATAGCAGCTGGCGCGTCAAGAGTTTGAATCACTTTTTTATTAGACATTACTGGCTCCTGTATGTTGCTAGACACAATTTAGTCGGGCAACCAAATATATAGTGGAAACGATATGCCCCAAAAGCCTTCAACTAAAAAAGCTTGTATCGGAGTATTATATTTTCGTGCGCTATCTTCGGCCTGAACGAAATAATTTCTTGCTGAAAATGCTAGTACAGCCGCATTAAATCAAAAATCAATGGGTCTGTGCTACCAAATTTGGAACTCATTTGTTGCGGACGGTTTGCCAAACCTTCTTTTTGGAGCGCTAGAATTCTATTACTTACAACCTTCCATCTTGTAAATGAAGTACCCATCCTTGTTAATCGCTTCAATAACGTTGTTGGATGCGCTTTGAATGTGGCAAAAATTGCATTCTTTGCTCGTGATAAGTGCTTCGCCTTCACCGATTGAAGTCAGCCATTCTTTAGCGGATTCGATCGCTTTCTGATCGTCCTTCACCGCAGTGAATACATCAAAGTGCATAGTGTGGCCATCTTTAGCTTTTACATAGGTGTCATAGACGTGAATGTCCATATTCGCTCCTTAACTAATTTAGAAATTGGCCGGATTATTAATGTAACTGGGAGAATGTTCAGGGACTCATCTCGTAAATAATTGGCCGAGGGTCTACAACCTTAGTGTTTAGCTCATGCTCATATGCAGCCCAACGAGCTTGATCTTCTGGGGTTGTTGTACAGGCCGAAATGAACAGGCTGCTGCAAACGAATAAAAAAATTGTCGCAATTCTCATGGGTTGTTGCTTCTTTGTTCAACTGTAGAGTAGGCACCAAATAGTGAAATTGGTCATTCCCTCGAGAGCCGGAATCCAGATGTTCTAATCAATCGACAAAAATCTACGGGAATAATCGGCGCAGTTACCCCTGCTTCAACCACCGCGCCGCATCTAAGGCAAAGTAAGTCAGGATGCCGTCCGCGCCAGCACGCTTGAATGACAGCAATGATTCCAGTACGCAAGCTTGTTCGTTCAGCCAGCCGTTTTGCGAGGCCGCTTTAAGCATGGCGTATTCGCCACTTACCTGATACACGAAAGTTGGTGCCTTAAATTCATCTTTGATACGTCGAACAATGTCCAGATATGGCATGCCAGGTTTGACCATTACCATGTCGGCACCTTCCTGCAAATCCAGACCGACTTCCCACAGCGCTTCGTCGGAATTGGCTGGATCCATTTGATAAGTGTACTTGTCGCCTGTACCCAGATTGGCGCTGGAGCCAACTGCATCGCGAAATGGGCCATAGAAGCTGGAAGCATATTTGGCTGAATAGGCCATGATGCGGGTGTGATTACATCCTTTGCGGTCAAGGGCAACCCGTACGGCAGCAATGCGCCCATCCATCATATCGGAAGGGGCTACCACGTCAGCCCCGGCCTGTGCGTGGACTTGTGCCTGCTGTGCCAGGACGGTGACGGTCTCGTCGTTCATGACATAGCCGTGGGCATCAATCAATCCATCTTGTCCGTGACTGGTATAGGGGTCAAGGGCAATATCAGTCATCAGGCCAAGTTCGGGGAAGTGTTTTTTAAGCGTGGCTACTACGCGCGGTACCAGTCCGTCCGGATTGAACGCCTCGCGCGCATCTTCCGACTTGAGCAAAGTATCTATCACAGGGAACAGGGCAAGCATGGGTATGCCCAGTTTGACGCACTCTTCAGCTTGTACTAGCAGTTTGTCCAGTGTCTGGCGTTTTACCCCGGGCATGGACGCCACAGCCTCCTCGCGGTTAGAACCTTCCAGTACGAATACCGGGTAAATGAAATCTGCTGCGGTCAGCACGTTTTCACGCATTAAGGCGCGGGAAAACTTATCGTGGCGCATGCGCCGCATCCGTTTATGTGGATATTGCCCGAGTGTGTGCATAACTTAAATCCTAAAATTTTTACCTAATATTGGAACTCTTTCATCATTATTTAATCTGATGTTATAGATGGTGAGAAGTCATCTCCCGCTTCTCCTCCCTGAGCGGGCTGTCTTGGCTCAATAAAGTCGAGGCATTTTCGCCCCCGGTTTTTCCTTATTAGCCGGGGGCATTTTTTTGTCTGCTACTTGGCAGAAAACCAGCCAGCAATCACCGCCTCGGCCTCATCCATACCTATCTTTTTCAGACTAGAAAATAACTGCACCGAACAAAATGGAAAATGCTCCGCGAGGTGCAATTTAACACGATTCAGCGTCATATTCGCCTGCTGACGACTTAGTTTATCTGACTTGGTAAGTAGCACGTGCACTGGCTTGCCAGTGGGTGCAAACCAATCCAGCATTTGCTCATCCAGCTGGGTGAGCGGATGTCGCGCATCCATTATGATAACCAGCCCGCATAATGCCTCCCGTGTCTGTATATACCCGCTCAGCAGCTCTTCCCAGTGTGCCCTTATTTCCAATGGCACTTTGGCATACCCATAACCCGGCAAGTCCACCAAAAAGCAATTTTCGCCCAAGTCAAAATAGTTTAGATGCTGGGTCCGCCCCGGTGTTTTACTGGTGTAAGCCAAGCGAACGTGGTTGGCCAGAGTATTGATGGCACTTGATTTGCCCGCGTTAGAACGTCCGGCGAAAGCAACTTCTCTTCCACCATGAACCGGCAAATCGCGCAAATGATTAACCGTGGTAAAAAAAGTAGCGCGCGAAAATAGTCCCATGCTACCAAGCTGCGAAAATTTTGCTGGCAGTCGCGATGGTCTGCGCAATGTCTGCGTATGTATGCGCGGACGACACGAAACCTGCCTCGAATGCAGATGGCGCCATGTATATACCTTCGTCCAGCATGGCATGGAAAAAACGATTGAACGCCTCCTTGTCGCAGGTCATCACTTCGGCATAAGAGGTCGGCGGGGTGGCACGGAAATACAAACCGAACATGCCGCCGATGGATTGGGCAGAAAACTCGACGCCATGCTGTTTGGCAACCTGTCCCAGGCCCTCGGTTAGTTGGCGCGCCAGCACGCTTAAGTGCTCGTAGAAATCCGGCTGCTGCACCAAATCAAGCGTAGCCAGCCCGGCCGCTACTGCCACCGGATTGCCGGACAGGGTGCCAGCTTGATACACCGCACCAAGCGGTGCCAAGCACTGCATTATGTCACGCCTCCCCCCGAAGGCCGCAGCAGGTAGGCCGCCGCCCATCACCTTGCCCAGCGTGACCAGATCCGGCTTGATGCCGTAATAGCCTTGTGCGCCTTGCAGGCTGACGCGGAAGCCGGTCATCACCTCGTCCAGAATAAGCACTGCACCATGTTTAGTACACAGCGCACGCAACGCATCCAGAAATTCGCGCTTGGGGATAATTAAGTTCATGTTGCCCGCGACTGGCTCAACAATAACTGCAGCAATCTCGTTGCCTATTGCGGCAAAGGTACGCTCCAGCCCAGCCACATCGTTATAGTCGAGCACCGTAGTCAGCGCCGCGATTTCCGCTGGCACGCCAGAGGAACTCGGCTGGCCGAAAGTCAGTGCGCCGGAACCTGCTTTGACCAGCAGGCCATCAGAATGGCCGTGGTAACAGCCTTCGAATTTAATAATTCGGCTACGCCCGGTAAAGCCGCGTGCCAAACGAATTGCAGTCATGGTGGCTTCGGTACCGGAACTTACCAGTCGCACCATTTCTATGCTGGGAAGAAGCTTGCACAACAGCTCGGCCATTTCCAGTTCGGCCGCAGTGGGCGCACCGAAACCCAAACCTTGCGCGGCAGCATCCTGCACTGCCGTGACCACTGCGGGATGACAGTGGCCAACAATCATCGGTCCCCACGAACCGACATAATCGATGTAACGCTTGTCGTCGGCATCCCATACATATGCGCCCTGCCCGCGCTTAAAAAACAGCGGTGTGCCACCCACGGACTTAAATGCACGTACTGGCGAGTTGACCCCACCTGGAATGACGTGTTGCGATTGTTCAAACAAATATTCGTTGCGTGAGCTCATGGTACAGAGTCCTAAATTTGAATCTTGCATAAAGCGATAATTTTACCATTGTTCTTAGGATGTGCTTTATAAGATGAAGTTTCACCGTTTATTTCAGCTCTCTATATTTGATAGAGTTTCTTGCAAAACACATGCGTCAAGAAAACATGTTCTGGCTTAAAACCATTCAAGCTTTCGCGTCTGATATACTTTGCGCCGCTTAAGGTGCCAGACACAAGAATGCGTCTGGTTAAACGGGAAACAGGTGGGGGAATATAATTCCTCAGGCCTGTGCTGCCCCCGCAACGGTAAGCAGGTGTGGACGTATTAATAACCTGGATGTTTCATAAATTCGCATGATGATCGCGCTGTATTTGTTTGATAAATAAATTTAGTGGGGAAGGAGCGGCGCTGGCCTGATTTTTCGAAGCAGTGGCTTCTCCCCAGCTGACTAAATTTGCATAGTAGACAGAATCTAGCAAGGGACAAATGCAAGACGCGTAAATTATGGAAAACCTGAGTTAAGCCACTGTGAGCAATCATGGGAAGGCGATGCGTCTAGTCCTGCGAGCCCGGATACCGGCCTTGAGCACAGAAGCCTCATCAGAGGTTCTTTAGGTCGGGAAATGCTGCGGGTGGCGCATGGACGGCGGGATGGCAAGCCGCATCGGTTAGTCACCACTTCCTTCCTTTTGCTTGTGCATTTCCTGTGTTTGAACATTCCAACGGGGAACCTTGGAATCGCTCAGGAAAATCTTAATGAAACACCAAAAACTTGTCGCCGCCATTTTGTGCGCGGTTACTTCATCAGCTTACGCAATAACGGAAGATCCTACACTCGAAACTGTCATTGTCACCGGGACGCGATTCGAGGAGACATACGCTGACAAGCCACTTAATGTATCCATCATTACACGCGAAACTATCAATAAAAGCAGCGCACTTACCATACCGGAATTACTTTCGCAGCAAGCTGGTATCTCAGCGCGAGATCTATTTGGCAACAACGCCACATTAGCCACGGTTGATTTGCGCGGTTTTGGCGCAGCTGCCGGACAAAATACGCTAATTCTGCTGGATGGGCGGCGCATTACTAACGCTGATCTTTCAGGGGTTCAGTGGTCAGCTATTCCATTAGCTTCGATTGAACGCATTGAGATTATGCGTGGCAGTGGTGCTGTCTTGTACGGTGATGGCGCAACTAGCGGAGTAATCAATATCATCACCAAATCACCTACGCAAGTAGGCAAGACGGGTCAAGTCATTGTGAAGGCAGGTAGTTATGGTACGGCTGAGGTGCAGGCAAATGCTAATTATTTTTCTGGTAAAGCCGGAATTGATTTTACGGCTAATCAATTAGTTTCTGATGGATATCGTGCGAACAACCGCAACGAACAAACCAATGTACAGGCAAATACACGGTGGAAATTGGGCGTAGGTGAGCTAGCATTGAAAATTGGGATTGATCGGCAGGACATTCGCTTACCCGGCGCGCGTCTGGTACAACCGAGTGCCGGGATTGACCTGGTGGCGACTGATCCGCGTGGCACTGCCACCCCGCTGGATTATGGCAGCCGCGATGGCAATCAAGTTGCACTTGAATGGCAGCAGCGATTTTCTGGTGCGGATGTTAATGTGGGCGTAGCACGCCGCACCAAGAATCAAAAATCCTATTTTGATTTTAACGGTTTCCCAAATTATCGCGATAGCGATTTGAACGTGACTTCGCTTACACCTCGTATCAAGGTACCGCATTCATTAGGTGGGGATAGCACCCTGGTAGCGGGTATTGATGTGTATCGCTGGAATTATGACTTGCATACGTCGAATGCTGCGGCGAATATTGGGCAGCCAATTAACCAAATATCCATGGACCAGCAAAATAGCGCTTGGTATTTACAAAATACGACACATTTATCAAAAGCAACATCCCTGTTGGTCGGGGTGCGTAATGAACGGATATCTATAGACGCGAATGACATTTACAACGCGGCCGCTCCTGGCGCGGCATTTGGTTCTGCTGCTACACCGGGTTCTTTTAAGGCATCAAGAAATGCTTATGAACTTGGCCTGCGTCATCAACTTGATAGTGGGGTGGCATTAAATGGGAAGGTTGGGCATAGCTTCCGCTTTGCAAATATAGATGAAATTTACGAATCATCGCCTGTCTTTACCAATCAATTTCAGTTTTTGCGTCCTCAGTCGTCTGACAATGTGGAGCTCAGTGTGGAACAGCGCATCCATGATGGGAACTGGCGGGCGGCATTGTTCAATAACAAGGTACGTGATGAAATCCATCTTGATCCATTCACTACGGGTATTGGCAATACTAACTTGCCGCCGACACGACGCAGGGGTTTAGAATTGGATGGAAAATGGCAGGCATTATCCCAACTTGTATTAAATGCAGCCTATACTTATATCGATGCAAAATTTATAAGCGGTGTTTTGGCCGGAGGGGCATTCACGCAAACTAACGTGAATATTGCAGATAAGAGAGTACCGTTAGTCCCTAGCCACAAGTTGAATCTGGGCGCAGCATGGACAATAAGTGAAAAAACACTATTGAATTCATCTGTCACCTACGTTGATTCTCAGTTCATGGACAACGACGAGGCGAATACTTTAGGAATAAAGATTCCTGCATATACGGTTGCTGATATTAAACTTGTACATAAAACAGGTCCTTGGCAGTTAAGCACATCAGTGAACAATTTGTTTGATCGAAATTATTTTAATTATGCGGTAAGTAGCCAATTTATTCCCGGCAGATATAACGCCTATCCATTGCCCGGACGAACGCTATTTATCGGTGTGAGCTACCAGAACTGAGTCACGCATTTGCAGAATAGGTAGAGACGGCAGTATTTCATTTTTGTTGAGCTGACAGAGAGAACACCGCTGCGCTCCTCGACTATTAGCTATTTAGCAATAAATGTGGCGAGCAAGTTAGTTGATTCTCTGACTTCGGGGTTTGTTGTACATAAGATATTGATTGTTATATATAAACGCATTTGCCTAACTATTGACTCGGCAATTAAATATTGAACTTAATTGATGATGCCTTGTCAGATTGTGCATGGAACGACAAGACGGAAGGACACTCCCGATGCAGGCATTAGCCGAAAGGCGTAGGCGTGCAGTCAAACTTCGGGAAAAAGGGATGCTGGTGAATGACGTTGCGCGGGAGTGTGAGCTATCGCGTGGCACGGTCATCGCTGCGCATAAGGCATATTGTCTGGGTGGTTGGGCGGGGATGGCATTAAAACCACGTGGACGCTCTACGGGAGTGGGGCGAAGATTGACTGCTGAACAGGAGAGTGAAGTTCAGAAACTTATTCGCGACAAGACCCCTGACCAGATAAAGATGCCTTATGCCCTGTGGAGTCGCACGGCGGTGATGGAATTGATAGGGTAACGGTTCAGGATAAAGCTACCTGTCCGGACTGTTGGTACGTATTTGGCGCGCTGGGGATTTACTCCCCAAAAGCCGATAAAAAAAGCTTATGAGCAACGCCCAGTTGAGGTGAAGGCATGGCTCGATAACAGTTATCCGGTGATTGCTGAACGCGCTAAAGCAGAAGGAGCTGAAATCCATTGGGGAGATGAAACTGGATTGCGCAGCGATGACGTGCGCGGACGTTCTTTCGCACCCAAAGGAAAAACACCCGTGGTGCGGGTCAACAGTAAACGCGAGAACGTGGGACTTATCTCCACTGTCACGAACCAAGGCAAGGTCAGGTGGATGGTGCTGAACGGCGCGTTGGATTCAGATCAGCTCATCGCATTTCTGAAGCGGTTGGTGAAAGATGCCAAGCGCAAGGTATTCCTGATTCTGGATAACTTGCGAGTCCACCATGCCAAGCTGGTTAAGGCATGGCTAGCGAAACATGAGGACGAGATTGAAGTGTTTTATCTGCCGAGTTACAGCCCTGAGTTGAATCCAGATGAAATGCTGAATGTCGATCTCAAACAGGCAGTGACGACCAAGGCACCTGCGCGAACAAAGGGGCAATTACTCAAAGCGACTACCAGTCACATGCGCAAGCTACAGAAATCACCCGCACGTGTAAAAAGCTACTTTGAACATGCTCCTGTAAAGTATGCAGCTTAAGTTCAACAATTTATTGCCGGATCAATAAATAGACGCATCAATGTAATCAATTGGGTACGCGCGAAGTCCGGCAACTTCCCAGGGCCGAGTTAAGCTGGGCAAATCATGTATTACATGTCCGGACAGTTTATGTACTCGCTACACTTTCGGTTGACTGAGAGGGTTGCTTTAGGCTATTCTGAAAAGTGAGTAGGGCTGCTTAAAAACAACCGAAAATTTCATATGGTATGGCTGAGCGCTACCCTGAAAGAGAGAAAAATTCCCTGTGTTGTGGCTCCTGGCCGAGTGCCTGCGGGACTGTCAGTCCGTGCGATTGCCAATATTAAGCCACGGAGATATCATGAAAAATGATCAAAAAATTGAAGAGTTGAACCAGTCTGTGGGTATAGAGTGCTGGTCGGCGGAACAAATACAACAAGCACAAATATTGGCGGCAAAGGAAGCTGGATTTGAAGCAATAGCATTCCGCGACAGATCGGATACCCCTGAAATGGTGGTGCTACCGGCTGGAAGTTATGGCATGGGTGAAGTATTTGAGAAACATAAGGTTACCTTTGCGCGTCCCTTTGCGGTAGGGAAATATCTTGTTACGGTGGAAGAGTGGAAGCGTTTCGTCGAGAGGTTGCGGCCTGAAGACGAGGTATTGCCTGGTATTGGAGCGGGGTATTTGGCGGGTACAGGAACAGTTCGCGGGCATAACAAGGTTTTACTGAAAACCCCTACGAAGGCAACTGAATTGCATCACGAGGTTTTAAGTTATGTTAAAGAGACTAACAGCGATTTGCCGGTGACCAATGTCAATTGGTTTGATGCGCAGGATTATGTGCGTTGGCTATCGACTCAGACAGGCCATACCTACCGCTTACTGACTGAGGCGGAATGGGAATACGCATGTCGTGCAGGGTCAGTGACTGAATATTACTGGGGTGATGAGGTAGGTCATAACAATTGCAATTGTCAAGACAGCGAGAGCGAATGGAGCTGTAAAAGTGCCTCGCCCGTGGGGAGCTTTAAACCTAACGCTTTTGGCTTGTATGACATGCTGGGAAACGCATGGGAATGGGTGGAGGACCCATGGCATGAAAATTACGAAGGGGCTCCGAACGACGGGACGGCTTGGATGTCCGAAGGCAACCGGCAGTGGCGCGTGTTACGTGGCGGTTGCTGGGATAGCGATCCGCGGGACGCGCGTTCTCCCCTTCGTTTATGGATTGAGCCTTCAATCCGGAACTACGGTATTGGCTTTCGTGTTGCCAGGACGCTGTAAAGAAATGGCTTAGGTATTGAATCTTATTTTCACTTCTACTCCACTTTTTGACATTGGATTGCACCATGATCAACGCAAAATCTGGAAACCTTCCGAAGGAACTTAATCTGGGCGGAAATGCCCTACTCGGGTTTGTCGTGCCCAGCATATTACCTTGCTCTGTTAAGGTGATATGGTGATCGCTATCAAAATGAGAAATTTGCAAGGGAGATGATTAGGTGATTGAACAGGAAGAGCAAAAACATCAGGAAGCCAAGCACAGCCAGGTAGCCACTTTGCTGCTGGAGACGGACATGGATTGCCACCTCATGATCGATGGCGAGGATCAAGGTATGCTGGAAAGAGATTATCCTCGCAGCTTCGTTTTGTCATTGGGGTACCCTCTTATTCATGCCGCTACGCAAGATGGTCTGGTGGGAAAGGAATGGGTACAGCCGCTATATCGGGAAGAAGAGGTCGTGCATTGCATTCATCTGGCGGAAGAACACGCCCAAGCACGAGCAATACTAGAAGAGGAAATGCGGGAGCCGCTGGGCATAGAATGTTTGTCGGCTGAGCAGATACGGCAGGAACAACTGGAGGCGGCGAAAAAAGCGGGACTTGCCACAGAGTTCCGTGATGGGCCGGATTACCCAGAAATGGTGGTGATACCGGCGGGCAGCTATCGAATGGGCGACGTATCTGATAAACATAAGGTCACCATTACTCGTTCTTTTGCCGTAGGCAAATATCCAGTTACGGTAGAGGAATGGAGAAGATTCGTTGATGCGAAGAGCGTCGTTAGCGAGGAACCGATGAGCGTTTATTTTGGCGCACCAGGTGATGGCAGCGAAGTGAAGCCCTACGTTGAGCCGGAAATTCCTCCCCATTGCCCCTCTGATAATGGATGGATAGGTGCCACACTGCCGGTCACTAACGTCAGTTGGTTTGACGCGCAGGATTATGCGCGTTGGCTTACTGCCCAGACTGGTCAGACCTACCGCTTGCTGACTGAAGCGGAGTGGGAATACGTTTGCCGTGCTGGTTCTGTGACAGAATATTACTGGGGTGATGAAATAGGTGATAATAACTGCAACTGCCAAGATAGTGGGAGCAAATGGAGTTGTAAACGTGCTTCGCGAGTAGACAGTTTCGCGCCAAACGTTTTCGGTGTGCATGACATGTCGGGAAATGTGTGGGAATGGGTGGAGGACCATTGGCATAATAATTACGAGGGGGCTCCAGCAGACGAGACAGCTTGGACGTATGGAGGTAACCAGCAGGGACGCGTGGTACGTGGGGGTTCTTGGGATTGCAGCCCGAAACTTGCGCGCTCCGCCAGCCGCGCTCGAGCCGTAACGTCAAGCCGATACGACGATTTTGGGTTCCGTATTGCCAGCACGCTGGATGAACCAGCCGATTAACTGATTCCCTCCTGTTTTTGCCCCTTTCGATATTTAATCTCGCTTGAGTGACGAACAATACTGGAGCAATCTCAATTTAATTTTGGTGCGATAACTAATCTTTCGCTTTTGTATCGTCTCAGAAGATTGCATTGCTAGCAAAGGCTGACTCGGTTGTCGTCATCAAAGTTAGCGGTATGTGGCAAGAGGTAATTGGGTGACTAACATGGAAGAACAAAAACCGCAGGAAATTGAGCGCAGTCGTGAAGCTATCTTGCTACTCAAGACTGATATGAACTGCCGCCTCATGGTGAATAGCGATAACCATGGTGCACTGCAGAAAAATTCTCCACTCAGTATCGCGTTGCCTCTAGGCAGTCATCTTATTAACGTCATCACGCAAGATGGTCTGCTGGAGAAAGAATGGACGCAGGATTTAAATCACGAAGAGCAGGTTGTCTGCTTGATTCAACTGGCGGAAGAGTACGCACAGCTACAAGCAAAACGTGAAGAAGAAGTTGGCAAGCCGCTGGGTATAGAATGTTGGTCGGTGGATCAGATACAACAAGAGCAAATGGCGGCGGCAACAGAAGCTGGACTTTCCAAAGTTTTCCGTGATGGGCCGGATGCTCCCGAAATGGTGGTGATACCGGCAGGTAGCTATCGCAGGGGGGAAGCATTTAATAAATACAAGGTTACCATTACCCGCCCTTTTGCAATAGGTAAATATCCGGTTACGGTAGCGGAATGGAAGTGTTATGTCGAAAAGGGCGAGATATCCTATTTGCCCTCGGATAACGATTGGGAAGGCGATAACTTGCCGGTGACCAATGTTAGTTGGTTTGACGCGCAGAACTACGCGCGCTGGCTATCAACTCAAACGGGCAAGACATATCGCTTGTTGTCTGAAGCGGAATGGGAATATGCCTGCCGTGCCGGGTCGGTGACGGAATATTATTGGGGTAATGAGATAGGGCATAACAATTGTAACTGTCAAGACAGCGGAAGCGAATGGAGTCGTAAACGTGCCTCGCCTGTGGGTAGCTTTTCGCCCAATACTTTTGGGCTGCATGACATGCTGGGAAACATATGGGAATGGTTGGAGGACATATGGCATGATAATTACGAAGGGGCTCCGGCCGACGGGAAGCCTTGGTCGTCTGGAGGTAACCAGCTGGGTCGCGTGATGCGCGGCGGTTCTTGGAGTAGCTTTCCGAGGTACGCGCGCTGCGCCCATCGTCATGGGAGTGTGCCGACAATAAGGAATTTTAATTTCGGCCTTCGTCTCGCCAGGACGCTGCCGTAAACGGCAGTTAATTCATTGAAGTGCATTTTTAAAAAATCTAAATTTGCGAACATCTGCGTAGCAGATTCTTGTAAATTTTTCTCGCATCCTGGATTGGGATGAACTCTGAATTTTTAGAGGCGTTCCTGAATCTTTATCATTTCCTCTTCAATTCTTTTAACACTGGATGGCTTAATGAGTAACGAACAACACGAAGACCATCTCAAGAATCCGGATTTCGGCGGCGAGTCTCCTGTTAAGACTACTGCTGCGCCCCGGCAGGTTGCTCTGCTGCTTGAGTCCGACATGGACTGCTATCTCACGGTAAATGGCGACGATCAGGGTCAACTGGATAAAAACACACCCCGACGCTTTTTTCTGTCTGCTGGTAGTCACCTTATTAATGCCATTACGCAAGATGGCCTAGTGGAAAAGGAATGGGTGCAGGCATCTGCTAATGAAGAGGTCGCCTATCTCATCTATCTGGCGGAGGAACATGCACAGGCCCAGGCAAAGCTTAGGGAACAGAAGGAAGAGCTGAATGCACCGCTAGGTATAGAGTGCTGGTCGGTAGAACATATTCAACTTGAACAAATGGCGGCGGCAAACGAAGTCGGGCTTGCCAAAGTTTTCCGCGATGCGCCGGATACTCCTGAGATGGTGGTGATACCAGCAGGCAGCTATCGTATGGGCGAGGTATCTGACAAACATAAAGTTACCATTGCTCGCCCTTTCGCAGTAGGAAAATACCCGGTCACAATGGCGGAATGGAAGCGTTTCGTCGTGTCCGGCGAAACTACCTATTCCCCTGCAGATAACGGTTGGGCAGGTGACAATCTGCCCGTGACTAATGTTAATTTTATTCACGCGCAAGCCTATGTGCGCTGGCTATCAACCCAGACGGGCAAGACCTACCGCTTGTTGACAGAGGCTGAATGGGAATACGCGTGCCGTGCCGGGTCGGTAACGGAATATTACTGGGGTGATGAGCTTGGCAAAAACAACTGCAACTGCCAAGACAGCAAAAGCGAATGGAGTTGTAAGCGTGCCTCGCCAGTAGATAGTTTTGCGCCTAACGCATTTGGGTTGCATGATATGCTGGGAAATATATGGGAATGGGTGGAGGATACATGGCATGATACCTACAAGGGGGCTCCGGCAGATGGCAAGGCGTGGTCGTCTGGCGGTGCAATAAGCACCCTTAGCAATCAGGAATGGCGAGTGCTGCGCGGCGGTTCCTGGATCATTGATCCGAGGGACGCGCGCTCCGCCGTTCGCTTCATGAGCGATCAGTCGAGTCGTAACTCCTACACAGGCATCCGTGTTGCCAGGACATTGGCATGAGGTTGCAGCTTACTTTATCGAAGAATGTATTGGCTGGATGAAAGACATTGGCCTCATGCGCAAACTGAGGCATCGCGGAAAGAAGCTGGTAAACCAATTGTTCCTATTCACAGCAGCGGCCTACAACCTGGTCAGATGAGGCGATTTCTGGCCGTAACAAGCCAGAAATCCGCAAAAGGCGGGAAAGCGGGAAATTTCCCGAAAGTCCAAAAAAGATCATTGCAAATCAAGCGCATGGTTTGAGCTTGAGAGATAATAACGCCGCATTGCGCGGCGTTATACGTCGATCGATGGGTTATCGACTTAACCGGTTTGATTCCGGCGAAATACTCACTTCAGATTGTGTTTATTGCAGTCTCGATAAGCGTCTCCCAAATGGTTTACGTTCTGATCTTACCCAATCCCAATCCTACTGTTTGCTTTTATACGCTCAACTTGATACAAATACAAGCTGCTTTTAAAGCTGAGTATTAAAATTCAATCATTTCAAAATCTTCCTTACGCGCCCCGCATTCCGGGCAAGTCCAGTTAATAGGCACATCTTCCCAGCGCGTGCCGGGCAAGATGCCATCTTCCGGGGAGCCTGTGGCTTCGTCGTATAGCCAGCCGCAAATCAGGCACATATAGGTTTTATATTCAGGGTTCGGGGTCATGACGAGTAATTTCAGTTAAAATTGCATTTTTATTTTCTATTTTACAATGACACTTACTACCATGTCTGAAATCCCGCCTATTGTCCTTACTTTTGGTGCCACTGATCCCAGCGGGGGGGCAGGTTTGCAGGCCGATATTCTGACTATTGCCAGTATGGGTTGTCATCCCCTGTCCGTGGTGACGGCAATCACGGTACAGGACACTGGCGGGGTGGATGACATATTGCCAATTGATGCTGAGTGGGTATCTGATCAGGCACGCGCAGTGCTGGAAGACATGCCAGTGGCGGCGTTCAAAATCGGTCTGCTGGGCAGTGTAGAGAATATTGCAGCGATTGCTGAAGTGATTTCAGATTATCCCGATATTCCGTTGGTATTTGACCCGGTGTTGGCATCCGGCCGTGGCGATGAATTAGCCGATGAGGACATGTTGGACGCATTGCGTGAACTGTTATTGCCGCAGACCACTATCCTGACACCGAATAGTATAGAGGCACGCCGCCTCATTCAAGATGAGGATAATGACGAAGATAATCCCGACCTGGCCGAGTGTGCCAAGCGCATCGTGCAGCTCGGTTGTGAATATGTGCTGGTGACTGGCACACACGAGCATACGCCCAAGGTGATTAACACTCTTTACGGCGAGAACGGAGTAGTACGTAGCGATAGCTGGGCGCGCCTGTCAGGCATTTACCATGGCTCCGGCTGCACTCTGGCCTCGGCCATTGCCTCTTTGCTGGCAAACGGCCTGTCAATGAATGAAGCGGTGAAAGAGGCTCAGGAGTTCACTTGGCAGGCATTGCAATATGCCTTCCGACCCGGCATGGGACAGCACATTCCAGATCGTTTATTTTGGGCCCGTGATGACGAAGAGGACGAATCCAGCGTACGCCATTAAAGGCGTTTATGCCATTACGCCAGACTGTGCTGACACCGCAGATTTGCTGCATCGCGTGCAACTGGCACTGGCAGGCAAAGTACAGGTTCTACAGTATCGCAATAAATCAGCAAATACTGCGCAGCGACTGGAGCAGGCTCACGCCTTACGCAAACTGACGCGAGAACTTGCCATAACGTTTATTGTAAATGATGATGCACAACTGGCGGCGCACGTGGATGCAGATGGTGTGCATTTAGGTGTAGCGGATGGTAGCGTTGATATGGCGCGTGCCGCACTGGGCATACATAAAATTATCGGCATTTCTTGCTATAACCGTCTGTCACTGGCTCAAGATGCAGTTCATGCAGGTGCGGATTACGTAGCATTCGGAGCATTTTTTCCCTCGACCATAAAGCCCAACGCTGAAGTGGCAGAGATTGAGCTATTGCAGCAGGCGCGCGCTGAACTTCCCGTACCGCTGGTAGCAATAGGTGGCATCACTCTGCACAATGCCGCATCGTTAGTGCATGCCGGTGCGGATGCGCTGGCGGTGATTTCGGCTTTATTTGGTGCGGAAGACATCATGGCGACAGCAAAAAAATTGTCCAAGTTGTTTAATTCAAGCCGATTGCATTCTGAAAGATCCACTCGCTAGTGTGAATATCTCAGATGTAAAAAAAAATGCATTTGTGTTCTTGGGGATTCTCTTGTTTGTCTTGGCATGGTTCGTTTACCTCAAGAATGAAGAACCGGCTCCGGCACCAGCCCCTGAAGCCTCGGTTGCAACTACCATTGAGGGGACACAGGATACGATGGAGTTTCCTGCTGCGCTGGTGGGTGAGCAGTTTGAATATGCTGTGCAACGAGGCGATTCCTTAGCCAGTATCAGCGCCCGTTTTGGTATAGAGCCGTCCGTTCTTGCACGGATGAATGGGATAAAAAAAGACGCCATGTTACAGCAGGATCAGCTGTTGCAGATTGATAACTGTCATATCATTCCTGAACGGTTGATGGATGGCATACTGATCAACCTGCCGCAGCGGATGCTGTATCATTTTCAAGCAGGCAGGCTGATGGTTCATTATCCAGTGGGCTTGGGACGCCCGGACTGGCCAACACCAATGGGCAGCTTCAATGTACTTAATATCCAGGAAAACAAGACGTGGTATCTGCCCAAGTCAATCCAGGAAGAGATGCGGCGAGAAGGGAAGATTGTACTCACCCAAGTGCCGCCAGGGCCGGAGAATCCATTGGGCAAGCACTGGATTGGCCTTAGCCTTCCGGGAATTGGTATTCACGGCACCATCGCACCGGCGACTATCTATAATTTCCTGAGTCATGGCTGCATCCGTCTGCATCCGGATGACATCGCCGCACTTTTTCAGCGGGTACGCAAAAATCTGCCCGGCAAGATCATTTATGCCCCTGTATTGCTGGTGCGTCTTAAGGATGGCCGCATTTTTCTTGAAGTGAATCGGGACGTTTATAAAAAAAATATTGATCCGATAACCATTGTAGAAAACTCAGCTAAGATCCAAGGAATTGGTGACATGGTAGACTGGGACAAAGTGAAAGAAGTCATTCGACTAAAGGAAGGGCTGGCTCGTGAAGTGGGATTGCCAGTCCCCATTCCAAAGGGAGATACCCAATGAAAGTCACAATAAAAGACAAAAGCCGTCGTCAATTTTTAAAATTAGGGATGCTGGTCGTCGCAGCTGGACTGTCTCCCTTTCCGGCTCATGCCGCACTGCGTGATATTGCTGCCAGAGAACGGTCTTTAGCCTTTTATAACACGCATACTGGTGAAAGCATGCAAACCGTCTATTGGGCAGAGGGTGGCTATATCCCCCAAGCCTTGGCTGATATCAATTATGTGCTGCGTGACCACCGAAATAACGAAATAAAACACATGTCTCCTGCATTGCTTGATTTGCTGTATGGCATCAACGGCATGATTGAGGCTCGCCAACCTTTCCATATTATTTCCGGATATCGCTCGCCTGCCACCAATGCCAAGCTCGCAGCGAGCAGCGGCGGTGTGGCCAAGCACAGTATGCATCTGGACGGTAAGGCGATTGATATCCGAGTTCCCGGGCATGATCTTATCCAAGTGCGTCGTGCGGCATTTATGCTGCACGGCGGCGGTGTGGGCTATTATCCTGGCTCTGATTTTGTCCATGTCGATGTGGGTAGGGTACGGCAATGGCAGGGTTGAGCATTTTTATGAGCGGATTATGAAATATTCGGGCTAGAATATGAAGTCAATAAAAGTTGGAAATATGTAACCTCCAGCAAAGACATCCAGAGGCGCTCTTGACCCAGCACATGTGATTCTTAGATGCGATTTCACAACGTTAGAAGTTTTCTGATAATAAGGGCGCAAGCATGCACCGCTTCATCCAGGCTATGCTTGCTTATTTACCCCTGTGCCAACGCCATTGCTTTCTGAAAATACTTAAATGCCTCGTCCGGTTGCTGCAATTTCTCAGACAAATGGCCAAGAGCGGTATACGCAGCGCTGCTGGGTGCAATGCTGTTGCTTGCATCCAGATAGTTTTGAGCTTTACTCCACAACCCTTGGTGCAAGCACAGCTTCCCCAGCACCAGCAGCAATCCGGCATCGTCAGGATGCTGCTTGAGCCAACGCTCTGCCTGTTCAATATGGCTTCCTGCTTCGCCCGTCAGGCATTCCCCGTATAACATTACCAAGTCGCTATCCCATTCTGCGTTTAGCCTGTCGGTTATAATCTGCTTTGCGTTTCGGCAATCCCCCTGATGGATGAAAGCACGCGCAGCAGCCGCTACAACTTTGGGGCGCTTTCTGAATTCGCCAGGGGTGCTTTTCCAAATGGCCAGCAACGCTGGAGCGTCCAGCGTGTGTGCGCGGATTTTTTCCAGCCAAGCCTGCTGGCGTATCTGCGCAGCAGCGGCGTCATCCATTGCACTGCGCTTTTTCAACTGATCTACAATATCTAGTACCGCATCCCAATTTCGCGCCTGTTGCTGTGCCCTAAGCTCAAGATGAAGCGCGCCGATATGTCCTTTTACTCCGCTCTCGCGCAATTCTTTCAGTGATTGAAGCGCGGCCTGGGGTTGGTGTTGATCGAGATTAAATTTGGCTTGCGCCATTAAGCGCATGGTGGATACACCTGCCGTCTTATTATCGGCTGTAGCCAGGTAAGCATCGCGCCTGTCGAATTCACGCAGCTCATGCGCTGCACGTGCTGCAATGACAGGGTTGAGGCCGGAACTTTCGCCTAACTCTATCGCGCGTACCGCAGCCTTTTCCGCCACCGCATAGCGCCCTTCGAAGAACGCGTCAAGCGCTTCCATCATGGCTGATCGTCCTTTGTTGTGAGCACGTTCAATGCGGAACTTGCGCACGTAAGCGGGGAGGCGGATGGCGGAGAGCGCCAAGCGCACAGCGAAATATCCCAGCACGAACAGAGCTAACAGCATCAGCAAAAACAGGGTGAGCGACATCTGAATCCGATAGGGCGGATACACTAGCAGCAAGTAGCCGGGATTGTGTGCTGCCAACTTCAGCGCCACGGCCAGCGAAAATAATCCCAGTAGCCACACCAGGAATTTCATCGTGACCCCTTGCCGAGCGAAGAACGATAGTTACGCGCGGCTTCCAGGCTCGCACTGACATCCGGCAGTTCAATGTTTATGCTGGACTCTCGCAGTTTCTGCAAGGTGGTTACAGCTAGCGCACCACTTGTGGATTTGACATCAAAATAACGTACTATCCATTCCTGTACCGATTGCAGATCATGTTTAAAGCTCTTTTCGTCGCGCGACAACAAGCCAAGGCGTGCTGACAACAGGCGCAACTTCAAGTTTTCACGTAAAAAGAAAGTTTGCGTAGGTGGTAGTAGCGGCAACTCACTTTTTTGCATATTTTCGATGCGCACCAAGCGTTTCATGTCTTCCCAGACTTCGCGCATTAACCTTCGCCATGAGGCCTCATCACGCACTGGTGCGGGCATGGCGACATTTTTTTCCTGCGGCACATGAGCAATGTCCAGTATTAGCGGCAAGGTGTCCACTTCAGCGATGAGATTATCGAGGCGGAACTTGATATCCTGTACATCTACATCTGGCAATGTACGCAACTTGTCAATGTCGCGATTGATAGCCTTACGCAATCCATTTAAGGCAGCACGATCCATGCGCTTAAGGCGATCATCGGCCTGTTGCATGGCGATTAATGCCGCCTTCACATTGGCAGAAAGTTGCAATTGCTGTCCAGCAATCATCAGCAACTGTTCCACTTCAGCCAGAACCGTCTCATCGCGGCTACCGGACAGATCTTGGTACAGCGACTCCAGCGCAGCTCGCTGATTTTGTGCTTCGGCAGAATGGGCTTCCAGCACGCTCACTTTGACAGACAGTTCGCGCATGGACTCCTGCACTTGCATCATCAATACTTGGCTGGCCTTGTTGTTGCCGTCCATTTCGGCCAAGCGGCGCGCCAAATCCTGTTGCATATTATTAATCTGTAGGTGAGTGTCAAACCACTGCCATAGGAACACTATCAGCACTACAGCTAATACCATCTGCATAACACTCATGCGCGAAATGATATTCCCCACACGATTATGCGCCGAAACGGCAGGCGCTATCACAGCCTCCGGCATAGCAGAATTGATCGGTTCGGAGGGCGGCGCTTGCTTGGTCATAGCTTATTTCCAATTCTGTTTGAAGCATTTTTC
Source organism: uncultured beta proteobacterium (assembly GCA_942492745.1). GTDB lineage: Bacteria > Pseudomonadota > Gammaproteobacteria > Burkholderiales > Gallionellaceae > Nitrotoga. Next base: position 3,043,202 of record OW818637.1, read on the forward strand.
TTTGCCCATGCTATCAAACCTGATATTAAACCGTCATCCCCTTCATCAGTCAGCACAACCTCGCTCCAACCCAGCTTATGCGCGGTTTCGGCAATACGTGCATGCGGTACGAATAATGGAACAGCGGCAAGTCTTTTTTTCGCCACGTTATCCAGCATGTCCCACAAATAACCTAAAGCCTCGCTGCTGGTCACTGTAATTGCATCTGGAATGGCAGCAAGCAACATGGTGGCATCTTGATGCGGCCTGGCACGTTGGTAGCATGTGACGTACTCGACCTTGACGCCACGCGCTTTAAGGGTATCGCCCAATAACTCACGTCCGCCATTGCCGCGAAAAATAACCACGCGCCAGCCCGCGACCTGTTTCAATTCCGGCAGCGCCAGCAAGGCTTCGCTATCGAAACGATCCTGCGGCGCGATGACATTTTTTACACCGTAATCACGCAGTGCGCGAACACTGCCTTGCCCTACCGTTGCAATTTTTAAGGACGCGGGCAACGCATTATATTGTTCGGTTGAGTCACTAACGTCACCCCCTCCCGCTTTACTGCCCGCATCTGTTTCATTTGCTAGAGGAAAAACGTTATAAGAGCTGAGCTGACTGGGCGAGATAAATTTGCGTGCAGTAATAATAGCTTCCATGCCATAACGCACGGCATTGGGACTAATAAAAATAGCAAGATTGAATTCGTGCAGACGGGCGATAAGCGCGCGCAAAGACTGCGAGTCAAGCACCGGGCTGACTTCCAACAGGGGAAATAGGGTGGCTCGCCCACCAGCCTCTGCTATGCGTTGTGCCAAATTCGTAGCCTGCTCGCGCGGGCGGGTCACCACGATGTTCAATCCGGCTAGTGGCTGCTGTTGCATCATGTCAAAATAAATTTTGTTTTATTACAGAGTGACAGCGGTAAAGAGTTAAAAACCCCGGGAAAAAACAAAGTCATCCCTCTTTTTGGAAAAAAATATATACCTGCCAAAAATAAATTTTATTCTTTGGACCTTTGTGCCTCGGTAGCAAATCGTTGTGTCGAATCTCATAGAGCCGCAAGAATCTCATCCGCCCCCTTTGCCCGCAATGCTTGCGCCACGGCATTACCCAATGCTTCAGGGTCGGCAGTTGTACCGCATAGTTCGGCATGTGCCATGCGACTACCATCTGGGCTACCGACAAAGCCTCGCAAGCGCAGTTCATTGCCCACTATTTCTGCAAAACCACCTAGCGGTACCTGGCAGCTGCCCGCCAGCGCACGGCTCAAGGCGCGTTCCGCCCGCACACAAATAGCAGTGTCCGCATGGTGCAGTGGACGCAATAGCACTTCCAGGTCAGGGCGGGAAATAAGACATTCAATGCCAAGCGCACCCTGCCCCACTGCTGGCAGGCTGTTCTCAGGAGAAATTAAATCGCGGATACGATCGCCTAAGCCCAAACGCTTCAAACCCGCAGCGGCGAGAATGACGGCGGCATATTTCCCTTCATCCAGTTTGCGCAAACGAGTCTGCACATTACCTCGCAATGACTCAATTTTCAGATGGGGGAAACGTGCATGCAACTGACTTTCACGGCGTAAGCTCGAAGTGCCTACCACACTGCCCGGCGGTAGTGATTCGAGATTGGCATGGAGGTTAGAAACAAAGGCATCGCGCGCATCTTCACGCTTGTCAATGCATGCCAACATAAATCCCTGTGGCAAATGCATTGGCATATCCTTCAGCGAGTGCACAGCAATATCAGCGCGTCCATCTTCCAACGCAGTCTCAAGTTCTTTTACGAATAAACCCTTGCCACCGATTTTAGACAGCGTTACATCAAGAATTTGATCGCCTTGCGTGGTCATGCCCAATATGCTGATTTCGGTTTGTTGGTATAATGCACGTAGCCGATCACGGATAAATTCTGCCTGCCACATTGCCAACGCGCTTTCACGCGATACGATGACCAGTTTTGCGGGGGCGGCTTGCGCCTGAGATACTTGATTCATTGGTTTTCCTGAATCTTTAGTTGTAAATCCGATTGCGCCGCATTCTAACATGAGCCTATTGCGCGCGCGTTATACCGTATGCTGTAGAAGACACCTGTTTTAGAAGATAAATACCATGAACTTGCTCGCCACGCCTCCCGACATTTACTTTAAAGACATGCCATTGCGAGAAGACATTCGTCTGCTCGGACGTATCCTTGGTGACACCTTGCGCGAGCAGGAGGGCGATAAAACCTTCGATTTGGTCGAGAACGTGCGACGCTGTGCAGTTCATTTCCGCAAGACTCAGGACGAGCGTGATCGCGATCAACTGGAACAAATCTTGGATGCATTGTCACCGCGCGACACGTTGTCCGTAGTTCGTGCCTTCAGTTATTTCTCGCAACTGTCCAACATTGCCGAAGACCTGCACCACAACCGTCGTCGCCGTGCACATCTCAATGCCGGTTCACCTCCACAAGAAGGAAGTGTGCAACTGGCTCTCGATCGTATACAGGAAAAGCATATCTCTTCCGAGGCCATGCAGGCTTTCCTCAACAAGGCGCTGATCTCACCGGTGCTCACCGCACACCCTACCGAGGTGCAGCGCAAAAGCATACTCGACTGTCAGCTCATTATCGCCAGCCTGCTGTCAGACCGCGATCGGATTGACATGACGCCGGACGAGCTTGCCGACAATGAGGAAGCATTGCGCCGATTCGTGCTGATCCTGTGGCACACGCGTATGTTGCGCACATCAAAATTAACAGTGCCGGATGAAGTAAAAAATGGACTAGCCTATTATCGCTATACCTTTTTCAGTGAAATCCCCAAGATTTATGCCAGTTTGGAAAAGCAGATAGAAGTACGTTTTGGCAAGCGCCTGCGCGTTCCGCCATTTCTGCGCATCGGCAGCTGGATCGGAGGCGACCGCGATGGTAACCCATTTGTCACGCACCAAGTCATGTTGGACGCCGCAATGCGGCATTCGGCTACAGCACTGGAATACTATCTGACGGAAACCCATCTGCTCGGTACGAGACTTAGTCTGTCTACCCGGCTGGTAAAAGTCAGCCAGGAATTGGAGGAGTTTGCCGCGCAGTCGCCGGACAAAGCGGTAAGCCGCGAAGATGAACCTTATCGCCGCGCGCTGATTGCAATCTACTCGCGTCTGGTGGCTACGACAGAACAACTCGGACACCACGTCAAGCATCTGCGTGCCGTTGGCCAGGATGCCAAACCTTACGCTAATGCGCAAGAATATATAGCCGATCTTGATATTATCATTCACTCGCTGGAACAACATGGCGCGTTGTATCTAGCACGAGGACGAGTGGCTTACCTGCGCCGCGCCGTCGAGGTATTTGGTTTTCATCTCGCGCCGCTGGATATGCGCCAGCACAGTGGCGTGCATGAACAGGTAGTGAGTGAATTACTCGCCAATGCGGGTGACACCAATTACTCCAAGCTGGATGAGGCAGGCCGCCGCAGTGCCCTAATTAAGGCATTGCAGGCAGGCAAGACATTGATCAGCGATTTGGAACAGTTCTCTGATATTGTTCAAAGTGAGCTGCGTCTGATGCAAGTGGCCGCAAAAATTCACCACCGCTTCGGTCACGTCGCATTGCCCAACTACATCATTTCCAAGACTGATGCGGTAAGTGACCTGCTCGAAGTGGCTCTAATGCTGCAGCAGGTCGGCTTGCTGGGCAGCTGTTACGAGCTGCACCTCAATATCATTCCGCTATTCGAGACTATCGCCGATTTGCGCATTTGTGGCGTGATCATGAACGAATTATTCTCTATTCCGTTTTACCGCGAATTGTTAAAGAGCCGCGGCGATACACAGGAAGTAATGCTGGGTTATTCCGACAGCAACAAAGATGGCGGTTACCTTACTGCCAATTGGGAACTATATAAGGCAGAACTCGAGCTGGTTAAGGTGTTCGAAAACTATGGCATTGAATTGCGACTTTTCCATGGCCGTGGCGGCACAGTGGGGCGCGGTGGTGGCCCAAGCTACGAGGCCATCCTGGCGCAGCCGCCGGGCAGCGTAAACGCTCAAATTCGCATCACCGAACAGGGCGAAGTCATCGCCAGCAAATACTCCGACCCTGAGATCGGGCGGCGCAATCTGGAAATTCTTATCGCCGCCACCATGGAAGCCACGCTACTGCATCACCACGGCGATCATAACGGCAGTACCATGCCGGAATACCTCCGCATTGGAGAAGCACTCAGCCTGGATGCCTTCGCCGCCTACCGCAAACTGGTTTATGAGACTCCCGGTTTTACCGATTATTTTTTCGCTGCCACACCGATCCGAGAAATTGCTGAACTCAATATCGGTAGTCGCCCTTCCTCGCGCAAGGCATCCAACAGCATTGAAGACTTGCGTGCTATTCCTTGGGTGTTCAGTTGGAGTTTGAACCGTGTACTGCTGCCTGGCTGGTACGGCTTTGGCAGCGCGATACAACAATTTATCGAACGTGAAGGCGAGGCCGGTCTGCAGCAACTACAAGCCATGTATCGAAACTGGGCATTTTTTCGCGGCCTGCTCTCCAACATGGACATGGTTCTGTCCAAAACCGATATGGGCATCGCCTCACGTTATGCCGAACTGGTACTGGACGAAACCTTGCGTCACACCATCTTCAACATGATAGAAACGGAATGGCAACGCACTGTGGATATGCTGTTTGCTATCACTGGCGCGACCACTTTGCTGGAAGGGAATCCAACCTTGGCGCGCAGCCTCACCACGCGTACTCCCTATATCGACCCGCTTAACCACCTGCAAGTGGGGTTATTGCACCGCCACCGCTCGGGCGATACCCACTACCTAGTGAAACGTGCGATACACCTGACAATTAACGGAATTGCGGCGGGATTGCGGAATAGCGGATAGTTGGGGGCAATGTTATTGCCACCCAATTTTCATGTGGGTACTGGAAGGATTCTTGATACATTCAAGCGGTTTGCTGATACCTGCATGCACTCTGGTTGCAACAAACTTTAATTTTTGGTTAGTTCGGCAAGATGAATAAAGCGTGGTTCAACCGACCACCTAACCAAATTCTTTCACAATAAATTGCTGCCTGCGACTAATCGGCAACATCTCGTTCAATCTCTTGAGATTGACTGCCCAGTATGAGTCGCCGCCTTTCTCATCGGCAACTTTTTCAAAGCCGACGATCTCGTCTTTCGCCACCAAACAATTGCGATGGATACGAATGAAACGTGCGGCAAATTCCTTTTCCAGCGCGCCGAGCGATTCTTCAGTCAGGTACTCACGTTCCATTGTGCGCACAGTAACGTATTTCAGCTCGGCACGTAGGTACAGCACTTGTTCGATGGGAATAAGATGGATCTTGCCACGCTCGTGAATTGCAATATTTTTGCGCGGCTCAGGGGTAAGTTTCTGCAGTTTTTCGCTTCGTAAAGGCACGGCAGAACGCGCACGCGTGAGGGCATCGGATAAACGCCCGAGTCGAATAGGCTTGAGCAGATAGTCAACGGCATGCAACTCAAAAGCCTGGATGGCGTAGACATCATAAGCTGTGGTGAAAATTATTGCTGGCGGCTTAGGCAGCTTGTTGAGATGCCGCGCCAACTCGATGCCATCCATTTGCGGCATCCGGATATCTACCAGCACCACATCAACTTGCACTTCGGATAACTTATCCAACGCCTCGTATCCGTTGCCTGCTTCGCCTACCAGTTGCAGCGGCAGTTGTTCGGCGCAATCGGTAAGCAGATCCTTAAGGCGATTGCGTGCAGGCGGCTCGTCATCCACTATAAAAACAGTGAGGGGGCTTTCAACATCGTTCATTGAGCTCTCCTTGAAGTTACACCAAACAATATACCCCTCTTTTCCCACGCAAGAGTTTTTACCCTGACTCGCTCACGAGAAAGAAGGGGGCTGCAGGGGTTCCTTAACATATGGAAGCTTGATATGCACACGGTAAAAATCCTTGCCGATCTCCACCGTATAACTTGCTTCGACATCGAATTGCAACGCTAAACGTTCACGTATATTGCTCAATGCTATTTTGTTGCCTACATGGTGGCTGCCTTGTTCCTGACGCGGATTATACATTTCGAGATGCATTTCATTGCCGTTGCGATATAGCTTGATCTCGACAATCCCGCCCTCGGCCAGCGGCTCAATGCCGTGATATACGGCATTTTCAAGTAATGGCTGCAATATCAGCGGTGGCAGTAGCGCATCATCCGGCATATTGTCGGTGTACCAGTTTACCTTGAGACGTCCGCCCAAACGTAATTGTTCCAGCGCGAGATACTGACGCGCAAGCGCCACTTCTTGTCGCACAGTCACTAAATCGCCATCGTGTGCCATCGCCATACGGAACAGATCGGCCATGTCTTCCAACGCAGTCTCGGCACGCTTGGGGTCGGCGCGAACAATACCCAGCACTGCATTGATACTGTTAAACAGGAAGTGCGGGCGGATACGAGCCTGCAGGGCTTGCAAGCGCGCCTCATCCAGGGCAGGGGAAAGAGCATGGACACGAAATCGAAAATAGATTAACAAAAGGCCCGCAATAACACTACTGAGCAAGGCGTTACGCCAAGAATGGAAGTACCCATAATCTACAGCGGAAATGTACAGCTTGCCCCCCAAATGGTAAATCATCAGGGTGACAGTCATTGCCAATAGCAGTACTACAGTGGCGCCCTGCTTGTAGGTCAGTCGTGCTAGCCGGGAATTAAGCATGAACAACAGTGACAAGTTCAACAACAACACCGGCTGTAGCAGTGCAGAGATGTCTATTATGCGCTCTATGATGTCCTGCCAAGATGATGCTTGTGCAATGGCAGCCAACAGCGACATACCATTGACTAACAGCAGGCTACGCAATATGACACCCCAGTTACGAAAATCGGGTAACGCATAGGACAGCGTGTTTTGATTTATACTTTGCATATTTGGCATGACAGATATATCTCTGTATATACCGCACATTCTGGACAAGAGACGATGACGATGCAAGACAAAAAAACCTGGTCGGGGCGATTTGCCGAGCCGGTAGCGGAACTGGTGAAGCGTTATACAGCTTCGGTGGAGTTTGATAAACGACTGGCGCCGTTCGATATTCATGCATCACTGGCTCATGCACAGATGCTGGAGGCCTGCGGCATCATCACCACGCAGGATTTAGCTGATATCCGTCGTGGAATGGCACAAATCGAACATGAGATTCTCAACGACAAATTCGCTTGGTCACTCGATCTGGAGGATGTACATCTCAATATTGAAAAGCGCCTGACCACGCTTGTGGGCGATGCAGGTAAGCGTTTGCACACCGGGCGCTCGCGCAACGACCAAGTGGCAACCGATGTGCGCCTATATTTGCGCCACGCCATCGACGAACTGCACGAACTCATTCGCAGTTTGCAATCTGCAATAACTGATCTTGCCATACAGCACACGCATACCATAATGCCGGGCTACACCCATTTACAGGTAGCGCAGCCGGTGAGTTTTGCGCATCACATGATGGCGTATTTCGAGATGCTCAAGCGCGATGCAGAACGCATTATCGATTGTCGGAAGCGCGTCAACCGCCTGCCACTTGGTGCGGCCGCATTGGCGGGCACCAGCTACCCGATCAAGCGCGAGATTGTGGCGGAACTTCTTGGTTTCGACGGAGTGTGTGAAAACTCTCTAGACGCAGTATCAGATCGCGATTTCGCCATCGAATTTACCGCTTGTGCAGCGCTCACCATGACACATTTATCGCGCCTGTCAGAAGAATTGATCCTGTGGATGAATCCACGCTTCGGCTTCATCGACATTGCTGATCGTTTCTGCACTGGATCGTCCATCATGCCGCAGAAAAAAAATCCAGACGTTCCGGAACTGGTACGCGGCAAGACCGGTCGCGTGAACGGTAATCTAGTAACATTGTTGACATTAATGAAAGGCCAGCCACTGGCCTATAATAAGGACAACCAGGAAGATAAAGAGCCCTTGTTCGATACGGTAGATACACTAACTCACACCTTGCGTATCTACGCCGACATGGTAGGTGGCATCACTGTCAAGCCAGTAGCCATGCGCGAGGCTGCTTTGCAAGGTTATGCCACGGCCACGGACTTGGCTGATTATCTGGTGAAGAAGGGGTTGCCGTTCCGGGATGCACACGAAGCGGTCGCGCTGGCGGTGCGCTTTGCCGAGCAGCGCAATTGCGACCTGAGCGATCTAAAGATGGATGAATTACAACAATTCTCGTCACTCATTGCAGATGACGTCTACTCTGTTCTCACACTGGAAGGTTCGTTGGCCAGCCGCGATCATATTGGCGGCACTGCACCTCAGCAGGTTGAAACTGCCATCGCGCAAGCGCGCAAGTATCTTGCAGGGCCAAATTAAATATTAAAAAGGGCGGCCTTGCGGCCGCCCAGAAAACAAATCCAATACCTAAAAACATTTCTCTAGGAATGGAGTAATTTTTTCAACTCTCCATTTTTATACATCTCACTCACGATATCGGAGCCACCGACAAATTTGCCATGGATATAAAGTTGAGGAACGGTTGGCCAATTAGAATAGTCCTTGATACCTTGGCGGATTTCCGGATCATCAAGCACGTCAACGGTGAAAAGACCTGTCACGCCGCATGCATTGAGAGTTTGTACTACATTTGCAGAAAATCCACATTGCGGATTTTCTGGTGTGCCTTTCATATATAACACCACAGGATTGCTCTCTACCTGTTCTTTGATTAGCTCTTGTACGTCCATATTATAGCCTCTAAAATTTAGTTGAATGATTTGACTGGGTATATTAGCAGCACGTTAACTACCGGGTCAAGGATTAGCCGTTTCCATTATTTCTGCATTGGAAATACTGAAGGTGAAATTTCGAGAGGCTATCTTGCAATATTTTTCGTGTAGAAGTAAAGTTTTTTAGCATAAAAAGTCATGAATGGGCAATGATAGAAAGCTACTTTATTCGAATTGATAAGCGAGGCTGCGAGCCGCCGCACAAAAAACGATCGTTAATGCGATATTGTACGTGGTAAAAAGCGGCTGCCAATGGCTGATGTTACCGAAGGACATTCCGGCATGGAAAATGGTGTATGGCTACTTTAGCCACTTCAGCCTCTGGAATAAACAAGGCCTGTGGAAAAGTGCCCTCGATAAGCCGAATGGGCTCTATCGTGATCGAGAAAATAGAAATGCCAAGTCGAGCTACGGGATCATTAACTCACAGAGCGTGAAAACGATTTGCGCCTTGTGAAGAAAGAGGGTTAAACAGCGGCAAAAAAGGGAAGGGTCGAACGCATCCTTGCGTGGGCAGGTAATTTCCACCGGACCGCAAAAGATGTCGAAATCCTGACTGGAACTGCCGAAAGCATTATCAGAATTTCTATGCTTCGGCTGGGGCTTGATAAAGTCAGGTGCAGTGATCGCGAGACAGCTTCTGAGTATTTTGGAGAACCACTATAAAGATGAAAAGTGCAGAAAATAGACGGTCTCGTTTAAGGCAATGGTTCTCAATCAGGTCAAGACCTGAAAGGGAAAAAAGCTATTTGTCCCAATTGATGAGCGGGAAAGCATCGTTTGGTGAAAAAGCAGCCAGACGGCTTGAACAGAATTATGGGATGGGTGATAAATATTTAGACGCGCCTGCAAATGCTGAAGAGTCAGAAATGCAAGACGATGATATTGTCACTATAGTCGAAATGCTCAAAAAACTTGACGGCAGGGATCGAAGCCGGATAAGGGGCAAAATAGAATCCTGGATTGAAATATTGATTGGCAACAATAAAATTCCAAAAGATGACCGGTATCCCATCTAAAGTGCATACAACACGTTGTTCAATAACTTGGTTTTGAATCGAGGATGATTACTGCGCATAAATTATCCCTGTCGGTGCAGTATGCGGTTAGCGGGATGAATCTGCCCACGCGTCAGCAGTTTCGCCGTTGGATAAAGGCTGCGCTGCAACTTGATGTGCAAATCGTGCTACGTATCGTAGACGAAATAGAAGGGCGTGCGCTTAACGAAAAATTTCGCGGCAAGGATTACGCTACTAACGTACTTACGTTTGTGTATGCAGATACCGGCCAGTTGCCTGATAATGCCGATTTACTGTATGGCGATATCGTGATCTGCGCGCCGGTGGTGGAACAGGAAGCGCGCGAGCAACGCAAGGATTTGCGAGCTCACTACGCTCACCTCGCCATCCATGCCGCCCTGCATTTGCAAGGGTATGACCACGAAAATGAGCAGGATGCCGCCACAATGGAAGCGCTGGAAACTAAGTTGCTGGCAAAATTAGGGTATGCTGATCCTTACAAAGCTATAGTTTAATAAGGGTTTTTTAATGCAATCTTAAGTGTGATTTGACTCAAAGCAGTTTAAGAAGACATCACAAAGCAGAGGCTCGCAAATAAATTCTTAGTGCGCGGCAATGTTAATAAATAAGCATTTAGATGGGATGCCTGCGGTGGTTTGGTGCTCAAGACGGCGGGGCAGTTGCCAAAGCGCTGCGAATGCGTGGTTATCGGGGATCTCAGCTTTGCCGTGTATATGCAGACTCCAATCCTTGCTGGTGAGCGCGCAAATCTGCTGAGCATGAGTCTGGCGTGGCGACATAAAACTTATAGTGCATGCACCCATGTGGCTGTAGCAAGTTTGTTCCCTGCCAACGTGATAAAATGCACGCCTTTCCCCCTTCACTGACCTATTGGAAATCCGTCATGTTCTCTAGCAAAAACACTATTGCTCATACCGACCCTGAATTATGGGCAGCGATCCAGGATGAGAGTCGCCGTCAGGAGGATCATATTGAGCTGATCGCTTCAGAAAATTATACTAGCCCGGCAGTAATGGAGGCGCAGGGCAGCAAGCTGACCAACAAGTATGCCGAAGGGTATCCCGGCAAGCGCTACTATGGCGGCTGCGAATACGTGGACGTGGCGGAACAGCTGGCAATTGATCGCGTAAAGGCTTTGTTCGGTGCTGAATATGCCAATGTGCAGCCGCATTCCGGCTCGCAAGCCAATCAGGCGGTATACATGTCGGTGCTCAAGCCGGGCGACACCATCCTCGGCATGTCGCTGGCGCATGGCGGCCATCTAACTCATGGCGCTTCTGTGAACCTTAGTGGCAAGCTGTATCACGCCATTGCTTATGGCCTCAACGAAAAAGAAGAGATTGACTACGACACAGTGGAAAAGCTGGCTCAGGAACATAAGCCCAAAATGATCGTTGCCGGTGCTTCCGCCTATGCGCTGGTGATCGACTGGAAGCGCTTCCGCGCCATCGCCGACAGCGTGGGGGCATATTTGTTCGTGGACATGGCTCATTACGCCGGACTGGTGGCGGCCGGTTATTATCCCAACCCGGTGGGCATCGCTGATTTTGTCACCAGCACCACCCACAAGACGTTGCGCGGCCCACGTGGCGGCATTATCCTGGCTAAGGCGGAATTTGAGAAAGTGCTTAATTCCGCGATATTCCCTGGTATACAGGGCGGCCCCTTGATGCATGTAATCGCCGCCAAGGCCGTGGCGTTTAAGGAGGCGATGAGCAAGGAATTCAAGGAATGCCAGAAACAGGTGATTGATAATGCCCGCGTGATGGCTAAGGTATTACAGGAACGCGGCCTGCGCATTGTGTCCGGACGCACCGACTGCCACATGTTCCTGGTGGATCTGCAAGCCAAGCACATCACCGGCAAGGACGCCGAGACAGCGCTGGGGCGTGCGCACATCACGGTGAACAAAAACGCCATCCCTAACGACCCACAAAAACCTTTCGTTACCAGTGGGATTCGCATCGGTAGTCCGGCGATGACCACGCGCGGCTTTAAAGAATTGGAAGCGGAGAAACTGGCGCACCTGATTGCGGATGTGCTGAATGCACCGAATGATGATGCGGTGATTAACCGCGTGGCTACAGATGTGAAGCAGCTATGCGCGAAATTTCCAGTATATGGTTACAATAAAAAAAGAAGGAAAGAGGATTAAGAAAAACCGGGGTGCTATGTCTTTTTGCTCGTTTTGTTACGCATCAATTTCCGTTTTTCGATTGTCGTTTCCTGCTTTTCGTTCTTTAATCCTATGAAATGCCCATTTTGCAAAGGCCCCGACACCCAAGTGGTGGATACACGCGAAAGCGAAGAGGGTGACAGCATCCGCCGCCGCCGCCGCTGCCTATCTTGCGAAAAACGCTTTACCACCTATGAAACGGTCGAGCTGCGTATGCCGCAGGTGGTCAAGCAGAACGGTATGCGCGCTGAGTTCGATGCAGAAAAGCTCAGTACCAGTTTTAATCGTGCGTTGCACAAGAGACCGGTTCCTACAGAGCTGGTGGATGCGGCCATAGATCATGTTATACAAAGAGCGTTCGCTCTTGGCGAACGTGAGATTGGCTCCCGGCAAATCGGCGAGATGGTGATGAAGGAATTGTTGAAGCTGGACAAGGTGGCCTACATTCGTTTCGCTTCCGTGTACAAGAGTTTCCAGGATGTGAGAGATTTTTCTGAGGCGGTCGAGGCTGTGCGCAAATCGCCTGCAAAGTGCAAACCGCGAGCGAGTTAAACATGTTGTCCACGCAAGATAGCTTGTGGATGGCTAAGGCATTGCGCTTGGCAGAGCGCGGTCTGTATACCACCAGCCCCAATCCAAGAGTCGGTTGTGTGCTGGTGCGCGATGACAAGATCGTGGGAGAGGGTTGGCACCGATATGCTGGCGAACCTCATGCGGAAGTGCATGCATTGCGCGCAGCCGGAGAAGCGGCGCGCGGTGCAACTGCTTACGTTACGCTCGAGCCTTGCAGCCATCAGGGCAGAACCCCTCCTTGCGCCGATGCGTTGGTTGGTGCAGGTGTGTCACGTGTGGTAGCGGCAATGCAAGACCCTAATCCGCAGGTGGCAGGACAAGGTATGGAAAAATTGCGCGCTGCAGGTATCGAGGTCGAGTGCGGATTGATGGAAGTTGCGGCGCGTGAACTGAACATTGGATTTTTCTCACGTATGACGCGCGGTTTACCGTGGCTGCGCAGCAAGATCGCCATGAGCCTGGATGGAGGCACGGCATTGAATAATGGTATGAGCCAGTGGATTACTGGCGCAGCAGCGCGGCAAGATGTGCAACACTGGCGCGGGCGCTCCTGCGCGGTGCTTACCGGCATCGGTACGGTGCTGGCTGATGATCCGCAGCTTAACGTGCGTGAATCGCAACTGGCCATTCATGAGCCGAAATTGGGTGTCCATGAGATTAAAGCCATACGACAGCCATTGCGTGCGGTGTTGGATAGCCAGCTTCAATTGCCGCTAACGGCACGCATCCTGTGCGGTGGTAATGTGGTGGTTTACACTGCCACACCAGATTTCCAGAAAATAGCTGCACTCGAAAAATTGGGTGTGCGCGTAGTTGTGTTGCCTGATGTGTGTGGGCGTGTAGATCTAATTGCGATGCTGCGCGACCTGGCTGCAAGCGGCTGCAACGAAGTGCTGGTGGAAGCGGGCAGTATATTGAATGGCGCGCTGCTCCAAGCGGGATTGGTAGATGAATTGGTGCTGTATTTAGCACCGCAGTTGCTCGGTGATATGGCGCGCGGCATGGCGCAATTGGGTGAATTATCTATGCTGGACCAGTGCGTGAAACTGGAATGGCAGGATGTGCGTAATGTTGGTAAGGATTTGCGTATCGTGGCACGGGTGCGTGTATAAATGAATATTTATTTGGCCACACATCACGGGAAGTTGTATGCACCCGACGAAATCGGAATGCAGCATGTTTAGTGGCATCATCGCAGACGTGGGCATCATTGAACGCACGGAAAACCGTGATGGGGGTCTGGATATTTCCATAGCCACTCATGCGCTCGGCATGGAGGACGTGCAACTTGGCGACAGCATCGCAGTGAACGGTGTATGTCTGACTGTAGTAAAAATTGCTGGTGATAGTTTCAGTGTGAATGTGTCGCGAGAGACGTTGAATTGTACGGTCGGGCTGGAAGTGCAGGGTGTTCGTGTCAATCTGGAAAAAGCGCTACGCCTGGCTGACCGGCTGGGCGGGCATCTGGTGAGTGGCCATGTGGATGGCGTGGGTGAGGTGGTGGAGTTCACCGATCTTGACGAAAGCTGGAAACTTAGCGTGCGTGTGCCGCAATCATTGGCGAAATACATCGCAGTCAAGGGTTCCATCACAATCAATGGCGTGAGCCTGACAGTGAATCAGGTTGAAGGTGATGTGTTCAGCGTGAATTTAATTCCGTACACATTAGAGGTGACCACACTGAACGAATTGCGTGCCGGGGATAAGGTCAATGTGGAAATTGACCTTATCGCACGTTATGTTGAACGCATTATGCAGGCACGGGGTTAGTGAACATGACAGATATTGCACCGATAAAAGAAATTATTGCCGAAATCCGCGCCGGACACATGGTAGTGCTGGTGGACGAGGAAGACCGTGAGAACGAGGGCGATCTGTTGTTTGCCGCCGAATTCGTTACGCCTGAGAAAATAAATTTCATGGCCAAGCATGGGCGTGGACTAATTTGTCTTACACTGACCGACGCCCATTGCAAGCAACTTAACCTGCCGTTAATGGTGCGCGACAATGGTTCCCCGTTGGGAACCAATTTCACACTTTCCATTGAAGCGGCGAGCGGTGTGACGACGGGGATTTCTGCAACCGATCGTGCGCGCACCGTGCAGGTTTCCGTGAATAAAAATGCCAAGCCTGCTGACATCGTACAGCCGGGACATATTTTCCCGCTGATGGCACAAAAAGGCGGAGTACTGGTGCGCGCTGGTCATACCGAAGCGGGCTGTGATTTGGCGCAATTGGCGGGGCTGACTCCCGCCTCGGTTATCTGCGAAATCTTAAAAGATGATGGCGAGATGGCACGCTTGCCTGACTTGATAGCGTTCGCGCAACTGCATGGCTTGAAAATCGGCACCATCGCCGACCTGATCGAACATCGTAGCCAGCATGAAAAGCTGGTCGAGCGCGTGGCAAAACGGTCAGTGCAAACTGCTTATGGCACATTCGATTTAATCAGCTATGTGGACAAAACAACGCAGCGCACCCATCTGGCTTTGGTTAAGGGTGACATCCAGCCGCAAATTGAGACGCTGGTACGCGTGCATGAGCCGCTATCAGTGCTGGATTTTCTGGAGCAGGCAAGTTTCAAGAATTCAATCAGTGTGCATGATGCGATGCTGAAAATTAGCCAGTCATCCGCCGGGGTGTTGGTGTTATTGCATCGCAACGAAACCTCGAGTGACTTGTTGGCGCGTGCTGCAGTAGTGCCCGAGGCGCATCATATCCCCCAGTGGGATTTGCGCAGTTACGGCATTGGTGCGCAGATTCTGCGCGACCTGAATGTCGGCAAGATGCGCCTGCTTGCTACCCCGCGCAAGCTGCCGAGCATGACGGGATTTGGTCTGGAAGTTGTTGGTTATGCACAACACGAATAAATCAGGGGCATCTCCAATTACTCATCACATTACAAGTTCTTCCAGCCTTTCCTGATAAAGGCAAGCTGGGCGGGCGATCAGGATAAATAATGAAAGAAATCGAAAAGAATCTGAACGGCGCAGGAATGCGCATTGGCATCGTACAAAGCCGCTTCAATCCTGTTATTTGTGAAGGTCTACTAGCTGCCTGCCGCACGCAGCTTGTCCAGCAAGGTGTGAGTGATGCGGACATCACGCTGGCAAGCGTGCCGGGTGCATTGGAAATCCCGTTGGTGCTGCAACGCATGGCGCAAAGCGGAAGGTTCGACGCGCTTATAGCGCTGGGCGCGGTAATTCGCGGGGACACTTACCACTTCGAAATTGTGGCGAATGAATCCGCACGCGGGGTGAGCGAAGTACAACTGCATGGCGGCTTGCCCATCGCTAATGCCATTCTTACAACCAATGTCGATGAGCAGGCAGAGGAACGCATGAACACCAAAGGCACGGAAGCTGCGCTAGTGGCGATTGAGATGGCAAATTTATTGAAGGAATTGGCATGAGCGAACCAGCTACCAAGGCGAAAGCACCTCCCAAAAGTTCGCGCCGCCGCTCACGCGAACTGGCTTTGCAGGGTATCTATCAGTGGCGCTTGACTAGCGACGACCAAGAACAAATCGAAAAACAGATTCGTGCTGAAAAGGGAATGGGCCGCTACGATGCGGAGTTTTTCAGTAAGCTGTTGCGCGGCGTACTGACACAACATGCCGAACTTGAGACGGTTGTTGTCACGCATCTTGATCGCACTGTGGATGAACTCAGTCCGGTTGAGTTTTCTGTGCTGCTGATCGGCGCATATGAATTAATATATCATCCAGAAATTCCCTATCGTGTGGTTATCAACGAAGCGGTAGAACTTGCCAAAACTTTTGGCGGTACAGACGGGCACAAGTTCGTTAACGGCGTGCTGGACAAAGTGGCCGCGCAAGTTCGCGCAGTTGAAGTAAGCGGAGATAGCGGAAAAATTGTCGCGTGAAAGTGGTTGCAGGCGTATCAGCCGGGCAAGGTCAAACAAATCAATTCACCATTTGAATCACAGAAACGCCCCCGGCTTACCGCTCCTATTATTGACTCATCTGGTAGCGGCGGTATTGGGAGTATCAAATCCAGGATGAGATTGATCGCGTACGACACGTCGATTACATTCACTATAATCCTGTAAAACATGGATGGGTCAATCACCACCCTGTTGATGGACCATCATTCAACATTGCATGGCTACATTGAACAAGGAATGACAGCACCGGATTGGGCTGAACAAATAGGTGGTGGAGCAGATGGTTATGGTGAGGGGTGGGATGTTGGGCTTCATTTCATTCAGCCCAACATCCCGGGCTATCGGTTACGATAAACGTATACTAAAAACCATGCGCATGTCGTTAGTATCCACGAGATGGTTTTAGCAGTGATCGAAGTGTCAATTACATCCATTTGCAGCACTACTGTGAGTGCGCTGAGATTGATGGCTATAATTGAACATAGAATAAAATATGGCAGAAATGATTTTAACATGGCTATTTATCCTTTCTATAAATGATAACTTACAGGTTTATCCGCTATAAAACTACATTTAGCCAAGCTTAAAGGGGCAGTTTTTCATATGTAGTGTGCTGTTTTGACGAATGCTGATTAAAATAAATTCACTAAACAAAGAATCAAAGAGTTACTTTTTGGGTGGCTGTCATACTTACTTCCCCATTCCCTTTGTTCGAACGACGATATACACCTTTCAAAACCTCTCCGATAATTCCTCCAAAATTGGCAGCTTCTACTACCAGAATGAGACAAGGTCCCCAGTAAGCAAGGGGGACTTGGAAAAACATGTCTACATCTGTAGATGGATTTTCGAAATAGGTCAGATAGACAAAGCTGATGCAGCGTACAAATAGTGGGGGTAAACAAGCCAACCATTTTCCGCCCAGACCAAAAATCCAGGATACCGCCAAGCCCACCACGAACGGCACCAAAAATATATCTATCATCCAGGCAAAAGTAAATGTGGAGATACCAGTAAATATTTCGATATTGACCCCCAGTGCTTTATCTCCCAAATAGTTCAGTGCCATGCCAACCAACACAGCAATAAATCCTTTAACATATCGAGAATTCATTTTTATTACTCCTTTTCAATCAAACTACTCATTTTTTAAAAGCTTTTATAGGTGCCAGTTACTTAAGAGATACTTTATATTCATCCCTATCTCTCAGCTGTTACATTACTGGACAATAATCTGACAATACAGGTACAGTTGTTTTTATATTTGACCAACCTGTACTGGTTCATTAACCATGCCAATGTTAAGCTTAGATTCAAACGATCCTTTACCGCTGATTGACCAGATCGCCAATGCCCTCAAAAAAATGATAGATGACAGGGCGATTCGGTCGGGTGCGCGTATGCCTTCGATACGAAGATTCGCTCAAAACCACGGGATAAGCCGCTTCACTGTTGTCCAGGCATATGACAAGCTGGTGGCAATGGGATATCTACATTCGAGGCAAGGTTCTGGTTTTTATGTTTCATCTCGTCCGACACCTCGCGATTCATTGGAAGCGGCATACAGACTCGATAGCGTAATAGATGTCGTTTGGCTGTTAAGGAATTCGCTTAAGGATCGTGCTAGCAAGACGATGCCCGGAGCATGGTGGCTTCCAGCCTCATGGATGGTAGAAACAGGCATCAAAAAAAGTTTGAGGGTATTGTCACTGAAAGATGGGGAGTTCCTTACTGCCTATGGTACGCCGGGCGGCTACTTACCCCTGAGGGATCTGCTTCAAAGAAAATTATCCATTATAGGCGTTGTAGCGGATACCTCGCAGATCATCCTGACCACAGGAGTGACGCATGCGATGGATCTGGTAACTCGCTACTTCGTACGGCCAGGGGACGCTGTTTTAGTCGATGATCCGGGATATTTCATTCTTTTCGGAGGACTGAAATCATTTGGCGCCAAAATCGTCGGGGTACCATGGAATCATGATGGGCCTGACACCATTGCGATGGAAACGTTGATCAAAGAACATCATCCCAAACTTTTTTTTACCAATACGATTTTGCATAACCCGACCGGAGCCAGCATTAGTCAGCCTGTCGCTCATCGCATGCTTCAGCTGGCCGAAAAGTACGACATGATGCTGGTTGAAGATGACATATATGGTGATTTCCATCCTGCGGCAGCGACGCGTCTTGCTACGCTCGACCAGCTCAATCGGGTGATCTATGTAAGCAGCTTCTCGAAATCGGTCTCTGCAAGTCTGCGTGTTGGATATTTCGCATGTAACCGAGAAATTGCGGAGAGCCTCTGTGACGTTAAGCTACTGACAGGTCTTACTACTTCGGAAGTGAGCGAGCGATTGATATATCAGCTCTTGACTGACGGCCATTATCGTAAGCATCTGGATAAGCTTCGAGCAAAATTGCAACTGGCGCGACAAAGTACTATTGCGAAACTTGAAAACCTTGGCTTTTCGCTTTATTGCGAACCAGAAGGAGGGATGTTCGTTTGGGCAAAACTGAATGACCAAAGCAACGCGGCTGAAATTGCAAGCCTCGCTGCAAAAGAGGGAATCATGCTCGCTCCCGGGAACATGTTCCGGCCCCACCAGGAATCCTCACCTTGGTTCAGGTTTAATGTAGCTCATTGCGGCGACGATGCAACGTTCGAGTTTTTTAAAAATGGAGGATACAACTCTAAAGTGCAACTTTTGTATATAGTGGACCCCAATTTTTAGACAATAAATTAAGGTGGTAACCTGTTGCAATTGAGGAGCAGGTTATGAGTGAAACGAAGCGCAAGAATTTTAGTGGTGAATTCAAGGCCAAGGTTGCCCTTGAAGCGATCCGTGGCATCAAGACGGTGAATGAAATTGGTCAGGAATTTGGGGTGCATCCGACGCAAGTCGGGTTGTGGAAGAAGGAGCTGCAAGAGCAGGCATCCAGCCTGTTTGATGCCAAGCGCGGGCCGAAGCCTGCCGACCCGTCTGCCAGTCCGGAACGGCTGTATTCTGAGATTGGCCGACTGAAGATGGAACTGGATTGGCTCAAAAAAGTCTGGGATCAGCCAGTAGAAAAGCGCAAGCAATGGGTCAGCACCGTCGAACCACTGGCGCTGACCCGACAATGCGAACTGGCAGGTGTCAACCGCTCCACGGTCTATGCGCCGCAAATGGCGGCAAAAGCAGACGAGCAGGAATTGACGTTACTGGCGCTGATTGATGCCGAATACACCCGACATCCGTTTTACGGCAGCCGCAAGATCAAGGTTTACCTGCGTGGCTTGGGGCACAAGATCAACCGTAAGCGGGTGCAGAGGCTGATGGGCATGATGGGGCTTGCCGGCATGGCACCGGGGCCGAATACCAGCCGCCCACACCCGCAACACAAGGTTTATCCGTACCTGCTCAGAGGCGTGAATGTAATTCGCCCCAATCAGGTATGGAGTACGGACATCACGTACATCCGCCTGGCGCGCGGGTTCGTGTACTTGGTGGCCGTGATCGACTGGTACTCGCGTAAAGTGCTGTCTTGGCGGTTATCGAATACGCTGGATAGTGTGTTCTGTGTGGACTGTCTGGAGCAGGCATTACAGGCATATGGAACGCCCGAGATATTCAACACCGATCAGGGCTGCCAGTTCACCAGCGAAGCATTTACTGGCGTGCTGTTAAAAAAAGAAATCGCCATCAGCATGGATGGGCGTGGCAGGGCACTGGATAACATTTTTGTGGAGCGGCTCTGGCGCAGCGTCAAACATGAAGACGTGTATTTAAATGGCTATGCCACGATGTCTGAATTGCTGATGGGATTGGCAGAGTACTTCGTGCTTTACAACACGGAAAGACCGCACCAATCGCTGGGCTATGAAACACCGGATCATGTATACCGTACAGCAAGTGGCGGCGGCGCAAGGATTGTGGACAAATACTGTGAGAAAGAAAAAGCTCACCCAGAAATAGAAGCAAAAAAAGAAACCAAAAACCGGGGCAGCGTCGTTCCGCTGCTTGAAGAAGGTTACCCTCTTAAACTCGGTGCATTATTGTCTTGACGGAGGGGTCCACTGTAGTAGGTGAATTTAGGTAACGGGTTGTGTTTTGATTAAGTTATAGCACTCCATGCTCTATCTCTTTCAGGTAGATAAAAGAGGGCGCCTTTACGCCAGCCATTTTTCTGATTTCCACTAACTCAGGAGATTCGAAGAAACGCCGGGCATTATCCAGTGATGACCACTGCGAGAAATGGACGATGTTGTTTTCGTCATTGTCATATCGCAACAATTGGTAGCTGATTTCTCCAGCACTTTTTCTAATGTTTGCGGCCTGATCAAAAACAGCCTTCCATGCTGGATAAGCCTCTACCTCATGAATGATTAAAACGTGTTGCATATAAGCCTCGTTGATAAATAATCGCGTAACTTCTGTGTCGTATGTGGGGTTTGAATGGACTTCAATATAGTGAACCGTCTTTGTGTGCAAATTGCCATTTACCCTCGACAAGAAGCGCCTTTAAGTCATCGTCTGGATACTGGGCGGAATCTCCTGCGCTGCGGTCACCTACCTCAAGGAAATGTACTTCTTCACTGGTTCGATTTACCAACTGGTGTGCGTTTCCCGTACCCGCTTTGAATCCCGCACACATACCAGGAGAGAGTTGTGTTTCGCCTGCATCGGTAATTAGGATCGGATGTCCACGCAAAATGTAGATGAACTCGTCCTGCTTGGAATGAGCGTGACGTAACGCTGAACCAGCACCGGGCGAAAGCCGTGTTAGATTTACCCCGAAGTTTGAAAGGCCAAACAAGTCTCCGAGAGGACGCTTCTCTCGACCCTCCATGCGTGAGGCGAACGGTTCTGGATAATTCGATGGTTTTGCACGTGGTGCAACTTGGGCGGCCACAACTGCTACGGGATCTTCTTGTTTGTTCATAGTGAGTCCTGACTGGGGTAATGTTAGGTCGCTTTTCCAACATATTGATTTTGAGATCGGTTTATTTGGGAGAGCCTTACCTGCTGATATCCTTTATTTCGCGGTGGCTCTATGCTGGAGTGCGATTTTTTTCTTTTTTGGCAGGATGCAGAAGTGCATGGCGAATGAGCCATCCCCACGCTGAAACTGCGCCAGAGGGGATTCCTCTGGCTCTGGGTGGGTCAGTTTGCACCCGCACCGGAAGCTGCTGTGCCGGTCTGACTTCCATACCTGCTACCGCGTCTTATATAAGTCGAATTTGGGTTGAGCTGATTGTAGCCGAAAAATTAAGGGCTAAAAAAAATCCGCTCTCGGCAGGGAGCAGAGAGCGGTAACTGGACAAACACCACACCTTCCATTTTCAGGCAAAAGTAGGAGTTTACTTAAGAGCTACAGATAACCATCGTTAAATTATTTGTACTCATATTGTCAAAAAATAGGAAGCGATCAAATATTAAATCTATTTACTTCAAGTTATCTGTGCGGTATCGCACGCATATATTTCAATTCGCACAATCGAAACAAGCTTGCCTGTAGTTAGCGGTTATATTTCATTCCCAAATTACCATTAATTCTAATGCTGACCTTGGTGAGACGGATGCATAAATTTGGATAAACCTTAACAAAAGTACTTGACAATATACTGGTTATTCACAAATTTAAAATGTATCCCACGCTTTGTGGAACATTTTAAAGTTGCAATTGAATGATAAATTAAGTAATTGTTTTAATTGCAAATAAATAGTGCCTATAAAATGAGCTGCTGGGCAAAACCATATATAGGATTAGCAGTTAGCCTAGTTATATTGAAACTGCTCACATTGTTATCCACAGTTTATGTGGATAACAAAAAATACTTAATTAAGTCATTTAGGTTAGCCACACAATATAGAAATTTATGGAAGAAATTTTACTAAAAGTGCAATTATGCCCAGAAGTGGTATTGTCAAATTCCACTTGGCCGTTTCAAAAGTTCGTCGATTTGCCTAGTTGAGAGCTTAGTAGGATCTTCTTGAAACGCGTTGCCATCTTAAAGTGCGTCGGGAATTTTTACAGTGACGTGCTGTTCATTAGCTTGGCGGATTCAACTCTGAAGTGCAACTATTACAGCTTGCACCCAGTAAATAATAGAAGTAACCTTGATCGGGTTAAATGGAGAGGGTAGTTTTTGTCCGTGCCTCAGCTTAGCTACACTTGTTTCGGGAGAGAAAGAATGAATAAAACGATTTTTCTAGTCATGGCAATTTTTGCATCAACTATTGCGTTTGCCCAGGCAAACAATACACCGGCCATCGCACTCAGTGCCGCCGAGGCATATATTGCTGGTCAGGTTTCGATTCAGCCATCGGGGAGCATTCTTCAAGCTGGAGATTCCTTTGTCGACGAGTTGGGGCAGGCTCATGTTAGATATCAGCACTTATATAATGGCGTTCCGGTGTTCGAGAGCGAGGCGATTGTGCACATCGACTTGGCTACTGGAGCTGTGATTGGATTCACCGATGCTCTGCTTCCATTTGCAGTGCTTGAGATGCGGCCAGGGGTTGGTGCGTCAGAAGCGCGCGGCAAAGCACTGCAGCACTTCCAGCTGGATCGGGGTCTAACCAGTCGCGATGATCTGATGGTGCTTGTAAGTGATGGCGTAGCTTCGCTGTCGTGGCGCGTCCGCATAGTCGGGGAAGGTACTCATGGTCCGATTGATAAGATCGCCTTTATCGGTGCTCACAAGGGTGAGGTGTTACGTTCGTGGGATAACGTAGAAACAACAGAAGCCTTTGGCACGGAAAACGTAGGATTTTTTAATGGAACGGTTGGCTTGACGACAGACAAGACTACCAGCTACCGGCTCAAGGACCCCACACGAGGCAACCAGCTTACCTGCGACATGCTGAACAGGCAGGGTAGTTGCTACTACATGGACGATGCCGACAATCAGTGGGGCGATGGTACGCTGTCTAACCGCCAGAGTGTGGCGGTAGACGCGCAGTACGGCACCGCAGTGACCTGGGATTACTACAAGAATACCCATGGGCGCAACGGGATTGCCAATGACGGCAAGGGTGCCTTTAACCGCGTTCATTACGGTAGGAACTACAACAATGCGTTTTGGTCTGATTCGTGCTTCTGTATGACTTATGGTGATGGCGATGGCAAAACCTTCAATCCTTTCGACTCGCTTGACGTAGCGGGCCACGAAATGAGCCATGGGGTCACGAGCCGCACTGCTAATCTCACTTACACGGGCGAATCAGGCGGCCTCAACGAAGCGACCAGTGACATCTTTGGCACCATGGTTGAATACTACGCAGCTAATACTAACGATACCCCCGACTATCTAATAGGCGAGAAGCTCTACAAGAATGGCACCAGTGCATTGCGTTCAATGTTTCAGCCCAGTCTCGACGGCAGGTCTTCAGATTGTTGGTACTCCGGCCTTGGCAGTCTGGATGTGCACTACAGCTCTGGCGTGGCAAACCATTTTTACTATCTTCTGGCTGAAGGAACAGCACCATCAGGTGGACCGACCAGCCCAACTTGCATGGTTACAGATACGAAAAAAGCCAACGGTACAGCTACTATTACAGGCATTGGTCGTGGTTATGCGGAAAAAATCTGGTACCGTGCGCTGACCGTCTATATGACCTCAGCAACTAATTATGCCAGTGCCAAGTCTGCAACGCTCTCGGCTGCTGTGGATTTATTTGGGCCCCTGTCAGCGGAATACAACGCTGTGAACGCTGCATGGGCCGCAGTGAACGTTAAGTAATTTTGAATTGAAGACCGAAGTGGCTGGCGGAATGGTTCCGCTTGATTAAATAGAGCTTCCTATTTCTTAAAGGGGAAGCTTGCAGTGAATACCTGCGCTTCTTTTTTTCAGTGAAAGCACGCAAAAGCACAAAAGCGCGGGGTCAGTTTTAACATTACAACATTTTATTTCGGTCTTCTTCAAACTTCCGCACTGCGCGACTTACCGTCATGTAGTGTACCCCGAAATGGGACCCGATCTCTGCCATCGCATAAGCACCGGATAGGTAAGCCTGAGCTATCGCCTGATCTCTATCCGGGTGGCGCATCCGGTACTCATCCAGCGACAAAGCGACCGATCTTCGATGGGCCTTTGAAACTTCCCGTAGCTCTTCTGGATTTTTTGTCAGCCAGTGGCGTTCTACGAAAGCATTGTCACCCAGCAACAGTTGATGGCGAGTTTCCAGCATGGGACTAGGTAAACCCCTGCCCGCCATCACGAACTGGCGATAGGCCATGAGCGCTTTGCCCCGCTGTGAATAAAACTGAGCAAGCAACCAGTTCGTATCTAGCCACGGAGGGGGTGTCTCCTGCCCCGTGATAAAAGGGTAACTGCTCCAGCGCCAGTCCTCAAGCGATTCCACCATGTTGGCGCGCAGTGGGTTCAGCACCACATAGCGCGTCAACTCCAGTAAATAGGCTTCCTTTTGGATCAGGATGGCCTTGTAGCGTCCCTGGAAAAGATGCCCAACCAAGCCATGGCGACGGTTGAAGCGCTGGGTATACAGGCCGTTCAATTGCCGTATCCCACCGGATAAATTACCGTCCACCGTCTCCACCAGCAGGTGATAGTGATTGGTCATCTGGCAAAAAGCATGAACCACCCAGTTAAACCGAGCGCAAACAATGCCCAATACCTCCAGCCAATCACCGCGATCATCGTCGCTCAGAAAAATATCTTCCCGACGATCCCCGCGCGAGGTGACGTGATAAAGGGTACCCGAAAATTCCAGTCTGAGGGGTCTAGCCATCTGTGATGTGTAACAGGGTTTGTTGGAATGTTAGAACTGACCGTTCGCAGTAACAGCAGTAAATCTAGCGGGTTAAAGTCCCGTCCGGGGAGTTGTCCGTGCGCCCCGGTAGTATGAGGAAGCGGCGTCGTGGTAACACGGGGTCGTGAGTTTCCAAACAGCAAGAGAGCAGGCCGTAACGCAAGTGAACCTAGACGTAGCCTCGTAAACGAATTGGAGAAGCCGACCCTGTGGTCAGAAGGGGAAGGCCGTTGGATGGATGCTGAAATAACGGAAGTGGCATCCATCGACTTCCGGGGTAGCAGGGTCGGCATGTTATCGAAGATTTATTGCCCAGTGCTGGAGACCCGTTCTGGGGGTGGGGAGACCACCGACTGCTGCGTATAAGGAAACGAAAACGCAGCGGCTCAGAACGGGAGTCGGAGGGGTTCATAGTACCGTTTGAGTTCGAGGGACAACATAACCCCGGATAAGGGAAGGGACCCTGCTTTGTTCATGCAACCGAAGAGTGGAGGATCAGGGGATTGCCATGTTGCTAACCACCCCGGGATGTGATCAGGACGCTACAGAGGGCGCTCTATACCAAGGCCAAGCAAGTAACACCTGCTGTTACGCGCTCGATGATTGAGCACTGGTGCGACATCCTCAGTCGCGCTAGTAAACGTAGGTCGTGCAAATATGCATGTCTTGGCGTGAAGAACATCGGAAAGCCGTGTGCGTTAATAGCGCATGCACGGTTTGATGAGGGAGGGCAGGTGAGAGCCTGTTCTCTACTCTACCCATTGATTGTTTCTCACTTTGGTGTACTCAAAACTCAACAGCCGTATCAACACGATTACTTGAAAAATGCTTGACGTTAGAGACGGTATCTACCGAGCTACACTAGCTGTTTTAGTTCCGGCAACATGGCATTCGGAGTATAAATTTTGGTAATTAGCATAACTTAATAAAAAATAAGGAATTTGCTTATTTTTATAATTTTAATATTGTTTTAACATGTTTCACAAGCTGCTAGATGTCAATGCTGCAGTACCTGCACTTTACAATCTGAAAGGAGAAGAATCATGTTAAAGAAATCATTTTTGAATGTGTTTGCGATGAGTTGTTTATTGTTATTTTCCGTTGGCTCAGCATGGGCCGAACAAAAGTCTGAGGACGGTTCGGATTCAGAACAGGTTATTAACTACATTCGCTCATGCATAACTGACGCACAGATGCAAACCGAATCGGGGAAGAAACATCCAAAGAAATGCCGCATCAAAGATATTGGTTTGCCGATCCCAGAGGGACTTGATTCCGTGCAATTCATCAAGTCTTCAAGTACGTATGGTGTCACCGCGGTGGCGAAGTTCAAAGACGGCAGGCTTTTTGTTCTCGAAGACAGTCAGTTGTTAGAAGCCAGTCCGCCTGACGATTCATCCAAGGCTGCAACCGCTGCCAAGGCAAAGAAAGTTTTCCACTGCAGGTCGGATAGGCACATTACGGTCTGCAGTAACGGCGAGTATGGGTGTGTATGGTCAAACCGTAGCGGCCGGCTGCTCGGTTGCGGCGACGGGATTCAGTAGCGATAACTCGAAAAAAGAGTGATCGCAACCACATGCCTAACGAGTAAGGTTAGATTGTGGCTCGCTTCGCGATCACAATCTAACCTTACTCGTTGGGCTGAACGGAACTCATTTCTTTGCGAGCTGAAGTACTGTAGCCGATTGCGATGACTTTGCGGCTTTTTTCTCAACTCCACGAAGAAAACTTGGCGCCACATTCCATTGCTGCCCACTGTCTGTGATAACTGTGACAGTTTTTTTGTTGTAACGAGTGAGCATGCCAGTTAGCAACGGGCGACCATCTGGCTGAAAACAGACACGATCACCAATGCTGAATTTAAGCATCTGTGAGTGGGCGCGGAATTGGTGAAGGAACTTCAGACGAGCAACAATTCGATTATTGAGGTCAATCAGTTCATCTTCGGTGAGATTTTCAATATCAATATTCATGGTTCATTCATCATCTACATATGCCTGTAAAACGGAGCACAGGATCATTGCCTTATAAATGCCCAACGTAATACAGAAAACATTTTCATAAGCCAGCAATGTCGCCTATATCGGCAAACATTGTCAAGCATCATCAGCTCCCCACTCTTTTTCATTACCTTAGCCGTTTATTTGGCTAGACATTAATTTTAGGGCAGCCTAAATTCTTGGAAATGCAGGGCTTGTTCAACGTAGCCTTAACACAGTGTCACCGATGAAATAAAATTGGAATTAGGCGGCCGCGTCAGGTTCTTCAAGCCGTGTCAGGATATGGCGGCGCGCCGCATCGCGCAGCTGTAACCCCGCTTGCCAGTCATCCCCCGCCGTAGGAAGCACGGGGTCAGTTCTAACTTTCCATCAAAATGTCTGAATGTTAGAACTGCCCCCGTTGATTATGGATTGATTGTTGATTGTTGGGTAGCTACACTCGCCAGATGACAGGAGCAAGGGCCTCCCAGGGTTCGGTAACTGTTCCGATAGTAGGCGCTTCGTTGATACGTGCTATGCGGTACGCGCCGCGCTTCGGCTCTGAGCCAGATGCCAAAACCTCCCAAAATAGGTATGCGGCCGCTTCTGAGGCTGGAGCGGTAACGGAGACTCTTCCGATGTTGAATCTAGCGCCTTGCATTAGTGGCAGCCGGGCCGACCCGCGCCACTCCATCTTGTAGGAGCGGACCGCACGAGACTCGCCCTGGAATCGAATCACTGACTCTGCTGCCAAGTCCGGGCCACCAACGGATGGAGAACTCGATGAAGTGATGTGAAAGGTGATCAGCGCAAACATTGCAGCGGTGGGATTAAGATTCTCCACATAGAGGTCGAGAGTGACGCCAGTAGCGGTGCCATCTGAGGCGATGTCGTTGAGGAGGGTTCCACGCATGTGAACATCGGGCTCCACAAGTCGTCGCGACACGTCCCGAACCTCATACTCCTCCATAGGAACGGATTCAAAGTTGAAGCGCTTGTAGAACCGGTGGTCCGAGGCCATGTGAGGCGCGCGCTGGCTTGCGGGTACAGCGACTACGTAAGCTAGCCTCCCTGCTGGCCGATGCTGAGTGAGTGGAACAGGGTGGATCTTCAATCCGTCGATTCGCCTTGAGATACGTGAGTTGAGAACATGCTCGATCCACTCTTTGGAGATTTCGTTCGGGTCGAATCCATCGTCGAGATGCGTAGGCACATGGCCGTTCTCGACCACACCGTAGACAAGCAGACCTCCTGCTGAGTTGGCGAATGCTGAGACATCCTTGCTCAGTTCGGCTTTCTTTCCATCTGTTCTCTGTAGAGCGGAGCTGGCCTTGTAATCAAGCGTCAACGACTCGCTGACCTGATCTTCTATCAGGTCCTGCAGGTCGCGCTCGGTCCATTCGCTTGGGGGAAACATGGTCGTGAGGGTGAGCTGGGAAGCCTATCGTAATGTAGAAAACATTTTCATAAGCCAGCAATGCTCCCTATATCGGCTAGCATTGTCAAGCATCACCAACTCCCCACTCTTCTTCATTGCCTTAGCCGTTTGTTTGGCTGGATTTTAATTTTAGGGCAGCCTAAAATTTTTTAAAAATACGGGACTCGTTCAGCGCAACCTAACACAGTGTCACCGATGAAATAAAATTGGAATTAGGCGGCCGCGTCAGGTTCTTCAAGCCGTGTCAGGATATGGCGGCGCGCCGCATCGCGCAGCTGCAACCCCGCTTGCCAGTCATCCCCCGCCGTAAGTACAGGCTCGCCAATCAGTACTTTCAGTTCAGTGCGGCGTGGCCGCCACTGTCCGTCGCGCAGCAGGGAGCGGGTGCCGATCAGGGTGACCGGCACCAGGGGCGTGCCGGATCGTGCGGCAGCCAGAAACGCTCCTAATCTGAACGGCATCAACCCGGGTTCGCGCCGAAATGTGCCTTCGGGGAAGAAGACCATGGACTCGCCGGCGCGCGCCCGCTCCTCCAGTTCGCGCGTGTTTTCCGCGCCGCGCGCATCATCGAAACGCTCGACAAACGCGCTGCCGAGTCGGCGTAGCGGGATGGCGGCAAACGGATTGCGCAGCAACTCTTGCTTGGCCACATAGGCGAATCTGGCCGGTAGCACTGCGGTGAGCAGGAGCGCATCCAGATAGCTGGCGTGATTGGCCACCACAATCACGGGGTCGTGGCCGTCGAGGTGCTGTAAACCTTCTACTCGCGGCGCTAATCCGGTTAGCACAAACGCAACGCGTGCGCTTGCTCTGGCGATATGCCGGCGCAACGTGCGTGTGGGCGCAAACACGATCAGCAGCCAAGCTATAGGCATGATGGTGACAAAAACCATCCATGCCCACGCGCTCCACAGCCACTCGGCGCTGCGATACACCATACGCTTAGCCTGAGCCGTGGCACTGATGCCGCCAAGACGCAACCATTGCCGCCACGGCGCGCGCTGGGTGCTGCCGGTCTCGCCGCGCTCGTACATTTCGCGGCAGGCGGCGCGGCGAAGCTTGCCGCTGGAGGTCTTTAGCACCGTGCGCGGCGGTGCCAGCACGATATCATCCGCCGGCATGCCGGCCAGGTCGACGGCGAGGTTGTTGATCTCGGCCAGTATCCGGCTGTGCTCTGCGGCACTGCGATCGCGCGTCTCGGCAAGCACCACCAGCCGCTCCGTGCCGGACTGCGCATCGGTGGCCGGGAATACTGCCACGCCGCCCTTTCGCACACCGCGCACATTGCTCACAGCTTCTTCCAGCTCCTGCGGGTAAATGTTGTGTCCGGCGCGGATGATGATGTCCTTCTCTCGCCCGGTAAGATAAAGCTCTCCTGCCGCGATATAACCCATGTCGCCGCTATTGAGCCACTGACCATCGAACAGTCGCGCCGTTGCCTCAGGGTTGCGGAAATAACCGCTAGTCGCAGACGGTCCGCGGAACTGCACGCGTCCCTGCATGCGCTCGGGAAGCTCACATCCGCCGGTATCGGTAATGCGGATCTCATGGCCGGGTAAGGGCAGGCCGCAGGAAACGATGCGCAGCGCGTTGCGGTCGTCCTCGCGCGCGCAACGAGCGATGCCCGAGCGCGTTAGCGCGTCGCGATCCACGCGGTCAACCAGCGGCCCGCGCCCGAGCGGAGGAAAGGCCAGTCCCACGGAAGACTCCGCCAAGCCATAGACCGGCGTCATGGCGGTGGGACTGAAGCCGCAACGGGCTAGGCGCGCGGCGAAATGCGCTATCGTGTCTGGACTGACTGGCTCGGCACCGTTGTAGGCCAGCCGCCAGCAGCTCAGGTCCAGCCCATCGAGGTTGCGATCATCAAGCTTGTTGGCGCACAGCTCATAGGCAAAGTTGGGCGCTGCCGAAACGGTAGCGCGGTGCCGGTGGATGGTCCACAACCAGTTCCTTGGCCGGGCAAGGAAGGCCAGCGGCGACATCAGCACCAGCCGGAATCCGATGTAGAGGCTGCCCATGCAGGCACCGATCAACCCCATGTCATGGTAGAGCGGCAGCCAAGACACAAAAGTATCTGCGGAAGTTATGCCCGAGGCGCGCTCCATTGCCCGCAGGTTGGTCAGCAGATTGGCGTGGGTCAGCACGACCCCCTTGGGGCTGCCGGTGCTGCCGGAAGTGTATTGCAGGAAGGCGATGTCCCCTGGTTTTAGTTGCGGGGAGGGCGCCAGCGTGCTAGCGACAGACAATTCCTCGACGGTTGTGACCTCGCGTAGCGATTCGCACTGCGCACGCAGCAGATGACCGAGGGGTTTGGCTTGGTCGACCGTGATAAGAAAAGCGGCTTGGGAATTAGCGACGATGCCTGCGATGCGCCGCATATGATCTTCGATTTGCGAAGGGCGCGTCGGCGGGTATAGCGGTACTGGCACGCAGCCGGCGTAGAGCGCGCCGTAGAAGGCTGCGAAAAAACCGCGTCCGGTGGGCAGCATTATTGCCACCTTGTCGCCGGAGCCTGGCCCATGCTTGAGCAGGCCGGCAGCCAGTGCCTTGGCTAGTTCTTGCAGCATGCGATAGGTGATGTCCACCGTGCTTTCATCTTCGCCATAAAGCGTGATGTGCACCCGTTCGCCGTGCTTTGCGACATGCCAGTCCAGCATCTCGATCAGCGTGGATATGGTTTCCGGCGGATGGTCGGCTACTGTCTGGACGGGCCCAAGTGTACTGACAAAGTCAGTTGCAGCGTTGCCGCGTTGTGCGGTGGACGTCTCGGGGCTTACAGACGCAGCTATCAGTCTGAGCAGATCACGCGGCGTCTCGGCATCGACGAACGCTTTTTCGTTTAGCCTTGCACCCAGTTCGCGCTCGATGCGTACCAGCAGCTCCACGCGCGCCAAGCTGTCCAGACCGAAGTCGCGCTCCAGCAAATTGTCCAAACCCAGATGTTCCACATCGCGTGCGTTCGGCCGCAGCTCGCGGGCAAGGCTGCGCACAACGCCGAGCAGCCGCTCCGTGTCGTCCCGGGAATCGGGAAGAGGCGGCGATATTTGCGTGTCGCCCGATTCTTCGTGCTGAGATTGGGAAGGTGGAAGGCTCATTTGCGTAACCTTGTACGAAATTGGAGCATCATAGGCTTAACCGCTGCACGCGGTCAGCGCGCAAGGCGGCCCGTCGACCACGTGCTGCATTCACGCCGGAGAGCAGGATCAGCCCGATGACGAAATAACTTCCAGTGATCAGCAATGATTGCCGGTGATTGCCGCCTGTCAACCAGGTCGCCGCACCGTACGTGAGCGGCCCGGCGACCGATGCGAGTTTCACTGCCAAACCCCACAGTCCGAAGAATTCCGCTGCGCGAGAGGGTGGCGCAAGCACGCCCACCAGCGCCCGGCTGGCTGACTGCGATGCACCCAGGCATAATCCGGCAACATTTGCCGCCACCCAGAACAGTGCCGGCTCGCGCGCCGCCCACGCGAGCAGTATGGTCACGATCCAGCCTGCCAGCGTCAGCGCAATGGTCTTGATGTGGCCGATGCGGTCTTGCACATGACCGAACAGAAATGCGCCGACTGCCGCGGTGACGTTGACTACCAGCACCAACAGCAGGGTCTGTTGTATGGAAAAGTTCATGGCTTGGTTGGCATAGACGGCAGTCAGGGTGATGACCGCCTGAATGCCCGCCTGATAAAACAGGCTGCACAGCAGAAAGCGGCGCAGGTCTGCAAATTTCCGCAAATTGTGCATGGTCTGCCGCACCCTTAGCCAGGCCATGCCGACCGCCACACCTTCATTTCCCCTATCTTCGATCATCTTCGGTGTGGCGCGTTCGCGCAGCAACAGGAAGGTCGGGATGCTCGCCAGCGCAAATATGCCAGCGGTGATCAGCATTGTCATCGGCACGAACTGATTAGCCGTTTGGCCTTGGGCTTCGGCCCAAGTGACATACATCAGGCACAGGCCGAGTGTGGCTAGCCCCCCGATATAACCGAGGCTCCAGCCCCAGCCGGATATCCTCCCCATCGCCCTGGTTTTTGATATTTCGGGTAAAAACGCCGCGATCAGGTTTTCCCCGCTGCCAAAAAAGAAGTTAGACACAATCACGCAAACGATGGTGAGCCACAGCGTGTCCGGCTGAGCGAAACTGAGCAGGGCGGTGAACAGAACGCAGCCCACAGTGGTGATTGCCAGCAGTTTCTTTTTAACAGCGTGCAAGTCGGCATAGGCACCAATCAGCGGGGCACTTAACACGATCAGCATGTAGGACACGGATAGTGCGGCAGTCCAAGCGAAAGTGGCCCACGAAGCATTGCCCGCGACTACCGCCACGAAATAGGCGTTAAACAGCGCGGTAATGACTACCGTGGTGTAGCCGGAATTGGCGAAGTCATACATTGCCCAAGCCCACAGCTCGCGCGGGCGGACATCGGAACGCAGCATTGCCTGGAAATGCTTGGGCATCGTCATTTCTTCCTTACAAGATTCGGCGCTGCCTCAGCTGCAGCACGACCCAATATATAGCAAGCGCGGCGATCGCGTGTTTCGCCGTGTGTCCGCTGAACAGGTCGGTCAGCTCGGCGATCGGGCGATCGGTGAGATCGCACATCAAGGCCAGCAGGTAGAGCTCGGTGATGATCAGGATATTCCTGTCGCCGCTATAGCGCGGCGGATAAAGCCAGAGCAGCAGCGGGATCAGCAGCATCGGATAGAGCTGCATCAGTCCATAAGGACGCAGGTCGCCCATGCCATGCGCCTCGCTCCAGCCCCAGTAAGCGACACTGCCCAGCCCGGCGACGAGCAGCAGCGGCAGCAGGCGCAGTCCGGCGACGAGGCTGACGCGCTCGCACAGGATCGCGGCGAACCACGACATGAGCGCCAGCGCAACTGCCGCCCGATCCCACAACAGCCGATCGTTGTCAGGAGCAATGTGATAATAACCGGAACCAAAGCCGATCAAGATCGCAGCGAGAAAGAACAGCGCGTAGGGCAAGGCCTCATGCGGCTCAATGAAAGCGCGCCGCCCCGACTTGCTGTGCAGGAAGCGCAGGCCAGCCACGCCCACCAAGATGAACAGGGCATTGGATGTTGTATCGAGGCAATGGGGCACGCCGAAGCAGGCGCGCTGGTCGGCGAAATAATGGTATTGCAGCGGCTGCGGGATGCGCGGCAGCGCCCACGCCAGGCTGGCCAGCGCCGCACCCAGCAGCCAGAGGCCGAGTGCCTTGGCGCGTGGGCCGGCATCCCGCCATCCGCTCATGCCGCCTCTTGCCGATGGGCGAGCAGCAGGTCAATCGCCTGCCACAGCCGCCAGAGGTCGGGGAGATCCTCGCTCCAGAATTGCCACGAGAATATATGGGCGATATTCATATCCACGTGGCTCAGGACACGATGGATGAGGAACACGGCGGCTTGACCCTCCGGCGCGGCGGCGGCGAGCGCCAAGCTTTCCGGGTAAGGAATGAGATTGTCGTTCATTCCGTGTACCAGGATGAGCCGCGTCTTGAGCCGCTTCAGGTCGTGACGCGACAGATCGAGCTGGGAGATGTCCGCACGCATGGCTTCGGGCAGCCGGGCCAGCAGTTCGGTAAAACGTGCGGGATCGGTGTGGGCAGCCAGCTCATAAACTGCCCGGCTGTCAGCACTCAGCTCCGTAGCGAGCGGCGACAGATCGGCGTGGGGATCTCGGGTGCGTAGCGCCACCATGCGGTCGAACACTGCACGTGCGCGACTGTCCGTCAGGTAGCCCAGGCTGGAATAGAGCAGCACCATTTTGCCGGTGTCATCCGGGGTGATGTAATGCCACTTGCCCTCATGCTCGAACCAGCCAGTGGTGAAGAAGCGCATCGCGCGGTGCAGGTCATGGTAACCGCCCACGCCCATGACGAAGCGCACCTGTTCCCGGATGTCATTTTCCAGCGCGGCGAGGAGCGCTGGGCCGACTGCGTAGCTGAAAGCAATGATGCCCGCGCGCCCGTCGCGGGCAAGGTCGGGCCGACCAAGCAGATATGCGAACGCATCCGCAATTTCGCGGGCATCCGAGGGACGGATAGACAGCTCACGAAAGCCGGCCAGATCGGGGGTCAACACCGCAAAGCCGGCGCGCGCCAAGGTCGCAGCGAAGGCTATTAGCCGCGGGTCGTCCTTGCCCAGTGGCACGGCACCCGGCACCAACACGATGGCGGCGCGAGGGCAACCAAGGCCACGCACGGTTGCCGGATGAAGATTGATTGCAGTTTCCGTGCGTTCGCAGTCCTCAAGTTTGCCGGGCAGATAAAGCTCGCCGTTGCGTGACCGCCCGGATACCTCATATGAAATCGGGAAATGCAGCGGCGCGGCGGTTACCTGTTTTAATCGGGAGGGGCCTTGAGCCGCAGCGATGTCTTGGAGCATCAGCGCGGCATCATAGTGTTGAGTTGGCTTACAGCCCGCCAGCAATATGATGAGTAGGACGAAAAAGAAACGCCGATCCGTCTTGATTCCGCAGCGGTATTTGCGCAGTTTCGGCGGAATGTAGAGCAGGCAGAATTGCTGAGCACCCTGGACTATCAGCCGGTCGGCGATATTTTCTAAGATGTCGGCGTTAAGCACGGTCATGGCTTCACTGGTTGCATCGCCTGAAGTTGGTCCGAAAAGGATTTTTCACAGGCTGTGCGCTGTATGTGTGGTATGGCTAATAAACTCCATACTGGGCGGCTCGTCAAGTTTTGATGGACAGTTGCTACGCCGCTTACATGGCGCACATAAGCCCAACATCACAGGGGGTGGATGAACAGATGCGTTACCGACGTGCCGATGCAGCGGGAGGCAAATAAGGCCGGGTTCTCGCGTCGACTGGCAAAAGACAAGTACATTCGTGCCTGCCAACAGGCCAAGAGTGAGATGTTGGGCTTCATTACATTCAGTTCAGGGCACCTCTAAAAATCCAATTTTGCGAGCAGCCGCTTTGCGGCTTGCCTGCTTACCCCGCTTCGTCACAATACGGCGTTACTCGAAAAAATTATCGCTTACATGCCGCGCTCAAATTTTTTACTCGTGCCTTGTCTTGCTTAGAAACTTGAATTTTTAGAGGCGCCCTTCAACCTACCACGCTGACGATAGCCAAACGCAGGATGCTTATCGGCGCCTCCGTCCTCGCTGCGCGGTTGGGCGTCCGCACCAGCGCGCTAGACAAGCCGCCGTCAAATATGTACAGACGCGTACATATTTGGAGGCTTGTTATGGATGCGATTACCTATACCACCCACCGTTCGTGCAAATCTCGCGAGCGCCATGAACCGCGTTTGTGACGATCACGAACCTTTGATCATTAACCGCAGGTTTCATTCCACGCACTTGCTTCGATGAATTCTGGACTGGCGGCACGATGAAAAGTAACGGGCAGGCTCATTGCCTGATTTTGGCAAGAGCGGCAGCCTTTACTTCACTCCATGGAGCTACATCATCGGGGTTGGCAAGGTGATCTGCGAGGCGGCGGTCAAGTTCCGTTTTTTGCGCTTCGGTCAAAGAAGGCGCGGCACCACGGCTAACGATACCGTCCCAGATGGCTTCAACAAGTTCGATCTGCTCGTCAATGTCGAGCACACGAGCTTGCTGTAAGAGTTGTGTGTTCATGATATGGACTCCATTCAAAACTAACGAAATAATTCTAGTACGCTTCGTACCCTATGTCGAACGTATGCCTAACGGCTGAGCTCAGGGGCGAGCGGCTTGCGGCTCGTCCCCTGGAGCGACAGGTTGGCTATTCAAGAGCGGTCCGATCCGGGTGAAGTGCTGAACTCTACGGGCCTGAGCGGCGCGGTATTCACGTGTAGCTGAAAGATATCTGGCCTCGAGTAGTGGCCGACGGTATCCAGGCTGCGCCGAGCAACCCCGACGCGCTCCAGGTCGATGTCCGCATACAAGATCCCGAGTTCGTTATGCAGCGGTCCCGCCACGATCTTGCCGCCGGGGGCGACTACGACCGAATCGCCGGCGTTCACCCATTCGTCCGCGTTCGAATACAGCTCGGCCTTGCCGGGAACGGCATTCGGGATGTGGTGCGCCTGAAAAGCGCAGCCGCTCCCGAGTACCCAGCACCCCCCCTCGCGCGCGATGTGTTGCATCGTGGCAATCCAGCGCTCGCCGGTATCGTAGGTCGGTGCTATATAAATGTCGATGCCCTGGGCGTAAAGGGCGCAGCGCGCAAGGGGCATGTAGTTCTCCCAACAGATGAGAGTTCCGATCCGTCCACATGGCGTGTCGATCACCCGCAGGCCCGAGGCATCCCCGAAGCCCCAAACCATACGCTCGGGATTCGTTGGCATGAGCTTGCGGTGACGGTTGAGGATCGTGCCGTCTGGCCCGATGACGACGACGCTGTTGTAAACCGTGCTCCGGCTGAAATCTGTATCGCGTTCGTTGACGCCGCATACGACGGTGACCTTGTTCCGCTTTGCGGATTCACGCAGAGGCGCCAGGTCGTCGCCGGCCACGCGGACAGAATTGGCGAGTAGCAGGGAGTGCAGTCTTTCGGAAAGCGTCATGTCGCCGCCGGGACGAAGTCGCCAGATCCATGCTGGATACCCTGGTATGAAAACCTCGGGGAAGACGACCAGCTGCGCGCCGGCCCCGGCAGCCTCGTGCACGCTGGCCACTGCGGCGCCAGTCGTCTCGGCTTTGTTCAGAAAAATTGGCGGGCGTTGAACGATCGCAATACGTGACATCTTTCACCTCGGTTGTTGAATGGCCAACGTTTGAGCTCAGGCCGCGGCCCGTCAGGGCCGTCGCGCCTGCAGCGAATGGTTGGGCACCACGCTAGATGATTTGGATTCTTCTAATTTCATAAAAAAACTCTTGTTCGATAGCGTACTGCATAGCCTTGTCCCATAACGGGCTTGTGCGATCGTTGAGATTCTCTGCAAGTGCCCTTATTTCCGGTGGCGCGTCCTCCCGGAAGAAATCTTTGTTGTTACGGTTTTTGTCGTAGCTCACCCCTGTGATTTTGAACTTCCGACACGCGACCCCTTTTGATTTCTGCCGCTCAATGTCTTTGTGCGCGGTTTCCCAAGTGATAGCCCGCGCCATCAAGTAATACCCTTGCTCATCAAACTTCCCATCAAAGGTGTATGCGGATTTTGGAGGGTACTGGGGCTTTATGTTCCTCTGGTACAAACCGCCGATGACGAATCTGAAATGCAAATTGTCGGACGACATCTCGTAGCGCTGACAATCGGCAATATCTACCCAATGCCCTTCCGCTTGAGAGAGATTCTTCTTCACAAAAAGAACCGCAAAGGCTTCATCTGTGTTTGCGTATTCAAGGAATTTCTTAAGAAGCTTTTCATTCATATGTCAAAATTTCCACGAATCCGTACATGGTGCCCAACGAATAGCGTTTATCTGCCGCCCTTCCCAAACTTGTTAAACCCGCAACCTTATTGGCGGCGGATAAACCTCGTTGGACTGAACCATAGGAGAATGGAACTTATGGGGATTGTAAGGTTTTGAAGTGTGGCGTCAACCCAATGTCATGAGGAGGCGGCAACAGCAAAGCGCGAGGTCAGTTCTAACATTACAACATTTTTTTTCGGTCTCTTCAAACTTCCGCACTGCGCGACTTACCGTCATGTAGTGTGCCCCGAAATGGCACCCGATCTCTGCCATCGTATAAGCACCGGATAGGTAAGCCTGAGCTATCGCCTGACGTTCTCGGCCAGTCACCTGGCATCTCAGTTCTAATCTTCATCTCGTTTCCCCTTGGCTTTCATAACGGAATGAACGAACTGCCCAAACGCTCGGTCTTTCTTGCGTTTTTCAAGATAAGACATTTCGTGAAACTCAGATTCCTTTTTGAGCTTTAGGTAGTTCTGAAAGTGCGCCGCATTCAGTTCATCTTGCTCGATGGCTCTCTGAACGGCACAGCCCGGTTCGTTGGTGTGGGTGCAATTGGCGAAGCGACAGTTTTTCGAATAATCCTGGATATCGGCAAAACTATCGTCTATTCCTTCGCTGACGCCGAGCATCCCCAATTCGCGCATTCCCGGCATATCGATCAATAGTCCGCCATGCTCAAGCACAATGAGCTGGCGCCGAGTGGTCGTATGCCTGCCTTCTCCCGTGTGGCTCACTTCTCTTGTTTCCAATCCGGAATCGCCCACCAAACGGTTGATAAGCGTTGTCTTGCCAACGCCGGATGAGCCGAGCAAGCAGTAGGTTTTCCCGGGCAGCATGAGCTCCCGAATTTGATCAATACCCTTCCCGGTTACATTGCTGAGAGTGATTATTCGGGCACCTATGCCCGCGTGGCGAATCTTATCGACCAGTTGCTCCAGTACCTCTGGACTGATCAGATCGGTCTTGGTCAGCAGTATTACCGGCTCAATATGACCTTCGTTAACCATCACGAGGTAACGCTCAAGTCTTCGCACATTGAAATCAAAGTGGCAGGACTGAACAATGAAGGCCACATCAATATTTGCGGCAATCATCTGGAACCCGATATCTCTCCCAGGCCTTTTTCGCCTCAGGAACGACTTCCTTGGCAGGATGTGATGGATGCTCGCATGAGCTCCGGAATCGTGATACTGCACACAGACCCAGTCCCCGACGCATGGCAAATCGGTTCGAGATTCGCTAATGTAGACAAACCTACCCGTTAGCTCGGCGGGTACCTCACCATCCTCGTTCCTGATGATGTAGTGGTCGCGATCAACCGCTGTCACCCGGGAGAGGGACTCACCGTGACTACACACCTCATTAGCCTGACATTTGAACCAATGATCTAAACCGATTTCACTCAGCTCCATGGCAACAAACTTCTCTGACAAGAAACCGAATGGGCTTACTCAAGACGTATAACGTTTGACATGAGCGGCTGCTGGAAGACGTCCGCTCGATGGAAGGGTTGAACGTCATGGGTGCAGGCACACGGATGGACTCATCGCTTGGGAATACCGAGAGGTGGGCGGTTCTTGCGGTAAGAGTTCTTCAGCGCGATCTTGCCGTCTCGAAAGGTGAACAGATCACAACCATGAACTTCCATGAAAGTGCCGTCCGCCCGAGTTCCCGTGAACGTCCACTCGGACACTCCCCTGTCCCCATGGACAAAATGGCGCGCATTGCCCCAGTGGGCATCGGGGAAGGTTGCCCATACTTCAGCGAAACCAGCTCGCACCGCCTCACGGCCCACATACCTGGTGCCGAAGATCTCCGCGCCTGCAGAGGCTTCGAAGACACAGTCAGCGCTCATGAACGACATGAGGGCATCGGCATCGTGGCGATTCCACGCATCGGCAAAGGCTTGTAGGACCTCGGTGGTCACCTCTTCTGCAATCACTTTCGACAAGCTATTGCCATGCCTTAGAGCTCTTTGTAGTAAACGCTTGTTGGATCGCAAGCTAGATGTGTAGCAAGGTGACTCCAAAACCCCGATGCCAGCATGTTTTCGAAATTTTTTTTATGATCGGTTTCAGATGCCCAGGTTTCGACCAGCGTAAAAGTACAAGGATCGTTGACGTCATTGAATACTCGAAAGACCTCGCAACCGGTGACTTTAGGGAGGTCAATTTTTGCTTGGTTCAGTAGGTTTGTAAAATCCGCTAATTTTTCTGGCTTCGATTTAAAAGTGATGATTACATTTGTACTCATATTGTTCTCCGGGTTAGAAGCGCGGGGTCAGTTCTAACATTACAACATTTTTTTCGGTCTTCTTCAAACTT
The DNA here is from genome assembly GCA_942492745.1 of uncultured beta proteobacterium. GTDB lineage: Bacteria > Pseudomonadota > Gammaproteobacteria > Burkholderiales > Gallionellaceae > Nitrotoga. The sequence goes on from OW818637.1 coordinate 3,083,533, forward strand.
CCGCACTGCGCGACTTACCGTCATGTAGTGTACCCCGAAATGGTACCCGATCTCTGCCATCGTATAAGCACCGGATAGGTAAGCCTGAGCTATCGCCTGATCTCTATCCGGGTGGCGCATCCGGTACTCATCCAGCGACAAAGCGACCGATCTTCGATGGGCCTTTGAAACTTCCCGTAGCTCTTCTGGATTTTTTGTCTGCCAGTGGCGTTCTACGAAAGCATTGTCACCCAGCAACAGTTGATGGCGAGTTTCCAGCATGGGGCTGGGCAAGCCCCTGCCCGCCATCACGAACTGGCGATAGCCCCTGAGCGCTTTGCTCCGCTGTGAACCAAACTGACCAAGCAACCAGTCCGCATCCAGCCACGGAGGGGGTGCCTCCTGCCCCGTGATAAAAAGGTAACTGCTCCAGCGCCAGTCCTCAAGCGATTCCACCATGTTGGCGCGCAGTGGGTTCAGCACCACATAGCGCGTCAACTCCAGTAAATAGGCTTCCTTTTGTACCAGGATCGCCTTGTAGCGCCCCTGAAAAAGATGCCCAACCAAGCCATGGCGACGGTTGAAGCGCTGGGTATACAGGCCGTTCAATTGCCGCATCCCACCGGATAAATTACCGTCCACCGTCTCCACCAGCAGGTGATAGTGATTGGTCATCTGGCAAAAAGCATGAACCACCCAGTTAAACCGAGCGCAAACAATGCCCAACACCGCCAGCCAATCACCGCGATCATCGTCGCTCAGAAAAATATCTTCCCGACGATCCCCGCGCGAGGTGACGTGATAAAGGGCACCCGAAAATTACAGTCTGAGGGGTCTAGCCATCTGTGAAGCGTAACAGAGTTTGTTGGAATGTTAGAACTGACCCCGTGCGCTTGTGGTCGGTTGCATGGCGATGTTATAAGACATTTACGAGAACACTTCCTGATGATGGGAATGGAAAGCCTTCAGGTCATCTGAAAATTCGTAGCCGGCAGCTTTCAATACTATTCCTATACTTCTAGCATAGAAAAAGTTTGCGAGTCGAATCCATACGGCGATCATGTCCCTATTCTTAGGGGTATCAGCGCAGATATCGTGCGATTTCCCCATCCACAGAGCCGGAGGAATTGAGTGAACGTATGTAGATAAGTCAGCCAGCACGCCGCCAACGAAATCAGAATGCTCACCACAGGCTATGCGTAACCGTTCTTTTCTTGTTTTATAGAATATGCTCTCGCCGGACTTTAGCCTGCTCATGGCGCCTTTGTCATATAGCGGCGACTCCTCAATTTTCTTCCAATACGTTTCTTTCGCTAGCGGATAGAACTTTTCGGCCTCAGTTGGACATACGGATTTTTGTACGTGAGCTATGCGGCTTGAGATGTATAAGCCAAGGATCTGTCTATTTAGATGGTGCTCTTCGGCTGATTTCGAATTAACCATCATCTCAATCACGTCATGGGTGTCGACGAGATTGCGAACGAGAGTGGCGAGTGATCGCCGATCCAGGATTTCCGCTGCGTTCTCTGGCGGAAGCAGTTTGAAGAGAGAAATTGCTGTTGCCTGCATTGTTGTAGTAAGAATAAGCGTAGGCCAATCAACAAAGCGTTCCGCATCAAAGTCGGAATGCATTTTATCCACCAACGGAGCGAATGTATTAACGCCAATTACTAACGCGGACGATTGCGAATATAGATGTTCAGACATCCTTTCGATCTGCCTCTATGTCTTATAATGTAAATTAGACACTCTAAAAAATGCCGATAAAAGCACCTTTGAGGTGTATAATCTAAAAAAATTCACGTAATACATTGTTTTAATTCGATATGAAAATTTCGCACACCCTAATCTTTCTGATAAAAACGACATGTTTACATCCCCCAGGTTGCTTGATCAAGTACGCGATAAGTTGCGAGAAAGCACTATGCTATCCGAACTGAACAAAGCTATGTGGACTGGATTAAACGTTGCATTTACTTCCACGGCAAGACTCACCCGAAAAATTTAGCTGCACAAGATGTCGAGGCGTTTCTGACGCACCTTGCCGTCGCGGGCAAGGTCTCTGCTTCAACCCAAAACCAAGCGAAATCGGCGTTGTTGTTTTTATACCGCGAGGTGTTAGAAATCAAATTACCGTGGTTGGATAAGGTCACACAAGCCAAAGCCCCGAAAAAATTACCCGTCGTTTTAACGGTGAGCGAGGTGCAGACAGTATTGTCGCGGTTGAGTGGTTCACATTTGTTGATCGCTTCGTTATTGTATGGTGGTGGGATGATTTATGAAACCGGGAAATGTAAATAGTGAGCAGTAATGAATCGATTTAATAGTATTTTTTTAGGGGTTTCCCTGTTGTTGTTGCAAGCATGCGGGGAGACCCCGCCGCTGGGGGCGAGGCATCAGCCCTCTGGCTTAAGCACTCAGTTCAATAGCGGCCAATTGACGTTTTCGGATTACGTGGCGGATAGCCGCGCAATGATTACAAAAGTGCGTTCTGGAAGTAATGTGGCCGAGCTGGAAAAGGCAGTCAATGGAAATGCTCCTTTTGAATTGAAGCCGGCGGAGAGTTGCCCAAAAGGACGTGAAAAACCATATCGACGCGGTGTTCTGCTTACCCATGGATTGACCGATGCACCTTATTCCATGCACTCACTGGCATCCTTTTTCCAGGAAAATTGTTTCCGTGTTATGGCGGTGCTGTTGCCCGGACATGGCACGCAGCCCGGAGACTTGCTTGATGTAACGTGGCAGGATTGGGCAAAGGCGGAAGCCTATGGCACCGATAAGCTCGCCGCTGAGGCTGATGAAATCTATCTGGCCGGGTTTTCTACTGGCGGCACACTAAGTGTTTACCAGGCCTTAAGTGATAACAGAATACGTGGATTATTCCTTTTTTCTCCAGCGCTGAAAATTACTCCAAAGGCTTCCTTGGCCACTGTTCATAAAATTTATAGTTGGTTGATGCCGTCAGCAAAGTGGGACAGCATCATGCCTGACAAGGCTATTTACAAATACGAATCGTTCCCCAAGAATGCCGCTGCCCAGATATATGCGTTGACACAGGAAGTACAAGCTCAATTGCATCAGAACGCGGTAAATATCCCCATATTTACCGCTGCAAGTCAGGACGATGCTACTGTTTATACTTCGGCCACTTTAGATTTTATGGTCCGCGCGCCCCATGCATCCAATAAGCTGGTACTTTATACCGTCGATACCAGGAAAGTTCCGCCAAATATTCCAGTAGGAAAATTGGAGTTGGTAAACAGCGTTTTTCCTGAACAGAAAATATTAAGTGCCGCACACACATCAATGACCTTGCCTTTAGATGATGCGTACTTTGGAATGATGGGAGAGTATTCAAGTTGCATACATTATTACCCAGATGATATTAAACAATATGATGTTTGTAACAAAAATCCAGAACAAATTTTGCAGGGCGAGTTAACTGAAGAAAACCTTAAAGCCGGTACGCTACGCCGTTTAATGGTTAACCCTAATTTTTCAACGCTTAAAATTTCCATGAAAAAGTTTATTGATAGTTTGCCATGATCATTTGTATCGCTGCCAAGGTTGCAGCAGGTTTGCGGTAAATTAGCTTATGGGCATCACTAAAAATCCAATTTTGCGAGCAGCCGCTTTGCGGCTTGCCTGCTTACCCCGCTTCGTCACAATACGGCGTTACTCGGAAAAAATTATCGCTTACATATCAACTATATGCCGCGCTCAAATTTTTTACTCATGCCTTGTCTTGCTTAGAAACTTGAATTTTTAGAGGCGCCCTTATGGTTTCCGAATTCGAGTTGATCCGTCGTTTCTTCACCCGCGTTACACCCGGCGCGGTGTTGGGCGTGGGCGACGATGCCGCGCTTCTGAACGTTGGGAGTGGTATGGAGCTGGCAGTGTCAACCGACATGCTGGTGAGTGGGACGCATTTTTTTCCGGATACTGATCCTTTTTTTCTTGGTTACAAGGCGCTGGCAGTAAATCTGTCTGACATGGCGGCGATGGCGGCGCAGCCGCGTTGGGCGACTTTGGCTTTGTCATTGCCCGAAGTTGATGAGACGTGGTTGGAAAAATTCAGCGCGGGGTTGTTTGCGTTGGCAGATGAACATCACGTAGAGCTGATTGGCGGGGATACCACCCGAGGACCGCTTAATTTGTGCGTCACTATCATGGGTGAAGTGCCGCACGGTGTGGCGTTGCGTCGTTCGGGCGCACAGGTTGGTGACGATGTTTGGGTGTCCGGCGTATTGGGTGATGCTGCGCTGGCTTTGGCGCATATGCAAGGGCATGTGCAATTGGCTGCGAAGGATTTTGCGGCCTGTTCTTCGGCGTTGCACCGGCCCATGCCGCGTGTGGCACTTGGAATTGCACTCCGCGGCGTGGCGCACAGTGCAATAGATATTTCGGATGGACTGTTGGCAGATCTCGGCCACATACTGGAATGCTCTGACGTTGGAGCTGAAATTGCATTCGCCGCTCTGCCAATTTCCTGCGCAATGCAACTTTATCTTGAGCAACCGCTGGGCAAGCACTGTGTGCTGGCCGGGGGCGATGATTATGAGCTTTGTTTTACCGTATCCGTTGCGCATCGTTCCGAAGTGGAGAAAATTGCCGTCAATCTCGGTTTGCTGCTGACACGCATTGGCACCGTCACGGCGGAAAAGAAGTGCACAGTGCGTGCTGCGGATGGCAGTATCGTCAACATTGAGGAATCAGGCTATGACCACTTCCGCTGATTTTGGCGTGCAACCTTCGTGGCGCTTTATCTTTAGTCACCCCGCACATTTCCTTTCCTTCGGTTTCGGCAGTGGCCTGTTTCCAAAAGCACCCGGCACGGCGGGCACATTGGTCGCTTTCCCGATTTATTGGTATCTTGCAGAACGCCTAACTGATGCGCTGTTTATCTTGGTGTTGATCTGGGCCTTTGCTGTGGGTGTGTGGGTGTGCGAGAAGACCGGAAAAACGCTGGGCGTGGCGGACCACGGAGGGATGGTGTGGGATGAGATTGTAGCTTTCCTGCTGGTGCTGTTTTTTACGCCCGAAGGTTTTTTTTGGCAACTGCTGGCATTTTTGCTGTTCAGATTTTTCGACATCGTCAAGCCACCGCCCATCCGTCACTTTGACCGGACATGGCACGGTGGTCTTGGCGTCATGTTCGACGATATTCTCGCTGCGGGCTACACCCTGCTGGTCTTGGCGCTGGTGAAAAGTTCACTGCTGTGAAGAGCGTCCTTAAAAATGGATTGGTAGCTGTTCTTTTTCTACTCGGTACACTCAATGCCGCACACGCTGAAGAATTTTCAGCCAAGGTTATCGTCGTGATGGATGGCGACACTGTTCTTGTATTACGCGACAATATGCGAATCAAGCTGCGGCTGGCCGAGATCGATGCGCCGGAAATAGCGCAGGCATTCGGTGAACAATCCAAGCAATCGCTGGCCGAACTGGTGCTAAATAAAAAAGTGCACGTGGATAGCCAAGCAGTGGATGTTTATGGCAGGTTGGTGGCGCTGATCAAAGTGGGCGAATTGAACGTTAACCAAGAACAGGTGCAGCGCGGAATGGCATGGGCGTCTTCCCGATCTAACAGGAGTGAAGTACTGCTCGAATTGCAGAATGGCGCCAAGAAAGCCAAGCGCGGGTTATGGGCGCAGACCGATCCGATGCCGCCGAGGGGGTGGCGCAAGGCACATGCAGCGCCTCAGCAACAATATGTTGCGCAGAATGATCTTTGCGGCAGTAAGCGATATTGTTCACAAATGAACTCTTGCGACGAAGCGAATTTTTATCTATCGCATTGCAATGCCAGATCTTTGGACAAGAATCACAATGGCGTGCCGTGCGAGTATTTATGTCCTGCTAAAAAGTAATCGTTTCCCAGCTGCACCCCTCGGCATCGCAGCGTAAGGCATTCCCTGTATCGTGCCAATCTCCTAGTACCCAGCGCTCGCAACTATGCCCATCCACCGTATGCAGGTGGCGCTTTAGCCGATGAGTGTGCCCATGAATCATCCGCGGATAATGATGCCTGCGTAGCAAGCTTGCAACTGCATCCAGATTGACGTCCATGATGTCGTTACTCTTGTGTTTTTTTGCGTTCTCGCTACGTGCACGCAGTTGCGCAATGGCGGCCTTGCGCTGCGCCAGCGGCTGGGCAAGAAAATTCTGCTGCCATATGGGTTCATGTACTTGTTTACGGAAATCTTGATAAGCAATATCGTCAGTGCACAGGAGATCGCCATGGGTGAGCAACGTCGGCGTGCCGTATAGGTCAAGCAGCGTAGGGTCAGTTAGCAACGTGGCGCCGCTCGCTTGTGCGAGTTTCTGGCCCATTAGCAGATCGCGGTTGCCATGCATGATGTTGATGGCAGTGCCGCTAACGGAAAGTGCTTGCAAGGCATCGGTAATCTGGCGATTAAATGGATCGTCGATGTCATCATCGCCAGCCCAGTATTCGAATAAATCACCGAGGATGTAGAGTACGTCAGCGCCAGGCGCAATCTGTTGAATGAAGTGCAGAAATGCCTGCATGCTGTGCGGCTGTTCCGCGCAAAGGTGCAGGTCAGAAATAATTAAACTGTAGGCCACGGAATGGGCGGAGTCCTGATGGTTAAAAGAGATTTGTTATAAAGCGTTGGGTCGGCCCATTTTTCGTCGCGTCTTTGGCCATTCAATTGAAACGCGACGAAATTTGTTCCCGTCCAGCCATTTGTTTGCTTCGATATCTCAATCCGGCAGGCTGTTATAGTCGCCGTTCTTTAAGTTATTGCACTACTTCCGCTTTAGTGAGGATTACGTCCTCCAGCGGCACGTCCTGGTGCCCCGATTTATTGCCCGTCTTGACTTTGCGAATAGCATCCAGCACTTCTGTGCCTGACACCACTTTCCCGAATACGCAATAACCATAACCTTGGCTATTGGGTGCAGTGTAGTCGAGAAACATGTTGTCCTTTAAGTTAATGAAAAACTGCGCTGTGGCAGAGTGCGGATCGGAGGTGCGAGCCATGGCGATGGTATATTTATCGTTCGTCAAGCCATTAGCTGCCTCGTTTCGAATTTTCGCCTTGGTGGGTTTTTCTTTCATGCCGGGCTCGAAGCCGCCGCCTTGGATCATGAAGCCATCGATTACGCGATGGAACAGCGTATTGTCATAAAATCCACTGTTCACGTAGTCGAGGAAATTTTTGACGGTGATTGGCGCTTTTTCAGCATCCAGTTCGACTGTGATATCGCCATGGTTAGTATGTAATTTGATCATGCTAATTTTTCCTTTTTGTGCTGAATGTTGTTGAGAAATGGGGGCAGCTTGTGCCGAGCACAATAGCAGGCAAGTAAGCAGCAGGGTAGCGAATATTTGTTGAAGTTTCATTATATGGTTTCCTCGTAAATGATTTGAAGCGGTTGCCGCACTTAACCCCTTACGGGTAATTCTCATGCGGTTTAAGATTGTTGCCCATTATTTTGCTCGCAGCTTAATACGGCAGGCTGCTATTTTTTAAGATCGACAAGCTCCCGGGCGCCATTTTTCATGGATGCACTTCTTCGGCTTTTTTGAGGACGACATCCTCTAATGGGACGTTTTCGAGCCCGTAGCGATTGCCGGTCTTTACCTTGCTGATGGCGTCCACAACTTCCGTGCCTCCCACTACCTTGCCAAACACGCAATAGCCATAGCCTTGCTTATCGGGTGCAGTGTAATTCAGGGAATTATTATCCTTCAAGTTAATGAAGAATTGAGATGTGGCGGAGTGAGGGGCGGATGAGCGCGCCATGGCGATAGTATATTTGTCGTTCTTCAGGCCGTTGGCAGCCTCATTTTTTATTGGCGCATTGGTGGATTTTAGTGACATTTTTGCAATACTGCTCATCGAGACTGTTCCCAACGAGTAGTTATAGCCGCCGCCCTGGATTACGAATCCATCGATCACGCGATGAATTAAGGTCTTGTAGTAAAAGCCACTGTTAACATATTCGAGGAAATTTTTAACAGTGGCGGGAGCTTTTTCGACATCCAGTTCGAGAGTGATTATTCCATAATTGGTATGTAGTTTAACCATGCTAAATTCTCCATTTATTGTTGAAGGTTGGGAAGAGTGCCAGCTGGTGCGGTTTAGCATCGCACGCAACTGAGCAGCAGGGAGGGTGATATCTTTGGAGTTTCATAATGCTATTCTTTATATGCTTAAGATATATAGCGGCATAGCGTTTCATTTTCCGGTATGTAGAGGAAATGGAGTGAATATGGATACTTAGTGCAAGAGCCAAGGTCCAGTGACTGGAGGGCGTCGGCAGTTAGGCGGAGGAACATGTTAATTTATTTTACGGCTCGCTCTTCTTGGATTAGCCATTTATTGTTTGATTTTACCAGAAGCATGATTTTGTCGAAGGATGTGTTTAGGTAGTCGGAGCGATAGGATTGATGAAAGGTGACGGAGGCATGGTTTTCATCCGGGAAGCTGACTTTTTCATTGCTGACATTAATCTCGATATATTTGGGCGTGCTGATACGTGCCTTGCTTTCGTTTTCCCACTGGTCGCGGTTTTCGCCGTTCGGGGTCTTGAAATCTAGAGCATAGAAATCTAAATATTTTCTGGTATTTTGGGACGACCATACTTCGGCCCATTCATGCAAGGTCTTTAGCACTTCAGCGCTATTGTTGGGAGCCGGCTTTTTAATAATTGCGGGCTTGGTGGACGAAGCAGATTCGGGCACGGCAGTGACTGCTTTGGACGGTGCAGGCGCTGTCCCGGGAGCGGCTGCTTGCGGCTTGGCTGCACTAACAATGGCGGCACTGGGTTTATTCTTGGGGAACAGATCATTAATCAGAGCAAGCTTGGTTTGAGTGGTGGCATTGTTCCGATCCAGCTGTAGCGCGCGCTCATAAGCCTGGCTTGCCATTTTAGCGTAGATATCGCCCAAATTTTCCTGTGCGGTGGCATAGTTCGGATGGTTGCGGATCGCCATTTCCAGTGCGACCTTGGCTTTGTCGTATTGGCCTAGCCCAGCGTATAGCACGGCGAGGTTGTTATATGGCTCCGGCAGTTCCGGGTAATCCTCAGTCAGCGATAAGAATATGCCAATAGCGTCATTGGTCTTGTGCTGTGAGGTGAGGATTAGCCCTTTCAGGAAGCGTGCCTGTGCATCCTTGGGCTTGTTGGTGAGATAGGTGTCGACCCGCTTCAGTGCCTGCGTATGCTGGTTCTGCTTGTATAGCTTATTGATATCCTGGATTTCATCCGCGCCTGCGGTGAGGCTGAAGCACAGTAACAGCGCTCCTCCGTATATTGCTGCGCGTAGGCCAAAACGGTTGAAATTGTCCATTATGTGGTACTTTTCCGAAATGATTTTATGACTGATATGAAAGATTTTGTTCGCTTGGGCGTATAAATAATTACGCCACGTTTTTACCAAAATTTCCCTATCAGTCAATCCTGCGTGATCATCACGCGAAATTTATGAAGCATTCAGAATAAATGGGTACCCAAGGGAACCGGATTCTATCAAATCTGCCCATATTTTTCACAGCTTATCGTATCAGCTGACAACGTCAACCGTGCTTCATCTGTTTGAGTAAGGAGATTTTCGGGTAAAATCATTGCTCTTGTCTTGAAAGATCCGTCGAATAATGAGCAGCCACACACAAGCACCCATCCCCCACTTCATCCGCAATATTATTGAGGCTGATCTGGCGAGTGGTAAGCATACAAATATTGTCACACGCTTTCCACCGGAACCGAATGGATATCTGCATATTGGCCATGCCAAGTCTATTTGCCTGAATTTTGGTTTGGCACTCGACTATCAGGGCCACTGCAATCTGCGCTTTGACGACACTAATCCGGAAAAGGAAAGCGAGGAATATGCACGCGCTATTCAGGAGGACGTTCAATGGTTGGGCTTTCAATGGCAGGGTGAGGTGCGATGGGCATCTGATTGCTTCGAACAGCTGTACGGCTTTGCGGTCGAGTTGATCAAGCAGGGCAAGGCTTACGTGGATGATCTCAGTGCTGAGGAAATGCGCGAATATCGCGGCACGCTCACTCATCCTGGCAAGCCCAGTCCGTACCGTGAGCGCTCTGTAGCTGAAAACCTTGACCTGTTTCAGCGCATGCGTGCAGGTGAGTTCGTCGATGGCGCCAAGGTACTGCGCGCCAAGATCGACATGGCTTCTGGCAATATCAACTTGCGCGATCCGGCGATTTACCGCATTCGTCGCGCGCATCACATCCGCACGGGTGATGTTTGGTGCATCTACCCGATGTATGACTACACTCACTGTATTTCCGATGCGCTGGAAGGCATTACTCACTCACTATGTACGCTGGAGTTTGAAGACCACCGGCCCTTGTATGACTGGGTGCTGAATCAGCTGGCTGTACCGTCTCACCCCCGACAAATTGAATTCTCGCGCCTGGAATTACGCTACACCATAACCAGCAAGCGCAAGCTATTGCAACTCGTCACCGAGCAACATGTATCCGGCTGGGATGATCCACGTATGCCGACCATTATCGGTATGCGCAGACGCGGATACACACCGCAAGGTATCCGCGAATTTACTCGCAGGATCGGTATTTCCAAGAGCGAAAATGTGGTTGACATGGCTGTGCTGGAGGCCTGCATCCGCGAAGATTTAGAGGCGCGTGCGGCACGCGTGATGGCGGTGGTTAAACCACTGAAGGTCACCATCAGCAATTTTGTGGCGGGCGAGAGCCAATCACGCGAAGCTGGCTTTCATCCGGAACATCCAGAGTTCGGTAGCCGCATGGTGCCGTTCAGCAAAGAGATTTGGATTGAGATCGACGATTTTACCGAGAGCCCGCCCGCTGGCTGGCAGCGTTTGACACCCGGTGGTGAAGTGCGCTTGCGCTATAGTTATGTGATGCGCTGTGATGAAGTAGTAAAAGATGTTGTTGGTAATATAATCGAACTTCGCTGCTCTATTGATCAAGATACGCTGGGCAAGAATCCGGCTGGCCGCAAGGTGAAGGGCGTGATCCACTGGCTGTCCGCTGAACATGCACTGCCCGCGGAGATTCGTTTGTATGATCGCCTGTTCACCGTGCCGGAACCAGATAACGACAAGGCGTGCGATTTCTGTGAATTCATCAATCCAGCGTCGCTGACCGTAGTGCAGGGCTGGGTCGAGCCTGCCGTGCGTGATGCGGTACCTGAAACACATTACCAGTTTGAGCGTCTCGGATATTTCTGCACCGATCGGCATGAGCACCAGCCCGGTGGAAAGCTAACGTTCAATCGCACCGTGACCCTCAAAGATTCGTGGACGAAAGACCAGGGTTAAGCAGGAGGAGGTATTAATGTATAAGCGTATTGTAGTGGCGGTGGATGGCAGCGAGACTTCCGGTAAGGCGTTAGACGAAGCAACCAAGCTGGCTCGAGAAATGAGCTCCATAATTTTGCTGCTGCATGTGTGTGAAGAAATGCCCATCATGTGGGAGCCCGACGGTATGAATATGATCCTGATGCAGAATAGCTTGAAAGCGGTTGCTGATGCAGGTAAGGAATTGCTGGATAAGCATAGAAGAAAGCTTGCAGAGCAAGGCATTACGGTCGAAACGAAACTGGTTGAGGCCTATGGTGGCCGCATCGGTAGCGTCATATCAGAGGAGGCTCAGAAATGGAATGCCGATTTGCTGGTAGTGGGCACGCACGGTCGCAAGGGTATTGCGCATTTGCTGATAGGCAGTGTGGCAGAAGGAGTAACCCGTACAGCATCCATGCCGGTGCTGCTGGTGCGCAGATAGTTGAGAAAAATTTGCTTTAAAGGTTTTTGATGCTGAAAATTTACAATACTTTCACCCGCGACAAGCAGGACTTTATTCCCATTGAACCCGGCAAAGTTCGAATGTATGTATGCGGCATGACGGTGTATGACTATTGCCATCTCGGTCATGCGCGGGTGATGGTGGTATTCGACATGGTATATCGCTGGCTTAAAGCGAGCGGGCTGGACGTGACCTATGTGCGTAATATCACCGACATTGATGACAAGATTATCAAGCGTGCGGTGGAGAATGCTGAATCTATCCATGCGCTCACGCAGCGTTTCATTGATGCGATGCATGAGGATGAACGTGCACTAGGCATCCTGCCACCGGATTTTGAACCACGAGCCACTCAATACATACCGCAAATGCTGGACATGATCGCCAAGCTGGAAGCTAATGGATTAGCCTATCAAGCCGCTGATGGGGATATGAATTATGCTGTTCGCAAATTTGCCAATTACGGCAAATTATCTGGCAAAACACTGGCGGATTTGCGTGCCGGCGAGCGTGTGGAGGTGAATGATGGCAAGCTTGATCCGCTCGATTTCGTACTGTGGAAACATGCCAAAGATAGCGAGCCCGACGAAGTGAAATGGGATTCTCCTTGGGGGAAAGGGCGACCTGGTTGGCATATTGAATGTTCGGCGATGAGCCTGGAAACGCTGGGTAAACATTTCGACATTCACGGTGGTGGTGCCGATTTGCAATTTCCGCACCACGAAAATGAAATTGCTCAAAGCGAGGGCGCATGCCAGTGCAAGTATGTGAATGTCTGGATGCACAATGGCTTCGTGCGCGTAGACAATGAAAAGATGTCGAAAAGCCTTGGTAATTTCTTCACCATCCGCGAAGTGCTGAATAAATATGATGCGGAAGTAGTGCGCTTCTTTATCCTGCGCGCGCACTACCGCAGCCAGCTGAATTATTCCGATGCGCATCTTGACGATGCCAAACAGTCATTGAACCGCCTGTACACGGCATTAGGAAAAATTGCTGTGCCTATTGAAACGAGTTTAATCGACTGGAACGAACCTTATTTACAACGTTTTAAAGCGGCAATGGACGATGATTTCAATACACCTGAAGCGATGGCAGTCCTGTTCGACTTGGCAAATGAGGTGAATCGCACTCATTCAGTAGAAGCTGCACAGAAACTTAAGATGTTAGGTGAAGTGCTTGGCTTGTTGCAACAGAATCCCGACGCTTATCTGCAAGGAAGGCATCGTGATGTGAAAAATCATGTGGCCACCGGTGCACTGATTTCGGGTTCTGCAAAAATCGAGGGCACAGCTGCAATTGACTTTACTCCATCGGGCATGACCAAGAGTGTCCAGGCTCTAATTGCCGAACGAACTGTCGCCAAGCAATCCAAAAATTTCGCTGAATCCGACCGCATACGTAAGGAGTTATTAGAAGCGGGAATTGTACTGGAAGACTATGCATCCGGTACCACTTGGCGACGCGCTTAGCCAAGGGTTGGGGTGGAATGGTACAGATGTGTCTTTACATAACTGAGTAGGAGAGATGATTCAGAGCGTGTGCGAAAGTGCTGAGCAGTTGCACCCTGCCATCGGGTAAGCCCCATCAAGTGCTATAATTCGCGCTTCTTGTGAAAGTGTTGTGTAATGTCTGCTGTCTTGAATTTCAAATCCCATCTTTCCGAATTGTTTGCGCAGGCTGTGCGCGTTGTCGCACCTGAAGCGACACAGATCGACATCCTCATTGAGCGGCCCAAGCAGGTGCTGCATGGTGATTACGCTTGTAATCTGGCGATGCAGCTGGCAAAGCCGCTGCGCAAATCCCCACGTGACATCGCGCAAGCATTGGTTGCGGCCTTGCCTGAATCTCTAGTAGTGGAAAAGGTAGAGATTGCGGGAGCGGGTTTCATTAATGTATTCATCACTACTGCAGCCAAACAGAATGTGGTGCGCAGCGTGCTGCAGGCAGGCGCGGGCTATGGTCATATTCATCTGGGTGCAGGTCGTAAGTTGCAGGTGGAATTTGTTTCCGCCAATCCAACGGGGCCGCTGCATGTAGGGCATGGTCGCGGTGCGGCAGTGGGCGATTGTTTGTGTCGAGTGTTGCAGACAGCAGGGTGGAATGTGACGCGGGAGTTTTACTATAACGATGCTGGCGCGCAGATCGACAATCTTACACTATCAGTACAATTGCGCTGCAAGGGTGTGACGCCTGACGATCCGTCGTGGCCTGAAAATGGTTATCGCGGTGATTACATCACCGATGTCGCCCGTGCATACTTGGCGCAAGAAGCGGTGGAGGCCGACGATCGGCACGTGCGGGCATCAGGTGATGTGAATGATGCCACTGCCATCCGCAATTTTGCGGTAGCTTATCTGCGCAGTGAGCAGGATCTCGACTTGCGCGCCTTCGGAGTAAATTTCGATGTGTATTCGCTGGAATCTTCACTCTACACTGAAGGTAAAGTGGAGGAAACTGTCAGCAAGCTTATTGCCAGCGGCCATACGTATGAGCAGGGCAATGCACTATGGCTACGCACTACAGATTTTGGTGACGACAAAGACCGCGTAATGCGCAAGAGCGATGGCAGCTATACCTATTTTGTTCCAGATGTAGCCTACCACTTGGATAAGTGGCGGCGCGGCTTTACCCGTGTCATTAACGAACAGGGTGCGGATCATCACAGCACCATCACACGCGTGCGCGCGGGGCTGCAAGCTTTGGATGTTGGAATTCCGCAAGGTTGGCCGGATTATGTGCTGCACCAGATGGTGACGGTGCTGCGCAATGGCGAAGAGGTGAAAATATCCAAGCGCGCGGGCAGTTACGTCACTCTGCGCGACTTGATTGATGAAGTGGGCTGCGATGCTACGCGCTTCTTCCTCGCGGCGCGCCATCCCGATTCTCAACTGGTGTTCGATATTGATTTGGCAAAATCGCAGAGTAATGAAAACCCTGTGTATTATATTCAGTATGCTCATGCGCGTATTTGTAGCGTGTTGGGGCAGTGGGGCGGCGATGCTGCGACGCTACGCCAAGCCGATGTCAGTGTGCTGGAGAGTGACTATGAGCGAGCCTTGTTGCAACGCCTGATTGATTACCCGCAGGTGATCGAAAGCGCTGCGGAAGATTTGGCACCGCACCTGATCGCGTTCTACTTGAAAGATTTGGCCGCTGATTTTCACAGTTATTATAATGCTTCACGCTTCCTGGTTGAGGAGGAAGGTATCAAGCAGGCGCGGTTGGCGTTGATTGCTGCAGTGGCACAAGTAATGCACAACGGCTTAGCATTGTTGGGTGTTTCCGCACCGGAAAAAATGTAGGCTGGGTTCCTTTCACTGTAAGAGGAAAATCCGCGAGGTCGGAGCAAATGGAGTTACCAATTCTATTGGGTTGTGCGACGAACTTTACGAGAATGAATAAAATTTTTTAAAGATTGATTATATGAGCAAAAACAGTAACACTCGATCCGCAGCACCGCGCCAAGGTAATTCGCTACTGACCGGCATTTTGGTCGGCATGGTAGTGGGCCTGGTTATTGCGGGCGGAGTGGCATGGTACATTTTAAAGACGCCCAGCTCGTTCGTAAATAATGTACCGCATGAAACAGCTAAGCTTGCGGCGGACTCTGAGAAGCAATTTTCTGCATCTGCAGCAAAAACTGCTCAGCCATTGACTTCTCCGGCGGCTGTATCAGGCGTGGATGAAGGCAAACCGCGCTTTGAATTTTACAAGGTGTTAACCGACAAACAAGATGCAACGGTGCTTATACAAAAAAGCAGCGACAATACGGCAACGGCAGAGAATAAAGCTGCATCTGCCCAGCCTGCTGGCAATGCTACTGCGAAAGAAACTTATTTTTTACAGGCGGGTTCGTTTTCCAATGCGGAAGATGCGGATAAATTAAAAGCCAAGTTGGCTATGCTCGGGATAGAAGCCAGTGTGCAAATCGCGACCATTCCTGATAAAGGGGTGTGGCATCGCGTGCACGTCGGCCCCTATAAGGGTAGAGAAGAAATGAATAATGCATTGGCCGTGTTGAAACAAAATGGCGTGACTGCTACTCCAATGCTTGCGAAATAGGCGAAGATGTATACTCATGGGCTAAAAGCAGGTGTTTATTCATTTAGCTACTGAAGTGTTTAAATTTTAGTCCGAACGTTCCCTATTCGCATGAAACCGTATTGGATGTTATTTGTTAAGCAGTAAAAATATGCATAACAAACAAAGAGTAGAGAGTCGCATAATGATATATTTGTGTTGGCAGTCCTAACTTTGCATGGAGATAGATATGAAATTCATCAAACAGATTTTTGTGGTTCTAGCTTTGTTATGTGTTAACCAAGCTTTTGCCGAGCCTGAACTGGGCAAGGATTACAAAGTGCTCAATACGGTGCAACCAACGCGCGCAGGCAGTAAAATTGAGGTGTTGGAATTTTTCTTCTACGGTTGTTCACACTGTTTCAAGATGCACCCAGCGCTGACCGCGTGGGAGAAAAAAATAGCTAAAGATGTTGAATTGGTCTATGTACCGACCATTTTCAATAACTCTTGGGAGCCGATGGCACGTACTTATTACACGTTAGAATTGCTTGGACAGCAAAAGCGGCTGCACGACGATCTATTTAATGCTTGGAACATGGACAATATTGATCTGAGCGACGAGGCCAAGATCGTTGAATTTGTTGGACAGCGCGGCGTAGATCGCAAGAAATTTAGCGACGCCTATAATTCCTTCGCCATGCAAAGCAAAGTAACCCGCAGCAAACAATTGGCGCAGATATATGGCATTCGCGGCACACCGTCGCTGACGGTGGACGGCAAATATCTGATTAGCGGCCTGGGACCGGATGAAAGCATTAAAGTGTTGAACTATTTGATCGATAAGGCACGCAAGGAGCGCGCGGGCAAACGTTAGTGGCCGTACAACGCGTCGTTATCAGCGGCGCATCCAGCGGACTGGGTCTGGCGCTGGCGCGTTATTATCTTGAGCAAGGTGCGATGGTTGGGGTGCTCGCCCGTCGCGCTGATTGTCTGCAAGACCTCTCTAAGCAGTTCCCCCAACAAGTTTATTGTTACCCACTGGATGTGCGTGATTCGACTGCCGTGCAAGCGGCGGCGCAGAGCTTCATCGCGCGCACAGGCGTGCCGGATATCGTGATTGCTAATGCCGGTATTAGTGTCGGAACGCTCACTGAATATGCCGAGGATATTGATGTTTTCCAGCAGATTATGGATATCAATATGTTGGGTGTAATGAAAACTTTTCAGCCGTTTCTAGTACCTATGCATGAGGCGGGACATGGCTTACTGGTTGGCATCGCAAGTGTGGCAGGATTCCGGGGGTTGCCAGGGGCGGGTGCCTATTCTGCATCCAAGGCGGCGCTAATCTCTTATATGGAAAGTTTACGTGTGGAACTGCGTGGTAGTGGGATGCGTGTAGTTACCGTCTGTCCTGGCTACATCAAAACGCCGATGACCGCCGTCAATCCATACCCCATGCCTTTCATTTTGTCAGCCGATGAAGCCGCGCGCCGTATTGCACGAGCGATTGCTTCCGGCAGGTCATTTGCGGTAGTGCCGTGGCAGATGGGATTCGCCGGAGGAGTGCTTAAGCTGCTGCCTAACTGGTTATATGATCTTGTATTTTCAGGGGCTCCGCGCAAGCCGCGCAAGTTGCTTTAACTTTCCCGCTTTTAATTTAGATTTTGATTGGAATTTTAAGAGCGCTAATCAAGGCCTCACTACCTGTCCTGAAAGAGCCATATCTTCGCGTACTCGTATGAAGCGGGCGAACCGAGGGATACCGGTTTTTTCATTCAGTCCGTTATAGCGGTAAGTTACCCATTTTCCCAGCTGGGGCGGATGGATAGACCAGTACCCAGACGAAAGCGCAATCCGCCAGCAGACTCCACCTCCAAAGCTCCCAGTGTGCTTGCATACTTACCTTTACCTGGCAGGTGAGCTACTACCTTGGCTTCAGCATCTTCGTAGGGTTTTAATTTTAATAGATCATCGCTGCGGACTGCCCGGTAAAGTGAAGCGCCGCGATGCAGCATGAGGCCTTCACCGCCTTGCTTGACCACCCGCTTAAGCACTGCTCTCAATGCGGCTTGATCGGCCACTTTAAACTGCTCAACGTGATGCACCCATGGTTGCCCGATCTGCGCGATGACAGGCTGTAGTGCCGCATTGCGTTCGGAGTAGCTACCCGGATGCGCTGGCAGATCGAATACCATGAAGTGCAGCGCGCGCCACTGGGTTTCGTCGGGAATTTTTTTCCTGACAGTGGAAACTGCGCGGGAAAACTGGCCGTGGCCAACCCATAATTCCCCGTCGAGAGGAGTTTTGGGCCAGCCGGCGGTGAACCATACTGGGGCTTCGACCAGCTCGCCGCTCCGTGTTAATAGTTTTTCGCCATCCCAGTAACCGCGCATGCCATCAAATTTTTCACTCACCCAATAATCTGCCAGCGTGATATCGCCCCGAAGGACGTTTGCCAGCATCACCTGAGGCGGCGCAAGCTCCGCTGCTGGTATGGGCAGGCAATAAAAAACAAGTGCTAACGATAAAGTACAAAGCTGCACCAAACAGGGAAGGTTGATTCCTGACCATCTGCGTATTATCACCTGAACAGTCGTGAAATGCGTCATGTGTCCATCCGAAAATGTATTGCTCGCGGCAAATTTTCAGACCTTGCGTTCAAGACGTTTTGACGGTGATGGTTTGCTTGTTGCTCGAGAGGAGAGCGCGATTTCCAAGGCTGTTTCCAGCCGGATAATTCGCGCAGTAAGACTTTCAATTTTTTCCTGCTGAGTTTTCATTGTCCCCGCCATGCGTTCCACCTTATCGTTCATCTTGATGATGGTGGTGAGGGCGTCCCACATTTTCTCGGTAACGCCCATTAGATTTTTTTTCTGGAAATTTCCATTTGAGCTATCCTTTGGTTGGATTTTTCGACGAAAGCCAACGCATCATCAATGGCATATTCTGCCTGAGCGGTTGATTTTTGCATCTGGACGATCATTCCTTCCAAAAGTGTATCGTTTTCTCGTGTTTGATAAGAAGCTGCGGCGCGGCGAAACAGCTCGCCAAGCGAGATGCCTGCCTGCTGCGCCTTTTCGGCAAACAGATTTTTTTCCATGGGAGACATTAGCACGGGGACACGTGCGGTTGCGGTAGCCATGTAAATTTCCTTTTTGTCATGTGCAGGACATGCACATTATAACGAGTGGTATTGAAAGTCAAACATTTGGATGTTGCATATGAGTAATGCAAAGGGGTTGAAATTTTAATTTTTTGCTCATATATTTTTATTGCGGATTCTTACTACAGTCCGTTTGAGCCATTATTGTTTTGTTAAATATAAATATACCGTGTTCATACACCTCCAGTTTTTTCTGTTTTTTGACAATCGTGTGAAAGCTGAGGCGTTATGTTCATCTTTTTAACAGGAGTCATAAATGAAATCGAGGAAATTTTCTGAATATATTAAACCGGCCACCACAGCTGGCATCATTATGGCCGTGCTGGCTATTGGTCATAACACCTATCCCAATCGGTTCTACTTTCCTATCTCGAATGCCCAGGGTGCTTCTACCGAAATAGCAGTAGTACCGCAGTCTGCCCGTAAGGCAGCCCCTGGCTTATATGATTTTTCCGAAATTGCCGCTCAGCAAGGACCAGCCGTGGTGAATATCAGTATCTCGGCTAAGATTAAATCCAGTTTTTCTGGCTTTTCGCAGATGAATCCGAGTGATCCATTTTATGAGTTTTTCCGACGATTCAAAATTCCCGTGCCTCAAAGGGGAATTCCGGCTCATGACATGGGCTCTGGCTTTATTATTAGTCCGGATGGGGTGATTCTTACCAATGCACATGTAGTAGCGAACGCGGACGAAGTAACAGTAAAACTTATCGACAAACGCGAGTTCAAGGCCAAGATATTAGGTCTTGATAAGCCTTCCGACGTTGCGGTATTGAAAATTGAGGCTCAAAACTTGCCCACAGTAAAGATCGGTGATTCCCGGCATGCTCGGGTAGGAGAATGGGTAATAGCAATAGGTTCGCCCTACGGTCTGGAAAACAGCGTGACTGCAGGAATTATTTCGGCAAAATCCCGTTCATTGTCCAAGGAAGGGCATGTGCCATTTCTGCAGACTGACGTTGCAGTAAACCCGGGAAATTCGGGCGGACCACTATTTAATATGGATGGAGAGGTGATCGGGATTAATTCTCAGATTTACAGTCATAGTGGCGGCTATCAAGGGCTTTCTTTCGCTATCCCAATAGATGTCGCAATGAACATAGAACGGCAGTTACGTGAGCATGGCAAGGTAAGTCGTGGACGCCTTGGTATCGTGATTCAGGAGCTGAATCAGCAATTAGCTGATTCATTCGGTCTGGATAAGCCCTCTGGAGCGTTGGTGAATTCGGTAGAAAAAGGTAGTGCGGCAGAGAAAGCGGGAATCGAGCCGGGTGATGTTATCCTTAAGTTCAACGGCAAAGACATTGTCCACTCTGCAGAGTTACCAGCTTTGGTGGCTGATGTGGCCCCCGGGTCACAAGCAAAGATTGAGGTTTGGCATTCAGGCAAACTTAAAATAGTATCCCTGAATGTGGGAGAAATGAAAACTGCTGAGGTCAAAAATAAGGTTGGCAAACAGGGCAGTAATAAACCGGGATTGGCAGTTCGCGCCCTAACCGCAGATGAGCGAAGAAAATTTGAGATAACGGGAGGGCTTCTGGTAGAGAGCGTAGATGACGACGGACCTGTTTCTAGGGCGGGAATCCAGCCTGACGATGTAATTCTTTCCATAAACGGGGAAAAGATTGCCAGCGTTGAGCAGTTTCATTCTTTGGCTGCCAAACACAGCAAGCATATGGCATGGTTGATTTTGCGGGGAGATCAAAAGATGTTTGTGCCAATCAATCTTGATTCAATTCACAAGGAATAGTTTTTATCGCAACTGCGAAGGGGAGTGTGTCCATAATTCTCCTTCGCAGTTTTTCATTGTGGTGATCACTATGTGATCATAAAGATGAGCTAATATTTTCTATTGTGTAGCTACACTTTAATACCTTAATTCAAGCTTGATTCCGGCATCGGCACGCTTTCTAAAGGGAATTCGGATTGAAATATACCGCATCTAACCCGCCAGTTTGCGCTTTAGAATTTCATTCATCTGTGCAGGGTTGGCTTTGCCTTTGCTGGCCTTCATGGCGAGGCCGACGAAAAAGCCAAACACTTTCTCCTTGCCGCTGCGATATTCGGCGACTTGCACTGGGTTGGCGGCGATAATCTCGTCTACCATTGCCTCCATTGCGCCGACATCGGACATCTGTTTTAACCCTTTTGTTTCGATAATGGTATCGGGGTTGCCGCCATCACTCCAGAGTATCTTGAAAACTTCCTTGGCGGCGGAGTTGGAAATGGTTCCATCTGCAATACGTTTAAGCATACCGCCTAGCTGCCGTGGTGAGATCGGGCATTGTGCAATATCGCGATCGTCACGGTTAAGTGAGGCGCTTACATCACCCATCAGCCAGTTGGCGCACAGCTTGGCTTCCTTGGGGACTTCGTTTAGTGTCGCTTCGAAGAAATCCGCCATTTCTCGTGATGAGGTCAAAGTGTCGGCGTCGTAGACAGATAGGCCGAGATCGGCAACATAGCGTGCTTGCTTGGATAGTGGCAACTCGGGGAGCGTGCCGCGCACCTGCTCGATCCACTCATTATCAATCGCTAGCGGCAGCAGATCAGGATCCGGGAAATAACGGTAATCGTGCGCGTCTTCCTTGCTGCGCATGGCGCGTGTTACACCCTTGTCGGAATCGAACAACACTGTCGCTTGTTGGATAGTTCCGCCGTTTTCCAGTGTATCTATTTGCCACTGTGCTTCATACTCGATAGCCTGTTGCAGAAAGCGGAACGAGTTAAGATTTTTGATCTCGCGGCGTGTTCCTAATTCAGCTCCCGGGCGACGCACGGAGACATTGGCATCGCAGCGGAACGACCCTTCCTGCATGTTGCCATCGCAGATGCCGATCCAGCGCACCAGGGTGTGCAGCATTTTGGCATAGGACACGGCCTCGGCGGCAGAGCGCATGTCCGGTTCCGAGACTATTTCCAGCAAAGGTGTTCCAGCGCGGTTAAGATCGATGCCTGTCATGCCATGAAAATCTTCGTGCAACGATTTTCCTGCATCTTCTTCAAGATGCGCACGGGTCAGGCGCACCACTTTTTTATACGTTTGTCCTGCGGTCGTTGTCGGGACCTGAATAGTCAACGAGCCTTGGCCAATTATTGGTAAATCAAACTGACTGATTTGGTATCCCTTGGGCAGGTCAGGATAGAAATAATTTTTACGTGAAAACACAGAGCGTTGCGCAATATGCGCCCCAACCGCAAGGCCAAACCTGATAGCACGTTCCACTGCGCCACGGTTCAGCACCGGTAATACGCCAGGCAGTGCCAGATCTACCGCGCAGGCTTGGGTGTTGGGTTCTGCGCCAAATGCGGTCGAAGCGCCAGAAAAAATCTTGCTGCTGGTCGAGAGCTGAGCATGCACTTCCAGTCCGATAACGATTTCCCATTGCATGGTGCGGTTCCTTACACCTCGATATGTTGCGGAGTGCGGGTGTGCCAATCGGTCACCTGCTGATATTGATGTGCCACGTTTAGCATGCGCGCCTCGTCGAAATAATTGCCAATAATTTGCAAGCCAACGGGCAGGCCATTGCCGCCGAAACCTGCCGGGATGGACATGCCGGGCAGGCCTGCGAGATTCACCGCGATGGTATAGATGTCGGAAAGGTACATCCGCACCGGGTCATCGTTTTTCTCGCCCAGATTGAAGGCAGTGGTGGGCGTGGTTGGCCCCATGATGATGTCACATTGCTTGAATGCTTCGACAAAATCCTGCGCGATCAGGCGGCGAATTTTCTGTGCCTGCACATAATAGGCGTCGTAGTAACCGTGGGATAGCACATAAGTGCCAATCATAATGCGCCGCTTCACTTCTTCACCGAAACCTTGCGCGCGGGATTTTTCATACATGTCTGCAAGATTGGTGTATTCCGGCGCGCGGTAGCCGTAACGCACACCGTCGTATCTCGACAGATTGCTGGAGGCTTCTGCCGGAGCCAGAACGTAATACACTGGGATAGACAGGCGCGAGTTGGGCAGACTGATGTCTACTACGCTGGCACCTAGTTTTTTATATTCGGCAATGGACGCTTCGATCGCTTGCGCGACATCTGCACTCAAACCTGCGGCGAAGAATTCTTTGGGCAGACCGATGCGCAGACCATTCAGCGGCTTATTTAAATCTCGTGCGTAATCCTCTGCTTTACGTTGCAGGCTAGTGGAATCACGTTCGTCGAAGCCGGCCATTACATTCAGCAGCAGCGCCAAATCTTCTGCGCTGTGCGCCATTGGCCCGGCCTGATCCAAGCTGGAGGCAAAGGCGATCATGCCGTAGCGGGAGACTACGCCGTAAGTTGGTTTCAGGCCTGAGATGCCACATAGTGCGGCTGGTTGGCGGATAGAGCCGCCAGTGTCAGTGCCGGTGGCTGCTGCACATAAGCGTGCCGACACCGCTGCTGCACTGCCGCCGGAGCTGCCGCCGGGCACGGCGTTGCGGTTCCAGGGGTTTTTTACAGGGCCAAAGTAAGAAGTTTCATTGCTGGAACCCATGGCGAACTCGTCCATGTTGGTCTTGCCCAGATTTACCGCGCCGACGCGGTTGAATTGCTCAATCACATGCGCATCGTAGGGGGCAATGAAATTAGACAGCATTTTCGAACCGCAGGTGGTACGCCAGCTCATTGCACAGAATATATCCTTTTGGGCGATGGGAATGCCAGTGAGAGCGTGAGTTTTGGATTGCGCCAACTGGACATCGGCTGCGCGAGCCTGCACCAAGCTCATCTCCTCATTTACCGTGATGTAGGCATTGAGTTTTGAATTGAGTGCGGCAATGCGGTGGAGATACAGTTGCGTTAACTCAACGCTGGAAATTTTCTTGCTGCGCAATGCGGCGCCTAGCTGTAGCAAACTTGAATTAAGCATGGTCTTGGAACTGGATAGTTATTCGATGACTTGTGGTACTAAGTACAATCCTTTTTTAATTTGTGGGGCTGCAGCCTGGAATAGCTCACGTTGATTGGGTTCCGTGACCACATCCTCACGCAAGCGTTGGGTTATATCCTGAGCGTGCGACATCGGTGCAATCTCATTAGTATCGACTGCCTGCATTTCGGCGATCAAACCAAAGATATTCAAGAGCTGGGCGTGCGCTGTTTGCGCTTCCTGCTCGGTCATTCCTAGTCGGGCCAGCCGGGCGACCTTATAGACATCATTAATACTGAGCGACATAGGCTGAATTCTTTATCTTTATTAAAAGTAGCTTAATAGGTTATCATTAAACAATGTTGCCAGACTAATTTTTTACGATATCGGGCGCATTTTTTTCTATTCCGGGATTCATCATGTTTGGATTTTTTGACAGCTATTTTGCTAATGATTTAGCGATAGATTTGGGCACTGCTAATACCCTGATCTGGGCACGCGGCAAAGGCATTGTGCTGGATGAACCTTCGGTGGTGGCAATTCGCCATGGGAGCGGCCCAAACGACAAGAAGGTGATTCAGCAGGTTGGGCTGGCAGCCAAGCAGATGCTCGGGCGTACGCCAGGCAATATTACTGTCATACGCCCGATGAGGGACGGCGTAATTGCCGATTTTACCGTCACCGAACAAATGCTCAAACAATTCATCAAGAGAGTGCATAAGTCTGGCATTTTCAGCCCTAGCCCGCGCATCGTGATTTGCGTGCCATGCGGCTCCACTCAAGTGGAGCGGCGCGCTATCCGCGAATCCGCTTATGGTGCGGGGGCACGCCGAGTGGAGTTGATTGAAGAGCCTATGGCAGCAGCAATAGGCGCTGATCTGCCAGTGGAAGAGCCAAACGGCTCGATGGTGGTGGACATCGGCGGTGGTACCACTGAAGTGGGTGTGATTTCGCTTGGCGGCGCGGTGTATTCCGGTTCCATACGCGTCGGAGGCGACAAGTTCGACGAGGCTATTATTAATTACATCCGCCGCAACTATGGCATGTTGATCGGCGAAACCACCGCTGAACAGATCAAGAAAGAAATCGGTTCGGCATTTCCTGGCAGCGAAGTGCGTGAAATGGAGGTGATGGGACGTAATCTGGCGGAAGGTGTGCCGCGTAGCTTTACCATTTCCAGTAATGAAATACTGGAGGCCCTCACTGATCCACTTAATAATATTGTCAGCGCGGTGAAGATCGCGCTAGAGCAGACCCCCCCAGAACTGGGCTCGGATATTGCCAGAAAGGGTATGGTTTTGACTGGCGGCGGCGCATTGCTGCGTGATATTGACCGCTTATTGATGGAAGAGACTGGCTTACCCGTGTTGATTGCGGATGACCCGCTTACCTGCGTGGTGCGCGGTTCCGGCAAGGCTCTTGACCGGATGGATAAATACAGTGGGATTTTCACCAGCGATTAAGCATCATATTTAACGGTGTGTGGATAATTTTAAATTAATACAGTCTAGTAATTTCTTCTCTTCCGACTTTCGTAAACGGATGAGAGTAGCGTTGGTGTTGTAACTGAGAATTGTAAGCAGAAATGGCTGTTGAAACGCCCTAATGGAACAAAACCAGCCCCTTCGCTTCTTCAATCGAGGCCCTTCTCCTGCCGTCCGGCTGGTATTTTTCGCGCTGCTCTCGTTGCTGCTATTGTTTGTGGATGTACGATATCGATATCTGGAATCCATACGTAGCGGCCTTTCAGTCTTGGTGTACCCTCTGCAACGGTTAGTCACGGCACCAAGTAAGCTATGGCATGAGGTTGATGGTTTTTTTTCCTCCCATAACAGCTTGATTCGTGACAATGCTGAATTACGCCATCAGCACACTTTAGATGTCGCACAGTTGCTACAGCTGGAGGTATTGAAGGCGGAGAATCAGCACTTGCGTAACCTTCTTATGGTGCAGCAGCGCGCCGATTATCCAATGCAGTTAGCCGAAATCATGTATGTCGAACGCGACATTTTTAATCGCAAAATATTATTGGACAAGGGCACGCAGGCAAATGTGCTAGCCGGGCAGATAGTGATGGATGATAGCGGTATCGTCGGCCAGGTTACACGCGTTTACCCTTGGATGAGCGAGGTTACGTTAATTACTGATAAGGATCACGCGGTTCCGGTGCAAGTGCTGCGCAATGGCTTGCGTGCAGTGGTGTTCGGTTCTGGTGACACTGGTGAGCTGGCGCTGCGCTATATGCCCATTAGTTCTGATATTCAGAATGGCGATGTGTTGGTAACTTCCGGCATTGATGGCACTTATCCGCCCGGTCTGCCGGTGGCCAAGGTAATCCGCGTTGAGCGCGACCCTGCCTATCCTTTTGCGCGCATTCTATGTGCCCCGATTGCGGGGGTGGATAAGCGGCGCCAACTGTTGATCTTGTCCGTGCTACTGAAGTTACCGGAGCGCCCGGAGGTGGTTGTGGAAGCCGCGACCGATAAGCCTAAAAATGGCAGACGGGGGAGCCGGTGAGAGATCACATTCAGAAAGACCAGGAATTCCAGTTGCCCGTCAGCCGTTCTTTCATCGCAGCTAGCCTTCTTGTTGCTCTGATGCTCGATTGGTTGCCATGGCAAGGTGTCTGGCTTGTGTTCCGTCCAGATTTTGTCGCGCTGGTATTACTCTACTGGTGCACGCACAAACCGTATCACGTCGGCATTAGCATTGCATGGACGGTAGGCATACTTGCCGATGTTGCTGATGCAAGTCTCTTTGGGCAGCATGCACTGGCATACTCGGTATTGGCTTTCAGCGGCATCGTGTTGCATCGCCGGGTGCTGATGTTCAATTTGCGCCAGCAGACCCTGCAAATCTTCCCGTTGTTATTGCTTGCATATGCGATTTATGCCGCAGTGCATTGGCAGCTGCGCGGCAATATTTCATGGGAATACTTTATCGGCAGTGTAGTGACGGCCTTGCTGTGGGCGCCATTGACCATATTGTTGCAAGCCTTGCGTCGTCCCCGTGCTACATCTGATCAGTTATGAAGCGTCACATTGAGTTTAAAGACACTCAACGAGAAATCCACAATTTTCGGCTGCGTCTGGCGCTAAGTTTAGGGTTTGTGCTACTTCTGCTGTTAATACTGCTGGCGCGTTTTGTTTATTTGCAGATGATACAACAGAGTCACTACCAAACTCTCGCGGAGAACAACCGCATTTCCATCGTGCCCATTGCGCCTAGTCGCGGTCTGATACTTGACCGCAATGGCGTGGTTCTAGCGCATAATTATTCTGCTTACACTTTAGAGATAACATTAAACAAAATGATCGATCTGAAGGTGACGATTGATGAGCTTGCAAAGATAGTTGACATTCAGCCCGGAGATCGCAAGCGCTTTAAGAGACTGCTGGCCGATAACCGTAAATTTGAGAGCCTGCCAATACGCAATCGCCTGACGGATGATGAGGTGGCGCGCTTTTCTGCGCAGCGCTATCGTTTTCCCGGTGTGGAAATTAAGGCGCGCTTGTTCCGTGAATATCCATACCACGAGCAGATTTCTCACCTGGTCGGTTACATCGGCCGTATTAATGAGAGTGAAATTGCGCAGCTTGAGGAGGATGAAATGGCCGCTAATTATCGTGGCTCTGATTACATAGGCAAGACCGGCATCGAGCAGAAATACGAGAGCGAATTGCATGGTAAAACCGGCTTCCAGCAGGTGGAAGTCGATGCAGGAGGGCGCGAGGTGCGGGTGCTGTCGCGCACCCCACCAGTCTCGGGCAACAACTTGGTACTAACGATAGATGCCAAGTTGCAGGGAATTGCCGAGCAGGCATTCGGCAATTATCGAGGTGCGTTAGTGGCTATAGACCCAAGCAATGGGGAGGTATTGGCCTTTGTCAGCAAGCCGGGCTACGATCCAAACCTGTTCATTGATGGTATTGATGAACAGAGTTGGAATGAGCTGAACAACTCGCCCGATGTACCACTCAACAACCGCGCATTGCGTGGCCAATATTCACCCGGCTCCACCATCAAGCCGTTCATGGCCTTGGCTGGGCTGCATTACAACAAGCGCACACCCGGCTACACTATTAGTGACCCGGGTTATTTCAGCCTGCCCGGCAGTCGTCATCGATACCGCGATTGGAAAAAGGATGGGCATGGCAGCGTAGACTTGTTTAAATCCATCGTAGTGTCTTGCGATTCTTATTATTATGGGCTGGCCATCGAATTGGGCATAGACAACATATACAGCTTTTTTTCGGAGTTTGGATTCGGTAAGAAAACCGGTATTGATATGGAAGGTGAGGTTTCCGGCTTGATGCCGTCGCAGGAGTGGAAGCAGAAACGTCACAAACAAAAATGGTATGCCGGTGACACGGTTTCGGTTGGTATCGGTCAGGGCTACAATTTGGTTACGCCGTTGCAATTGGCATATGCTACTGCGACACTGGCCAACGATGGAGTAGCCTACCGTCCGCATCTGTTGAAGGAGGTGCAAAGTTCGCGCACTAGCGAAAAACGCACATTGGGGACGAATCTGGCATCCAATCTCAACCTCAATTCGGAGCATCTCGCGCTGGTGAAAAGCGCTATGGTGGCGGTGACGCAGCCCGGAGGCACCGCCGCGAAGGCGGGTGCGGGTGCATCCTATACATTCGCCGGCAAAACCGGCACGGCGCAGGTAATAGGCATTAAACAGGGCGAGAAGTACATCGAGAGCAAGATTCAGGAACGGTATCGCGACCACGCTTGGTTCATGGCCTTTGCACCTTCAGATCAGCCCAAGATCGCGCTAGCAGTGCTTGTCGAGAATGGCGGACATGGCAGCTCCACCGCTGCGCCGATTGCGCGTAAGGTGTTGGACTACTTCCTGCTTGGTAAGACGCCTCAGCCCTTACTTACAGTGGATGAAGCAGAAGGGGTGGAAAATGACTAGACGACGTCTGTGGCAACGCTTCGTCGCGCACCTTGACCCCGTTCTGCTGACTTCGCTTGGACTGCTTCTGTTGGTTAGTTTGGTGGTGCTATATAGCGCCAGTGGCGGCAATTGGTTCCGTGTGTTGGCGCAGATGACGAATATACTGGTAGCGTGCGCCGCACTATGGATTGTGGCCAATATGCCGCTTCATTATCTAATGCGGGCCGCCGTGCCAGTCTACCTGCTAGGTATAGCGCTGCTGATCGCCGTGGCGTTTTTCGGCGAAATCACTCACGGCGCTCGGCGCTGGCTAAACATCGGGGTGACGACCATCCAGCCTTCTGAGCTAATGAGGATAGCCGTGCCGTTGATGATGGCTTGGTATTTTGAAAAGCACGAAGCCATGTTGACCTTAAAAAATTATTTCGTTGCAACCTTGCTGTTGTTGTTGCCGGTGGCGTTAATTGCGCGCCAGCCAGATTTGGGTACGGCCATTCTGATCGCCGCTAGCGGATTTTATGTGCTATTCCTTGCCGGTATATCCTGGCGCGTCATGCTGACTTTTTTGGTAGTGATAATGGCAAGCATGCCACTTGCGTGGTCCACGCTGCACGACTATCAGCGCCACCGTATTATGATGTTGCTGGATCCGGCGCAGGATGCACTGGGCAGTGGCTATCATACTATCCAGGCCATCATTGCGGTGGGTTCCGGCGGGATGTTTGGCAAGGGGTATCTCAATGGCACTCAGACTCATCTCGACTTTCTGCCGGAGCGCACTACCGACTTCATTTTTGCTGTGTACTCGGAAGAATTTGGCCTGCTCGGTAATCTTATACTGTTAAGCTTGTACTTGTTCGTCATTGCACGTGGCTTCGTTATTACCGCCAATGCTTCAACTTACTTCACACGTCTTATGGCCGGTAGCATTACACTTACTTTTTTCACCTATGCCTTCGTCAACATGGGCATGGTGAGCGGCATTTTGCCAGTTGTGGGTGTACCGTTACCGCTCATTAGCTACGGCGGCACGTCTATGGTCACATTACTGCTTGGTTTTGGCATGCTTATGAGTATTCATACCCATAAAAAGCTGGTGCAAACTTGATGAGATCGGTTGGCAATACTGGAGTCCAACGGGTTAAGCAGTGAGCTGATTTCCATAATATCGCTGCTTGAATGCAGCGGGTGACAACTAGCCAAGGCGGGCCTGTTTACAATGCCGGCTGTAAAAGATTTCAATGCACTCGGTTATCTCTGGTATTGCCTTGCGTTCGGGTGCGAATGAACAAGCTCATTTTTGAGCGTACCCTGAGAAGTGTTTCATCGGTATGCCCCAACAATCTTCCTTGAGTAGAGAGTCAGCCCCTTGGCTGGGCGCCTTGATTTTCCGTTTCTGTTTGCAACGCATCCCCAGCTTCTTGCTGATGCGCTTGATGCGATCCATGCATGCTCGAATTCCGTGGCCGGCCAGATCACTTTGCAGTCGTTTCGGCCACCGGTTTCGCGGGTACGCTGATGTGCCGCGCGAATTTCGACTTCTAGCAGGCTGCTGAAAAAGGCTCATATATTTCCCCTTACCCGCCCGCCTAAGAAATTTTTTCGGTCGATTCTAAATTTATAGCTCCCGTAGAAGCCTATTTTTCCGGGGATTTCCCGTTTTTCTGCCTTTTGGGCGGATTTATGGCGTGTTACGCCAATAATCGCCTCATCCTGACCAGGTTGTACGCCGCGGCCGTAAACAGAAATAGCTGGTTCACCAACGATTGTCCGCGATGCCGCAATTTACGCATCAAACCGATGTCTTTCATCCAGCCGAAGCACTCTTCGATTTGCTTGCGCTTCCTGATGCTAATCTCGTAACCCGCATGGCGGGTAGTACGCCCATCAATCGCTGTATGTTTTTTCTGCGCCACATGCGGCGTTACTTTGCGTTCGCGGCAGTCCGCCACAAAGGCTTGGGTGTCGTAGTTCTTGTCGGCACCCAAGGTGCGTCTGCCGGAGCTTTGCTCCGCATCCAGCATCGCTAACGCCACTTCCCGCTCCGCCGTTCCCGTTGCCTGACTTACGCTGGCCTGTACGATCAGACCGTTGCGATTCTCCGTCAGCAGATGCCCCATGAAGCTCAATTTAGCTTCCTTGCCCTTTGCCTTGCGATACAGGCGCGCCTCGCCATCCGTTGCGGATTGGTGGGTCGCATTACTGAACTGCTCGCCGTGGAAGTTTACTTCCTTGTTTCGCCCCTGATCTCCAGGCTGTTGCTCGTCGGACTTCGCGCCTTCGCCGGACTCCGCACCCTTGCGCATGAAACTCTTGATGGATGCCGCCGCGTCCAGCAACGTGCCATCAGCCGTAAAATGTTCTTTCGACAACAGCTCGCCTGCGCTGGCCTGTGCCTTGATCTGCTCGAAAAATGTTTCGGCAACTTCATGCGTCAGCAGCCGGTCACGGTTATGACAAAACACGGTCGCATCCCATACCGACTCGTCCAACTCCAAGCCAACAAACCAGCGAAACAGCAGGTTAAAGTCGATCTGCTCCATCAACTGTCGTTCCGAACGTACCGTGTACAATATTTGTAGCGTCTGCGCGCGCAGCAATCGTTCCGGTGCAATTGAGGGGCGGCCTGTATCCGAGTACATCTCTGAAAATAGCTCGTCCATCCCAACAAGGGCAACATCCACCATCTTGCGAATCGCTCGCAGCGGATGCCTCCTTGGAACACGCTGTTCAAGTTGGATGTAACTGAACAAATTCATCGGTTGAACGTCTACGCCGCGCATTGTTATATCTCCCCATTTCAATGGCGCTATTTTACCAACTACCAACACTGGTGGTGTTTTTCAGCAGCCTGCTAGACGTGCATTCTCTCTCACCCTTTCGGACTCCATTTTTTCCAGCTTATCTCAATCTGGGTTGAATAGATTTGGATGGATTACGCTATACTTCATGTATTCAATTCTCTCCTGCATTAAATAGGGATATGTTTAATAATAAAATTATAAATAGGGGGTTTTGCAAATGAATAAACAATCTGGACTGATACTTTTTGCAGCAATCATCCTCACCGCATGTGGCAGCGTACCTCCACGCAAGGAAGAAATGCGCAGTACACCCGCTCCCGTAATCGAAGCACAAGCTACCCCGACCGCCCCGATTGTCCAACCCAAGCGTGGCGGTTATTTGGAAGGTGACAGCCCTGGTGCCGATGCGCCAGCCAATTTGGATGCCATCCCGAATGCGGTACCGCGTGTTGAACCGTTACACCGTTTTGCTAACAGCCAATATACCGCTTTAGGAAAGACGTACACGCCTTTAACAACGCCTGGTAGATTTAAAGAGCGAGGTATTGCTTCCTGGTATGGTAAGAAATTCCACGGAAAGCGCACCGCTAGCGGCGAAATATATGACATGTATGGCATGACTGCCGCCCATCCTACATTACCTGTACCCAGTTACGCGCGCGTAACTAACCTTCGCAACAAAAAATCGGTAGTGGTGCGTGTAAATGACCGAGGTCCATTTCTGCGTGAGCGCATCATTGATCTTTCATATGTCGCCGCGTATAAACTTGGTATTGTAGATAATGGCAGTGCCGAAGTAATGGTGGAAGTAGAAAGCTTGGTGGCAGACGGTAATGTACAGCCTATAGAAATAACGGATTCGGTGGTTGTTACCCCCTTGAAGCCAACAACCGCACTGTCTGTTTCAAGTGAACCGGCAGCGAGTGGTAATGTGTATCTGCAATTGGGTGCCTTCCGGTCACAGCAGGGCGCTGAGAGTTTTCTCGGGCGCATGAATATTGAATTTGAGGGTGGCGGCAAACGCATTGAGCTGTATCAGAAGGATGATGATATGGTGCGCGTGCATATTGGCCCCTATCCTACACAGGATGAGGCGCGCGCTGTCGCAGAAAAATTGCAACCGCGCCTGGGATTCAAGCCATTTGTGGTTCTTCATTGAGTAAGGGGCCAAATTTTATTTTGGAGTATTACTTATTATTGATATGGCCAGGTGAAGTTTGAATTAGAAGGTGCTGTCACTGTGCAGTTTGACTGGCAAAAGTTAACAAATAAAATCTAATACCTATTAGAATTCTCTCAATTGTAATATGAATTTTTTGATTCTAAATATGCCTAAGTTCATGATAGCATTAATGAATATATTGTGTTATTTTTATAAATGAAGTTTATATACAGCCTGTAACTTAGTTTAATTATTCAAATGACAGTGCCATCCAAAAAACAAATTGGTAGTTTTAGTGCTCCCTTGTCGCTCGACTTTAACGGCGGTAGGGTTTCCGCACGAAGACTTGAATTACTGGCTGCGATTGGTCGAGCAAACTCGATTAATGGCGCCGCAAAGGCTGTCGGGATGACCTACAAGGGTGCTTGGGAAGCAGTTGAAGCCATGAACAATCTCGCTGGTGTACCTCTGGTAATGGCTTGGCAAGGAGGTCGCGGTGGGGGTAGGGCCGAGCTCACTGAGGTGGGGCAGCGTTTGGTAGATGAGATGGTACGCATCGCTGCCTTGCAAACCCAGTTTTTCGCGGCGCTTGATGAAGATCTAACTCTGAATAATAGTTTTCAGCTTCTGAAAAGGATAGAGGTGAAAACGAGTGCGCGTAATGCTTTCATGGGAATTGTTGAAAGCGTGCAAAAGAGTGTAGTAAATGCGGAGGTGACACTGCGGCTTGCCAGTGGTGAAGCCTTGTACGCCATTGTTACCCGGGATAGTGTGCGCTCACTTGATCTTGTGCCGGGCAAGGTCGTGTACGCTTTGATCAAGGCGTCATGGGTACTTCTGACCCCGGCGGACGAGAAAATCAAAACATCAGCGCGTAACCGATTGTGTGGAGTGGTAAGCCACATTGAGGAAGGTCCGGTGAATACCGAGGTGCTGCTTGATCTGGGTAATAGTATTACCCTTGCTGCGATTATCACCAACGAGTCGTACAAAATGCTTGAGCTTGCTGTTGGTAGCCGTGCATGCGCCTTGATCAAGGCGTCTCATATTATTATTGGTGTAGACTAATGAAAAAATAATCGCAGTTGAGCGATTTTTTTTAGCTGCCGTTATATACTTTGGTATATTTTGTATTTAACTTATTGTGGATGTATGGCCGGAAAATTTTGCAGCTCATTGAAGTAATGGCAATGTTCGAATGCAGGCAGCAATGTTGGCGAGATTAGAGTTCTTGATTAACCGTTATATAGTGTGCTACATTTCGAAAATTATTTCATTCAAAAATAAAATTGGTAGTTTTAGTGGTTCTCTCACTCTGCTTAAACAGTGGCCGACGGATCTCTTTATGAAGACTCGAATTGCTGACTGAAATTGGTCGAGCAAATTTGATTAATCGGGCGTAAAGACGATGGGTGACTTACAAGAGGACTTGGGTAGCAGCTAAGTAATGAATAATCCTGCTAGTTGAATTTACTCGCCTTAGTGCACTACAAACACAGTTATTTGCGGCACTCGATGATGAAGAATAGTTGGACGATTTTCTTAACTGCTAAGGGATGTTTAAAATGAAAACAAGTGCTCGTAATACGTTGAAAGGTACTGTTGAATCAATTATTGATGGAGTAGTTAATTCAGAAGTCACGCTTAGGTTGGAAAGTGGTACAGCGGTGTGCGCTATTGTAACAATCGAAAGTGCACGGTCACTGGGTCTTGTGCCAGGCAAGGCTGCATATGCATTAATCAAATCAACATGGGTGATTTTGACATTGGCGGATGAAAAGATAAAAACGTCGGCGCGTAATCGACTGTGTGGGATTGTCAGCCGAATAGAAAAGGGCGCTGTAAATACCGAGGTGGTACTTGATCTCGGCAATGACAACACTCTTGCTGCAATCATCACCAATGAATCGCAAAATTTGCTTAAATTTTCAGTTGGCAGCCCAGCTTGTGCGTTAATCAAGGCTTCTCATGTTCTTCTTGCCGTAGACGAATAAATAGTAAAACCGCAGCTCATGCGGTTTTTTTTAATTGTCGTTATATAGTCAACTACATTTCGAATCAGATGATTTGTTTAGGGAAAATTATGATCAAAGCCTTTTATTACCCGTTAGGCAGAATTAATAATAAAGCTGTCAAAATTAAGCAAGTTACAAAATTAATTGCGCTTCAAAATTTAGAAATTTTCAAATTTAAAATGTCTGGATCAAGGATTAAAGCCGGCATGCTGGCTAGTGGTTTATTAGTAGCATTGCCCTGTGCAGTAGCGCAGGAAAATTCGCAATTAAAACCGCAAATCGAAGAATTGGGCCAGAAAACACCAGCAATAGAGCAATCGCAGAAAATCGACCAAGAAAAGGCAAGCTTGAAAGTCAAAGAAACCACTAAAGCTGAAACATCAGAAGCAAAAACGTCTGCCAAGATACCAAGTTATTACGTTCAATACCGTAGTTCGGGGTTGCGGCTTCAATCCGATCCCCCGCGCTATGTCAAGCAAGCCAACAAGACCTGGCTGAAAGATACAGAAGGTTGGAAAGATGTTGACTGGCTAGACCTGGGTGCGGAAGTTCGGGCTCGCTATGAATATATTAACAATGATTTTCGTAAAAAAACAGAAACGATCGACGAGCCGTTTTCATTACGGTCACGCGTGTATGGTGCAATAAAAAACAAGTTTGATCCGTTGCGCGCCACCTTTGAGTTCCAGGATTCCCGGCGCTATAACAGCCAATACCCCGACACCAACTTGGAAGTTAATAAAACAACATTTATTCAGGCTTATGGCGAGTTGTATTTTAAGGATGCATTGGGCAAGGACGATCTGGGTACCAATCGACCCCTCAGTGTACGATACGGGCGCCATGCATTTGAGTTAACAGATAAACGGTTGATTGCACGAAATGAATTCCGTAACACCACGAATAATTTCCAGGGGGTTCGAACTCTGTTAGGTTCGCAGATTAGCGATTGGCAGGGGGATTTCTTTGCCTTCAACCCGATCATTCGCTTTATGGATGACATGGACAAAGCCAATGAAGGTCAGTGGTTCTACGGTGCCAAGTTTGATTTCCGCAAATGGTCAAAAGTGGTCACGCTGCAACCTTACTACTACTTGCTGCAACAAAATGGCAGCAAGATGAAATATGCTACGTCTGGCGCGCCTGCCACCGCAGCTGACAAAAAAAATCGTGAAATCAACACCGGAGGTTTACGTGCCTATGGGTTGGTAAGCAATACCGGTTTGGATTGGGATTTGAACTATGTCAAGCAGTGGGGGGATGATGGCGGGCAGGATCACGACGCCTATGGTTATAACATGGAAGCAGGCTATACCCTCGGACATGCATGGAAACCCCGTGTTATGGCCAATCTAGGCTATGCAAGCGGCGATAAAAATCCAAATGATAATACCAGTCAACGTTTCGAGCGTTTATTCGGGTTTGCCAGACCGTGGTCTCACAGTAATTATATCCAGATGGAAAATATTCGTGCCGTTAAAGTGCGCGGCGAGCTTAATCCCACCGCCAGCTTAAAATTTGACTTTGGCTACAGCTGGTATGACCTGGCTAGTGCCACGGACCGCTGGACTGCAACAGGCTTGCGCGACACAACCGGCAAAAGCGGTAAGGAAATAGGCCAGGAGTTTGATATTTATGCGCAATTTCCAGTCAATAAGAATTTAGGGATGGTTGTAGGCTATTCCTACTTCATGGCGGGGGATTTTGCCAAAGCGACGTCCCAGAAGATGCAGCCTGGCCGAGACGATGACACACACTATGTGTGGGTAGACGCTAATGTAGTCGCATTTTAATTAAAACCAAGGGAAAGGAGTTTTACCATGATTAAAATTTTACACACTTTCGTTATCGCAGTAGCATTCGTGTTTGGTGCTAGCACCGCAATGGCTGAGAACATAACTATCGTCGCCGCTTCCAGTATAAAATTTGCTATGGCCGATATCGTGAGTAAATTTAATGCCGAACATCACAATGACGAGGTAAAGGCTATTTATGGCTCGTCAGGCAAATTCACTGCACAAATCCAGAATGGTGCGCCTTTTGATATGTTTTTCGCGGCGGACGTTAATTTTCCGCAGACGCTGAAGAAAGAGGGGCAAACGAGTGCTGATCCTGTAGTTTATGCGATTGGTCGTCTGGTAATTTGGTCTTCAACGACTGATGCCACTAAGTTGACGCTGCAAAAACTGTCTGAATCGACTATTCGTAAAGTGGCCATCGCCAATCCCGAATTTGCACCTTATGGTATGCGTGCCAAGGAAGCACTGAAATCGGCCGGAATGTGGGAAAAGCTACAGGCCAAGCTTGTCTTTGGCGAAAATATCGAACATACCGCACAGATGGTAAGTACCGGGGCAGCCGATGCCGGTATTATTGCCCTTTCGCTGGCGCTTAATCCTGCAATGTCTAAACAAGGAGGGCATAGCTTGATTGATGATGGACTTCATGAGCCGTTGGCGCAAGCCTTTGTAATAACCAAGCGAGCGAAAGACAGTGCGCTTGCGCGGCGGTTTGCGGCTTACGTCCAGACGCCAGAATCGCGCAAAATCATGGAAAGCTACGGCTTTGTGCTACCTAAGAAACATCACTCTTTGGCAAGATAGATTTTGGAGTCCTTCAGGCAAAGTTTGAGTTTGACCGCAGAGGACTGGACAGCGATCTGGCTTACGATACGGCTTTGTTTATACACTACATTAATTTTGATGGCGATTGCAACGCCTTTAGCTTGGTGGTTGACTAGTGGACGCTCTACTTGTCGAACGGCTGTACAGGCTGTGGTTGCATTGCCGCTGGTGTTGCCGCCAACCGTGCTTGGGTTTTATCTCTTGATCACACTTGGCCCGCGCGGCTTCATCGGCGGAACATTAGAGGATATGGGACTGCATCATCTTGCCTTTACTTTTGAGGGGATACTGATCGGCTCAGTGCTGTATTCCATGCCGTTTGCTGTGCAACCCTTGGAGCAAGCTTTTTCCAATTTGGGCCGACGCCCGATCGAAGTGGCTGCTTCCCTTGGGGCTGGCGCGATAGATCGTTTCATTAGCGTAATTTTACCGATGACAAAAAGTGGCTTCATCGTCGCCATGACGCTCACTTTCGCTCACACAATGGGGGAGTTCGGGGTTGTCCTGATGGTGGGCGGCAATATTCCGGGAGTTACCCACGTTTTATCAACCACTATCTATGGCTATACTGAGGGTATGCAGTATGCCGCTGCGGGAAGACTTAGTCTGATGCTATTGATTTTCGCGTTTATCGTGCTTTTTGTGGTGTACTGGTTTAATCGAGGTTTTGAGATGGTAAAACCATGACCTTGTCGGTACGTGCCCGGATTACTCATTCAAACTTTGTTTTTGATGTCGATGTTGATTGGCCCGCGGATGGTGTCACCGTTCTGTTTGGACGTTCTGGCTCGGGTAAAACTACATTACTGCGACTGATTGCCGGTCTGGAGCGCCCGAGCGACGCGCGCGTGAGCTTTCGTCATGAAATTTGGCTGAATGGACGTCGCTGGGTACCGCTGCATCGGCGTCGGATCGCTATGGTTTTTCAAGAGGCAAGTTTGTTGCCGCATCTGTCTGTACGCGAAAATCTCCTCTACGGATACAAGCGCACACCCATCGCTGAGCGTAAACTACATCTGGACGAAGTTGTCCGTATGTTGGCCATCGAAAACCTGATTGAGCGTAATATTACTCGACTTTCCGGTGGGGAGCGTCAGCGTATTGCCTTGGGGCGCGCGCTGTTGACAAGTCCACGCCTGCTCTTGATGGATGAGCCACTTTCGGCGCTCGACACTCAGACCAAGCGTGATATTCTTCCTTATTTTGAGCGCTTGGTAGAAGAAGCGGACGTGCCGATTGTGTATGTTACCCATGCGCCAGCC
The DNA here is from genome assembly GCA_942492745.1 of uncultured beta proteobacterium. Classification (GTDB taxonomy): domain Bacteria; phylum Pseudomonadota; class Gammaproteobacteria; order Burkholderiales; family Gallionellaceae; genus Nitrotoga. The sequence continues at coordinate 3,122,133 of OW818637.1, forward strand.
GAAGTAGAACGTCTTGCAGATCGAGTGGTGTTTCTGCGGGATGGGCGCATCGATCGCGTAGAAACGCTTAAACACACCTTATCGCGGTCGGATTCACCACTATTCAACGATGAAGGCGTGGTGTCGGTTATTGAGGGTCAGTTGGGGCGGAAAGAGCATGGGTTAACTTCTTTTCATGTTGGTGAAGATTGTTTTTGGTTGAGCACCCCTATTTATTCAGATAGCGTTGGCAGGTCGCAACGTTTGCGTATTCTTGCAAAGGATGTTGGAATTGCGCTCACTAAACCGGAGAACACAAGTCTATTGAATATCTTACCTGTGACAGTACAGCGTATTGATCCCGCTCGCGAGGGGCACGTACTGCTCGGGTTACGGTTAAGCGGAGGACAAAATTTGTTTACGGAAATCACTGCATGGTCACGTGATCGACTAGATTTACGCAAGGGACTTGTCGTATATGCCATGATCAAAACGGTTGCGTTGGCGGAGTAAATATCAATCGGACGCATTGGAATTTAGAAGGGCAGCATGTTCATTCTGCGCAGAGAAGCTTTCCGTTTCATTGAGTAACCGATGCATAACTGGCTACATTAGCCAAGAAAACAGCGCTGTTCTTGCCATATTAACCAAGTTTAGCCGATTTTCTATCGCAGTACAGCGTGCCGGCTTTGATTACTCGCGCGTTACCAATTGCGATAACTGGTAATTGAGAAAAGTTGATCTTAAATACTAAGGCTTATTGTGATAAACGGTTACATCGCCGGTTAATCGGCTGTCGGTATTATCCGGTATAGGCTCACTGAATTTTTTCTGGACATCGGCTGGTAACAAGCTATTTTCTTCACGCACAGATTTAAGATAGCGTTGTATTTCGCCCTTTGTCGTTTGGTCGGGGGTTGCCCTTTCTATATTTCTAATCGTGATATTCGCACCATATTTAATTAGAAGCTGGGCAGATTCCAGATTTCCAACTTTATGCAAAGCGGTATTTCCTTTTTTAATAATCATACTCCCCGTTTCAAGTTGGACATTAGGGCTGGCACCAGCAGCTAGTAAACGTTGAGCCACTTTGGGGAAGTCTACCCATATATACAAGGCGGTTAAGCCATCTTTATCTTGAAATTTAGCATCGGCACCGTGATCAATTAAAAATATTGCAAGTTCGGGATCGTTAACGTCGAATGTTGGAGGACGATTGTTATAATCCACAATGTTTGGATCAGCTCCATTGTCGATTAACAATTGTGCCGCCTCTATACTTTCGACATAATGTAACGCTGTTTTTCCAAAAAAATCTTGAATGTTTATATCCACACCAAGTTTAATTGCGTTCTTCATTCCTTCTAAATCGTTGTCCATTGTTGCTGTTATTATGGATTCATCAGGTTCATTTTGCATATTTATCTTCTGTAGGCTAAAGAGTTTCAAATATTTCTAGCGGGATTTACTGGCTTTATAATATTTAGACTATTTATCAGGATAGTATTTTCATCCATAATGAACAGTTTGGTTATGAAAGTGATATCTGGAACGGATAATTTTCATCTACAAAGTTTGCACGGAATGGCTCGGTGTATGTGCAGACCATGCTTGATATGGTCTGATTAAAATGGCTGTACTTGGACAGCGCAACCTGCTTCAATGCTTCCCTGCGATGCAGGTAAAACAATAAAACAATTGGCTTTGCTCATTGAGCTGAGAATGCCGGAGCATTGAGCGCCCGTTGTGTGTACTATCCATCCGCCGTTTTTATCTTTACTGAGAATGCCGCGCTGAAATTCGGTTCGTCCGGGAACTTTTCGGATAGGGCTTAGGCAAATAGCCTGGAGCTCAATGGTTAGTTTGGGTTGCTGGCCCATAAGCGCGCGTAAAGCGTCGCGAACGAACTGCTGGAAAGTTACCATGACTGCAACTGGATTACCCGGCAATCCAAAAAAATGGCAAGTCCCAATCTTGCCATAAGCAAGTGGCTTGCCTGGCTTCATGGCTATTTTCCAGAACACAACCTCGCCAATTTCCGCTAACAGTTGCTTGATGTAGTCAGCCTCTCCTACTGAAACTCCACCGCTGGTTATGATGACATCAGCCCGCGTTGCAGCGTCTAGCAACGCGACTTTGAGACTGGTTTTGTCGTCACGAACGGTACCCATGTCGATAATTTCCACGCCTAGTTCGCCCAACATACCTAGCAGAGTATAGCGATTACTGTTATATATTTGACCAGGAGCCAACGGTGTTCCTGGTTGCTGCAATTCGTCACCGGTTGAAAATAACGCAACTTTTAGTTTGCGGTAAACTTTGACATCACTGAAACCAAGCGAAGCCAGCAGGCCCATCTCGGCGGGGCGAATGATCTGTCCGCGAGTCAGCACCGTAGCGCCCTGCGTAATATCTTCCCCGACCAAGCGAATGTTCTGACCACGGAGGTGTCCTTCTCCTATTTCAATAAAGGATCCGGCGACCTGAACGTGCTCTTGCATCACCACGCTATCACAGCCTTCAGGAATGAGGGCGCCAGTCATAATGCGCACGCATTCGCCTGCCGCAACATGACCCTCAAAGACGCGTCCAGCATAGGCACTGCCAATAATAGCGAGTCGGCCAGGAGCCTTTGCCAAGTCATCGCTGCGCACAGCGTAACCATCCATTGCTGAATAGTCGTGCGGCGGCACATTCATAGGGGAATGTATGTCTGCTGCCAACGTGCGATGCAATGCATCGCTCAGGTTAATCGATTCATACTCCGCGAGTGGCGCGAGAAATTGCTGGATAAGCTGGCGTGCCTGTTCCACCGGCATTGAATTAGGGTCGTAATCACCCATTGTTTCAAGGGTGGACAAGAAGGAAGGCTTAGATTCCATGAAGTGTCCTTTGCTAAGTTTGGCAGTTATTTAAAGCTTTGAAGGTGACAGCATAATTACCAGACGGATTTTCGGTTTCGCTTGATATGGGTAATACCGTCTGGATAAGATTTTGACGCACCTGACAGACGGATGCGTACTTGCAAACTACCCCCCAATATAAGACATTTCAATCTTCTTGCCTGCTTGAGTCCTGCTCTTTGTGTTTGCACTCCGTAACTCTGAATAGCGATCCGCGCGCAACCGCCATAGATGTGCAAGGGCAGTAGAAATTTCTTGATCTGTTTTTCCACTATGCATTAGTGCTCGCAAATCGTGGCCACTCTCCGCAAAGAGGCAGGTATATAGCTTGCCTTCGGTTGACAACCTGGCACGAACGCATTCGTGACAAAAGGTCTTGGTGATGCTTGAGATAACTCCGATTTCACCCCCGCCATCCTGGTAGCGCCAACGCTCTGCAGTCTCGCCGGTGCAGTTTGGTTCGATTTCTTCAAGTGGCATGTGAGCTGAAATTCGTCGCACTACTTCGGCAGATGGAATCACCTCGCCCATTTCCCATTGGTTAGAGGACCCTACATCCATGTATTCGATGAATCGCAGTATGAAGGGGGAGTCTTTGAAATAGCGTGCCATAGGTACGATTTCCTGGTCGTTCATGCCACTTTTGACAACCATGTTTACCTTGATTGGGCCGAGGCCTACTGAGTGGGCGACATCCAGACTGCGCAGAACGTCCGACACAGGAAAATCAACGCCGTTCATGCGCTTGAAAGTGGCATCATCCAGCGAATCCAGAGAGACCGTAACACGATTTAATCCTGCATCTTTCAGGGATTGAGCTTTTCTTCCGAGTAACGCACCATTAGTAGTCAGCGTCAGATCCAAATCGCTGCCATCGTATGTTTTCAGCTTTGCAAGCATCTCAATTAAATTTTCTACATGCTTGCGTAATAGGGGTTCACCACCCGTAAGGCGGATTTTCTGAACGCCATGGTTAACGAAAATTTGTGCGACGCGAGTGATTTCTTCAAAAGTCATCATTGAAGCCCGTGGCATAAATATATGATCTTTGCCGAATGCCTCTACAGGCATGCAATATACGCATCGGAAATTGCAACGATCTGTGAGTGAAATGCGCAAATCCTGTAATGGGCGTCCAAACGCGTCACCGATAAGTCCATTCGGCTCTTCTATAACAGCGGGGATGACCGGAACTGCCTTAGAATGACGATAATCGATAATTGGAATTATTTTTTTAGACATGGAATTAGGCCCAATATATTTGGGCATGGTAATAGTTAATTGTAATGGGTTCAATACTTACTCAGGTTATAAAGCAGCATACATTTAAGAAAGCTTAAAGGTAGGCGGCAATCTTACTTTTACAGATATTGATTACTTTTTAAGTCACATCCTTGGAATAGAAAAACATCTGATTGTATTCGACATAGCCCAATGCTTGCACGTGATTTTGTTTTATAGGAAAAGCAATATATTAGGAGTATTATAATTATATAAATTATTAATTATAATAATATCCAGCATGACAAAATAACAACTTCTTAAAGAATACTTAAACTTCGCATGAAATTGTTTGTGAGAGTATACGATTGTAAGCATTTATTGCAATGTATATATAAATGTATTCAATAGTGTCCGGTTAAAACGTGAATAGATTCAGCTGATTGCCGCCGCCGCTCTGTTCGGATTTGTAGTCGCCTTCCGGAAACACTTGCAGCAAGGGCATCTTCTCGAACAGGGTGACCGACAATATCAGTAACGAAGTGTAGAGCAAAGCGTCCAGATGGTGGCTGTCGGCAAGGTGAGTTGTTGGTCAGGCAGCCTCCAGATAGAGCGTCTCTAATATTCGTTTTTCTCTTCCATGTCTTTTCTCTAGCCAGATCTTTGGCACGGCAACATGTAAGCGCTTATTAAATAACGCTTTATCTCATCTTTACTTCCAGCGCTAGGGCTCATCATGGATAAACCGAATTTTCCACAGCCCCTGTAGCATCAATGGGAACGGCGAATTGTCCCGTACGCACTAATCTTACCCGACCGCTATCTCCGCGTTGGTGGAAATCCACTTTGCCATCGTAAAAACTGACACCCCAAGCAAAGGACGAGTTATCCTTCGCAGGTTCAATCGACCAGAAATGTGCAGCTGGTGTTGGCCATTTCATAGGAAAGACGACCGTATTAATCGCCGGATTTCTGACGCTTGTATCTACAATGCTTGACAGTTCATTTGCAAAGGGCAGACGCCAAGCTTTTCCTGTGGACATCGCTTCGTGTTTAGCCAAGGCTAGCGCTTGATCCCAAGTATAAGCCGCTGCGATCCCGGTACAGCCAGTGGTACTGGTTATCATGCCTTCAGGACAACGCCGCCAGATTCGGCCAGTCTTGTTGTCAGTGACTTCGCTGCCATCCGCTGAGATGTCGAATCGGGTCGGGATTGCCACATCAGGGTTGTCCGGTTTGGCCTGAATGTCGCTCAGCGGCAGGGAGGTGGTAGTTTTCATGATAATGGTCTCCGTGTTAGGTTGATTGGGATGGCTTGATTGTTTCTAAATTTGCGTGATGATCTCTCTTCGTCGGCAAGGTTGTACCGGTGCTGGAGAACCAGCATTTTGACCATGAGCACCACATCAATGGGATTGGCTCCGGCCTAGCTCTTCCTTTCCTTCTCATGCACCCTTGCAGATCAGATCGAAAGACTTCACAGTTGATCCAGGCATTGAGTTTCATCAGCGGTCATCCATCTCCGTCAACTTGGCGGTACGCATCTCAACATCAAAAAAGCCCGGATATGTGGGTGCGAGCACGGATAGATTGGGTAGAGAGATGATGGACGTATTATCTCAAAATTCTGGGCGTAATTGATGCCTCAGTGGGCGGCTGGTAGTGAATTCTCAGAGATGTTCTAAAATATGTTAACCGCTCATTCTCATCTATGAACCATTGGTCGGTATTTGGACGATGGACTTTGAGGGATGGCTGCTTTCTGGTAAAGTTGTGCATAATTCAAAAAAATAGTGCTCATAACCTTTAGAGAACTTGGTAGCTAGGAGACGTAAACGTAAATGTTAAGCCAAAATACCCTGACACAAGAAAAAAAATTAAAGCTGCGCTGGCTCGTTGCCTTATCCAGCCTGCCCTTGCTTGGCGTGGTCACTGCATTTGGAATTGTACCGCAGTCTGACGATGCCTATACATCCCTTACAATGGTCGCGGAAGAAATCGTCCTGCCCCATGACACTCTAACTATTACTAGTGTCACCAATTCCAAGGTTGCCACATTCTGGCGCAATGAACGCGTGCAACGCGGAGATACAGTAACTGAACTCCTGCGCCGTATGCAAGTGGAAGATACCGCTGCCAGCGAATATCTGCGTCGCGATCAAGCCGCGGCATCCTTCCGCCAACTTGCCGTAGGTAAATTCGTGCAAGCTGAAACCAATGCGGATGGTAGTCTGCTGGCGTTGCGTTACCTTGATAACAACGGCAGCCAGATTCTTATTGAGAAAGGTATTAGCGGCCTAAAGACCAGCATACAGCCCCCCCTGCTTGAACAACGTCTGCTCATGCGTACTGGTGAGATTAGCAGTACTCTGTTTGCTGCGACCGATGCAATTGGCTTGCCGGAAACAACTGCCAACCAATTAGCTGAAATTTTTGGTAGTGATATTGACTTTCATCGTGATCTGCGCAAAGGAGATAAATTCAGCGTGGTCTATGAAATGGATTACAGCAACGGCGAACCGGTTCGTGCTGGACGCATTCGGGCTGCCGAGTTCATCAATCAAGGCGAGAGCTACCGTGTGGTGTATTTCAAAACTGACAGTAATAAGGGTGATTATTACACACCGGATGGTAAGAGCGTACGAAAGGCGTTTTTGCGCTCACCACTTGAATTTTCACGCATTAGTTCCGGTTTCAGTTTGTCGCGCTTTCACCCGGTGCTGAATACGTGGCGTGCGCATAAAGGTGTGGACTATGCCGCAGCGCTAGGCACCAAGGTAAAGGTAACTGCCGATGGGACAGTATCCTTTGTTGGCAAACAAGGCGGTTATGGCAATGTTGTGATAGTGGAGCATCAAAGCCGCCACACCACCGTATATGGACATCTATCGCGTTTTGCTAGCGGCTTGCGCCGCGGCCAGCGTGTGGGACAGGGAGATATTATTGGCTTTGTCGGTATGACTGGCTTGGCCACGGGTCCACACTTGCATTATGAGTTCATGGTCAATGCCCAACATCGCGACCCCTTGCGTGCTGCATTGCCGGATGCCGTCCCCCTAAACAATGCGCAGAAGCTTGCCTTCCAAGAAGCTACCCGCAGCCTGACCGCGCGCTTGGGCTTGTTGCGCGACACTAACTTGGCCAAACTTGACTGAGCAAAATCGCGCTGAGCAGATTCAAATAGTTCAGAACCATTCTGAATTTTATATAGGCATCATGTCTGGCACCAGCTTGGACGGCATTGATGTTGTCTTGGTTGATTTCTCCACCAGCCACCCCAAGTTGCTCGCTACCTACTTCCAAGCTTACGGAAGGAGGCTGAAGGACGCGCTACTCGCCCTGCACCACTCTGCAAATGATGAGCTGCATCAGATGCAGCTCATCAGTAATGAATTGGCGAGCTTGTATGCGGCAGCAACGGCAATCTTACTGCGAGCAGCTAATATCACGCTCGATCAAGTGCGCGCTATTGGCTGCCACGGACAAACTATACGCCATCGCCCTAGCGAAGGTTATACTTTACAATTGGGTAATGCTGCCTTGCTGGCCGAATTAAGCGGCATTACTGTAGTTAGTGACTTCCGCAGCCGTGACATCGCTGCAGGAGGACAGGGCGCCCCGCTCGTTCCTGCGTTCCACGACAGAGTATTGCGCCATCCAAGCATTCATCGCGTTATTGTCAATATCGGTGGCATCAGCAACCTTACTGATCTCTCACCCAAGCGTCATACTACAGGCTTCGATTGTGGCCCGGGCAACATGCTGATGGATGCATGGATTGCTCTACAGTGCGGAGAGCTTTATGATCGGGATGGTGCGTGGGCCGCTAGCGGACAGATCATTCCAGCGCTGCTGCAGACGTTGCTGGACGAACCTTTTTTGCATGCCGTGCCGCCGAAAAGCAGTGGGCGTGATTTGTTTAACATAGCCTGGCTGAACAGCAAGCTACGTGGTGACGAAGCGCCTGTCAATGTACAGGCCACTCTGCTCGCATTTAGCAGTCGCGTTATTTCAGACGCAATCAATTGTTTTTGCGATGGCGCGCAAGAGATTTATTTGTGTGGGGGTGGCGCACATAATCAAGCTTTAGTGCAAAACTTAGGCATCTCCTTGCCGGATTGCCGTATTCAAGCCACGGACACACTAGGCATGGGAGTCGATTGGCTGGAGGCCATCGCATTTGCTTGGCTGGCACAGCAACGTTTATACGGGTATAGCGTCAATTTGGTCGCTGTAACTGGCGCACGTCACCCCTGCATACTCGGTGCGATTTACTCGGCTTAATTTCAATCCATTTTTCGATGGCAGTCGTAGCTTCCTCGCTCGTTGATAATGATATATCTAAAATTTTTATCATTGATAGTATTGTCTCCCGCTGTACTATTGAAATAGGAATAATGAAGTAGGAAAAAGTTTATTGAGAGTTAAAAAACCACGTCCTATGGACGTGGTCATCACCTGACTGGCTTTGCCTGTCAAAGTCCCTGCCCATACAGTTATCTTTCAGAGTGTTGTTCCCACAACTCAACGAAAGGAAAAAATATGAGTAGGTTTGCAAGAGCATCGCACGTTATATGGCATTGTCAATATCATTTAGTATGGGTTTCGAATACAGATTTCGGATACTCCAAGGGCCGGTAGGTCGAGAGGTCTATAAATGCGTGATGATATTCAGCCAGCAGTTAGGGTGCGAAGTAGTGGAATTGAATGTGTAGGCGGATCACGTACACTTGTTGGTAAAGGTGCACTGAAATTATCGGTATCGGGCTTGATGGGCATATAGAAAGGTCGGACGGCAATAAGGTTGTTTAGCGTCTTTCCGATTCTCAAGAAACGGCCCTATTGGGTCAATCATTTCTGGGCGAAGGGCTACTGTGTTGACACGGTGAGACTGAAGGGAGAGACGATACAAAAGTATGTGTGGTTTCAAGAGAAGGAAGAGCAGCATCAGAAGCAATTGCAACTGGAACCTGGCAGAGCGCCTTCTCGGAAGGCGCGATAGGTGTGCCCCCCTTTGGGGGGCATTGGGCAATACCAGTTCTACGAACGTGGTATGTTTACTTCGGCGTAATAAATGCGAGAGCTTGTGCCCCCTCGCTAGACATCTACATTAATTATTTTGGTTAAACTGAAAAAGATGATCCACAACCACAGGTAGAAGTAGCGCCTGGATTCTTGATTACGAATTGCGACCCTTCTAATCCATCCTGATAATCAATTTCTGCGCCCACCAGATATTGGAAGCTCATCGGGTCAATTAACAACTGCACGCCATTTTTATTCAGTACGGTGTCATCTTCATTGGTTACTTCATCTAAGGTAAAACCATACTGAAAACCGGAGCAGCCGCCACCGCTTACGGCAATGCGCAACTTCAAGTTGGCATTATCTTCTTCTTCAATCATTGCTTTAACCTTATTGGCCGCACTGTCGGTAAACACCAGTGGGTCTTGCATTTCGGTTACTGCGTTCATGACTACCTCCGTAAATTAGTTAACTACTTATTTCGCACTGTTTAGCCCGAATGCCATCACTATATCGGTCGTAGTATCACCCAAACAGCTTTAGTACAGTGAATCATACTTAATATATTAATAATACTTGAAATTAAGTTGATATGCTAGATAGACACATATTTCAAGTAAGTGTAGTATTTATCTGTTAATAATAAATTGGCCTTTAAATATCAATTTTATTGAGAGTTAAAAAACCACGTCCTATGGACGTGGTCACCACCTGACTGGCTTTGCCTGTCAGAGTGTCTGCCCATACAGTTATCTTTCGGAGTGTTGTCCCCACAACACTTAAAGAAAGGAAAAGATATAAGTAGGTTTGCAAGAGCATCGCACGTTATATGGCATTGTCAATATCATTTGGTAGGGGTTCCGAAGTATAGATTTTGGATACTCCAAGAACTGCAAGTGATGCAGCAATGTAATCAAGAAGCGATGCTAATCATTGGGGGTTTTTACAGAGTCGGCCTTTAAAAGGTTTAAATCCGTTCGGGCTGAGCTTGTTGAAACCAACTCTCCCTTCGGCAGGTTCAGGGTGAACGGCTTACTGTTTAATGGTCGGCTCTACAATGACTGATATGCAATATATAAATGACGGACGGAAATAAATACAAATATTTTATACATTATGTAAAAACTGACGAACCAGGAGCTCAGGCTTTTTTTAAAATTAAATAAAAATGAAAATTTTACATAGCAAAGATTACATAGCAAATAAATGTGGAGTATTCACAGAGGTAGCGAATGACATATATTCGACTCCTTTTTGGACGCCTGAATATTGTGCAGCTCTTATTAAAGAGCTAGATTCAAGACCGGAATTGTTTTTTGCGCACAATCCAGATGGATATTCCGCATCTGAACTTAACCTCTATAATTTAAGCAGAATATTTTCAATAGATATTTGCAAACAAATTATGGACAAATGCCTCCCTTCTCTTCTTTATGTATTTCCACTGCTGAATATTTTAGGATTTACTTCTCCTTATTTTGTACGTTATGGACCAAATGATGTAAAGAATATGAAACTGCATCATGACGTCTCTCTGGTGTCAATGCTTGTAAAGCTTAATGATGACTTTACTGGGGGCGATCTTGTTTTTCCTCGGCAAGATTACAATAATAAAGATCTTCCCGTTGGACATGCTCTTTTTTGGCCGGGACAGGTTACGCACCCTCATCAAGTTCTTGACGTAAAATCTGGAACTAAATTCTCATTAACTGTTTGGGCGTGGCCTGTTCCATGGTCTTCTGAATATGGTATTGCAGTTGAAGAATTAAAATAACGCGGATTCACTTTCAAAGTGCAACACTTAATGGTGACTTATAGAGTCGGCCATTCAATAGTGCGATTCGTTATACCCGCGAAGGCCGGAATCCTGGTGTTCTGATCAATCTACTTGATGGCCGAGTTTATAATATAGCGCATCTGTTTTCCAAAAATGTCTTTAAAGGGGTTCTGAATCTCAGCACTTTTCGCGGCCTGTGGTTGAGCGATCCACTGTGCGTCGCAATTCTTCCACGGTCATATTGGTCAACTCCATCGCCTTAAGGGAAGAGCTTGAGGACGGTTCTCAATAATGGATACTAATGATTTACGCTAATTTGCGAGCTCCATTTAGTATTGCGGATTAGTGATTACTACCCCAATTAATAACGAACATAAAAGAATCTGCTCAACATGATCTTACAAGAAACAATAGACGTGATTAAACGTGGTTGCGACGAGCTGCTGTTGGAAACTGAATTAAATATCAAATTGGCACTGGGTCGTCCTTTGCGCATCAAGGCCGGGTTTGATCCAACCGCACCGGATCTGCATCTTGGCCATACTGTATTGCTCAACAAAATGCGGCAGTTACAGGAGCTTGGTCACCATGCGCTATTTTTGATTGGCGATTTTACCGGCATGATAGGTGATCCGACTGGCAAAAACACGACTCGCCCACCGCTATCACGCGAACAGGTATTAGAAAATGCGGAAAGTTACCGTGAGCAAGTATTCAAGGTGCTGGACCCGGATAAAACCGAAATTGTTTTTAATTCTACTTGGATGGACAAATTTAGCGCGGCTGACTTAATTAAGCTAGCAGCTACCCATACTGTTGCGCGCATGCTGGAGCGCGATGATTTCGGCAAACGCTACAAGAACAGTCAGGCAATCGCTATCCATGAATTTATTTATCCCCTGATACAGGGTTACGATTCGGTGACGCTCAAAGCTGACATAGAGTTAGGCGGTTCCGACCAGAAATTCAACCTACTCATGGGACGCGAGTTGCAAAAACATTACGGCCAGCCTCCGCAATGCGTGCTTACCATGCCATTATTGTTAGGGTTGGATGGCGTTAACAAGATGTCCAAATCTCTTGGTAATTATATCGGCATCACCGAGTCGCCACAGGAAATGTTTGGCAAGTTAATGTCTGTTTCAGACAAATTGATGTGGTGTTATCTGGAGTTGCTGTCATTTGAGTCGATGAGCACGATTGCCAAATGGCGCGCAGAGGTAGAACAAGGACGTAATCCACGCGACATTAAAGTGTTGCTGGCGCAAGAAATAGTTACGCGCTTCCATAGCCGAGCCGCAGCCGAAAAGGCGTTAACTGAATTCGAGGCGCGTTTCAGACAAGGCGTGCTGCCAGAAGACATGCCGGAAGTAACGGTTTCCGCCAGTACAGGGATTATCGGCATTACTCAATTACTCAAGCAGGCCGGGTTGGTAGAAAGCACATCAGAAGCCTTGCGTATGATTACTCAGGGAGCAGTAAAGCTGGATGGCGAACGGGTAATTGACAAAGCCCTGCAACTGCAAACGGGTGCAGTGGTGGTAGCTCAGGTAGGTAAGCGCAAATTTGCGCGAGTGACGGTGAGCTAGATTGAATTAGTTGTTTGAAATTTCAGCATCAGTTCGGTTTGACCTGACTGCGTTCAATGCTGATGCCCACCATGCGACTATCACGTATAGCGTTTAATTTGGCTACGCTGACTTTGACCCAAGGTACGTTAAAGTCAGTAAGCAGAATCTGGGCAATGTGTTCGGCCAGTGCTTCCAGCAGGTTGAAGTGGTGGTTGCTTAGTGCGCTTTGGATGTGACGCACGATTTCGGAGTAATCAAGTGCATCGTGTATATCGTCACTCTGATAGGCGCGAGTATTCGGTAGGGCAATCTCCATATCCAGCTGCAGAGTTTGCGGAACGCGCTTCTCCCATTCGTATACACCGATGAGCGTTTCGACTTTAAGTTCGCGTAGAAAAATTATATCCATGAAGAAGCTGTTTGAGTTTGATTGGTTTTGTGCTTGCTTTGATAAATTTAAAAAAAGAGATTGCTACTAGCGCATTTTAAGGCATTTCAAATGATGATCTTGGTTTTTGTTGTATGTGCCTATTTGTTGGGTTCGATTTCTTTCGCGGTGATAATGAGCCGATTGTTTGCATTGCCCGATCCACGCACTTACGGTTCGCATAATCCGGGCGCGACCAATGTGCTGCGTAGCGGAAATAAATGGGCTGCGATATTGACATTGTTGGGTGATGCAGCGAAAGGCTGGCTGGCAGTGTGGTTGGCTCAACATTTTGAGCCACAGGCTGGCAATTTGCTACTGGTTGTGGCAGTGGCGTTTGCTGTATTTCTGGGTCATCTTTTTCCTGTTTTCCTTCGCTTCAAAGGCGGCAAGGGCGTGGCTACTGCATTGGGTGTGCTGCTGGCGCTTAACGCATGGTTGGGGTTGGCGGTATTGGCAACTTGGATATTGGTTGTAATGTTGTCCCGCCTGTCTTCACTGGCGGCGTTGCTGGCGGCCGTGAGTGCGCCTATCTACGCCATGGCATTGGCTTTGCCATCTGAATATGTGCTGGCGGTGGTGGGAATGTCATTATTGTTGATCTGGCGCCACAGGGGCAACATTAAGAATTTGTTGGCGGGCAAGGAAAGCCGCATCGTCAAGAAGAACGACCATCATTCGGAATAGTTGAGTTGTTGCAAGTCCCAGCGCGGCTTGACGTTGAAACGGTAATCGCTTTTCGTTTCTTGCTCCTGCAGACGTAGCGCGGCGGCAAAGGCGATCATGGCACCATTGTCGGTGCAAAATTCAAGATCAGGATAGAACACGCGAAAACCATTTTTGCTGGCGGCTTTGTTGAGTTGCGCATGAAGATGTTGGTTAGCACTTACTCCGCCGGCGATTACTAGTTGATTAAGTCCAGTTTGTTTTAGCGCAGCCAGAGATTTGATGATCAGTACTTCCACGATTGCTTCTTGCGCTGCATAAGCAATGTCGGCACGGGTTTGTTCATCCAGTGTATGTTGACGAGTTAGGGTTAACACAGCAGTTTTCAGCCCGCTGAAGCTGAAATCCAGATTGCCGCTATGTTGCATGGGGCGCGGCAAATGGAATCGACCTGGCCGACCTTGATTGGCCAGCTTAGCCAGTTCAGGGCCTCCTGGGTAGCAAAGACCAAGCAGCTTGGCACTCTTATCGAAAGCTTCACCAGCGGCATCGTCCAATGTCTCCCCTAGTAAAGTATATTTGCCTACACCACCCACGCGCATGAGTTGGGTATGTCCGCCGGAAACTAATAGCGCGATGAAAGGAAATTTCAGTGCGGAGTCGGATAACAGTGGGGATAACAAATGTCCTTCCAGATGGTGGATGCCAATGGCAGGAATATTCAGTGAATACGCCAGCGAACAAGCAATACTTGCGCCTACTAATAATGCACCAGACAAACCGGGGCCTTGGGTATAAGCGATGGCGTTCACATCTTGTAGGCGGCATACGGCTTTATCTGCTACCAAGCGTATCAAGGGGAGCATGCGACGGATGTGATCGCGTGACGCCAGTTCCGGCACCACGCCGCCGTATTCATTGTGCATGGCCACTTGGGTATGCAGTGCATGAGCTAGCAATCCACGCTCGATGTGATATATGGCGACACCGGTTTCATCGCATGAGCTTTCAATACCCAAGATCAGTTTCATAGTGGCAGTTATTTATAATGGGGAACGTATTGTAGCGTTTTGCATGTATGAGCTCTCTGTGTGAAGACTAGTGTTTAATTGCATAAATTAATAATAGTATTGCGGAGCTGGGGCACCCTTGACTTCACGCTTGCGCCAAATGAACGGCGATGCATTTTTATTGTACGCAGTCGTGAAGTCTTTAATGGCTTGCGTTAGCTTGTCGATACTCTCGAAGCTTGCTCCCCGTAGTGCTTTGCGCTGCAAAATTCCGAACCATATTTCAATCTGATTAAGCCAGCTCGCCGACGTGGGCGTAAAGTGGAGTATCACGTTGGGGTGAGCGGCGAGCCAGTCGGTGTTTCCTTTGTGGGTCGATAGATTGTCCAAAATAATATGAATCTCCCGCCCCTCCGGTTGCTGTGCAATCACCTCGTCGAGGAAGGCCTGAAAGTCCACCCGTTTCTTTGTCGCGGTGGTCTTGCCATGAATCTGCCCGGTGGCGACTTGCAGCGCGGCAAACAGATTCAACGTGCCGTGACGTTTGTAGGTACTTTCATCGCACGCACGATCTTGCCGCTACTGGTATGTACATAACCACAGGTTCGTTCAATGGCTTGAATCGACGGCTTCTCGTCAACACTGAGCACCAAAGCATTGTCTGGCGGGTTGAGGTACAGGCCAATCACGTCGGCGGACTTGGAGGCAAACTCCGGGTCGGTGCTGACACACCAAGACCGATGTCGTTGTAGTTGTATCCCTTCTTTGCGTAAGATTCGCCACACGACATCGGCAGACACACCCAAACTCACCGCGACTGAGCCGCCGTCCCAGGTGCTCATTCCTGCAGGTGGCGGCATCTCCAGTTGCTCCAGGATACGTTGCCGCAACACCGGGTGGTCGTAAGTGCTTGGCTTGCCGGAGCGAGCCTGATCGTGCAAGCCAGCCAAACCATGTGTTGCAAAGCGATTGCGCCAAATGCCTATGGTATTGGGGCGCAACTTCATCTCAGTGGCAATTTGATCGTTGCGTTTACCCGACAAGCAGGCCAGAACAATCTTGGCCCGCTCAACTAATCGGGTCTGCTCTGTGCGACTACGTGCGAGTTTATTCAACACCATCTTCTGTTCTTTTGTGCACAATAGTTTCACTGCAACTCGGGACATGGGACACCTCCGGCAAAAAACCCTGAAGGCGGTATTTTAATTAATATCTTTTATTAATACAATTAGACACTGGCATGTCGATATCTTTAGCGCTGTAACGGGTCAATTTTCCAACTTTGGAGATTTCCGGCTCTAAGCCAAGTTCTTTAAACAACTCGATAATGGCGAGCTCGCTCAACTCTGCACCAACAACTCGATAACCGCAGGCAAGCAACCATGCAGTATCACGTGACTTGCCACACAACGGCAGGAATACTCGACTGCCCTTTGCCAGATTTAATTTTTCAAAATGTTCTATTAGGAACGGGTTTGCCTCACTTTCATGAAAATCAATATCACCTCGTTCCCATTTCTGAAGCTCAAGTCAACTTGAAGTCAAGCATTAATTACGACAGGTGAAATAATGGATATAGCTGAGGTCGCAAAGGCATCTGGATTACCCGCCTCAACGTTACGATTTTATGAAGAAAAAGGACTGATCCAGTCAACGGGGCGAAATGGTTTGCGCCGTCTATTCAGCGTCAATGTTATAGAGCGGCTGGCTTTAATATCTTTGGGGCGTAGCGCCGGTTTCTCGCTTGAAGAGATTGGTGAAATGTTTACTTCTGAAGGGCCAGACATTAATAGAGCACTGCTTTTAGCCAAGGCAGATGAGTTGGACAGAACAATTGAAGAGCTGGCTGCTATGCGTGATGGGCTCCGTCATGCTGCGGTTTGCAAGGCGCCCAACCATTTTGAATGTCCAAAATTCCTTCGTCTTCTTCGTGTTGCCGGTAAAAATCGGTTTAGGCAACCAAATAAATTGAAGGAAAACAAACTTAAGTGAGGAGTGCAGAAAAAGTAAGGCAAGTGAGTACTGTTTAGTCAGATCAACAGTGCAGATGTACGTGCCTCCTGCCGTGTCGGCACGTTGGCAACTCATATGTGTATCCTGCGATGTTGGACTCCATTTCATTCAGCCCAACCGGGCTTTTTCACTCCAGCCGCGGGATATCTGCAGCTTCAACAAGTAGTGTTATTGATCGTGATTTTCCCGGTGTTCGCTGGATATATTTACCAGCTTAGAGGCTCAGTATCATTTGATGAACCGAGGACGCTGAAACTTCGAAGTATTTCTGAATGTCGGCTTCCGCGGGTGGACAACGATTGATTTTGTCGTAGTAGTAAATGAAGGCGAGGTACTGACCTTGACGAGGTGAAAAAGAAGATGGCATGAGGGCGTCCGGTTGACTGCCGGGACCCCGCGCGTGAATGAAGCAATGGCTTACGTCGGAGAATGGCTCTTGAGCCACTCACGCAAGGCTGCGTCTACTCGGGTTTGCCAGCCCTCGCCGCTTTCGCGGAATTGCTCTACCACTTCTCGCGACAACCGAATAGTGATGCGCTCTTTAATCGGTGCTTTCTGAGGGCCACGCACGCCTAGTTTCTTTCTAAGGGACAGTGGCAACACTTCAGCGGCTGGCCTAAATTTCGCCACATCTTCGGCGGTTAGTTCGCGGACCTCGCCGTCTGCGTCAATCAAGGGTTTGCGGCTTGCCATATCTATTTGCCTCTCTCGTATTTGCCTTACGGAAACTGATTACCCGAATGCCCGTCTCGGTCTCAGTAAAGCACAGAACATGCAGCCGGCGATCCAGGTAGCACAGCGCGATGTAACGGGTTTCGCCATATGCTTTTCGGGTGTCAGAAAACACCAGCGCAGTATTGAAATCGGCTTCTGCCGCCCGTTCGAACGAGAGTTGGCGCTCTTTGATGTTTCTCTCGTTTTTGACAGGTCAAAGTCGATTTTCATGAGCCATGAATGTATGTACAAATAGGTGATGCGTCAATATTTTTTGTATGTACAAATAAAGAATAATCTGCCGTGTGAAAGTGGGGTCGAACGTGGTGGCTGTGCATTTATGCGAGCTCCAGCATGGCCATTATTTGTCCGTTCGTTTTGGCAACATCCAGTTCGGGCGCGGGTAATGGCAGGTATAGCCGGTGGGGAAACGCTCCAGATAATCCTGATGCTCGGGCTCGGCTTCCCAGAAATCACCGGCAGGCGCCAGCTCGGTAACCACCTTACCCGGCCACAAGCCTGAGGCGTTCACGTCGGCAATCGTATCGAGCGCGGTCTGCTTCTGCACGTCGTTGACGTAGTAAATCGCCGAGCGGTAAGACGAACCCTGGTCATTGCCCTGCCGATTGGCCGTCGTCGGATCGTGTATCTGGAAGAAGAATTCCAGAATGCGGCGGTAAGAAATTTCCGCTGGGTTAAAGAAGATTTCGATACCTTCGGCATGCGTGCCGTGATTGCGGTAGGTGGCGTTGCGCACGTCGCCGCCGGTATAGCCCACCCGCGTTTTCTCCACGCCCGGTAGCTTGCGGATCAGATCCTGCATGCCCCAAAAGCAGCCCCCTGCCAGTACTGCGCGTTCCTGTGCCATTACTTATCCTCCACCTGGTTAAGATATTCGGCGTAGCCTTCCGCCTCCATGTCATTCCGGTGGATAAAGCGCAGCGAGGCTGAATTGATGCAGTAGCGCAAGCCACCGCGATCCTGCGGGCCGTCCGGGAACACATGCCCCAGATGGCTGTCGCCGTGAACCGAGCGGACTTCGGTACGGATCATGCTGTGGCTGGTATCTCGCAGTTCGTTAATGTGCGCGGGTTCGACGGGTTTGGTGAAGCTGGGCCAGCCGCAGCCCGATTCGAACTTGTCCGACGACGTAAACAGCGGCTCCCCCGATACGATATCCACATAGATGCCCGGTTCGTCATTGTGAAGATACGCACCCGTCCCTGAATGTTCCGTGCCGCCGTGCTGGGTTACGCGGCGTTGTTCCGGTGTCAGGTTGGCGATGGCAGCATCGGATTTTTTGTATGTCTTCATGAAGTTATCTTTGAGAGGGTTTGTTGGAATGTTTGAACTGACCCCGTGCGTACGTGCGTCGAAAAAGCGTGGCTCAGTTCTAACATTACAACATTTTTTCGGTCTTCTTCAAACTTCCACACTGCGCGACTTCCTGTCATGAGTGTCTCCCGAAATGACCCCCGATCTCTTCAATTGAATAAGCACGAGATAGATAAGCCTGAGCTAAAGTAGTGGAAGAACCACCGGAACCTAATGCGTTCGCGACAGTTCTCTACGCTACCCATGCGTGCAATGCGGCGTTATATTAATTTTTCGTCATCATCGTCTACTTTGGAAGATTCAAACAGGTCATTGCTATAAACTTCTTCAAATATTTCCTTGGATCTCCTCACAAGCATCAGGCTTCTAAATGAGCTTTCCGTAACCGCATCAATAATTGCTCTTCTAGATTCAGAATTAAAACCTATAAATGAAGACCAGTCCACGATGAGGTCTTGATATAAGCGGAAGGGAAACCTTGTTTCGTAAAATGTGCCATCTTCTCGAATAAGCGCCGCACTTGATCGACTCATCAAACCTCCTCCGCGTCCATTAATTTCTTTAACCTCGACAATGTCCGCGGCATTTAAAAGCTCTTCCCAACTACAGTTTGAAAGAATCATGTCGTGATAGTCTCGGATATCAATTGACCTGAGAAAATCAATTAGCCGCCTAAATCTAATAGCGCCACTTGCCGTTTTCCTTAAGTCAGGCGTTTGAATGGAACTCATTACTGCAGCCTTTAAATCAGCTATTTGACTTGCAAAATAATCAATTCTCTTCCTCTCCGCTTCTTTGTTGCGCTGTTCATGGAGCAAGCGTTGAAATAGGGATGACCACTGGATACTTAAATATTCATTAATATCCTCAACTTTTGAGAACGACGCTACATTATTACCCTCTGTCCTATGTCTTAAAAAATTAATGAATTCGAATATATATTTAGCAGTTTCAGGTTTTTCAATAGATGGAAACTTTATTTTATGAACCGAACCTCCTGCTTTATTTGCCTCATAGACCAAGTGATCATGCATCACTCGCTCATCGACAAAAGTGAAAATTGGAATACCGTCCTCGATTGCTTTACATATCTCTAGCTGAGTAATAGATAGTTTTTCCTTGCTTTGCAAAATAGCTGGACTTGCGCTTTTTTCTTCTAGACTTTTAAAGTCAATAATATCGCACGCTGCGGGGATTCCCTTGCCCCCAAACCTTGAGCCAATAATAAGCACCGCAACATCACACCCGGATATCTCTTGTAGGCAATTCTTATGTGTGTGCACTCTCGGGTCATAAAGTACTTCCCAATAGTCACTCATCACCGGATCATGCCCCAGTTGCTTTACGTAATTTCTAACCTGAGATCTGACGATACTAAGGTCGAAGCATGTTGATGATACAAATACTTTCAGCTTTGCCATTAATTATTCCTTTTCAGATGGCTTACCTAACGAATAGCGTTTATCTGTAGACCTCTCCGCACGTGACGTGGGGACTTTTCTTATTCACTTGGCAGCAGCAGGAAAAATTTCCGCATCCACTCAGAACAAGCGAGGAGTGCGCTACAAACCCGCTAATCCTTGCAACAACTTCTCATGTATCCCACCAAACCCGCCATTGCTCATGATCAGTACATTATCGCCGGGGCGAGCGGCTGCAACAATGGCTGCTATCAATTCGTTCAGATTATCTTTTATGACAGCTTTATCTCCCAGCGGAGCGAGTACCGCGCGAGCATCCCAGCCGAGGTTGAAGTCGTAGCAAAATACCCTATCCGCATCCTTGAGACTGTCGGGCAGGGCGTTCTTCATTACGCCGAGTTTCATGGTATTCGAACGCGGCTCCAGCACCGCCAGAATGCGCGCGCTACCTGCTTTGGCGCGCAGCCCTGACACGGTGGTGGCAATCGCAGTGGGGTGATGCGCGAAGTCGTCATACACGGTGATACCGTTTACCACGCCGCGCACTTCCATGCGCCGTTTGACGTTTTTAAATTCGTTTAATGCCGCCAGACCTTGCGCCACGGGCACACCAGCATGACGCGCGGCGGCAAGTGCGGCGAGTGCGTTCAAGCGGTTGTGTTCGCCCATCAATTCCCATTTCAGTTCACCATGCGCTACACCATTAAAAGTCACGCGATTATCTGCGTCGATATTCCAGCCGTCAGCACAGGCAAATAATTCCACAGGCGTCCAGCAGCCGTGATTGATCACGCGCTTCAATGAATCGGCACGGCCGTTGCTGATTATCAGCCCGTTGCCGGGCACAGTGCGCACCAGATGATGGAATTGCGTTTCGATGGCGGCGAGGTCGGCAAAGATGTCAGCGTGATCGAACTCCAGATTGTTGAGGATGACGGTACGCGGACGGTAATGAATGAACTTGGAGCGCTTGTCGAAGAAGGCGGTGTCATATTCATCCGCTTCAATGACGAAGAAAGGCGTATCGGTTAAACGCGCAGAGAGTCCAAAATTCTGCGGCACACCGCCGATCAGGAAACCCGGGTTCAAGCCCGCATATTCCAGTATCCACGCCAGCATAGAGGTGGTGGTGGTCTTGCCATGGGTGCCTGCGACTGCCAGCACCCACTTAGCCTGTAGCAGGTTTTGTGCGAGCCACTGCGGGCCAGAGATGTAGGGCAGGTTGCGATTGAGGATTTCTTCCATGAGCGGATTTCCGCGCGATACCACATTGCCGATAACGTAAATGTCCGGCTGAAGCGTGATCTGTTCCGGGCCGAAGCCTTCAATCAGTTCTATGCCTTGCGCTTCAAGTTGCGTGCTCATCGGTGGGTAAACGTTGGCATCGCAGCCGGTGACGCGATGTCCTGCTTGCTTGGCCAGCACTGCAATGCCGCCCATGAAGGTGCCGCAAATACCAAGTATATGGATGTGCATGTTATGCCCTGAAAATAAAAAATACCGCGCCCATCAGGCACAGCGCGGCATAGCTATGCTGAGCTGTTCTGAAAGAATCTCAAAATTAGAAATCGGGCGCAGAATTAAGCATCATAATTTAACACGGGAGCTAACCAGCGTTCGGTTTCTTCAAGGCTTAAACCTTTGCGTTGGGCGTAGTCTTCTATCTGATCTTTGTCTGCTTTTGCCGTAGCAAAATACTGTGATTGCGGATGCGAAAAATAAAAACCACTCACTGCAGCAGTCGGCAGCATGGCAAAACTTTCAGTCAGCGTAATGCCGGCCTTGTTGGGTGCGTCCAGCAGTTCAAACAGTGCGTGTTTCTCAGTGTGGTCAGGGCAAGCCGGGTAGCCCGGGGCAGGGCGGATGCCGCGATATTTTTCATCGATTAAATCTTCAGTGCTGATCTGTTCGTCGGCGGCATAGCCCCAGAACTCGCGTCGGACACGGGCATGCAGCAGTTCGGCGAAGGCTTCGGCCAGACGGTCGGCCAGGGCTTTCAGCAGAATGCTGTTGTAGTCGTCATGCTTGCTCTCGAATTCCGCCACGCGTTCATCAATGCCGATGCCGGTAGTGACCGCAAACGCGCCGATATAATCGGCCACGCCGCTTTCTTTGGGCGCGATGAAATCGCCGAGGCTGAGGTTGGGCTTGTCTTCCGGCTTTACCATTTGCTGGCGCAGGTTGTGCCAGGTCATTGCCACCTGGCTGCGCGATTCATCCGTGTAAATTTCGATGTCGTCGCTATTTACACTGTTGGCCGGAAATAGGCCAAACACCGCGTTTGCGCCTAACCACTTCTCATCGATGATGTGTTTGAGCATGGCTTGCGCATCGTGGAATAAATTGCGTGCTGCTTCGCCGATCACTTCATCGTTGAGAATTTTCGGGTAGCGTCCGGACAGTTCCCAAGTCTGGAAAAATGGCGTCCAGTCGATGTAGGGGCTGATCTCTGCCAGCGAGTAGTCGCTGAGCGTCTGCACACCAATAAAACTGGGTTTGGGCGGCGTATAGTTTGCCCAATCTGTTTTCAAGCCATGCGCGCGCGCGTCTGCCAGTTTGTAACGGGCACCTTGAGGTTTTTTGTTGGCATGCAGTTCGCGTGTCTTGGCATAGTCGGCCTTTATGCCAGCCACATAACTGTCGTGCAAAGTACTGCTCAACAGGTTGTTGCACACCCCCACCGCACGCGATGCGTCCGTCACATAAACGGTGACGCCGCTGGTATAGTTAGGCTCGATTTTCACCGCCGTATGCACGCGTGAAGTGGTCGCGCCGCCGATCAGCAACGGGATGGTGAATCCTTGGCGCTGCATCTCCTTGGCGACATATGCCATCTCTTCCAGCGAGGGCGTAATCAATCCGGACAGGCCGATCATATCGGCGTTGTGCTCGCGCGCTGTGTCCAAAATTTTCTGGCACGGCACCATCACGCCCATGTTAATTACTTCGAAATTGTTGCATTGCAGCACCACCGTGACGATGTTCTTGCCGATGTCATGCACATCACCCTTGACCGTGGCGATGACGATTTTGCCCTTGGGCTTGTTGTCGCCTGAGCGCGCCTTTTCCGCTTCTATGTAGGGCACCAGATGGGCCACAGCCTGCTTCATCACGCGCGCGGATTTCACCACTTGTGGCAAAAACATTTTGCCCGCGCCGAACAGGTCGCCGACCACGTTCATGCCGGTCATCAGTGCACCTTCGATCACCTCGACCGGATAAGTCGCTTGTAACCGCGCTTCCTCGGTGTCTTCCACGACATAGGTGTTAATGCCACGCACCAGCGCGTGGGTCAGGCGTTCCTGCACCGTGCCCTGTCGCCACGCCAAATCTTCCACCTGGACCTTGGCGCCGCCTGTCACATTTTCTGCCACCACTACCAGCCGCTCACCCGCATCGGGGCGGCGATTCAGCACTACGTCTTCCACTGCCTCGCGCAAATCTTTAGGAATTTCATCATATACGCCGAGTTGACCGGCGTTGACGATCCCCATATTCATACCCGCTTGCACCGCGTGATAAAGAAACACGGTGTGGATAGCCTCGCGCATCGCGTCGTTACCACGGAATGAGAACGACACATTGGATACGCCGCCGCTAATCTTTGCGTAGGGCAGATTTTTTCTGATCCAGCGCGTGGCATCAATGAAGTCCACCGCATAGTTGTTGTGCTCTTCTATGCCGGTGGCAATGGCGAAAATGTTCGGGTCGAAAATAATATCTTCCGGCGGAAAGCCGACCTGATTCACCAGAATGTCATAGCTGCGCTGGCAAATTTCGATTTTGCGCTGTTGCGTATCGGCCTGTCCCTGTTCGTCAAATGCCATCACGACTGCCGCTGCACCATAGCGGCGAACCAGCTTGGCATATTTGATGAACTCGGCTTCGCCTTCTTTCATGCTGATCGAGTTGACGATGGCCTTACCCTGAACGCATTTCAGCCCAGCTTCGATCACCGACCACTTGGACGAATCAATCATCAGCGGCACACGCGAAATATCCGGCTCCGATGCGATCAGGTTGAGGTACTTCATCATGGCAAGCTGCGAATCCAGCATGGCTTCGTCCATGTTGATGTCAATAACCTGTGCGCCATTTTCCACTTGCTGCCGCGCCACGTTGACGGCTGTCGGGTAATCGCCGGCGAGGACGAGGCGTGCAAACATCTTGGAACCGGTAACGTTGGTGCGCTCCCCGACGTTCACGAACAAGGAATCATCGCCGATGTTGAATGGTTCCAGGCCGGATAGTCGACACTTCTTTTCAAGTTCTGGAATGCGGCGCGGGAGGATATCTTTTAGTGCTTCGGCAATCGCCTTGATGTGCGCTGGCGTGGTACCGCAGCATCCCCCCGCGATGTTGAGGAAGCCGCTGGTGGCAAATTCCTTAACCAGCATGGCTGTATGTTCCGGCGATTCGTCGTAACCGGTTTCTGACAGTGGATTGGGCAAGCCGGCATTGGGATGCGCACTTAAATAAGTGGTGGCGACGCGCGACAATTCCTCGACGTAAGGGCGCATCAGTTCCGCTCCCAACGCACAATTCAGGCCTATGGATAACGGCTTGGTATGTGACAGTGAATTCCAGAATGCTTCAGTCGTTTGGCCTGACAAAGTGCGCCCGGAAGCATCGGTGATGGTGCCGGAAATCATGATCGGAACGCGCACGTTATGGTGATCGAAATACTGCTCGATGGCGAACAGTGCGGCCTTGGCGTTCAGCGTATCGAAAATGGTTTCCACCATCAGCAGATCCGCCCCGCCATCCAGCAGGCCGCGTATGGCTTCCGTATAGCCTTCCACCAGCTGATCGAAATTAATGTTGCGGAAACCGGGATCGTTTACATCCGGTGAGATGGATGCGGTACGCGTAGTGGGTCCCAACACGCCCGCCACAAAGCGGGGCTTGCCCGGCACTCGGTTTTCGTATTCGTCGCACACATCACGCGCCAGCTTTGCGCCAGCTACGTTCAACTCATATACCAGATGCTCCATCTGGTAATCCGCCATCGACACGGAGTTGGCGTTGAAAGTATTGGTCTCAAGGATATCCGCTCCTGCTTCCAGGTATTCTGCATGGATGCCGCGAATGATGTGCGGCTGCGTCAGCAACAGCAGATCATTGTTGCCCTTGAGGTCGAGCGGGTGGTCGGCGAAACTCTGACGAGGCCCGGTATTACCGCCATGTGCGGTTACGCCGCGATAATGGTCTTCGGTCAGCTTGTATTGCTGAATCATCGTCCCCATCGCACCGTCCAGAATAAGGATGCGTTGTTCCAGTAAACGTTCAATAAGATGGGGTGTGTGGTTCATAGTGTCAGAGACTTAAAAATGAGAGCAAATTTTACCATGTCTCATGCAAGACGAATTTCCTAACAGCCAATTGACTTAAGGGCACCTCTAAATTGATTTTTCTTCAAGCTTAAAACAACGATGTTGCCTATCAATTTTTAGTCATCATCAATTTGATGGGAAAACGGCGCCTGATTATGCCAATGCCCGCTCTATTTTCCCCAGCCAGAAAATAAGGATTTTGCTTATTCTTCTTTTATAACTGACGCTCTATCATGTCCCGAACGGTACCACTGACAACAATTTTTCCGTCGGGATGGATCGCCAGCGGTGGCTTCTTTAGCTGGTTATCTGTTTCAGAAACTAGACGTTGTTAGACCGCTGTTGCTGATAGGTTGCAGCGACAGACAGGCTTTTAAAAACAACCTTCATCATTCATTGCGGGAGTAAATCATGTTATCTAAATCAGCGAGAGACTTTATCCTTCACATTACCAACTACTTTCATGGTCACTGGGAAGATCCTGAATGGGGAAGAAGGCCCGTTAACCAGATATTAGTTAGCTTGGCTATTCATGAGTTAGCCAATGGGATTCAGGACTCAGAAGCTCGCGAACAGCTTCATACCATCACTGACAAGGTCATTTCGATAAATGCCCAACGCGTAGCAAAAGAAAAATAATAAAGTAATTTTCGATCAATCTCGTAAAACTTAATTGATCTACAGATGTGCTGGCAATTTTAGTTAATCGCTATGAAACCATTCAAGAGTCTACTCACGTGATTTTGTACTTAGCGTCATTATCCGAATTCTAGTCACTCGGTCGATATCTGAAAATATTTATTCCGGAGGCAATATGCCACTCAAGTCTTACGGCGTTTTGAAAGGTAGGGCGATTGCCCGCCGTTTGGGTTCAGGGTCTTCACCGCACTACCAAGTACACATTGTGGATGAGATTGGTATTAATTACCGTATTGCAATCAATGTGAAATCGCAATTAACTCCTTCGGAGCTGATGTACTATGTCAAGTCGCATTTCGTGCATCCGCTCACATCCGTTGTCGCCGTTTTGCCAAGTGGCTTCAGCCCGCTTGCGCCAAATCCCGCCTCAGGCGCGCTAGACCTGATCCGCGGCAACCTGATGCAGCCGGGAATGATGACGCCGCTCCCGCACTCTCTGCCCGGCCCTGATAACGATCTGAACGAGAAGCTTGATCAGATTGTGCAGCGTGCAATGGCTGATGAGGAGGCGCTGGTTTATGCTTTCGGCGAACGTTGGGGTCCGGAAAACAATAAGGCAGATAAGTACTTCGGCTTCGTGCCCGGTAATGGCATTCACGACATTCACATGAACCAGGGCAATGTGGGCAGCTTCGTACAGGACGACGGTGTATGGCAGGATGGTGGCCTGTTGTTTCAATTTCCCAACCAACAACAGTGGACGGCCGTCTTTCTGAAGTTCCAGTCGCAAAGCTGGCACACCAGCGATGTCACGGGACACACATTAAGTGGCCCGGACGATGGCGAACCAGTGAATCCCGATCCGATTGTGCCGCAACCGACAGATACAGCACCCGACGGCTTGGTCCGCATTGTCGCGGCGATGGTTAATTCGAGGGCTTCGCCAGAAATGGAGTGGGTTTACATACTGAATGCTAGTGACCGCGCTGTCTCGCTGGCTGGCTGGCATATGGCCGATAAGCAAAAAGCGAAAATGCCCTTGAGCGGCACTCTCGACGCTGGCGCCATGCTGCGCGTCGATGTGCAATCACCCATGGTTTTGTCTAATAAGGGAGGCATCATCACCTTGCTGAACCAAAACGATTTGAAGGTGCATGGGGTTTCCTACACCAGGGAACAAGCCAACCAACCCGACTGGACAATTGTCTTTTAGGGGTGCGTCATGCGCATTACCAGGCAACTTGGCAAATTGACGGCGCAGGCAGTCGCGGGTACGCATGTGGTGCTGCTTGGCTGGAGCATGACGAAAGCCGATTCGCGCCACGTGCTGGGGTTTGCCGTTCATCGCACGGACCATACCGAGGACGAGGCCTACTGGCTGAAGGGAATAAAGGTATTTGCCGAAACCGATCCAGGTACGGACAAGGCCTCGTTGCGTTCCCACCCGGTGCAGGGTTTCACTTGGTCCGATTTCACGGCCAAGCCGGGGCACGATTATACCTATCGCGTAGTGGCACTGAAGGGTTCGCCCAGGAGCCTGATCGAAGATGATGAGATCGAGGTGCGCGTGCAAACCGAAAAGGAAGATAACGGCCTGCACGAAGTGTGGTTCAATCGCGGCGCCGCCGCCAGCCAGGAGTACGCACATCGCTTCAAAAACAAGAGCCCCGAGGCGGTGGGTAAACCAGCTTTCGATTGGCTTTCGCGCGGTTTAATGGAAGCGCTGCTCGAGTTTCTGCTGCGTGCGAAGAACAGTCAATGGAAGTTGCGCGTGGCCGCTTACCAGTTCACCAACGAAACTGTTTTAAAGGCGTTGAAATCAGCCAAGGATCGCGGCGCTGATGTGAGCGTCATATACGACGGCCGTGACGAAAAGGTATCAGCACTCAATGATGCAGCCGTGCTCAACGCGGGTATCGACAATCTATGCAGGAAGCGGACCGCAAATCCGAGTGCCATCGCACACAATAAATTTATAGTGCTGTTAAAGGGTAGCCAGCCGCAGGCCGTTTGGACGGGCTCGACGAATATTACTGATGGCGGCATCTTCGGGCATTCGAATGTCGGGCACGTGGTGAACGATATGAGCATTGCAAGCAGCTATCATGATTACTGGAACTTGCTTGCGGCCGACCCCGGTTTTTCCTTGTTGCGCCCCGATGTGGAAGCGCTGACGCCGACGCCCGCCTCTGGCAGCTCGCCAGGGCCTACAACGAGCGCGCTCTTTAGCCCCCGCTCTGGCGTAAAACTGCTCTCGTGGTATGCCGAACAGGCCGCCGCCGCGCAATCGATGCTTTGCATGGCCTTTGCTTTCGGCATCAACAAGGCCTTTGTCCCCGTATTTGATACGCCGTTTGGCGGGTTGCGTTATGCCTTGCTCGATAATGACGGCAATCGGCCCGAACCAGAAGCGGAGGTATTACGGCTGCGGAAGTTGCCCTTTAATCGCTTCGCTATCGGCAGCATGATTCGCGTAAATAGTTTTGACAAGTGGCTGAAGGAGGGGTTGAGTGGATTGAATTCGCATGTGCCGTATATTCATACGAAGTTCATGCTGGTCGATCCGTTGGGATCGAATCCAATTGTGATCTCAGGATCGGCGAATTTTTCGGATGCCTCGACCAATGCCAACGACGAGAACATGCTAGTAATTCAAGGCAACACGACTGTGGCAGACATCTATCTGACGGAGTTCTTCCGTCTCTGGAACCACTATGCATTTCGCGAATGGGCGGCAAAGAACCATGGTAATCCCGACGTGAAACCGCAGTTTCTGAAGGCGGACGATACCTGGCGAAATATTTATTTTGGTAACACTGAACAATCACGACAAAGAGTATTGTTTTCCTGCGCAACCAGCTAGTGCATGGCCGCGAAACCATTAGGGAGTTTCTTTAAAGCCAAATGATCAGCATGGCGTTCACGCGCCTGTTCGGCTGGACGCGGGTGGGCATGTGCCCACCCTACCGGTACATCCCATCAGATGGAAAAGGTCTCACAAGATCTACCAGCAATACAACAGCTTGCAACACCGAAACCCCAGCAGCAGCAAGTCCTGCCTTTCATGCTGTTGAAGCAACCACAACCGACGGCTCTCATGGCGGGGTGAATCATTCCTTGTTCCCCTTGCCTGAGACCATCCAACATAGCACCTGCTTGGTAGTGCACACTACTCCGATAAAATGAAGCTTCCGCTGAAAAGCCCGGCATTCTCGTCGTGTTCATTTTAGTCTCCTCTTTCATTCAGTTGGTTAGACCGTAGGTTAGCAACTTCATGTACTAGCCTGGGCGGGCAACGCTTTTGTCCGCCATTTTCGGCATTTGCAGTGCCCCGCGCGTCCATCTGTAGATAGTGACACCTATTTTGCGTGGGCATGAAAAGTATGTGCCCACCCTCACTAGTGCAAATCTACCCAATTTACCGGCCGTACAGCCGCTATGCTAACCGCATCAATCGCGATGGATGCGATACGCTTTGTACTTCAGCGCATCCTACGCTCGTTCTGCTATCAGAAGGCCACCGATTGTGAAGGGACGAAGCCCGCAAAAGAAACGGCATGTGAGATCGTCCACCCCATTTCCCCTGCATCTCCAGTAGCAGGCGGCTCCCTCCGGCTGGAAACGAAGTTGCGGTACAACTCCGCTGCCTTCTGAAGGAAATCTGCCGAAAATGGCCTTCCCTCGGTATATGGCCATGGTTTGGCCAAGCGATGATTCCGCATTAAATCCGGGTACGTTCATTTCGAACCTCCTAATCGTTTTCAGGTTTAACAGTTTTGGCAAGTGGCTCGAATGCAGCTCAACGTTATCCTGTCACACATTTCCCTGACTCCACTCCCTGGCTACGCTGGATACCAGCATACTGGTATTTGATTCCATTCACATATCCAGCCTGGATCAGCAGGATAAGGAGTTCCATCACTTGGAGGGCGATGGCACTCTATTATTGGAATGTAGATGCACTTTTTTGAACCTGAGCCAGAACCAGAACCATCGCGCGCGAACATTGCTCCTCCCGTAAGCTCTTGCCATCGTACTGAAGACTCCATTTCGCGCACTGAGATTCTTGACCGCAAGCCCAGCATGGGCAAAACTTCAACCGTATTTGAATTGCTGAAACAAGCGTTCCCTTGATATCTCCCTATGGTTGGGCCAAGCGATGATTCTGCATTAAATTTAGGTAAGTTCATGATCTAAATCTCCTTTTAATGTCGAATAATAACGGAAGCTCCTCAACCAAATCCACTTGCACAAAAACATTAGGTGAACGAAGAGTCACGATGCACCTTCTGGATCGAACTCAGCCTTAACAGCTCTGTTCCCACTCCCTAAAGACTTCAGGTTCGCAACGTACGTGACCCTGACCTGGCGGAATACCGAGCTCTGAACTCCCCGGTGCTCCCTCTACGACCGTACATTCATATCCAAACAAGAAACATTCGCGTGTCCCGTTCACACAACGTCCACATTGGCGTCGCACGTGACTACGAAACTGAGGTTGGACAACTGCGACACCGTCTGCGGGGCTACCAAAAAAGCCACTCATGTAAGTCGCAGTCGATTGGTAGATACTTACCTCTGCAGTAAATCCAGGCATATTCATAATGTTCATTTCATTTCTCCTTCCATTTGGTTAGGTTCATTAGGTTCAGCGGTTATAACCCATAGTTGCTATTATTTCCTCAGGAGCCCAAACAATACCGTGGTATCAAGTGTTGGGGTTTGTTGCCGCACCCAACCTACGCGCTGTCCAGTAACCCGACATTTGTACTGCGCTAAAAACCACAAATCAATCGAATCTGACCGCATTGATTTTCTGCCACTTCGGGAGGCAACTAGCCTCAAGCAAAAACACTGCGCTGGAAATTGCCGATCCTGAACCTGTCGAAGACTCCTCTTAGTGGCGCGTTCCCATCACTGCATGTGCCGGTATCACAATTGATGCACAATTTTGATCCGTTGGCGAGTTTAGGGCCGCAACAGTCCCCCTCTGAGTCGTAAGTACCAGTATTAACGGTAGATGTACCACTAGCACTTGTTGCATGGCATTTGCCGCCAGGTGTGTTATCCTTTTTTGGCTTCTGCATATACACTAAATTGTCATTTTCTCCACTGCCGAAACCTCGAGTTGCTTCAGACTGGAAATGACTTACTGTGTTGTAAATCGAACTCTCTGCAGTAAATCCAGGCATATTCATAATGTTCATTTCGCATCTCCTTTTGGTTGGTTAGGTTCAATGGTCATAGCCCGTATCTGAGATGTCCTCAGGAATCCAGACAACCCCGTGACATCAAGTGGTTGAGGTTCGTGGCCTCTGGTCAGATCGCTGGGCAATTAGATTAGAGAAAAAAGGCCTTTCTGGAAATTACCAACAGTGTCTATTCTAGATTTCACGGCCCTGTCAGAGCATTTGTTGGGGTAATCACAATCTATGCAAACTGGAAAGTTGTTTGGCGAAGGAGCGGTGCAACAGCGCCCCATTGAGTCGTAAGTACCACTGATAACAGTGCCGGAGATCCGTCCATAGCATTTGCCGCCGGGTGTGTTCTCGCTATTCGGCTTCTGCATGTACACTTGGTTGTCATTTTTCCCACTGCCGAAACTTTGAGCTGCTTCAGACTGGAAATGACTAACAGTGTTGTAAATCGAATTCTCTGCAGTAAATCCAGGCATATTCATAATGTTCATTTCACATCTACTTTCGGTTGGTTAGGTTCAACGGTCATAGTAAGGAACGGAAATTCCTCAGTCCCATCCGCGAGCATTACTTCACTCAACCACCAAAGGGATCGCACAAAGTGTTACATTCACGCTGCGGCCACAAACAGAATGGGAAAGGAACCCATAAACATAACTCGGGTCTGACGACGGTTCTGCACCTTGTCGTGCAAGCTTGTGGCATTACTTGTGATCCTGGTGTTTGCTGCGACCCGACTACGTTGTACTGAATTATCGCTTTGTATATTGACAGTTCGGCAGTAAATCCAGGCATATTCATAATGTTCATTTCATATCCCCTTTCGGTTGGTTAGGTTCAACGGTCATAGCCCGTAGTTGGGATGTCTTCAGGAATCCACAAACAATACGGTGGTATCAAGTGTTGGGGTTCGTTACTTCACCCCAACCTACGCGCTTCACCCAAGAAGAACGCTCCTGGCGATTCCATCAGGGGCGTAAGGTCCAGCACCGCAGGTGCACTCTTCCACGCATTGCCTGTCCCTTGTGTTACATCGACGGTTGCAAGCCCAAAAGGCAGGCGTCCCGAAGCCTCCTGAATCTAAAATACATTGATCTTGGCATGGTCCAAAAACGTTGTCACTGCAAGCGACAGCACAGTCAAACCCCGATCCGCACTCCTGGCCTCCCCAACCGCCGCCACCTAAGCCTCCCCAACCTCCGTCACCGCCGCCCTCATACGGCCCTCCGGGACCGCCTCCACCGTGCGTCCAGTTTTCGAAGCAGTGGAGCTCCGCGCACTCGCCGCCCACGCAGTTGCCGCAGTGGACGCCGCCGCCGGTATTAATCATCATTGGATAGATTGGGCTAATCATTTGCGTGGGTAAATTGATTGCATGTCTACCGGTTTGGTAATGTCCGCTTGTCTGATAGATCGATGTTTCTGCAGTAAATCCCGGGATATTCATTTTAATGACCTCTTTTGTTTAGTTAACGATCATAGTAAGAAGACAGCTTCGCGACCAGGAAGGGAAACTCCTCGGTCACGTCGCAGCGCACCGAGAACTTCTCGGTGAAATCAGTATTGCGATTGGTATAGGAAAAGATGACATCGACGATGTTACGCGTGCTGCTCAAGGGTGAGGGCCGCACTTCCACTCCTGTCAACGAGAAGTCCCGCCCGAACTCCTCGGCTGCCTTGGCATAAATAGCCGGATAGCGCATGGCCAAGTAGTTCAGGACGCGGTGCTCGTCGGTTGCGCCGGCGTTGTCCGTCAGTTGCATGATCCTGTTGAACAGTTCTTCGGCTGCCGGGCCGAACTGTGCGGCCGTGGTCTTTTCCGGCTTTGGGATGGCCTTGATGAGTGCAGCGCGATTGAAGGAATAAATTTGGTCGAATGCAACGATGGGAATCATTAGGCCATTGCACATTTCCGGCGGGGCGATAGGTCCGCGCAGGCCGATGACGACATCAATATCATCGGGGCTGGGGGCCGGCCGGATGGCCTCCACCAGCAGATCAATATCGGCGGGATCGCGTGGTTGCAGCAGATAGGTTTCCAACCCCTGGATGCTCAGCACCCAGCACAGTTGGCGCACCAGGTAGCGGTTCTCACGCTTGGATAGCACGGCGTGGAAGGTCTGTTGGTCGGTTTTTCCGACAGTTTCTGTCCGCCCGGTCGCTTGGGCGAACTCCTTTTCCACGGAGAGATTCGGGAAGCGCGCTTCTACCCGGCCGATGGCATAGACATAAGGCACCATCCCGGTCCCACCGTTGAGGCTCAAACTGGCATTCCCTGCGCAGCCGCAGGTTCCGGTTCCGCCCTGCGGAGAGATCGTCGAAGTTGTACGGGCCCCAGGATAGGTTGAAACAGGGACAATGGTTCCATCATTCTTCTTAACCTGCCCGCTGTCAATTGACTGTTCTATCGATTCAGTTTGTTCATTCATAATCGTTTCTCCTTGAGCTAGTAGTAAATTTAAACCGTGCTTAACAAATATTATCGATCTCTAAAAAAACGATTTCCCTACTTTGACGATCGATTCGAGAAAACCATTCTGCGGTTGAGCGCGGCGGCTCGCTGTTCGCAGCCTCCGCAGGGTTGTATCCCAAAATAGGAGGTCGCGCGTTTAATCACATCACCCAGCCCGATTTCATCGTCAGTGATAAACCCAGGCAGGCGCACTCGGCGAGGCGTGTGTTCGTTTTGGCCGACGGAATCATTGCCTTTGCTTATGTTGGTCATGGCTATTTATCTCCCCGCATTCGTTGTTAACAGGATTTGATAGGCCGTTGCAGCGTCCAGCAAAGGCGGAACTATCGAGGCCCGCCGCGGTGTGGAAGCTTGGGTGACGGCAAGTTTGATTTGCGCCGCGGTCGCA
This sequence comes from uncultured beta proteobacterium, assembly GCA_942492745.1. Classification (GTDB taxonomy): domain Bacteria; phylum Pseudomonadota; class Gammaproteobacteria; order Burkholderiales; family Gallionellaceae; genus Nitrotoga. Next base: position 3,156,226 of record OW818637.1, read on the forward strand.
GAGGGAAACTCCGACCACAACAGCGCAATCGCTCCAGTCACAAATGGCACCGCCACGCTTGTGCCTCCAAAGGTGAGCGATTGGCCTTCGGCGCCGAGACTGGTGATGTCATCACCGGGCGCGCTTAAGCCCCGCCTGCCAATCGAACTTCCTAGATTCGAGTCGTTCATCGGTCTGCCTCGAAGGTCACAAGACACCACGGGAATGACCCATGGGTGGCGAGTGATAGCGGAACTGCCCAGCGTACCTTGATTGCCTGCCGCCGCAGCAACGATCACCCCGCGCCTGACGGCCACATTGAGTGCGTCTTCCAAGGACTGCTCTCCCTTGGCGGACGGCTGCGCGAGGGCGAGGCTCAAGTTGATGACGCGCGCGCCGGCGTCGATGCATTCGACGATTGCCGCTGCAAGTTCCTGCGGTGTCGCACTGGGCATGTGGTCGCGTCCCGAGGTCCCCTCGGAAAAAATGGGGCGAACCAAGAGAGTGCAGTTAGGACAAATGGCGGGGGCCGGGGAAATTCGCTTTGCCGACAAAATGCCGGCTACAAAGGTCCCATGCGTGCACGCTGCGCTATTGGCCTGCGTACACGTAGCGCCATTATTTCCGGGAATCTCGCGGAGGTATTCGCTCGCCAGATCGGGATGTTGGGTAGCGACAGGACCGTCGATAAGCCCGATCCACACGTCAGGGTTACCGTTGGTGCGCTCCATCAACGCTGTGAGCTTGACTAAGTCCAAAGGATCCATAAGGTTTAACACTCGCTGTTCTGCCTAACAAATTATTATCTAGTTCTAGATGACATATGCTCTCTTCAAGTGCAGTCGATTGCAGCACGGCTTCTGCGCATACACCGCAGACTTGCTTTGAGGACGAACATTAAATTCTTTAGCCGACCGATGTCTGTGCGTTATCGCACAGAGAGGCGGGCGTTTTTCATGGAATTTAAGCGGTAGTTGGCGCGGATGATTTATTGAAGTATGTCATTTGCCTTGGCGGTCAGACGAATGGCTTTGGATTTTTGTGATGTATGGTTATCACCTATCAGGCCAACAGATGGGACACAGCAGGACGTGTCGTCGTGGTGCGGCAGGCGGTCAATAAAAGAGCGCGCCGGGTAAACCCCCGTCACTGTCGGTTGACGATCCAGACATTCAAGGCTGGTGTTATGGTGCGATGGTAACTGGTCTAAGCCTGCCGGCGGTGGAAGTATGGCGCAGCTATCGGGAGCGTGCAGACTGCGAGAATCGCATCAAGGAATTGAAAGAAGACTTTGGGTTGGACAGTTTTAATCTGTACAGTTTCCCCGCCATAGAAGCCGCACTGGGTTTTATCATGCTGGCCTACAATCTGATGAGTACGTTCCAGCAGGCGGTGGTACGCCAAGATACAGCCTATGCTAATGACGCCGCACCAACAGGTGTTGGCAGTGGGTGCATTCTGGCATCGTGATCCTAATTAAAGCTAATTGTTGCTTGCCGTATTATAACGGTGAAGAGCTTGGCTCGAGGTATTATGGGGCTAACGCACGGGCATCCGCCCGTGCTGCCAGTTCAGGTGAAAATCAGCTAATGGATTCGGGTAATACAGTTATGTCTCACTGTGGTTGGGCACAATACTTTTTGTTTTGCAATGGCGAACAGCTACATCAATCTCTGGAACAAAAAATACTGGTGTGACGTACCAGACAGTAACCAATGATGTGAAGATTGTGGATGAGTTCATCGGCACGCGAGAGACGTCATCCCCAGTGGCCATTCAGCTGTAGCGAAAAATATTGTTCAGATTTAAGGGGCTCGATATTAACGCAGCTCGCCACCTAATTCACTTACAAAAGTTGCACTTCAGAGTTGAATCAGCCACTTAATTATTGTCTGGACTGAGGTAAAGAGGCACTTTACACTTTCATATTCCATTTGTAACCGAATTCGTCATTGCCAGTTTCAACCGGTACTATCTTGTTAGGTGTATGCGGTGAAGCAGGTGCAGGCTCATCGAGAGAAGGCCCCTCCTTGGTTAAGGTGAACACTACTGGCTCAGGTTTATCATCCTGAAGTGGTGAGTAAAGCAAAGGTGCGTTCGCTCGAGTATCAGGGTTCAAGAACCGAGCTTCATCCGCATCTTTCAATATTCCAAGATATTTTTGCTTGGCTTCCCAGCTAGGCAGCAAGTTATCATTGTGTTTGATCTCTTTGCTGCTAGATACAACGAAACCATCACCTTCCACTTGGCCCAGTGCGTTAAGTGCATTCTCAGAATACTCGTACTTGCCCTCGTGATTTTTTCGCGCCACAACATCAATAGAGCAGTGATGTGGTGCAAGCAAAATATGCCAACTGAGCTTATCGGCATTACTTTTGTAATTCTGCCAAATACGATCCCAAACCTCGACTGTCGCATCGCCTCCTAACATAATGCGATTCGTCCCACCAAAAACTTTAACTGTCCAACGTATGACCAAGCTACTATCGTTAACGTCGGGTTGATCTTCACCCGATATGGCTTTGGACATTTCGCCTTCATTTTGGACAGGAGAAAGAACATAAGCTTCAATATTTCGAGAAAAAGTTTTAACTAATCCAGATGATGATGACGGTGCTTCCAATATGCTAATTCTATTGCCATTCAATACTGATTCCTTGCTACCTTGAAGATTCAGCCTACGTTTAATCTCCTCAAATACTGGTTTAGATTCATCAGTTTCATATTTGGAGTCTGTAAAACAAGGGTTGATCCACATCTCCTCAATAAGAATCAATTTATCATCTTCTCTTGGCCGGTCCTCGAATTCAGCAGGGTCACCGCGATAAAAAAGTTTTTCAAAACCGGTCAGGTTGTTTTTATCTGGGTGAGTCAAAACCAGGAGCGACAATCGATACTCTCGATTACTCCGATAACTGGATTGATAACAAGCATATTGGAGATCAAGAGCAAAGTCGTAGTAGATCCACTGAAACGGTTTTGACGCCTCCTCATGCCCAAGAGTGGCGGCGTTTCCTATATTACCGTTAACATCAATGGAAGTTCTAAAGCGATCTGTATATCGTTCGCAACGATAATTGATATCAGTAAGTATCGTTTTATCATTCGCTTCGATTAAGGTGGTATCTCCATTGCCGACTGGGAAGAAAGTAACACGATTTATAGACATTATTTGCCTTCCTTTTTGTGGATTTTTTACTATAACAACTCGTTATTATACTTGATTAACTTAAAAAACATGAAAATATTAAGCAAATCAAAAAACCTGGCTACCCAGCTCAATTCATTGTATTTTTGGATATTATTATGCAGATTTAAACAAAGGTAGCTCGCTTGTCTGGATAGCGGTCAACTCGTTGTCACTGTGGCTATTCTTGCCCACCACAAAAAATTTTTATGGGAACAATTCAGCCTTGACAAAAAGCGAGCCCTCTTGGTCTTTTTTGGACAAAATAGGAGCGGTCTGGTTAAGATGCCAATCAATAGCCAAGTCGGGATCGTTCCATAAAATAGAACGCTCATGCTCAGGCGCCCAATAGTTTGTTGTCTTATAGAGAAATTCTGCATATTCGCTAAGCACGACGAAGCCATGGGCAAACCCTTCCGGTACCCAGAACATTCGTTTGTTTTCGGCAGAAAGCATGACGCCCGCCCATAAGCCAAAGGTGGGTGATGATTTGCGAATATCCACTGCTACATCGAAAACCTCCCCTGCCACCACACGAACTAACTTGCCCTGTGGTTGTTTGATTTGATAATGCAGTCCACGCAGCACATGCTGAGCCGATCGGGAGTGATTATCCTGGACGAAGTTGACGGATAGTCCTGTGATACTCTCAAAGACTTTTTGATTGAAACTCTCGAAAAAAAACCCACGTGCATCACCGAACACTTTGGGTTCTATAATTAAAAGATCGGCTATTGCAGTTTGGATAACTTGCATATTTAATAAACTTTCTCTTTTAGAATGTCAAGTAGATACCGGCCATAACCATTCTTTGCCAGTGGCTCGGCCAACCGTTCCATTTGTTCTATCGTGATGTAACCTCGGCGATATGCAACTTCTTCCGGGCAGGCAATCTTCAAGCCTTGACGCTTCTCTAGTGTCTGAATAAACAGTGAAGCTTCCAGCAACGAATCATGCGTACCAGTATCCAACCATGCATAACCACGCCCCATAACCTGCACATCCAGCTTTCCGCTATCGAGGTAAATCTGATTTACAGTGGTAATTTCCAATTCACCACGTGCTGAAGGCTTAACGGATTTGGCAATCTCAACAACGTTGTTGTCATAAAAATAGAGACCTGTCACGGCATAATTGGACTTGGGTCTTACGGGCTTTTCTTCCAGACTGATTGCGCGCCCCGTAGCATCGAATTCCACTACTCCGTACCGTTCTGGGTCATTGACATGGTAGGCAAATACAGTGCCGCCCTCTAGTTTGGTTCTGGCGGCTGAAAGATTTTTTTCAAAGTCGTGGCCGTAAAAAATGTTATCCCCCAGCACCAGCGAACAGGAGTCATTTCCGATAAAAGACTCGCCAATAATAAATGCTTGCGCGAGCCCATCGGGTGAAGGCTGTATGGCAAAGGAGAAATTCATTCCCCACTGTGAGCCATCTCCTAGCAACTGTTCGAAACGCGGTATATCCTGCGGAGTGGAGATGATCAGGATATCCTGAATGCCGGCCAGCATAAGCGTGGTCAGCGGATAGTAAATCATTGGTTTGTCGTAAACGGGTAATAATTGTTTGGAGATGGATCGGGTAGCCGGGTAAAGTCGGGTGCCGGAGCCACCTGCGAGTATGATGCCTTTCATGATGTTTCCCTGTCACCGTAATTTTGTTGGATCCAATTCTGGTATTCTCCACTAATTACAGCATCAACCCAATCTGTGTTAGTCAGATACCATTGCACTGTCTTGCGCAATCCGGTTTCAAAAGTTTCCAGCGGTTTCCAGCCAAGTTCATGGGCGATTTTATCGGCATCGATCGCGTAGCGATGGTCATGCCCGGGCCTGTCCTGTACGTAGGTGACAAGGGATGCATGCGGCGTATTTTGAGGGCGGAGCTCATCAAGAATAGCGCAAATCGCATAAACCACTTCCAGATTGGTTTTTTCATTCCAGCCGCCGATATTGTAGGTTTCCCCAACCCGGCCCCGCTCTAGTACCAAGCGCAGGGCACGCGCATGATCGTCCACATACAGCCAGTCGCGGATGTTGTCGCCCTTGCCATAAATGGGAAGCGGCTTACCATTGCACGCATTCAGGATGATCAACGGAATTAGCTTCTCCGGGAAATGATAAGGGCCGTAATTATTGGAGCAGTTGGTGGTGACCACGGGTAAGCCGTAGGTATGATACCAAGCACGCACCAGATGGTCTGAAGACGCTTTGCTTGCCGAGTAAGGTGAGTTTGGCTGGTAAGCGGTATTCTCGGTAAAAAAACCGGTTTCACCGAGGCTGCCATATACCTCATCTGTGGATATATGGTGGAAGCGAAAAGTGTTTTTGCGTTCTATAGAAAGCTCACTCCAGTATTCCCGTGCTGCGTTCAGGAGAGTGTAAGTGCCAATAATATTGGTTTCAATAAAGGCGGCCGGGCCGGTGATAGATCGATCGACATGGGATTCCGCAGCCAAATGCATCACCGCATCCGGCTGATGTTCATGAAATAGGCTCGCGACTGTCGCAGCATCGCAAATATCCACATGTTCGAAGCGGTAGCGGGGATTGTCTGCTACCGATGTCAAGGACTGTAAATTGCCGGCATAGGTCAGCTTATCGACGTTAATGACTGTAGCGTCGGTTTCCGTGATCAGTTGGCGGATAACTGCAGAGCCAATAAACCCGGCACCGCCGGTAATAAGGATTTTTCTCATGGCTTGGAGGATTGATATGTCGTTTTATTTTGCGTTATTTTACTGAAAGTGGTTATCAAGAAAATGGGTTATATGCCGCAGTGCTTGCTCTGTTGCGCCACGATGGGTGCGTACAAAATGCAGTCCGGCTTGGCCAATTTTTGTCAGCTGACCGGGGTTGGCAAGCAAGTTTTGTAAGCTTTGCGCTAGGTCGGCTGAATTCTGAATACGCACGGCTGCTCCGTATTCGACAGCAAGCTGGCTGGCTTGCGCGAAATTGTATGTGTGTGGACCGATAAACACAGGCTTGCCTACGGTGCAAGCCTCAATGAGGTTTTGTCCTCCAAATGGCAGTAAACTGCCGCCAATGAAGGCAAGGTCGCAGGCGGCATAATAGGCAAACATTTCCCCCATGCTATCACCCAATACCACTTGGATATCTGGCGCAATCGGACAGTTTTCACTTCTGCGCTGAAAGCGAATACCTTGCTGGGTGAGCATGTCAGCTACGTCGTCGAAGCGTTGCGGGTGGCGTGGCACAATAACGGTTAGCAGATGGGGAATGTCTATTTCCTTAAGCATGGTTAGCAATAGTATCTCTTCTCCAGTGCGTGTGCTGGCTGCCAGAAAAATCCTCCTGTCTTTGCCAAACTGGGTGCGCAATTGTGCACCCAGTTTCAGCATCGCGGATGGTGGTTGAATGTCAAATTTCAGATTGCCCATGACAGATACATTGTTTGCACCTAATCTAGTCATGCGCGCAGCATCGACTTCGCTTTGCGCAGAAATAGCGCTCAGTTCGTTCAAGCCTAGTCGCGTTAAATTTGGGTAGCGTGCATAACGTGCAGCAGATTTCTCAGATAACCGCGCATTAAGCAGCAGCAAGGGAATTTGCATAGTGTGGCAGCTGTGGATCAGATTAAACCAGATTTCAGTTTCCATCAAGATTCCGATGCGCGGGCGAAAGTGTTGTAAGAAGCGCTTGACAGCAAATGGGTAGTCGTAAGGCAAATAGACCCGCAGGACATCACCGCCGTAAAGTTGTTCACTAGCTGCGCGGCCGGTTGGGGTGGTGTGTGTAAGCAGTAGTTGATGATTTGGGTAATTTTCCCGCAAACGTTGCACCAAGCTGACCGCCGCGTGTGTTTCTCCAACTGATACGGTATGCAGCCAGATTATCGGTTTATTACTGCGGGCAGAGTAGCGTCCGAAACGTTCGTCAATATGCTGCAGGTATTCGCGCTGTTTTTTTGCGCGCCAGAGCAAATGAAAAAATACATATGGCAAAAAAAGCCACAGCAAGAGAGTATAAATTCGACGAGGGTTCAACATAGATAAGCGAATATCATACAACCAGAGTTGATTTGATAGGCCAGCAAGAAATGTGGGTGAATCATCAAGAATGAGGGAGTTAGTGCAAACGGTATTCCTAATCTTCGCACGTCGGATTTAGTCCACATTTTTCGTGTCGTGCGATGATCGCGCGCAATATTTTTTGCTATGCAACATTATTCAAAGACAAGCGAGAACGTATATCAAAAATGAAATATTCTGGTTATTAATTTTTCATTACTGCTTTGAGTTAGCCAATAAACCTGGAAGGGGATTAGCTACGTTTATAATCGTCGTCAAATCGCACAATATCATCTTCGCCGAGATAAGAGCCAGACTGGACTTCAATCAGATAAAGCGATCCTGTGCCGATATTTTCCAGACGGTGTTTCATGCCAATAGGAATATAAGTGGATTGGTCCTCTTGTAGAAGCAGGATATCCTCTCCGCGAGTTACTTTGGCATAACCTGAAACCACAACCCAATGTTCGGCGCGATGATGGTGCTTTTGCAAAGATAATTTTGCACCGGGTTTCACCATAATGCGCTTGGCCTGGAATCGTTCGCCTATATCGATACCTTCATAATAGCCCCAGGGGCGATAGACACGACGGTGAATCAGATGTTCGGTGCGTTCGGCCTGCTTAAGATATTCCACGGTATGTTTTACATCTTGTGCAAAGTCCTTATGCATTACCAATACTGCATCAGCAGTTTCCACGATGACCAAGTCTCGCACTCCGATAGTTGCCACCATACGACTTTCGGCGCGAACAAAAGTATGTGTGGTTTCTGCGGTATAAACATCGCCACGCAAAGCATTGCCTTGCTCATCTTGTGCGCTGACGTCGTAGAGTGATGACCATGAACCGATGTCGCTCCAGCCGATGTCCACTGTCACCATAGCCGCTGCCTGAGTGTGTTCCATCACTGCATAATCGATAGAATCCGATGGGCAGGAGGCAAAAGACTTTTCATCCAGACGACAAAAATCCAGATCATGTGTGCTATGCAGCCATGCTTGTTGCGCATTTTGATAAATGTCCGGGCGGTAGCGTTGCAACTCATTCAGGTAGACGGATGCCTTGAACACGAACATGCCACTGTTCCAAAAAAATCTTCCTGAAGCCACAAACTGTTTAGCCGTATCCAAATCTGGTTTTTCCACAAAACGCGCCACCTCAAAGCTGTGCTCACCGGGTTCTAATATTGCACCGCGTTCAATATAGCCGAATCCTGTAGCAGGTTCATTGGGTGTAATACCGAAGGTCACCAACTTATCTTGTTGCGCCAACGCGAACGCTGCTTGAATCGCCGTATGAAAGCCTGCAATATCCTGAATTAGATGATCTGCAGGCAACACCAACAAAATTGCCTGAGCATCTCTAGCTTGTGCGGCGAGTGCAGCAATCGCCACTGCAGGTGCAGTATTGCGACCTAATGGCTCAAGTACCTGCAATAAAGGATTAACGTTAACGGCACGCAATTGTTCGGCAACGAGAAAGCGATGCTCATTGTTACAGATCACTAATGGCGCAGCTATGCTGGGAAAGTCTTTAAGGCGCAGCAATGTTTCCTGAAATAATGTGTGTTCGGAAATCAGTGGTAAAAACTGCTTGGGTAATGCCACCCGAGACAAGGGCCACAAACGGGTGCCAGAACCCCCGGACAAAATAACGGGATAGAGCATAGTGACTTTCAAAAGGTTGATGACAAACATTTCTTGAGATGCACGGCTTGAATTATAATCCGCAATCCAGTATCCAAGGAGTGGAAATCTTGCGCACTGCAATCATTATGAAAGTTCTTAAAGAACGAAGTAGCGCTGATTGCTGGCATCATTTGACAAAGCGGTGCCTATTTGGCCGATTTCCTGCTGAGTAAGGGCTATGTCGTGCATGGCATCAAGCGCCGCGCCTTCTTGTTTAATTCTGACCGTACGATCATCTTGTGAATGCCGCAGTCGAAGAGATGAGTATTGATATGCACTGAAAAGTATTGGGGTTAACGCAAGTTTATAAACCGCATTGCCAGCGAAATTATTTGTTCCATATGGACCATTCAGACGAAATGTCATGCATGGATTTTGGCAATGGGATAAACCTTCTGCTGTTTAAAGAAGGTCATAAAAAAATCTACACAGGCTTTAATATTGGAGAAAACGCTTGAAAGTCACAATAGTAGGGACCGGCTATGTAGGTCTAGTCAGTGGCGCATGCCTCGCAGAGGTTGGTAACCATGTTCTCTGCCTTGATCTCGACCCAGAAAAAATACGCATTCTGGAAAACGGTAATATCCCCATCCACGAGCCTGGCTTGGTCGACATTGTGCGCCGCAACGTCGCTGCCGGCCGCCTTGGCTTCACCACAGACATAGACCGCGCCGTTGCTCATGCCCGCATCCAGTTCATCGCCGTCGGCACCCCCCCTGATGAAGACGGCTCCGCCGACCTGCAATATGTTCTGGCAGCAGCTAGAAACATCGGCAGCCGTATGACCGAAGACAAGATACTCGTTGATAAAAGTACGGTTCCGGTTGGCACCGCCAATAAGGTCAACGCAGTCATCGCAGAAGAGTTGCAAAAGCGCGACATTAAGCTCAAGCATAGCGTCATCTCCAACCCCGAATTCCTTAAAGAAGGCGCGGCGGTCGAAGATTTCATGCGCCCGGATCGTATCGTCATCGGTGGCGATGATGCGCATGCTATCCAACAGATGCGGGAGCTATATGCCCCGTTCAATCGCAACCACGACCGTATTATTGTCATGGATGTCAAAAGTGCCGAACTCACTAAGTACGCCGCCAATGCCATGCTCGCCACCCGCATCAGCTTCATGAACGAACTGGCCAATGTCGCAGAAAAACTCGGTGCCGACATTGAAATGGTAAGGCTAGGTATTGGTTCCGATACCCGCATCGGCTACCATTTCCTCTATTCAGGGTGCGGCTATGGGGGATCCTGTTTCCCCAAAGATGTAAAAGCACTCATCAAAACTGCCAACGATGACGCCGGTATCACCCTCAAAGTACTCAATGCCGTGGAAGCAGCCAACGATGCACAAAAAGAAGTCCTCACGAACAAAATAAAAGTTAGATTCGGTACTGATCTCATTGGAAAAAACTTTGCCATTTGGGGCCTTGCTTTCAAGCCCAACACCGATGACATGCGCGACGCCCCGAGTCGCAAGCTGATTTCAGATTTATTAGAGGCAGGTGCCACCGTCACTGCCTATGACCCGGTAGCCATGCCGGAAGCACAACGGATCTTTGGTAATGACCCCAGGATTTCTTATGCAGACAATCCTCTCACAGCCTGTAAGGATGCGGATGCATTGGTGATCGTCACTGAGTGGAAAGAATTCCGCAATCCGGACTTCGCAATAATTAAAACCAAGCTCAAAAACCCACTAATCTTCGATGGCCGTAGCTTGTATGAGTCGGCTGCAGTAAGTGCACACGGACTGGAGTATTTTCCCATTGGCCGTTAACGGGGATTGATTTTAAATATGAAATCCATAAAGAAGCAATAAATATAAAAAGCCTGCGCTCGTAAACATCGACACGTGCCTCTAGTCTTGAACCCTGCATCTTTTGCCCCTTGCCCCTTGAATCCAAGACTTGCATTGTGGGTCATCGTGGATTGGCTGGTAGCACGGGTCAACGGACACCCCAGCGACACGACTCTCGCGAATTTCCCAGCATGAGGCTGAGTGGAAACCTGCTTGCAGGATTAGCAAACTCGATCTGGTCGGCACTGATCGGCTTGGCAGTAGTTCCCTTTTATCTTAAATACCTCGGAATAGAAGCCTATGGTTTGATCGGTTTCTTTGTGACGACGCAGGCATTGCTCTCCCTTCTTGATATGGGATTAGCTCCAACGATTAACCGCGAGGTCGCACGATATTCGGCATCGGGAAATTTAAAGGGAGCAGGGAAGTTGCTGCATACCCTTGCCATTGTCTATTGGAGTATGGCTGGCGCGATTGCTTTGTTGATCCTGGTGCTCGCGCCATTGATTGCAGAATATTGGCTGCAGTCCAAACAATTTTCTCCGCAAGCTATTACACATGCCGTGGTGTTAATGGGGCTGGTAGTGGCGTGCCGCTGGCCGATCGGCTTGTATCAGGGCGCATTGATTGGTGCGCAACGTTTGACGGTATCGAGCGGTATTAATATGGCCATGGTGACGATCGGGAGTTTGGGTGCGGTGGTGGTGCTCGCGTTTATCTCGCCGACGATTGAGGCCTTCTTCATTTGGCAGGCATGCGTAGGTCTTGTTTATGCGATCGCCATGCGCTCGGCTGCATGGCGAGTAATAGGTAATGCGCAGGTTAACCATTTTGATGTTGACAATATCAAACGGATTTTAAAGTTTTCTCTAGGTGTTAGTGCTATTTCATTTGCAGGGCTTGTATTAACACAAATAGACAAGCTAATACTTAGCAAGACGTTAGGACTAGAAGGGTTTGGGCAATATATGCTGGCCACAATAGTGGCAAGCAGCCTCTACATTATAATTACCCCAATATTTAATACTATTTATCCCAGGTTTTCATCTTTGGTGGCGCAAGGAAATTATGAAGAGCTATTAAAACAGTATCGCACTGCCAGTCATTTGCTTGCCACTATGTTGTTCCCAGCTGCCATGATAATGGTTTTACTTTCTCAGGTATTAATTCGATTGTGGACAGGCAATACTGATCTTGCGGCAGATGTGGCCCCGTTAGCATCCTACCTATTAATTGGTTATGCATTGCACGGTGTAATGCATATACCGTATGCGTTAATGCTGGCGCAAGGCGAAATTAAATCGATGTCCATAATATATGTTTTGCTAATAAGCATAGTTGTGCCGCTTACGATCGTTTTTTCTTTGATCTATGGTGCAGTCGGTGGGGCGGTAGCACAGCTTCTGCATTTCATTTTTTATGTATTGTTGGGAACATGGATTATGCATAAAAAATTTTTGAAGGGCTATGCCCGGAATTGGCTGTCTAAAGATGTTGGTATACCACTAGGAATTTCGTTGCTCATTGGCTTATCGGGATATTTTGGCATGGCGATTGTAGGAGAGGTTGTATATGTGAAGCTCTTTTTTGGGGTAATTCTTTGGATTGTCGCGACTATGTTGAGTATCTTGTCATCACAATCCTTACGCTCAATTTTCGTTAGGTATTGGAACCAATTTTGCTTTAGGTAACAGGGGGAGATATGTTTGGAAGGTTGTTTAATTACTTATTAGATACTCGGGATCGTCAGCGTATCAATATTGCATTGAGCAAAGGTGCGGCGATGATGCAAGCTCGTAATATCGATTTGAAACAACCTGCATCGTGGGAATTTTCAGGTTTTAGCCAGAATGGCGAAGATGGCATACTGGATGTATTACGGAAGAATTTATTGAACAATAATCGTTACTTCATTGAAATTGGTGCCGCAGATGGAATTGAGAACAACACGGGTTGGCTACTTGTCGCCGAAAAATATAATGGCCTGCTGATCGAAGGTAGCGCTCAGCTTGTTGAAAGAGCGAGAAGGACTGTCGTCGGGTATAGCATCGGCGCTGAATGCCACAATATGTTTGTGACAAAGGAAAGTGTGCGTGACATGAAGGCGATGGCAATGCACCATGACCCTGATGTGTTCTCGCTTGATATCGATGGCAACGATTATTATATTGCACAAGCCATTCTGGAAGGCGGGTTCAGGCCGAAGATATTTGTGGTTGAGTACAACTCTGTCTATGGGCCCGAGCGCAGTATGACCATTGAATATCAGCCTGATTTCGTGTTTACAAAGGCACATTCAACCCACCTTTATTATGGGGTCTCTATTTCAGGTTGGCGGAAATTCTTTGAAAGATACGGTTATCGTTTTGTGACCGTAGACCGAAATGGTGTGAATGGTTTTTTTGTAGCCCCTGAGTTCTTTGAGGAATCATTCATAGACGAGGTGCAAGGCCTGATATTTGCTGAGAATCAATATCAATACAAAAAATTCAGGGTGTCTAATGAAGATCAATTTGCTCTGATTGCAGATCAAAAATTTGTTTTTATCTGACAATACTTATCAACCGCAATCTGATCAGGGCAAGAGAAATGTCAATTTTGCCGCGTTGAGATGGAGGACGTGTTGAATAGGTAGTGAAATGGCTAATAACAGTGAATCTATAACATTATGTTTATAAAATTATCCATCTGCATTGCAACTTACAACAGAGGGCGATTTATTGGTGAGACTCTGGATTCCATCCTTGGTCAGATGGTGTCTGGTGTTGAGCTAGTCATTGTGGATGGTGCTTCACCGGATAATACTCCTGAAGTGATGGCGCAGTATTTGTTGCGTTATCCTGAAATTCGTTATTTCCGTGAGCAAGCAAATTCAGGTGTAGACGGTGACTATGATAAGGCTGTTGGCTATGCAAGGGGAGAATACTGTTGGCTGATGACCGATGACGATCTATTGTGTTCCAAGGCTATTTCTCGTGTTCTTGAGTCTATCAATGGAGTATTTGACCTCGTCGTTGTGAATTCCGAAGTAAGAAATGTCGATTTTTCAAAGGTGCTTGAAACTCGGTTACTCAAGTTTACTAGTGACAGGGAGTACGCAGCGAAGGATGGAGAAGAATTTTTTTCTGAAGTAGCGAATTATCTTTCGTTCATTGGTGGCGTCGTCATGAAGCGAAGTATATGGCTGGAGCGGGATCGTTCATCCTATTACGGAACACTGTTCATTCATGTCGGCGTCATCTTCCAGCATCCGCCGATAAACAGGGTCAAGGTTATTGCAGATCCGTTGATAATTATACGTTATGGCAATGCAATGTGGACATCGCGGGGTTTTGAAATTTGGATGTTCAAATGGCCGCAGTTGATTTGGTCGTTTCCCGACTTCTCAGATCAATCAAAGTCTGCTGTATGTGCCAAAGAGCCATGGAGGCCAATTAAAAAACTCATTTTATATAGAGCTACTGGGGGGTATACCGTTGCCGAGTACCGCCATTTTATAGCGGTTAGGGCAAAAGGCTTGTCTCGTGGGGTGTATATGGCAATTGCAATGTTCCCTGCCGCTATTGCAAATGTATTTGTCAGTCTTTACTGTGTTTTCGCGAATAGAAATGCTCGTTCAGTATTGTATGATCTTTCACGAAGTCGGAATGCTACTTGGGTTAGTCGCTTCTTGGCCCGGTTTCTCTAAATAGATACTATGAAAACGGCATTAATTACCGGTATAACTGGCCAAGATGGCTCATATTTGGCGGAGTTGTTGCTTACCAAAGGCTATTGTGTCGTTGGTGCAGTTAGGAATATAGAAAATGCCAAAGAGTTGTTCCCCGTAGCACTGGTGCAGCATGTTGAGTTGGTCGAGTGGAATATGATGGATCAATGTCGAATGACAGAAGTATTAGCTGAAAACCGCTCAACGGAGATTTATAACTTGGCCGCTTATTCATCAGGAGCAGGAATGTTCAATGATGCTGTCGATATCGGAGAGGTGAATGGGCTTGCGGTTGCTCGGATTCTGGATGCCATTCGCGCGGTGGATACCAATATCCGTTTCTGCCAAGCATCAAGCAGCGAAATGTTTGGTAATGCATTCGAAAGCCCTCAATCAGAAGCAACGCCATTTCGACCTCGTACTCCATATGGTGCCGCAAAACTTTATGCGCATTCGATGATCCAGATTTACCGCCAGCACTATGGATTATTTGGGTGCTCGGCAATTCTGTTCAATCATGAGAGTCCGCGCCGTGGATTAGGTTTTGTAACAAGAAAAATAACACATGCAGTGGCGATGATTAAACTGGGACTGGCGAATGAGCTTTGCCTGGGAAATCTTGATGCGCGCCGTGATTGGGGCTTTGCGGGAGATTATGTGCGCGCAATGTGGCTGATGTTACAACACCCGCATGCGGAGGATTATGTGGTTGCCACTGGTGAAACGCACTCGGTGCGAGAACTGTGTGAAATCGCCTTTGGACATTTGAATTTGGATTATCGCGACTATGTCCGCGAAGATTCTGCTTCATATCGTCCCATTGAATCAGTGCAGTTAGTGGGAAACTCCAATAAGGTGAGAAATCAACTTGACTGGATACCTGAGGTAGGATTTCACGAGATGGTAAGTATGATGGTGGATGCCGATTTGCGTAAGCTCATTGAGCAGAATCGCGCAAAAGGATAGGGATAAGATAGTGTTCACAAAAATTGAAAAATGCAGAATTTGTGGCAATAAGCATCTGGAGCGTGTGCTCGATTTGGGAGAGCAGATGCTGACCGGAATATTCCCGCGCGAGAGGAGTTCAAAAATAACGACTGGTCCACTGTGTCTGGTGAAATGCATGGGGGGAAATGATATCTGTGGGCTATTGCAGCTTGAACATTCCTATAATTCTGATGAGATGTATGGCGAAAACTATGGTTATCGCTCCGGTCTCAATGCAAGCATGGTAGCCCACCTCAACGACAAGGTGAAAAAAATCCTTGAGCAGGTTGAGTTGCACAAAGGCGATCTTGTTATTGATATTGGTAGTAACGACAGCACTACGTTGAAGGCATATCCATCCTCTGGGCCGGATCTGGTAGGCATTGACCCGACGGGTATCAAATTTCACAGCTATTACCCACCGCACATTCAACTAATCCCAAATTTCTTTTCTTCAGCTTTAGTGAAAGAACATTTCCCAAAGCGAAAAGCCAAGGTAGTCACTTCGTTTTCGATGTTCTACGACCTAGAAGACCCAACGGACTTTATGCAACAAGTGTATGACATACTTGCAGATGACGGAGTTTGGGTATTTGAACAAAGCTATATGCCGACTATGCTCGAAATGAATTCATATGACACAGTTTGTCATGAGCATGTTGAGTTTTATGCTCTGCGCCAGATCAAATGGATGGCTGACAGAGTGGGCTTCAAGATTATTGATGTGGAGTTCAATGAAGTTAATGGGGGCAGCTTCTCAATCACGGTATCGAAATCGCATGGCGATTTAACACCAGCTCCTTTGGTGAAGAAGATTCTCGATCGCGAACATGCAAATGGGCTAGATACGCTTGTGCCTTATCAAAAATTTGCAGAACGTGCAGCTAAAACGAAGTACGATTTACTGGCTTTCATCAAAACAGCTCATGCAGAAAATAAAACTGTCGCCGCACTCGGCGCATCTACAAAGGGAAATGTACTGTTGCAATACTGCGGAGTGACAGAAAAAGATATTTCGTTTGTTGGCGAGGTTAACCCAGAAAAATATGACTGCTACACCCCAGGCACATGGATCCCCATCATTCCAGAAGCCGAGTTGCTATCGCAAAAACCGGATTATCTGATCGTGTTGCCATGGCATTTTAGAAAATTCTTCCAAGAAAACGGTAAATATAGAGGAGTAAACTTGGTGTTTCCGCTCCCAAACATCGAGATTGTTGAACGATAAGTGTATTTGATACATTTTGAGGTCAAATGTGGCAATGTAATAATTAAGTTATGGGGCACAAAAACCCCTTATTACATCATTCAGATGTAGGTAATATCTGAATATTTAAAATGATTTGACGCCGACTTATGTCAAGTATGATGGGTTTCAGAGGTTTCATACAGGAAATACAAGATGTAGAAGATACCGGGGCATATCTATATGGAAGATTCCATGAATGAAGCGGGTAGATTTGTCAAGGGTGGAGCTAAACGATGACGCCAGAGGTATCCAAGCCAAATAAGGTCACAGTACTACTTTCCACATACAATGGAAGCAAGTATCTTCAGCAGCAGCTGAATTCATTGTATGAGCAAACTTATCCAAATATTAGGATTTTGGTAAGGGACGATGGATCGTCAGATTCAACAAGAAGCATTTTAGAAAATGAGCAATTAAGTGGGCGTATAGATATATTAAGAGGGTATAAAAACTTGGGCCCAGCCCTGAGTTTCTTTGAATTACTGCATACCGCTGCGTTAACTGAAACAGAATACGTTGCTTTTTGTGATCAAGATGATGTTTGGCATCCTCACAAAATTGAGCACGCGGTTTCAGCCTTGTTAGTAGTCGCAGATGACCGACCGGCATTATTTTGCTCCAGATTAGAAATTGTTGATGAACAGTTAAACCATATTGGATTTACCAATACACCAAGAAAAGTTGGCTTTGGCAATGCTCTAGTAGAAAATGTTGCTACCGGCTGTACGATGGTACTTAATCGAAAAGCAGTGGAACTTATTTGCAAGCATCTGCCAAGTAAAGTGTTGATGCATGATTGGTGGTGTTATTTAGTTTTATCTTGTTTTGGCGAAATAATTTTTGATAGTAACGCCAATATAAAATATCGACAGCACGGCAATAACACGATTGGTGCAACCGTGAATATGTTTGATGAATTAAAAAGAAAACTGCATAGATTTATTTACAGCGGAAAAGGATTGCTTTGGTTGCAAGCTTCTATTTTTTCAAATATGTTTGAAAGTGGCATTCCGATATCTCAAAGGCTGGTTCTCAATAAATTCATCGCAGCAAAATCATCATTGTGGTGTCGCGTTCAGTTAGTGTTATCCAAGGAAATATGGCGGCAAAAATGGTTTGATAACTTGATTTTGCGATTCATTATATTTATTAACCGAATTTGAGCCGGCGAAAACCGGCAGTAATCAGTCGAGAGTTGATGACCTTGCTTAATTTTCTTTTCTTTCCTTTCCGAAGGGTATTTGTGATTGGCGCTCCTAAGCTGCGGAATTAAATTTATGGGTAGGAGTCTAATTGCGAGGCAAGTTACTCGAGAGTCTAAGGTTCATTATTTTTGATGGACAAAATAGTTGCTGAGCAATTGCCTGAGATTTCCATTTCTGTTGTCAGCCATGCACAAATTCAGTTGATTGAATGTCTGCTACATGATATCAATCAGCATTGCCAGGCTTCATTGATCGAATTTGTTCTCACACTTAACCTGGATGAGATATTGCCGTTCGCAGCAGATAGCTTTGTATTTCCAATAAAGGTTATTCGCAACCCCATTCCTATGGGATTCGCGACCAATCACAATCAAGCATTTACATACGCAGAGGGACGATTCTTTTGTGTAATGAATCCGGATATCCGGTTGAATGGCGACCCATTTAAGGCTTTGCTTGCGTGCCTACAGGATTCTGCAGCTGGCGTGGTTGCGCCGCTCATATCGAGTGCGAGCGGCGAGATAGAAGACAGTGCCCGTCGTTTCCCGACGCCTCTCAAGATATTTTGCAAAGCATTCGGCAGATGTAAAGGCAGTGACTATCTTGTAAAAGATAATCCGATCTTTCCTGATTGGGTGGGTGGGATGTTCATGTTATTCCCGCGCGACGTATTCAAAAAACTAGGTGGATTTGATCAGCGATATTTTCTTTATTATGAAGACGTAGATTTATGCGCCAGGCTGAGATTAAAGGGTTATGAAGTGGCCGTATGCCCTGATGCCAAGGTGATTCATCTTGCACGCAGGAGTAGTCATCATAGTTTCAAGTACTTAAAGTGGCATCTTATGAGCATGATGCGTTTTTTTTGTTCCGCCTTATTTTTAAAAATATTCTGGTTGCGTTTGACGAAATAAAACATAAACAAAGGTACGATAGAGCAATGAAAGCTTACCCAGCTTAATATGCTTAATCGTTGGTTATCATCATGAAATTTATGATTTCAGGGGCTGGTGGCTTTGTTGGTAAAGCACTTTGTGCTGAATTGATCCGGCGAGGACAGTCTGTAAGTGCGGCGGTGCGTTCAGGGAATGCATTGATTGAAAATGCTGAAATCATAATCGTTGGTGCAATTGATAGTGAGACGAATTGGGCTGATGCGTTACGCGATGTGGATGTAGTGATTCATCTTGCCGCACGAGTACATGTAATGCGCGAGAGCGCTACGGATCCATTGGCGGAGTTTCTCAAGGTCAACCTGCACGGCACTTCAAATCTCGCTCGGCAGGCTGCTTGTTCCGGGGCGAAGCGGCTTGTCTACGTTAGTTCGATCAAGGTGAATGGCGAGCAGACCAGCGCAACTCAGTCATTTACAGAGTTGGATGAACCCAGTCCACAAGATTTTTACGGTGTCTCGAAATGGCAAGCCGAACAAGCGCTGTGGCGCATTGCCCGAGAAACCGGCTTGGAAATTGTGATTGTGCGTCCGCCATTGGTTTATGGTCCGGGTGTGAAAGGCAATTTTGCACAAATGCTGGCAGTGGCTGCCAAAAACATTCCTTTGCCATTTGCTTCTGTGCATAACCGTCGCAGCCTGATTTACGTGGGAAACCTGGTGGATGCCTTGATAGCCTGCGCGACCCATCCTGTCGCCGCAGGCCAGATTTATTTGGTATGTGATGGTGAGGATGTTTCCACCCCGGATTTGTTGCGCCAGTTACGCGATGCGATGGGATATCCGGCGCACTTATTGCCGTTCCCCCCTGGCTGGTTACGTACATTGGGAAAATTATCCGGCAAATCTGATCAAGTCGAACGGTTACTCGGTTCGTTGCAGGTCGATAGTGGTAAAATCCGCCGTAATTTAAACTGGATCCCTCCTTATACTTTGCAACAGGGTCTGCAAGCGACCGCAGAGGCGCACCGACGCTTAGGTAAGAAGAGTTAATAAATATGCTGTTTATATTGCAATCCATTGCTTTTAGTAAACCATACCAATTTGGCCGAGGATTTGTTAAGTAATTTTCCATACGGTAACTACCTCGCAAGAAAGTGGATTGCGCGGAAATTATTAATGTTGTTATAGAGTAAAAGTCTCCATGTCGCATTACGCCCCCCTGATTGCAGCTCTAATCACCATGTTGGTGATCACTATTATCGTATTCAGTAAAGCCGGTAAAAAAATTCAAGATATCCCCAATGAACGCTCATTGCATGAGGAGCCGATTCCGCGCATTGGCGGGGTTGGGTTGATGGCGGGTCTCCTGTCTGCATGGGCATTGATGGTGATGTCATTAGCTTGGTGGGTGGTATTGCCCATGATTTTACTGTTCGCCGTTTCTTTGTTAGATGACGTGCGCGGCCTGCCAGTACGACAACGCTTGTTGGCGCACATCGCTGCGGCTGCAATGCTGGTGCTCGGCTCCGGCTTGCTGGCGCAAGGTTTTGCGCTGGCTTTACTCGTGTTGCTGTGCGTAGTTTGGATGACCAATCTATTCAATTTTATGGATGGATCGGATGGCTTGGCTGGAGGTATGACATTTTTCGGTTTCACCATGTATGGCGTAGCAGCACTGATGCATGGCGCTGATACTCAGGCCATGCTAAATTTCTCAATAGGTGCCGCTGGTTTGGGATTGCTTTATTACAATTTTTATCCGGCTCAAGTATTTATGGGTGATGCAGGATCCATTCCTCTTGGTTTTTTATCTGCCGCGATGGGGTTGTGGGGATGGCAACAGGGACTATGGCCAGGATGGTTTCCGTTGCTGGTATTCTCTCCTTTCATCCTAGATGCCAGTGTCACCTTGCTGAAACGTATGTTGCGTCGAGAAAAAATCTCTGAAGCACATCGCGAACATTATTACCAGCGCTTGGTGCAGATTGGCTGGGGACATCGTAATGTCGCATTATTTGAATATATTTTGATGTTCGCGGTGGGCGCATCTGCCATTTGGAGTTTGCGTCAGTCTACCGAATGGCCATGGCTTCTGTTCCTGCTATGGGGAGGGGTGTATGCGGGGCTGATGCTGATTTTGGATAATCGCTGGAAATCATTTCAGCGAAGCCAGCGTGGCTAAATTAGATTTGCGTACGCTGCTGGCCATGCTGCATGACCTTGCGGCGGCCGCATTTGCCTGGAGCTTGGCTTATCTGTTGCGCTTCAATTTCGAGCCACCACCGCATTTCATTGATGAGATGCTGCATACCCTGATCTGGGTAGTACCCTTGCAAAGTATTATTTTCTGGCGCTTTGGTTTATATCGCGGCCTATGGCGCTATGCTAGTGTGACTGACTTGCGCCAAATTTTTTTGGCGGTGCTGACGGCTGCCGCGCTGATTCCCTTCGTGTTGTGGATGTTTCGTATCAGTGCCGTAATACCGCGCTCGGTACTGGTGATTGACCCTGCGCTATTGCTACTTGTAATGGGTGGGAGCCGTTTCATTTATCGTCTCTGGAAAGAGCATGGCTTTTATCGCAATCTAAAATTAAATGTAGAGCCAGTGCTGGTGTTAGGAGCGAGCGATGCAGCCGTAGGTTTGTCCAAGGAATTGGCACGCAGTCGCGATTGGCGGCTGGTGGGTTTTCTGGACGACAACGTGGATAAACATGGGCGTATCCTCAATGGGATCAAGGTGCTGGGCGCGCTAGATAGCCTGCCGCAATGGACGGAACGCATGAGTGTAAAACAAGCCATTGTTGCCATGCCGTCGGCCTCGCACCAAGTGCGCAAGCGTGCGATTGAGATTTGTAATCAGGCCAGAGTCAAGGTGCTGACGGTACCGTCATTCGATGACCTGTTAAGTGGGCGTGTTGCCATTTCGCAATTACGTGCCGTGGAGCTGGATGATCTGCTGGGACGTGATCCGGTTCAATTGGATGCGGCCGGGTTGCATGAATTATTCACCAGCAAAACCGTGCTGGTAACCGGTGCCGGTGGGTCCATCGGCTCTGAATTATGTCGCCAGATCATAAACTTCAAACCGCGTACTTTAGTGATGTTGGAGTTGAGTGAATTTGCACTGTATAACATGGAACAGGAGCTGGCCGCGAAATTCGATGGCGTCGACATTGTCTGCCTGATTGGCGATGTGCGTGATGCTGCCCGTCTTGATCAAGTTTTTTATGAATATAAGCCCGCGGTGGTTTTTCATGCAGCCGCATACAAGCATGTCCCCCTCATGGAGCAGCATAACGCTTGGCAGGCGATACGCAATAACGTGCTGGGTACATGGTCGGTCGCTACTGCTGCACAGCGTCATGGTGTAGCGAAATTTGTATTGATCTCTACCGACAAAGCGGTCAACCCAACCAATGTGATGGGGGCGAGTAAACGTCTGGCAGAAATGGTATGTCAGGGATTGCAGCAGTCTGGTGGAACGCGCTTCATTATGGTGCGTTTCGGCAACGTCTTGGGCAGCACTGGTAGCGTCATTCCAAAATTCCGCGAACAGATTGCGAAGGGTGGGCCAATTACTGTTACACATCCAGACATTACACGCTATTTCATGTCGATTCCGGAGGCTGCGCAATTGGTATTGCAGGCCAGTTTAATGGGCAAAGGCGGAGAAATATTTGTATTGGACATGGGCGATCCAGTAAAAATTGTTGATCTGGCGAATGACCTTATTCGTCTTTCCGGCCTCAGCAAGGATGATATTCGGATTGAATTCACTGGCCTGCGCTTGGGTGAAAAACTGTATGAAGAGCTGCTGGCTGACAATGAGCACACTTTGCCCACTCCTCATATAAAGCTGCGCATCGCACAAGCGCGTGAAGTGGACGCCGCATGGCTGGGAAATTTATTAACTTGGTTTAGCATGGACGCTACGCAGGACGACGCAGAAGTTAAACGTGCCTTGACACAATGGATACCGGAATACTGTCCAGATTCTAATGGCGTTAAGAAACCAAGAGGATACTAAATGCACCTCGCAGCGAATTTACTGCATATATTCGGCATATAATTCTCTGAGCTTATATTCATAATGCACAGGAAATCAAAACTGACTGATTGCAGATAATGGCAACCTACGCGGTAGGCGACATACAGGGATGCTACACCGAGCTTTTGCGGTTGCTGGAGCGAATATGCTTCGACCCTGCAATAGATAGGCTATGGCTGGTAGGTGATTTGGTTAACCGCGGGCCGGATTCGGTGAATGTACTGCGTTTGATAAAATCGTTAGGAAATGCCGCCATCACCGTGTTGGGCAATCATGATCTACACTTGCTTGCAGTGGCTGAGGGCGCTGCTAAATTGCACCGTTGCGACACGCTGCATGACATTCTAGGCGCGCCCGACCGAGACGAGCTGATAACCTGGCTGCGTGCGCAGCGTCTGCTATATTTGGAAGGTGATTTCGTGCTGGTACATGCCGGGTTGCTACCGAGCTGGACGGTGGCCCAGGCACAACAGTTGGCGCATGAAGCAGAAGCCGCATTAGCGGGTAAACACTACCACGATTTTCTCGTAAACATGTATGGCAACCATCCTGACCATTGGGAAGATGATCTCCGTGGTTACAAGCGTTTGCGTGTCATTACCAATGCCTGCACGCGTATGCGTGTTTGCACCCTGAGCGGTGAAATGGAATTCAAATTTAAGGGTGAGGTGCACAATGTGCCTGAGGGATATCTGCCGTGGTTTGAAGTGCCAGGGCGCGCCAGCGCCAATGCCACAGTGGTGTGCGGACATTGGTCGGCACTGGGGTTGAAAGTTACCCCTCGAGTCATTGCGCTTGATACTGGTTGTTTGTGGGGTGGCGTGCTTTCCGCCATCCGTCTCGAAGACCGTGAACTGTTTCAGGTACCGTGTATACCCAAACCGATGGCAAAGCTGAGACAGTAATTTTGATTGTTATTGCTTAAAATTGGGTCCTTGAGAAAGCTATCAGGGATAGTTTTAAAATTGCCGAACTATCGATGGCGGCCTAATTTGCAGTTGTTGATCGTTAACCGTGGTTCGCTGATTATCTGAAGAGTTGAAAGCGAAATTTCCGATGTCTTTTTTTGAAACAAAAAAGAGCCATTAATGCAATTAATTAACATAAAAATCAAATTGATAACAAATTTTCATGGTGTCTGTTATGATGGCTACCATTAAAATAACAGACAGGGGGAGCGGGGTTTTACTTCGCCCTATGAATAGCAGTAGTGATTGTTTACTTGCATATATATCTTCCACTGAAATCAGTAAAGGCATAATAATCGGGGAGAAGAACTTAGCAGAGAACTTATTTTGTTATCTGCTCTCCCGTCTATTCTCCCTACGAATTCCCGTCGCCTTTTGGCTGTTCGGAAAAGAATGTAGCGGGGATTTTTTTTTGCTGTCCTTGGTAATTCACAAGACGGTAGCAAATTCATTAGCTCGGGCATGTGTTTCCGCCCACCTCTCCTTTGGCAATACCACAGCCAAGGTAGCTGTTCCGTTATTTGCATGTCAATGCATGTCAATTCCTCACCATCATTCTTTCGAATAATCTCATGGATATACTGGTCCTGATAACCCTGATTTTGTTAAACGGGATCTTCGCCATGTCGGAGATCGCCCTCGTGACCGCCCGACATGCTCGTCTAGCGCGTCTTGCGGCAGATGGCGACACCTCGGCAGAAGTGGCGATGCGTCTGGGCGAGGATCCAACCCGTTTCCTTTCCGCCATCCAGATCGGAATCACCTCAATCGGCATCCTGAACGGTATCGTCGGCGAGGCGGTATTTGCTGCCCCCTTCGCAACATGGCTGCAAACGCTCGGCGTTGATCAACGCCCAAGCGAGCTGGGCGCAACCGCCTTGGTAGTCGTGGTGATTACCTATCTATCCATTGTTATCGGCGAACTAGTACCCAAACGCATCGCTCAATTTAACCCGGAAGGAATTGCGCTCCTAGTGGCAAGACCCATACACATCTTGGCATTAATTACGCATCCGTTCGTGCGATTGCTGTCGGTATCTACTGATACTCTCCTGAGAATGATGGGAAAGAGCCAGCAAGTGGAGCCTAGCGTAACGGAAGAGGAAATTCACGCAATGTTGGAAGAAGGTTCCGAAGCCGGGATCATTGAGCAGCACGAACATGATATGGTTCGCAACGTTTTCCGCTTGGATGAACGACAAGTTGGTTCCCTCATGATCCCCCGAGCGGATATAGAATATCTGGATATCAACCAGCCATTGGAGGCCAATCTCTTACGCATAGCGCAATCCGATCATTCGCGCTTTCCGGTTTGCCGGGGTAGCTTGAGCGACCTGCTGGGAGTGACCTCCTTTAAGCAACTGTTCAATCAGACCATTAATGGCGGACGCCCCGATCTAACCGCACAGCTGCATCCATGCGTTTTTGTGACCGAATCGCTAACCGGATTGGAACTCTTGGCACAATTCCAGGGGTCAGATACCCACATGGTTTTCGTCATAGATGAGTATGGTGAAGTCCAGGGTTTAGTCACCCTTCAGGATGTATTGGAAGCGGTTACCGGTGAGTTCATACCGCCCGATAATGCGGATCGTTGGGCGGTACAGCGCGAAGACGGTTCGTGGTTACTGGACGGAATGATTCCAGTGCCCGAATTGAAGGATCAATTAGAGTTGAAGTCTGTCCCTGAAGAAGACAAGGGCCGATACCACACACTTAGCGGCATGGTGATGTGGTTGCTTGGGCGGCTACCTAAGGTGGCTGACGTCGTGGTGTGGGAACAATGGCGGCTGGAGGTTGTTGATCTGGACGGTAAACGGATTGACAAGGTACTCGCAAGCCGTTTGTCAGAACCAGCCCAAGTTTCGGACGCTAGCGAAGTGCCCCCCCAGACAGAGCAATCGGATTAAAGAGCTTGCTTTAATTATTAGGCGCTATAGCCTTGACGCTTGCTTATTTAATAAATTTTTGTTTATATGATAAAACGTAAAATCATATAGTTAGGTATAATTATGTTGCTAATGATAGACAACTACGACTCCTTCACCTACAACTTGGTGCAATATTTCGCCGAGCTAGGCGCAGATGTGGTTGTGCATCGCAATGACGAGATTACACTGGAGCAGATTGAGACACTACAACCGCAATATATCGTGGTTTCACCGGGGCCGTGCACGCCCAACGAAGCTGGAATTTCGGTCGCCACCATTCAGCGCTTCGCCGGACGCATCCCCCTTCTTGGTGTGTGCCTTGGCCATCAGAGCATTGGCCAGTCATTCGGTGGAAAGATTGTTCACG
Source organism: uncultured beta proteobacterium (assembly GCA_942492745.1). Taxonomy (GTDB): domain Bacteria; phylum Pseudomonadota; class Gammaproteobacteria; order Burkholderiales; family Gallionellaceae; genus Nitrotoga. The sequence goes on from OW818637.1 coordinate 3,182,270, forward strand.
CCAAGCAATTAATGCACGGCAAAACCTCGGCCATCTTTCACAACAACAGTAGCGTTTTCCGCGGCCTGCCCAACCCATTTACCGCTACACGCTACCATTCGCTGGTGATCGATCGCGCCACGCTACCCGACTGTCTGGAAATTACTGCATGGACTGAAGACGGCGAAATCATGGGGGTGCGTCACAAAACGATGGCGGTAGAAGGGGTGCAATTTCATCCGGAATCCATACTCACTGAATATGGTCACGAGTTACTTGCAAACTTTTTGCACGGTGAACGCTAATGGACTATGCCAGCCTGCTTAATCGCCTACTTAATCGTGAAGACTTGCCGCATGACGATATGCACGAGTTAATGCAGAAAATTATGGGCGGAGAGCTTACTCCCGCTCAAATCGCAGCAGTTTTGGTCGCGTTGCACATGAAGGGAGAGACTGTCAGTGAGATTGCGGCGGCAGCGCAGGTAATGCGCGATTTGTCGAGCAAAGTTACGGTGCAGGATGATAGACATTTGGTTGATACCTGCGGCACTGGCGGTGATGGTGCGCAGACCTTTAATATTTCCACTGTCAGCGCGCTAGTAGCGGCGGCAGCGGGAGCGCGCGTAGCTAAACATGGTGGACGTTCAGTTTCCAGCACCTGTGGCAGTGCCGATATCCTGGAAAAGCTTGGCGTCAATGTCAACCTTACGCCGCAGCAAGTGGCGCACTGTGTGCAGGAACTTGGTGTGGGCTTCATGTTTGCGCCCAATCATCATAGCGCGATGAAATACGCTGCACCAGTGCGGCGCGAACTCGGCGTGCGCACACTCTTCAACCTGCTGGGCCCGCTTACTAACCCGGCGGGCGCACAGAACCAAGTAATGGGTGTATTCCAGCAGGATCTGACGGTGAAATTGGCGCGCGTACTGCAGCAGCTAGGAAGTCGGCACGTGCTGGTGGTGCATGGCGCAGACGGTATGGATGAAATTTCCATCAGCGGACCAACTTATATTGCGGAACTGAAGGACGGTAAGGTACTCGAATACGTGGTGCAACCGCAAGACTTCAATCTACATGCAGCGCCGCTGGATAGCATACGCGTTGCCAATGCCGATGAGGCGCGCACAATGTTATTGTCGGTGCTGGATAACCAGCCCTGTCCGGCACGTGACATCGTGCAGCTTAACGCTGGTGCGGCCATTTACGTGGCGGGGCTGACTGCAACGCTACAAGAGGGTGTAAAAAAGGCCAAGGGAGTTATTGCCAGCGGCGCGGCGAAAAATAAGCTGGAAGCGCTTGTCCATATTCATATTTGAGACTGTGGAAAACCGATTTTTCGGGAGAGTGTAAATAGTTTTCGCCGAACGTGCCTGTTCCCATTCCGATTAACTCCATAGCTTCCACGTTAATAAATAAAAATTGGCTTTGCGCCGCCTGTGGTAAATCTGTAGTGGTTGAAAGTCATGTTCCTACAGCATCGATCAACGTTCTGTTTTTGGGATGCTTCTTAATATGAATATCCAGATGGTTTTTGACAAATATTTGCGCACGATGCGGGAGACTGCCTACTATTACCAAGGTAATATAGCGACTTGAATTGAAGGATGGCAATGAAGTGTGTTAATGATTTTCGTTTGAGATTTGGCAAGCAAGAGCTGGTGCCTATCATGATTGGCGGGATGGGGGTTGATATTTCCACTGCCGAACTGGCGCTGGAAGCTGCGCGTCTTGGTGGCATCGGGCATCTTTCCGATGCCATGCTGCCGACTGTAACGGACCGGCTTTTAAATACGAATTTCGTTAAATCGAAGCTCAAGCAGTACAAGTACAATGTCGCCAATACTGATAAGTCCAAGGTGCAATTTGATCTTAAGCAGATTGCAGAGTCGACGCGCCTGCACTTGAGCCGAGCCATGGAAGCCAAGCGCGGTTCCGGTATGATTTTCGTTAACTGCATGGAGAAGCTTACTATGAATGCACCGCGCGAAACGTTGCGAGTACGGTTGCACGGGGCGCTCTCTGCCGGTATAGATGGAATAACCTTGAGTGCCGGGTTGCATCTGGGCTCATTCGCATTGATGGAAGATCATCCACGTTTCCGCGATGCCAAGCTCGGCATCATTGTCTCTTCGCTACGTGCGCTGCAAATTTTCTTGCGCAAAAACGCCAAGCTTAACCGCCTGCCGGATTATATCGTGATAGAGGGGCCACTGGCCGGTGGCCACTTGGGCTTCGGCTTGGACTGGATGAAATACGATTTGCGAGAAATCAGCAGAGAAATTTATCAGTACTTGCAGGCCGAAAAGTTGGATATTCCGATCATACCGGCCGGTGGAATTTTTACCGGCAGCGATGCAGTGTCATATTTGGAAACGGGTGCTGCGGCGGTACAAGTGGCAACGCGCTTTACGGCAACGCATGAGTGCGGTTTGCCGGAAAAAATTGTGCAAGAGTACTTTAAGGCCAACGAGGAAGACATCGAGGTAAACATGATCTCGCCTACAGGCTACCCCATGCGCATGTTGAAGAAGAGCCCGGCCATTGGCGCTGGCATTCGTCCCAACTGCGAAGCCTACGGCTACCTGCTCGACGGCAACGGTAATTGCGCGTATATCACGGCTTACAACGCCGAGGTGGCGGCTCACCCGAATGCTAAGAAAATCTCCGTTATGGACAAGACCTGTTTGTGTACCGCTATGCGCAACTTTGACTGCTGGACTTGCGGACACTACACCTATCGCCTCAAGGACACTACGCGCCGTCTACCGGACGGGACTTATCAGATACTAACGGCTGAGCATGTGTTCAAGGATTATCAGTTCAGCACCGACAACAAGATTGCGTTGCCGAATTTGCCGACCATCTAACTTCATTAGCTGAGTATGCGTAAAGCGGCAGATTACCCTTGAGACATAGGGCGATAAAGGCGCCAGCAATCAAGTTTTAGTATTGGCTTTAATGTGCGCTTTTCTGGAGTTCGAACATTTTTCTTAGAGATGATTGATTGGTCAACAAATCTGCCAGAGTGTAGCGATCCAAAGTGTCAAAGAAATTTTTGCGCGCCTCTGCAAGCACTGACTTGAGAGTACACGCGGGTAGCAAGGGGCAACTTTGATTTTTTGCATTGAAGCATTCGACCAGATCGATATTTTCTTCCATATCGCGCACTACATCCCCGATGTTGATCAATTGCGGTAAGCGCGCCAAGCGCATTCCTCCACCCTTGCCGCGCGTGGTTTGAATATAGCCGCAGTTGGCTAGTTGATGCACGACTTTTGTTAAATGGCTTTGCGAAATACCATAGTTTTCAGCAACCTCGCTGATCGTAACCAGCCTGCTTTGCAGTGCGCCCAAGTAAATTAAGGTGCGCAATGAATAATCGGTAAAGTGGGTAAATTGCATTTGTGACTATACTTAAAAGTTACACTTTTAATTAATGCGACGTATCATTCTAATCAGAATTTTGTGCAATGCCTAGCAATCTGCTGAAAACCCCTATTATTTCCGGACACTATTAAAGTAGCTTTGCTTCTGCCATATTGATCACATACCTTGCAGAATGGCCGTTTCTGAAATTCAATTTCAGACTCATTTCATACTGGAAGAGGCTCCCACTTGCGTGAAATGTAAAGTGAATGTTAGAGTCGCAAAGCATAGTCTTGCTGTTGCTACTATAATTTTCACAGTCCAGACAATCGTCGATCAGCTAATGATAGTTCAAGAATGCCTATAACATTTGCGATCCGGGCTGGCGGCGTTTGACCTTTCGATATTTCGATACCTTCTATATAACTTACACATTTTTTAAAGGATATAACCATGTCTTGCCACATTACTGATTTCAAAGGCTCCGTCATTGACGCGCTACAAGAGGCAATCGAACGGCAAATCCCTGATTCACAGGCCGAAGTGAGCGGCGGCGGCGGACACTTTAGTATCATCGTTACTTCGCCTGCGTTCGCCGGCAAGAACATGCTTGAGAGTCAGCGGATGGTGTACAGTGCGATCTCTCATTTGATGGCGGGAGACGCGGCTCCCGTTCACGCAGTCGACAGTTTGAAAACCAGAACACCACCCGAATCGTCAAGCGCGAGCGCTTAGCATAGTAAAAAAGGCACAGATTCAACAGCGGCCATGATGGCGCTGGTCGCACAGGCCGAGATGAGGTCGCACGCTTGTCTCGGCAATTTTAGTGCACAGTTAGCAGCTGGGGAGTGACGCTGCGATAGCCGCATTACTACTCCGTCTCCGAAAACGCTACGTCATGATGTCCAACAACGGCACGGCGCCTGTGCAGCATAAACTCATTGGTTTGAAACTTAAAGACGGGTATATATTTTGTATCTTCCACAGTCATGGAATTGATTGGCGTAACTGTGGAAGAATAAGTGCAATGAACGATTGATTGACTCAATCGTCGCCTTATAAGGTACAGATATTCAGAATGCCGTTTGAGGCATTCTTTGGAAGCCCATGCATATGTACCAAGCCAATGTCTGATGTTGCACTTCAAGTTATCCGTAACCTTCCTCGTAACCTTCGTAAAAGAAATTTTCATTGTGCTCTTGAAATAAGTGCGTTCCGCCCTTATTATTAGCACTCTATGGCATCGAGTGCTAACTAGAGATGTCGTAATTTTGTTAATTGTTTGTTTAAGGAGAATAAAATATGTTGGTCCGTCCTTTGCATGATCGTGTCGTTATCAAGCGCATGGAAGAAGAACGTAAAACTGCGTCCGGAATTGTGATTCCTGATGCCGCTACCGAGAAGCCTGATCAAGGCGTAATCGTCGCTGTAGGCAACGGTAAATACGGTGATGACGGCAAACTACTCCCGATGTCTGTAAAAGTTGGCGATAAGGTTTTGTTCGGCAAACACGCCCGTCAGACTTTTAAAATAGAAGGCCAAGAATACATAACCATGCATGAAGAAGAAATTATTGGCGTAATCGAAGCTTAATTTCAGATATACGGTCTTTCCTGCCCGTCGGCAGGATTAGGTGACCTTCGGTAAAGACCGAAGTGAAGAAACCAAATAACTTTAGGAGAAAGAAACATGGCAGCAAAAGACGTGAAATTTCATGATAGTGCACGCAGTAAAATGGTTGCAGGTGTTAATATTTTAGCCAACGCGGTTAAAGTAACTCTTGGCCCGAAAGGTCGTAACGTAGTGTTGGAGCGCTCTTATGGCGCGCCCACAATCACCAAGGATGGTGTGTCTGTCGCCAAGGAAATCGAACTGAAGGATAAGTTCGAGAACATGGGCGCGCAAATGGTCAAGGAAGTAGCTTCTAAAACCTCTGACGTAGCGGGTGACGGCACGACTACTGCGACCGTGCTGGCACAGTCCATCGTACAGGAAGGCATGAAATTTGTTGCTGCCGGTATGAATCCGATGGATCTGAAGCGCGGTATCGATAAGGCAGTCTCTGCTGTCGCAGAGGAATTGAAGAAGCTGTCCAAGCCTTGCACTACCTCTACCGAAATCGCTCAAGTTGGCTCAATTTCTGCCAACTCTGACGCCAATATAGGCAAGATTATTTCTGATGCAATGGACAAGGTAGGAAAAGAAGGTGTAATCACCGTTGAGGATGGTAAATCGCTCGATAACGAACTTGAATTGGTCGAGGGTATGCAGTTTGATCGCGGCTATCTGTCGCCATATTTTATTAACGACCAAGAAAAACAAAATGTAGTGATGGAAAACCCCTACATTTTGTTACACGACAAAAAAATCTCCAACATTCGTGATCTGTTGCCGCTGCTGGAGCAAGTTGCCAAGGCAGGTCGTCCGATGTTAATTATCGCTGAAGATGTAGATGGCGAAGCGCTGGCTACTCTAGTAGTGAACAACATCCGTGGAATTCTGAAGACAGTTGCAGTTAAGGCTCCGGGCTTTGGCAGCAGACGTCAATCCATGCTGGAAGACATTGCTATTCTGACTGGCGGTACAGTGATTGCCGAAGAAGTCGGCTTGTCGCTTGAAAAGGCTACTCTGGCGGATTTGGGTCAAGCCAAGCGTATAGAAGTGAACAAAGAAAATACCATCCTTATTGATGGCGCAGGTAATGAAGAAGCGATCCAGGGCCGTATCTCTCAAATCTCCAAACAGTTCGAGGAGGCCACCAGCGATTATGACAAAGAAAAGCTGGTAGAGCGCAAAGCAAAATTGGCTGGCGGTGTGGCAGTGATTAAAGTTGGTGCTGCAACTGAAGTTGAAATGAAAGAGAAAAAAGCACGCGTGGAAGATGCGCTGCATGCAACCCGTGCGGCAGTGGAAGAAGGAATTGTCCCCGGCGGCGGTGTCGCATTGTTGCGTGCCAAGGCAGTAGTGGCAAAATTGAAAGGTGACAACCATGACCAAGACGCGGGCATTACCATTGTGTTGCGTGCCATGGAATCGCCACTACGTTGCATCGTAGACAACGCCGGCGACGAGCCTTCGGTCGTGGTCAACAAGGTGCTGGAAGGCAAAGGCAACTATGGCTACAACGCTGCGAGTGGACAGTACGGCGACATGCTGGCAATGGGCGTAGTTGACCCTACTAAGGTTACCCGCATCGCATTGCAAAATGCAGCTTCTATCGCTGGCTTGATGCTGACTACTGGATGTATGGTGGCTGAGTTGCATGAAGACAAGCCTGCTGTAGATTTGGGTGGCGGTGGCGGTGGTGGTATGGGCGGCATGGGTGGAATGGGTGGTATGGGTGGCATGATGTAATTGTTGCGATTCATTTGCCGCTGAATCTGACAAACCCTGCCTTGTGCAGGGTTTGTTTTTGGAATCTGCAAACAGTAAAGTTGGCATTGCTACGTGGTACGTCCTATCTGATGTTATCCAATTCTAAGGTTTCTTAAATTGCATTTTGTCGTTATAATGCGCACCTTCGCATAGGCCTGGTAGCTCAGTTGGTAGAGCAGTGGATTGAAGATCCTCGTGTCGGTGGTTCGATTCCGCCCCGGGCCACCATATTATAGTTTTAGGTGTTCCTGAAACTTCCAAGAAACCCCCTACTGTAATATGCTTTAGGGGGTTTTTTAATGCCTATACGTTCCTAACTATTTCTTTGCCATCCGCAACAATTAACGGTATAGCTGTTAATATTTGACATGCCGTCAGCAGTCGATACCGTCAAATTGTCACTGAGCAGCCTGCTATGTACTCCACCGCACAGATTGAATTTGACTCTAAGCCTAGACTTTTATTATGGATACATTGGGAGGTTGTGAGCTAATGGATAACTTCGATTTCGATGATTGGGCAATGCTGGCGAGAACGGCTCCGGATGACTTCGAGCAGCGACGGCGTGCTGTTATAGAGAGTCAAATCTCAAGTAGTGACAATGTTCGCCGCCTGCGAGGGTTGCAGTGGCGCATTGACATGGAAAGGGAGCGTGCGCACACCCCGATGAAGTCCTGTTTGCGCCTATCAACCCTGATGTGGGATGCGTTCGTAGATTTAAATAATTTATTGAAAACCTTTGCGGGAAATGATTGCGAATCAACAAGTTCATCATCTCATTCTGCTAGAAGTGCAAAGATAATTCATCTGGCAACTGAATACAAACCACATGAATGAAACGGCGAGCACTGTTTTCTGGCGAGCTCAATTGTTGATGTCCTGTTTTTTCTGCAAACTCCAAGCGCAGCTCTGTGTCGAATATCTCTAGGCGGCCTTGTTATTGCGCTGCCATAAAACGGGCGCTCGCGAAATTCCGATACATGGCGGTGCAATAACAAGCCGACTCATACGAAGAGTGACTAAGCGTGCTCTAAAGTTATTGCGGAGGATTTATTATGAGCGTGAAACGTAAAACCGCAGCTGATTTTGATCCTGAAGTTTTTATTCGACAAGTATGTGCATGGTGATATCTCCCGTCGAGACTTTATGCAATCAGTCACCCAGTTCGCCGTTGGCGTCACCGCCTTGGGTTTGCTAGAAGCGCTGAACCCACGCTTCGTCGAGGCACAGCAAGTTGCAAGCAATGATCCGCGCTTTACGGCAAGTTATGTGGAGTATCCGTCGCCGCAGGGTTACGACAAATTTCGAGGTTATTTGGTGAAGCCTGTCAAAGCCAAAGTTAAATTGCCGACGGTGTTGGTGGTGCATGAGAATCGCGGGCTTAATCCGCATATTGAAGATATCGTTCGCCGCCTGGCGCTGGATAATTTTATCGTTTTTGCACCGGATGCGCTGTTTCCATTAGGTGGCTATCCGGGGGATGAGGACAAGGCACGCGAACTCTTTTCCAAGCTTGATCAGGCCAAGACAAAGGAGGATTTTGTAGCTGCGTTTGGATTTTTGAAAAAACTCCCGGAAGGCAATGGCAAAGTTGGCGTGGTGGGTTTCTGCTACGGTGGCGGCATCGCCAATCTTCTGGCGACGCGCCTTCCCGATCTGAATGCTGCCGTGTCTTTTTATGGGGGACAGCCATCAGATGAAGATGCAGCCAAGATCAGGGCACCGCTATTGTTGCACTATGCTGAGAAAGACGATCGCATCACAGCTGGATGGCCGAAATATGAGGCCGCGTTGAAGGCTGCTGGCGTCAACTATCAGGCGTTCGTCTACCCAGGAGGTGTGCAGCACAGCTTTAACAACGACACTACACCGCGCTACGATGAAGCAGCTGCAAAGCTGGCGTGGCAACGCACGATCAACTTTCTTAATGCCCATCTGCGCAGCCGCACATGAAATGATTCATGTGAAGCAGGCTGGCTGTGAAATAAGTGTTTCTGGTTGAATGTGAAGCAACCCAGATTATCCTTCCGCGCTTCAACCGTGACTTTCTTTAGGAGATGACAAATGGACGAAGAGATCAGACGAAAGATCCTAACGCTTTTGGATCAACACCGGATCATGACGATTGCCACGCTAAGGCCGGACGGCTGGCCGCAGGCGACGACGGTGGGCTATGCGAACGAGGGCCTCACGCTTTATTTCCTCTGCGGCCCGGATAGTCAGAAGGCGGTAAATCTGGCGCGAAATGATCGGGTGTCGCTGACGATTGATCAAGACACGCCACAAGTGATGGAGATCACCGGACTGTCCATGGCCGCGCACGCGCAAGTCGTGGTCGATCCCACCGAAGCGGAGAAGGCCTTGCGCTTGCTCATGCTGAAGTATCCGCAGCAGGCCTCCATACCAATCCCAATGCCGACCCCGGCGGATGTCCGTATATTCCGCGTGACCCCGATGGTGATCTCCGTGCTCGACTACTCCAAGGGCTTTGGACACACCGATCTCGTCAACTGCTAGTGTAGTTCGGTAGGTTGGACTGAATGAAATGAAGCCCAACATGTCACCGCTCACCATAACAATTTGCTCCATCACCTCTTTCCACACCCCACACATCGATACTGTCAGATGTTGCGCTCATGCTTGGCTTGGCGGCTGGCAAGAATGTGCTCGGTTTTTGCCGGCCGCCAGATAAACGCTGATTTCGATCGCCGTTTAGCGGTAACACCACCATTGCCAGAATAGCAAACGGATGTGTGTTCTTCATCGTTGCACGCAAGTCATCGATATACCGCACCGATATATGGGAGCGCCGTTCAGCCAAATTAACAGAGAAAAAGTATGTCCCGCTGCATCAACATGTCGGTAACGCATTTGTTCACCCACTCCTTATGGATGTTGGGCTTCATTTCATTCAGCCCAATCTACCAGGCTTGCACTACTGGGCTTCTTTTTTGGCCGCTGACCAGGGACCGATGCGCTGAGCGCTGCTAGGGCCAGATTTACCCCATGATCTGTCAAATAAAGTGTAAACTGTTAAGTTGTATGTCAAGCGGAGAGTTGCTATGGGTGAAAAAATGAAGAACGCACCGGTGTACTTCGCCATCGCCCAGGCCAGACACAATCCGGTCCTCCGGCTGGGGTCCTATGCTGCGGATATCCAGGATCGGATGCGAAAGGTGGGCTACCCCGACTTCAAAAAGGGGGTGTCGATGGCCTTCAATTTAATGCCGCAGATCGGGGACACATCGCAACCGCAAAACCCTCCTGTCGTTGAACAGGTCGAGCGGCTGATGTTCTTCAGTACTGACAATACCAAGGGGTTTATCGTCGAGCAAAATGCGCTGTCTTTTCAGACGACGGAATACGATACGTTTGAGACCTTCGCAGATGAATTCATAAAAGGATTGGGCATCGTTCATGAATGCGTGACGCTTGCACACTCTGAAAGGATTGGCTTGCGTTATCTCGACGCGATCGTTCCTCCCAACGGAGAAGCCGGTCTCGCCGACTACTTGGTGCCAGGTGTATTAGGACTTAGTAGCAAGTTGCCAGACGAAGTCCAAGTGTCGCATTCGTTTACCGAAACGCATATCCGGACGGCCGAATGCGTGGTACTGGCACGGACGATCATTCAAGCGGGTGCACTGGGTTTTCCAATGGATCTTCAACCCATTGGCGTTAACATTGCCGATCGGTTCAAGACGATTAATTGCGTTCACGCGATTGTCGATACAGATGCATCGATTGAGGGGCGTCACGTGTTTGATTTGGACGCAATTAAGTCGCAGCTAAAAATGCTGAGAGGTGGCATTGGCTTGGCATTTGACGCAATAGTGACGCCAGCCGCTATTGCTGCATGGAAAACATAAGCGGAGAGGAAAAACAAGATGTACGCGGCCTATCAAGTAGACGGTCCCTCACAACTATCGGTCCGGGCAACCACTTTCACTAAAGACGATGATCACTCTGATGATGTGGTCAGCGGTGGTAACGCTTTTCACGGGCGAATTCTTAGCTACTGTGTTGCGGGAACATTGGGCCTGCTGACGCCAATGTATCTCCATGCCAGTTCAGCAACTGCGAACTGGGCCATAAACCAAATTGAATTTGATGGTGCCCAGGTGGTTGCGGCTGATGCGGTGACTTCTGCCTCCCTCGACATCGCCCATATCCGCCATGTCATGAAAATTTCAGTGTCCGAGCTCGCCAGGATTTTTGGCGTGTCACGGCAAGCTGTACATGAATGGCTCAAGGGAGGGGCGCTGTCCCCGCGCAATGCCCAGCGGCTCTCCGAACTTGCGCAGGTGGCCGATGTATTCCTAGAGTCAGGGATTGACGTTATGCCCCAGATGCTTCGCCGAAAGGTCGGAAGTGGACAGTCTCTCCTTGAATCGGTGAAAGAGGAAGGTAAAGTCGTAGAACAGGCCCGCAAGCTTGTTGATACTCTGTCTCGCGAGGCACAGCAACGTCAGCGTTTAGCTGACCGTCTGGCGGGCAGACCAAAAGTCGCATTGCCATCCGATACTTTCGGCGTTCCGCATCTACGTGAAAATACGTGAGGGCTCTGTGAATGGCAGACGCCGATCGACAGTTATTGTGGTTGCAGGGTGACGTACTGACCGACGAGGCAGCGAAATCATTTAGGCTCCAGCATCCAGAGAGTGCCGAAGCCACTTTCGTTGTCGTTATTTCCCACGACTGTGATCTGACGGCCGCCGCCGACAAAGAGCCGATATCCGAGATCATCGTGGGCCGGTGCATAGAAAAAATGGGCGGGGATTCTTACGGAAAGACCGCCCGCAGACTGCACATCGAGTATCAAACTGAGGGGGGCACTGTCGTCCTGGAGCTTGTAGCCACAAGCAAGCGAGCAATCAGCAAATCGGACTTATTTGCGAAACCCCCACGCGAGGATATGTGGCTGAATGGGCAGGGATTGAGAATTCTCCAGCGCTGGCTGGCGGCGCGGTATTCCCGTGCCGCATTTCCAGAAGCACTCGAGGATCGTCTGCGAGCTGCCGTGGTCCCTGGAAAGCGCGATTTCCTCAAAAAGATTGAACACATTTTGGCGGACGGTGGCGATCATATTCGTGCCTTGCTTTTTGATCTCGATGAGGGTAAAGACATAGAGCGCAAGACCCCGGACGACCTTTATCAATTGGGAATTGTGGTTCTTTACGACAGTGTCCGAGACGAACCTACCGCTGCGGCAGCGGCCACAAAGGCAGCCGAAGCTCTGGATGAGCTTTTTGAGACCGCGTTTCACCTGGAGACGGGTGCGTGGCAAAACATACATCTCCAGTACTGCGACCCGGTTTCTGACAGCGCAATCACCGTCGCCCAGAGCGAGGCCCTGAAACAATGGCGCTTGGAGCACATGAGCCTGCAGGACGATCCACCGGCGCCAATGATTACTCATTGAGAGGGATGCCCTTGTGCCGGTCGCCTAATGGTCTGCGGTTCGATTGCAAATGGAGGAATCGAATCGGCAAACAAATCAAGGGGTCAGATCTAACATTCCAACATCCCATGTTAAACTCCGCACATGGCTTGCAGCATTCGGGTCAGTTCTAACATTCAAACAAAATATTGGAATGTTAGAGCCCGGTAGGTTGGTCTGAATGAAATGAAGCCCAAAATCTGTCACTCTCGCAGCTGCACCTTGGTTGCAATAGCCCAGCAGGGTTGGAATTTGCTGACTAATTGAATCTGTCATCTACAGGACAGCACGATCTTAGTAAATTTCAAAACATTTCGGAGTTTACCAACGTTATTCACATCAGCCTGCGACCTGCCTGTATCTCCCGCAAAAGTTTGCGCACCGGCGTAGGGATTGCAGCGTGCAATGCATCATCCGCATCCAGCCACATCATGCTTGCTTCCTGAATTTGCGTGGGTTTGTTGATTACCTGCAATAGTAGGGGGGTGATATGCAACTTGAAATGGGTGAAAGTATGGGTGAATGTTGATAGTGCAAGTGTGTGTATTGTCTCCATGCCGAAGTGCTGAAGGCAGTAGGCACTCGCATCCTCAATCTCACTTAGAAGTTGCGGATCCACTTGCGGCGGGCACCATAAGCCACCCCAAATGCCGTTCCCCGGGCGCTTTTCCAGCAGGATATCGGAGCCATTTAGCAGCAAAAGGAAGGTGCTGTGTCTTTCCGGTAGCACCTTGCGTGGGCGTGGCGTGGGCAGTTGTGCGACCCGTTCGTTTTGATATGCCATGCAATCTGCTTGCAGCGGGCAGATGGGGCATTGTGGTTTGCTGCGCGTGCAGACCAGCGCGCCCAGATCCATCAAGCCTTGCGTGTAGACCGCGACATCACGCTTTGGTAGCAATGCTTCGGCTTGTTGCCACAGTTGAGCTTCAATCTTTTTTTCGCCCGTGTAACCCTCAATGGCATGGTAGCGCGCCAGTAAACGTTTGACGTTGCCATCGAGAATCGCGCACCGTTCATGAAACGCGAATGCGCTGATGGCGGCGGCGGTGGAGCGGCCGATGCCGGGAAGAGCAAGGATGTCTTCAAAATGCTGGGGAAATTTTCCCTCATGCTGTTGCATGATGAGTTGCGCCGTGCGGTGCAGGTTGCGCGCACGTGAGTAGTAGCCCAGGCCGCTCCAGTGCGCCAATACGGCATCTTCGCTGTCGGCGGCGAGAGATGCGATAGTGGGAAAGCGTGCCACGAAACGGAGGTAATAGGGGATAACGGTGACGACCTGAGTCTGTTGCAGCATTATTTCTGACAGCCATACGCGATAAGCATTTGCGCCCTGCCACGGCAAGCCGTGCCGACCATGTTGTTGCTGCCAGTCTATGATGCGATGCGCAAATAATTCTGAGCGCGGCTTATTTCGATTCTTGATCAAGGCGTAAGGCCTCTCTCCCGTCGCAGGCGGAAGAGAGGATGAGGGAACGTTTTACAGGCTATGAGCATGGAGTTTATTTGAAGAGCCCTTTTAGCTTGTCCTGGAGCTGATCCTGCAGCTTGGTTTTAATTCTTTCCTTCTGAACTTCGATTTTTTGCTTGGCAACATCTGACACCATCGCGCCAAAGTCCAACGTGTATTTCAAGTTGTTAAACGGCCCACTTAAACGCACCGGCACAGTGATGCCGCCAACGATGTCTTTGCCGCCCTGGCCTTTCAGCGTTTTCGCCAGTGTGGCATTAGCCAGATAATTGATGCTGTCGTTGCCAATGTTGATATCTCCATTGCCTGACAGACGCAGCAGCGGCGATTTTAACAAGAGGTCATCGTTGTGTGCCACACCGTTGTTAACTTTGAAGCTGGCTTTCAATTCGCTGAAGTCCGTCTTCTCGGCCTTGTTAACGGATTGGGTTTGTGTCGTTGCATCTTTCATGCTCAGCATGCCCTGCGCTTCGCGCAGTGTTTTGGCAATGTTGATGCCTTTGATCGCACCATCCGCCAGGTTCAGTGACATGCTGCCATTGAGTGCCTTCTTAAGCGCACTGATGGTGTTGCCCTGGGCGGCTAGATTAAGCGCGACATTGCCCTTGCCTTCCAGTGTGTCGAAGTTGGCAGCATCCTTGAGCAATGGCGCGATGTTGATGCCACTCAGATTCTGGTTTATAGCGATATGAGGCGTAGTCTGTGCATTTACTTTCAGGCTGCCTTTCATGCTGCCCTGATACAGATTGGTGGATAACGGGCTGATTGTTATCAAGCCGTTATGTGCTTTCACGTCGAGACGTACTTGTGAAAGTTTCACATTGGCGATTTTAAGCGCTCCGATGCGTAATCCGCCTTCAAGATTAAGTTTTTTCAGCGCAGCCAAATCAAGTGGCTGCTCCGCCGGGGCAGGTTTATTGGCAACGCTTGCTGCCTCTTTTGGCAGATATAAGTCAGCATCAAACTGGTCTACATCTATGTCAAAGCGTATGGCTGGATCTTGAAAACCATTGACTGCCACATTGGCTTTAACCTGGCTTTGCAGCAGCCCACCCGCAAGGTTGGCCTGAACGCTCTGGCGGCCGCCATCTATTTGCACACTACCCTTCATTTCGCCGCTGACTGATTTATTCGGCAGCTTGTCACCAGTCGCATTTACTGCGAGGGTCAGATTGGAAAGGTTGAGCTGCTGCTGTTCGATGTTACCGGTTACAGGCGAGCCGAGCTGTATCTTAAATGACTGTTCGGGTTGCTTCATCTCCAGCTCTAACGCAAGCGCGCTGCTCTTGAACGATTGAGGATTGCCGGCCAAATCAAGCAGAGCAAGACTGGCCACGATGTTGCCGAATGCACTATCCAACTTGGCGTTTAATGTTAGCTTGTCGCCTGTGAAATTATTCTGAACCAGGTTTAATGCAGGCGCATCCAGTTTGGCATCGAAGTTATTTTTGCCTTGCACGCCAGTGGCCGTAACCGCTAACTTTTTCGTGGAAAATTCTTGCGTGTCAAAATTCGCGCTGATATTGCCGTTAGCCAAAACTGCCAGATTACTGATGTCGAGTGCTGCGCCCTTGGCCTGCAACTCCAGCCCTTCCATTTGATATAGCTGTTTTTTTAGATCGAAAGTGAATGTGGTTTTCATTTGTGCAGCTATGTCCAGCTTGGGTTTGCTGGATTGAATTACTGCAGCAAAATCAATTTTGCTCGGCACACCGTTGGCAATACGCCCGGTATCAAGGTTGAAGCCTTTCAGTACAGATTGCGCACCTGTGGTTTCATCCAGGTAGGTCAGCTCAGAGTCTTTTACGCGCACTGAGGCTATGTCGAATTCAAGCGGCGTTTTTTCTTTGTCAGTCTCTTTTTTGCTCAGCAGGTCGTCAATGTTGGTCTTGCCGTTCTTGAATTTCACCAGAGTCGCCTTCAGGCCACTGATCGAAACTTCGTCCACAACCACTTGACTGGATAGTAGCGGCAATACCGCCAGCGAGACACGCGCACTGTCAATGTAAATAAACTCCTTGTCGCTCTGAAACTCCGACAATGATACCTTGCCAATATCAGCGCCTATGCTGGGGAAGAAAACCAGTTTGATATCGCCATCCAGCTTGAGAGTACGTTGCTGCTTATCTTTCACCAGCTTGATGATCTGAGATTTGTAATCATTGGGGTTGAAGGTGGCAGCGATATAAACTACACCGGCAATCGCAATGGCGACTACCACACCCGCTGACCATAAACTATATTTTAGAAATTTTTTCATATTGCCCATTGTTGAAACATTGAAAGCAATTATAGACGAAGTGCAAAATAGTCGACTACCTTCACACCATTCAGCTCAGGGAAAGCACTGGCAGGTGCCAGTCATGCAGACCATGCACAACCATATCTTGCATGCCATGTCACTGACTGGCAGAAATTCGCAAAACTGCATGCACTGCAGATCAGTGAGGATAGATGAAAACACGTTCTCTACGGAAATATTTTTATAATCAGTAAATTAAAGAACAATCTTAATTGTTATAAATGTTTAATAAGTTATAACATAAACATATGTTGTATATATTTCATTGTTCACGTAAGATGCGTTTGCTTCGTTATTAATTAACGAACCAAACTTAATTGGTCACTAAACTTAGGAGACAACTATGGAAAATATTAACAACGTACCTGACAATTCTCGTCGTGCCGCCCTTAAAACAGGCTTTGCTGTAAGTGCACTCGCTGCGCTTAGCTTAACCACTCTCAATAGCGCAAATGCGAATACAGGAAGTGATACAAAGCACGACATGGCTATTTTAAATGCGGCCTTGGACCTCGAAAATCAAGCAATTTGGGCATATGGCGTGGCAGCGGGAAAGCTGAGCGACAGCAAGGTGGGAAATGTCATTAAGTCCCTGGCATTGCGTAATCAGGCCGATCATATTAAACATCGGGATATCTTTATATCCACGATTAAAAGCTTGGGAGGCACACCGGTCAATGCAAAGGGGGCGTACGATCTTTCTGCTTATATCAAGGCAGGGGAAGGTAATCTTGATAGTGATGCCAATATCGCTAAGCTTGCACTGGCACTAGAAGTGGATGCGGTGCTTGCTTACGCCAGTGCCGTCAGCAAACTGCGTACCCCCGCGTTGGTCGCTGCCGGACTGACTATCTTGCCAGATGAATCAGCACATGCCGCAGCAATTCGCGCGGTGTTTGGCACGCTTAATTCGACGATCCATGCCGTACCGGCTGCGCAACTCAGCAAAGAAACTCGCAGCCAGTGGATACTGTCCGTCTAATCAGCATGGCGCGTACCATGAGGATGCCCCTTACCTTACTTACATGGGCATATTTGGGGCTGGCAATCATTTCAATGACGGTGTTAGCCGCTCCTAATAAAGCAACTGGAGGGCGCACACCCATTACGGTTACGATTGATGCCTTCCAATTTCAACCCGATAAGATACGGATAAAACGTGGGCAGAGCGTAATTTTTATTAATAAGGATGAAGTTCCGCATACTGTGACACCTGATAAAAATCTACACTTTGTTCCTTCCGGCATCATAAAAGGTGGCGAACAACACGAAGTGTTTTTTGACTCAGCGGGAGTACAGAATTATTCGTGCGATTTTCATCCCAGTATGCGTGGACGAGTGGTAGTAAAATAGCATGTCATGAGTGGATTGTTTAGCGGTTAGTGAGCGCACATCCAGAAACGCCCATATATTTTGATAATAAGCGCTTAGAATATCAGTTTTGGACTGGATCAGCGTTCCATGCTGTCCAGTCCATTTTCTATTTAATAGCCAAATTTTGGTGTTTTTTCCCTTTCTAAGGCAAGTCTAATTGGCCCTATATATGGTCTGGAATAAAATGCAAAATGTCTCCTTAGAGGGAGTCGAATGCACCAAAGGAGTACGGAATGCTTGAATTATTAGGAAGTCGTCAGCAAGAGCTTTTAAAGCTCCTGCTAAAAAATAAAGGCGGTTTAACTTTAGAAGAACTCTCGGAATATCTAAAAATTACCCGAAACGCCGTTCGCCAGCACATAGCCGCGTTGGAGAACAACGGAATAGTCACCGAAGGGGTGACTCGCCCTTCTGGGGGACGTCCAGAACAGCTTTATGTACTTACCGATGAAGGCAAGGAGTTTTTCCCGCGCAATTATTCCTGGTTTGCTCAGTTAATGGTCGAATCAATCGCTCAAGAATCTGGGGTAGAGGGGTTGAGGGAAAGATTGGGTACCATGGGGGTGGGAGTTGCTCAACAGCTACTTAGCCAAAATTCAGTACTCAAAACGCGCGAGCAAAAGGTGGAAAAGCTTTCTGAGGTGATGGAAGAGCTTGGTTATAACACGAGGAGCTTTGCTGTTAATAGCGATGCTCCCACAATTGAAGCGGATAACTGCATTTTTCACAATCTCGCCATGAAAAATCCGGAGATTTGCCAGTTTGATCTGGCGTTGTTATCGACTTTTACGGACAGTACGGTTAATCACGAGGAATGCATGGCTAAAGGCGGTAACGTTTGCCGTTTCAAATTTAAGGCCAAAGATGAATGAATTTTGATAAATGAGTTCTTTGTAGTAGTTGTGAGTTAAGGAAATACTTGGCAAGTACATGAAGCAAGGTTAATTTCACAATAATATCTTTTCAGTCGCGAAAGTTTTGGTATTGCAGCGGAAAGTCAGTGATGGAAGTGCGTATCAACTGGATGGCAGCTTGCAGATCGTCGCGCTTACTACCAGTTATGCGCACCGTGTCGCCTTGTATGCTGGCCTGTACTTTCATTTTACTGTCCTTGACGAATTTGACGATCTTTTTCGCCAGTTCGATTTCCACTCCCACCTTCACGGTGCAGGAACGTTTAACCTTGTTACCGCTGACTTTCTCAATCTTATCGCTAATCTCCAAGCACTTGATGTCCACGCCTCGCTTGGTAAGTTTGGCATTGAGAACATCCTGCACCTGGTTCAGCTGAAATTCATTGTCAGCATGCACGGTGAGTACTAACTCTGCCTGCTCCACGCGTGCGTCTGAGCCCTTGAAATCAAAGCGAGTGCTAACTTCTTTGTTGGTCTGCTCGACTGCATTTTTAACTTCCGTCTTGTCCACTTCGGATACGATGTCGAATGATGGCATTGCAGTTCTCCTTAAATATTATCTCTTAACCTTCATTTTCAGACGGAGGAAATGCTTGATGAGGGGGCGCTATGAGTGGATTCAATTCGCTAACCAAAACTGCAAACGTAATTGACTGCATCTTGCGCATGTATTTCAAAGCTGCTGTTAGCAGCCACATTGAACTGCATACCGGCAGTGTAGGTTTTAGCAGCGGCGTCGCCTGCTATTTTAACTTGACAGGTGCCACTGGTAATTTCCATTAGTTCAGGGGCGCCGACGTTAAAAGTGAGCTGGCTGCCCGGCATTATCACACCGACGGTCTTGCGTGTCCCATCCGGGAACAGGACGGAGTGTGACACGCACTTACCGTCGAAGAACACATTGGCTTTTTTAACGACGCTAACGTTATCAAATTGGGACATGGATACTCCTGATTGGGAATTATTTAATTTGATTTATTCAAATTGTTATCAAAATATAAAGCGTTTCGAACAGGTATTAACTACTGCCCTAGCTTCGCCGCAATGCGCATTCTAAGAGCGTTCAGCTTGATAAACCCGGCGGCGTCCTTCTGGTCGTAGGCGCCCTTGTCGTCTTCAAAAGTAGCGATGTTCGGGTCGAACAGCGAATCGGTTTTGGAATCGCGTCCCACAACGATGACATTGCCCTTATATAGCTTGATACGCACCCAGCCGTTAACTTTTTTCTGCGTGTGATCTATAAGTATTTGTAGTGAGCGGCGTTCTGGACTCCACCAATAGCCGTTGTAAATCATACTGGCATAGCGCGGCATCAAATCATCTTTCAGGTGCGCAACTTCGCGGTCCAGCGTGATGGATTCTATTGCGCGATGTGCCTTGAGCATGATGGTTCCGCCGGGGGTTTCATAACAGCCGCGTGATTTCATGCCGACGTAGCGGTTCTCCACCAGATCAAGACGGCCAATGCCGTGTTTGCCACCCAACTTATTAAGCATGGTGAGTATCTGGGCCGGGCTCATGTGCGATCCGTTGAGGCCGACAATGTCGCCGCGCTCGAATTCAATATCAAGATATTCAGCCGCATCTGGTGCTTGCTCTGGTGATACTGTCCAGCGCCACATGCTTTCCTCTGCTTCGGCGGCTGGGTTTTCCAAATGGCGACCTTCAAAGCTGATGTGTAGCAGGTTTGCATCCATCGAATAAGGCGATCCGCCCTGCTTGTGCTTCATATCTACGGGGATGCTATGCTTTTCAGCGTATGCCATTAATTTTTCGCGCGAGAGTAAGTCCCACTCGCGCCACGGCGCGATTACCTTGATGGTCGGGTTAAGTGCGTAATAGCCTAGTTCGAAACGTACCTGATCGTTGCCCTTGCCGGTGGCGCCGTGCGACACCGCTTCCGCGCCAGTTTGCCTGGCGATCTCAATTTGGCGCTTGGCGATTAGCGGGCGCGCGATAGATGTGCCGAGCAGATATTCCCCCTCATACACGGTGTTGGCGCGGAACATTGGGAATACAAAGTCGCGCACGAATTCTTCGCGCAGATCGTCGATGAAAATATTTTCCGGCTTGATGCCGAACTGCAGAGCTTTTTTGCGCGCGGGTTCGAGTTCTTCACCTTGACCAATATCGGCAGTGAAGGTCACTACCTCGCACTGATAGGTGTCCTGTAACCATTTCAGGATTACAGAGGTATCCAGCCCGCCAGAGTAGGCGAGGACGACTTTTTTGATTTCACTCATTTCGTTTTTCTCTGTTTAATAAACCACCAATGAAAATAGGGTGCACAAGCGCACCCTGCATTTTTGCTTTTAGTTATTCACATTACCTAATAGCAGATATTCCATCAGTGCTTTTTGTACATGTAATCTATTTTCTGCTTCATCCCATACTGCGCTTTGCGGGCCGTCAATTACAGCGGCGTCCACTTCCTCTCCGCGATGTGCCGGCAGGCAATGCATGAACAGCGCATCCGGTTTGGCGACGGACATCATTTCTGCATCCACAATCCAGTCGGCGAACGCTTTGCGGCGTGCATCGTTCTCGCGCTCAAAGCCCATGCTGGTCCAGACATCGGTGGTAACCAGGTCGGCATTGCGTGCCGCGTCCATCGGATCAGCAAATTCTTCATAGTGGTCTTCGCCGAATAGTCCAGCACGTTCTGGCTCAACTTCATAGCCCGGAGGGGTGGAAACATGGACGTTGAAGTCGAACACCTCCGCTGCTTGCAACCAGGTATTGCATACATTGTTGGAATCGCCTATCCACGCTACGGTTTTGCCCTGAATGGAGCCGCGCTGCTCGATATACGTGTAGATGTCAGCCAATATCTGACAGGGATGGTATTCATTGGTCAGGCCGTTAATCACCGGCACTCTCGAATTTGCGGCAAAGCGTTCGATAATTTCCTGTTCGAAAGTACGAATCATCACCAGGTCACTCATGCGAGAGATAACTTGTGCAGCATCTTCTACCGGCTCGCCGCGCCCCAGTTGCGAATCGCGCGTGTTGAGGTAAATGGCATTGCCGCCAAGTTGTTGCATACCTGCCTCAAACGATAGGCGCGTACGTGTGGAGCTTTTTTCAAAAATCATCACTAAAGTGCGATCCACTAGCGGATGATAGAGCTGGTAGGTTTTAAAGCGCTGCTTGATGATGTGCGCGCGAGCGAATATGTGTTCGAACTCCGCACGGGTAAAGTCTTTGAATTGTAAAAAATGTTTAATGCTCACGTTATGCGCCTTGCGCCAGGAAATTGGTAATCAGCGGGCATAGCTTGTCCAGCAATTGCAGCGCTTCTGCGGAAGTGAACACCATTGCGGGTAGCAGCCGGATAACGTTGTCATCGGTGACGTTGATCAACAGTCCTTGCGCCAAGGCTTGCTTAACCAATTCCCCGCAGTTCCTGTTCAGTTCAATGCCGATAATCAGCCCCTGCCCCCGAATTTCCACCACGCCAGTCACTTTGGCCAGGCGTGCGCGTAAGCCCTGCTGTAGGAATTCGCCTACCGTGGCGGCATGCGCCACCAGCTGGTCTTCTTTCATGATCGCCAGCGTGGTTAGCACAGCTACACATGCCAATGGGTTGCCGCCGAAAGTGGAGCCATGATTGCCCGGCTTAAAGGTGCCCGCTGCCTTGCCAGCGGCGAGGCAGGCGCCTACAGGTATGCCGGAGCCGATACCTTTGGCTAGTGTCATTACGTCCGGCAGAATGCCCGTATGCTGGTGGGCGAACCATTTGCCGGTACGGCCAATACCGCATTGCACTTCATCCAGCATCAACAGCCAGTTGTGCTGGTCACAAATTTTGCGCAGTTGCTCGAGATAATGGATATCCAAGGTGCGGATTCCGCCTTCGCCTTGAATGGGCTCGATCAGCACCGCTACGACATCGGGGTTGTGTTCGGCAACTTGATGTATGGCATCCAGGTCATTATAAGGAACGCGCACAAAACCTTTCACCAGTGGCTCGAATCCCGCCTGTACTTTGCGGTTGCCGGTGGCGGACAGTGTAGCCAAAGTGCGACCATGAAACGCTTTCTCCATTACGATAATAGCTGGATTATCAATGCCTTGCTGATGGCCATATAGACGTGCCAACTTGATCGCAGCTTCATTAGCCTCGCAGCCAGAATTGCACAAGAACACCTCTTGCATGTTAGCCAGCTCGCACAGCTTGTCGGCTACAGCTTCCTGCTCGCTTATCTGATACAAGTTGGAAACGTGTATCAGTTTGCTGATCTGCTCCTTAAGAGCCGCAGTTAAGCGTGGATGGGCATGTCCCAGAGTGTTGACAGCGATGCCGGACAGCGCATCGAGGTAGCGTTTGCCATTGCTGTCCCACAGCCAAACGCCTTCTCCGTGCGTGAAGGCGACTGGCAGGCGAGCATAGGTGTTCATCAAGTGTGACATAGATAGAATGACAGACGGCGGCATGGCCGCCGTATTGAGTTCAGGAAAACGCGTATATTGAGCTAAATTGCCTGGATTGCGCAAGGGGAAAATTTATGTTGGACTTTATTAATAAGGACGTCAGCAATCTAATTGCATTAATAAAATATATTAAACAATATATTATCTTTAGGGCTTATTGCCGGAGGTGCCCCATGTCCCGAGTTGCAGTGAAACTATTCAGCACAAAAGAACAGGAGTTTGCAGCGCAAAGCACTGCGGGAAGCAAGCTGCGAAAGCATCAGCAAGCTTACGCAAGCCATTTAAAGATTTCACGGCTGCGCACAATAAAAATGTATCGCCATTCGGTTGGCGCAAGCGAGAAGTCAAGAGTGCTCAGCTCTGCAATACTATTATTAACTTGTGCAATTAAATATTAGTGTGTGCGGGTCAGCTTGGATGTTCGCCGTGGGTGATCTATGTGATACATAATTTTGGCGAACTAAAACATAAAGCCGACAGCATGTGCTGTCGGCTTACTTGGGAGTGCGTGCAGCTGTGTTTAAGCCATTGCCTTGATGGCAGCAGATAAACGGCTCTTGTGACGCGCAGCCTTATTTTTGTGAATGATCTTTTTGTCGGCGATAGAATCTACGATACTGGTGGATTCAATGAAAACGGCTTGTGCTACAGCTTTGTCGCCAACGTCAATGGCTTTCGCCACTTTTTTGATTGCAGTACGCAGTTCAGAGCGCAGACTCGTGTTATGTTCGCGCTGTTTGTTCGCTTGCCTTGCGCGTTTTCTAGCTTGTGCAGTGTTTGCCATGGCGACTCCTTGAGAATTTCTTTTGCAATAAAGAGTGAATTATACAAAGGCTTGCCAACTTTAGCAATTGTTTGTTTTTCCTGTGTAACGAGCAAATAGACCGCACGGGCTTGCAGTACATGATTGTCCGATTTAACTCAGCCCTGGGAGGGGGCAGAGATGAACCAAGCGAAATTGCTACAGGGGATTCAAAAAATGAGATTTGAAGAAGCCCGTGAAGGCATCCCATGCGAACAACTTTAGCGCGCAGCGTAGAATGATGACTGTAAGTCGTTCGAGGAGCTCCAGCTACAGATTCCGTGCTGCCATTTCGTGAAAGCTAAGGTGCCGGTGCATCGTGACCCGGATGGTGCGCCAGCAATATTCCACGGCCAGGGATTGGCTGATTATGATGCGCAAGGATGTTTGTTTGCATAACAACTCCAGGTTGCCGATATTGTCACCTCGCAAGAGGGGGTTGCAGGCTAGTCCAGCTTGACCGCGGCTGCGCTCGACATGGCGTGGTTGGAAGCGCTGGCTTGAGCTACAAATAATTACAGTGTCAAAGGAAATTTGACCAGAATGTAACGTGATTAGGATAAAATGCCGCTATCTAATAGTGTCCATAATCCATGTCTTCTACCAGTTTTGGTGTAACACCTGAAAGCTTGCTCCGTCAAGAAGTGCTCGATCTGCAAGCTTACCCTGTGCCCGACAGCACTGGCATGGTCAAACTGGATGCGATGGAGAATCCTTATTCATTGCCACAGTCATTGCGTGAGGAGATCGCCCGTTTGGTGGCGGATGCCGCCATCAACCGATACCCTGACGCCGATGCTCAGCGACTAAAGACCAGCATCCGCGCCGTGACTGGCTTGCCACAGAGCTTGGATATGTTGCTTGGAAATGGGTCGGATGAGATCATTCAGTTGTTAGCGCTTGCGGTCGCTAAACCGGATGCTACATTATTGAGTGTCGAGCCATCATTTGTGATGTATAAAATGATCGCGGCTTTCACTGGAATGCAGTATGTCGGCGTGCCGCTGACAGAAGATTTTGCGCTGGATTTGCCTGCCATGTTGACTGCCATGCAACATCATCAGCCTGCGCTAGTGTTTTTGTCCTATCCAAATAATCCCACTGGAAATTTGTTTGACGCGGAAGCTATTGCTCAAATTGTTGAGGCTGCCCCCGGCTTGGTGGTGGTGGATGAAGCCTATTATGCTTTTGCCGATGCTAGTTTTATGCCCATGCTGACGCGTTATCGCAATTTGCTGGTGATGCGCACATTCTCCAAGCTTGGCATGGCTGGTTTGCGTCTAGGCTTTATGGTGGGTAGCAAGGCGTGGTTAGCGCAGTTAGAAAAGCTCCGTTTGCCGTATAATGTGAATGTGCTGACGCAACGGGTGGCGGAAAAATTGTTGCTGCATCACGACGTGCTGTTGCGGCAGGCTGAGCAGATCAAACAGGATCGTGCTTGGCTATATGAGCGTCTGGTTGGGGTGGCGGATGTACGACCTTATGTGAGCGACGCTAATTTCATCTTATTCAGAGTGATGCATGCTGATAAGATTTTTCAGGGACTGAAAAAACGGGGTGTGCTAATCAAGAATTTGAACAAATCCCACCCGCTATTGGTTGATTGTCTGCGCGTTACGGTGGGCACTCCGCAGGAGAACGAGCAGTTCATCCGGGCACTACAGGAAAGTATTCATCAAGTTGTTTAGGCTGTCCATTAGGGAAAATTATGCGTAGTGCGCAAGTTACTCGTAACACCCTGGAAACCCAGATCACCATCAAGCTGGATCTAGATGGTACCGGCAAGGTCAAATTCGATACCGGTTTGCCTTTCCTTGAGCATATGCTTGATCAAGTTGCACGTCATGGCATGGTTGATTTGGACATCGTTGCCAAGGGTGATCTTCACATTGATGCACATCACACAGTCGAAGATATCGGCATCACTCTTGGTCAAGCGTTCAGCCAAGCGGTAGAAGACAAAAAGGGGCTGCGTCGTTACGGCCATGCTTACGTGCCATTAGATGAGGCGCTGTCGCGCGTGGTGCTGGACATTTCCGGCCGCCCCGGTTTGGTGTTCAATGTAAATTTTGTGCGTTCCAATATAGGTGAGTTTGATGTGGACTTGGTCCATGAGTTTTTCCAAGGCTTCGTCAATCATGCGCTGGTGACATTGCATATCGACAATCTGGTTGGTAAAAATGCTCACCACCAGGCAGAGACTGTGTTCAAGGCATTTGGTCGTGCTTTGCGCATGGCGCTGGAGGTCGATCCGCGTATGGCAGGCATGATGCCCTCCACAAAAGGTACATTGTAAAGATTCTCAAGGCGCTTTAATAAACAAAGTAATAAATGAGATAATGCACTCAAAAATATGAGTGTTGCATGTTATGGATTTAGATTTATAAAAAATCACGTACACAGCTATGGTAGATATTGCGATAATTGACTACGGCATGGGCAATCTACGCTCAGTGCATCAAGCATTGCGCACCATTGCGCCAACTGCGTCTATTGTGGTGACCGACGACCCGGAAGAAGTCGTGCAGGCGGCGCGTGTAGTTTTCCCTGGCCAAGGGGCGATGCCAGACTGTATTCGCGAACTGGAGGCGCGCGGGTTGCGTGCGGCGGTGCTGCATGCGGCGCGGACCAAGCCTTTTTTCGGCATATGTATCGGCCTTCAAATGCTGTTTGAACACAGTGAGGAAGGCGATATTCCGGGATTGGCCATCCTGCCGGGCAGGGTGGTTCGCTTCGCCAGCAATTTACGCGATGCACAAAATAATAAGCTGAAGGTGCCGCATATGGGTTGGAATCAAGTGCAGCATGGCAACCATCCGCTATGGGAAGGCATAGATCAAAATGCGCGCTTTTATTTTGTGCACAGTTATTATGTATGTCCACAGGATGCGCAGTTTGTGCAGGCCACTAGTTGTTATCCACAACCGTTTGTCTGTGCCGTGGCGCGTGATAATTTATTTGCCGTGCAGTTTCACCCAGAGAAGAGCCAAGGTGCCGGATTGATGTTGCTGAAAAACTTTGTGAATTGGGTACCGGTTTAATTTTTCTTATTTTTGTTCATCTTGTATAGTGCCGCCATGTTGATTATTCCCGCGATTGATTTAAAAGATGGACATTGCGTACGCCTGCGCCAAGGGGTGATGAAAGACGCCACGGTGTTTTCCGAAGATCCTGCAGCGATGGCGCTACATTGGTTAAAACAGGGCGCGCGCCGCCTGCACCTGGTTGATCTGAACGGCGCTTTTGCCGGCAAACCTAAGAACGAGGCGGCTGTCCGCAGCATCGTGGAAGCGGTTGGACTGGATGTGCCAATTCAGTTAGGTGGTGGCATTCGCGATCTAGAAACCATAGAGCGCTACCTCGATATTGGAGTGGCTTATGTCATTATAGGTACCGCAGCGGTAAAGACTCCGGGCTTTCTGCATGAAGCCTGCGATGCTTTCCCAGGTCACGTCATGGTAGGGCTCGATGCCAATGCTGGCAAGGTGGCGGTGGACGGCTGGTCTAAGGTGACTAAACATGACGTGCTTGACCTGGCTAAGCGTTTTGAAGGTTATGGCATTGAAGCCATCATTTACACTGACATCGGGCGTGATGGCATGTTATCCGGCGTAAATATTCCCGCTACTGTGGAACTGGCACGTGAACTTACAGTACCAGTCATTGCCAGCGGCGGCATCACCAATCTCGACGATGTGCATGCGCTGTGCGCGGTACAGGACAATGGTATTGCTGGCGCGATAACTGGTCGAGCCATCTATGAAGAGACTTTGAACTTTGCCGAGGCACAAAAGTTGGCGGATATATTAACTACAAATAGAAACGTGAAGAGCTAAATGTCGAGGTTTCCATTCTCTCTTCACTCACTTAAATAATATGCTGGCCAAACGTATCATTCCTTGTCTAGATGTAACCGCTGGCCGCGTGGTCAAGGGCGTCCACTTTGTTGAGTTGCGCGATGCAGGTGATCCGGTAGAAATCGCGCGCCGATATGACGAGCAGGGAGCAGATGAGTTAACTTTTCTCGACATCACTGCCAGTTCCGATGACCGTGGTATTCTGTTTCGCATCATTGAGCAGGTGGCCGAGCAGGTTTTCATTCCTCTCACTGTGGGTGGCGGTGTGCGCCAAGTGGAAGATGTACGCAACCTGCTTAACGCGGGTGCTGACAAGGTAAGCATTAACACATCTGCCGTGCTCAACCCGCAACTGGTGGCGGACGCGGCAGGGCGATATGGCTCGCAATGTATTGTGGTGGCAATAGATGCCAAACAGATTCAGCCTGGTCGTTGGGAGGTGTTTACCCATGGCGGACGCCAGGCTACCGGCCTGGAAGTGGTGGAATGGGCTAAAAAGATGCAGGCACTGGGCGCGGGAGAAATCCTGCTTACTAGTATGGATCGTGACGGCAGCAAAATTGGTTACGATTTACAGCTTACTCGCGCGGTGACTGATGCGCTGGAAATCCCCCTCATCGCCAGCGGCGGCGCAGGTACGCTACAGCACTTGGTGGACGGTGTGAAGCTGGGTGGCGCGGATGCGGTGTTGGCGGCCAGTATTTTTCACTATGGCGAATACACGATACAACAAGCCAAGCAATATATGGCGCAACAAGATATTGAGGTGCGGTTATGAGTGACGCCTGGTTGAGTAAAATAAGCTGGGCGGCAGATGGGTTGGTGCCAGTCATCGCACAGGATGCAAGTACAGGTTGCGTGCTGATGATGGCGTGGATGAACCGCGAGGCGTTTAAGCGTACCGTCCAGTCGGGCGAGGCGACATATTGGTCGCGCTCGCGTAAAAAGCTGTGGCACAAGGGTGAAGAATCCGGCCATATTCAGCGGGTGCAGGAAATTCGCCTTGATTGCGATGGCGACGTGGTTTTATTGAAAGTGGAGCAGGCTGGCGGAATCGCCTGTCATACCGGGCGAGCCAGTTGTTTTTTTAGTCGCCTGGAAAAAGATAGGTGGGTGGAAGTCGATCCGGTGCTTAAAGCGCCCGACGAAATTTACCAGAAGAAATCATAAGCAATGAGAAACGACATTCTTCAAAAATTGATGGAAACAATAGTGGCGCGCAAAGGCGCAGCAGTTGAAAGCTCATATGTAGCCCAACTGTTTAGCAAAGGCGAAGATGCCATTCTGAAAAAAGTCGGCGAAGAAACCACTGAAGTACTGCTGGCCGCTAAAAGCGGCGATAAGCAACATTTGGTATACGAAACCGCTGATCTGTGGTTCCATTGTATGGTATTGCTGGCCCAGCATGGCTTGAGCGCAAACGATGTGTTGAAGGAGCTGGCACAACGAGTAGGAGTTTCCGGGCTTGATGAGAAGGCCGGTCGTAATGGTAACGCCTCCTAGATTTCATTTATTCATTGTCAGGAGTGAATTTATCGGTATGGCACGTGTCTACTGGTTCACGTCATCAGGTTATCAGGAGTTGGAGTGAGGTCTAGGAGGCAAGAGTGGATAACTGCATTTTTTGCAAGATAGTTCACGGTGAAATCCCTTGCCGAAAGGTGTATGATGACGGCGAGTTGCTTGCCTTCCACGACATTCACCCAATCGCGCAGGTGCATATCATGCTGATCCCCAAGCTGCACTTGGCATCACTGATGGAAGCCAATGACAGTCATATGGCGCTACTGGGGAAGATGTTGTTGTTGACGCCTAAATTGGCAAAAGAGCAGGGGTTGAACAACGGCTTTCGCACCGTCATAAACACTGGCAAAGGTGGAGGGCAGGAAGTGTTTCATCTGCATATTCATATCATTGGTGGCAACATTCCACCCATGGTGCGGCGGGATTAACGCCACTTAAACTTTTAGGAGAAATAAAAATGGGTTCATTCAGTATTTGGCACTGGTTGATTGTATTGTTAGTCGTTATCCTTATCTTTGGTACCAAGAAACTGCGCAATATGGGCAGCGATCTGGGGGGCGCGATGAAGGGCTTTAAGGAAGGTATGCGCTCAGAGCCAGAAGTGTCTAAAGATGACACTCACAAGCAAGTGGAACAGGGTGGTCAGACCATCGAAGGCGAAGTTAAAGACAAGAGTCACACCAACGCATAGATTGACTTAGCAGCCATGTTTGACGTTAATTTCTCCGAGATGATGGTGATTGCGGTGGTCGCCTTCATCGTCATCGGCCCGGAACGTCTGCCCAAGGTGGCGCGTACCCTTGGTCATTTGCTGGGCCGTGGGCAACGCTACATCAGCAGCGTCAAGGCTGACATCGCGCGGGACATAGGGATTGAGGAATTGCGTCAGTTGCAGGAAAAGGTACAAAAGGAATACAAGAGTGCCGAAGAAGCAGTGAATCAGGTCACACAAACCCTTAACCTGCATGCGCAAGAAGTCACACAGTCTCTCAATCAGCAAGTGGAACAGGCTAGGGAGAGCGTCAATCAACAATCGCAATTGAATTCCGAGGTGCCATCCACCGTGCAGCTGAGCAATTCAGAGCAGAAGAATTTCCCCAAGGCTAGCGAAAGAGATAAGGGCGCGCCCCCATTGAGTAAACAAGGTGGCGACAATATCGAAGGTTCAGTGCGTGCTAGCGGTGTGAGTCTGGCAGATGAGATTGAATTTAAAACGCTTTCATCAGCGTACCAAGAGGCGACACGTAATTTATATGCTCAGCAAGAGGCGGCACGCAATTTGCATGTTCAGGAGGAAAGATTACGTCAGTTGAGGCAAAACGCCGATCAGCAAGTCAGCATTAATGATCAGACGGTGCTGCAGGATCAGTTAGTGCAGCAACCTCATAGTGTCGTAACTCAACCCAAACAAACCAGCGTGCAGCAGGCACAGCCCGAGTTGCAGATGGCTCCCGAGCAAAAAAGATTCCCCATTGATTAATGAGTACTAGCGAAAGCTTCATTTCCCATCTGCTCGAATTGCGCACTCGCCTCCTATATGCTTTTGGAGGGCTGTTATTGGTATTTATATGCCTTGTTCCGTGGGCAGGTGATCTTTATGCGTTACTCGCGGAACCGATGCTTGCTAAGTTGCCAAAAGGCGGGCAGATGATTGCTATTGATGTTATTACTCCATTTTTTGTGCCAATTAAAGTGGCGATGATGGCTGCATTCCTGATTGCATTACCTTATATATTGTACCAAGCTTGGCTTTTCGTAGCGCCCGGCATGCATGCACATGAAAAACGCTTGATGTTGCCGCTCGTTACGGCCAGTGTAGTGTTGTTTTTTTTCGGCATGGCATTTGCATATTTCGTGGTGTTTCCCGTGGTATTTGGTTTTTTCAGTGGTGCAGCACCACAGGGCGTCGCGGTGATGACCGACATTGACAAATACCTGAGTTTCGTAATGGGGATGTTCCTTGCCTTTGGTACTACCTTCGAAGTGCCGGTGGCAGTGGTAGTGTTGGTTAAAATGGATATGGTAAGCATCGCCAAGCTCAAGGAAATTCGACCTTACGTTATTGTCGGAGCGTTTATTCTCGGTGCTCTCCTCACCCCGCCGGACGTGGTATCGCAGTTCATGCTCGCCATACCATTGTGGTTGTTGTATGAAGTTGGCATCGTGGTAGCGGGGTGGATGATAAAAGACTCGAAAGAGGCCGAAGTGAAAAGTGGATAACCATTCCTTGTGGCGTTTCAGTTTCAGGAATTAAGTTATGTGCATCCGGCTAATTTGTACTTAGGAGTTTTACTCCAGCTGCTTCGGTCTCGGTCGCTTACCGACCGTAACTTGCACTACAACTTCACGCTGATTGCGCAGCAGCTTGAATACGACAACTTTGCCGGGAGGCAAACTGGAAATGGTTTCCAGCATAGAGCTGGAATCTGTTAGCAACTGTTTATTATCTACCATGGTGAGAATGTCGCCGGCACGCATCCCGGCTTTGTCCGCTGGACTGCCACGCATCACTTCCGAAATTAACACTCCCTGTGTATTGCCGAGCTTAAACGATTCCGCTAGTTCTGGCGTGAGCTCCTGTACTGCTACGCCGACCCAGCCGCGTGTCACCGAGCCGCTTTGGATAATCTGTTCCATGATTTTTTTTGCCGTGCTGACAGGAATAGCGAAACCGATACCGAGTGAGCCACCATTGGGCGAGTAAATCGCGCTGTTAATGCCGATCAAGTTGCCATTTACATCTACCAGCGCACCACCTGAGTTGCCTGGATTAATTGCTGCGTCGGTCTGGATGAAGTTTTCGAAAGTGTTTAGTCCGAGGTGATTGCGTTTCACTGCACTGACAATGCCCATTGTCACCGTTTGTCCCACGCCGAATGGGTTGCCGATTGCCAACACGATATCACCTACTTGCGCTTGGTCTGGGTGGCCAAAGATTATGGCCGGGATGGTGCCAGGCAGGTCGATCTTAATGACGGCAAGATCGGATTCTGGATCGGAACCAATAATGCGTCCTATGGCCTTGCGCCCATCGGCCAGAGCCACTTCGATCTGGTCGGCAGCTTCAACCACATGATGGTTAGTAAGGATATAACCGTCGTGGCTGATGATGACGCCAGAACCTAAGTTAGAGCCGCGTTGTGGAGAATTATCGAACTCTTCGCCAAAAAAGAAACGGAAGCGTGGATCATCCATGAATGGATGCATTGGTTTCTTTATTTCGGTGCTGGTAAAAATATTAACCACTGTGGGCATGACTTTGCGTGCCGCAGCGCTGAAGCCTGCTGTAGGAATTTGGCTGGTGCTGGTGTTTACGTTTTCATGCAGTGTGACGATGCCGCTACGCGCAGCAGAGGACAATAGACCGGGCTTCAGGGTATTAATAATAAATAATACAGCCAGCCCGACGGTGGTGGCTTGTGCGAATAAGAGCCAGAATTTACGCATGAAAATAACTATTTTACGTTGTTCAGAGATCTATTTATCTAACCCGAATGCTTCATAAATTCGTGTGATGATCTGCTGAGGTTTATGAGTCTGGCAAAATACGCAGCATTCTGCGAGCCGTACTTGTGTGCTGAGCAATTATATGAACGATCGGTGCAGTTATTCAGGCTTCCGATGGAGCTAAATTTAGCATAGCAAATAAAAAAGTGATGAGCACGTAAGTTTATGAAAAATATAATTGAATTTTTAATTCAAAGATTGAAATTGTTGTATCACTGCTCTCTGTTTGAAAAACGAGAGAGATTAAGTTTTAGTGTGGCTGATTTAAAGTAAAATTGAAATGATTCATTTAAAGATAAGATCATGTTGCTAAATGATTTGCGCGATTATATCGCAAGCCTGCTGGAACCCGACCGTTTTCGTGACTATTGCCCAAATGGCGTGCAAGTGGAAGGCAGAGCAGAAGTCCGCCGCATCGCCAGTGGTGTAACGGCCTCGCATCGTTTATTGAAAGCAGCCACTGTATGGAATGCAGACGCTATTCTGGTGCACCATGGTTATTTCTGGCGTAATGAAGATGCCGCTGTAACTGGAATCAAGAAACAGCGTATTGCGCATTTGCTTCAGCACGATGTTAGTCTGCTGGCTTATCACCTGCCACTGGATGCGCATGCCGAACTTGGCAATAACGCGCAACTCGGTCAGCGTTTGGATTTTATGGAGCATGGGCGCTTCGGAGAGCAAGACATAGCTTGTTATGGGGAGTTGGTACAAGCACAAACATTGGCACAATTGACCCAGAAAATTGCGCACAGCTTGCAGCGTACGCCGCTAGTGATAGGTGAGGGTGACCCTACTATCCGCAGGATCGCTTGGTGTACCGGTGCGGCGCAGGGTTATTTCGAAGCGGCGATAGCGTTGGGCGTGGATGCCTTTCTCACCGGCGAAATTTCCGAGCAGAATGTGCATGTGGCGCAAGAAACGGGTGTGGCATTCATTGCGGCTGGTCACCACGCCACTGAGCGCTATGGTGTGCAGGCTCTGGGTACGCACCTCGCCGAGAATTGCGGTATAGAGCATCATTTTTTCGATCTAGAAAATCCGGTTTAAGGACATACTTTAACGCTCGAGGTTTGCGCGCAACTTGTTGAGTGATACTACTGAAATTGCAGCGCTTCTTGAAGACTCACGCAGAGCTGTGTTGGCAGAATGCAAAGCATCGTGATGCGTCACCAATAGAGTTTGTATTAAACTCGTGGCTTCATTTAGCAGTGCATCCGCAGTGGTGGAAAAACGCAGAAGGAAATCCATGCTGCGCGGGTAATAAGACGTCCACTGCCAAGCCAGGAAACTCTCATTGCTTTTGAAGCCTGCCTCCTGAAAAGTATTATGCAGCGTGTTAATGACACTTAACTGTTTTTGTTCGAGCGTAGGCGCAGCACTCCACATCAGCCCATAGTAAATACGCAGAGTGTCGCCCAGATATTGCTGTTCCAACATGGGGCGCAGGTAGAGTTTTTGTTCTGCTTCAGGTTGCAGGTACAGCCCAACCAAGCACTCAGTTGCGTTGCGGTCTTCGGTAGTTGATACGCGCCAGTCCGACGTGCTTGCTACGATGCGTTCGCTTAATGCTAGCCAGAAATCATTGTTCAATTTCTGGCGTGTTCCATCCACCTGATTTGCCACACTAAGTGCCAAGGGCAGGTTTTCTTTTTGCGCGAAAAAATTCAGCACGGCTTGTTCTTCGTTCATCTGCCCATCCTTAAAATTAGGAATAAAATTATACGGATTAGTCTTTATCCCAAATAGTTATAATTAATCTTGCCATTTGTTATGTAAGGTTCAAGTTACTGATCTAAAAAACGCACAGTTTATAAATTGAATATTCGCTCCATACAGTTTTCACATTCAGAGCCTGATTAATTTTCTAAAATATCGTTTATAAATTGCTTAATAATCAAAGAATCCAAAATGGTAGCCTGAACCAATAGTTAGTCAATGGATCTGTTCGACTAAACTGTCAGATGGCTATTGTTTTATTATATTTAAGAAAATTTATTCTAAATCAAGTGCACAGTTGAGATGAATACTTTAGCAGACAATCTGCACAGCAGATGATCGCAAATTTAAATTTTGGAGGTGCATGTATGTCCGATGCCGAAATGCTCTTACAGGAGGTCTCCACCTACCTGAAGCCCAAGGATGTCGAACATATCCGGCAGGCACTTAAATTTAGTGGTCAAGCACACGAAGGTCAATTACGCAAGTCCGGTGAGCCCTATATTTCGCATCCCATCGCCGTCGCTCGAATTCTCACCCCACTGCATCTCGATGCGCAAGCCATCATGGCGGCATTACTGCATGACGTTGTAGAAGACACCCATATTAGTAATGAAGAGGTAGCCAATATATTCGGCAAATCGGTGGCCGAACTGGTCGATGGCTTGAGCAAGCTTGACAAGATTGAATTTCAGACCAAGGAGGATGCACAGGCGGAAAATTTCCGCAAAATGCTGTTGGCGATGGCGCGAGACGTGCGCGTCATCCTGATTAAACTGGCCGACCGCCTGCACAACATGCGCACGCTAAAATCAATGTCTCGCGAAAAATGCGAGCGTATCGCGCGCGAGACCATGGAAATTTATGCACCCATTGCCAACCGCTTGGGCCTCAATGCCATCTATCAGGAATTGGAAGACTTAGGCTTCAAGCATCTGTACCCTAAGCGCTATGAAGTTCTGTCCAAGGCTCTCAAAGTCGCACGCGGTAATCGTCGTGAGGTTGTAGGCAAAATTCAGGAAGCCATTCGCCAGCGCCTGGAAGAACATCACATAACTGCCCAAATACAAGGGCGCGAAAAACACCTATATGGCATCTATCAGAAAATGCAGGCAAAATCTCTGGCCTTCGCTCAAGTACAGGACATTTATGGCTTTCGCGTGATGGTGGATGATGTACCCTCCTGTTATCTGGCGCTGGGAGCGCTACATGCTCTATATAAACCAATTCCAGGCAAATTTAAGGATTATATCGCCATCCCCAAGGCGAACGCTTATCAGTCGTTGCATACCACCCTGTTTGGGCCATACGGTACCCCCATCGAAGTGCAGATTCGCACTCAGGAAATGCACAAAATCGCAGAGGCTGGTGTCGCCTCGCACTGGCTATACAAGACCGCGCAGACATCATTCAATGATCTGCACAAGAAGACCCACCAGTGGCTGCAAAGTTTATTGGAAAGCTTAAGCCAGAGCGGCGATTCGGTGGAGTTTCTTGAACACTTGAAGGTAGATCTATTCCCGGATGAAGTTTACGTGTTTACCCCTAAAGGCAAAATTCTCGCGCTGCCACGTGGCGCAACGGCTGTGGACTTTGCTTATAGCGTGCATACCGATATCGGCAATCGCTGTGTAGCTGTCAAAGTAAATTTTGAGCTGGCACCATTACGTGTCGAGATGAAAAATGGCGACCGCGTGGAAATTATCACCGCGACGCACGCCCACCCCAATCCTGCATGGCTCAGCTATGTAGTCACCAGCAAGGCACGCAGCCAGATTCGTCATGCACTCAAAACTATGCATTTTGACGAATCCTCCGCGCTGGGGGAGCGCCTGCTGAACCAAGCTCTATCTTCACTTGGACTTAAAAAACAGGATATTGACAACAGCCGGTGGGAAAAGCTGCTCAAGGATACCGGTGTAAAATCGCGCGAAGAAATCTTTTCTGATATTGCTCTGGGACGTCGCCTCAACATGGTTATTGCACGTCAGCTCGCACGTATCGGAGAGGCAGGTACACTAGAACATCCCGCGCTCAGCGGCGTAATCACTATCCTTGGCACGGAAGGTATGGCAGTACAGTTCGCAAAATGCTGTCGCCCCATTCCAGGAGACCCTATCATCGGCATCATCAAGAAAGGCCAAGGATTGGTAGTTCATACACATGACTGCCCCGTGCTATGCAAGGGACGCGGCGGCATGGACAAATGGCTGGATGTGGTGTGGGACAAGCACATCAACAGACCCTTTGAGGTGAGCATTAAATTAATCGTAGCCAATCAGCGCGGCGTTCTGGCCAAGGTAGCAGCAGCGATTGCCGATGCCGAATCCAACATCGAAAACGTCCACTTCACCAACGAAGGTAATTACACTACACTGTATTTTACATTGCAGGTGAGCAACCGCATACACTTGGCTAACGTGATGCGCGGCCTGCGCGGAATACCTGAGGTAATACGCATTACCAGGATCAAGAGCGCGCCTGTCTAGGGGCACTTCTAAAAAATCCAGAGCTGTGATCATTTGCCGCACAGATTGCGTGCTAAAACACTTCATTCCAACTACTGCGTTGCATGAACTCTAAACTTCACCCTATAGTCGGATCCAACAAAATTGTCGTTACGCCCTAGCGTCACGACAATTGATGCGGTACGGATTAATCACTCACTGAGGATGCTATGCACGCCACCTTACCCCTGCTTCTGACTACCGATTTCCCAGCGTTACGCAGGAATAAACTCGAAATACTGCAGGTCAACCTCGGTTATCGCTGCAATCAAACTTGTGTGCATTGTCACGTCAATGCCGGCCCAAATCGTAAAGAAATGATGGATGAGGAAACGCTCAGTTTGATTCCGCAGCTGCTAGCAGCACGCCAGATTGGCGTGCTGGATCTGACCGGTGGGGCGCCTGAGTTACACCACAAATTTCGTGATTTGGTGAGCAAAGCAACAGCCCTGGGAGTGCAAGTAATAGATCGCTGTAACCTGACAATTATGTTTGAGCCTGGGCAGAACAATCTAGCCGAATTTCTTGCTGAGCATAGAGTGGAGGTAGTGGCCTCGCTGCCGTGTTATACCGCTGTCAATGTGGATAGACAGCGCGGTGATGGTGTGTTTGATAAAAGTATTGCCGCTCTCCAGCGCTTCAATACACTGGGTTATGGACAGGAAGGAAGCGGGCTTACCCTGAATCTCGTATATAACCCCCTCGGTCCAATGCTGCCACCAGAGCAAGGCGCGCTAGAGGCGGCCTACAAGCGCGAATTGCTCGAGCATTTCGGCATCGTCTTCAATAAGCTGTTTGTACTGACCAATATGCCAATCCAGCGCTTTGGCAGTACGCTTATATCCAAGGGGCAACTCAATGAATACATTCGTTTGCTCAAGGAAAATTTCTCTGCCGGCAATCTTGCTAACGTAATGTGTCGCAATCTCATCAGCGTGGATTGGCAGGGGTATCTTTACGATTGTGACTTTAACCAGCAACTCGGACTGGCTTTGCCGGGTGGAGAAAGGCCACATTTGCGCGACCTGATGGAAGCGGATTTGCATGGACAGCCGATTCGTGTGGCCGAACACTGTTACGGCTGCACTGCAGGGCAGGGAAGTAGTTGTGGCGGAGCGCTGCACGGCTGAAGTGCCGATATGAAAAAATTTATTCTTTTACTGCTGATTGCGCTCATCATTGCACTGTTCTTTGGACTTGGTCTTGATCAATACTTCACGCTGAATGCGCTCAAGGCTAGTCAAGAAAAATTCACGATTTTTCAATCGGAGTCACCGTGGATGGTCGCGCTAGGAGTTTTTGTGCTGTATGTCATGGTTACAGCACTGTCACTGCCCGGCGCTACGATCATGACATTGGCTATTGGCGCATTATTTGGTCTGTTGGCTGGAACAATCCTGGTGTCATTTGCCTCTAGCATCGGCGCTACGGCGGCATTTCTGGCTTCACGCTATGTGCTACGCGACGCAGTTCAGCTCCGCTTTGGTGACAAGCTTAAGGCAATCAATGAAGGCATGGAGAAAGACGGTGCGCTCTATCTCTTTACACTGCGCCTTGTACCTGTTTTTCCATTTTTCCTGATTAATTTGTTGATGGGTCTGACCCCGATCCATACTCGCACCTTTTACTGGGTTAGTCAGCTTGGCATGTTGGCAGGAACCATTGTGTATGTGAACGCAGGCACTCAACTTGCACAGCTTGATAGCCTTTCAGAGATTGTCTCACCAGGGTTATTACTGTCCTTCGCTTTGCTAGGCATGTTCCCGTTAATTGCCAAATGGATCAGTCGGTGGATACAAAAACGCCGTATTTATGCGCGCTGGCAGCGACCGCGATCATTCGACCGCAATTTGATTGTGATTGGCGGTGGTGCTGCCGGTCTGGTTTCGGCTTACATCGCAACAGCCGTCAAGGCGAAGGTCACGCTGGTGGAAGCTGACAAAATGGGCGGCGACTGTCTGAATTCCGGCTGTGTACCGAGTAAGGCGCTTATCAAGAGTGCGAAGCTCGCACATCAGATGGCGACGGCGGATCGTTACGGATTGGAACGCTCGACTCCGCTTTTTAGCTTCAAGGCAATAATATCACGCGTTCACAATGTCATCCGTACCATCGAGCCCCATGACAGCGTGGAGCGATATACCCGGCTTGGCGTGGAAGTGCTGCAAGGTTATGCGAAAATCATTGATCCATGGACAGTGGAAATCACGCTTAACAATGGCGCGATCCATCGCTTAACTACCCGCAGCATCGTCATAGCTGCGGGCGCGCGCCCCTTCGTCCCACCCCTGCCGGGCATTGAGGACGTGGGATACGTGACCAGCCATACATTGTGGGAGGAACTTGCCAAACTCGATGAAGCACCAAAAAATTTAGTGATATTGGGTGGTGGACCGATTGGTTGCGAGTTGGCTCAGAGCTTTGCGCGCCTGGGTTCGCAGGTTACACAAATAGAAAGGTCATCGCGCATCATGATACGCGAGGATATGGAGGTATCGGCGCTAGCTCGTAATGCGCTTGAAAATGATGGGGTCAAAATTCTTACTAACCATGAAGCTATGCGCTGTGAGAAGATCAAAGATAAAAAAATATTGGTAGTCGAACACGACGGTGCCGAGCAACGTATCGAATTCGATGTCTTGCTCTTTGCCGTTGGTCGAGTAGCACGACTCAGTGGTTTCGGTCTGGAAGAATTAGACATTCCAACGCAACGCACTGTGGTCACTAATGAGTATCTCGAAACTATCTATCCAAATATTTACGCTGCCGGCGATGTTGCCGGCCCGTACCAGTTCACTCACGCCGCAGCTCATCAGGCTTGGTACGCCACCGTGAATGCCCTGTTTGGTGAATTCAAGCGGTTCAAGGTGGATTATTCCGTGGTGCCATGGGCCACCTTCATCGATCCAGAAGTGGCACGGGTGGGGCTTAATGTACAAGAGGCCCAAGAAAAAAATATCCCGCATGAGGTTACCCGTTATGACATCAACGACCTCGACCGTGCCATCGCTGATAGTACAGCGTTCGGCTTCGTGAAAGTACTCACTGTCCCCGGCAAGGACAAAATTCTTGGTGTCACCATCGTTGGCGAACATGCCTCGGACCTTTTGGCTGAATATGTCCTGGCGATGCGGCATGGGCTGGGGCTAAATAAAATTCTCGGCACCATCCACACCTATCCAACATTGTCTGAGGCGAATAAGTACGCAGCCGGTGAATGGAAGCGCGCGCACGCGCCGCAACGGTTGCTTGCGTGGGCCCAACGTTATCACACATGGAAGCGAGGTTAAGCCATGCAGAAATTTCTTCGTGATTTCGGCTTGCGGATTACCAGTGATTGGGCACAGGCAGTCAGTTTCAATCCCGATAAGTGGAGTCGCCTACTTGCGGCCAATTATGCATAACTTGAAACATATCTCGCTGTCCCCCAGTGAGGGCGGTGTAAAGTGGCTGAAATCTGGAACTATAATCATCAGCTATCTCGACTATGATTGGCGCTTGAATTGCATCGCATGCCGCACGTAATGAAGTTATCGATTATTATTCCAGTACTCAATGAAGCCGATGGCTTACCAAGTTTTATTGACCGTCTCATGTCTTTACGGGTCAATAGCACAGAGGTCATCGTGGTGGACGGCGGTAGCAAGGATGCCTCCACCCAAGTGGCATCTCGCGACGGTATCCAGGTAATCCACGCTGAGCGTGGCCGCGCTCGACAAATGAACGCGGGGGCGGCTATTGCGCACGGCGATGTTTTGCTGTTTCTGCACGCCGACACCGCGTTACCGCCGTTCGCGGATCAACTGATTAAAGCTGCGCTCGCCCTGAACGGACGTGTATGGGGGCGTTTCGATGTCCGCATAAATGGGCGGCCATTTATGCTGCGAGTCATTGGCCATCTGATGAATTGGCGCTCGCGCTTGACGGGCATCGCCACCGGAGACCAGGCCATTTTTGTGACCCGACCAGCCTTTGAATCTGTCGATGGTTTCCCCGATCAGCCATTGATGGAGGACATCGAATTGTCTAAACGTTTGCTAATGCTATCCCGCCCGATATGTATGGCAGATCAGGTCGTTACCTCTGGCCGTCGCTGGGAAGCTCACGGAGTGTGGCGCACGATATTTATAATGTGGAGACTGCGCTGGGCATACTGGCGTGGCGTGTCTGCCAGCGAGCTGGCTAAAATATACCGATGACAAGAATCATTATTTTCGCCAAAGCGCCACAGCCGGGTTTTGCCAAGACACGGCTAATCCCCGGTCTTGGGCAAGAAGGTGCGGCCAGACTTGCGCGCCGTATGCTGGAAGAGACGCTACGCAGTGCGATTGAGGCAGAGATCGGCCCAGTTGAATTATGTACGACGCCGGAAATCGCTTCACCGTCCTGGCTTGGCGTAAATATCCCCAATCGAGTAAAGATTAGCACACAAGGCGACGGTGATCTGGGTGCGCGACTCGCTCAGGCAGTGCAACGCGGGATCGAGAATGGAGACTCTGTGTTACTGATTGGTACCGACTGCGTTGAAATGAGCACGCTGCTCTTGCGTGAGGCAGCCACCGCACTTGAGCACAACGATGCAGTCATTCACGCCACTAAAGATGGTGGCTATGCTTTACTTGGACTCACTCAATTTCATCCACTTCTGTTCAAGGAGGTCGCTTGGAGTACGAATTGCGTCGCCATAGATACTATCTCTCGCATTGAACAATTAGGCTGGTCGCTACAAATTGGCGTGCTACTGCATGACGTTGACAAACCAGAGGATTTGATACATGTCCCTGCGAATTGGCTTCGGACTTGTCAGACCTAGTTTTACGTTTGGTTTGCGCCTTTTGGGCGATATTGAGGCCGGTTGGCAATAATGGAGTTCAACGGGTTAAGCAGCGAGCTGAATTTCATAATGTCGCTGCGTGAAAGCAGCGAGTGCTAAAAGTAGTCAAGGCAGGCCTGCTTCCGCCAAACCAGCTAAGTACAGCCAGTTCGTCAGTGCATTCTTGGCCTGTTGACCGCGATGACGACTTCTTTAAGCTCGCATTTGCTCTCATCCATTTTGTGATCCCTTAATCTGCTGAAAACCTACACCAGTACTTACTATTCAACAAATTGAGCTCGCTTAATTGAGGAAAGTAGGATAATTATAAGATATGAATAATCCAGAAAATATTTTTGACCATCCGTACGGAAAGCTTGACTGGTTAGATGGTTTGTTACAGTTGATCATTTTAGTGTCCGATTGGGGGCAACGGCGTAATGAATGGGTAGCAGGGAAATTAGTGCTCAATTGGGTGACCGTGTGCAACTTGGCTCGCAATATATGAATTCTTGCGTGATTGAAGTTGCCGTTGGCGTGTTGTTGCGCGAGGTTAATGGCGAAGCAGATGCACCCACCGAAAAACGCACTTGGCGAGGGCGGTGCACATATGACAGTTTCCTGCTGGCGCAGCGGCCGGAAGGCAAGTCTTACGCAGGCTTCTGGGAGTTTCCGGGCGGTAAAGTTGAACTGGGCGAAACACTGCTGCATGCGCTGGAACGAGAACTGCACGAAGAGTTAGGCGTTAAAATTGCGACTGCTTATCCTTGGCTGACACGCTTGCACATTTATGCACACGCTACAGTGAGACTGAATTTCTTTCGTATCACTGTATGGCAGGGTGAGCTTCATGGCAAAGAAAATCAACAACTGAGTTGGCAAACCCCTTCCAATTTAACAATATCCCCAGTGCTTCCGGCTAACATATTTGTCCTCCGCGCGCTGCAATTGCCACCTTTGTATGCCATTAGTAACGCTGCCGTGTTGGGTAGTGAAAAGTTTATGGAACGTTTACAAGTTGCGCTAGAAAATGGCTTGAAGTTGGTGCAGATGCGCGAACCTGATTTGTCGCGCGAAGCTATGCGTGAATTGTCTTTGCGTGTGGTGAAATTGGCACACATATACGGCGCACAAGTGCTAATTAACAGTGATATCAAGCTGGCTAATGAAATTGGCGCAGACGGTGTGCATTTGAATAGTACCCAGCTTGCGGCATGTAATTCACGTCCCAGCTTGACTTGGTGTGCGGCATCCTGTCACAACGCCGACGAATTACAACGAGCCAATAATCTGGGCTTCGATTTTGTGGTGCTGAGCCCTGTATTGCCCACTCGCAGTCATCCCGATGCAACACATTTAGGCTGGCAGGCATTTGCAACGATAGCAGCAAATTCAGCCATTCCGGTGTTTGCGCTGGGTGGATTATGTTGTGACGACATGGAAAAGGCTTGGCAGCATGGTGCGCATGGCATTGCGATGTTGCATCAGGCTTGGTGAGAAGGCTCCTCTTCCGAGTTGCTCTCGGACTGCGGGATGCGATAACTTTCCGTGGCCCACTGTCCCAAGTCAATTAATTTGCAGCGCTCGCTGCAAAAAGGACGATAGGGGCTGTCATTATCCCACGTCACTTCTTTTTTACATTGCGGACAAGTGACAATAGTTGCTTTCTTCATCATGGCGTATTCCTGTTTTCAAATAAACAAACCAAACATCATTTCATCACCAGTTCCTCTCTCACTTGTGGGAGGACGGCGTTAGCCATTAAATCGACAAGCGCAATTACAAAGAGCAGAAAGTAAGGTTGAACGTCACATCCTGATCGTATAAGGCGCTCTTGGCTACATAATCGGCAGCAATGAAGCGAATATTAAGCATGTATTTGTTGGCGCCGACTTCAGGAACGCACGGTAGAGCTTTGTCCAAACTGATACGCAGCATTTGTGCCACGCGGCCACATTGCATTTGCTGGAAGCTACCCTGGTGGGCAATGTAATGGTAGGCTTTTCCACTTTCGCGTAACAGCTTGAGGATTATTGCAAGGCCATCGCGTATGGGGAGCATGGGAGTTAGGCAAGTTTTTAGGTAATTGCGCCGCAGCATGGCATCCTGATGCAGCCAGTGATGGTAGGATGGCAAATCAAATTCACAGGTGCCGCCAGGGATGCCGGCACGCTGCTTGATGCCCATTAGCCATTCGTTTTCGCGCAAGTGCTGGCCCACCTTGCCACTCATGTTTAACACGCCGCTACTGGCGCTTTCAATTTCATCGAGTACCGCATCCAGTGCTTGTTCTGAAATTTCCGGGTTGTTGTGTAAAGCGGAAAGCTGTCGTTTCTGGCGTTCTAATTCTTGCAGCAACTCAGATTTCAGGTCGGAACGGCTAGCGACTTCGAGGACTTCAAACAATACGCCCAAAGCGGCATGATGGTCAATGGCGCCTGATCGTTCTGTAAAACATAGCAACTTGGCATAAAGATCCTCTAGGCGCAGTAAGGTGCGCATACGTTCATTGAGAGGGAAATCATAGCTAATCACAATGCTAGTAGAATAGAGGTGAGTTTTCGTTTAAAAAGTGG
Organism: uncultured beta proteobacterium; assembly: GCA_942492745.1. Lineage (GTDB taxonomy): Bacteria > Pseudomonadota > Gammaproteobacteria > Burkholderiales > Gallionellaceae > Nitrotoga. The sequence goes on from OW818637.1 coordinate 3,226,229, forward strand.
TCAATATATTATGACCATTATATATCGTCAATCAATTCCTGATGAAATGGCCAGATAGTGTTGGTGCAGCTGGCCTACCTGCTGGCGCAAAGTATCCAGATTGCCATCATTTTGAATGATCTCATCAGCAAGCCGTAGCCGTTCGGCACGCGTGATTTGAGATGCCATTATAGTACGCACTGTTTGTTCATCCAGTCCGCTACGCTGCATGGTGCGCGCAACTTGAGTGCTTTCCGCACAGTCCACTACCAATATGCGTTGTACCAACTCGTGGTAGCTAAGCGTTTCAAACAATAGTGGAATGACCAGCAACAAATATGGAGATGCAATGGTGCTGTTAATACTGGCATTGTCGACTTGTACTACAATTTGCTCGCGGATAAGCGGGTGCAGAATAGCCTCCAGTTGCAGTTTGGCAGCATGATCTGAAAATATCAATTGCCGCATGAGCGCCCTGTTCAATGCTCCGCTGGCATCAATATAGTCACCTCCAAATGTCGTGCGGATCGCAGCGATGGCTATGCCACCGGATTGGGTCATCTGGTGTGAAATGACATCGCTATCGATGACTAACACACCGCATTCCTTGAATAGTGAAGCTACTGTGCTCTTTCCGCTGCCGATGCCCCCAGTTAGTCCTACGCGATATATCATGGAACCTTGAGCATTTGCAGGTAGCCTTGCGTAAGTGTTTGTCCCCAAAATAACGCAATCACGCCACCGCCTGCTAAATACGGGCCGAATGGAATAGGGACGTTGCGGCCGAGGCGTACCGCGATAATCAATGCAATGCCGACCACTGCGCCTACTATTGAAGAGAGCATAATAACCAGCGGTAGCATTTGCCAGCCCAGCCATGCGCCGATTGCCGCCAGCAGCTTGAAGTCACCATAACCCATGCCTTCTTTGCCGGTGGCGAGCTTGAATAACCAATATATACTCCACAGAGTCAGATATCCTGTGATTGCGCCGACAACGGCACTGTTAATGTCAATAAAAGTGGCAGACAAATTAAACAGTAGACCCAGCCACAGAAGTGGCAATGTGATGTCATCTGGCAGCAGTTGAGTATCAAGATCAATGCAGGTTAGTGCCAGCAGCATCCAGATAAACAACAACGCGGCTAATGCAGCTAAACCGAAGCCGAAATGCCATGCGACATAGGCGCTCAGAAGTCCACATACCGTTTCCACGATTGGATACCGTGCCGAGATATGCGCGCTGCAATCCTTGCATTTGCCGCGTAGGAGCAAATAGCTGATGACCGGGATGTTTTCCAGCGCGCTTATCTTGTGACCACAGTGCGGACAGGCGGAATGCGGCATGAACAAGTTGTACGGTGGCACATTTATTGGTTCATTGCCGTTGAGTTCAGCGCATTGAACGTGCCATTCACGCTCCAACATCTTGGGTAGGCGATGAATTACTACATTTAGGAAGCTGCCCACCAGTAGACCGGTAATGCCGCACAGAACAATGAAAAAAATCGGGAGGCTTTGTAGTAATTCAACGAATGCTGTCATGGTTGTCCAAAATACAAATATGCAACTTTTACCAAAGTAACACGAATTGAGGCGAGTGATGTAGGAAGTAGATCATTCATCCAGTGCTGCGCATTGATTAAAAATGTTTTTCTGAACTTGGTAATCACATACTTTTCAGTGACTTCGATCATTATAATTTGCAGTTTTCTGAATTTGCCTGGGATTCTCATAGTGTAGTCCTGCACAAATTTGTTGGCTTCTTCCGTGTTGTTGTGGTTTTGTAGCCGTAATGGATATCGTTATTCTTCTTGGCCCAGCGGGCATCCATGTCCTTTTGCCGCCTCTTGTTCTCGGGCCAGTCCTCAGGAGAGTTGACTGCCATGATTCGGGCGATCAGTTCCACCAAAGGATCACCCGTCGCCGTCAACTGCGGTGTGTGCCTCAACATTAAAAAACCCGGAGTATGTGGTGTGAGCATGGAATGATTGGGTAGAAGGGATGATGGACGTATTATCTCGAAAATCTGGACGTAACTAATGTCTCAGGAGGTGATTGGCGGTGAATTTTAGAGGTGCTCTTGAACGGGTAAGGGAAAATAAATGAGTGTATTCCCGTAGTTTGCAATTATTACCTATTGATAACAGTTCCAATTTGGCACCCAGATGCCATTTAGGTAAGGAGGAGTCTATCTCATTGCTTCGGACTAGTGTCACGCCAACTATTTGTTTGCTATCAGCTGTCGGAAGTGCAAGACAGCTACAATAGATAATTGCGGCATAGCTTTTTAATTATCCCTCGCGCAAGTGTTTTTTCGCCGCCGCCAGTGGCCTTGGTTGACCGAGTAGTACCAGTACGTCACCAGCTTTCATTATCATATTGCCAGCAGGTTGATTGCCGCGCATGTTGTGGCGGCGTACTGCATTTACTTCCACATTTAATTCGGCCAGATTAATTTCATCCAGCGTCTTGCCCACGGCGGCATCGCGTTCTCCCAGCAACACGCTATGGAAGCGCGGCTGTAAGTTTTCTGTGGCTTCACCTACTACATTCGCAGCAGTGCGAAAGTAGGTACTGAACATGCTATAGCGGCGCGCCCGGTTTTCCTGAAGGCGGCGGACAACGCGGTTGAGGGGCACGCCAGACATCAGCAGTGCTTGCGACGCTAGCATCACGCTGCCTTCAAGAACATCCGCCACAACTTCGGCCGCTCCAGCCTGTTTGAGTGTCTCGATATGGGTCTCGTCGGCACTTCGAACCACCACTGGCAAGTCAGGGCGCAGTTCATTAACTAGGTGTAAAATTTTGAGCGATGAGTGAGTATCGTTGTAAGTGACAACCAGAGTTTTAGCGCGCATTAACCCGGCCGCCAAAAGCACTTCGCGCTTGGCGGCATCACCATACACCACGTTCTCACCCGCTGCCGCCGCCTCATGTACACGGCGTGAGTCGAGATCGAGCACGATGAATTGAACGTTTTCCTGTTTCATAAAACGCGCCAGCGACTGTCCACTTCGACCGTAGCCGCAAATAATGATGTTTGCATCAGCGGATATGCTTTGCACTGCTATCTGATGTATCTGCATGGCGCGGTTCATCCATTCGGAGGGCGCAATGCGCCGCACAATAGCCTCGGTATACTGGATTAGAAAAGGCGCGGCCAGCATGGAGAGAAGCATGGTGTCCAGGATAATTTGTACTGCTGCGGGAGATAGCAGATTCACCCCGCCTGCCAGGGTTAATAGCACGAAGCCGAATTCACCGGCCTGCGCCAATCCCAAGCTACTACGAATCGCTACTCCCCAATCACCGGCAAACCTGCGCACCAATACTGCCACTACTGTAAATTTAATCAGCAGTAAGCACAGCAGCATCAGAAGTACCCAGCCAATATTGACAAACATTTCGCCGATATCCAGCATCATGCCCACAGTAACGAAAAACAGACCCATTAGTACATCACGGAACGGTTTTATGTCATCTTCAACTTGATAGCGGTATTCAGTTTCAGCAATCAAAATGCCAGCCACAAATGCCCCCAGTGCCAGCGATAGCCCAACTAATTCAGTGAAATAGGCAAGGCCCAGTGTGATAAAAAGTACGTTGAGCATAAATAGCTCGGAAGATTTTTGCCGCGCCACGACATGAAACCAAGATCGCATCACGCGCTGGCCGAATAGCAACAGCACAGCTAGCACTAATGTGGCTTTAAGCAGTGCAAGGAAGAGAGTGAACGGTAGGTCGCCTGGTGGACTTGCCAAAGCCGGAATGATGATGAGGAGCGGCACTACAGCTAAATCCTGAAATAGCAATACACCTATGATCTGCTGGCCATGCGGTGCACTCATAGCGGCCCGCTCGACAAGCATTTTGCTTACAATAGCGGTGGATGACATCGCCAGCACACAGCCCATAGCTAAGCTTGCACGCCAATCAAATCCTGCCAGCCACCCAGCTGTCATAATCAACAATAGAGTTACCACCACCTGCGCGCCGCCAAGGCCGAATACCGTGCGTTTCATTTTGTGGAGACGCGCAAGGCTGAATTCAAGGCCGATACTGAACATTAAAAATACCAGGCCGAATTCCGCCAAATGACGAGTGCCTGGCGTATCAGGTATCCAGCCCAGTGCATGCGGACCGATCAGAATGCCCACGGTCAGGTAACCTAGTACTACTGGCAAGTGCAAAATACGGCATGCCACCACCACACCTACGGCAACGGCAAGCAAAATTAGAACGAGTTGTAGCGAATTGGTCATGTGCGTATCAAATAAATGAGCTGGTTCATCATTGGCGCTACTACACTCGAACCTAGGCAATACAGGAGATAACCGATTTCAATCGACCATCGTGGGGATTGCTCGCAGAGGATGAGTCATCGACACGTGTTGTTCTAGTTGGATGTAACTGAACAGGTCCATCGGTTGAATATCTATCTCTCGTATCGATATTGCTCTGCTTTTACAATGATGCAATTTTACCAGACCGGGAATAATGGTGGGGTTTTCCAATAGCCTGCTAAGCACCTTTGACAAGGGGGGCGAAAATATGGATAATCATGGGTTCCGTTTGGAGGGATTCCCGAGCGGTTAAAGGGATCAGACTGTAAATCTGACGGCTCTGCCTTCGAAGGTTCGAATCCTTCTCCCTCCACCAGCTTTTTGTTTTTAAAGTTTATTTTTAAGTTTGGCGGTTAAATTTGACTAGGCTGGGTGGTGCGGTTATTGCTTAGTTGCATGTCATTTTGGCGGCAAAGTGCGCGGGTGTAGCTCAATGGTAGAGCAGAAGTTTTCCAAACTTACGACGAGGGTTCGATTCCCTTCACCCGCTCCAGTTTGAGTTGGCCCATGTGGCTCAGTGGCAGAGCACTCCCTTGGTAAGGGAGAGGTCGCGGGTCCGATTCCCGCCATGGGCACCAATAGTTTTGTTGAGATTCTTTTGTTAATTCGGTGTTGATGAGGAAAAATCATGGCAAAGAGTAAATTTGAGCGTACCAAGCCGCACATAAATGTAGGCACAATTGGTCACGTTGATCATGGCAAAACCACCCTGACTGCAGCGATTACCACAGTGCTGTCCAAGAAATTTGGCGGCGAGGCTAAAGCCTATGACCAGATTGACGCAGCGCCGGAAGAAAAGGCGCGCGGCATCACCATTAATACAGCTCACGTCGAGTATGAAACGGCTGGCCGCCACTACGCCCACGTAGACTGCCCTGGCCATGCGGATTACATTAAAAACATGATTACCGGTGCTGCGCAGATGGACGGCGCTATCTTGGTAGTGTCTGCTGCCGATGGCCCCATGCCGCAAACGCGTGAACATATTTTGTTGGCGCGTCAAGTGGGCGTACCCTACATCATCGTCTACATGAATAAGGCCGACATGGTGGATGACCCCGAGCTGCTCGAGCTGGTCGAAATGGAAGTGCGTGAACTCCTTACCAAATACGACTTTCCTGGTGACGATACCCCGATTATCATCGGCAGTGCGCTCAAGGCCTTGCAGGGTGACCAGTCCGAAATTGGCGAGCCCTCCATCTTTCGTTTGGCCGAGGCGCTTGATGCCTACATACCTCAGCCTATGCGCGTCATGGACGGCGCCTTCCTGATGCCCGTCGAAGACGTCTTCTCCATCTCTGGCCGTGGTACCGTGGTAACTGGCCGGGTGGAGCGTGGCGTCGTCAAAGTGGGCGAAGAAATTGAAATCATTGGCCTCAAGCCCACTATTAAAACTATCTGCACCGGCGTGGAAATGTTCCGCAAGCTACTCGACCAAGGTCAGGCTGGAGATAACGTTGGGATACTATTGCGCGGCACCAAGCGTGAAGAAGTCGAACGTGGTCAAGTTTTGGCCAAGCCTGGCTCCATTACCCCGCATACCAAATTTTCAGCCGAAATCTACGTTCTCAGTAAAGACGAAGGTGGTCGTCACACCCCATTCTTTCAAGGCTACCGTCCACAATTCTACTTCCGAACTACTGACGTAACGGGTGCGGTTGAACTGCCGGCTGGCACTGAAATGGTGATGCCGGGAGATAACGTGTCGGTGACGGTAAACTTGATTGCCCCAATCGCGATGGAAGAAGGTCTGCGTTTCGCGATACGTGAAGGTGGTCGCACCGTCGGTGCCGGTGTGGTGGCTAAGGTGATTGAGTAGCAGCAGCAAAAAGGGTGTAGAGGTTCAAATGGCGGGTTCTTCACCTTGATTGGTTTGTAATTCCCATTTAAAAAATTAGGCCAGTAGCTCAATTGGTAGAGTATCGGTCTCCAAAACCGAGGGTTGGGGGTTCGAAACCCTCCTGGCCTGCCAGTTAAATCATCAGGAAAGACGGGCAGATTGCGCATGGCGGATAAAATTAAATTGGTTGTCGCGTTTATGTTCGTTGCGGCGGGCATTGCTGGGTTTTATGCTTTGCACGAAAGCGCTGCGGTGGTAAAGCTTGCAGCGATATTGTTTGGGTTTTCGTTGGCTGCTGCTGTAGTTTGGACGACCGAACCGGGCAAGCGTCTATTTGCGTTCGGTACGGAATCTGTAGCGGAAGCTAAGCGTGTGGTATGGCCGTCGCGCAAAGAAACGGTGCAGACTACAGGAGTGGTGCTCCTGTTTGCGGTTGTAATGGCACTATTTTTGTGGGCAGTTGATGCCAGCTTGTTGTTAGTGGTTAATAAATTAATGGGGCGTGAATAATGTCCAAGCGTTGGTATGTGGTTCATACGTACTCTCAGTTTGAGAAATTCGTGCAGCGTGCATTGCCGGAGCGCATTCAACGAGCGGGTTTGGAAGATCAGTTCGGCCAGATATTGGTGCCGGTGGAAGAGGTTGTGGAGCTGAAGTTGGGCCAAAAGAGCATTAGCGAGCGTAAATTTTTCCCGGGATATGTGCTGGTTGAGATGGAAATGACCGACGAAAGCTGGCATCTTGTTAAGAGTACACCCAAGGTTACTGGATTTTTGGGTGGTTCGGCAATGAAACCTACTCCCATTAGCGAAAAAGAAGTGCAAAATATAATGCACCAGATGCAGACAGGGGTGGAAAAGCCGAGACCCAAGGTGTTATTTGAAGTGGGTGAAGCGGTGCGTGTCAAGGATGGCCCATTCACTGATTTCCACGGTATGGTGGAAAACGTTAATTATGATAAGAACAAGTTGCGGGTAGCGGTGACTATTTTTGGTCGCTCAACACCTGTGGAGTTGGATTTCGGCCAAGTCGAAAAAGCTTAGGGCGGAGGGTTAAGGATGAATGGAGAAGGGAAGGCCGATTGCAGGCACCCTTCTTCTGTTCTTCTTTATCCTTTCTGTATTAATCGGGGAGAGCGCAATTGCGTTCGCTTGAACCCATAGGGAGAGTGTTGTGGCAAAGAAAATTATAGGTTTTATCAAATTGCAAGTTCCTGCCGGTAAGGCAAACCCCAGCCCGCCTATCGGTCCGGCGCTAGGCCAGCGTGGGCTGAATATCATGGAGTTTTGCAAGGCTTTTAACGCACAGACTCAGGGCGTAGAACCGGGTTTGCCAATCCCGGTGGTTATTACAGCTTATGCGGACAAAAGCTTTACTTTTATTATGAAGACTCCGCCAGCGACCATTCTGATTAAGAAGGCAGCTGGTGTACAGAAGGGTAGCCCCAAGCCGCATACAGACAAGGTTGGCAAGTTGACTCGTAAACAGGCAGAAGAAATTGCAACAACCAAGATGCCCGATCTGACCGCTACCGACATGGATGCGGCTGTGCGCACTATTGCCGGTAGTGCGCGCAGTATGGGTATTGTTGTGGAGGGCGTATAACATGGCACATATTTCTAAACGTTATAAGGCGTTGGTTGCTAAAGTTGACCGTAACAAGCTGTACGCGATGAATGAGGCGCTGAATCTGGCAAAAGAAACTGCTAAGGCCAAGTTCGATGAGTCTATCGACATCGCAATCAATTTGGGCATAGATGCACGCAAGTCCGATCAATTAGTGCGTGGCGCTGTAGTGTTGCCAAAGGGAACTGGCAAGACTGTGCGCATCGCTGTGTTCGCTCAAGGTGCTAAGGCTGAGGAAGCTAAGTCTGCTGGTGCGGATGTGGTAGGCTTCGAAGACTTGGCGGAAAGCATCAAGGCCGGCAATATGGATTTCGATGTGGTAATAGCTTCTCCTGATGCTATGCGCATCGTTGGTCAATTAGGTCAGATTCTTGGTCCGCGTGGCTTGATGCCTAACCCTAAAGTGGGTACGGTTTCCGTTGATGTGGCTGGTGCCGTGAGGAATGCCAAGGCTGGTCAGGTGCAGTATCGTACCGACAAGAATGGCGTTGTGCAGTGCACCATTGGACGTGCTTCGTTCACGCCAGAAGCGCTGCGTGAAAATTTGTTGGCGCTGGTCGATGCCTTAAACAAGGCTAGGCCAGCTGCTGCCAAGGGTGTGTACCTAAAGAAGGTGTCTGTCTCCAGTACCATGGGTGTGGGTATTCGCATTGAGCAGGCCAGTTTGGCAGGATAATTCCTTTTGCTCTTTCTCTAAGCTATGAAAAAGTGATAGCTGTTTTCTATGGCAATCGAAAGCTGGGGAGTGGTGCAATACAAATTTTGCGGCATGATTAATTAGTTTTTCATGTTGTTTACAGGCTTTGAACTGCTGGCTTATTGGCAGATTGTCAAAGACCGTAGGTATCCAATAGGGTTTAATGAAGGGGCATTGTATGGCGGCGGCAATCATGATTTCTGCTCTCAGTTCTCTGACGCCTACGTAGATGGTGTGCCCACGAGCAGGAGAGATGTAGTTTTCCTAGCTTAAGGACGCGGTTGTTAACGATGGATCGCCGAGCTTCGGTTTGGTGTTTCAATTGAAGATGGAGAATGATTTGGGTCTTAATCTGCAAGAAAAACAAACAATAGTAGCTGAAGTTAACGCACAAGTGATGCAGGCTCAGACTATTGTCTTGGTAGAGCACCGCGGCATTGCAGTTAGCGACATTACTAAATTGCGTGCAACTGCGCGCAAATCTGGGGTGTACTTTCGCGTGTTAAAAAACACATTGGCGCGCCGTGCTGTGCATGGCACTCCATTTGAAGCTTTGGCGGAAAAAATGGTTGGTCCATTAGCATATAGTATCAGCGCCGACCCCGTCGCGGCAGCGAAAGTAGTGCATGAATTTGCCAAGACGAACGGCAAACTTGTAATCAAGGCAGGCGCAATGGTTGGTTCTTTGATGTCTGCGGAGCAGGTCGCTGTTCTGGCTGCTATCCCGAGCCGGAATGAGTTGATCGCACGTTTGATGGCGACCATGAATGCTGCAACCAGCACTTTCGTGCGTGGCCTGGCTGCTATCCGCGATAAGAAGGACGCCGAAACGGCTGCCGCTTAACGCTCTTATCAAACTTTTTGAATTAACATTAGGAGAGCAACATGGCTGTTAATAAGGCTGACATTCTGGACGCAATTGCACAAATGACCGTGTTGGAGCTGTCTGCACTGATCAAGGAAATGGAAGAAAAATTTGGCGTGTCCGCTGCTGCTGTGGCGGTTGCTGCGCCAGCCGCTGCTGCTGCTGCCGCAGTTGAGCAAACTGAATTCAGTGTGATATTAAGTTCTGCGGGTGCCAGCAAGGTGAACGTGATTAAAGTGGTTCGAGCGATTACCGGCCTTGGGCTGAAAGAAGCTAAGGATTTGGTGGACGGCGCACCGAAGGCAGTGAAAGAAGGGGTGAACAAGGCTGATGCTGACGCTATCCTGAAGCAATTGATCGAGGCTGGCGCAACTGCTGAAATCAAGTAATTATTGTACGCGTCGGAAGGCTGACGGATGCCCGCCAGCCTTTTGCCGTTTTAAGAAGATAACGGACAGCAAGCTACAAAACGTTTATTGTTCATTGTCTTTTCCCTCGGTCGTGGAGATATTATGAGTTATTCTTTTACTGAAAAAAAACGTATTCGTAAAAGTTTTGCGAAACGTATCGGTGCTTTGCCGATACCATTTCTGCTGTCCACGCAACTAGAATCCTACAGTGCTTTTCTTCAGGCTGACCAGCAGCCTGATCAACGCATCAACGATGGCTTGCAGGCAGCATTTCATTCGATTTTTCCGATTGAGAGCCATAATAAATACGCACGTCTTGACTTTGTTAGCTACAACTTGGGTACGCCACCCTTCGATGTGAAGGAGTGCCAGCAACGCGGTCTGACTTATGCTTCCCCCATACGTGCTCGTGTGCGCCTGACCTTATTCGATAAGGAGGTATCCAAACCGACCGTCGTGAAGGAAGTGAAAGAGCAAGAAGTATACATGGGTGAAATACCCCTAATGACCAATACTGGTTCATTCGTCATTAATGGCACCGAGCGCGTTATCGTGTCGCAATTGCATCGTTCGCCTGGCGTGTTCTTTGAGCATGACCGCGGCAAGACGCATAGCTCAGGCAAGCTGCTATTTTCCGCGCGCATTATTCCCTATCGCGGCTCGTGGCTGGATTTCGAGTTCGATGCTAAGGATTATGTCTATTTCCGTATAGATCGTCGTCGCAAAATGCCGGTCACTATTCTATTGAAATCATTGGGTTATACGCCTGAACAGATACTTGAAGCGTTTTTTGAGTTCGATACTTTTCATCTTGGTAAAAAAGGCATCCAGTTTGAGGTGGTGCCTGAACGGCTGCGCGGTGAAGTCGCACGCTTTGATATCCTGGACAAGAGTGGCAAGGTGATCGTGGCCGGTGGCAAGCGCATCACTGTGCGCCATATTCGTGAAATTCAGGAGGCTGGCATTGACAAGTTGGCGGTAGGGGAGGATTTCCTGTTCGAGCGCGTGTTAGCGCATAACGTGATAGATAAAGATAGTGGCGAAATTATCGCCAATGCCAACGATGAGATCACTGAAACACTGCTGGCTAAGTTGCAGGCGGCGGGAGAGAAAAAAATTCGCACGTTATACACCAATAATCTGGATCAAGGCGGCTACATTTCGCAGACTCTGCGTGCTGATGAGACCACCGACCAGTGGACAGCGCGAGTTGCTATCTATCGTATGATTCGTCCTGGAGAGCCGCCAACAGAGGACGCGGTGGAAAACCTCTTTAACGGCTTGTTCTTTTCTGAAGAGCGCTATAACTTGTCGGTTGTGGGGCGTATGAAATTCAACCGTCGTATCGGGTCGGATGAGCTGACAGGGTCAGTCACGCTATCTAATGAAGATATCGTGGCGGTAATCAAGATTATGGTCGAGTTGCGCAATGGTCGTGGCGAAATTGACGATATTGATCATCTCGGCAACCGCCGTGTGCGCGCTGTGGGTGAGTTGGCTGAAAACCAGTTTCGCACTGGGTTGGCACGCGTCGAACGAGCGGTGAAGGAGCGTTTGGGTCAGGCTGAAGCGGACAATTTGATGCCGCACGACTTGATTAATGCAAAACCAATTTCCGCGGCGGTCAAGGAGTTTTTTGGCTCCAGCCAGTTGTCGCAATTCATGGATCAGACTAACCCCTTATCCGAAGTGACGCACAAACGCCGCATTTCTGCTCTTGGCCCTGGTGGATTGACCCGCGAACGTGCCGGTTTCGAGGTGCGTGATGTACATCCGACACATTATGGTCGTTTGTGCCCGATTGAGACGCCAGAGGGGCCGAATATCGGTTTGATCAACTCGTTGGCGCTATATGCGCGCATCAATAATTATGGTTTTATTGAAACCCCATATCGTCAGGTGGCTAAGGGTAAGGCGACTGATGAAGTTAAATATTTGTCCGCGATTGAGGAAGGCAAGTTCACCATTGCTCAGGCCAACGCTGAGCTAGACAGTAAAGGAAAATTTACCAATGACGTGATTTCATCACGGCAGCACAATGAGTTTGTGCTGGCTTCGCCTGATCGCATTGAATACATGGATGTGGCACCTGCTCAAGTGGTGTCGGTGGCAGCGGCGCTGATACCTTTTTTGGAGCATGATGATGCAAATCGAGCTTTAATGGGTGCCAATATGCAGCGCCAAGCTGTACCTTGTTTGCGTGCAGAGAAAGCGTTGGTTGGAACTGGAGTCGAACGCACTGTGGCAGTAGATTCTGGCACCACAGTGCAGGCATGGCGTGGCGGGCGAATAGATTACGTGGATGCAGGTCGTATTGTGGTGCGCGTTAATGACGATGAAACTACGCACGGCGAAGTCGGCGTGGATATATATAATCTGACCAAGTACACCCGTTCCAATCAGAATACCAATATCAACCAGCGTCCGCTGGTCAAAATGGGGGACGTGATTGCGCGTTATGACGTGATTGCCGACGGCGCGTCCACTGATATGGGCGAGCTAGCTCTGGGCCAGAATATGCTGGTGGCGTTCATGCCTTGGAATGGCTACAACTACGAAGACTCGATTCTGATTTCCGAGCGCGTGGTGTCGGAAGATCGCTTCACCTCTATTCATATCGAAGAGCTCACAGTGGTAGCGCGCGATACCAAGCTTGGTTCGGAAGAAATTACTCGTGACATTCCTAATTTGTCCGAGGGGCAAATGGCGCGTTTGGATGAGTGCGGCATTGTGCACATCGGCGCGGAAGTTGGAGTCGGCGACGTTCTGGTTGGTAAAGTCACGCCCAAAGGTGAAACTCAACTAACACCGGAAGAGAAACTGCTACGTGCTATTTTTGGCGAAAAAGCATCCGATGTTAAGGACACCAGTTTGCGCGTGCAGGCGGGTATTTCCGGGACAGTGATAGATGTGCAGGTGTTTACGCGAGAAGGATTGCAGCGTGATCAGCGCGCACAACAGATTATTGATGACGAATTGAAACGTTACAAGAAAGATTTGGCTGATCAAATGCGCATCGTTGAAGCCGATGTATTCACCCGTCTGGGTAAGCTGTTATTAGGCAAGGTGGCTAATGGAGGGCCAAAGAAGCTGGCTAAGGGCACCAAGCTGACAAAGGATTACTTGACTGGCTTGGAGCGTTATCAGTGGTTCGATATACGTCTCGGTAACGAAGATACTGCATCGCAACTGGAGCAGGTCAAAGAAGGTTTGGCGCAGAAGCGTTTGGAATTCGATGCGGCATTTGAATTAAAGAAGCGCAATTTGACTCAAGGTGACGAGCTGCAAGTTGGTGTGCAGAAGATGGTTAAGGTGTATGTGGCGGTGAAACGCCGGTTACAGCCTGGCGACAAGATGGCTGGTCGTCATGGTAATAAAGGTGTGGTGTCACGTATTGTGCCGGTAGAAGACATGCCTTACATGGCGGATGGCACGCCAGTTGACATCGTGCTGAACCCGCTTGGTGTGCCATCGCGTATGAATGTGGGGCAGATATTGGAAACTCATCTGGGTTGGGCAGCCAAGGGCTTGGGGCAGAAGATCGGCAAGATGCTGGAATCGCAAGCCAAGATTGAAAAAATACGCACATTCCTCGGTAAGATTTATATGCATGACCAGGCTGCGGAGATTGCTGCATTCAGTGATGAGGAAGTACTAGACCTGTGCCGTAACCTGAGCGGCGGTGTGCCCTTCGCCACGCCGGTGTTCGATGGTGCGAATGAAGATGAAATTAAGGACATGCTAGAGCTAGCAGACTTACCGCGTTCTGGTCAGATAACCCTATATGATGGGCGTACTGGAGTTGCATTTGACCGGTCGGTCACGGTTGGTTATATGCATGTACTGAAGCTGAACCACTTGGTGGATGACAAGATGCATGCGCGTTCCACTGGCCCATACAGCTTGGTAACTCAGCAGCCGCTGGGCGGCAAGGCACAGTTCGGTGGCCAGCGTTTCGGTGAAATGGAAGTGTGGGCGCTGGAGGCGTATGGCGCAGCCTACACGCTGCAGGAAATGCTTACAGTCAAATCAGATGACGTGGCCGGACGCACCAAAATTTACGAAAGCATTGTCAAGGGCGATCACAAGATTGATGCCGGCATGCCGGAATCGTTTAATGTACTAACCAAGGAAATCCGCTCCTTGGGCATTGATATCGATCTTGTTCGTCATCGAGAGTAGGGAGCGGTGCGCTTTGCGCACCGCTCAAGATTGGTGCGCCGGGCGCACCCTACATTGCTGCCGAATATTTAGGAGTTACATATGAAAGCATTGCTGGATTTGTTCAGGCAAGTAACGCAGAAGGAGGAGTTCGACGCAATCAAGATCGGGCTGGCCTCACCGGAGAAAATCCGTTCTTGGTCCTACGGCGAAGTGAAGAAGCCGGAAACCATTAACTACCGAACCTTCAAGCCGGAGCGCGATGGATTGTTTTGCGCCAAGATTTTTGGCCCGACCAAGGATTATGAGTGCTTGTGTGGCAAGTATAAGCGCCTGAAGCATCGAGGGGTGATCTGCGAGAAATGTGGTGTGGAAGTAACGCTATCTAAAGTTCGTCGCGAACGCATGGGGCATATTGAGCTGGCAAGTCCGGTGGCGCATATTTGGTTCTTAAAATCATTACCGTCGCGCTTGGGAATGGTGCTGGACATGACGTTACGCGACATTGAACGCGTACTCTATTTCGAGGCTTACGTAGTGACCGATCCTGGGATGTCCACGCTCGAACGCGCTCAATTACTATCTGAAGATGATTATCTGGCCAAGCTGGAAGAGTACGGCGATGAATTTTCCGCAGTAATGGGGGCAGAAGGCATACGCGCCCTATTGCACGCATTGGATGTGCCAGCTGAGGTGGAAAAGCTGCGCGCTGATCTTGAAGCGACCAGCTCCGAAACAAAAATCAAGAAATATGCGAAACGGTTGAAAATCCTTGAGGCATTTCTGGTCTCGGGCATCAAACCCGAGTGGATGATCATGTTGGTGCTGCCAGTATTGCCGCCAGAACTCCGCCCCCTAGTGCCTCTAGATGGCGGTCGATTTGCGACTTCTGATCTAAATGATTTGTATAGGCGTGTAATTAACCGGAATAATCGTTTGAAACGCCTTCTGGAGTTGAAGGCGCCGGAAATTATTGTGCGCAACGAGAAGCGTATGCTTCAGGAATCAATTGATTCGCTGCTGGACAATGGCCGTCGCGGCAAGGCAATGACTGGTGCTAACAAGCGTCCGCTGAAGTCATTGGCTGACATGATCAAAGGTAAAGGCGGCCGTTTCCGTCAGAATTTGCTAGGCAAGCGCGTAGATTATTCCGGTCGCTCCGTAATTGTGGTGGGTCCGCAACTGAAATTGCATCAGTGCGGCTTGCCCAAGAAAATGGCGCTGGAGCTATTCAAGCCATTTATTTTCCATAAACTGGAAGTTCTCGGGCTGGCCACAACCATTAAGGCGGGCAAGCGTATGGTGGAAGCGGAAGAGCCAGTTGTGTGGGATATCCTGGAAGATGTTATCCGTGAACACCCGGTGCTGCTGAATCGAGCGCCTACGCTGCATCGTCTCGGTATTCAGGCGTTCGAACCAATACTGATCGAAGGCAAAGCGATCCAGTTACATCCATTAGTTTGTACGGCATTCAACGCCGATTTCGACGGTGATCAGATGGCAGTGCACGTGCCGCTGTCACTGGAAGCGCAGATGGAATGCCGCACCTTGATGCTGGCCTCCAATAACGTGTTGTCGCCTGCCAATGGCGAGCCTATCATTGTTCCGTCGCAGGATATCGTGCTGGGGCTGTACTATATGACGCGCGAAAAAATCGGTGCACTGGGCGAGGGCGCGTTGTTTGCTGACGTCTCTGAAGCGCTACGTGCCTACGAGTCTGGCCATGTTGATCTGCATGCCAAGGTGGTGGTGCGCATTAAAGAAATTTGTTTTGATGAAAAAAATGAGCGTCAGGAAAAGCGTACACGTTATGAAACTACCGTAGGACGCGCCATTCTGTCAGATATTTTGCCAGCCGGTTTGCCGTTCAGTTTGGTCAATAAAGCATTAAAGAAGAAAGAGATCTCTCGTCTGATTAACACCAGCTTCAGCCGTTGTGGATTGCGTAACACCGTGATTATGGCTGACAAGTTAATGACCACCGGCTTTACTTATGCTACCCGCGCTGGTATTTCAATTTGCTTGGATGACATGCTGGTGCCACCCCAAAAAAATGAGTTAATTGACGCGGCGGGAAAAGAGGTTCGTGAGATTGACGTGCAATACACATCCGGTTTGGTGACCCAGGGTGAACGTTACAATAAGGTGGTCGACATTTGGGGCCGCACTGGTGATCTGGTAGCCAAGGCTATGATGGATCAACTGGGTAGCGAGCCGGTGATAGACCGTGTCAGCGGCAAACAGCTTGCTGATAAAAAAGGCAAAGTAGTGATGCAGGAGTCTTTCAATTCCATTTATATGATGGCCGACTCTGGTGCGCGCGGTTCTGCGGCTCAGATTCGTCAGTTAGCAGGTATGCGTGGCCTGATGGCCAAGCCAGATGGTTCTATCATTGAAACCCCGATTACCGCTAACTTTCGCGAGGGGCTGAATATGCTGCAATACTTCATTTCCACCCATGGTGCGCGAAAAGGTTTAGCCGATACTGCATTGAAGACAGCGAACTCTGGTTACCTAACGCGTCGTCTGGTAGATGTGACCCAAGATTTAGTGGTGGCTGAGGAAGATTGTGGTACCAGCAACGGTGCCGCATTGAAGGCATTGGTTGAAGGTGGCGAGGTGATTGAAGCATTGCGTGAGCGAATACTAGGTCGCGTTGCTAGCAAGGATATCGTCAATCCTGAAAGCAGCGAAACTCTATATGAAGCGGGCACTCTGCTGGATGAAGATATGGTGGAAAACATTGAGTCGTTGGGTGTCGACGAAGTTCATGTGCGGACGCCCCTGACATGTGAAACTCGCTATGGTTTGTGCGTCAAATGTTATGGTCGCGACTTAGGTCGAGGTGGCCCTGTGACGGTAGGCGAGGCAGTTGGTGTAATTGCTGCGCAGTCAATCGGTGAACCAGGTACCCAATTGACCATGCGTACCTTCCACATCGGTGGCGCAGCGTCACGTACCGTGGTGGCTAGTCAGGTCGAAGGTAAGTCTAATGGTCAGGTGAAATACAGCGCGAACATGCGTACCGTCAGCAATACGCGAGGTGAGTTAGTAGTGGTAGCGCGGAGCGGCGAAATAATGGTTACCGATGATCATGGACGCGAGCGTGAGCGTCACAAGGTGCCCTATGGCGCGATGTTGACTGTGCGTGAGGGCAGTCTGGTTCGTGCAGGCGAAGTGCTGGCTACTTGGGATCCCCATACCCGTCCTATTATTACCGAATACGCCGGTCGGGCACGTTTTGAAAATGTAAAAGAGGGCGTTACTGTTACTAGGGAGATTGATGAAGTAACTGGATTGTCAACTCTTGTGGTAGATCCTAAGCTTGCTGGTACGCAAGGCAAGGGCGTGCTGCGACCATTGGTCCGCTTGCTCGACGAGGAAGGGCACGAGATCAAGATTGCCGGTACCGAATTACCAATTTCGGTGACTTTTCAGACTGGTTGTATTATCACAGTAGAAGATGGTCAGCATGTTGGTGTGGGTGAGGTGCTGGCACGTATTCCGCAAGAAAGCAGCAAGACGCGTGACATTACGGGTGGTCTTCCGCGTGTGGCGGAACTTTTTGAGGCTCGTTCGCCCAAGAATGCTGGTATGTTAGCGGAAGTTACCGGAACGGCATCGTTCGGCAAAGATACCAAGGGTAAGCAACGTTTGGTTATCACCGACATGGAAGGTGTGGCGCATGAATTTCTGATTACTAAAGACAAACATGTGCTAGTACACGATGGACAAATGGTGACCCAAGGCGAAATGATTGTGGATGGTCCGCGCGACCCACATGACATTTTGCGCTTGCTGGGTGTGGCAGCGCTGGCGCGTTACATTGCCGACGAAGTGCAGGATGTGTACCGCCTGCAGGGCGTTAAGATTAACGACAGGCATATCGAAGTGATAGTGCGCCAAATGTTGCGCCGAGTGCAGATTGTGGATGAGGGTGATACTAAGTTCATTCCAAAAGAGCAGGTGGAGCGTGCAGATTTGCTGCAAGAGAATGAACGTATTGAGAAAGAAAACAAGCAGCCGGCAACCTATGAATATATGCTGCTGGGAATCACCAAGGCTTCATTGTCCACTGATTCGTTTATTTCTGCGGCATCCTTTCAGGAAACCACGCGCGTGCTGACCGAAGCTGCGATTATGGGCAAGAGAGACGAGCTGCGCGGGTTGAAGGAGAACGTTATTGTGGGTCGCTTGATTCCAGCTGGTACTGGCTTAGCCTATCATGCCGCGCGGCGTAAGCAGCGGCTGGGGTTGGGTATGGCAGCAACGGTGTTGAGCGAAGACGAGCAAGCCGCAGAAACACAAGATAACCAGCTTGCTTGACAGGTTGAGTATTCCTCAATAGAATGCGCGGTCTTTTTGTCCGCCCACGACTGGAGGAAACAATAGTTTAGGTGGCTGTTTTTTCATATTGTTGATACATAAGAATTTTTAGGAAAATTTAGATAATGCCAACCATCAACCAATTAGTGCGCAAGCCTCGTGTTGCCGAACCTATGAAAAGTAAAGTTCCTGCTCTGGGTGGGAGTCCCCAAAAGCGGGGTGTGTGTACTCGTGTGTATACTACAACACCAAAGAAGCCAAACTCTGCCTTACGTAAGGTTGCCAAGGTTCGTTTAACTAATGGTTTTGAGGTTATCTCTTACATTGGTGGCGAAGGCCACAACTTGCAGGAGCACTCGGTGGTGCTTATACGTGGTGGCCGTGTAAAGGATTTGCCCGGTGTTCGTTACCACATGGTGCGGGGAAGTTTGGATACCGCTGGAGTAAAGGATCGTAAGCAGTCCCGTTCCAAGTACGGTGCTAAACGTCCCAAAAAGGCTTAACTTATTGTCAGGCCCGTAATTTAGGAATTAGCCAGTTTTTTGAATTAGACAGTTAACATGAGGTTTAAGATATGCCAAGACGTAGAGAAGTCCCAAAGCGCGAAATCCTGCCGGATCCAAAATATGGCAACCAAGATCTTTCCAAGTTCGTTAATGTTTTGATGACCGCTGGTAAAAAGTCTGTTGCCGAGCGCATTCTTTATGGTGCTTTGGAGCAAATCGTTAAGAAAAGCGGTAAAGATCCGATCGAGGTGTTTAATCTTGCGTTGACCAATGTCAAACCTCAGGTTGAGGTAAAGAGCCGTCGCGTCGGGGGAGCTAACTATCAGGTTCCTGTTGAAGTTCGTCCTTCGCGTCGAATGGCGTTGGCCATGCGCTGGCTTAAAGATTTCGCACGCAAACGTGGAGAAAAATCCATGGGTATGCGGTTGGCTGGCGAATTGCTCGACGCGTCAGAAAGCCGTGGTGGCGCAGTTAAAAAACGTGAAGAAGTTCACCGTATGGCTGAAGCGAATAAAGCCTTTTCGCACTTCCGTTTCTAGAAGTTTTTAAGCTTTTTCTGAAGGTTTTATAAGTTAGGTAACTACTGTGGCACGGAAAACATTAATCGAACGATATCGAAATATCGGCATTAGCGCACATATAGACGCGGGTAAAACCACGACCACTGAACGTGTTTTATTTTACACGGGTGTATCGCACAAGATCGGCGAAGTGCATGATGGCGCCGCTGTTATGGATTGGATGGAGCAGGAGCAGGAGCGGGGTATTACCATTACATCGGCTGCGACGACTTGTTACTGGAAGGGTATGGACTCCAGCTTGCCTGAGCATCGTATTAACATCATTGACACGCCAGGGCACGTTGACTTCACTATTGAAGTTGAGCGATCAATGCGCGTGCTGGATGGTGCCTGTATGGTGTATTGCGCTGTGGGTGGTGTGCAGCCGCAGTCCGAGACAGTGTGGCGTCAGGCCAATAAGTATGGTGTGCCGCGTTTGGCCTTTGTTAATAAAATGGATCGCTCTGGTGCGAATTTCTTTAATGTCTACGAACAAATGCGTGCTCGCTTGCGTGCCAATGTGGTGCCGATTCAATTGCCAATTGGTGCAGAGGAAAAGTTTGAGGGCGTAATTGACTTGGTGCGGATGAAGGCGATTTACTGGGATGAGGCTTCTCAGGGCATGAAGTTTGAGTTGCGTGATATTCCCGCCAATCTGCTGGCGGCAGCGCAAGAGTGGCGTGCGAAGATGGTAGAGAGTGCTGCCGAGGCAACCGAAGAGATGATGAACAAGTATCTCGAGGAAGGCGACTTGTCCGAAGCGGAGATTAAGCAATGCTTGCGTATCCGTACTATTGCCAGTGAAATAGTGCCGATGTTATGTGGCTCTGCCTTCAAAAACAAGGGTGTGCAGGCCATGCTGGATGCTGTGGTTGACTATCTGCCTGCACCGACTGACATTCCGCCAGTTAAGGGCGAATTGGAAAATGGGGCAATGGGGGAACGTAAGGCGAACGACGATGAACCGTTCTCTGCGTTGGCGTTTAAAATCATGACTGACCCATTCGTTGGGCAGTTGATTTTCTTCCGCGTGTATTCCGGTCAGTTGAAAGCGGGCGATACAGTTTACAATCCGATCAAGGGCAAAAAGGAGCGCATTGGCCGTATCTTGTTGATGCATGCTAACGAGCGAGAAGAGATCAAAGAGGTTTTTGCAGGCGATATTGCTGCTGCGGTGGGTTTAAAAGAAGCGACTACTGGTGAGACTTTGTGTGATCCGGCCAGTGTGATTACATTGGAGCGCATGATATTCCCTGAGCCGGTGATTCATATAGCTGTTGAGCCGAAGACAAAGGCTGACCAAGAAAAGATGGGTATGGCCTTGAATCGTTTGGCGAAAGAAGATCCGTCTTTCCGTGTTCATACTGACTTGGAGTCTGGTCAAACCATTATTTCTGGTATGGGTGAGCTGCACTTGGAAGTTTTGGTTGAGCGCATGAAGCGTGAATTCAGCGTGGAGGCGAATGTTGGCGCGCCGCAAGTAGCTTACCGCGAAGCGATACGTAAGATGGTTGAGGTTGAGGGCAAGTTCGTTAAACAATCGGGTGGGCGCGGCCAATTTGGTCATGTGTGGTTGAAAATTGAGCCAAATGAAACGGGCAAGGGCTTTGAATTTGTGGATGCCATTAAGGGTGGGTCGGTTCCGCGGGAATTTATCCCGGCAGTAAAAAAGGGCTTGGAAGACACCTTGCCGAATGGTGTGTTGGCGGGCTTTCCCGTGGTGGATATTAAAGTCACCCTGTTTGATGGCTCTTACCACGATGTAGATTCCAATGAAAACGCATTTAAGATGGCTGCTTCTATGGGCTTCAAAGACGGTATGCGTAAGGCAAGCCCAGTGCTGCTGGAGCCGATGATGTCGGTTGAGGTGGAAACCCCAGAAGATTACACAGGCACGGTAATGGGTGATTTGTCATCCCGTCGCGGTATGGTTCAAGGTATGGAAGACATGATCGGCGGTGGAAAGATCGTGAAGGCCGAAGTTCCTTTAGCAGAGATGTTCGGTTATTCAACTGCGTTGCGTTCCGCAACCCAAGGTCGGGCTACATACACAATGGAATTTAAGCATTACACCGAAGCGCCAAAAAATGTGGCTGAAGCGGTGATGAGTAGTAGGAAATAGTTTCAAGATAACTCATGAACCGTCAAATAATCAAGGAACTTTAAATCATGGCAAAGAGTAAATTTGAGCGTACCAAGCCGCACATAAATGTAGGTACAATTGGTCACGTTGATCATGGCAAAACCACCCTGACTGCAGCGATTACCACAGTGCTGTCCAAGAAATTTGGCGGCGAGGCTAAAGCCTATGACCAGATTGACGCAGCGCCGGAAGAAAAGGCGCGCGGCATCACCATTAATACAGCTCACGTCGAGTATGAAACGGCTGGCCGCCACTATGCCCACGTAGACTGTCCTGGCCATGCGGATTACATTAAAAACATGATTACCGGTGCTGCGCAGATGGACGGCGCTATCTTGGTAGTGTCTGCTGCCGATGGCCCCATGCCGCAAACGCGTGAACATATTTTGTTGGCGCGTCAAGTGGGCGTACCCTACATCATCGTCTACATGAATAAGGCCGACATGGTGGATGACCCCGAGCTGCTCGAGCTGGTCGAAATGGAAGTGCGTGAACTCCTTACCAAATACGACTTTCCTGGTGACGATACCCCGATTATCATCGGCAGTGCGCTCAAGGCCTTGCAGGGTGACCAGTCCGAAATTGGCGAGCCCTCCATCTTTCGTTTGGCCGAGGCGCTTGATGCCTACATACCTCAGCCTATGCGCGTCATGGACGGCGCCTTCCTGATGCCCGTCGAAGACGTCTTCTCCATCTCTGGCCGTGGTACCGTGGTAACTGGCCGGGTGGAGCGTGGCGTCGTCAAAGTGGGCGAAGAAATTGAAATCATTGGCCTCAAGCCCACTATTAAAACTATCTGCACCGGCGTGGAAATGTTCCGCAAGCTACTCGACCAAGGTCAGGCTGGAGATAACGTTGGGATACTATTGCGCGGCACCAAGCGTGAAGAAGTCGAACGTGGTCAAGTTTTGGCCAAGCCTGGCTCCATTACCCCGCATACCAAATTTTCAGCCGAAATCTACGTTCTCAGTAAAGACGAAGGTGGTCGTCACACCCCATTCTTTCAAGGCTACCGTCCACAATTCTACTTCCGAACTACTGACGTAACGGGTGCGGTTGAACTGCCGGCTGGCACTGAAATGGTGATGCCGGGAGATAACGTGTCGGTGACGGTAAACTTGATTGCCCCAATCGCGATGGAAGAAGGTCTGCGTTTCGCGATACGTGAAGGTGGTCGCACCGTCGGTGCCGGTGTGGTGGCTAAGGTGATTGAGTAATAATACGTGCAATAAGATGTTATATTATTGTATAATGATTCGTTAACCCGCAGTTGCGGCAATAGCTACCAAAAAAGTAGAGTAAAAATTTATGAAAAGTCAGAATATCCGCATACGCCTGAAAGCATTTGATTATCGTCTGATTGATCAGTCCGCATCTCGTATCGTAGAAACTGCGAAGCGCACTGGAGCGGTGGTAAAAGGTCCAATTCCTCTGCCTACTAAAATTGAGCGTTTTGACGTTTTGCGTTCTCCTCACGTTAATAAGACCTCGCGCGATCAATTTGAGATCCGCACACATCTACGTATGCTGGATATTGTTGATCCGACCGAGAAAACTGTAGATGCGCTAATGAAGTTGGACTTGCCTGCGGGCGTGGATGTCGTAATTAAATTACAGTAGTTGTAGTAAATGGATCGGCTGGCCAATTGTAGTCAGCCCCTTAAGAAGGATAAAAAAATGAGTTTAGGACTTGTCGGTCGAAAGATTGGCATGACCCGCATTTTTACCGACGACGGAATATCTCTGCCGGTGACAGTGTTGGACGTGTCCAATAATCGTATTACCCAGATTAAAACCTTTAATACCGATGGCTATAGCGCAGTGCAAATTGCGTATGGTGTGCGACGCGCAAGTCGTGTAACGAAAGCGGCGGCAGGCCATTTTGCTAAAGCGGGCGTGGTGGCGGGTAGTGTGCAAAAAGAATTTACTGCTACCCCTGATGAATTGAGCGGCCTACAGGCGGGTGGTGTGCTGAGCGTAGATCTATTTAAAGTTGGCCAGAAAGTGGATGTGACTGGTGTTACTCTGGGTAAGGGATTTAGCGGTGTAATCAAACGCCACCATTTTAGTTCCGGTCGTGCCACGCACGGTAATTCCAAATCTCACAATGTGCCTGGTTCTATTGGTATGGCGCAAGATCCGGGGCGCGTGTTTCCGGGTAAGCGCATGGCCGGGCATCTGGGTGATGTGCAGCGTACTGTGCAAAATCTCAAAATAGTCCGCATCGACATCGATCGTCAACTTCTGTTGATAATGGGTGCTGTTCCTGGTTCAAAAGGTGGGGACGTTGTTGTGCGTCCAGCAGTAAAGGCGGGTGCATAATGGAACTTAAAGTTATTGATGGCAAAGGCCTGGTGAGCGCCAGTATGTCAGCCTCCGATGGGTTGTTTGGTCGCGAATACAACGAGGCGCTGATTCACCAGGTGGTGATCGCATATCAGGCCAATGCTCGTTTTGGCAATAGCAAGCAAAAAGGTCGTAGTGAAATTGCGAAGAGCACGCGTAAGCCTTGGGCACAAAAAGGGACTGGTCGTGCCCGTGCTGGTATGGCATCTAGTCCATTGTGGCGTGGCGGCGGTAAAATTTTTCCGAACAGTCCGGACGAAAATTATACTCAGAAGGTCAACCGCAAGATGTACCGCGCTGGCTTGGCTTCTATTTTTTCGCAGCTGGTGCGTGAGAATCGTTTGACGGTGGTGGATAACATGACACTTGAGGCGCCAAAGACAAAATTATTGGCGCAAAAAATGCTGGATATGGGTTTTGATTCATGCCGTGTGCTGATTATTGTCAGTGATATTGATGATAATCTATATTTATCTTCGCGTAATTTGCCAAATGTTCTTGTGTTAGAGGCTCATCTGGCGGATCCAGTGAGTTTGGTGCGTTTCCCAAAGGTACTTGTGACGCTTGATGCTATGAGGAAAATTGAGGAGATGCTGGCATGAGTAATCAAAAATTCAGCCAAGAGCGCTTGATGAATGTATTGCAAGCACCTCAGATATCAGAAAAGGCTACATATGTCGCTGAGAAATACGAGCAAGTAATTTTTCGTGTGGACTCTACTGCTACGAAGCCAGAAATTAAAGCTGCTGTCGAGTTGATGTTCAAGGTGGATGTCGAGAGCGTTCAAGTTGCCCTTGTCAAAGGTAAACAAAAGCGTTTCGGCAAGTTCATGGGTCGGCGTAAGGATTGGAAGAAGGCATATGTATGCCTCGCGCCTGGTCAGAAAATCAATTTTGCTGAGAGTGAGCAAGGATAAATTATGGCACTGATCAAACTTAAACCAAGTTCTCCGGGGCGACGCGCAGTTGTTCGTGTGGTCAATAGTGATCTGCATAAGGGGAAGCCCCATGCACCGTTGCTGGAAAAAAAGAACAGAACGGCTGGTCGTAACCATAATGGACATATCACCGTCCGTCATATGGGTGGCGGACATAAAAAGAATTATCGTATAGTTGATTTTAAGCGTGATAAAGATAGTGTTTCGGCTACTGTTGAGCATCTGGAATATGACCCGAACCGCAGCGCGCATGTAGCGCTCTTATGCTACGCCGATGGCGAACGTCGTTACATTATCGCCCCTAAGGGCGTGACGGTGGGCGCGCAGCTAGTGAGCGGCTCAGAAGCTCCAATTAAGGCGGGCAACGCCTTGCCGTTGCGCAATATTCCGGTAGGTTCGACTATACACTGCATTGAAATGATGCCAGGTAAAGGTGCGCAGTTGGCACGTTCGGCTGGCACTTCAGTGCAGCTGTTGGCACGTGAGGGTGGGTACGCGCAATTACGTTTGCGTTCCGGCGAAATTCGTAAAGTTCATGTTGATTGTAAGGCGACTATTGGTGAAGTTGGTAATGCTGAGCACAGCTTGCGTTCTATCGGTAAGGCTGGCGCGATGCGTTGGCGCGGAGTGCGGCCGACCGTGCGTGGTGTGGCGATGAATCCTGTCGATCACCCGCATGGTGGTGGGGAAGGAAAGACTGCTGCTGGTCGCAACCCGGTCAGTCCATGGGGTGTGCCAGCGAAGGGCTTTCGTACACGTCGCAACAAGCGCACCAGTGGCATGATAGTTCGCCGCCGCTTTCAGACTTAAGAGGTAAAAAATATGGCACGTTCCATTAAAAAAGGTCCATTCGTCGACGCTTACTTAGTAAAAAAAATTGAAACTGTGCGCGCCAGCAGCGATAAGCGACCGGTGAAAACTTGGTCACGTCGGTCTACGGTTTTGCCTGAATTTGTCGGTCTGACCATTGCTGTGCATAACGGCAAGCAGCATATTCCTGTGTATATCTCCGAGAACATGGTGGGACACAAGCTTGGTGAATTCTCGTTGACCCGCACTTTCAAAGGACACGCTGCTGACAAAAAAGCAGTGGTCAAGAAAAAATAAGGAGGCATGATGAACACAATCTCAGTAGTAAAGGGTGTTCGCCTGTCGGCTCAGAAGGGTCGTTTGGTGGCTGATCAGATTCGTGGCTTACCAGTTAATAAGGCCTTAAATACACTAGCTTTTAGTCCAAAAAAAGCTGCTGCAATTATTAAAAAAGGTTTGGAGTCTGCAATCGCTAATGCTGAGCACAATGATGGTGCCGACATTGACGATCTGAAGGTTACTACTATCTATGTAGATAAAGGAGCTTCGCTGAAGAGAACGTCGGCTCGCGCCAAAGGGCGAGGCAATAGCATCGAAAAGCAGACCTGTCACATTACGATTATCGTAGGGAGCTAAAACAGATATGGGACAGAAAATTCATCCAATCGGTTTCCGATTGAGCGTTCAGAAAAACTGGACTTCAAAGTGGTATGCTAACAGTAAGAATTTTGCCGGAATGCTTCTTAAGGATATTGAAGTACGTGATTACCTGAAGAAAAAGCTCTTCGGTGCAGGTGTGTCCAAGATCGTCATCGAACGACCGGCCAAAAATGCTAAAATTACGATTTATACCGCTCGTCCCGGTGTGGTGATTGGCAAGAAGGGTGAGGATATCGAAGCTCTGCGGGCTGAACTGAAAAAACGTATGGGATTGCCCGATGTTGCACTAAACATTGAGGAAGTGCGTAAGCCTGAAATTGATGCTCAGCTAATTGCGGAAAGCATTACTTCGCAGTTAGAAAAGCGCATCATGTTCCGTCGTGCTATGAAACGGGCTATGCAGAATGCGATGCGTCTGGGCGCTCAGGGCATCAAGATCATGAGTGCTGGCCGCCTTAATGGAATCGAAATTGCGCGAACCGAGTGGTATCGCGAAGGGCGTGTGCCATTGCATACTCTGCGTGCTAATATTGATTATGGCACCGCTGAGGCTAAAACTACTTATGGCATTATTGGCGTAAAGGTTTGGGTTTACAAGGGTGATCATACTGGAGTGGAAGAAGTATCCGTGCCGATAGCATCTGAACCAGAAAAAAGAGTAAGAAAGTCGGGGGCAAAACATGCTACAGCCAGCTAGAAGAAAATATCGCAAGGAGCAAAAGGGTCGTAATACCGGCATTGCGACTCGAGGCAATAAGGTTAGCTTTGGTGAATTTGGTCTCAAGGCCATTGCCCGTGGTCGCCTAACGGCACGGCAGATAGAGGCGGCGCGGCGCGCCATGACGCGCCATATTAAGCGTGGTGGACGTATTTGGATTCGCATTTTTCCGGATAAACCGATTTCGCAAAAGCCCGCTGAAGTGCGTATGGGTAATGGTAAGGGTAATCCGGAGTATTATGTTGCTGAAATTCAGCCTGGCAAGATGCTGTATGAAATGGATGGCGTGGAAGAGATAATAGCGCGCGAAGCGTTCCGCTTGGCTTCTGCTAAGTTGCCTATTGCCACGACGTTTGTAATTAGACAGGTAGGGGCATAATAATGAAAGCAAATGAGTTAAGAGTGAAATCCATAACGGATCTGGATCAAGAGTTGCTGTCCCTGACCAAAGCGCAATTCGGCTTGCGTATGCAGGTGGCAACACAGCAGTTGAGCAATAATAGCCAGCTTCTCAAGATGCGTCGTGACATTGCTCGCGTGAAAACTATATTGACTGAAAAGGGTGCTCAACAATGAGTACAACAAATTTAAAACGAACACTGACTGGCATGGTTGTAAGCGACAAGATGGATAAAACGGTTACCGTACTTGTTGAGCGCAAGATTAAGCACTCTCTGTTGGGCAAAGTATTGCGTGTATCGAAGAAATACCACGCGCATGATGAAAATAATGAGTTTCATCAGGGTGATTTAGTTTTTATAGAAGAATGCCGTCCGTTGGCCAAGACCAAGAGTTGGCGTGTGACCAAGCTGGTTGAAAAATCTCAAGCGGTTTAACGCCTATTTTTTATTTTCTAGAAGAATAAGCAAACTAAATTAGATTTAATGCTTGTGTTATTTGGCAATCTTGCATATACTGTCTGGCTTCGTTTCATTGCTGCTTTGGTTTGCGGCGACCTAACCCAAACGGGTTCCAAGACTAGCCGCTACAGTGCGGATTAAGTTGGAGTATAAATTATGATACAAATGCAATCTGTTTTGAGTGTGGCCGACAATACTGGCGCACGTTCCGTTATGTGCATCAAAGTGTTGGGTGGATCCAAATGTCGTTATGCGGCTATTGGGGATGTTATTAAGGTTAGCATTAGAGATGCTGCACCGCGCTCCCGAGTAAAAAAGGGTGAGGTATATAGTGCGGTGGTGGTACGTACAGCTAAAGGTGTGCGTCGTCCAGATGGTTCTTTGATAAAGTTTGATGGTAATGCCGCGGTACTGCTGAATACGAAACTTGAGCCGATCGGTACTCGAATCTTTGGCCCGGTTACGCGTGAATTGCGCACTGAGCGATTCATGAAAATTGTGTCACTCGCCCCTGAGGTTCTGTAAACGGCAGGAAGTATTGTAAGTGACGATATAACGCAGCCTAAGGAAGAGTCATGCGCAAGATTAAAAAAAATGATGATGTGATTGTCATTGCTGGAAAAGATAGAGGTAATCGTGGCAGTGTGCTGCGTGTGCTTGGTGATCGTTTGCTGGTAAGTGGCGTTAATATGGTTAAAAAACATCAGAAGCCCAATCCCGTAAAGGGATTGGCAGGTGGTATCGTGACCATGGAGATATCGATCCATGCCTCAAATGTTGCTATTTACAACGCGACGTCAAAAAAAGCTGATCGTGTGGGTGTTAAAGTGCTAGAAGATGGTCGCAAAATGCGTATCTTTAAGTCAAGTGGCGAAGTGATTGGCACGTAAAGGAGGAATGGCATGGCTCGTCTATATGATTTTTACAAAGCTACGGTAGCTCCAGAGCTGATGAAGCAGTTTGGCTACAAGTCTATAATGGAAGTGCCGCGCATAGAAAAGATCACTCTAAATATGGGTGTGGGTGAGGCTGTGGCAGACAAGAAGGTTATGGAGCATGCTGTTGGTGATATGCAGAAAATTGCTGGTCAGAAGCCGGTGGTGACTAAATCCAAGAAGTCTATAGCAGGTTTTAAGATTCGTGAAAACTATCCTGTCGGGTGCAAGGTTACCTTGCGTAAAGCACGCATGTATGAATTCCTAGATCGCTTGGTAACAGTGGCTATCCCACGCATACGCGACTTTCGTGGTATTTCAGGGAAAGCTTTCGATGGTCGTGGCAATTACAATATGGGTATCAAGGAGCAGATCATCTTCCCGGAGATTGAGTATGACAAAATTGATGCATTGCGTGGCATGAATATTACTATTACTACTAGTGCGAAGAACGATGAAGAGGCGCGTGCGCTTCTCTTGGCTTTCAAATTTCCGTTGAAGAACTGAGGGCAAAATGGCTAAAGCAGCTGTCATTAATCGCGAACAAAAACGTCGCGACATTGTAAAAAAATACTCCATTAAGCGTGCTGAGCTGTTGGCAGCAATCATTAACGCTAAATTGAGTGATGAGGATCGTTATGTTGCGCGTCAGAAGCTACAGGCACTTCCGCGAAACGCTAGTCCTGTACGCTTACGTAATCGTTGCTCGCTAACTGGGCGTCCGCGTGGTGTTTTCAGCAAGTTTGGTCTGGGTCGTATCAAGCTGCGTGAATTTGTAATGCGCGGCGAGGTCCCTGGTGTAATCAAGGCAAGCTGGTAGGGGTGAATCTATGAGTATGAGTGATCCGATCTCCGATATGCTGACGCGAATTAGAAATGCGCAGATGGCGGAAAAAATAAATGTAAAGATGCCTTCTTCCAAGCTAAAGGTAGCGATTGCCCAAGTGCTGCAGGATGAGGGTTATGTGGAAGGGTATAATATTTCTGGCGTAGGTGGTAAGCCTACTTTGGAAATTGGCCTGAAATATTATGCAGGACGACCGGTGATTGAAAAGATTCAGCGCGTAAGTCGTCCTGGTCTGCGCATGTACAAGGGTTGTGATGATATTCCTAACGTGATGAACGGCTTGGGTATTGCCATTGTGTCTACCTCAAAAGGGTTGATGACAGACCGCAAAGCACGTGCCAATGGAATTGGTGGCGAAGTGTTGTGCATAGTCGCGTAACGGAGTAATTATGTCTAGAGTCGCTAAAAATCCTATAGCTTTGCCTGCTGGTGTCGAAGTGATACTGGTTCCCAATGAGGTTTCTGTTAAAGGCCCGTTGGGAACAATGAAACAAGTGCTGTGCAACGATGTTGTTGTGCAGCATGAGGGCGAAGAGTTGCTGTGCAAAGCTAGTAATGAATCTGCGAAAGCGGATGCTATGTCTGGCACTATTCGTGCGTTGATTGCCAATATGGTACAAGGTGTTACCAAAGGTTTTGAGCGCAAACTGACCTTGGTTGGCGTTGGTTATCGTGCTCAAGCTACTGGTGATACGCTTAATCTGACTCTTGGTTTTTCCCACCCTGTGGTTTATAAGGTCCCTGTTGGTGTGACAGTTTCGACGCCGACTCAAACTGAAGTTGTATTGAAGAGCACAAATAAACAACAGGTCGGTCAAGTCGCCGCTGAGATTCGCGCGTTCCGTGAACCTGAGCCCTACAAGGGCAAGGGGGTTCGTTATGCCGAAGAGGTGGTGAAGTTGAAAGAAACTAAGAAAAAATAATTGAGGCGGATAATGTTTATCAAGAATGATGCGCGTCAGCGCAGGGCTCGTAAAACGCGTGCTAAAATTGCTGGTCAAAAGTCGATTCGTTTGGCGATACGTCGCAGCAATCTGCACATTTACGCTCAGGTAATTTCTGCTTGCGGCAGCAAAGTGTTGGTGAGTGCTTCCACTTTAGAGGCGGAGGTACGAAAAGAGTTTGCTAATGGTGGCAATATCGCTGCGGCCATACTGGTGGGAAAGCGTATTGCTGAAAAAGCCAAAAGCGCCGGTATTGGCGAAGTTGCTTTCGACCGTTCTGGCTATAAATATCACGGTCGCGTAAAGGCTCTTGCTGCTGCGGCGCGTGAGCATGGCTTGAAGTTTTAACTTGAGGTGAATGATGGCTAAAGCGCAGGGTAGAATGCAACAATCGGAAGATCGTGGTGATGGTCTTATCGAGAAGATGATTTCGATCAATCGTGTAACCAAGGTGGTGAAGGGGGGTCGCATTATGGGATTTGCCGCGCTAACTGTGGTTGGAGATGGTGATGGTCGCATTGGCATGGGCAAGGGAAAATCTAAAGAGGTGCCGGTTGCCGTGCAAAAATCGATGGAAGAAGCACGTCGAAAGATGATTAATGTTAATTTAAATAAAGGCACTCTGCATCATACTGTGATTGGCCGTCATGGCGCTGCAAAGGTGTATATGCAGCCAGCATCAGAAGGAACTGGAATTATTGCGGGTGGCGCGATGCGTGCTGTGTTCGAGGCAGTAGGTGTACATAACGTATTGGCTAAATGCATTGGTTCGAGTAATCCATACAACGTAGTGCGCGCAACTCTGAATGGGCTTCAGGCTATCAATTCTCCGTCTGAAATTGCTGCCAAGCGTGGTATGAGCATAGAAGAAATTCAGGGGTAAGGTAATGGAACCGTCTCAACAGAAAGTAAAAGTAACAGCTGGAAAGCTTCACGTAACGCTGGTTAAAAGCGTGATCGGTACCAAAGAATCGCATCGTGCGTGTGTGCGCGGATTAGGTCTGCGCCGTCTGAATCATACCGTCATAGTAGAAGATACGCCAGCGGTACGTGGCATGATTAATAAGGTTTATTACTTGGTTAAGTGCGAGGCATAAATGCAACTCAATAAAATTAAACCTGCAGAAGGTTCTACACACGTTAAGCGTCGCGTTGGACGTGGTATTGGTTGCGGTCTGGGCAAAACTTGCGGTCGTGGTCATAAAGGTCAAAAATCGCGTTCTGGTGGTTTTCATAAGGTTGGTTTTGAAGGTGGTCAGATGCCGCTGCAACGTCGCTTACCTAAGCGTGGTTTTATTTCTTTGACTCGTTATGACAGCGCTCAAGTCCGCTTATCCGACTTGGAAAAAATGGCAGTTGACGTGATTGATTTGTTGGCATTGAAACAAGCTGGAGTTGTGCCTGCTGCAGCACTGGTCGCTAAGGTAGTGATGTCTGGCGAGATCAATCGTTCCGTGAAATTACAAGGTTTGTTGCTTACCAAAGGTGCGCGAGCTGCAGTTCAAGCTGCTGGCGGTAGCATTGCAGAGTAATGGTGGGCTCTGTGGATGCGGTGGCTAAAAAGCGTTTAAATAATGGAAAGTATGGCGATCTTGGCCGCCGTTTATGGTTTTTGTTGGGTGCATTGGTAGTCTACCGCATTGGAGCGCATATACCGGTGCCGGGTATAGACCCTGTTGTGTTAGCCGATTTGTTTGATTCGCAAAAGAGCGGCATTTTAGGCATGTTCAATATGTTTTCTGGTGGTGCACTCTCGCGCTTTACGATTCTAGCGCTGGGTATCATGCCATACATATCCGCTTCCATTATCATGCAACTGGCCACACATGCGGTCCCCCATCTAGAACAGTTGAAGAAGGAGGGTGAGGCAGGACGTCGTAAGATTACACAGTACACCCGCTATGGCACATTGGCGCTGGCTTTGTTCCAAGCATTTGGTATGTCTGTGGCTCTGCAATCACAAGCTGGGTTGGTGTTGCATCCAGGGATGATGTTTCAGATGACTACGGTAATTACTTTGTTATCTGGCACAATGTTCTTAATGTGGTTGGGAGAACAAATTACTGAGCGTGGCTTGGGAAATGGAATTTCTCTGATTATTTTTGCTGGTATTGCTGCTGGATTGCCTAACGCAATTGGTAGTACCCTGGAGTTAGCGCGTACCGGTGCGTTCTCTATCCCGCTGGTGTTATTGCTGCTGTTCGGTTCGATTGGAATAACAGCGTTGGTTGTTTTTGTTGAGCGCGGTCAGCGGAAAATTCTCGTAAATTACGCCAAGCGTCAGGTTGGAAATAAAGTTTATGGCGGTCAAAGTTCGCATTTGCCATTGAAGGTGAATATGGCTGGCGTGATTCCGCCGATTTTTGCCTCAAGCATTATTTTATTCCCGGCGACTTTAGCTGGATGGTCAGCTAGCGGTCAAGGGTTGACTTGGTTGAAGGATATCAGTGATATGCTGTCGCCTGGTCAGCCGATATATGTAATGCTGTATGCGGCGGCAATCATTTTCTTCTGTTTTTTTTATACTGCACTGGTCTTCAATCCAAAAGAAACGGCAGAGAACCTGAAGAAAAGTGGAGCTTTTCTGCCTGGGATTCGACCGGGCGATCTGACTGCACGATACATTGAAAATATTATGCTGCGTTTGACTTTGGTTGGCGCGGTGTATGTGACGCTGGTATGCCTGTTGCCGGAGTTTCTGGTTGTAAAGTGGAACGTGCCATTCTACTTTGGTGGTACCTCGTTGTTAATTATGGTGGTGGTGACCATGGATTTTATGGCACAAGTTCAATCTTATCTGATGACACATCAGTATGAAAGCTTGTTAAAGAAAGCAAATTTTAAGGGTGGATTGATTCGCTGATGGCCAAGGAAGATGCGATGCAAATGCAGGGGGAGGTTGTAGAATCTCTTCCCAATGCAACATTTCGTGTGAAACTAGAAAATGGTCATATTGTGTTGGGTCATATATCCGGTAAGATGCGTATGCACTATATTCGTATTTTGCCTGGAGATAAGGTTACAGTTGAACTGACACCTTATGACTTGACCAAAGGGCGCATTACGTTTCGCGCCAAGTAGTTGTTGCGTATAAGTACTGAGGAGAAAAAAATGAAGGTGCAAGCATCGGTAAAAAAAGTTTGTCGTAATTGTAAAATTGTACGGCGTAAAGGGGTAGTACGCGTGATCTGTAGTAGTGATGCACGCCACAAGCAACGCCAGGGCTAAGTGAGAGTGAGGTAAGTCTCTCTCAAGTGGTAATTTTTTAATGCCTTTTTAAACGATAGGGTAGCTGCATGGCTCGTATTGCAGGGGTAAACATTCCGAATCACCAACACACTGTAATCGCTTTGACCGCGATCTATGGTGTCGGTAGCACTCGGGCGCGTAAAATTTGCGCCGCTGTCGGAGTAAACGCCGCCACCAAAATTAAAGATCTCGCTGATGCGGAAATGGATAAGTTGCGTGATGAGGTCGCCAAATTTACGGTGGAAGGTGATTTGCGTCGAGAAATCTCGATGAATATAAAGAGGTTAATGGACTTGGGTTGTTATCGCGGTTTGCGTCATCGCCGTGGTTTGCCAGTGCGAGGACAGCGTACACGCACTAATGCTCGCACTCGCAAGGGTCCGCGCAAGTCTGTTGCCGGCGCCAAGAAGTAATTTTCGAGAGGATTTGAGCATGGCTAAAACAAACACGCGAGTGCGCAAGAAAGTCAAAAAGAACGTAGCCGAGGGCATTGCCCATGTGCATGCTTCTTTTAATAATACTATTGTGACAATTACCGACCGACAAGGGAATGCCTTGGCTTGGTCTACTAGTGGCAGCAATGGTTTTAAAGGCTCGCGTAAGAGCACGCCGTTTGCAGCGCAAATTGCTGGTGAGACTGCCAGTAAAGCAGCCCAAGAATGTGGCGTAAAGAACCTTGAAGTGCGCATAAAAGGTCCCGGCCCTGGTCGAGAATCGGCAGTGCGCGCTTTGAATGCGGCAGGTTTTAAAATCACCAGCATTTCTGACATTACGCCAGTTCCACACAATGGTTGCCGTCCGCCAAAAAAGCGTCGTATCTAATCTTAGGAGATAGCCTTGGCTAGAAATCTTGATCCAAAGTGCCGTCAGTGCCGTCGTGAAGGCGAGAAACTGTTTCTGAAGGGCGAAAAATGTTTTACCGACAAATGCGGGGTTGAACGTCGTGCGTATCCGCCAGGCCAGCACGGACAAAAGAAAAACACCCGTTTGTCTGATTACGGTGGCCAGTTGCGTGAAAAACAAAAAGTTCGCCGTATTTATGGCATGCTTGAGCACCAATTTCGTTTGACCTATCGTTCTGCAGAAATTCAGCGCGGCATCACTGGTGAAAATTTATTGCAGTTGCTGGAATCGCGCCTAGATAATGTGTCTTACCGTATGGGTTTCGGTGCGTCTCGTTCTGAGGCACGTCAAGTAGTTCGCCACAATGGTATCTTGGTCAATGGCAAACGTGTCAATATTCCGTCCTATCAGGTTCGTACCGGTGATGTGGTCGAGATAGCAGAAAACGCTAAGATGCAGTTGCGCGTTAAAGCGGCATTGCAGGCAGCCGAGCAACGCGGTTTCCCAGAATGGGTTGAAGTTGATACTAAGGCTATGAAGGGTACATATAAGTCTAAGCCTCAGCGTTCCGAGTTGCCGGCCTCTATTAACGAGCATCTTATTGTCGAGTTGTATTCCAAGTAATTCATGCGGAGTCGGTTATGCATAACAATGATTTTCTGAAACCCCGCATTATCGAAGTGCAAAGAGTTTCCAGCATGCAGGCTAAAATTGTGATGGAGCCTTTTGAACGTGGCTACGGGCATACACTTGGCAATGCCCTGCGCCGCATACTGTTGTCTTCCATGCCGGGCTATGCTCCAACCGAGGTCAAGATTGCTAGCGTGCTGCATGAATACTCCTCTATTGATGGTGTGCAGGAAGATGTAGTGGAAATCTTGCTTAACTTAAAGGGAGTAGTGCTAAAGCTTCATAATGCTAATGTAGCGATGCTGACTCTTAAGAAAGAAGGTGTGGGCGTGGTTACGGCAGGTGATATCATCGTCGATGCTGACACTGAGGTGATTAATCCTTCTCACGTCATCGCCCACCTGACTGCGGGCGGTAAGATAGACATGGAAATTAAGGTCGAGCAAGGTCGGGGCTATGTATCAGCCATTGCGCGTCAGACACCAATTGAAAATCGCGCAGTTGGGCATATTGCGCTTGATGCATCTTTTAGCCCTGTGAGCCGTGTTAGCTATGCGGTTGAAAGTGCGCGTGTTGAACAGCGTACCGATTTGGACAAGCTGATAATGGAAATTGAAACTAATGGTGCCATTGATCCTGAAGAAGCCATTCGATATGCGGCCCGTATATTAGTTGAACAGTTTTCAGTATTTGCTGCATTGGAAGGCACGCCAGCGCCTGTTGAGAAGCCGCAAACTCCTAAGGTTGATCCGATGTTGTTGCGCCCAGTAGACGACTTGGAGCTGACTCCGCGTTCATCCAATTGTCTTAAGGCACAAAGTATTCATTATGTTGGGGATTTAATTCAGAACACTGAAAATGATCTGCTACGTACCCCTAATTTGGGCCGTAAATCTTTGAACGAAATCAAACAGGTGCTGGCTGAGCATGGTCTATCACTGGGAATGAAATTGGAAAATTGGCCAGTGACTATTGAGAAGTAAGAAAGGATAATTATGCGTCACCGTTTAGGACTAAGAAAGCTTAATCGCACCAGCAGTCATCGTTTGGCAATGCTGCGCAACATGATAGCTTCTTTACTGCGTCATGAGGTTATAAAGACCACACTGCCTAAGGCAAAGGAACTACGTCGTGTAGCTGAGCCGATCTTGACTCTGGGTAAGAATCCTAGTTTGGCTAATCGCCGCTTGGCATTTGCGCGGTTGCGTGACCGCGAAATGGTCACGAAGCTGTTCGATGAGCTTGGTCCACGTTATGCAACTCGAAATGGAGGCTATTCACGTATTCTTAAATTTGGTTTTCGCAAAGGAGACAATGCGCCAATGGCGTTGATAGAGTTGCTAGATCGGCCGTCGGAAATTCAGCTGGTTGAAGCTGAAGAAGCAAAGTAATAAAAATAAATAAGCAATAATAAAGCCGGACTTGTCCGGCTTTTTTATTGCTTATAAAATATTAATCATATCTATCTAATTAAATTATGAAAACCAGCGTAGAAAAGCTGCTGCTGTCAGTGCTGTTACGCCTAGTGCTGTGACCAGTTGCCATGCGAGATGCCGGCGTTCTATTGCAAAATTAGCGGAATAACGTAGATAAATTATGACAATGCTTACTCCAAATATTGCACATAACATTTTAATAAGCAACGCTGCCATAGCAATGCCATGTATGTCGGGAAGTTTGTCGTAGTAATGAAAGCTGACTGCAGCAAAGCCCATGCCGCTTATTGCTTGAGCTATCCATCCGAATCCAACCAGCCATGCTAGCTTGCGATGCAGGGCAGCAGTTGCTGTTCCCCGATATAATGCAAATGCGGCACCGCCCACAACAGCAACGGCACCGAAATTATGCACCACCTGCACTCCTGCGTAGCTCAGGTTTTCCATGACAATCAAATCGTTATATTACGATAATGTTAGTGCATGCTTGGACTCCTATAGGAGTATGGCCCTTATTAACTATTTTGATGCATATGGTGTGTTTACCTGGATCTAGCGACTCTACTGTGTGGTTACCTTTTAATTTGCGTATTACCACAGCTTCCTTGTCGTCTACGTATAAATGCACATGATCGCCATTTTGTCCAGGCACGATCTCGTAGGAAACTTCAATTTTCGATTTTCTACTTATTTTTGCCCCATCAAGAGGTGAAGAAATAGTTACTGAAGCATCAGCGGCAAGCACAACTGGAATGTAACATCCCAAAAAAAGCGATATTATTAGCGGGTTAAGTATGCGCATAGTTTTTCTCCTTGAGAAATGAATAAATAAAAACGCCATTTTTACCATTCGTGGGTGTTATTTGCTGCTCTCAGCAGTTGTATCAATATAACACGTTAAACGGACATGCTGAAGAGATGGTTTGCTTTTTGTCAGCGCAAAGTAGTAATGTCCCCTTTCTCTCAAATAGAAATGTCCCCTTGAGTTTGTGTTGAGTAAGCTCAGTGTCCGATTAAAACCATAGCGGCGGACAAATGGACATGATGATGAGTCAAAAGGAAGCAAAACGTGGGCAGGTAATGGAGTTACTGTCGGCCGGAAAAGTCGACCAGAAGGAAGCTGGCAAAATGCTGGCTGTCCGTGTGCGTCAAATCAAGCGTATCTTGCGACGTTACCGTACCTTAGGCTTGCCGGGCTCATCAGCAAGAAGCGCGGACGAGTCTCGAATCGGCGGGTGGACGAAACAATCAGGACAACCGCGATAAAGATGATCGGCGAACACTATCGCGACTTTGGGCAGACCCTCGCAGCATAGAAATTGGCCGAGCTTCATGATATACATCTATCGGTTGAAAGCACCCGCCAGATAATGATTGCGGCGGGCTATTGGAAGCCCAAGAAAGGCGCAGCCGTCTGTGTGCATCCCATGCGCGAACGCCGTGCCAGACTTGGCGAACTGGTGCAGATTGACGGCTCTCCACATGATTGGTTCGAGGGGCGGGCTGATCGATGTACGTTACTGGTGTTCATTGATGATGCGACAGGCAAACTCTTGCAGCTGCGCTTTGCGCCGACAGAGACCACGCTGGGGTACATCATGCCCTGCATGATCATATCGTGGCGCACGGGCTGCCCGTGGCGCTCTACAGCGACAAACACAGCATCTTCCGCATCAATGCCAAAGGGGCTGATCTGTCAGCGCAAAGTAGTAATGTCCGCTTTCTCCCAAATAGAAATGTCCGCTAGTGATTAAACTTACCCCTGTTAATAACAGTGGCGGATATATCAAAAATCTTAATGCTATTCTGGTGCAGTTAGTCGCGCGGGGGGTAGGGGTTTTTTAAGGCGTTGACCAGTTCAGTCAGTACCGCGCGAAACTGCTGTTCGTCACAACCCATTAGTACTGCATCCTCCAGCGCATCTTGGCAAATTTGGCGGATTTCCTCCATGTTCTCGCTCAGCACCTTGTTCTTTTCCACGCACGCGACCACCTCTCCTGTGGGGCTGCGCCAAATGGTTTGCGGACATAATGCCATTAAATTTATGCCTCTATCTGATTCAGTAGAACTCAATGAATGGGTGAAACGTAACCCTGCATCTGATTTTATATTTTGGGTAGTGTAACCCCAACCTGCCCCTGATACTTGCCGCCCCTATCCTTGTATGAGACTTCGCATACCTCGTCCGATTCGAAGAAGATTACCTGCGCCACGCCTTCATTGGCGTAAATTTTCGCAGGTAGCGGTGTGGTATTGGAAAACTCCAGCGTTACATAACCCTCCCATTCCGGCTCTAACGGTGTGACATTGACGATTATGCCGCACCGCGCGTAGGTAGATTTTCCCAGGCAAATGGTCAGTACGTTGCGGGGGATGCGGAAGTGTTCCACGGTTCGTGCCAGCGCGAAAGAGTTGGGCGGGATGATGCAATAGTCACTCTTGAGCTCGACGAAAGAGTTGGCATCGAAATTCTTCGGATCGACGATGGTGCTATTGATGTTGGTGAACAGCTTGAATTCGTCTGAGCAACGGATGTCATAGCCGTAGCTCGACGTGCCATACGACACGATGCGCTGGCCATTCCTTTCTTTCACCTGCCCGGGTTCGAACGGCTCTATCATGCCGTACTGTTTGGCCATGTGACGTATCCACTTGTCTGATTTAATGCTCATGTTTAGTTCGATACAGAAGTTATGTTCAAGGAAAAGAATGAAAATATAAATGCTTCATGACGCTTTGCACATTATGTTTTCGCATTACGTCTTCTGCATCACAATTTTAGGGAATGCCGCGCTATAGTCTTGCGCCATTTCAGCAATTTTCACCGCCAGACGCCGTGCAATCTGTTTGTACTCCTTGGCAATTACACCATCGGGGTCGGCGACAACGGTGGGTTTGCCGGAATCGGCCTGCTCGCGGATGCGGATGTCTAAAGGCAATGAACCGAGAAACTCTACTTTGTAATCGTTACACATCTTTTCGGCTCCGCCGCTCCCGAAGATGTGTTCCTCATGCCCGCATTTCGAGCAGATGTGCGTGCTCATGTTTTCCACGATACCAAGTATTTTAATGCTCACCTTCTCGAACATCTTGAGCCCCTTGCGCGCATCCATCAGTGCGATGTCCTGTGGAGTGGTCACGATGATCGCCCCAGTCACCGGTACTTTTTGCGACAGAGTCAACTGAATATCGCCAGTGCCGGGCGGCATGTCCACCACCAGATAGTCCAGCTCATCCCAGCGCGTCTGATTCAACAATTGATCCAGCGCCTGAGTAACCATCGGGCCGCGCCAGACCATCGGCACATCCTCGCCTTGAATCATGAAGCCGATGGACATGACCTGTAGTCCATGTCCCTGCATTGGCTCGACCGACTTGCCATCTCGCGATACGGGCTCGCCTTTGATGCCCATCATGGTGGGTAGGGAAGGGCCGTAAATATCCGCATCCAGAATCCCAACGCGCGCGCCTTCCGCTGCCAGCGCCAGCGCCAGATTCACCGCCGTAGTGGATTTACCCACACCGCCTTTGCCGCTGGCCACGGCAATAATATTCTTCACCCCGTCAACCAGCTTTACGCCGCGTTGCACTGCATGGGGCACTACCTTGCTGCTCACATTCACGGAAAGAGTGTTGATACCTGGTAAAGCGCTACGCAGGTGATTTTCTACCATCAACCGTATCTCGTCCCACACGCTTTTCGCAGGGTAGCCAAGCAGAATGTCGAGCGATAAATTATTACCGCTGATCTTTATATTTTTTACCGACTTGCCCGCTACAAAATCTTTTTTAGTGTTGGGGTCAATCAACTTTGTTAGTGCGGCCTGTATGTCTATATCGGTAAAACTCATGTACTGCTCCTGCAATTAAAACGATAGGGGGGCAAGCATTCTACCCAAGATTCCCCGTCACGCCTATAGTTCAATTTTGCTACAATTACGGCCCTTTACAAGGGGTTTTCCATTTATGCAGCGCAAGATACTGGTTACGTCCGCATTACCTTATGCCAACGGTAGTATTCACTTGGGTCATTTGGTCGAATACATTCAGACTGACATATGGGTGCGCTTCCAAAAAATGCTGGGCAACACATGTTATTACGTCTGTGCTGACGATACTCACGGCACGCCTGTCATGCTTCGCGCCGAAAAGGAAGGTATCACCCCGGAACAATTGATAGATCGCGTGTGGCATGAGCACAAGTCAGATTTTGAAGGCTTTCATGTCGAGTTCGACCACTACGGCAGCACAAATAGCGCCGAGACCAAGGAATTCTCGCAGGCGATTTATCGCAAACTCAAAGCGGCTGGCTTGATTGAAGTGCGTTCAGTCGAGCAGTTTTATGACCCCGTCAAGAATATGTTCCTGCCGGATCGTTTCATCAAGGGCGAATGCCCGAAGTGCCACGCCAAGGATCAATATGGTGACAACTGTGAAGTGTGTGGTACCACTTATTCGCCCACCGAACTGATCAATCCCTACTCCGCCGTGTCCGGTGCTCAACCCGAGCGGCGTAATTCCGACCATTATTTTTTCAAGCTCTCCGCCGACACCTGCCAACAGTTCCTGCGCGAGTGGACGCGCAGCGGAACGCTGCAACCAGAAGCCGCCAACAAGATGCAAGAATGGCTGGGCACTGCAGGCGAGAACAAACTCACCGACTGGGACATTTCTCGCGACGCGCCCTATTTCGGCTTTGAGATACCCGATGCACCGGGCAAATATTTTTATGTGTGGCTGGATGCGCCGGTAGGCTACATGGGCAGCTTCAAAAAGCTGTGCGATGCCGATGGCATCGCCTTCGACGATTACTGGAAGCCAGGTTCCGATACTGAGCTGTACCACTTCATCGGAAAGGACATCCTTTATTTTCACGCCTTGTTTTGGCCCGCGATGCTGCAACATGCCGGTTTTCGCACGCCAACTAAGCTGTTCGCACACGGCTTTCTCACCGTCAACGGCGAGAAGATGAGCAAATCACGCGGGACTTTTATCACCGCAGATAGCTACCTCAAGCAGGGACTCAACCCTGAGTACCTGCGCTACTACTACGCGGCTAAGCTCAATGGCACTATGGAAGACCTCGATCTGAACCTTGAGGATTTTGTGGCCAAAGTTAATAGTGATTTGATTGGCAAGTATGTGAACATTGCCAGTCGTTGCGCTGGATTTATTACTAATCGTTTCGGAGGGAAAATTACTTCTCTTGATTTTTCAGAAACAACTGAAATGAAATTTAGTTCTGGGATAAGCCAAGCAGGGCCACGCACTCTAACACGCTTAGTAAATATAGAAATAGAGGCAGAAATACTTGAAAAATGCGACATTGCTTTTAATGTTGGGCGTTCCTACAAGGATCGTGATTACAACCATGCTTTACGTTTAATCATGGCTGCAGCTGATGCTGTCAATAAATATATTGCTGATTGGGCACCGTGGAATATTGCAAAAGATACTGCTCGTGATGATGAACTTCAATGGAAATGCTCAGTAGCCCTCGAGTGTTTTAGAAGACTTACTTGCATGTTGAAACCTGTGTTGCCTGAATTAGCTAAACAAGTAGAAATCTTCCTAAACATTGAACCACTTCAGTGGCCCAAAAATAAATTTAATTCGAGATTACCGGAAGGTCATAAAATCAATCTGTTTACTCCGCTAATGACTCGTGTTGACCAAAAACAAATAGATGCCATGATAGAAGCCAACAAACAAACTTTGGAACCCGCAACAGACACTCATTCACCAGCACGTCATGCCGAGGCACAGCAACACGCCATCGCGCCGATTGCCGAAACCATATCTATCGACGAATTCAGCAAGGTCGATCTGCGCGTGGCTAAAATCGTCAACGCCGAGCATGTGGAAGGTGCAGAGAAGCTGCTGAAACTGACGCTGGACATTGGCGAAGTACAACCGCGCACCGTGTTCGCGGGCATCAAATCGGCTTACGATCCGGAAAAATTAAAGGGTCGCATGACCGTGATGGTTGCTAATCTTGCGCCACGCAAGATGAAATTCGGTTTATCGGAAGGCATGGTGCTGGCGGCTTCCGGCGATGCGCCCGGTTTATTCATCCTCAGTCCGGACGATGGCGCACAACCTGGCATGAGGATTAAATAGTCCGCTCTATGAAACTGGCCGAATTTTTCCGCCCCAAATTGGTTGACACACTACGGGGTTACAATCGCCAGCTTTTTGTCTCTGACCTGACCGCCGGTATTACTGTCGGCATCGTAGCGCTGCCTTTAGCCATCGCCTTCGCTATTGCCTCCGGCGTTAAACCTGAGGCGGGCATTTTCACCGCCATCATTGCTGGCTTTATCATTTCTGCATTAGGCGGTTCGCGTGTGCAAATTGGCGGCCCCACCGGCGCATTCATCGTAATTGTGTATGGCATCGTGATGCAGTACGGGCTGGCCAACCTGCTTATTTGCACCATCATGTCGGGCATCATGTTGCTGTTGATGGGACTGTTTAAACTGGGCAGCCTGATCAAACTCATTCCGCATCCCCTGGTTATCGGTTTTACCAACGGCATTGCGGTGTTGATTATGCTAAGCGAGGTGAAGGATTTTCTCGGCCTGAAA
The DNA here is from genome assembly GCA_942492745.1 of uncultured beta proteobacterium. Lineage (GTDB taxonomy): Bacteria > Pseudomonadota > Gammaproteobacteria > Burkholderiales > Gallionellaceae > Nitrotoga. Next base: position 3,269,489 of record OW818637.1, read on the forward strand.
ATGGACAGCGTGCCCGCAGAGTTCTCGCACAAGTTAAATGCGCTTTACCAGGCACTGCCCAGCTTCGACCTGACAAGCATTGTCCTGGCAACGTTGTCCATGCTACTGATCCTGTTTTATCCCAAGAACTGGGCACGGCACGTGCCTTCGCTCATCGTGGCACTGGTGCTGGGCACCGCCATCGTGGCATTAATCGATCTGCCGGTGGAAACCATAAGCACGCGTTTCGGCGGGATTCCACAGGGCCTGCCCGCATTTGAGATGCCCGAATTTACCTTCGCCACCGTGCGCTATCTGTTTTCTCCTGCTCTCACCATCGCCTTGCTCGGCGCGATTGAGTCCTTGCTTTCCGCTACGGTGGCAGATGGCATGATAGATGACAAACACGATCCGAATCAGGAGCTTGTTGCCCAAGGTTTCGCCAATATTGTCTGCCCATTCTTCGGTGGCATTCCCGCCACTGGCGCAATTGCGCGCACCGCTACCAGTGTACGCGCGGGAGCGAACAGCCCAGTCGCCGGAATGGTGCATGCCATTACTCTGCTGCTCATCATTCTCATCGCAGCCCCGTTAGCCAAGCACATTCCACTTGCCACGCTAGCCGCCATTCTGATGGTGGTTGCCATCAACATGGGCGAGTGGGAAGCATTTACGACGTTGAAAAAATATCCGGCCAGCGATAGCGCTGTCATGCTTATCTCATTTGTGCTTACGGTGGTATTCGACATTACCGTAGCGGTGGAAATTGGTATGGTGTTCGCGGTACTGTTCTTCATCCGTCGCATCACCGACTTGACTCATGTCAGCGTGGCGCAAGAATCGCCACACCATGATGGTAGCGAGATGACTCTGGCACGCAAAGTGGTACCAAAAGGCGTGATGATCTACCGCGTATTCGGCGCATTGTTCTTTGGTGCGGCCGACAAGCTGGAAACCATACTGCGGCAACAACAAAACGAGCCAGACGTGCTGATTTTGAAAATGGATGAAGTCATCTCCATGGACGCCAGCGCGCTACACACACTGGCATCCATGCAGCGCAAACTGCGTAAAAACGGCAAATATCTCATCCTGTGCGGCGCACACACACAACCCTATTTCATGATGCATCAAGCAGGATTTTTTGATGAGATGGGAAGCGACAATGTAACGGCTGATCTGGACAGCGCATTACGCCGTGCTGTCAAATTATTGGAAGAGAAAAAACTTGCTCAAGTATAAGCGACATGAACATTCTGTTCGCCCAGCAGTTTCTTTAATCCGCTCATTAGATCACTGTGCAGCGTGACGCTCCAAGACTCACCCAGCTTTAAGTTTGCGCTCCCGCTGGTATTACGGTAGCACACTACAGCCATGCATTTACCCTCGCGGTAGGGGGTGAGTAGTTCTTTTAACTCTGTCACGCTAATGCGTGCGTCAGACGAAACAATAAGCTCCAGGCGCTTCGCGAAAGTGGAACGCGCCGAGGCGAAATCGAATAACTCCTCACCATTGACGCGCATATTGCCGGAATACTCGTCGAGACTCGCTTTGCCGCGCACCACCAGCAATTCATCTTCACGTATCCACGGGCGATTGGCCTCGAATACTTCGTTGAATACCATCATTTCTAACTGTGCGCTGCCATCGTCCAGTGTGACAATCGCCATGCGCCCACGTCGTGTCTGCTGTATTCGCACGCCAGACACTATGCCAGCCAATACCACAGGTATTCCACCGCGTTTGTTGTTGCCGTTTTGCGGCAGCGCTTGCAGCGTGATATCGGCCAGGCGTGTCTTGACGAAATTTTCCAGTTCGTTGGCATATTCTTGATAGGGATGGCCACTAAGATAAAAACCCAAGCTGGTTTTTTCGTGTTGCAATTGTTCGCGCATTGTCCAGCGCGGGACGTTCTTCATTTGCACCGGCATCGCCACACTTGCATCGTCCTCGAATAGGCTATTTTGATTGACTGATCGTGCTTGCTGCTCCGCACTGCACAGTGCGACCTCGAGCGATGCCAGCAATTGATGGCGATGGTCCGAAATCGTATCGAATGCGCCGCTGCGGATCAGCGCTTCTGTGGCGCGACGGTTCACTACGCGCTTATCTACGCGGCGGCAAAAATCGAACAGGTCGCGGAATGGTCCACCGAGTTTTCGGGCATCTTCAATGCTATCTATCGCAGCTTTGCCTGTACCCTTAATGGCTTCCAATCCATATGCAATCGTTTTTTCGTCCACCGGCATAAAGCGGTTTACAGACGAGTTAATATCCGGCGGCAAAACGCATATTCCCTGCGTCAGGGTGTCGAGATAGAAAACATGCACTTTGTCAGTGTTATCCATGTCCGATGACAGTGTGGCGGCCATGAATGCCGCCGGGTAATGCGCCTTTAGATAGGCGGTCTGATAGGACACCAACGCATAGGCAGCAGAATGCGATTTGTTAAAGCCGTACCCAGCGAATTTTTCCATCAGGTCGAACAGTTGCTCTGCCAGCCCCTTGTTGATAGCGCGCGCCACAGCACCGTCCACGAAGATGCTGCGTTGCAGCGCCATCTCCTCAGAATTTTTTTTCCCCATCGCGCGGCGCAACAAGTCCGCCGCTCCCAGCGAATAACCGCCGATTATCTGCGCGATCTGCATTACTTGCTCTTGGTATACGATCACACCGTAAGTCGGCTTGAGCGAAACCTCCAGTTCGGGATGAAAATAATCAGCCTTGGAACGGCCATGCTTGCGGTTGATGAAGTCCTCTACCATGCCTGATTCGAGCGGACCTGGGCGATATAACGCAACCAGCGCCACGATGTCTTCAAATGTGTCCGGTTGCAGCTTGATAATCAGTTTTTTCATGCCAGGAGATTCAAGCTGAAATATCGCCGTGGTGTTGGCAGCCTTGAGCAGAGCGTAAGTTGGTTTGTCCTCCAGTGGAAGGTTTTCAATGGAGAAGCGATTTTCAATGGGAAAACCTAGGCCTGCTGGCATCTTGTTTACATATTTCACAGCCCAATCAATGATGGTGAGCGTGCGCAACCCCAAAAAGTCGAATTTCACCAAGCCGATCTGTTCCACATCGTCTTTGTCGAATTGACTGATGCCTTTGTCGCTGCCCTCGGCGTAATATAGCGGACAAAAGTCGGTAAGCTTGCCCGGTGCGATTAGTACCCCGCCCGCGTGCATGCCGACATTGCGCGTTAAATCTTCCAGCCGCGCACCCAGTTCAAGCAGCTCTTCCACGCCTTCTTCGCTGCTGATGATAGCGTTGAATTCCGGCTCCAGCTCACGCGCTTTTTTCAGTGATACCGGTTTGACGCCTTCCAGCGGAACCAGCTTGGACAGGCGATCGCACAGGCCGTAAGGAAAATCCAGCACGCGCCCGACATCGCGGATCACCGCTTTGGACGCCATAGTACCGAAGGTGGCAATCTGAGACACACTCGCCGCGCCGTATTTTTGCTTCACATAGTCGATAACACGCTCGCGCCCATCCTGGCAGAAATCTACATCGAAGTCGGGCATGGATACGCGTTCTGGATTCAGGAATCGTTCAAACAGCAGGGCGTAGCGTAGTGGGTCAAGGTCGGTGATGCCGAGACTGTAAGCTACCAGTGAACCTGCGCCAGAGCCGCGTCCGGGGCCGACTGGTACGTCATTGAGCTTGGCCCAGCGGATGAAATCGGCCACAATCAAAAAGTAACCGGAGAACCCCATTTTTATAATGGTCTCAATCTCGAACGCCAGGCGTGCGGTGTATTCCTGCATCTTCGCCGCGCGCACAGTTTCATCCGGATACAACTGCAGCATGCGCTGATGCAAACCGAGTTCGGATTCCGTACGCAGAAAATCATCCAGACTTTCGCCATTTGGGGTGGGGAAATCCGGCAAATATGGTTTACCCAGTTGCAAGGTCAAATTACATCGCTTGGCGATCTCCACGCTGTTTTGCAACGCTTCAGGAAAATCGGCGAACAGCGTCATCATCTCGGCCTGGGTTTTGAAATACTGCTGCGTGGTAAATTGGCGCACGCGCCGCTTGTCGTTCAGCACATACCCTTCGGCTATGCACACGCGCGCCTCGTGCGCTTTGTAAGCTTCCTGGCTTAAAAACTGAATCGGATGTGTGGCGACCACCGGTAACGCCAGCTCTGCGGCTAGTTCGACCGTTTCACGCACATGCAGCTCTTCGCGCGCCATGCCGGTTCGCTGCACTTCCAGATAATATCGACTGGGGAACAGCTCCGCCCACTCAAGCGCCAGCTGACGAGCCGTTGCCTGATTGCCATTCAACAGCGCCGTGCCGACCTCACCGAGATGCGCACCGGATAATGCAAGTAGCCCATCTGTACCATCACGCAACCATTGTTTGTGTATCTCGATGCGACCGCTGTTTTGCCTTTCCAGATAAGCGCGTGTTACCAAATCACACAAGCGCAGGTAGCCAACATTGGACTGGCATAACAATAGCAGTCGGGAAGGCTTGTCGCGCTCGGCTGGATTGCTAATGAACACATCACAGCCGATGATGGGCTTGATCCCGGCTGCACGCGCTGCCTGATAGAACTTGATCAGGCCGAACACATTATTGAGGTCGGTAAGCGCCAGCGCGGGCATAACATCCTGCTTGGCGGCGGCAATCGCCTCGGGAATGCGCACAATGCCATCGGCAATGGAGTATTCGCTGTGCAAGCGCAGGTGGATAAAAGAGGGTTGGGGCATGGTGGCGAAATGACGGTTACAACTAAAATTTTACCATCGTCACCAGAGTGAGAAATTAAAAGTTTCCGACCCGTTGATATAGCTCAGGAAAACGTGCCAGATAAGAATGGTTGCCGAGGTTAAAGATGAAGGTTTGCAAGCAGTTCTGGAGTCGTGAAGCCATTTTACGAAATCAATTCCAGCCTTCTTGGTGTTTTCTATATATTGGTTATCTACGAAGACTGGAAGCGCGAATCGCCCTATAAATATGAACACCCAGTAGCTGCGTTCGCCGTCATGACGGCTAGTGTCTGACTATTATGAGGCGGTGCGTATGCTTCCAGTAACGTCCTTGCCCACCCCACGGTAACCTGTAAAGCGACCAGATGAATCGAACATCGGTTCTCCGCTAATCATAAAATACTGCTGCGAACCATCTGGATTATGTCGTCTGTAGACGAAATCCAGGAACGGTCGTCTGGCTGCAATATATTCTACTAGAATCGCCCGCTCATCCTTATTCCAATGTGCTGCTTGAGTTTCACTGGGTTCGCTAAGCAAGTCGTCAACCTCAATTCCGAGCATCTCAAGAACCGGGCCGTAAACTTTGGTGAAATGTCCGGTCTCGTCTTGCTCCCAATACCAGTCAGACGATAGTTCGGTCAGACGGCGAAAACGAGCTTCGCTTTCCCGCAATTCTGCGGTTCGTGCTTGAACCGTCTGCTCCAACACCTTATTGTAATTTTCAATTTTTTTGTATAAAAGCCGTACTTCCAGCATGTTATGGATACGTGTTTGTACTTCGGTCAGATCAAAAGGCTTGCTGATAAAATCTTTGGCACCGGCTTGTAACGCGCGCAGTTTGTGATCCGGTTGGGCGGTAATCACGAGTACCGGAAGGTAGCCATCTGTTTCGATTTTTTTCAAGCCTTCCAGCACCTGAAAGCCATCCATGCCGGGCATCTGCAAGTCGAGCAGAATTAGGTCATAGCGGTTTTTGCGATACAACTCGCAGACTTCATACGGATTCTGCGTCGATGCAATGCGCGTGTACCCAGCGCCACGTAGCATTTCCTCAAGTAGACGTATATTAGCCTCCTGATCGTCAACGATCAGGAGATTGGCGTTAAGAATATCAGACCTGCTAAGCATAATTTAAGAATACCTTTAAAAACTGAGCAACAAACACCAACACAAATTTCACCGCATTCTCAATCTCGTTTTGAGATGTACGCCGTTATGGCATGCAAGGTTCAACTTTATTCAGCATGATTTGTAACGGCTGCCAACTAAAAAACTTTAAAGCGTTTACATATTGTTTCAATTAACAATAAATTGGAATAAACAACAAAGCATTTTAACATGACTGAACGAGATTTATGGAAATGCTCTCCTGTTAATTACACGCAATCACTAATATATATGTGCATATCGAAATCCGATAGTTTTTGTCCGCACACTTGGTAGCATACAGCGCCATATCCGTTCTTTTTATTGCGGACCTACATTCTCACTACATACAAATTAAGGAGAAATGCTTACATTTAACAGAATATCATTTGTGACACCTATTTTCTGTGCGTTTACGCACATAGGACTTTATCTCTTTAATAGGTGACTCGATATTTTTACCATGATCGGAAGACTTGCATATGTAGCACTGAGCAAAACGCCCCTGCCTTATCGTCTTTTTAAATTGGCTGATGTTTGTACGTAATCAAGAAAAAATTTGGTTGTTAGGAGCGAACTGTTTATGGTGCGTTGTGCTGGCTGGTCAGCACGTTTTGGAGTGTGAGGAAGACGGTAGATATACGGTAATCTGTCGAACCGTACTTTGTACATACGGGGAGTTATTCAAGAATTTAAATTCTGGTGAATTAAAATAACGCAAGTGGGTTTCATTTTTTTCTGCACGCTTGAGAATGTGAGTGTTTACTGTTTGCGTACGTCGAAAGCAAGCAATCAAATTCTTTCTTGACCACCTGATAACACTCGCAAGAGAGAGTTTCCAGTCCAGATCGATCGAGTACTGTAATGTGTCCACGGCGATAGTTAATAAAACCAGCATTTTTTAAATTTCCGGCGGCTTCCGTGATGCCTTCTCGGCGCACGCCAAGCATGCTGGCAATCAATTCCTGCGTCATGATCAATTCATTTGAGGTCAGCCGATCGATGGTTAATAACAGCCAGCGGCAAAGTTGCTGTTCGATTGAATGGTGTCTATTGCATGCCGCCGTCAGGGACATTTGTGTGATTAGCGCGTGAATGTAAAGCAGTGATAAACGCTGCAGCGATTCAGCGCGATTGAATTCTTGCAGCACTAATCCAGCTTTAATACGGTAGCCGCAGCCACCTGTTTGCACAAGTGCCCGGCTAGGCGTGGTTGCGCCACCCATGAAAAGTGAAACACCCAGTACGCCTTCATTGCCTACCCCCGCGATTTCTGTCGAAGCGCCATCCTCCATGATGTATTGCAGAGACACGATGGCAGTCGTGGGGAACCAGACATGATGCAACTCATCACCGGATTCATAGAGGACGCTGCCGAGTCGCATCTGGACTAGCTCCAGATGCGGTTTCAAGCGTTCAAATTCATCCGCTTGCACAGCTGCGAGGAGATAATTGTGGCTTGTTACCTGAGAAGAGGTAATGGACATAAGCAGCTTATTAAAATATTTGAAATTTTATAGGCACACTCCGCTAATTAAATAATTAGTGGAAATCATAGTAAAACTATTAGCTTAAGTTGTGTACGATACCGCACAGACCGAACATGCGCTGGATAGTAATCTGCACCTCGGCGACTAGTACTAGCTTCAAACACGTCGCAGTAGCACTCCACCAGTTTTCCTAAGTTGGCATTGAAAACCTGCGCGAGCAGGTTGGAGCGTCCATAACCCAAGGAAACGGCCAATCAGGCCACTTTTTTAATAATCAGGAGAATTCATTATGAAACAATTAAAATATTTTTTTACTATTTTCACTGCCATCGTATTCATGTCAATTTTAGGTTGTGCATCTACCACGAAATCAGCCGGCACAGGAGAATATATTGATGATACCGTAATTACAACGAAGGTTAAAGCGGCGGTTCTAAATGAGCCTACACTGAAAGCTACCGAAATAAATGTTGAAACTTTTAAAGGTGTCGTTCAATTAAGCGGCTTTGTGAGTGACCAGTCCGATATTAGTAAGGCGGAACAAGTCGCTCGTGGCGTTGAAGGCGTGAAATCTGTCAAGAATGACATGCGAGTCAAGTAAAGCTGACATGGGAGATTGCTATCGTAATCTCCCAAATGGGATGGCTCGTTAACTTGAATGTTTCATAAGCTCATGACGTCCATACACGATCCGTTCAAAAGTAAGGGCATGAAAGGAGTTTGGCCATGATATGCAAGGCAAGAAATTTTCCACGATTCAGCAATAAATGAAGTGATATTCGTCATTTCTATACCATCATGATGCAGTATTACTTAGTGGGCGGGATTGGCTGCCACCTTGCTAAGTGCTCATGAGTTTTCACATGCATAAGCTTCTCGTATTTTGCTCCCTGTGAGCAACGTGCCGGGGAAACTCGATACATTTCCCCCCTACTTACAAAAAATGACATGTAAATAACAGTTATAGCGAGCAGCTTATTTTTCGCTAGAACACGGTAGGCGACAGATTGCCAGCTTCGATTGTAATCTGGCGGCATTGTAAAACTCAATAATATAGCCAGTCAGGTATGACTTTTGGTTTGAGGTTTTCATCAAGGTTTCTACTTCGTTGGTTCATTAAATCTTCATATAAATTCATTTTGATAAATGTGCTATTCAGCCTATCTCTATGTTCAGGAACATGAAATTACTACAGTTTGCTCAAGATGAAAGGCACAAGCGCATAAACCAGGTGGTTAAATGCCGTGACCGTTTTCGACTTGCAGTCTCGATACTTCGAAATGCCTAAGCCATCACCAATGTCTTGCATTGAGATCATGTTTGTAGACAGCGTATTTCAAATTGGAGGATATTTAACTTGAAGGTTGGAGACACAAGAATTTCTGATTTTTTGCTATTCCTGACAACCTGGTTTCGCAAAATCGGATGGCCAGGAACTCAGCTTCGCGAAGAACTACCACTACGATCGGAACTATTTAGCGCCGATCAGATGGAGTTATATGGCAAAATTCTTGCGGCGTCACACTCAGTGTCGCCGAAACGCAGTCCGGACCAACTTCTGGCACGGCTGGCCGCGAACGAAAGCACACTGATTAGTGTTTGTAATGTTCTGACAGCAACAGTTAAGGCGAACCATCGGCTGACGCCAGCCGGAGAATGGCTGTTCGACAATTATCACCTGCTCGAAGAGCAGATCCGCACTGCCAAGCATCACCTTCCCAAAAATTATAGTCGCGAGTTGCCGTGCCTGGTGCGTGGATCCTCGGCCGGTCTTCCTCGGGTGTACGACATCGCTCTGCAGACAATTTCCCATGGAGATGGTCGGATCGACACGGAAACGCTTAGTCGATTTGTGGCAGCCTACCAGACCGTTACCACCCTGCAGTTGGGCGAATTATGGGCGATTCCTATCATGTTGCGTCTGGCATTAATCGAGAATCTGCGCCGTGTTGCCGTATACATCGAGATTGACAGGCTAGAGAGAAACCTTGCCGTCAAATGGGCCGACGAAATGACCAAGGTTGTGGAGAAGGATCCCAAGGGTTTGATTTTGGTCATTGCGGATATGGCACGATCCGATCCGCCAATGACGGCTCCATTTGTTTCGGAATTTGTGCGTCGGCTACAGGGACAGAGCCCCGCGTTGGCATTGCCGTTGAAGTGGATTGAACAAAGCCTCGCCGAATCAAATCGCACGATCGAGGAGTTGGTGCAGTCCGGTAATCAGCAACAGGCGGCTGATCAGGTATCAATTTCTAACAGTATCGGCAGCCTACGCATGCTTGGAGCCGTCGATTGGCGCGATTTCACTGAAGCTGCTAGTGCAATCGAAACGATCTTGAGGGAAGATCCGGGTGGTGTATATGGCCGTATGAATTTTGTCACCCGTGATCGGTACCGTCATGTCGTGGAACGCTTAGCCAAGGGTAGTGCTTTGTCAGAAGTGGAGGTGGCTCAAACGACGCTTAGACTGGCACGCGAAGGTGCGGCAATGGGGAGGGACGACGAGACTGCGGCCCATGTTGGGTTTCATTTGATCGGTAAAGGATTGCCCGATCTGGAGCGAATGGTGCAAGCACGCCTGTCTTTCCTTGAGAAGCTATGCCGGATAAGTCGCCGGTTTTCGTTTTTATTTTATTTGAGTGCGATTACACTTATTACGCTGTTACTGACCAGTGGCCTTGTAATTAAAGCTTATGAGGACGGTGCGCGCGATTGGCTATTGGGTACAGTGTATGTCCTGTCGCTACTTGTGACAAGTCAATTGGCCGTTGCGCTGGTGAATTGGGTGGCCCAGTTGCTAGTGACACCGCATCCATTGCCACGAATGGACTTTTCTACTGGAATTCCCCCAGCGACCCGCACACTGGTTGTGGTTCCAACCATGCTCACGAATGCTGCCGATGTATTGGATTTGGTCGAAGCGCTTGAGGTGCGATTTCTCGCCAATCGAGATCGAAATCTGGATTTCGGCCTGTTGACTGATTTTCTGGATGCGAATCAGGAAGAGCTCCCAGAGGACCAGGCCCTTTTGCAGATCGCCAGAACCAGTATTGAGGAGCTAAACAAAAAGTATGACAATGCCTCCAGTAACGAAGGAGATGAGCCCACGGATTCAATCGGGGATGGTTTTCGAAACGGGGGTCGATTCTTCCTGTTTCACCGCCCGCGTCGCTGGAATCCGCAGGAGGGAGTGTGGATGGGTTTTGAACGCAAGCGTGGAAAACTTGCGGACTTGAATGCACTCTTGCGCGGTCGAGCGGGTAACGCATTCTCTCTCATCGTGGGTGAAACAACATTATTGTCGAAAATAAAGTACGTCATTACGCTTGATACCGACACGCAATTGCCGCGTGATTCAGCTCGGCAATTTGTTGGCGCGATGGCGCATCCGCTGAATATCCCGCGGTTCGCCGGAACCGGCCAAGGCAAAGATGATAATACTCTTGTGACCGAAGGTTATGGCATTCTGCAGCCGCGTGTTGATGTAAGTTTGCCCGGAACAAATCGCTCGCGATACGCGCAATTATTTAGCGGCGAGATCGGTATTGATCCATATACCCGGACGGTTTCTGATGTTTATCAAGACCTGTTCGGTGAGGGTTCATTCATCGGCAAAGGAATTTACGACGTCGATGCTTTCGAACGGGCACTCGCAGGACGTTTCCCGAACAACCGAATCCTCAGTCATGATCTTTTGGAAGGATCTTATGTCCGGGCAGGCTTGCTTAGCGACGTACAGTTATATGAGGAATTTCCTGCCCGCTACAGCGCGGACGTAAGTCGCCGTCATCGCTGGATTCGTGGAGACTGGCAGCTTGTGAGCTGGTTATTTTCGCGCATACCTAGCTCAAATGGAAGTTTTCACCGCAATCCGCTATCGCCGCTATCGCAGTGGAAACTGTTCGATAATCTCCGGCGAAGTCTGGTTCCGGCGGCACTGGCGCTATTGTTATTATTGGGGTGGGTGGCATTGCCACATGCATGGTTCTGGACATTGACGGTAATCAGCATTCTCTTTACGCCCATTGTGATTGCCGTCCTCTTTGACTTGTTGCGAAAGCCGCGTGAAGTGCATCTGCGGCAGCACTTGAGTGCCGTGATGCGCGCGGCAGGTCGACAATTCGGTCAGGTTTTATTTTCGCTGGCATGTCTGCCATATGAGGTCTATTTCAGCTTTGACGCAATCGTGCGCACGATCGTGCGGATGTTGGTCACACATCGGCGACTTCTCGAATGGAAGCCGTCGCGCGAGATCGAACGTGAGCCCAACCAAGTAATTTCACCTTACAGCTACACGAGTCTTGGTGCATCCTACCGGTCGATGTGGATCGCACCCGCTATCGCTGTCATGATGATGATTGCCTTGGCGATCAAAATACCAGCCGCGCTGATCGTTGCGCTTCCAGTGTTGTTGCTATGGGCGGTGTCCCCGGCAATCACTTGGTGGATAAGTCGACCGCTGGAGCGTCGAAACGCAGAGTTGAAAGTCGATCAAATTCTTTTTTTACGTCAGGTTGCACGTCGGACGTGGGGATTTTTTGAGACTTTTGTCGGGAAGGAAGACAATTGGCTTCCGCCGGACAACTTTCAGGAACACCCAGTTGCGACAATTGCGCATCGCACTTCACCGACTAACATTGGTTTGGCGCTGCTTGCTAATATAACCGCTTACGATTTTGGCTACATCGGATATGGCCAACTTATAGAGCGCACAGCAAATACTTTGCAAACCATGGATGTATTGGAGCGGCACCGAGGACATTTTTATAACTGGTATGACACCCTGTCGCTGAAACCATTGTCGCGTTATGTTTCTACAGTGGACAGCGGGAATCTGGCGGCCCATTTGCTGACATTGCGCGCGGCATTGCTGGAGATCCCCGATGCTCCGATTATTGGGAGACGATTATTCTCTGCGCTGGGCGACACGCTGCGGATTGTCGCTGAGACGGCAAGTGGCGCCGCTGCTATTCCAATGGCGCAATTCGAAAAAACTCTCAAAGCTGCGGCCATGGCTCACCCGCTTACGTTGGTGGGTATTCGAGCATATCTGGAGGGCTTGCTCACTTACGCAAATGAAGTGGTCAATCAGATCGAAAAAAATGCAGTAAATCGCTCTTTAACTGAAGCTGGCGAATGGGCGCACGCGCTGGTCAGGCAATGCGAAGACGCTCTCGATGACCTGGTTTTCCATGCTCCATTACTGCTGCCGAATACCTCGTCCGAGATGAACGATTCGACGCTCGCCGCAAAAATTCCATCGTTGCGCCAACTCGCTAGTGAGGGTCACGACCGTGCACGAGAGCAGTTAAAAACACTCGAATATCTTGCGCGAAAATCGTGCGAGTTTGCGCAGATGGAATATGGCTTTCTGTACAACCACGCACGACGCTTGCTCTCAATCGGGTACAACGTTGGTGAGCGCCGATTAGATGCCAGTTACTATGATCTGCTTGCCTCAGAGGCCAGGCTGTGCAACTTCATCGCGATTGCCCAAGGCGAATTGCCGCAGGAGAGCTGGTTTGCTCTTGGCCGGATGCTTACTGCTACCGGAGGGAAGCCGCTGCTATTATCGTGGAGCGGCTCGATGTTCGAGTATCTCATGCCGCTGCTCGTGATGCCGACCTACGACAACACTCTGCTTGATCAGACATGCAAAGCGGCGGTTAATCGGCAAATCGAGTATGGCAACCAACGCGGCGTGCCTTGGGGTATGTCGGAGTCCGGGTACAACGGCGTCGACGTCCATTTAAATTATCAGTATCGAGCATTCGGCGTACCGGGACTAGGGCTTAAACGCGGCCTTGGCGACGACCTTGTCATTGCGCCATATGCCTCGGTAATGGCCTTGATGGTTGCACCTGAAGCTGCGTGTTCGAACCTTCAGAAGCTCGCCGCCGAAGGTATTGCCGGCAAATTCGGGTTTTACGAAGCTGTCGACTACACGTCATCGCGACTACGGCGCGGTGAAACTCGGGCTGTGGTGCGCTCATTTATGGCTCATCATTTAGGAATGAGCATACTTTCATTGTCATATCTGCTGCTGGATCGTCCTATGCAGCGGAGATTTGAATCGGACCCTCTATTTCAGGCGACGATGTTATTGCTTCAGGAACGGATTCCTCAGGCTAAGGTCTTCCATCTGCGCTCCGCCGAGCTTCCTGAAATCCGCGCGGCTGAGGGAGTCGCGGAGATGCCGATACGCATAATTAAAAATCCCAACACGCCGAGTCCAGAGGTTCAATTGCTGTCGAATGGTCGTTATCATGTCATGGTCACGAATGCGGGCGGAGGGAGCAGCCGCTGGAAGGATATTGCCGTTACTCGCTGGCGCGAAGACAAGACATGTGACAATTGGGGCAGTTTTTGTTATTTGCGCGATGTGTCTAGCGGTGAATTTTGGTCAACAACCCATCAGCCTACACAAAAACCATCTAAGAGATATGAAGTGGTTTTTTCGGAAGGCAGAGTGGAGTTCCGTCGTCGCGACCATGATTTTGATACGCATACCGAGATTACAGTTTCGCCGGAAGATGATATTGAGCTGCGTCGTGTCCGCATCACCAACCGTGCATGGACACGTCAAACTATCGAGATCACTACTTATGCCGAAGTCGTGCTAGCAACGCCAGCAGCCGATGCTCAGGCACCGGCCTTCGGCAATCTTTTTGTGCAGACTGAGATATTGCCTGAGCGGCATGCGATCCTCTGCCATCGGCGGCCGCGCTCACAGAGCGATCAGACCCCGTGGATGTTCCACTTGATGACCGTGCAGGGTGCGGCCGTTGATGCCGTCTCTTATGAGACTGACCGCATGCGTTTTGTCGGACGTGGAAAAACGGTTGACGCTCCCCATGCGATGACCGATTCGGTGTCACTTTCTGGTAGCGCCGGCTCGGTTTTAGATCCGATCGTGGCGATTCGGCAACGCTTGTCCATTGGTCCCGGCGAATGCGCTACGATCGACATCGTCACAGGGGTCGGCGATTCTCACCATGCTGTATTAAACCTGATCGATAAATATCAGGATCCTCGCTTGGCAGATCGTGTTTTTGATCTTGCGCGAACCCATAGCCTTGTGATGTTGCGGCAACTCAATGCGAGCGAGGCTGATGCACAATTATTTTGCCGTCTGGCCGGTTCGGTGCTCTTTGCAAATGCTTCATTGCGCGCTGATACCAGCGTGCTGCGCAACAATCAGCGCGGTCAATCGGGCCTGTGGGGGTATGCCATTTCCGGTGATCTCCCAATCGTGCTGTTACAGATTGGCGATCCGGCCAACATTGAATTGGTGCGAAAAGTGGTGGCAGCGCATGCATACTGGCGTCTGAAAGGTCTGGCAGTTGATCTGATAATCTGGAATGAGGATCACTCAGGTTATCGACAATTACTGCAAGAACATATAATGGGGCTGGTCTCCAGTAGTGTCGAGGCCCACATGCTCGACTGTCCGGGAGGCATCTTTGTCCACCGTGGCGAGCAAATTGCTCCGGAGGATCGGATATTGCTGCAAACTGTCGCACGCGCGATCATTGTTGATAGCAACGGCAGTTTGGCGGATCAGGTCACCCGTCGTATCCCTGTGGAATTGCCAGTCGCGCTCACTGGATCGGCGCCGGTCCGTCGGTCTGATTCCAGGAGAATGGTTGCGTTGCCGCGCCGCCGGCTGCTCTTTGATAATGGTCTCGGCGGGTTCACTGAGGACGGGCGCGAATATGTCATCACCACCGGACTCGGCCAAATGACCCCTGCACCGTGGTCGAATGTGTTGGCTAACCCGCACTTTGGAACGGTGATTTCAGAGAGCGGTCAAGCCTATACTTGGGGCGAGAACGCGCACGAATTCCGCCTGACACCTTGGCGCAATGATCCGGTGAGCGATGGGGGAGGAGAGGCATTCTATCTCCGCGACGAAGAGAGCGGCTATTACTGGTCGCCAACACCATTGCCAAAATGTGGTCTAACGCCATACATTACCCGGCACGGGTTCGGTTATAGCGTCTTCGAACATAGCGAGGGCGGCATCCATTCGGAGCTATGGATATTCGTTGCATTGGATGCATCAGTTAAATTCACGATGCTGAAAGTGCGTAATGATTCCGGACGGCCACGACAGCTATCCGTGACCGGATATACAGAATGGGTGTTGGGCGATCTGCGGGAGAAAACTGGCATGCACGTGATCACCGAGATTGATCCCAAGAACGGAGCGCTACTCGCACGCAATCCATATAACAACGATTTCGCAGGTCGGATCGCCTTCTTTGACACTGACGATGCCACGCGTAGCGTGACGGGTGATCGAACCGAGTTCATTGGCCGTAACGGTGGGCTCAAAAATCCCGCTGCGATGGCATGGGCGGAACTCTCGGGTCGAGTGGGTCCGGCGCTGGATCCCTGCGGTGCCCTCCGGGTATCTTTCGAGTTGGATGCGGGTCAGACGCACGAGATTGTTTTCCGCCTCGGCCTTGGCCGTGATGTTGACGATGTTCGAACGTTGGCGCGACGATTCCGCGGTTCGATCGCGGCGCACAATGCATTAGAAAAAGTACAGCATTACTGGCAGCGTACACTGGGTGCCGTACAGGTGCAAACACCCGATCAATCCATTAATCTACTGATGAATGGTTGGCTTGTATACCAGATATTGGCTTGCCGTATGTGGGGCCGCAGCGGTTATTATCAGTCCGGTGGGGCCTTTGGCTTCCGTGATCAGTTGCAGGATGCGATGGCGCTAGTGCATGCTGAACCTGTCCTGGTGCGCGAGCATTTGCTTCGTTGTGCAGCACGTCAATTCATTGAAGGTGACGTCCAGCATTGGTGGCATCCACCAACGGGCCGCGGCGTTCGCACGCGTTGTTCAGATGATTATCTTTGGCTGCCCGTGGTGACCTGTCGCTACATAACTGCCACTGGCGATATTGATGTGCTGGATGAATCCGTACCATTCCTTGAAGGCCGTTTGGTCCACGCTGACGAAGATTCATATTACGACTTGCCTGTCCACTCCGAGCAGGCCGCGAGTTTATACGAGCATTGTGTGCGCGCAATCGTTAACGGTTTGCGATTCGGCGAACATGGCCTCCCGCTGATGGGTGCCGGAGACTGGAACGATGGAATGAATCTGGTCGGTATCCACGGCAAGGGCGAAAGCATTTGGCTAGCCTTCTTCCTATATGACGTACTCATTCAATTTGTCGACGTCGCTGCACAGTATGGCGATATGGTTTTTGTCGATCGCTGCGAAAAGGAAGCCGCCCGCCTACGCCAAAATATCGAGCTGCATGGCTGGGATGGTCAATGGTATCTCCGTGCTTTCTTTGATGATGGCAGCCCGCTGGGTTCTTCCTCCAACTCTGAATGCCGGATTGATTCGATTGCGCAAAGCTGGTCCGTGCTGTCCGGAGCAGGCGCCGACAAGCGTCAACGGCAAGCCATGGAAGCGGTGAGCGAGCATTTAGTACGACGGGATGCCGGCATTATTCAATTGCTCGACCCACCTTTCGACCAATCGCCAGTGAATCCCGGCTATATCAAAGGCTATGTCCCCGGGGTTCGCGAAAACGGGGGGCAGTATACCCATGCGGCCATCTGGGCGACGATGGCCTTCGCCGCATTGGGGGATCGTCAGCGCGCGTGGGAATTATTGGCGATGATCAACCCGGTGAACCATGCGCAAACACCAGAGGCGGTAGCGGTATACAAAACGGAGCCGTATGTTGTCGCAGCAGATGTTTATGCAGTTTCGCCGCACACCGGCCGGGGTGGATGGTCATGGTATACAGGCTCTGCCGGCTGGCTGTATCGATTGATCCTGGAAACACTTCTGGGCTTTACGCTGGAGGTTGACAAGCTGCGGTTCGCACCGTGCCTCCCAGCTGACTGGAAGACGTTCACGGTAAATTACCGATATCGGGAGACGGATTATCACATAACCATCGTTCAGACCGTCGATACAGACAATGCACCAAGTGTGTCTATCGACGGCGTTGCACAGCAAGACTTGGTCATTGTTCTGGTTAACGATTTTGAGCCACACACAGTTGAGGTGCGGTTGCCTGGTGTTCTCGCATGAGACATGTTTGCGGGGCTGATTAATGCGAGGTCGGATTTAACCCATGGCAAGGTATCTGATTAAATAATTTTTTGGAGTTTTTAAAAATGTAATTGTTTTAGAGAGGTGGCCTTATGAAATCCAATGGACAGTCTGTCATGGTATTGCGCTCTTTGTTGAAATGGGTCGGCGGGTTTTTGCTCGTGATCACACTGCTGATCGTTCTGATCATCGCGTTTTTCAATTGGAATTGGTTGCGTGGGCCGATAGAGCGTATGACAATGGAAAAGACTGGTCGTCAATTGGTAATCAATGGCAATTTGTCAGCTCATCTTGCTTGGCCACGACCCTCGTTTCGCGCTGAACGTATCACGTTTGCCAATCCGCCATGGGCCAAGGAAAAACAAATGGTTGCAGTTGATGGCGTCGAATTCACAATTGATTTGTCAGAGTTGCTAATGAAAAACGTGGTTTTGCCTGAAGTGCGTCTTGAGCGCCCAATAGTTTTCCTGGAGCAGAGCGCAGACGGCCGGAAGAGCTGGTTGCTTGACCATGATCAGAAAGACGAGGATTCACGCATCCATATTGACCATATACTACTTGATAACGGGCAATTCTCTTACGACGACCCCGTGAAAATGATCAGTATTCAGTCAGAAATTTCAACGCAAGGTGAGCCAAAAGGTGGTACGGCTAAAGCGAGCATTGTATTCAGTGCCAAGGGGCAATACCAAGGTCTTCCACTCGCGGCGCATGGTACGGGCGGGCCGGTGTTAGCCCTGCGCGATGAAACTATGCCCTACCCGTTGAAGATCGATGCAACAATAGGACAAACTGCCGCGCAGGCCGATGGAACAATTACCGGCTTGACCAAAATTTCTGCGATCGATCTGAATTTTGTCTTGCGTGGCGATAGTCTCGCAGACCTTTTTCCATTGATTGGCATCGTGCTTCCAGAAACTCCCGCCTATTCGACCAAGGGCCGCCTGATGCACAGCGAGCACAAGTGGCGTTATGAAAACTTTGGAGGCAAAACAGGCAAGAGTGATATTGCCGGCACGCTGCAGGTCGATACCGGCGGTAAACGTCCATTTATGCAAGGCGAGCTGGTTTCCAAGTTGCTCGATCTGGCTGATTTAGGCCCACTGATCGGCGCTAGACAGGGTAGCCTCGCAGAGGCCGCAAAGCAACCCGCCCCGTCGTCTGGCCAGACGACAATAATCTCAGCCAAGGCTCGCGTGTTGCCTGACGAGCCGTTCAATACTGATCGCTGGAGCACCATGGATGCAGACGTAAAACTGCGCGCAAAATCCATCCATCGAGCCAAGGCACTGCCCATCGAAGATCTGGTAGTCCATTTGAAATTGCGGGACTCCGTTCTGACGCTTAATCCGCTTAACTTTGGCTTGGCAGGCGGTGATCTCGTTGCCGTGGTTTCGCTTGATGGACAGCAGGATCCGATCCGGGCACATGCTAAAGTGCAAGCAAAAAAACTTTTACTGGGCAAGTTATTTCCGACGGTCGATTTATCCAAATCAAGTATCGGCCAGATTAATGGCGCATTCGATTTAACTGGAGAGGGCAACTCGGTGGCGCATATGCTGGCAACCTCAAACGGCAAGCTCGGACTCGTCATCGCAGGTGGTGAGATCAGTAACGAGATGGTTGAAATAATCGGTCTAGATTTGTGGGAATGGCTTGGATTCAAGGTGAAGGGTGATGAGCCCACGCAAATCCGTTGCGGCGTCGCCGATTTCAGCGTCAAGAATGGCGTGATGAATGCCAATGCGCTGGTCCTCGATACGATGGACACCAATATCCGTGGCACTGGTACTATCGATTTTGGCAAGGAAACGCTGGATTTGACGCTAAACCCGCAACCAAAAGATATAAGCCCGGTTTCAATGCGCGGTCCCATTCACATACGCGGGACTTTAGCCAAGCCTGATGTGCAACTGGACAAGGTTAATCTTGCCAAGCGCGGCCTTGGTGCGGTATTGCTCGGTGTGATTAATCCGCTGCTCGCTCTGATCCCTCTTATTGAAACCGGACCGGGTCTGGACAGTGATTGCGGACGACTGATTCAGAAAGCGCAGGAACCCGCGCCGCATAAGACCGCAGTTGGATCAAGGCGCGAATCTAAGCCTTGATGAATCTAATATGTCACTTCACACGAGTCCAGCCAGTAGTTAGACCGTTCACATTGCCTGGCAGCAACAATTGTGCAGTAGATTAGATTGAGAAAGAAAATTATTTGATGAGTCTGCACTTAATCAATATAGCTGCGCACCTGCTCATCATTTGACCTTCAGTGTATTTAACCTTCAATCGAAAGCTTGTTTGTGGAGCCAATGCGATATTTGGGCCGTTATCGCACTTGTGCTGGTTGTAGTCAAAAACCCGATTTGGTGGACTGTATCAATATATCAGTCCAAACGCGGTGTGCGCTTCGGCGCTTGAGACATCACAAATAGATGGGGTATGAATAGGTTTGGCCAAGAAATATGAAGCCTGCTCACCAATCTACCTACCTTTACCTGGATCGAAACGAATGGAATCTGTACTTAAAAATATTCTTGCAACACCCGAGGAGACTGACCCAGCCCTGTTGATTGCACTTGTCGACAGCATTCGGCCGAAGGATCCCAATGCTGGTGCGGTGGCTACGACAAATTTGCGCGCTTTGATCACTTTGCTGAGGATGCATCCTGAATATGCTGCAGCCCTGCGTAGTTATGCGTTGACGCTATTTGAGAAGCGTCGACACAGCCATCTCTATGCCGATACCGGCATATTATCTAACGAAGGTTTTTTTTCTACAGTCTGGAATCGCATTATTTTCCGTTTATTGCCGGAAGAAACACGCGATGATTACCTGAAGGATATGTTCGGGCTTGTATTCCATATGCATACCGATTATCTATGGGTCGATCAGATCCCTGATGAAGTATGGATTGAATTATTGAAATGCATCGATTTCGATGCTGAGCCATCTCATCCCGGATGGGCAAAAATTCAGGAGGAAATGCTCGACGCAGTCCAGATGCTGTCCTACCGCATTGCGTCCACGGGGCTTGAGCATGAACTGGTGCGTCATTATCCTGAAATCGAGCGGTTCGAATCCCCTTTTTTGGCGCAGAACGTCGAGGTCTGCGAATATTATCGGGCTTACCATGCACATCTCAGGGGAGCTACCGCTTTGCCTGACGACACGCATATCCCCGTATTGTTGCAGCAATGCGAAGATGTGCTTGTAAAGGTGCGCAAGCAATCTGCACAAAATGGTGCGAGCATCAGCCTTACATACCACTTGCAGCGCGTGCATCAGATGATCAAGCGGCTGGAAACTTTGCTGGTATTGCTTGACCCGAACGAAACCACGATGCGCAGTTTGGCTTTGCTGCGTGAATTAGTGCGTGAGGAGAATCGCAAGTACAGCGTGCGTGATGTATTTACTCGCGTCACCGATCTGGTGGCTTTGCAGGTAACAGAGAATGCAGGGAAAACCGGTGAACATTATGCTGCCGCGACACGGGGCGAGTATTTCAATATGTTGCGCTCATCCATGGGGGCGGGTTTTATAATCGGATTCATGGCGCTGATCAAGATCGGAATTAGCAAGATGCTGTTAGCGCCTTTTGCCCAGGCTTTCTTCTTTAGCATGAATTATGCGTTTGGCTTTATGCTGATACACGTTATGCATTTTACGGTTGCCACCAAGCAACCAGCAATGACCGCGGCGACGATTGCGGCCACGGTTGATCAGAATGCTGCACTGAACAGTAAAGGGAAGGCGCCGCTTGATGGTGTGGTGCAACTCATCGCTATTGTTTGGCGCACCCAGATGATTTCAATTCTTGGCAATGTAATACTCGCGATTCCAACCGGCATGCTAATCGCAGTGCTAGGCTACATGGCCGGTGCGCCGGTGATGTTGGAGGAGAAAGCCTGGCATGCATTGGACGATATCAATCCCTTCTATAGCTTGGCTCTGGTTCACGCCGCGATTGCCGGCGTGTGTCTTTTCTTTGCCGGATTGATCTCTGGTTATTACGACAATAAGTGTGCTTACACTCGAATTCCAGCTCGTTTAAAACAACTGCACTGGCTGCGCAAATTGTTAGGCGAGCGCCGACTTGAGCGCTTCGCGGCTTATATCGGAGACAATCTTGGTGCGTTAATGGGTAATTTTACGTTCGGCATCATGCTCGGGAGCATGGGGATGATGGGCTTCATGCTCGGCCTTCCTTTCATTGATATCCGCCACGTCACGTTTTCGTCGGCCAACTTTGCTTTCGCGCTGGTTACGCTTGATTTTATGGTGAGCTGGCAGCTGGTAGCGATTTCACTGTTGGGCATTGCGTTGATCGGGATAGTCAATCTTGCGGTGAGCTTCGGCTTGGCTCTTTATGTCGCGATGAAGGCGCGTCAAGTTCGCTTCAATCGTATTGGTGAATTGTTTTTGATGTTGGGGGCTCGCTTTTTGAGCAACCCCCGCGAATTTTTCTTGCCGCCCAAGAGGGGAGCTGCGCTACAAAATTCGGCACCATGAACAAAATGAAGCCGGGTAGAGCGGGAAGAAATTATAGGAAGAAAGAATTGGCTGAGTTCTACCATGCGCGCTGGACAATTGATACCGCTGGCGCTAAGAAAGCTGAGGCAGAAATTTTCATCTGGCATAACTTTAATGCAATAAAGCACTATGATTAGTGTCTTGATTATTAACTCAGGTTCATATGTTTAAAAATTTGACCATCAAAGCGCGCTTGATTTTCATTCTTTCTTTCTTGGTAGTCTTTCTGCTAGGAATTGAAATGCTTGGTTTGTTTGGAATGAGCGCAGCGAACGACGGTCTGAAAACCGTTTATGAGGATCGCGTCATTCCGCTCGGACAATTGGTGCATGTTGAATCGCTCTTGCAGCAAAGCCGTCTCGCGATCGCGGTTGCTTTGGTGACACCAACACCCGAGATCATTGACAACAACACTGCAAAGATTGAAGAAAACGTCAAAGAGATTTCCAAGGTTTTTGAAAAGTATATGGCGACCTATCTGACGCCAGAGGAGAAAAAGCTGGCCGATAAATTTGCCGAGGACCAAAAAAAATTCGTCACTGAGGGTTTATTACCAGCAGTAGCCGCTTTGCGTACCAACGAAATCAAAGAAGCGAATCAAGTTGTTGTGGAAAAGGTACGTCCCCTCTATGAATTAATTAAGGAAGACATCAGCTCGCTTATTAATCTTCAAATAGATGTTACTAAACAGGAATATAGATACCAACAAAACCACTACGCGACCATTCGCAATATTTTCATCGCCTTGATATTTATTGTCCTGGCACTGGCAGTGTTAATCAGCGTCGCGTTCACCCGAGCTGTTTTCAAGCCGCTAAAGAAAGCAGTGGAGATTGCTCGTGGCGTTGCCGCAGGCGACTTTACGCAGCAAATTGAAGTTCGGTCGGCGGATGAAATCGGCCAACTGATGCAAGCTCTGAAAGATATGAATAATAATCTGGTGAAGATCATCGGTCAGTTGCGCGACAGCGAAACGCATGTCCGCGCCATGCTGAATAACCTGATTGAGGGCATCATTTCAATTAACGAATATGGTGAGATTGGAACCTTCAACTCCGCCGCCGAGCGCATATTTGGCTACACCGAGGCCGAAGTAGCCGAAAAGAATGTTTCCATGCTCATGCCCTCTCCTTACCACGAGGCGCATGACGGTTATCTCGCCCACTACCTGCAGACGGGGGAGAAAAAAATCATCGGTATCAGCCGCGAGGTGGTGGGGCTGCGCAAGGACGGAACAACCTTCCCCATGGAGCTGGCAGTGATCGAAACGCGCCAGGGCGAACGCCGTATATTCACCGGATCCGTACGCGACATTAGCGAGCGTAAACAGGCTGAGGAACAGAAGGCGCATCTGATACACGAACTGGAAAGCACCCATGAAGAACTAAAAAGCTTTGCTTATGTGGTGTCTCATGATCTCAAGGCGCCGTTGCGGGCCATCAGCGCATTGGCAGGTTGGCTTTCCCATGATTACTCAGACAAGTTCGATGAAGAGGGCAAAGAACATATGCGTCTGCTTATTAAAAGGGTATATCGCATGGATAATCTGATTAATGGTATTTTGCAATATTCGCGGGTAGGCCAGGTGAAGGAGAAGATAATTGCGGTGGACCTCGACCAGCTAGTGCGGGAGGTGATTGACCTGCTTTCGCCACCGGCCAATATTGTGGTCACTATTGAAAATACTTTGCCGACCGTTATGGCAGAACCGACCCGCATTGAGCAGGTATTTCAAAACTTGCTCTCCAATGCCATCAAATACATGGACAAACCACAGGGCGAAATTCGCATTGCCTGTAGCTCAGAGGGCAAGCAATGGAAATTCCTCATCACCGACAATGGGCCTGGTATCGAACTACGGCACTTTGAACGAATCTTCCAGCTGTTCCAGACATTGGTACCGCGGGACAGGGTGGAGGGAACTGGCGTCGGCCTTTCCCTGGTGAAAAAAATTGTGGAAATGTATGGTGGTAAGATATGGTTGGAATCTAAAGTAGGGGAGGGAAGCACGTTTTTCTTCACGCTACCCAAAACTGTAACAACAGCAAGTTCAAATTAAGGAAAGAGATAGAGTATGAGGATTACCAACAAACCGATTCTCCTGGTGGAAGATGATCAAGTGGACACCATGACGGTTGTCCGTGCTTTAAAAGATATTCACGTAACGAATCCGCTGGTGCGGCAAGAAAACGGCGAGGATGCTCTGAATTATTTGCGCGATTCTAACAACGAGAAACCATGCATTATCTTGCTTGACCTGAATATGCCCATCATGAACGGTGTAGAGTTTTTGCAGGTAATGAAGCATGATGACCAATTAAAAAGTATCCCGGTGGTTGTGCTGACCACGTCCGAAGAGCAACAGGACAAGGTGAACAGTTTCAACCTGGGAGTGGCTGGCTACATGGCAAAACCCGTGGATTACCGACAGTTCGTTGAGGTGATGCGTTCCATCGATACCTATTGGACCATCAGTGAGATGCCTGATTTGGACGGACCA